>NZ_JAEDXU010000002.1 GCF_017830045.1 Enterococcus larvae | reverse complement strand
CCATGATATTCCTATTGTGGCTTTCGTAGACAGCGACATGATGATGGGAATGCCCAAGGCATTGGCAGCGGCAACCGGCATGGATGCCATGACTCATGCCATCGAAGGCTTCATCACAAAGGGTGCTTGGGAAATGACGGATATGCTGCATATCAAAGCGATTGAGATCATCGGTCGTTCCCTGAGGGCATCGGTTAATGGAGACCAAACAGGCAGAGAGGAAATGGCATTAGGACAGTATATTGCCGGAATGGGCTTTTCTAATGTGGGCTTAGGCTTGGTTCATGGAATGGCGCATCCATTGAGTGCCTGGTACAATATTCCTCATGGCGTAGCCTGTGCGTCTTTACTACCGACTGTGATGAAATACAACAAGGATTTTACCACTGAGAAATACCGTGAGATCGCGATTGCTTTGGGCTTGGAAGGTGCAGAAGCAATGAGTATCGAAGGTGTGCGTGATGCCGCGTGTGAAGCCATCGACCAGTTAAGTAAGGATGTTGGCATTCCTGCAACGATTTCCGAGCTGGGGGTGAAGGCCGAGGACATTCCGCACATCGCACAGGATGCCTTCAAGGATGTGTGTACACCGGGGAATCCAAGAGACGCATCAGTAGAAGAAATCATTGCGCTATATCAAAGCTTGATGTAGAAGCGATAAATATAACAGATAATAAAGAAACAGATATACTGGTTATTCCTTAAATGCAATCGCGTAAAGGAGATAATCTGTATATCTGTTTTTTCTATATTTCAACTAGCATCCACTATTTTATCCTAGTAAGGTAATTGGTGAAAGCTGTTTCGTCTGATTGATGATTTTTGCAATTTCCTCTGGAGATTCCTCTGCATTTCGTTGGACCCACAGTAAGATGACTGAGACAATACTAGAAAGAAGGATCTCATGTGCATAGACTTTCGGTAATCCTTCGTGGTTACAGCTCAAAAAATCTGATTTTTTGATTTTATACTGAATCGTTTCTTCAATCAAATCCTTGAAGGTATCAACAAATTTCTTGTCACCGCCTTTGCCGATCAATGCTTTGATCAATTCAAATTCCGTCATGACATATTGCAAGGCTTCTAATATTGCTTCATAAGGAATCAGTTCCATAGGATCATCTGTATTTCCGTATTTATTGAAAATATCCCGTAAATGAGTCAGGATATCTGCTTCGATACTACTGAGCAAGTCATATTTATCAAGATAATGTAAATAGAAAGTTCCTCTATTGATGCCGGCTGTTCTTGTGATATCACTCACAGTCAGGCTGTCAATACCCTTTTCTACAAGGAGCTGTGTAAAAGCTTTTTTTATCAGTGCCTTTGATTCGGTGTTTCTAACGGTGGACATGCCTTCGCTTCCTTTCCACAAAAATTAAATGAACACTCTTCGAAAAATTGTTTATTGTATTCTGTCTGCGTTCATTCTACAATATCTTTATATTAAAATCAACGCGTTGTTCATTTAAGGAGGAATAGCTATGTCATATATAGAAATGATCGAGAGTTATAAACGTTATAAAATTGGCGATACAGTTGTTACTGCCAATAATGGTGTAACATTTGCCATTGAAAAAGGCGAGCTGGTTGTGATATTGGGTGCTTCTGGTGCTGGAAAATCTACTGTTCTAAATATTCTCGGAGGAATGGATACGAATGATGACGGTGCAGTCTTCATTGATGGACAGAAGATCTCTGATTATTCTTCTAAAGAGCGAACAGCTTATCGGCGAACAGATGTGGGCTTCATCTTTCAATTTTATAATTTAGTAACTAATCTTACTTCAAAAGAAAATGTGGAGCTTGCTTCTGAAATTGTTGAGGATGCATTAGATGCTGAAACCACACTGAAGGAGGTAGGACTCGGCGGAAGGATCAATAATTTTCCAGCACAGCTTTCTGGTGGTGAACAGCAACGGGTTGCCATCGCACGGGCTGTGGCAAAAAATCCCAAGCTGCTCCTTTGTGATGAACCGACAGGAGCCTTAGACTATGAAACAGGAAAGCAGGTTCTGCAGATTCTACAGGATATGAGCAGAAAAAAAGGGGCGACTGTTGTGATTGTGACTCATAATGCAGCGATTGCTCCGATTGCTGATCGAGTGATCCATATGCATGATGGAAAAGCAAAATCGATCGAGGTCAATCTTGCTCCCGAAATGATAGAGAATATTGAATGGTAGGTGACTAGAATGAAGAAGAAACAGCTATGGAAAGATATACGACGATCGATCACAGGCTCCTATGGTCGATTCCTATCGATATTCAGCTTGATGCTGCTGGGGGCATTTGCCTTCGTCGGCTTAAAAGTAACAGGACCGGATATGCGTACGACAGCTGAGAATTTCTACTCTGAAAATAATCTGGCGTTTGTGACAGTCACCTCTACATGGGGCTTGAACAAAGAGGATCAGCAAGCCTTGGAAAAGACTGAAAAGCTGGATGAAATTGAGTACGGCTATCTAAAGGATGTTGTTGTTAAGGATACTGATACAAGCTTTCGAATTTTTTCAGCACCTGATGATCTTTCGAAATATGAAGTGATGGAAGGGAAAATGCCTTCTGGAGAAGATGAAATAGCATTAGACTACTTACAACAAGAGAACTACAATTTGGGGGATGAGATTCAGTTTTCAGAGGAAGAAGATGCTGAGGGGAAAACTGCCTTAAAGAAACAAATCTTTACAATTTCAGGATTTATCAAATCAAGTGAGATAATCGATAAAACCTCTATTGGACAAACAACAGTTGGTAAGGGGCAATTAGATAGCTATGCTGTAGTTGAACCGAATGTTTTCGATTCAGAGGTGTACATGATTGCAAGGCTTTCTTTTACGGATACAAAGAAGATGGATGCCTATAGTGATGAGTACCATTCTGTTGTAGGGAAGCACAAAGAGAATATCGATCAGTTGTTGGCTGAACGCTCTTCGGAACGTTTGACTGAGGTCAAGAAAGAAAAGCAGGAAGAACTGGATGAAGCGAATGATGAGATTATAGAAGCAAAGGATGACCTGGCATCTGTGGAATCAAAGCTGACTCAAGCGCGTGAGCAGATTGATGCAGCCAAAGCACAGCTTGAAGAAAGTAGAGCTTTGGGTTCTGGGATTCCTGAATTGCAGCAGCAATATGAGGCTGCCAATCAAGAAATCGCTGCTCAGGAAGCGGCTTATAATGAACAGTTAGCAGCTTTCAATGAGAAGAAAGCAGAGGCAGAATCAGAAATAAAAGATGGAGAGAGAGAATTAGCTGAAGGACAGGCTGATCTCGATGAGTTGGAGGCTCCTGTGTATACAATCAGTGACCGCAAGGATAATCCAGGGTATAAGCAATACTTGGAGAATTCTCAGCGTATCGATGTCTTATCAAATGTATTCCCAGTGTTTCTATTCGCGATTGCCGCACTCGTCAGCTTGACCACAATGACACGCTTTGTTGATGAACAGCGGATTAATATGGGGACATTGAAGGCGTTAGGCTACAGCAATAAGGACATCAAAAAGAAATTTGTCGTTTATGGATTGGTTTCCAGCAGTTTAGGTGCTTTAGCAGGGACTTTATTGGGCCATACGTTATTGCCGACGGTGATTTTCAATGCCTATGCAGCGACCTCAACATTTTCCGAAGTTGTTCTGCTTTTTTCTCCTAAATATACAATCATTGCCATTTTGACAGCAGTTATTTGTACTGTTGTACCGGCGTATATACTGGCTTCCGGAGAATTGAAGGAACGAACTGCCAGCTTATTGTTACCGAAGCCGCCCAAGGTAGGAGCACGTATTCTGTTGGAGAAAATCAAACCGATTTGGAATAGAATGAGCTTTACTTATAAGGTAACAGCCCGAAACCTATTCCGCTATAAAAAGCGAATGTTTATGACAATTATTGGTGTGGCAGGCTGTACAGCATTGTTGATCACCGGTTTTGGAATCAGAGATTCATTATCTGGTATCGTTGATGAACAATTTGGTCAGTTGATCAACTATGATTTAATCACAGTTTATGAGGACGGGGAAAATATTGATCCAAAGCTGAAGGAACAAAACCTGGATGAGGACATTGCTGAATCAACAGACATCCGTTACGAAGAAGTATCTGTCATTGCTGGAGAAAATGATGATAAGCAGTCGATCACTTTATTAAGTCCTGAAAAAATGGATGGATTTTCTGATTTTATAACAGTGAGAAATCGTAAGGATCGCAGTGAAATGAAGCTGTCGGATACTGATGTTATTCTTTCAGAAAAGCTTGTACAGCTGCTGGATGTGGAGACAGGTGATCAAATCACTGTTCAAGATGATAAAGAAATGGACAGGAGGATGACCATCACCGGCATAACAGAGATGTACATGGGGCATTACATTTTCATGGGGAAAGAGGCCTATGCTTCTACATTTGATAAAGAGCTGGTGCGTAATGGTAAGCTGATGATTTTAGAAAATGATTCTGCCGAGAATAGTGATACAATTGCGGCTGATTTGATGACCATTGAGGGGATAAAAGGTGTTGTCCAATCAAAAGAACTAAGTAAGAAGATCGATGCAGTAATGGGCGGATTGAACAATGTAATCATTGTATTGATCGTCTGTGCCATGCTCTTAGCGGTGGTTGTTATTTATAACTTAACCAATATCAATGTATCAGAACGGATTCGAGAACTATCCACAATCAAGGTTCTTGGTTTTTATGACAATGAAGTAACGCTGTACATTTATCGGGAAACAATCATCCTATCGGTTTTCGGAATATTGTTTGGCTACGTCATGGGCTTCTTTCTGCATCGCTTCATCATGGTTTCTTTACCACCGGATGAGGCCATGTTCAAGCCAGAGCTAATGCCGATGAATTTCCTGTTATCTGCAATAATCACAATGACGATCACCTTTATGATCATGGGTGTGATGCATTATAAGATTCGATCAGTCAATATGCTGGATGCATTAAAATCAGTTGACTAGATGATTTGATCTATCAAAAACAGACACATTAACATCAGCTGTATGGAACTCGGCGGTCTAATTTTCCGAGAGGAGATATACAGGATGAATGAGTCTGTTTTTGTTTAAACAATAAAAATCATTTTTTTTGACGGCTGCTTTTAGAAAAAAGGCTTTCTATAGCGGTAAGAAGGAATGGCAGATATAAAAACAATAGGTTAAGCCGCTGCCATAGCCCGCGATAGGGGATATGCAGCTGATCAATGATCGGTATTCTTGGAAGAGCAAACAGCAACATAAGAAGTGATGAAATAATAAAGATCATCGGTATCGTTGTTACCATCAAATGATTATTTTCCAGTGTGTACAGTTTGAATAGAAGTCCTGTACCTATCAATAATGCCACAAAACCAACACCGGAAGCATAATCATGAATGATTTCTTCAATGCTGATTCCGGAGGAACTGCCGGAGCGATCAAATATTCCTGTGACAATACAATCACCGATTCCAAAAGCAGCAATCATAGCAGCAAGCCATTTTGTCAGTGTTTTCGACGTTGTTTTGAAGCGTTGATAAAATGCTGGTATGGCTAATAGGAATAAGAGGCCATCAATAATGACCCAAATTTTGAAAGCCAATTGAGTTGGACTAGTATCTTCGCCAAACGCACTGATCAGCATTGAAAGCTGATCATAGCCAGGGTAAAACAGTCCGAGTATGACAGGAAGGAGCAGTTCGCTGACAATAACTAAAATCATTAAATAAAATCCATATTTTTTTAAAAAGTTCATATGCAAAAGCCTCTTTTCTCTAGTCCCATCTATTGTAATATGGTTTCGAGGATTTCACACGTATTTGATATCTGCAAAATTGTAAGGAACCGGAAAGCTTGTTTTTGAAATGGATCTGTGGAAGCGGGAGAAAGCATTGTGTTGATAAAAGGAAAAGAGTAAATGCTTTTCCTTAACTTTGGTATAATAGTAAAAAAAGGGGATCAATAGGAGGTAAATGATGGATGAACGGAGTTTTTGGGTTTCGATTGTCGGATTTTTGATACTTGTCATGCTGACATTCAGCTTGCTTGATTATGGCTATGGGATTTATTGGGGTGGAGCCTTAGCGGGAACCTATGAGTATGGACTTCCGTTGCTTTTCTTTGGCTGGATTCCATTGCTTATTGGGATTGGGCTGATCCCAGTTGATATTGTTCTATTAGTGATGATTATTCGAATGGGAATGAAAATGCGAAAATGATTTAAAAAAAGTTTGTGAAATTTGAACATCTGTGCACAAGAATTTTTAATTCTTGTGCATTTTCTGTTTGTATCAAGAAGTAGAGCTGTACAGTGCTTTTAGGAAGAAGATTGAAGTAGTTCTTCAATCGGATGAAACTATATTTCAAATATAAAGTAAAAAAAGATTTATAATAAATTATTTTTTCACAAAATGGTATTTAAAACAAATCTTTTGCTTGAATTATAAAAAAGAGATAGAATTTATCTTGAAATATGAATCTAAGGAGAGATAGTTATGATTAAAGTGTACACTTCCCCAAGCAGTACATCATCAAGAAAAGCAAAAAAATGGTTTTCATCTCACCAAATTCCTTTTAAGGAGAAAAATTTTTTCAACGAGCCTTTAACAGATGATGAACTGAGGAAAATGCTTCAAATGAGTGAAAATGGAACAGAGGATATTCTCTCCAAGCGCTCGAATATTTACAGAGACTATGAGGATAAAATCAGTCAGTTGTCTATAAATGAATTGATTGAACTTATCAAAGAAGAGCCGTCAATTTTGAGACGTCCCATTATTGTGGATGATTACCGCATGCAGGTGGGGTTCAACGAAGATGAAATTCGCGTATTTCTACCACGAACAGTTAGAAAGCAAGAGCTCACACACGCCTTGTTGTTGACTGGGATATAGAGTCTAAAGCCATATTTTGTATAAATTATTGAAAAAAAGCCGCAGCTGTTATAGTAGCTGCGGCTTTTTATATAGGTATTGGCTTGTCTTCACTCTTAGATTGAAGATTAAGACAACGATTTATTTTATTCAGGATTACTGATGGTTTTTCTTATGAGGAAGTGCTGTATAAGAAGATAGATGTGTCGTAAGCAAAACAGTAAATCAATAATTTTGGTATTTTTGTCATTTTGGGTATAATGGAGAAAAAATATCAAGGAGGAAGCAATTGTGATTGAGGAGATTCGTAAACTAATAGAAAATAGTCGTTCATTTTTACTTTCCACCGTTGATAGAAATGGATTTCCAAATACGATTGTAGTATCTAAGCCAATCGCAAGAATTGACTTCCATACGTTAAAATTTTACGTTGATGGGAATGGGAGCACGGTGAAAAACATTAAGCAGTCCAGCAAGGGCAATGTCATTTGTTACAATGAGGAAAAGCATCAAAGTCTCTTGTTGAAGGGAATGTTTTCTGTGCATGAAATAGAAGGGTACAAAATAATTGAGGACAGATTAAATGATTACCAAAAATTTCTTGATCATAAGAATCCTGTCATTTTATCATTTGATGTTTATACAGCAAAAGTACATGATAATGGTACGAATGAATTCGAACAGTTTGAAAAGCTATAGGTGTAAATGATGAGAGGCAAATAAAATGATGGATAACTAAAATACATGTATTCGGAGAAGCAAGAAAGTCAAAAATGAATAATCAGGATGTATTCACAGTAAAAAACGACCCGTGAAGGTCGTTTTTTTTATCGATGCGAGACTCTCGCATAAGCATATCTGTGTTTTCTTGTCAGTGTAATTGCCGTGATAGCAGCGATTGAAATCAGTGAACCTGCGGTAAATAGTTTTTTCATGAACATCATCCTTTCAAAAGTAAGTGTCATCTATAAGTTAAAGTGCGAGAACGCACTGACGTGGACGGTAGGATTCGAACCTACACCTCTAGGGTTGAGAATAAACATCTGTTGTTAAGCCTCAGGAGAGTTAAAACACCACGTTCATCCACTTAATAATATATGAGCAAGCAAAACTGCTTCGCTATTTAGGGGGGATCTGAACTTTTCAGATACGCCTTAGTTATTCGTTTTTCAGAAGCAACATCGCGTTTCGCTCTGTTTTCGATAAACTGAAACGAGAGTCAGTTGGTTTATTCTGTCCTGTTATTGGAGCAAAACGCATACGCTGCTTTCTTGTTTAAAAGTTAGGGTCCTGCTTCTGACTTTCTTTATATAGCTTGAAGACAAAACCCAGAAAAGAAAATCCAATTCCTTGAAACATCCCCTTTCTTGTTTGCTGAGTTAATAATAACCTCCCCATGTTAAATGGAACATAAAAAAGTGAGAAGAAAAAAATACTTTTCATGAAGGAAGTGTGAAAGTGGTTAAAAAGAAGTAAAGAGTATAAAGAAATCCTTTATCTATTTGCTAAAAGTTGATTCTGATTCAACGCTATGAATCCAAAATGAAGTGTTGTCATAGTTTTTTTCTGATAAACTGTAAGGGAGGAGAGGTGTAAACGATGAGTGAAAATCTGCTAAAGCAAACCATGAAAGAGTGGTTAATAAGAATTGATTCCGTTGAGAATAGACCGAAAGAGATAACCGCGCTAAACTTCGGTTTATTTGAGCCATACGGTATAGAGCTAACAGGGGCTAAAAGGTATGATTTGGAGGATGATGATTGGGCTTGCATAGAGGATTTTATTCCTAAGGAAAGAATTTGTCCGGAAATAAACGTTGATTCTGAAATGAAATGGCAGGCAGTTTTGGCTATGTTTTATTCCGTTTTAAAGGAATTGCTAATGGAGCTTTCAAGTGCCTCATGTTACAATTGGATTCTCAGATGGAGATTTATTGGTTGTGAAATAGTCGAAATTAGCGAATGTCGAGCCCTTTTTAATTGTGAACGAGCAGCAATGAAATGTGCTATGGGCATGATTGTGTTAAACTATATTAGGTTTATTTATATAAAGCCTGCAGCAGCGCTTATAGGAAATGCAGTGGAAACTATGTTTTTTCTGTCTGATTATGCAGGAATGTTAGGAGGATTTTGATGAAAAGAGTTATGCGCTTCTCAAGTGCTTTCATGTTAAGTGTTCTATTTATCAGTGGTTGCTCGTCCGGCAATAATGCTTCAGAAACTTCTGATACAGAGTCAGCTAATCAGATTGCAGTAACGATTTCGTTAGTAAAAGACGGTACTGAGATTGATAAAAAGGAATTCTCTACAGCTGAAGACACATCTTTGATGGAAGCAATGAAGGCACAATTTGAACTGAAGGAAGAGAATGGGATGATCACTTCTATTGATGGAACAGCTCAAGATGAAGCACAGGGCTATTATTGGGTCTATACAATCAATGATGAAATGATCAATACAGGAGCAAAGGATACGAAGCTGAAGCAGGGCGATCAGGTTGAATTTACCTATGAAAAATTCTGATCGATTTTTAAAGTCGGTATTCTCTGTACGAGAATTGACCTATCTGGCATTGATTGTAGCTGCCTGCGTAGTTGGTCGAATCATATTTCAACCTATTCCAAATGTTCAGCCAATGACTGCAATTTTTTTGATTATTACTAGTCGATGGGGGCTAGGGAGAGGTCTGATCGTTTGTCTGCTTTCAGTTATTATCACCAATTTTTACATGGGGATGGGAATTTGGACAGTTGCTCAGCTGCTTAGTTATGTTGTTCTTCTAGCTTTGTTTAGCGGACTGGTGAAAGTACCGATGATGGGAAAATCATTTTTTCTCCAATGGGGATTCAGCTTTGTTTCCGGATTTATTTATGGATTTATTATTTCTGTAATTGATGTTCTCGTTTATGGTATGACTGCGTTTCTTCCTTATTATTTACAGGGATTGCCTTTTGATTTTCTGCATAGTATAGGGAATTTTGGTTTCTTTCTGCTATTAGCGCCTATTTTCCAAAGACTATTCCAGAGAATTGAAGTAAATTATAAAAGCACAACGAGTGCGAAGAAGTGAAAGCTTCCTGTACTCGTTGTGCTTTTATATAGCTTGAACATATTCAAAATTTCAATAGAACTCATAGGTTCAGCCGTGTTCTGCTAAGATTGCTTTAGCTGTTGAATGACGGCTTCGTCCGGCGTGACATAAAGTGTTTTCTGATTTTCGTAAATCACATACCCAGGCTTAGCGCCATTTGGTTTATGAACATGCTTTACTTGAACATAGTCTACTGGCACTTGCGCAGAAAGTCGGAACTTCGAATAGTACGCAGCAAGTAAAGCCGCTTCGTAGAGTGTTTCCTCTGAAGGTGTTGGATTTTTAATGATGACATGAGAGCCGGGAATATCTTTGGCATGGAGCCAATAATCGGTCTTCTTAGCAGTTTTCAACGTCAGCTGATCATTTTGCAGATTATTCCTGCCGACAAGAATTGTATCGCCATCAGAAGCAAGAAACACCTCAGGCTTGCTGGGCTGCACTTTTTTCTGTTTTTTGTTTTTCTGTTTCTTTACATATCCTTGACTGATCAGTTCTTCTCGAATGATACCAAGATCTATTGGGCTGGCTAGCTCTAGCTGAGATACGACAGATTCCAAATAACTGATTTCCTGTTCTGTTTGATCCATTTGCACTTGTACAATACGAACCGCATTTTTCAACTTTTGGTATTTTTGGAAATACTTCTGTGCGTTTTGGTTCGGAGTCAAGGCTGGATTCAGCTTGATATCAACAGGCTGGTTTTCTTCGTAGTAATTATCCAGTGTAACAGAGGGTGCTCCTTTAGGGACTTGGGTCATAAAGGTAGTCAGTAACTCACCGTTGCGGCGATAGAATTCCGCATTCTCTGTATCAGCCAGTGTTTTTTTCAGCTTAGACAGCTTCGTTTGATTCTTTTTCAGTTCGTTCTCGATTTTTCGAATCAGCTCTCCGCCTTGCTGCTTCACACGATCTTTTTCAGCTTTTCCACTATAGAAAGCATCTAATAGCTCGCTCAATGAAGAGAAGCTTGTTCTTTCGCCAACCAGTGTCTGATAAGCAAGTGGGGTGAAGAATTCTTTTTTATCTGTTTGAGTTAGGGTAGGGGTCGGAGCATTCCTCAGCTCTTTCCAAAAGGCTTCCCAAACAGGGATTTTACTGCTTGGCTGTTCATTCAAGCGAAAAGCAATTTCCTCCGCAGTATCCTTGCCAAGACCTTGAAATTTTTGCTGCAAATAGCTGCTGTTCAGCTCATCAGCTGTAGAAAGCAGTTCAAATACCTTTTCTTTTGATACACTGAAAGGATTTAACTGGTCTTTAGCTGGCGGTGCAATGTATTCTGCACCTGGCAGTAAAGACCGATAGCTGTTCTGCGAGCTTCCAACATGCTTGATTGCATCAAGTATTTTACCTGTTTCTTGGTTCAAAAGGACAATCGTACTATGACGCCCCATTAGTTCAACAACAAGTAAAATGTTTTGCAGATCGCCAAGTTCATCTCGTTTTGAAAAAGAAAAATGAATGATTCGGTCATTTTCAATTTGCTTGATCGATTCCAGGATGGCTCCGTCTAAAAATTTTCTAAGCATCATGACAAAGTTGGGTGGAACATCCGGATTTCCATAAACCATTTCAGTTAATTGTATTCGTGCATAGCTTGGATGCGCTGAAAGAAGCAGCTTATGATTTTTTCCTTTTGCTCGAATAACGAGCACGACTTCGTTGTCGTAGGGCTGGTGAATTTTTGAAATTCTTCCAGAGGTTAGTTGTTCAGATAGTTCGTTTATAATCGTATGGGTAAAAACTCCATCAAAGGACATGATTTTCCCTCATTTCTTATAGTCCATAGTAGTCTTATTATAACGAATAGAAAATTAATAATAAAGGAAATACTAAAATTTGAATAAAGTGATCATGACTGTAGTATATTATTTATTCTCCATTTTAGTAATTGGTTTGGCTGTTTGCGCTTTCGTTTTTTATAGAAGATAGCGTATAATAGGTCTAGACGAATCTTCATAACTAAATAATAATTGTTTCTGATTTCTTTGCTATATACTTTATGCAAAGGCCAACTTTGGTGTGATGATTCTGCAATAGTATCTATATGGACAAATTTTAGGAGGCTAACAAATGGTAAAACGATTGATCAGCGCAAGCTACAGTGAGGTTGCACAAATGTCGGCTCAGGAATTAAAACAGTCGATCAAGGCGAGTGAAGGACGGACGATTTTGTCTGAAAACGTAGTAATGGCTTCTCCACAAGCAGGAGATATTACGAATGCGGAGGTAGCGACAGCATTTGGTGCGGATTTGATTTTATTAAATGTGTTTGATTGTTTCAATCCAATTATTCAAGGATTACCAGGCATGGACATGGAAAAGCTGATGACCTACTGGCAGCATCCGGAAAAAAATACAGAGAATCCTGTTGCTGAACTGAAGAAACTGGTTGGGCGTCCAGTGGGTGTAAATTTGGAACCTGTAGATGAGCAATCGGAGATGTTCAGTGAGAAATTGGACATCTCTAAGGGACGAATCAGTTCGAAGGAGGCAATTCAAAGGGCAGAAGAATTGGGCTTTGATTTCATCTGTTTAACAGGAAATCCAGGAACAGGTGTGACAAATAAAGAGATTGCCAAGGCAGTGACAGTAGCAAAGGAAAACTTTTCCGGACTGATTATTGCTGGTAAGATGCACAGCGCCGGTTCAGATGAGCCTGTTGTTTCAAATGAAGCAGTAGAGGACTACGCTAAAGCTGGTGCGGATATTTTACTTCTTCCGGCAGTTGGTACCGTGCAAGGCTTCACAGAAGATAACTTGAAGGACGCAGTGGCGATTGCGAAGAAATACGATCTATTGACGATGTCAGCGATTGGAACAAGTCAGGAAAGCGCAAATAAAGAAACAATTCGTCAAATTGCATTGATCAATAAAATCTGTGGTGTGGATATTCAGCATATTGGAGATGCAGGTTATGGCGGCTTGGCTCCTGCTGAAAACATCTATGAAATGTCTGTTGCGATACGAGGTATGCGCCATACCATCAATCGAATGGCTCGCTCCGTCAATCGTTAGAAAATGGAATAAAGTAGGAAAGGGTTTGGGACGTAAAATAGTCCCAAGCCTTTTTTGTGTTAAAACCCGAATAAACAATGGAACAATCTCTGTATGCTTCGAAAGTCGTAACAAAGTCCTTCATTTCGTAATAGCTTTGCTAGTTAGAAATTGCTGAAATCAAAGCAACATAAAGTGAGGCTCAAAGAGGTAAGGCTTATCAATGATTCGCCTCCCGAATCATAGCGCATTGCCACAATCTTCTTGATGTTGACAAGCAGCTGAATTGGTGTATAATTTATTGTGAATAGAAAAACATTTTGATTCATGATAAAAGGGGAGAAGGAATTGGTAAGAGGGCCTAAAGGTTTTTCGGAAGAGGAAAAGTCTGTTTTGAGAGATAAATTATGTCTGGAATGCGAAAAAAGATGGGCATTGTATGGGTATAAGAAAACGAGTATCAGTGAATTGACTGCTGCAGTGGGAATTTCATCGGGCGCTTTTTACCTGCTTTTTTCTTCAAAAGAGGATTTCTTTTGTGAAACTCTTGTGAGAGTTAGAACGAGACTGAAGGAAACGATCATGAAAATCATTCATACTAATGAGAGTAAAGAAGGATTTGTCGAAGCATTGAACTGGCATTTTCAGGAGTTTGAACGGGCGCCGTTTCTTTATGATCTTGGCTCTCCTGATTTTCTGGCATTTTTAAACAAAATTCCAAAAGATCGAATCGACGAAATGCAGTTTGATAGTAAGGTATTCTTCTTTGAAATGGTTGAAGCATCAGGTTTGTCTTTTAAAATAGAGCAAGAAAAGGTCTACGAGGTAATCAACACATTGCTTTATACAGTTGAATTGAAAAAGCAGGCAAGCTATGATTCCCGTTGGGTATTTGAGTTTTTGATAAGTAATGTGATTGATGAGCTATTTGAATAATTGAATAGTTGTAAACAAGGGATGAAAATCGCAAATTTGGGCATTATTTTTTATTATTTCGAGGGGGCAGAAGGATATGACAGATCAACAAGAGCCAATGCTGCATAAGGTATTGGGATCAACAGAAAAGCTGATTGAAGCAACATCAGGAATGGAAATCAAGCTGCCTAAGCCAGGCAGACAATCAATGCGGATCAGTGCGACGACAAATAGTATTGTCGGGCTTGGATTAGCAGCTTTTGGACTATTGACGCCTCACAAATGGACGTTGATTCTTGGAGCGGCCAGCATAGCCGGTGCAGTAGTCATGTACAACGAATCAAAAAGAGGCTGAGCCAGAAGTGTTTAGCTACAAGCAATAAGCCGGAATGCACGAAAATTGTTTCACAAATTTTTGTTGAATTCCGGCTTATTGTCGTAGGAGCTACTTCTGACTCGCCGTTTATTCGGATTTAGGGTATGGAAAAGAGTGGCAACAGATTATTGTCCCACTCTCTTTTCTGTGTCTAAGACAATGCGTCATCAAGAGAGGCAATCAAAGCAGAAACGTGTGAAGCAGCTTCTGCCGGCAAGGCATTGTACCCATCAAAGGTAGTTGTCTGCTCCTGGATAAACGTCAACCGATCAGTCAGTCGGCTTCTTACTTTTTTCAGATAGTTTGGATCATCAAAATCCGGCAGGTGTTCACCTACTGGTAGATAGGTCATTGATTCTATGGACCCAAATGGCAGGAATTTTGCCTGTTGCTCCACAATCAGGTCAATGCTTGTCAATGTTTCCTTTGCTGTGATTTTATTTCCATTGAAATGACCGGTGTTCAAAATATAGCAGTCTGTGTTTTGCTGAAAGAGTCTTCGGAAATCTTCGTAATCCTCCGCCAATGGATAGCAGCGAAATGGATTCGCAAAAGGCTCGATGACCAATTTATCTTGATCAACTCCGCCGCTGAGATTCTCCGCACTGGAGCGCTTAGTTGCCAAAGTAACACCGAACAATGCACCTAATATTGGGTCAGTGATTTTCACAACTGGGGGCAGACTGTCATCCTTCATGATCCAATAAACAGCATCAATTTTTTCTGTCAGATGATTTTTTCGATCAGGCGTAGAGAAAAAAGATTTGACTGTTCGTCCGTTGCCGTTTCGAACATCTTCTGTAATCAGCACCTTGCTGTTTGAATCATCTAAAGTGACTCCGATGTTTTGGCAAGTTAGAAAATAGGCAACAGCTGGATCATTCATTGGATAATCTTGTGTTTTATCAAAATAGGAAGGCTCCAATGCAATAGATGAGCCATCTTTTTTGGAGATAATAAAGGCATCATCATGCAAAACAGAAACAGGTTGTTTGTTTTTACTTTTTGCCAAAGTAATTGTTGATTTTCCCGAGCCTGAGAGTCCAAATGCGGCCATTGTATAGTTAGTATTTTGTAGTTGGTATTGTTTCATCCCGCCATGGCAAGCAATGAAACCATTTCGATGAGCTGCTGCCCAAGCCAGCGTTAATGTCGCTTTTTTCAGCTCTCCAAAATATCTTAAACCTAAGACCGCAGCGGTATTATGAAGGGGGTCGATCAGCACTAGACCATCTGGAAAATCTGGATGTTTCCAGTCTGGATCAGCCAGAATATAGATATCTCCTTCATCATAGGAAACAGATGATCTGAATTGTTTTTGATAACTATCATCGAAAAATTGAAAATTGAGTATATAAGAGTAAAGATTTCCTTCAAAACCTGTTGGCAGCAATAGGTGCCCACGAAGCATAAAAGCATCAGATAGACCAATGCCGATGGTTGCTGTCCTACAGCCTTTTTTTGAAAGCTGATAAGCAGCCTCACGAATAATGCCGCTATAATAATCCTCGTTAATGCCGGGCTGACCAATGATTCGACGAGCGGCTGCCGTTCGTCCGACAATTTTGCCGTCGTTGGTCACCAATACATGACTGTCGACAGGCAATCCCAGCTTATCCGGTTGGAAAATAGGAAGATCGGTGATGATGGTACCAGATGTATTTTTTGCAAGGGTATAAGCCTCTGCAATAGAAGTGACTGAAGAAACATTATTCCCGTAAAATGCGGTTTCCACTGTACTTCTGATTTTTGAAAAAAGCTGGTTTGATTTGTTGATTTTGCTGATGGGTAACTGATTGATGGAACTCATGCACAACACTCCTCGCTCTTTTAGTTGATAAAATCTATTTAAATTATTTTACAGTTTCATCATTTTGAAGATTAGAAGGTCTAATTTTTTGTGATTCTATAGCCAATAGTGGTTGGCGCAGGCTTGAAAATGTTGGTGTCTAAACAAAGGCATGCTGCTGGAAAGGGCTATACGAAACTTACTTTTTCAGCTAGCAACAGTTTAGGTGTATCTTGTTTAAACATTAGTTGGTCCATGCATATAATAAGTCATGGAGCCAGTATTTTTTATTCTCGGTTCCTTTGCTTTCATAAGAAAAAATCGATAGGAATTGTTTTTGCTGCCAACTTCTCTTGTTTTTATTTATAGTGTACCATAATTCATTTGTGAATGAATGCGTTTTCTCGGTTTGTTTTTATCAGTTTAACTAGGCAAAAAAAGAAACTATTAGTATAATGAAGAAAATGCTTCGAAAAATTAAGCGAGATGTTCCATCAGATAGTGTGGTGTGGATTGAATCGTTCAAGAGAAAGCTAGAGTGGTTAAAGAATAGGTATCACTTATAAAAGGGGAGAAAAAATTGGAAAAAAAGCCAAATACAAATAAGACATCAAAAAATGTAACTAGCTCGTTGAGTAAGCAGCAACAGTTGATTGTTCGATTGGGGATAGCTGTGGTCGTTGTTGTACTGGCCCTCATATTAATTATTCCACGTGCTCAGGCTAATATTCGTTCCTCGCAGATTGATTCTTTGGTGGATGTGGAGTTTTCAAGTAAAAAAGTCAAATTTGCTGATACAAAGACGATCGATAAGGAAATTGAAGAAAGTAAAGCTACGACTGTTTTATTCACTGTTCCGAGCGGGAAAACCTACGAGCAGCTTATTTCTTTGTTCAAGGATGAGAAAGCAATGCAGGATTATAGTCGTAGTATTACGATTTATCCGATCGTATATGATGCAGCAGACTTGGAAAAGAAGTATAATGTAAAAAAGGAAACTATTACAGTTATCTTTTTTGAAAGCGGCAAAGAGAAAAATCGTTTCACTGTTGATGAGAGCATGGATGTCAAAACTGCGTTTATTCCTAAGTTGAATGAGTTGCCTTTAGCTGCTGTCGATCCTGCAACACAGGAACAACAAAACCAAGCTCAGGAGCAAGCATCAGGAGAGACACAAGATGCAGCACCACAGGAAACAACTGAAACTGTTCAAAATGAAGAACAGATTCATCAGGAAAAACTGCAAACGATTCAATAAGCTGACAGAAAGAGGGGATTAAGATGAGAATGATGATTTTATTCGCTTTAAGTATCTTCTATTTACTGATGAACACACGCAGAAAACCTGTACCTGTATATGTAAGAAGGGGTTCACGTGATCGTTACTGATTGGAAGAAGATGGCAGCAGACTTGTTCAATAGAAAGAGGGTTCCGGCAGGAAAGCAGGAGCCCTCTTTCAAGTGGTCGGGAAAGAAACGGATTTATTTAAATGAACGAATACGACTGGCATCATATGACTGTATGAGAGAAGAGTCCTTAGCCTGGTATCAGGATAAAGAAAGTATGAAAAATATTGTTGGGAAATCGATCGTTTACGATCGTGATAAAATCGTGCAGATGTACGATTGGCAGAATAAAAATGGAGAATTATTTTATATAGAGTATCTGGATGGAAATGGCTATAAAACAATCGGAGATGTTTGGCTCGCAAAAAATGATTATGCGATTGTTATTGATCAAGAGCACCGTAATCGTCATATTGGTCGGATCGTGACAAAATATTTTATCTATCGAGCAAAGAAAAATGGATGGGACACACTTGTTGTTAGTGAGATATTCAATTGGAACAAAGCATCTCAAAAGATGTTTACCAGCTTGAAATTCTATCCATACAAGGAGCATAAAAACAGTTGGAGCTATCGGAAGCGATTGAAGACACCTGTTAGAAAGTAACTTCTTTAGCGGATTTTCCATAAGCTGATGAGAATGATAAATCGAGTGGACTTCTTTGAAGACAATGAGTTTGCTGTCTACAGTGGTCCGAAATACCAGTAATGTAGCCATATTAAATCATTGAGCCTTCAAATTAATTCTTGACAGAATAGAATGTTTCGGTGTAGACTACTTTTAACGAAAATAACAGGAGGAATCGACATGAGACAATTATCTAACCAAAAAAACCAAACATGGCAAAACTGGCGTAGATAAGTTGTATGTATGATTCTTCATAGATACAACTTTAGAAGACAAATGACGGATTCTAAAATTTGTATCTATGCTGGTTCTTTTGATTGACTGATATCAAACCACATAGATGACTATCTATGTGGTTTTTGTGTACGGGCAGTGACCACTCTTATGGAGTTCGTCACTGCTCTTTTTGTATGGAAAATAAGCTTATTAGTTTTAAAAAATGAAAGCTTGAGTGATTAGGAGGAAAAAGTATGAAGTCGAAAAAATTATTGGCAGTAATCAGTGTTCTCGTGTTATTTTTAATCGTTTCTTTTTTTACTGAAAAGAATGAAGAAAAGAAAGAAGATGTACCAACTGTTGGGGTCCTTCAGTTTGTCAGCCATCCTGCTTTAGATGAGATTTATCGGGGAATCAAAGATGGTCTGAAGGAAAGTGGTTATGAGGACGGTAAGAACCTGAAGATCGCTTTTCAAAACGGACAGGCAGATCAAAGCAAGTTAGCGACAATGAGTCAGCAGCTGATCGATAAAAAATCGGATGTATTGATAGGGATTGCAACTCCGGCAGCTCAAGCACTGGCTAACAGCACCAGTGACATTCCAATTGTTCTGGGAGCGATCACAGATCCAGTTAGTGCTGGTTTAGTGGAGACGAATGAAAAGCCGGGAAGAAATATTACAGGAGTTAGTGATAAGTCCCCTGTAGATGCGCAATTTGATTTAGCACTCGAACTTCTGCCGGATGCGAAATCGGTAGGTATTCTATATTCTTCTGCGGAGGAAAATTCAAAATATCAGGCAGCAGAAGCGGAGAAAGCTGCAAAGGCTTTGGGACTTACAGCTAAATCATACGTGGTTCCTTCAAGTAATGAGATTGCTCAAACAGTACAAGTGATGTCTGGTGAGGTGGATTTCATCTATATTCCTACAGATAATACAATTGCCAATGCAATGCAGACTGTTGTCAACGAAGCAAATAAATCAAAAACACCAATCATCCCATCCGTGGACACAATGGTTGAAGAAGGCGGCTTGGCAACCGTTGGTATCAATCAATACGAGCTGGGAGTTCAAACAGGGAAAATGGCAGCTGATATCCTCGCTGGGAAATCAGATCCTGCAACTACACCTATCTACACCTTTGAAACTGGCGATGTTATCATAAATGAGGCACAGGCGAAAAAACTAGGTCTGACAATTCCGGAAAACGTGGTAGAGGATGCAAAGCTTGTTGGCACGGAATAAAGCATCAGGAAGTTAGCTTTTAAAACTGGCGGCTTTTATGTAGACCGAAGACCAATACGAATATAAGAACAAAATAGAGAGAAAATTGACAGGAGTGGATGAAATGATTGTTTCAGCAATAGGTCAGGGTATGCTGTGGGCGATTTTAGGATTAGGAATATTTATGACATATCGGATTTTGAACTTTCCCGATATGACAACAGAGGGATCATTTCCTCTTGGCGGAGCGGTTTGTGTGACTGCGATCACGAATGGTGTGTCACCGGTACTGGCAACACTGTTAGGTGTTTTAGCTGGGATGGGTGCCGGACTAGTAACTGGATTGCTTTTTACTAAAGGGAAAATACCGGTGATTTTATCTGGTATATTGGTAATGTCTGGATTGAATTCAGTAATTCTTTATGTGATGCAGACACCCAATCTTTCTTTATTGAACCAACCGAAAATACAAGATGTCTTTTCTGCACTAAATCTACCGAACTATTTTGATATCATCTTTTTAGGAATCATTGTTTTAGCGTTGATCATTGGTTTGCTTCTTTTCTTCTTCAATACGGTGTTAGGACAAGCCTACATTGCGACAGGGGATAATGAAGACATGGCTCGCTCAATCGGCATCAAAACAGATTCTATGAAGATTTTAGGGTTGACTCTTTCAAACGGAATCATTGCACTCTCCGGTGCACTGATTGCACAAAATGATGGGTATGCAGATGTAAATAAGGGAATCGGTGTTATCGTTATTGGCTTAGCGTCCATTATTATTGGCGAGGTTCTTTTTGGAGAACTGACCTTTGCGGAAAGATTAGTAGCGATCGTGATCGGTAGTATCATTTATCAATTATTGATTCTGGCAGTAATCAAGCTCGGCTTCGATACGACTTATCTGAAAATCTTCTCAGCGGCTATTCTGGCGATTTGTCTAATGATCCCGCAATTGAGAAAAGCATTGAACCTCAAGGGCTTATCTGAGAAGGAGGGAAAATAAATGAGTATCCTGCAAATCAGTCACGCAAAAAAAGTTATCGACAACGGAATGAATGAGAAAAAGGTTATTTTAGATGATGTGTCTCTTGAAATTCGCGAAGGTGATTTTATCACAGTTTTAGGCGGAAACGGCGCTGGGAAAAGTACCCTGTTCAACAGTATATCAGGAACTCTTGGCTTGACAGAAGGCAAGATAGAAATTGATGGAAAAGATATTACCGGATTTTCAGAAGAGAAGCGGGCACATTATTTTTCTCGCGTTTTTCAGGACCCGAAACAGGGAACTGCCCCAAGAATGACTGTTGCTGAAAATTTGCTTCTGGCTTTATATCGAGGACAGAAGCGAACGCTTAAGCCTAGAAAACTAAATGAGCAAAGAGCACTATTTGAAGAAATCTGCAGCGAAGTGGGGAACGGACTTGAAGAGCATCTAGACACGCCGACAGGTCATCTTTCCGGTGGTCAGCGCCAAGCCTTGAGCCTGCTGATGGCAACACTAACGAAGCCTCGTTTACTTCTTTTAGATGAACATACAGCAGCCTTAGACCCGAAAACATCCAAGCAATTGATGAAGCTCACGGATCAGCGAATCGCTGATGGTCAGCTGACTTGCCTAATGATCACTCATCGTATGGAGGATGCATTGAAATATGGCAATCGCCTGATTGTTCTACAAAAAGGCCGAATTGTTAAGGATTTGACGAAGGAAGAAAAATCTTCTCTTACCTTGCAGGATTTGCTGTTGTTTTTTGAAGATGGGGAAGAGCTGGCTGTAGAATAATTATTTTAGTTTAAAAATAAAGTAGATTTGAGTATGTTATGCGAATACTAGAAGTATGAGAAGTTGACAGCCAAGGGCAATAATTTATTTGAACAGAGCAATGATTTGAAAAGTAGTTCAGGAATGGGCAACTTATCAAATCATTGCTTTTTATTATAGATAAGGTTTCTGTTTACGGTGTTCCCTTGAATGAAAAGTTCTTCTCGTGTTAAAATGGCTAACAGTGAAAAAGATAGGAGACAGTAATTCATGGTCGACAGTCAAAAGGTCTTAAAGGAAGTATTTGGTTATGAAGAGTTCAGAACAGGACAAAAGGAAATCATTGATCACGTTTTGAACCAAGAAAATGTATTGGGAATCATGCCTACAGGTGGCGGGAAATCAATCTGCTATCAGCTGCCGGCATTACTAATGGATAATTTAACAATTGTCGTTTCTCCTCTGATTTCTTTAATGAAGGATCAAGTAGATGCGCTGAGTTTGATGGGGATACCTGCTACGTTTATCAACAGCACACTCTCTCCACAGGAAATCAATCAGCGAATACAATTGGCAGTAGATAAGAAAATCAAGCTGCTTTATGTTGCACCGGAAAGACTGGAGTCTTTTGAATTTCAGCAGCTTTTGATGCATATAGATATTGATTTATTAGCAGTAGATGAAGCACACTGTATCTCTCAATGGGGGCACGACTTTCGTCCAAGCTATCTAAAAATGGCAGAAGTCATTCGCAAGTTTCAGCAAACACCTGCAATCATTGCGCTGACAGCGACGGCAACGCCGCAGGTAGCAGATGATATCATTGCTCAGCTGGATATTCCGGAAAAAAATCAAATAAAAACTGGGTTTGCGAGAGAAAATCTATCTTTTCAAGTAATCAAGGATCAAAATAAAGACGTGTTTCTATTAGAATATTTAAAAATGAACAGCAGCCAATCCGGGATCATATACGCTAGTACCAGAAAAGAAGTGGAGCGAATCTACCACTTGTTGAAAAGTAAAAATCATTCAGTGGGCATGTATCATGGCGGTATGAACGAAGCTGCACGAAGCCAAAATCAAGAGCAGTTCCTATTTGATGAAATACAAGTGATGGTTGCAACCAACGCATTCGGAATGGGCATCAATAAGAGTAATGTTCGCTTTGTTATCCATGCGCAAATTCCCGGCAACATCGAATCTTATTACCAGGAGGCTGGTCGAGCGGGAAGGGATGGCTTACCTAGTGATGCTGTCTTGTTTTATGCCCCTCAGGATTTACAAGTACAACAATATTTTATTGATCAGTCAGATTCTCCGATTGAGTATAAGCAAAAGGAATATATGAAATTGCGGGAAATGTCCCAGTATGCGAACGCTCAGGTCTGTCTGCAAAAATTTATCCTGCGCTATTTTGGAGAAGAAGGAACAGAGTGCGGTCAATGCTCGAATTGTCTTGATGATAGAGAGCTGGTGGACATCACGGTAGATGCTCAAAAGGTGCTTTCCTGTGTTAAACGAATGGGGGAACGCTTTGGAAAAGGGCTGGTTGCCAAGGTGTTGACCGCTTCGAAGGATCAGAAAATCGATCAATGGAAATTTGATCGCTTGCCTACCTATGGGCTAATGAAAGATCGTACACAAAAGGAAGTTAGTCAACTGATCGACTATTTGACAGCTGAACGCCATTTATCCCCGTCTGATGGACAATTTCCTTTACTGTCGGTTTCAAGTTCCGGTGTGGAGGTTCTTCTTGGAAAACAGCAAGTTTATAGAAAAGAAGATCAAAAAATCAGAAAACTGGCAGTTGATGATCAGCTGTTTGAAACACTGAGAGCATTACGAATGGATTTGGCACAGGATGAAAATGTTCCACCGTACTTGATATTCTCTGATAGCACCTTGAAAGAATTTTGTGAGAAAATGCCCAAAAATCCGATTGAACTTTTACAGGTCAAAGGTGTTGGACAGAACAAGCTGGACAAGTATGGAGAAACATTTTTGGCGGCGATCAAAAATCATCAGTCCGCTTAATGGAAGATACATGCAGATTCTTTTCTTTTTTGATAATATATATTCTGTTAAAGTTTTCATTACGTAAAAAAATGGCTGCCTTGTCCTAAGGAGGAAATGAAGAGCTCGTGGAGTGCGCTCGTATCAAGGATCTATGAAAACAGTGTTGATTCAGCTTCTCAATCGAGGCGTGTAAAATAACATTTGTTTCACGTTCCTCAGACGGCCGACAGTTTATGAAAATTAAAAATTGATTTAGTCTTTTGATTTTCAGAAAATTTCTATTAATAAGGGTAAAAAATATGCTATAATTGTCTAATTAAGATAGGAGGTTGAATGCAGATGGAACCTATTTCTAAAGAATTTGCATTAGAACTGCTGAAAGAGGATGCGGATAGAATCAAAATGTTGATCCGTAATCAAAAGAACAGTCTCTGTATCTCTCAATGTAAAGCTTTTGAGGAAGTTGTAGATACACAAATGTATGGTTTTTCAAGACAAATGACTTATGCAATTCGTCTGGGGATCTTGAGCTCTAAGGAAGGTCATCAATTACTGAGTGATCTGGAAAAGGAACTCAATCGTTTATATACTGAAGTATACGAAGAAACACAAGATAAAAAAGAGAGCGGCAAGGAGGTTTAAGCTTTGCCAAAGAAAGTAAAAAAGAGGCATTTGCTTGACTATAGTATTTTGATTCCTTATATGATTCTAAGCTGTGTGGGACTGATCATGGTTTACAGCTCTACTTCAGCGAATCAGATGAGTAAGGGCTTGCCAGCTGCCGGTATGGTTATTAATCAACTGCAGTTCTGGGCGTTGAGTCTGGTGGCAATGTTTTTTATCTATAAGATGAAAACAACCGTTTATCAAAATAAGGGCTTTATTATGCTGGCTATAGCAGTTATTTCAGCTTTGCTGCTGGCGGTTCGATTTACCAACCTTGGGGTTACGATCAATGGGGCTCAGGGCTGGATCAGAATCGGCGGCTTTTCAATGCAGCCGGCTGAATACTTGAAAATAATGGTTATATGGTATCTAGCGTACATTTTAGCCAGAAGACAGAAGTATATTGATAGAGAATTCAAAAAGGCTGTACTGCGGCCGATGCTGCTGGTTGGCTTTTTGATTTTCCTTGTTATTATCCAACCCGATTTGGGAAATGCGGCAGTCCTGACATTGATTGCAATTGTTATGCTGCTTTCAAGTGGTATTAATTATATGTATACGTATCTATTCGGCGGGCTGGGAATTTTGGGAAGTATCGGCTTTATCGAAGCTCTGCTGTTGACCAAAGGAAGCTTTATTCCGACGAAATATCAATATGTATATCAACGTTTTGAGGTGTTTTTGAATCCTTTCATCGATGAAAGAGACACAGGGCACCAATTAGTGAATTCTTACTATGCAATAAGCAACGGCGGCTGGTTCGGCAGAGGCTTGGGAAATAGCATCCAGAAAAAGGGATTTCTTCCCGAAGCCCATTCCGATTTCATTTTTGCAATCACAGTAGAGGAGCTGGGACTGATTGTTTCATTGCTCATTCTTGCTGTTCTGTTCTTTTTGATTGCACGAATCATTTTAGTCGGAGTTCGTTCAAGAAAACCGTTCAATTCTTTGCTTTGTATCGGAATAGGTGCAATGCTGCTGATCCAAGTGTTTATCAATCTAGGTGGTATTACAGGAGTCATTCCGTTAACAGGGATCACATTCCCATTTCTTAGTCATGGCGGGAACAGCCTGCTGATCATTTCAGTCGCAATCGGTTTTGTTTTGAATATCAGCGCAGATGAGAAGCGGCAGAAATTAGTTGACGAATATCAGATGATTGAAACTGATAGATAATTACTGAAGGTAAAAATTAAAAGGTAGGAGTGGGAAGATGAAGAAAGTTTTAGTAGCAAATCGTGGCGAAATCGCCGTACGTATTTTCCGAGCGTGTACTGAGCTGGGCATCAGAACAGTAGCTGTATATGCGGCAGAAGATGAATATTCTGTCCATCGCTTTAAAGCAGATGAAGCTTATCTGGCTGGAAAAGGGAAAAAACCAATCGAAGCATATTTGGATATTGAAGGTATTCTGAATATTGCGAAGAAATGCGGAGCTGATGCAATTCATCCGGGATATGGTTTTCTATCTGAAAATCTTGAATTTGCTAAGCGCTGTGAAGAAGAAGGCATCACATTTATCGGTCCGAAATCACACCATCTGGATATTTTTGGAGACAAGATAAAGGCGAAAGAAGCTGCAGTAGCGGCAGGGATTTCTTCTATTCCAGGATCTGACGGTCCCGTGGAAACAGTTGACGAGGTTCTTGCTTTTGCACAAAGCCACGATTTTCCAGTCATGATCAAAGCGGCCTTGGGCGGCGGCGGACGAGGCATGCGTGTGGCGTATAATGAAAAAGAAGCACGTGAAGGCTATGATCGAGCGAAAAGTGAAGCAAAAGCGGCTTTTGGTTCAGATGAAGTCTATGTTGAAAAATATATTTCAAATCCTAAGCATATCGAGGTTCAAATTTTGGGGGATCAACACGGCAATGTGCTCCATTTATTTGAAAGAGACTGCTCAGTTCAACGACGCCATCAGAAAGTAGTAGAAGTAGCACCGTGTGTGTCAATGAGTAAGAAGCTACGTAAGGATATCTGTGACGCAGCTGTTCAGCTGATGAGTCACGTAGGCTATGTGAATGCCGGAACCGTAGAATTTCTAGTGGAAGGTGATCGTTTCTACTTTATCGAGGTCAATCCTCGTGTTCAAGTAGAGCATACCATCACTGAAATGATTACAGATATCGATATTGTTGTTTCTCAGCTTCAAATAGCACAAGGAATGGATTTGCACAAGGATATGGAGATTCCTCATCAGGATGAGCTGAAACTGAATGGTGCGGCTATTCAATGTCGAATCACAACGGAAGATCCATTGAATCAATTCATGCCTGATACTGGTAAAATTGATACGTATCGTTCACCAGGTGGATTTGGTGTTCGTTTGGATGTGGGGAATGCTTATTCAGGTTATGCGGTCACTCCTTACTTCGATTCATTACTTGTTAAGGTCTGTACACATGGATACAGCTTTGAAAAAGCTGTTCAGAAAATGCAGCGCTGCTTGAAGGAGTTCCGTGTCAGAGGTGTTAAAACCAATATTCCGTTTTTACAGAATGTTGTCAGCCATCCTGTCTTTATTTCAGGAGAAGCAAACACGACATTTATTGATAACACGCCGGATCTTTTTGAGTTTCCGAAAGTAAGGGATCGTGGAAATAAAACGATGAAATTCATTGGAGAAGTCACTGTCAATGGCTTCCCGGGTGTTGAAAAAACAACGAAAAAATTCTATGAACAACCAAGGATTCCCAGCGATTTCATTGAGAAAAAAGAATTTGTTACTGCTAAAAATGTTTTGGATCAGCACGGTGCTGATGCAGTAGCTGAATGGGTCAAAAAGCAGGAGAATGTCTTGCTTACTGATACAACCTTCAGAGATGCACATCAGAGCTTACTTGCCACAAGAGTGCGAACACAGGATTTTAAAGCAATTGCTCAACTGACAGCAGAAGGCCTTCCGGAATTATTCTCCAGTGAGATGTGGGGTGGGGCGACCTTTGATGTTGCTTATCGTTTTCTTAATGAAGATCCATGGCAGCGTCTAAGAAAGCTTAGAAAGCTGATGCCGAACACTTTATTCCAAATGCTGTTCAGAGGTTCAAATGCTGTGGGTTACCAAAATTATCCAGATAATGTTATTGCAGAATTTATCAAAGAGTCCGCTGACCAGGGGATCGATGTTTTCAGAATTTTCGATAGCTTGAATTGGATTCCACAGATGGAAAAAAGTATTCAAGCGGTTCGTGATTCAGGAAAAATCGCTGAAGCGGCAATTTGCTACACTGGCGATATCAATGATCCGGATAGAGCAAAATATAATGTCCAATATTATAAAGATATGGCGAAAGAGCTGGAGCAGCTGGGAAGTCATATTATAGCAATCAAGGACATGGCCGGACTATTGAAGCCGCAAGCTGCTTATCGATTGATCAGCGAGCTGAAGGATACAGTAAATGTACCGATCCATCTTCACACACATGATACTAGCGGCAACGGCATCATCACTTACTCGGCAGCGACAAAAGCCGGTGTGGATATTGTTGATGTGGCTGCAAGCGCCATGAGTGGGGCGACGAGCCAACCGAGTATGACCAGCCTTTATTATGCACTGGTCAATGGTGCCCGTACTCCAGATATCGATGTTGATAATGCACAAAAAATCAATCATTATTGGGAAGATGTCCGGATGTATTATACGCCATTTGAAAATGGTCTGAATGCACCGCAAACAGAAGTATATATGCATGAAATGCCGGGAGGACAGTATTCAAACCTGCAGCAGCAGGCGAAAGCAATCGGTCTTGGCGACAAATGGGACGAAATCAAGAAGATGTACCGTACTGTAAATCTAATGTTTGGCGATATCATCAAGGTGACACCGTCCTCTAAGGTTGTTGGAGATATGGCATTGTTCATGGTTCAAAATGATCTGACAGAGCAGGATGTCTACGATCACGGAGGCGAATTGAGCTTCCCTGAATCAGTTGTTACGTTCTTCCAAGGAGATCTGGGACAGCCTGTTGGAGGATTTCCTAAGGAATTGCAGAAGGTTATCCTTAAAGGTCGTCCGGCATTTACTGAACGTCCAGGCAGTCTGGCAGCTCCGGTTGATTTTGCAGAAGTTCATAAAGAGCTGGCAGAAAAAATTGGCTATGAACCGAAGAAAGAAGAAGTACTCAGCTACTTGATGTATCCACAGGTATTTCTTGATTATCGAACATCTTATCAAAATTATGGCGATGTAACATTGCTGGATACACCAACTTTCTTCCACGGGATTCGTCTAGGTGAATCTGTAGAAGTCCAGATCGAAAGAGGGAAGACACTGATTATTCGGCTTGATGAAATCGGCGAACCCGATATTGAAGGAAACAGAACACTCTTCTTCAATTTAAATGGGCAACGTAGAGAAATCGTCATCAAGGATCGTTCAATCACGTCTAGTGTTCAGACAAAGCGTAAGGCAGAGCCGACCAATAAAGGACAAGTTGGCGCAACCATGTCTGGATCAGTTCTTCAAATACTGGTTAAAAAGGGCGATAAGGTCAAAAAGGGTGATCCGTTGATGATCACCGAAGCAATGAAGATGGAAACCAGTCTGGAAGCTCATTTTGATGGAACCGTAGATCATATTTATGTGACTGAAGGAGAAGCAATCAGCTCTGGCGATCTATTGATTGAACTTACAGAAAAATAAAGGCAAATCAGGAGGAAAAAATGAAACGATTTTTAGCTTTTCTAGCAGTGCTGATTTCAGTATTGGTCATTGGCTATCTTCAACCTGTATTTTTTCCTCCCGAAAAAGCTGAGATCAACATAGATGATATTGGAAGACAAAATATCTCCCATACGGCGTTGCCGCATGAAGAGCTGCCCGCTTCCGGGTATGCTCTGTACATAGGAAAGAAAATCAGTGATTTTACAAATGAGTATGGCGAACCGTTGACTTCCTACGATACAGGATTTGGTTATGAGCTATGGACCTTTGGTGAAGAAGACAGTGAGTATATCGAGGTAAGTGTTAGAAATCAGAAAATTGGTGCAGTAAAGGTGTTTAATACGACGCAAGATGTTTCTCCTTTTAAGTTAGGTATGACTCTTTCAGAGGTATCGGATATAACAACAATATACTCAAATTTTGATATTGAATATGATACAATGTCCTATTCCATCGAGCTGATGGAGGAAGATATGAACTACCGTCCATTGATTGCTTTTGACAATGATAGCTTCGCTGTTCTATTTTTTACACATGGAAAGGATGTTCTTTCCGGGGTCACTTATCTATCAAAGGAATACTTGCTAACAGTCATGCCGTATCAGTTGATAGCTGGTGAAGCACTGCCTATCACGATTAGCGAGTCTACACCGGATATCGTAGATGAAAAACAAAAAACGATGACCCGTATGATCAACATGCTTCGCATAAAAGAAGACCTACCGGCTTATACTTTCCATATTTCCGCTGAAAAAAATGCAGAATTGTTGTATCGCTTTTACGAAGAAAATTCTGTGGATTTTCTTTCTGTTGAAAGATTGGAGTCCTTGTCACGAGTGAAGAGTGAAAGCTTAGGGGATATTGCAATGGCTTTTATTCTTACTAACTCTGAATTTGAATCAATGATTGCAAAAAGTGATTTAGATTTGCGTAAGTCACAGGGAATATTTATGACGCCGGTGTATGACCTCTCATTTGCAGCCTTATACTGGTTTTCAGATGGTGCTTATTATGCTCGTTTTTCTCATGGCGAAAATGAAGCCATTGGCGTTGCTTTTTCTAAAGAGGATGTGTTAGTCTTAATACAGGCTGTTGAAAATAATACAGAAGAAACAGAAGATAGTAGGTAGATAGAATGATAGTGAATGAATCACTTTTTGATATAGAGGATCAAACTGAACAGTTGATTCAAACTGTTTTATTAAGTAAAAATGTTAAACAATATAGGAGTAACAAAGAAGGAATGAAGGAATCAGAAGTGGTTCAAGAAGCCTTATCAGGTTTTTTGGGAGCTAAAACTGATTTCGAACGTATAGAAAGCTATGGCTCTCATGCTCCTGACTTCAGAACGAAGCAGCGAGCAGTCCGTAAGGCGAAGAGACAGCTTGATATGTGCGAGGAAGTTGCTGAGTTTAGAGTGTCCGAGACAGAGGTTCAGGATATTCTTGATACCATCAGCTCGGCTATAGCAAAAACGATTTCTGAGGACATCAAAGTAGATGCAGGAAATCCATTCTTTACAAAAGGAAATAACCATGGATGTGGGGGCAGTTGTCATGCAAGTTGATGAGGAAAAAGAATTAGTGATTCAAAAACGCCGATCGTTGATCGTATGGGTTTATTCGTTGAAACAGCTGAAAACTTTAAAGCGTCATGGATTCATTCAGTATGTTTCAAGAAGGATGAAATATGTCGTTTTATATATGAACGAGGAAAATGTTGACACAACAGAGGAAAAAATCAACAATCTACACTTTGTTCGTAAGGTGGAACGTTCTTATCGTCCGGATGTGGAAATGAATTTTGCTGAAAAGATTGGTACGAAAGCAGCCTACCAATATGTGGAAGAAGAAGGATTTGAAGTGGAAGAAATCAATACTCAAATACGTCTGGCAGAAAACGTTTGATCATAAGTAATAGACGAGAAGATGAAAAATGTGTAGGAATTTCAAACATTTTTCATCTTTTTTCCATTGAGTAGGGATAAAATAGAAATAGCATGTTACCCAAACTAAAGCAGTAAGAAGTTTGTTCCTCAGCTCAACAGAGTTGAAGAGTGGTAATTGTTTTGAAGCAGAGGAGTGAAAGAATGCGTGTAGTAGCAGGAGAATATAGGGGCCGACGATTAAAGGCATTGGATGGTGAAAACACCAGACCTACAACAGACAAAGTAAAGGAATCGATTTTTAATATGATCGGTCCATATTTTGATGGAGAAATGGTGCTGGATCTCTATTCAGGTAGTGGTGGCTTGGCAATAGAAGCCATTTCAAGAGGCGCTGGTCATGCGTATTGTATCGAAAGAAATTTTTCCGCACTGAAAGTAATCAGAGAAAATATTGCTGTTACAAAAGAAGTGGAAAAATTTACTGTGAAAAAGCTGGACGCTGACAAGGCACTCGACTCTCTTTTTGAGGAAGGAAAAGTATTTGACATTGTACTGTTAGATCCGCCATATGCGCATCAGAAAATTGAGCAGCAGCTTGAGCTGATGGATCGTAATCAAATGCTGAGCGCTCATAGCGTTGTGGTCTGTGAAACGGATAAAACTGTTGATTTGCCTGAAGAAATCAGTTCTTTGTATAAATCCAAAGAAACTGTTTATGGTATTACTCAAATCACGATTTATAGAAGGGACGTATCTAATGACTAGAATTGCTCTTTTTCCGGGAAGCTTTGATCCATTTACGATGGGGCACTTGAACACAGTTGAACGAGCTTCCGTACTTTTTGATCAAGTGATTATAGGCGTATTTACAAACACAACGAAAAAATCATTATTTAATGCAGTAGAAAAAGAAAAGATGATCGTTGAAGCGACAAAGCATCTTGGAAATGTTCAAGTAATACAGCAAGAGCGAAAGTTGACAGTAGAAGCTGCTCAAGAACTTGGAGCCAGCTTCTTGATTCGCGGTATTCGAAATACACAGGACTATGAATACGAAAAAAATATTGCTTTGATGAACAGACATTTACAAGGAGATATTGATACAGTCTTTCTTTTGGCAGATGAAAGATATGGTCATATCAGCTCCAGTATATTGAAGGAAATTCTAGCTTTTGATGGAGATATTTCCGATTATTTACCAGATGCAGTGAATCAAGCGCTGAAGAATCGAGGCTTGCAGAATGAAGGATAAGAAACGCTTTTCACTGAAATCATTTTTACCTTATATCTTAATTGCACTTTTTGCACTTGTATTTGTTGTCAGGATTCCTTATTATATCGAAGGGCCGGGATCAACTGAAAACCTCAAAGATTTTGTTACTGTTGATGGGAAAACAGATGATTCTTCTGGGGGGTTCTATCTAACTACTGTAGGGGTTAGAAAAGCAACCATTGCCACGGCTATATTCGCCCATTTTTCAGATTTTAATGAATTGGTAAGTAAAGAAGAGCTGATGGGAAGTAGTACAAACAAGGAATATGAGCAGATACAGAAATATTACATGGATTCTTCTCAAAATGCAGCAATCGAACAGGCCATGAAATTAGCTGGTGTTGATTATGAGATGACCTTCAAGGGCGTGTACGTCCTGACGATTGATGAGAAATCTGACTTTAAAGGGAAAATAGCTGTTGGCGATACAGTTACTGGCGTAGATGGAAAGACCTTTAAAAGCAGTGAGGAGCTTGTTGCATATATCAAGGGTCTCAAGGTTGGTCAGGAAGTAACGGTTTCTTTTGAGCACGATGGAGAAGAGAAGGAAGCAACTGGAGATTTGATCGAGCTTTCCACAAAAAATCCGGGAATCGGTATTGGTTTGACGGATCATACTGAAATTACTTCTGATACATCTGTGGAAATTGATGCTGGAAGCATCGGAGGTCCCTCTGCTGGTTTAATGTTTACGCTGGAGACCTATGAACTGCTTACAAATAAGAATATTCGTAAAGGTCACGAAATTGCAGGAACAGGTACAATTAATTCTGAAGGTGTTGTTGGAAGAATTGGCGGCATCGATAAAAAGGTTGTGACTGCGAGTCAAAATGGTGCAGAAATATTTTTTGCTCCAGACGATGAGATCTCAGAGGAGATTCGAGAAGAAAATCCGGATATCAAAACCAATTATGAGGAAGCTGTTGAAGCTGGGAAAAAAATCAATACAGAAATGAAAATTGTTCCTGTTAAAACCGTGCAGGATGCATTGGACTATTTAGAGAATCTGGAAGAAAAATAATGAAGAAGAGAGTGGGACAATAATCTGTTGCCACTCTTTTCCATACCCTAAATCCGAATAAACGGCGAGTCAGAAGTAGCTCCTACGACAATAAGCCGGAATTCAACAAAAATTTGTGAAACAATTTTCGTGAATTCCGGCTTATTGCTTGTAGCTAAACACTTCTGTCTCAGCCTCTTTTTGTTGCCTCAGACTGTAGGGAGGCTTTATCATCGCCGCCGACGTATGATAGAATAGTTGTATCATATAATAAGTATAGTAACGGAAAGAAGGTTGTCTATTGGAAACGTATATTGCACTTTTACGTGGAATCAATGTGGGTGGGAAAAATAAGATATCTATGCCGGAATTGAGAACTGCTTTTGAGGAGATCGGCTTTTTAGATGTAGTGACCTATATAAACAGTGGAAACGTGGTTTTTTCCAGTGATTCAAAGGATAGAGTTGAGCTGATAAAGCAATGTGAAGCGATAATAGTAGAGAAGTTTATGTTGAATATACCGGTTGCAATTGTTTCTGCCGCAGATTTATCGACGACCTTGCAGCATGCACCAGACTGGTGGAACATAGACAAGGATGCGATACACTATGCAATTTTTGTTATTTCTCCTATGAGTGTGGCAGAGGTATTTGCTGCGGTTGGAGAGGTGAAACCGGAATATGAGCAAATTGCTTATCATGAAAATGTGATTTTTTGGTCGGCTCCTAGAGAAACTTTCAACAAATCAAGATGGTCTAAGATTGCCAGCTCATCAGTAAATAATAATGTGACCATCAGGAATGCAAATACTGTAAATAAATTATTAATGCTGACCCACTGATTTCTTACGAACCAAAGGGATAAACCTGTTGGAAAATAGAGCCTCTACAAGTCCTGCGAATATCATCGCACTTGTAGAGGCTGTTTATGTAGCTGGATATGTTGAATAGATTTATACATATGGCATCGAACCCTAGAGAGGATCGTTTTCAGTTGTGAGCCCGCTTCTAGCATCATCTTAGATAAACTGCAAATGGCCCCATGCCGAAGAAAAGGCCTATAAGAAATGTTAGAAAGAGTAAAATCAACCCATAGGAGATGAATTTAGTGACTCGATAACCAAATAAAGGATTGTTCAAAAGCGCATCAAATGCCCGTTGGCGATATACCTCCTCTGAGACAGCAATATGTTTCATTTCTTCAATTTTATTTACTTGCTCCAAAACGATTTTTCCATCCATTTCACTGAACAGCTCTGAAAAAATCGCATTGTCACATTCAAAATCAAAAAAGTACGTATACATCTTTTTTCGAGCAGGAGGAAAGCCTTTTTCCCAGTCAAAATACCCCAATGTATTCTTTTTTAAGGTAATTGTTTCTATTTTGTCGTAAGGATAGGTGTAAAACAGTTCTTGATCAAGATATTCAATAATGGTCATAAAAATAATTCGCTGGCTGGTAAAAATAAAAAGTCGGTTGCCTCTCAAATCATGAAAGTCATTGACATATTTTTTTGCTTTTTTACTCTTAGGATGATAAAGCCCCATTATTCCACTAGTCATGAAAGAAATATTGGCTCCGTCATTGGTCAATGGTAGAAAAGAGCGAATCGTTTCATTGTGCTTCAAATGATGTTCTTCCAGAGACTCAAGGATTTCCTGTACGAGAATATACATTTTAGTTTGCTTAAATAATCTTTTTTTCTGATTTGATGAAAGAGTCGCTTCATTTGGCTGTCTTTGATACTTCTGATTCATATTTCTGACGGTTTTTCTAAAGGTGTTTCCCATGATAGCCCTCCTGTTCGAACACTGTTTTCAGCTTTTTTCTGCCTCTTGATAAACGATTATAGACTTGCGTTGCTTCGATATTTAACGTTTCTGCAATTTGCTGCGGTGTTTCCTGATAAAAGTAATAGCTTAAAAATATCCATTGATCTTCTGACTTAAGGGAGTGAATCAATTCTAAAAACTCTTCTTTTTCTAAATAGCGGTCATAGGCTGGATGCTCCTTAATGTTATCTAAGGGAATAGTCCCTGTCCGAAGAATAGTTCTTTTCTTATCAATACATGTGTTTCTCGTAATGGTCAAAACCCAGGTTTTTAAGCTGCTTTTTTCTTCATTAAATTGTGAGATCCCTTTCCATAGTTTATAAAAAACTTCGTTTTCAGCATCTTTATGGTGGCTGTATTCTTCAGGGCGATTCAGAACAGCGCAAATGGTTTTTATGATGTCGTTACCCAGCAGCTCAATTAGCAGCTCTAGTCCTTTGAAATCTTGCTTTTTCAATAGCTCTACAATCTCATCATCCATTCCGATCCCCCTTTCATAATATTATACGTTGGCAATCAGAAATTTTTATCCATTTTCTAAAAAAATGCGTATTATTTTTTAGGAGGGAAGGCATGAGGGAAAAATTTGAAAATTATCGCACTTTGTTCATAGCTGTCGGGAGCAGTTTATTGGTGCTATTGCTAGCTGGCTTGTTGCTCTTCAATACTAATAAGAGAGAGAAAGAACCTGAAGAATGGCTCAATGCTTCTTCTGAACCAGATACAGTGGAAATATCTGATTCAAGTGAGACGCCGAAAACAGTGATGTATGTCGATGTGAAGGGGGCAATCCATTCTCCGGGAATTTACACCATCGATTCAGACATGCGAGTCTGGGATGTGTTAGTGCTGGCTGGAGGGATGACCGATCAAGCAGACGAAAAACAGATCAATCTATCACAAAAAGTTCAAGATCAGATGGTCATTTATGTACCGACAATAGGAGAGGAAGGCGTGTTTTCTGTTCCAGATTTGACAGCTGGGCAAGAAGAAAAAGACCCAGAGAAAACGGGGAAAATCAATTTGAATACTGCGACAGAACAGGAGCTAATGACACTATCGGGAATTGGACAAAAAAAGGCACAGGAAATCATCAGCTATAGAGAAGAAAGCGGCGGATTTACATCTGTTGAAGAATTAACGAATATTTCAGGCTTCGGAGAGAAGACGGTTGAAAAGATCAGAGATTCAGTTTATGTCTCCTAAAAGGAATTATTTTTCAAATACTATTGACGGCAATTTTGAATTCACGTACTATTTGTATATCTTGGGTTTCAGCAAACCATGATATATATCTTTTTGAATCGTGAGAAATTTAATTAATTTTGTATCATATAACCATGTTTAAAACCGATTGAAGTATGGATACAAAGCCCAAAAATTACCAAAGCAGTTCCTTCATTTTTTTGTGAAAAGGAACATGAAATCATCAGACAAAGAAGCGTTAAAGCTATCTGATAGGGAAGAGGAGAATAGACATGACTTTAGAACGTATCCCATGGGACCAGTATTTTATGGCGCAAAGTGTGCTGTTGGCATTAAGAAGTACCTGCACGAGACTAGAGGTAGGAGCGACGATTGTCCGTGATAAGCGAATCATCGCTGGCGGCTATAACGGCTCTGTCAGCGGAGATGTACATTGTATTGATGAAGATTGTTATGTTGTGGATGGACATTGCGTTAGAACGATCCATGCAGAAATGAACGCAGTTCTTCAATGTGCAAAGTTCGGTATTCCAACTGAAGGTGCAGAGATTTACGTGACTCATTTTCCGTGCTTGCAATGTACGAAGATGGTTCTGCAGGCCGGAATCAAGAAGATCCATTATCTGAAGGATTATAGAAACGACCCTTATGCAGTCGAATTGATTGCCAAGGCCGGTGCAACTGCTGACAAAGTAACACTATCGAAAAAATATTTTGCTGAGCTTCAATTAGGAGAAGAGGAAACAAATACCCTTGAGAACCCACCTTCTGGAACTGAGTAACGTTTGGATTTTTCCTACAGCTTTTGCCGTAGCTGTTAATTGTCTGATCTTACACATGAACAGTATTACCGTGATCTTCTGTCTCTTTACTCTGATCCGGCTTCTTCGAACAGGAAATCGAAGAGTTATCACTTCCGGTTTTCTGTTCAGTTTTTTTCTGTTGCCATTTTTATTAACTCTCTATTTAAGAGAAGAACAGGAGGTTGAATCTTCAGGACCGATCAGTGAAGCCAAGTTACAAATACAGGCAGATAAGATTCATGTAAATGGTGATGTTTTACAGCTGGAAGGGACTGTTCACTCTAACGGGCTGAAGCAGCGTGTACGAGCGTTTTATCAGCTTTCCACAGAACAGGAACAGCAGGAGTGGAAGCATCGTGACAGCACACTTATGGCGGTTATATCGGGAACGCTAGATCGACCTTTGCCAAGGACGAATCTAAATGGCTTTGATTATCGAGAAACGCTTAGTATCAAGCGTATCAACCAAATCCTGACAATCGAAAAAATTCATAAGCTGAAACCTGAGAATAGTCCATTATATGATATTCCTGCTCAGCTCACATTGATTAGGAAGCGATTGCTTCTGTATTGTGAGCAGCGATTTTCTGATACTACTGTCACATATAGTCAAATTTTATTGTTCGGAGAACGCAGTAATGATGCTGAGCTGACAGATACCTTCAATCACCTGGGCATTCTTCATTTATTCAGCTTATCTGGTATGCATGTCCTGTTCTTTTTGCAGTTGTTTCGTTTTACAGCATTGAGGCTGGGTGTGAGCTTGGAACAGTATTTCTGGCTGCAGCTCTTGATTTCTTTTGCATTTGCCGGATTGACTGGTTTTTCAATCAGTGTTCTCCGTGCATTGCTCCAAAACAACCTATCTGCTGTTGGCCGGAAATTTCAGCTGACATGGTCTCCTTTAGATGTATGGAGCTTGACCATCTTCTTTGCAATAGTCCTCGATCCCTATACGCTATTTTCTTTAGCTGGGCAGTATAGCTACTTTCTTTCCTTCTTTATCATGTTTATCCGTCCTCCTTTAAATCGCATCCATCAACCAATCGTACAAACCTTCTGCTTTTCTGCGGTATTGTCATTGCTTACATTACCGCTGGTAGCTGTTACTACCCATGAATGGCAACCGATAGGGATTTTTTTGACATTCTTACTGGTCCCTTTTTTTGAAAAAATACTGTTGCCTGCACTGACAATCATCTTTATATCTTCCTTTTTAATTTATACATCTCCTATTGAACCTCTCTTTGAATATGCCTTACGCTATCTGACATCTTGTTTTCATTTCTTAGGAGAAGTGAATCATTTTTCTGTCGTAACTGGTCAGATTCCAGTTTGGCTTTTTTTGGCAGAGCTGTTATTGATTTTTCTGATTGTAAACGACTTGGCTGTGAATTGGAAGCGCTCAGTTCTATTGTTAGGTTTTCTGCTGCTTTTTGCGGGTCAAAAATATGTTCTGCAGTTGGGAATCGTCGCCTACATAGATGTAGGACAGGGGGACAGCATATTGATTCAAGCACCTTTCCACCAAGAGGCAATACTAATAGATACTGGTGGAAAACTCATGTTTTCAAAAGAAGAGTGGAAAGTACGCCAGAATCAAAAAAGCAATGCGGAATACACAGTCATTCCTTTTTTGAAAAGTAGAGGGATAAAAAAGCTTGATAAGGTGTTTATCACTCATTCTGATACAGATCATATGGGCGATTTGCTGTCGATCAGTGAGAAAATATTTATTACGGCTGTTTATTTTCCGGAAGGAGCAGAACTGGATTCACAGTTTAGGGCAGTGATTCAACAACTGTCTGAAAAAGGGACCAGCTTTTATCGGTTACTTGCAGGGCAGAAAATCGATAGCTTTTTTCAATTGAATGTTTTGGCACCTTCAACTGCCGGAAAAGGGGAGAATAACGATTCATTGGTGCTTCATACAGAGATAGCAGCTGCACATTTTTTATTCACAGGAGACCTAGAGGCTGAAGGAGAAGCTGAGCTGGTAAGAAAGTATCCGAAGCTGCCTGTTGACATTCTAAAGGTTGGCCATCATGGTAGCAGGACATCAAGCAGCAAAACGTTCATTGAGACAGTAGAACCGACTCAAGCCATCATTTCCTGTGGCAGGAATAACCGATTTGGCCATCCCCACGAAGATACCATACAGACATTAGAAGAGAATGATGTGGAGATTTTCAGGACGGATCAGGAAGGGATGATCTACTACGAGTGGTCGCCGTTTCTGCCTATTTCTGATGTGAAGACTATTTTAGATTCTGACTAGATTTTGTCTGGTAGTAATGGTAGGATGAATAGGAGAAAAGAGGGATCAAATTGAGTTTGCAGACAGTATTGAAAGAAATCAGAGAAAAGAAAATCGCTCCGATATATCTGGTTTTAGGAACCGAGATATATTTAAGCGAGCTGTTTAAGACAGAACTGCTGTCTCAGCTTTTTGAATCGGGAGACGATGAGTTTAATGTGACTTCATACGATATGGAAGAGGTCTCTCTCTCTGTTGCTTTGGCAGAGGCAGAAACGCTGCCCTTTTTTGGTGACCATCGTTTGGTCTTTGTTGAGAATCCTTATTTTCTAACTAGTGAGAAAAAAAATAATGGAATTGAGCATGATATCAAGGAGCTGACAGATTACTTAGAGCAGCCATCAGAATCGACTATATTAGTTTTTCATGCAAGTGTGGAAAAGCTTGATGAAAGAAAAAAAGTAACGAAGCTCTTAAAGAAAACAGCAGCTGTTGTGGACGTTTCTCCTATGGACGATAAGGCATTAAGAAGCTATGTTCAGCAATCAATCCAAAGTGAAGGATACGAAATAGAACCTAAGGCATTTGACCTGTTATTGCATTTGTCAGATTTTCAACTAACTAAAATCATGGGGGAACTGCAGAAGCTCTATTTGTTTTCTTCTGATGAAAAAAGAATCCTTCTATCTACTGTTGAAGCGCTGGTTCCAAAGTCTTTGGAGCACAATGTGTTTGATTTGAGCTCAGAAATCCTTTCAGGAAATAGCGGGAAAGCATTACAGACGTATGAGGACTTATTACTGCAGGGAGAAGAAACAATCAAGCTTTCAGCAATTTTACTAAGTCAAATACGCCTTTTGCTGCAAATCAAGATTCTAAGCCAGCTTGGGTATCAGCAGGCAAATATAGCTGAAGCGTTAAAGGTCCATCCTTATCGGATCAAACTTGGACTGCAGCAAAGCAAACGGTTTGAACTGGCGCGATTAGAGAAAATTTTTGATGAGCTTGTAGAAAATGATTTTATCGTAAAAACTGGGAAAATGGATAAAGAGCTGCTGTTTGAGTTGTTCATTCTCAAAATATCAGGGCAGACAAAGCAGCCAAGCTGACAAGAGATGAGCATGGAAGATACAATCAGTAGAAGGAAATAGTAAACGGATGTGTGATCGACTGATCACCACATCCGTTTTTTTGTACAAAAAAGAAGCTGACAGCTGTCAGCTTCTAAAAGGTCAATTATTTAGCTAATTGTTTGCTTAAGCGAGATTTATCGCGGTTCGCTTTGTTTTTATGGATTAAACCTTTAGTTTCAGCCATATCAACAGCTTTTACAGCGTCTTTATAAAGTGCATCTACATTGTCAGCTCCAGCAGCTACAGCTTCTTCAAATTTCTTGATAGCTGTACGCATAGCGTTTGTTTGAGATGAATTTTTAGCATTCGCGTTTGCAGAAGTACGTACACGTTTGATTGCAGATTCAATATTTGGCATTTCTTTCACCTCCGATAAAATAAGGTCTTACATATTGGGTATCCAAAATGTAATTCAACAGTAATCATTATACCGAATCCCTTCGGTCATTGCAATAAAAGATGACAAGATTTTTTCCTTAACAGTTAAATTATTTTTCGGAGATGTGCTCTCTGCACTTTGTTTTACGTGGTATGTCAGGGGCTTTCATTGGTAAAAAAGAACACAAGATTGTAGAATGAAGAAAAATATTGTGAAGGTATGAGGAATTATGAAAAAGCGTATAATGCTTCTTATTATTGTTGTGTTAGTAGGGGCAGGAGGCTTCTTTTTTTGGCACAGCAACCAAAAAACAACAATAGAGGTCCCGTCAATCGATGAGGGTGTGAAAAATATGATGACCAGTAAACCGGAGGATTTTCTATTGACCTTTGGGCGATCCAATGAAGAAATTCAAAATCGCAGATCACTGCTGAAAACATTTATTCAGCAGAAACTGATGAAGGACGGCAATATCATCACAAATTATCTGCCTAATGAAGAACAGCAAAATGTTGCCACAGGTCATGATTTATTAAGTGAATCGGCCGGCCTGTATCTTCTGGATCTTGCAGCTAAAGATACAAAAGGGCGGTTTGATGTCTTTTATAAAAGAACAGTGGATACTTTCTATGATGGTACGCAATTCAGCTACCGGGTAACGGATAAGGGTGTCAAATATGATGTTAATGCCAGCTTGGATGATCTGCGTATTTTTCGGGCGTTGATTATAGCAAAGGCTAATTTTGATACCACTGACTATGATGAGGACATTCAGGATTTTACTGAAAAATTTATTCAACATTCCACAAATGATGGATTATTGATTGATTTTTACGATGTGAAAAATGATGAGAAATCTCAGGAAATTTCTCTCTTCTATTTGGATTACAGAACGCTGAGTTATCTGTATCAGCTGCATGATATTGATGCGAAATACCTGCAATACCAAGTGAATATCGCTAAAAACGGCTATATTTCTGATGAATTTCCGTTATATCACCAGAGATACAGCTATAAATCAGAGAAATATTTGGATGGAGACAATATAAATATCATTGAATCCTTATTAACGATCCGCTATTTGGCAGAAATCGGAGAAGCAGATCCAAACAGTTTGGAATTTGTGAAAGAGCACGTTGCAAAAGGAACACTATTCAATGCTTACGATTTGAATGGCAATCCAGTGGATAAAAATCAATCAGCGGCCAGCTACGCAATAGCAGCACTGATTGGGTATTTTACCAATGATGATGAGCTGTATACACAAGCCCTATCAGTTTTGGAAAATTTTCAGACAATGGATGCTACAAATGTTCTTTATGGGGGCATTGGCGATCCGCTTACAAAGGAAGTGTACTCGTTTAATAATTTAATGGCACTTTTAGCCTATGGGTTTTAATGGGGAAATGAGGGGGCAACAATGAAGGTCAGAAATTTTGTGAACTCGTTGAGTCGCTATATATCGCCGGCTTGGCTGGCTGTATTGATTGTTGGGATACCAGCAATTTTACTGTTGTTTGTTCCGCCAATCAACGGACTGGCAGATAATGGTGATTATTTCATGATTCTTAATTCAAATGATTTATATATTCAAAATCCAGATAACTATCAGTACAATAGCTATTTTCAAAATATCTATGGTATCCGACAATTCTATAATGAGACAACTACTGGTTTTTTATCTACAGGTCAGCTGTTCATCACAGTTGCGATTTGGCTGAACAAACTATTTTTCAGCAGCAGTCTGTTTGATCTTCGCTTTTTAGGATTGGTTTATCTGGCAGCTTTATTACCGGCAATTTATTTACTGACACGTGCACTGACATTTGGGATGAAGAAAAGTCGAGGATACATTTCTGCTGTGATTCTCGGATTCATGTTTGGCGATGGGATGTACATCATCTATTTTAATTCGTTTTATCCTGAAGCGGCTGCATATATTGGGCTGCTGTATTTTGCTGCTGTTCTTTTCTACTTTTTCAGAGTGAAGACAAGTGTGTATGGCTTTTCGATCTGCATGCTTGTTTCTGTTCTTGTCTTTATTGGAGCATATCGGCAGTTTCTATTTTTGATAATCGGTGTTGTGATTGCAGCAGCAGGCTTGTTGACATATTTGTCGAATCGTACGCAGCAGCTCACGTTGATCGCGACAGTTCTAGGTTTAACTGGGATGTTTGTAACACTATACGCACTGACGCCGGATATTACCTATGACCGCGATGTTTATCATAGTGTGAATAGAGGGCTGAATCTAAACGCTGACTCCCCGGAAGAAATACTCGCCGAAGGGGATGTGAACCCTCAGTATAGTTTGCTTAGAGGTACCAGCTATTATGATGAATTCTCACCTGTACCTCTGAGCTCGGAAACCCTTAAAGCAGATCTGATCAACCAAACCAATTATTTGTGGATCACAGCTTCCTATTTGCTTAATCCGCAGGAACTATCGAAGCTCCTAACATTAGGAGTACAGGACATGTATCTAGTGAAGCCTAATGAGTTGGGGAATTATTTAGAGAAGGATAGTAGGGAGGCTGGGCAAAAAACGCATTTTTTTGCATTGTTCAGTCAAATCAAAGCAGCAGCTTTTCCAAAGAACTTTGGTTTTTTCTTACTTCTGGCAGCTGTGATTTTATTTGTTTACGGGATCGGTTTTTATCAAGGACTTAGAAAGAAGGAACGTTGGCTATGTTTCCGCTTCTTTATCATACTCGGTCTATTCGTTAATTTTTTCATGACGTTCATTGTTGCTGTGATTTACACAGGCGATGCAGATTTTACACGACATTTGTTCTTGACATCTGTTTATTTTGACTTGATTCTTTTGATTTTCATCACAGATATGCTGGGCGGTCGTTTTTGGTCTGATGAAAGGAGGTCTGTTGAATGAGAAAATTATTTCTAGTCTTCCTAAGTTTCCTTGCAGGTACTGTCTTGTTTTCAGCAAAGGCCGAGGCGGCAGACACTGATCGGGTCCTCCTTGTATACGATAGTTTGAATTTTGCTGATTCTGGTGAGGAGAAGGTAGACTCACTGCAGCGTTTATTGACTAGTCTAGGTGTGCGTGTGGATACGGTTCAAGATGAGGACTATCTGAAAGGCACACTACGCGAGGATATCTATACAGGGGTTATTTCCTTTGTAAACTGGTCGGAAAAAGGAATCCGATCTGAGGAATTCATCCAAGATCGTGCAGTGTTTACTGGCAAGAAACTCCACATTGGCATGGATGTTGCCGCTGATGAAGAAGAGAGCTTCAGCGGCGATTTCAAACAACTGAGTCACCGGCAATACAGTCTGCATCATCAAAAAAATCAGTACCAACAGCAGCTGGATTATCAGGATCAAAGCCTGATACTGGCTACTGATGTCGGTACGATTTTTGGCACCCTGCACGCCCAGGAGATTGAAGAGAAAAGCTATCCATTTGGAGTGATACAGGAAGAGGCAGCATTTCTTCCCATGTATGATACGGAGGGGGCAGTCTTCCTCCAAGCAGCTGAGCTGATTCAACAATGGCTTGGAGAAAATGAATCGTATAAACCGATGCTGACATTCAAAGGGTTCACTCCCTTGAACGATATGAAGGTTGCTGATGCGTTTATAGATAAGATCAATCAAATGGCTTTGTATTATGCGCTGAGTTCAACTAGTACACAGCAAAACAATGATTTACTTACGTATCAAGTATTTACCGGTATATTGGCGAATGCACAGAAATCCGGATTGTTCTTTTTAGAAGTTCCCGCAGCAAACGGTGCGGATTTAAATGATGGGCATGCACTACGAGGAATCATGGAGGAGCAGATCAGTTTACTTGTATCAGGTAGTCTTTATCCAATCGGCATCAGCGCACCGGGATATTGGAATCAGGATACGCAGTATCGAGCAGATGCACTGAGTTATGGAAAAACAATTATTCTGGAAGCAAATCCGTCAACGGATAATATCCATTATCGTGCACAGGATAATCGGTCTGCGGTTTATGAGACTGCATTCTATTCTTTACCGCTAAAAAGTCTGGAAAATATCGAATGGGCTCGAAACAGTAATTATACAGAATATGCCTTTCCTTTTCCTGTCAGCTTAGCAATAGACTTTCCTGTTGATGAAAGTGCTGAAGCAGTTGCGTTGGCACAAATTGAAAATAGCGTGTTTGACTTTGGTCAGAACTATGATGCCAACTATCATTTTCAAGTGCAGACACAAACGCAGAACATTGAATATATTGACGGTCGCCTTGTTTTAAATGGACAGACAGTCAGCCAATTTGTAGCAGATGAACAGCCGGAGTTGCCGAAAGAGGGATTTAAAGGTTTGTTTGCAAATTTCTTTCGAAGGGTCAACTCAGGACTCATCTGGTTCATAGGAATTGTTTTAGTTGTTCTTGTTTTTCTGTTTATTCAAGGGAATCGCAATTATAAATCAAAATTTTTTAATCAGGGAGGGGATAAAAAATGACAATTACGGATATCATTATGCTTGCTGCAACATTGATTATTTGGTCATTGTTGATTGTTAACATGATTTTGGTTATTGCCGGATATATCTACTACCTGCGGACAGATCCTAAAGATCCGCCTGAGCTGAATGAAGAGGAGGTGCCTTTTGTTACGATCATGGTGCCTGCTCATAACGAAGGAATCGTTATTGTAAAAACGGTGGAAGCGTTGCTGAATTTTAATTTTCCTCGTGATAAGTATGAAATCATCGTGATCAATGATAATTCCAGCGACAATAGTGCAGAGCTGTTAAACAATTTAGGTAAGGAATATCCTGATCGAAACCTTCATGTGATCAATACAGACAATATCACTGGTGGTAAAGGCAAATCGAATGCATTAAATATAGGCTTCAAGCAGGCAAAAGGAGAGGTCATTGCAATTTATGATGCAGATAATACTCCCGAACCTAATGCATTACGTTATTTAGTTGCTGAGCTGGTCAATAGTGAGGAATACGGCGCAGTAGTGGGCAAATTTCGTACAAGAAATAAGGAAACAAACATACTGACGAAATTTATCAATGTTGAGACATTAGCTTTTCAGTGGATGGCTCAGGCTGGCCGATTCCAGCTCTTCAAGCTTTGTACGATTCCCGGCACTAATTTCATCGTTCGAAGGAGCATCATCGAAGAAATTGGCGGTTGGGATGATAAGGCACTGGCGGAAGACACAGAGATCAGCTTTAGGATCTATATGATGGGTTATAAGATCAAATTTCAACCGAAGGCTGTTACTTGGGAACAGGAGCCTCAGACGCTTTCTGTTTGGTTCAGACAAAGAACTCGTTGGGTCAAAGGGAATATTTATGTCATAGTAAAAAATGCCAAGCTATTGTTTGATCCGAAGGCTAGAAAGATTCGATTTGATATTCTGTATTTTTTATCGATTTATTTTTTGCTGATGACCTCACTAGTTTTATCTGATGTCTTTTTAGTATTATCAGTATCCGGATATGCCCATACGAATCTGCAGGGCTTTAGTAATTCTTTGTGGGGATTGGCTGTCATCCTGTTTATTTTCAGCACATTTTTAAGCATCAGTACTGAAAAAGGAGAAATGAATCTTCGTAATATCGGGGTCATCAGCTTGATGTATGTAACTTATAGCCAAATGTGGCTGGTTGTTGCTGCATACGGTATGTTCATGTACATCAAGGAGAACGTATTCCATAAACAGACCGCAACAAAGTGGTATAAAACTGAGAGATTTAAGTGAGGGATGAAGATGAAAAAATTATTTGTATTTATAGCTGTTTGTTTATTTATAGGTGTTCCAGCTACAGCACATGCAGAAACTGAGGAGCAGAGTAACCATACCTTTAGTCAACCGTTTCAAAATGTAACCAGTTCTTTGACAGGAACCTCTGTTAAAGCAACGATGTACTTCACCAAAATTGATTATTGGGATGTTAAAAAAGCGACATTCAATCTAAAATACCAAATCACCCAGCTGGAAAATGAAGAAAACTCTGATATTACAGTGGCTGTCAACGGGGTCAAATTTTACTCGTGGCGTCCTGGCAAAACAACAGACATTCAAACGGAGACGATCGACATCCCCTTGGATTTGATCAGCGGTTCAAATACGCTTACGATTGAAGGTCAGATCGTTAATGCAGAAGGCTCCGACAGCTACAAGCTAGTCCAGACTCCTGCGAATTGGCTGACCATCTATGATGGCTCTAATGTGAACTTCCAGTATGATTTGATTCTGCCGGAAAATACGATCCACTCGTTTTATAATCACTTTGCCGGAGCCGATACGATTGCAAATCAGCAAAGCGCTATCGTAGTTCCGGAGAATGCATCAGTTGAGGAGCTTTCCGCAGCTTCTTATGCATTAACAGGGGTCTCAAGAATCATCACAACGAGTGAAAATTACTTACCTTTGCATTCTTTAGATGAGAAAGATGTATTGAACAAGCCTTATTTACTGGTTATCAGCAGCTATGACCAGCTGCCTGACAAATACAAGAGTCAGATTGATGAAAAAGAAGTGAGTGACAAGGCGATTTTGAAATTTTTCAATACAGAAGACCAGCATGTGCTGGTGGCAACATCAAAGGATACAGCACAATTGATGAATGCCGGGCGCTATATTGCGAATGAAGAATTGATGACTCAGACTGAAAAAGCGGAGAAAGTCATTGATGCCAATACTAAAACCTTTACCTCTTCTTTGGAATTTGATGGGAATATTCCTTTGACTTCCAGCGGTGATCAACTGGTAGGCAGCTATCATCAAGAGCAAGTCTATTTTGTAGATCTGCCTGTAGATAGAAATAATGCCGATGGCAGCTCTCTTGATATTCATATGAAGTATTCTGATAATTTGGATTTTGATCATTCACTCGTTACTGTTTACGTGAATGATCTACCTGTAGGAAGTAAGAAATTAAGTAAAAGCAAGGCTAACGGAGATCAGCTGCAGTTGAACTTTCCAGATGGGTTGGAAATATCAGATGCCTTTGTCATTAAAGTGGCATTCGATTTGAATGTCAGTAATCCGGAAATCCTGCACAATGGAGATACGCCGTGGGCTCTGATTCAAAATGATTCCAATGTATTTATACAAACGGAAGAATCCGAGGAAGTATTGTTTTCAAATTACCCTAATATCTTTATCCAAAACCAAACCTTTGCTGATTTAGGTATTGTTCTACCTGAAAAACTGAACGCAGACTATTTCAAGGCATTAACGAATGTTCTTAACCTTCTAGGGAACTATACGCAAAGTAATACAGGAGACATCACTTTTTATAAAGATGAACCATCTAAAAATGAACTGGTTTCTCACAATTTGATTATTTTGGGTACTCCTAAAGATAATCCGTTGATCAAAAAGCTGAACAAGGAGCTGTATTTCCAATATTCCGATGATTTTGATACCTTTGTTTCTAATGAGAAGCTAAGTATTGAATCGGAATACGGAAAGAGTATAGGAACAGCTCAACTGCTGTTTTCTCCCTATAACAAAGAGGCAGTTTCGCTTATTTTGACAGGTGTTGATTCTGAAAATGTCTATTTGGCATCTACTCAGTTGAAGTCTCAGGCGAATACGTCTATTTATCAAGGAGATGCTGTTGTTGTAGATACAGACTATCGCCGATATGATTATCGTTTCAAAAAAGAAGCTTCTGCAGAAGAAGAGGAATCTATTGTTTCAAGAATTGTCAGCCGAAGAGATGCGTTAGTTTATAGCGTTGTCTTCATATTAGCTGTAGTGCTGGTAGCGTTGGTTCTATATTATATCATCAAGCGTTACTATTCCAATACAGGTGAAAGAGGAGGGAATCGTGATGAATGATAACAACAAGCGTGGCGTAATCATGGACCTCAGTCTGTTAGGCTTTATGACTGTTGTTTTACTGACAGCAATTTTTATGTCAGTTGGTCCAAATACTTTCTTCTTCAATCTCATCTGTTTGATGATTACATTCATTTTAGTGATTATCACTTATTTCACCAATATTGTGACAGGCTTAATTTTTAACCTGCTGTTTTTCTTTGGTCAGCTTGTCTATGTTTTTTATGTCAGCATGTATAAAGACGGCTTTACTTTAGGCTATGCTTTTTGGCTGATTGTGCCGCCTGTCCTTTGTTTATTGATTTATGGGATTACATTGCAGCTTAGGGAGCAAATCGCTGAAAATATCAGGCTGAAACGAAACAATACACGATTGAGTGCTTTGGATCAGGAAACAAATCTTCGAACATTGAACATGTTTGATGAAGACTTTGCGGTGTTATCGATGGGGACACAGGATCATCCAGCACACCTCAATATGATGGTCATTCGTGTTCGGTATTGGGACAGTCTAAAAAGCAGATTAACTAACGATCAAACAAAAGAGCTGATTCACCTCATTACGGAACAGGTCAATACCTATTTCAATGAACAGAATTTCAAGTATATTATTGATCACAGTGTTCCGACTTGGGGAATCCTGACTTTTCATGAAATCAATGAATTGAAAATCATACGCGCTCGATTGAAGGAGGATTTCCAAAAAAAAGCTGCTATATCAGAGATTCTTGGTAGTGTCAAAATAGAGTTGGTTATTTCAATTTCTAATTACGATAAAGAAGAAAACAAAACATCAACAGATCTTTTGGCGGCAGGAATCAAAGAGTTGCAGTATGATGTCTGAAGAATAAAAAAGAGATGTGACTTATTGAAATGGGTCTAAGCAAGACCGTTTCAATAAGAGCAGTCGTGAGTAGGCATTCATGGAATATTGAATAGAAGGGGAGCGAAGCAGAATGAAAAAAGTATTATTAGTTTTTGGCACAAGACCTGAGGCTATCAAAATGTGTCCCTTAGTCAATGAGTTGAAAAGTCGTAAAAGCTTGGAGGTCAAGGTTTGCGTGACTGGACAGCATAGAGAGATGCTGGATCAAGTATTGAATGTATTTGATGTAAAGCCGGACTATGACCTATCTGTAATGAAAGCGAACCAGACATTATTCGATGTGACCAGTGCCATTCTATTAAACATAAAGAAGGTACTGGAACTGGAGAAGCCGGATGTTGTATTGGTGCATGGTGATACAACAACAACTTTCGCGACAGGACTAGCTTGCTTCTACCTGCAAATTCCGGTGGGGCATGTAGAGGCTGGGCTAAGAACCTACAATATTTATTCTCCATTTCCAGAAGAATTTAATCGTCAGGCAGTAGGATTGATCAGCAAATTTCATTTTGCACCAACAGAAACAGCAAAGGAACACTTGCTGAAGGAAGGGAAGCAGGCTTCTGATATTTATGTGACAGGGAATACGGCAATTGATGCTCTGGAAACGACAGTGAAGTCTTCATACCATAATGCAGAGTTGGACTGGGTAGGGACTGATCGGTTGATCTTGATAACAGCACATCGAAGAGAGAATCTAGGAGAGCCGATGGAGCATATGTTCCGGGCAATCAGACGAATCGTTGATGAGCATGAAGATGTCAAGGCCATTTACCCGATACACTTGAATCCTAAGGTACGAGAGATTGCTGATAAATATCTTTCCGGGGATGATCGGATTCGTTTGATCGAACCTTTAGAGGTCGTTGATTTCCACAATTTTATGGAAAGAAGCTATTTGATATTAACGGATAGTGGTGGGATTCAAGAAGAAGCTCCTTCATTAGGTAAGCCGGTTCTAGTTATGAGAGATACGACAGAACGTCCGGAGGGGATTGCAGCGGGAACTCTCAAGCTGGTCGGAACAGATGAAGAAACCATCTATAAGAATTTCAAGCAGCTGTTGGAGGACCCTCAGGAGTACGAACGGATGAGTCATGCCAGTAACCCATATGGTGATGGACTGGCTTCAAAACGAATCGCAGATATCCTTGAAGAAAAACTTTAAACAGAGAAACAGCTCAGCCGATACTTCGGCTGAGCTGTTTCTCTGTTTATTCTGTTGGTGGTTAACATCAATAAAGCTAATGACTTTCAGCCAGTTTCTGATGTTTAATACCTTTTTGTTCATCAGTAGGATGTACTGGAATTGTTTTCAATAATCTTAATCCATTTAGGATAACTAAAATAGTACTTCCTTCATGTCCGATCACGCCAAGGGGCAGATTAATGACTTGAAATAGATTGGAAAGAATCAGTAGTAATATGACCGCTGCAGAGAAAACAATGTTTTGAGTAACGATCCGTTTCAGCTTCTTCGATAAAATGTGACTCATTTGCAGTTTTTCCAAATCGTTTTTCATAAGTACAACATCTGCAACATCCATCGCTACATCTGTTCCTTCACCCATCGCCACGCCAATCGCAGCATTTGCAAGTGCCGGTGCATCATTGATACCATCACCGACCATACCGTTGACACCATATTTCTCTTTTTGCTCTTTGATCAAGCGAGTTTTATCCTCTGGTAGACAATTTGCATGGATCTCATTGATTGGAAGAGCTTTTCCAACGGCTTCAGCTGTTTTTAAATGATCTCCGGTAATCATTGTAGTGTGAATATCATTTTCAGTAAAATAAGCAAGAACCTGATAAGCCTCCGATTTAGGTAAGTCCAATAAACCAAAATAGGCAGCAAGTTGATCGTCTTTAAATAGATAAATCACTGTTTTTCCTTCATTGTGAAGAGCTTCGATTTCTTGAAGCAATTCTTCTGAGAAGGGTGCTGTTTCAGAAAAGGTTTGCTTCCCGATTCGCCAGACAGATCCTGATACATCGGCTTCCATCCCAAAGCCGATAACATTGCGAACGGTCAGGTCTTCGAATAACGGAATGGACTCATCCTTATAATAAGCCAGAATTGCTTGAGCTAACGGATGGGTAGATTTCTGTTCCATAGAAAGTAAAATATCGAGTCCTTCCTTGTTATCGCTTAGAAAGACTGCATTCGTAACTGTTGGTGCTCCTTCGGTCAATGTCCCTGTTTTATCAAAAGCAATTGCTCGTAATTCAGCAAGATTTTCCAGATAGACGCCACCCTTGAATAGTACACCATTTCTGGCGCCGTTTGAAATAGCCGCTAGTGTGGCGGGTGTGGCTGAAGCAACAAGAGCACAAGGGGAAGCAACTACTAATAAAACCATCCCCCGATAGAAGCTCTCATCCCAGCTCCATCCAAGAAAAAGATAAGGGATGAAGATCATCAAGGGAATAATGATCAAAACGGCTTTGACATAAATATTTTCAATTCGGCTAATAAAGCTTGCTGTCTGTGAAGGTGTGTTCTGCGCTTCGTTCACAAGTCGAATGATTTTTGCAAACAAGGTATCTTCACTGTCTTTTGTGACAGTCATGGTAAAGGCTTCTCCTAGGTTGATTGTTCCGCCAAAAAGCTCATCACCGTCTTTCTTGTCGACTGGAATCGATTCTCCGCTAACCGCAGCTTCGTCAATAGAGCTGTTTCCATTTAAAAGAATACCATCGATTGGCACCCCAGCTCCTTTTGGTACCAAAAGCTGATCGCCTATCTGGAGCTCACTGACGGGAACCTCTTCAGTCTGGTTGTTGTGTAATCTCAAAGCTGTTTCAGGTTGTAGATTAATCAGGTTGGATATTTCTTTTTTACTTTTATTTGTTGCATATTCTTCTAACGCACCACTAAGGCAGAAAATGAAGGTCAGCATAGCTCCTTCAAACCAATTGCCGATAATACAAGCGCCAATTGCTGCCAAGGCCATAAGTAAGTCAACATTCAAATGCTTGTTTTCAAATGTGTCAATAATACCTTCCTTGGTCTGTTTGAAACCACCGAATAGTATAGCCAGTATAAATGCTGTTGGGTAAATAGTTAGGCCGATTTTTTCCATGATCAAACCGGCAACCATAAATAGAAAGCACAGGGTAGTAGCTAATAATGCCTGTTTTTCTTTTGATAATTTCATGATGATCGCCTCCTCAATTAGAGCATAACACAGAATATACTCTAATTGATAATAAATATATCTAATTGAGAACGATAGTGGTTATCAATTAGAAAAATAGCTATTTATAAAGGTTTTTAATTGTATTTTTTCTAATCTGTAATGATAATCATTATCAATGGATTACTATTAAAAAGAGTCGCTCCTGATTGAAAAAAATAAAAGGGAAGTTTGCTCAATAAAAAAACAGCACGCAAGATTTGCGTACTGTTCTTTTAATTACTGGTAGGATATTGCTCTTCCTGCAGCTTCCACAGTTGATCGGTAATTGCTGAGATAGCTTCCTTCCCATTTTCTCCATTGGTAAAAACCGAGAGGATGAATGGGTGAGAGGATTCAAGAATACCTATATCATGAATATCGTTATCATAGGAGCCGATTTTATGAGCGACTTTCCCAGTTGTAAGGGAAGTTTCCAGTCGTTCGTGGAAAACTGTTTTTTTCATGTAATCATAGATTTTTTGATATTCTTTGTTTGTTTCTTTTTCTTCATAAAGCCTTAAAAGAATTTCAGCGCCATCTGCCGAAGTGAACTTGGTATCTTCAACATCTGCTTCTCTATTGAAAAAGTATCTGTACAGCTGCCGTTTTGCCTGATCATTGCCACCGAAAAGACCATAGAGCATATTTTTAGCAATATTATCTGAATAGGTGATGTTGTACTCCTGCAAGGTCTGTAAAGTGTATGAAGGCTGGATATCATTGAGGATTCGCCCTGTTCCTTCTTCGTAGTCGGTATCCTCTTTATAGGTGATTTTATCAGTCCATTTCAATACGCCTTCATTTACTTTGTCTGCAACCATCATTGCTAAGGGAACCTTGATTGTACTGGCTGTATAGAATTCTTTTTCATCATTGATAGAGAGCTGAGTTTCTGTTGTCAGATCTACGTAAGTGATGGCCATTGTTCCATCAAAGGAAGCAGAGGCCTTGTCTATTGCTTTTTGCACTTGCTCATAGAACTTCTTTTCAGCCGTTGTTTTACTATCTTCGACAGGCATTTCTGATTCATCAGTTACTAAAGCCTGTTCAGAAGCGTTACTTATGGACGGTTGAATATCTGTCCTGATCATTGCTTGTGCAGAAGCACTATCCTGTGTTACTGAATCGACAGAACCCAAAGCGATCGAAGCATCAAAAATTGCCTGTGAATCAAACGTTTCTTGATTCGACTCTATAGCTTGTTCAATATCTGATGGGGTCGTTGACTCAAGAGCAGATACTGAAGTAGATGATTGACTTTCTTGTTCTACAGCATAATCAAAGGTATGTGTAGAAAAGAAGAAGACAATGATCAAAAAGAAACAAATAAAGAAAATCGAACCATAAAAGCCTATTTTCTTTTTCTCCACTATTTTTTTCCTCTCTAAAATAATTCTGAGACAGTTCCATTTAATCATTTTTCGAATTCTTTTGCAAGATGAAGATGAGATCGGTATTTTTAAGTTCTATTTAAGCTGATAAGAATAAAGTGTTACTTGTTCCAACATGATTATTTGGCTAGGAGGCTATTATATGGATTTTATAAGACGAGCATTATTAAGTATGAAGGCAAAAAAGGGAAGGACATTACTGTTAAGTGCAGTATTTTCTGCAATCTTGATTTTTGTCTTAGCGGGGCTGACGATTCGAAGTGCAGCCTTATCAGCAACTGAAAATGCTAAGAAGAGTGTTGGAGCGACAGTAACACTGTCGACTAATCGCCAGAATGGAATGGAGCGTTCAGAAGGCGAGGATGGAAGTGAAAGGCCGGACCCTAGCAGTTTTACTGTTACACCGGTAAATTTAGAGGATGCAGAAAAAATTTCTGCATTGGATAATGTGAAAAGCTATTCCTTTATCTCATCATCGTCTGCAGGAGCAACAGATGATATTACACCAATTTCCAGCTCAGATGATTCAGAGGATGAAAATACTGCGGCCTCCTCGTCTACAGCAACAGAAGGCGAAGGAATGATGGGAGGCGCTCCTGGTGGAGAAATGATGGGAGGCGGAGAAGCCGGCGGTGCAGCTGCGATGATGCAAAGCGATTTTCAAGTGACAGGTGTCATGGAGCTGTCAATGTATTCTGGGTTTTCCGAAGGAACATCAAGCATCGTTGAAGGCGAAGCAATTACCGCAGAGGATGAGGGAACAAATAATATTGTAATTGAACAGACACTTGCGGAAGCAAACGAATTGAGTGTAGGAGATACATTCACAATTACAAGCCCCGAGGATGAAGAGACAACTTATGAAGTAACAATCAAAGGAATCTATGAAACATCTGAAAGCAGCAGCAGCATGGGCACGATGTTCAACTTTTTGAATCCTGCAAATATGCTCTATAGCTCATATACTTTCGCAAATACATTAAAAGGCGATGATTCTGAGGGGACAATCGATTCTGCTTCCTATACATTGTCAGATCCTGAAAGTATGGATCAGTTCGTAGCAGAAGCTGAGAAGCTAGTTGATACAGAAACATTCAGCTTGCAGACAAATGATCAAATGTATCAGCAAATGCTGCAGCCATTAAACAATGTTGCCAGCTTTGCAACGAATATCGTTGTTTTAGTGGCGGTAGCTGGTGTGATTATTTTGACATTGATTGTCATGATGACCATTCGCGAAAGAAGATACGAAATTGGTGTACTTCTTTCAATGGGTGAGGCAAGAGTGAAAGTGATCATGCAATTCTTTACAGAAATTCTGGTGTGTATGTTGTTTGCATTAGTCGTAGCATCGTTCAGCGGAAACATTGTTGGAAATGTTATCGGCGAGCAGCTGCTTGAACAGCAGACAGAATCTACACAAACGGCTTCAAATGATAACGAAATGGGGCAAGGCGGACCTAGCGGCAACAGAGGTGGAGGCAACTTCGGTAGTATTGGTGCCAGCTCTCAGGAAGCCGCACAGGAAATTCAGGAAATGGATATCACAGTGACTGCTGACCAAATCGTCATGCTGGCTGGTATGGGTATCCTGATCAGCTTTGGTTCTATACTACTATCATCAATCGGCATCATTCGTCTACAGCCTCGGAAAATACTGACAACTTAGGAGGGAATTGCATATGCTTGAAACAAAGAATGTTGGCTACTGGTATACCAACGAGCAGGATTATTTATATAAGGATATAGATTTGGAGTTTCATAAAGGAAAAATGTACGCAATTCTTGGTGCCAGCGGCTCTGGGAAAACGACGTTTCTTTCATTGATATCCGGTTTGGACGTGCCTAAGGCAGGAACGATTCAATATAATGGTGAATCGCTAAAAAATATTGGTTTAAGAAATTATCGTAGAAATGATGTGTCAATCATCTTTCAGGCGTACAATCTGTTGCCGTATATGTCAGCATTAGATAATGTGTTGACTGCAATGGCAATATCAGGCTTGAAAAAGGAAGATAAGAAAGCCTATGCGTTGGAACAGTTGGCTACAGTGGGAATCGATGAGGTGCTGGCGAAAAAGAGTGTGACACAGCTTTCCGGTGGACAGCAGCAGCGGGTGGCAATCGTCCGTGCACTCTGCTGTGATCATGAATTGATCGTAGCAGATGAGCCCACTGGGAATCTGGATGAAAAAACATCTGAGGATATTGTGAAGCTTTTCCAAAAGGTCGCACATGATGAACATAAATGCATCATTATCGTGACACATGAACAGGATGTAGCAAATGCTTGTGATACTGTCTACGAACTTAAAAATCATCAATTTACTGAAAAGCAGACCAATAAAAAAGAAGTGATGGACTCAGAGGCGTAACAAGACCTACAAAAAAATCAGAAAAACGAAGGAAATTACTTTTCGTTTTTCTGATTTTTTGTTTGTCCGATCAATAAGTGTTGCAGGCTGTCTGCTTCGTGACTGAGCCTTTTCCCTATCGTTGTATCTCGAACCTTGATTCTATCGACTTTCCGATCGATGATTTGTCTAGTGGAAATGATATCATCGCTGTTCTTGATAGCAGCAGCTTTATGAGTAAAGGGCTTGTGAGCAGCCAGATGCATACCGTAGGAATTATAGATGAGCGTATAGCCGCCGATTCCAGTTATACGTTGATAAGACTTGGAAAAACCGCCGTCAATCACCAGCATTTTTCCATTTGCTTTGATGGGTGTTTCACCTTTCGTTACCTTGATAGGCGTATGACCATTGATGATACAGCCTTTATCTGGATCAGTGCTGAATTCATGCAGCAGCTTTTGACAGGTTGCTTCCTGTTCTCGTAGTTGATAATACGGATTCTTCTTTTCGACATGAAGCTCCGTGTCTTCAAGAAAATAACGTTCAAAGGTTTTCATTGCCTTCTTACCAAAAAGAGAAGAGCCTTCTCCACACCACAGGTACCAAATAATATCCGTCAATTCTTCAATATTGCTTGATCGATTAGCAAAGGCTGTCTGAATACACCGGTCAAAGTAATCTAATAATTTTTTTCCTGAATAGCTTTTTCCTCGGAAAGTAACTACTTGAAAATCGCCATTTTCTGTTAATGGAATACAACCATGAATCAACAGATTTTGGTTATAGCTTAAATACAGAGAACCTTTTTCCATTAGAAAAGACATATGCCTTTTTAGTCGTTTTGATTGTTGAAACTGCTGAAGTAGATCATTGAATACATCTTCTTCCTCCTGTAGCAATAAATAGGCGTCTCTATGATCAATGGTCTGAAAACAAGCGTTGACCAAACGATAGTCCTTTTGATTGATGGTTATTGCTTTACCACTGATTTTATCTAGGAGCAGTCGATCTGTCATGTTAAAGTCCGGTCGTCTAAGAATTATTTGCCCCTCCAACTTTTGTTGGATGACGGCAGCTGCTTGCTGAATCAGCATACTGTCCATAGTTTCCTCTTTTGTCAAAGTACGATAGGGATTCTTCTTTGGTTGGAAGGCTAAGTTGTATGTATAATATTTACGACTAAACTGCTTGAAAGAATCAAGATTTATACCATAAGCAGTCTCTAGTAAATCAAGATTTCCGTACCTGGCAGAGATTCGTAAAACATTTGCCAAGCAGGCTTTAGAGCCGCAAAAGGCACCCAACCAGATAATGTCATGGTTTCCAAACTGGATATCGATTGAATGATAGTCGATTAGCTTATCTATGATTTTATCTGGATGGGGTCCTCGGTCATAGATATCGCCAATTACATGTAGATGATCGATGATCAAGCGCTGTGTCAGGAAACAGAGAGCTGAAACAAAGAACTCTGCCTCTTCTAAATCAATGATTTTTTCAATGATTCGTTCATAATAATCCTGCTTATCTGCTTCTTCGTCGTAAGGATAGATCAGCTCTTCTAAAATATATGCATATTTTTCAGGTAATGCTTTCCGAACCTTGGAGCGAGTATATTTGCAGGAACAAAATCTGACTAATGTAATCAGCTGATGTATGGTTCGATACCAAAAAGAGAAGGTCAGCTGCTGTTCTTGTTTCAATAGTCCGATTTTTTCAGTTGGATAATAGATCAGGAAACACAGAGAATCAATATCTTCTTCAGAAAGAACCTTTCCAAATATGGAACGAACCTTTTCTCTAATGCTTCCAGATCCGTTTCTCAATATATGATCAAAGGCGTCAAATTCACCATGTAAATCACTGACAAAATGCTCTGTTCCTTTAGGGAGATTCAAAATGGCTTCAAGATTGACAATTTCAGCAATCAATTCATTTTTAGGCTGTTGCATCTATTTTCCTCCTTGCGGGAGATCAAAGAATAGGACTTCTAGGATCGACCAGTTTTGCTTTGACTGTATGTTTTTCGGCGAGAAAAAACGGTGTCCTGATAACGGACCATTCACACTGCACCAGACTATTTTTTGTAATCTGAAAGCAACATGGAGGAAGAGGTCACCGTTTTTTGTATCTCGCTTCATGAGGACCAGCTCTCTTTGACAATCAAGTCAAAAGCTAAATGAGCTTGCTAAGCGCACATATTGCTATCTTTCATCTAAGTTTTCAATGATTGAAGAGGTTTCTTCAATTGACTTTTTCTCGACATCAATAACAAAGGAGTGATATTTATCAAAGACTTGAGCAGCATAAGCCAGCTCTTCCTTGATTCTATCGCAGTTTGTGTAGGCAGAATCCTCTTTTAGCCCCAATGAATGCAGGCGAGATTTTCGAATATCTCTCAGGCTTTCCATAGAAGTAGTTAGACCGATGATTTTACTTGGGTCGATTTGATCCAATTCTTTTGGCAGAGGAACTTCGGGAATCAGCGGCAGGTTCGCTACTTTATGATTTCTATTTGCCATATACATGCTTAAAGGTGTCTTTGATGTTCTTGATACACCAAGCAGGACATAGTCAGCTTCTAAAAAGCCTTTCGGGTCTTTCCCGTCATCATAGCGAACCGCAAATTCAATGGCAGCAACACGATTAAAATACTGCTCATTCAATTTATGCAAGGCTCCGGGCTCCTGTAGTGGAGCAATACCAAAGGTAGACTCAATGATTTCGCTCAAAGGACTCATGTAATCAACAAATTGCAGTCCGGTTCTTGCTGCAAAATCTCGAACTAAAGTGACTAGCTGCTTGTTTACTAAAGTAGTGACAACGATCGCTTTATCATGTAGGGCATCCTTCAGGATCGGTTGAAGCAAGTCCTCATCTGTAATGAATGGGAAGCGTTGGATATCTCTCATATCGATTTCAGGATATTGCGCAGAAACAGCAGAAATGATTTTCTGAGCAGTTTCTCCCACAGAGTCAGAAATTAAATAGATTTTTACGTTATTTTTCTTCATGTTCATCAAACACTCCTAATAATTTTCATTTTCTATATCTTTACCAGCTAGGATAAAGTATTCCATCAATTTTGTTTTTGTAAGCTTACCAATCACTTTAGTTGGTTCCTGCTCGCTAACTACAGGTAGGGTATCTACGCTATGCTGAAGCAGCAAATCGCCGGCTTCTAATATAGTATGTTCTCCAGTGACGGTTGTGATGTTCGGCATTCTCGACATGATTACTGCCACAGGAGTTTTCTCAGTATGAGGATTGCTGATAGCAGCCCGTAAAAGATCCTTTCTGGACAGAAGCCCAATCAGGTTCTCCTGTTCGTCCTTTACATACAGAGAACCAACATCATACATAAATAAATTGGTCACTGCGTCATAGATAGTCGTTGACTGAGGAATCAAGAGTGGAGGAATCATGATATCCTTCACTTTTTTCCTGTACAGCTTTTCGTAAAGCAACGGCTCAACTGTTTGACCGGTATAAAAATAACCGACTTTGGGCCGTGCATCGAGTAGACCAGTCATTGTCAGAATGGCCAGATCACTACGAAGGGTTGCTCTACTAAGACCCAATGTTTTTGCGATGGATTCACCGCTGATGGGCTCATTATCCTTCACTATTTTAATGATTTCCAGCTGTCTGGAAGTTAAGTTCATTCGTATAACCTACTCTCTTAATGTGACATACTATATATTATATATAGGGTCATATATAAAAGCAAGTATAAATAAAATGTATCATAAATAGGTTGACATCAAATGTGATACACTATATAATGCGATTGAAAATAAATGTGTTACACTATTCAGGAGGGTAAGTATGAATTTTGTTTATGAGTTTTCACAGGGGTCAAAGGAACAAACTGCATTGTTAGGAGGAAAAGGGGCCAATCTGGCAGAAATGACTGCTTTAGGTTTACCTGTACCAAATGGGTTTACCTTAACAACAGAAGCTTGTATAGACTATTTGGCTGGAAAGGACAGCTTGCAGGAGGAGTTGAAAAATGACATACAGAATCATATCAAAGCTTTAGAGAAAAAAACAAATAAGGGATTTGGCAGTACAAGTCAGCCGCTTCTTGTATCTGTACGTAGCGGTTCTAAATTTTCTATGCCTGGAATGATGGATACAATCCTGAATTTGGGCTTGAATGATGAAACAGTCAAAGCCTTGGCTGATAAAACAGCGAATGGACGCTTTGCCTATGATTGCTATCGTCGTCTGCTGCAGATGTTTGGTGATGTTGTTTGCGGAATTGATAAAAGTCGATTTGAAGACCAATTGACCTTCTATAAAAATAAAAGAAACTATCAGGAAGATACAGAAATGAAGGAGGAGGATTGGCACTATCTGGTGGATGTCTATAAAGGAATCTATCAGGAGGTGTTGCACCGTCCATTTCCTCAAAATCCTGTGGAACAGCTATTTCAAGCTGTAGAAGCTGTTTTTCGTTCTTGGAATAATAAACGAGCAGTGACCTATCGCAGATTGCATCAAATTCCTGATGACTTAGGCACAGCTGTAAATATTCAAGAGATGGTCTTTGGCAATGCTGGTTTTGAAAGCGGGACGGGAGTAGCTTTCACGAGAAATCCGTCAACCGGTGAGAAGGGAATCTTTGGAGAATTTCTGCTGAATGCCCAAGGAGAGGATGTTGTAGCAGGGATTCGTACGCCACAGCCGATTGCCGGACTAAAGCAATCCATGCCAGAGGTGTATCAAGAGTTTGAAAGAATCAGTTCAAGTTTAGAAGCTCATTATAAGGATATGCAGGATATTGAATTCACAATTGAAGATCAAAGGCTGTATATCCTACAAACTAGAAACGGTAAACGGACGGCTAAAGCGTCATTTAAAATCTGTATTGACATGGTAGCAGAAGGAATCCTGTCACGTAAAGAGGCGCTGCAGCGTATTACTCCGTCGATGGTCACACAGCTGCTTCACCCTGTATTTGATCCAGCAGAACTAGCAGCGGCTGTATCAATAGCGAAAGGTCTTCCGGCAAGTCCGGGAGCGGCCAGTGGTGCAATCTATTTCACTGCCGAAAGCGCAAAGGCCGCCACATTGAGGGGGGAAAAAGTGATTTTGGTTCGGCAGGAAACCTCTCCAGAAGACATTGAAGGAATGGTTGTGAGTGAAGGAATCGTGACCTCACGAGGTGGAATGACGTCACATGCTGCTGTTGTTGCTCGAGGAATGGGTGTTTGCTGTGTTGCTGGATGTGAAACATTACAGGTAGATGAGTTTTTGGAACAGATTATCTGTGGGGAGCATGTCTTCAAAGCTGGAGATATTTTGTCTGTTGATGGAACAACAGGTCAGCTATATCGAGGAACGATTTCAAAGCGAGAAGGCAACGAACAGGAGCTTCTGCAGGAGGTTTTAGGCTGGGGAAAAGAAATCAATGAGTTGAAGGTCTTTGCTAATGCAGAAACACCGGAGGATATTAAAACGGCTTTGAACCTTGGCGCAGATGGCATTGGTCTGGCAAGAACAGAGCATATGTTTTTTGGTGAAGAACGAATCAGTGAAATGAGAAAAATGATTCTTGCTAAAGACAAAAGAGGGTTGAAAGAACCATTGGAAAAATTGAAGACTTATCAAAAGCAGGACTTCAAAGAAATTTTTCAGCTGATGGAAGGACGTCCCTGTACAGTCCGACTATTAGATCCTCCTCTCCATGAGTTTCTTCCAAGAACAGGCAAAGAGATCGAGGAGCTGGCAGCAGCAACCGGAAGAATGCCGGCACAGATACGCAAGAGAATGGACGAGCTGGAGGAACAAAATCCGATGTTGGGGCATCGAGGCTGTCGACTTGCTGTGAGCCTTCCGGAAATTTATGAGATGCAAGTAAAAGCAATCGTTGAGACTGCATTGGCAGTAAATCGTGAACAGGACTTTACAACTATCCCGGAAATTATGATTCCGTTGATCAGTACGAAAGAAGAAATGGCTCTTCTGAGAGAGCATTTGGATCAAGTGATCCAAGAGGTATTAAACAGTGAGGCGCTTGAATATAAAATAGGAACGATGATCGAAACACCAAGAGCTTGCCTCATTGCGGATGGTATTGCAGAGTATGCGGATTTCTTCAGCTTTGGAACGAATGATTTGACGCAGCTTACTTTTGGTTTCTCGAGGGATGACTCAGGAAAATTTTTAGGAGAATACATTGAACAAGATCTGTTGAAAGCCGATCCGTTCCAACACCTTGATGAGGAAGGTGTGGGACAGTTGATCGAAATGGCCGTTGCGAATATTCATAAAACCTCAAAGGGCAGTAAAATTGGTGTTTGTGGAGAGGTTGGAGGAGATCCTCAGTCTATTCGTTTCCTAAGAAAACTGCCAATTGATTATGTGTCTTGCTCACCTTACAGAATACCGGCAGCCATTCTGACTATCGCTCAAGAATCGAAATTTGAGTAATAAAAGAGATAATTTGTTATTTAGCAGGAATCAGTTAAGTTTACAACGATGAGGTGACAGAGTAGGAGCAGATTTTCTGATGATTGCTTCTTCGTCAATTATATAATGGCGGTGTCGTTCGTTCTATTACGGAAACTATATCAAATAATCAATGTCTAATTCTTTATCCACTTACTTAAATAAACAGGAAAATCACTGGTTTTTTCAAAAAAATCACTTAAATTCAAATGAAAAAACAGATAGGAACTTTTTCATTTTTGTGTTATCATCATTGATAACTAAAATGAAGAAGGTGAAAAAATGTCGTTATTATTTGGTACAGCAGAATTCAATGAAAAAGACCATCTTGTCATTGGTGGTTGTGATACAACAGAACTTGCTGAAAAGTATGGAACACCGCTGTTTATTTATGATGTCGCACACATTCGGGAAAAAGCCAGAGGATTCAAGCGGACACTTGATGAACTGGGGATCAAGAATAAGGTAGTGTATGCCAGTAAAGCCTTTGGCTGTTTGGCGATGTACAAACTGCTGGAAGAGGAAAGTCTTGGCTGTGATGTTGTATCGGGTGGAGAATTATATACAGCATTGAAAGGCGGCATGACACCGGCAAATATTGAATTTCATGGAAACAATAAACTAAAATCAGAGCTTGAGTTGGCGTTAGATAGCCAAATAGGTATGATTATTGTTGATAATTTTTATGAGCTGGAGCTATTAGAAGAGTTGACTACTGCAAAAGGTGTGACACAAGATGTCATGCTTCGGGTAACACCTGGGGTAGATGCTGAAACACATGATTATATTTTGACAGGTCAGGTGGATTCTAAGTTTGGCTTCGATGTGAATAGCGGTCAGGCAACAAAAGCAATGCAGAAAGTAGTAGCTGCTAAAGGTTTGACATTAAAAGGGATTCATTGCCATATCGGGTCTCAGATTTTTTCTTCCGAGGGTTTTCTTGTCGCTGTTGAGCGAATGGTGGCTATTTTGGAAGAATGGAAGGCAGATTATGGTTATACTGCAGAAGTCCTAAATATGGGGGGCGGTTTTGGTATTCAATATACCGAAAACGATACACCTCTTGAACCGGAAAAATTTGTACAGGCAATCGTTGAGGCAGTGAAGGGGCAGTGCAGCTTGCAGGATTATCCGCTGCCTGAGCTTTGGATAGAGCCGGGGCGCAGTATCGTAGCAGAAGCAGGGACGACCCTCTACACTGTTGGTTCACAAAAAGAGATTCCTGAGGTTCGCCACTATGTTTCTGTTGATGGCGGTATGGGAGATAATATTCGTCCCGCTTTGTATAGCGCGGAGTATACAGGTCTGCTGGCAAATAGGATCAGTGACCGAAATATGGAAAACGTTGCAGTAGTAGGGAAATACTGTGAATCAGGCGATATTCTGATCAAAGATATCAAGTTGCCTGAAATGGTCTCAGGAGATTTGTTTGCCATGACTAGTACAGGAGCTTATGGCTATTCAATGGCTAGTAACTATAACCGAAACCCTAGACCGGCTGTTGTATTTGTCGAAAATGGCGAAGACAAGCTAGTTATAAGAAGGGAAACATACGATGATCTAATTTCACTTGACTGTGAATAGATTGGTGGATTGAAATAAAAGCTGTTTGATTTTATCCATTTGGCGGTTGCTGAATGGAGAGAAATCAGGCAGTTTTTTTATTTTTGAGAAAAAAACTGCCTAAATCGAAAAATATAGTTGGAAAAAGAACAGACATCTGGTATTCTATTAGTAAAATTTTAGTAAAATAATACATTTTATTAAAAGCAGAAATGATGCATCATTCTTAGTGTTAAAAAAATAGTGAGGGATGTGAGAATAAAAATGAAGTATACACAGAGACTGGAACAGCAAATCAGAGACGCTGCCGAAGAATATCTGCTGTCTCAGACAGTTGTCTCATTACCGGTATCAGGGTATGAAAATTACTTAGTATCCGGCGATCGCTTAACCTTCGAGCTAGCGTATTTTAAACGTCGCCGTCAGCTTGCAGTGATGGGATTAGCTGTTTATTTAGAAGATTCGAGAGAAACGCTTCAATTTTTGGAACAGATTATTTGGGAGATATGCAATGAATATACTTGGGCGTTACCTGCACATCTGTCGATCGATCAGAATGAGTTTGCTGAGGAAGCACCTGCCTGTATCGATCTTTTTGCAGCAGAGACAGGACAAACACTAGCTGAACTTTACCGATTGATTGGTTCAAAATTATCACCATTGATTTTACAGCGAATGATGTCAGAAATTGAACGTAGAATTTTACTGCCCTTTGAAGAACAGCAGTGGGCTTGGGAGCAGAAGGAAAACAATTGGAGTGCAGTGATTGCGGGATGCCTCGGAATGACAGCGCTATCTTTGATAGAACAAACAGATCAGCGATTACAGCCTATCATTGATCGTCTGGATGTTTCGATGCAGAGCTATTTGCGAGGCTTTGGAGAGGATGGCGCCTGTGTAGAAGGTGTCAGTTATTGGAGCTATGGCTTTGGTTATTTTATCTATTACGCAGAGATGTTGAAAGAGGTGCTGCAGGAGGATCGATATTTGAAGCTGCCCAAAGTAAAGGCAATAGCGGCTTTTCCTTATTTTACAATGATCGATCAAAAACAGTTCGTCCCTTTTTCAGATTATTCTCAGCCAACCTTACCAAGTGGACTAATCAATTTTTGTAAAAATCGATTTGATGTGTCAATACCAAAGTTAGCGGAAGCAAGCTCATTGGATTTCGATCATTGTTATCGTTTCGCACCCCTTTTACGTAATTTACTCTGGAAGAAAGAAGGAGCTCAGACAGATTCTCAGTTAACGGTTTGTCATTATTTTTCAGATGCACAATGGCTGATGAGCAGAAGGCAGGAACCAGCATTTTTCTTTGCCGCCAAAGGCGGATCAAATGAAGAGAGTCATAATCATTTAGATATCGGGCATTTTGTTCTAGGGGATATAAATGAACTGTTTCTGACTGACCTTGGCGCCGGAGAGTATACACGAGATTATTTCAATGAGGATAAACGCTATGGATACTTCACTGCTGGTGCAACTAGTCATCATATCCCCCGCATAAATGGAGAAGAGCAGCAGCCTGGGGCAGTATCTGCTGAAAATGTGTCATTCGATAAACAGTCAACTCAGCTGAACTTTTCGATGGAGTTGCAGGAGACATATAGTAAAAATGAGGAGTTGAGAAGCTTTAGACGTTCCTTTGCAGTGAACACAGAGCAACGTGAAAGTATACTGACAGATCATTTTCTATTTGATACTGCTGACAATGAGGTTGTTGAGAATTTTGTTTCGCAACTTCAACCTCGTATAGAGGGGCAGAGGGTCTTTTTGCAAGGGAAGCAAAGCTTTTGTGAAATTGGATTTGAAACTACAGACATCACTGTATTGACAGAGCGCTATCGGGATCATTCAGGTAAGGAACAGAAAGCATATAGGATCCAAGCGCTTTACAAAGCTGGAGTGGAAGCAGTAATCAGAGTTAGAGTGAAGATGAATGAATCATTAAGGGAGGACACTGATGCATACATTTGATGTTCAAGAGGAGTTCTATTATGATTGCCAGCCTTACAAAATCATTTCAGGCGCTATTCATTATTTTCGAGTGGTACCGGAATATTGGCAGGATCGTTTAGAAAAGCTAAAAGCATTAGGATGTAACACTGTTGAGACCTATGTTCCGTGGAATCTTCATGAGCCGCAGGAAGGGGAGTTTTGTTTTGAAAAACAGTTAGATTTACGAAAATTCATTCAATTGGCAGCTGATCTCGAGCTGAAGGTAATCCTGAGACCAGCACCGTATATTTGCGCAGAATGGGAATTTGGAGGCTTGCCGTACTGGCTGATAAAAGATCGAACGACAAAGCTGCGTTTCGATCATCCTGTATTCATGAAAAAAGTTGAGGAATATTACAGCCGTTTGCTTCCTGAAATCAGGGATCTACAGATCACTAAGGGTGGGCCTATTATTCTGGTTCAAGTAGAAAATGAATACGGCGGGTATGGCAATGATCAATCATACCTGAAAAAGCTAGTTCAATTATTGCGCCAATATGGAGTAGAAACACCGCTTGTTACATCAGACGGACCTTGGGGAGATATGCTGGAGAATGGATCGATTTCCGAGCTTGCTCTTCCTACAATCAATTGCGGTTCTGATGTGAAGAAGCACTTTCAACGTCTTTGTGATTTTCACGGGGAGAAGCGACCATTAATGGTCATGGAGTTTTGGATTGGCTGGTTTGATGCATGGGGAGATTCGATTCACCATACAACTGATGGTAAGACAGCAGCTAAGGAGCTGGATGATATTTTGGCACAGGGGTCAGTCAATATCTATATGTTTCACGGCGGGACAAATTTCGGTTTTACCAGTGGGGCAAATTATTATGAGAAGCTTGCGCCTGATGTCACTAGCTATGACTATGATGCACTTTTGACAGAATGGGGAGATATCACAGACAAGTATCGAAAGTTTCAAAAGGTAATTGCTAAATATACAGACATTCCTGAAGTGAGCTTTTCGACTGAAATAAAGAAAATCAACTATGGCGCAATACCTGTATCAGAGCGTACTTCTTTGTTTGGAAATCTTGATCAGCTATCGGTAAAAACAATCAGTAATTATCCGTTGACTATGGAGGAGCTGAATCAGGCGTTTGGGTACATTTATTATCAAAGCTCAATCGGTAAACCTCGCCAAATTGAGGACTTTCGTCTGATTGGTTGTGCAGACCGAGCACAAATATTCCTAAATAATAGACATCTGAAGACACAGTATGATTTGGAAATTGGGGAAAAGCTCTCCTTTGATTTGACGAATAAGGAGAATGATTTAGGGATTCTAGTAGAAAATATGGGACGTGTCAATTACTCAGTCAGAATGAATCATCAGCTAAAGGGGATCGAAGATGGTGTCATTATAAACGGCGCTTTCCAAAGTGGATGGACGATATATAGTCTGCCAATGGAGGACTTGACTACTCTGGACTTTACGAAAGAATGGCAGGCAGAGCAGCCCGCTTTTTATCGCTTCTGTTTTTCGGTAACAGAACTTGGGGACACTTTTGTTGATCTAACTGGTTGGGGAAAAGGCTTTGTGATGGTCAATGGGCATAATATTGGTCGATATTGGGAGAAAGGGCCACAGCAGCATTTGTACCTTCCAGCACCATTTTTAAAGGAAGGGGAGAACGAAATCATCCTGTTTGAATCAGAAGGGAAGAGCAATAGTCAAATTACTCTGACAGCTGTTCCAAACTTAGGAAAAACTGAGCAATGAAGCAGCATGATTTATCTGATGAGTATAGAAAAATCTGGAAAAATAAATAAAAAACTGTCATGGCTTGGCTGAAGACCGAGCGTGACAGTTTTTTAGTGTATGAAGCTAGCTTTTCCGGCGTGGAACAGCCGTCGATTCTCGAACGATCAGTTCTGTACTGAGGAAAATCCTACGTGAGATCCCCGGATTTTCTAAACGCTCATGCAAAGTCATAACCCCTGTTTCACCCATTTCCTCGGTAAAGGCGTGGACAGTAGACAATGGGGGAGAGACATAACGTGAAATCGACAGATCATTGATTCCCATCACACTGATTTCTTCAGGCACTTTGATGTTATGAGCTGTCAGCGTGTGGATCACACCGATTGCGAAAGCATCATTTGCAGCTAAAATAGCAGTTGGCAGGTCATCCGTCCAATCCTTCAAGGCCTGCTCTGTCATTTTTTCTCCGGTGCTGACATCTAAACGGCTATTTTCCTTGAGGATAAAATATTTCTCCTTGAAAAGCTGACGATCATTGATCATGTCTAAGTACATGTTTGCTGTTGGCGTTTTATAGCGGCGATAGCCATGCAGATTTTGACTTTCTTCTGCTCCAATAAAAGCAATTTTCTCATGACCAAGCTCAAACAGGTGATTGAGTGCCAGCTCCGTTGCCTGTGAAAAATCTGTGTTGACTGAATCGTAATCCTCTAATGGGAAATTACTGCCAATGACACAAAGGTTCGGATGGAGCTGCTGAAGCTGTTGAAGCGTCTCCTGTGTGAATTTTCCGATAGCGAGAAGTCCGTCAACGGCTTTGATGGACTGATCATCAATTTGAGAGAGCTTCAAAATGTCGTAGCCTAACTCAGCCGCTCGCTTTTCTACACCAAAGCGAATAGACATGTAATAAATATCTTCTAATTCCTCATCATCGGTGCGCCATTGAATGATACCGATCGATCGTTCATTTTTCTTCTCAGCTGCATGGGCATCAGCGCTTTCTATAATTCTTTTTTTATTCTTTGCTTTGTACTTTGTATAATTCAGATTTTCAGCTGTTTCGAAAATCTTCCGTTTGGTTTCTTCAGTAACGGAGAGAGTTGTATCGTAATTCAGCACACGGGAAACAGTTGAAATCGACACATTCGCTGCTTGTGCAATATCTGTGATTGTTGCCATAGTCATACCTCCTCATATTATGATTTTTTCTCTATACCCATAGTATATTTCTTTTTAGTAAAAAAAATCAAGTCTTAAAAAATATTTTTACTAAAAAAGCTTGATTATTTTTGTAAAAAATAGTAAAATTTTCCTAAAGAAAGCGTTTTACATGAAAGGGAGGCGGTTTTGTGAAAAGAAAACGTAGGTATTTGCTTTTATCAGTTTTACTTCTATCATTTCTATCCGGCTGCTCTTCTGAAATGAAAGGGGAGAGTGAACGACAAGCTTCTTTCAGTAAGGAAGCGGTAGAAAACATAAAAGAGAAGGCGAAGCATTATTCAAATCAAGCGTTTCAAGATGGAGAAGTTCCTTTGAATGAATTCGTGCAAATCAAAGGAACGATTTTAAAGAGTGATAGCAGTGAAAAGGTATTGAAGAAAGGTGATCGTTTTATTCTAATTAGCGAAAATAGTCAATATCAAGTATTTAATGAACAGGAAAATGATTTTGAGGTTGGGGATGACGTGACAGTCTATGGTGAATATTATGGATTTCTCAAAGGTATTCTGATTGAAAAGGATGGGTAGGAATCATGTTGAATAAACGAATCAAAGAAAACACATTTGAAACAAAGGAGGAGGTCAGCAGAGGGTTTCTAGATTTATTATCACCAGTGCTGCCGTTTTTTCAGGCTGATGATCCTGGACACCTGAAATTGGGTAGTCACGGAACTGTTTATACTGAAACAAAGCGAGAAGCCGAAGCTTTTCTGAGACCTTTATGGGGCTTAGGCCCATTTTTGACAACACAGGATCATTCGATTTTGGAAACTTATATGCATGGTATCAAAGCAGGTACTGATCCTGATAATCCAGCTTATTGGGGTCAAGTGACAAATTTTGACCAGCTGATTGTTGAAATGGCTTCTCTTAGCACATTCTTACTTTTAAACAAGGAGAAGACATGGGACATTCTGACCATTGACGAGCAAGAAAATCTATATCAATGGTTGATTCAGGCGAACGAGCATACGATTCCAAAAAATAATTGGCATTTTTTCCGAGTGTTAGTCAATGTTGCTATGAAAAAATGCGGCAAACCGTACTCTCAGGAAATGATCGATCAGGATTTAGCAATAATTGATTCATTTTATATAGGGAAGGGCTGGTATTTTGACGGCGTTGAAACACAAATCGATTATTACGTCTCATTTGCCATCCACTACTATAGCTTACTATACTGTCGTTTTATGGAAGAGGACGATCCAAAACGTGTTCAGAAGATGAAGAAACGAGCAACATTATTTGCTCAGACCTTTAAATATTGGTTCGACAGTACTGGCGAAGCGATCCCTTTTGGGCGCAGCTTGACTTACCGTTTTGCACAGGTATCCTTTTTCAGCGCTTTAGTATTCGCTAATGTGGAGGCTTTGCCATGGGGAGAAATTAAAGGGTTGATCAGTCGTCATATGCATCGTTGGATGAACCATGAAATATTCACTCCGGAAGGACTACTTTCTGTAGGGTATCATTATCAGAATTTGACCTTTGCCGAAGGATATAATGCACCGGGTTCTCCATATTGGTCATTCAAGACATTCATTCTATTAGCAGTCCCTGAGGATCATCCATATTGGCAAGCAGAGCCTCAGCCGTTGCAAATCGAAGAAAACCCATTGAGTCTTCCTGAAAGCCGCAGTTTTTATCAGTACAACGATGATAGAAGTCATCTTCAAGTATTTCCAGCAGGGCAGTTTCTTCATTTTCAAAATCATGCCGGAGCAAAATACAACAAGTTTGTTTACTCTTCGCAATTTGGCTTCAGCGTACCGAAAAGCAGCTACCTTTACTATGAAGGAGCATTTGACAGCTGTTTAGCTGTAGCAGAGAATGATTGCCATTTCCGAAGCAAAGATCAGGATATCACTTATGAAATAGGCTCAGATAGAATCATTCATTACTGGCAGCCATGGAGCGATGTGACGATCAAGAGTACGATCATCCCTATAACGAACTGTCACATACGGATTCATGAGGTCCAAACGCAGCGTATGATTGATGTTTATGAAGGCGGATTCAGTCTGCCGCTGAATGAAGCACATGCTCCCTTGATCGATGGACAACGAGCGATGTATGAAACGACAGAAGGTATCTCAAGTGTGGAAGGGATCTATGGATTTGATAAGGCTGATGTCGTGCGGACAGAACCGAATACTAATTTATTTTATCCGGTAACGATGCTGCCGCATATCAAAGGACATCTAGAGAAAGGAAACCATGTGTTGATTTCTGTCATCAGTGGTAGATTATCTGATGAAACGCTGGAAAATCCGGAAATTTCAATTGAGAGAAATAAAATCATTATTACACAGGCAGAGAAAAGCTGGTTCGCTGCATTGGAAAACTAGGAGGAAGTTATGGAAACTGTGTCAGTAAAAGACAGCCTGTTCTGGCTGCCGAAAGAAATTGATTATGTTTTAAGAAAAATTCGGGAAAATCAATCGACCTTTGAAGTATTGGTCCCGCCCGCTGCCAGTCAAGAACAGGTTTATGAACCGGAGGGAAACACCGATTGGACAGCCAGCTTTTGGATAGGTATGCTCTTTTTGGCGAAGGAGCTGACGGGTTCGGCAGACTTTGATTCAACCATTTCCAGTCAGCTTCACTCTTTCAAGAAGCGATTGGATCAGGAGGTAGAATTAGAAACACATGATATTGGTTTTCTCTACATCTTGTCAGCAATTGCCGATTATCATGTGAATGGCAATGAAGCTTCTAAAGAGTTAGCTGTCAAAGCGGCAGATTTATTGATGAAGCGTTATTCTCCTAAAGCTAAAATCATCCAAGCATGGGGGGATTTGAACGATCCGAACGAACGTGGAAGAATGATCATTGACTGTTTGATGAACCTGCCGCTTTTATATTTTGCCTCAGAAGCAACAGGAGATGAACGCTATGAAAAGGCAGCCTACGCTCATGCACTGCAGACACAAAAATACATTGTGCGTCCCAACTATACAACCTACCACACCTATTTCTTTGATACGGAAACTGGTGAAGCCTTAGATGGTAAAACCGCACAGGGCTATTCAGACAGCTCCTGTTGGGCACGTGGACAAGCATGGGGGATTTATGGATTTACACTCAGCTATCTTTATACAGGAGATGTCTCCTTTTTAGAAACAGCAAAGCATCTGGCAGACTATTTTATTGAAGAACTACCAGCAGACAAAATTTGTTATTGGGATTTAGTGTTCAGCGATGGAAGCGGAGAAGAACGAGACAGCTCAGCGGCATCGATTGCGGTTTGCGGTTTGTTGGAATTGTCAAAGCAATTGCCGCTTTCTGATGAAAAGCATGAGACCTATGAAAAGGCCGCACTGGACATCATGGCTGCTTTAGCAGAAAACTATACGACACGGAATACTCCAAATTCGAATGGTCTGCTGCTGCATGGTGTATACGACAAGAATTCTGATAAAGGTGTGGATGAGTGTATGATTTGGGGCGACTATTACTATGTAGAAGCTCTGACACGACTGGCAATCAGTTGGTACAGCTATTGGTAAATATCAAGGGGAACCTTGAAGTATAAAAAATATTGGAGGTCTTGAAATGAAATTTTGGAAAAAAAGTCTAACTACTGTTGCACTACTGGGACTTGCTGCTGGATTAACAGCATGTGGAGGAGGCTCTGATAAATCTGGAAGTAAGGATTCCACTGCATCAGATGGGGATATTGAATTAACGGTCACAACTTGGAACTATGATACGACCCCTGAATTCGAAAAGCTATTCCGAGCATTTGAGGAAGCTAATCCCGGAATCACCGTTACTCCTGTAGATATCGCTTCGGATGATTATGATACGAAGCTTACGACAATGCTTTCATCAGGAGATACAACAGATATCCTAACGATGAAAAATCTTCTTTCTTATTCTAATTATGCCTTACGTGATCAATTGGTTGATTTGACAGATCATCTGAAGGATATAGATATCGAACCTGCAGCTGCCAGCTATGAGATGTATGAAGTTAGCGGAAAAACGTATGCTCAACCTTATCGTACAGATTTTTGGGTGTTGTATTACAACAAAGCGATGTTTGATGAAGCAGGGATAGATTATCCGGATAATTTAACTTGGGAAGAATACGAAGAAATTGCTGAAAAACTCTCCAAGCCTGAAGAACAGGTTTATGGTGCTTACCAGCATACATGGCGTTCAACGATCCAGGCAATTGCTGCTGCTCAAAATGACGGCAACTTGCTTGATCCGGATTATAGCTATATGACAGATTATTATGATCGTGCACTGCGTATGCAGGATGCGAAGTCTCAAATGGACTTTGGGACAGCTAAGTCTACAAAGGTCACTTACCAGTCTCAATTTGAAAATTCCAAGACAGCAATGATGTATATGGGTACATGGTATATGGGTGCATTGTTGACGAATAAGGATGAAGGTAAAACAGATGTAGAGTGGGGCATTGCACAAATTCCTCAAAAAGAAGCAGGGGAAGCAATTGATACCTTTGGTTCCCCAACGGCATTTGCAGTCAATAAAAACTCTAAGCAGCAGGAAGCAGCTCAAAAGTTTCTTGATTTCTGTTCAGGAGAAGAAGGCGCTAAGGTCTTAGCAGAAGTTGGGGTTGTACCATCCTATAAAACGGATGCAATTGATGATCTGTACTTTTCACGGAAAGGAATGCCTTCAGATGAAGTATCGAAAACTGCTTTTAATCCGGAAAATGTTGCTATCGAATTTCCGGTAGATAAAAATGGTCCAGCAATCGATAAAATTTTGCAAGAAGAGCATGACCTGATTCTTGTGAATGATGAAACACCGAAAGACGGCATCAAGAACATGGAAAAACGTGTGAAATCTGAAATAGAATAAGACCCTCATGGAGTAAAAAAAGCAGCTGTGAGGAGCTTTAAGAAAGGGGGACTGCTGCCTGATAAGCCCCAATAGACTTGTCAGGCAGCTTTTTTATGGAAATTACATCTAAAACAAAAGCCGCTGGTCGATTAAAGCGGAAAAATACATTGATTGCCTGGTCATTCATTGCGCCAAACTTTATCGGTTTTTTCTTGTTTACCTTGATCCCTGTTGTATTTTCACTGGTTTTGGCCTTTATGAGCTGGGATTCATTTTCAGCACCTGAGTTTGTCGGTTTGAAGAATTTTACTAAGATGCTTGGCGATGACACCTTTTGGATTTCATTAAAGAATACATTCCTTTACACAATTGGCGTTGTTCCGCTAACCTTGATTGCTTCTTTAGGCTTGGCGATCCTGCTGAATCAAAAAATTCGTGGAATGAAGATGTTTAGAACCGCCTTTTTCTTCCCATACGTCACTTCTCTGGTAGCAATAGCAGTGGTTTGGAATATGCTTTTCCATCCGACTATGGGGCCAATCAATCAATTTTTGCGTCATTTTATAGAAAACCCGCCTGGCTGGACTTCCAGCTCAGATTGGGCGCTGACAGCAATTGTGATCGTTAGTGTTTGGCGCGGGATGGGGTATTATATGATTTTATACTTGGCAGGTCTTCAGAGTATTCCCAAAGAGCTGTATGAAGCAGCTTCAATGGATGGGGCAAATAAATGGAAACAGTTCATGAACGTGACACTGCCGTCATTAAGATCGACAACTTTTTTTGTGACGATCATGTTGGTGATCAACTGTTTCAAGATTTTCGATTTGGTACAGGTAATGACAGGAGGAGGACCGGGGCGAGCAACGAATGTTCTGGTTTATAACATTTATAATGAAGCCTTTGTGAAATTCAATTTTGGTTATGCATCGGCAATCGCTATGGTGTTATTTGTAATTGTTCTGCTGATCACTGTTGTGCAATTCAAATGGAATCAACTACGAGAACGCTAATAAGGAGGCGAGATATATGGAAGCAACTGCATTAAAAACGGAAGAAAAAAAGAAAGAGAAAAAAGGACGAGTGACCCTTGGACGAATCCTATTGATCGGCCTCTTGCTGGTTTTGGCATTGATTACTTTGGTTCCATTCATTTGGATGCTGTCCGCTTCTTTCAAAACGAATAATGAGGTATTTACGATCCCAATCCAATGGGTACCAAAGGAATGGCATCCTGAGAACTATTCAGTGATTTGGGAACGTATTCCGCTTGTAACCTTCTTCAAAAATACGGCCTTTTTAAGTATTATTATCACATTGATCCAGCTGTTGACATCCAGCTTTGCAGCATATGGTTTCTCAAAGATGCATTTTCGGGGTCGAGATACATTATTCCTTGCTTATATCGCCACTATTGCTGTTCCTTGGCAATCCTATATGATTCCGCAATTCATCATGATGCGTCAAATCGGTCTAACAGATACACTCTGGTCTTTGGTACTGCTTCAAGCATTCAGTGCTTTCGGCGTTTTCTTATTGAAACAATATTACAGCAGCATTCCTGATGAGCTATGTGAGAGCGCTAGGATCGACGGATTGACTGAATGGGGTATTTATCGAAAAATCATCTTACCACTGACGAAGCCCGCTTTAGCAAGTTTGACAATCATCACCTTTGTGAATACTTGGAATGATTACATGGGGCCATTCATTTATTTATCTTCTACAGAAAATAAAACAATCCAGCTGGGACTAAAAATGTTTGTCGGGCTCTTTGATGCAGAATATGCGTTGATCATGGCTGCTTCAGTAGTATCTATTTTACCAGTTGGCATCGTGTTTTTGACTATGCAGAAGTATTTTGTAGAGGGAATTGCTACCTCAGGGATGAAGGGGTAAAAGAAAGAGGGATAGAGAGATGTTTCGAAAACAAACCTTTGATAATAACATTTATATGAAGCTGTTTCGCTGGGTGTATATTGTTCTGATGACCAGTGTTTGTTTCACACTGACGATACTGCCTTTTTTTCTTGCAGTTCTATTATTGGCAATCGATAGTCGGAATGTTCTTCCTTTTATTGGCAGTTTACTCTTTTTTGGCCCAGCTATGCCTGCAGTATTCTCTGTTATAGATAGCTTCAAAGAGGAACTGGATGTAGAACCTGTCCATAGTTTTTTCAAGGCTTATCGCCGGTTTTGGTTACAAGGACTGTTGCTCTGGTTACCGGGATTGGCGGGTACAATTATTGCGGCAGTAGACATACTTTTCTTCATAAAGGTCCCAAATGGTCAGTGGCTGATGCCGTTCTTTTTCATTCTCGCAGCTATGGGAATTGCTTTAAGTATCAACTGTTGGTATTTTCAGATGAAAAACCCTACAGCATCGATTCGAGCTGTTTTTCAGATTTCTATGTATTACATTGTTAAGAAATGGTATATCAGCCTATTGAACGTGGTGCTGTACCTGTTGATTCCGCTATTGATGCTTTTGAAGCCTCAGTTTGGCTTTATAATTACACCATCGCTGCTAGCCGGATTGATTTATTTAAATGCCGGCAAGCTTCACGGTAGTCATTTAAAGCAGCAATCATAAAAGAAGTGTGTGGACGCTGTTTGTTCCACACACTTCTTTTATTTCTGTATTGACTCGATGGTTTTAAAGGAGAGAATCCGTGTGTTTAATGGCGTGTTTATTTTTCAAAAATGATTTCCTTCAGGTATTCTTTTTGACCTGCTGAATACATAAAGATCACTTTGATTGTTCCGGTATCAAAGGGAATCTGGAGGTCATAATCTGAGCTTTCTCCGCTTTGGATATTGAATGTCATATACAGAAGACTTTTCCCGCTATATTCTTCATCATCATTTTGGACCCAATCTTCGCCATCCTTTTTTAAAGTAACCGTTTCAGATTGATGGATGGTTATGATGTCTGTTGATTTATTTGTGATTGTCACACGATCCTTTGCTTCATTTAGAACAAAGGATATGTATCGATCCCCTTCAGTAGACGAGTTGGTAGAGAAGGTCATTTTTGACTCTTGGTTTTTAGTACGATTTGGCTTGGTGCAACCGGAAAACAAGGTCAAGAGCAGTAGGCAAACCAATATTTTTTTCATAGATTACTCCCATTAATAAGCATTCTTTCATTCAACCATACCATTGATGTTACATTTAGCCAATCCTTCTTCAACACGCAAATTTTTTTACTATCTACTTGAGTGTAGGGTATTCCCGGTTTTCTATATGCTATAATTTAAGTTGGAAGTGAAAAGGAGGTAGAAAAAATGGATTCAGACTCGGTTTTACAACTAGGGATTGCTCTAATGAGCTTGGTTTTCGGCGTACAGTTACTACGAGGAAAATGGTTGATGCTGATTGCCGGCTATAATACGATGAGCGAAGAGAAACGACAGAGGGTTAATGGAAAAGCACTTGGAAAAGCATTAGGCGTTTTTCTGCTGTATGTAGCGGTTTTATGTGTTCTTCCAGTCTGGTTTTCCGTTATCAACGATTTCTTTGGCTGGTTGATCATTCTACCGACATTGTTTTTATTGGTTTATACAAATATTTCTTCAAGATTCAAAAAGTGAATCTTATCTATAAAGAGCCTTTAAATATAGTAATTAATAGGAGAGGAGTTATGTCATGGGACATGTTGTCGTGGTTCAGCCGATACATGAATGGAAAAAGGAAAAGGGATTGACGAATTATTATGTTTTTTCTACTGACTTATGGGAAAAGGAGGTTCCTTTTTCTGTTTCTTTAGAAAAACCATTGGAGGAACTGAACATACAGGAAAAATATTTATTGGTAAAGATTGTCACAAAGGAAATCAACTGGGTCGAAAACAATAAAGAAATGCTCATTGATGCTTTAGTTGATGATGGGATGTTGGAGTTAGCAGAAGATTGGGTCAGTGGAGCCCAAGAAGTTGAAGGAAAAGAAGCGTGTTATGAAGTAGAGAATGGACAACAGGTGCAGCTGCCAATCAGTAAGAAGGATTTCGCTGGCAGTTTGTTTTTCAACAGTTTGGGAATTACTTTTGACGCTGATTTAGCAGATTTTTCTATGACTATGTACTTGGAGTGCAGTCCTGATTATTTTGCGTATCACGCCATCAATGTTTCTTATAATGCCAATCATGAAATTGAGGTTGATGGATTGTGCGGTTAACAATTCTGTTTTTGAATCGGCGCTTCGGCTGTGTTGAGCACGCTAAAATCGTGCATAAGAAAAGTCAAAGATTTTACTAGATCATTGCCTATTACTGGTATTACAATCATTCTGGTTATAAAATGAATGTAGGATAAATACTGGAGGGATGAGTTATGAATAAGCAAAGCACGAACAAGAAAATCGATAAGATTCAGCTTTTGAAAGCAATAATAACGATCGTATCCGGAATTTTGCTGCTGAAAGCCGTACTAAAAAAGAAGGCTTAAATTTAGTTGCTATCTATCAACCGAATCTATGAGCTGCTGGGACCTTTCTCTTGAAGGGTCTTTTTTTGTTTGAAATTCTCAAGTTTGGATTATGTTATGATGGTAAGAGACATAAAAAAAGAAGTGAGGGGACAAGGATGATTCTATTTGCGGCAGTTCTTTTAGTGATTACTTTTTTGTTCTTCTACTTGATGAAGCAGTCCAAGAAACCTACAGGAATCGTCGGACGAGGAATGATGAAGATTTGGAATCGTGTGTACCTTCCGATGGCTCGTTGGTCCTTGACAGTCTTTACAGAGAGAAAAGCAGAACGAATTTTGGACATCGGCGTTGGAAACGGCGCTTCCACATTGCTGTTGAAGGAATATTTTCCAGATGCTCAGATTGTTGGTATTGATATCTCCGATGCGGCGATTCAAGCAGCAAATGACCGAGCAGTCGTTGGTGTTCAATTTTTTGTCAGAAGTATAGAAGAGACGCAGTTGAAAAAAGAAAGCTATGACTTAGTGACAGCTTACCAAACGCACTTTCATTGGGAAGACTTGGATAAAGCTTTTGTAGAAATTTATCGAGTACTTAAGTCGGATGGTATTCTGTTGATTGCATGTGAGCAAGCGAAGCTTCATTATTATTTGAAAGATATTGCAAAAACAACTGTATTTGCAGACTATATGGCTAGATGGGGATTTGAGCTGGAAAATACTGCTGAATCAAGTGGCTGGATAACGTATTTATTACGGAAAAAATGAAATTAGTGTTGTAATAAGCGGGACAGATTTTAATCAAAATCTGTCCCGCTTATTTTGTAATGATGGTCTTATATTTTACAAATCTATGGACTTCACTTCGTCGACGATTTCATTTACTTGAATAAAATCGATGTTCTTACACCGATCATTCGCCGGGCAAGGAACAATCGTTCCAAAAGGCAAAGTGGAAAGAACTGCATAGAAGGCAAGCAATGTTGCAAAACCTGTGATAAAAAAAGCAAAGCCTGTCAAGATAGTCAGCAAAATAAAAATGATAAATGCCAGGAACCTTCTGAAAATGTACCGTATCTTTTCTTTTCTGTCATTGAAAGCCACCTGTACATAATCCGCATAAATGATTTTTTTATTAAGCAATTGTTCAATTTGCTGACCTTCTTTTTTACTACGAATGCCTAGAATAATCGTGAGGGCAATTGGAGCGAGGATCAGCAAAGACAAACGAAGAGAAAATGATGTAGAAACATGTATTCTCTCTAAAAAATATAAAAGACTGAAAAAAGCTAGCATGCTCCACCAAGAAGGAGGTGCTTGAGTAAAAAGCTTTTCCCTCACTAAAATATCAGCTTCTTCTTCAGCTAAAATATAGGCTTTTTTCTTGGTTAGCCACAACCTAAATGCCGACTTATTGAAATAACGATTTCCAGTCATATCCAATAAAAAACTTTTTCCATCTTTTCTTAAAATATACCAGTTGTTACTAAAGGTGGTTCTTATTTCCATGGTACCAACTCCTTTTTATATGTAGACCAGTATATCATTAAATAAAAACGTGCACTATATGAATTACGATATGTCAGTAATTCTTTCGGATGTTTCACTATATTCAAAAAGTTTCAGCTTATCGAATTGAGCATGTACAGCTCCATCGATTTTGCTGTTTAGGAAACAGAAAAGGAGCTGCAGTTGACTGCAGCTCCTTTCAATTTTCTTTTAATAGACTATCTTATCCCTAAAGCAATACGTGCATAGCGGGACATTTTATCAGTTGTCCATGCAGGATACCAGACTAGCTTAACTTCAACATTCTTCACTTCAGGAATGTCAGCTACAGCTTGGTGAATCTGTTCTGTCAGGATATCTGCCAGAGGGCAGCCCATAGTTGTCAGGGTCATCTTGATGACCGTCTCGCCGGTTTCATCGAATTCTATTTCATAAATCAAGCCTAAATTTACAATATCAATGCCTAATTCAGGGTCAATTACTGTTTCAAGAGCTGTTAAAATCTCTTCTTTGATCCCTTCAATTTCTTCAGCAGACCATTTTTGTTCTTCGCTCATTGTCTTCTCGACTCCTTTATCGTTAGCTATCGTTTATGATACCTTCTTTTTGGCATTTTGTAAATGAGAATATCTTTCAGTTGGTGAGGAATGAGAGGATCTGGAAATGTAAAAAAGAGATGACTCCATTGGAAGCTGGTTTTTCCTGAAAAAGAATAATTATAGAAAAAGGTTGACAAATTATTAAGAAATTTGTAAACTGGTTGATGTTAACACATTGTAAATATGTTTTCATGTGACTAGATAATACTAGGCATGGAAGAATTTCGTATACGTGTGAGTCCTTCATACTATTATATGGGATTGTTCTATGCTTTTTTTGCGTCTTCGATCGAGATGAAAACAGGCAAACACTTCTGCAGAAGAGGAATGTTTATGAAAATTAAAAAAGTGCTAAACCAAAACGCAGTTCTTGTCTTTGACGAAGGACAGGAGAAAGTTGCTGTCGGCAAGGGTGTTGGTTTCAACAAAAAAAAGAATGACTTGCTGTATCCGCAGCAGATAGAACGGATTTTTGTGATGGAACCGGAAGGTCTGAAAAAACTTCAGGTCTTGTTATCCCAAATCGACGAGAAATATTTTTTTGCAACAGAAGAAATCATCAAGTACGCTGAGAATTCTCTTGGCGAAAAGCTGAATGCCCATATCAATGTCGGCTTGAGCGATCATATCGCTTTTGCTGCTGAGAATATTCAGAATAATATCATTGTTCGAAACAAACTACTGAACGAAATCGAGATTCTTTATAGTGAGGAATTTGCGATTGCGCAGTGGGCAGTGGATTATCTGACTCAGACATTGGGGTTGCCGTTTAGTTATGATGAAGCTGGATACATTGCTATCCATATTCACAGTGCTCGAGGTGGTCGGACAGATAACAGCAAGAGTATACGCGAAGTTACTATTGTTTCTGAAATTATACGATTGATTGAAAAAGAACTGGATATCGATGTCTACTCTGAGCAGATGAGCCTGAGCTATTCACGCTTGGCGAATCATCTACGCTTGTTCATCCATCGCTTTGAGCAGAATCATTATGCGGTATTGGATGATGATATCCTCGATGTTGTTCGAAAAAAATATGCAGAAAGCTACGAAATCGCAAAGAAAATTCAAGTACTACTAATGAAAAACTTTCATTATCAAGTACCGAGTGAAGAGCTGGGTTATCTGGCAATTCATATTGAGCGGTTGCGTATGATCAAAAACAAATAGAAAAGGGGTTATGTATCATGAAAGAATACATGCAAAGAATGGGTCGTTCATTAATGCTTCCAGTCGCAGTGCTTCCGGCTGCAGCGATCCTGATGGGGATTGCAAACTGGGTCGGTAATGGAGATCCGAATGTCAATGTATTTACTATTTTTATGTTTAATGCCGGAGATGCGATTCTTGGACATCTGGCGCTGTTATTTGCTGTAGGGTTGGCTTTGGGAATGTCTAAAGATAAAGATGGATCAGCTGCTTTAGCAGGTTTGGTTGCTTATCTGATTCCTGAAAAACTATTGGCTCCTGCATCTGTTCAAATGATTCAAGGATTGGATGATGTCAGTGAAGTAGCTGCAGCATTTTCAAAAATCCAGAATAATGTTTTGATTGGGATCATTGCCGGTTTAGTAGCAGCGGCAATGTATAATCGTTTCTCTAATGTGAAGCTGCCGATGGCGTTGTCCTTCTTTAGTGGGAAACGTCTGGTTCCGATCATGGCAGCCGCTTCAATGGTTGTTATCTCGGCAGGTCTTTACTTCATCTGGCCAGTTATCTTTAACGGACTTGTAGCGTTTGGTGAAGCTATTTCCGGTCTAGGATTCATTGGCGCCGGACTATACGGATTCTTTAACCGTCTATTGATTCCAACTGGACTGCACCATGCCTTGAACTCTGTGTTCTGGTTTGATGTTGCGGGGATCAATGATATCGGAAACTTCCTTGGTGGTCAAAAGGCAATCGAAGAAGGTCTGGCTATTGTTGGTAAAACAGGGATGTATCAAGCTGGGTTCTTCCCGGTAATGATGTTCGGTTTACCAGCTGGTGCTTTAGCAATTTATCAAAGCGCTCGTCCTGAAAAGAAAAAAGCAACAGCTTCATTGATGATGGCTGCAGCGTTCGCTTCATTCTTTACAGGTGTAACTGAACCATTAGAATTCTCATTCATGTTTGTTGCATGGCCATTATATGTTCTGCACGCTGTATTTACAGGTCTGTCATTGGCAGTTGCAGCGTTCTTCCAATGGACTGCCGGATTTGCATTCAGTGCCGGATTTGTGGATTACTTCTTAAGCTTGAAAAATCCAGTAGCAAACAGCCCGTTGATGCTGATTGTTGAAGGTATTTTCCTTGCGGCAGTTTACTACTTCGGTTTCCGTTTTGCAATCAAGAAATTCAACTTGATGACACCGGGACGTGAAGAAGGCGATGGGGAAGAAACACCGGATGTTGCTGACGGCGACAACAAGTTTGCGTCATTGGCACGTAAAATTTATGAAGGCTTAGGCGCACAAGGCAACGTAACATCAATTGATAATTGTACAACTCGTCTGCGCTTAACAGTAAAAGATACTGGAACTGTGGATCAAAGCAAGATCAAAGCGACAGGTGTCCCTGGCGTAAAAGTGATCGATGATAAAAATATTCAAGTTATTGTTGGAACCGAAGTCCAGTTTGTTGCGGATGAAATGACTAAGCTGCATAATTCAGGCGGAATTACAGGTGCACCAGCAGGTGAAGCAACAAAAAAGCCTGAAGCACAGTTGGAAACACCAGCGGCAACAGTAGCTGGCGGCACAACTGATCTTTATGCAGTAGCTGACGGTAAAGTTGTTCCAATCAGTGAAGTAAGTGATGACGTCTTCTCAGCAAAAATGATGGGTGACGGATATGCAGTACTTCCAACTAACGGAGAAGTCTTTACTCCTGTTGCAGGTAAAATCACAAATATTTTCCCAACAAAACATGCAATGGGGATCTTAACTGATTCAGGGATCGAAGTATTGCTGCATATGGGCTTAGATACAGTAGAATTGAAGGGTGAACCATTCACACTTCATGTAACTGAAGGTCAAACAGTAAATGCCGGCGACAAGATTGCGACAATTGATTTATCTGCTTTGGAAAAAGCAGGAAAGAAATCTGACTTGATCGTTGTATTTACAAATCAGGATGTTGTTTCTTCTTATGATTTAACAAAATCTGGTCAAGCTGTAAAAGCCAATGAAACAATTGGGAAAACAGTTGTAAAATAAAAAGAAATCGCAAAACAGGAAAGCCTCGAGTGATCGACTTTCCTGTTTTTTTGTTATCTTCTTAGTAAGTTGTTTTGCCACGAGTAAAAGGAGCATAGAAAATAGTGATAGGTTTTGATAAAATAAATGATATTGATAAAAAAAGAGGGGTAACGATGAATAATTTAGAAACAGAACGACTTTACTTGCGTAGTTTTGAGAAAACAGATGGTCCGGCACTATATGATTACCTTTCTGACGAAGAAGTTGTAAAATATGAGCCTTATAAAGCTTTTTCAATGGAAGAAGCGGAACAAGAAGCAATCAGACGATCGGGAAATCCTGATTTTTATGCGGTCTGTTTAAAGGATGACACATTGATTGGGAATGTTTATTTTAGTAAAGGCGCCTTTGATACTTGGATGATTGGGTATGTATTCAATAGAAGTTTCTGGGGACATGGCTATGCCTCTGAAGGTGTACAAGCTGTTGTTCAGCATGCATTTACAATACTTGATGCCCATCGCATCACTGCATTGTGCAACCCGGAGAATACCGCTTCATGGCAACTAATGGAGCGTGTAGGAATGAGACGAGAAGGAACGTTGAAGAAAAATGTTTTTTTCTGGAAAGATGAACAAGGAAATCCGATTTGGCAGGATACCTATGAGTATGGGTTATTGAAGGAAGAATATAGAGTATAGTGGGTGTTGACAAAAGAATGATCGCTAGTCAACTATGTAATAAAATATCCTAATAGGAAGTCAATCCGGTAAGCAAAATCAATTTTATCGTGCATCAATTGTGATGCAATTTAGCAAACTAAAATTTAGCTTTAGGAGATGAAGACCAGATGGTTTTAGAGAAATTGGCAGTTAGTCAAAATCGAAAGGATGAAGCTCCTAATATAGAGCTGGCAGAGTTACTGGTTGCGCAAGAGGATACTGAAGGAATCCAAGAGCTTATTGAAGGCTTGCAGATGAAAAAGGGGATTGCGAATGATTGTATCAAGGTTTTATATGAGATTGGCGAGCGCAATCCGTTGCTTATTTCCGACCATGTTGATGTGTTCTTAGAGAGTCTGACAAGCCGCAATAATCGGATCGTTTGGGGTGCTATGACGGCATTGGTTACTATAACTGAATACAAGGCAGATAAGATTTATAAGCAGATCGATAAGGTAAAATATGCCTATACTAATGGTAGTGTGATCACAGTTGACAATAGCATCTCAGTATTTGCAAAATTATGTAAGGCTGATCGTCGGTATGAAAAAGAACTATTTCCGTTTCTGATGACTCATCTGGGCACTTGTCGGTCAAAAGAAGTACCTCAACATGCTGAAAGAATCTCTATTTGTCTAAATGAGGAAAATAAGACTTCGTTTCAGCGGGTACTCAATGAACGAAAACCTGATTTATCCAGTGCTCAAATGAAAAGGGTGGATAAGCTGATGAAGGATTTAGCTATTTTGTAAAATAGTGATCAGCGGAATTATTAATGAGATATAGTAGAACGTCATGATGTTCTACTATAAAAAGTCATAAAAGCTGAGATACAGCGTTATTTGTCTGAAACTCGAGAGAGCAGGAAACTGCTCTTTTTTTGTTTTATCTGAAGCTGAAAAGCTGCTTTGTCGGCGAAAAAACGATACTTATTATTAGTAAGCATATTAGTTGTCATATTTCAAAAAAGGTATATAATTTGAAAAGTAAAGGTCAGTGAACGTCAAATAAAAACGAACATTCGGTGATCTTACAAATACAAATAGGAGGTTTGCATATTATGGCAAAAGAACATTATGACAGAAGTAAAGACCATGTAAATATCGGGACTATTGGTCACGTGGATCATGGGAAAACAACATTGACCGCTGCAATTACTACAGTACTAGGGAAAAAAGGCCTGGCAAACCCGCAGGACTATGCTAGTATTGATGCAGCACCGGAAGAACGTGAACGTGGAATCACTATCAACACGGCTCACGTGGAGTACGAAACTGAAAAACGTCACTATGCACATATCGATGCACCGGGACACGCAGACTATGTGAAGAATATGATTACCGGGGCAGCGCAGATGGACGGAGCGATTCTAGTTGTATCTGCAACAGACGGTCCGATGCCTCAAACAAGAGAGCACATTCTATTGTCCCGACAAGTAGGAGTAAAGCATCTGATTGTTTTCCTTAATAAGACAGACTTAGTCGATGATGATGAACTGATCGATTTGGTAGAGATGGAAATCAGAGAGCTGTTGACGGAGTATAATTTCCCTGGGGATGATATTCCGGTAATTAAAGGTTCCGCATTGAAGGCTCTCGAAGGAGATCCGGATGCAGAAGCGGCTATCATGGAATTGATGGATACAGTAGATGAATATATTCCAACTCCTGAAAGAGATACAGATAAACCATTACTGCTGCCTGTAGAAGATGTGTTCACTATTACTGGTCGTGGAACTGTCGCATCTGGCCGAATCGATCGTGGTCAAGTTAAGGTCAATGATGAGGTTGAAATCGTTGGGATCAAACCGGAAACAACCAAAGCTGTAGTTACTGGAATCGAAATGTTCAGAAAAACATTGGACTATGGTGAAGCTGGAGACAATGTCGGAATTTTACTTCGAGGGATCAATCGTGATGAAATCGAACGTGGACAAGTTATTGCCAAACCGGGATCAATCACTCCTCATACGAAGTTTAAGGCAGAAGTTTATGTTCTGACAAAAGAAGAAGGCGGACGTCATACACCATTCTTTACAAACTATCGTCCACAATTCTACTTCCGTACAACGGATGTTACAGGGGTTGTTGAGCTGCCAAATGATGTTGAAATGGTCATGCCCGGCGATAATGTGACGATTGATGTAGAGTTGATTCATCCAATTGCGGTGGAAATGGGAACAACCTTTTCCATTCGTGAAGGTGGACGAACAGTTGGCTCAGGGATCGTAACAGAAATAGAAAAATAAAAAAACAATCAGACGGAACGAAGCAAGACTGTTCTGTCTGATTTTTTGTTTGCTCAACTTGGTGGAGATAAATCAGTGCAAGAAGAGACCTTTTCTGTCTCTGTCCAGTTCCTTTGACTGCAGCGTGATGAACAGTTCCTCACAGGCCGAAATAATTGCTGCAGCAATAACGATGAGAGCAAGTGAAACAGTGCCTAGGACTAAATAGAGCAAGGGAGAAAGAAAGAGCAGTAAGCCTGTCAGCTTGTTGAGGTAGGTATGCAAGCTGGCAAACTTTCTATATTTTATATATCCAATGAGGTAAGAAAGCAAACGAATCAAGGCGACAAGCAATGCCCACCATAAAACCCAAGAAGGAAGATGGAGAATAGGAAGAAGCTTTATTGCTGCGACAGCTAAAAATACCAGATCCCCCAAGCTATCTAGTACTGCACCTGTTGATGTAGCAGTATTGGTTTTTCTCGCAACAAAACCATCTAACATATCACTGATACCGCAAATAATATATAAAAGGAAGAAAAGCGGACTCAATGCTCTTGTGAAGAGCAAAAGACAAGCAACGAGTAAACGAATAGTGGTAATGATGTTTGCAGCATATTTCATTTTTTAACCTCCTTTTCATCCAACAGTTGTTTGTAGCAATTATTATATCAAATAAAGTCCTGACTTTATTCGGTATTTGTGAGAAACAAGATGACCCCTCAAATAAAAAGCTTTTCCAAAAAAATAACAATTTAGAAAGTATTTAAAGAGATCAAATTGTAGCAGTGTATAAATAACGATAGAGTTACTAGATAATAACCAAATGGAGGTATACCTTCTATAAGAATAGGACTAATTGAAGCTATAAAAATTTGGAAAGCTAATGGTTATGGTGACAATTTAGAAGATGGAGATATGGTTCAGGAGGGCATTGATGACTTCAAAAAATACAATAAAAATAAGTAGCATTTTAACAATCGTTGTGGTTGGATTTCTCCTGTTATTCTTTGCTCTTAGAAGTCAATTACCAGTATTTTTCCCTGGTGAAGAGAAAACCATAGAACGAAGAATCAATGACCATAATCTTGAAGCTACGATTAGAATTTATTTGGTTGAAAATAGACAGGAAGATTTTGAATTACAAGTCTTTGAAAAGGGAAGCACGATTGACTTGGAGCCTGACATTAGCGATTATAAAGGCAGACTCTGTTACTCATATCGCTATCTAAAAGCGGGTGCAGTCTATACGATAAAAATAAGAAATAAAACAAGATCATTCATATTTACTAATATCGATATTACAGATAACGATTAACAGTGCTTATTAGCAAATCTATATCATAAATGAATCTTTGTAAAATCATAATTCGTATAAAATTTCATGTAAGAACGCTGTCTTTTGTTTTTGAACGTTTCATATAACTAATTTGTTTTGCAATCGCCTCTACTTCATATCCAATATAAAAACAAGGCTCTCGGCCATAGCTGAAGGCCCTTTTTTTACAGATTCTTATATACCTTGATTTATTTGAGTTTTCTTTGCATTTAAAACAAACAAATCAAGCAGATAACCGGAATCTCAGCATTTCTGGCAGAACCTCTTTATCTATGCTATAATCAGTCAAAAAATGAAGGAGAGTATAAAATGGACTGTCTTGTAGTACAAGTAGATGCATTTACGAAGCAGCCCGGACTGGGAAATCCGGCAGGCGTGATTTTAAATGGGGATGATTATTCAAATGAGGAGATGCAGCAGATAGCGAAGAAGGTTGGCTTTAATGAATGTGTCTTTGTCTGTGAAAGCCAGTTGGGAGATGTCAAGCTTAGGTATTTCACGCCTGGCCATGAAACACCATTGTGCGGACACGCAACAATGGGAGCGATTTATCTGCTTTCTCAGCAGGAGAAACAAGATAGAACATGGCTTGTAGAAACACAGGCTGGCTTGATTACTGTTAATTATCTGGAAACAACTGAGGAGATGACAATGGAACAGTCGCCGGCTCAGTTTGTTGCATTTGATGGAGAGAAAGAGGCTCTTTGCGAGGTAATGGGAATCGTTGCATCTGATTTGGATGCTGAACTGCCGATTCTTTACGGAAATACTGGTTCTTGGACCTTGATCGTTCCTGTAAGAGAGTCAAGTGTATTGGATAAGATGGTTCCTCAAACCGAGAACTTTCCTGATGTGTTGAAGGAGATGCCGAAATCTTCAATCCATCCTTTTGCATTTTCGAATATAGAAGAGGATATCTATACAGCCAGACATTTTTCTTCCCCGTTTTCTGGAACAGTGGAAGATTCTGTGACTGGTACAGCCTCCGGTGTTATGGGGGCATATTTGCTGGATCACGTGTACCAACAACAAGCGATGCAGCAAATCACCGTGCTTCAAGGAAAACATGTGGAAAAAGAAGGCAGTCTGACTGTCCAAACGAGACGTGTTGATGATGGGCATCATCATGTAGCAATTACAGGGACTGCTTGTAAAAATCAGGAATTCAGTATTCTTATATAAAAGTCGAATTAAAAAAGAACCGAAAGCAAGAGATGACATGCAGTTGTCGCAATTTCTCGCTTTTGGTTCTTTTTATATTAACGCTGGTATCTATTTTTAAGAATTCGTTTAACGCCATGCAGTTTTTTGTCTGGACTGTCCACTGGTGCATTATCAATAATCAGTAAGGCAATCATGACATAAATGATTGAAGAGTCACGTGAATACAAGGTATACCGAGGCACCCAGCTTGAGGCATACTTGTTTTTATAGGCTCGCAAACCTTGGAAAGAATAGAAGGTAGAGCCGAATTTATAGACTAAAAAGGCAAACCGTTCTTGAATAAAACTTTTTCTGGATGTCCCAACATTCGAAAGAGGCGCCATTCCCATATTGAAATAAGTAATCCCTTCCTCCTTCATTCTGTTGAAAATCGAAATGAAAAGAAAATCCATTACTCCGGGAGGTGCTTCTTGTTTATAGCGCATCAAATCAATGGTTCCTTCTTGTTTGGTATACGTCGGCATGATGTTGGCAAAGGCAACGATAGCCCCTGCCTGATCCTTAACTACAGCAATATCTGATAGTTGCAGATATTTTTCAGAAAAAAAGCCAAGGGAAAAGCCTTTTTCTTTTCTATTTCCCAGCCATTCATCGGAAACAGCTCTTAATTCTGCCATTGTTTCAGGAAGGAATGGTGGAGAAAGAACCTCAAATCGATAGTGCTCCTTTTCGAATCGGTTCATTGTCGCTCTGTCTGCTCTGCGCTTTTTCCCGGAAATCGTAAAGCTTGAAAGATCTACATGTGCTTCTTCTCCCATTTTAATGAAGTCGTAACCAAATTCATGAAGCGTCAGTACGATTGATTCAGAGACTTCATAGAAAACAGGAAGATAGCCTAAATTATCTGTTTCTTGAATAAATTGTTCTACAGCATCAGCAAAATCATCTTTTTCTCCAGAAGGATCACCCATGACAATACATTTATTGTTAAACGTTTTGAATTGTAGAAGTACAGTTTCTTCGCCAGCCTGATTTTTATAAATATACATATCCTTGTCTTCAAGAAAGATTAGCTGACTATCAGCGTTTCCACCGTATTTTTTTAAAAGTGAATATGCCCGTTCTGAGTCCAAGACTTCTCCCACCACAATTTTTTTCCCCTGCAAATAACGGATGAAAACAAACATGAATAGTGCAATAATCAAGATTGCCAAAAATCCGGAAAACCAAATCCGTTCAGAAGGGAACAGGAAGAAGGAGATGACATGGTGTTGATGATGCGGAAAGGCAGGTAGATTATAGACGCCGATGACGACATAAAGCACCATCAATGCTGCAAATATCACACCATCAATTGTTCGCATTTCCCAAGAATAAACCAATTGTTTTCGATAAAGCTCTTTTTTAGAAAAAATGACGAAAAGCAATAGAATTGCCAAAATAATAATGACACTCCAGCTCAAATCCTTGAAGAGAGTGTAGGCTAGCGTCAATAGAATTAGACCGATTGTTGGAATGTAGGCACGAGTCACTTTAGCAGCAATTCCTCGTCCCATGATCAATAGGGAAAAGCCTAAAAGAATTGCCGGAAACTGAGTGAGTAAATGAAAAGACCAGGGATTCAGCTGTTTCAGCCAATGAAACTGGGAGAAGGCTTCGGGAATTGTTGACGAGAGAACAATCATTATCCCTGAGAAATACATCAGAAAAACCAACAGCTTGTGACTGATTTCAATAGAAAGCTCTCTAGGTACACCGGAATAGCGTTCATTCAAACTACTGCTCAAGTTTTTAAGGAAAAAAACAACACCAATCAAAAAAGGAATAATATAATAAAACAATCGATAGAGCAGCAGCCACGCGATAACAGTTTCTCTTGGGATGTTTCCTAGTGAAGAAAGCCCAAGAATCATCATGACATCAAAACTCCCTAAAGCTCCGGGAATCATCGAGATAATTCCGATAACAGAAGCTGCAATAAACAAAGGAATAACTTGAGCTGAATGAAAAGGTATACCCATTAGCTTACCAATCAAAAGAAAGGTAGCCAAAACACCAGACCATTCCAAGAAGGACGTAAGAATCAGCTGTAGACGTGAAGCAAGAGGGGTATCACCGATATAATCATCCTTTTTAAAGACAGTCAGCAGCATAATTGCTGGAAAATATAATCCTCCGCCAATCAACCAGATAGAATATTGCTTGAGAAAGTCATTGTCGTGACCGAAAATAACCAAAAGAAAGGACAATAAACTATAAATAGACAAACCAGAAAGCAAAAAAATCAAAATTTTGGATAAGGCTTTTACTACTTTTTTTCCATCGGTGTTTTTTCCGTAAAGCTCCGATCGAAGACCAATACTGATCAGTCCTCCGAAGCCGGCAATGTTATTGATGGAATTAATCATCCAACTAGTTTCAAATAAGTAGGATTTTTTGACCTTTTGATTCAAGGTTCGATTAAGTACAATGTCATAGCCAAGCATTGGTGTCACAGCAAGCAACCCGATAAGTAACATCAAAGCAACTTTCCAAAATGACAAATCCAGAAAAATGACTTTCAACTGTTCAAAAGAAATAGTTTTTCCAATTGATGAAAGCTCACTCACGACGATAAAAAGAACAGAAATAATGAAAATCAATTTGAAGAAGCTTGCTCGATTTTTGAACCATTGTATAACTGTTTTCATAGAATCACCTGCTTTTCCAATAAGAATGATAGAATATGTGTATTAAATAATTTCGGATTTTTTTGTGCAAAAAGATGACCCTGTCCATGTACGAGAACGAATGCTGCATGAGGTATTTCATCTGCAATATACATGGAGTGCCTCAGCTTGATCACATCTCTTTTACCGACTATGACGAGTGTCTCAGCTGTAATTAGTTGAAGATCCTCTGCGGTGATACCAGTATCTTTCATCATCAATCGAGTGATTGCCGGTCGATTTCGCCATTTTGGAAAAACGGCAAGTAGAGAAAACCAGAAATATTCGAGGTAAACACCGATTTGCGCTAAAGCAGTCATCCCTTTGAAGGTAGTGTTTCCAGCGTTCAACACAAGGTGTTTGATCATACTTGGGTGGTCGGCTGCAAAGCGCATGGCAATATTCGCACCATCGCTGAAACCAACGATATTTAGAGAGTGAATGTTCTCCTTCTCTATGATAAGATAAAGGTCATCAGATAATAAATAGAAGGAAAGCGTTTTTTGCGTATTCGTGGAGTAGCCGTGTCCCCGCAAATCAACCGTATAAACTTTGAAATAACGGCTGAAAACGGGCAGTTGATATTTAAAATAATCACCGCTGCCGCCGTTCCCATGAAGAAGAAAAAGAGGGAAGCCGGAACCGCTTATTTCATAAAACAGCTTACTACCATCGGATGCTGTAACGGATTTTTTCTCTACTACCATTTTTATCACCTACTTACTTAAAGTATAGTCAGTTTTGTTGATTTTGAGAAATGATATGTAGACAGCAGTAATTTCCGGAATGTTTATTAAAGAATTTTAAAGAATAATATTGGAATAAGATATTTTTAGCGGAGTAAAGTATGATAGGTAAATATTGCTCTTAGGTTTGGAGGCTTTTATAGACCACTATGAAAATCATAAGAAGATTGAGTATTATCTTAATTAGTATAATCATCATCGGTTTTATATATACAGGTTACAAAATTCGTGGAAATGTTCAACAAGTTATTAAATATGAGGACCAGGTGGCAGCTGCTGCAGAGGCAAATGGGATTGCCGAATACAAGGAGTTGATCCTTGCAATCATCTATACAGAATCTAAAGGCCGATCGGCTGATTTGATGCAGAGCAGCGAGAGTGTTTATGGTCAGCAGGCAGTCATAGATGACCCTCAAGAAAGCATTGAGTATGGGGTGAAATTTTTAGCCGAATCCATACAAAAGAATAAAGAGGCAGGAAATGACCTATGGACGGCGGTTCAAGCGTATAATTTCGGGTTGGAATATATCCGTTTTGTACAGGAACGCGGCGGGAAAAATACCGTTGCACTTTCGGAAGAATACTCTAAGGAGTTCTTATCTCCTTTATTAGGGAATAGTGATGGAGAAACATACCCTTATTACAGATTTCAGTCTGTGTTTCATAACGGCGGGTTTCTCTATAAAAACGGCGGGAATATGTTTTATGCTGATATCGTCAAAATGAATCGGCAGTTTATTCAGTGGTTTAGCTAAAAAAGAAGGAACAGGCTTGTGAGTCGATCCTTTCATAGTGACGGGAAATTCTTGACGTCTACTACGAAGGTGCACTTCACTTAACAGCTGTTCCTTCTTTTTAAATTTTTGCTTCCATGATAAATAACGAAGAATCCTGATTCATCAAAAGATTTTCACCATGATAAAAAGTTTTGATCGCTATGTCTGTATAGCCTGCAGCTCCTGCAAGACTAGTCAGTTCTGCGTGTGAAAAGCCAGTATGAATCTCTGTTGATTGAATTGAAGGTGTTTGATCAAAATCAACAATCACCAAACGACCACCGGATTTGATCAGCGGCTTCAGTCCTTTAAATACCTGCTCAGTATTAGGAATATGCAGGAGCACCTGCGACATGTAAATACAGTCAACTTGAATGTCAGAGCGTGAGTCAGCCAGTAAGTCAGCATGAAGTGTAGTGATGTTATGAATATCTTGTTTTGCAATTTTTTGATCGACTTGTTCGATCATTCCAGCTGAAGGATCAGTAAAAATCATCTGTTGAAATAAATCTTTGAGTTGTAAACCAACTAAGCCAGTGCCGCAGCCGAAGTCCAAAGCAGTTTGGTAATGGTAAGGGCTGATTGTTTTCCTGATTTCATCAGCTATGATCGTTGCGATTTTTAGCCGATCAGGAGTGTCGTAGCGCTTAGCCATCATTTCAAATTTATTCAAAGTATATCCCACCTTAAATCATAGTATTGAACAACACTTCATTATAACACAATCCAACTGAAGGGGAGGTAAAAGGAGCACAACAGAAGGGATTCATTCAAAGGGCAACTACATAAAGAAACATTAAAATGCAGAGCAATTGAAAGTTATTTTCACGATTTTCTTGAAGTTCTTTCTTCGAACAAGTAAACTATAGAAGGTGTAATTTTAGGATGAGTGAGAGAAAGTAGGGATTATGTGTCATCAAATAAATTTGATTTAAAAAAGGGACTTACTGCTCAAGAGGTAGAGAGCAGGAAGCAGCAAGGGCTTCAAAATGATTATGAAGAGAACGTGGCAAAGTCAACCAAGGATATTATTTATGATAATGTCATGACATTGTTTAACTTCCTCAACTTTGCGATTGCGGTATTTTTATTCGCTGTGGGCGCATATTCCAATCTGGCATTTTTAGCCATTATTTTGATTAATATGGGGATGGGGATCTATCAGGAAATCCATGCTCGAAATTTAGTTCAGAAGCTGTCGATTGTAGCAAAAGAGGACGTCATCGTCATTCGTGATGGTCAGGAACAGTCAATTGGGACGGACGAGTTGGTCATGGATGATATTGTTCTGATTTCTGCAGGAGAACAGGTTCCTTCTGATATGAAGGTTGTTGATGGGAAGGCAGAGGCTAACGAAGCCCTGTTGACAGGGGAGTCTGATCTGATTGAAAAGACAGAAGGCGATGTTCTTTTGTCAGGAAGCTTCTTATCAAGCGGACAGGTTTATGCACAAGTGATTCATGTTGGCGCGGATAACTATGCTGTTAAGATTACTTCAGAGGCTAAGGTGCACAAGCCAATTCGTTCCGAGTTGATTCGTTCGATTCGTAAAGTATCAAAATTTACGAGCTACGTGATTATCCCATTGGGAGTTATCTTGTTTATTGAGGGTTACTTTATTCGTGACTCAGGTATGAAGGGATCTGTTGTAGCATCAGCTGCAGCATTACTGGGGATGCTGCCAAAAGGTCTTGTTCTATTGATTAGTATTGCACTGACAACTGGGGTCATCAAGCTTGCGAAAAAGCGGATTCTGGTTCAGGACATGTATGCAATGGAAACTCTTGCTCATGTTGATACACTATGCTTGGATAAAACAGGTACGATTACAGAAGGAAAAATGAAGGTTCAGCATGTCCATGAGCTGAATCCGAAGTTTAATGAAAGTCTTCCGTTGATTATCGGAAGTTATATGGCAGAAAGCACAGACAATAATATCACGATGCAGGCAATTCGAGAACATTTTGAGATTTCTAATCGCTACGGCGCTGTCAAAACAGTTCCTTTTTCTTCTGAGAAGAAGTGGGGAGCCATTCAATTTAATGAAATTGGAACAGTGGTTCTCGGCGCACCTGAAAAGCTTTTTAGTGAAGACCGACTACCGAAGGAAGTTTTCTCTGCACAAGAAGAGGGTTATCGTGTCTTGATGATGGGGATAGCCGAACAGGGGATTTTAGACGATGAGGACACGTTGCCTTATTTAGAGCCCTTGGTTCTTTTAGAAATTGATGACCCAATTCGTCAAAATGCAAATGAAACTTTGGCTTATCTTCGTGAAGAGGGAATTGATATCAAGGTAATTTCCGGAGATAATCCAGTCACTGTTTCAAATATTGCTCGTCGTGCAGGTCTATTCGGCTATGAATCTTATGTCGATTTGTCAACAAAAGAAACAGAAGAAGAAGTCCGTCAAGCTGTTCATGAGTATACAGTTTTCGGTCGAGTTTCCCCGCAGCAGAAACGAACGCTGGTCAGAGAACTTAAGGACAATAAACGTGTGGTTGCAATGACTGGTGATGGCGTAAACGATGTACTTGCGTTACGAGAAGCAGATTGTAGTATTGCAATGGCAGAAGGAGACGGAGCAACACGACAAATATCTAATCTGGTGCTGTTGGATTCAGATTTTACAACACTACCTGATGTTTTATTTGAAGGACGCCGTGTGGTAAACAATGTAACAAGGGTGGCAAGTGTGTTCTTCATCAAAACGATTTATTCTTTGATTTTGTCAGTGATTTGCGGGTTGACTGCTATTGCATTCCCATTTATCCCAATTCAGATCACGTTGATCGATTTGGCGATCGAGGGATATCCGGCATTCTTCCTTTCCTTTGAATCAGATAAGAGAAAGGTTCGTGGGAAGTTCTTGCCTACAGCCTTACGAAATGCTTCTGTGAATGCTGTGTTGGTGGTGATCAATATTGTTACTGTGTACTTGATAGGAGAGAGCCAAGGCTTCAGTCATCTGGACACAACGACTTTGATGTACTATCTATTGATCGGTATCAGCTGTATGGCCGTTGTACGAGCATGCTTACCGTTAAATCCGTTACGCATTTTCTTGATTGTAACAACGATTGGCGGAATTTATGTGGCGGCAATGCTGTTCCATCATATTCTTGAGGTCGGCTTCCTGACTTCTACAACATTACCAATTTTTGCTGTGATGATGGCAATCAATATTGTTGTCCGTGTATTGATTGGTATGTACAAGATGAAGAAAGCGAATGTAACTGTCAACGAATTATAAAAATAGAATAAAAGAAGGAGAATGAGAGATTATTAAAATTTCTATCGCTCCTTCTTTTTTATTCACTTTTAATGTAAGACAAGCAATGAAATGATTTCATCTGATTACCAAGTCTAAAAGCTTGAAATAACTAGATTTTGTGATACAATTGACTATGTGTAATTGTGTCTTTTAAAGAGGTCGGGGCAGAAGTGTTCAGTATTGGGAAATAAATAAGACTATTTCAAAATTATTTGTTGATTTTCGAGAGAGTGGCTTATTTCCAAGGAACTGCTTCTGTCCCGCCGTTTATTCGAATTAGGTATTTTATTCGAATGAAAGGTCGTATTTTTGATTCTGTTACAATGGTTTACAGAAATCTGTATTTTGCTTTTTTGGAGGTGAGACCAATGGCACAAAGAATACCTCAAGAGGTCATCGATGAGGTTAGAGAACGTACAAATATAGTTGAGATCGTTGGTCAATATGTTCAGCTTAAGAAATCAGGCAAGAACTATATGGGACTTTGTCCCTTTCACGAAGAACGCTCGCCATCTTTTTCTGTAGCAGAGGATAAACAGATTTTCCATTGTTTCGGCTGCGGCAAGGGCGGTAGTGTCTTTAATTTTGTTCAGGAAATCGAGGGAGTTAGTTTTCCGGAGGCTGTACAGAAGATAGCTGATATGGAACAGATTCCTCTACAAATCAATTTATCCGATCATATAGAAAAGAGTCAGCCAAACAGTCAGCAGCATAAGCTTTTAGAGCTTCATAATAAAGCGGCAGAGCTGTATCATCATGTTTTGTTGAACACACAAATCGGAGAGCCGGCATTGAATTATCTCTTGTCTCGAGGCTTGACAAAGGAGCTTATCGAAGAGTTTCAGATTGGGTTTGCACCGCAAAAAAGGGATTTTTTAAGTCAGGTATTCTCTAATGAAAAAGTTGATGCGACACTGTTTCAGGAGTCAGGATTATTTATCCAGAGAGAAAGCGGTGAATTTCTAGATCGTTTCTATCAGCGGATCATGTTTCCTATCTGGGATGCAAAGGGGAAAATCATTGCTTTTTCCGGACGATTACTAAAGACGGAAGAATTTTCCGGCGATGACATGCCTAAATACTTGAACAGTCCCGAAACACAGCTGTTCAATAAACGTGATACACTGTTTAACTTCAACCGCGCTCGAAAAGAAATTCGAAAAGATGACACAGTTTTTCTTTTTGAAGGCTTTATGGATGTGATCGCTGCATGGGAAGCAGGGATCAAAAGCGGTGTTGCTTCCATGGGAACTAGTCTTACCAATGAACAGATCAGGCAGCTTGAGAGAGCAGCTGGTGAACTGGTACTTTGCTATGATGGAGATACAGCTGGAATAGAGGCTACCAACCGAGCGATTTCATTATTAAGTGAACATAGTCGCTTCAAGTTGAGTATTGTGAATATACCGGAAAAGCTTGATCCAGATGATTATCTGCGTAAATACGGTAGTGAATCCTTTAGAGAATTGGCACTTCATGGTCGTGAAACTGTTTTTGCGTTCAAAATGCGCTACCACAGACTTTCACGAAATATGAATAATGAGAAGGAACAGTTGGATTATGTGAACACGATGCTCCGTGAACTGGCTAATGTTGATTCTCCCTTGGAAAAGGATCGCTATCTAACGCTTTTAGCAGAAGAATTTCACCTTTCAAGTCAAAGCCTGGAAGAGCAGTTGAGGATAATCGAATCCGAGCAGCGTCAAACGGCCAGAGACAATCGTCAACAGAACAACCAGCAGCATCACTATCAACAGCAACAGCCGCCGATGGATTTTCCGCCGCCTTTTGATGAGGAGGTACCAAGTGTATCTTTTCAAAATAAGGAGCACTTCTCTCAGATAGAAAAAGCTGAACGGATGCTTCTTTATCGTTTGATGAATGAAGCCGGTACTCGAGCGATGGTACAGCAGCGAGGGGATTTTGCCTTCGCTCATACCAAATATCAGGAGCTGTATTTACTTATAGATAGTTTTTTATCTATCTACCCGGATTTTGTTTTGGCTCAATTTCTTGAATTTCTTCAAGATAACGAGTTGAAAAAAATGACTGTGGATATTTCTTATCAGGAGATGTCGGATGAGAGCTCAGAAAGAGAGCTGGGAGATTTATTGAATGTCATTGACCACTCTGATATTGAAGAACAGATTCAGCAAAAGAACATAGAGAAACGAGAAGCTGAACGCTTAGGAAATCGTGCTCGTGTGGATGAATTGGCGCTGGAACTGATTACTTTAGCAAAAAAAAGACAAAAAACCAGATAATATACAATAAAATGATTAACAAACTACAAGTAGTTGTTATATAATGGACAAGTATGCAAATATGAAGGGGGCCTTCTTTCATGGAAAAAGAAACAGAAAAGAAATATCAAACGGCACTTAAGGGCTTCATCAAAGAAAACAAACCAAAAGGGACAGTTTTGTATGATGATTTGACCAATAAGCTGGCAACGCCTTTTACACTGAATGCCGATGAAATGGAAAAACTGATCCAAAAAATCGAAGATTCAGGGATCAGTGTCGTTGATGAAAACGGTGATCCAAGCGAACACAGCCTGAAAAAGGATGAAAAAGTAGCTACCAAAGCTCAAATGGAAGATTTATCTGCCCCAACAGGTGTTAAGATCAATGATCCAGTACGTATGTATTTGAAAGAAATCGGCCGAGTTCAGCTATTGACTGCTGAAGAAGAAGTCGACCTTGCACTGAAAATAGAAGAAGGCGATCAAGAAGCGAAACAGCGTCTGGCAGAAGCCAATCTACGTCTGGTAGTTTCTATTGCAAAACGCTATGTTGGACGTGGTATGCAGTTCCTTGATCTGATCCAAGAAGGAAATATGGGTCTGATGAAAGCTGTAGAAAAATTCGACTACCGTAAGGGATTTAAGTTCTCTACTTATGCGACATGGTGGATTCGTCAGGCGATCACTCGTGCAATTGCCGATCAGGCACGTACGATCCGTATTCCTGTGCATATGGTTGAAACAATCAACAAATTGATTCGAATTCAACGTCAGCTATTGCAAGATTTGGGAAGAGAACCAACGCCGGAAGAAATCGGTGCAGAAATGGATCTTCCAACTGAAAAAGTTCGTGAAATACTTAAAATTGCTCAAGAGCCTGTATCTCTTGAAACACCGATTGGTGAAGAAGATGATTCTCATCTGGGTGATTTCATTGAAGATCAGGATGCTACAAGTCCAGCTGAACATGCAGCTTATGAGTTACTGAAGGAACAGTTGGAGGACGTCCTTGATACATTAACGGACCGTGAAGAGAATGTTTTACGATTACGTTTCGGTCTTGATGATGGACGAACAAGGACACTTGAAGAAGTGGGGAAAGTCTTTGGCGTAACGCGTGAGCGTATCCGTCAAATTGAAGCAAAGGCACTACGCAAGCTGAGACATCCATCACGCTCTAAACAATTGAAAGACTTTTTAGAATAGTCTATTTTGAAGAGGTTTTGACTTAGCGCAGTTCAAAAGCAATAAGTCAGTACTATTTTGATAAAGGTCGGAATAGCTGCGTGCTTCAGACAGCAAGTCGAATTTCGTCTTACAGTTAAAGAAGCCGCTTTTATTCCACTGTTTATTCAGCTTTAGAGGGTAGGAGAATTCTCAATACGATTATTGTCCTGCCCTTTTTTGCTTGTTCTGAACTTAGAAATCAGCTTGGCTCTCATTTTTGTGATAGAGCTAAAGGATACTCTAATGAAGAATACTGGAGAAGAGAGCACAGATTTTATAGCTTTACACGTCAAAAATAGAATGACTTTACGAAATCGTAACATAAAAGTTATGTAGTACATATTGGAACAATAGTGTTTTTGTGATAGATTAGATTTACTTGGCAAAGTAGAATGTGAGGCGAAAAAATGACGAAGCATTGTCCGAATTGCGGAAATGAAATTGATGATAAAGAAGTGAAATGTCCTGAATGCGGTTTTGTCTTTTCAGAGGATATAGAAAAAGTTGAAAATAACATAGCAGCTGAACAGGAGGATTCAACACATCATAGTGAAGACACTTCCTCTCACTTTTCGGCGGATGAACAAAATGAAAACATTGAATGGGCCGATCTTAAGGATTTAAGTATTGGTCATGTGATGGATTTGTTCAATGAGCAGCAAGGGCAAAAAGATACTGACGAAGCTCAAGAAGAAGTTCAAGAATTAGAATCAGAAGACATTCTTTCAACGGAAGAGAATGACGAGACAGAGGGTGAACTTGACGATGCTTTAGAGAGTAAAGAATCGTCAAAAGATGATCAGGTAGAAACAAATGCTGAGGAATCGACTGCGGACTCAGAAGAAAGCACTGACGAAATGACAGACGCAGAAGATTCACCTGAACCGGAAGATGTGAGTACGGGCAGCTTGAAAGAATATATCGAAGCTCACAAAGAGGAGCAGAGGCTGGCAGAGGCTGAATTAACTTCTGAAGCAGACAATGAAAAAACACCAGAGCAATCTGAGGACAACAAATCGTTGGATGCAGAATCGGCAGTTGCAGAAGAAATGCTTGAAGAAGCTGCTGATACTACAGAAAATGACGGAGATCATGCACCCGAAATAGATGAACAGTCTGAAAGTGATGGAACTGATATTGATTCTAAGGATAAAGTTCCGGCACTGGGAGCTATTCCAACTAAAAGTAAAAAGCCGGAAGAAATCGAAATGGATGCTGCTCCGATATTCTTTGAGGAAAAAGATATCTTGCCTTCTGAACTTGGACCAAAGAAGAAATCTCAATTTGCTACATTTGATAATATAGAACGCCCAAAAACTTCGCGTTCTGAAGTACCTGAACCTGAAAAGAAAAAAAATAAAAAAGTACCTGTCTTTTTAGCAGCAGCAGCAATTCTTGCTATAGGTGCGGGCGGTTGGTACTATGTTCAAAACCAAAATGGGAATCAAAAACAGGAAGCTAAAGTTGATGACTCAGAAAAAACTTTGCTGGCTGAGACGAAGACAGCGTTGGGTAACTATTTTACGGACAAGGATCAACTGTATATCAAGCCGGATATGGTTGCTGTTAGTACAGAGACGATTGAAGCTGATTTAAAGGAACTGAAAGATCAGGATGGCTATAGTGATTTAGAAAAGACTTTGAATGAAATCAAAGAAAAGCAAGCATTGATCACCAAAGTCAATGAGCTGTATGTGTCACCGGTTATTTCAGGAAGCTCTTATGAAGAGGCGGCAATCGCTTCTGATAAGGAAGTTACCATGGAAAAAGAAACAGGAACAGACGGTTTTTCTAAGCTGATCAACCAGGCAATCGATGGTGCACAAGCACAGTATGACCAGCTGGATAAGGCAAAGAATGCAGTTGATATCATCTATAAAGATGGTCAGGCTCGTACTCTGTTGACGCAGCAAACATATGAAGCCGCAGTAACAGAGGTCAATAAGGTCAAAAATGATGAATTGAAAAAATCATTGACGGATTCTTTAAATGGAGCCAAAGCTGCTTTAGCGGGTGAAACATCCGAGAGTAGTGAGACGGAACAGCAAACGGCTGTTGCTGGTACAGAAACGAATGCAGCCACAGATGCGGCTAGTGGAACTGGATCAGCAGCAGTCGATGCTCCTGCTGCTGAAGTAAATACTTCTCTAGACCCAAGTGCTTTTTCAGCACCTGACAGCAGTGGAGTCTATACAGCTCCTGTTTATACAGCGATTCCGGAACAAGTTGCAGATACAAGTAATGCAGCATGGGTATGGGCAGCAGGAATCAAGGAGCAGGTTATTGCAACTTGTATGAGCCGCGGCTATATTGTAGATGGCGGTTATTATCTAGAACCTGCGAGAATTGTTAATGGACAAGGGTACTACAATTTATACAAAACAGATGGGACCTATTTAGTGACCATCAATGCACAGACCGGTTGGTTTAAAGGGAATGCCTCAAGAAATGCCGGACGCTGATTCAGCGTATCATCATGGCAAATCCAGATTAACCAAAGCTCGGAAAGATGAGGCAGTTTTGACGTCAGAACAGTAAACCCAGCGTATTTGGTTTCTGCTGATCACGTTTTCTTTGTTTAATCAATTGTTTATTAGAGAAAAGAGTTTGGGAGCAACACGATATCCCGGACTCTTGTTCTATTATCGAAAGAAAAGCATCAATTTGTGAATGGAGGAATTTACTCTTATGGAGGAAAGAGGGTATGAAACATTTAGGGAAGGGGTATCTGCTTGTCTGCCGACTGTACTCGGGTATGCAGGAATCGGCATTGCAGCTGGCGTTGTAGGCAGAAGTGTCGGCTTGTCTGTTTTTCAAGTTGCACTTATGTCAATACTTGTTTATGCAGGAAGTGCGCAGTTCATCATCTGTGGAATGTTGGCAATACAAGCACCAGTTTCAGCAATTATTTTAACAACATTTTTAGTAAATTTAAGGCATTTTTTGATGAGTATGTCTGTAGCTAGTCATTTTTCTGATGAGCCATTGATTACAAATATTGGTATTGGCAGTCTTCTGACAGATGAGTCCTATGGTGTGTTGATGACTGCTGTTGCAAATGATTATAAGATAAGCTCTGTCTGGACCCATGGATTGAATATTACTGCCTACTTGGCTTGGATTGGATCAACGGTAGCAGGGGCACTGCTGGGCAGTTGGATTCCTGATCCTAACATGCTTGGATTAGATTTTGCATTGGTTGCGATGTTTGCCGGATTGTTTGTACTACAGGTAGATCCCGCAATCAAAAAACAAACGAAAAAAACAGTGATCGTCCTGTTGGCTGTCTGCATATCCTTATATGTATCGATGCGTTTCGTTTCGTCAGAGGTAGCTGTTTTGATTGCTACTTTGTTAGGCTGCGGAGTGGGGGTGACGATACCGGATGCTGAATAGCTATGTTTTGCTTACGATTTTAGGTTGCTCCATAGTGACCTGGCTGCCTCGGATCATTCCGTTTGGGTTAACGAAAAAGATTGCTTTTCCGAAGCCGTTATTAAACTTTTTATCCTACATTCCAATTTGTATTTTAACAGCGTTGCTGCTCCAAAGTATACTTATATATAAAGAAGGGGAATTTCCCCGAATAGAATTGATTGAAGCCATCAGCTGTATTCCAACATTGCTTGTTGCAATTCGAACAAAGGATTTGATGAAAACAGTGATTGTAGGTGTCGTTACAATTGCATTGTTAAGACTTATTTTTTAAGTTGAGAAAGGAAAATGAAAATGAATGAATTATTAGGAAATGTATTTACTGCGTTGATTATCGATCAGAATGATCAGTATTACTTTCTACAAAAAAACGGCGTAACTTTCCGTCTTGCTAAAGAAGAAGGCGAGCACCAGCTGGGGGAAGCAGTAGAAGGATTTGGGTATTTGAATCAGAAGCAGGAACCTGTTATGACAACTGTGATTCCTCAAAGCCGAATTGGACACTATGCTTTTGGAACAGTAACTGGTGTTCGAAGAGATTTGGGTGTTTTTGTTGATATTGGTTTGGAGGACAAGGATGTTGTTGTTTCTCTTGATGAGCTTTCAACGATGAAGGAGCTTTGGCCAAAAAAAGGGGATCGCTTGATGATTGCATTGAGAGTCGATGATAAGGGGCGAATCTGGGGCGAACTGGCAGATGAAAAACATTTCAAGGCAATGTCAAACCCAGGAGATTCAGAGATGCAGAATAAAAATATCTCAGGAACTGTTTACCGTCTGAAAATGGCTGGAACGTATGTGCTGACAGAGGATTTGAGAATCGGCTTTATCCATCCCTCAGAACGTTTTCAGGAACCTCGCTTGGGCGAACAGGTCAATGGTCGGGTCATAGGAGTTCGTCCGGATGGGCTATTGAATCTCTCTTTGAAGCCGAGAGCACACGAAGCAATTGGCGGCGATGCAGGAATGATTTTGACTTTTCTTGAACGTTCTGCTGAAGGACGAATCCCTTTTACAGATAAATCAGATCCTGAAGAAATCAAGCAGGCTTTTGGCATCAGCAAAGGACAATTTAAACGAGCAATTGGACATTTACTAAAAGAAAAGAGAATCAAGCAGGAAGATGGCTATACGATTTTACTGAAAGATTAAGGATTGCTTTTTCTAATTGAGAATCTCTTGCAAATATTGTTAAGTTAATTTATACTTATTATAATTTAAAAGTACAGATATCTTATGTAGATTATAATAATTATAAATAAGGAGTTTTCTCTTATGAGTTCAACAACAGCATTAAAGAAAATAAAACAACAACTGCATGAGTCCGGCTTCAAACTGACGCCACAGCGGGAGGCAACCTTGCTGGTTTTACTCGAGAATGAAAAGGACCACATGTCGGCAGAAGAAATCTATTTCTTAGTAAAACAGAAAAGTCCTGAAATCGGTCTGGCAACTGTTTATCGAACATTGGAAATCTTAACGGATTTGAAGGTGATCGATAAGGTTAGCTTTAATGACGGCTTAGCTCGATATGATTTGAGAAAAGAAGGAGCAAAACATTTCCACCACCATCTTTTATGCTTGGAATGTGGAAATATTGAAGAAGTAGAAGAAGATCTTTTAGGCGAAGTAGAGGAAATCATTGAACAACGCTATCACTTCGTGGTCAAGGATCATCGATTAACATTCCATGGGATTTGTCTGGAATGTCAGAAAAAGAATAAGGAATAAGATTTTTGTATAGACAAAGAGCCAAGACAAACAATTGTCTCGGCTCTTTTTTATTTTATGATATTCATTACTAATTTATAGATTAGCAAACTTTTCCAACAAACGAATCATTTGGCAAGTGAAGCCATATTCGTTGTCATACCATGCAACAGTTTTAACCAGCTGGAAATCTCCTGCTGTAGTTACTTCTGTTTGTGTTGGATCAAAGATAGAACCTTCTGTTGTTCCGATAACATCACCAGATACGATTTGTCGGTCATCATAACCAAATGAAGGATTATCTACTGTATGCTTCTTGATTGCTTCATTGACTTGTTCTGCAGTTACCTTTGTTTTTAAGATAGAAACTAATTCAGTGAGTGAACCATCAACAACGGGTACCCGTTGCGCATGACCTTGTAGTTTACCATTCAGCTCTGGAATAACTAAGCCGATAGCTTTTGCCGCTCCAGTTGAATGAGGGATAGTATTATCAGCAGCAGAACGAGCAGCACGTAAGTTACCGCCTTTTACAGGACCGTCCAACAGCATTTGTGTAGAAGTATAGGCGTGGACTGTTGTCATTGTACCAACTTCAATACCAAACTCGTTATTCAAGAAGTACGCCATTGGTGCCAAACAGTTTGTTGTACAAGAACCTGCAGAAATGATTTTATCTCCTGCATCTAAGGTATCGTCATTCACGTTATAAACAATTGTCTTCATTGCGCCGGCCGGAGCGGAGATCACAACACGCTTCACACCAGCATTCAAATGGGCTTTTGCTTTCTCTTCTGAAGTATAAAATCCAGTACATTCCAAGACAATATCAACACCATTTTCTTTGGCCCAAGGAATTTTACTTGCATCAGGCTCTGCATAAACACGAGTTTCTTCACCATCAACAACAATGGAGTTTTCAGTTGCAGTGACTGTTCCAGGATAAGTTCCGTGAGTAGAGTCAAACTGTAATAGCTGAGCCAGCATTGTTGGGCTGGTCAAGTCATTGATAGCTACCACTTCAATATCATCTGAAACTTCTTTAATACGTCGAAAAGCAAGACGGCCGATTCGGCCAAAACCGTTAATACCTACTTTAACTGTCATAATGAAAATTCCTCCTTCAATTTTAGTACACTTCTAGTTTGCGCCCCCGTTATTTTTTTGTCAAAAGATACACCTCAAAAGGGAGCATACCTATATAACAAAAGTTGATGATGGGTGGTTCAGATTAAAAAGAAAAGTGAAGGGAGACTAAATTGTTTTTTTATCTGAACAGATGAAGTAATAAGGAACTTGAAAAAAGCTTCCCCATTCTTTTCTCAAAACAGAGAAAGAGGGGAAGCTTTTATTCTACATAGACCATTTTGTACAAAGGATACTCAGGGGCAGCAGAAAGTTCAATAATATTTTTTCTAAAACGTTCATAGCGCATATCACAGTAATCCAGAAAATTATCTCCGCAATAATGTCTGATCAATGCCCAAACTGTCCAGAGAAGATCCTGAGCCATGATATAGCCCTTTATTTTCATTATATCCTCAATAGAATAACCATCAGGATAATAGGTTTCGAGTAATATATCGATTGAAGACTCAGGGAGTCTGGTTTCAATAATGTATGCAGCTAAATCCCAATTGGCATCATTCAAGCCGGAGTATTCCCAATCAATCAGGTAGTATTGGCCATCGGCTGTTGCTAAGAAGTTCTCAGGAACAGTATCGTTGTGACACGGGACCAGCTGAGATTCTACAATGTGATCTGTAAAGAAGCTCAGAAGCTTACTTTTCAGGTCATGATAATCAAAGAACAGGTTTCCATGGATTTGCTCGATGATTTCTTCATATTTTTCTAATTCATCTAACCATTGAAAGTGATTGTCAAAATGAACAGGGCTTGTGTGTATTTTCTTCATTACTTGAGAGACAGCAGCTAGGTTTTCAGGAGAAAATGGATTGGACTGAGCTAGATTTTTGCTGTCTGGAATGAAACGGCTGATTTTGATGCCTGTTTCAGCATCAAAGTAGATACACTCAGAATTGACTCCAAATTGAGAAGCAATCCCGTTATTTACCTGCTCGATCTCTCTGTCGATCATCTGTTCGGTTAGCTTCCCCGGTTGTCGGATAACATAATCATCGCCATGGATATTCATAATATAGTTGTAATTCGTCAAGCCGCCGGCAAAGACAGAACGATCAAAAGTTAGAGTATCATCCTGAAATACCTCCCGCAGCTTATCCTCAATGATCTGTTCGATATTTTGCTGTTCAAAATTCATTTCATTGTGAGTTGTCATAAAATAACATCCTATCAAATTTATTCTAAGGAACTGAGAAAGGTACATCAAGCTGGCAAGCAACACTCATAGTCGATGCTTTTCCAATGTAAATTTCGCAGTAAATATCAATTTTGAAGTTTTAGTTTCGTACAAAGAAGAAACTAAACAAATTTTTCTGTAAAAATGCTTCAATGATGCCATTATACTTTATTTTCTTACTAAAAAAAAGGGATATACGGAGCTGATTTTCTGTCAAAAAGGACAAAAATATCTTAAAAGTACAAAAATATCTTGATTTTACAATCCTCGAAAAGTAATCGGTTACAATAATGCAAAATCATCTCTTGAATCTTCCATTCTTTAAAGATTCTGCATGATAGTATGAAATCAATAAAGAAGCGCTTTCGTTATGACAGCAAGAAAATCTTATTTTTAAGTTGTTCAATTTGACTGCGTTTGTTATATGAAGGAAGAGAGGAAGGACAAAAATGGAGTATCACGGAGATGAAGCATTGGGCTTGATTGAAACAAAGGGCATGGTTCCGGCAATCGAAGCGGCAGACACTATGCTGAAGACTGCAGATGTGGAGCTTGTTTCATATGAAAATATTGGGTCGACGCTTGTGACTGTTATGGTCAAGGGAGATGTTGCAGCGGTTAAATCAGCTGTTGAAGCTGGAGCTAAGGCAGCTGAAAGAATCGGTGAGCTGACAGCAGCGAATGTTATGCCAAGACCGATCCGACCAATTGGGCAGATCGTTATGGCACATGACATAGATAAAAGCTGAAGGAAAAGGAGGAGTAAGTCAATGACAGATGCATTAGGTTTTATTGAGACATTCGGTCTGGTGTTTGTAATGGAAGCGGCGGATGCCATGTGCAAGGCGGCGGATGTTGAGCTGATTGGTTATGAAAATGTGGCATCAGGGTATATCTCAGTATTGGTCAAAGGCGATGTCGGTGCAGTAAATGCCGCTGTAGAAGCCGGTGTAGCGGCGGTCGAAGGTATGGGCGCGGAGGTATACAGTCATAACGTGATTGCCAGTCCTCATAAAGATGTTGAGAAAATCATTGATAGATATGGATTTGATATCTAATTTAATTGAAACAAAAGGATAGAGGTGGATGAATGTATAAAGTTGACAATGATCTTTTATCCATTCAGGAGGCCAGAATTTGTATCGAACGTGCAAGGGAAGCGGCAGTCGAATTGTTGAGCTTTTCTCAGCAGGAGCTGGATGACATTGTTGAACAAATCAGTACATCTATTGAAGCGTTTAGTGATCGATTAGCAGAACAAGCAGTAGAAGAAACAGGTTATGGCTGTTTAAAGGATAAAAAGATCAAAAACAGGTTTATCTGTAGTTATTTGCCTAAAAAACTTAGGAATGAGCGTTATGTAGGTGTTCTTAAAGAAGATCAATTGAACAAAACTATGGATATAGGTATTCCGATTGGTCCAATTGTTTGTATTCCTCCTGCAACGAGTCCGACAGCAACAACGATTCACAACGTCCTGATTGCAATCAAAGCAGGAAATCCGATCATTGTTGCACCGCATCCTCGTGCAAAACTGGTTATCCAACAAACAGTTGAGCTTCTTTGCAAAGCAGGAGCTGAAGCCGGGCTGCCGGAGGGAACGATTCAATGTATGCAGATGGTTAGTCTCAGTGGAACCAAAGAGCTGATTGATCATGAAGATTCTGCATTAACAATTATTACAGGAGTACCTAAACTCTTGCCGATTGCCAAGAATGCAGCTAAGCCTTTCATTTATGGAGGAAGTGGTAATGGACCAGTGTTTTTAGAACGCTCCTGTGATGTCAAACAAGCTGTGACCGATATCATTGCCAGTCGCACTTTCGATCATGGAATTGTCTCTGCAGCAGAGCAGTCGATTGTTGTTGACGGTCCGATCCTAAACCATGTAAAAGAAGAGTTTACCAAACAAGGAACTTATTTTATTGATCGGCAAGAGGCTGCTGCCCTTGAAAAAATATTATTTGATCATGATCAGACAGTAAACGCTGAGGCAGTGGGTATATCGGCGGTTTCTCTCGCTAAATTAGCAGGACTTACTGTGCCTAAAGAGACAAAGCTGCTTATCTATGAGCAGGAGTATGTCTCTGATTCTAATCCCTTTACACAAGAACTACTATGCCCAGTCGTTGCGTTGTATGTAGAAGAGGATTGGCAGCATGCCTGTGAAAAATGTATAGAGCTATTGGTGGAAAACGGGAAAAGTCATACTTTGGTGATCCATTCCAAAGATGAAGCAGTGATTCGGGAATTTGCTTTAAAAAAACCAGTATCACGAGTGTTGGTCAATACTCCTTCAACCTTTGGAGGAATGGGAGCAACGACAAACCTGTTCCCATCAATGACATTAGGAAGTGTAGCATTAGGCAACGATGAAGCATCAGATAATATTTCTCCTCGACACCTAACACATATTCGCAAGGTAGGATACGGGGTTCGAATGATTTCGGATTGTCTGGATCAACCATCCAATCAAATGACACAAGCACTAACTAAGAATGAAGAAAACACTGATTTTGATGAAATCGGGGCAGTCATTAGACGAATGATTGAAATCATGGAATAAAGAGGTGAGTAAAATAATTGATCAGTTTACATTGAAAACAAAAATTTTTGCTAATCAAGGCTCTTTGAAAGAGTTAGAGAAACTTAAAGGGCGAAAAGCCTTTATTGTGTCTGACAAAGTAATGGCAGAATTCGGGTACTTGAGTCAAGTAATCGATCATTTGACTAAGGCTCAGATCGGCACAGAAAGCTTTACCGGTATTCAGCCCGATCCCGACACAAAGGTCGTAGCTGAAGGACTGAAAGCTTTCCAAAAAGCAGATCCTGATATTTTGATTGCAATTGGCGGCGGCTCGGCTATTGATGCAGCAAAAGGAATTTTATATGCAGCAAGTCAGTTTATTGACTGTTCAAAAGAACGACCGTACTTTGTTGCAATTCCTTCTACGAGTGGAACGGGATCGGAGGTCACTGATTTTTCTGTTATCACTGCAGGCGGGGATAAAATCTGTCTTGTTGATGAATTTATAGCACCGGATTTAGCTATTCTTGATGCAACATGTATCAAGAATGTCCCAAATAAGGTTGTTGTTGATACTGGTATCGATGTGCTTGTTCATGCGACAGAAGCATATGTTTCTTCGAAAGCCACAGACTTCACCGATGCAATGGCAGAAAAAACGATTCAACTCTTATTTGAACATTTGCCTATTCTTAATCAAGATATTCAGAATTCTTACTCCAGAGACCGCGTTCATAATGCTTCTTGTATGGCGGGGATTGCCTTCACGAATGCTGGATTAGGGATTACACACAGTTTGTCTCATGCGATTGGAGGGAAATTCCACCTGGCTCATGGCCGCTGCAATGCGCTGCTTCTTGAGGTAGTGATTGAATACAATGCTGAATTAAATGGTTCAGCCAATACACTGGCTGCTGAGAAATATGCAAAGCTGGCTAAGATGTTGAACTTACCAGCGAGAACGATAAGAGAAGGCGTTGTCAGTTATGTTGATGCGATAAAAGGCTTGAAACGAGAGCTGGGAATTGAAGGTGGTTTTGGTGAGTTGATTGCTGAGCAGGACTATCAGGATAGTCTTGTATACATGTCTCAGGCAGCGAAAAACGATCGCTGCACACCGTCTAATCCAAGGGAGCCTTCTGTTGATGAACTAAGGGAGATTTATGAAAAAGTCTATTAAATAGTAATGGAATGAGAGGGAAAGAAATGAATATTAAAGATATTTCAGAGAAATTCACAAACGTAGCAAAGGATATGTCTCCGGAAGAAAAATCCGCTATGTTGAAATTATTCCAAGGAATTTCCCAAGAACTAGGGAATTCGGGAGATGATTTGACGGTTACCTGTGCTACAGATGCATCAGTAGCTGTAGATTCAGTAAATCCTGAGACCTACCCAGAGGGAATGACGCATCGCTTAAAACGTCTAAAGGATAACTATTTAACTGCTGTACCTAGCATCACAACACACCGTGCGAAAGCCGTGACTCAGGTTGTGAAGGAAAACCCCGGGCTGCCGACAATCATGATGCGGGCGAAGGCCTTCAGAAAAGCTTGTGAAACAGCGCCATTACTTATCCAAAAAGATGAACTAATTGTTGGACATCCATGTGGTGCACCGCGAGCCGGAGCATTTTCACCGGATATTGCTTGGCGTTGGACTAGGGATGAATTGGATACGATTCATGAGCGTGCTCAAGATCCTTTCTATATTTCGGATGAAGATAAGCGACTGATGCGTGAAGAGTTTTTCCCATTTTGGGAGGGGCGTTCCCTAGACGAAATCTGTGAGCAGCAATACCGTGAAGCCGGCTTGTGGGAATTTTCAGGTGAAGCATTTGTCAGTGATTTATCTTACCATCAAATCAATGGCGGCGGCGACTCTAATCCAGGCTATGATGTCATTCTTATGAAAAAAGGAATGAAGGATATTCAGCAAGAAGCAAGAGATCATCTAGCTGGTTTATCGATGGAAAATCCAGAGGATATCGATCGCATTTATTATTACAAATCTGTTCTTGATACAACAGAGGGTGTTATGACCTATGCAAAACGTTTATCCGATCATGCTTATGAGCTAGCACAAAGGGAAAATGACCCAAAACGGAGAAAAGAGCTGGAAAAAATCGGTGAAATCAATGCCAGAGTACCTGCGAACGCACCGACAACCTTCCATGAAGCATTACAATCTGTATGGACCATTGAATCACTATTCATGGTGGAAGAAAACCAAACTGGCTTATCGGTTGGTCGTGTAGATCAATATACGTATCCATTCTATGAAGCTGATAAAAAGGCTGGACGCTTGAATGATTTTGATGCGTTTGAAATTGCCGGAGCATTCCTCATCAAGTGTTCAGAAATGATGTGGGTATCCAGTGAAGGCGGTTCGAAATTCTTTGCCGGTTATCAACCATTTGTAAATATGTGTGTTGGTGGTGTTAAGCGAGAGGGCGGCGATGCCTGTAATGATTTGACTTACCTATTGATGGATGCTGTTCGTCATGTAGGCGTGTATCAACCGTCTCTTGCTTGTCGAATCCATAACCAATCTCCACAAAAATATTTAGAGAAAATCGTTGATGTTGTTCGTGCCGGATTAGGGTTTCCTGCTTGTCATTTCGACGATTCCCATATCAAGATGATGTTGGCAAAAGGCTTCAGTATGGAAGATGCACGTGATTACTGCTTGATGGGTTGTGTGGAACCGCAAAAATCAGGTCGTCTCTATCAGTGGACATCCACAGGATATACGCAATGGCCGATTGCCATTGAATTCGTATTGAATCGTGGTTGGATGCTGTGGCACAAGTCACAACAAGGATTAGATTTAGGCGAACTGAACAGCTTCCAGAGCTATGAACAATTTGAAGAAGCTGTGAAAAAGCAAATCCACTACATTACTCAGCTCTCTGCAGTTGGTACAGTTATTAGTCAACGTGTCCATCGTGATGTGGCTCCGAAACCATTGATGTCATTGATGATGGAAGGCTGCATGGAAAGCGGTAAGGATGTTACTGCCGGCGGTTGTGTTCACAACTGGGGACCAGGCTTGATATGGTCAGGTTTAGGAACATATGCCGATTCAATGGCTGCTATTAGAAAGCTGGTATTTGATGATAAGAAGTACACTCTTGAGCAAATGCGTGATGGCTTGAAGGCTGATTTCCAAGGCTATGAAGAGTTGCATCGTGATTGTCTGGATGCACCAAAATACGGAAATGATGATGACTATGCGGATTTGATTGCTGCAGATATTGTTAATTGGACTGAAAAAATTCATTCTCAATATAAAACGTTATATTCCGTTTTCAGTCATGGTACATTGTCGATTTCAAACAACACACCATTTGGAGAAATGCTTGGTGCATCAGCGAATGGGCGAAGAGCATGGGCACCATTATCAGATGGAATCAGTCCAACACAAGGTGCGGATAAGAAAGGACCTACAGCAATCATTAAATCAGTATCGAAGATGGATGTTGCTTCAATGAACATCGGGATGGTTCATAACTTTAAGCTATTGCGCGGGATTCTGGAGACACCGGAGGGACGCCAGGGGTTGATTACGTTATTACGTACCGCATCAGTATTAGGAAATGGAGAAATGCAGTTCAGCTATGTTGATAATGAAGTATTGAAAGAAGCACAGAAAGACCCGGACAGCTATCGTGATTTGATTATTCGAGTGGCTGGCTATAGTGCATACTTCACTGAGTTATGTAAGGAAGTACAGGATGAGATCATTAGTCGTACAATGCTGGAGCACTTTTAAATAAACAAAAAAAGAGCATAGGTGATGGAGATGGAAAAAGTAATTCAGATTGAAAGAAAAGCTCGGATATTCAATATTCAAAAATATTCAATTTACGATGGTCCGGGCATTCGTACCTTGTTCTTCTTTAAAGGCTGCCCACTACGATGTAAATGGTGTTCCAATCCGGAAAGTATTGAAAAAAAACATCAAGTAATGTTTCAAAAGAAACTGTGTATAGATTGCGGTGCTTGTGTGAAGGTTTGCCCATTGCAGGTTCACAAAATGGACCCTGAGGTTGGTCATTATATTGATCGTTCGATCAATTGCGGTGGGTGTCGTGCTTGTGAAAAGGTCTGTCCTAAGAACGCCTTTACGATTTCCGGTGAGGATAAATTGATTTCTGAATTACTGGAGGTTGCTATTGAAGATATTCCTTTTTACCAGACATCAGGTGGTGGTGTGACTCTCGGTGGTGGAGAAGTGACGATGCAGCCGGAATTCGCAGCAAATCTTTTGATGGAATGTAGGAATGCAGGTATTCATACAGCAATCGAGACTTGTGGTCATGCCCCGATGAAATCTTTGGTAAAAATTGCCGAGTTCTGTGATCTATTCCTGTTTGATTTAAAGCATATTGATTCCCAAAAGCATCAGGAGCTGACAGGAGTCCGAAATGAGCGGATTTTAGAAAATATGGAAGAGCTCCTTCGTAAAAGATACAATGTGAAGGTTCGTATGCCTCTGATGAAAGGGTTGAATAATGATCCTGATACGATTCGTCGAACCATTGAATTTTTGATGCCTCACAAAGAAAAACGGAATTTTCAAGGAATAGATTTACTCCCATACCACAAGCTTGGAGTAAACAAATACGACCAATTAGATCGAATCTATCCAATCACTCAGGATTTAAGTATGTCTGAAGAGGATCTTGATCGAATCGAAGAACAGATTTCTGAATACGATTTTCCTGTTAAAGTTATTCGACATTAGGAGGTGGGGCAAGAATGCAGCGCATTATACAAGAATCTGTTCCAGGAAAACAGGTAACACTCGCCCATGTTCTGGCTTCTCCAATGTCAGATATCTGCGAACGATTGGGCATCGAAGATGGAGACGCCGTAGGTCTAATGACTTTTACACCCTCGGAAACAGCCATTATTGCAGCCGATGTGGCAACTAAGGCTTCTGCGGTGGAAATTGGCTTTCTTGATCGCTTTACAGGCTCATTGGTAATTACTGGTGATGTGGCTAGTGTAGAAGCGGCAATCAAAGAAGTTAACGGAGTGTTAAGTGAGATGCTGAACTTTACCGTTGTACCGGTAACGAAAACATGAGGAAGAGAATTTTGATTATCGGTGCTCGCAATAGTGGAAAATCCTCAGCCGCAAACTGGTTGAACGGCGTGGAAGAACCGCTAAAGAAAAGACAGGATGCTATTTATGGAAAGTATACGATCGATGTTCCAGCTCAATATCTGGAAAATGCTTCTATGTATCGCTATATCCTGACCTTAGCTCAAACAGCGGTCTGCGTGCTTTTTTTAGAAAGTAATCAAGTGAGAGAAACGATTTATCCGCCGAACTTTGCAGCATCCTTCAATTGCTCGGTCAAGGGAATCATTACAAAGGTAACGGGTACAAAACCTTCTGATTCTGCCGTCAGCTCCTTGCTTGCAACCGGTGTCAAAACACCAATAGGTATGAGCAGCTTTGCTTCTAAAGAAGCAGCTGTACTTAGAGAAGAGCTATTACAACTACTGTCATAGAAAGGAGTGGTGTTGACCATGTATTTTATCACTGAAGCAGAGCTGCGGTTGCATTATCAGCAGGAGCATTTCACTGACTACACAATAAAACAGGGAACACGTCTAACTCCTGAGGCAAGACAATTTCTCCTCGACAGAAAGATTGTATTCTTAGAGCAAAAACAACAAAAATCGCAATTATCCAATGTATCAAATTCTAAAGCTCCAGAGTATACAAGTATATCTTCATATTTGAAACCGAAGCTTGAAAAAATTTCGGCAACATTCCTCCTTATGGTTAGTTTTCTGACAGACGAAGATATGTACACTGCTGAGCAGGTATTGATATTGGAAAATTATCTAGCCGATTTATGTAATGAGAACGATGAGCATCCAAGGGTCACAGTTGATCTAAGTTTAAAAACTGAAAAGAAACATGTTGTTTCGGCCTTCCATATTCAATCATCCAAGGGAAAAGAAATTGCTTTTTTAAATTTCTTGTTAGCAGATTTGAAGGTTTTTAGAGCAGAGCTTATGACAAATTGGAGTGAGAAAACAGGTATGGAAGAACAATTGAATCTCATAATTGAGAAGGTTGACAAGGTATGTACCGTCTTAGAAGGATTGATTCATAAAGCGATTGGAGGAGATGATGTCAGTGAAGGAAAATGAAAAGCTGTTCAGTTATTGCAACCAGCTGATTGCTCAATTTGAGCAAGTGATCCATCAGCCGAAAAAGAGTAAGCTGGAATGTTACTATACTGGTGTCGATTTAGGCACTTCCTGCATTGTTCTCTCCGTGTTGAATGAGAACAAAGAACCAGTTGCCGGCGCCTATCGTTTTGCTGATGTTGTGAAGGATGGTATGATCGTTGACTATTTAGGAGCGATTCAAATCGTTTCTGAGCTGAAGCAAAAGCTTGAAGAAAAACTGCAAACAGAGCTGCGTTACTGTGCGGCAGCTCTACCTCCCGGAACGCTCGCATTGGATCACGGTGTCATTCGACATGTGGTTGAGGGAGCAGGATTTGAAATCACAGCTTTATTGGATGAGCCGACAGCTGCTAATGAAGTCCTGCAGATTCAAAACGGTGCAATCGTAGATATTGGCGGAGGGACAACAGGAATCACAATCATCAGGGACGGTCAGGTAATTGAGGTAGCAGATGAACCGACAGGCGGTACACATTTTTCTTTGGTGGTTTCAGGTGCTTATAAGCTTCCTTATGAAGAAGCTGACTTGTTCAAGAGAAATGTTGAAAACCACCAAGAGCTGTTGCCAGTATTGAAGCCAGTCATAGAAAAGGTGTCAACGATCGTGACTCAATATATTGAGCCACACGAGGTGGAGAAAATTTATTTGGTTGGGGGAACCTGTTGCCTGACTGGTATCGAAAAAGTCATAGCAGCTAAAACTGGGATACCTACCTATAAACCGGAAAACCCTATGTTCGTGACGCCTTTAGGGATTGCGTTAAGCTGCAAACAACAGATTTTAGTTTAAAGAGCGAGGAGGTCAAGCTAATGGATTATCGAATCATTCAGTCTCCTTCATCTGGTGCATTGGAAATCATCAGTCGCAGAATGGGCATGAGTAGCGTTTCTGCGAAAGAGTTGCTGACAGACTGTGATGCTGTTGGGCTGATTCAAGGAAAGCTGATTGATATGGTTTATGTAGCGGATCTTGCTGAAAAAGCGGCTGGCATAACAGCTGTAGATGTTCGCGGCAGTTGTCCGCAGAACATGGTCTTACTAGCATTACTTGGAGATACCGCATCCGTAGAAACCGCAGTCAACAATATAAAAGTGAAAATGAAAAAAAGCAGAGGCAGTGATTAAGATGTTGGCAGCAAAATTGGTAGATAACATTTGGGCAACAAGAAAAATCGAATCATTGAACGGGTTGAAGCTAATGTTGGCAGAAGTGATTGAAGAAGTTGGTGAAGGCCAACGATTGATTGTTGTTGATTTGATTGGTGCCGGTATCGGCGACCGTGTGATCATCTGTCAAGGCTCCTCTGCAGGCAGGATTTTTGAGGAAAATGTATTGCCGATAGATGCCGCTGTTATTGGGATCATCGATGACGATTGCAAATTTTGACTATAAGGGTGGTGATGACGATAAAAAAGCTTATTTCCATAGCAGATATAGAAAAATTGTCAGCTGAGAAAAAGAATGAATGCCTAGTCACTCCTGATACGATCATTACACCTGCAGCGGTTGATTTGGCAGAAGAAAGAGGAATACAATTTGTAAAACACGATTTTTCAGCTAATGAGTCAAATGCTCATACAGCTTCGGATAAAATTGTAAGTGATATTTTTCAGCTATTGAAAAATAAAGATGTGCTTCAAGCCTTGATCACTTCTCTAAAGGATGAACCCTATACATCTGAGCGGGACGAATCAGGTGTGGAAATCATCCTTGGAAAGTCTGTGAGAATGGATTCCTTTGTGGAAGGAAATAAGAGAATATGTGGGCAAATTCTCTTTAAAAATGAAACGAAAAATACAGAAGCTGGCCTATTGATGTTGGAAGAGACAGATTTTTCCATTAGAACAAAATCACAAGAACTGAATCTTATTTTGGAAGGTGAGCTTTCTGTGAAAATCAATGGGAAAAGCTATAAAGCTCAAGCGGGCGATCTAGTATCTATTCCAGCAGGAATCCAGTTGGAACGTTCTACGCCAAGAAAAGCAAAAATATTCTATGTGCGTTCCTGAAACGCTTCTCAACAGGCTCCATTTTGATAGTAGTCAAAAAGTTCGATTAAGAAAATAATATCAAAATTGAAATAAGAAAGGGGGATCACTCAGTGCAGGCAATTGGAATGATTGAAACAAAGGGATTGATTCCAGCTATTGATTCCGCTGATGTTATGTTGAAAACATCGCAGGTTGAGTTGGTGGAAAAGGCACTAGTTGGTGGTGGTCTAGTCACAATCACTGTTACAGGTGATGTAGGAGCAGTTAAGGCTGCTGTAGATGCCGGTGCCTCAGCAGTGTCAGCATTTGGACAAGACTGTTTGATTTCCAGACATGTGATTGCACGACCGCATAATGAAATTGGCAGTGTTTTATTTACTGATAAGAAGGTGCCAGAGACACAAAATCCTGTTGATGAGGAAAAGGAAGCGTTGACTTTACCGGAAGACGATATTGAACCTACGATCATTGAATCAGCGATTCTGTCTGAACCTACATTATCAGAAGAAGCAGTTATAGTTTCAGATGATTATTCAGATGAGCAGCTAACAAAACTATCTGTAGGAGAACTGCGGAAACTGGCTGAAAAAAACAATAATGTGAAATTATCTGTAAAGGCGATTCAAAAAGCGAATCGAGCAACATTGATCAAGCGGTTGAAAGAGGCCGGTAAACAGCAAGTTGATAAGAAAGAATAAGTGAAATAAGCACAGGGAAATCAGAAAGGAGGAATCAAGCATTTGGAAAAATATGATTACGATTTAGAGTCGATCCAAGAAGCAAGAACACTGGCACGTAAAGGAAAGAAAGCACAGCAAGAACTGGCGCATTATAATGCAGAACAAATCGATACAATCATTCGAAAGATGGTTGCAGCAGCAGAAGAAAATGCGGTGATCCTAGCGGAAATGGCAGTGGAAGAAACTGGATTCGGAAAAATCGAAGATAAAATTTTTAAAAACCATCATGCATCTACAGAACTTTACACATTTATCAAAGACATGAAAACAGTTGGGGTCATCAAAGATGATCCAGATAAAAAGCTGATTGAGATTGCTGAACCTATGGGGCTTCTGATGGGGATCATTCCATCTACAAATCCAACCTCAACAGTGATTTACAAGGCAATCATTTCAATCAAATCGAGAAATGGGATCGTGATTTCTCCTCATCCATCGGCGTTGAAAGCTACGATGAAAGCTGCCCAACTAATGAATGATGCCGCAGTTGCTGCAGGGGCTCCGGATAATATAGTAACCTGTATTTCAAAACCATCTATGCAGGCGACAAATGAATTGATGCGTAGTGCTGAGGTAGCCTTGATTATTGCTACAGGTGGTGCTGCAATGGTAAAAGCGGCATATAGTGTCGGCAAACCGGCATTAGGCGTTGGACCTGGAAATGTTCCGAGTTATATTGAAAAAACAGCCGATGTCCAAAAAGCAGTTGCTGATATCATTGCCAGCAAGACATTTGATAATGGAACGATTTGCGCCTCAGAGCAGGCCGTCATCGTGGAACGAGGAATGGAGTCACAAATCGTAGCCGAATTTCAGCAACAGGGCGGCTATTTTATGACTGCTGATGAGACAGCTAAAGTAGCCGAAAAGCTATTTGTGAAAGGTCATGCGATGAACGCTCGGTTGGTTGGGCGATCACCTCAGGTAATTGCGGAAGCAGCCGGGATAAAGATTCCCGAGGGAACCAAGGTTCTTTTAGGTAGACAGACCGGCGTTGGGGAAGGTCATCCATTGTCCTATGAAAAGCTGACAACTGTTTTAGGCTTCTATACTGTTGAGGACTGGGAGGAAGCCTGTGAACTAAGTATTGAATTATTGAATAATGGCGGTGTCGGTCATAGTTTCGCTATTCATACACAGGATAAAGAGCTATTGATGAAATTTGCTGAGAAACCGGTATTTAGAATCCTTGTGAATACGGGATCTACTCAAGGCGGCGTCGGAGCAAGCACAGCAATTTCTCCGGCATTTACCTTAGGGTGCGGAACATGGGGCGGCAGTGCCACCTCAGATAATGTCACACCAGAACATTTGATCAACATCAAACGGATCGCTTGTGGAATCAAAGAGATCAAGAATCCCTATGCCAGCGATTGTCAATCAACAGTTGACTCAGCTAAGAGTGTCAATAAGGCAGAGGTAGAACAGTTGATCAAAGAGCTGGTTTCATTTTTCAAAGAAAGCGGTGAGCCCTAATCATGAAAAATCAAGAGGCGCTGCTGCAGTTGTTTATTGATATTCTGGAAAAAGAAGCGAAGCCCGACGATGCAGGAATCCCTTTAGGTATCTCCAATCGGCACATCCATTTATCTCAAAACGAGATAGACAAGCTGTTTGGAAAAGGTCATCAACTAACTAAAATAAAGGATCTTTCTCAGCCGGGCCAATATGCCTGTAAGGAAACAGTCACAATCTGCGGACCGAGAGGCGTGATTGAAAAGGTTCGTGTTCTGGGACCAGCTCGACCAGCTACACAAGTAGAGGTGATGACTGGTGACTGTTTCAAATTAGGAATAAGTGTTCCAGTAAGGCAGTCTGGGGAAATCAGTGATACGCCGGGAATCACCATTATTGGTGCGACTGGTAGTGTTGAGATAGACAGAGGAGTTATTGTGGCTCAGAGACATATTCATATGTCTCCTGAGGATGCACATGCTTATAAAGTAAGAGATGGCGAACGTGTCATGATCAAACTGGCTAGTGAACGCGGCGGTATATTTGACAACGTGGTGATCCGAGTCAGCAGCAAATTTCGTCTGGAGTGTCATCTGGACGTAGAAGAAGCGAATGCTATGGGATTAAATTCTAAATCCAAAGTATATATTATTAAAAACAATCAGGAGGAAATGTAATGAAATCAGAAGCTTTAGGACTTATCGAAACAAAAGGTTTAGTAGGATCAATCGAGGCAGCAGATGCTATGGTAAAGGCAGCTAACGTTGTATTGATTGGGAAAGAATTTGTTGGCGGAGGACTTGTAACTGTTATGGTCCGTGGCGATGTAGGGGCTGTAAAAGCAGCAACAGACGCAGGGGCTGCAGCAGCACAAAGAATCGGAGAGCTTGTTTCCGTTCACGTGATTCCTCGTCCTCATGGAGAAGTAGAAAACATTTTGCCGACACCAAAAGGATAAATCAAACAGAATAGAAAAATCGGCTCACTTAAAAGAGTGTACCGAGAGTGGTTATTCAAACTAAGGGGCTCGTACATACAATGTCACAGCCCCTTTTGAGCTATTTGAAAAATGAGTGATTTTGAAGTGAATGTTTACTATCTGCAATTATAGAAATCTGTTTGAATTTCAGATGGTAATATAGTATGTTTATATAGGAGGAAACGTTTACAAACAGAGAGAATGGCTTATGATTAATCGAGCTGCCATCCTTCATACTATGATCTTTCCGATTTAAGAAATAGAAAAGACAAAATTTTTAGTATATTAAATTATGTACCAATTCAAGAATTATTTAAGGTGGTGCCACCTATGAATACGAAAGAAAATCCACTGCAAAAATTGGTTGATAATCGTTTATTCAGCCGTTACAGCAGTGTTGTTCCCATTTCCAGCATCTCTTTGATCCTGATTGACGCGCATGGTCAGATTCTTATGGAGTTTAATCCTGTGCCGGATTTTTGTAAAATCGTCTGTCAGAAGTCGCAAAATAGAGTTTGTGATCATTGTATGACATGTCTTCAGGAAAAAAACGGCCATCGTTACGTATGTGAATATGGTTTGGAAAATGTTTATATGCCGGTAGTCATAGAGAATGAGGTGCTAGGCTACATTATAGGTATACAGGCTTTTTCCACTGAAACTGAATATAAAAAATACCTTCTTGATATATCTGAAATAAACAGAAGGACGGGTGTTTCAGCAGAAGCAATTGCAAAAGCTCTGGCTGCGTTGGCAACAGTTGATGAAAAAGAAATTCGAATCTACGAGCAAATCTGCGGACATGTAGCAAACAGCATCGCTTTGGATGTCAAAGAAAAAATATTGAATGAGAATCCAGATATAGAGAGATTATCCATTGAAAAAGAGCTTTTGGAAAGAAAAATTGTTGATCTTGAAACGAAAAACAACTCGCTCGTGATCAACCCTCATTTTCTATTCAACACTCTGAATTCTATTGCCAGAACAGCGTATTTTGAAAAGTCTCATACAACAGAAGAGCTGATTTACTGTTTATCAGATCTATTAAGGTATACCCTGAAGCAGGAGAACCAGCTGCATACAATTGAGGCAGAGCTTGATTATATTGAGAAGTATCTCTATATTCAGCAGGTTAGATTCAAGGATCGCTTGAAGTATGAGATAACGATTCCGGAAGAGTTGCGGTTTGAACGGATTTTGAACATGACGCTCCAGCCAATCGTTGAGAATGCTTTGATTCATGGCATTACTCCAAAGCGAGATGGAGGGACGATTCGGATATATGCAGAGGTTGTTCAGGAAGATATCATTATCAGTGTAGAAGACGATGGAAATGGTTTTCGTCAGGATGTTCTTCAGTCCATAAGGGAACATAGAGAAGATAAGATGAGCCTGGGCTTTCGAAGTACCGACGGAAGACTGAAACAGCATTTTGGAGAAATATATGGTTTGGACGTGCCGAAGTCTGATTATGGCGGCAGTATAGTAACGATCAGGATACCGAGAAATAATTAAGGAGTGAAAGTATGGGAGCGATCTTAATTGTTGAAGATGAGATGTTGGAAAGGGATTTTCTTAAAGCCATTGTAATGGAAGAGGTCAGTGCGAAGCATGTCGTTCTATCCTGCTCCACAGGTGGAGAAGCGATAACTTTAGCAAAACAGCATTGTCCGGAGATTATCTTTCTGGATATATTGATTCCTGAAAAGGATGGATTGAGTGTTTTGGAAGAGATACGAACCTTTTTACCAGATTCTAAAGCGGTTATTTTATCTGCTTTTTCAGATTTTTCATATGCACAGAAGGCTATCGATCTAAAGGTGTCCAAATATATGTTGAAGCCGGTGAAGCCTCGGGAAATCATTGCAATGCTTCATCGCTTGATAGCTGAACTTGCTGATACCGGGAGAAGACCTGCAGCAGATAGTGATAATGAAGAAATTACTGTCTCTGAAATCCAGGGATTCATCAAGGAAGCTCTTCATTTTATTCAAGAAAATTACAAAGAAAAGATTACCTTGCAAAAGGTTTCAGCTCATGTATATATGAATCCCCAATATTTCAGTAGAGTATTTAAACGAGAAGTCGGACTTTCTTACACAGACTACGTAAACAATTTGCGCATCGATTACGCTTGTAAGTTACTGGAAACATCCGACTACCCATCATACCGTATTTCAAGTGAGTGCGGATTCAATGATCCGTCTTATTTCAACCGAGTTTTTTATCGTCAGATGAGTATAACTCCAAATAAATATCGAAAAAATGTTCATATTGGTGTAAGCAGTTGAAAAGATAATAGACAGACAGGACGAGGACAGTAGCTGTATCACACATGTTCTCATCCTGTTTTTTTATTGTTGCTCAAAAATTATTGATCAAGTCGCCATTTTTTTGGTAAGTATTTATTGATCGTATTGATTCCTTCTTCATTGATATTGTACTCGATCTGAAGATTATCATTATCATCCAAATCATAGGACAGCTCGTCGATCAGCCCATTTTCCTTCAATGAAAGCATATGTTCAACAAAATTCGGTTGGGTAAATTGTCGCTCAGTTCCGTATTCTTCTCTCAGACCATCCATGACTGAATCAACGGTAGAGACACCGGTGGTAGCGATATAATGTAGTACGCGTGAACGAATCGGTAGTAGCATACTTAGTCCTCCTTCTTCTTGATAAAGTCCAGGGGATTCACTGAAACAACAATGGCTCCGGCAGTAATGATTACAGCTCCAAGAATCATCATCGGGCTCAAGCTGGTTCTCAGGAAAATCGCTGAGAAGACAACCCCCCATAGTACATATGTGCTGTTTAAAGACATACCAGTGGCAACGCCTACTTTACTGTTGGCCACATACCAGGCAAGAAATGATGAGGCAGCGAATAGAGCACCTGCTGCAATGATCAGCATAAGGGAAGGTGCTGCTAAAACTTCCTTGAATAGATCAAAAGCATTGAACAAAGGAAGTACGACAACAATAAAAACGATGCCGGAAACAGCTTGTCGAATATTGATTGCAATATTCGAATCGATCATGGACATACCAAAAGCAGAGAAGACGCCTTCCATTCCCCAGCCAATTGCTGCGATGAATGCGCAAATGATTCCAAAGGTAAAGTCAGACCCGACAGATCCGCCGCCATCCATAGAAATCAAAATCGCCCCCATGATACAGACTGCCATACCGATTCCTACACGTTTGGAAATTTGCTGTTTTAAAAAAATTCGAGCAAAAATTGCTCCAAACATCGGGAATAGTGCGGATATTGGTATTGCAGCTGCCCCTGCTGAAGCGATACCGATCAGGTAAGCGCCGTTTGCAATGGGCCCTCCGAACAAGGCACCTAAGATCACCATCAATCCCGGAATGATAGCAAGACTGCGTCCGATTTCTTTGAACCGTCCCTTGGCGACATTGAATGCCAATAGCCAAATTGCTGCGATCGTATCATTGATTGCTGATGCCACAAATGGTGCCGCAAATACACTGACAACCCCTGCTAAGGGATCAAGCGTCATCGCATAAGCAGAAATCGTACTGTAAAGTCCGAATGTAACTGCTGAAAGAATCCCACTGGTAATTCCCTGTCTAGTAAAACTGGCATCCAATTTTTGTTTCCGTGAGAGCAAAGTACTTGATTCACGTTTGACTCCGTCTTCCATTTAAACACACCTCTATCTGAATAGTATTCGGCATTTCGGGAATAGAAATAACTTTCCAAATGAGAAAGCGGATACATTCCGTTCATACCATTATAAGTCCTTTATGCGTTAATTATAAGTGAAAATTGGAAACTTAAATTACACAATCAAAGGATTCTTCTTGTAAAAAAATTAGATTTTTATAGCTGGATAGGACTATTTTTACTTTTATGGACTATATAATTCCTGTTCAAGAATTGATTGCCTAAGAAGGTGTCTGTTTATTGCACTATAGATAGAGAAAATTTTGGTTATTTAACAGGATTTGTACCGTTAGCAAGTCAGCTAAGCTGAATTGTTTGGAGGAGACAGCGTTTGAGTAGATGAAAATCAAAACTTTTACTGTAGAAGTTGTTTTTTATCACAAGAAATTTGTGCTATACTTACACTAGAATTTTGAACGTTACATAGCTTTCCGACATAGGGAGGAAACAGCAAGTGTTTCTTGCAAGTTCATTCAAATAATGATAGTGTAAATATCTATGTGAATCCTATTGAAGATTCATCACATGAAAAGTGACCTTTGCTCTACGTGCATAACAAAGGAACTAGAAGCAATTGTCATTTAATGATCAGAAACATAGATGTGTTATTTAGAATGGATGATTCCGCTATAAGTAAGTAGCAATAAGGAAATTCATAGATTATTTAGTGATTGGGAGGGCAAAAAAATGTCCATGTTTTTAGATCAGGTAGTGATTGATGTCAAAGCTGGAAAAGGCGGCGACGGAATGGTTGCCTTTAGAAGAGAGAAATACGTACCAGATGGCGGACCAGCCGGAGGAGACGGCGGGAATGGCGGCGACGTTGTTCTGATGGTGGAAGAGGGCTTGCGGACGTTGATGGATTTCCGCTTTAATCGCCACTTTAAAGCGCCAGCCGGAGAAAACGGTATGAGTAAGGGAATGCACGGAAGAGGCTCTGAGGATTTGATTGTTAAGGTACCGCCGGGAACCACAGTTCGTGATGCTGAAAGCGGTGCTTTGATTGGTGACTTAGTAGACAATGGTCAAACATTAACAGTAGCCAAAGGCGGACGTGGCGGACGCGGGAACACACGGTTTGCCTCAGCTAGAAATCCTGCACCGGAAATCGCTGAGAACGGCGAGCCTGGGCAAGATAGAAAAATTGAATTAGAGTTAAAGGTTTTAGCAGATGTTGGGTTAGTTGGTTTCCCCTCAGTTGGAAAATCAACCTTGCTATCTGTTATTTCGGCGGCAAGACCTAAAATTGGTGCTTATCATTTCACCACACTGGTACCAAATTTAGGCATGGTAACAACAAGCGATGGCCGCAGCTTTGCTGCAGCAGATCTACCTGGATTGATCGAAGGAGCTTCTCAAGGTGTTGGATTGGGGACACAATTTCTACGCCATATAGAAAGAACCAGAGTTATTCTTCATGTCATCGATATGAGCGGCATGGAAGGAAGAGATCCTTATGAGGATTATCTTTCTATCAATAAGGAGCTGGCTTCACATAATCTTCGATTGATGGAGCGGCCTCAAATCATCGTAGCAAATAAGATGGATATGCCTGAAGCAGAAGAAAATCTGAAGAAATTCAGAAAAGAAATTGCTAAGGAGCAGGAAGATGAATTTGCTGATCCTATCCCGATTTTTCCAGTTTCCGGTGTCTCGAAAAAGGGCTTGGAGCCATTATTGAATGCTACAGCAGATCTCATTGACGTAACTCCTGAATTTCCTCTGTATGCTGATGAAGTGGAAGAAGAAACGGTACGTTACGGCTTCAATCCTGAAGGGCCTGAATTCTCGATCGATCGTGATTCTGATGCGGCTTGGGTACTCTCAGGAGAAGCATTGGAGCGTCTGTTCCAGATGACAAACTTTGAACACGATGAAACAGTCATGCGTTTTGCAAGACAGCTGCGTGGAATGGGTGTGGATGAAGCGCTTCGTGCCAGAGGAGCTAAAGATGGAGATATCGTTCGTATCGGCGGATATGAATTTGAGTTTGTTGAATAAGTATTCTAGATATTAGAATAGTACAAAGAAGCGGAGAATCCTGAGCTGGGATGCTCCGTTTCTTTTTGTGGGTTACAATACTCGAACGGATTGTATCCGCTTTCTTGTTTTGGTATAGTAAATATAATGCAGACCACTAGGAGGAAATGGCTATGGAAATCTGTCAAAGTTGCGGAATGGATATTTCAAAGGAAGAACATAAAGGAAGCAACGCAGATGGTACTTTATCTGTTGACTATTGTGCTTACTGCTATAAGGATGGGACTTTTGCCAATGAGCTGACATTGGAGCAGTATGTGGAAATGGGCTTAGAATACTCTCCAGAATATCAAGGAGCAGATACAGAGACTGAAAAAAAGAAAATCAAGGAGCAAACCAGAGCGTACTTGTCTCAGCTTAAACGTTGGCAAGAAGCAGCTGAGTAGATCGACTTTACAGTCAAGTCGGAAAGTAAGTGCGTAAAATTAGAAATAGCGTTGATTAGGTTGAGGTATGATACTATCTCCTTTTTGATCCTAACACCTGAGAACAAGTGCAACAGGAAGCTTGTTTTCGGGTGTTTCTTTGTGTTCAAATAGTCTCCCAAATAAGGATGATCCAAGGATTTAAATTGATTATGAAGATGTTTTCATTTTTATTTCATGTTTTTAAGCTTGATTTATGTTGAGTTTTCTATACTCAAGGTGTACAGGAGGAGATAGGAAATGGTAAAACTTAAAAATTGTTTTCAACGACGGGAAAAAAAATATAAATTGTCCTACGAAAAATATGACAGACTTGTGGAGAAAATGAATCAGCATATGCAAGAGGATGAGTATGGACTGCATACAATTATTTCAGTCTATTTTGATACAGATGATTTTGAAATGATTCGGCATTCAATCAATAAACCGGTCTTCAAAGAAAAATTCCGCTTGCGAAGCTATGGTGTTCCTCAGAAGGATACCAATGTATTTATGGAAATAAAAAAGAAGGTAAAGGGCGTCGTCTATAAACGTCGAGTGACGCTTCCTTATGAGGAAGCTGGTGAATTTTTTGAAACAAAGAGGTCTGCTTTTAAGTTCAGCAGCTCAAAAGACATGCAGATCAAAGATGAAATAGATTGGTTGGTCCTAAGAAGAAAGCTTGAACCGAAGGTAATGATTGCGTATGACCGCAGAGCTTATTTCTATCCGAAAGATGAGGATTTTCGAGTAACCTTTGACTTCAATATTCGCTATCGAACAGAGAATCTCGATATTGCTAGTGGTGCTGACGGGGAACGAGTGGCACCTGAGATCGATGTTTTGATGGAAGTCAAAGCATTAGGTGCCTATCCGCTGTGGTTTTCGGAACTGTTGGGGGAACTAGAAATCTATCCGGCATCATTTTCAAAATACGCTCAAACCTATCAGCGTTATCTATTTTCTAAGGAGGAATTCAGCCATGTTGTCTAGTCTATTTACAGAGAGTTCAGTGGAGTTAGATTTAATGAGTTTATTTCTATGTATTCTTACTTCACTTGCATTAGGAATACTAGTTGCCTGTGTGCATATGTATCGAAGCACATACTCAAAAAACTTTATTATCACATTGGTGATTTTACCAATTCTAGTTCAATTGGTGATCATGCTTGTTAATGGAAATTTGGGAACTGGCGTTGCCATAATGGGGGCCTTCAGCTTGATCCGTTTTCGCTCTGTTGCGGGAGGGGCTCGTGAAATTACCAGCGTATTCTGGTCAATGGGTATCGGCTTAGCAACGGGTATGGGCTTTATCAGTTATGTCATTTTATTTTCTGTTGTGATCGCTATTGCTTTAGTGGCTCTTAATGCCAGTCATTTCGGCGAAAAAAATAAGGTAGCAGAACGTGAAATCAAAATCACAATACCTGAGGATCTGGATTATCCGGGACTTTTTGATGATTTATTCAAAGAATTTACCTATAATCACAATTTGGATTCTGTCAAAACAACGAATATGGGGAGTCTATACGAGCTTCGCTATCATGTCACACTGAAGGATGCTCAGAAAGAAAAAGCATTGATGGATGCCTTGCGAGTTAGAAATGGGAATTTGACGATTGTATCAGGGAAAGTTTCCACCAATAAAGATGAATTGTAGGTGACTATCATGAAAAAAACAGTAATTAAGCTTTCACTGATAACCGGAGCACTGCTTCTTTTTGCGGGTTGTCAGAAAGTAGATGAGAATACAAACAGTAGTGGAACAGCAAGTCAGACAGCATTATCTTCACAAAGCAGTAGTCAGACAGCAAGCTCGACCGAATTGACGGCAGTTAATACAACAGCGATCGGAGAGACTAAATATGGGTCTTATGATGAGGAAGACTTTGATGAAAGCTACGACGAAGCGAATGCGACCAACATCAAGCTAAATGGAACAAGTAGTAAAATATCTGGTTCAGGTGCTTCAGAGAGTGGACAAATTTTGACGATCAGTGCTGGTGGAACCTATATTTTATCAGGAAGCTATGAAGGACAAATAAAAGTAGCAGCTGCTCAAGGAACGGTTAAGCTAGTACTCAATGGTGTAACGATTACTAATGATGATTCAGCAGCTATTTATGTCGAACAAGCGGAAAAAGTAATCACGACATTAGCTGAAGGTTCAGAAAACACTCTGACAGATGGTAGCGAATATGTCTATGCGACGGCGGATGAGACCGACCCAAACGCGGCGTTTTTTAGTAAAGACGATTTGACAATCAATGGTTCCGGGAAGCTGACAGTAAACGGAAACTACAATAATGGGATTCAAAGTAAGGATGACTTAGTCATTACCAACGGTGATATTCATGTGACTGCAAAAAATAACGGGATAAAGGGAAAAGACTCTGTCTCAATCGCTGGAGGTACTTTTACGATCAGCTCTACTGAAGGAGACGGGATTCAGTCAGACAATGCCACAGAAACGGAAAAGGGATGGATCGGTATTGATAATGGGACGTTCAACTTGACGACCGGAACAGATGGTATTCAAGCTGAAACGACTTTATCCATTGCTAAAGCAGAAATGACCATTCAGACAGGTCAAGGCAGTTCGAATACCGCAATAGATTCGACAGCAAGCTACAAAGGCTTGAAAGCTTCTGGAGCAATAACGATAGATGATGGAACCTATCAGCTGGATACTGCTGATGACAGCATTCATGCAAATGGTGCGGTAACAATCAATAACGGTGAGTTCACGATGAACAGTGGCGATGACGGAATACATGCAGATACAGATCTTGTCATCAATAATGGGAAAATCACTGTTGCCAAGTCATATGAAGGTTTGGAAGGATCGACGGTAACAATCAACGACGGCACAATAGAAGTTCATGCCTCTGATGATGGGATCAATGCAGCAGGAGGTAGTGACGGTGAATCCGGAGCATTTGGCGGCGACAGCTTTGGTGGCGGCGGTGCAGAAGCTGCTGACAGCAGTAAGTATTTGGAAATCAACGGCGGTACAATCTATGTTGAAGCTGAAGGAGACGGTGTAGACAGTAATGGAGATATTCGCATGAATGGCGGAACTTTACTTGTGAATGGACCAGTCAATGGTGGTAATGGCGCACTGGATTATGAAGGAACCTTCGCTATGGATGGAGGCACTTTACTCGCAAGTGGGAGCTCAGGTATGGCGATGGGTGTTAGTGACAGCTCAGCTCAAGCAGCTGTTGGGATTTTCTTCAACTCAACACAAGCCGCTGACACGGTGATCAATCTTAAGGATAGCTCAGGCAATACAATAGCAACCTTCCAGCCATCCAAGCAGTTTGATCATTTAGTCGTTAGCACTTCTGAAATGACTAGTGGACAAACCCTTACGTTGTCATCAGGGGGAAGCAGTTCAGGGACTTCCTTATTCGGGCTTTATCAGGATGGGAGCTATGAAGGCGGTTCAGAACTGGGAACATTGACTCTAAGTGGACAGATGACCTCCGTTTCACAAGACGGATCAGCAGCATCCGCTAATCAGATGGGCGGTGGTCCTGGCGGCAGATAGACAGCGTTGCTGCTTTATTACTGGACGACAAAGCATAGCTGTCAAATGATTTTCGTTGCCCAAACAGGAGATTTACTGGTAGAATAAGGTAATAAACCAAATGAGGTGGGAAAAATGTCTAAACGCGTGATTATCATGAATTTTGATGTAGAGAGTCAAGCCTATCAGGCCTTTTCAGAAGTAAAAAAACTACATGTTGGACGACAAATCAAAGGTGAACAGATGGCAGTCATCACCCATAACAATGACGGTGCACACCAGTTTAAAATCAATGATTTTCTAGATTTCACAGGAAATGACCATACCTCTAAAGATAGCTTGATTGGGATGGTGATTGGAATCTTAGGTGGTCCTTTAGGCGTCTTGCTAGGCTGGTTTGCCGGCAGTTTGATTGGTGCAACTCAAGATGCGAAAGAAATTCAAGGGGCGCAATCTATTTTCGAATTTTTGACAGAGAAAATCGCTGAAGGACAAACAGGGTTGATCATGATTGCCGAAGAGGATGATAATCGTCAATTGAACCATTTGATCATGAATGACTTAGGCGGTGAAATCACACGTCTTGAATATGAAAATGTAACGAAAGAAATCGAAAAAGCCAAAGCAGTTGAAAAGAAAGTGAAGGAAGCTGCTAATGATGCATGGATGGATGATAAAAAAAATACAGATACTAACTGATTGATGAGAAAAATCAATAAGATGAATAAGAAAATAGTTTTCCGCAGTACAGATAAGCAGAAATAGCAGCTTAGCTTGCTTCTGCTGATGTTAACTAATTGAAAAAGAGCCATGCTTGAACGCATCTGTACTGTCGGAGAATCAATTGGATGAGACAATCTGTATGACAGAGTTGTCTCATCTTTTGTGTTTATACATAATAAAAAGAATGAAGGTGATCAAAATGCTGAAGATACTTTTAGTAGAAGATGATGAGGTCTTGTCAGATAGTATTCAGGAAATATTATCCGAAATAGGGGAAATAGAACAGGTTTATGATGGAGAAGAGGCACTGTACGAAGGTGAACGAGAAGTGTATGATTTGATCGTACTTGACTTGATGCTTCCGAGTATGTCCGGGGAGGATGTACTTACAAAACTAAGGGAAAAGAAAATCTATACCCCTGTTTTGATTTTAACTGCCAAGGATGGGTTGGAGGATAAGGTCAACGGCTTTAAAAATGGTGGGGATGACTATCTGACGAAGCCTTTCCACCGAGAAGAGTTATTGATGCGTGTGCAAGCATTGATTCGTCGATCGATGGGATTGAACCCCAAAAATGAGTTGACAGTTGGACAGCTTTGCATCGAAATCGACAACCGTCAGGTACTGTATAAAGATCAGGAAATTCAGCTTCAAGGGAAGGAATTCGATCTTCTTCTCTATCTTGTACAGAATAAGGGACGAATCATCACTAAGGATCAGCTGTTTGACCGAATCTGGGGATTTCAATCAGATACAACATTGACCGTCGTTGAGGTTTATATGAGTAACCTGAGAAAGCATTTGAAGCCTTTTGAAATCGATAAATGGATCAAAACATTACGAAATGTAGGCTACCTGTTCCAACCAGAGGAAGGACAGTAGTATGAAGAAACAACGAAGCAAAAATCAACGAATACGTTATTTCATTGTTAATATGATTTCCTTTGCAAGTATCTTCCTGATTCTGGGTATTATTGTTTTTCAGCTGCTTCAAACATCAATCTATCAGAGCGTAGATACCGAGCTTAATCATTTAGCAGGAAACGAGACATTTTTAGAGGGACAAATCAAGATGCTTCAAGTAGATCGAACAGGTCAGTTCCCGAAAGACAGTCCCATATTTGATTCTGAAAAGGGGACAAAAACACCACCAAATAACTTCCAACAGCAGGTTATTCTCTGGTCGGAGGATGGGGATATCCTTAACTCGGAAGGGTTAGGCTCTCGATATAACGATCTGCAGAATATTCAGTTCTCTACAGATCAGCTAGATACTGTGACCAATATCGAAGTAGCTGACAGCAATGACAGAACACTTCAATTTCGTTCAATTACTGTACCAATGATGAGCAACAATGATGAAAAGGTTGCATACATACAAATCTTGACGAATACTGATCCCATCAAAGGAACTGTTGAGCGAGTAAAACAGATATTGATTGCTTGTATGGTGATTTTCGGTGTGTTATCAATCATCCTAAGTTACTTTTTGTCTAAATGGTCAATGAAGCCGATCATGGTTTCGTGGCGCAAACAGCAGGAGTTTGTTGAGAATGCATCCCATGAATTACGGACACCATTGACAATCATTCAGGCTAAGTTGGAAAAGCTGTTTACCAAACCCAATCACACGATACTTGAAGAGTCAGAAACGATTGCGACCTCGTTGACGGAAGTTCAGCGTTTAGGTCAGCTGACCAACGATTTATTGTTGCTGGCACGCTCGGATTCCAACGCAGTGGTTCTGGAAAAAGAGCCTATCAATGTCAATCAGTTTCTTGAGGCTGCTATTGCACCGTATCAAGAGCTTGCTCTAGCTGAAAATAAGGACTTTATCTTAGTGTTGGAAAAGGATGGTCAGGTGGCGTTTGACCGTCAGAAGATTCAACAACTGCTGATTATTCTACTGGATAACGCTTTAAAATATACGAATGAGCAGGATCAACTACAACTGACCTCTACGATTGAAAAAAATGAGTGGGTCATTCGGGTCATCGATCATGGAATAGGCATAGAAGAACAGCAGAAGAAAGAAATTTTCGATCGTTTTTATCGAGGGGATCAATCTCGTAATCGAAAAACAGGCGGCTATGGTATTGGGCTGGCAATTGCTAAGTGGATTGTGGAAGCCCACCATGGAAAAATCACTGTTTCCGATTCAGAGCCTAAAGGAACCACTTTTACAGTAAGTCTACCGCTAAAATAAATTTTTATTTGCTAATGAGGCGACTTTCTTCTAAAATGAAGAAAGAAATCTAATGGAAAGTAAGGAAATCAATGGAATTACAATTTTTAGGTACAGGTGCCGGAGTACCGGCAAGACATCGTAATGTAAGCAGTATTGCCTTAAAGATGCTAGATGAAATCAATGCAGTCTGGTTATTTGACTGTGGCGAAGGAACACAGATGCAAATTTTGAAAAGCAGCATCCGTCCAAGAAAAATCGAAAAGATTTTCATTACTCATTTGCATGGGGATCATATTTTCGGATTGCCTGGTCTATTAAGTAGCCGTTCTTTTCAAGGTGGAGAAGAGCAATTGGATATTTATGGTCCGGTAGGGATCAAAGAATTTATTGAAACTTCATTGGCTGTTTCAAAAACCAGACTTTCATACCCTATCGTATATCACGAGTTGACAGATGGAGGCAAGGTGTTTGAAGATGCTCATTTTACTGTGGAGTGTTTGCCTTTAGAGCATGGCATCCAGAGCTTTGGTTATCGCGTTACTGAAGCAGATCATGAAGGCGAACTGCAAGTGGAAAAATTGAAGGAACTGGGTATTCCTTCTGGACCTCTGTACGGACAAATCAAGCGTGGAGAGACTGTGACACTTCCTGATGGACAAGTAGTCAACGGTAAGGATTTTGTCGGTGAGAAGAAAAAGGGAAGAATCGTCACAATTTTAGGAGATACTCGAAAGACTGGAAACAGCGCTGTACTTGCTAAGGATGCGGATGTGCTGGTTCATGAAAGTACTTATAACAAAGACGAAGCAAAGATGGCGCGAGCGCATTTTCATTCAACAAGTCATCATGCAGCAGAGATTGCTGCCGCTGCAAATGTCGGGCAACTGATTTTGACTCATATTAGTGCCAGATATTTGACAAAAGATATTGTTAAACTGGAAAATGAAGCGAAGGAGCTTTTTCCTTTTGTGAAAGCTGTGAAAGATATGGATATCGTTGATATTCCGTTCAATGAATCAAAATAGGGGGCGCAAATATGAGATTTTGGCAGGATTTAAATGATAAGATCGTTGTAGTTACCGGTGGTTCAGCAGGTTTGGGAGAACAGATTTGTTATGAAGCGGCCAAAAGAGGGGCCATCGTTGTGGTCTGTGCAAGAAGGATCAATCTTATCGGAAAAGTAAAAGAGCACTGTGAAGAGCTTAGCGGAAAAGAAGCACATTCTTTCCAATTGGATATATCTGATCCTGATAATGTAGAGCACGTGATCGATCGGATCAAAAATGAAGTTGGATCAGTAGATATTTTAGTCAATAATGCTGGTTTTGGTGTTTTCGATGATTTCTTAGATGCAGATATGGCTGTTGCTCGTAATATGTTCAATGTGAACGTGCTGGGCATGATGGTGTTTACGCAGCGAATCGCTGTTGAAATGGCAGAGAGAAACAGCGGCCACATTATCAACATAGCTTCAATGGCTGCTAAAATGGCAACACCGAAAACCTCGATCTATTCGGCAACTAAGTTTGCAGTATTAGGGTTTTCAAATGCGCTGCGCTTAGAGCTGAAACCGCTTGGTATTGCTGTAACAACTGTAAACCCAGGACCGATATCTACGAATTTCTTTGATCATGCTGATCCATCTGGAAACTATCTTGATTCTGTTGGAATGTTTGTTCTCGAACCGGAAAAGCTTGCCGGAGAAATCGTTCAGTCAATGGGAACATATAAGCGTGAAATCAATCGTCCTAGAATCATGGAAGGTGCAGCTCGTTTTTACACACTGCTGCCTCATGTCGGTGATTTTCTGGCTGGAAGTATTTTTAATAAAAAATAACGTGGGGAGTCTTTGCAAATGAAAAATCAATGGCGTGTGATCGTTGGTTTGTTTCTAGTTCTAGTGATTGTAGTATTTGCTGTATTGAATAGTCAGAGTGTACCTGTCAGCTTCGGTTTCGCTAAAATCTCAGGTCCGCTTATCCTGATTATTCTTGGTTCAGCCATTATTGGTGCGCTTGTTGGTGTGATTACTTCAGTTACAACAATTTTAGATCAAAAAAAGCGAATCAAGAATTTGATCAAAGATAAAGAAATATACACAGAAGAATCTGATCGATTGATACAAGAGGCTGTTGAGCGGGCACAACGCAGCAACGAGAATCAATTAGCTGAGCTGCAGCAAAAATATAATCATCTTCTTGAAGGCGAACCATCAATAGATTTAGAGAAGCATGACGAGTATTTAGAATAGCATGTTTGCCTTGACAAGAGTGCTAGCTTTTAGAATACTGAAAGAGTCCGAGCTTAGAGAAGCGGGCTCTTTTTTTGAGCAAATCAATGAATGATACATATAAAGAAATGGGGAGCGTAATGAAAAAAATAGCGTTGTTGTTGGTGGCTCTTGTTCTTCTGGCTGGCTGCAGTTCAAGCGTAACAGAAGAAATCGAAGTTAGTAAAAATAAAATTGCTTCCTTCTATAAGGCAGTTGGAGCAAAGGAAATCGTTCATACAGAGCTAACTTATGGACAAGGTGAGATATCTGAAGATGAGTTGTTGAACTATGTTGATTACCTGAAAGAAGAAGAAGATTTTGAAGTAGGGGAAGAATTTCAGATCGATAGTGGAGAAGCTTCGATTCGACTTGAAAAGCGCGTAGATGATATGATTTTGACCGTCACAGTGATTTATCAAGCTGACTGGAAAGGTGAAGTTACAATCATTTATTCCTCTGATACCCCTTCGGCAGAGAAGTAACGTTAGAAAACATAGAATAGGCTTATCTATCTCTGACTCTCATTAAGAAATGATTTTAGAGATAGATAAGCAATTGTTCTAAGAGCGATTAAATGGGAAATTTTATAAGGCCTTGTCTTTAGTTTTTTTTATTGTTTTGTTATAATTACTTGGTTAGGAGTGACGATGTGAAAAAATCTAAATATATATGGAAATACCCTGATGATCCGGCATTTTCTGATACCTTCAGCGGATTATTGAAAGAAAAAAATATTAGTCCTCTGATTGGTAAGCTTTTATGGCACCGTGGTATCCAGACTGAAGAGCAATTGACAGCTTTTCTTCATCCGGACTTGGAAGCCCTCCATGATCCTTATTTGATTCATGATATGGATAAAGCTGTTGGGCGAATTCAACAGGCAATTGAACAAGGTGAACGTATTTTAGTCTATGGAGATTACGATGCAGATGGTATTACCAGTACTACAGTGATGAAGGAAGCCATTGAGTTAGTTGGTGGAGAAGTTGATTACTTTTTACCGAATCGATTTATTCATGGCTACGGTCCTAACTTATCTGTATTTCAAGAAAAGATTGAAGAAGGAATTCAGCTGATTGTGACTGTTGATAATGGTGTAGCTGGTCATGAAGCCGTTGCTTATGCGCAGGAGCAAGGCGTAGATGTGATCATTACAGACCACCATGAATTGCCTGAGGTACTGCCGACAGCTTTTGCGGTAATTCATCCCAAGCATCCAGAAGGGATGTATCCGTTCCCTGATCTTGCCGGAGTCGGCGTAGCGTTCAAAGTTGCTGCTGCTCTATTAGGGGAGACACCGATGGAATTTTTGGACCTTGTTGCAATTGGAACGATTGCCGACTTGGTATCGCTGACTGGAGAAAACCGAGTATTGGTTCAGCTGGGCTTGAAAATAATTCAGACAGGAGATCGTCTAGGTTTAGATGCATTGATTCATTCTGCTGGGCTTAAAAAAGATGAATTGTCAGAAGAAAATATTGGATTTGCTATTGGCCCTCGGCTGAATGCGTTAGGCAGACTTGGAGAAGCTGGGCCAGGCGTGGCTTTGATGACAACCTTTGATGAGGATGAAGCATTGGAGATTGCTGCTTTCATCGAGGAAAAGAATACAGAACGTAAGCAGATTGTCGATACGATCACGACAGAAGCCTTCGAACAGCTGGTTCCCGATGCGCCAGTCCATATTCTTGCACAAAAGGGTTGGCATGAAGGTGTTCTGGGGATTGTAGCTGGACGTATCATGCAGGATACTGGGAAGCCGGCAATTGTTCTAACGATCAATGAAGCTGGTGATACGGCCAAGGGTTCTGGAAGAAGTGTTTCTGCCCTGAATCTTTATGATGCCTTGAATGAGGTTCGAGAGTTATTTACTCATTTCGGCGGTCATCATATGGCAGCGGGAATGACCTTGCCGGTTGATAATGTTGAAAAAATTCGTGAGCACTTAATCGCATACATTGAGAGAAATCAGCTAGATCTGTCGCAAGGACAAGAGCTGGTCATTGATGAAGTGTTGAGTATTGAAGCAACAACGATTTCCTTTATTGATCAACTGAAGCTGCTTGCACCTTTTGGTACAGATAATCCTATGCCTAATTTTGCTTACAAGCAAGTCCAGCCTGTCCAGGTACGACAAATCGGAGCTGCTCAAAACCATTTGAAGCTTCAAATTACGGATGGTTCAGCCAACTTAGATGTCATTGCTTTTCAAATGGGAAAAGAGGCAAAGGAATTCTCAGATATTCCCTGTAATATTGCAGGAAAGCTTTCGATAAATGAGTGGAACGGCAATAAAAAGCCGCAGCTGATGGCAGAGGATTATTCTATTGAAGAATTGCAGCTGTTCGACCTTCGCGGGAAGACAAATCAGCAGCAGGAGATTCCTTTAGAACATACGATTTTTGTCTACTTCCAAAAGGAAAGTCTAAAATTAGTTGAAACAAAAACAACAGCGATTCAATTTACATCAACGGAAGAGTTTTTTGCTGAAACGAAAGAGCTGACGATCGATCAGTTGGTTATTGTTGACTGCCCAAGTGAGATTGAGGACATGAGGGAGCTGATTACGCAGAGTGAAGTCAGTCGTGTTTATATCATGGGTCTCTCAAGCGATGAAGCCTACTTAAACGGAATGGGGACAAGGGAGCAGTTTTCAAAATTGTATGCCTTGATTCGTAAACAGGAAAGCATTGATATTCGCTATAAGCTGAAAGCTGTTGCTCAGTTTCTGAATATTCAGGAAAAGTTATTAATTTTTATGATTCAGGTGTTTTTTGATTTAGGATTTGTTACAATAGAAGACGGTGTTTTAAGAAATGTCGCAGAACCGGAAAATCATCCGTTGACAGAAAGCGATGTCTACAAAAAACGTTTGAAGAAAATCAAAGTTGAAGAATTTTTATTGTACAGCGATCGCAAGAAGCTACTTCAGTGGTTGTTGAACGAGGAGGAAAAATAATATGAACTTAAAAGATTACATTGCCAGCATACCTGATTACCCTGAAAAAGGAATTGTCTTTCGAGATATCTCTCCTTTGATGGCAAATGGGGACGCATACCGTGAAGCAACAAAACAAATTGTTGATTACGCGAAAGAAAAAAGAATCGACATGGTTGTAGGGCCGGAAGCCAGAGGGTTTATCGTAGGCTGTCCAGTTGCTTATGAACTTGGTGTGGGATTTGCTCCTGTCCGTAAAAAAGGGAAGCTGCCTCGTGAAACAATCGAAGTAACTTACGATTTGGAATACGGAACAGATACATTGACAATCCATAAGGATGCGATTCTTCCAGGACAAAGAGTTCTGATCTGTGATGATTTGCTTGCTACAGGAGGAACGATTGAAGCAACCACTAAATTGGTTGAAGAGCTGGGCGGCGTGGTTGTCGGCTGTGCTTTCCTCATTGAACTGCTTGATCTTCATGGAAGAGACAAGATCTCTAATTATGAAATTGTCACACTGATGGATTATTAAAATGAATAAGAAGCGTGAGATCTTCATCTCACGCTTCTTTATTTGAATTCGATTGAGATAATAATAGACAGTACAGATTCGCATATCCATTATTCTGCTGATAGGGGCTGCTGGCAGAGTCCTGTTAATGGTGTGCTTGAGCTGCTGACTGTTAAAATACGCTACTACTCAATCAAGTGGGTCATTGATATTTTCGATAAACCGTATAGTGTTCTTCTTGTCTTCTGCGCTGTTGAGTGTATCGTTTTTCATCCCACAGCATAAACCATATGATAAATAGTGGGCCGACGATAAGCAATGCAGATTTTAAGCCCAACGTACCTAGAAAAATACCAATAAATAAAACAAAGAATATGAACCCGCCGCGACGTACTGCTTTCATTTTCATCACCTCACAAAAGAATCGAACATTTGTTCGTAAGTATATTATACGAATGTTTGTTCGCTTTGTAAAGTGAAAACTATCGTTTTTTTATTTTAGGGTAAAAAAATTGTATGCTTGGTCCACTCCGTGTTGAATAAACTGCTAATAAGCAAGGTAATCACTCATATTCACTTTAGATAAAGGGATAATATACTCTTTAAGGGACATGCTGGCAGTCAAATCTTTTATTCAATCTATGAGATATCTCATATCAGGAAAAGAGAAGTCCCTTTATACTCTTTCTGTAAGGAGCGCATTCAGTATCAGTATGAATGTAGAAATACTTCGCAAGTAATCACTATAAAAATTCAATGAATGGGGAATGAATAATGGCAGCAATTCTAGTTGCGGGCGGAGCAGGATATGTCGGCTCACATACAGTTATCAAGTTACTGGAAAAAGATATAGATGTTATCATTGCAGATGACTTCAGTAATTCCGACGAGAGGGTAATTCATGCAATTGAGGCAATCACAGGTAAAACAGTTAAGAGCTATGCCGTTGATCTTACTCAAAAAGAAGAAGTAAGACGAATCTTTGACGAAAATGAAATTATCGGAGTTATTGATTTCGCTGGTTTTAAATCCGTTGGGACATCGTCCAAAGCACCATTAGCTTATTACAGAAACAACTTAGAGATTCTGTTGAATTTGTTGTCTGTCATGCAAGAACAAGGCGTATACCATCTGGTATTCAGCTCTTCCGCTACCGTTTATGGCAATCCAGAATCATTGCCCGTCAAAGAATCGGATAAGCAAAAACCAACAAACCCTTACGGCCAAACAAAAGTAATGAGTGAACGGATTCTGCGAGATTTAGCTAAGTCAGATGAGCGATGGTCCTTTATTTCTTTACGCTTTTTTAATCCTCTAGGTGCACATAAAAGTGGTGATTTGGGAGAAAATCCTAATGGAGTGCCCAATAATTTAGCTCCTTATATTACACAAGTTGCTATCGGAAAATTATCTGAGTTGAAAATTTTCGGACATGATTTTCCCACTTCTGACGGCACTAGCGTCAGAGACTACATGCATGTGGATGATTTAGCGGAAGGGCATGTTGCAGCAATGGAATATTTATTGACTACTTCTAATAAATTCTCTGGATTCGAGGCTCTTAATTTAGGCAGCGGAAAGGGATATTCCGTTTTGGAGATCCTTCGAGCATTTGAACAAGTCACTGGAAAGAAAATTCCTTTTGAATATGTTGAAAAGCGTGAAGGAGATGCAGCAGAATCTTTTGCTTCTATTGAGAAAGCGAAAGAATTTCTTGGTTGGGAACCCAAATACACGATCACAGATATGTGTCTGGATACTTGGAACTGGCAACAAAAACACCCCAACGGCTACAATGAAGCTTAAATAGGATTTAAAATAGAAAAAATAAGGAATGATTTCGTGTTTACCACAAAATCATTCCTTATTTTATTTGGTTAATTATAGATGTCCTACTTGTTCATATACACTCATTAGATAAAAATGATTAGGTAAAGAACAAAATGGAAAAATACATAAAAGCTGCGCCGGCCATTACAAACAAATGCCAGACAACATGCATAAAGCGAACATTTTTCAAGCTATAGAATACTGCGCCCAGCGTGTAAGAAACGCCGCCGGCAACCAGTAGAGATAGTCCAGTCAGACTCAGACTGTCATACAATGGTTTAGCTGCAATCAGACACAGCCAACCCATAATGATATAGATGATCGTAGATGCATTTTTTACAGTATCTTGCTTATGGAGTGTAACGGATTTGTAGACAACCCCGAAAATCGCCATTGCCCAAATCAGACCGAACAATGTCCAACCTAACCAGCCGTCAACACTCAATAAGCAAAAGGGCGTATAGCTTCCGGCTATCAGCAAAAAGATAGAGCTGTGATCGAATACCTGAAAAACCTTTTTTGCTTTAGTGAAGATCAAGCTGTGGAATAGCGTTGATGATAAGAAAAGCAAGGCCAGCATTGAGCCGTACAAGGCATACGAAACGACATGCAGTGCAGAACCCATCTGAGCTCCTTTGACCAACAATATAACAAGACCTGCTATACTTAGACCAAAGCCGATGCCATGGGTCACAGCATTGAGTACTTCATTTAGAATAAGATACTTGCGGGAAAACTCAACTTTTTCCAATAAATCAACTTCCTTCTATATTTAATTTGATGAAAAATTTTTTTCGGTCTGTTATACTATATCCATAACCTAAACCATGTATATTCATTCTATCATGAATACGGGTTGTTTTTAAAGAAAGAGTGGTTAATTTATGACAAATGTAAAGATTGTAACGGATTCTTCTTGCACAATGGAGAAAGAAGTGCGAGATGATTTGAATATTCACATGATGCCTTTATCTGTAATGATAGATGGTGTTGTTTATCCAGATGATGATCATTTGGGTGGAGAACGCTTTATGGCAATGATGGATGGAGCCAAAGCTCTGCCGAAAACTAGTCAGCCGCCAATCGGAGAGTTTGTTGAGCTTTATGATGAACTTGGAGAAGACGGCAGTGAGATCATTTCCATTCATATGACTAAAGCGCTCAGCGGTACAGTTGAAGCTGCCAGACAGGCAAGCAATCTAAGTTCAAGTAAAGTAACTGTGATTGACAGTGATTTCACTGACCAGGCTCTTTCTTTCCAAGTGATTGCAGCTGCCAAAATGGCTAAAGAAGGCGCAAGTGTTGCTGAAATCGTAGAAGAAGTCAAACGAATCAAAGAAAATACAAAGCTGTATATTGGTATTTCGACTTTAGACAACTTGGTAAAAGGCGGAAGAATCAGCCGAGTGACAGGCTTACTTTCTAATATTTTCAATATGAAGGTAGTTATGGAGCTTGAACATACTGAACTGATCCCGATTGTAAAAGGCCGAGGAGTCAAAACCTTCAACAAATGGTTTGATGAGCTAAAGGCAGAGCTGGAAAAGCTTTCTAACGTCAGCCAAATTGGTATTTCCCATGCAGAAGGTTTGGAGTTGGCAACTTACTTTAGAGATGGCTTACAGAAACTGTTTCCTGACATGGATATACCTGTTCTGCACACAAATCCAGTAATTGCTACTCATACTGGAAAAGGTGCATTTGCGATCATGTACTATACAGATTAAGGATTAAATTTGGAGGGTGAGACTTGATCGAAATGGTTGAGGTCTCACCCTTTAAGATACAATAAAAAGGAGAGCATCTAATGAATTTGGCGAAAAAAATAGTTGGTAAAAAAGAAGTTTCTACAAGTTCTTTATGCGGCATATTCGAATACATACCAGATTCTTTCGATGGAAGAGGGATAAAATGAAACAATTGATTCATAAAAAATGGGTGATGCTTCTGCTTCCATTTGGAACAGCACTATTAACGACTCTATTGCTACTGCTCCTGATTCCTAAAGCGCAGCCCTATTTTAATACGCAAAACACAGGAAATACGAATAAAAATGACAAAGAAATACTCAAATATGTTGCGATAGGCGATTCTCTGACTGAAGGTGTGGGAGACTTAACTAATTCCGGCGGCTTTGTTCCGATGGTTGCGAAGGATATTCAAGAAAAATATCAGCTAAACGCAGTAGAAATTGAGAACTTCGGAAAGAATGGCGACCGCAGCGATCAGATTTTAAAGCGTATCAAAAAAAGCGATGATATAAAAGCACAGCTTGGAGAAGCCGATATGATCACCTTGACAGTTGGCGGGAACGACTTAATGAAGGTAATCAAGGGAGATGTATTCAACCTCACAATCGATTCTTTTGATAAGCCTTTGGAAAGCTATCAAAAGCAAATGACCACGCTGCTGGAAGAAATTCGAAAGTACAATGAGGACGCCCCAGTCTATGTATTGGGTATTTACAATCCTTTTTACTTATATTTTCCTGAAATCACTGAAATGCAGCAAATCGTTACCAACTGGAATGCTGGGACAGAAACTGTTGTAAATGAACAAGAGCGTATGTATTTTATTCCTATCAATGACCTTTTATACAAAGGTGTTGATGGCGATGTAGGTATTACCGGATCAGAGGATGATACTGCAGATGCGGGAGAAAGTATAACAAACAATGCGATTTACGAGGAAGATCATTTCCATCCCAACAATCTTGGTTATCAGCTGATGGCGAATGCTGTGAGACAAAAGATGATTGAAACAAAGGATGAATGGCTGGTAAAAGGAGTGAACGAGTAATATGGTAGAAGAGTCAGAAAAAAAGCAACCGGAGAAAAAAAGAAAAAGAAACAAAAAAGAGAAGAAGCAGTCGGTAAATAAAAAGCTTAACCCGTGGAAAATTGCGTTTTTAGCGTTGATTGGTATGCTTGTTGGTATTCTCTTATTTGTAGGGATCAGAGTGACTCAGGTCAGAGAACCGAACTATGACTCTTCAAAAGCAGTACCGCGAAGTGGGAATCCTGTTTTGAGTATTCAGTCAAACAAGCAGCAGATCAACGAACTGATTTCATTCTATTTAGAGGATTTCCAAAAGGACTCAGAAGTAACCTATGATTTCTATTTGGAAAACGAAGCGATGCTGGCAGGGAACTTCAAAATTTTAGGTCACCCCATCCAGTTCAATCTTTATTTCGATCCTTACGTAATGGATGACGGCAACGTACAGCTAAAAGCGAAAAGCTTGTCTATTGGGACACTAGGTTTGCCTATCAAGGATATATTGGAGTTTGTCCAGAGAGACTACAACTTGCCTGAATGGGTAGAGGTCATGCCGGAAGAGAAATATATTTTATTACGATTGGATAAGTTTCAGATGATGAACGGTATGTTTATTCGTGCAGATAAAATCAATTTGATCGATGATGATATTCGGGTCAGCATTTATCTTCCGGAAGATAATAGTACAGATAGTTCTGCAACGTCAGAAACCAGCTCTTCAGAAGAATAGGAAAGAGGACAGAGAATGACAGAAAAAGCGATCTTTGCCGGAGGCTGTTTCTGGTGTATGATTCAGCCCTTTGATCAACAGCCGGGTATTCATTCGGTAATCTCAGGGTATACAGGCGGTCATGTACCGAATCCTACCTATGAACAAGTTAAAAGCTACTCTACCGGCCATACAGAGGCTGTAGAAATCATATTTGATCCAGAGATCATATCTTATCAAGCGTTGGTGGAAATCTACTGGCAGCAAACAGATCCAACGGATGCTTTGGGTCAGTTTGAAGACCGTGGAGATAATTACCGACCTGTGATTTTTTATCAGAATGAAGAGCAGAAGAGCATTGCTGAAAAAAGCAAACATACTCTGGAAAGCAGTGGAAGATTCAAGGAGAAGATCGTTACGACGATTGAGCCGGCTTCAACCTTTTATCCGGCAGAAGAATACCATCAGGACTTTTATAAAAAAGATCCTGAGCGATACGAGGACGCCCATCACATTCGCGGCCGTTTTCTAAAAGAAAATTGGGAGAACTAACTACAAATGAGAAGAAGCTTTTATCACTATTTAGTCACATTGAAAGGTCCTTCTGCAGATGTTGAAACACAATTCGCTAATGCAGCAGCAAAGGATATCCGTTTTCCAAAGCATTCAGAAGATTATCATGAGCTCTCAAGTTATCTTGAGATGGAGGTCAACTATTTGCCGACAATGACTGTCTTTGATGAGCTTTGGGAGAAATACTTGGAAAACAATCGATAAAAAAAGAATGAGGGATGTCCAAAAATATATTTGGGTATCCCTCGTTCTTTTGTAGTTACTCTCCTGTTACAAAAATGGTAGGGATGATCATCAATTCTAAGCATGTATAAATCCCAGTAAAGAAACCATAATTCCGTCTAATTCTTTTGTTACAGCTTGGTGCAAAGGTCGCTTTTCGTGTAAAGAATCTTTACTGGATTCACATGGAATACTTTTTTCTGCCCTCTTTTTTCATCCGTCGTTTCGTGGTAAACTATAGTGATTGAGCTTAGGAAGCACTAGATGATTGTTGTACTGATATTATTCCACTAATAGTGTGGAATAAGCATCATGCAGATGTACCATGTAAGCTGTGTTTTGGGTTCAGATATTCATAAAATACGCTGAAACATTCAGATTTCATCAGAGCTTTTAAACACACTCGAGTTTAAAGTAAAGAAGCAGGCAGGGAGAGAAATGAAATGAAAAAGCAGCACCTGATCCCGTACCATCAATATATAATTTCGATTTTATGCACAGCTGTCATTGTCGGGGGAGGAAGCTATGCCTATTTTAACCATCGTTACACTTCTTATGTTGCCAGCCAGACCCATGAGGTTGCGGAATTGAAAGAAGTTCATGAGCTGTATGATGATATTCTTCAAGGCTATGTAGGGGAAATTGACAGATCAGAATTAGTGGAAGGCGCACTTCAGGGAATGATCGATTCATTGGATGATCCTTATTCCTCTTATTTGAAAGAAGACGAGACTTCTGCATTAAATGATGATGTTTCCGGCAGTTTTGAAGGAATTGGCGCTACACTAGGCAGACAAAATGATTTACTGAAGGTCATGGAAGCACCTATAGAGGGCTCGCCGGCAGAAAAGTCCGGTCTGAAAATAAATGATACGATTATAAAAATTGACGACGAGGAAATTGCAGCGGAAAGCTTGTCTGAATCAGTCAAGAAAATACGCGGGGAAAAGGGCAGTAAGCTGAAGCTGACGATCGATAGAGATGGCGAGGTATTTGATGTTGTCATTACCAGAGACACGATTCCATTGACTACTGTCAGTGCTGCGCTTGATACGGAAGAGCCGACTATTGGCAATATCCGCATAGCTTCCTTTGGCGGCAAGACCTTCGAAGAGCTGCAGCGTGCAGTCAAAGACTTAAGAAAAGAAGGCGCAGAATCCTTTGTTATTGATCTTCGACAAAATCCGGGGGGATTATTGGATCAAGTAGAGAAAATGGCCAGCATGTTTTTGAAAGATGGCGATGTAATCGTTCAGTTCGAAGATAAAGGTAAAAATACACTGGAGCACAAAGCCTCTTCTGATTTGGACGGCGGCTTCAAAGTAAAAGAACCTGTAGTTGTTTTGGTTGATGGCGGTAGTGCCAGCGCTTCGGAAATATTTGCTGCGGCTTTAAAAGAATCAGCAGGTGTGGAAATCGTCGGAATACAAACCTATGGAAAAGGAACTGTTCAGACAGTGAAGGACTTGGGGGAAAAGACCAGTATGAAGCTATCCATACTGAAGTGGTTGACTCCTGACGGAAACTGGGTTCACGAAGAAGGGTTAGCACCGACAATTGAAGCAGATTACCCAGATTATGCTTATCTTTCGCCAATATCAAGGAGCAATATCCTGCAAGTAGGAGATGACTCAGATGTTGTTGCTAACTTGAATAAAATGCTGAAGGCCTTGGATTATGAAGTAAGTGATTCATCTATGTTTGATGAACAGACTAAAGAAGCTGTTTCTTCTGTACAGCAAACGTATGATCTTTCTGTTACCGGTCAGGTAGATGATCAAACTGCAAGTGTCATTGAAGCATTGTTGAGAAGTAAAATTTTAGAAACTGATCCGGCATATTCACAAGCAATCGAGCTTTTGTCAAAATAAACGAAGAGGTTGTGACAGACGAATGGAGAAAAAGAAGAAATATATCGGGCATTTTATCTCTTTTATAAAATTACTGATACCTTCTTTGGTTCTATTGTTTATAATAAGAGGCTTTATCTTGATTCCTGTGCCTATAGATGGGAGTTCAATGGAAAAAAATCTTAGTCAGGGCGATATGATTTTGATGGAAAAATATACATCGATCAAGCGTTTTGATGTGATTGTTTTTCAGTTGCCAGATGGAGAAATCTATGTAAAAAGAGTGATTGGTCTGCCGGGAGATTCTATCAGATATGAAGATGACCAGCTGTATGTCAATGGAGAAAAAACAGCAGAACCCTTCTTAAAAAATAACAAGTCGAAGCAATACGATACCAACCCGTACACGACAAATTTCGAACTTTCGGATTTGATCAACCAGGATATACTTGAGGAAGATAGCTATTTCGTGTTAGGAGATAATCGCCGAATGTCCAAGGATAGCCGTTCTTTTGGTGCGGTGGAAAGCAAATACATCATTGGAAAAGCCGTATTTGTATATTATCCTCTAAAACACATAAAATTTATTAATTAGATAGGTGAATGAAATGACAATACAATGGTTTCCAGGCCACATGGCCAAGGCTCGCAGAGAAGTATCAGAAAAAATAAAATTTGTAGATATCGTTTTTGAACTAGTAGATGCCAGATTGCCCCTATCATCAAGAAACCCTATGATGGATCAAATAGTACAACAAAAGCCGCGCCTCGTGCTTTTGAACAAAGGCGACTTAGCCGATCCTGAGCAAAGTAAAAAATGGCAAGAGTACTTCCAAGCAAAAGGCTTCCACACACTGATCATCAATTCACAGCAAAGTCAGGGAACAAATAAAATTGTTCACGAAGCGAAAAAAGCGCTGAAAGAGAAAATCGAGCGGGATAAACGAAGAGGATTGAAACCTCGAGCAATTCGAGCAATGTGCATTGGGATTCCAAACGTAGGAAAATCTACATTGATGAATCGATTGGTTGGCAAAAAAATTGCACAAACAGGAAACAAGCCTGGGGTAACCAAAGGACAGCAGTGGCTGAAATCCGGAAAAGAACTTGAGCTTCTGGATACACCTGGGATTTTATGGCCAAAATTTGAAGATCCTAGAATCGGAAAAAAATTGGCACTGACAGGTGCAATCAAAGACCAGCTGCTGCATTTTGATGATTTGGCGATTTTTGGGTTGGAATTCTTTGCCCGCTTTTATCCGACACGCTTGATGGAGCGTTATCAGGTTTCTGAAGAGGATCTTTTTCTGCCTTCAGCTGAGCTGTTGATGCTTATCAGTAAAAAAAGAGGGTTCAAGGATGATTATGACCGTGCCAGTGAGATGATCGTTCAAGAGATACGTAGTGGGAAGCTAGGCACATACACCTTGGATCGTTGGGAAGAGTTAGGAGCAATTGAGGATGAAGCATGAGTCAATCAAGGAAATCAAAGATGCACTGAAAGGGATTCAGTCCAGAGAGGATAGTCGGTTGGCTATCTGGCAACAGGATGAACGTTCAGGAGTACAGCAGGCATTGACTCAATGGGAACGAAAAATGCTGAAGCTGGAAAAGGAGCACGCTTTATTAAAGGAGCTTTCTATCTTTGAAAACGAAGCAAGAAACGAAGGCTATCGGATGATTGCCGGCATTGATGAAGTCGGGCGAGGTCCTTTAGCGGGGCCGGTCGTTGCTGCTGCAGTCATCTTACCTGAAAATTGTGAACTTTTAGGTGTGAATGACTCTAAACAGCTCTCAGCAAAACGTAGAGATGAGTTGTATGAGCAGATTCAAGCAAATGCTGTTGCCATTGGTATTGGTGTGGTTTGTCACGAAGAAATCGATCGCATCAATATTTATCAGGCTAGTAAAAAGGCGATGACGATTGCTGTTGAGGATCTCGATTTTACTCCTGATTATCTTTTGATTGATGCAATGGAGCTTGACATCAAGCTTCCCCAAAAGAAGCTGATCAAAGGAGATGCTCGCTCTATCTCAATTGCAGCTGCCAGCATTGTGGCAAAGGTTTGCCGAGATAGATTGATGGAAGACTATGGGAAAGTGTTTCCCGGATACGGTTTTGAAAGAAATGCCGGATATGGAACAAAGGAACATCTTGAGGGAATCAAAGCGATTGGAATTTGTCCAATCCATCGAAAAACCTTTGCACCAGTAAAAGATTTTTGTTAATAATAAAATGAGATGAGCCTTCTTTTGCAAATACTACTTTGAGAAAGTATTTGAAAGGAAGGTTTTTTTATGGATCAAGAAATTAAAAATCTGTTGTTTCTATTAACGAACTGCCAGGGTATTGGAAATTTGGGAATATTGAAAGTTTTGAGATTTATCCTGGAAAAAGAATATATAGACTTTACAAAGGATGAGTTGATTCGTATTGGCAATATCAATAAATATGAAGCTATATTCATCCATTCATGGGAACAGCTGCGGCAGTCAAGAGAGCAGTTGGAAATATTTCAGTCGGAGCATCAGTTTTTGACGATCCTCGATGATGACTTCCCAAGTAACTTGAAAGAAATCTATAATTGTCCAGCTCTCTTATTTTATCGTGGTAACCCTGAACTTTTAAAAACAAGAGCGTTATCTTTTGTCGGAGCCAGGGCAGCATCTCCATATGGGTTTCAGATTGTTCGGGAATTCATTCCAGCCCTTACAGAGGCGGGGATCACTATTGTCAGTGGTCTGGCAAGGGGCATCGACAGCAGCTGTCATGAAGAAGCCATCAAGAATAAGGGAAATACGATCGGCGTGATTGGAACAGGACTGGATAGATGTTATCCTAAAGAAACAACCTTCCTACATAATAAAATGGCAAAAGAACACCTGATCCTAAGTGAATATCCTAATGGTACACCACCAAAGAAACACCATTTTCCTATGAGAAATCGGATCATCGCTGGTTTAAGTAGTGGTACCTGTCTCGTAGAAGCAAGTAAAAACAGCGGTTCATTGATCACTGCACAGGCAGCATTAGAGTATGGAAGGGAAGTATTCGTTGTTCCCGGAAATATTTTTCTCCCTCACTCCGAAGGCGGCCATACGTTGATTTCAGAAGGAGCAATTTCCGTTTTTTCTCCCCATGATATCCTTAGCCAAATGAATTTTTTTTATTAGTTATTACTATCAATCCTTGACAAACGCAAAATGAATAGATATGATGAACTACGATTTGTGAGTTTATACTATACATATATATGAATCTTACTAAAGCGATAAAGGATAAATTTATTTTCTTTATCTACAGTACAAACAAAAGGCACTTTTTGTGCTATGAATTCTTTATAATAGTAGAAACAGGAAAGTTGAAAGGAGACGCACATTGAATGGCGTATAAATATCTAGTAATTGTGGAATCACCTGCAAAAGCTAAAACCATTGAAAAATATTTAGGCAGAAACTATAAAGTAGTTGCCAGTGTTGGTCATATCCGTGATTTACCAAAGAGTAAGATGGGTATTGATTTTGAGAATAATTATGAGCCTCATTACATCTCGATTCGAGGAAAAGGCGATATTATAAAAGGATTGAAGGCTGCTGCAAAAAAAGCAGAGAAAGTTTATCTCGCAGCCGATCCGGATAGAGAAGGGGAAGCCATTGCTTGGCACCTTTCTCATTTGCTAGGATTGGATCTTAATGATAAAAACCGTGTAGTCTTTAATGAAATCACTAAAGAAGCTGTAAAGGCAGCTTTTAAAGAACCGCGTGCCATCAACCTTGATCTGGTTGATGCTCAACAAGCACGACGAGTATTGGATCGAATCGTAGGTTATTCCATCAGCCCGATCCTTTGGAGAAAAGTCAAAAAGGGACTGAGTGCAGGTCGTGTCCAGTCTGTTGCATTAAAAATCATCATTGACCGTGAACAGGAAATTAGAAAGTTTGTTCCCGAAGAGTACTGGAGCATTGATGGAAACTTCCAAAAAGGTAAGAAAAAATTTAAAGCAAACTTCTGGGGCTTAGACGGCAAAAAGAAAAAACTACCGAACCCAGCAGCAGTAAAGGAAGTCACTGACCGTATCGACGGCAAAGAATATGACGTTGCCAAAGTTGAGAAAAAGGAACGAAAGCGCAACCCGGCACTGCCATTCACTACCAGCAGCTTGCAACAGGAAGCTGCTAGAAAGCTGAATTTCCGTACAAGAAAAACAATGATGGTAGCACAACAGCTCTATGAAGGAATTGCTTTAGGGAAGCAGGGAACAGTTGGTTTGATTACGTATATGCGTACGGATTCTACTAGACTGGCTGATTCTGCCAAAGCTGAGGCTGCTCAATTCATTGAAGAGACTTATGGAAAAGAGTATTCAGCACATGGTGCTCGTAAGGCAAAGAATGCACAGGGAGCTCAGGATGCCCATGAGGCAATCCGTCCATCCAGTGTGCTGAGAACACCGGACGAGGTCAAGCAGTATTTGGATAAAGATCAATTGAAACTCTATACCCTAATTTGGTCAAGAATGGTTGCCAGCTTAATGACACCGGCAGTTTTAGATACAATGAAGGTAACCTTAAAGCAAAACGGTGTGATTTTTATTGCCAATGGTTCGAAGATAAAATTCAAAGGCTTTATGCAAGTATATGTTGAAGGGCGAGATGATGGGAAAGAAGACAAAGAAAACATTCTTCCTGACATGGCTGAAGGCGATACTGTACTAGCCGTAGATATTGAGCCGAAACAGCATTTCACTCAACCGCCTGCTCGTTTTAGTGAAGCAACACTAATTCGGACATTAGAGGAAAACGGAGTTGGACGGCCATCTACCTACGCTCCGACATTGGAAACAATCCAGCGTCGTTATTATGTGAAGCTGACAAATAAACGTTTTGAACCAACAGAGCTGGGAGAAATCGTTAATGGCTTAATTGTTGAGTTCTTCCCGAAAATTGTTGATGTGCACTTTACTGCATCAATGGAAGGCGACCTTGACCACGTGGAAGAGGGGAAAGAAAAATGGATCGAAGTCATCGATCAGTTCTATAAGCCTTTTGAGAAAGAATTGGTTGTTGCTGAAGAAAAAATCGAGAAAATCCAGATCAAGGATGAGCCAGCCGGCTTTGATTGTGATCTATGTGGTCATCCGATGGTTATCAAGCTTGGAAAATACGGTAAGTTTTATGCCTGCAGTAATTTCCCTGATTGCCGCAACACCAAACCAATTGTTAAAGAAATAGGTGTAACTTGTCCGGTTTGTCATGAAGGACAGGTCATTGAGCGTAAGTCTAAGAAAAATCGTATTTTCTACGGCTGCAGTCGCTACCCTGATTGTGAATTCACTTCATGGGATAAGCCAATCGGCAGAAACTGTCCGAAGTGTAAAGAATATCTTGTTGAGAAGAAAGTCAAAGGCGGCAAACAGGTTGTTTGTATCAATGGCGATTACGAAGAAAACGTACAAAAATAAACCAATCAAACAGTAAAACCACTATAGACTATCCAATACTTGCGCATCTCCGTAATAATGAGCAGCTGCAATGATAAAATTGGACCATTGCTTATGTGGTTTCAAGGAGCTGCGGCATATCTATGTCACAGCTCCAAGCTGTTTTTGAAGAAAGAGGATGAATATGGTAAAAACAGTCACAGTAATTGGAGCAGGTCTTGCCGGGAGTGAGGCAGCATGGCAAGTTGCTCAAGCAGGTGTTCCAGTCACACTATATGAAATGCGTCCAGTCAAAAATACGCCGGCTCATCAAACAGAAGAATTTGCTGAATTAGTCTGTTCTAATTCCTTGCGTGGAAACGGCTTGACGAACGCTGTCGGTGTATTGAAAGAAGAAATGCGCCAACTGGATTCAATCATTATTGGCTCAGCTGATGAAACAGCTGTCCCAGCTGGCGGTGCACTGGCCGTTGACCGTGACAGCTTTTCAAAAATGATTACTGAACGAATCAAGAATCATCCACTGATCACTATCAAGAATGAAGAAATCACGGATATACCTGAAGGAATCACGATTATTGCAACAGGACCATTAACTTCAGAAGGATTATCAGAAAAAATCAAAGAGTTCAACGGCTCTGAAGGGTTTTACTTTTATGATGCTGCAGCACCGATCATTGATCGTGCTACAATCGATATGGACAAAGTTTATTTGAAATCCAGATACGACAAGGGAGAGGCAGCCTATCTAAACTGTCCGATGACAGAAGAGGAGTTCAACCGTTTCCATGAGGCTTTAGTCACAGCAGAAGTTGTGCCTCTTAAAACCTTTGAAAAAGAAAAATTCTTTGAAGGCTGTATGCCTATTGAAGTGATGGCAAAACGCGGAATCAAAACGATGCTGTTTGGCCCAATGAAGCCTGTTGGCTTAGAAGATCCTAAGACAGGTAAACGTCCATATGCAGTGATTCAATTAAGACAGGACAATGCAGCGGCTTCTTTGTATAATATTGTTGGATTCCAAACTCATTTGAAATGGGGCGAACAGAAACGTGTTTTCCAAATGATTCCAGGTCTTGAAAATGCTGAGTTTGTTCGTTATGGTGTAATGCATCGTAACAGCTTTATGAATTCTCCGGAGCTGATGCAGCCTACGTATCAATCAAAAAAACGTGATGATCTTTTCTTTGCCGGTCAAATGACAGGTGTTGAGGGGTATGTTGAAAGTGCAGCAAGCGGCTTGGTTGCAGGTATCAATGCAGCTCGTCTAGCAAAAGAAGAGGAACCTATTGTTCTGCCAAGAGAAACAGCAATGGGCAGCATGGCCTATTACATTACACATGCAGAAGGCAAACACTTCCAGCCGATGAACGCAAACTTTGGATTATTCCCTGAAATGCCGAAGCGAATCAAGGATAAGAAGGAACGCTACGAAGCAATTGCACAAAGAGCATTATCTGCGCAAAAAGAAATCATTGCAGAATTGAAAAACAGTTAGAGATATAAGAGCTATGGCAAGTAAATGCTATGGCTCTTTTTATCTGGACTTTAACGATGAACAAGAGCAGATACAGCATTATAAGGGCAAATAAGGCGATGGAATAGATGGTTGTACATGAAGAAATTTCTTGAATTCGGATAATAATCCAGCCAGTCTCATGCCTATTTTTACTAAGTTTTCATAAAGATAAATAGAGGATTCGCAGGAAAAACGATTGAATTGTGAATAAATTTAGAAATATTGATTAAATTCTGACAATTCGTTTGTTTTTTGAAAATTGTTATGCTACAGTAACAATGTAATTACTGGAGGGGGTTTCATGACAGAAAAAAATTGGCCGGAATTGTTCTTCAATTATTTGATTGTTGAGCGTGGTTACTCCGAAAAAACAAAGATCGCTTATAAAAATGATCTCACCCATTTTCTGGATTTCTTAAAAAAATCCGGAGATGCTGATTATCTATTGATCGATCATCTGGACGTGCGAACTTATCTGGGAGAGCTTTACGATAAGCAGTATAGTCGGAATTCAGTAGGGCGCAAGGTAGCAAGTCTGCGTTCTTTTTATCAATTTCTCTTAAAAAATGAGCAGATCGAAGAGAATCCATTTTCTTATGTTCATCTGAAAAAGAAGCAGCAGCGGTTGCCGCGATTCTTTTATGAGAAGGAAATGACGGCATTATTCGACAGTGCACAGGGGGACAAGCCATTAGAATTGAGGAATCGCGCTCTTTTGGAAATCCTTTACGGCACAGGAATTCGTTTGAGTGAATGTGCAACGCTGACGATAGAGCGGGTAGATTTTTCGATGAGTACGCTGTTTATCACCGGAAAGGGAGGAAAAGATCGTTACGTACCGTTTGGTTCTTTTGCATCAGACACTGTGGCTGATTATCTGGAAAACGGACGCAAACCCTTGATGGAGAAGTATGGAAAAGACCATCAATATATTTTTGTCAATCATCGTGGTGATCCAATCACTCCGAAGGGAATCGAGTATGTACTGAACCAGCTTATTAAAAAAAGCAGCTTAAGTTCAGACATTCATCCACATATGCTGCGTCATACATTTGCCACACATTTGTTGAATAACGGTGCAGATATGCGAACGGTTCAGGAATTACTAGGGCATGCGAACCTGTCAACAACGCAGATATATGCTCATGTGACAAGAGAAAGCTTACAAAAGAATTATCGGACATTTCATCCTCGAGCGTAATGGAGGATGTTAAGGAGGAAATATAATGGTAGAATCACAGTTTCATTCAACAACAATATGTGCAGTTGAAAAAGATGGCAAGTTTGCCATGGCCGGTGATGGTCAAGTAACAATGGGAGAGTCTGTTGTTATGAAGGGCAGTGCGAAGAAGGTACGCCGAATCTATAATGATGAAGTCGTTGTCGGCTTTGCCGGTAGTGTCGCAGACGCATTTACACTAGAAGAGAAATTCGAAGGAAAACTCAATGAATATAATGGAAACCTGACACGTGCAGCAGTTGAGTTGGCTCAGGAATGGCGAACACAACAGTCTATGCAGAAGCTTGAAGCTATGCTGATCGTGATGAACGAAAAAGAGATGCTTCTTGTTTCAGGTACTGGAGAAGTAATCACGCCTGATGACGGCATCCTGGCAATTGGTTCAGGCGGCAATTTTGCATTGTCCGCTGCTCGAGCGATGAAAAGGTACGGAGACAAAGAAATGTCAGCGAAGGAAATCGCAGAAAATGCGTTGAATATCGCCGCCGATATTTGTGTCTTCACCAATCATAATATCATCGTAGAAGAATTATAAATGAGGGATCGAATATGAATGAATTAAATAAAACACCAAGAGAAATCGTCAAGGAATTAGATGAATATATCATTGGACAAACCAATGCAAAAAAATCAGTAGCTGTTGCTTTAAGAAATCGCTACCGCAGATTGCAGCTGGACGAAAAGATGCAGCAGGATGTGACACCGAAAAACCTGTTGATGATCGGACCTACAGGAGTAGGTAAAACAGAAATCGCCAGACGTCTTGCAAGCATTGTTAATGCACCCTTTATCAAAGTGGAAGCCACAAAATTTACCGAAGTGGGCTATGTTGGTCGTGATGTGGAATCTATGGTCAGAGACTTAGTAGAAAATGCCATCAAAATCGTAGAGAAGCAGCAATACAGCAGTGTCTATTCGCAGGCCTTGAAACGTGCCAATGCACGACTTGTAAAAGCACTGGTTCCTGGTATCAAGAAGGAACAAAAGCAGTCTGGCAACCAATTCGATCAGATGATGAAAATGTTCAATGCACAGCAACAGCCTGAGGAATCACAGGAAGAAGTAACTGAAGAAATCAAGGTCAATCGTAAAACAGTCCTTGATCAGCTGGAACGAGGTCTTCTTGATAAACGTGAAGTAACGATTGAAATCGATGAACCAAAGAAGACTATGCCAACAATGAATGCCGGGATGGAACAAATGGGAATTGATCTGAATGAAACCTTGGGTGCACTTTCTCCTAAGAAGAAGGTAGAGCGAACAGTTTCTGTTAAAGAAGCACAGGAGCTGCTGGTGAAGGAAGAATCAGCAAAAATCGTCAATGATGCAGACATTCACAGCGAAGCAATCAAACTGGCTGAATCAAGTGGAATCATCTTCATTGATGAATTTGATAAAATCACCACAAAAAACCAACAAAATTCAGGAGAGGTTTCCCGAGAAGGTGTACAGCGGGATATCCTGCCAATCGTTGAAGGCTCACAGGTCAATACAAAATACGGTGTGATCCAGACAGATCATATCTTGTTTATCGCCTCCGGAGCATTTCATTTAGCTAAACCTAGTGACTTGATCCCTGAGCTTCAAGGACGCTTCCCGATTCGTGTTGAACTGGAAGATCTTACAGCGGAAGACTTCGTTCGTATTCTGACTGAGCCAAACAACGCGCTGATCAAACAATATATTGCATTGATTGGTACTGAAAACGTGAAGGTAACCTTTACTCAGGAAGCAATCGAGCGAATCGCAACAATAGCATTCGAAGTTAATAGCGATACAGATAACATTGGTGCCAGAAGATTGCACACGATTTTGGAGCGTCTGTTGGAAGAACTACTTTTTGAAGCACCTGATATGCAAATGGGTGAAATAACAATAACAGAAGCTTATGTTGATGAAAAACTGGATAATATAGCGAAAAATGAAGATTTAAGTCGTTACATTCTATAAAAAGAAGAGGAGCACAAAAAATGGAAACATTATTGGATCGAACACGCCAGATCAACCGTTTGCTTCAGCAGAAAAATACGTTTGATTTGGAAGCTGATCAGCCCTATGGTAAAATGGCAACAATTCTTGGAGATATCCTAGTAAGCAACGCCTACATTATCAGCAGCAATGGGGAGCTGTTGGGGTATAACGAGAAGCTGGATGTGAATAACGCACGTGTGAAGCACATGTTTGAAGAGAAGCAATTTCCCCAAAGCTACACAGATGCGGTTGCCGTACTGCAAAAAACAGAAGCGAATATCCCAATCAATAGTGATCTTACTGCTTTTCCTGTTGAACTGAGAGAAGAATATCCGAATGGATTGACAACAGTTATTCCAATTTACGGTGCAGGGGAACGTCTGGGAACAATCATTTTAGCACGAATGGAGGAGTCCTTTGCGGATGAAGATCTTGTTCTTGCTGAATATGGCGGAACAGTAGTCGGAATGCAGATTCTTTATCAGAAATCACGCAGTATAGAAGCAGAGGTCCGCAGTGCTACTGCTGTTCAGATGGCCATCAATACTCTTTCATACAGTGAGTTGAAGGCTGTACAGGCTATTTTTAATGCTTTAGAAGGAGACGAGGGTCGTTTGACCGCTTCAAGCATTGCAGATGAAATTGGTATTACCCGTTCTGTGATTGTCAATGCACTTCGAAAGCTGGAATCAGCAGGAATCATTGAATCACGTTCACTTGGAATGAAGGGGACTTACTTGAAAATATTGAATAAACAGTTTATCAAAGAACTGGACAAAAAGCGGAAGTAGGGAAGAAAAATGACCGTTATTATTGAAAATGATCAGCTTATTGCAACGATTGCTGAAGAAGGTGCTGAATTGATCAGCTTGAAGTCCAAAGAAAGCGGACTTGAATATATCTGGCAGGGAGACCCAGAATTTTGGGGAAGACACGCGCCTGTACTATTTCCGTTTGTCGGACGCTTAAAAGAGGGTCGTTACAGTTATCAAGGGAAAACTTACCCCATGGGACAGCATGGTTTCGCCCGCGATCAGGTATTTGAAGTGATCGAAAAAGGAGATGAGATGATTTCCTTATCTCTGAAGAGCAGTGAAACAACAAGAAAAATCTATCCCTTTGATTTTGAGCTGGTTCTGACTTATAAGCTAGAGGAGTCAGCAATCATCGTGGGTTATCAGGTAATCAATTCTGGTAAAGAAGAGCTGCTGTTCTCAATCGGCGGTCATCCGGCCTTCAATATTCCAATAGAAGATCAGTTGTCATTTACGGACTACTACCTGTCCTTTGAACCAAAGGTCGATAGAATCCAGCTGCCGTTAGAAGGCCCATTTGTCGATTTGGAGCATAAAACTCTTGGCCAAACAAGTGTTGATTATGATTTGAAACGCAGTCTTTTTGAAAAGGATGCGTTGATTTATGAAACACCTGGAAAAACTGAGATTTCCTTCAAAAGTGATAAGAGCAAGCATAGTGTTAGCTTAAGCTATGATGATATTCCTTTTGTCGGTATTTGGTCTCCATATGGGGTCGAAGCTCCTTTCGTCTGTATTGAGCCTTGGTGGGGAATCGCTGATAAAGTGGGTAGTACCGGAGAGCTAATCAAAAAGTTCGCTATCAATCGCTTAGCGCCAGAAGGGCTTTTCAAAACAAATTATGCAATCCATGTAAAATAAAAAGAGTAACGAAGAAAAAAATCTGCCTCCTAGAGATCGGCTAGTATGCACGACCTTCAGGAGGCAGTATAAAGCTTCGTTATTCTTTTTTCTTATTAAGCCCAAACGGCACTTTATTCTCTGTTCCATTTTTAATCCGGCTGATATTCTCTTTATGTCTAATAAAAATGAAGACTGTCAAACCAGCTGCAATTGCTGTCAGAAGCCAATCGAAGTGCGGTAAGACTGCTGGCCAGATAAAAGGTAGAATAATAGTAGAAAGTGTAATCAACACAGCACTCACCATGCTGGTAACACTGACCATACTAGATACAAGCAAAGTGATAACAAAAATTGAAGCCGAGTAAACGAAAAACAGAGGACTGTAGCCTAAAATCATTCCAGCACTTGTTGCAACGGCTTTACCACCTTTGAATTTAGCGAAAACAGGGAAGGTATGCCCTAAAACAGCCGCAACCCCAAAGATAAGCGGGTTAACAGAGAGTGAGAAAATCATAGGGAGGCAGGTAGCCAAAGTTCCTTTTAAAATGTCCATCAGCAATACTGCAATCCCGGCTTTCTTTCCTAAAACCCGAAATGTATTTGTTGTTCCTGTACTGTTGCTTCCGAACTGGCGAATGTCTTTATTAAAAAATAATTTCCCGACCCATACTCCTGAAGGAATAGAGCCTAATAGATAGGCAATGACTAGTAATAGTGCTACTTTCATGTTTTTGCCCCTTTCTTTATTCAAACTAATCCCCATTTTATCATGAAAAATTTTCAGGAACAATCATGAATTTTTCAAGGAAGAGGAGTTGGGTTAATTGATCATCGACAGATTCCTGTCAGCAAGGGCATTCTGATCGTGAAAAAGAGCCAGCTTTCTAAGGAATGAATAGTACTATATATGCTAAAAAAGAAGGAAATCATTTTCAAAATCAGAAAAAAATGCTATCTTAGTATATGTTGACAAGAACCAGTAAAGGAATACATTCATAAATATCAAGAAAAACAGGGGGTTATATCATGATATTCCAAAATCCAACAGATGAACAGATTTTTTCCTATTTGAGAGAAGCAAAGCGGATCGCAGTTGTAGGGTTAAGCAACAAAGAAGAACGTACCAGCTATCAAATTGCTGAGCTGCTTCAAAACAAGGGCTATGAAATCATACCTGTGAATCCTGTATTAGCAGGGCAGGAAATTCTAGGCGAAAAGGTATATCCGGACTTGATGTCCGTTCCAGGAAAAATCGATATTGTTGATGTTTTTAGAAGAAGTGAATTTCTTCCAGAGGTTGCTGAAGAATTTTTGAAAACAGATGCACACGTTTTTTGGGCTCAATTGGGCTTAGAGAGCGAACAGGCAGCAGAGCTGTTGAAAAATGCCGGCAGACATGATATCATCATGAACCGTTGTATTAAAATTGAGCTTGCAAAAATGTCTTCTTAATTTGCGTATATTATTAAGAAAGAGCAGCCCGAACGGAAAGCTCTTTTTTTTTGAGAGCTTTTAGAGTATTATTGTAATGATGTGGCTTGAATGCTATGAGAATCCAAGTATAAGGAGTTTTTTCTTTGGTAAAAAAGGTAAAGAATGAATATAATGATTCATCTATTCAGGTTTTAGAAGGCCTTGAAGCTGTTAGAAAACGGCCGGGAATGTATATCGGCTCAACAGATAGTCGCGGCTTGCACCATCTGGTATATGAAATTGTCGACAATGCAGTCGATGAAGCTCTTTCCGGATATGGTGAAGAGATCAAGGTTACGATCAATAAGGATAACAGTCTGACGGTAGCGGACTCCGGACGTGGGATGCCAGTAGGTATGCATGCTTCAGGAATACCTACAGTTCAGGTGATTTTTACTGTTCTGCATGCGGGTGGTAAATTCGGACAAGGTGGTTATAAAACCTCCGGCGGCCTCCATGGAGTAGGTGCCAGTGTGGTAAATGCTTTATCTGAATGGCTAGAGGTCCGCATTGTTCGAGATGGCGTTGAATATATGGAACGATTTGAAAATGGTGGAAAACCTGTTGGTACATTGAAGAAAATCGGGAAAACCAGAAAGAAAAATGGGACAACAGTAACTTTTCTTCCAGATGCCAGCATCTTTTCAACAACTAAATTTTCTTACGAAACACTTGCCGGGCGTTTAAGAGAGTCCGCTTTCCTTCTGCGAGGCGTCAGAATCATCTTGGCTGATTTGAGAGAAGATGAACCGAAGGAAGAAGTATTTCATTATGAAGAAGGAATCAAAGAGTTTGTTGAATATCTAAATGAAGATAAGGATTCTCTGACTCCTGTCGTTTATTTCTCTGGAGAAAAAGACGGCATTGAAGTGGAATTGGCTTATCAGTATAATGATGGCTTCTCTGAAAATGTTCTATCCTTTGTAAATAACGTTCGTACAAAAGACGGCGGAACACACGAAGTCGGTATGAAGATGTCCATGACTAAAGCCTACAATGAGTATGCGAGAAAAGTTGGCTTATTGAAAGAAAAGGACAAGAATTTAGAGGGCAGTGATTTCCGTGAGGGCTTAGCTGCTATTCTATCTATTCGTGTCCCTGAAAATCTGCTTCAGTTTGAAGGACAGACAAAGGAAAAACTAGGTACTCCTTTAGCTCGGAATGCTGTAGATACCGCTGTAGGAGAGCAGATGGTGTTCTATCTGCAGGAAAACAATGATATGAGCCAAATGCTGATCCGTAAAGCTATCAAAGCTCGTGAAGCAAGAGAGGCTGCACGTAAGGCAAGAGAAGAAAGCCGAAACGGCAAGAAAAAGAAAAAGGGTGAGTCGCTGTTGTCAGGGAAGCTGACTCCAGCACAATCACGAAACCCGAAGAAGAATGAATTGTATCTGGTGGAGGGAGATTCTGCCGGTGGTTCAGCGAAGCAAGGACGAGATAGAAAATTCCAAGCTATCCTGCCATTGCGAGGAAAAGTGTTGAACACTGAGAAAGCGAAAATGCAGGATATTCTCAAGAATGAAGAAATCAACACAATGATTTATACGATTGGTGCCGGCGTTGGTGCTGAGTTTTCTGTTGAGGACTGCAACTACGATAAAGTCATTATCATGACCGATGCGGATACCGATGGTGCCCATATCCAAGTACTTCTTCTGACATTTTTCTATCGCTACATGAAGCAGCTGATTAAAGCTGGTAAGGTGTATATTGCTTTACCTCCTTTATATAAAGTATCAAAAGGCTCCGGCAAAAAAGAAGTTCTTGAATATGCATGGACAGATGATGAGCTAGAAGCTGCAACGAAAAAAATTGGAAAAGGCTATATGCTGCAGCGCTACAAAGGGCTGGGTGAAATGAATGCCGACCAATTGTGGGAAACAACAATGAACCCTGAAACAAGAACGCTGATTCGAGTAAACATCGATGAAGATGATAAAGCGGAACGACGCGTTAGCACATTGATGGGGGATAAAGTAGCACCAAGGCGTGAATGGATTGAAAAACACGTACAGTTTACCATGGAAGAAGAAGGAAGCATCCTTGATAAGCAAGACGAAGAAACAGCGATCGCTGCCCAACCAACAGAAGAAATAGCTGAAACAGAAGCAGCAACCAGCGAAGAAATCTCTTTGTTTGATATAGAATAGACTATTCTAAGTTTAAATCGTAGTTGTACATGAAGAGCTAAACATTTTCATGTACACCACTAGAATAAAGAAATCCCAAAAAACTGGAGCAACCCTCCCACAGATCGCTTTGTGCTATGACAAAGTTATTATCTGACCGGTTTCTAACTAAGAACAAAAGGGACCATTACTCTGGTATAGGAACATCTAGAGATAATGAACACTGGACCTCCAAAATGTAGAAACTAGATAGCTATCTGGTTTCTACTAAGAATAAAAGGAGTGCCATTATTCTGGTGTAGGAACATCTAGAAATAATGGACATCGGACCTCAAAAATGGAGAAATCAGGAAGTTACCTGACTGATTTCCTCAACAACATAAAGGAGTGCCTCTATTCTAGTATAGAAAAGAACCTAGAGATAGAGGACATCGGACCTCCAAAATAGAGAAACTAGATAGTTACCTGGCTAGTTTCCACAAAGAACAAAAGGAGTTGACGGTTTTGGATACACGTCAGGAAATTCAAGAGCTGACTCTTGAAGAAGTAATGGGCGACCGTTTTGGCCGCTATTCCAAATATATTATTCAGGAAAGAGCATTACCGGATATTCGCGACGGCTTGAAGCCGGTTCAACGAAGAATTCTTTTTTCAATGAATAAAGATGGAAATACCTTTGACAAGGGATTTAGAAAATCAGCTAAGTCTGTTGGGAATATCATGGGTAACTATCATCCCCATGGTGACAGTAGTATCTATGAAGCAATGGTACGTCTTAGTCAGGATTGGAAGCTTAGAGAAGTTTTGATTGAGATGCACGGAAACAACGGAAGTATGGACGGTGATCCGCCCGCAGCAATGCGTTATACGGAAGCTCGACTATCAAAGCTGAGCGGAGAAATGCTGCAGGACATCGAGAAGGAAACCGTTGATTTTGTCTGGAACTTTGATGACACAGAAAAAGAACCGACTGTTCTCCCAGCTAGATATCCTAATTTGCTGGTCAATGGTTCAACAGGAATCTCTGCCGGTTATGCTACAGAAATACCACCGCACAATCTTGAAGAGGTTATTGATGGGACAATTTATTTGATTGATCACCCAAAAGCCACTTTGGATAAGTTGATGGAATACATTCCGGGTCCCGATTTCCCAACGGGAGGGATTCTTCAAGGAAAAGAAGAAATCAAAAAGGCCTATGAGACTGGAAAAGGAAAAGTCATCCTACGCTCGAAGACAAAAATTGAAGACATCAAAGGCGGAAAACAGCAAATTGTTGTTTCAGAGATCCCATATGAGGTCAATAAAGCTGTATTGGTCAAAAAAATTGATGAAATCCGTTTAAGCAAAAAAATTGATGGTATTGCTGAAGTCAGAGATGAATCAGATAGAACAGGTCTGCAAATGGTGGTTGAACTTAAAAAGGATGCCAATGCAGAAGGAATCCTGAACTATCTTTTCAAAAACACTGAGCTGCAAATCAATTATAACTTCAACATGGTTGCTATCGACAAAATGACACCACATCAAGTTGGTCTGCTGCGAATTCTTGAGAGCTATATCACTCATCGAAAAGAAGTGATTACAAATCGCAGCCGTTTTGAGCTTGAAAAAGCGAAAAAGCGTCAGCATATCGTTGAAGGTTTGATCAAAGCATTATCAATCTTGGATCAGGTGATTGCAACGATTCGAGGAAGTAAAGATAAAAAGAATGCCAAGGACAATCTGGTCAATGAATTTGCTTTTTCTGAAGCACAGGCTGAAGCAATCGTCACGTTACAGCTTTATCGTTTGACTAATACAGATATCACACAATTGGAAGCAGAGGCACAGGCTTTGAATGAGGAAGTTGCTGAGCTGACAAGTATTTTGAATGATGAGAAGAAGCTTCTTTTCGTTATGAAAAAGGAATTGCGTGAAGTGAAGAAACAATACAGCTCACAACGAATGACAAAAATCGAAGACGAAATTGAAGAAATCAAGATTGAAACCGAAGTTCTGGTTACTCAGGAAGATGTTGTTGTTTCAGTAACTCAAGAAGGCTATGTGAAGCGAAGCAGCGTTCGTTCTTATTCTGCTTCAAAACCGGATGAACTGGGGATGAAGGAAGGGGACTTCCCGATTTTTGTGGGAGCAGCTAATACTTTGGATCATTTACTGTTGATCACAAATAAGGCGAATGTCATTTATCGTCCAATCCATGAGCTTCCTGATTTGAGATGGAAGGATATTGGAGAGCATATTTCTCAGACAATCGGAGGTATGGCAATCGATGAGTCGATTATTGCTGTTTATACCTATAAAGAAATCAATCCTGCGGCTACCTTTGTGTTTATGTCCAGAGAAGGGATGATCAAGCAGACGAAGATGTCTGATTTCGAGCCATGGCGAACATATCGCAGCCGTCCAGCCTCATGCATGAAGCTAAAATCCGACAGTGATGAAATCGTGAATGTTACTTTGGTAAGCGATCAAGAGCTATGGGATATATTCCTTGTTAGTCACAGAGGCTTTGGTTTGCGCTATTCGCTGGAAGAAGTTCCTGTAGTGGGAGCGAAGGCTGCCGGTGTTAAATCCATGAATCTTAAAGAAAATGATTTTGTTGTGAACGGTTTGCTTGTATACAAAGAAGGCGATACACCAATCACAATCCTTACTCAAAGAGGAAGTATGAAGCGTATGCTTGCACAAGAGCTGAATCAGCTGGGGCGTGCGAAGCGAGGGTTGATGGTTCTTAGAGAGCTGAAGAGCAATCCGCATCGAGTGATTTTCATGAGCGAAAGTCAGAAGGAGAAACAGCTTCTCCTAGTTACACAAAAAGGCACACGACTGCTCATTGATTCAGCAAATGCACCGATAAATGACCGCAGCTCAAATGGTTCATTTGTTATTAATGAAAAAGAAGAGGTAGGCATTGCTGAAGTTCATCAGCTGGTCAATCTTGAAATAGAAGGCGACGCTGTTCTATAAAATTATGAAACACCCCAAACTGTATTAGTACAGTTTGGGGTGTTTTTTAAACAGAAAAAAACAGATGAAATTTATTAGAAACAAATTAAGTGAAAATGTTCACGAAATTAGAACGCTGTAATATCAACAATAATCGGAGCTTTTTATAAATATTATCATAAATAAGGAAAAATATAACAAGTAAAGGCTTGCATAAAATCGATTATGTGTTATACTTGTCACATAAAGCTGTTATAGTTTGTTAACAGCATATTTTAAGGAGGCACAACATGGAGCAATGGAAAGGCTTTAAAGGCGAAAAATGGCAACATTCAGTTGATACACGTGATTTTATCCAACGAAATTATACAGAATATACAGGTGATGATAGTTTCTTAGAACCGATTGCACCTAGTACTGACAAATTATGGACAAAACTACAAGAATTATTTGAAGTACAGCATGAGAAAAATGGTGTGTACGACATGGATACAAATATCCCTGCGACAATTACTTCACATGCACCAGGCTACTTGATCGAAGAAGAAGAAAAGATCGTTGGTCTGCAAACTGATGTACCATTGAAACAAGCTTACATGCCGTTCGGCGGAATCAACATGGCGAACAATTCCTTAACTTCAAATGGTTTTGAAGTTGACGATGAAATGACTAAAATTTTTACTGAGTGGAGAAAAACACATAACCAAGGTGTATTCGATGCTTACACTCCAGAAATGAGAGCTGCACGTAAAAATAAAATCATCACAGGTCTTCCAGATGCTTACGGACGTGGACGTATCATCGGTGACTATCGTCGTATCGCTCTTTACGGTATTGACCGCTTGATGCAAGAAAAAATGAAAGACTTAAGCAACACTGGTAACAAAGTGATGACAGATGATGTTATCCGTTTAAGAGAAGAAATCTCTGAACAAATCAGAGCAATGGCTGACTTGAAAAAAATGGCTGCGACTTATGGCTGTGACATTTCTAAACCAGCTGCTAACGCTCAAGAAGCAATCCAATGGTTATACTTCGGTTACCTTGGTGCAATCAAATCACAAAATGGTGCAGCTATGTCTATCGGGCGTATCTCTGCATTCCTAGATATCTATATTCAACGTGACCTTGATAACGGTGCGATCACTGAATTCGAAGCACAAGAAATGATCGATCATTTGATCATGAAACTACGTATGGTTAAATTTGCGCGTACGCCTGAATACAACCAATTATTCTCAGGATACCCAATCTGGGCAACATTATCTATTGCTGGTATGGGACTTGACGGACGTTCATTAGTAACTAAGAGTGATTTCCGTATCCTGCATACATTAACAAACATGGGACCATCTCCTGAGCCAAACTTGACTGTATTGTATTCTTCTCATTTACCAGAAGGATTCAGAACATTCGCTTCTAAAATTGCGAAACAAAGTTCTTCAATCCAGTTTGAAAATGATGACTTACTACGTGCTAACTGGGGATCTGATGACTGTGCGATCGCATGTTGTGTATCCGCAACAGTAATGGGTAAAGATATGCAGTTCTTCGGCGCTCGTGCAAACTTGGCTAAAGCTGTTCTTTACGCAATCAACGGTGGTGTTGATGAAAAGACTAAGATGCAAGTTGCTCCTAAGTTCCGTCCTATGACTGGCGAAACATTGGAATACGATGAGTTCATCGACAGATTCAAAGATATCATGGATTGGTTAGCTGAACTGTATGTAAATACATTGAATGTTATCCATTATATGCATGACAGATATGCTTATGAAGCGCCTCAATTGGCATTCATGAACAGTGATCTGCAACGTACGTTTGCTACTGGTATTGCCGGTATCTCTCACGCTGCTGACTCTGTAATGGCTATCAAACATGGTAATGTACAAGTTGTTCGTGACGAAGATGGATTAGCAGTTGACTATGTACCACAAAACGAATTCCCAACTTACGGAAACGACAACGAAGAAGCAGATGCAATGGCTAACTGGATTCTTGAGTACTTCATGACTCAAATCAAACGTCAGCATACTTACCGTAATGCTCGCCCAACAACTTCATTATTGACAATCACGTCTAATGTTGTTTATGGTAAAGCAACTGGTAACACTCCTGATGGACGCCGTGCTGGTAAACCTTTAGCTCCAGGAGCTAACCCAAGCTACCGCGACGGTAAATTCCTAGGCGAGAAAAATGGTCTTTTAGCATCATTGAACTCAACAGCTAGATTGGAATACACATGTGCACTTGATGGTATTTCTAATACACAAACAATCAATCCAAGCGGTTTAGGTAAAGACGACTCTACAAGAATCGACAACCTGCGTAACGTAATGGACGGATACTTTGATAATGGCGGATACCACTTGAACGTTAACGTATTCACAAATGAATTACTGTTAGACGCTCAAAAGAATCCTGAAAAATATCCTAACCTGACAATCCGCGTATCTGGATATGCCGTGAAATTCCGTGACTTGACTCCTGAGCAACAAGCAGACGTTATTTCAAGAACTTCACACGACAAACTGTAATCAGTAAGGATTATTCGTTTGTATCAAATTGATCAATAATAGCAGCCCAGGACAATTTTATAACTAATTTTGTTCTGGGCTTTTTTAATTAAAAGGGAATAGGGAATGGCATTATTAAGAATGTACGGACTTTATTTCCTTAAGAAATGAGAGAAAAGATTATGACTGAAGCAGTAAAAGGTAGAATCCATTCTACAGAAAATTTTGGTACCGTTGATGGCCCCGGTGTACGATTTATTGTCTTTACACAAGGCTGTCGCATGAGATGTCAATTTTGTCACAACCCGGATACTTGGAAAATCGGTTCCGGCGGGAAAGAAGTTACTCCAGATGAGGTACTTGCGGAAGCAATGAAATATCGTTCTTATTGGGGAGACAAAGGCGGAATTACTGTAAGTGGGGGAGAGCCATTACTGCAGATGGAGTTTCTGACTGAGCTATTTAAAAAGGCGCAAGAACAAGGAATCAATACGACCTTAGATACCTGCGGTAAACCTTTTACAAGAGAAGAGCCCTTTTTCAGTCAATTTCAGGAATTAATGAAGTATACTGACTTGATCTTGTTTGATATCAAGCACATTGACAACGAACAGCATAAGCTGCTGACTTCACTAGGAAATGAAAATATCTTGGATATGGCGCAATATTTATCTGAAATCAATCAGCCGGTTTGGATTCGTCACGTGTTAGTGCCTCAGCGTAGTGACTATGATGAGTATTTGATTCGTTTGGACGAATATATCAAAACCCTGAACAACGTCGATAAAGTAGAGGTTCTGCCTTATCATACAATGGGTAAATACAAATGGGACGATCTTGGCTTGGCGTATCCACTTGATGGAATCGATCCGCCAACAGAAGATAGAGTGACCAATGCTAAAACACTTCTTCACGTGAATGATTACAAAGGCTATCTGAATCGTTAGAAAGAAGAACAGTGAAAAACTGCAGCTCATGGATCAGCATGTTGTTGCAGTTTTTTTGATTTCTAAGTGGAAATAGCAGAAGAAAACTCATAAAATTGTTGTTCTTTTTTCGATTTTTGTTATTATTAGTAATGAATGATAAAGTGTACCCTGTTTTAGTAGTCATTTCCTATCTAAAACGACGGACACTAATCAACAAGACCTTAAACTGCTGTGTCAGTTTTCCTAAATCAAGGTCAATACCTACGAGGAGTGTATAAAAACATGTCAGAAATTTTTGTTTTTGGTCATCAAAACCCCGATACAGATGCGATCGGTGCAGCAATCAGTTTTGCTTATTTACAAAAAGAACTAGGGAAAAACACGGTTCCTGTTGCTCTGGGAGCACCAAGTGAAGAAACACAATATGCACTGGATTATTTCAATGTGCCGGCACCACGAGCGATCGAAGAAGCTGGTAAAGAAACCAATCAAGTGATGCTTGTTGACCACAACGAATTTCAGCAAAGTGTTTCCGATATCAAGGATCTAACAATTCTTGCTGTTGTGGATCACCATAGAATCGCTAATTTTGAAACAGCAGATCCTTTATATTATCGTGCAGAACCAGTGGGCTGTACAAGTACAATCATTTTCAAAATGTTTAAAGAGAACAATGTCGTGATCCCTACTCAGATTGCCGGAATGATGGTCTCTGCAATCATTTCCGATACATTATTGTTCAAGTCTCCAACTTGTACAGAAGAGGACATCAAGGCTGCTGATGAACTGGCAGACATTGCTGAAATCAACTTGAATGGTTATGGATTAGACATGCTGAAGGCTGGAACAAATTTAAGTGATAAATCAGCTGAAGTGTTGCTTGATCTTGATGCAAAAAGCTTTCCTTTAGGAGACAAGAATGTGCGTATTGCTCAAATAAATACAGTTGATTTTAATGATGTTCTTAGTCGTCAAGATGAGCTGGAAGCGGCTATGAATGCAGAAATCGCTGCAAATGGCTATGAAATGTTTCTATTGATCATCACAAACATCTTAGACAGCGACTCTGAGCTGCTAGTGATCGGACAATCTTTAGATAAGGTTGAAAAAGCATTTAACATCACTCTGGAAAACAATCGTTCATTCCTTAAGGGCGTCGTTTCAAGAAAGAAACAAATTGTACCGCAGTTAACTGAAGCGTTTAACTAAGAAAATAGACGGCGGGGCTTTGATCAAAATGGTTGAGCCTCGCTTTTCTATGTATGAAGAAAAAAACAGGTGTTAGGAGCAGCGAAAATGACCACTATGTATTATTTTCAACATAAGCAGCAGAAAAAATTAGAAAAGCTTGTAAAGAATCCATTATTTCATCAAATTGTTGCTTACTTCAACGAACACCAAAAAGAAGAGACCATCTTGAGAGAGCTAAAGAAAGCTTTTCAGGAAAGAAATTTCGAACGTTTTTTGGAAGAAATGATTGATTTTGAATTAATCCGTCGAGAGGATCGTCGGTATTATCTGGAAATTCCTTTTTTTGAAGCCGATGCAATAGAACAAGTGCAAGAGTCTGCTCAGCTTTTTGTTCAAAAGAATACAGGGCTGGAGCCAAATCTTTTTTATGGAGAAATAGTCTGGAAACAGCTATTTGAAAGCGAAGAAGATTATTTCTTTGGCGTTCATTATAAAGAAGAGATGAAACCGCAGCTGTTTTTCGTAAAAGAGCAATGCGGTAATGATCAGCTTCAGTTTGTCTCAATTCATCCAAAAGAGAGTGCAGCACTTGATTTTCCTACTTATTTTGCAATGATGGAGGAGACCTCCGGCGAAAATATTCCAGAGGTATTTCAACCTCTGCAGGAATTGATTGGTGATGTTGATAGTCAGTATTTCGCCGCTCAGTCTTATCGAATCATTCGTGCTGTTCTAAAAAATAGACGGATAGCTGATAAGAGAAATATTTTTCTTGAAGCTTTAGTTTTGACGGACGAATTGGCGAGGACAGAAGAAGGCTGGCAGCTTAAATTACCTGTTATTCAGAATCAGCAGATAGGAGAAATGGATCTAACTACCGATTTGGTATACTATAACCAGATCGAAGATAGCAATCAGCGGGTATTCAACAAGTTTCAGTTTTATCAACATTGTCTATCAGTAGTTATGGGTGAGAATGAATCATTAAGCTACTTGATCATTTAGTTAACTATAATAATATTATGTAAACTAATGGTTAAACAGGATTAATCCAACAAACCAAAAGCGAGGAGAGATGAGGGATGGTCGATTTAAGTCAGGTACTGACCTTTACAGAAGCAGCAGAGAAATGGCAGCTGGCTGGTGGAAACACCTTGAGACAGGCTGTCGCTAGAGGACGATTTCATGAGGATGAGATCAGGAAAAGCGGAACAGTCTGGTTGACTACCTATGAAGCGATGACTCGAGTTTTCGGGCCAATCCCTACTTCTGCAGAAAGAGAACCGCTTATACTCGAACAGAAGCTTGTCTATTCAGCACTTATGGAGGGTCGATCTTCAACAGCATTTCAAGAGGTAGAAAAACAAGCTGCCTTTGCATTCAAGGAGCAAAGACAGCTTCAAATCAAAGAAACTATTTTAGGAAAAGAGTTCGTTTTGTATTTGTTTACTAATCAAGAAAAATGGGATAACTGGGTCGTATTAGCTGAAAGATCCTTTATTCCCAAGAAATCAAACCAAAAAGGGCAGTCTTCTTGATTTTCTTAGGCGGCGGCGTTTCCCATTCTGCGGGACTTATTTCTCGTGTGAATTCTGATTGATAAACAATATCATCCAATATATCATCATAGCGGCGAGCGTCAGCCTCGCCGTTTTTTATTGCAACATTACTGGCACTAAAGATGAATACAGGTATATGGTAATCACTAAACCATTGCTTCTTCTTTTCAAGAGTTGGATTTGCAAACGGCATCATCATCACACTATCGATTCTTCTGGTCAGCTTTGGAAAATCTTCTTTATTTACTAAATCTGAACTTCCAAAAAGAACCCTGATATCAAATGTTTCTGCCGGATGAAAATCGTAGAGGGTTTCCAATGAATAGCTTTCTACAAGAACCCGCAAACCTCGCGCTCCCCAATAATCAAAGAAGGACTTGAAGAAGGAATCTTCCTTATTGGCACCGAGCACCAATAATTCAATATTCTTATCGCCATTCTTTGTTTCCGGATGCTTCATGGAGACATAAGAACGTTCATAATCAAGACCAATCAGTTCATCCAGAAGATTATTATATGCTGTTTCTCCATCCATGGTTCCAAAAGTTTTCATCCCAATATCTTTTACAACGACTGGATAATCCTTCAATATTTCCTGCTTGCTCTTTGTCATATGACGCATTTGCGGTGCGATAAAAACCACATCGAATATTGTACCAAAATCATACGCGTTATATGGTTCAATATAATTAATTCCACCATAAGCAAAAACAAGATCAAAATGACCTTCAAATTCTTTTTTTCTTCGAATAATCGTACCTACATCGTCATAAACGGCTCTAAGGGGGGAGTTTACTTTCTCAATTGCCTTTATGATCCTCTGGCAAAACATACTGGATGTCATTCCGCCGGAGCAGCCAACATATATAAACATAAGAAGACCTCTTTTCTTGTCACTAACTCGTTACATATATTTTAACAAACAATAAGTCGTTTGAAAAGAGCTTTTATTTTCAATAGGGGAGAGGAGCTCTAAAAAAAGAAACTAGTGATCAGGAATCGATCTACTAGCTTCAGGAAAATGAGACATCCAGTCAATTACGGCTTCTAACTTTCTTAGTCCAAAAACCACCGGATATATATTTAGGCTCATAAGAAATAATGAACGCTCGAGGTTCGATATCATTGATCAGACGGTAAAGCTTTCGCTCATTCTTTCTAGGAGAAAGAATCTCCAAGACCAGACGTTCACCATCTCGACCCATAGCGACACTTTCAGTCACACCATAACCATGCTCACGAAGAGAATCTGAAAGATTCAGTTGCTTGGTCGTTGATGGGAGAATAACTGTCACCATGATATAGCCTAAGGCAAGACGATCCTCAATCTTTATCCCGACACTTATCCCCACAGCGTAACCCAGGGCATAAACAACCAAATTTAACGGATTATCCAGCCTGTTCAGCACCATGCTTAAACCTAAAACGTAGATAGTTATTTCCACCATACTAACAAGAGGAGCAATGACTCTATACCCTTTCATTGTGAGCATAAAGCGAATTGTATTTAATGTAATATACGCAAAATTGATGAAAAAAATCATCGCAAGCATTTTCAAATCAACCATTTTTATCCTTCTTTCAACCTTTTATGTTAGGCTATTATAAGAACAAATGAATGAGAAGTCAAAGAAAATGAGAGTCTTTTGATTCTGACTTATAAAAAAATAAAGGTGCATGTTCTCTTGTTGAACAAAAGCATCCATTACATAATTTTCTTACTATGAAGAGGCAGTAATGATGGTTCTTCCTAAGTGAAAGTGGGGAATAGAAGTGAACATACAATCAGAGATGAACGAGATAACAGAAAAGGTTTTTCCAAAAGAGAGAACAAATATCTTAGCATACTATCCAAACATCGAGATAGATGCTGCTGCCATAAAAATAGTGATGATCAACGAAATTGTGGCTGACGCTCCCGTAAATGATTTTTATAGTCCTGAAGAGCGATCCTTCTACATGGAAACAACGATCCCATTATTCCAACAAGCAGGTATTGATATACAGACAATTGAAGATATTGTTACTCTGGGAATCTATATCACAAATGCGGTAAAACGCCCTAAGACTGAAACAGCCATCAGCACCAATCAAGTGAAGGAATTCTTACCATTGTTGAAAAAAGAGCTGCAGCTTTTTCCGAATTTAAAGGCAGTGATGCTGAACGGGGATATCGCAAAAAAGGCATTTAATATGCTGTCCAAACAACAGACAGGCAAGAATGCTGTTCCATCTATGTCCACCTACAAACTCAGAAACAGAGAGGTTTACGCTGATCAGCTGCGCATTTTCCCCGCCTATATCATGACAGGTAAAAATGTGCTGATTGAAAAATCGAAGGTACAGATGACCGCTGAGGATATTGCCAAGATGATTGCATATGCTCAATAAGGGATTGCATTTTTTCAAATTTCCAGTATAATATTCTTTGTGAACAAAGTTGTTCAATAGACGAAATGAGGTATTTTGGTGAGTGTTTTAGGTATCTAATCAAGCAAATTAATAGGACAATTAGGCAATGCTTTTTTGTCGTGCTCATGAGATACCTGTCGAATTATAAAGAATGATGATGCAGACGGTGGAATTTCACCGTCTTTTTTTGAATAATTTTGTTGACGATATGTCAGGTATCTCTTCTGATGAAAGGAATGGATATCATGAATAATAAAATATATAACGCAGTACAATTTGACACAATAAAAAATGAATTAAAAAAATACGCCTTTAGCAACTACGCTAAAAAGGCCATCGACAAACGTGAACCTTCTTCGTCTCTACCAACCGTGCAGCGTTGGTTGGATGAAACAGAAGAGGCAGTAACAATTTTAGCCAGCGGTCAACATGTACCCTTTATGGGACTGACAAGGATCGAGCAGCTGACCAATCAGATCAATAAAGGCATGGTTTTAGAACCTGGAGAATTGATCGAATATGCGGATTTCTTAAGAAGCTTTCGCTTGATTGCCAAGCTATTTGAAAAAAATCAATACCAGACGCCGATTCTATATTCCTACACAAATGACCTTACAGATTTTTCAGAGATCGGCACAGCGATTTATGACTCTGTTCAAGGAAACCGAGTCAAGAGTGAAAGCTCTAAAGCTCTGAAACAAATCAGGAATCAAATTGCAAAGCTGGAAAAAGAAATCGATCAGCGGCTACGGAAATTTATGGCCAATAGCCAAAATCAGTCGAAGCTGCAGGACCGTTTGATCCTAATCAAAGATGACCGATACACGGTTCCGATAAAGGCAGAATATAAGCAAAAAATCGGGGGTACAATTGTCGATCAGTCCTCTAAAGGAACAACTGTCTTTGTTGAACCAGAGACAGTAAGAAAGTACAATGATCAGCTGATTATGGAAAAAGCTGCTGAGGTTGGAGAAGTCTATCAGATTCTTGCTTATCTGACTGGTTTGATTGGTGAGCGGATGTCTGAAATCACGTATTGTATCGATGTTGTTACTGAGTTGGAAATCATCTTTGCTCGCGGGAAATACAGCCGAGCAATTGATGGGAGAAAGCCCGTGATCAACAAAGAAGAACGAATCATTTTCAATCAAGTCAAACACCCGCTTCTAAATGATCCTGTACCATTATCCTTGGATCTCGGTATAGAAAATCGAGCACTAGTCATTACTGGTGCGAATGCCGGCGGTAAAACCATTGTATTGAAGTCAGTCGCATTGATTTCTTTGATGACAATGACAGGAATCTTAGTTGCAGGTAAAGAGGGGACAGATATTGCCGTTTTTGATGATATCTTTATTGATATCGGCGACCAGCAAAGCCTGGAGAATTCCCTAAGCACTTTTTCCGGTCACATGCAAAATCTGTCGGATATTCTCAAGCAGGTGAAGCGTCATACGCTGGTTCTATTAGATGAGATAGGTAGTGGTACTGATCCGAATGAGGGGGCAGCATTAGCCATAGCACTGATGGAAGAAATGTATAAAAAAGGAAGCCTCCTGATTGCCACAACTCACTTCGGTGAAATCAAGGAGTTTGCACTGAAGCATGAAGACTTTACAACAGCTGGAATGGCTTTTGATGCAGAAACACTGACACCGAAATATCGGCTGCTTCTAGGCGAAACTGGTGAAAGCCATGCCTTCTGGATTGCAGATAAAATGAAAATCAATGAACGAGTGCTTGCTAAAGCAGCAGCATATTTGGAAAATCGTACGTACGATTTGGGCAAGCAGGAATTTCAACAACTGGCAAAACCTCAAGCAACACACAACGTTCATGCTGTTGAGGAGCAAAATTTCTCTAAAGGTGATCGTGTGCGTGTCAATGATACTGGAAAAATCGGTTTGTTTTACACCAATATTGATGACTATCAAGGACAGGTGTACATTGATAAAGAAATGATCGAAGCACCGCTTAGACGACTGACATTACTTGCGACAGCTGAAGAGCTTTATCCAATGGATTATGATCTTGATTCCTTATTTGAAGCATTTGCAGATCGAAAATATAAGAAGGATCTCGCACGTGGATCGAAAAAGGCACATAAAAAGTTGAATAAAGAGATGAAAGAGAGAAGACAGCTTTCTGAATTCTAAATAGATACAAGTATATGGCTACTGCTTATTTTCCGGCATAGCTGTGTACTTGTTTTTTTGCTTAGAAGTAGATTTATTCATCTATTTTTCTTAAGTTGAATAAGGTAAACTAATAGTATAGGACTAAGAATGAAGGATTAGAATAGAAGGATAAAGTATAGGGGGAATAATTTTGAAAAAGACATTTTACATGATGCGGCATGGACAGACGCTTTTTAATATCAGACGGAAGATTCAAGGAGCCTGCGACTCTCCATTGACAGCAGTTGGGATTCAACAGGCTGAAATCGCCGGAGCGTTTTTAAAGGATATCACTTTCGATCATTTCTACAGCTCTTCGGCTGAGAGAGCCTGCGATACACTTGAAATCGCCGTTGGCAGTGATATAGCCTATACTAGATTAAAAGGGTTGAAAGAAATGAGCTTTGGTACTTTTGAAGGAGAGAGTGAGGATTTGAATCCTGAAGATAAAAGCAGTTTTTTTGTTGAATACGGAGGAGAATCAGATGAACAGGCACGAGCAAGATTAGTAGATACTTGTCGAAAAATCATGAAGCAGGAGGATCACCATACTGTTTTAGCAGTCTCTCATGCAGGTGCTAGTATGCTGTTCTTAAGCCATTGGCAAGATCCCGCACCGGAAGTGGAGAAGGGGATTCCAAACTGCCTGATCCTCAAATATGAATACGACTCTGACGACGAGTCTTTTTGCCTGTTGGAGAGCTATCGACCAGTTAAAGGCTAAGAAAAGGGTTTAAAGGGCTCGAGCTTCAACAGCGAAGATCCGCTTCTTACAGATCTTTACTGACATAAGCAAAGAGGATGAAACGAGAAAGAAATAGGAGAGTGGAACATGTTTAGGTTGTTCAAACGAAAAAATGAATCGGTTTACCAAAGAATTCAAACAGAACTCGAGAAAAACAAATGTATTACAAATGAGTTTCAATTAACAGAGGTAAAAGAAGGCGAGCTGCGATTTGCTGCGGGAGCATCCGACGGTACACTGCTTTATCATTTTATGGGGAATGGTGATGAGACAGAAGCTGCAGCGCTTGCTGATTTAGTTGGAGGGTATTTGCTGACCGGAGACAAAAAAATAGTCAAGGATATTCTTTCTTTCGTCGACTCAAGTAACTATAGAGCGGTGACTGCTGCACCCAATTTGACACCGAAAATATTAGAAAATGCCGAGCTTGTCAACAATCAGATCGATCGATACGCAGCGCTTTGTCAGCTGTTAATGGCAGAATCAGCTTCTGTTGAAGCAGTAAAGTCAGGAATCGTATTATCAGAGCCGTTGATTGGACCATATGGAGAGAAGCAGGTTGAAATGTTGAAGACACTCGGACGCCATGAAGAATTTACTTATTTCTCTCTAATATCACTTAAGAATAAGCTTGAAGAGAACTCATTTAACGAGCTGTGTATCGACTATGCTAAAGCCTTAACAGGCTGGGGCAAAGTGCATAGTATAACAATGATTGAAGAGCCGAATGAAGCCCAACAAGATTGGATCGTCAAAAACGGCTGCAGAAACGGAGGCTTAGATATGTATTTAGGCCACGAATGTTTAGAAAAGGGGAACGTTCGGCTGCTGCTTGAGCAAAAAGAGCCTCTGGAGAAAGAAATTATTGACGGAGTCACCGGCATCTTTTCTCAGCTTTTGATGGAAGGCGGCCCGATTGTGGGCTTGGAGCTTGTTGCCGGGGATCTCGAGTTGATTGCAGCGTACCTTCAGCATATACCTGAAAAACTGACAAATGAACAAGCTGTTCTGTTAGAAAGCCTCATCGCCTACATAACACAGCACTATTCAGATTCTTCTGAAGGGCAGCAGATCAATAAGGATATTCAACAGCTGCTTCAGGAGACCGGCGCTTCTGCCACCTCTGACTAGGGTAGAAATACCTCTAAGCTGTTGTTTTCATTATCTTTTTAGCCGAACTTGTTTATATTTTTTTGTTATGCTTTAAACAAAGCTAATGGGGAAAGCACTGTAAGTCAATGTTTTTCTGCAGCGATCAAGGGAACTCAGTTAAGATAAAAAAGATAATTTTAAATCAAAGAAGACGGCCAAATGAAAAGGTCGTCTTCTTTTTTTGTTCAATAATGAAATAGCAGCTAGGTAACTTTTCAGGTGATTTAATTTTACAAATTGCTTGTTATTTATATTTAAAAGTCTTCTTCATTGTGTTACTATTGTTTTGTTGTGTTATAAATTAATTACAAAAGAAAAACATTCACTAACAATTGTGAATGTAAGAAGGAAAGGAGCGGGTTATGAGAATTCTGGTCAAGTATATTTTAAAGAGCATGATAAAAAACAAAGGCAGATTGCTGATGCTCATTGTCTCCATCGCTTTAAGCACCGGTTTATTTATCGGTAGTCAAAAAGCCTTTGAGACAGTAATGGATTCCCAGAAAAAAATCCAGATGGAAGCATTTGAAGGGAAAGAGGTATCCATCACAAAAAATGACTACTCGTCAGGAGCCGGAATCGACCCTAATGAACTCAATTTTGTGAAAATGAAAAATGAAGTGCCCGAAATTCTTCTGCAAAAAATCAAGCTGAAGAACAGCAAGGCTGATTTTGATACTTCATTAACTTTAAGAGGGAGACAGGAAAAAGATTTCCCTAAGAAAGCTGTATTTACAGAGATACAGGAAACAGATTGGTCAAAAGATAGTATAAGTATTAGTCAACGTGCCAGCAAAGAGCTGAAGCTAAAGCTGGGAGATACGATCACTATCCCTATCAATGACAAAGACCAAGAATTAAAGGTGGGGGCGATCGCTCAGAATCAGGGGATGTTCTATAACGACACTCGTGGAAACTACACGATCCTGTTTGAAAAAGAATATTTAACCGATATTTCAGGCTCAGACTATACAGTTGTCTTTGTAGAAACTGATAAAGCTTCGGTTGTTAACGCCATCAAAGCGTTCAACAAGGAGAATGCAGACTATACAGCTGCAGAAGTGTATGATTCCGGTCAAATGGAACAGATCGTCAATCAGATCACGATGGTCATTACCTTCATGTTTTTGATGGTTGTTCTAGCCAGCATTCTAATTATTAACGGAGCCTTTAGATTGACGATCACAGAAAGAATGAACACCGTTGGAACCTTCCTTAGTCAAGGCGCAACACATGGACAGATTCGTCTGCTATTTTTAGCTGAGAGCGGCATTTATGGATTCGTCGGCGGTGTATTAGGTGTGCTTATCGGTTATGGATTGACAGTTATTATTAATCGGGTGTCCTCTCCGTTGGCAGAATACGACATCTATGAAGCTGTAGTATTTTCACCAACATTGATTCTTACCGGGCTGATTTTTTCGATTGGATTAAGTCTGCTTGCGGTATTGATCCCGGTAGTGAAGCTGAAGCGTTACTCAGTTAAGGAAGTCATCCTTAATGAGTTTGCGGTAGAGAAGAAGGTAAAATGGAGCAGCTTCTTTGTAGGCGTTCTGCTAATGGTTGTTTCATTCGTCGGATATTTCTTGTTCAAAGAACAGGTAATAGTAGTGGTTATTCTACTGGCACTTGTTTTCATCGCTTTCCTATTGATTTATCCGAAGCTGACAGAGAAAATGATGAACGGCTTGTTCTCCGGATTAAAAAATAAGCTTAGCTTGTTGGCACTCTCAGCTCAAAATATGGGAACATCGAAAATCATTCGAAGCAATATTACTTTATTTACAGTAGGCTTGATGGTCATGCTGCTGATCAACGGGATTGAAAATAGTATGAGAAACACGATGACTAGTGTTTATGCCGGTTACCACTATGATGTGAATATTCAAGTTCCAGCTAACGGTTTGAGCAGCCAACAGGAAGAAGTGACAGAACGACTGCAGGAAACAGGGTTGATTGAAAGTAATTTCCATAGCGAAATCCTGACGAATATCAAAATCGATGATTATGCCTACAACTTGATTGCCTTTGATGATCCAACTGCATATAGAAATTACTATGCCTATATCGATTGGCAGGATAAAAGCTTTGATAAGGTTTTCGAGCAGCTTGGAGACGGCTCTAATTCCTTTATGACGACCTACAGCTATGCAGAAAAACTGAACTTGAAGGTCGGTGATACGATCTCATTCCCATTTGGAAATGAGCAAAAGGATATGAAGCTGGTTGGACTGTATAAAAACAAATCCTCCTTCAACTACTTTTTACTGAATTTGGATAATATTCCTGAGAACCTTCGGGCATCTACAACTACGAATTACTACTTCAATTCAACAAAGGGGCAAAAGGAAACACAGAAGCTTCTGAAAAAGGAATTGAATGACTATACAGCTGATGTCTATACGAAGGATGAACAGACACAGCAAAATACTGAACAAAATGAATTGATGATTTCCATTTTTCAGGCGTTCTCCTTAATGACAATCATTATCGGCAGCTTCGGTATCATCAGTAATACAACAATTAGTTTCCTTCAGAGAAAAAAGGATTTTGCTTTGTATGCTTCTTTAGGGATGAGTCAGGGACAATTAACAGGCATGCTGCTTTACGAAGGAATACTGACAGTATTGGCTACTTTTATCATTGGTGTTCCGTTAACCTTTGCAGAGGCGCATTTAGTTGAGAAAGTCATGGGGCAATTGATGGAAACAGACTTCCCGATAAGGATCAATGTCGGTTATCTTCCGATTGTATTTGTTCTGCTATGGCTGATTGTCATACTTTCCTCAATACCAGCGTTATGGAAACTGCGAAAACTGACTATTATTGAAGAACTAAAATACGAATAATGGCACATGCGCTTTCTGACACTAAACATGGCATGGAAGGGAAATAATTGTTTGGTTTTGCCTATTTCTCTTGATGCTGCACGATTATCAATATAACGAAAACAGAGCCTCAATTACTTTCCTCAAAATAAAGAGCAAGGAGCGAACCAATGGAAAAGAAGAAATCAAAAAGTATCATCCGTGTAGAGAATGTTCAAAAAACCTTTGAAGTCAATCGAGAAGTGGAAGTTCATGCATTGAAGGATATTACATTTTCAGTAAAAAAAGGACAGTTCCTATCGATCATGGGGCCTTCCGGATCAGGAAAATCAACGCTTTTATATATACTTGGCGGGTTGGATGACCCAACCTCCGGAAGGATTTCAATCGATAATAAACCACTGGGGCAAATGTCTGCAAAAGAGAAAAGCCTTTTAAAGAGAAGAGACATCGGTTTTATCTTCCAGTTTTACAATCTTGTTCCTAACTTAACAGTGGAAGACAATATTCTACTTCCTCTAATCTTGGATGGACAGAACATCAAAGATTATCAGGAAAAATTAGATGTGCTGCTGAAAAAAATCGGGATCAGGGATAAAAGAAAAGCCTTTCCTAATGAGCTGTCAGGCGGGCAGCAGCAAAGGGTCGCTATTGCACGGGCATTGATCATTGAGCCAAAGGTGATTCTTGCCGATGAACCGATTGGAAATCTGGATTCAAAGAACGGACAGGCAGTGATGGAGCTGCTTCGAAAAATCAACCAAGAAGAGAAGACGACGATTGTTCAAGTTACTCACTCTGAGGAATCTGCTGAATACGGCTCTCACGTTCTACACATGAAGGATGGCGTGATCATCGAACACAAACAGACAGGTAGAGGATAGAAATAATAAAAAAGCGCAGATAAATGAAGTCTGCGCTTTTTGTGATTTAAATACTCTATTGTTTCAAGTGTTCTTCCAACCCAGAGGAAAAGGCTGATTCGGAAAGAAAGACAAAAGAATCATTTTCTATTTGTTCGTCTGAGTAAACAGTATATGGATGTTCAGAATCCAACCAGCCGCTATAAAATCGTGGTAAGGGACGTTCTGACAGAAAAAAGCCATAGCTATCTTCATCTATAAAAAAAGAGGATAGAGGGCAGCTCAAGCCTTCTCCCGAATATTTGATATAACTCTCCTTTGCAGTCCAAAGTTTGTAAAAATCTTGAAGCTGTTTTGCCGGATTCTTTTGCTTCAAGTTCTCATACTCACATGGGTGAAAAAATTGTTTAGCTATATCAAGATAGTCTGGAATAACTTCTACTTTTTCTACATCTATTCCAACCAGCTGATTACTCCAAGCACAAAGAAGCCAATTTCCAGAATGAGAGATACTAAAGTGAAAAGGGCTGTTTTTAAACTGCGGCTTCCCTTGAGAATTATATACCAAGATTGTTTCCAGCTCACTCATCTTATAGCAATTTCTGCTGATATAGTGCAGCAGCAGACCAGCCAAACTACAGACCAATCGATCTTTTTCAAATTCAAAGCTGTGAATACGCAACAATCGCTCTTCATCTAAAAGAGAGAAGAAGCGCGTATATCCTCCAATCTCTTTATAGTTATTTAAATCAATAGCATATAATTGAATCATTTTATCACCTCCAAAAAAGCATACCCATAAAGTATAATATAATTCTCTCTAAAAGCAAGATGTAAATGAAATAGCTAAACTTAAGACCATTAACAAACCAGAACACTCTACATATCTTTATAAAAAGTATTTTTTACACAAGAAAACTGTTATTTTACATAGGAACGCAAATTTTATATTGAATTCCATTTTTATTTTATGTATACTTCTACTTATCAAATGTAAAATAACGTTTGGTAAATGTTCTGATTCATTCTAAACTTGTCATTACCCTTCGGAAACATTAATAAAAAAAAGGTGTTTTTATTAAAAATAAATAATGAAATTTTTAAAATAAAAACATATATTATATGTGATTTATATTTAACTTAAGGATGATTTTTCGTAACTTCCGAAGGTGTGACAGCAATCATCCATAGTTATTTTGTACACATTTATCAATACAATAGATTCTTATTCTTTTTTATTTTTGTAAAAGATCGGTGTGTACATCATTAAACAATGAAAAGGAGATGTGTAAATGAGTAATAAAAAATACTTGAAGAAACTGAATAAACGTATTGGCCTGAATACGGAAAAAGCGTTGGAGGTCTGTGAGAAAGCGGGTGTATCAAAAAATGCGTTCTTCTCCGGCGTCTTTCTCTTGCTTATGTGCAAAACTAAAGGAAACAAGATTTTTTCAATGGACTTATTTCAACATACTAATTATACCGGATCTCTAACAGGAGAATTATTGGAAAACGCTACACTTGTAGACATGCTGAAGCAGATGACTACCTCCAAACTTGAAGAAACAGAGGAACAAAAGGCTGGCATTCGAGGAACGGTTTGGCAAACCGGGACAGCGAATACGTCAGATGAAATTCTTTGTGAGCTGATGATTCAGGTGGAAGAAAACGGCCATGATGATCTTCTCGTTCAGTATCACTATTCTTCTGAGCTCTATGAAGAAGAAGAGATGGATATTCTTCATCTTCATTTTCAAACATTACTTACGGCAATTATGGAAGATCCTAAAAAACTTGTACTGGATTATGACATCGTCTCAGAAAAAGAAAAAAAGTTGTTAGCTGAAGTAAACCAGACAGATTATGAATTTTCTAAAGACGCTTGTGTACATGAAATTATTGAAAATACAGTAAAGAAATTCCCAAATAAGACGGCTCTCGTGTATGAGGGGGAAGAAATCACCTTTGAAGAGTTCAATCGTCGAGCAAATTGTATTGCTGCACTTTTGAAGAAGAAAAATATTCAGTCCGGTGACTATGTCGCAATCATGGCTGCCAGGGGAGTAGAATTGATTTGCTCGATTTTTGGTGTTTTAAAAAGCGGAGCTGCTTATGTTCCTATGAACCCAATATTCCCAATAGATCGCCTTCGTTACATGATGCAGGATAGTCAAGCAAAGATGATTTTAACGACTGGTTGTCCGGAAGAATTAGGGGAATTCTGCCCGATTGTTGATTTAAATGATTCAGCGTTGTATGAAGGGGATGCTGAAAATCCTGTGCGTCAAGCAGGACCGGACGATACACTTTGTCTTATCTATACTTCGGGAACAACGGGAATGCCAAAAAGTGTAAGAATCAATCATGGTGCCATCGTCAATTATTGCGAGTTCAATGCCTATGATTTTCTGAAACTGAATGAACATGATCGAGTACCGCAATTTGCACCAATCACGTTCAGTACTGCAATCAGTGAAATCACGACAACCTTACTTTCCGGCGCAACACTCTATCTTTTAACAGATGAAAAAATCAAGAATATTCCTTTATTCAACCAATTCCTGCACGATATCCAAGCAACAATGTGTTTACTTCCGCCGATTTATTGTGATTATGTACAGCTGCCGGATAGTGTACGCATGGTGGAAACTGGTGGTTCAGCCTGTCACAAAGAAGCTGCTGAACGTATGGTAGCGCAAGGAGCGAAATATTATAATGCCTATGGCCTTTCTGAAGGGACAGTAGTAAGTGTCTGGGAGCATCAGCAAGGGGAAGAAGTGAAGAAAATCCCGATTGGTAAACCAGTTGCAAACACAAAAGTCTATATCATGAATGACAATAAAGTCAATGGTCTTTACATGCCTGGTGAGCTTTGTGTCACTGGAATGGCTGTTAGCGGAGGCTATTTGAATCTGACTGAATTGAATGAAAAGCGTTTCGTTGCGAATCCTTTCGGAGATGGAAAGATGTTGAAAACCGGAGATATCGTTCAATGGAACCATAAAGGCGAGCTTGAATATGTAGGTCGAAGTGACAATCAGGTTCAAATCCGCGGGATGCGTGTAGAGCTTGAAGAGATTGAGCATTCGCTACTCAAGGACCCAGCAATTATCAATGTGGCTGCAATCAGCAAAGAAGACAACCAAAGAGAGACAAGTATCGCTGCATTCGTGACAAGTAAAGAGCAGCTGGATATCCCCGCATTGAAAAAGCAGTTGAGGCAACGACTGGTGGATTATATGATCCCAGCAAATATCATTCAATTGGAGACCTTGCCATTAACAGTTAACGGTAAGGTCGATCGTCAAACCTTAGCAACTATCCCGATTGAAGAAAGCACCTCATTTGTAGCGTTGGAAACAGAAACAGAGAAGCAGATTGCAGCTTTCTTTGAAAAAATAGTAAAAGCAGAAAAAGTTGGACGACAAACAGACTTTTTTGAAGCTGGTGGACATTCCTTACGTTTAACGCGTCTATTGAACGCAATCGAAGCGGCATTTAGTGTTCGATTATCTGTTTCTGATATTTATAAACATTCTACTGTGGAAGCAATTGGTGCTCAAATAGATGCTGCTGGTGAGCAAGAGATAGAAATGATTCCTGTTGCAGAGGAAAGAGCATTTTATCCATTATCCTCTGCTCAAAAGCAAATCTATATCGCAACAGCACTGGATGACACAGGAAAATCTTATAATGTACCGGTTTCTCTAGCCTTCAGCGGATTGCTAGATACGGATCGCTTAACTTCCGTGTTCCAGCAATTGATCACACGTCACGACAGCTTGCGAACGGTATTCAAGACGATTGACGGACAGCCGGTCCAAGTAATTCAGCAAAATACGTCAGCAGCGATAGAAGATGAGACCGTTGCAGTGCTCTCAGATGAAGTGATTGCGCAAGGGTTCAACACATTTGTGCGCCCGTTTGATTTAGAAACAGCACCGCTGATGCGCATGAAGGTTCTTTCTGATTCTGAAAAAAGCGTGCTCTTTGTTGATGTTCACCATATCATTTCCGACGGAGGTTCCTTCAACACATTATTAGGGGAAATCTCTGCATTATACGGCGGGCATACTTTAGCGCCCCTCACTGTACAGTATAAAGATTTCAGTGAATGGCAGAAAAAGCAAGATTTGGAAAAGCAAAAGCAATTTTGGCTGGAACAATTCAAGGACGTTCCGGAGTCACTGGATCTGCCTGTAGATTATAAACGGACAGCAAGACAAAGCTTTGAAGGAAAAACAGTCAAGCAAACCATTCCAACAGCTGCAAAAGAGGGACTGGCACAGCTGGCGCAAAGAACTGGAACAACTGAATATATGGTTCTATTGAGTGTCTGCATGATCATGCTTGGAAAATACAGCAGGCAGGAGGATGTCGTTGTTGGTACGTCGATTTCAGGACGAACTCGTCAGGAAATCGAAAATGTTCAGGGGATTTTTGTCAATACACTGGCAATGCGAGGAAGACCTCAGGCGGATAAAACCCTGCTTCAATTTCTTCAAGAGATCAAGGAGAGTAGTCTTCAAGCCTATCAAAATCAGGAATTTCCGTTTGATGAGCTAGTTGGCGAATTGGACATTCCAAGAGATTTGTCTCGAAATCCATTGTTTGATGTGATGTTCGTTTTACAAAACAATGAACAGCCGGAACAACGTTGGGGAGATTTAGCGATTGAGTCGGCAAATATGGAGGAGCAAGGGGCGAAGTTCGATCTGACCTTCAGCATTTCAGAAACAACGGATGGCTACGAGTTATCACTGGATTATCGAACAGCGCTATTTAAAGAGGTATCCATGGAGCAAATGCTGCAGCATTATATCACCCTGCTTCAAAATGCTGCTAATGATGAAACGCAATTATTGGCACAGTTATCCGCTGTCGATATAGCGGAGCAGAAGAAAATCCAAACTATATTCAACGATTCAGACAAGATTTCTGATTATAACAATCAAACAATTGCTGAGATTTTTGAAAAGCAAGCAGCTGCCTTCCCTAATAAGCCGGCAGTTATCTATAAGGATCAAGTGTTGACCTATCAGCAGTTGAATGAGAAAGCCAATAATTTAGCTGCTCATTTGAAGGCAGCTGATGTCAAAGCGAATGATTTTGTTGCTGTCGAAGCAAAAAGAGATCCATCAACGATCGTTGGAATTATGGGTATTGTCAAGGCAGGAGCTGCTTATGTGCCGATCGACCCGGATTATCCTGAAAGTCGGATCACTTACATGCTGAATGACTGCGGATCAAAGGTTCTTCTGGCAAGTGATGCTTTCTCCAAACTATTGGCGGATGCATCTATTCCGCTCCTGTCACTTGATGAAATTGCTGCTGAAAAAGGGATTGCTGATAATCCGACAGTGGTCAATAAGGAAGACGACCTATTGTATCTGATGTACACTTCCGGAACAACAGGAAAACCAAAAGGAACAATGATCGAACATCGAAATGTGTTCCATTTACTTGAATCATCTGAACCAGTTGGTCTATCCAACAGTACAATCATGCTTCAGGCTGGATCATTAAGCTTTGATGCTGCAACCTTTGAAATATGGGGAAGCTTGTTGAAGGGCGGTTCACTGATTCTTACAGAAAAAGAATCCTTTATGAATAGTCAGCTGCTTAAGCAAACGATTGAAACCCATGCGATCAATACAATGTTTCTGACAACAGCTTTGTTCAACCAGCATATCGAAATCGATCCTCATATTTTTGATGGACTCGAATCACTTTTGTTCGGTGGAGAAAAGCTGTCAGAGCGTCATGTCGGACAGTTACTGGAAGTGAATCAGACAACTTCGCTGCTTCACGTTTATGGTCCGACAGAAGGAACAACCTTCTCTGAGTATCATCTTATTCATCAAGATGACTTGAAATCTGTCGTGCCGATTGGTAAACCATTTCCAACAACAACTGCTTATATTCTCTCTGATGAGGGTGAATTATGTGGTATTGGGATGAAAGGGGAGCTGTGTGTTGGTGGTACAGGCGTAGCTCGTGGTTATTGGCAAAATGCGGAATTAACAGACAAGGTATTTATCGATTCTCCATTTGGAAGGCTGTACCGTACGGGAGATCTTGCAAAATGGTGCGCAGACGGCTCCATCGATTTTCTTGGAAGAGTCGATGATCAGATCAAGCTGAGAGGGTTCCGTGTAGAGCTTGAAGAAATCACGAATACGATCTTGAATGCAACAACGATCCAACAGGCTGTGACAATTCTGACAGCGGAAAAGAAAATAGCTGTCTATGTAGCAGATGCCGCACCAATCGATCTGAGCGCATTGAAGGAGCAGCTGCGAAAACAGTTACCTGAATACATGCTGCCGGATCTACTTTTACAACTAGCGGAAATGCCGGTAACACCTACAGGTAAAATCGACAGAAGTGCTTTACCGATTATCCTGGAAGAAGCGGAGGAGGAAGGTATTGCGCCAAGAAATGAACTGGAAGCAAAAGTTGCGTCTGTGTTCTCTGAAGTGTTAGGTAGACGAATGAATGGTGTGAAAACGAATTTCTTCGACCAGGGCGGTCATTCGCTAAAAGCGATGCAGCTATTGAACAAGCTGGAAGCAGTCTTTACAACTAGAATACCGCTGAAGGACTTCTTTGAAGAGCCAACTGTTGAGAATGTCTCAAGAAAAATCAGCAGTTCTTCCACAATTGGCTACGAACGCATTCAAAAGGCAGCAGTTCAAGAAACTTATCCAGCATCTTCGACACAAACTCGCTTGTATGTGATCCACGAGTTTGATGAAACCGGTATTGCCTACAATGTTCCAGTAGGACTTTCATTTGAACAGGCAATCGATCAAAAGCAGGTAGAGCAAAGCTTCCATCAACTTATCAAGAGACATGAGGCGCTGCGAACTTCCTTCTATACAGGAACAGACGGAATTGTTTACCAGAAAATAGCTGCTGCGGAGGATATTCCTTTTGCACTGGAAACAGGCGAGTTGAAAGACGAATCTGACCTTCAAAAGTTATTGACGAATTTTGTCCGACCCTTTGATTTATCTGAAGGTCCATTGTTTAGAGTAAAAATTGTTCATACTCCTACTGGCGGTTCACTGTTATTGATGGACATTCATCATATCGTTGCCGATGGACTTTCTGTTCAAATTCTTCTTAAAGAGTTCGCAGAGCTATATAACGGCGGGACACTGTCAACTCAAGAATTGCAGTATAAGGACTATAGTGAGTGGTTGAGTGCTCGTTCGATGGAAGACCATGCACAGTTTTGGAAATCAGAGCTTTCCGGAGAGTTGCCAATACTGGAACTGCCATTAGATCATCGTCGTCCTCAAAAGCAGAGCTTTGCCGGCGAGACATTAAGTACACGAATCAGCGAGCCGCTTAAGCATAAATTGGCGGCTTTAGCCAAACAAACAGGAACAACAGAGTACATGATCCTATTGGCTGCATATCAAATCCTGCTGCATAAATACAGCCGTCAGGAAGAGATTGTTGTCGGGACTTCTGTGTCAGGAAGAACGCATGCAGATGTTGAAGCAATGGTGGGGATGTTTGTTAATACGCTGGTCTTGAAAGCACGACCTGAAAAGCAAAAGAGCTTCACAGCTTTCTTGGAAGAAATCAAAGAGCAAAACCTGCAAATGCTGGAGCATCAGGAGTTTCCATTTGAAAAAATCGTGGAAATGCTGGAGCTGCCAAGAAGTCTTTCAAGAAATCCATTGTTCGATGTCATGTTTGTTTATCAAAATCAGCAAGAAGAAGCAATTACTTTAGGCGGAAGCAAAGGAAAAGAACTGGAAGTTGAAGGGACCGTCGCTAAATTCGATCTATCCTTCCGTTTCACTGAAACTGCGACAGATTATCAGTTGATCATTGAGTACGCGAAAGATCTGTTCAAGGCTGAAAGTATTGAATTCATGCTGTCTCATTATCTTGTATTACTGGAAGATGCAGTTGATCATTCCGAAAAAGCAATCAAGGACTTGATTTTAATCAACGAACAGGAAAAACACGTACTTGATTCCTTCCAATCACCGAAGAAGGCACTTGATTTGAACCAAACGGTTGTATCAAGCTTTGAACAACAGGTTCAAAAATACGCTGAACAACCAGCTGTCGTTTATGGTGCACAGCAGCTGTCATACGGAGAACTGAATGAGCGAGCGAATCAGGTTGCCCATTACTTGAGAAGCATTGGAACAAGACCCGATGATTTAATCGCATTGATTGCTGATCGAAGCATAGAAATGATTGTCAGTATGATGGGTGTGATCAAGGCTGGTGGTGCTTATGTGCCAATTGATCCACAGGCGCCGGAGGAACGCAGACGTTACCTATTAACTGACTGCCAGCCAAAAGTGGTACTGACAACACTTGAGCTTCCACAAGAGCTTTATGGTATTCCGGTTGTTTCTGCCAAACAGGAGAGTTTCAATACATTCAAGACAGACAATCTGGAATATGTGAACCAAAGCAATGATTTGTTGTATTGTATTTACACATCTGGAACGACTGGAAAACCAAAAGGAGTGCTTGTTGAGCATAAGGGTGTTCTTAATGCGAAGCAATTCTTCAGTGACTCACTTGAACTTACTGGTCAAGATCAAATGCTGCAGTTCTCAAATTATATATTCGATGCTTCTGTTCTTGAAATATTTACTGCACTTCTGAATGGTTCAGCGCTTCACTTAGTTGATGAAGAACAGCTGAAAAATCCATCATTCATCGAGAAATATTTATCTGAGCATATCAGTTTTGCTATTTTGCCGCCGCAATATGCAGCAAGCATCAACATTAAAGATGTTGATACAGTGATGACAGGGGGCTCAGTTGCTACTCGTAAGATCGTTTCAGAAGAAAGCGGGAATACGATTGGCCATTATTTAAATGCTTATGGACCAACAGAAGCAACTGTTTATACGACAAGCTGGTCTTACAAAAAGACAGCAGCAGTACAAGAAGATACATTGCCAGAACAGCTATCTGTCGGAAAACCGATTACAAATGTTGATGTTTTCATCATGGAAGATAGACAGCTTTGCGGTGTAGGAGTAGTAGGAGAGCTTTGTATCAGCGGAGTCAGCCTGGCTAGAGGGTATTTGAACAAACCTGTACTGACTGCGGCAGCATTCATAGATAATCCATTTGGGGAAGGCAAGCTTTATCGTTCCGGTGACTTGGCTCGTTGGAATGCCGACGGCAATCTAGAATATATGGGACGAATCGATGAGCAGGTCAAAATCAGAGGCTACCGTATTGAACCAGGGGAGATAGAGAGTATTCTGCGTGGAGCAGACTTTATCAAGGACGCAGCTGTCATTGTGACAAATGCTGACAGCAATCCGCAATTAGCCGCATATTTCGTTAGTGATGATGAGATCGATCTGAGCGGATTACAGAAATATCTTGGTAAGCAATTGCCGGAATATATGATTCCAGATGCTATCATGCAGCTCTCAGAGATTCCGACAACACCTAACGGCAAGTTGGATAAGAAAGCTTTGCCTGTCATTAAACTAGGCAGCGCAGAGGCATTGGTTCAGCCGGAAACACCGATGGAGGAACAACTGGTTCAAGTATTCAAAGACGTGTTGGGACTTTCTGAAATTGGAACAAATCAGCATTTTCTTGCTCTTGGAGGAGATTCAATCAAAGCAATCAGAATCGCTGCCAAAATTAGAGAAAATGGACTTGATATTTTAGTTAAGGACATCCTTCAGTATTCAACAATCAAGCAAATCAGCAAACACGTTCAATCAACGGCTGACAATGGTTTGACTGCTGCTCAGGTAGAGCAAAGCGGTATCACAGCTCTATCAGCAGCTCAAAAATTATTGTTGAATGATCCATTACTGGAAAATCATGTTCTACGTTTAGGCTTCAACCAGAAAATTGACGAACAGCGCCTGACAACAGCCTTTGAAGCGTTGAGAAAGCATCATGATGTGCTGCGTACAATTTTCACTGAGGAACATCAGGAAATTGTACCTGTTGCGGATGCAGAAGCATTCCACATTAAAACAACAACATTAGACAGCAACAGCAACAGTGAAATTTTGACACAGGCTGAAGAAGAAATGAAACGGGCAGCGCAAACCAATAAAGGACAATTGTTAAGCGGACACTTCCTTCATTTCTCTGATAAGGATCATCTGGTAGTGGGTATTTCTCCACTGATTGCAGATGAAAAAGCGGTTCAAATACTACTAGAGGATTTGATTGCTGCATATAGTAGTTTGGAAGAAGAGGCTGTTGCTTTACTTCCAGAAAAAACACTACCGTTCCACGCTTGGGTTGAAACAAGCACTTCACAGCAGTTAGTCGTCGCAGTTGATATTGAAAGCCGGACGCCATCTGCGTCAAGCAGAAAACAGGTGCAGCAAAGTTATCAAAAAATTGATTTTGTCAGTCAGTTGGAACAGGCAAACCAAGCATTCTCTACAACAACAGAGGAATTGATGCTAACCGCGTTAACCACAGCTTTAGATGAAATAGGGCAAAACAATAGAGAGGTGCTGATTGAAAGCGATGGACGTATTGCTGACAAGCACGCATTGAATATCATTCGTACAGTTGGTCAGTTTACAGAGCTTGAAGCACTTCAGCTGAGCAATAATTCGAATATGACAGAAACAATCCTAGAAACAAAAGAGCAAAGACGAAGAGTACAAAAAGCAGACAAGGAAAAAGTTATAGAGTTAGCCAAACCAATCCGATTCCGTTTGAAGGAGGCTGAACAAGTCTTTCTGGATACAGAAACAGAGAAACTGTTCAGTGAAACGGTAGAAACAAAACAGTTGTATACAACAATTCACACAGCATTGGAACTATCTGTCGTTTTCAGCGATACAGAACTCCAGCTGAATGTTGATTATCTTGAGGATACGGTTACTGCAGAACAGATTCACTTGTTCCATGAAGCGTATGAAAAGGCAGTTCTACAAGTCATTGGTCACTGTCTAAATCAGGAAGAAGCATTCAGAACAGCGGAAGACTTTGAGGTATTCGATATGGAAGCCGATGAGATCGATCTGTTGAATACACTATTGGATTAAAAAAGAACATTGGATCATCGGTTGGCGACGAGGGGAGATTGGTCATGGTACAGAAAATGAAGCAGCGGACGATCAACAAGAATGTTGCAGGTATTTACGATTTAACAGCAATGCAGTCTGGCATGATTTATCACAAATTATTGGATGAAACATCCAGCGAATACTTTTTACAACAGAGTTTCCAGCTGAAAGGTATTGTAGATGAGGAGAAGCTTCTGGCTGGTATTCAGCTTCTGAACAAAAAGCATGAAAGCTTGCGAACAATCTTTTTATATAGAAAAGCAGCAAAACCCAGACAGATCGTCCTGAACGAAAAAGAACAAGAAACAACAGTCATTGATTTGAGTGCTTACGAAGCAGCAGTTCAACAAGAAATGCTTCAGGAAATCAAGGAGCAGGATATCACAAGAGGATTTGATCTGGAAAAAGATTCACTTCTTCGAGTAACCTTTGTTCGCATGGATAAGGAAAAGACTATTATGATTTGGAGTGCGCATCACATCATCCTTGATGGTTGGTGCTTCTCCATCCTTTTCAAAGATTTTATCTACTATTACAATAAATTGCTGACAGGAGAGAGCCTTCAAGAACTAGCAGCCGCTGCTATACAAGAGAGCAAATCATCATTTTCTTTTAAGGATTATGTCAGCTGGCAAAAGCAACAGGATTTATCAGCAGGGATGGACTATTGGAAGAGAACGTTATCTGATTATTCCGAAGTAGCTGAAATCCGTTCAATGTATACAGGAGACACTGCTGATACCCAGCAGGTTCGAACAGAAAAAGTTACCCTTGATGAAGCGGTCAGCCGACAGCTTCATCAAGCAACGCTTTCCATGCAGATTACTATGAGCTCACTGATGGAAACCGCGTGGGGAATCACTTTACAGAAGTACAACTGGACACAGGATGTTGTTTTCGGAAAAATCGTTTCCGGACGAAATGCACCTTTACGTGGTATCGAACAAGCTGTGGGACTTTTTATCAACACGATTCCAGTCAGAGTAGATGCAAGAGAAAATCAAACACCAGCACAATTACTGCAGGCTGTTCAACAGCAAGCCGCTGACAGCAGCAGCTTTGATTATTTTTCATTGGCAGATGTGCAGCAGCAAAGTGAACTAGGCGGCGACTTGTTCAAAACACTGCTTATGTATGAAAACTACTTTGATGCTGATTCATTCCAGGAAACGATGATGGGCATTGATGTTGAACCTGATTCAATGCGTGAACAGACAAACTATCCGATTGCTATGAAGGTTTACCATTCTACAAACACAGAATCATTGAGCTTAGAGGCTCTTTACGATCCAAAGCTATATGGAAATACAGAGATGCAGCAGCTTTTGGAAACCTTCAAAATGATTTTAAGTCACATCGCATTGAAGCCGGAAGAAAAAATCAGCGAGATTCAATGTCTCGGAGAAAAAGAAATGCAGAAGGTTCTTCATACCTTCAATGATACAAAAACACCTTCTGCCAAAGGTCAAACAATGGTTGAGCTGTTTGAAGCTGAGGTAGAGAAGACCCCAGATAAAGTTGCGCTGGTTTTCAAGGAACAGCAAGTAACTTACCAAGAGCTGAATCAGCGAGCAAACCATTTAGCTGCTCAGCTTCGTGAGTTGGGCATTCAACCGAATGATCGTGTTGCACTGTTCACTGCGCGAAGTGTTGAGCTCCTTGTAGCGATGCTGGGTGTTATCAAGGCTGGCGGTGCCTATGTACCAATCGACCCAAGCTTCCCAGAAGAGCGAATTCAATACATGCTGGAGGACAGTGAGTCTAAGGTCGTTTTGACCGCTCACCACACCTTCCCACTGGTTGTTGATTTGCCAGTCATAGAAGTAACAGACAGAACTGCAGCTAAAGAGCTTCCAATGATGGAAAACCTACCGACAGTCAATACTCCAACAGATTTATTTTGTTGTCTTTATACTTCCGGAACGACTGGAAAGCCGAAAGGCGTCATGCTGGAGCACCGAAACATCGTTAATTATTGTACAGGGAAGATGGCGTTTGGCGATTCATTTATGAGTCATCCTGAACCGACCTTTGTATCAGTAACAACCTATTGTTTCGACATTTTCATCAAAGAAAGCTTCCTGCCGTTGTTGAACCAAATCAAAATCATCATGGCTGACGAAGAAGAACAGGAAAGCCAGTATTTATTGGCTCAGCTAGTAGAAAAGCATCAAGCAAACCTACTTGTAACAACACCGTCTAAGATGAAAATGTTCATGATGGACGAATCCAACCGCAGCTATATGCGCCATTTTACAACGATTATTTTAGGTGGAGAAGTGTTCCCCGGAACGCTTTATGAGCAAATGCGGGAAAATACAGATGCTCGTATCTTCAATATGTGCGGACCAACAGAAGCAACGGTGTTGATTGTGACACATGAAATAACAGACAGCAGGTATATCCCGCTAGGGAAGCCGGTACCAAACAACCAAATCTATGTTATGAACCAAGGACAGCTTTGTGGTGTCGGGATGCCGGGTGAACTATGTATTGCCGGAGAAAATCTAGGGCGAGGGTATATGAAACGCCCGGATCTGACTGCTGAAAAATTTGTGCCGAATCCATTTGGCCCAGGACAGCTGTATCATGCAGGCGACTTAGTACGCTGGTTGCCGAACGGCGATTTGGAATATCTTGGACGAATCGATGAGCAGGTCAAGATTCGTGGTTTCCGAGTGGAATTAGGGGAAATCGAAAGTGTCCTTCGAAAACAGGAAGCCATTAGTAATGCGGCAGTTATTGTTAAAAATGATCGCAACGGCGACCGTGCTATCCATGCATACATGGTTTCAGACCAGCTGATCGATCTTCAGCATATCCGAGAAATATTGAGGGAAGAACTTCCTGAGTTTATGATTCCGCCATATATGATGCAGATCGACCGTATCCCAGTAACACCAACAGGAAAAGTCAGTCGACGAGAACTGCCGGAAATCCATACAACAACAGATGATAAACAAGTCGTTGCTCCTGTGAATGAACTCCAGCAAATCATTGCAGATATCTTTTCAGAGGTGCTGAATGTAGAGGAAATCAGTATCACTGACAACTTTTTCGAAATCGGCGGACATTCTCTTCGAGCAACACAAGTGATCAACAAGCTGGAAGCCGTAACCTCTATACGACTGCCGCTGCGTATGCTTTTCAGCTCGCCGACAGTAGAGCAGTTGAGTGAAGTTGTTGAACAGCAAAAAGAGGAAGCCGGCTATGAGCCGATTCCTAAAGCAAAAGAGCAGGAATATTACCCAATGTCCTCTGCTCAACGAAGAATCTATGTTATGAATGAATTGAATGATTTGGGTGTTGCTTATAATCTTCCAGCGGCTATCCGTTTTAATGGAAAATTAGAGGCTTCAAAGGTAAAAAGTGCCTTTGAACAGTTGATGCAGCGTCACGAAATACTAAGAACCAGCTTCCATACGATTGATGGAGAAGCGGTTCAAAAAATACATGAGCAAATCACCATCGATTTTACTCATGAGCCGGTTTTGGTTTCTGAGAAGGAGCTTTCGCATTTATTTGATTGCTTTGTTCAGCCGTTTGATTTATCCCATGCTCCTTTACTACGAATCCAACTATCAACAATCAGTGAAAATCAGTATGTATTGTTTTTCGATATCCATCATATTATCGCAGATGCAGTTTCCATCAGTCAGCTATTTGAGGAGTTTTCTGTTTTATACAATGATTCACATGCAGTCCTACCGAAATATACTGTTTCCTACAAGGACTACAGCCAATGGTTTGCCGATAGAGAGCAACAAGAGCATCAAAACTTCTGGAAAGAGCATTTCAGCAGAGAATTACCGGTTCTTGATCTGCCGCTCGATCATCAACGTCCTATACAGCCAACCTACAAAGGAGCGATGCTCAAGAGAGCTCTCGCACCGGAGCTGAAGGACGGAATCATTCAGTTAGCACAACAGCATGGCGCAACAGAGTATATGGTTCTGCTTTCCGCCTGTATGTTGTTGCTCCATAAGCATAGTCGACAGGAGGACATCATTGTTGGAACTTCGATTTCCGGAAGAATCCATAAAGATACAGAAAAGATTCTCGGTATGTTTGTTAACACACTGGCTATGCGCGGAAAGCCGACACCTGAGAAGCACTTTACTGCTTTCCTTGAGGAAATCAAAGAGGAGAGCTTGAGGGCTTATGAGCATCAGGAATATCCATTTGAAGAGGTAGTAGAGGATCTGGCACTTTCCAGAGACTTCTCAAGAAATCCATTATTCGATGTGATGTTCGTTCTTCAAAATAACGAAGCTGCTAAAATCAACTTGAAGGATGTCGAAGTAGAGGAATTAACACTTAATCATCCTGCTGCTAAGTTCGATTTAACATTTAATTTGATTGAAAAAAATGCCGGCTATGAGCTAAGTGTTGAGTATGCGACTGATTTATTTGAAGAAGAAACGATTATTCACATGATTACTCATTATGAGCAATTATTATCAGAAGTAGTCAAAAATGCGGAGCGGTCGATCCATTCACTTTCGGCATTATCAGCAGAGGAGGAGCTGCTAGTACTTCAGACCTTCAACGACACAGCTGCGCCTTCTGCCAAAGGAAAGACTATGGTCGAGCTTTTCGAAGCGCAGGCAGCACAGACACCTGATAAAGTCGCTATTGTCTTCAAAGATCAGCAAGTCACATATAGTGAGCTGAATCAGCGGGCGAATTGTCTAGCCTGGTATCTCCGTTCAATGGGAATCAAGCCAGATGACCGGGTTGCTTTGTTTACAGCTCGAAGTGTTGAGCTCCTTGTAGCCATGCTGGGCGTTATTAAAGCTGGCGGTGCCTATGTGCCAATCGACCCGAGTTATCCAGAGGACCGAATCAAATATATGCTGGATGACAGCGAAGCGAAAGCAATTTTAACTGCTTATAGAGAACTGCCGCTGGCTGTGGATATCCCAGTGATTGAAGTGACTGCTCCTGAAAGTGACTGTGCGTTGCCGGGAGTAAGCAATCTAGCAGGTGTGAATACGCCGACAGATCTATTTTGCTGTCTATACACTTCTGGAACAACCGGGAAGCCGAAAGGCGTCATGCTGGAGCATCGAAATATCGTCAATTATTGTACAGGGAAGATGGCCTTTGGTGACTCTTTTATGAGTCATCCGGAACCAACATTTGTATCAGTAACGACATACTGCTTCGATATTTTTATCAAAGAAAGCTTCCTGCCGTTGCTGAATCAGATCAAGATTATTATGGCAGACGAAGAAGAGCAGGAGAGTCAACATTTATTGGCTCAACTAGTGGAGAAGCATCAGGCTAACCTTTTAGTAACAACTCCGTCTAAAATGAAAATGTTTATGATGGACGAGTCCAATTGCAGCTATATGCGCCATTTCACTACGATTATTTTAGGGGGCGAAGTATTCCCGGGCAGCCTCTATGAACAAATGCGTAGAAATACAGATGCTCGTATCTTTAATATGTGCGGACCAACAGAAGCGACTGTCTTGATCGTTACCCATGAAGTGACAGACAGCAGTTATATTCCATTAGGCAAACCAGTACCGAACAACCAGATTTACGTGATGGACCAAGGTGAGCTTTGCGGTGTTGGGCTGCCTGGTGAATTATGTATTGTCGGAGAAAATCTAGGACGAGGCTATATGAAACGTCCGGATCTAACTGCTGAAAAATTCGTTCCAAATCCATTCGGTCCCGGTAAGCTGTATCATGCCGGAGATTTAGTTCGCTGGCTGCCAAATGGTGATCTAGAGTATTTAGGTCGAATCGATGAACAGGTCAAAATCCGCGGTCTGCGGGTCGAGCTTGGGGAAATTGAAAGTGTGTTGCGCAGACAGGACAACATCAGTAATGCAGCAGTTGTTGTTAAGCCGGATCATACAGAAGAGTCGGCGATCCATGCTTATCTTGTCAGTCAAAAAGCCCTTGATTTATCTACCTTACGTGAAGCATTAAGACAAGAGCTGCCGGACTTTATGGTTCCGCCTTATATGATGCAGTTGGAGGACATACCAGTCACACCAACCGGTAAAGTCGATAAACGCAGATTACCTCAAATAGAAATTTCAAATGAACGAGAATATGTCGCTCCAAACAATGAAATCGAACAGTCATTAGTTGACGTCTTTGAAGATGTATTGGCTGTTTCACCCATCGGTATCACAGATAGCTTCTTTGAACTTGGCGGCGACTCTATCAAAGCGATTCGAGCAGTATCCAAGATGAGAGAAAAGGGGTATGAAGTCAGCGTCAAGGACATCATGCAGCTATACACTGTTCAATCGATCTCATTGAGAATCAGCATGACAGCACCAACGATAAGCTATGACCAACTAGAGCTTAGCGGACCTGCCGCAATGACGCCAGTTCAAAAGCACTTCTTCAAAACGGCCCATTCTCAGCCGGAACATTTCAATCAATCGTTGATGCTGATGGCTGCGGTTCGTCTTGATCAAGAAACACTGAGAACAGCTTTGGAAGCTGTCATTACGCACCATGATCAGTTAAGAAGTGTATACAGAAATGGCGAGCAAATTATTTTACGTGCAGAAGAGAGTGGTCTGATCGAACTGCATATAGTCGATTGGAAGAACGAAACTTCTGTTGCAGATAAAATCAAGGACGAGAATACGCGTGTTCAAGCCAGTATGGATCTTGAGCAAGGACCTCTTGTGAAAGCAGTCCTTTATCAATTGAAGGAAGAGGATCATCTCTTTATCAGTATCCATCATTTAGTTGTTGATGCAGTTTCTTGGCAAGTGGTTCTCGAAGATCTTGCCACAAGCTACCAGCTTCTGCTTCGAAACGAAGCTGTTCAGCTGCCGGAAAAAACAGCTTCCTTTGATCAATGGGCAAAAACACTGGAGCAATACGGTCAAAGCAAAGAGCTGCAAAAAGAAGTGGTATTTTGGCAGCAGCTATCAGATGAAATCAATGGGCTGGCAAGCACTGACCATTCCATTGAGAGCAAGACTGGTATTTATGATGAAGCCTCTACGGCCTTGGAACAGGAGACAACTGAAGCGCTCCTTTACCACGCAGGAAAAGCATATGGAACAGAAATCAATGATTTATTGCTGACAGCATTAAGCCGTTCTGCTGCTAAACTTCTCGGTAGAGATAAATTAAGTATCCAATTAGAGAGTCATGGACGTGAAAACTTAAAGGAGTTTCCTGCAATAGATCGAACAGTAGGGTGGTTTACAAGCCTGTATCCTTTACTGTTGACAAACTATTCGGAGATGGAGAAGACAATCATTCAAACCAAAGAAGCCCTCTACAAGGTTCCGAATAATGGTTTGGGCTATGGTGTTATCAAATACAATAGTGAACGGATGCTTCCAAAAATCACGACAGACATTGCTTTTAACTACCTAGGCAACAACAGCAATCAGCCGGAAGAATTGCTGCAGCCATCTATATACAGCACAGGCAACGCAATAGCAGCCGATAACAAAATGGATCAAGCGCTGACAGTCAACTGCTCCATCATTGATAAGCAGCTGAAAACAACAATCATTTATGATTCAACAGAGTATTCAGCAGCACAAATCAAGCAATTTTACGAAGCCTTTAACGAAAGCTTACGTGACTTGACACGCCATTGTCTCGCACAAGAAGAGCGTGTATTGACCGCTTCTGATTATCAATTGGATATGCCATTAGAGGAGTTCCAGCAGGTTCAAAAATTGGTTCCCCTTGAAAAAACTGATTCGGTGTATCCATTAAGTCCAATGCAATCAGGTATTCTCTATCATAAGCTGAAGAATGACCGTTCAGGGGAATACTTTATGCAGCAGATTCTTCGTCTAAGCGTTCCGGCGGATAACGAAACCTTGATTCAAAGTTTTAAATTGCTGAAATATAAGTACCCTGTTTTACGAACAAAGATTGTATTTAAGGATCTAATTACTCCTGTTCAAGTCGTCTTGAATGATTTGGATCTGGAAGCAGAGGTTGTTGAACAAACGAAAGGCACATCCGCAGACTTCATTGCTGCTGATGTAGAAAGAGGCTTTGATTTTGACAACGATTCTCTCATTCGTTTGACGATCCTACGTTCTCCTAACGAAACACTATTGATTTGGAGTGCTCACCATATTATTCTTGATGGCTGGTGTTTCCCAATCCTGTTTAAGGATTTCATGGAAAACTATCAAGCACTGACAGAAGGGCAACGCTTTGAGACAATCGCTGAGAGAGCGAAAGAAGAAGAGCGAGGGTTACCGAATTATCAGGAATACATTCAATGGCAAAGGGAGCAGGACAGGGAAGAGGCGCTTACTTATTGGCGCGAACTGCTGGTTGATTACTCAGAAGCCGCTGAAATTTTACCGATGCTGGGAAGAAGAGAAGAGACACAGGAACAGGTTGCTGATGCGCAGTTGACATTGACAGAAGAAGAGGGCAGGGGACTGCAAGAGCTTTCAGTTAAAAATCAGCTGACCATGAGTAGTATCTTAGAAACGGCGTGGGGACTGACTCTACAACGCTTGAACCATACAAAAGATGCTGTTTTCGGAAAAGTAGTCTCTGGAAGAAATGTACCATTGACTGACATCGAAAAAGCGGTAGGGCTGTTCATCAACACTGTACCCGTACGTGTAAATGGGGAAGAGGAGCGTTCTGTGCTGAATCTGTTGAAGGAGGTACAGCAGCAATCCATCGAAAGCAGCAGCTATGATCATTTATCACTGGCTGAGGTGCAGCAGCAAAGCAGTCTTGGCTCTGACCTTTTCAAAACCTTGTTCATTTTTGAAAATTACTATATTGATGAAGAAGTCCGTCAATCTGTCGAGCAAGGAACAGCATTTGAGACTCATGCAGTAAGAGAGCAGACAAACTACCCAATCACGCTTAAGGCCTTTATGGCTGAACAGCTGACAATCGAAGTGTTGTACGATCCGACAATTTACACAAATGAAGAAATCCAACTGGTCCTGAAGCGAATGAAGCAGATTCTTCAGGGGATATTGAAGGAACCAGAACTTTCAATCCGTCAGCTGTCACTTTTGGACGAAGAAGAAGCAAAACTGGTATCTGTTGATTTCAATGATACACAAACCCCTTCAGGAAAAGGAAAGACCGTGGTCGAGTTATTTGAAATAGAGGCGGCCAATGTTCCTGATAAAGTCGCATTAGTCTTCAAAGATCAGGAAATCACTTATGCGATGCTGAATCAGCGTGCCAATCAATTGGCTGTTAAACTTCGCAGTATGGGACTGCAGCCGGATGACCGTGTTGCGTTGTTCACTGCTCGAAGTGTTGAACTACTGGTAGCAATGCTGGGTGTCATCAAAGCCGGAGGCGCCTATGTCCCAATCGATCCAAGCTATCCAGAGGATCGAATCAGATATATGCTTGAGGATAGCGAGCCAAAAGCAATTCTTACTGCTTATAGGGAATTACCTGTTTCAACGACTATACCGATCATCGAGCTTCACAAAAACGAAGAACTGACACAGCTGCCAACTGACAATCTCACAACAGTTAATAGCCCAACAGATTTATTCTGTTGTCTTTATACTTCCGGAACGACTGGGAAGCCTAAAGGAGCCATGTTGGAACACCGAAATATTGTCAATTACTGTACAGGAAAAATGGCCTTTGGCGATTCCTTCTTTAATCATGAGGAGCCGACATTCGTCTCAGTAACTACTTACTGTTTTGATGTATTTATCAAGGAAAGCTTCCTGCCTTTACTGAACCAGATCAAAATCGTACTGGCGGATGAAGAACAGCAGGAAAGTCAAGATTTATTGGCTCAGTTAGTTGAGAAGACTAACGCGAATTTACTGGTAACAACACCGTCTAAAATGAAGATGTTCATGATGGATGACGAGAACTGCCAGTACATGCGTCACTTCACTACAATCATTTTAGGAGGAGAGGTCTTCCCGGCAAGCCTGTTTGAGCAAATGCGCAGACATACAAATGCGCGTATCTTCAATATGTGCGGACCAACAGAAGCGACCGTGTTGATTGTTACTCATGAAATAACAGACAGCAGCTATATCGCACTCGGAAAACCTGTACCGAATAATCAGATATATGTCATGAATGACGGGCAGCTATGTGGTGTTGGAGTACCTGGCGAGCTATGTATTACTGGGGAAAATCTGGGACGCGGCTATATGAAGAGACCGGATTTGACCGCTGAAAAATTTGTACCAAACCCATTTGGTGCCGGACAGCTGTATCACGCTGGCGATTTGGTTCGTTGGCTGCCAAATGGCGATCTGGAATATATGGGACGAATTGATGAGCAAGTCAAAATCCGCGGCTTACGTGTAGAACTAGGAGAAATCGAAAGCGTACTGCGGAAACAGACACAAATCAGTAATGCCGCTGTTGTTGTTAAACCTGATCACACAGGAGAATCAGCGATCCATGCATATATGGTTAGCCAAGAAGAATTGGTCTTTCCTCAACTGCGTGAAGCCTTGAGAGAAGAGCTGCCAGATTACATGGTACCGCCATATATGATGCAATTAGAACAAATACCGGTAACAGCTACTGGTAAAGTAGATAAGCGCAGTTTGCCGGAAATAGAGCTGAAAACCGATCGCCAATACGAAGCACCTCAAGGTATGAACGAGGAAATGTTGGCAGGAATGTTTGAAACCGTCTTAGGGATAGCGCAGGTCAGTCGATCAGATGACTTCTTTGAACTTGGTGGTGATTCTATCAAAGCAATCAGTATTCTATCCATGTTGACCAAGAAACGGATAAAGCTTTCAGTTAGAGACATCTTCCAATATAGAACTATCAAGGAGCTTGGCAGCAAGATCGCAGAGCTGCAAAAAATCAAAACTGCTGTTGAAGAGGAACTCACTGAGATCGAGCCGAATGAACAAGGTCAGGCAGCACCTTCAATTGAACAGCAAATGGAGCAATTACTGACTGAAATCAAGGGATACAGCGGAGAAATCCTTTCAGGAAAAGCAATGATGACTAATGAGTTGTCTGCCTCTCAGAAAGCCTTATATAAAATGGATGTTCTAGGCTCTTTTGGGCGAATTCACGTAGAAAAACCGTGGAACAAAGAAGAATTCAGCAATGTTTGGAATACTCTTTTAAAGGAGCAGCAGATTTTACGAAGTCAGATCGATCCGAAGAAGTTGGAAATAACAGTATTTGACTGGGCACAGATAGGAACTATTCCGTTTATTGATCTCTCTATTTACCCTTCAGAGAACAGATCGGAATACCTCAAAGGTATCGAAGAACAAGTAGAATGCTACAGCAAACCAGAGTATGAGCTGCAAGATGATATTGCTCATCATATGCTGGTGGTTAAGCAGAGTCGACAGACATATGAAGTATTGCTCCCAGTGTCTCACTTGATTTTCGACGGCTTCAGCAGCGAAGTGTTGAATGCTCGGTTCCATGAGCTGCTTGCGATGAAACAGCCGAAAATTGCTGCGATTCCTCAATACGAAAGCTACACAGATTTGTTGAATCAGGGACCTGTGGCAACTTCTGAACCAGAGCTTATTGATGCTTTGGAGCTTAGGACCTTCGATCAGGCACTGACAAGCTATCATGCCGCAAAAGCTGCAAAAGAATACACTTGGATCACCTATCATCATGATATGCAGGAAGTTGATTTGGCAGAAGATGAAGGCTTCAAGCTGGCTGAAAGACTGTATTTAACTGCACTACAACATGCATTTCCTGATATTGATGTTCCATTACTGATGATTCAAATCGGCAGGAGCTATGGTCAGCAGCAATTTACTGAACAGATCGGAAGTTTTATTGATTTACTGCCAATAACCTTTACCACAAGACAGAATCAAACACTGACAGAGAAAAGCAGAGCAATTATGAGCTATATGAGTATGCATCGTGTTCATCTGCTGTCATTGATGGAGAATCAAGAGTTACAGAAAATGTATCCAAACGCTGCGGACATCGTTGGAAAAATCAATTTGACCAACCTTCCCGCTCAAATCGTCAACTTCCTGATGATGTTTGATCAGGAGAACAGTCTCTTTGACGAAAGACAACTATTAGAAGAAAACGAAGCTGTCGGAACCTCTAACAGCAGAAAAGTAGCAAATATCCTTCATACAAAAGAACGTATTGTTCTGACGAATCTTGAGTGTGAACGCGGGACAGAAAAAGAACTACTTCGTAAGCTTGACAAAGAGTTGGAAAACTATATCCGCTCGTTAAGAAATAAATAATGCGTCATTTCGGCGGGCAGTGTAAAGGGCTGTCTGCCGGATTTGATTCATTACGACTATCATTGTAACTAATTTATTACAGGAGGTTATTCAATGGGAACAACCAACATCTTTTGTCTCCCTTATGCCGGCGGATCTGCGACAGTTCTGACCGATGCATTGACACAAAAGCTAAACAGCAGCAATTATACGGCGGTTCCATTGGAGCTGCCGGGACGGGGGATGCGTTTCGGAGAAGAGTGTGTGTTGTCAACAGAAGACCTCTTTCAGGCAATTGAGCCATTATTGTCAGAATCGACTGGACAAGACGAGTCATACTATCTTCTAGGTCATAGTATGGGTGGTGAATTACTTCCGCATCTATACCATAAGATCATCGAACGCGGCGGAACTCCCCCAAAGGGATTGATTATCTGCGGAGCCGAACCACCAGAGCATTTAGCACTGGCGGAGACAGATGAGGCTTCACTTCTAAAGGAAATGAAGAAAGGGGGTGCGACATCTGAAGAGTTCTTTGAAAGTCCTGAGCTAGTTGAACTGTTTTTACCAATCGTTCAAGCAGACTACCTTTTACTGAACTCACTGGTTTCACAGATACCAAAGCAGATGGACTGTGAATTGATCATCATTAATGGAGAAGACGATGCTGAGGCCTTGGAACACCATGAAGACTGGCGCAACTATACTACCGCCGAATGCAGATTCTTTCAAGTAGCAGGTGGTCATTTCTTTATCACAGAAAATACTGAAACCGCAGCTATTATTAATCAACACATTTAAATTCGCTATATAACTACTATTTGATTATTTATTGCACGAGAAGCTGCTTATGTTTCTATCAATTTCTACTAAGCATGTTCAAATAGATGGAAATACCTAAAGCTTGTTTCTCGTCTATCAATAGAATTTATATACACTCAAACAGAAAAGGGGATTATATTAAATGAACGTTTTAAATATCACACCAAGAGGGCATTGTTACGGAGTTGTTGATGCATTGGTCCTATCGAAAAATGTTGTAAAGGATACAAGTCTTCCAAGACCGATCTACTCACTAGGGTATGTTGTGCACAATACAATTGTCGCAAAAGCGTTTGAAGAAGCAGGGATCATCGTAATGGAAGGGGATAGAGAAGAGATGCTGGCAAAAATTGATTCCGGCACAGTTATCTTCACTGCACATGGTGTATCGCCAAAGGTAAGAGAAATTGCGGCTGCTAAAGGCTTGGCTGTTGTTGATACAACTTGTCCTGAGGTCGCTATCATTCATGAGATTGTTGAGCAAAGAGTAAACGAAGGCTTTGATGTGCTCTACATTGGAATGGCCGGACATCCGGAAGCTGTCGGAACGATTGGAATCAATCCGGAAAAAGTTCATTTGATCACCTCTTTGGAGGATGCGGAAGCTATCCAGCTAAGCAATGAAAAAATCTACATTTCCAACGAAACAACCATGAGTCAGTGGGATGTAGAAGAAATGACGGAATATCTGATGAAGAAATTCCCAAATGCTATTTACCATAAAGACATCTGCAGCGCCACAATCGAGCGTCAGGCTGCTGTAGTGGAGCAAGCTGGTGAGTGTGATCTGTTATTGGTTGTCGGTGATGCAAAGAGTAACAACAGTAACCGATTGGCACAAGTATCGATTGAACAAACAGGTACGCCAGCACATCTGATTGAGGATATTTCTGATATCAAAATCGAATGGCTGAAAGATGTCAACGTGGTTGGTGTAACCGGCGGTGCTTCAACACCAACCTATGTTATCAGAGAGACTGTAACCTTCCTGACAAACTTTGATTACGGAGATCCTATGACTTGGGATCGTGAAAGTCAGTGTACTTCTGATAAAGTACTTCCAAAAGGAAGCACAAAAGAAATCAGTAAATCAAGAGATAGAAAAATGGAACAGCTGAGAGAGCAATATATGCACGTTTGATAATGCTATAAATAAATGCAATAAAAACCAACAGAAAAGCTGTGTTTTGTAACTCACAGTTCTTCTGTTGGTTTTTTTATAATGACTTTAGTACATAATAGAGCATCGCCATGATCGATCCTGACATTCATTCAGTAGAGATAGAAACTACAACTACGTAAGGTGTACCCCTTTGTCAACGTAAACAATGTCTCCAACGATCCCGCTTGAAAGAGGGCTCATCAGGAAGGCACAGGTATTACCGACTTCTTCAATAGTAACACCTACTTTGTCAGGCGTTCGCTCTTCAGAAAGCTGAATCAGCTTCTGGTAATCCTTCACACCAGTAACAGCTAAGGTTTTGATCGCTCCAGCAGAAATACCGTTTACCCGAACTCCTTTTGGCGCAAGCTCTGCTGCTAGATAACGAATAGCAGATTCTAAAGCTGCTTTAGCAATCCCCATCATATTGTAGTTAGGAATCGCGCGAACGGCTCCTAGATATGATAAGCTGACGATTGCACTGTTTTCATTTAATATCGGCAGAGCATACTTTGATACAGCAAGTAACGAATAGCTGCTGATATCTTGTGCCAGGGCATAGCCGTCACGACTGATGTCTGTCACATTTCCAGAAAGCTCTTCTTTTTTCGCAAAAGCAACGGAGTGGACAACACCATCGATTTTACCAACCTTATTTTCTATTACTTGAAAAGCTGAAGCAATGCTGGCGTCATCAGCAACATCACATTCAACTAACAATGCGGATTCATCAACTAATTTTGCTACTGATTTTTTCATGCGTTCATTTTGGTAGGTATAGATAAGCTCTGCACCTTGTTCAATCATTGCATTCGCACAACCCATAGCTATACTGCGTTTATTTGCAACACCCATAATCACAATCTTTTTGCCTTCTAAAAATCCCATACTAACTCTATTCCTCCTAATCGACTTTTAAAATAATCGTTCTTATCAAACAGATTACACCTTCAACAGTTGAAGACTCTACTGACTATTATTAAATAAAATACTTTGATTGTCAAAATAAAAATTTCCATTTACTTCAAGCACTGAGGAGAACACAGTCGTCTGACTTTTTCCCGAAGAGGGGAGAGGGCTCAAATACTGTCTTCAACAATGGTTTGCGGTGAAAAGAGGTCATAAAGAATGGGACTGACAACGAAAAAATCACTAAGAGACAAAATAGTTCTTGATACGAATACTCTTCTAAATTAAACTATACATAACCCCTGTTAATTAATTCTAACTTCCTTTAAGATCAATTGGGAGAAAATTAACAGCAAAATCGTTCAGGTATATACACATAAATAAGCATATCTAGATAACACTACAACTAACAGGTAAGAAGGAGTTGATTCACATGGAAAACCGCGAAGAACATATCAATAAGAAGCTATCTCAATTGACAGCTGATCAAGAAATGAACCGTAAACAGCGTTGGCGACTAGAAGAACTGGAGCGGGATTGTCAGCGCTTATCCATGCAGCATGAAGCATTCCTTTCTGAGATAATACAGACTACACAGGACAAGAAATCCATTCACTATTTTTCTGAGATGGAAGAAGAAATAGTGCATCTGCATAAGCGAAATTTTTCCGATTTAGAGGATAAGAAAGAATCTCTTCAAGCAGAAGCCAAAGAACTGATTCATTCGGAGAACGCATTGCTTCAAGAACGAAAAGACAATCAGCTATTGGAATAAAAATGAAAGAATGACCAATTGACATAGCAGCAACACTTTATGAAGAAGCTCAAAATACACAAGTAAAAGTCTTATTGAAGCTTTAATGCGAATCCCAAGGATTAGAACACACCTGATGATAAAAGTGATTTAGCTTATCATTGTCATTGTATAATGACCCTTGAGAAACAACATGATTTCATGATATGGATCAAACGTCAAACGTGAAGTAATATAATCGATGACTGAGCAAACAAAGGGTAAAGGACGGACTTAGAACAGAAAGAATCGAAGGAAGTAAATTCTGTTTTTATTCTAGTTTACATAATATATATTATACGAAGTTGTTTTTTGAGAACCACATAGTGTCAATATGTGGTTCTCATTGTTAATATCCAGTCAAACATGTAAAACCGATACCTTACTTAATCCATAGCCTGCTATTATGATGATAGCATAATCCTTAATTTTATGAGTTGAGTTTATTTGCCAACTCAATCATGCGTTTTTCAATTTCTTCTCTTGCTTGTTGAAAAGCAACCGTTATTTCTTCTTCTGACCCAGTTGCTTTCGCAGGATCTTCTAAATCCCAATGCTCGTGAACACTACCTTTGGGAATGACAGGACATTTATCAGCGGCGTCTCCACAAAGTGTGATAATCAAATCTGATTGATTAAAATACTCCGGATCAATTAAATCAGATGTTTGTGAAGAAATATCGATACCCGCTTCTTTCATAGCTGAAACAGCTCTAGGGTTTAGACCGTGGGTCTCAATGCCGGCACTGCGAACTTCCCACTGATCCCCTAAATATTTTTTGGCGAAGCCTTCAGCCATTTGACTGCGACAAGAATTTCCTGTACATAAAAAGTAAATCTTCTTCATTAGTTGTCCCCTTTCTCTGCTGGAAACCAGCTGCGTGTATGATTAACCATTTTTACCAATAACAACATAACCGGTACTTCCGTGAGTACACCAACCGTTGTGACAAGAACTACCGGTGAATTAACACCAAATAGTGTAATTGCTACAGCGACAGATAGTTCAAAAAAGTCTGAAGCACCAATTAAAGCTGCTGGAGCCGCCACATTATGTGGTTGCTTCGTCCATTTACAGGTAAAATAAGCAAAGTTTGCTGTGATAACGTTCTGTAAAATCAATGGAACAGCGATCATAAGCACATGCCAAGGATCGTTTAATATAATGTCTCCTTGGTAGGTAAAGATGATTACCAGTGTCAGTAGTAGTCCAATGGTTGTGATCGTGTCAAACTTAGGTAAGAATTTCTGATTGAAATACTCGATGCCTTTTCGTTTGATCATAAAGTATCGAGTAAATGCTCCCCCAACCAATGGAACCACGACAAACAGAACCACTGAACCAAAAAGAATGTTCCAAGGAACGAACACATTGTTCACACCTAATAGGAATGAAACGATCGGTACGAAGAGCACAATAATCAGTAAATCATTGACAGATACTTGGACCAACGTATGGGCTGGATCTCCTTTTGTTAGATTGGACCAGACAAATACCATTGCGGTACATGGTGCTGCACCCAACAAAACAGCTCCGGCGACATAATCTTTGGCCAAGTCAGCTGGTATGAAATTGCTGAAGACAACATAGAAGAAAAATGAAGCTAATCCGAACATAAGAAACGGTTTGATCAACCAGCTAGTTATACTGGAAATCAATATTCCCTGATACGTCTTTCGAACGTTTAAAAGAGATTTAAAGTCGATCTTCAACATCATAGGAAAAATCATGACCCAAGTCAGTACAGCGATTGGTATATTGGTATTTAACACTTGATAGCTTTCTAATTGATCTGCTATACCAGGTAAAAAAGTACCAATTAGCATACCAGCAGCCATACATAAAAGCACCCACACTGAAAGGTATTTCTCGAAGAAATCAATCTCAGGTCTTTCTACTGCTTCATTATTCACATTATTCATTTCAAAGGCTCCTTAAGTTCATTTGATTTAGCTTACAGGTGATTCACTTAAAAGCAACCCTTTTAGATCGGATAAAAATTGCTGAACAAATTCTTCCTGTAAAGAGTAATGATGCCATTGGCTCCTTTTTTCTACTTTCACGATTCCAGCCTTTTCAAGTATCTTCATATGATGAGATAAAGTTGGCTGAGTAAAATCAAAGTGTTCAAGTACATCACACGCACAAAGAGACTCGGCGGCAGAAAGAAGATCAATGATTTTAAGGCGCTTAGGATCAGCTAAAGCTTTTAGAATGACAGACATCTGTTCATATTTTTCCATGGAGGTTCCCCCTATTCTCTAAGATAGATAATTATCTATATATAATATAGACAAACATCTATGTATCGTCAATAGTTTCTGCCTCAACACTCCAATCTTTTTTATTTCATAACAAAAACACCCAACAGGAACATGCTGAGTGCTGCACTTTATTCTGACATGTGAGAGGCTTGTTTTAGTCTTCGGTAACTTCTTCTTTCTCCCGCTGTAAAAAGAGTATATGACATTTGCCCCCTTCTCTGACTTATTAATAATTATGGGGATCTTGTGTAAAGAATTTTTATGCATAGCAATTGGAAGCGGTATGTCAAGCTGTTGATACCACAGAAATAACATGCCTCTAATACAGTTAAACAGTTCTACTTGTTTTTATATAGGCCATGTAAGATAGTAAGTAGCTGCCTAAAACAAACACTCCAATTGGAAGCAACAAAATAACAGCTAGATTGGATAATGGTAAGAATACATTCAGTAAGATTATACTCATTCCACATAACATGCAGAGTATCCCTACCCATTTTTGAGAATAAATCCAAGCCTTCTCGCTGTCGGTGGTCCACATATTCTTAAAGCCAAATTCGCTTTTAAAGGAAGCTCTAGGGAGTTGATTCCCATAAGCAAGAAGTAGGATGCCGACTAGATAAAGAATCATTTTAGTCACTGTTGAAATGCTAGAGCCATCCGTATTCAGCCCTGAAATTATACTCCAAATCATTGATCCCTGAAAAAGAATGACAATAGTAATTGCGAGTATTGTAACAAACTTTTCATTTTTTTGAATGTTATATCCCTTTCCTTTGCCATTATTTATCCAGTAATAACAGCCCCAACCAATAATGATTGGAATCAGAATGTATAGAATAAGCTCATAACGACTTCCAAAACGTACCGGTGTACCATCCAGATTATACTGCCATGCAAATGAATGGTTCATGAAGGGTAAAAAGCCAAGTAATAGTATCGGTGTTGTGGAAAATATTCGTAAAACAACTAATCGCAGGTTCATTCTTCATCAGCTCCTTTTATAGTTTTAAGCCATAGAATCAAATGGTCAAATACTGTCGTATTCAGCTCATAATAAATAAAGTTTTTATATTTACTCTCGTATATCAAGTTCGCTTTCTTTAAAATATTTAGATGATACGAAATCGCTGGTTGAGTCACATTGAAATGGCTTGCGATATCTCCGGCAGACATCTTCCCTTCTTTTAAAAGATCTAATATATCACGTCTCATCGGAACAGCTAAAGCCTTAAAGCTTTCAGATATACTCATACGGTTTCTCCTCGCAATCTATTTAAACGACTGTTTAATTAGATTTTATCACATCCTCCAAGCTAGAGCAAACCTATTTAAAAGTATCTTTAAATAGAAAAAGCCTCCAGATATGAAATCGGAAGCTATCTCCTTTAAAACAGCCTAAAATCCTAAGTCATTGAGCCAGTCGTTTACCTCTTCCCTTGCTTCAGAAATATTTTCCCTTGAAATAGTTAATACGTTTTGTGTCTCAACCTCTGCATCAGGCTCCAGCTCAGAAATAGTTGAAATTGTATTGGAAAACCCGCTTCCGCCGTGAGTTGAAAATGGGATGATTCTTTTTCCAGACAAATCCGTGTCTTCTAAAAATGCATAAAGAGGTGTTGGGATATCTGACCACCAAATTGGATAACCGATGAAAATAGTGTCATAATCCTCCAAATTTTCTAAAGACGAGGATAATCTCGGTCGTATTCCTTGCGAAAGCTCCTCCTTAACCTGATCAACTAGTTTCTCATGGTTGCCTGGATAGGACTCTGTCGTTTCAATTTCATAGATATCACTATTCATTTGTTCTGCTACCCATTCCGCCATCAGTGCGGTATTCCCAACTATACGATTCTCATACTCAGCTCTGCTTGCTCCGGCAACCGCATCAGTCCCTTCTGATTCAGGCTCTGAGTAGTAAACCACTAAGTAGTTACTCTGACTTCGACTATTCTGCTTCGTCGTGGATTCTCTATTTTGGGTTGTCGATACTTCGCTTTTGGTGCTGTCAGAAGAACATGCACTTAAAGATACCATAGAACTAAGGATTACTCCGTACATCGTTAATTTTTGCATAAACTCGCTCCTATTTTTTATTTTAGAGTCAAAAACTCTACTTTACACTTTTAGAGTAAACGATGAAGTGCACTTCATAGCAAGGTATATTTACTAGTGGCATAGAAAAAACACCCAACAATTGATTGCTAGGTGTTTTTCTATGCACAGGATTTTTTTATTTTTCATTTAAAACAATGACTTTTCCAAAGCTGGCTTTTGCTTCAAGATAGTCATGAGCATTAGCTGTCTCCTTAAGTGTAAAAATCTTCTCTATGTTCGGCTGAATTTGGAATTCCTCTATATAGTTGAGTAGTTCAGTCATCTTTCCCTCGGATATATTTCCAGAATAAAACGACGTAAAATAACTATTTTTCTTGATCTCTGTGATTGGGTCAAATTCCTTGAGAAACCATTGCCCGCCCAGTTGTCCTGTATTACAAATAATACCGCGTTCTTCAATATGTTCAAAGCTGTTTTTGATAGTGGCTGGTCCAATCAATTCTAAGATTTTATGGAATGTCTGATTCGTCTCCAAGGTGCCGGCTCTATCCTGAATGCACCCTGTAAAACCGATGTTCTTTAGCTTTTGGACTTTTTCCAGAGATCGACTGCTTCCGTATAACTCTATTGACGGAAATTTCGCTCGAACCAATTGAGCAAATGCTACCCCTACACCACTTGTCGCCCCCCTAACTAAAACTCTGTCTGTTTCCTGAATACAGAGATTCCGCATCGATTGATAGGCTGTATAATAGGTTTCCGGTATTGCCGCTAATGTCGCCCAAGGAAGATCGCTATCAATTTTATAAATCTGCTCATTAGGCAATAGAACGTATTCCGCATAGCTTCCATCAAACGCTCTCCCCATTTCTCCCATTATTGAGACGACCTTTTGACCAAGACTAAATCGTGTTGAATCACTTGTTTTTTCGATAATCCCGACACATTCGATACCAAGTATTCTTGGAAATGCTACAGAAGGTGACTTCCCTTTCCGAGTAAAGATTTCGGAACGATTGATTCCAAAGCCTTTTACCTTCACTAAAGACCAGCCGGATTTAATATCTGGAATCGGCCGTTCTTCATAAAGTAATTTTTCAGACCCACCTGCTTCATGGATAACAATAGCTTTCATACGCTTCCTCCCAAAACTTGCTTTGTGGCAACTCCTTCACCATCTACATTACAGTTGCTTTGCATAAGAAAGATAGTAATGCCGGCCATTTGCACTTGTTTCCAGCTTGCTTATTCCAATCAATGCCTTTCGCTTCAATTCTTTCACTTCAAAATAATTCAGGCTCAGTAATAAGTCGCTTAGCTCAAGTGCCCACTGGTACTCTTCATTTGTAATAGCTTGCTTGATTTCCTCAACAGCTATATCTTTACTGCCTATCAGCTGAACCATTTTCTCTGCGTAGGCAGGAGCTGGCAACGGATGTAAATTTGTGGGATTTCCATCAAACCAGCCTAGATAAGCCCCATAGATTTCTCGAATTGTCCATTCTGTGGAACCATAGAACTCTTGCAGATAAGAAGCATCCTTTAGCTGTTCAGGTAACGATACAGCTGCTACAACCTGATCTATGGTCAGTCCCTGATCCATTGCACGCAGTGTATCTAGTAACAACCCTTCGATTGCAGTTTTGTAACTCGACAATACCTTAAGCACTTCTTCTTTTCCAACAAGTGCTTTTGTATGTCCTGGTAAAACAGCTCGAGCATTATAGGATATCATTACTTCAAGGCTATTGATCCATTGAGAAAGATCACGGTATTGTCCGCCTCTGATTGGGTATAAATTGGGAAAACAAGCATAGTAGTTATCACCGCAGCAAAGGACCTTGTCTTCTGGAAACCAAATCAACCCAGTATCTCCACACTCGCCAGGAGTAGAAATAAAGGTCATTGGTATACCGTCAATCACTTTCGTTACTTCCTGCTCTTTGAGTATCAATGTGGGGTCAATAAAGTCATAAGCCCCATCAGCAGCAGCCAGCCCTTCACGGATGCCGATTCCTTGACTAAGAGATTCCTCATCTGTCAAATGATACCCGTGCTGATGTACGCCTCTTTGGTTCAAAACATCTGTCAGCATATTCGTATATGCCAAAGCCGGCTGTTTATTGCTAAATGCAATAATTTCCTGAACGGTCTCTCGAAAAGCACCAGCTCCTCCTCTATGATCCGGGTGGCTGTGGGTGTAGATAATCGTATGTACAGGCTTCTTTATAAAAATATGAATATCGTCAATCATTTTCTTCGCTCGTTGATTGGAATCAAGTGTGTCAATCAAAATAATTGATGTTTCGCCCTCGACAACAATACAGTTACTATGACCGTATCCTGTGATGTGATAGATTCGATCAGAGATCTTAACGATTTCTTTTGGATAAGCAACCTCTGAAAATTCTTTTAACTTCTGTTCACCGTTTTTAATAAGCATATGTTTGTATCTCCTCTACTAAATCTATGATTTCAGTATAAGGAAAAGAACCTCCCCGGGGAAGAAGGCACTTTTTTATTAGATAGTTACCTTTGAGTAACTTTTGGAACCCCTGTTAGTTTTGAGTTAATAAATTATTTTTTATATAGTCCGTTCCCCACTTGCTCATGCTGTCGATGATTGGACGAAGAGAATCGCCCAGCTCAGTCAATGAATATTCAACTTTCGGCGGAACAACAGGATAGATTTTTCGAGTGACGATGCCGTCTTCTTCCATCTTTCTTAAGTTCTGCGTTAATACCTTCTGGCTGATCCCTTCAACTGCTTGGTGAATCTGATTGAATCGTTTAGTCCCTGTTAATAATTCTCTTAAAATTAACAGCTTCCACTTATTTCCAATCAAATCGACTGTCGTAGCAACCGGACAAAAGGGTAATTCTTCTTTTGTAAGCATCCTTTTCTCTCCTTTAAGTATCTAAAAGTAAGTAACTATACTTATGATACCATCAGCCTTATCCAGCTGTCCACTTCACGGATAGGGCTCAAGGAGATAGACGGATGCACTTTGTCCTTCAAGGAAATCACACAGGCAATACTGCACTCTTCCTTTCCCAATCAAAGAAAAGAATCCTTATAGTCATGAACATACATTTCGAAGGTTCTTGGAGCATGTTTTAGGACTTTTTCAGCAGTATCTGTTACCTTCTTAGCATTTCCCAACTGAGTGATCAGATACAGCATGACCATCACATTTACATATTCTTTTTCCATTCCCCGATGAATCATTGTCCGACGAAATTTCAACAGCCCCGGCTTACTGTAAGTGATCGGAACATTCAGCACACGGCTCATGATTGCGGCTATTTCCGCATAGGTCAAAGCCTGTGAACCTGTGATTTCCAACTCTTGATTCAAATACTGGTTGTCAGTCAGGCAAATACCAGCTATTTCTCCTATATCCCGCGTATCGATGAAGCTTGTTTTTGAATTACCTGCAGGAATAAAAAGATCATGGTTCTTTCTAATATCTTCCTGATGCGTTGTATTTAAATTTTGCATAAAAAAGCTTGGACGAATGAATGTATAGGGAATTTGCAGTTCACGAATCATCTTTTCGATTTTATGATGGGGAGTAACTGGATTTTTCTCTACACCAATCAACGAGACAAAGACGATTTGTTCAATGTTCTGCTTCCTCGCATAGGATAGAAAAGGCGCCATATCTTCCTTCGGCTTAGCCAGCTGAGGCGGACGAATGAAAAAGACTTTATTGACTCCCTCAAATGCTTCTGGAAATGTTGTAGGATCAAGAAAATCAAAACGAACGATCGTCGCATTTTCAAAATCCTTAAATCGTTCGTTTTCTTTTTCCGTATCACGCATTCCCAGTGTGAGGGTGATATCTTTACGATCGGCTAAATATTCAACTAAGGGGTAGCCAATATTCCCGCTCCCACCAATTATAAGTATATGATCCATTATCCTTACTCCTTCTTGTTCTGATTGATTTTTGATAAAAGGACATTTAAGGTTTGCTGTTCCTCTGCCGTTAGCATAGATAAATGATCCGTCAAAAGCTCATCACTGATTTGTCGACCTTCCAAGGCTTTAGCCTCTCCTGATTTTGTCAGCAATAAGATATACGATCGGCTATCTCTTGGATTATCTTTTTTTATGAGATACTCCTTTTTAACTAGTCTTTTGATGATGCCTGATATTGTCGGCTTATCCATATCCAACGCTGCTGCCAATTCTGCAGCCGCAGCCTCTTTTTCGGAAGACAGCTGCTGAAGTACGGCCCATTGTTGGATCGTGATTCCATTTGAAATAAGTGCTTGATTCAAATGATACCTCAACTGCTTTGAAATATTTATTAGTAAATAACCGGTATTCACAGATATCCCTCCAATATAATTAGTTCACTAACTATTTTTAATTAGTATACTAACTAAATTCGCAAAAAATGTCAAGATAGTTTCATTACCAAAACAAGCCAGCACATTTTTCTCCTTGAAGAATGTGCCGGCTTGTCTAACCATAAAAAAATTAGTTACATCTAAATAATCATTTGCTTAATAATCTTTGCTGTGGGAATTAACTCCTGAAGGACTTTTCTGCTTTGCTGTTGAATTTCCACCAGCTCTTCTTCAGGTTGATCAAAGCTGTATACAACAAGTAATGCATGTGTCGTATCCAAAGAAATCATCGCTTTTGTAGAGTCTGATATTGGACTGCCAAATGGTCCTCTCTCATCGATCAGCACTGGAAAATGATTGATATCCATTCTTTTTTTACCAATCGCCTCATAGCTTTCTCCAGACTGACCAACACCATAATGGATAGAAGCTGTCATTTGTTCTACATCATAGCTTCCTACAGGCAATCGGAACAGTATAGAAAGATAGTTGTTAACATCTACCAGCGTATTGATTTGATAAAGACCTTTTCCTTTACTTACCCTCCGAAGAAGACTCTCCGATGACGGACGATACCTTGATCGGTCCAGTCCTAATTGTCTATAGGCTTGTTTTGTGGAAGAAATTCGTTCATCTTCACGTATTTTTTCCGTGCTGTATGTCTGTTCAACCTTCTTTAGCAATGGATTTAAGTGATTTTGCCACAGCTCATCATCATACTTACTATTGATAAATGTTAATTCTGTCACTGCTAATCGGGCTGACTCAGGTAAGCCCTCTATTCTTTTTATCTTCATTATTAAAAACCTCCGCGTAATTAGTTTATCGTGTCATTCTCAGCGGAGAACTTCCGCTGATCAGCAGAAGCTTGGTACATCACATTCACATAACGGTGCGTAGATCATCTGCTTTCCTCCTTTTCCAGAATGCTTTCCCCTTTATATCAGGTATTGACTCATTGTTTTTTATTGATTAAACGTTCGTTTCCCCTTTTGAAATTACCAGTAGTCTTCGCTAAAATCATTTGTTGTTCTTCAAGGGAAGCATTCGCCAACTTTTGAGACAGCGTACGCGCTCTCTGCTCTTTCACGATCATGATTTGTTTATTGTAATAGAAAATAATGATTTTCCCTTCTTTGCTTTCCTGAAAGGTAAACGCTTGATCCTCCACCAGTTTTTTGATCCCCATCTATAACCTCCATCTTACATTATCAGATATAATAACGATAATTTTGTTCAATCACGATCTGCCTTTCGTAATCTGATATCCCCTTTTTTAACGCTTCAAGACTCTCTTCAAAAAGCTCGTTCATTTCATAAGAATACCCTAGAAAAACATTTTCAAGCTGTGCATAAAATTCATTGAAACTATTCTTCTTATTCAATGTTTCCAAATCGTTGTATCCATATTGGCTTAAAACCATATCCACAAATGCCTGATCGAAGCCCTCTTCCTGACTTTGAAGCAGGCAGACAAAATCAATGTCTCTGTCATAAACAGCAATATCGCCAAAATCGATGATTCCACATAGCTTATTTGTTTTTATATCAAAGAAAACATTACTAGCTCCAAAATCATTATGGACCAAACAGTTGGTATCACTAAACTTTGATCCTAAAATAGAGTCGTAAATTGTGTTGATTTTTTCTTTTGACTCCTCTGTTACGGCAGGTAGGACAACTGATTTTATGAAACCAAATTCTTTTAGACACTTCTCCTTTTTATTGATCGTCAGTCCTTCGATCGGACGTCTCAGCTTAATACTATGCAAAGCAGTGAAAAAATCCGCGATTTCTTTCGCTAAAGCAGCACGTGTTTCTTTACTTAAAACTCGAATGATTTCGGGAGTTAGTGCTTCTCCCATAATCCTTTCATATCCTACAAATTCCATCTGCCCTGTCTCTTGTGATTGCCCAAGGTATTTTACCTCAGGCACCTTTATCGGAAGTTGATCTCGGATCTCAAGCAAGACCTGTGCTTCTTTATAAAGATTGCCGGCAGCTATATGATGTCTTGGAAATTTAAAAACAAACTGATCATTCACAAGATAGGCTTCACTATCATAACCGGCATTCAAAAATTGCAGTGACTCAATGTCAAAATCAGAGTAATATTTCTTGATCAGCGCTTCTTTTTCCATTTACCCACCCTCATAACCTTTACTGTGCTCTATCCTATATATATATCAGCTATTCTCTATAAAAAACCATGCATGAGTTTCTTTTGAATCAAGTGTACCACACTCTAGTCATGTGAGAACAGTCATTCTTAGCGTTTGCACATGACTGCAGCTTGCTTCTCTTCCTGTTCTCTAATCAGCTGAATCGGAATCAAGGGTTGGCTTTAAAAGATCGATTTTCTTCGCTTCTCTATAAGCTGGAAATTGCTGCTGAGGTGGATTTTCTCCCAGCTCAATGGCCGACAAGATCGTCTCATCCGCTGACTCGCCAATAAGTTGATACATTTATTTGGTAAATAGGTTTTTGATATGTGAAATAGACGGCTCTTTTTCCTGATCCATTTCACTATGATCAACAGCACTTATCGTAATCATTGAGCTGCTGAAAGCACTTAAAATGATTATCGTTTTCACTTAGCCCCATTTGTTATTCCTTACCTTACTCTGATGCTATACTTGGTTTAACGAGTATAAATGGGGTGTTATTATGAGCAATTTCAAGAAATTTATTAGTACGATTGCTGTAGGAATTATTGCTTTGATTAGTGAGTTTGTCTTTGACCAACCGAAAATCGCCTTCTGGCTGATCGTCCTTGTCGGCGGCATCACAACGGTTTCAATGTTTTTAGGAATGATACAAACATTGAAATCTGGCAAATACGGCATTGATATTCTAGCAATCACTGCAATTATTGCTACTCTTGCAGTAGGCGAATATTGGGCTAGCCTTATGGTCCTTATTATGCTGACTGGCGGAGACAGCCTAGAGGATTATGCTGGAAAGCAGGCAGGTCGGGAGCTGCGTGCTTTGCTTGATAATTCGCCGCAAACTGCTCATCGAGTGTTAACAGACACGATAGAAGATATCCCTGTAAGTGATGCAGCAATCAATGATCTGATCTTAGTCAAGCCGGGAGAACTGGTTCCTGTTGACGGTATTATTATTGATGGCGAATCCTTCGTCGATGAATCTTCACTAACAGGGGAATCTAAGCCAGTAGAAAAAACAATCTCTGATGAACTAATGTCTGGATCAATCAACGGCGATACCGCATTACGATTTAAGGTTACAAAAAAAGCAGCAGACAGCCAGTACCAAACACTTGTTAAGCTAGTCAAGGAGTCTGAGGCAAAGCCCGCTCACTTCGTACGTTTGGCTGACAGATATGCTGTACCATTTACTATCACTGCCTATATTATTGGTGGTTTGGCTTGGTTTTTCTCAAAAGATCCGGTACGTTTCGCAGAGGTTTTAGTTGTTGCTTCTCCTTGTCCCTTGATTTTGGCAGCACCGATTGCCTTAGTTGCCGGTATGAGCCGTTCCAGTCGTAACGGCGTCGTTGTAAAAAGCGGGACGACAATCGAGAAGTTGGCACGAGCTAAGTCTATTGCCTTTGATAAAACCGGAACACTGACAGAAGGGAAGCTATTTGTCGATTTGGTTGAGCCGGCTTCATCACAGCTCACTTCAGAAGAATTACTTCGATTAGCTGCCAGTGCAGAACAGGAATCCTCCCATATCCTCGCTCGTTCCTTAGTCTCATATGCCAAAGATGCTAAGCTCTCCTTTTATCCAGTATCCCATTTGGAGGAGATCACAGGACAAGGGATTCAAGCAATCGTCAACAACCAACTGATCAAGGTCGGGAAAGCACATTTTGCCGATTCTGATACTGCCAAAACTTCTGATCAAACAAGTGTCTGGGTATCTATTGACAAGGTTTATGCAGGAAAAATTACATTTAGAGACAATATCCGTCCTGAATCAAAGGAAACTATTTCAGCATTGAAGAAATTGGGCTTGAAGAAAATCATGATGCTTACAGGAGATCAAGCGGTTGTTGCTGATCAAATTGCTGAGCAGGTGGGGATAACAGAAGTTCATGCCCAATGCTTGCCGAAGGAAAAAATTGCTGTGTTGGAGCAAGCTGTTGCTGCTGATCGCCCAATCATTATGGTTGGTGATGGTGTCAATGATGCTCCTGCCTTAGCTGTAGCAGATATTGGAATCGCAATGGGCGCTCGAGGCTCTACCGCCGCAAGCGAAAGTGCTGATGCCGTTATATTAAAGGATGATCTGACAAAAGTTTCTGAAGCAGTTAAGATTTCGCAGGATACAATGACGATTGCTCGTCAATCTGTATTGATCGGACTATTCATTTGCGTGTTCCTGATGTTGGTTGCCAGCACTGGAATCATTCCTGCACTCCTCGGGGCTGCTCTGCAGGAAATTATTGACACCGTTTCTATCTTATCCGCTTTGCGTGCTCGTCAAGAGAGATGATTCTGCCAAGAATCTACTGGTATAGGAGCACTAACTAAGTGAAGCAAAAAAATGGCTAGGCAATTATTTGCCTCAGCCATTTTTCAATATCAATGCTGTCATATATTTTTATGAAATGAACGTATCATTTCATACTGCTTCGTCGTTTGCTTGAAGCCCAACTGTTTTAAGAAATCTTTCATTCCTTGACAGCGATCATCAACATTGATGATGCTTATTGCTGATGCTTTTGTATGTTTGGCTAAAGCTGAAACTATACTGCTGCCTATACCTTTCCTTCTATACTGATCATGTACAGCAATTTGAGGAATATCGCCTGTTTCTTGATCGATCAGCCCGTAACCAACGATTTCCTCTTCATTGGAAATCGTCATACAGATGAATGCATCAGATACAGCAAGAATAGAAGCAATAGAATTTTGCCAGGAAGGAAGAAAGTCCCAAAACCCGCTCAACACTCCCCAATCAAGTGAAGCTGGTTCATCAACGACATCATTCGAATGCACAGAGGGTTTTCTGACTTGTCCATTTTTATCCAGCTTGAATACAGAAAAGCTTCTTGTTATTTCAAATCCCTGTTTTTTGTATAAAGCAGCAGCTGCACGATTTTCCTGTAAAACCTCCAGCAAGTATTGTTCGACCTCTTCTTTTTCCAAGGCGACCAACACCTCGGCAAACATATTCTTGGTAACTCCTAACCTTCTACCGGAGGGAACAACCCCTGTCATAAGATCATAAGCTGTTCGTCTTCCCTGCCATTCTCGTAAACCATTGATCATCATCCCTATCATTTGTTGGGAATCAGCATCACTGAATGCGCCCACTGATACACTGTTGTCCATTCCTCTTCTTTGCAGCATTTTTCTGTATTCTTCAAAAGACAAATCCATTTTGACCGCATAATCTGAAAATGCAGCTAAAAAGGTTTGATATAGCTGATGAAGGTCTGCATTCTCAAGTGTTTTACATGTATACTCCATGATAGACCTCCCAATTCTTGAACGAGCTGAGCCGCTTGTTCTTATCCCAGAAATTCAAGCTACTTTCAGACATAATGATCATTTATCGATATTGTTGAAATGCGTAGTGATGATTTTTCTGATTTCAAGCATATTTTCTCCCAAATAATCCGCTTCTGACTGATCAATATTCATTCGTATCTCTCTATAAGCGATGGTCTGTATGCCTGCTCTTTTAGCCGCTTTTATTCCGTGACTGGAATCTTCGATTGCTAAAGAACGCTCAGGTGATACGCCAAGCTTTGTCAAAGTATTTCGATAAATTTCAGGATTTGGTTTACTCTCCTTAACAAACTCTCCACTATAGATAACATCAAAATAGCTTGCAATTCCACAAGCCTCTAATACTTCTAAGATATGCTCATACTCCGAAGAAGAAGCCACTGCTAACAATCGTCCTTCTTGCTTCGCTTCCTCTAGAATCGCTTTTATATCGCTTCTGAACAACTCTTGGTAATCAAGCGCTTGATATCTTTCAGCATTAAATACTTGAAACTTCTCCTTTAATGACTCCAGCGAGTGCTCCTGATAAATAAAAGTCTGCATAGTTCTGTACAAATCATCATAAGACCTACCTATCAAAGAGCTGTAGTCTATCTGTTCATCCTTGCTTACTCCACCATTCTCCTGTGCAATAAACTCCTTTTGAATCCTATAATCTAGAAATTCAGTATCAACGATCACACCATCCATATCAAAGATAATTGCTTGTCTGCTCATGTTTTTCCTCCTAATCTTCCGTCAATCAAATTACCTGTTTCTATTTAACTGCAGTAAAGGTAATTAGTGACGCTGCAGCATTTTCTCCATAGCCGACTTCATGAGTGACTGAAGAGAATCCATTTGCCTTAAGCAGCGAGATAAACTCATCGATCCCATACCAATAAAGGACAAAATTTGAAACCTCTGTCTGCTCTACATAACCCTTTCGGACCAAGTCGTAACGATGGATATAGGATGTCTTTTGCTTCTGCCAATCCATGCTTTGCGCTGTACTTGTGAAAAGTATCCCGACCTCATCATCTATTGGGTATTCATTGACAATTACCTCTTTTTCTATGAACCAAGATGGTAGTTCAAGATCAATAATTACTCTCCCGCCCTTCTCTAGATGCTTATAGAAGGATTGAAGGATTTCGTTCACCTTTGCTCTTGGTAGGAGGCAAAAGCTGCCTGTAGGCATAATGATTGCCTCGTAATTGCTTTCAAGCTGTAACTCAGTCAGATCGCCTTGATAAATTTTTCCAGTTACCCCTGCCTTCTTGAGATTTATTCTGCACTGCTCCAGCATTTCCTCTGAGAGATCTACGCCTTCTATCTGCAATCCCTTTTGAATAAATGGAATCAGCATTCTCCCAGTACCAACACCAGCTTCTAATATTTTTCCTTTTGTATTCTTCAGCTGCTTAAAGTAATACTCTAGATCCCCATCCATTGAATGCCCGACCGGCTTAGTTAATTCATACATTTTTGTACTCAATGCACCATACTCAACAAACATATTTATTCTCCTATTTTCTGATTTCAGTTTTGTTTCACTTTCTCGATTACTTCTTAGACCTGTTACTTGTTATTCTACCATGAAATAGCATGGGGCATCGATCCATTTCAAGGGAACAATCGCTAAAGCTTTCCTTAAGTTACTCTTTTTACAGTTTAAAAAAATTTTTTGTTTTCTCTTGCCTTGAAGTGTACTTCAGGGTTTATGATAACTATATAGAAAAAACGAAAGGATGAAGAATATGGCGAAAATACTCTATTTGATGAGACACGGCGAGACACTTTTCAATCAGCAGAAAAAAATCCAAGGCTGGTCTGACTCTCCACTTACCGAAAAAGGTAGAAAGCAAGCAGAAATTGCCGGAAATTACTTTAGAGAAAATCATATTCAGCTGGAACATGCTTTTTCCTCTACATCAGAACGAGCCTGTGATACCTTAGAATTGGTTACTGATTTAGAGTATAGAAGAGTCAAAGGCTTGAAGGAATGGAATTTTGGGACAATGGAAGCTGAACATGAATACTTGAATCCCCCACTCCCTTATGGTGACTTTTTTGTCAGCTATGGCGGCGAAGAAGAGCAAGCCTTCAAAAAACGTGTGTCGGATACTCTGCTGCAGCTTATGCAAAGCGTTTCCGGTAGTACTGTGTTGGCTGTCTCACATGGCGCTTCCTGTAGGCAATTCATGAGAAACTGGAGTCACACAAGTGACGTGGATCAAAAAGAACGGATTGGTAATTGCTGTATTTTAAAGTTTGCCTTTGATCACAACACATTCAAACTATTGGACGTCATCAACCATGACTTTTCCAATCTTGAATAGCGTTCCTTGCCCCACAAACAGTTAGTGAAAAGGAGAGTGAATCCATGAATATCAAACAAGTTGCTGAAATGTTCGATCTAACGGTTGATACGATTCGATATTATGAACGCGTAGGTGTCATTCCACCGATCGAACGAGATAAAAATGGGTATCGAGTTTTCAAAAAAAGAGACTTGAACTGGGTTTTCCTGGCAAAAAGCTTGCGTAATGCTGGTTTATCAATCGAATCACTGATTGAATTTGCGGCTCTTTCACAATTGGAAGATGATAAACGATTGGCGCAAAAGGATATCTTGAAGGACCAGCTAAAAGAATTAAACGAGAAAATTACAGAAATGGTACAAGTTCGAGATCTGCTTGAATACAAAATCGAAACATATGATGATCATATAGCCAAATTCCGAAACGGAAATATAACTGATGATGAAATCGAAGAATTATGGAAAATGAAACATATAAAAAAAGAAAAATAATTTGGAGGAGATTCAATATGAAAACAATTACTATGAATAACGGTGTAGAAATCCCTGTATTAGGTTTCGGTACTTTTCAAATCACTGATCCAAAGGAAGCTGAACAGGCAGTAAAAGATGCCATTCAAGCGGGCTATCGTCATATTGATACCGCTCAGTCTTATATGAATGAAGAAGCGGTCGGCAGAGGCATTGCAGCATCCGGTGTTCTACAAGAAGAGCTGTTCGTTACAACAAAAATTTGGGTAGAAAACGTTTCTTATACTGGTGTCAAAGAATCTTTTCAGCGTTCCCTTGAGCGTCTAGGTCTTGAGTATATCGACTTGCTTTTGATCCACCAGCCATATAACGATGTCTATGGTGCTTGGCGGGCGATGGAAGAGCTTCTAGCAGAAAAGAAGGTACGATCAATTGGAATCTCTAATTTTGCCGTTGATCGTGCAGTCGACTTGGCTGAATTCAACAACATCACTCCGCAAATGAATCAAATAGAAATCAATCCTTTTAATCAACAGACTGAGGTTATTCAGGCGCTGAAGGAAGAAGGTATTGTTCCAGAAGCATGGGCACCATTTGCTGAGGGAAAAAACAATATTTTCAGCAACGATGTATTAACTGCAATCGGCAAGAAATATAATAAAACAGTTGCGCAAGTCATCCTACGCTGGCTGATCGAACAGGAAATCGTTGTTCTGGCTAAGTCTGTTAAGCCTGAACGTATGGCAGAAAATCTGGCTATCTTCGACTTTGCGCTTACAGAAGATGATAAACAGGCCATTGCTGGTCTGAATCAAGGCGAAAGTCAGTTCTTCTCCCACGCAGACCCTAATATGATCCGTTGGATGGCTGAAAGAAAAATGGATGTGTAACAAAAAGGCTGAGCTGTAGGAATCACAGCTCAGCCTTTTTGTTCCTCTTATGCAGTGAAGAATCAGTCTAGCTCTTCAACTGAATGCCCCGGATATTTATCCCAATAGGCTTGATACGTCCAATCACTACCGTCAAAATTCAACTGATACATTCTAAAAATGACCGGAATATCTTTAGGCTGCCACTGTTCTTCATAAGAATATCGGTAAGTCATCCCCAGCTTTTTCATTATCTCTCCACTTGCACTGTTCTTGCGATCGTGGGTTGCTGTCACATATTTCCAGTCGCTTTCTCTTAAAAAATCGATCACTGCAGCAGCAGCCTCAGTGATAATCCCTTGATTCCAGAACGCCTTTCTCAAGCCATAGCCAAAATCACGGCTCTCATCGCCGCTCACTACGACATACCCAATAGGCAGATCCTCTTCTTTACGGCAAACAGCAAAATAAAAGCCATCTTCTGTCTCGTATTTTTTCAAAATTCTCTGATTGTAAAAAGCAATCGCCTGTTCATGATTTTCAACTGGGAACCAAGGCAGATACGTATTGACCTCCTTATCAGATAAAATCTGATAAAGTGCATTCATATCCTCCTCAGATGAACGAAATCTTCTGAGGAGCAATCGTTTTGTTTCTATCATTTTATTCCTCCTATTTGCTTTTAGTATTCAAATACTCAGTAGAAAAAAGGGGCAGTTCAACAAAAGAAATCAGCAAGCTCAAGATAGCCTTTACTCTTTAAATACTTGCTCGGTACATCCTTTAAAGGCAACAAGCTCTGATAATCAACTACTCCGCCCTCTTCAAATGCTTTGGTGTATCGTTCCTCCAATTGTTTCATCCGTTTTAGGGCTTTAAAAATACTTTCCACTGAGCCTGTATCAAAGGTGCTCAGCAATATCGCCTGCTCACTATCTGAAAGATGGTCCAAGAGCTTTGTATACTTCTTTCCATAATTTTTAGCATAACCATACTTCTGTGCTATTGTCCATGTCATAAGAAGGATCAGCTCCTCTCTGGTCAATTTTAAATAAAATTGTGCCAGTAAAAGCTCACCTCGCAGCGTTGCTTTCAAGGTATTGTTGAATTCCCACCAAAATTCCTTTATTGATTGTTCATAAGCGCTTTGCGTCGGCTGCTTCAACCAATAATCTGAATCACTCGGAGTAGGCATACTTGTGACCCGTCCTTCTTTATCTCCAATAATCTGAGTCAAGCTATCCTCTTTAAGATATGCATCCAGCTTATCTACCATTCGAAATTGTATATCGATTCTGGTACCATCTATATATTGAACAAGATAGATATACCCCTCATTTTCAGGAAATAACGGATCGGAGGCATCGATTTCCGGCTCTGTAAATAAGAGAATCTCACCAAAATCACTTAAGAAGGTGGAGTCATTTTTATACTTGAGCACTTCATCCGTAAAAAAGACAACGTCATAATCCTTGAAATGATCCAGTGGAATGTTCTTGTTTGTTCTGGAGCCGTTCATCCCGAAAACCTTCAAATCGCTGTTTTCTTCAAAAAATGCTGTGAGCTGTTCCATTGTCTCATCCTGCATGCGCCTCTCTCCCTTTTCCATATTTATTCCCCCAAAGATTTGACCATGATCAAGTCAGTCTGTTCATCATCTCCCATGAAGAAGGAGTGCTTACTAAACTGAACAAATCCCATTTTTTCATAGAAATTCAATGCCGGTTCATTTTCTTCCCAGACACCAAGCCAGATGTTTTTCTTATTTTGCGCCTTGGCCTTTTCAATAGCTGTCTCAATCAACTGATTCCCCAATCCTTTTCGCTTGAATGACGGAAGAATGTAGATCCGTTCAACCTCTAGCGCTGATTCCGCAACTGACTCTGTTTGAGCGTCACCAACATTCAGCTTTAGGTATCCTGCCAGCTGCTCATCAAAATAAATAAAATAGAAGCTCGTTCCTTCATTACCCATTTCTTCAGCTAATCCCTCTAATGTAAAAGCACTATTTAAGTAAGCAGCCATATTCTCTGCTGTATTTTGGGCACCAAAGGTATCTGTGTATGTCTCAATACTGATTTCCTGCAGCATCTTTATGTCTGCTGATGTTCCTTTTTTGATCATGGTTTTCATTTTCTAACTTCCTTCCTTAATAGGTTCGTCTATGGCCTTTCTTTACCTGCTCCCAATCGCCCTCAATATTGTCTTTGACCCTCTTCAACAATCGAGAGATCTCCAGCTGCTCTTCATCACTAAAGCCCTCTAGTGCTTTACTGTTGGAGTAGCTGTTTTCTTGAAGAATATAGACAGCTGCGTTATTTCCTTTAGCGGTTGGAAACAATCGTTTGATTTTTTTATTCTGCTCATCAGGTTTCTTTTCGATAAATTGGTTAGCTTCCAGCTTTTTAATGGCTCTCGCGGTCGTTGTTCGGTCTACTTTGATCAATTCTGCCAGCTTATCTTGAATGATTCCCGGGTTTTCAAAAATCCTTACAAGATAAAGGTACTGTCCTCTTGTAAGTTTCAGCTCTTTAAACTCTATATTAGCAATAGAATCCAATACTCGACTGATTATTCCAATATCTCGAAGAATATCCATCTCTTCCGCCCTCCCTTGTCATTTGTTAAAATTATCTTACAACTTTTTAGTTGCAAATGCAACATAAATTTGTTGTTTCCAGTTTTTAGTTTACATAATAATATTATAGTAACTTAAAAGAGGATACAGAATCATTTTTACATGACCTGTATCCTCTTTTCTTTCCTAAATTATAGGTTCGTCATTGTTTGACTATCTTTTCAGCTGTGAGTATGGGATAAATGCCGCAGGCTCATCCGTTTGTGTCAGCTGTTTTTGCATCCAAACAACATCATACCATGTCTCAAACTTATAACCGATTTTTTCAAAAACACCAACATATCTATACCCCATATTTTCGTGAAAACGAATGCTGTGTTCATTTTGTCCAGTGATACAAGCAGTCAAGCTTACCACATTCTGTGCCCCCAGTTCCTTTTCAAGTGCCTGGTAAAGCAACTTACCGGCACCCATCCCCTGCGCTTTCTTAGAGACATATACCGTGACCTCCACCGCCCAGTCATAGGCTGTTCTTGCCTTATACTCATGGGCATAAGCATACCCAATGATTCGCCCACCATCATCCTCAGCTACAAGGTAGGGATAATTTGTTAAAGTGTCTATGATTCTCCCTCGAAACTCTTCCAAAGATGGCACAAGGTATTCAAACGTGATTGGTGTATCTAGTACATAGGGCTCATATATCTCGTGTAATGCCTCTGTATCTTTCTCCGTTGCTGTTCTAATTGTTATCATCTGAATCCCCCCGAAACCTTCATTTTTGATTATATTAATGATGGATTAGTACATCCGATATCCATCTTAAAGCTATTCTAAACCAGAAGAGTTGGATAACAGTCCTTAATCGAACCAGTTTATAACCTGTTGCCTTTCTGCTTCTGTCAGTTCAGCTAATGGAATGAGTGAACCATCATATTTTATTGTGTAGAAAAGAATATAGTCTGCTGTGATTTCTGTCAAATCAATATCTGATTTTCTGATTGTTTTCGTTCTTGCTTCTGAAGCAATAGTTACTTCTTCATCGAAAAAAATTGCTTCGATCGGAACCACTCCCAAGGCATCACCTTCAAAATAGATTTTGATCATATCTTTTTTTGCTTTTGAGCGATACCTTTTCCAATAAATTTTTGCAGCATTCATCCATAACAATACAAATATTATAACAGCGAGTAACGCTATAGCTGCTGTCCATTTTAAAGAGCTTGTCAATACAAACACCAGCAAAGGGTAAAGAATGACGAGCAATAAAAAGGACAAGCGAGTCCATCGTCGAATACTATCCACAATACTAGGATTTTTATTACTCAAAAAAATTTTTTCCTGATAAATCAAATTATCTTCAACAGTCAATGGGTATACTAACCTAAACATTTCATCCATACTTAATCCCGTCCCTTTTCTTATTCAAAAAAATTATTCCAGTCAATCATCTGATTCTTGTTTCTTATGTAGAATAACCGTTTTGCTTTCCTTTACAACATAGTTTTTTTATCGTTTTTTTGAAACCTGCCTCTTGAAATAAATTATACCAAATATAGTAAGCTTCTTTGATAAAATTTTTAGCTATTTTCCATTTTTGATTCTCTTGACTGTAAACAGCTAAAGCGCCGGATAATCGGATATATGCTATAATTAAGTAATGAACCAGAATGGAGATGAGCACAATGAGTATGGGTGATAAGCGCTGGTCAGTTGGAAAAAATGACATTGACAGAGACAATCGACTATTGAGCCGAGATCCTAATCTTTCTTCCTATGTCCCCTCTGATGACTCTACAGGTTCAAATTATTCGAAAAGAAATGTTCGCAGGAAAATATTCGCCGTTTTAGGTGCGTTGGGTACCTTCTTGATCTTCTATTTTGGAGGACAAATGCTGCCGATAAAATTATATGATAATCTCTGGTTTTTACTGATTTCACTACTGATGAGCTTTATTGTTTACAGATTTGCAGCAGTAAAAAGAAGAATATAAAATGATCGCCTTTACCGAAATTACTCGGCAAAGGCGATTTCTATTTACACCACAGTTAATTTTGCATGCATTACTTTAGACTAAACGAATCATTTTTATCCGCAATCCATTGTGTCACATTTCTACTCAAATCATCTGCAATAGTAAAGCCGTTCTTTGCTTTGATTTTCTCCGTCAAATCAGAAAACAGCTTGATTGATTTTTCTAGTGCTGTCCAACTATCTGCTAAATCGAAATGACCAAAGATATCAAATAGGGCTTCATAAACATCCGGCTCTGCCCAATCATGAATAAATCTGCCGCCATGCCACGTGTCATACTCTTCGCCATGTACGGACAGCTCGTACCACTCAATCATTTGAAGAATAATATTTTTATAGTCCATATCTCTAGCTTTAGCTGCCCAGCTTTCTTCTCGTAGAAGCTGCTTACTGATATACATTGTCACAAACCAGAACATTTGATTCACTTCACTAAAGGTTGCTTCATTCAAGGGCAATTTTTCAGGTAAAACATCTTCTTGAGGCAATAGCTTAGCTGCCTCTCCTGTATTGTCTAAAATTAGGCAGGCACCTCGTTTGAACAGCCATGGAACAGTCCCGGAAGCCAATTCCTTCTCGTATTCTTGGGCACTTTTCGTTACAAGATCCACTTGATAGCCTCCATCAAAAAGCGTCAGTCGTTCCATATCATTGCCCAATGTTTTCGTTGCAAACGAACTCCATATTTCACCAAATTGTTGAAGAAATTCAGAAGTGTTCAAATAGTACTCGGGTGTGTCCGTATATAGTAAAACATCCAAATCAGACCACTGATCAGCTGGATGTTTCTTTCTAGCTCGCGAGCCGATAATATAAGCTGCTTTTATATCTTCTCTCTCTTTACCAACTGCTGCAAAATGCTCAATAAAATCATGATAAAAATCCTGTGTATTCGTCATCTAATCCCTCCTTTATTATTTTCAGTATATCATTTCCAATTGGAAATGAAACGTTTACTTTTTTTGGTAAATCCCTAGATAAATGAAAAGTACCCATTCCGTATCAAGGAACAGGTACTTTTTCCATCTATTTTTTTTGTAGAGACAAAATTTGAATAATTGTCTTCATAACACTGTCATCTTCATTGGTCCGAATAATATAGTTTGCGGCTTCTTTCGTTTCTTCAAAGCCATCTCTCATGGCAAAGCTGAAGGCCCCGCGTTCCATCAATTCAACATCATTCAAACCATCACCAAAAACCATTGTTTCTTCGAAATCGATTGCCAGCATTTCCTGAAGTTTTTCTACTGTTGTTCCTTTGTGAACATTCAGGTTTGAAATATCGATCCATGCTGCTTCAGAAGCAACGATGTATGCCGAATCAAAAAACTCAGCAAGCTTCTCTCTTGTTTTAAAGCATTGCAGCTTTTTATCATAAATCGTGATTTTAACGAAATCTTCTTTGATCTCATTCAAATCATCCACTTGAATCACCTTTGCATAAGAGCCTTTTACAATTTTCAGTTCGTCATCACTAATTGATTTCTTAACGATAGCTGCTGTTGGTGTACAGGCAATGATTGTATACTCTTTACTGATCTCTTCTAACTTCTTGATAATACGCAAGCCTAACTCATTTGGCAGCAATGACTGGTAGACATACTCGCCGTTATGCTTGATCCTTGTTGCACTGTCCCCCAGAATCCAGAGATCCTTCGCATCTTCCGGACCAAACAGCTCCTCGATCCGTTCACACTGCTTCCCTGTACATGGAGCAAAGACTACACCTGTTTCCTTCAGCAGCTGCTTCAGTTCCTTGAAAAGGGGACGATTAAAATCCCCCTCTCGATTGAGAAAAGTACCATCCATATCAGATAAAATCAATTTGATCATGCTCTTATTCCTCCTGCTAATATCATTTTTTATTTCCTTATATCAATGTATTGAAGTAAATAGATTCCTTCATTGCCAGCCATTGGATTCCCTTGAAAACACTCATATCAAAGGAATCTGTGACTATGATTGCCGGTCTGTTTGGTTGTCGAAGAAAAACGTCCTTTTTGTTCAGCAGCTCTGTCAGCTGATTTTCGGTAAGCTCATTTTCTGCTTTAAAGATTATGATTGCATGAGGTGCAACAACACCATTGTATAAAAGAATCATCTCAAGCAGATTCGTCGTATATTTCTCAAAGCTGAGAGCCGATGTATCCTCTTGATCCATAAACATCGGAAGATACTTTCCCTCTCCTGCCAAACCACGATTCCCCAGAAGTAAGTAATTATTCATAAATACTGAAATCCCCGGCATACTTTTTTCGGGATAATAAATTCCTGTGATCAAGTGCGGCTTCGGCAATCCATGCTCAATGCAGTAACCGACAGTAGCCAAATTCGCATCATTTTGAACATGCACCGGTATCGGAACATACTCATTCAATTTTTCCTTAAAGTTCCAGCCATTCATCTTATCGTACCAACTGGAGGTCACAATATCCCCATCCATTTTCCCAGGAAAGGAAATGCCAATAGCCAGAATCGTAGAAAATCGATCGTAGATTGTTTTACTTAGCTTCGCTAAGTCGCCCAATTCTACAGAAGCAAACGGAATTCTTTCATCGTAACAGGAAATCCCCTTCAAATTGATGACCTTAGCCACTATTTCCAATTGACGATCTCTTGCTTGGATAGATAACAATAAATAGTGTTGATGGTTGTAATTGAAATAATAATTGGTTGCCGGACGTCCCATCTCCTGTTGTACTTGGGCACCCTCCAAAAATACCTCAGACTCTACAAGTTCCTTTACCAAGGCATTCGATGTTACTACACTGATGCTTGCAGCTTCAGCCAGCTCTGCCTTTGTTGCAATTTCATTTTGATAAAGAAATGTTTTCATCTTCTTTAAGTTTTCTTCTTTTATCAAATGTTTCCTTGTGATAGTCAAGATACCTCCTCCTTCCGCACTTAATTAACTCACTTATTTAAGTCGTTTAATTAAGTATATAAAAAAATAAACACTTTGTAAATGCTTTTCTGAAAAATAAACAAACATCAGCGAATAATATCAGTTAAGAATAAACTTATCATTTGATTTGATTCTTGTTTTTTTGGGGTAAAACTTGCTCTGATGGATTGATTCAAGTATGACAACACCCTTATTCTTCTTTGCCATTTTTCCATAAATAACGCTCCTCATTTTTAATACCCACCTTCAATGTAATTAATTTCTTTCAAAAAACTATTGCAATCGTCATAAATGTAAGTTATATTATTATTACATTAAGAAATAAGGAGGTTACTCAAATGTCATTCATTTTTGGTGCTATCGATTTTGTAATTAATGCAATTATGACTGTTGTTGGCTTCTTCTTCTAATTCGAGGAAGATACATCATCTGAGGTCTTCTCTTGTGAGAAGACCTTTTCAATTTCCTTTATCCCCACCCTATACCTACTCTTTTACTGTTTTGAAATTTTCCATTCTTTACTAGTCAGCTTAGTAAAATGCTCATCACGGTATTCTTTGAGCAATGGAACAAATAGCTGCTTTTCCGTTCGTTCATAGGCAAAGCCTACTTTTTCCTGCACTCGTTTAGATTGGTCGTTCCCTTCATAATAGCCACACCAAACATTATCTACAGACAATTCCTCAAAGCAATAAGTCAGCAATCGATTCACGGCTTCCGGAATATAGCCATTCCCCCAAAATGGAACACCCAGACAAAAGCCGATTTCTGCATCATTTTCATTCATAAATGGAAATCGCTTTTCGCCCTTATTCAACATGATACCTATGCTGCCTATCGCTCGTTCCGGCTCATCTTTTAGTGTAACAGCAAAGGTCAGTTCGTTCATCAACACAGTTCTAATTATTTCTTTACTATTCTCAATACTTGTGTGGGGAGGCCATCCGGTAATTGGACCAACCCGCTCATCCTTTGCATACTCAAATAATGCTTGCGCATCGCTTTCTTTCCATTCTCTTAAAATCAGACGTTTCGTTTCAAGCATGTTCATTACCCCTTTCATGAGTAAAGATCATTTTTCCATGACTTGTTTCTGCATTGTTTTCATAGCTGTCAAACATTTTTAGCGACGTTCCTCTATTTAAGAAAAACCTGAAGATCTCTTTAAGATCTCAGGTCTAATAATAGAATTACTCCCTTATCATATATGGTTACTCCTATAGTTCTTCCCAGGTGCTGCTCATCCGTTTTGTCTCGTTTGAATAATCATAGTATGCTGGCTTTTTATCATAGAATACCTGTAAGCCAAAGTTTGCCTCCTTGATAATATCAGGGAACAGCTCAGCATTCATACAATAATGATCTCTTTCAAGATGATGCCAGAACAAGTATGTCCCACAGGTTGAACAAAACACCCGCTCTACCTCCGGACTAGATTGATAATAAGTAACCGAGGCTTCATCAAGCGCTAATTCAACATTATCACTTGTCTCAGGATCAACAGCCATTACTGGTCCCGCTGACATTTTTCGACACATATCACAATGACAGCTGTAAACAAAATTTCCATATTCCTTGATCGCTAAATGATTCCTCCCGCATAAACAGGTTCCTTGAATATTTTTCATAAGTCACTCTCCTCTTTTTCATTCATTGCTATTTTCCCCGCTTTCTTATTTTTCCAAAACTCGTTTTCCCCGTGCTAATAGTGTTTTTAATTCTTTTTGATTAAATTTTTTCTGGTTCTCAGGAACCTTGATCAACAGCTCCGGATGTCTTCTTAAAAACGCCAAGTTTGCCTGTTCCTTTTTTTCAGCAGTTAGCGGGCACGAACCTGTTTGAACATAAATCATCACTTCATAGGCATCCCGATCTGACCTCATTGATTTTTCTACCAGCTCTGCTGAAATCGGATAGCTTACCTCTTCGCCAAAAGCTCCAACAAGCCAATTGATCTGATACTCCTCTGCCTTCTTCAAGATAATAAACCCTTGCCCACGATAATAGCAGTCAAAATCATCTTGCTTTGATCTTCCTGTCATAAAGCTTTCCTCCTCATATACGATATTTTATTCATTTGAGTAAGCCCGCAAAGCTTCATGCTTATTGAATCAAGAGTTAAACCTCGGCAGCATAGACTCTGCTTTTTTCGCCCCATGGATGATAGCCGTCCCCGATGTATACAAAGCCTTGTTTTTCATAGAATCCAATATGATCTGTACACAAATACAAGTGCTTGAAGCCTGCTGCTTTCGTATCTTCCTTTACTTTTTCTATCAGCAAGCGGCTCAAGCCTTTCCCTCGAACCTCTTCGTCAATATATAAAGCACACAACCACGGATACAAATCCATCCTGCTGATGAAATCATTTGTGATCAAGCCCGCGCAGCCTAGAATTCGCTCATGATCCATCAACAGGTACCATTGAGGTAAAGAGCCGGCAGCAGCCCCATAATGGGTAATTGCGTCCTCATAAACCTTGTTTGACTCTTCACTTCCCCATTGTTTCTGAAAATAGTCGATAGCCATTGCCTGATAATCAGGATTTTCCCGTATTGAAATGATTTCCATTATTGATTGTCCTCCATTTCCATATTTATACTCAAAAATCCTGAAAGAGAAAAACTCCATCAGGATTTTTGAACTCTATTTTAAAAATTTCTTGATTGTACAGTATTGCGGTCATACTAAATTGTTGAAACACTTGATAGCAAATAGTACTATGAAATCTTCCGTCAGGGCTTGAGCCATAAAACACTCTCAAACTCTTTTCGTTTTAAAGCTAGAATAAACGGTGGATTAGAAGCAACTTCTTTCGCAATCACTCATCGGAAACCTTCATTTGCTTGTATTCACTTCTTAGAAGACCATATTTCACCGAATCAAAATATTTCCCCTGTGTGAAACGAACTTTTCTAATCTGTGCTTCCTTTACCATACCGATTTTTTCTCCAATATGCATCATGCCTATGTTTCCAGACCAGGTAGTAAAACCTACTCGCTGAATATCCGGATAGAGAGTAAATAGATAGGGTATCCACAAGGATGCAGCCTCACTGCCAATCCCTTTCCCCCAATAATCATGATCATAAATAACAACACCAAACTCCAGCCAATTATTGATTGGTTTATCTTCCCAATAAGCAAAAACCTGACCAATCATTGTGCCTTCATAGTGAATCAGCGCAGTCATTTCTGAATTCACCTCTGACAATGTTTTCTCTTTAAATTCTTCCCACGAATAAATCGGATTATTGAAGTATGGACCGTTCCACTTCATCCACTCCAATTTCTCTTGATAGGATAGATGCCACAACGGATAGATATCCTCTTTACTTATAGCTTTAATGATGATTCTTTTATCGTCTGTTTTTAAGTGGATCATTATCCTATTCTCCTTCTCATAACTGCCGCAGAATAAAAAAATAGTCGCTGGATACGCCTATCCCTTTCTCAGAGTCAGGATATCTTCTAAATAGATGCTTAATAAGTGGTATGTTTTGATTTTCTCCCATACTGACTTCTTAAGTCGGAAACTGTTTTGATTGAATAGCGATTCCTTTTTATTGTCTGATTTCAATGCAATAAGGAATTCGGGCAATTCATTGATTCTTGATTCAAATGTTTCAAGACCGAAAAAGTCATAATCCTCCTTATCAAGTACCACATTTTCCCAACGATATTCAATATAATGAACATGTGTAATTGATTTTCGGTAATCAAATTTACTTAGTCGAACCGGTTTATCAAAACGTTGACTCTTATCCAACTCTAAAAAGCGTTGTTCCAACTGTTGAAAATCTGCTAGAAATGGGTTAACTGTCGGCCGTTCTCTTGGCACCTTTGGTTTAGTTTCTACTGGTGCGTCCGTTTTAGGAAGCAGTCTTTGTACTTTTGCCTGCTCACGCTTTGTGATAGTCGTTTTTTCCTTTTCTGCAACGTCTTCCTTTGCCCCAATTTTTTTAATTCTTCGTTCTGGCTCTGCTGGTTTTAGCGGCGACAATTTTTCTTTAGGAGTCGGAGCAACAGGATCGATTTTTTTCTCTTCCGTTTTTTCCTCTGTTGCAGCAGGCTCAGGACATTCGACATCCGGCTCTGGGGCAGAAGATACCTGTATTACAGGCTCTATTTTTTCTTTTGCTTCTACTTTCACTTCTTCTTTTACATTTTTTGTTACATCTTCTTTTATTTCCTTTTTCGGTTCTTCTGTTTCTTCGATCGTCGGCTTCTCCACTACTGCGTTATCAGCAATAGTTAGAAAACCATTGACAGTTACTTCCAAGCTATCTATTTTACGGCTAAGCATGATATTTTCTTTTTGCAATGTCGAGAACAATGGCGTGATCTTGTTCAGATTCCCAGTGACCAACTTCTTCATCTCTAGCAATTGCTTTTCAAAGGCTAGCTTTTGTTCATTCTCGCTGCCTTCTTCAGCGGATAGAGACGCTTGCTGGTGAACAGTTTCGTTGATCTTCTTGATCTCTTCTTCCAGTTTGTCATTCAAGCTTTCCTTAAGCTCATTGACCTTATCTATAATCGGCTGATCCTTATTATCTTGCAGTTGTTGAACTTTTTCTGATAATTCAGCTACAGCATTCTCAAAACCATCGATCTTTTTAAAAAGTGTTTCTTCTTTCTTTTCTATCGCTGCAGTCAGTGGTCCATGCTCTTCCTTCAGCTGGCTGATCGTTTCACTCAAATCACTGAATTGCTTGTTAAGCTGTTCTTCTCTTTTTTCTGCTGAAGTATCTGCTTGGGAGAATACTTTTTCCAGATGCTGTATATTAACAGTCATCCCTTGAGCATCTTCATCAATTTTTTTACGTAAAATACCGATTTCTTCTTTTAGCTCAAAATTATTCTCATCTATTTCACTGGACAGCTTTTCTTTTAGAAAATCAATTTTTTCAAAGTTTCCAGCCGAAGTTTCTTTATACACATTTGCCAGTGCTGTTTTCAACTCATCATCGCGCTGAACTAGTGAAGTTTCCAAACCAGCAACACGTTTCTTCAGCTGACTCGATAAGCTTTTTTCCTTTTGAAGAATCTCTTGTAGATGATCCGTCAGCATCTCATGTTCCAAGGCTACAGTTTCCTGAAGCTCTTTTTGACCAAGGGTATGCGCTTCTCCGGTTTCCTGTAGCTGCTGTCTCATTTCTGCTTGAGTTACTGACAGTTGTTTTGTAAATTCCTGCTTCAGCTCCCCAACTTGACTGGATAGACGTCGATTCCACTCTTCCTTCATTTCCCGAAGAGCCGCCAAGACTGTTTTATCTTTACTTTCCACTTGCACCTTGGTCTCTAAGCGCGCCCGTTCTTCACTGGTCATTTTAAAGGCTAGAACCAACTCCTGTTTTAAATCCTCGATTCTTCTTTTTGACAAAGGATACTTACAAGTACATTCGATTCTTAGTTTGATTGAGTTATCTTCAAAAAACTCAATAAATCCATCTTCAACTTGAATATACGGATTTCTTTTTTGAAAAGAATTTAGCCCGCCGGCAATTATTTTCTCTATTTTTTTGTCATCAGAATAGTTGGAAAAGACAACTTCAAATACGCCTCCGTTTTCCTTCCTTTCTTCTACAAACTGGACATCCATATAAAAATTCACATTCATCTTCCCCCAAAAATTATTATTCATGTAGTTCTTAATTATTTTCCCGTTTAAGCTGACACAGAGTAAAGAATACCTTGATCAATAACTCCTTCTTTTTTGACTAGCTGCTGAAAAACAAGAATCAAAGCCCCCGAAGGTCTATTTTTAATGTTTTACAGCAGCGGCTGACTCTTCTTTACTTATCTATGATTTATTCCAAACCTTCTTACGCTGTTTGCTCACTATAAGTATAGCAAAAAACATCAGCCAAAATAACTGATGTTTTACTTTTTTTGCAATATTGATAATTATCTTTTTTATATTCTCTGAAAATCTTGCTTCTTTTAAAAATTCTTATCGTTTAATTGTAAAAAATGAAAATTTTGTTCTTGATACGCACAAATGAGCTACTTATCCACTGCTGAATTCAGCGCATTCTCAATCGATTTCAGAATCACTTTGCTGCTATTTGTTGCGCCGCTGACAACATCGACCTCCAAACTCTGCTGCTTGACTACATCATCAACGATTTTTTCTGCCTTTTCTCCTAATTCTGTCTTGTGCTCAATCAGATCAACTGCTGCAATCTGATTGTCCTTCACAGTGACTTTGGTTTTTGAACCAACAAGAAGCGCATCAAATTCTCCAGAATATACACCATCTGAGATTTGAGCCAAATCAACCGGCTCAATAACAATATCCGCAACTATCTGTTTATATCTATATGTCCTATACAAGTAATTCAAGCCAAAAATCAATCCAATACTACCTAATAAACCAATTGTCCAAATAATCATTTTCTTTTTACGCTTCATGAGTACCTCCCCTTTACATTAGACCTTGAAGTAATAATTTGAATCCATAGTTTCTAAAAGCTGTCATTGACATATCTAATGTCTGTGTGAAATAGTCCTCTTTTTTATTCGCCATAGTGATTATTCCGGCAATAGAGGACCACATGATATAGATGACTTCCGGGAACTTTATATCTGCTGATATTTGACCTTCCTCAATTCCTTTTTCCAGCATTCTTTGGAGAATACCATTTATCTCTTCTCCAATATCATAGATAGCGTTCAAGATAGGTTCATCCGAATTGATATCAATCGTTTCCAATAACGTGTCAAAATACAACGGATAGTTTTTTTGAAAGACGACCATCGATTGACAGATAGAAAAATATTGATCAAAAAAATCTTGTTCTCTTTCAAGCACTTCTTCTAAGATTTTTTTCTCCATAAGAAAACTTTGATAAGTTACTGTATAGTAAATTTCCTGTTTACTACTAAAATAATTATAAATCGTTGTTTTACTGTAATTTGCTTCCCTTGCAATCATGTCCATCGTAGTGGCTTCTATACCGTTAGCTAAGAATAGTCGCTCTGCGGCTTCAATGATTCTTTCTTGATGGAATTGTGCCATCGCTTCTTTTTTATCCATTATTTCTTACCTTTCTGAACTACCAGTTCATTTAATATACCATTAGTTCATTTTTGTTTCAATAGAAAAAAAGGCTAAATACTCAATATATCACTGAGTATCAGCCCTTTTTAATGTAAGATAGATAAGATTTCCGTTTTTACTTATGCACGAATACAATTAGCCGAGCAATCGAAGCATGATATATTCTTCCTCATTCGAATCAATAATCTCAAAGCCCAAATTTTGATACATCTTCAGCGCATAATTATCCTTCTGAACAGCTAAAGATGCACGTGAATATCCCCTTGTCTTCAACTCTTCCAACATGGTACTCATTAGAGCTTTTCCTATGCCCATCCCTCGAAACTCCTTTAATACAGAAATCGCAAATTCCGGTGTTTGATCGTCTAAATTGCCAAATCCGCTTTGATTTCCTGAAAGAATCCTTGTCCATACAGCCCCAACAATTTGGTCCTCCTGTTCAGCAACAAGACAATAGTCATCCTTTTTACCGAAATCCTCAATATAGACGTATAGCTCAGGCTGTTGAATCACACTTCTTGGTAAAGGCTCTACTCCTTCCCGTTGGAAAATTGCCTCATAAAGAAATAGCTCAAGCAGCTCTTCTTCTCCTTGATTGATTGGTCTGATCCTATATCCTGTCATATTCCTATCCATCCTCCTTATCTGATTTACTTGCTATCTATTCTATAGTTTTTCACAGAAGAAGAAAAGATACAGTTAACAGCAGCTTAATAAAAAAACGAACTGGAATCCCTTAACAGATTCAGTTCGTTTTATGCTTAAAATCTTATTCGTGTGATTTATTCAAGCGAGCCCATAGCTTTTGATCCATTTCTGACGCATCAAAAGAAAATTTATACCTATTATCAGATTCTGAAAATGTCAATCGAACAGTTCTACTGCTGCATTTTGCACTGATTTTATTCAATGGAACTATCAAGCTTTCCTGAGCCTCTCGCTGAGCTGGAATCAAGTACAGGTTGCGTTGTGAAAAAGTAAAGTATACATTTACTTTTTTCTGCTCCGTTCCCTTTAGCAACTTTAGCGATCCGGACATGTCTATCTCCCCCTTTAGTTGTATAAAATATATTACAACTAAAAGTATACACCTTTAAGCCCACTTTAAGTCAACTACTATACACCAATTTTTTTTAAATAGCTGCAGGAATGATTGTTCTTAGACTATAAATACACTACGCAATCCCGCTTAGCCAGCTCTTCAAACCATTCAGGCTTCTCAAACCCATGATTCCACCGCAAATCAAGACGTTTCAGCTGCTTCAATTCCAATACCTCTATCGGTAAGGTCAGCAAGTGATTGCTTCTCAAATCCAGTTCAATCAGCTGACTCGCCTGTCCGACTTCCTTTGGCAATGTCTTCAACTGGTTATTTCTTAGATTCAATCGCTGCAGACGCTGAAGGATCGAAAAGTCCAATCCTAAAGAATGGATATGATTGTCTTCGAAATCCAATACTCTTACTTTATGCCACTCGCAGCGGCTTCCATCAAAGTGAATTTCTTTCAATTGATTGTTTTTCAAGTAAAGCTCTCTCAGATTTTTTAGCTGGTTCAGTGAAGCAGGTAATTCTTCCAATTTATTATTCATGACCCTTAGCTCCAACAACTCCTGCAGTTCTCCGATACTCGTCGGAAGCTCAGATAGCTGATTATCACTTAGATTCAAATACATGATTTTTTTCGTTTTTCCGAATAGATCCGGCAGCTCCTTCAGTTGATTATTATGAAGATAGACATAATCAGCAAGATTAGCTAAAGAGAAGAAGGAGGCGGGTATACGTTTGATTTGATTGTGCCCAAAATCCACAGATTCCAATTCTCCTAACTGATCGATTGCATCAGGAATACATGTGATTCGATTGACAGAGATATTCAAATCTTTCAAGTGCCTCATCTCAAAAGCCTCTTCGGGAATTTGCTCAAAAGTATTGTTATAGATATTAAACGCTGTGACCTCTAACGGATCATAACTACATTCAGGCAAGGTATTCAATCCCTTAGACATAAAATCCAATTTCATATATACATTCTCCTCTTTACAATTTTTTTGACAAAATCAATAATCGCCCATACTCTGTCTTTATCACGTCACCTGTTTCTTGGTAACCACAAGCTTGATACAAACAAATTGCCGGCTGATTCGCTGCATTCACAGCTAATACAATTTCATTTATCTCTGGAAAATGATCATGAACATAGCTATCCAAAATTTTCAGCGCTGTCTTAGCATATCCCATTCCCTGATAAATAAAATTTGTCGAAAAGCTTCTAAGGAGCATCGCTTGATCATTTGCAGTGTATGGCTTGACTCCTTCATTTTTATGCAGAATAAAAAATACTGGTAACTGCTGATCATCTACCAAAAAGATAGGATATTTATCTGGATCACCCTCAGCGAGCTTAATGGCTGTAGCCGGCAGCCCTGAAAAAAGTATCTGCTCATCAGGTAGTTGATAGCTTTCTATCTGTCTGGCGTATTCTTTCTGGCCGGTATATGCTGTCAGTTCCACATTATCCTCCTCCTCTAGTTATCAACTATTTCCTCTATCCTGTAGCTCAAATAAATCCCTTTTTCCCCTTGTTCAATCATTTGTGTGATTTGCTCAGCTGCTGATTGCGAAAGCTTAGAAACGCTAATCACATCGCCTTGGTACTCAATCAACGGGTCAACATATCTGACTTTCTTTTGCTGGTGAAGATCATACATCGAATCCTCATCAACAAATGCAAAAGAAATCTTTGCCCGCAGCTGTTTAGCCCATGCATGCAGCTGTCGATCTTTTGAAATAGTCATTTTCTGCCAAAGAAAGGTATCTGTTTCATGTAAGTCAGATTCCGTAACCACCCCTGTTTTTAATGAGTGAGCCAGCATTTTCCCAACTATTTCACAGCTGTAAACATTCAAAGGCGCATAGAAAAAATCAATCACGATTTTCTTATACTGATCAACAAACCATTCTCCCCAAAATAGCTCAGTCAAAACAATTTTTCCGTCAATTATTTCCATAGCTTTGATGAATCCATGAATTTCAGTGAGGGGAACATCAAAATATCGGTGAATTTCCCTTAATGTGTAATCGATGCGATCTGCACAAATATCCGGAGCAGACTGTTCCAAAATCGACCACTGATCATCGTTTAGCAAAAGAGTTGTATAGTCATAACCGTATTCCGCTAAAATCGCTGGAATGGTGCTCTCTTTAAGTTGCTGCTCTTTGATTTCTTCGTGAAAATCTTCTTTGGTATTTTTCATGACGAAGTCAATCAAATGAGAAAAGGCAGTGTGAGACACATCATGAAGTAAGCCGGCTATTTGTTCCTCTAATGAGCCGCCCAAACGGCGAATCAGCAGCATAACTCCCACAGAATGCTCGTATCTCGTTTCATTCCAACAGGAGTCGACGAGATAGGCTGCCCCAGCCATATGAACGTCCTTCAATCTTTGAATTTCCTTACTTTCTATCAATGCTGATAAGACATCCTCTAACATATATTCTCCGTAAAGTGCATCAGAAATTCTCATTAACATTCCTCCATAATAGCTGAACGTATCTTATCCTTCATTCCAATGATATAGGTAATATCATTAAGATATTTTCCAAGATGCCCATCATCAATATTTTTTTGAAAGTCTCTATTCCCGTTTTCAGCCTGTACCTGCATAAAATGAACTAGCTGTTCCAATCGATTGATCATTGCTTCAGGAAGCCTTTCTCTTTCTGCCATAGAAAGATCGTATGTATCCAAAAACAGCCTTAACCGTTCTAATTGCTGCCTTTCCTCTAACGCCCCCTCTTCAGTCGTTGAGTAGAATGGAACCCATCGGTACACCGCATAGGAAATGTCCTCTAAACGACTACCAGGATGAAGCGTATCAAAATCAAACAAGTTTTTGGCAACCCCGTCCATGATCGTCACATTATACGGTGCAAAATCCCCGTGGCACATCACTTCCGGCTGAGCTGCGGAATCAAGCATCCATACCTCCCGCCCTGTCAGACTGCTCAAATAACTGCTGCCTGCCTCATGGAATTGTCGGAGCAGTCGCGCTGCTGAAATAATCATCTCATCAGTAAGCATCATTTCAGGTAAAGGCTCATTATAGACTGCGCCATCCATAAATGAAACAATCTCCTCAGAATCAGAGAACGCAATAGGCGTTGGAACAAAATCAATCTGTTTATTTTTTAGATAGGCTAAAAAACCGTGAACATTCTTTGTCCAAGGATTTGCTGGACGTACGACCGTATTTTTTATCTTAAAAATCTTTCCCGAGCGTCCGCCGGATAATGTATTTTTCATTTTCACTAATTCCCTTCGCCCTTTAACTTGTCGTTTTCAGTGATCAAATCAGCTCCTATTGAGGCATTAACTTTTGTACTTTTCCCACGAGTCATCCAACTGCTATAGCTGTTCTTCTTTGACTTTATTTGATTGCCAAATCCTCAAGATGGACATATGATAGAGTCGATCACCACTAAATAACAAATGTTATTTTAACTACTTTTTCAGTTTTCTCTCTCCATTTTACCATACTCTTCACAAGTCGAATTAATTGAATGAAATCCTTTAAAGTCCTAGAATGGAATTAAGTAGTATGAACGGAGGAACAAATAATGAAAAAAATGTATGAAACAGCGATGACAAATCACGGCGGTAGAGATGGTTATGTGGAAGCACCAAATGGAGCAATGCATTTGAAGATTACACCCCCTGGACTACATGCTGAAGGAACCAATCCTGAACAGCTATTTGCTGCGGGCTATGCTTCCTGCTTTAACGGAGCATTGCAGCACGTACTGAAAGCAGATAACCTTGAAGCTGAAACAACAGTCAAAGCACGTGTGTCTTTATATACAACTGATGACGGCGGTTATCAAATCGGAGTCGTATTGGATGTTCATGTGGATGGATTAGACGAAACGACAGCAAAAGAATATTTGGAAAAGGCTCATGATTTTTGCCCATATTCTAAAGCAACACGCGGCAATATTGAAGTAGAACTAGCGCTTGTTTAGCTAAATGCTGAATAAAGCCTTTCAACTAGGAACAATAAAAAACAAGCACTTCAGGCATCTAAGATGCCCAGTGCTTGTTTTTTTGCTTAGCTGCCTGCCCTCATATCTGTTAAGCTGCTGTTGCGTATGGTTATTTCCTTAAATTTCGCAGTTCCACCATTACCTAGAGGCGATTGAGCAGAGAAGCCAACCTTCAGCTTTTCACTGCACGGAAGGGAAAAGTAACGAACCATCCGATAGTCCCTGCCATTAAGTGAATAGTGCATAGAAAAAAGCTGTCCCTGTCTTGAAATTTGAAGCCAGACATGACTGGTAGTAATCGACTGACCATTCGCATCATCCGAAGTGCCTTGAGTCACCACGCTGACAACAGCATTTGCTCCAATGTCTGTATACTCAAAGCAGAGCTTCCCCCATAGCTGTTCATGGTCCCAAAATAATAGCGTACACGCATCATAAACGTCTTTAAAATCAGTTGAGACCTTTGCATTTACGGTGAAATCTCCAACAATTTCAGTATATAAAAACGGTGCGTTGATTGATTTTTTCCCTGAAGCAGGGTCAATAAAATAATCAGATTTTTCAGTTGCATCTATTTCCAGCTGATTTCCTTTCGCAACACAAGAAGATTTGAACTGCCAATGAAATTCATGTGTATCAACTACTATCATATTTTCTCCTCATCCTTTCCTGTAATTTTTTCTATTCTGATGGTTGAAATCAACAGGATCAAGCTAAATACTACTAAGGCGATTGGAAAAGCAATCATCGAAACAGCTTCTGCGAATAATCCAAGAACAAACGGCAATCCTGCTGTCCCTACATAAGCTAATCCAATCTGTACACCCATGACCGCTCCAGAATTGGATGTACCAAAGCGTTTTGGTGTCTCATGCAGCATGGTTGGAAAAATGGCTGCACTACCCAACCCTGTCAAAGCAAATCCCAGTATCACCACATCACTATCGGCTAAATAAATAGTTAGAATACCAAGAAGCAACAGTATCTCACTTCCATAGAGGATGAATCTATTTGACCACCGAAAGGTCAAAAATCCTGATACCATACGCCCGACGGTTAGGCTGCCATAAAATGTAGAAACAATAAAGCCGGCATGACCAATATCAATTCCTTTCATGGCGATTAGGAAACTGCTTCCCCATAAACCAATAGAGGCCTCGATTCCCACGTAAAATATAAAAGATAGAACAGAGTACAGAACTCCTGGAATCTTCAGTGTATCAAGTATAGTTGGTCCTGACTTTTCTTTTACTATCGTTGCTTCTTCAACTCTCGTTTCTCTTTTCCAGAGGGGAAGGCTGAAAATCAAAACAATAACAACTGCCAGCTGAAGGCCTCCAATAGCGAAATAGCCTGAACGCCAGCTCCATTTGTTCAAAAGAACTGCTCCCATGATCACTGGGCCCAAGGTCGCTCCAATCCCCCAGAAGCCATGAAGCCAGTTCATATGATGTGCTTTAAAATGAAGAGCAACATAGTCGTTCAAAGCTGTATCGATCGCTCCGGCCCCAAGTCCTAACGGGATGGCAAAAACGATAAAAAAACTGTAGGATTGAGTTAATCCAAAGCCAATCAAACCGATCAGCGTCAAGAACACACTGAGAATCACTAAACGAGCTGTTCCAAATCGACGAACAAGAGTCGCTGTTTGTAGGCTGGAAATAACTGTACATATTGAAATCACCATAGCAATCCAGCCGGCTGAGCCGGAGGATACCCTAAACTCCTCATGAATGACTGGCCAAGCTGTTCCCAAAACTGAATCTGGTAAACCCAGACTGATGAATGTCAAATAGATAACTAATAAAAAGAGAAGGACTTTACCTTTTTTCATGCCTCTTCCCATCCTTTCTTAAGAAACAAATCAATTGCCTGATGATGGGCGCCCGATAAGCCATTCTGCTTTTTAGAATCTTTGAAAACAATCTTTGGTTCAGCCCATAATTTATTTTGAAGATTGCTGACTATCTGCAGAATCTTTTCTTGAGGCAGCTTACTTTCCGAAAAAACAAGTACTTCAGGGCTGAGGGTCAATGAAATAAGCTCCAGCACAAACTGGATCACCTTACTTCTTTCTTTTTCATCAGGACTATTTAGCCACTCATCAATCAGCTTACCTTCATAGCTCAGCATGCCCAGCTCCCCAGCAAATGCCTGATGACCTGTATATAATTTTCGATCAATGATGATCCCCGTCCCCGCACAGCCGCTGAAGGAGAGATAGACCAAGTGATTGACCTCAGGATAATTTTTCAACTCACCGATTGCACATAAATTCAAATCATTTAATATTTCAATAAATATATTAGAGGGTAGATCATCAAGGAAACCAAAGGAATACGAATTGCCCTCCTCCAAATTTTCTCCATAAAGGAACCCCTTCTTGATTGGAATTCCCGGCACGGAAATCTCTACTAAGTCAATTTGAGGTTTATTGCTCAACAAAGCTGCTACCTCTTCATCCAATAGCTCTGTAGGAATCGTTTTTTCCAACAGTAACTTTCCTGTCATAGATAGAATAGTTAATTCAGTTTTTTCAAAGCCGAAAGCCACATAAAGTATTGGTGCGAAAGAATCAGTCAGTGTATATTTTTCAGCTGGTCTTCCCCCCAATGACTCAGGATCGCCAAAAGTACAAACAGCTTTTCTTTCAATCAAGGATTTCAGTTGCGTTCGAACTGTCGTAACGCTCATCCCTGTTGCCTCGGCAATTTCTGATTTTGCAGCAACAGACTTTTTCAATAAATACTCAATGATCAACCGTTCATTGTGCCATTTCATATTTTTAGGTTGCACACTTTTCATTTCTCCGCCCCTTTTAAAACACTCTTTCGAAAGTATCTTCTATAAGTTTATCATAGCCTAACTATTAATCAAACAATTTTAAAAAAAAACAAGGATCATGTGTGATAGCATCAAGAATTTCCCAAAATTCCTGTTAGCAAAAAAAGAGGCTGAGACAGAAGTGTTTAGCTACAAGCAATAAGCCGTTTATTCGGATTTAGAGTATGGAAAAGAGTGGCAACAGATTATTGTCCCACTCACTTCACTATGTGCTCTTTCGTATAAGTATTCCCTCTTACCATCGTCTCGTTACCTGTTGAGTAATTCAGCTATTTCTTCCTTTGTATATTCACGTTTATCCAGCTTGATCTTCTCTTGCTGGCTTTTTCCAGTTGGAACAAAGCGGAAAACAATAAACTCAGCAGCAGTGTTACTCTGATTTACCAACCGATGAATGCTCTTCTTTACACGAACAACATCTCCCTGTTCCACCACAATTGAAATAAGACTGCCGTTCTCTATCACTTCTACTGTAAACGTTCCGTCGGTACATGTGAGTACTTCTTCAACGATCTGATGAGCATGCCATCCCTGAATGACACCCGGCGACAGCCTATTTCTATGGACCTCAAATTCGGGATAAAGAAAGTAATTTACCTCCGTTCCTTCAGCTTTTTTCACAAAAATAGCTTCCTCAAGTCTTTGGATATTGATTGATTCTTCTGACATGTGCTTCTCCTTTCAAAGGTACATGGATCAGCAGATAAATAATAGCTGATTCTACTTTCTTTACTATGCAGATTCAGGCGAAACTGCTTAGTTTCACTTCCTCATCGCATCTTGAGAAGATCCTTTTTCTTATTTTACCAAAGCTCAGGCTTAGTTTATAGATAAAAGAGCATGCAAGCCAGTAAATATGCCCACACACTCTTCAGATTTAAAACTACTTATTATTTTATTGAATCAATCTTTGCTGAAGTCAACACGAACAGAACCATTTGTTGTTTTCAGCTTTAATTTTTTAGACCCAGTTCCAGAATTTTCTAAATTGTTATCGCCATTCGTCGTTTTAGATTCAATTTCAAAGTCCTTCTGGCTGCCTTCAATTGTTCCTCTGATTTTACCATTCGTCGTTTCTGCTTTAAAAGAATCTTCAATCACCAGCTGATCGAAATTGATCTTCGCATTTGTTGTTTCAATTTGCCCTTCTTTGACCTGAACATCAGATAGTTCTACCTTACCATTCGTTGTTTCCAGCTTAAGTATGTCTGTTGCCCGAAAATCTTCCACCAATAAGCTGCCATTTGTCGTTTTCAGTCTGCTTTCTTTGACTGTTAAACCTTCTACTACTATCTTGCCGTTTTTTGTTGTAATGTTCAAATTTTTCAGCTGATCCTTCGGAACCTCTACCGTGAGTTCAATATCATCAAAATTCCAGTTAAAAAATGAAAAGATATTCCAGCCTCTGGAACGATTCTGCTTCTTCATTGATACCTTATTTCCTTGTTCACTAATTTTATAGGTTTCATATTCACTCTCGTGATAATTGATTGTTAACGGCTGATCATCATCGACACCAACTACATTTATTTTCATATTATCATCATTGATTTCAAGTGATTGCACATTTCCTGTGTTCTCATACTGCTTCTCCTCGTACGATGAATTCCCCCAAGACTGACAACCAGCCAATACAAAGCAGCCTGTGATCCCTAACATCATTAATCCTATCTTTTTCATTTTATTTTCCCCTCACTAATCTTATTTATACATTTAGTATATATCAGAGATTCCAATTCTCCTATAAGTCCCGCGACGTATTTTGCATGGGACAAATGACTGAGAAAATCAACTAATTCCGAAAAATTACTGCCAGCTGTTGGAAAATTCGCTATAATAAAAGAACATTCAACGATTGAGGAGGAAATGACTATGGTTATTTGCATCAAAAAACTCCATGCAAAGTCTTTGGAACAACTTGCATGGAGAATAAAGTAGTCAACTGTTCCAAACGACTTTGCATTTTTAATAACACAATTATGTTTATTAAGGAGCAAAGTCATGATGAAACAACAAAAAAAAGATTTGAAAAGCTTTATTATTTTATGGACAACACAGACATTCTCTACCTTTGGAAGCTCAATGACCAGTTATGCCTTGATTATCTGGATCTATCAGCAGCAGGGCTCTGCTCTGACCATGGGGTTATTGACCGTTTGTTCATATGCACCTTATGTACTTTTAAGTATGTTTGCCGGTGCCTTCAGTGACAAATGGAATAAGAAACGAACGATGCTGTTTTGTGATAGTATCGCTGCTCTTGGGACTATAGCAGCATTCTTCCTATTGCAGAACGGACAGTTGATGATTTGGCACTTATATGTGATCAATAGTATCAATGGCATTATGGGGGCTTTCCAATCCCCTGCATCGGATGTTGCAATCACATTATTGGTCCCCAAAGAGTATTTTCAGAGAACAAGCGGTATGCGTTCCTTCTCTAATTCTCTTGTGACAATGCTGACGCCAGTCATCGCAACAATGCTGCTGTCGTTTTTCAGCATCAAAGTTGTTCTACTGATCGATATCTTGGCCTTTTGTACAGCGTTCATTGCTCTGCTTTTTTTTATTCCACTGAAAGAGCCTTCTGATTTGACTGGTGAAGACACAGACAATAAGGTTCCCGTGATGGATTTGATAAGAGACGGCATCGGATTTTTAAAGGACAACAGAGGCATCCTCGAATTGATTCTTTTTCTATCAGCAATCAATCTTATTGCTTCTATGTCAGATACTGCTTTGCCGGCACTTGTTTTAGCTAAATATCCTGACAGAGAAACAGTTCTTGGATTAGTCAACGGCTTTACAGGCTTAGCCAGCTTGATTGGGAGTATCATTGTCTCAGTTAGAATGGCACCAAAAAATCGAATCAAGGTCATTTGCACCGCTCTCTTTATCTCAATGGCAACAGAGAATTTCATTTTGGCATTCACTGATTCGATCCCTATCTGGTGTATCGGTGCTGTGTTAGGCTGGTTGCCGATCCCATTCATGAGTGCAAATATGGATGTACTTCTTCGGGAAAATATCCCATTAAACATGCAGGGACGAGTCTATTCCGTAAGAAATGCCCTTCAATTCTTTACGATCCCTCTTGGTCACTTGCTTGCAGGTATCTTGATCGATAAATGGTTTGAACCGCTGATGAAACAGCCAACAGCTATTCTGCTGCTCTTCGGCGAAGGAAAAGGTGCCGGAGCAGCATTCCTCCTATTCATTTTAGGCATAGCAGGTACATTGATTTGCGTGTACTTCAGCTCTTTGAAGAAAATGAGAGCCTTAGGCTGAGGTGTTTGTTTGACAAAAATAGATTCTAATTAGAAACGTTTGAAGTCCGCGGAAAATCCGTGGTATTTCAAACGTTTTATTTTATCCCCATTCTTCTAAAAATTGTTCTAAAAACAGTAAAAGAAAATCATGCTTTTTTTTGCCTAGTTTCCTTGCATGTTCGGTATGAAGACCCTCTTGAAGCTTCAGCAGCTTCTCATAGAAGTGATTGATCACTGTACTGCCTTCACGATAGGCCTCCTTTGTTTCAAACCTTTGAACCGGCTTTTGCGGGTCATGGATTTTATGTCCCTTTTTCCCTCCATAATAGGCGGTGCGAATAATCCCCATTGCCCCTAGTGCATCCAATCGATCGGCATCTTGAACGATTTCAGCTTCAATAGTAAGCAGTCTATTTCTGCCTTGCAATACTTCTTTACTATAAGAAACATTTGTCATTACATGAAGAATTTCTTTTGTTATTCCTGAAGTCACGCCTATATCCCTTAGGAAAATCGCTGCTTTTTGACAAGCCTCTTCTTCATTGACTACTAGCTTATCATCAATTACGTCATGTAGATACGCTCCAGCCTTTACAACAAACAAAGAACAGGTTTCATGCGCAGCAATCTCTTCTGCCAATTGAACAACACGCTTTACATGATCCATGTCATGACCGCTTAAATCATCAGCAAGAACTGCCGCTGCATACGCTTCAATTTTCTTTAATTGATTTTCTTCGATTGATTGTTCCAGTTGAATCCCTCCTTTTTTCTATCTGCTATTGACGACCATACAGAAAGACTGGTAACATATAATTGACAAAGTTTTCTATCAAAATAGGTGTTTTTGTACCTTTCTGTTTTAGTTAAATAACAAACTTTTAGAAAAACACAAGTTATTTTTTTGTAAATATGCTATACTAACATTTGAGAATCAAGCAAAGGGGAGCGTTAACATGGGAGAAAAACAAAATAGTCGGTCTGCAAGAAGAGGTGCTGGTTCTTCAGGAATATCTATACTTCTTCTTATCTTACTGTTCATAAATACAATTGTTCTTGGATACTTAGGTTATCACGCATATCAATCCGAGAAAAATCAAGATAAATTCACTGGTCAGGTCTCAAGACTTGAAAATGAGGTAGATAAACTTAGTAAGAGCAATTCAACAGTCTCTACCGCTCAGAATACAACTACACCATCTAGTACAACACAGCCGTCATCCACTTCTAGTGAAGCTGCGGCTTCTCAAGAAGAGACTACACAAGAATCCTCTGCTGAGAATCAGGACCCTGCTGCTGCACAGAATCCAGAACAGCAGGCAGCGCAAGCTGATTCGCCTGCAGAGAGTCAAGAGCAAGCTGATACTTACGTTGTTCAAGCCGGCGACTCCTTGTCACTTATTGCTGAGCAGCATGGATTATCTCTTGAAGAGCTGATGCTTAAAAACAATCTGACAGATACAACAGTCTTGGTTGGAGCCGTTCTAAGTGTTCGATAACAGCCAATCCCATTGAATCAGTTCAATAATTTAGCCATATAGTATTCGTTCAGATAAGCGCCATTTTGAAAAATGGCGCGTCTTTTTGTTCCTTCAATTTCGAAACCTGCTTTTTCATACAAAGCAACTGCCCCAGTATTTTCTGTGATCACTGTTAGTTCAAGACGAGTAACCTGCTCCTTCTCCGCCCAGCGCACCAGCTCCTCAAAAAAAGCTGTTCCAATCCCTTTTCTCTGCATCTTTTCCAATAAGCCAATCACAATATAAGCAGAATGTTTTATTTTTTTTGGTCTATTTCTTTCTGCCTGTATATAGCCGCTGATTCGTCCATCATCGTCAAGAGCGACAAACAGGAAATCACTTAGAAGCAATGTATCAGCAATATGCCTTTCCATTTCTTCAACAGTCGTTGTTCTTTCCTCCGGCATCAACAGCATGTACTGACTTTCCTTATCCAATTGATACTGCATCGCCAAAAAATCGGCACCATCGCCTCTTGCAATTGATCGAACAATCATCTTTCTCGTCACCCTTTCATTTTAGAACAGACTTCCCTGCTCCATCTGATAGCTTTTTTGATATCCCTCTATAATATCTGTCATTTCATAGGAAATACTCAATTTTGTACACATATTTTTAAAGCTGTCATTGAGATACTCATAATTCTCAGCTGGGAAAAAATAAGTATCCTTGAAATTTTTTCGGTACTTCTCAGCAATTTCCGGTGAAAGCTTTTCTAAAGAATCAAAGTAATGATTTTTTTGTCTGTCTCTTAAGGTCATACCAAATAATGGATAGATGTAATCTGCCCCTGCATTCTTTGCTTTTAAGACTAAATCAGCTAACAGCTTCCAATTATCTGTAATATAAGGCAATACCGGCATCAGCAAAACACCGCTGTACAAGCCGCTCTCTTTGCATTTAGCCAGTGCCTCAAACCGTTCACTAGGTAGAGAAACATTACGTTCAATCTTACTTGCAAGTCGATCATGAGAGGTACAGAAGGAAAAACCGATATTTACAGGAGAATGCTGCTGGATTGATTTAAATTGTTCTATATCTCTTTCCACTAATCTGCTCTTAGTCGCTAAAGAAACACCAAAACCATGTGCATCAATCAAACCAAGTGCTTTTACAGTCAATAATTGCTTTTTTTCCAAATGATTGTATGCATCAGACATCGCTCCGAATCCTATGACGCCTTTGCTTCTTTTTCCCTGCAGCTCCTGATTCAACAGCTCTAAGGCATTTTCCTTATAGCTGACCTGATCAAAATCATCTATCTGATAACACTCGCTTCTTGAATCGCAATAGATACAGCCATGGTGACACCCACGGTAAATATTCATATTGTAATCAGTGCCAAACCAGTTTCTGTTTTTGGTTTTCGTCAGGATTTTTTTTGCCTGGATCGACTTCATACAATTCCCCTCCTTCTACTATGATCATCTCAAGGATACACCCTGACCTAAGGAGAGTGTCAAGAGAACATTAGAGGAATGTCAAAAATCGTTGATCCCATATCGCTTCGTGATGAGCGATGATTTCAGCCGCCGCCAATCGACCATTATCCAACGTCGTCACAGTTCCCTTTTTCATATACAACTGGTAACCCAAGCCATGAGCCATCCGAATCGTTGTATCCACACAATACTCTGTTTGAGCACCACAAATTTCAAGCTCTTCAATTGATAAAAGCTGCAGGTGTTTTAACAGATCTGTCTGATAAAATGAATTTGCATGGGTCTTCCCGATATAAATGTCTTCTTTTTCTGCATGAAGCGCTGGAAAAAGCTGCCAGCCTTCTGAATTTACAATCAGTTCTTCATCCTCATGCTGAACAAAAATGATCGGCAATGATTTTTTTCTATAGTCATCGATTCGTTCGTTGGTTTGCGCAAGCACCTCGTCAAGCTGATAAAGCTTCTCTTCCTCTGACTCCAATCCTTTTTGCAAATCAATGATCAACAATCCTCTATTTCCCATAGCTGTCCTCTTTTCTTTTATCCGTACATTCATCGGTAAAAATTTATTGTTTTATTATACCAATAATTTCTATCAGCAGAGCAGTTTCTATAAGAAATAAGCAAATTTTTATGAAAAAAACAGCCGGATTTTCCGACTGCATCTTGTCTGCTGCATATTTTTTTATTCCATATATTCAAAAATTCGCTGCAAACTGAAGCCTCGTCCAAATACTTCACTGGCCGCCATAGATACAATGAAGGCATGCTCATCGATCTGCAATAAATTCTCTTTTAGACTTGGAAAGTCTTTTTCTTTAATGACTGTCATGATCATCATACTATTTTTCCCATGATAACCGCTTTCTATCGGGATCAAGGTCACACCTTTATCCAGATTCTTCAAGAGCTCCTGCTTCATCTCTGCATATTTTGGAGAGACAATAAATACATTTTTCGAACGAACAACACCTACTTGAATGATGTCGATCACTCTTCCTGTTAAAAAGAGACAAATCATTGAAAATAGAATGCGATCCACATCAAATGCCAATAAACCTGATAAAATAATAAATCCGTCTACAATTGATACAGATAAGCCAAGGGGTACCTTAAAATATTTGTGAATGATTTGAGCCGGAATTGCCGTGCCGCCCGTCGATGCATTTCCTCGAAAGACTAGACCTAGCCCAATTCCTACACCAATACCGCCATAAATAGAAGCCAGGAATAGGTTATCTGTAAGAGCCGGAATATTGGCAGTGATTCCTACAAAAAAAGGAAAAATCAAGCTGCCGTATAATGTTTTAAACCCATTTTCCTTCCCTAAAAAAATAAAGCAAAGAACAAGCAAGGGAATATTGATTGCATACAATGTAAGGGCAGGATTCCACCCGAAAAAGTGATTGAGTACAATACTAAGTCCTGATACCCCACCTGAAACAATCGACATAGGCAGTAAAATACTATTGATTGCTGCAGCCAATAAAAAAGACCCTACGGTCACATAAAGAGCATCACGAACTGAGTTTTTCATAATAATTGTTTTCATCTATGGTCTCCTCTCTCATTTCTATCCTTCGTTATACTATCATGGATTTTCATTTTCTGTAGTAAAAATGAGAAACATTTTAATAAAGATAAGAAAAAAACTTGAGACAACGAAAAAAGGCTGAGATCAACTAATCCCAGCCATATATAACACGTAACATTTCTACTCCTGTAAAGACAGCAATACTACATTTCCATCACAGACAAACTCAATGCATGAACTAAAATATCTCCGCAAGCTCTATAGCTTTCTGATAGGCGGGGTAATCTGCCAATTCATTGAACTCCTCCAACATTTCCTGTAGGTACAATCGTCTAATCTTCTTTTGCTCCTGATCAGCAGCAGAAAGTTTGATGGAAGAAAACAGAAAATGCTGTTCCCAGTTCAGAGGCTTTTTAACCAGCTCTAACACTTGCTGTTCCAGCAATAAAGCAGCTTGTTCAGTGTGATCATCTTTCATCAACTGTTTTATTTTTCTATGAGCAGTCATTGAAGGGGAAATAAGCTGGAAAAGCTGTTCCAACTGCTCCAGCAAGGTAAAGCAAACAGCGGCCTGTTTGTTATCACCGATTTCTTCATATATTCTTCCAACGATTGCTAATAAAGAGCTTACCTCATTCGTTCTACTAAACAACTTATTGATAGAGAGCGTTTGTGCCTGCAAATATTCCTTTTTACTTTCCAGCACATGCAGGTGCATATAAAACGTATCATAATCTGCTGATGGAATTTGCTCAAGCAAGACTTCCAATTCTTCTATGTTATTTTCAGTCATCAAAATCACAGCGCCGCTATACATAGCATGCAGCCTCATAAGCTCATCATCAGAGTTGAACAATCGTCTGTATAGCTCTAAGGCTTTTCTTCGCCTTCCTCTTACCTCTTCTTCATCTTTAAAGGGAGTAAGAAGACTATACTTCCAAACCAAGTGAGCCGCTTGAAAAATCAGCTCCTCCGAGTGGGGAAATTCTTGTGTGTACCTTTCTATTAAGAGCAGTCCTTTTGAAAAATAGTCCTTTTCAAAGCAACCAACAATCTCTTCTCCTATTTCCTTCACTCTCAACTCTGACAGCTTTAATGAAAAATCAAACAGTTCATCCAAACTCACCTGAAGTGCATTTGCCAATGGAACCAATAGCTCTGTATCCGGAAGCGTTGTCCCTGTTTCCCATTTACTGACAGCACCTGCTGAAACATTCAACTGCTTCGCAAGATTTTCCTGTGTCAGCTGTCGCTCCTTCCGATAGGTTCGAATCTTTGTACCTATAGTCATTTTCATTCCCTCCTGTCCTCTCTTAAACCATACCATGTAACCTTAAAGTGAACAATGGAACACTAGGAAAGAAAGCTCTTTAAAACTTAACTCACACGCACAAAAAAGCAGGGATCTGTTTGATCACCTGCCTTTATTCATTGTATTCACTTTCATAACCTGTTCTTCAATCAGCGGTTCGCTGACCTTTTGATTCCAGAACTCGATCAACGGACCTGTGAAAAAAGCATTGATGACCGTTCCGATACCTACGGGCCCGCCGAACAGAAATGCCAACAGTACGAAACCAATATCCTGAGTGACCCGCACACTTCGATAGCTGAAATGCGTTCGATCAACGATGATAGGAGCAATCGCATCATAGGGTGCATTGCCAAGCTTCGCTGACATATAAAAAGATGCACCAAAGGTAAAAATCAGCACCCCGGCAATCAATAAAAGACCTCGAATCACAAGTGTCAGCTTAATCGTAAATATATCAGTGTACATCCATGTGAAAAAATCAATAAAGAAGCCTGTCAAAACCATATTGATGATCGTCCCTATCCCGATATACTTTCTTCCAAAAATGAAGACTAGAATCAGAATAACTATATTGATCCCTAGCTGATAGACACCCAAAGACAGTCCGAGGGTGTTGCCCACACCAATGTTTGCCGCTGTATAAGGGTCAAGACCAACCTGCCCAATCCGCAACGTCGCTGCTCCCAGTGCTAAAATGCCCACACCGATAAATGCAAAAAGCGAACGAATTATCTTTTCTTTTATTTCTTTAGTCATTCCTCCACCCCTTTTTTCTTACAGTATAAGCATCTCAAAAATAATAAAAAAAGGCAAAATATACACCTTAATACAGCTGTAGAAAAAACGACATAGAATAGAGCTGAAGCCATTCGTTATCAAAAAAAAACAAGCACAGGAATACTCTTCCCGCACTTGCATTTACTTCTAAAATAGGTATCCAATACTACTTTGCTGCAAACCTCCAACATCAGGTAAATCAGATTATTTATTATTGATGTCAGCTAATGCTGCTTGAGCCAGCAGGTTCAGATAGTTCCAAGGTCTGTCAAAATGAGGTTGGAAGAAGAAATCTGAAATAGCAAGATCTTCAACAGTCATTTTGTTTTGAACAGCCAATGATAAGGTATTAGCGGATTGAGTAATATCGTATTTAGACATCAGTTGTCCACCAACGATTCTATTCGTTCCTTTTTCATAGACTAATTCCATCATAACATTTTCTGTTGTCGGCATGAATTCAGGACGATAATTATCCTCGAAGTAAGTTGCTTCAACATCTAAACCATTCAATTTACCGCTTTCCATTGTCACACCAGTAGAACCGATTTTCCAGCCAAATAAGTAAAGCCCGGATGTACCTTGTGTACCTCGATACGCCAATTTGTTTTCAGTTAAGTTGTAACCAACGAGCATTCCTTGACGCACTGCATTTGTTGCTAATGGAATATAGTTGTTCGTTCCGCTTGGGTTATAGTGTACGACTGCACTATCTCCAGCAGCTAGGATATCTGGATTGCTTGTATGCATGTAATCATCCACGATCAACGCACCGTTCGGCAGCATATCAACTTTTCCTTCAAGAAGGGTTGTGTTTGGTCTGAAGCCTACACACATGATAACCATATCTGCATCGAACTCCTGACTAGGAGTAATGACTTTCTTCACAACACCAGCTTCATCTGCCTTGAATTCTTTTACATTCTCACCTAAAGCAAGCTGTACACCACGATCAACTAACTCTTTTTCTAAAACATCTGTGAAAGTTTTATCTAGATATTTATTAAGAATACGATCCAGTCCATCAATCAGCGTAACTTCTTTACCGGATTCAACAAAAGCCTCAACCAATTCGATTCCGATATAGCCTCCGCCGACAACCACCACTTTTTTCGCATCTTTTGCTTTTTCAATGATTACATTTGCCTGATTGTAGTTTTTACACAATAGGATATTTTCAGAGTCGATACCTGGAATTGGTGGAATGATTGGCCAAGAACCAGTTGTCATTACCAGTTTATCGTAAGACACTGTTTCAACCTCACCAGTTTTCAGGTCTTTTGCAACAACGTTTTTGTTGTCAACATCAATAGATTGAACTTCATGCTCCATGTTTACTTTAGCACCAAGTGATGCCAGCTCTTCTGGATTAGAATAGAACAAACCTGCAGGATCTTTCACAACGCCTCCAACATATAACGCAATTCCGCATGATAAAAACGACACATTATCGTTTCTTTCATAGACAGTTACTTCTGCCTCCGGATGATTAGCCAAAATGTTCTTTACAGCAGCTGTTCCAGCATGAGTGCAACCTACAACTACAACTTTCATTATGTGTTCCCCTTCTTTCAACGATTTCTTAATATGCAGCTATATAAATCTTATAAAAGATTCTATGCCCAAACAGTGATTTTTACCCTTTGTATAAACAAAGGAATCACTCTCACAAGCTCTTTTCTTTCATAGGATTCATCTCTAACTAGCTTACAATTAGAACTATAGCAAACTAAGAATCATTATTCGATTATCATGCTTGTGAATTCAAAAATATTTTTTCACAAACTTTCGCAATACACTTATTATTTATAAGTGAAATAGGTTCACTCTCTATACAAATCAAAAAAAGCGATCCGAGCATCAAATGCCCGGATCGCTTTTCAATCTACTAAAAATCGCGGTATTCCTAGAATTAAAAGCAGCAGATTGTCTGAAGAACTCTTTCAAGCTAAGGAAGCATTGGCTTCTCAACTGATCGCAAGCTCTCTGACGTTTACTGACAAACACTTGTGAAATTCCTTGTTACGCATGAACTGAAGCAATAACTTCAATCTCAATTAGAACATCTTTTGGCAACCGAGCAACCTCTACAGCAGATCTTGCCGGAAGATGATCCGTAAAGGCTCCGGCGTACACTTCATTAAATGCTGCGAAATCCTCCATATTCTTCAAAAAGCAAGTAGTTTTGACTACTTGATCAAAAGAACTGCCGGCCTCTGCCAAAATTGCTGCGACATTTTTCAATACCTGTTCCGTCTGTTCCTTGATTGTTGTACCAACTATCTCTCCCGTTTCCGGATGAAGCGGTACTTGCCCCGAAGCAAACAATAGACCGTTTACAATATTCCCTTGAACATAAGGTCCAATTGCTTTTGGTGCACTTTCTGTATGTACCTTTTTGATCATACGCCTACTCCTGTTCTTTCAGTTTTTGACAATCCGGACATAGTCCGTACAGTTCCAGACGATGTTCATTGATTTCAAATCCAGTCAAACGGCTGGCTGCCATCTCAACATCCTCTAAACCAGGGTAATGGAAATCAACGATTTTGCCGCAGTTCTGACAAATCGCATGGTAATGCTTCTTCGAGCTGAAATCAAAACGACTGGACGCATCTCCATAATTCATCTCCTGAACAAATCCGATTTCAGTGAACAATCTTAAATTATTGTAGACAGTGGCAACACTCATATTAGGAAAACGACTTTCTAATGATCGGTAAATCTCATCTGCTGTCGGGTGTGTGTGATTTTCAATCAGGTATTCTAAAATCGCATAACGTTGGGGAGTAATCCGAATATTGGCTTCTTTCAATTCTGCCATTGCATTTTTGACTAATACATTATCCATTGATAAATCCCTCCTTTTATTAAATAATACTATTTCTAATCAAGCATTACAAGAAATAATAGCCAATAAAGCGGGAAATATAGGAAAATCCAAGAAATTCCACCCCTTTTTCTTATTAAATAAGAAATAATACAAATTAAGAATGAAAAATCTCTTTATTGATTCAAATAAACACAAAGCGTGATCCTACCGCTTCTTCAGCCGTTTACTTTACCACCTCTTCCACGATGCTTATAAATTCCTTCTTTCGTTTGTGCTACCATAAAAGAAAAGAACATTTTCAACTCAGTACTCTTACCTACTATTCGAAGAAAAACCTGCTCGTTTGTCATCTTTATGTATAGGACTTGGGTCCCTTTTCATGCGGCTTCTGCTCCTAATGATTTCATGATAGTTTAAAGGAGGTAATTTTACATGATTAAAACTCTTTCGCTTCCAATACTTTCAATCGCTGCATGGCTGACTACCAGCTTATATGTCTATCTTCAAGGGCGCAGTGTCGGAAAAATCAACCTTTTTCTGCTCTTTCAATTGTTTATTGGTATGCTTTTGATCTTTCTGCCAACAATCCTTCAAAAGTTTTTCCATATTTCTTTCCCAAACTCGCTTCTTAACTTCTACCAGCTATTTCTGATTCTCTCAGTTTTCATTGGAACTGGTCTCAATTTTGTCAATAAAATTCCTCATTGGGACAAGGGGCTTCACATTCTATGCGGTATTCTTTTTAGTCTCCTAGGCTATAGTCTACTCACTCTGCTGGTAGACATGACAAATACTCAATCCATCCTGCACTTTGTGCTCTTCGGCTTTTGCTTTTCTTTAGCTGTCGGTGTCTTATGGGAATTTTGGGAGTTCTTCTGTGATTGTTTTTTGGGTATGAATCTTCAACAGTTTAACGGACCAAAGCAGATACCCAAAATCGGACAAATTGCCCTGATGGATACAATGCTTGATCTTTTAGCTGATTTTCTAGGGGCTTTACTAGTTGCCGTGGTAACTTTTATCCAACATTCTACTCAAGAAAATTACCTTCTCCGTTTCACGATATTGAAAAACTAACTCCTAGACTCCCGTATTCATAATGCCAAATTTCTACAATAACAAGCTCGCCACAGACATACATGATCATGTCTTGTGACGAGTTTTTAGGTTACTATACAACTATCCGATTTTTCTTATAGGATTTTCTTTTGGATTCTTAAACTGGCTTCTACATGCATAATCCAATGTCTTGACAAGGGCATTCGAAGCAAGCCGGAAATATCTTTACCACACCAGTAGTCAATAAGCCAATCCTCCGAATCGGCAACAGATTTCGTTTTAAGAAGGACTCTCTTATCAGCCTCTGTCATCCTGATTTTTAAGTCTGAATAGCTGAGCTCCTTCAACAGCCTTGTCGTAGCAAGATCTACTGCCAAGATATAGTGATAGAGTTCTTTCAAATCCAATTGGCGAGAAAACTCCGCAATTTCTTCTTTTACTAGCTCATTCCCAGTGGTGCAGATTGACGCACCCATACGCTCCTGAAAATTTTCTTTGACAAACAGCTGCTCCTGTTTTTTTATCAGACTTTGAGCAACAATGTCTTCAATCCTGAAAATATGATAAATAGAATATGCGATTGTTTTATTATGATAGCCTTTTGCATTTAAAAACGGTTGTGCATGAAATGCAGCACCATCCAGTTCCATTTTGAAGCTACTAATCTGCTCCATCAGCTTTTTTCGTAAAAGCAGTAATGTTTCTATCCCTTGTTCAAATGTTTCTTCTTTTTTTATTTGATTCTGCATACTTTTATTCAGCTCTGACCATTCCTTGTTCATAGACACCTCCAGCTCCAGACTGATGCTTTTCTTCATTAGATCAAACTTATAGACTTGATGAACCGCATTTTAATAGCTTTGAAAAAATAGAGCCGGCACCCACGTTCTGAGTACTGACTCTATTGTTATTTGCTGATTTAATTCGCTTGTAAGAGCAAAACAAGACTCTTAAGCGACTATTCTTCTGTTTTGTAAAGGGCAGTAGATAAGTAGCGTTCGCCATTATCTGGAATAACTGTTAGTACTTTCTTGCCTTTGCCCAGCTTTTTCGCTGTTTCAATTGCCGCTTTGATTGCCGCACCAGCAGAGATTCCCACTAGTAAGCCTTCTTTCTCAGCAGCCTGACGCGCAGTTTCCATCGCATCATCACTTGAAACCGCAAGCACTTCTCCATAAACCTCTGTATCTAAAACCTTAGGAACAAAGCCGGCACCAATCCCTTGAATTTTATGAGGACCGGGAGCTCCGCCTTCTAAGACTGGCGATTCTGTTGGTTCAACAGCAATGATTGCTACTTCCGGATTGGCCTGCTTCAGCACATGTCCTACACCAGTAATCGTTCCACCTGTACCGATTCCTGCTACAAAGGCATCCACTCCATCTGAACCAAAAGCTTCCAGAATTTCTTTCCCAGTTGTCTTTTCGTGAATAGAGGGGTTCGCCGGATTATCAAACTGCAAAGGCATGAAGTAGCCGTTTTCCTCTGCTAATACCGTCGCTTTAGCAATCGCTCCCTTCATTCCTTCTGCCCCAGGAGTCAAGATCAGCTCAGCACCATAGGCTTTCATCAATTGACGGCGCTCCATACTCATTGTATCAGGCATCACAATCTTTACCTTATAGCCTTTAGCAGCACCTACCATCGCTAAGCCGATGCCGGTATTTCCGCTTGTCGGCTCAATGATAGTGCCTCCTGCAGATAATTTACCTTCTTCTTCTGCCTTTTCAATCATACTCAACGCAATCCGATCTTTGACGCTTCCTCCCGGATTGAAAAATTCAAGCTTAACAAAAACTTCTGCTGCGTCTTTTGGAACAATGTTTTGAAGTTGAACGATTGGTGTGCTTCCAATCAACTCAGTAACAGATTTAACAATTTTCGTCATACTATTTCCCCCATCTATATTTCTTAATCTTTCTCTAATAATAGCTCATTTTTTGAAATCACGCTATTAATTTGCTATAGTTAAACGGTTGGACATAGAACTTTATACATTCTTAATGAAAATGTTGTATAGTAGAAAAAACAAAAATAGGAGTTTATTTATATGGAGATCGTAAATATCAGTCCCAGAGGTTATTGCTACGGCGTTGTTGATGCAATGGTCATCGCAAGAAATGTTTCCTTAGATGAATCATTACCAAGGCCCATCTACATATTGGGAATGATTGTTCACAATGAACATGTGACCGAGGCATTTGAAAGCATTGGAATACATACTCTTGATGGAGAAAATCGTGAAGAAATTTTGAAACAAGCAAATTCAGGAACAGTCATCTTTACTGCCCATGGTGTTTCCCCGAAAATCAGAGAGATTGCTGTTGCAAAAGGATTAGCTGTTGTCGATGCCACCTGTCCGGATGTGATGATCACACATGAAATTATCGAGAATAAAGTAAAAGAAGACTTCGATGTACTTTATATTGGAAAAAGAAATCACCCGGAGCCGGAAGGTGCACTTGGCGTTTCACCTGAGCATGTACATCTGATTGCCTCCTCAGATGATATCGAGAAGCTTGATTTTCCTCAGGATAAGAAGCTGTTTCTGACGAACCAGACAACTATGAGTCAATGGGATGTCTTAGAATTGATTGAGCAGATCAAAGAAAAATATCCGTTGGTGGAAATCCACCAGGATATCTGTAAAGCCACTCAGGTACGACAGGAAGCAGTTGTTGAACAAGCAAAGGGCTGTGACCTGACAATCGTTGTCGGCGATCCTAAGAGCAACAACAGTAATCGGCTAGCCCAAGTATCTGAACAGCAGGCAGGTGTCAAAGCCTATAGAGTCTCAGATGTTTCGGATATTCAGCCTGAATGGCTGAAATCTGTGAATAGAATCGCGGTAACTGCCGGCGCTTCTACTCCTACTCCAATTGTAAGAGAAGTAATCGGTTATTTGCAAAATTTTGACTACGCCGATCCAACTACCCACGTTCAAGAAAGCAACGTAGCAGAGGAAGCTATTCTGCCTAGACCCCGTAAAAAGGATATCTCAAAAAATCGTGAACGACGATTAGAGGAATTGCGTAACGGAAAGCGTTAGAAATACAAAAAAGCAGAAATCATAAATGATTTCTGCTTTTGCTATTTTTATCTTACCTGTATAACCTGTCCTACGGTAATCAAATCAGCTGTAAGGCCATTGAGAGCCATTAGCTGGTCAACGGAAGTTCCATATGACTGAGCAATTCCCCATAAGGTATCACCTGCATTTACAGTATAATTTGTCAGTCCAGATTCTGAATAGATAACAGCTTGATTTTCAGTATCAGAATAATAGCTGTAGCCTGAGCTGCCTGTATCAAATCTAGTCAGACCGTAGGCTTCGATCAACCAGTTCAGCTTCTGTGCATAATCAGGATCTGTTGCATAAGTCCCTGTCAAGGCTGCTGTAGCGTCCATATAGCTCATTGTGTTGCTCTTCCAGACACTAGAATAATAATAGCTGCCATAACCAGAAACGGCAGACAAAATCACATTAGCATGATCCATAAATGATTCATAATAAGATGAATAGACACGAAACGGTTCAGAAGTAATCAACCATTCACCATTCATGTATTCTGTCGTTGACATGTAAACCGACTGTCCATAGTAACTGCCTTTTACCCCAAAAAGATTATAGTTCGGTGCACTGGCTAATTGAGAATTTCCGTAGCTGCTTTCCAACAATGCTTGCGCAATCATCACAGAGGCATATAAATCGTTGGCACTGGCTACAGTAGACGCAGAATAGCCAATAGATTCGATAAAGTCCACTGGGGAAACAGAGGATACTTCTTCGTATGCATACGCTTCTGTCTCATCAGAAAAAAGTGCTGTTCCACTTGCAATTGGAACAGACAATAAGGCAACCCCTACACTTGAAGCAAAACGATTCGCATTTTTCTTATGTTTGATAGCTTTTTCTATATGTCTGCTGCTGCGTGTTTCACGTTTCTCCATTCACTTTGTTCCTCCTTAAATAATTATCATGATAATAGTGTATGATAATTAAAAAAAAGAAACAACAATATAGTTTCTCATATATGCAAATTTAATCTAACTGAAATTTGTTCGAAATATAATTAATGAAAAAGAAAGACAATATTATATTTATTAATATAATATATACTTTACATGCAGAAAATTATCGATAACTTTTATAGCGGTCAGTTATCATTTTTCCTCCTGAAAAAAAGAGCAGGTAGGAATTTCATTCGAAATCCCTACCTGCTTTTATTATTGATAGATGAAAAAATTAAAGACTATTAAACTTTTCTGTAACATTTTCAACTGTAAATCCGAATTCTCTCAGCACGGTGTCACCAGGTGCAGATGCACCAAAATGATTGATTGTTACTGTTGTTCCTTCAAATCCAACATAGCGATCCCATCCGAATGATGAAGCTGCTTCGATTGCTACACGCTTTTTCACATCTTTCGGCAGAACAGATTCTTTGTATTCCTCAGACTGCTCTTCGAATAGCTCCATACTTGGCATTGAAACAACAGATACATCTTTTCCTTGCTCAACCAAAGCTTTTTGCGTGTCAATTGCCAAGTTTACTTCTGAACCTGTAGCAATAAGGATTCCTTCAGGTTTGTCACCTTTTTGTGGTGAGATGACATATGCACCTTTTCCAACAAACTCTTCTGCCATCGCTTTTGTTCCTTCGATAACCGGAAGATTTTGACGACTCAATACAAGGATCGTTGGCTTATCTGTTGAAGTCATTGCTAATTTCCACGCTGCAACTGTTTCATTTCCGTCAGCCGGACGAATGACTTGTACCCCAGGCATACAACGAACGCTTGCTAGCTGCTCGATTGGTTCATGTGTTGGGCCATCTTCCCCAACAGCTACTGAATCATGAGTAAGCACATACGTAACCGGTGTCTTCTGAATAGCCGCCAAACGAATTGCTGGACGCAGATAATCAGTAAAGACGAAGAATGTTCCTCCGTATACTTTTGTTCCTCCATGAAGCTGGATGCCGTTCATAGCGGCTGCCATAGCGAATTCACGAACACCAAACCAAATGTTGCGGCCTTCATATTGACCAGGCTCAAAGTCCTTCTCAGCAGCAACCATTGTGTTATTTGAAGCAGATAAGTCAGCTGATCCGCCCCAGAAGCTAGGAACAGCTTTAGAAATCGCTTGGATCGTTTCTTTACTTGTTACACGACTGGCTGCACTGCTGCCAACTTCATATACTGGTAATTCTTTGTCCCAGTTTTCAGGTAGTTTATTGGCAAAAGCATCTTTAAACTGTTTTGCAAGCTCTGGATGAGCGTTGCTGTAGTTTGCAAATAACTCATTCCATTCTGCTTCAGCTTTTTCGCCTTTTTCGACCATTTCTTGACGGAAGCGTTCTGCAACTTCTTCCGGAACTGTAAAGTCAGGGTATTCCCAACCATAAACTGCTTTTGCTGCATCAATACCCTCTTGTCCTAATGGTGCGCCATGGACAGCAGAAGTTCCCTCATTCGGTGCACCAAAACCAATCACAGTTTTCACTTCGATCAATGTCGGCTTATCTGTTTCAGCTTTCGCTTCTTCGATCGCTTTTGAGATAGCTTCCAGATCATTTCCGTCTTTTACAAGGATATGCTGCCAGTTATAAGCTTCAAAGCGTGCGCCGACATTTTCAGTAAAGGCTTTTGATGTTGGTCCATCTAAGGAGATATCATTTGAATCATATAATACGATCAACTTACCTAATTTCATATGACCAGCCATTGAAGCCGCTTCTTGTGAAACACCTTCCATCAAGTCGCCGTCTCCACATAGAGAATACGTATAGTGATCGACAACAGAGAAGCTGTCTCTGTTATATACAGCAGACAGGTGAGCTTCTGACATCGCCATACCCACAGCCATAGCAATCCCTTGTCCCAAAGGCCCAGTCGTTGCTTCCACGCCGTCTGTATGGTCTACTTCCGGATGTCCCGGTGTCTTGCTGTCCCATTGACGGAATGATTTCAAATCATCTAAAGTAACATTGTAGCCGGATAAATGAAGCAGACTGTACAATAATGCAGAACCATGTCCTGCAGATAATACAAAACGGTCACGATCCGCCCAGTTTCTAGAAGTTGTAGGATTTACTTTCAAGTGTTTTGTCCATAATGCATAGGCCATTGGCGCAGCACCCATTGGTAATCCCGGATGTCCTGAGTTAGCTTTTTGAATTGCTTCGATGCTCAGTGTACGTACCGTATTCACACTAAGTTGATCAGTTTTGTCGAACAAAAAAATCATCTCCTATTTAGGTTTTTTTTACCTTTATTGACAATATTGTAACCCATTTCATGGTCGAAAGCAATGAATTTCAGTAAAATCCACTATAATTATTTACGATCATGTAATCCTTTTTCCTTCTGAATCTGCTTCAGCTTATCAGGAGTCACATCATTTCCTTCAGGATCAACGACCTTCATCCCTTCTATATGATGACGCATCCCTTTTCTGAATGTCTTGATATACTCTTCACGAAGCACTTTCTGCTCCTTCTTTTCAGCCGCAGTCAATTCTGATTCTTTTGATTTCTTTGATAGTTCATTGATACGGGCAAGCTTTTCCTTTGACAGCACAGTTCTTTCCTCCCTCTTCTCTTACAAACGAGAAAAATAATCAGTCGCTCTACTACGACTATCGTGGGCAAGCAGCAGTCGCCAATAATAAAAATATTCGCATGAGTCCACTACTTTATCAACACTCTAATAGTATAAGAAGAAGCGAAAAAAAACAACTAAATTCCATGAAAGAAAAACACGAACGCTTGTTTGATTTAAATTATCAAGTATGATAGACTGTATCTATAAAACTGAAAGAGGGTGCGGATATTGGCAAAGCGTACTGAAACAAGACAAGTCGAAGTATTGAAATATATATATGAACAAGTCGAACTTAAAGGATATCCACCAACTGTTCGAGAGATTGGAAAAGCTGTTGATCTTTCATCGACCTCTACCGTGCATGGTCATTTAGCTCGTTTAGAAAAAAAAGGGCTGATTTTAAGAGATCCAACAAAACCAAGAGCAATCGAGCTGACAGCAGAAGGGCTTGAAAAAATCGGTGTTCAGCCGACAACGATCCCAATGCTTGGTGTGGTAACAGCCGGCGAACCTATCCTTGCGGTAGAAGAAGCCTCTGATTTCTTCCCGCTTCCTCCTGATTTGCGTTCAGAGGAAAATGCTCTATTCATGTTGACGATCCGTGGGGAAAGCATGATCAACGCCGGGATTTTAGACGGTGATCAAGTTATTGTCAGAAAACAGCAATCAGCTGCTAATGGGGATATTGTTATTGCAATGACTGATGAAGATGAAGCTACTTGTAAACGTTTCTTTAAAGAAAGTAGTTACATTCGCTTACAGCCTGAGAATGACGCATTAGAACCAATTATTTTGAACAATGTAAGTATTTTAGGAAAAGTAGTAGGACTTTATAGAAATCATATTTAACTACTAACAATAAAAGGGTTAGGTTCCTTCAAAAGAACCTAACCCTTTTGCATATAAAAAAGGACTGTGACAGAAGTCTGCCTCAATCCCTTAAAGCCGAATAAACTGTATGTCAAAGCTCCACCATGCTTCGAGGATCGGAGCATGGTAAACACCTTAGATGCAAAAGCAGTTCTCTTGTTTTACTCAACTTTTGCCAACCACTTTCTAAAAATATCTTGAAATAGCTCAGGCTGTTCAATTTGCAGGTTGTGCCCAGCGTCATCAATAATTAGAAATGATGCGTGTGAAAACGAATGAAGCAATTGAAATGCATCCTGATAACCGACACAATCATCCTGTTTCCCTGTTAAGAAGGTTGTTGGCTTATCATAAGTAAACTTTTCAAAATCTGATTCAAAAGAAAGTTCGTAGCCATTTGTTTGATATGTATCCACAAAATCAGAATCCGCTCTCAATAACCCCGGCAGGATATCTTTCTTGTATCTGCTCCAGGTATCTTCATTTGCAAGAACAGCCATTTCCAGAAAATCAGAAAAGCTTTCCTTTTCTTCATCATTGATGAAAAAATTGGTCTTTTGTCTAAGCTCTCTTTTGGGAAGTGTTCTGGTTCGCCGATCAGCCTTCACACAGGGACATAACAGAAACAGTCCTCGTACACGATTCGGATCAACAACAGTCATTCCTAAAGATAGATATCCGCCATAGGATTGACCAACAAGCAGGTATTTTTCTGTTTTAAAAATTTGTGCAGCAAATTGCTGAACAACAGCCAACATGTCATCAGCTGTTTGAATGGCTTCTGAAGTTGTTGACTTACCCATTCCAGGAAGATCGATATATACTCGTTGATACCCATCAACTTTTTCAAACATTGGTTCAACACAGTTAAGCATTACTTCATGATCCTCAGGAAAACCGTGAATGCATAATATGGGTTGACCCATTCCTCTAATTTTGTAGTGAATGGAGCAACCATTTATTTCGATTTTCATTTAGCTTCCTCCTAACAATGAATGAACTATCTATGCTGATTTACGCTGATAGGTTTCATAATCATGAGGATAACTGTTTTTCTCATCTACTTCACCTTCGCTGGTGTTGATCAATGTCCACTCATCCCAATTGATTTCAGGAAACACCGTATCACCATCAAAAACTTCGTGAATCACTGTTCGATACAATACATCACAATAGGGCAGGAAATCCTGATAAATGTTTGCCCCTCCGGCGATGAATGTGATGCCGGTAAATTCCTCAGCATAGCGAAGAACAGCCTCTATACTATGCATAACCTCGACACCCTCTGCTTGATACGTGTGATCTCTTGTTAATACAATCGTTTTTCTATTCGGAAGAGCCTTACCGCCCATCCCCTCGAACGTCTTTCTTCCCATAACGATCGTGTTGTTTTCTGTCATTTTTTTGAAAAATTTCAAATCGTTAGGCAAATGCCACGGAAGAACATTCCCCTTACCGATCAATCCCTGCTCATCTTGAGCCCATATAGCTGCTAACATACACATTAACCCCTTTCAAACCTTAAACTGCGATTGGCGCCTTAATTGACGGATGAGGATCATAACCTTCTATTTTGATATCATCCATTTCAAAATCAAAAACAGATTCCTTTTCCTGATTCAAAATTAGTTTTGGAGCCTTTCGCACATCTCTGGATAACTGTTCTTCCATTTGTTCGATATGGTTAGTGTACAAATGAGCATCTCCTAAAGTATGAACAAATTCGCCAACTTCCAAGCCTGTTTCATGTGCAATTAAATGTGTCAGCAAAGCGTAACTGGCAATGTTAAAGGGCACACCAAGAAAGACATCGGCACTTCTTTGATAGAGCTGACAGCTCAACTTTCCATCATTAACATAAAACTGAAACATTGTATGGCAAGGAGGCAGCGCCATTGTTGGAACATCTTCAGGATTCCACGCAGATACGATCAGCCGACGAGAATCCGGAGAAGTTTTGATCATGTCAATAACATTTTGCAGTTGATCGATGAAGGAACCATCTTTCGTCTCCCAGTGCCGCCATTGCGCACCGTAAATATTCCCCAGTTCACCATGCTTGTCGGCAAACTCACGATCCTTTAGGATTTTTTCACAAAAAATGGTATGCTGCTCTTCATAATCCGCTTTGAAGTCTTCGTCCGTCAACACACGACGACCAAAATCAGTCATATCAGGACCAGTGTAATCATCGCTTTGGATATAGCGTTCAAATGCCCACTCATCCCAGATATGGTTGTTATGCTCTAATAAGTAGCGAATGTTGGTATCTCCCTTGATGAACCAGAGTAATTCACTTTTGATCAATCCCAAAGGAACTCTTTTGGTTGTTAACAGAGGAAAGCCCTCAGATAAATCAAAGCGCATTTGATAGCCAAAGATACTTTTTGTCCCTGTTCCTGTTCGATCGCCTTTGAAGTGACCTTCATTTAAAATTTTTCTCCCTAGATCAAGATACGCATTTTCCATACTATTTCCTCCCGCTATTCGTCAACAAATTGACTTAGATAATCCCAACGCTCAATTTTATTTTCCAACTCTTGTTCTATTTCCTCTAAACGCTTCTGTAATTCCTGTAATCGGGTAAAGTCATTTCCTTGATGATTCATTTCTTCTGTAACTGTTTCCTGCTCCTGTTCAAGGGCAGCTATTTCATCTTCAATCACTGTCCACTCTTTTTGTTCCATGTAAGTCAGTTTCGTTTTTTCCTTCTTCTCAGAAGGTTTTGCGACAACTGGTTTCTCTTTTTTTACCTCTGCCTTTTCCTCTGACTCGTTTTCTAGATAATCGCTCATTGCACCATAGTAAGTAGCTATTTCAGTATTTCCTTTAAAAACAAGCAGCTTTTCAGCAGTCTTATCAAGGAAGTAACGGTCATGGGAAACAGCAATGACTGTTCCGTTGAATTGGCGGATATAGTCTTCTAGTACAGTTAGTGTATCAATATCTAAGTCATTGGTTGGTTCATCCAATAACAGGACATTCGGCTGCCCAATCAACAGCTTTAGTAAATAAAGTCTGCGTTTTTCTCCTCCGGAAAGCTTCCCAATTTTTGTCCCATGCATAAAGCGTGGAAACAAAAATCGTTCCAACAGCTCAGCAACACCAATTGTTTGCCCGTCGGCTGTCCTTGTTTCCTCAGCGGCTTCCTGTAAGTAAGCGATCATTCGTTTTTCTGGGTCCATCTCTTCATTTTGCTGGGTATAGTATGCCAGTCGAACAGTCTCGCCGATTGCATAGCTCCCGCTTTCTAAAGATAATCTCCCTGAAAGTATATTTAGTAAGGTTGATTTTCCAGCACCATTCTTTCCAGTAATCCCGATTCGGTCACCTGCTTGGATAAGTAAAGAAAAATCATTCAGTAATTGCTTTCCTTCTATACTATAAAAACCATGTTCTACTTCCAACACTTTTTTCCCCAAGCGTTGAGTAGCCAGGTTCAACTCAATCGATTCCTTTGTTTTGACCTGATGCAGATTTTCTTTCAGCTCATGAAAGCGATCCTGACGTGCCTGCTGCTTAGTTCCTCTTGCCTGAACCCCAGCTCGCATCCATTCCAGTTCTTGCTTGAAAAGCTGTTTTCTCTTCGTTTCCTGCTCAACCTCTACCCGTTCACGCTCTGCTTTTTCAGAAATATACGCTTCATAATTGCCGATATATTCATGCAGCTTTCCAAAGGACAGCTCAAAGATCCGATTCGTGATACGATCCAGAAAATAGCGATCATGGGTAACCATAATCAACGCTCCCGAATACCCCTTTAGATATTTCTCCAACCAGCTGATTGCTTCATAATCCAGATGGTTCGTCGGTTCATCCAACAGCAGCAAATCAGGTGCCTCTATCAAGGTCTGAGCCAGACTGACTCTTTTCTGTTGACCACCAGATAATGCACCGATCTTCTTATCCAGAGTATCGATCCCCAGCTTTTGCAGGATGATTTTAGCATTGGTATCTGCAGACCAAGCGTCTTCTTTATTCATATTTTCTTCCGCACGCGTATATTGCTTTTGAGCAGATTCATCCATACCGTTCTGGTTCAAGGCAATTAGAGCCAGCTCATATTCCTTTACCGCACGAATGATAGGTGTATCTCCTTGGAAAACAGCTTCTACCACTGTTGACCCCGGATCAAACGTATTTGCCTGAGACAAATACCCGATACGATAGTCCTTCGCCTGTTTTACCGGATTGAGGTCGCCATCACCAAAATCCTTTCCGGCTAATATATTCAATAAGCTTGTTTTACCTGTTCCATTGATCCCGATCAACCCAATCCGATCCTTCTCGTGAATCAAAAACGAAAGATCATCAAACAACGTTTTTTCTCCAAATGTTTTGGTCAAGTTTTCAACTCTTAATTCCTTCACAGGTTCACATCCTTTTCGTCCTGATTCATTGTAACAAAAAAATGCTGAAAAAAGAAGTTGCATTTCTCGCTGCAGGTGTAAAATTAACTGGCTTCTCTTTCTCTATGCAGCCTAGTCTTCTGATGATACGCCATATTCAACAAAAAAGCTCTCAGCCAATGATCCTCTATCGACCATGGCTAAAGAGCTTCCTCTATTTCGTTTATTCCTCAATCACAATGTCTATTTCCAAATCCTTCGCTACCTTATCAGATAAAAAAGCTAAAAATTTCTCCAATGGAATTTTATACTGAAGGATTGGTCCTCTGCGACCGTTTCTAAAATAATTCACTTTGATATCCTCATCCTTAACCTGCAGGACGATTTTCTCTAACTCTGAATATCTGATACCTCTATTATCAAATGAATTGGTAATGATTCGGTTATCAGCCATCCCCTTGCAGTCCAACAAGAAGCTGAACAACAGACAAGCAGTCATAATATCTTGTAATTTGTCATTTAAGGTTTGTGGAGTCAATAACCCAAACAGGAGGAATATAACTCCCAGCCCCACGCCGATAATTGCCGGTGCCGGTGAACGTTTTGCAAAAATCTGTACACTCCTTCTGACAAGAATCAGATAGGCATACAGTATAATAACAAATAGCGTCAAAATAATTGTAAAGAAATCCAAAATAAGAAAAGCCTCCTTTTAAGTCTATGACTTGATTCTTTATTGATCCTTCGCAGCAGCTTTTTGCTGATCCAGCATAGTTAAATGCTGATTTATTTTTTTTATTTTATCTTTAGAAATCAAGATATCTCGAATCATCTGATCCCGTTTTTCGCCCTTAGGCAAACGGTTGACCACTTGATAGTAGGCTGCCAGCAGTTGGACTTGCTTCATCTTTTCCTTCTGCAGTCTATCTTCTGTGAGTTTCATCGATCAGTCTCCTTCAATGAACTATTTACTGAAAAATTAATGTACTGTAATATTTTAACACACATCTATCCGTCTGTTGAATAATTTCTGCTTTACAGAAAAAACCAATAGATGACCACAGCTTACAGAACTCTTTATCAGCAAAAAAGAAAGACTCTGGCTTGCAGTTGTATGCCTGCGTGCCACAGTCAGTCAAATAACTAAAAATAATTTCTCATAAGCCTATTATTGTGCTGAAATAGCTATCCCAATGGCTTTTTCACCTAAATGAGTGCCGATAACAGGACCAAAATGACCGATTTCGATCTCTGCTTCAGGATACTGTGCCTGAAGCTTTTGTTTTTCTTCCTCAGCTACTGCTAGATTATTAGCATGGATCACATACAGCTTTACAGGGTGGTCAATCTCAATATTTCGTTGGCCAATCACCTGCTCTGAACGTGTGAATGCCTTTTTCGTTGAACGAATTTTTTCAAACAACACGATTTTGCCGTCTTCAAAGGTTAAAATCGGTTTTATCTTCAATAGCCCTGCAATCAGCGCGGCACCATTTGTCAATCGTCCGCCTCTTACAAGATTATTTAAATCCTCAACAACCAAGTATGCATAAGTATTGTCTCTGATAATGTCCAGCTTCTCAAGAATCGTTTCGATCGATCCCTCAGTCTCGGTACCTTCCAAGGCAACTTCTACCATATGACCCATTGGCATACTGGTAATCTTTGAGTCATAAGGATATAGGTCAACACCCTTGATATTTCCCTTCAAAGAAAATAATGTGCTGACAAATCCTGAAATACCAGCTGAAAGATGAATGCTCAAAATCGTGTCATAGCCCTTTGCTGCTATTGATTCATATAACTCAATCACTTCTCCCAAAGCCGGTTGAGAAGTTGTAGGAAATTCTGAACTGCTATTCAATAAACCATAATATTCGTCTGCCTCAATATCAACGCCCTCATTATAAATCTTTCCATCCAGAATTACAGGGATTGGAATGATGAATAAATCTTCATGTGTTTTGATTCGATCCGGCAAATAAGCTGTACTATCTGTAACAACAGCAAGTTTCATATAAAAAACCCTCGTTTCATTTTTCTAAACTTTATTAAATATAACATACTCTCAAATAGATGAAAACTCTATTTTTCATGCTAGTTGGCTAAAAAACTTTGAATCGCCTGCTGATTCATCCCAAGATCGATTTCCAACACGCTTCCTGCATAGTCGTAATAGCCATTCGCCCATGAATCATCAACAGGAACAGTCAAACGATCAATACCTGATGCGCCTTTGAGAGCCAGAGAAGGACCATTCATCAAAAGAAATGTGCTTGGAATATTATTCGCCATATACCCAACGAGTTTTCCTGCTGATTCAGGTGTTCTCAATAAAACAAGAGGATTCTTCAGTTGTGAAATAACGGCTGACATTACTTGCTGCTGTCTTCTTACACGACCGAAGTCAGCTTCCTCATCCATTCGGAAACGAGCATATTGCAAAAGCACATGACCGTCCATTTTTTGATTTCCTTGTGCAATATCAACACCATCAAGATTTATATCCTTTTCAGCATCAATTTCTACACCGCTTGGAAAAAGAGAATCGATTACTTTCTCAAAACTTTGAAAATCAACCTTAGCATAGTATTTGCATTCAATTCCGAAATTTTGCGCCAAGGTCTGACGAACCAGTTCGGCTCCGCCATATGCATAAGAAGCATTGATTTTATTTGCATCATAGCCGGGAATATCTACGAAAGTATCCCGCATGAAGGAAATCAGCTTTGGTTTTCCGGAAGGACCATCCAGCTGGAGAACCATGATCGTATCTGCTCTACCTGAGTCTTCACCACGGGTGTCACTTCCCAGCAGCAGAATGTTATTTGATCCATCTGCACTCTTCACCCCATTGAAGGTTTCTGCCTCTTCCGCCGGTAAAGAAGTATCGTGCTCCGCTGCATATTTTCCTTTAAAGAAAAAGACAACAGGAAGAACAATCAATAAAAACAGAGCCAGCATCAGCCATTTAAGCCATCTTCGTTTTCCGCGCTTTTTGATTTTCTTCGGTTTTTTCGGTTTTCTGGGAGGAACAGAGGAACCTCCGCTTTCAGGGATACTACTCTGATAAGCGCTATTTCTATCTTCTGGCATCTGCTGCTCGTATGCTTTATTATATTCCTCCGACTGTTGTTCCGTTCCCTTTGTTCTTCTTGGATTGAAACCAGCCTGCTCTTCTTTTTCAGATTCTTTATGTATATCTTTGTATCGATCCATTCGACTCATAGATTCACGCCACCTTTTTTATTTCGCTCAGAAATAAGCATACCCTATTTCCTGAAAAAAGTCTTTTATAGACAGAGATTTTAAGGAAAAATAAAAAGACCTTTTCAGATCTTTATATTCCATGAATTGGATGAACCTTATAATTTCCAAAAACTTTGACTTCTCCACCCATCTGCTGAATCTCCTGTAAAGCAAATTGGATCAATTCCGGCGACTTGTCTGCCACTAGGTCGATTAGAAAGAAGTATTCTCCTAATGTAGTCTTTAAAGGACGAGATTCAATTTTACTCAAATCGATTTCCCGCCAGCTAAAGGCTGATAATGCTTTATGAAGCGCCCCAGGCATGTTGTTGGGCATAGTGACTGCCAAAGTCATTTTCTGCCGCTCAACAGGGATATGAGGTAATTCCACCTGATCTGAGCCAATTACCCAGAATCGAGTACGGTTGATCGCCACATCCTGAATGTTCTCTTGAACAATCGCTAAATCATACTTTTCTGCTGAAAGCTTCGGTGCAATTGCCGCTATTTTTTGTGTTGGGTGTTCTGCGACAAAACTGGCTGCATATGCAGTAGAAGGCGTCTGTTCCAGATCTGCATCAGGAAAATGACAATTAATAAATTCCTGTGATTGAGCCAATGCCTGAGGATGAGAAAGAATACGACGAATCTCTTTCCAATTCTCTTTATTTTCTTTGCTTACCATCAGCTGTTGAAAAATCGGCAGCACAATTTCTGCTCCTACAGGAATGCTGCTTTGGTGGAATAGGTAATCCACTGTAGTATTAACAGAGCCTTCCAGAGTGTTTTCAATTGGGACAACACCTAAATCCACTTCATTGAATTCAACTGCCTTGATGCAAGCTGGTATTGAATGAAACGGAACCAATGTATCTTCTGGGAATGCCGTTCTTGTTGCTGTATGTGTGAATGAGCTCTCCGGCCCAAGATAACCAACCTTCATATCGTCACCTACCCTATAAATTTGCTAATATTTCTTTTGTGACCTCTTCCGGTGTCTGCTTATCCGTACTGACGATCATACTTGCTGTTTCTTTATAATACAAAATACGAGGCTCAAAAACATCCTTGATTTCTTCCGGAGATTTCGATACCACCAAAGGTCGAACCGTTGTGTGGTCATTTTTCAGCCTAGGAATAAAGACTTCAGGTGTTGTTTCAAGATAGACAACAGGTGCCATAGCTTTCAACAGTTCACGGTTCTCTGGTCGCATGACGATACCGCCGCCTGTCGAGATCACAAAGTTATGATCGATATATTTCTTCAGCACTTTTGTTTCTTTTTCCCGAAAAGCTGCTTCTCCATATAAATCAAAGTACTCCTGAATCGTCATCCCGATTTCTTCTACTATTTTATCATCAAAATCGATATGTTCCATACCAGTTTCTGCGGAAAGGAGTTTTCCGACAGTTGTTTTCCCCGCTCCCATAAATCCTATCAGAGTAATGCCCTTCATCTATTTTCCTCCTGCTCCATATAAGTTTTCCAGATCTTCAAAGAAGTTTGGATAAGATACAGCAATCGCATCTGCTTTCTCCAGCTCCACTTCTCCTTCTTCCACCAATAATGCAGCAATTTGCAGCATCATTCCAATTCGATGATCGCCATAGCTGGTTACCTTGCCGCCATTTAATGCCGTCTTCCCTTGAATGATCAACCCGTCATCTGTGGGTGTGATTTCAGCACCTAAATGATTCAGCTCATTAGCAACAGCATCAATTCGATTGGTTTCTTTGACCTTCAACTCTTCTGCATCGCGAATCACTGTCGTCCCTTCAGCTTGGGTTGCCATCAATGCAATAATCGGCAGTTCATCAATCAGTCGAGGAATTATCTCTCCCTTGATTTCAGTTCCTTTGAGGTCACTTGTTTCTACTGTAATCCGACCAGATCTATTTTCTTTATCCACTTCTTCAACGATTATTTTCCCGCCCATTTGCTTGATAACATCGATAATTCCAGTTCGAGTAGGATTCAAACCAACATTTTCCAAAACAATTCTACTGTTCGGTAAAATCAACCCCGCTACGAGAAAGAAAGCCGCAGAAGAAATATCTCCCGGAACGTTGACCTCTTGTCCAGTAAAGGTCTGCGGACCTTGAAGATGGATTTCTTTTCCAGAAACATCAACTCTCCCGCCAAACTGACGAATCATATCTTCGGTATGATCACGTGTCTTTTCTTTTTCAATAACGACTGTTTCTCCCTCTGCCTGTAACGCAGCAAACAGAATAGCTGATTTTACCTGAGCACTTGCCACCGGCATGTTGTAGTGCAATGGCTTGAGTTCTTTGTTTCCATTGATTGTCAATGGCGGAAACTCACTACCTTCACGTCCTGTACAATCTGCGCCCATCTCGTTCAATGGATTCATCACACGAGCCATTGGACGCTTGGCGATTGAAGCATCGCCGAACAATTTTGTTGTAAAGGGTCTTCCAGCAAGAATACCGCTGATCAAACGAATCGTTGTTCCTGAATTCCCAACATCAATTGCTTCTTTTGAAGGCTTTAATCCTTCAAAACCTGTGCCGTGAACAGTGATTGTCTCACCATCGTCCTCAATGGAAACTCCAAGAGCTCGAAAAGCTGCAAGTGTACTTAAGCAGTCCTCTCCCCGAAGAAAATTTTTGATTGTTGTTTTCCCATGTGCAATCGATCCGAACATGATGCTTCTATGAGAGATAGATTTATCACTTGGTACATGAATCGTTCCTGATAATTGCTGTTTATTTGTCGCCAGTTTCAAATGATCCCGCCTCCTTCTTACTTATCTTTTATAGTGAAAAATGTCATTCGCTTATAAATCGGCCCTTGTTCATTTCTTTGAAAATCTGAGCTTGTTCATAGGAGAAGAAATATCTCCGCCACTTTATTTTTCATAGCACAAGTACGCTGTTTCCTTTTCCAATGTTTCCTTTGCCTTTTCTAAATCTTCCTTGCGTTTGAAGGTAAGCTGTAAAATACCAAAAATATCTTCCCGTGTTTCAAGAATTTTTAAATTGATCAGGGACAATTCTCTTTTTCCTAAAATCCCTGTTACTTCAGCAATTACCCCCGGAACGTCAGGAATATCAACAAACAGATCATAAAATGCAGGAATAGCTCCTTCTTTATGGATCGGCATTTGATTTCTTGTTTCTTTCGCTTCGTAGAAGAATTGAAAAATCGCTTCCTGATTGCCGTTTTTCAGCCATTGTGAGACCTGATCCATTTCATTTTGCCAGCCTGTGATCAAATCCAGCAAAATCTCTTTATTGTTCAAAAGGATGTCTGTCCACATTTCAGGATCAGATGAAGCAATTCGAGTGATGTCCCGAAAGCCTCCAGCAGCTAATTGTCTTGCCCGAGGATGCTTTTCATTGAACACTTTACTTTGATTGACCAGTCCGGCAGCAATCACATGGGGTAAATGACTCAGCATACCAGTGATTTGGTCGTGCTCTTCCGGCTCCAAGGTAACGAACTTCGCCTGTGTTCCCTTCAACAACTCTTTAAGAGCGTTGACCTTTTTTGAATCTGCATTCTGGTTCGGGGTCAGGATGTAGTATGCATTTTCAAACAATCGTTCATCACCGGCAGTGACGCCGGATTTGTGGGAGCCAGCCATTGGATGACCACCAATAAATGAATCCAGCCTCAGCTGCTCTGCCGCCTCCACGATTTCCTTTTTCGTACTTCCTACGTCACTGATGATCACATCCGGTTTCAAGATGCAGCTGCTCAATTCAGTCAGCTGTTTCTTCACCACTTCCACAGGTGAACACAGTAAAATTACATCCGCTTCAGCTGCAGCTTCCTGCAGCTCAGCCCCTCTTTCATCAATAATGCCTCTTTTTAAAGCAAATTCTTCAGATGCCTCTTGAATATCTATTCCGATAATAGTTACTTTCGGGTGTTCCTTTTTCACAGCCAAAGCCAAAGAGCTTCCTATTAAACCTAAGCCTACAATCACTATTTTCTTTGTCATTATTTTCCACACTCCAATTAGTTGTTTTTAGAATTGTTGAGTGTAGCGGCGATAGGTTTCGATATCCGATTTCATTTGCTCAAAGGAATCACTGTCGAACTTATCTAAAACAGCCTGTGCTATTTCTGTTGCAACGACTGCTTCACAAACGACGCTGGCAGCAGGTACTGCGGTACTATCCGAACGTTCCACACTGGCTTTGTATGTCTCTTTTGTATCAATGTTCACACTTTGCAATGGTTTATATAGCGTTGGGATCGGCTTCATCACGCCTCGAACAATCACCGGCATCCCGTTGGTCATTCCTCCTTCAAATCCGCCTAGATTATTAGAAGTTCTTGTGTAACCAGTTTGCTCATCCCAAACGATTTCATCCATGACTTTACTACCAGGCTTATTGGCCATTTCAAAGCCGATACCAAATTCCACGCCCTTAAAGGCATTGATGCTGACAACCGCCTGTGCTATTTTCGCATCCAGCTTACGATCCCATTGAACATAGCTGCCTAAACCGACAGGTACTCCACCCACAACGACTTCCACAACACCGCCGATCGTATCACCGTTTTTCTTCGTATCATCGATCAATGCTTTGATTTTTTCCTCTACCGCAGGATCGACCACTCGTACCTCTGATTGTTCCGATTTTTCCTGGATTTCTTTAACAGTCAAGTTTTCCGGGATAGTTGCCTGAATGCCTCCAAGAACAACTACATGACCGGCAACATCAATAGCCAATTCCTTCAACAGCTTCTTAGCAACTGCGCCGATAGCTACCCGCATCGTTGTCTCTCTCGCTGAAGAACGCTCCAACACATTTCTTAAATCTGTATGTCCGTATTTGATTCCGCCAACTAAGTCCGCGTGACCGGGACGTGGTTTATTCACACGACGGATGTTTTTTTCTTTTTCAGAAACCTCTTCAACTGACATCACTGACTGCCAATTTTTCCAATCATTGTTTTCAACAATCATTGTTACAGGCGAGCCTAATGTTTTTCCATGTCGGATTCCTGAAGTGATGCGTACTCTGTCTGTTTCGATTTTCATTCTTCCGCCTCGACCGTATCCAGTTTGTCTACGGGCAAGCTCATGGTTGATATCCTCAGCACTTAGCGGTAATCCTGCCGGTAAGCCTTCAATAATTGCTGTTAATTCGGGGCCATGGGATTCCCCAGCTGTAATAAATCTCAATTGACTCAACTCCTCTTTAAGTATTCCTTCATCTCTTCTATTTCTGTAGGTACGATTTTTGCTTTACCGATCTCTTCAAGCAAGATGATCTTTATAGCGGTACCTCTCGTTTTCTTATCGTGCGTCAAGGCTTGGTACAGTGTTTCCTCGTTCCAATTATCATAAGAAATCGGCAATCCGAATTTCTTCAACATTGTTATAAGCTGTTCAGTTGTATCTTCCGGCGTTAACCCCTTTTGCTCTGCAATTCGATTGATTTGAACCATACCGATTGCCACCGCTTCGCCATGACTGACAACACCATAACCCGCAGTATTTTCTATTGCATGACCAATCGTATGTCCAAAATTGAGAATCAATCGAATACCATTATCCAATTCATCCTCCTGCACTACAGCTCTCTTTATTTTCAGACAGGCAGTAATGATTTCAGGAGCATGAGCTAAAAGATCCTGCTCATCCTTCAAATTTTCCAGCTTTTCCCATAGCTCTTTGTCTGCAATCGCAGCAGATTTGACAATTTCTGCGATTCCCTCCTTCAAACGGCGCGGCTCCAATGTATTCAACGTATTTGGATCGATCAGTACGCCATCAGGCTGCCAGAAAGCCCCTACGAGATTCTTTGCATTCTTAGTATTCACACCCGTTTTTCCACCAATACTGCTGTCAACTTGTGCTAGAAGTGTTGTAGGGACCTGCAAGAAATGAATTCCTCTCATATACGTAGCAGCAGCAAAACCTGCCAGATCGCCAATCACACCACCGCCTAAAGCCAGAATCCCATCACTACGGGTAAACTGATTTTCAGCTAGATGCTCATAAATTTTTTCTGTATTTTCTAGTGATTTGCTTGTTTCACCGGCTGGAACAACAATCTTTGTTGTTTCAAAGCCGTTTGCAGTCAGCTGATTTAATACAAGCGAGCCATACAGCTCATCAACGGTCGTATCAGTAACTATTGCTACTTTTTGCGGTTTCCACAGCTTCGCCGCCCATTTGCCAATTTCAGTAAGACTGTTTTTCTCAATGATGATTTGATATTCATGTGTAGGTAATTGAACTGTCAGCATTTCACTGACCTCCTTTTTGAAAAAAATGATTGTCATGTTTGGCTGAACGGCTTCAGTTCTGCCAGTGGGCACATAACCTATTGACTTATAAAAATCAACTAGATACTCTTCCTGTTCTATAGTATCCAACAGCCAATTCCTGCAAGCAGGGTACTCAGCCTCGATTAGTTCCAATGCCGTTTTCCCAATACCTCGTTTTTGATATACCGGAGAAACAGCAATCGGCCCTAGCTTGATTGTCTCTTTTGATAGATGAGAAAGTCTAATGCTTCCTGCAATCTCGCCATCTGATAAGATAAAATACAATGAATGAGTTGAACTCTGGTATATCCTATATAGCTGTTCCATAGTGACTGATGCAGGATTAGAGCCGCTATCCTTATATTTTTCCAATATGTCCGTAAATGCTTTTTGATATATTTCTTGCAGTTTGGGAAGCTCTTCAAGAGCTATCGATCGAAGTGATACCCCAAGGGTCATCCCTCCTATAATGAATTGATTTCCTTCATTGCTTTCTCCATGATTTGTACTTCCTTCATCATTTTCATGTATGTCTTCTCGTTCAATGATTGAGGACCATCTGACCATGCATTCGCTGGATCAGGATGGATTTCTACGATCATCCCATCAGCACCTGCTGCCACTCCGGCACGAGCCATTGGCGGTACCAAATCCCAGATTCCTGTTCCGTGGCTTGGGTCAACAATGATTGGGAAATGACTTAGCTTTTTGATCAATGGTACAGCACTTAAGTCAAACGTATTTCTAGTCGCTGTTTCGTAAGTGCGGATGCCTCGTTCGATAAAGATAACATTATTGTTATTTTGAACAGCGATGTATTCTGCTGCATTCAACCATTCATCGATCGTACCGGAAATTCCTCGCTTCAATCCGATAGGTTTTCCTGTCTTCCCAACAGACGCTAATAGTTTGAAGTTCTGCATATTTCTTGCCCCGATTTGCAGGATGTCGCTGTATTCAGCAACCATATCGATGTGACCTTCATCCATGACTTCTGTGATAACCTTCATTCCCAGCTCGTCAGCTGCCTGACGAATGTATTTCAAACCTTCTTCTTCAAGTCCCTGGAAAGCGTATGGTGATGTTCTAGGTTTGAATGCACCGCCTCGTAGGATTTGGGCACCGCCTGCTTTCGCAATACGTGCACATTCTCTGATTTGGTCTAAGCCTTCAATGGAACAAGGACCTGCCATTGTAACGAATTCACCATTCCCGATTTTTACACCATCTACATCAACAACAGTATCTTGAGGATGAAACTCTCTTGAAGTCAGCTTGTAAGTGTTTGAGATGCGAACTGTATTTTCCACTCCTTCGTAACTGTTGAAGGCTACATCCTGCATTTTACGTGTATCGCCCAACAAGCCGATAACTACATGATCCTTACCTTGATTGATTTGGACATCCAAACCTTCTTTTTTCACTCTTTTTATAATTGAATCCACTTGCTCTTTCGTTGCGTTTGCTTTCATAATTACGATCATAATAATTTCCTCCTGAATGTTGTCCGTTTATTTTTAGTTGATTAGGTCATGTCTGTATTTTCCAGCCACGCCCTAGTTGTTTTCGATAATAGGTTTTACTTTTTCAATCGGCATTTCCTTGCCGGTCCATAGTTCAAAGGCTGCAGCCCCTTGATAAAGCAGCATACCCAGACCATTCATAGTTTTTGCACCTCTAGCTTTTGCCTCTTTTAAAAGTCTTGTTTCTCTCGGTGTATAAATCACATCATAAACCGGCAAATCTGCTCTAAGCATTGTGAAATCCTCGATTGGCGAAGCATCCAGATTCGGTTTCATCCCTACACCAGTTGCATTTACCAATAGGCCGCTTTCTAATATATCCTTTGTCAGCTCTTCCTGCTCTGTCAGATCATGTAAATGAATGCTGCAGTCGGTATTTTTCTCGATATAGATTAGCTTTTCTTTTACTTTCTCAAAAAATTCATCTCTACGATTATAGACAGCAATCTCCTTCACACCATCCAGTGCCGCTTGTACAATAATTGCTGTTGCCGCACCACCGGCTCCGATAATCGTCATTTTTTTCCCGATAATGTCGATTTCCTGATCCTTAAGGCTTCTCATAAAGCCAGTTCCATCAGTGGTATAGCCAGTGAGCTTGCCATTTTCATTAACGATCGTATTGATCGCTCCTACCAACTTGGCAGCCTCACTCAACTCATCCATCATTGGAACAGCCGCCATTTTATGCGGCATAGATAGGTTTGCACCCAGCATATCCAGTGCTCGGATCGAGTCGATTGCTTGCGTCAGACGTTCTTCCCCTAATTCGAAAGCCAGATATACTGCATCGATTTCCAATGCTTGTAATGCTGTGTTTTGAATCATAGGTGAAACGCTGTGACGAATCGGATCTGCGAACAGTCCAATCAGTCTTGTGTGACCTGTAATCGTGTTTTCCATTATTCAACCTCCATAGTTTATAAATCTTGTTAAATGAATCAATGAACAGGATTTATATAGAATCAAAACAAAAAGCAAGGTATTCACAGTAAATTTACAGAAAATCTACAGTGAATACCTTGCAAAAAAGATAAAATAAAAAGCCACTATAGATTTTCATCTACGCGGCTTGAAAGTCATGTTGAAATCCCTTAGCCATCATAGATACAAACTTGCGTTATGCATTGTTTGCACCCATGATAATCATGAATACAAACTCACCTAAAATAGCTAAAGTAATACTTATTCAGTTGTGTATGTTTCTGGATCGTTGTTTTCATATCAATCACTCCACTACTGTTTTAAGAATTTAACCAAGTATACTCCCACGCTCAACAGATTGTCAACAGTTTTATGAAAAAAATGTAAAAATTATTTTTCCACAGACAATCAGCCTCCGTAAATAGTGTCATTTTTCTCCATACTTTCAGCTTTCTAATTGCTCTCTCTCACTCGCTTTTCCCACCGACGACTGCAGCTGTTCGCTATCTGCTTGCCGATTCACAGAATGAAATACTAAAAACAAAGCCAAGCTTAAAAGCATGACAAGCAGGAAACCCTCACTGAGCAGATCCAGCGTGAATGCCTCACCAACACCTTTGAATACCCCGATTTTCTGAAAATCTGAAATCAACCTTTTGAAAACGGCAGATGAAAGAGCAATAGCAATTCCTCCTATAGCAGTCAGAACGTAAAAGCCTTCTAAAGTAAATTCCAGTGCAATAATTGAAGAACACTCACCAAGCAATCTTTTGATAAGGATTTCTTCTTCCTCGATAGCCGCCTTCTGCCTATAAAAGCTCTTTATATAAAGTAACGTTGCGAGAAATAGAAAGAAACAAATAATTGATGCACCAAATTTCAAAATTGTCAGCAGCATGATCAATGATTGGAATGTTCCACTCTCGCCAGCTTCAACAGCTTTTTCAAAGAATATATTTTCCAAATCAATCCATGCTGAGAAGAAACCAATCCAATTCCAAGTGAAGAAAAAGAGAAAGAACAACAATCCGATCATCACGAAGGAGGTGAAATAACCCTTCCGTCTTCCAAGAGATTGGAGAGCGTTGATTGCTATATAGTACAGCTTGATTCCAGCATCCATAATCATTTTTGAACCTCCTTGAAATCATTGTAATGGTATTGCATAACATGACGATTGATGATTGTTTACTAAATCACAACAAATTGATTACAGAAATTTCAAAATAACATACCTATCGCTATTGAACTTAGATCCCCTACATACAACAAAAAAGCCTGCGTTTGTCATTAAGACAATACTGCAGACTTAATTATGCGAATTGATAATATCATGCTTACTATTCAACTACCTCTTAGGGAGTAGAATATCCGGCACAACAGATTGCTATACTATTGGTTAAAATTCAGATGCATACACATCATCTACTGTTTGGTTCGGGTCGATCACGATATACAAGCTGTTTGTCTTCTCGCTGATCTTAGTAGATTGATACGTATTGTCCAAACCTTCATCACTTTTATCTTTGTATGGGAAATAAACCAAATCAGGTGTCCCGCTCTTATAAAGGATTTCCATACGCTCAATATCTTCATATTTCAGCGCACGAGCAAACATGCCTGATTCCAAACCGCCCATGTTGATGTCATGTGTTTGAACATGATCACCTTCTTGGAAAATCTCGATTTTGAATCCTGCGCATGGATGAATTTCTACAAATTCACTACCGTTGATACGTCCGAAGCTTGTTGTGATTTGCTTGATCCACAAGTCGCCAATATAACGACGACCGATCGTCCAAGTTTCGCCATTTCTGAAATAAAATTTTAACCCTGTCATTTCTCTCGCCATAGTATTTTTCTCCTTAATAAATAAATTCTTAACACCTTCAAGTGTAGCACACTTTGTGAAAGCTGCCTAAAAATACGCCTGTAATCAAAGCTTACTTAAAAAGATTTCTGTTGCTACTACAACACGCTGATGAGTACCGACTGCAATCAGCTCTGCTCCATCATATACCTCAAAAGAAAAGTCGGCTTTTGCTTTTATACGAGCTTCTTGGGTGATTTTGACAGTGATTTCAGCCCCCACTTTGGATGGTCTCAGATGCTTCGTATCAATTTTTGTACCGACACTTGTTTCCCCTTCAGTTAACTCCTGTCTCAAAAAATCCCTTGCAGTGTTTTCCACCATAGCAATCAGAGCAGGCGTAGCCAATACTTCCAAATCACCTGATCCAACCATTTGTGCAGTGTTTTCCGGCTCAACTGTAAATTGCTTTGAATAAGTAGTCATTACTGTCACTCCTTTTTCACAAACTCTTTGGCATACGCAATCAATGCTTGTTTTTCGTTCACGAGTACACCATTGATAACAGCCTCTTCCAGCTGATCGATCAATCGTCCCAACCATTTTCCCGGCTTCTGATCGATTTCAGCTAACAAATCATTACCCGTTACCTTCAGCTGTTTTCGATCTGTAATGGGCAAACCTGAAAACAGCTTCTCTGCTTCCTCAAGCTTGACCTCTTGACCATAAAAGAACAGCATTTTTTCTACAATCAATACTTTTTCTAATCCCATTCGAAAGAGATCCTTCGGCTGCCAGTCGGCCTCTAAGCGTTGCCCCAATCCATAAGAAAGCTCCGTCACATCATGGATCAAATGATTGGAAAGCTTCCATAGTTTCAAGAAATCTCTACTCTCTGTGATTGGAATAGCCAGTTCCCTAAGCAGCATCGCCCAAACCATCCGCTCTTCCTCAATCATTTTGTTTGGCAGCTCTGAAAAGCGAAGAAGAGCCATTGTTTTCTCTTTTAAACCAGGACAGCTCTGATAGCATTCTGTCTCAATGAAGGGAAGCAGCCCTTTTTGGCGATTTTCGCCTAACAGCAGCTTCACAAACTCAATCGTGATCCGTTCAACAGATATTTTGGATAGAAGAGAGTGGAACTGGTAGATTGCTCCCATTGTCTCTTTTTCAATGTCAAAATCCAGCTGACTGGCAAAACGCAGCCCTCTCATCATCCGCAACGCATCCTCATGAAATCGTTCCTTTGGGTCGCCAACCGCTCGAATGACACCATTTTTTAAATCAGCCAACCCGTCGAATAAATCAATGATTGTTCCATTTTTTTCTAATGCTAATGCATTGATCGTAAAGTCTCGACGCTTTAGGTCCTCCTCCAGCGAACGTACAAAGGTAACTGTATCCGGTCGTCTATAATCCTGATAGGTTGATTCTGTTCGAAATGTAGTGATCTCATATTGATCCTCTTCGTATAAGACCAAAACGGTTCCATGATCGATACCAACATCCACTGTACGCTTGAAGATCTGCTTGATTTCTTCCGGATAAGCACTGGTTGCTATATCCACATCATGGCTCTTCTTGCCAAGCAAGGTATCCCGAACACTGCCGCCGACAAAATAAGCCTCAAACCCATGCCGCTCTATCTCATCTATCACCGCAGATGCTTTGATGAATTCCTCCGGTAAGTGCTCCAGCCTCATAGCAGATTTTCCAATCCATAAACTAGCTGATCCAATGCAACAACCTTCTGACAAGCAAGAGCTACACCTGTCATAAATGAGCTGCGATCATAGGAATCGTGGCGAATCGTTAATCCTTCGCCAATACCGCCGAATTGTACTTGCTGGTGTGCAATCAAACCAGGCAATCGAACACTGTGGATTTTCATCCCCTCGAAATCAGCACCACGAGCACCCTCTATCAATTCCTCTTCCTCCGGGTGCCCCTGTTTCTTCGCATCTCTTACCTCAGCCATCATTTCTGCCGTTTTTAATGCTGTTCCACTCGGTGCATCCAGTTTGTTGTCGTGATGCAGCTCAATGATTTCAACATCTGGAAAATACTCTGCTGCTTTTTTCGCAAACTGCATCATCAAAACAGCACCCACTGCAAAGTTTGGTGCAATCAGTCCGCCGATTTTCAATTCTCCTGATCTTTTTTTGAGCTCAGCAAGCTGTTCTTCTGTAAAACCAGTTGTTCCAACTACTGGTGCTATTCTATGTTCAATGGCAAAGCTAGTGTTTTCATAAGCGACAGATGGGATTGTAAAATCGATCCAAACATCGGGCTTAGTCGTTAATACCTCTTCTTTTGAGCGAAAAACAGGTACATCAGCTTCATAGCCTGAAAGCTCATTCAAGTTAGTCTCTTTTGCAAAAGGATCAAGTACACTGACAAGCTCCAGTTCTGCGTGTTTAAGAACCATGTTTACTGCGGTACTGCCCATCTTTCCTTTAAATCCGGCAATCGTTACCTTAATCATGTGTTTTTCCATCCTTTCGTTCGAAGCGGTATTTGTCCCGCTGATTGAATTTTTCCATATTTTTATTAAACACTTCTGTCAAATCAATTTCAAGTGAATTCGCCATGATCATAGTCACAAACAGGACATCCCCGATTTCCTCTTCCACTGTTTTTGGCTTTTCATCTGTTTTTTTTGGTTTTTCTCCATAATAATGATTGATTTCTCTGGCTAACTCGCCTACCTCTTCTGTCAATCGAGCCATCTGACTCAAGGGCGAAAAATAACCTGCTTTGAATTGGCGAATATAGGCATCTACTTCTGTCTGCATCGCTCGGAGTGATTCTGTTTTTTCCATTCTGCTCAACCTTCCTTCCTTCACATCTTAACAAAAACTTTTTCTATTGAAAAGATTCTTCTTGTCGTTTTTTATTTTGAGTGATAAAGTGGTGAAGGAAAAGGAGGCGTTTGTATGGAAGAAAAAAGCTTTTATGTAAAAGATATTATTATTATTTTGATTGGAACAGCCCTCTATGCATTCGGGCTTGTAAATATCAACATCGCCAATGATTTGGCGGAAGGCGGTGTTACCGGGATCACCTTGATCCTACTGGCATTATTTAAGATAAATCCCGCCTATTCTACCTTGTTGATCAATATCCCGCTAATTTTGATTGGCGGAAAAATCCTTGGAAAGCATGTGTTTTATTATACCATTATCGGAACAGTTTCTCTTTCAGCCTTTTTATGGATTTTCCAACGAATGCCTGTAGAAATCAATCTAGATCATGATCTATTGATTGCCTCTTTACTTGCCGGTTTGGCTGGCGGTGTCGGCAGCGGACTGATTTATCGTGTTGGTGGTACAACAGGCGGAAGTGATGTGATCGCTCGTATACTAGAAAAGAAATACGGTGTCAGCATGGGCCGCTCGCTGCTGCTGTTCGATATCCTTGTTCTAACATTGTCATTAAGCTATCTGGATGTAAAGCGGATGATGTACACCTTGATTGTTTCTTTTGTTTTCAGCAAAATCGTTGATTCTGTTCTGGATGGTGCTTATTCAGCTAAGGGGATCCTAGTCATCTCCAACCATTCAGAGGATATCGGCGAAGTGGTCATGCACTTGCTGGAACGTGGTGTCACCTATCTTTCAGGCCAGGGCGGTTATTCCCAAGTAGATAAAAAAATCTTGTATGTTGTTGTCAGCCCAAGTGAAATCATTGAAGTTAAGCGAATTGTTCACGAGCTTGACCCGAAAGCCTTTCTTTCAGTGATCAACGTTCATGAGGCTATTGGCGAAGGGTTTACCTATGCGAAACCTTCTAAAAGGCTTTTCAAAAAAAGTCGAGCCGTTACTTAAATCCGTAGATAGAAAGAATACAGACCTATCGGAAAAGTCAGAAATTACTCTGCTTCTTCCGGTAGGTCTATTTTTGACTGTCAGGGATGACAAACAAGTTTTTACAGTTCCTTTATCTAGTCTTCATCCGATTCAATTCATCTGAAAGCTCCAAAAATGACTCATAATCGCCATCTTCAAGAGAACGATCAATTTGATTTCGAAGCAGGTTCATTCGAGCAAGTTGCTCTTCTCGTTCAAAATAAGCCTCGATTTCCTGAACTGTTTCTTCACTGACGTTATCCTTCCATGGCGCAAAAGGATTATCTTCAAGAATCGACAGGTACTCTGCATTCTGAAAAGCTTCACTGAAGAAGCACTCTAGGTAAAGAGTATCCTTCCAATTCATGCGAATCTCGTGAAAAATCTGGTCTGTATCTGTAAACATTTTGCCCTTTATAAAGAGAACGATCGGTTCCTCCTCCATCTCAGAAGAAGCAATTTGTATCCCTCGCTCTGTTTTTTCAGCTTGCTCAACAAAGGTCACATTATTCAAAATAACCTCGTGATTGATCAAATAGTTCAAAATCCAAATGATTTCCCGTTTGCTGAAGGAAATATTATTGACTAGCCAAACAAGAAAGTTTTTCTTATCAGCAACATTGATGTCCATACGATCACCTAGCCTTCCTGTAAATCATCAAGTAAGGATGCCGCTTCATTATCGCCCGGTTCATGAGCCAGATAATGCTGCAGTACTTCTTTTGCCTCTTTCAATTGTCCTTCTTCTCTTAGAAAAATCCCATATTCCTTCAAAAAATCCGGTTCATGAGCTAATTCTTGATACGCCTGCTTATAGTAAAGCTTTGCTTGATCAAATTCCTCCAGCTCGTTATAAGCATTCGCCAGATTCCACTCTGCATAAGGATGCCCTGTCTCTTCCATCTTCCCTAAAGCATCAATCACATCTTCAAACCGCTCTTCTGTTCGATACAGGTTGCTTAGTGTCAACAAACTCTCATCAACCTTCTCGCCAAGTGCTACGGCTTCTTGCAATAACTTTTCGGCCTTTTCTGCATCATGCAGTCGATAGGCATTTTCAGAAGCCAGCTGATACAAATCAACTTGAAACGGATTTTCTTTTATCCCTTCTTCAATTACTTCTTGCGCCTCCTCCAAGAGCTCTTCTTCCTGTAGGGCTTCACCTAAATACAGGTATAAAGACTGATACTGAGGATTCAATGCTCTCAGTTGTTGGAACAAAATGATTGCCTTTTGATTTTCATGCATTTGAATGTACGTAAATGCCAACTGGAACAGACGGTCATCAGTCTGCTCTTCTTTTAAGCTGTTTTCTAAAAATGGTACTGCTTCCTCGAAATGCCCCATCATACTATAGCTGGTCCCTAAGCGTTCGTTAATTGATACACTTGAAATCGCTGTTGTCCCTTCGTCTAATAAACGCGTATACTGCTCAACCGCTTCAGCAAACTGACCGTTGACAAAGTATAACTCTCCTCGAGCGAATATGATCAATGGTTCACCCGGCAGCAGCAGCTCTGCCTCCTTCAGCTTCGCTTCGCTGACTTCCGGAATCCCCATGACCTGATACAAATCCGCTAAAACCAAAAGACTCTGCACATAGCTCGGGCTATCTTTAGAAACCAAGCCCAAATAATCCAGCGCTTCATCAAACTGAGCATTTTCAATCGCAATTTCCGCTAAGGGAAGGTTCAAACCATCGGCATCTGGAAAATCAATAAGCAGCTTCTTGAATATTTGCTGCGCCTCTTCCAAAAAGCCAATGGAGAGTAATTCTTCGCCAAGATCAGCTAATGTGTCGCCATCATCTTGTCGTAATGCCTCTGCAAGCATCAGCTGTGCTTCTGCCAAATTTTCATTATGTAATGCTTCAAGCATTTTTTCACTATACGTCATCTCTTCACTGTCCTCTTTTTATCTTCTCTATCAAATTTTTATATTCTTCTACTGCCTGAATCAACTCTTCTGCCTCAAAAAATTCTTTATCTCCCAGCACACCGATATCCAACAAGCATGATGCCTCTCCAAATTCTTCACTGCAGGTCAGCAACTCCTGTACATAATCACTGACAAAAATCTGCTCAGGAAACTCAATTGGATAGCCTAAACGAATCAGCCAAACCAAAAAGTTTTTTATATGAAAGGAAAAGCCATTTTTTTGTTGTGACCAAACCAGTTGAAGCAGACTGCCCAACAGACTTTTCATATAAACGGAAAGCAAGTGTCCGCCATCGACCGTATAAAAGGCTGTTTCAAACAATTGACCAAACTTATGGATTGCTGCCTCATCTTTTTGATAGTAGCCTAGCATCGGCTCCATCAAACCATTGAAGGACTGCTGATTCAAGCGACTTCGATCAGTAAAATTTTTATACAGGTCACGTAAAAATTCATGACTGCATACTAATCCACATTGAATGAACACCAGAAAATCGATCAGCTGTCGATCGCCATCCTTCTTGATCATTGTCTGATCATACACGATACGAGTTGCAAGGGAGGGAACCGATAACGCATTTTTATGATTCAGCTCTATCAAACCATTACCAGTTAATGATTCACTAAGTGCCTGTAAGGAAAGCGGAAGCAGCCATAATTCCGTTGTCAAAACTGCTGTTTGATTGATAAATGCAGAGAGGTACATGACCCCTTCATTCCCTAGGCCGATCAACAGATAATCCTCCTTTGCAGGGAAAGCGGCAACAAATGTCAACAACGCTTCCAGCTCAGAAAAATTATTGCAATGGGTATCATTTTTACAAATGTACCAATCAAGATTTTGTCGCTCGTTGAACAGCTGGATCAGTTTATCAGAAAACAGATCATAATACCTTTGATTCGTCACCAAAAGAATATGTCTTTCTTCCAACGGTTCATTTTTTAAAAGAGAAGCAACAGTTTCGCCATAGATAACACTACTCTGATGATCCTTTTTCTCATAAACAAATTCCATGCAGCACCTCCTTGCTCTATTTTACCATTTTTTTATTAGAGCAAACATTGTAACGTCCTAAAAATAAAGAACAACTATAGATAACTACTGACAAAGGATGATTTTAGGTAAAAGTAAAGAGCAGCACCTCTTGTGAAAACCTGTGGGTGTTAACTAGCTTACTTAGAATAAAAATCTTGTTTGCCCATTTGTCCCGAAACACTGTCATTCTCTCTATCGGGACACTCAACTATAGCGTAAAATCAGAAAAAATCAAGGGGTATGGAAGAACTATAAATAACTATCAAAGATAAAGAGCGATAAGTACACCTGAAACAAAAACCACAAGATTGTTAATCATAACAAAAAGAACTTTTTGTAAAACAAAAATGTTTTATTATCTATTTTACTATTATTTTAACTATTACACGAATGATTCGATGCTTATATAGATTAAATCAAAAAAAGAGGTTCTCTATAAAAGCAGCAGCCATAAAAAGTGTGATAGCTATTCATGAGAATAATCACTCTCACGAATAGCTATCACAGCCTATTTATAGCGCTACTATCAAAATATATTCATTTGTTTGTGCTGCTCTTTATTAATTACCATAAATTACTGTTAATCAGCTCAACACCCTCTATTCCTATCATTGAAACAAGCTCATTTTCAATTAATGCATTGAACTCATCTGGATGAATCAGCACAGTGAGATCTGCTACGACCACACCATGTTCTTCAACATATCTTTTAGCTGCCTCTAATTGTTGATTGTATGTCTCCATTTGAACAAAAGTACTCAGCTCTCCTTGGCTCTCACTAGATTGGGAGGTATAAACCATAGGATTAAATATACGTTCAATTTCTTCCCCCAATTCTTTATTATCCAACAGATAATTCAGCATAGACCGATAATGCTGTTCCAGCTTTTCCGGAGCAGAATTAATCATCACATTTCCATTTTGCAGCAAACTGGGATATTCCTTGTTCAGTTGGCTGACTTGCGCCATATTGGTAAAATGTCTGCCGTCTCCATACCCTGCATAACTACCATTAAAGCGAATGCCAAAGGAGGACTGAAAACCACTTTCAAGAGACGACGAGGCAATCCCGGCTGTCAGGACATGACTAAGCTTTTGATCAAGCACCAGTTCTTTTACAGTCTCTAAGTTGACCTCTTTATAGGAATCGAAATAGAGCTTTACTTTCATAACTGCTGTTTCAGGCAGCTTGCTGACCTTTTCCTTTAGGTCATCCAACTCCTGATTTCGGCTAGGTCCAAACATCTCTTCTGTCGATATTCCCATGTATGAAAACATAGGATTTTCATAGGTCACTGATAATGGCTGACTTTCTATTTTTCCTTTTTTCAGTGTCGTTACCTGAACACGCGTCTCGTTTTTCAAAACATCATAATAGCTATCGCTTAACACATAGGTACCAATACCCATCTGCTCAATATGGACAGCTTCTAGCGCATACCCTCCAATTGAAATGTTGTTTTCAATCATTTTATACAGCTCATATTCACTATATGTCTTCTCTGTTCTTCCTTCTGTTGGATCAAAAAACAGTTTATCCAATAAAGGTCTGCCAATACTCCAACCGCCAATCAATACAAGAAAAATGAGGACTCCGGTAATCACACCGTGCTTTAGCCAACGACGCCGTACCAACCTTCGGACATGTGATGCAGATGCCTCCTCTTCTTGTTGTTCAAAATGCTCCGGCACAGGAAGCTCCTCCAACTCAAACAAGTATTCCTGAATCGCTTCAGCTTTCTCAAGCTCCTTTTCTACAACTGCTTTTTCCTCAGCCGTTGCCTGTCCCCATTTATATTTTTCCAATAATTTCCTAAATTCCCCTGATTCCTTCATTGAGCAGCCTCTCCTTTATTTTATTTCTACCTCGGTAGAGTATCGTTTTCACCTGACTGAGACTCATCCCAAAATAGGACTGTATCTCCTTGATTGACATTTCTGAATAATAGAAATGAAAGATCACTTCTTTATAGGGAGAAGGAAGCTCTGCTACGATTACCAACAACTGCTCCTTTTCCTGCTTTACTTCAAGCTCTTTCTCCACATTCGCTGCACTCAAGAACTCTTCTTTCACATTGTGAAGAGGAAGAATACGCCACCTTTTTCTTCGCCTTTCTCCATCAATGAATTCATTACGAATCACCCGCAACAACCAAAATTTCTGCTGTGATTCAGGAACCTTTTCAATCGTCAAAAGAAGCTTATAAACTGCATTTCCAACCAGATCATTTGCCTGCTCCTGATTCTTAGTCAAATAGACTGCATAACGAAACAACTCTTGATAATACTTTTCAAACCCAACAGCAAACTTCTCATTAGCCCCATTCATCACAAACCTCCTTTTACCTTATATACGACTGAACAACAAAAAGGTCACAAGAAATCGACCTTTTTATTCAAGTTTTTAATTCTGTCAAAATCATGACATAGAGAAACAAAAAAAGAGTGTCAACAGAATACGTCGACACTAAAATTATACATGATTTCATAGGATTTTTTTTAATGAGTAAAAATTTCAGCAAGCCAATCAAGTATCAGCTTCTATCTGTTAAAATAGCTCACAGAGCATTCTCTTACCCTCATTTTGAGTCGTACTTATGTGATTTATTGCGCTGCTGCTTAACCTATGCTATCCTTGAATGAAAGAAAGGAGGAACAAAATGTCTAAAGCAAGCTTTATTGCTTCATTACTGCAACAAGGAAAATTTGTTGAAAAGTATAAAGAAGCAGGTAATTCTATGCTGCCGATCTTAAAATCAAATCAACCGGTTAGCCTTGATCCTATCACCGATGCAACTGATTTAAAGGTAAAGGATATCGTCTTTTGTAAAGTCAAAGGAAATTATTACACGCACCTGATTTCTGCTATTCGAACAAGAAACAGTCAAATAGAGTACCAGATTTCCAATAACCATGGCTTTATCAACGGATGGGTCAAACGCAAAAACATATTCGGCAAAGTAGTAAAAATTTGGTAGCATTACCGAATTTTATTTTTTTGCCTTTTTTTACTTTACATAGCTTTTTAGTGAGTAGTTCATACGGATAAGCAGGCAGCATGGACCTTCAAAAGTGACAGTATGTCAAAAGAGCTGGAGAAATGAAAAGAAGTCTTTTGATCTGTGCTTTATTTTACAAAACTCGCTCCCCTTCTACTGCCATTTTGCAGAATATGTATGAATACAAAAAAGAACCCTTGATACTCAAGGGTTCCCATAACTGTCCTATTTAACAGCATCTTTCAACGCTTTACCTGGTTTGAACGCAGGTACTTTACTTGCAGCGATTTGGATTTCTTTACCAGTTTGTGGGTTGCGTCCTTTACGTGCAGCACGTTCGCGGACTTCAAAGTTACCAAAACCGATTAATTGAACTTTTTCACCTTTAGCAAGTGTTTCTTGGATTGTTGAAAATACAGCATCTACCGCTGCAGTTGCGTCTTTTTTAGTTAAACCAGTTGAAGATGCAACGCTTTCGATTAATTCTGCTTTGTTTGCCATGGATTATTTCACCTCCTCCATAAGGATAGGATGCCTGATTTAGACATCAAATGTATTCTATCTTTGAGTGGTCCAAAGAATAAAATATAAATATTGAATTGGATCAATATTCTTTAACAAAGATATCATAGGAAGCTAGCAATAGCAAGGGTTTTAACACGTTTTAAGCAGATTTTTTGATAAAAGTGTGTTTTCTCTCAATATGTTTGAACATTTACCAAAAGTGTGGTAGAATGCGCTATTTCCGTCTTCTTGGGATAATTTTGATTGGTGTTCCTTCAAATGTAAATGCATTTCGAACTTGATTCTCTAAAAAGCGAGCATAAGAAAAATGCATAAGCTCTTCTTCGTTCACAAAAACAACGAAGGTCGGCGGTTTTATCGCTACCTGTGTTGCATAGAAAATCTTCAAACGCTTGCCTTTATCTGTTGGTGTCGGATTGATTGCCACGGCATCCATGATCACATCATTCAACACCGCTGACGGTACCCGCAGATTTTGATTCATACTAACAGTCTCGATCATTTCAGGAAGCTTGTTCAAGCGCTGCTTTGTAAGAGCCGAAACGAAGACGATCGGCGCATAGTCCAGATAACGGAATTCATCTCGAATTTCCTGTTCAAATTCGCGCATCGTATTTGTTTCTTTTTTGATCGTGTCCCATTTGTTGACAACGATGATCACACCTCTACCTGCTTCATGAGCATAGCCGGCAACCTTCTTATCCTGCTCTCTGATTCCTTCTTCAGCATTCAGGACCATTAAAACAATGTCTGAGCGTTCAATCGCGCGCATGGCACGCATCACACTATATTTTTCTGTCGTCTCATAGACCTTCCCGCGCTTACGCATTCCGGCAGTATCAATCATTAGGAATTTCTGACCGTCACTTGATTCAAAATAAGTATCGATCGCATCTCGAGTCGTTCCCTCTACTTCAGAAACAATCACTCGATCTTCTCCCAATATTGCATTGATCAATGAAGATTTCCCAACATTTGGTCGACCAATCAGACTGAACTTGATCAGCCCTTCTTCTTCTTCCTCTACTTCCGTAGAAAAATGCTTGACTGCCTCGTCTAAAACATCCCCAATACCTAACCCATGACTTCCTGAAATTGGAAACGGCTCGCCTAACCCTAAAGAATAGAACTCATAGACATCTGCACGCATCTCAGGATTATCTACTTTGTTTACTGCCAAGATTACCGGTTTTTTGCTTCGGTATAAAATTCTAGCCACCATCTCATCTGCATCTGTTACACCTTCACGTCCACTAGTAACTAGAATAATAACATCTGCTTCATCAATCGCAATTTCTGCTTGATGCTTGATTTGATCCATAAAAGGTTCATCACCTAAATCGATCCCGCCAGTATCAATGATACTGAACTCTCGACCCAACCATTCACCTTTTGCATATATTCTATCTCTTGTAACACCAGGCGTATCTTCTACAATTGAAATACGCTCACCGGCAATACGGTTAAAAATTGTCGATTTCCCAACATTTGGACGACCGACAATTGCTATTGTTGGATTTGCCATTCTAAAACTACCTCCTTGACAGTTTTCAATCTTGTCTAGTTTACCTCATAATTCAGTGAATATGCAAGAAAAACTCAAGGAAAACAAAACATTAATCCAGCTTTTTCTCCATTCTCTTATCTAATAAGGCAACTTCTTTAAACCCGATTTTCTCATATACTGGATACCCAAGCTCTGTAGCCATCAACTCAATTTTATCAAGTTGATGTTTTTCTGCTTCTTTGACTAACCTTTGGACTAATTGGCTGGCGATTCCTTGTTTCCGAAAACCTTTTTTCGTATACACATTGAGGATCGTACCGATTTTGCCATACTTACGATCCGGATGAGGCAGCCGTTCAGCAATTTCCAAAAAAGCGACAGCAACTATTTCATCTTCAATTTCAGCATGCCAGCTGATCAATGTACTATTCAAATGGACCGTAAGAAACTCCGTTGTCTTTTCTTCGAATGTCCTCGTTTCTTCTTCAGTAAACAGGTAATTTTCCGCAAAAAACAGCAGTCTTAAATGAGCAAGCTGTTCCAGATCATCCTCCGTGCTTCTTCTCATATTTATCATTTTTTATGCCTCCAAAATATCAAGAAAATATCGCTGCAGCTTTTCTTCATAAACTGTTTTCATCGTAGTGTAGACACCAAAGAAATCATCTCTTAATGAAGTCAGAGAAAGTGTCAGTGTTTGGATTTCTTCGTTTTTGAGATGAAAGAGTTTAGAAGGATAAATCAGTAAATCAATTTTTTCCCGATTTTCCAGTGTATAAGGAATCAGTTCAACAAAGGTAAAGTCCGCAAGCATGCTTTTTACGTTATTGATATACACATAATTGTCCTCGGAAAGAATGGCAACATTCAATTTGATACTTTTTTGGTGTTCCTTTAATGTTGGTAAAATCAAATGGGCCATGATCAAGCTGATATCATTCAGGCATTCCACCTGCCAGCTGCTGCTGAATGGATAATCTTTGATGAAGTCATAAATTCTACTATAAATAATAGGAAAAATGACGCCATCTGCTGTTATGTCCTCCCGCTGCATCAAGCTGAAAAAAGGGATTTTCTGCTTGAAAATCATGTAATTAAAAAGAATATTCACCAGATTTGCTTCAAGTAGTACAATACGACCGGGATTAGGGTAATTTTCAAGCAGAGGATGCAGCACCTTCTGATTAAATTCGGCAAAAAAATCAAATATTTCACTGGATCGAATGCTCAGTTCTTCCCTGGGCACATCAAACAAAGGATCGTTTTCAAAGGAATATGTTGGACCATAAAAAGCTAAAAATGCCAGAAAACGAGCTTCTTTTTGTGCAATTTCCTCTGTTGTACCAAACATTTTCTGCAGCGGTTGAAAGCACCCTGTATAATTTTCGCCAATCAAAATATCATACTCTGCCGTGTCTTCAACCACATGCTGGTTCTTAAGCCTTCTTCGCATGATTTCTGCATGAAGCTGGCGCAGCTTATCGCTATATCGGTAAGAATCAGATGTTTTAGGCGGAAGCTTCAGTATTGGATCAAAGGCCTGAGCTGTTTCCTCAATGGAACAACAAACCTCCTCAAATTCATTACCAAAAGTACAGTTCCAAATAAAGTAAGTAAATAAAATTCGAATCAACCGCTCATCCCCACTCAAACGAACAGAAGAAATAGTAACATGCACCCCAAACTGAGCCAAATATGAAACCATTTTTTTGATATTCCTTCTTGTGTAGGATTCACTAACACCATACTTCTCACAAAATATTTCAATTGTCTCTTCGCTTTCTGAAAGTAAAGACAACAGAAATTTATAGCTGACACTATTCTTCAAAATATGTGTAGCATAGTAGTCCAACAGAATCATAGTAGAAGAGATTGCTACTTTTCCATCATTTAAAATACCGGCACTTTTTTTAGTTATTTCACAAATATCCTGATGGATCTCATCTAAGATTGCACAGAGTCGATTATAAGAAAAAGAAAACTCACCGACGATTCCATTTTTACTGTAAAGACCTTCCGGTAAGGAAACGAGCAATGCATATACCTCAATTTTTTCGCGATCGCTCTTATTCAACATCGTTTTATAAATCATTTTTTACCAACTTTCAAAAAAAAATTTTCCTATTTTGACATTTCCTATCGATTGTTTTGCAGAACTGTTGAGTAATCAGTATTTTTAACAGGTTTTTAAAAAAAGAGAATTTTTTCTCCTTAATTGAAAAATGATTATTTATTCCTTATAATTGGACTTAGACATTTATGGAAAAGGAGGACCAACTATGATCTATTCCCACACTACTACTCAGTTCATTCCTGAAGGCCCGCTTTCTATGGGTATGGAATCTGTTTACTACTCTAATGATATTGAAAAAACATTATCCTGGTTCAGCACAACCTTGGGCTGGCTGACAAGAATTGAATTAAAAGATGATGATCAGACTATAGTTTATGCTTCAGCCTACACTGTTCCCTACCAGCAATTTATCAGTCCAGCTGACATGCAGCCGAAAATAAAGGTCCATATCCTTCAAGGGACTCCTCGTAAAGACATGGTTTCTATTATTCCAACAACAAAGCTGGAAAAGCTAGTTGCTCTTGCCAATAAAAACAGTAAAGAAAAGATAAGTATTCAAAAAGCCTATAATGGAAATTTATATGCGAACCTGACTACTATCGATGGCTCTATTTTAACATTTTATCAAGAAGCTTCACATAAAGATTTATAATAAATGAAAAAGCGGTTGGGAAAAGAAGACCCCAGCCGCTTTTTAAAATTAAATAAACATTGTTTCAAAGGTAATCGGACTCATAACCAGTAACCTGCTGCATCAAATAGCGACAGAAGTAAAAATCTTCCTACTTCCCATAAAGCTAAGCATAAACATAAGCAATCACTGCTTTAAAATAAGCAGCGGGACAGAATATTCTTCTGCCCCGCTTTCTTTTTCTAGTCGTCAGAACCTTGACCCTTTAATTGATCGCCCAGAATATCACCCATTGTGAATCCAGTGCTTTCTTCAGGCATTTCATAGGTTTCAGTCTCTTCTTTTGGCTGTTCCTGCACTTCCGGCTTCGCCTCCAAAGCTTTGATACTTAAAGCAATTCGGTGTTCTCCTTCATTGACTTCCAATACCTTGACTTTGATCTCATCTCCTTCATGAAGAACTTCATGAGGTGTTGCAATGTGCTTATGAGAGATTTGTGAAATATGAACAAGTCCTTCCACTCCAGGGAACACTTCCACAAAAGCACCAAAACTAGTCAAACGTTTCACTGTACCATCAAGAACTGTACCAGCCGGCGCCTTTTCTGCAATATCAGACCATGGCCCAGGCAATGTTTCCTTGATAGAAAGTGAGATACGTTCTTCCTCAGGATTGATAGACAGGATCTTGACCTTCACATCGTCTCCGACACTAAGAACATCTCCTGGTTTATCAACATGCTGATGACCGATTTCTGAAACGTGTACCAGTCCATCAATACCACCTAAGTCTACAAAAGCACCAAAATCAGTCAATCTTGCTACTTTTCCTTCAACGATATCTCCGTCATGCAGATCCGCAAGAATCTCTTTCTTGTGTTCTTCTTTTTCTGCTTCCACAACTGCTTTATGAGATAAAATCAAACGATTCTCAGAAGGTTCGATCTCGATGATCTTAAATGTCATCGTTTGACCTTTATATTCAGAAAAATCATCAACAAAATGGTCTTCGACCATTGATGCAGGAACGAATCCACGCACACCAACATCCACAACTAAACCGCCTTTTACAACATTTGTAACTGGCGCTTCAATGATTTTGCCGGCTTGGAAATCTTTTTCGATATCTTCCCAAACTTTTTTCGCATCAAGACGGCGTTTAGACAGCAGATAGCTGCCGTTTTCTTTGTCTTTACCGATAGACGTGATCACTACCAAATCCAGAACATCATGCAGCTTCACAAAATCGTTGATATCTTCGACTTGGGAAGTAGATAATTCCTTCGCTGGTACAACACCCTCAACACCGGCGCCTACAATCCCGACAACAACTTGCTTGTCTTCAATTGCAAGAACCTCGCCCTTAACGATATCGCCAACATTCACTTCTTGAAAGCTGTTCAACGCATCTTCCATTGTTACATTGCTGTTTTCTACTTGCTTCTCTTCTGTCATGAACACTTATCCTCCTATACACCAACAAAAATTCGTTAATAATGACTTGTTTCTTTAATATTAAGGGATTTGGAGCAAAAAATAAAGCGATTTCTCTTAAAATATCACATTTTATTTAATCTAAACCTAATTTTTCCGAAATCACTGCCTCAATTGCTTCAACAACTGCTAAAATCGTCATTCCGGTTGTATCGATCCGAACAGCATCCTCTGCCTGTACCAACGGAGATACTTCTCTAGTTGAATCAATTCGATCTCGTCTTTCGATTTCCTGCTTTAGTGTTTCAAAATCTGTATTGATACCTTTAGACAGATTTTCTTTATATCGTCGCTCAGCACGCTCTTCAACACTGGCAACCAAAAATATTTTTACCTCTGCATCCGGCAACACGGTTGTTCCAATATCGCGTCCATCCATAACGATACCGCCTTGTTTGCCGATTTGCTGCTGCAGCTCAACTAGTTTTTCACGAACTTCCCCATGAGCAGCTACTACTGAGACCGTATTCGTCACATCTCCTTGACGAATGGCTTCAGTCACATCTTCCTTATCAACAAAGACCAATTGACCCTCGCTTTGCTGCTTAAAGGTAATCGAATGCTGTGAAAGAAGTCTGCAAAGGGCTGAACCATCCTCCATATCTACTCCGGCAGTTATCGCCAGATAGGTCAGCGCACGATACATCGCTCCAGTATCACAGTAGATGTAGCTCAGTTTTTCTGCCAATATTTTAGCGACGGTGCTCTTCCCCGAAGATGCTGGTCCATCAATTGCAATACTTATCTTCTTCATTATTCTCTCCACTCTCTTCCGGATGTCAAATCTAACACAGACCTGATCCGACTATCTATTCTTTTATTTTTCATTATCAGACGAGAAAAACTGCCCTAGAGGCCGCCTTTACAAAATATGAATAAGAAGTTTTCTCCCTTTTCACAGCTCTGATTTACTCTATATCCATTTTTAAGGACTGAGCCATCGCTATATTGCGTTGACCCAGCCCTGTTTAAATTTCTTATTGAACTCGTAGTGAATCTCCCGGATGTAGAACAGCATCTGCGCTCAATCCGTTCAATTCTAGAATTTGCTCTACCGTTACACCATATCTTTCAGCAACCTGTCTGAATCCTTCACCGGCTTGCACTTCGGCATATACTGGCTCTGTTGCTTCCGGCTCTGCATTTGGATCTTCTACAGGCGTCTCAGGATCTTCCGGATTTTCTACCGATGTTGATGATTCCTGTGTTGATGAAGCAGGATCTGAACTGGATTGTGTAGACGATGCAGCAATCGACGAAGACGTTGTCGCAGTACCTGCTTTACCATCGTTCGGCTTATCTCTTGCTACCCACCAGAAGGTCCCTATAGGTAAGGCAATGATCAATAGTAATAAGATAACCAGAATTGTCAAAAAGACGGTATTTCCTTTTTTGTATTGTCGTTTTTCGATTCTTGAGTGTCCGGCATCATCCTTAGTATCATAAATTGATTGTTCCCAAGGTTCATGTGCCTCAGTTGGTTTATTTTTATCTCTTTTACTCACTGTCTTTCCTCCTAAAATCGTATCGTTTGATATTATAACATAGCTTGCCTAGATGTGCAGAGATAAAAATAAGATTATTTTTTATCTTTAAATAATCTTATTAATATTTCCTGCCAAGATTCTTCAGGCATCTCAACTGTCTTTTCACTTTCAATCATTATTTCTGCGACAGAGCCGCAATTATCACAGCAGAGTTCTTCTTTTTCCGTCAATGGTTCCTCAGAAAAATAGTTCATGATAAATCCCCTGCGGCAAGTGTTTGTATGAATGTATTCCAGCATCTGCTCCAGCTGATAATATTTTTCTTGATCTTTTTTTTGAAGCCGCTCGTTTAATGTCTCAAGCGTGTAGGAGCCATCCAGATAGCCCTGTAACCATTTCTGCTGAATCTCACTCATTGATTCAATAAGCTCTGGAGAAAACTCGCTATGGCCTTCTATCAGCCTCTGCAGCGCATTCAGATCCTCTTTTACTTCATCCCTAAAAAAACGATGAATGATTTCGTCTCCGTCTCTATACAACAGAACCGCTTTTGCCGACAGTCCATCTCTTCCTGCTCTGCCGATTTCCTGCACATAGTTTTCTAAGCTGGCAGGGCAATCATAATGAACCACAAAGCGAATATCTGGTTTGTCGATTCCCATCCCAAAGGCATTTGTCGCAAATAATACATCAAGATCGTTATCAATAAACTGTTGCTGGATTTTATTGCGCTCCCCTGCTGACAACCCACCATGATAAAATGCGACACGCAGTGACGTCTGCATCCGTACTTTGCGACACAGCATTTCTGTCGTCTTTCTCGCTGTACAATAAACAATCCCTTTTCTGTTCATTACTGCCAAGTAATCAAAAAGCCGCTGCTCCTTTTCCTGTGTTTGTTCAACAGCCAACACAAGGTTCTTCCTGTTGACCGAATAGACAAATACACAGACATTGGCAGGCTCTTTGAAAAGGTACTCTTTTATTTCATTTTCTACGCTTGCTGAGGCAGTTGCTGTCAATGCCAAGGTCAAGGGGAAATCCAATTTTTGCAGCACGTCTTTTATTTTAACATACTCCGGTCTAAAATCCACTCCCCACTGAGAAACACAATGAGCCTCATCAATAACAAAGAGTGAGAGGTTCATTTCCTGAAGCTTACTCAAAACAGCTTCTTTCATCAATGATTCCGGACTGATAAAAATGAATTTGTACGTATGTAAATGTGTTAAAATGTACTGCTTTTCATCATAGGACAAAAAGCTGTTAAATGCAATAACTCTGCGTTCCCCCTGTTTTTGCAGCTGTCTGACCTGATCCTCCATCAAGGAAAGCAGCGGAGAAACGACCAGCACAGATCCCGAAAGAACCTTTCCGGCAAATTGGTACGTCAACGATTTCCCTGTCCCAGTCGGCAATACCGCCAATGTATCCTTATTACTTAACAATGCTTCTATGATTTCCTGCTGTCCCTCTCGAAATGAGGAATAACCAAAATGATCAAGCAGTATCTTTTTTAAATCCATATTACTTCCCACGTTCTCTTTTGATTTGCTCTATTTGATACATTCGAAAAGAAAAATAATCCACCTCAAATTGCTGTCTCAACTCAGCATATCGCCATTCCTGACAAGGAAGGCTGATTTCCTGAAAGCAGCGAATCTGTTCTGAAGGAATAAACTGATCGAACGCGTATCCTCGCTCGCTCATTGCCAGTTCCAGAAAATGGTCATTAACGGTACTGGGCTTCATCCTTCTTATTCCAGCAATCTCCGCAGGCGAGTGTCCTTCTGACCACAACTCACGCGTCCGAAGCATGCTTTGATTCTTATTTTTTTCTATGCTTTCTCCCACAGCTCTCTTCAACACCGCATTTTCTTCTAACTCTTCAATGCAGCTGAAAAGATGATGATAGATGTTTTTTCGGTATACTGCTTTTTGGAAAGCTGAAAAATCAGGCAATAATTGTTGTTCGGCTTTCCCATTCCACTGATAGCCGGAAAACTGCTGTACAAGAAAGCTGCTTTCCTCCTCTGACAGCCGATCAAAAATCAGAGACCATTCATTTTTCATCAAAGAACCAACATTTTTCCTATCTATCTCAGTCAAAAGTTTTTTTATTTTCAATTGATACTTGGGCGAAGCTTCTAAAGGGATATAGCGATTATTTTGATAAGACAAGTGAGAGGTCACCTGCACTAAAAATTGAAGAATGCGCCACATTTCCATTTCTGTTTTTCCATACTTGTATCCATTCAAATGATTGGTATACGAATCAATGTGCAGGCTGTTTTTCTGCAGCCGTTGTCTCCCCTTATCTGTGAGTCTTGCTTCCAATGATTCCTCATAAAAATCCAAGCAGCCATCCTTTATCAGCTGTTGAAGTATTTGATAAAACGCTTCTTCTCTCAACTCAGGGAATAATTGGAAACAGAAAAAATTATCAAATAGAAATCCACTCATCAAGACTGAAACTGTTCGCTTTCCCTTCAGCAAGTGATAGAGTGTGGACACTTTTACCTTGTAACCCTGTTTGAATAACGATAAAATGAATAACGTCTTCATATGACAATCACCCATAAGACATAAAAATTAAAACTATACTTAAACTATAATTGTAAAATCGAACACCTAACAAACAAGGTATTTAACTTATGTTAAACGCCTTGTTTTTATTTATGTATACATTTACTTGTTTAAATCACCTATAATCATAAAATAGGGATAATTAAAAACACTCTCGCGCAAACGAGAGTGTAAAAGGTGCGAAGATGTGTTTAGTGATTAATGTTGTAAATAGCGATTTTTGCTAGTAAGCCTACAACGTCACGTTTAGATAATTGACCTCTATACGGTGATTGAAATAATCCATTAAAAGATACCTCAACACTTCTAGATACATCAATATATGACGGAACTTTTAGACCAGCACTTTCCCAATCCTTGATTTTATAGAATTTTTCAGTTAGGGGAGGATAGTCATATTTTGACTTTTCCGAATAAATACCCATTATTTCATAAACAAAGGTTTCCTCGTCATAGTCAATAACAACTACAGGTCTTTCTTTGCCTTCCTCGTTGTTTTCTTCAAATTCAAACCAAGTAAAGTAAACTGCATAATCAGCCATGCCTTACCCATTCCTTGAAATCTTCTGGGGCATCATCTGGAACAATAAAACCGCCTTTTCCATTAGAATCGAGTTTAAGCTTATTTTTGGGCTTAATCTTTGGAATAAAAGGCAATGTGCCATTTTCTAGACTTTGAGCAATGAACAGCTCAACTGCTTGTTCGACAGTTAAACCGAACTCAGCAAATAACTTTTCCGCTTGCTCCGATTCTTTCTCTGGTAAATGGATATCCAAAGCTATCAACCCCTTTTCTATATATTTCACCCGCCCTTACTAGTGAGGTGAATGCACCTTTTGCACTAGTAAGAGTGAGAGATTTTTGTTAAATTGCTACATCTCTGAACGACATTATAGCACGAAAACGTTGATTTTTCAACAAGCAGGACAAATAGCGCTTTCATTATAATGCGAACGAATGTTATAATTAGTTAAAATAGTGAAGGTGGTGGGAAACTTTATGACTGATAAAATAAAAAAAATTGGCATAGTTATGCCGATATCTCCTGCACAAATAGAAGGATATCCTGACTGTCAATGGGACGATGTATTAGCAATAATAAAACAATCTTTTCAGGAAGGGTATTTTTCAGACTGGGAGTGTGAGGGAGTATGGGAAGGTACTGGTGGTCATCTTATAACGAATACAATATTTCAGGAAATTTATGAGGACGATATAGTTATTTGTGATTTGAGTACTTCTAATCCGAATGTTCTATACGAGGCTGGTTTGAGGATGATACTTAGGAAACCGATTTTTTTCATTATGGATGACAAATCAAATTATCTATTTGATATTAAGGATGTCCATTATATTAAGTATCCACAAAGTTTGAGGCTAATCGAAATGGAAAAATGGAAAATTAGACTGGTTGAAGGCGTAAAATCTTTATGGGAAAAATATGAAGAAGACAAGGATGATTTTTCTCAAATTCCTAATATCAAACAGACAGGCAAAGCTCCTAAGGCTATCCTCAAAGAAGAAAACATGAGAGATGTCATGATGCAAGCTCTTAAAAGAGTTATGCACGATACAGAAATTACGACAAACAAAGAAATAGAGCAATTAAAAAGCCGTCTTTTTCAAATAAAAGATGACTTATCTTTTATTGAAGACACTATTTCGAATAAATTATTTGAGGATAATAGCGACACAATTCTTACTAGGGTAATCAACCAATTAGACAGTATAAAACAACTAGAAAACAACGGAAAATAAAGGAAGTGATATTTTTTGAACACAGAAGAAATAAAAGGCTACTACCTCTCTGCTAGTGCAACTAAAATTAAAGTATTTTCTATTTTATCAAATTTTAAGCTATACAGAGATAACAATTCCACCCCGGGATATCTAAGCCCTGCAAATATTGACGATAACATAACAGTTAATGATTATTTTCAAAATCTTGCCCAAGGAATAAAGCGTAAAAAAGCAGAATTAATGGCAAATGAAAATATTTATTTTGAAGTATTTGTTGAACCTACTATCGAGAAGAGATTTAGAAAAGATTTAGAAAATGACATTTTGCGTAGGAGTATAATTCGAGAGTTCTATAACACTACTAAGCTATTATTGAATTTTCTTGATAGTGATTCACTTACAAAAAATGTCCAAAATCTATTTCCTTCTACAACGGAAAATGACACTATAGTCGTAAATGTGGGAGATCTTTTTTTTGAAATGTATTATAAACATAACGACGAATATATGTATAAGTGTATAGAATTAGGAGCAAGGCATGCATCAGTTTGGGGGAAAGGTATTCAAACTAGCGATGAATATGAGGAATGTAAAAAGGAAGTTATTAAAAAATTTGAAAACGAATTGCCAAAAAATAGCAATTTTCGAAAAGCTATAATTCTAAAAAATGAACTATCTTATATGGAAGAAAATTGCTACCCTTTGGAGTTCGAAGACGACGTGATTAGCATAAATTTGAATCAATATAAAAAAAGAAACATTGATATTTTTTTAGAAACTTCAAACCAAAAAGACGAAAATAGAGATTTTCAGTATGGTCATTTACTCATGGAAGCAATATTTGAATTTCTGGGAGTGACTCAAATCATTCCCAGAAATGAGAATCCAATACAAAGTACCACTATTAATCCTGACAAAAAAATAACTGTTTGTGGCAGTGTAAATAAATACAAAGAATTCTTAATGGAAGAAATACAAGCATGTGAAAATGCTAAATTAGAGATCCTAGGCCCTATGAAGAACTTAAATAAAAGTAGCGATATAACACAAGGAAGTGAATACGAACATTTAAAAGCCATTGAAGAATGTGATATACTGTATGTGTGTAATAAAGATAAAAGAATAGGTCAAGCTACTTCTTGCCATATATATTATGCTTCGGCATTAATGAAGCGGATTTTATTCCTGAAAGAAGTTGAATCCTCTAACTCGAATGATTCTCTTTATAGGATGAAACACATGCCTCATGATGTATTAGATAAAGAAAGTATAAAGGAGATTTTATAGTGATAATTCAAGATAAAAATTTGTTATTTGACATCGGTTCGAGCACTTTAAAGGCGGAATTGTTTGAAAAAGGAAAATTAGTACCATTTTCTCAAAAAACAATTTTCTTTACTAAGGACGATTCATCAGAATATGGAATAGATAAAGATAACATGCAGGAATTAGAACAATTTTTGCTGGAAAATATCAAAAATAGCAGTGTTTCCGTTTCAGAAGTGAAAATATTTGCAACTGGGATATTCAGAAAATTGACAGAAGGCCAAATGTCGAAAATAAAAGTTCGATTGTTTGAAAATGTTGGCGTAGATTTTGAGGTTATTTCTCATGAACTAGAAAATTTCTATCTAGAAAAAGCTATCTCAGTTACTGACTACGACAAGGAGTACGCGGTTTTGAACATTGGCGGTAAAACTACTGAGATTGTTTACTTTAATCACGGCATTACCTCAAAGAAAATAAATATTGACATTGGCGTTGGCAGTATTTTGAAAGCATTTCCAGATATAAATATGGATGTAACCAAAGAATATGCCAAAGAGATTAAGGATTTTGTCTTAAAAAAGCTTCCAGAAAATTCGGAAAAGTCAAATTTTGCGATTTATACTGGTGGAGAGTTAAATTATATGGAATTAGCTTCCTATAATTTACAAGATAACAGTCTATTTAATCATTCAGATTTGAGAAAACTTATCACATTCCAAGATTTCAAGTATAGAAATTCAGAAGTTGTTCACAATACTACTCTTGAAGAATTACAAAGCTTTATGCCAGAAAACCCTCAATGGATGAATGGCGCCCGAGCATGTTCTTTATTAGCGCAAACTATTTTTGAAAAATATGGAATTAATAATATTGTTCCATCTGATGCCAATCTTCTGTCTGGCGTGACAAAACAACAATTTTCTAAAGTTGTTATTTGTGGAAGCATGAGGAAACATTTAGACGACATTAATGAGTTAATGAATTTCTTAAAAAACAAGAATATAGATATCTTAAGCCCAAAGTGTATCAAAAATCCCAAACTTTTTAATGGAGAATTTGTAGTATTTTCTGGTCAAGAAATTTCAAAACCAGAAGAAAGTTTCAAAATTGAGTTGGAACATATTAAAGCAATAGAAGAAGCAGACGCTGTTTTATTTTGCAATCCAGATGGCTATATAGGACATAGCACTATCACAGAAATTGGAGCTTGTATCGCTTTCAATAAAAGAATAGTTTTTACTAACTCTAAAGATATTGACTTTGACCTGTGTTTTCCAAAGGAAATAGGATTGTTGGCTTAACTGTATATTTTATTCTTTCAAGAATGATGAAAGGAACGCATCATGAACAATAGTCTAATTGAAAGCGTAACAGACGAGCTATTATTGCTCCGTAAAGAAAAAGGTTTCACTCCATCACGTGCTTTAGACATGCCCACTCTCTTACAAGTTATGGGCGGAGCTAATCAAGATTTTCAAATAGTGAAACGTCGCTTTATTTCTGCTATAGATGTTATATCAGATAAAGGTCTAGCAGAGTGTTTACTTGCTTCATATGGTTTACTAAGAGGATATGAAAATATCCCTACGTTAAAAGAACGACGTGAAAAATATGAAAAAGTTGCCCGTCGCAAACAAGATACTCTAAACAAACGCGAAAGAATGGCGATTGCTGATTTAGCTCCTATTCTATTAAATGCTTATTATGCGGGCGCTCCTCTTTCTGCTGATTTTGCAATTCCTCACATGGGACTACTCATGGAATATTTGCATGTAATAACCATCATTGTAGACGGAGACTTTAAAAAGCATACACAAGAGCGACGAATTATTTCTCTTGTTGATACACCACAGGGCAAGAAAGACGGATTCGCTTATCACTCTAGAAGTAAGACTAATGTGAAACCACTCTTTGGAATATCAGAAGTCAGAACAGAACATGTAGAAAATGGCTCTCTTCATACGCTTGTTTTCTCTGAACCACTTCAAAGAAATAGAGCCTATAAATTTGCTTTTGAGGAAATTATTGCGAAGGATTCAATCAGTAAAATAGAAAATAATTTTGCTGGACAATCTTTTGAAACACCCACTTTAGAATATAAGCAACAAATAATTTTCAAAGGTAAAATCCCAAAAAAAGTTTGGTATTATAAAAATCTTTCAGATATTGAGCGCCCTGGAAAACCGACCTCTAAGAATAGACTTGATATTGATAAAAATGGAGCTATAGAAATCGATTTAAAGCAGTTATACGGCGGTTTGCGTTCTGGTATTGCTTGGGAATGGTAAAATCGAATATGCGCCAGTTAAACGCCTTTTCAGGGCGTTTTTTTGTTGTGCTCAACTATTACAAAATTCCGTTTCTGTTCCGTTTCTCTCCGAAAGTGATTTTTTTGTTTTATGCTTACCTCAAGTAATTCGCGAATACTTAAAAATAAATCACGAAAGGAAGTTTTTCTCATGAACAACCAAGAACAAAACGATTATTCCGCTGCACTTAGTCCCAGCAATTTTTCAACCGATCATATGCCAACTGTAACCAAACGTCAAATTCACAAAGATTCTTGCGAGGTGGTGCGTGCCGTAGTCAGAAAGAACATGATTGAAAATGGTATGGCGCTCATCACCAACACGGCAATGAATAATATCGCTAATTTATCCATGTTAGAACAACAGCTTTCTGATATGTCGCCAACTGCCGAACCACGACTAAAAATGATTGTAGATGAATACGCTATTCGGGCAAATAATAGACTTCAAGGAGGAAATTAATATGAACATACTTGTATTCGCATTAGCCTTTATCGGCGCATTAAGTATTATCTTTTTTATTTGGCTAGGCTGGGAAGTCCACAAAGAAGAACAAGCCGAAAAAATTCGTAAAGCCAACGAACCAGAATATACACCAGAAGAAGAGTTTTATGCTTCACTCCTACAAACTAAGTCAGATTTAGATGCAGATGCCTTTGCGGCTAGAAAAGCCATGTTAGAAGAGGCTTTACGGCATAGAGAGTAACTAAATTAGGGTGTAAACATCAATTTTGCGCCCTTTTTCTCAAAAAATACGTTTGACGTAAATTTTACAACATCGTGTTTTGGCTACCCTTAAATGCAGTTTTCTCTTTAGTAACGCTTGTCTTGTCGCTCAAAAAGTTGCCAAATCTTACCATTTTCAAATTCACTTTTGTGTGATGCAATGGGAAAGTTATTCTAAACGAAAAGGAGGAAAAATGAATGACAAAACAAAATCAAGACAAAGAAAAGGACGTGAACCCAGTGAAAAAGCTGTTCAGTTATGCTGTATTGTTCGCTGTCGGTTGTGCCTTAATCAATTACGGTATACGGCTACTGTCTGCCGTGTGGTTGCCGTTGCTGTTTTTAGGAATCTTCGTGATCCTGCTTACAGTCGGCTGGCGAATCAGGAAAGCACAGAAATGGAGAGAATAAAATGAAACACAAAATAAATGAGTTGGTTTGGCATAAAATGATTTGGCAACGACCGTTTACTTTTGACAATATCATTTCATTGGTTAGCCACATTGCCACGAGTGAAGCTAAAATCCGACCGCTAGTGTTTGAAATACGTTCAGATGGTGGAAAAATCAATTACTTTCTAGGAATGGAAAAATCCGAAGTGAAAAACATCATGCAACTATTCAAATCGCACGGCACTATTGATTTCGGACAAGAACTGCGAGCAGATACCACGCTTAGAAAGCCTGTAAAAGTTGCTAGAAAGCTCCACATGACCAAACCTATACTTTCACTCAAAACGGACAATGCAGAGAGTCTAGCCCGCACTACGCTTGCTGGTATGGCTCAGGTGGCAACTGGCGACCAAATCGCAGTTCAAATTGTAATAGGAACAAATACCCTCCAACCCGAGAACTTGCCCAAAAATTTACCTTCTCCAGAAGTAAGTTGGTGGAACGTAATCGCTGGCAATGTGCCGAACGCTTCAAGCGATATTAGAAGTTCCATAAAAGATAAAGTCAGCTCTCACCGCTTGCCATGTGTAATTAGAATCGGTGCTTATGCAAAAGAGGAAGCCAAAGTCAAAAGTTACATTTTAAACGTCTTATCTTCGCTTAGAAGCTTAGAATCTCGTGGCATACGTATTTCTTTACAAGCAGAACAACCGCTTTACTTAAATCAAGCTAAGACTATGTTTAGATACCCACTAAGGCTAAACGTCAAAGAACTGGCAAACCTGTTCTTATTGCCACTTGGTGAACTAGATTTCCTAGGAGTTGCACCACTTCACCCAAAAGTATTATTGCCACCTAAAGCCTTGAAGAATCCAACAAAAAATATCCGTGCGTTCGGTGAAACTTTAAACGAGAATCCAGAAGATAAGAAACTGCTTCACTTATCTCCAAAAAACAATTTACGGCATTTACACATCTGCGGACCACAAGGCTCAGGGAAATCGGTGGTTTTAGAAAATTTGATTTTGGCGGATTTAGCTGTTGAAGATGAAAAAGATCAATATGGCGTCATCGTAATTGATCCAAAATTCAGTTTGATTGATTCAGTTGTCCAGAAAATATCAGAACACCGCTTAAAAGATGTGGTTATTTGGGATATTAGTTCCAATCGACCGTTAGGAATCAATGTTCTATCTTATATCGACGGGAAAAGTCCAGAACTGGTGGCGGAAACAGTGCTTTCCAGTTTGCGGACAATCTTTCCAGATTATGGCATTTACACGGAAGAACTGCTGACCTGCGGACTCCTGACGCTGGCACGAAATAAAAATATGACATTGCTTCATCTACCACTGATTTTTACAAATTCCGACTTTCGCCACAAACTAACATCAACATTAGATGATATGTATTTAAAAAGTTTCTGGGCGAATTTTGAAGCGCAATCCGAAAAAGACCGCAACCAACAGCTTGCTCCGCTTCTAAGGCGCTTAAACGTGTTGCTAATGCGTTCAGCTTTTCGTGGAACTTTAGGACAAACTCAGCCGAAATTTAATTTAGAAGATGTGTTCACTAAGAATAAAATTCTGCTTGTTCCACTCAATTCTGGAATGGTCGGAAATACCGTTGCGGAGTTATGCGCCAGTTTGTTAATCAATTCCATTTGGAATATTGCTTTGAGGCGTGCGGAAATTCCTGAAGAAAAAAGAAAGCCTGTCATGCTTTATATTGACGAGTTTCAGAACTACGTCAAAAAAAGCGGTTCGGATTTTGGCGAAATTCTGGCAATGGCCCGAGGATTAGGACTTGCCTTCATCTGCGCTCACCAACATTTAGGACAGCTAAATAACGAGTTAAAAGAATCCGTGATGAGTAATACAAAATCAAAAATAATCTTCTCAACAAGCAAAACGGACGCGAAAGTGTTTGCCGACCTTGCGCCCGAATTGACTGAGATAGATTTTATGAGCCTACCTCAATATCAAGTGTATACCACTTTAATTGAAAAGAAAATTGCTAATGTTTGGTTATCTGGAAAAACTTTTCCACCAAAACCAAGCCTGCGACTGCCCGCCGAAGTTTTTGCCAGAAGTGCCGAAACTTACGGACGAGATATTGACGACATTGAAAAAGAATATATTGAGCTAATGAGTTCAAATGATAAAGAAGAAACTGAAAATTTGCCTGATGAAATTGATTTTTCTGTCGGCAGATTGACTAAAAAAACGAAAAACTCAGACGAATAAATTTGTCTGAGGGACTGTCTGACCGTGTAAACGAAGCACGGTGTATTAAAGGCGGTAAATCAACAAAAATCTAAAATAAGGGAGATGACTTTTATTTATAAATTTTTCTAATTTAATGTATAAATAAAACTCTCCCGAGGGGGACTTACCATGAACGACAAACAAGAACAAAAACGAATATCTAAACCCGAACTTCGTCGCCTGTCGGCGCTACTGGACTCGCGCGAAATTGAAATTTTGCAGACAATTAACAATGTAAAATTTATTACTGCCAACCAATTGCAACGAATCTTTTTTACAAAAAATGAGAATCAAGCAACGAATTTGCGAGCTTGCAACAGACAAGTAAACAAATTAAAGAAATATGGTTTAATCGCTAGCTTAGAACAACGAATCGGCGGAAAACGTGCGGGATCGGGTTCAACTATTTGGACAATTTCAAGTGCGGGTTTTCAACTTCTAAGACTAGATGAAATTAAGTCAATGAAAGGCACAAGAAAGAAACTATATGAACCGAACATCTTATTCTTAGAACATACGCTGGCAATCTCAGAAGCTTTTGCGAGATTGAAAGAACTTGACCAACAAAAGAAAATTGAACTGTTAGAAGTCCAGCATGAGCCAAGATGTTGGCGGACGTTCTCACTAAAGAACACTCCAACCTTCCTAAAGCCTGATTTATTCGCAAGGTTCGCTCAAACTGACGAATATGAGGAGTTTTACTTTCTTGAACTCGACCAAGCGACCGAAGCGCCGAGCCGAGTAGTGAAAAAATGTAAATTCTATATTTCTTACTACAATTCTGGAATTGAACAACGCTCGAATGGTGTTTTTCCATATGTGGTATGGATAACAGTAAACGAAAAACGCCGAGAACAGCTTACAAGGTATATTCATGAATATTTACCAAAAGCCGAAATGCTTTTTCGTGTGATAACGATAGACGAATTTGAAACGCTACTAACTGGCGACCAAACAGAAAGAAAGGAAGATTAACAACGAAAATCAAGAAAAAACAACGCAACCAAATACAACAAGAATAACTTTAGGCAATACGGTTTATATCGTTCATTCACACTATAAAATTGACAGCAAAACGGGATTAGCGAATATCATTTTGCGCTTGATAAATACCCATAAAACGAACGATTGAGCTTGACTTATCGGATATTCTGCCACTATTTACCATCAAAAAATGGTATAATAGTGGCAGGTGTTCGGTTTTGCTTAAAAAGGAGCGAACCGATATGAACAAACAACCTTGCACATTGAAAATTAAAGACAGCACCGAAATTCCATTTGAGAAGATGAAAGATATCACTGTTCTTTATGCTCGTTTATCGCAAGAAGATGATAAAGAAGGTGAAAGCAACTCAATTGCCAATCAGAAGCAGTTGCTAGCCTATGAAGCCGAAAGACGAGGGCTAAAAAACTGTATATTTTTTGTAGATGATGGTTATTCTGGCACGAACTTTTTTCGTCCAGCTATTCAGCAAATCATGGCACTAATTAATGCTAGTCAAGTAAAAACGTTTATCGTCAAAGATTTATCCCGTTTAGGGCGTGATCTTATGGGGAGTTTGAATTTAATTCAAAATGTTTTTCCTGAAAATGATATTCATTTTTTAGCGATTAATGACAATGTGGATAGTGACCACGGCATTGACATAAACATGCTTTTTCGACTACTTTTAAATCATATTTACCCAGAAGAAACTTCCGAAAAAATTAAGAACGCATTTAAAACGAAGAGCCAGCGTGGCGAATCATTATCTTTTGTTGTTCCATATGGCTACAGAAAAGACCCAGAAGATGATGTAAAGTGGATAATTGACGAAGAAGCGGCGGAGATTGTCAAACAGATTTTCGCTTATTCTATTGAAGGGCATGGCCTTACTCGCATTGCTAAAATGCTTGAGGAGCAGAAAATTCTAAACCCAACTGCTCACAAAATGAAATTCCGACGAAAGAAAGACCAACGGATAATTGACTTTCCTTACCATTGGCAATTTGGAACCGTTCGAGGGATTTTAGAGCGTATGGAATATTTAGGACATACAGCGAATTTTAAGACTTACAAAAAGAATTTTCGCAGTAAAAAAGTTTCTTTTACGCCTAAAGAAAAGTGGCAAATCATTAAAGATACCCATCAGCCAATTATCGACGAACATACTTTTGAGATTGTTCAGCGGAATTTACAGCATAAACGTCGCCATACCAAAAATAATGAAAAAGGCTTGTTTTCTGGCTTAATCTTTTGTGCAGATTGTGGACACAAACTCTATTTTTCTGTTGCACCAACCAAGCACTATGCTTGTTCTGGCTTTCGCAACCACAAAATAAACTGTAACCACACGCATTATATCAATCAAGCGAAATTAGAAACAATCGTTTTAACAGATATTAAGCGACTGACAAACCATATCAAGAAGCACGAAAAAGAGTTTGCCGAGTATGTAAAGATGAGGGACGATATCCAGAGTGAAGCGACCGTTTTAAAGCTTGATAAACAGCTCAAAAAAGCCGAAAAACGCTATAAGAATTTGGATGTGATTATCCAACATCTTTATGAGGATAAGATAAGCGGAAATTTGTCAGATGAACGCTTTTCTAAACTGATAACCACTTACGAAATGGAACAAACGGAGCTGGAGCAATTGATTGAAGAATCTAAAAACGCCCTAGAAGAGCAAGAAGCTCAATCTGAGGGCTTAGATAAATTCATGAAAATTGCAAAAAACTATTTATCTCCTGACAAGTTGACCAACAAAATGGTGATTGAATTTATTGAACGGATTGACGTGTGTAAACCTGAAAAAATTGATGGCAAGCGCACACAAGCAATTTCAATTCATTACAATTTTATAGGACTTGTCGGAGACTTAGAACAAACAAACGCCACACAAGAGGAACAACAACTTTTAACCAGTTTAAAGCCTATTTCTCTTGTGTAGGCTCATTATATTAAATTAACAATCTTTATGTTTTATGGAAGGTAGACTTAGAATAAACCTTTCATAAATAAAATAGATAGGAGCTGCTTGTCATGGAATGTCAAATTATTCCAGAAAAGTGTATCGCCTGCGGACTCTGTCAGGTATACGCCCCAGATATATTCGACTACACGGAGGAAGGTATCGTTCTTTTTAAAAATGACCCTCACGCATTGATAGTCACTGTCAACAGCCAAGATGATGATGCTGTGACAACAGCCTACCGTAAATGTCCGGTTCGTGCAATAGAAATAGTAAAAAACGATCAAACAGACAGCTGAGAGGCCCATTGGATGATTGTATCACTGACCAGCTTCTGCTGTTTTTCATTGGAGATTGTCGCCTGACCATCTCCTTTTTGTCTGCCGTAGCTGCCAAAGCCGGCATGGTTTCCACCTGGAATATCAACGAACTGTGTATCATTAGGAAGATAGCTTTTCGCTTCAATAAACTTCTCTTTATTCAACACATCATCATTTTCACCTGTGATCGATAGTACTGACCCTTCAAAATCTGCCAGGCTGCCTTTTTCGTCCGGGTAACTGGCTAAAAAGAAAACACCCTTCAACGCTTGATCCTCTAGATGGTCGTGAGCAAATCGACTGCCCATGACTCCGCCTAAAGAATGTCCTCCAATAATATACGATTGGATTTGTTTCTCCTCAATCAATTTTCCTGCAGCATTCTGGCCTAAAACAGCCAAATTCAACGGTTCCCTTAATAAATAGACGCTGAAACCCGCAGCAGCGACCTGCTCTGCCCAGATACTGTAGCTGGCATTCTCAACAAATGCTCCCTGATAGAAAAGAATCGTCGGGTTCTCTGAGCTCCCTTCAAAGAACAAAACGTCTTGCTCTTTTTCAGCAGTCTTAGAAGCTTCGACAGCATCTGCTGTCGGATGATAGGTACTGGCTTGCACATAAAAGAAACCGGCACCAAATACTGCAATAATGAATATTCCTATGTAAATACTGATCTTTTTCCATTTTTTCATGTCTTAGTCCTCCGCGTCTGCTTCAAAATGAATACAGTGATTTCTTATTTTCTATGTTCTTTCGCCCATAGTGACCACCTTCTCAGCTGAACTGTCCTTTTAGCTCTTTAGTGAAAAACATCTCCATTGGCTGTTCATATTCAGGAGTCGTGATAAGCAGTCCACCAGCATCTTGATACCCGATTTTTCTGTAAAAATGCTGCGCTTCTTCATCCACTTGAGTAGAGGTCATTACCAGCCCATGACCCAATTGCTTCATCTCTTTCTCCCAAAATGCCATCAATGCCTTGCCATATCCTTGCTGTTGACTCGTTGAACCTATGAAAAGCATGGTACAAAAGGGGATACTGTCCCAAAACAAATTGTACCTCAATAACCCTATAGGTACTCCATCTTTGACTAGTACATAACCCATCCCGTCTCTAACCTTCTTCTCAAACTCAGCCTCTGGCAAATGATTATCCAATGTAAACCAAAAATCCCTATCCTTCTCCTGAACAGCTCTGATATGTTCCATTGTCTTCCTCCATAAATCTTCGTTTCTCTCTAGTTAGTTTACGCAAAAACATATGTTTTCTATGTTTGAGGGCTTCTATTTAAATGATCGTTCACTTTTTTCTGACAAAAAAATAAAATTTTACTGCGTACTCCTTTTCCCTCAACCATTTTCATTGATTCTTCTGGAATTACATAAAAAAGCGAAGAAGCATTTCTGTCTCTTCTCTCATTGTCTTTTCCTATTTTATCAGATACACTGAAAAAAAGAAGTGAAACAGTCAGGAGGAACTAAAATGTTGGAAATCCCAGAAACATATGCTCTTTCTCAGCAGCTCCAGACATTGCTGAAGGGAAAAGAAATCAGCTCTGTCCTACGACAGAGCTCTCCACACAAATTTGCCTTTTTCAGTGAAGACAGCGATTATTCTCTATTATTGGAGAACCAGACAATAATAGATATCTACCCAGTGGCTGCTTATATTGTCATTGAATGTACAAATCAGCTGCGCCTCGTCTTTAGAGATGGCATCCGCTTTTATTATGCCGAAAATCAAGGAGAATTGCCAAAGAAGCATCAATTACTTTTAGGTTTTACAGACGATACGTATCTAGCCTGTTCCGTTGCGATGTATGGAGCGATGCTGCTTTACCATGGAAAAGAACATCCAGCGGATCAATACTACAGGGTTGCTGCAGAAAAACCTGTACCCTATGACGACGCATTTGATTTTCCCTATTTCAAATCACTGCTTCCCGAAAATCCAAAAAAAATGTCAGTCAAAGCCTTCTTAGGAACAGAACAACGAATCCCCGGAGTTGGTAACGGCTGTATGCAGGATATTTTCTTTTTATCTGGTCTGCACCCCAAAAGACCCGTTGCTTCTTTAGATGATAAGGAGTTGTTGAACCTATACCAGCAAACTGTTCAAACCTTGGAAAAAATGAAGGAGTTAGGTGGAAGAGATACTGAAAAAAATATTGACGGAAGTGCCGGCGGTTACCAGACGATCCTTTCCAGAAACACTTATAAAAACGGCTGTAAAGTCTGTGGTACGGATATTGTAAAAGAAAACTACTTAGGCGGAACCATCTATTACTGTCCGGAATGCCAAAAGTAAGTAGGCATCCAGAATAAGTATAACTATACATTTTTTAATGAAAAAAGCTTCTTCACACCCGAACAGCGGAAGAAGCTTTTATTTTTTATTTTATAGGGTATTTCCAACACTACTTTGCTTTCTGCTTAACCATGGAAGTATTTTCGCATAGAAGACCATGAATACGACGCTGATGATCACGCCTTTGAGCAGATTGAATGGAACGATCCCCACTGCAATATAGCTTTTCATTGACCGACCTAAAAATGATTGTGCTGTCACACCATACAAGCTTAGGTACAGAGGTGTGATCACAAAATAATTTGCAACACTCATAAAGATCGTCATCGCCAAAATACCCGTTACAATACCAGATACCTTGTTGATCATCTTATGCGAGCCTCTCTTGAAGAAATAATACATTGGTAATGTAAACAACGTTGTTGCTAAAAAGCTGGCAACATCCCCCACCATGTTTTGTGGTGATGGGCCTGTTAATACCAAATGCAAAATAGAACGAATGAATGCTGTGACGATACCGGCTAGCGGACCGTACAAAAACATACTGATCATTACCGGAATATCACTGAAATCCACCTTTAAAAAGGGAACTGCCGGTAATAGTGGAAATCCTACAAACTGCAACGCTGCGCCTAGAGCGGCCAACATTGCTACGCCCACCATTTTTTGTACCTTACTGTTTCTCATTATGAAATCCTCCTGACAAGGATCCATCTTCAAACGAACCATCCAAACAAGCTGTTTTTTCATAACGGACAAGCCCTTGAATCCGCAAGATCACTTCACTCTTACTGCAGAAAAAAACTCTATTTTTCTGCAGGGAAAAATAGAGTTAGAGTTATCTTATCTGAAAAAATGCTGTTCAAATAAGCCCTATCTTCTTTATCCAGACTATACTGTCGGTATTGGAATTTCACCAATTCAACTACTTTTAAAAAAGTAGGTCGTGGACTATACCACCGGTCGGGAATTACACCCTGCCCCTGAAGACGAACCTTTATTAAATTATGTTACAAAAGTAATTATACATTATTCTTTTCAGAATGCAATAGTTACGACTTTCACAATAGAAATAGCCAAAATAAAAAGACCGAAACATCTCTTCGTCTCGACCTTTCTGCTTTCTTTTTATTCGTAAATATTGGTATCTATCTCACTAACCGCCTTCTCGAATTCCAGATGGCTTGCCTTTACTTCCTTCTTTTTTGGAGGAAAAGTTTGATCAAATTCCTCTAATACCGATTCATCCGGATACATTGATTCTGAAAAATGAATACTGCCGCTTATTCCATCTAATGCGCCTTCAGTTAAGGGAAGAGCCATGATTCCTGTATAAAAATTACCATCCGGCATGGATATGTCGTACTTTTTCGTTCCTACAAAGCCATACGGATGATAGTGATAGGGATAACCACCAATGATGATTGCGTTGAATCCCAGTCTCTTCGCTTCATCGATAGAGTGCTGGATCAGCATCCGGCCATATCCCTGTCTATGATATTCCGGTAAAATACTCACTGGCCCAAATGAAATGACTGGATGTTCCACGCCTTCTTTATCAATAACCTTCGCTCGAGTATACATGATACTCCCAATGATTTCTCCGTCCAGTTCGATAACAAATGTCAGCTCCGGTATAAAATCAGGATATTTTCTAATATTATGAGCGACAAGATGCTCAACAGCTCCTGGTAAATAAAGATTCCAGAATGCTTCTCGAGTAATCTCTTCAACTCTTCTATAATCTTTTTCTTCTTCAAGTCTGATGTTGATTGTCATTATTTTCCTCCTAAATGATTCAACATGAAAATTATTTTACTTCATTCAATAAGCTGCTGATTTCCTTTTTGTTAAGGCTGCGGTACTCCCCTGGCCTTAAGCCTTGTAGTGTCAGATTACCGAAACGCTCGCGTTTCAGTTTCTGAACAGGATAGCCTACTGCTTGAAGCATATTTTTCACCTGATGATTTTTTCCTTCATGGATGGTCAGCTCAATGATCCCTGTTCCGGTTTTTAGGTCGACTGAAAGAATTTGAAATTCCGCTGGAGCTGTCTTATAGCCATCGACCCTTACCCCTTTTCGCAATGGTTGTAAATCATGCTTCTTCGGCACGCCCTTAACCTTAGCTACATAAACCTTGTTTACCTCGTGGCTCGGATGCGTCAGCTTTTGAGAAAAATCACCGTCATTCGTCAACAATAAAATCCCTGAGGTATCATAGTCCAGACGGCCAACAGGATAAATCCGCTCGACCACACTAGGGAAAAAGTCTGTCACTACCTTTCTTCCCTTATCATCAGAAACAGAAGAAATCACTCCTTTTGGCTTATAGAACAAGTAGTAGACATACTCCTCTTGATAAATTGGAACATCGTCAACCTCGATCAAATCATTCCGTCCAACTTTCGTTCCCAGCTCTTTGGTCACTTTGCCGTTTACCTTTACTCTACCTTGCTGAATATATTCCTCTGCCTTTCGGCGGGAAGCTACCCCTGCATGTGCGATAATTTTTTGTAATCTTTCCATCTATTTTTCCTCCTCGATCTCTGTTTTTTCATCTGTTGATGGCATCAGTTCTTCATCTTTGTAGCGATCAAAAAAGAGATCTAAAGGAAGTTCTTCATTGATTTCATCTTCCATTTGATGAATATCAGGCAACTCATCCAGCGCCTTCAAACCAAAATAGTCCATAAAATAATCTGTAGTTCCATATAAAATCGCTCGTCCCGGACCTTCTACACGACCTTTTTCTTCAATCAATTGCTTTGCTGCCAGTTTTTGAATCGAACCAGCTGATTGAACGCCTCGAATTTCATCCACTTCAACTCGTGAAATCGGCTGTTTATATGCCACGATTGACAAGGTTTCCAAAGCGGCTTGAGAAAGGTTGTTTGCAATCGGAGATTGTGCATATTTTTTCAATAGTGGTGCAAAGCTCTTTTTGGTTGAAAGAACGAATTGATTACCGATTTCTAAAATATTCAAAGCGGAATGCTCGTCCTCTTCATAGCGTTTCTTTAATGCCGTCAGCATCTCATAGGATTTTGCGGTCGGAAGCTCTAATAAATAAGAGATTTCCTCCAAGCTTATCCCCTCATCACCAACAACAAAAAGAATAGCTTCCATTTGACTCATAGTTGTCACTGTGTTTCCTCCAAATCCTTCATTGTTTCCTCATCATGATCGTTATACAGCAGGATAGAACCATAATTGGACTCCTGCTCCACCCGCACCAGATGCTTTTTCATCAGCTCAAGCAGAGCCATAAAAGTTGTAACGATTTCTTGCTTTGAATACGTCACGAAAAAGGACTCCAGCTTGATTGGGCTATCTTTCTTCAGAAGCTTGATAGTATCAGTAATTTCTGCAAGCTTCATTTCAATCGATATATCCTCTCCCGCCACAGTCGTTTCTATAGGCTGTCTGCTTTTCCTTTTCTCAAGCATGGAATGGAACGCGAGAAACAGATCGATCGTGTTCAGCTTATTTGGCTCAAGCAGCGGCTGTTCTTCTCTGTACTCATCAATATCCATTGGTTCTTTTGTATAATACAGGCTGCGCTCTGCTTCCTTTTCATGAAGAAGCCCGGCAGCATATTTGAACTTCCGATATTCCAACAGCTGAGCCACCAGAGCTTCTCTAGGATCTTCTCCCTCAAGCTCCTCATCGTCAACGACCTCAAGCTCTTGCTTTGGCAGAAGCATCTTACTCTTGATTGCCATCAGAGTTGCAGCCATAACCAGATATTCTCCGGCAACTTCAAGTTCTAGAGACTGCATTGCTCGAATATACCCCATATACTGCTCTGTAACAGCTGAGATGGGGATATCGTAAACATCTATCTCCAATTTTTTTATCAAATGAAGCAGCAGATCTAGTGGACCTTCAAATACGTCCAATTTTATATTGATTTCCTGCAAGGTGTCTCCAACTTTCTACTCAAAATCTATTTCCCAACTGCAGCCACTTCTCCAGATATTCTTTTGTCGCTGAAGTGCCTACAATTTCAAACTCATCATGTTTTGCTTTTAATTCATCCAGTAACTGAAAGCCCAGACCTTCTCCTCGATATGAAGGATTAAGACTGATATCATGCAAAATAAGCCGACTGCTCCCCACATACTCGATTCCTAAAAGCCCTTGAATATTCGCTCCCTGTTCTGGAAGCCAAAAAAATAATGCAAGACTTTCCTTTTGCTCATACATACCGATCTCATTGAGCAACGAATGATACTTTTCCATTTTATCATGAAAGCTGAGTAATCCTACTGCAATTTTCTGATGTTCTTTTCGATACGGTATCAGCATGGTTCGCCCTCCAATTCTAAGCTCTCGGAAAATGTTTCTTATAGACATCCGCCATTCGGCGTTTTGTGATATGTGTATAAATCTGCGTCGTTGAAATATCCGCATGCCCCAGCAATTCCTGTACGATTCTTAGATCTGCACCATTTTCTAATAAATGGGTTGCAAAACTATGTCTCAACGTGTGAGGTGTGATGTTTTTTTGAATACCAGCTTCCAAAACAATCTGCTTCAGATTTTTCCAGATTCCCTGTCTGGATAACGAACGGCCGTGGTGATTAACAAAGAGCTGAGGGATATCTGCAGACGGTTTGACCAGATTCGGTCGGCCTTCATCCAGATATTTTTCTATCCAATGGATCGCATGGTCACCTAAAGGAATGATCCGTTCCTTATCTCCCTTACCGATCGTTTGCAGCAATCCAATCGATAAATGAAGATCTGACAGCTTCAATTCCACCAGTTCACTCACTCGAAGCCCTGTTGCATACATCACTTCTAAAATCGCTCGATTCCTGATACCTAACGGCTTGGATATATCCGGAGTTTCAATCAGTGAAGTCACTTCCTCGATTGACAGTGTGTCAGGAAGCTTCTGAGCTTTTTTAGGAGAATCGATATGCTGCATAGGGTCATGGGTTGTTTTTCTCTCTTGGCGCAGATACTGATGAAATCCTCTTAATGTTGAAATCATTCGAATAACAGAAGCCGATGAAATTTTATGCTCATGAAGCTCCTGTAAGTACTCCATAATGACAAAACGGTCGATCTGTTCCCATGAAGCAACCTTCGCCTGCTCGGTAAGAAAGATGAGGTATTTCTCTAAATCTCTTTCATAGCTTTTCCTTGTGTTTAAGGACAGCCCTCGTTCGATTTGCAGGTAGTGGAGATATTCTTTTATGTCCTCATCCATCTTTTCCCCTCATTTCCTGTATGAACACTTGTTGTAACTATTCCTTTTTGATAGCGGTCTTACTAACACGCCTATCGAGAGCTGGAACAAAATCAATACACTTAACTAATCCATATATTTTTCTAAAAAGGCAGCAACCCGTTCTTTATACATCTCAGGATCTTTAGTATAAGCCTCGCCGTGTTTGGCAGTATCAACTACATATTTTTCCTTAGGAACATCTGTTGCCTCATAGACTTCATCCAGCATATAAAATGGAACAAAATCATCGGCCTTTCCGTGAATAAACATCATTGGTGTCGTGTTTTTTTTCAACTGCTTTACTGCACTAGCCTCGCCAAAAAAGTATCCGGCCCTCAATTTCGTGATACCGCTAGTTACATAGACTAGAGGAAACTTTGGTAGACCGAACATCTCATTCAGCTGATAAGACAGCTCATCCTCAGCTGAGGTATAGCCGCAATCTTCTACGATCGCTTTGACGTTTTCCGGCAATTTCTCTCCACTGGTCATCATGACAGTCGCCGCGCCCATGCTGATGCCGAATAACGTGATTTGACTATCACTGTCGTTTTTCTCAAGAATTGTATCGATCCATTGAACGTAGTCTTTACGCTCCGGCCAGCCAAAGCCGATATAGTCGCCTTCACTTTTACCATGCCCTCGTGCATCAGGTACTAGTACATTATAACCCCAATCATGGTACATTTTTGCATATTTCCCCATTGATTCTGCGGTTCCCATGTATCCATGAGCAAGAATCGCGTTTTTATCTGTCGGCTTCTCAGCAGGTATATAAATCGCTTTAAGCTTCAGCCTGTCTTCAGAAATCAATGCCCATTCTTCCCGATCTGCTTCCTCTTGAAACCACGTTTCCTCAGGTGAAACAGTTACATCAGTTCCCGGCGTATCGTCATCTATAAAGGATTTTTTTGATGGGACTACCGCATAATTATAAAAATAGAGTCCTGCTCCAAGTAATACTACAAATAGAATCAATACTATACCAATTATCACTTTTTTCCACATCGTTTCCCATTTCAACTCCACTTCCTATAATCAATCGCAAATCACTTTGCCTTTTGCTGATGAGAAATGATCCTCAAACAGTAGTTCTATATCTCCAAGTATATTTCGTTCCTCAGAAAGAGCAAGCATTTGTATCTCCTGCCTTGAGAAGAAGCGTGCATCTGAAGTCTCTAAACCAGCCTGCAGCTCGCCCTCTATAAATAAACAAGAAATAAAAAGCTTATATGTATAAATCAGCGCCGGCGGATAGTCATGCTTGGCTTTATCTCTGAGGGCAATCAATCGATCGGCTTTTACGTAGATCCCCGCTTCTTCAAAGGTCTCTTTTTCTGCAATCTCTGTTGGCGAGTACCCAATATCCGCCCAACCACCCGGCAATGCCCAGCTTGAATCACTTTTTTCTTGAACAAATAATAAGCGATCCTGTTCATCAAAAACCACTGCTCGAACATCCACTTTAGGCGTTGCATAGCCATCATCCTCTGACAAATAGATGGTCAGCTGTTCTTCAGGCATAGTAGAATAAAGCAGCTGGATCAGCTGTCTGGTAATCTGAGTTAACTCCTCATACCTTTCCAGATCATATGGATCTTTTGCGTATTCTTTTCCAGTTTGAGCGATTCCCTGTAATTTGGAAATCAAAACAGCCAGTTCTTTTTCCATCCTGTATCACCTCATTTAGTGTCATCAGTATATTTTACCACTTGTCTCGAAAAAAGTCTTTTTTTCTCAAGGCGTAAAGCTGAAACACAGAAAAGAGCATAAAAAACCGGCTGATCAGATAATTCGAACAGCCGGATTCGTTCTTTATTTATTTTCAATCAGTTTGAAATTTGACCAAGGACGCAGGAAATCCAGAAGGAAAAGCTCATCTTCTGAAATTCGTCCAACAACGTTTACACGTCCGTCGTTTTTCATTTCTTTCAGAGCAATTTGTGTTTCCCCTTTGTATTGTCCGTAACCAACGTTATCGATCAATACATCACCTTTGACCATGTCACGAGTATCATGCGCCGGAAACTCTTTGTCTTTATAGTATACACGAGTCATCGTTGAACGCAGCATATATTCAGAGCGGTCTCCACGGTAACTGTGCAGGTTGTCAAACAGACAAACGCGCTCATTTTCAGTAATGTCGCCTTCTACATCTACTTTTAGGGTTGGATAGTCAGCATTGAATGCATCAGCCATAGCCTTCAGCTCTTCTTCAGAAGCGTAGGCATTTCCAATCAATACATCATCGATCAAACCAGTCAACACAAGGTGTTTTACCTGTGTTGCGATTTCCAAATCACGGTGATCTTCTAACGAACAAAGACCATCAGATGTAGGCCAAGGACCAAAATCAGCTGTCTGAGAGTTAACGAAAGCCATTGTATTGATATTATATTTTCTGAACTTTTCTGAACAATAAACGAAGTGGTCGTAGCCTAAACCAGAATAGCGGTGTGGATAAAAGTTATGAGAACCCAGCAAATTATTGGTATTTGGAGAATAGCTCATAATGTTGTCAACATAGCTTGTTCCAGTACTCATGTTGATTTCTATTTTGATACCATATGGGTTTCTTGTCATCTTCGCTTCTTCGCTTCCTGTAAACCCGATATCAAGACGGACGCCATAAGCACCCATTTCATGGAAAAATGATAAGTCATCATAGGAAATGTCCAATTGCGTAAATAATGCAGGGTTGATGTCAACCATAACTTCCATTTCCAAGCTGTTTGCATAATCTACGACCTGCTTAAATCCTGCAAGAACTTTCTCTTTGTCGTCTTCGATTTGAAGCAAGCTGGTAAATACACGTTTGTATCCGTATTTGTGTGCAAGATCCAAATAAGCCTTATCTTTTTCAAAAGTCGAACGTTCAGGATAAATAGAAATCCCTAATTTTCCCATTCGTATTGCCTCCTAAGTTTCTGTCTTTATTGACAATCTATATGAATCCTATTAAAGATTCATTACACGAAAAGCAACCTTGCACAAAGTATGCAGCAAAGCAATTAGCAGCAATTGTCATTTATTAATAGGATTGATATATAGTCAAATTTATTATAACAGAACCCCCGAAAATGGTCTACACCTTTCATTTTCTATTTTTTAAGAAATGGACTAGTAGTCGAGCCAATGTTTTGTTATCATATATAGGTATGATTAAAGTCAAAGGAGCGTATTATTTATATGAAATTAAAAAAATTCGGAACATCTATTTTCGCGCTTTCTGCTGCTGTAGTTTTGCTTGCGGCATGTGGAGATAACACAAAAACAGAAGGCAGTTCCTCTAAATCAGCAGATACTTCCAAATCAACAACTGAAGAGTCTGTTGACCTAAATGCATTAGAGCTTCCTCAGCTATCAACAGAAGTCGCTGATAATGAGGACTTGATTGAAATGGTCACAACAGAGGGATCGATTGAAATCAAGCTGTTTCCTGAAATTGCACCAAAAACAGTGGAAAACTTTATCACTCATGCAAAAGACGGTTATTATGACGGCTTAGCCTTCCACCGCGTCATCGACAATTTCATGATTCAAGGCGGCGATCCTGAAGGCAATGGGACTGGCGGCGAAAGCATCTGGGGAGAGCCGTTTGAAGATGAAATCAGTAATCAGCTATATAACCTTCGTGGTGCTCTTTCAATGGCGAACGCCGGACCGGGAACAAACGGCAGCCAATTTTTCATCGTTCAAAACACGGATGATATGTCTGACGGCCTTTTGAAAAATGAGTACCCAATGGATATTATTGATGCCTACAAAAATGGTGGTACACCTCATTTAGATGGTGCTCACACTGTCTTTGGACAAGTAATCAAGGGAATGGATGTAGTAGATAAAATTGCCGCTGCAGAAACAGATGACAGCGACAAACCAAAAGAAGATATCAAAATTGAGAAAATCAATATTTTGCAAGAAGCAAAATAATCAATAAAAGAGAGTGTGTGATAGAAGCTTACCAGCCTTCTATCACACACTCTTGTTTTCATCTTTAAGTTAAGGAAAGTTGTTCAACCAGCTTTTTCAACTGAGGCGTATCTATATAGCTTTTCTCTAAAATATCAATAAGGCTTTTATCAATCCCGCTATTGTCTGGCTGGGCTGATTTTTCCAAAAGATTCTCAATTGCCTCATCCCCCATTTGCCCAGCTGCAATACGTAGTGCAGCATCATAAAACAGCGGCTCCTCAATAGCTACTCGAAACCCGTTCATCATTAAATATACGTAGGCAGTAACTATTCCTGTTCGTTTGTTTCCATTATAAAAGCAATGATAATTAGTGATCGACCGCCATAGAAAAGCAGCTTTACTAAATACTGTTGGATAGACGGCTACACCAAAAACATTCTGGTCAACAGAAACAGCGATACTTGCCAACCCGCTACTCTCTCTGACACCATACATTGGCTTCACATGAGTTTCGGTCTTTTTTTGGCAAAAATCGTTGATTTCAATCAAGGTTTTTTCTGTCATCGTTTTCACTCCAACGCCTCCTCTTTACCTATGTTATAAAAAATACTACTGACTGGATCAGCTTGAAACAATCTGAAACAGTCAATAGTAGGTCAACACTCATGAGAATGAGTACTTTTGAATCGATTCTTTCAACGCTTCGCTTATTTCCTGATCCGTCATCATTATGGCATCCGTTGCCAACAGCGTAGCTATCCCCGCTGCTGTGATCCAGATTTTTTCATAGATATCTGCCAATATCTCTTCTGAAAGTTCCTGATACTTCTCAGACAGCTGTGTCTGCTTCTCCAACTTTTCATAAGACAGCTTTCGCAGCATGTCCCCATAGCCATGAGAATCAATATATAAATACATAAACAGTCTACGATCTTTTTTTGCAAGTTCAACAACATTCAATCCCATGTCAATAACCGGATCTCCTGTGGCTTGTCTGCTGTAGTAATGATTCTCCAGCTCGCCATAAATCTGAAGTAATAAAGAAACCTTCAAGTCTTCCATGTTCTTGAATTCCAAATAGATCGGCTGTGTAGAAATCCCCATTTTATCAGCAACATTCCTTGCTGTGATTCCCGAAAAGCCTTCTCTCAAGATGATGTTGTATGATGCCTTCAAAATCTGGTCTTTTGTATATACTTTTCTTCTTACCATTTTGTGTCCTTTCTGGTTATAGAGTTATCCATCCCCTGACGTTCGTATACTTCCATTTTACACTGTTCTTTCCTCATCGTTCTCTCAATAATTGTGAAAATCATTAAAAAACATGATAATTTGGATAATTCTTATTGACCCTGCTTACCTGTTATAGGTATATTAACAGTATAAGCTTATTTTAAGGGGGGATTTTTTGGAAATAAAAAACGAGAGTATTACACTACTCCATACAGAAAAAGAAAAGTTTCGAGAAAAGAACGGCCGCCTGTCTTATATTCTTCTCATTTCTTATTCACTTTTACTTATTTTTATCGGGCTTTTTAGTGGATCGATTCCCCAATTAATAACCGGAACACTCAATATTTTGACTTCACCTAGTCATCTGTTGACTGACTATATTCAATTGGGTTCCTTTAACAGCGCTTTCTTTAATAGTGGTGTACTGACCTTACTTAGTGTGCTGCTGACAAAAAGACACAAGCTGTTGATTACTGGACCTGTTATCGCCGCACTCTTTACTGTTTCAGGCTGCTCTTTCTTTGGGAAAAATCTTTATAATTCCATTCCGATCATTATAGGAGGATTGATTTACTCCAGAATCTCAAAAAAGCCTTTTTCTTCCGTTATAGTTGTCAGTTTGTTCGGCAGCGCACTCTCTCCAGTCGTCAGCTACATCACTTTTGGACTATCATTACCGTTGATAATCGGAATTCCGCTAAGCTATGCGATAGGGATTTTTATGGGGATCATTTTACCACCGTTAGCATCTCATGTGCTGATTTTCCATCAAGGCTTTTCCCTTTACAACATCGGTTTTACGGCTGGCTTGGTTGCCATGTTGTTTACAAGCTGTCTTAGAATGTTTGACAAGCAAGTGGACATTCAGTATATCGTTTCTACATCGGCAAACGGAAAGCTATTGATTTTCCTACTGTTTCTGTTTACACTAATGTTCTGTACAGGCTTTATTTTAAATCATTTTTCTTTCAAAGGATTGAAAGCCATCAGTAAAGCCTCAGGAAAACTGGTTACTGACTTCATTTCAATCACGTCGGTTGGACCGACTCTGATGAATATGGCTATGATGGGCTATTTACTTGTTCTTTATGTACTAATCAGCAACGGAACGCTGAACGGACCAATCATTGGAGCAATCTTTTGCGCTGTTGGATTCAGTGCCTTTGGTAACCATCCATTAAACAGCCTTCCAATATTGATTGGCGTTTTCTTTACAGCTAAGCTATCCTCTGTTTTTCAGGTTGATCAAACGGTTGTGATCACAGCAGGTATTTTCGGTACCAGCTTGGCGCCTATTGCAGGGTTCTATGGACCATTCTATGGACTGATTGCCGGTTTTTTCCATATGGCACTTGTAACAAACGTCAATTTTTTACATGGCGGTTTGAATCTATACAATAATGGATTTTCTACAGGTTTTGTTGCAGCGATCATGGTACCGCTGCTTGATAATATTTTTCAAATTAGAAAGGTGAAACAGAATGCAGGAAAGAGAAAAAGCAAAAAGAATTATTGACGAACTGCTGACCTACTTCTTTTCCAATGATATAGAGGATATCCGAATCGGTTTGGACTTTACTGACGAAGGATTCTATATTGAAATGCAGGGAAAAATCGATGAAGAACCAACTGATGTTCTTCATTTACTGGAGCTTTTGAATACACCAAGAGATCCAAGCATCGAGTCCTATTATGATGAGCTTTTGGGAATTACCCACCATGAAGAAGAAGACTATCATCTCCTTGGACTGATGATCGATGAGGCTGAGATCACCTTTGACTCTTCAATTTTTGACATCAAGGTATTCAGAAAAAGATGATTACCGGAAATAAAAAGAAGTCTGGAGAACCGAATCCTGCTCATAGGATGATTCAATATCATCTTATGAGCAGGGTCATGTTCTTCAGGCTTTTTTCTATGCTGCTTACTAGCAACTCTTCCAGTTCTCGATTATGATTCATACACTGCTCGAGGTCCGCCAATCAGTTTAGGTCTGGACTTTAAATATGTTGTGTGGGCTGCTCCAATTTCCTTAACTGTAGTTCTGACAGGTATTTGCACATGCTTTACATGCATGCCTATAGACGTATCCCCAATGTCTATGCCGCCTGCTGCAACGATATGTTCTACCACAACCGGATCTCTAAATAATCGATAGGCTGCTGTCGCTGCAGCGCCACCAGCTTGTAACGAAGGAATAACTGTCACGATTTCAAATCCGTAAGCAACTGCTGCCTCACGCTCAATCACCAAGGCTCTATTTATATGTTCACATCCTTGAACAGCTAAAAACAACGCTCTATTATTCAGCATTTCCAATAACTCAGCAACCACCAGTTCGCCAACAGCTAAAGTGGAGTGGCTTCCAATCCTCTCGCCAACGATTTCACTGGTGCTGCAGCCTAATACAAATACTGAGCCCTCACGCAGTTCGCTCTGCTGGAAATAGCTTGTCAATCCCGTTATTAATTGTTGTTTATATGTACGAATTTCCATCTCCATCTATGTTCCCCTCCTCTAATACTTCAATTATTGCCAAATTAGACAGAAAAAGCCAGCAAAACAATTGTTTTGCCGGCTTTGAATTCTTCTATTGTCCATCAAGGATATTCAAACGAACTTTTTTAGGTCCATCTGTGCGTACACTGTAGACAATTGTTCGAATAGCTTTCGCAACTCGACCTTGTTTTCCAATGACACGTCCAATATCTTCCTGCGACACAGTCAAATTATATTCTAGGAAGCTGTCAGATTCTTCGATTTCCAAAGAAACAGCCTCCGGATGACTAACTAACGGACGAACAATCGTCAATACTAACTCTTTTACATCAGTCATAATCAATCACCCTATTTCTTTACGAATTTAGCTTCATGATGTTTTTGCATCAAGCCTTCTTTTGAAAGGATGTTACGAACAGTATCAGAAGGCTGAGCACCTTTAGACAACCAGTTCAACACTAAATCTTCTTTTAAAACTACTTCTGCAGGATCTTTCAAAGGATTGTAAGTTCCTACAGTTTCGATGAAACGTCCATCACGAGGAGAACGTGAATCAGCTACTACAATACGGTAAAAAGGTTTCTTCTTAGAACCCATACGTTTTAAACGAATTTTAACTGCCATTTTTTAATTACACCTCCATATAACTTAATCACAAATGCTAGTTTACCAGATTAATCATAAGCTGTAAAGAGTTTTTTCTTGACACCCTAAAAAAATCAGAATATCCGCCGATTTATGCTTCAGTAGACGCACCCTATTAGCTGTTCTCAGCTAATAGTCAATGATCGTCATCCCTCTTGAAAACTCTTCCTTCAAATGCTTCGACCGAAATTCCTGAAACGCTTCGCGATGCTTCTTCAACAATCCTCTGGCCTTCATAGGATTGAACACTTCTGCAAGTCCTTGACTTAATACAAACTCACGTGTCAGCTGCCATTCAAAATAATAACCGAAAGGACGGCAGCTATATGTTGTTCCATTGATTTTCTGCTCATCAAACCTTCGATGTGTATGACCAAATACAACCTGCTGGATGTTAGAATAATGATCCAGTAAAGCACCAGTTTTTTCAGAGCCCAAAAAGGCATTCAACTCATTCCATCGAGCATATTTCCCCTGTTGATAAACAATAAATGCCTGCTTTGGTACAAAGTGCGTCGCAATAATCAACTGCTTATCTGCTTCCTGCAAGCGATCCAATACACCTCTCAGTTTATCAAGGATGGCTTGATTTACCGCAGGATCTGCTGCTCCTCTATGAATAAACCGGTCGTACCAGTAAAGATTTTTTGCAGCAATGATTTTATTAATGTCTGTTTCATCGGAAAAGCTATAGTCGTACCAGCCGTTGAATGCCAATAATACCACTCGTTCATTCAATTCAATGAACTGCTGATTCAAAAAATAAGCATCTGAATAGGCTTCGATATCCTCTGGATCAGACAAGCTTGGCATTTCATGATTGCCAAAATTGTAAGTGAGCGGAATGTGATGGCTGCGAATAAAACTGGTGGTTTCCAGTAGTCGTGTCACATGATTGGCGATATCTCCAGCTAAGTGAAGATGAGTAATTTCTTTTGTCTTCAATACCTCAACCAGCTGAAGCAACTCGGGTTCTCCCAACTGATTGATATCTACGTGTAAATCACTGATGATTGCTAACTTGCCCATGTTTGATTCCTCCAAAGTATAAGTATACCGTAACTCAGCGGGAAATAAATGAAAAAGCTTGCATCCCTTCTCACTTTCGATCCAGTTCAACAAAACAAACAGCATTTATTCTCCTTAAAATTCAGCTGTATTGCCTGTTAATAAACAGTTATGGTATAGTAGTCCTACCTTGGCAGGGGCAGTTTATTGCCTAAACCAAATAAAGAAAGAGGAATCATCAGATCCCTCTCTCCTTTATTTGGTTTTTTATTTACTTAAATCATAATAGTCATACTGATTCCGGACATCAAACCCAGTTGACAAATACAGATGATAGGCTGGTTTATTTTCTGTTTCAACTTCCAGATAAATACTTTTAGGATCACTTTCCAATATAAGCTGAATCGCACCATTAAGCACTTGTTTACCAAGTCCTTTCCCTCGCTGATCCTCCTGGACAACAAAACCAAAAATTCCCCAATTCCCATGATCTTCATCTAAACGAATACAAGCAAGCACCTGATCTGCTTCTTTATAAACGCGTGTATTCTTCAAATCTTCTGCTAATGGACTACCACCTAGTAATTGCTCAAGCGCAGGTAAATCAGTCTCTCTCGGAGATACTAACGGAACAGTTTTCTGCTCATTTGATGCGTTTTTATCCAAATCCAACAGCATGAAATATTCAGAAAATTGTTTCTCGATCGCTTGCTTCTCAAACCCATCTGCTAAAAACTTGTTTGCCTGATCAGCAATCAACACAGTATTCGTCACAGATTGCTCTTTTGCATAGCGTTGTATTTCCGCAAGAACAGCAGTCAAATCCTCAGTTGATTCTGATAGAATCAATGTTAGTTCAAGCTCAGTCGGATCAAAGCTGGTCGCCCAAGCATACCCAACCAGTTGGTCATCCTCCCAATAAAGCAAATGCTTCGCATAGCTCTTCTCTCCATCGACAAATCCAAGATCCAATTTATGATGGATCGACTGCTCTGATTCCCGCTGTTTTTGTAAACTGAGAACCTGCTTTTTCTCATCCTCGTTCAATACATTTTTCCAATCAAATTTTTTCAAAGGCTACTCCCCTTTTTCTTTTTTTAGATACTTCGTTATTCTTTTTATCCAAATCATGCTAAAAACACCTTTTGCCATGTTACGTCGTTCCTTTGATTATACTTGAATCAGGAAAAGAACACAATTCCCTTTTCCTAGCGTTTTCCTTGCATTTATCCCGTTTCAAGCCTATGATTGAGATAAGATATTGATCAGAATGGAGGAAATAGTTATGACAAAAAAAATTGGTTTCTTTGTAGGCAGCTTAAGAAAGGATTCTTACAATAAAAAGGTAGCTAAAACACTAGCTGAGCTATTGCCTGAGGGCTATGAAGCTGTCTTTGTTGATTTAGCGCCATTAGAAATATACAATCAGGATCTAGATGACGAGGGGACGCCTACTGCTGCATGGACAGCTTTTAGAGAACAAGTGAAAAGCCTCGATGCTGTCGCTTTCTTCACGCCGGAATACAATCGTTCAGTTCCGGCAGTACTGAAAAATGCTTTAGATGTCGGTTCACGACCATACGGGCAAAGTGTATGGGATAAAAAACCTGGACTTGTTGTCAGCGTTTCTCCAGGAGCCATCAGCGGCTTTGGTGCAAATCAGCATTTGAGACAATCATTAGTATTTTTAAATGTCCCTACCCTACAACAACCTGAAGCATATATTGGTAATATCACTAGCTTAATTGATGAAAACGGAGCAATCGTTGATGGCACGAAAAATTTCCTTCAAACCATTGTTGATGCCTTTATCAAATTTGCCGAAGCGAATTACCAAGCCTAATCAAAAAATAAACGAGAGTGGGACAATAATCTGTTGCCACTCTTTTCCATACCCTAAATCCGAATAAACGGCGAGTCAGAAGTAGCTCCTACGACAATAAGCCGGAATTCAACAAAAATTTGTGAAACAATTTTCGTGCATTCCGGCTTATTGCTTGTAGCTAAACACTTCTGTCTCAGCCTCTTTTTTTCACTTGGTGGATTTGCCAGACTATCCTTCCTTAGTACTATCTTTAGACAAAAGCCTTGTATAAAACAGATCGATCCCCAATGCACCAATTGGCGCGGTAGTCAGTATAGAAATGACTGCAATCGTCAGGATCATCTCACCGTTATTGATGCCCAGTGCGAGAGGGATACTGCCTATCGCTGCTTGAACAGTCGCCTTTGGAAGATAACTGATTGTACAAAAGAGCTTTTCCTTCGCCGACAGATCAGTTCCTGCCAATGCTAAAAGAACACCAAGCATTCTCACCAGTGATACTAGCAAGATCAAGACAAATGGCTTCCAGCCTGCTGAATAGGCAAAAGATAAATTTACGCTTGCACCGACAAGGACAAAAAGAAAAATCTCTGCAGCCAGCCATAGTTTATTGAACTTAACAGACAGCCGTTTTGCAACAGGCTTTTTGAATCTATACAGCATCAAGCTCAGACTCATAACGCTCAGCATACCCGAAAAAGCAAAGGAATTCGCTAACAGATCCTCTAGCCCCATCAAAAGAAAAGATAGACTTAAAATGAGCAGCACCTTTATAGAATCTCTCATATGATAGACACCAAAAAATTGGGCTAACAGCCAGCCGATGATTGCTCCGATTAGCAGACCGGAAAAAATAGCTGTCGGAATTTGTAATAAAGTTCCAGCAGTAAAAACAGAGCCCTGATTGATTCCAAGAAATGCTGTAAAAAGAACCAGTACAAAAACATCATCGACAGAAGCACCTGCCAGGATGATTTGTGGAATATGCTTTTTCCCACCATATCCCTCTTGAATCAACTTCAACATCCTTGGGACAACTACAGCAGGAGATACAGCTGCAATCACACTCCCCAATAGCAATGCTTCGGAAAATGAAAAATCAAAAAGTAAAGGAGCAAAAACCACCGCTGCACCAATCTCTGCCATTGCAGGAACAAAGCACATTAATAAAGCAGGTCTGCCAACTTTTTTCAATTCTTCAATATCCAAGGATAGACCGGCTCGAGTCAAAATCACGATCAAAGCCAGCTCTCTTAAATCTGCTGAAAGCCCCAGAAATTGTGGTGAAAGAACATTCAGTACCGATGGACCCAAAATAATACCTGTTAAAAGAAAGCCTACAAGTGATGGCAAGTGCAGGCTTTTCATCACTCGCCCCAATAGCAAGCCCAAAAGAATAACAATAGAAACCCTGATCAACATAAAAATACCTCCAAAAAAAGATGACCTCTACACACCAAATAAATGGTGGTAGAAGTCATCAGCAGAATAATTGCGGTTTTGACATAAACTGTCTAGGGAGAACTTCATTCCCTTCCTATTTATTATTACTAAAAACCAGAAGAATGTCAACTGTCCTTTTGATTTAGAGCATTCTTTATACTTTATTAGTATTGCGTCTTTAAGATAGCTCTTGTTGGCGGAAACATTCCAACTCATGATCATTAATGATCCCAACAGCCTGTAGATATGCATAGATGATCGTACTTCCAATAAACTTGAAGCCCTTCTTCTTCATCTCGCTGCTGATCGTATCTGAAAGCACGCTTGTCGGTGTCATCGGTTCATCTTTCCGTCTATTTGTATTGATCGTCTGGTTGCTTGTAAAATGCCATATATAATCAGAAAAACTACCAAATTCAGCTTGAATAGCTTGAACCGCCTGCGCATTATGGATAGCTGCTTCGATCTTACGGCGATTACGTATGATTGCAGGATTTTGCAATAATTCCTGAATTTTTTCTTCGTCATAGGCAGCTACCTTTTCAATAACAAAATGATCGAATGCCTCATCGAAAGCAGGTGTTTTATTTAGAATCGTCTGCCAGCTTAGCCCGGCTTGATTAATATCCAAGACTAATTTACGAAATAGTAAACGATCCTCATAAATCGGAACACCCCACACCTCATCATGATACTTTTCCATATTTTCGCTGGTTTTCGCCCATTCACATTTTTCCATAGTATTCCTCCTTCAATAAATTTCAGCTTCATTCACTGAACCCGTTATTTCTTCAAACAAACATCATATACTCTTGCGGGTTTTCTCGATTCTGCAAAATGACTTCCAGTAGGTATTCCGCATGCTTCGCAAGTGTCGGCTGCTTCAGGATGTGAAAGATAGAAATCGCCTGTTGACATTTTTCTATTCCTTTTTCCTTAGAATCCGTAATAATTTGATACCATCCTTTAAAAAGAAGCATATAGATGCTGTTTGTTGAATCTTCCGTATCATATAGTATTTTTTCAAGCATCTCTATTGTATCTTTGCTTTGCTTAAAGCAGCGAAAATTCAAAAACGATGTCAAAACAGAGAACAGCAGACTTACACGAAGCTCTCTCATCAAAGGCAGCCCAATCTCCTTTTCTGTTCTGGAAACAGCAGTAGTCAGTAGCTGCTGAATCGTTTCTATGGGAAAAGTAAACTGAAAAAGTCGAAACAGCAAGACTTCAAACACACCCCAGTTTTCCACGCTGTATAGATAACTGACAACAGGACGACTGATCACCCGAAATCGTTCAAATATTTTTTGACTGTCAACTTCCTCAGAAGCAAGTAAGTTCGCTTTATAAGATTCAATCAACAGATGACAAAAAATCTGCAAATATTTTTGCCAGTGTATTTCCTTGTTCAATTCAGCGGAAAGTTTTTTCATTTCCACAATCTTTTTTTCGAAATCCTGCTGATTATTTTGATTGTTGATTATCTCGATCCGAGTCAAATAGGCAAAATAGGGTCCGGTCATATAGCTTAATATACTAGAAAAACCAATAAACATTTCCATTTCAGCTTTTGGCGCACGCAGATAGTAGAACTCTTCGATTGTTACATTGATGTTCTCTAAAAGCCGCTCCATTCGATGGATACTGATATGAGAATCTCCTTTTTCAAATTTACTGATAAAGGAAACACTGTTCAATTCATCCGATACTTGTCGAATACTCAAGCCTCGATCCTTCCTAAGCTGTCGAAATAATTCTCCTTCATTCATGATGATCACCTTTTTTCTACTATAGTGGATTTTATACTTATAGCTATCTTACCTCGGCTATAGTAAAGTTACAAACTGAAATTAGTTGGCCGCTAAAAATCACACCTTAAAGGAGATTCTTTATGAATGAATATCTTACAAACAAAGGCTATCGCGCCCTAACTAACGCTGCTTTGCTAAATGGAATCGGCAATAGTCTTTTCAATATTGTTTTTGTTATTTATGCCAGTACAACACCCTTTAAAACACTTGCTGTCTCACTTGCTTCGATGGCGCTGCTTATCCCCAGCCTTTTGAATATTCTAACTGGCTACTTTGCAGACCGAACAAAGCAGAAAACGCGTTGGATGATTATTTCAAGAATTGCTCAATTTGCCCTTTTCGGCGCATTGACACTACTCATTCGACTCCCTGCAACAGTTCCGCTATTTCTGATTTTGCTTATGATAAACATCGTTTCTGATTGTCTTGGGGCATATGGCGGAGGTCTTCAACTTCCTTTATTACGACGCTTACTGCCTGAAGAAGCGTTGGATGAAGCAATGGGCTTTCAGATGGCGACACAAACGCTAGTTCAAATCATCTTTCAAGGGCTTGGTGCTTGGGCAATCGTTTTACTTGGCTACGATTTCTCTCTTTTCGGCTTGATCAATGCGATAACCTTGTTGTTCGCCGGACTTTCGATTTTACGCCACAGAACGATTCTACAACATGCTGAGCCGGGATCAAATTTTTCTGATAATGAGGCAACCTCGTCAGAAGGCTTTCGTTCAAGTCTTAAAACAACAATCAAGCTTCTATACAGCAACCGTTTCTTGAAAATCATCATGCTTTTCGCACTTGCAGTAAACACGTTAGGCGCTTGCATTGATGGGTTGATGAATATCAGTCTTTTAGAAATTTCTCAATTGCTTCTAAATAATTACGGAAACACATTAGCCATTATTAGTATTACGGTATCCTTCGGGACAATCCTTGGTTCATTGATAACAGGTGACTTTTTTAAGAACACAACCACCTTGCGAATCGTCAGCTGCACAATGACTACCTTAGCTGTTCTGGCACTAAATTTTTTGTGGTTAAAAAATGTTTGGCTAATGCTTGCCTGCCTCTTCTTTGTTGGCTACACCAGTGGCAAAATCAACCCACGGATGTCTGCTTACATGATGCGAGAAGTTGATGAGGAACGTTTAGCTGTTACAAACGGGATTTTCACGACCATCGTTTTGTTAGGCGGACCCATTGGACAGGTGTTCTTTCTTGGTATTGCCAATGCATTGACAATAACTATCAGCTGGCAATTCTACCTGTTTACAGCAGCTGTTATCGGGCTTTCTGCTTTCATCTTTTCTCGACAGCTGGTTGAGCCTAAAGCAGAACCTTCGCCAAAGAGTGAGGCTGTAAACATGGAAGAGTCTTAGTCAAAAAAACGAGAGTGGGACAATAATCTGTTGCCACTCTTTTCCATACCCTAAATCCGAATAAACGGCGAGTCAGAAGCAGCTCCTACGACAATAAGCCGGAATTCAACAAAAATTTGTGAAACAATTTTCGTGAATTCCGGCTTATTGCTTGTAGCTAAACACTTCTGTCTCAGCCTCTTTTTTTAATCCTATCAGCTATCTTTAGGTCAGATTCTCTCCATTTGAATCAACAACCTGTCTGTACCAATCATAGCTTTTCTTTTTGTAGCGCTTGCCGCTACCTTTACCATAATCGTCCAGATCAACATAAATGAAGCCGTAACGCTTGCTCATCTCTGAGGATGAGCAGCTGACCAAATCGATTGGTCCCCAAGGATAGTAGCCTATCAGCTCCACACCGTCATGAATTGCTTCCTTCATTGCTTCAATATGCTGGCGCAGAAAATCAATACGGTAATCATCTTCGATCGTATTATTTTCATTCAACTGTTCATAAAAGCCCATACCATTTTCAGTGATCATCAATGGCAGCTGATAGCGATCATAATATTCGTTTAGTGCAATACGTAAGCCGATTGGATCGATTGCCCAGCCCCAATCATTTGCTTTCAAGTGGGGATTGGCGTAGCTTGGGTCTTCCTTTTTACTGCTTTCAGCATCAATGATTCTTGTGTAATAATAAGAGAAGGTCACAAAATCTACTGTATTCTTTAAATCCTCCTCATCCTTCTCGCCAAACGTAATGTTGATCCCTTTATCTTCAAAGAATCGATAAGCATAGCTAGGATAGTACCCTCTTGCCAGAACATCAGAATAGAAATACTCCATCTGATTATTCTTCAAAGCCGCCAGTACATCTTCTGGTTTACAAGTTGCCGGATAAGAATTGCCATAGTAAGACATCATCCCAATTTGAAATGACGGATCGATTTCCTTCGCAATTTTCACAGCTCGTCCGCAAGCAATCAACTCATTATGCACCCCTTGATACTTTGCCTCTACCAGATTTTCTACACGATCTGATGGAATGCCTAAATGGTTAAACGACTCATGGGTAATCAAGTTCATCTGGTTCACTAATATCCAGTAAGTGACTTTCCCTTTATATCGCTTAAACAGAACCTCTGAAAAACGAGTAAAGAAATCAATCATTTTTCGATCATACCAGCCATTGTATTTTGTTGTCAGATATAACGGCATCTCATAATGAGAAAGTGTTATCAGCGGTTCCATTCCGTTTGCAATAATTTCATCGATCAAGGCGTCATAAAATTTCAAGCCTTCTTCATTTGGTTCAAGCTCATCACCCTTTGGAAAAATTCTTGCCCAGCTGATCGACGTTCGAAAGGAATTCATGCCTGTACCAGCGAGAAGCTTCAAATCCTCTTTGAAGGTATGATAGAAATCAATCCCTTCTCTCTTGGGATAAATCCCTTCTTCGTCATTTACTGCGAATTCGATATCCTCTAACGCAATTTCTTTATTTCCCTTTTTGCGAATATCGATATCGTCTCTAAAGCGGTTGATATCAGCAACACTCAATCCTTTACCGCCTTCTAAATAAGCTCCTTCCAGTTGGTTTGCCGCTACAGCACCACCCCAAAAGAAATTCTCTGGGAATACATTTGGATTTTTCTTCATGATTACGCTCCTCTATCCTAATTATTGATTCAATCAAACAACTATCCTGCAATAGAAAACCGCAGTTAGCCCAGCAGCAACACTCCACAAGATATGTTCCATCATCATACATGCCTTTATGAAGTGTCACTCTTGCCAATTTCACTATTTTGCCAACTCTTCTCCCAACTCCTGCTGTACCATTTTTCGCTCATAGGTCTTGAAAAACGGATAGTAGATCACGAGATAAACAAGGAAGTTGAACACAACGAGTAGCCCGCCGCGAATACTTGCTGTTGCAATCACTCCGGCAAATACTCCAGGTACCGTCCAAACAGCTGCCAACGGATAACCCATACCAGGCACAATACCTGTAGTAAAAGCAAAATAAGTAATGAATGTACAAACAACTGGTGCTAAGACGAACGGGATTGCCAATGCCGGATTCAATACGATTGGCAAGCCAAACAACAACGGCTCATTGATATTGAAAAATCCCGGAATAATACTTAAGCGACCTAATTTTTTTAAGAACTTAGATTTTGAGAAACACATCAAGCCGCATAATGCTAAGGTTCCTCCACCGCCGCCAATCCATAAAAAAGTAAAGATAAACGGTTGAACACCGATATTCGGAATGGCTGTTCCTGCTTGAGCAGCAGCCATGTTTGCCTCTGAATTCAATAACCAGATCGGCAGCATAACTGTCGCCAAAATCTGAGGATGAATACCAAAGAGCCACATCAGACAGGTAAGCAGAACATACATCAAAGGAGCTGCAATAGAGTTTGAGGAAACACTCAATAACGGTGTAATGATATCCGCAATCAACTCATTTACATTGAAACCCAAGACATGCGTGATCAGCCAGACGATCGTCATAGAGAAAAAGACAGGAATCAACACTTCAAAACTACTGCTCACATTGCTTGGCACTTGTTCAGGCAAGCGTATTCCAATATTGTATTTCTTACAGATACGCATCATTTCTACTGCCAGAATCGCCGTCAAAATACTGGTGAACATCCCTTCCCCACCCAAATATTTTGTACTGATAAATGAGCCTTCATCAGTCACAGTAAAAGACAATGTCATAAAGAATGTAAAAATTGCTGAAACACCACCAGCCAGACTATCTAAATCATAGCTTTGAGCCAACCGTGAACCAATTCCAAAAGAAGAATAAATAGATAAAAGTCCCATACTCATATTGAATGGTAAAATCAGTTTATTGACCAAGTCCGGATTACTACCCATAAAATCAACGTAGGATTGCGGCCAGGGAATATATGGAATCAATAAGAAGATAGATCCGATGACTGTGATCGGTATTGTTGCAATCAATCCGTCACGTACAGCGCTTAGATGTCGTTGATTAGACACTTTCATCATCGGAGGCATTACCTTGTTTTCGACAAAACTCATGATATTATTCATTTTTTTCCTCCTAATTCTTTTTTAAGAGATCTCTTAGTTAAAATATAAGCGCTGTCATGCCCATAAACAATAAAAATCATTTTCCAAATTTGGAAAATGATTTTTATGCTGCGGCTTATCTATGGAAAAAAAATGATCATACATTGCTGCATTCACATTAGCTTTAGATAAATAGATAACAGGATGATCCATGAGTGAATCACTTTTTGCGAATAATAATTTGATGAAAGAAGAAAATCATATTGATGAAAACCAATGATCTCTTCAAAAAATTCATTAGGCTCCAAGCTTTCTGACTGTGTCAGTATAAACAATGGCTTGTTGCATGTTCGCAGGAACTGTTGATTTTTTTCAACCCAGTCAGCAGTCAAGCTGATGACAAATACAGCTTCCACTCCATTAAAAGAGTCAGTCAGAATATCACTGGCGGCTCGTCGATTCACTTCATAAACTGTGTATCCCTGCTGACTTAACAGCTCTCGAAATAGGTTTACGCCTGAAAACGAATATGTATTTCCCAGAACCGCAATTTTCTGCATCGGTTTGATCTGATTTGCAATTCGCTGACACTGTTCTTGGTCCAATAAGGAAAATATTTTCTTTTGAATCAATTGGTCTTGATCGATAAACTGTGCAACAGCTGCTCCAACATCTGCTTCATTGCTGATTTTATCCAGAAACAGCTCCTCTGTATAAGTGCCGATATCAGTACGCATCTCCTTGAAGCTGCTGTAACCGATTCGTTTGCAGAACTTTGTAACACTGGCGGGCGTCGTATTAGATAAATAGGCGATTTCTTCAATATAGATGTCCGGAAAATCATCGATATGATCGATCAAATGCTTGGCAATACTGTAATTAACATCTTGTTTGACGCATTTAAACAAGAATTCTGTCAAACGTATGTACACTCGACTCGCTTGCAAATTCACAGCTTCACCCCATTCCTTTCAAAAAAGAGAGCAGCGAAACTACTTGTCTTCGCACTGCTCTCTCTGCTATCTATTTTTTCTTTTTCTTCTTTTTCTTTTTGTTTTTCTTGACCATCCGGTTCATCGCCATTTTGCCAAGTTTTCCTTTGATGCCGCCACCCATCATTTGCTCCATGCCGGGAATATTCATGTTGCCATTGGACATCTGCTGCATCATTTTTTTAGATTCCTTGAACTGCTTGATCATTTTGTTGACTTCAACAACACTATTTCCTGATCCGGCAGCAATCCGTCGTCTGCGGCTTGGATTCAGCAAATCAGGGTCTTCCCGCTCAGCAGGCGTCATGGAAAGTACCATCGCCTTCTTACGTGCTACATCCTTAGGATCGATCTGGACATTTTCCAAGCCAGGCATCTGGCTCATTCCCGGGATCATTTTAAGTAAATCCTCGATTGGGCCCATTCCCATTACCTGATCCATCTGCTCAATGAAATCATTGAAGTCAAAGCTGTTTTCCTTCATCTTCTGAGCAAGCTCTTCAGCTTTTTTCTCATCATATTCCTGCTGCGCTTTTTCAATCAGCGTCAGCATATCACCCATACCTAAGATACGGCTGGACATACGATCCGGATGGAAGATTTCAAGGTCTGTCAGTTTTTCACCGGAACCGATGAATTTGATCGGTGCACCTGTGACTGCACGAATAGACAACGCCGCACCACCACGAGTATCACCATCAAGCTTCGTGATGACAACCCCAGTGATCCCCAACTGCTGATTGAAGCTATCTGCCACATTCACAGCGTCCTGCCCTGTCATCGCATCAACAACGAGTAGTATCTCATTTGGTTGTGCAACTTCTTTGATCTGCTTCAGCTCGCCCATCAATGCTTCATCGATGTGCAAGCGACCGGCTGTATCGATCAGTACATAATCATTCTTCTTCTCTTCTGCAAGCGCCATCCCTTGTTTCACGATTTCAACAGGGTTTGTGTCTGTGCCCATATCGAAAACAGGTACATCCAACTGCTGCCCTAAGACCTTCAACTGATCGATTGCGGCTGGACGATAGACATCGGCTGCAATCATTAGCGGGCGGGCATTTTCAGTCTTGATCAACTGATTCGCTAGTTTTCCGGCAAAGGTTGTTTTACCAGCCCCTTGCAAACCCACCATCATGATAACAGTTGGAATCTTCGGCGACTTGATCAGCTCAGCTGTTTCCGTCCCCAAAGTCTGCGTCAATTCTTCGTCAACGATTTTTACGATTTGTTGTGCAGGTGAAAGGCTTTCCAATACCTCTGACCCGACAGCTCGTTCTCTTACTCTTTTTGTAAAATCTTTTACTACTTGGAGATTGACATCGGCTTCCAATAAAGCCAGACGAATCTCTCTCATCATTTCTTTTACATCTGCCTCGGATATCTTTCCTTTTCGGCGTAATTTACTCATCGCCTGTTGGAGGCGTTCTGTCAAACTCTCAAATGCCATAATATCATTCCTCTATTTCCTGAATTTGTTCGATATAACTGATAAGTGTTTCATCTTTCGGGTATGTTTCTGCAGAATAGGTTTTGAGCTTATCAAGCAGCTCGCCTCTAACAATATAATCAGAATATAAGTGAAGCTTTCTTTCATATTCTTCAATGATCTTTTCTGTCCGTTTAATATTATCGTAAACGGCTTGACGGCTAACCTCATATTCCTCAGCAATTTCTCCGAGAGAAAAGTCGTCTGCATAATACAATTCCATATAGTTCATCTGCTTTTCAGTCAGTAATGTGGAGTAAAATTCAAACAAGGCGTTCATTCGATTTGTCTTTTCTATTTCCATGTTTTCTCCTCCATCTCAATCCCTTTTAGGTTACCGATTTCACTTGCATTAGTCAAGAGTCTTCCTCTCTTTTTCAAGGATTTTTTCAAAAGAATCAATCAATCGCTCATAGTAGGTATAAGCGTTGGCGCAAAAGTCCTCTTTTCTGAAGGTTTGACGGTCTGAATACTGTTTGCCGTTTCTCTGACAAACACCTTTCAAAGTAAGTGTTTCCGTTCGCTCGTAGAAGATTTCCTTCAACTGCTGTAAGCGAACCGGAAATAGCCCCTCTACCTCTTCTTCTTGCAGCAGAAATGATCCTTCCTCCAGCGTCTTTCGAACTAAAAAGACATTCGTGAATTCATGGTCAAAGAAGTCCTCCAGATCGATTTCTACAATAAAAACACCTAGGCTCTCTGCTGAATCGATCGGCACATCAATACCTAGCTCTTCCTTTACTTCACGAAAACCATCAATTACTCGTTCCTCTTCAAGCAAATGCCCTGCCGCTGTAATATCAAGCTGTCCGGGAAAATCCTTTTTCTCCATTGACCTCTTTTGAAAATAAATAGTCACATCCTCTTGCTCTATTGAATAGAACCAGCAATGAAACGTTTCATGCCATAACCCCTTACTATGTACTTCATTCCGTTGAGCTGTACCGATTGGCTCATATTTCTTGTTGAATATTCTCAATCGCTCATTTTCTGCCATTTTCCAGCTATTCCTCCAATAATACTGCCCAATCATTTTCTGTAATCACATCAATCCCGTTCTCTGCAAAGTAAGCAGCAGCCACACCACTGCCGGATTTTCGAACACCTGAAAAACTGCCGTCGTAAATCATTTGACTGCCGCAAGAGGGACTATTTTCCTTCATCACTAGCTTTGTGATCTGCTGTTCCTTCAACTTTTCACAGGCCAACACAGCTCCCAGCTTGAATGCCTCAGATACATCTTCCCCACTAGCTGTCAGCACTTTAGCTCGACTTGCCCAAACATCTTTGCCGTCTCCACCGATTATCTCCGCTGGCTCACGTGGTACAGAAAGTCCGCCTAAAACCTCGGGACAGACAGAAACAGCCTTTCCCTGCGCAAGTAATGCCTCTAGCTGCGGAATTGTTTTAGCCTGACCGTCATACCGACAGCAAATCCCACCCAAACAAGAACTGATTCCTATCATTCTAATCCCCTCCTGTACTTTCTTTCAGTAAAATTTCATTTATTTCATGTTTCATGATTATTCGACTGGATGAAAACGTTTTAGTTCATCCTTGCTGCTTCAAGCCTTTCCATTATACCACTTTCTAATTGCTCTCTGTAGGTTATTCCTGTTCTGAAAATTTTAAAATGTGATAAAATGGAAACAGTAAACAAGAATGGGGTTGTAACTTACATATGGAGAATTCCTAAAAAACGAAGAAACGGTGATTTAGAAGTAAGAGCTCAGCATGATTTGACATCTTGCCAGTAGGACAAGCAATCACAAAAGAACTGCTTGTTCCACTTCGTTCGACAGTATCAACTTAAAATGCCGCAGTACTTAGAGTTAGGCTCCTTCACGGAAAAACCTAAACAAAAAAGCGACAGCAGCAGCTCGATTAAGCTCTCATAACTTAATTACTTCTGTATCTGCGATTCTCTTTTCATTCTGATCCTCGAAATTTGGAGGATATTTATCACAACCTCATAAAAAGGAGCGAATTCATGAAACATGTACTAGTTGTAGATGATGAACCATCAATTTTGACCTTACTGAAATTCAATTTGGAAAAAGACGGCTATAAAGTAACTACCGCTGAAAACGGGATAGAGGCCTATGAGCTTGCTCTAGATCAATCCTTTGATTTTATCATTTTGGATGTTATGCTGCCGGGCATGGACGGTCTGGATATAACAAAAGCACTCCGCAGAGAAAAAGTAGAAACACCTATCCTGATACTTACTGCTAAAGATGACCAAGTTGACAAAATCATTGGTTTGGAAATTGGTGCAGATGATTACCTGACAAAACCCTTCAGCCCCAGAGAAGTACTAGCTCGCATGAAGGCGATTTTCAGAAGAACTGAAGGCTCCAAGAAAACTAATGACACATTGGAGAATGAAGAAAAAGCACCGTTGATAATTGGAGAAATCCACGTAGATGAAGATAACTATGAGGTCTTTGTTCGTGGGGAAAAAATTGAACTTACACCAAAAGAGTTTGAGCTGTTAGTCTATTTTATGAAGCGCAAAGATCGTGTGATCAATCGTGACACGCTTTTAGAGCGCATCTGGCAATATGACTTTTCCGGACAAAGCAGGATCGTGGATGTTCATGTCAGCCATCTACGAGATAAAATAGAAAGAGATCCAAAACGACCAGCCTACCTTTTGACCGTCAGAGGCTTTGGCTATCGCTTTCAGGAGCCTAAGAAATGATTACCAGACAACGTTTTGAATACTTCATCACGGTCTTGATCATGCTGTTCCTATTTTTTATCAGTATGTTTACAGTCAATTCCTTTTTTAGAAATGAACTGTTGAGTCAACAAGAGAATTATTTGCAGAAAAAGGCTGATTTTCTTGCTGAACAGCTTTCTGATACTGCCTTTGAGCAGGAGAGCTTAACACAAACAGAGCAAGATTTTATACAGGACTATGTAGGCATGAACGATGAACGAATCAGCCTGCTTAATAGTAACGGTGACATTTTTTATGACACAGATGATGAAAACCTATCGGATTCTCGAAAGGGTCGGCCGGAAATAAAAGCCGTTCTTGCCGGTGCCGCATACGGCTCCGACCACAGGACAAGCGGTACACTTGGTGTCGATTTATTATATCTAGCCATTCCTGTAAACGTAAACGGAAAGCTGATTGGCGTCCTTCGAATTTCAGAAGAAGCTAGTAAGTTTTCAGGGAGTATTTCTGCCTTTCGAAATTTTCTATTCTTCATCTTTGGGTTGTTGTTTTTGGTGATCACGATTTTTCTACTTTTGATGATTCGTCAAAAAAACAAACCATTACTTACCGTACTTCCCTTCTTGAAACGATTGATTCAAAACCCGCAAAAAGGGCGATCAATCATTCAACAATCTTCTGAGTGGCATGAACTGTATGAGACAGCCAACGAGCTCAGTAGTCAAATGAGTGAAACCTATCGAGCGTATCTCTCAACCGAAGAGCAGCTGCACATCCTACTGAATGATTTGATGATTGGTATTTTTATTGTAGACAAAGATGGTGCACTTGAATTGATCAACCCAGTTATGTGCAGGTTTCTCGGAATTGATGCAGTTCCAACGCAAACAGAAAGCTACCAACAGACAATCAACGATCCATTGCTGATTCAGCTGATCAATCAGGCAATCACTGAAGAAATCTCTATTCAACAGGAAATCACACTTCATTCAGATGTAGAAGAAAGAATCGTTGATCTTTCTTTGCATTATTTCAACAATGATTTCAACGACCATCAAATCTTTGGTGTTGCTTACGACTTGACACAGGTCCACAGACTTGAAAAAATGCAGAAGGATTTTGTGGGTAATGTCTCTCACGAATTAAAAACACCAATCACCTCCTTGATTGGCTTCACAGAAACATTGCTGGATGGAGCAAAGGATGATCCGGAGACCCTCACACAATTTTTAGGGATCATTCAAAAGGACGCCTATCGACTACAGCGGCTGATCCAGGAAATCATCCTATTATCCAGAGATTCAAAAAATACCTATGATAAACAACAGGTTCCCTTATATCCGCTAATCAACGAGGTGGTTCATTCTTATCAGAGAATGATGGATGAAAAACAACTGACACTATCTGTACACGGAGATAAAGAAATGATCATCTCCACAGCTTACGAGTTGTTTTACCCAATCATCAAGAATCTGATTGAAAATGCTGTCCAGTATTCAAAAGCAGAGGGTAATATTACTGTTGATTTTGAAATGGAGAATCATGAATTGATTTTATCTGTGAAAGATGATGGCATTGGTATTCCTCTAGAAGATCAAAATCGAATTTTTGAACGCTTTTATCGTGTAGACAAAGCACGTGCACGCTATTCAGGCGGAACAGGTCTGGGGCTTGCAATCGTTCAAAACTATTCAGAAATTTTAGGTGGAACAGTGGTTCTGGAAAGCTATCCTGGTGTCGGCTCTTCTTTCACGCTTAGAATTCCTATAAACTAAAGAACATCCTCCAGTCAGAAGTGAGTGAAACTACTTTTGACCAGAGGATGTTCTTTCTTTATTATGTGTTATCCACAATCCCAATTATACTGAATATCTGTAAAATCTTTTTGTTTCAATGCTTCCTTATTAATAAAAAAGTTCCCAACGCCCATATCTCCCCACATGATTGGCCAATCTGCATCAACCTTCTCAGTATCAAGTTGGAATAGAAGCGTATCATATTTCGTCGTTTCCTCATAAATGCGGGGATCTTCCTGAGTGAAATAAGGATAACCTCCTACTTTACTGCCCATGGCGATTTCATATAAGCCGTTATAGATTTTTTCTCTTTGTTCATCGTCATCCGAAACATCATTGACCCAATCATACATATTCTTCCCAAAATATCTCTTGAATTCATAGCAGTCGCTGCAGACATATTGAGCTTCTTTTTTCGCAGTCAACTTGAATTCTCCTTCAACGACCTTATACAGCTCATCCTTGATTTCTGCTTGAAGCTCAAGCTGTTGTTCTCTTGTATAGGAGGGTACAGAAGAATCTTTGAAAAACAACACTCTGAAACCAGTTTGTTTTGTTGGTAAATCAAAATCCATCCCCATCAAATCATCAACATAATCGACATAAAACGCTAAAATCCCTGTTTCCGGATAATCAGGTAGCGCCGGCAGCTCAGAAAAATTGAGCTGTGCCAGCAAGAATAAGGGAACACCATTTTCAGGATTTCTCGGATAATCCATAGTGGATGGAATATAACCAATTCCACCAGCCTTATTGGCCGTCAAGTCAAGTTCTCCTTCATTGCTGCAGGATAGTCTAAGACACTCCGTCTTTGTTTCTATAAATCGCTCTAGCCATTCAACAGGCAATAATTCTTTCAGCTTCTCTTCCATTACTCTCCTCCTCTTTTTATTTAATCTTATCCTTTTAGCTATGGGGTGTAAAGACGGCTGACAAAATTTCTCAATTTCTATTTGTTTATTTGTCTATTTGTCTATTTGTCTATTTGTCTATTTGTCTATTTGTCTATTTGTCTATTTGTCTATTTGTCTATTTTCTGTGAGCCTAGCTTTTTTAATCAAAAAAACACACGGAAATGATGAACTTCCATGTGTCTCTTTTAGGATTTTGTTATTATTTACTCTAGCAGTTCTAGTTATTCGTTACCGTACCATCTACGCTTCGCTCGATTTTCATCTCTGTGATTGGTAAATAGCCCAGTTCCTTGACGATTCCTTTTTGAACGTCATCACTGACAATGTAGTCTAAAAATTTCTTAACTCCGGCATCTGGTTCACCATTTGTGTACATATGCTCGTAAGACCAGATTGGCCAAGAATTATCTGCTACATTTTCCTCTGTTGGTTTCACGCCATCCACACTCAACGCTTCAGTGGAATCATCCATATAAGAAAATGCCAGGTAGCTGATTGCCCCAGGTGTTTGAGCAACGATTTGACGAACGGTTCCAGATGAATCCTGTTCTTGCGATTTCACTGAAGTCGCTCCATCCAGTCCCCATTTTTCAAAGGTTGCTCTAGTTCCGCTGCCTTCAGGACGATTGATTACTTCGATTGCCTGATCTTTTCCACCGATCTCCTTCCAGTTCGTGATTTTCCCTGTGAAGATATCGATCAACTCAGATTTGGTAATTTCTTTCACGCCTACATCCTTGTTAACAACTGGTCCCATACCTACAACTGCTACCTTATGGTCAACTAATTTATCTGCATCAATACCCGATTTTTCCTCTGCGAAAACATCGGAATTTCCAATAGTAACTGCTCCATCAGCAACTTGCGATAGGCCTGTACCGCTACCGCCACCTTGAACAGAGATTGCATAGTTCGGCTCTTCAGCAATGAACTGATCCTTGGCTGCATCTACAAGAGGTTGCAAAGCGGTTGATCCCACAGCGACTATTTTCACTTGTTCATTTGATTTCTTATCAGAAGCCTCACTACTGTTTGAACTGCTTCCGCAGCCAGTTAAAAGTACTCCTACTGTGACTACTAATGTTGTCAAAACCATTTTCTTCATTTCAACACTTCCTTCATAATTAGTTACAAGCACAGTTTATCAACCTAGTGTTAAGCCTGATCCAAATTCCTGTAAATAATTGGTAAAGAAGTGTAAAAATTCTGTTTCGCCCTCGTTTCCAAAACAAAGAGCCTCGAACACCTAAAATCAAGAAAATAGGCAACCAAAGCTCTTTGATTTTATTGATTCTTTTGAGCGAACGCCTCAAATTATGAATAATTTCAGTAGTTCTTCTTAGTTTGCTTCCATAAATAGTGTCAAACGCTTCATCGCTTCCTCCAAGCGCTCCATATCGGCTGCATAGCTGATACGCACGTAACCCTCTGCTTCAGGACCAAAGGCAATTCCCGGAATAATTGCCAATGCCTGCTTATTCGCAAGCTCTAGACAGAACTTCATTGAGTCCTGTTCAAAGCCACTCGGAATTTTCGCAAAGATATAAAAAGCACCATTTGGGCGGGCGATGTCGAAGCCTAAGCCAGACATACTTTCATAAACAAAATCCCGACGTTTTTTGTATTCCTCTCTCATGATGACCCCATCATTGATCCCCTCAACAAGAGCGCGAACAGCTGCTTTTTGGGAAATCGTTGACGCTGCAGTAACAAGGTATTGATGTACTTTGATGATTTCACGAGTCAACAGCTTATTTGCAAAAATAAACCCAATTCGCCAACCAGTCATTGCATGGGATTTCGACAAGCCATTGATCACGATCGTCTGCTCAGGAAGAAATTCCGCAAGTGAAACATGGGCTTCCTCGTAAGTCAGTTCACTGTATATTTCATCGCTGATAACAAAAACCGGATATTTTTTCAGAACCTCTGCAATTGCCTGAACCTCTTCTCGATTATAAGTCACCCCTGTTGGGTTGCTTGGATAGTTAAGGATCACTGCCTTGACAGTATCACCATGCTTAGCCATTGCTTCTTCAAGCATCTCAGGTGTCAAGACAAAGCCGTTTTCGGTCGTATCTATATAGACAGGGATCGCCCCTGCTAAAGTAATGACTGGTTCATATCCCGGATAAATCGGTGCAGGCAGTAATACCTTATCGCCAGCTTCAAGCATCGCCAATAAACTTGCCGAGATTGCTTCTGTTGCACCAATCGTTACTAAAACTTCAGAAGTCGGATCATAAGATACGCCATACTTCTCTTTCATAAAATAAGCAGCAGCCTCTCGAACATCTGTCAGTCCCGCCATTCCAGAATAATGGGAAAAGTTTTCTTTGATTGCCCTTTGCCCAGCTTCTTTCACATGCTCAGGCGTGTTGAAATCCGGCTCCCCCAATGTCAGCTTCAAAATATCGGGAATCGCTGATACCTGCTCATCAAATTTGCGAATCATCGAAACAGCAATTTTATACACTTGTTTGTTGAAACGGTTTGTTAAATCCATTCATATTCCTCCAATTCTATTCCAACGATCTGAAAAATCACCAGTACGATTCTTTGACGATCTATCAGACACTGTCATTTCATGATCAATTATACATTAACACTACACTAAACCATCTTTGAAAGCATTCATCACTGAACGTTCCAACCATATAGACCTTAATAAAGACTCATCATACGAAAAGTGACCTTTGTCCAAACTCAATAACAAAGAAGTTAGAAGCCATTACCATCTTTTTCAGGCTATGTATCCTGATGAGAAACAGCCAAAAATAGGACTGTCCCTTTCTGAGACTCTTCATTTACTTGGACATTATCGTATCATAATTTCGTCAAAAATGAAAATACTATTTAAAAACAAGAGAATTCACTCTTCATTTTCTCATTTTACACTTGCTTTTTACATCTCCTTTCTCTACTATTATAGGAAAGTACGAAACCTATTATCGACAAAGAAAGGTCTGGACTAGTATGAAAGGTATTAGAAAAATTGCACCTTATATTCCCGGTATTCAGCCAAGCACTGCGGGAATGATCAAGATCAATACAAATGAGAATCCCTACCCGCCTTCACCAAGTGTTGCGGATGTGTTGAAAAATTTTGATAGTGAACAGCTTAAACGTTACAGCTCACTAGATAATCTTGCTTTGAAAAAGGCTTTAGCCCGAAAACATGATGTACATCCTGAACAGCTGATGATTGGGAATGGCTCAGATGAAGTACTGGCCTTTAGTTTTTTAGCATTTTTTAACAGTGAAGATCCTATCCTTTTTCCAGATATCACTTATGGATTTTACAAGGTCTGGGCAGATCTTTTCCGTATTCCGTTTAAAGAAATCCCCTTAAACAGCACATTTGACATTGATTTTTCTGATTACGAAGAGCTAAATGGCGGTATAGTGATCGCCAACCCAAATGCCCCAACCGGACTCTTCAAATCAGCCGAGAATATCCATTCATTTTTACAAAAACACGCTGATGTGATTGTCATTGTTGATGAAGCCTATGTGGAATTTGCCGAGGAATCAATGCTGCCGCTGCTAGAACAGCACCCGAACCTGATTATCGTTCGGACGTTGTCAAAATCCCAATCTCTAGCTGGACTTCGAGTGGGCTATGCTATCGGTGCACCTGAGTATATTGCTGTACTAGAAAGCATCAAGTCCTCCTTCAATCCATATTCAGTTGACACACTTGCAGAACAGCTTGCAACAGCGGCTGTTGAAGATGAAGCCTATTACCAAAAGATAACAGATGAAATCTGTATAACAAGAGATTGGTTTAGTGAAAAATTGGCGGACCTAGACTTCCGCTCGCTCCCTTCTCAGACCAATTTTATTCTTTCAACACATAATGAATTGAACATGGAAGAGCTATATCAATACCTAGCCTCTGAAAATATTTTCGTCCGATACTTTTCAAAGCCGGAGCGTCTGAACAAATTTCTGCGTATCTCTATCGGAACACGAGAAGAAATGGAAGCAGTCATCGAAAAAATCACTCAGTACATGAAATAATGCTGCTAAAAAAGCCGTGATATATCCTGATTCCAATCCGGATATATTTACAGCTTTTTTTCCTTGATAAGCACTGCCTATATTAAGCAAAACTTTCAGATATTTCTGTTAAAAGTTGAAGCAGGTCTTGGGCCTCGGCTTTTCTCTGTGCTGCCTTTGAAGCAAAGGATGATTCCGTGCTATACACATCATTGAATATGCGATGGATCTCAGAAGCACTTGTTCCCTGCATATCGATCACCTTCCGATAATAATCAGTCAAATCAGAACTATTAGCAGGAAAATCAACGCCTCCAAGCAGATATTTATCGACGCGGTAAAAGACATCCCATTTCGTCACATCCCACCATGGTTCACTCTCCACTTCCTCAACCAATGCTAAAAGCTGGTCCTTGGTTGCTTGTGTAAAATCACGCGTCGTATCAGTATACCCATCTCCACTTACCATTTCATACCCAACACCTAAAGAAGCACCAACACCATGACCAAGAATATTATACCCAAAGAGGGAACTGACCAACCAGAATATATCCTGACCATCCACGCCTTTTTTCTTTTGTAGATAGCCTTTCGTCAATGCCATGAGTCGATCAGTAAAGCCCTCCGGCATCTCAGAATAATCATCACCGTAAGGAATCTCTCCTGTCTGCATCACTGACATCAATGTATAACAGAGATACCGCCAGTCTTCTTTTCTCATATACTTGGCATAATGAGCAAACAAGCCTTGAACCTCACTCATCAACTCACTTTGACCAACCTCAGCATCTAAAGAAAGCACCCCCTCTTTTCCAACCGCAAACATCGAGTACGGTGAATGCCAAGCTCCGGCTTTATGCATCAACATACTCCCACCATACGTTTTTAACAGCATAAGAAGAATCTCTCCACTATCAGCACCATTCAACACCATTTCCTGCAGTTTTTCCTGATCTTTTTTACTCAGAGCAAAAGAACTGCCGTCACTGATTCCCCAGCTCGTCGTGGATTGAATATATCGCCTATCTCCCGCAATTGGAAATAACAAAATATTTACAAAGTCCAATTCATTACTGATATTTGTGATTTTCCCACAGTTTTTTTCGATCAAATCCTTATATTTCAATAAAAAAGCCTGATTAAAACCCTGACCATCAAAAGCGTACACATGCTTGATTAGATTTCCTCTAAGAACGCCAACATACTGTGCCTTGTTTCCACCTTTCGAGTGACCACTGACATAAATATTGTATTGACCATTCTTGTTGTACTTGCTCATCATCTCGTCAAAATAATCTAAAGCAACCTGCTGCTGTTTAGTATCAGCAACATTATAGTAGCCGCCTTCACCATTATCACGCCATTCCATATCTCCAGCTGTTCCTTTATAAACAAGGATCAACTCATCACCATAAGAAATCGCAGCATTGGTGATTCTCTGCGAGCCGTTTTCATTCGCATATTGGGAATTTTCTACATTATTTATTTTCATGTTTCCATAAACTGACGGATTATTTTTGATTGTCGTGATAATATTAGCAAATTCATCACGAGAAATCTCAGCAGGTTTATTGGCGTTATTGATACTGTTCAAATCAAATGTATTTGCCCATGTTAAAACCGTCTGGCCTTGAGCGTTTTCAGCAAAATCTTCTGTGTAGATAATCGAATTTAGAATCAGTAACTCCTCTTCTGTAGGTTGTGCCATCACTCTCCCTCCTTATACTCATAATCAAAGTCTATTTGACCCCAAGAATCAAATTTTTCCATGATCCTATTATTCGTTGGAAAAGTATCTTCTTCTGGATTTTCTATAGAATATTGTTCAATATCTTCTCTATATCCTTCTCTTAAATAACATGATATTGAAAGAAAAGCGATACTGATGGTTTTCTCTATTTCATTTTTTATATCCCCAAAAAGGGTACCCAAACGTTCTTCAGAAAATCCATCTTCTACTTGCACATAAATGGAGATAGTAATATTATTTTTCTTATTGGCGTATTCTAAAAATTTTTCAAACGAAATTTTTGAATTAAAAGAGTCTGGATAAACATATTTATAATTTATATTTACAGTATTTTCTTCAAAATATTTCTTGATTATGTCATCAACTATCTCATAGTAGTTATCCTTCATTAGTAACCCTACGTATCCGTCTTCATAGCGTTCTCCTTCATCATAACGATAGATAGCAAAGTTATTCTTAGGATTCCCATCTTTAGGATAAGCAAACATATGCTCATACCCCGATTGTGACCATGATTTATATTCAATTGACTGGCATTCGAATTCTTCTCCATATTTTTCTTGAAGATGATCCAGCATCTCCTGCTTGACTTCTTCTCGTGTAGGCTGTGCCTGTATTTCTTCTTTATCCATGCTCTTACACCCTCCTAATATAACTAAAGCAAACACAATACTTGCTGTGAGTATTTTTTTCATACCCCACCTCTGTTTTCTCATTTTATAAGTATTCATAATTTAAAATATGAGTACTTTTTTTAATTTTCTTTTTGTTTATAGTCAAAGTTAATTTCTCCTCATGTTCTACGAACAGAAAATGTTTTTCCTTTATTGGAGAAAGCTGTACTTTCTCAGACAGAGCTAAAAGAATCATTAATAATATATTCTTCAAATTTTTTAGAATATCCTATTACTGAGAACCCTCCTATAGAAAATACTTTTTTTAGTTCATTTTCAATAGAAGTCAATGTCTCAGATTCATTTTGAGCATAAAAATATATCCTAACATTCCTAGTATTTTTTCCACATGATTTTTGAAATTCTCGAAATCCATGTCTACTCGAAAACTTTCTGGATAAGTATAACAACTGATATGGGATGTGGCAGTATGATCAGTAAAAATTTAGAAGCTCCCTTTTTATTTTCCCCCTCAGGAATTCTTCTTGTTATTCACGATTACTGTTGATTTTTGCAGCATTCTCTGAATCTGCTGTCGCAAATCCTTCGATGACTTCACCAAGAAAAGAACTTGTTTTCTCTGCAACATCTTCCATTTGATTGGCACACTTTACCAATACTTCTAAGCATTGAGAAAGCATTTCGGAGGATTCACCCTGACTTTCATTGAAAAGATTCTCAGTCACATAACCACCGGAGGATACTTCTCTGATTCTGCTTATCACATCCTGCATACTGGTTTTTAGCGCTTGCAGCTCTTCAGCATCCAATTGTATTTTGCTCATTGTACCTCTCCTTTACTTAATAAATAAACTGATCCTTTTCATCTATTTCAGCTATAAAATCATGTGCTTCTCCATTTAGAGTTTCTGTCAGCTCAGCAGCTTTCTCGGTCACTGCTGACATTTTCTCTGAAAGAACCCCAAGTTTAGAGGTTATTAACGGATCTTCCAAGGCATTATTAACAACTGATTCGATTACCTTTTGAAAATCCGATCCGGCTTCCGCCATTGTTGACAAATACGCAATCAACGACTGCTCTGCAAAAACATATTCAGCATCTGATATTTTCAATTCACTACTCATCCTTTTTCATCCTCTCTACCCTCAACTGATACTGCAAATCAGAAAGTTGGTTTTCACAAAGCATCCGACGGCTTCTCAAGGAGTCAATTTCCTGCTCCACCCGACGAATCCCTCGATCGATTTCCTGCTGCTCGTCTTCCTTCTTTTGTAAATATCGGTCCTTCTCACTTAATAAGCCTTCCATTGATTTCGTATAAGAAACAAGAAACTTGACCTGAGCACTGTTGACTGGTACCTCTCTCAACCGTTGTTGCCTCGCCTGAAAATGCTGACTGATCTCATTGACTTTATGATGGTGCTCTCGTTTAAAATCAAACAAATTTTCCAAGTCCCTTTGCTTCTCTCTCAGCTCGTCTTCAATTCCATACAACTCCTGCTGTTTATTTCTAATTCTTTGTTGATAATATGCTTCGTTCATCTATCGTGCCTCCCTGCTAAAAATGTAACTTGCTCGCAAGAGAGCTATCTTTTTCCTTCATCACAGCCATTGTTTCTTTGATTTGCTGCTGCAGTGCCTCAATGATCACCTGCGTTTGCTCAAATGCCGGCTGAAGCTCTTCAAACTGGTTGATATAAGCATCAGCTGATTTCCCTTCCCATGAATCAGGTACAGAATGAATCAAGCGATTCAGCTCTGCGACACACTGCTGGAATGTTTCCTCCTGAGAATGCAACTGATTCGATAACGCTTCCATTTCAGGATACTCTAAACGTATTTTCATAAAATAGCTCTCCTTCTTTTTCGATCTACAGACACTTCGCTAAATTTTCTATGTGGTAGAGTAAGTTTTATTCATTTCTTAGCTCAAGCAAATAGAATGGACACCTATTTACTTAAACTAGCTTTACATATATAAGATACTAAAAATAATAATAATTTTATCATAAAAAAAGGGTTGTTTGTTTATTTTTTGTAAAAACAACAACACTATTAGAATAATAAAAATTATTATTGATCAAAAAAAGAGTTGCATTAAAATGCAACTCCAGCTAATCAGGCTATGCTATCTACTTTTCTATATTAATAGTCTCGCCCAATAATTTGATAAAATAATCTACAACATCATTTCTCTGTTGATTCTTTTGATAAAGGATACAGATTTTATTTTCCTCCTGTTCCTTCAAAGGAATCAGCTTTATCTCCTTTTTTGTGAAGCCCGTAATGATTCCTGAACCTGTCGCATAAGCGGTTGTTCCTGCTAAAATATTCATTAATGTTCCTCGATCACTTACATGAATAACTGCATGCTGATCGGTTTGTGCTACTAAGTCTTCTGAAAAATAATTAAACTCACTGCCCTCTTGAATAAAGCGAACCTGAGGATAACCTATCAGCTGTTCCACTGTCAATTCCTCTTCTTGCGCTAACGGATGGCCTTTCCCCACAAAGACATGCGTCGTAAAGCTGCCAATTACCTCATAAGCAAGGTTTGTAGTCGCTAAATGTCTTTTGATTCCTGAACGATTTTGACTGTTCAAATAAAGGATGCCGATATCACTATGATAGCTTTTGACATCTTCGATCACCTTCAAGGTCGTCGTTTCAAATAAGCGGAACTCTTTATACTGATTTTCGAATTTCTGAATCACAGCTGCCATGATGCCGCCTAAAAAGTCATAATGCTGAGAGGAAACAGAAAAGCGTTCTTCCTTTTGATGATGCTGAAATCGGTTTTCCATTAATGTCAGCTGGGTCAAAACTTTTTCTGCATGCTCTAAAAAGGCAATCCCTTCTTCTGTTAGAGTTGCACCTTTATTCGTCCGTACAAACAAAGTCACACCTAACTCTTCTTCCAATTCCTTGATACCATTTGAAAGACTGGGTTGGGTAACAAACAATCGTTTAGCGGCCTCACGAAAACCACCACTATCTGCTACAGCCACCACATATTTCATTTGCTTAATATTCATTTTTTTCTCCGTTACTCAACAAAATAAATGTCTCTTTGGTTTTTATTTTGAAGAGGTCTGTTATTATATTCCAACATGCCTTTTTTCAGCAGACAAACCAATCCCCAGTCCATTTGCTGAACTGTCTGAAAAACAAACCAAGGGATTGGACCCTTTGTAGGTGGTGTAGTTAAAGAACCTACATAGTGAAAATGACTCCGCTGCTCCGGCAAAAAAATTGACGGATCGAAAGAAAATTCATGGGTTCTCTGACTAAACTCAATCAATTCCTTCAATAGCGAAAACTTGTTCTCTCCTTCAACCAATTCGAACAAGCAGCCAACAACCAAGTTTTGACCAACATCATTCATATGAACCAAATGAAACTCAATAGGATACTGAATGTCCTCTAGCGTATGCTCACTAGGTGTATGGAAATGAATATCTGTCAGTCGATACTCTACTCCTTGAAAAATTAAATAACTTTGGGTGTTCGGCGGCACAAAGTGAATAGTATTCTTAAATTCCTTTTCGGAAAAAACTTCCTGTTCATAATGAAAGGCGATGCTTTCTTCTATAGCCTTTTCTCCGCAAACTGAGATACTTGATAAAGAAATTGGTGATTGATCAGGAAAGGCTGCTCCTTGAGCAAACCAGTCGCATAGGGTATGCCAATGCTCTGGACCTCTCTCACCAGAATAACTCCATTCTACATCCATATTTCGTATATTTCTTTTTTTCATACAACCCTCCATTATTTCCTTGAGTGTACTATTTTTATTTTGACTACTTTATCTTATTTCTGCTTATCCGTCAAATCATGTGTACGCCAAAATTTTTTTTTAATAAGTACAGTCTATTTATTGAAATATCCCGATTTCAATAAGATTCGATAAAAAAAGAAGAACAATTTTCATTTTAATGATTGTCCTTCCTTTGTTTTCTCTATTTTTTCCATGCCTCAGGATTTTGTTTCCATTCCTTCAACAAATCAAGATCCTTTTCTTCTATATATTGGGACTCCAAAGCAGCTTCCAAAAGTGTTGAATAATTTGTCAAAGTCACTAGCTCAATCCCCTTAGCAGCAAAGTTCTCTTTTCCCTTTGGTAACTCATAGGTAAAGATTGCTGCTATACCTAAAACATCCGCACCTTCACGCGTTGCTGCTTCCGCTGCTTCCAAGACACTTCCTCCGGTAGAAATCAGGTCTTCAATGATGACCATTTTCTGTCCTTCAGCAATACGTCCTTCGATTTGATTTCCTTTTCCATGTTCCTTTGCTTTGCTTCGGATATAAACCATAGGCAAGTCTAAAATATCTGCTACCCAAGCAGCATGAGGAATCCCTGCTGTTGCCGTACCGGCAATTACTTCTACACCCGGATAGTTTTCTTTGATCTGATCAGCCAGTCCTTGAGCGATTTCCTTACGAATCATCGGATAACTCATCGTGATACGATTGTCGCAATAAATCGGGCTTTTGATGCCGCTTGCCCATGTAAAAGGATCATTCGGACTTAAAAAAACTGCTTCGATTTTCAACAGATCTTTGGCAATATTCTTTGCTAATTCAGTCATTTATTTTTCCCCATTCCATTCTTTTTTGATTGCAAGATATGCTTGATAAGGTTCTTCTGCTTGTGTGATTGGGCGACCGACAACAATATAATCCGAGCCGATTTTTGCAGCTTCTGACGGAGTCATCACACGCTTTTGATCACCTGCATCACTACCAGAAGGTCTGATTCCCGGAGTCAAACAGACAAATTCAGAAGAGGTCCCTTCTTTAATAAAACCAACCTCTAGCGCTGAGGAAACAACACCATTAAGCCCTGCTGTTTCAGCACATTTTGCATAATGCTGCACACTTTCTTTTAAGGAAACATTGATCAGCTGATCATGATGCATTTCTTCCTCACTCGTTGAGGTCAGTTGTGTCACTGCAATCAGTACAGGTGTTTCGCTTCCATCTGGTTTTCCAGCTTCGAGGCCTCGCTTTGCAGCCTCCATCATCTTGATACCCCCAGCAGCATGAACATTTGTCATATCTACACCAAGCTTTGCTAGTCCTTTCATTGCATGCTCTACAGTGTTTGGAATATCATGCAGCTTCAAGTCCAAAAAGACTGAATGCCCGGCAGCTTTCAGCCACTTAACAATTTCAGGTCCCTCCTGATAAAAAAGCTCCATGCCAACCTTTACGTACAATGATTCAGTTGATGGAAAGTTATTCAAAAATTTTTCTACTTCTTCTCTTGATGGAAGATCTAAAGCAATTATCGGACGATGACTCATGAGCGCCGCTCCTCTCTAACTTCATTTCTCAATTGTTCAAGGGATTCAATACCTAATTCTGCCATACGGATCGGTAATGCATCGATTAATTTAGGACAGATATAAGGGTCTGTAAAATTCGCTGTCCCTACACCAACAGCACTGGCACCAGCCATGAACATTTCCAGCACGTCATCTACTGTCTGGACACCACCCATTCCGATGATTGGCAACGCCGAAACCTGTGACACCTGATGAATCAGACGAATAGCTACTGGCTTGATCGCAGGTCCAGACAACCCTCCTGTACCGTTAGCCAGAATTGGTTTTCTTGTTTTAAGATCAAGACGCATCCCCAGCAATGTATTGATCATACTGAAGCCATCAGCACCACCAGATTCGATTGCTTTAGCGATTGGAACAATATCCGTCACGTTAGGAGAAAGTTTCACATAGATTGGAACCTTTGCAACTTTTTTTACTGCCTGTGTCAGCTGAAAGGCAACATCTGGATCAGTACCAAATGCAATCCCCCCATGCTTCACATTGGGGCATGAAATATTTAACTCGATTGCTTTGACATTCGGTGCATCACCTATTTTTGCACAGACTTCTACGTAATCATCTTCACATGCTCCAGCAACATTGGCAATGATTGGAAGATCATATTTTTCCAATGCCGGCAGCTTTTGTGTCATTACAGCTTCTAATCCGGGATTTTGCAGACCGATTGCATTCAGCATTCCACTTGGTGTTTCTGCTACACGTGGTGTCGGATTACCGAATCGAGCTTCTGCTGTTGTTGCTTTGATCATGATTGAGCCTAGCTTGCCAATGTCATAATACTTCGCATACTCTTCACCGAAGCCGAAGCAGCCGCTTGCAGGAATGATTGGGTTTTTTAAATCCAAACCGGGAATACTAATCGCTATAGGATTTTTTTCCATCATAATACAACCTCCTTCGCTCTGAAAATCGGACCTTCGTCGCAGACCTTCACACTTTGCGTCCCTGTTTCATCATCTGGAACATGGCAAACACAGGCATAACAAGCGCCCATACCGCAAGCCATACGCTGCTCCAAAGAAAGGAAAACATTTGAATTCTCTTCAAACAGTTGAGCAACTGTCTTCAGCATACCATTCGCACCACAAGCAAATACAGCAGCAGGAGTCTCTTTTTCCATAGCATCCATCAACAGGTTCCCAACATTCCCATGAACCCCATAGGAGCCGTCATCTGTTGCAAATCGAGTATCACCTAAAGCAATGAACTCCTCTTGGTAATAAGAAACCTCTTTAGACGCATAACCAAGAAAATGAACAACTTCTATCCCTTTTTGATGCAATTGTCTGGACAGCTCATACATTGGAGGAATACCAATACCACCGCCAACAACAAATGCTTTTTGCCCCGCCTCTAGAAAAGAAAGGTCATAACCATTTCCTAACGGTCCCATCACGTCTAACTGTTCCCCGGCAGACATTTTAGAAAAATGAAGCGTGCCATCTCCCTCTGTTCTATAAATGATTGAGCAGGTTTTTTCTTCCTTATTGATTTGATTGATACTGATTGGCCTTCTCAAAAGAAAGTCTTCTCTTGGAACCTTGATATGTAAAAACTGCCCCGGAATCCCCATCTCGTTAACCAATTCACCAGTCAATGTCATACGGAAAATTCTTGGTGCCAGTTGTTTTTGTTCAACGATCGTCATCATTTCCTGTTTCATTGTCCGACTCCTCCTATGCTGTAATCTGTTCTGCTTCTTTCGCCGCAAGAAAATCTCTCCATACTTCACGCCTTGAAGCATGGAGATTTCCTGCACCGTTGTCCAACTTGTATTTAAAGGATTGAGGCTGCACTATACACTTTAAATACAGAGCATTTTATTGCTCATAAGCGACTGTTATCTATTCTAAAATCTGATTATATAGCTTCTGTAGAGAATGCTCTTGATTCCAGCACCTTCAAAATTGCATTTGCTGTATCTAGAGAGGTAAATAAGGGAACCCCATGCTCAACTGATTCTCTTCGGATAATGAAACCATCTTCATTTAGAGAAGAACGGTTCTTATCCATTGTATTGACCACCACCTGTGTCTGACCATTGCGAATCAAGTCAACCACCGTTTCTTTTCCTTCTTCTTGCTCTTCGATCTTCAACACTGTTTTCACGCGCAAACCAGCTTCTGCAAAATACTGTGCAGTTCCTGAAGTAGCAACCAGACTGTAGCCAATACTGTTAAATCGTTTAGCAAGTTCCAATGCTTCTTCCTTTGTTTCATCGGCAATCGTAAAGAGCACTGCACCATAGCTCGGCAAGTGTAGGCCAGATGCTTCAAATGCTTTGTAAAGAGCTTTTTCCAAGCTGTAATCTGACCCCATGACCTCACCAGTCGATTTCATTTCAGGCCCAAGATACGTATCTACTTTTTGTAGTTTTGTGAAGGAGAAGACAGGTGCTTTAATATGGACCTGCTCACTTTCCGGATACAAGCCATCTGAGTAGCCTAAATCCGTCAACTTTTCCCCTAAGATAGCTTTCGTTGCTACCTGCGCCATTGGGATTCCTGTGATTTTACTTAAGAACGGTACGGTACGACTAGCTCTTGGGTTGACCTCAATTACATAAACTGTCTCTTCATGGATAACAAATTGAATATTCATCATCCCAATACAGTTCAGTCCAAGCGCCAATTTCTTCGTATATTCAGCAATCGTCTCTTTAATAGAATCAGACAGGGTTTGTGGTGGATAAACTGCCATCGAATCGCCGGAATGGACACCTGCACGTTCGATATGTTCCATGATTCCCGGTATCAAAACTGTCTCGCCATCGCAGATTGCATCTACTTCACATTCACGCCCCAGCAGATAACTATCCACTAATACAGGATGTTCAGGGGAAGCCTTCACGGCGTTACGCATATAGTCTTCTAAGTCCTTCTGGTTTTCCACGATTTCCATTGCTCGACCACCAAGCACATAGCTTGGACGAACCAGAACCGGATACCCGATACGGTTGGCAATCGTCACTGCTTCGCTTTCGCTGATCGCAGTATCGCCCGGAGGCTGAGGTATTTCAAGAGCATTCAGAGCCTGCTCAAACAAATCTCTGTTTTCCGCACGATCCAGATCCTCAATCGTTGTTCCAAGAATTTTCACACCATTCTTCGTTAACGGTTCCGCCAGATTAATGGCTGTCTGTCCGCCAAACTGAACGATGACACCAATCGGCTGTTCTAAATCGATGACATTCATAACATCCTCTAAGGTCAATGGTTCAAAATAGAGCTTATCTGAAATTGAAAAGTCTGTTGATACGGTCTCAGGGTTACTGTTCATGATGATTGCTTCATACCCCGCTGCTTGAATCGCCTTCACAGAATGGACAGTCGCATAGTCAAATTCCACTCCCTGACCGATTCGAATTGGGCCAGAGCCTAACACCAGTACGGATGCCTTTTCTGAACGAATACTTTCATTTTCAAACTCATAGCTGCTGTAAAAATAGGGTGTCTGAGATTCAAACTCTGCAGCACATGTATCAACCATTTTATAAACTGGTACGATGTTATGTGTTTTACGAATTTTAGCAATGCTATCAGCTGTTGTCTGCCATAAGTCAGCCACCTTGCGATCGGTAAAGCCATTTTGCTTCGCTTCCTTCAACACATCCAAGTCATCAACATTTCCAGCTAATTCTTGTTCCAGCTCGACAATGTGCAAGAGCTTATCAAGGAAAAACAGGTCAACCTTTGTCAACAATGCCAGCTCTTCGATGGTGTAGCCGCGTCTCAGCGCTTCAGAAAGATAGAACAAACGATCATCCTGTGCTTTGACCATTTTTTCAGTCAACGCTTCATCCGAAACTTCCTTTAATTCCTTCAACTCATTGTGATAAGCACCGATTTCCAATGAACGAACAGCCTTCAGTAAAGACTCCTCGATATTTCTACCGATTGCCATCACTTCTCCTGTTGCCTTCATCTGGGTACCCAACAAACGATCGCCCTTTTCAAATTTATCAAAAGGCCAACGCGGAATCTTCGCTACCACATAGTCCAAAGCCGGTTCAAACTCTGCATAGGTTGTACCTGTCACCGGATTTTTCATTTCATCTAGTGTCAGTCCTACAGCGATTTTTGCCGCTAATTTAGCAATTGGATAGCCCGTCGCTTTACTTGCCAGCGCTGAGGAACGAGATACCCGAGGATTTACCTCGATAACGTAATAATCAAAGCTATGAGGATCTAAAGCCAGCTGAACGTTACAGCCTCCTTCGATTTTCAATGCACGGATAATCTTCAATGAAGCATCTCTCAACATTTGATATTCATGATCAGACAAGGTTTGACTCGGTGCAAATACAATAGAGTCTCCTGTATGGATGCCCACAGGATCAAAGTTTTCCATGTTACATACAACAATGGCATTATCGGCTGAATCTCGCATCACTTCATATTCGATTTCTTTGTAACCGGCAATGCTCTTTTCAATCAGACACTGCGTAGCTGGTGAAAGCTTCAGCCCGTTTTCAGCGACGATTCTCAGCTCTTCTTCATTGTCGCACATTCCGCCGCCGGTACCGCCTAAGGTGAAGGCCGGACGAACAATGATCGGATAACCGATTTTATTTGCAAAAGCAACAGCTTCTTCTACCGTATGCACAATATCACTTTCCGGGATTGGTTGTCCCAGTTCTTCCATCAATTGCTTGAATAAGTCACGATCCTCTGCTTGATCGATGGCGCTTAATTTTGTTCCTAATAATTCTACATCTAATTCATCAAGGATACCGGAAGCTGCTAATTCCATAGCCATATTCAATCCTGTTTGCCCACCTAATGTAGGCAGCAAAGCATCTGGACGTTCTTTCCGTAGGATTCTTGAAACGAATTCTAGTGTGATGGGCTCAATATAAACTTTGTCAGCTATTTCTTTATCTGTCATGATTGTTGCCGGATTAGAATTGACCAATACGACTTCATAGCCTTCTTCTCTTAATGCGAGACATGCCTGTGTACCTGCGTAGTCAAATTCTGCAGCCTGACCAATAATGATCGGACCAGAACCGATAACCATGATTTTCTTTATATCTTTACGTTTAGGCATTTCTCTGCTCCTTCCATGCATCCATTAATTCCATAAATTCATCGAAAAGATGCAGCCCGTCATGTGGACCAGGTGCAGCATCTGGATGGTATTGAACAGTAAACGCAGGGAACTCTCTATGTCTGACCCCTTCAACTGTACCATCATTGATTTCAATATGAGTGACCATTAGTTTTTCAGGATCGATTGTGTTTTCATCCACTGCGTACCCATGATTTTGGGAAGTAAAATCAATTCGTCCTGTCGCAATTTCTCGAACCGGATGATTCAGACCTCGGTGACCGAACTTCATTTTGTACGTGTCGGCTCCATTAGCCAATGAAAACAGCTGGTGCCCCAGACAAATACCGAAAATCGGCACTTTCCCCTGAATCTGCTGAATCATTTCAATTGCTCCCGGCACATCTTTCGGGTCCCCTGGTCCATTGGTCAGCATCACACCATCTGGATGCAGATCAAGAATCGTCTGAGCATCAGTGTTATACGGAAGAACAGTCAGGTTACAATGTCTTTTTGACAGCTCTCGCAAGATACTGTGCTTCAGTCCAAAATCCACAACAACGACATTTCTGCCTACACCCGGACTTGGGTACGGTTTTGTTGTAGAAACCTGCGCCACTTGATTGTGAGGCAGTACAGTTGCCTTCAACTGATCAAACAAGTGATTTAGTTCGTCACCTTTATCCACCAGCATTCCCTTCATTGTTCCTGCTGAACGGAGTTTCTTTGTCAATGCACGTGTATCGATTCCCGCAATTCCGGGAATCCCTTTACGCTTTAGAAATTCATCTAAGGTAAGCTGATTCCTCCAGTTAGAAGCCAGACGAGCAAATTCTTTTACTACCACTCCTTTACAGGTCGGAGCGATAGATTCATAGTCATCACGATTGATTCCATAATTTCCTACCATAGGATAAGTGAATGTGATGATCTGACCGTTAAAGCTTTGGTCAGTGATTGTTTCCTGATAGCCAGTCATACTTGTTGTAAATACGACTTCGCCTACTACATTTGCTTCTGCTCCGAAGGCTTTTCCTTCAAAGACCGTTCCATCTTCTAAAATAAGTAATCGTTTCAACGTCACACTTCCTCCTTAGCCCATGCCAGCTTTCCATCTACGAAAGTCATTAGCGTATTTCCTTTGACTTTCCAACCGACGAACGGGGTATTGACTGCTTTAGATTCAAACTTCTGGTCATCAATTGCTTCTTCCAGTGATAAATCGAACACCGCAATGTCTGCAGCTCCACCGATTTTCAACGTTCCAGCATTCAGTCCGAAGATTGCCGCCGGCTTCACTGCCATCCAGTCAACGACCTGTTCTAATGTGAATTTCCCTGTTTCAACAAAGTGTGTGTAAATCAATTGAAAGGCTGTTTCACTACCTACAATACCAAATGGTGCTTTCAAGAAGGTTTGATTTTTTTCTTCTAACCCGTGAGGGGCATGGTCTGTGGCAATGCAATCGATTGTTCCATCAATCAGACCATCGATCAGCGCTTGTCTATCCGCCTTTCCTCTTAGTGGAGGATTCATCTTCCAGAACCCGTTATCCTCAGGAATATCTTCATCGATCAACAAGAGATGGTGGGGAGAAACCTCAGCAGTAACATGAATCCCTGCACGTTTCGCATCACGAATCACACGTACACTTTCCTCTGTCGATACGTGACAGACATGGTAGTGTGCGCCTGTTTCCTTTGCTAGTGTGATATCTCTGGCGATCTGAGAAGCTTCTGTTGCACTAAGGATTCCAGGCAGCCCCAGCTTCTTGGATATTTCGCCTTCGTGCATCACGCCGCCAAATAGTAATGACTCATCTTCTGTATGGGCAACAAGAGCCATGTTATTTGCAGCAGCCTCCTTCATTGCCAGATACATTGTCCCGGCAGTCTGAACCCCTACACCGTCATTAGTAAATGCGAAAGCCCCAGCTTCCTTCAATGCTTTTTGATCCGTCAAGCGCTCACTGCGCAGCTCTTCTGTAATTGGTGCGTACTGCAACACTTTCACGATTGCATCCTTTTGAATGATATCGTAGATTTCCTGAAGCTTTTCAGCTGTGTCGGGTACAGGATTCAAATTCGGCATTGCACAGACTGTAGTAAATCCGCCTCTTGCAGCAGCCTTGCTTCCAGTTTCAATCGTTTCCTTATACGTAAATCCCGGTTCTCTTAAATGCACATGAACATCAACCAATCCCGGTGTGATCAACTGTCCCTTTGCATCATAAACTGTATCAAATTGTGCTTCGTTAAAGGATTTTCCAATTGCGAAGACCTTACCATCCTCAATCCATACAGAAGCTTCTGTCAATTCATTATTTTTTTCTACGATTTTCCCGTTTTTTATCAATGTTTTCATACTTGCCACCTACACCTTTCCTGCTAGTACAGCTTCTAAAATAGCCATTCTCATATAAACACCATTACTCATCTGCTGAATGATTCTTGACTGGATGCTCTCAACCAGTGAATCTGCCAGCTCCACATCTCTGTTGATGGGTGCCGGATGCATGATGATTGCTTTCTTTTTCAAGCGTCTTGCCCGTTCGACAGATAACCCGTATTGCTGATGGTACCCTTCCTTTGAAAAGCTCTCTGTTCCGTCATGGCGCTCATGCTGTACACGAAGAAGCATCATGACATCGACTTTTTCTACAATGTCATCTAGTTGTTCGTATACACCATAAACGTCAAACTGAGGGTCATACCATTCTTCCGGACCAGAGAAAAATATCTCTGCTCCCAGCCTTTTCAGCATCTGCATGTTTGATTTTGCTACTCTGGAGTGAGTTAAATCCCCAACGATAGCCACCTTCAGGCCTTCAAAATGACCAAATTCTTCATAGATCGTCATCAGATCAAGCAGACACTGTGTCGGATGCTGTCCGCTTCCGTCTCCACCGTTGATGATCGAGCACTGAATCGTCTTGCTTTGAATCAACTCGTCGTAGTAATTCTCTTCCCCGTGACGAATGACTGCAACATCTACTCCGATAGCTGACATGGTCAGAACCGTATCATACAATGTTTCACCCTTTTGAACAGAACTGGTGCTCGCTTCAAATTCTATGACCTCAAGCCCCAGCTTCTTTTCTGCAACATCAAAGCTCTTGTGTGTTCGCGTACTATTTTCAAAAAAAAGGTTCGTTGCGAAATATTGTTTCCCCGCCGATTGCCAGACAGCTCCCTTTTTGAACTCCTGCCCTCGTCGAATCAACCCCATCACTTCTTGATCACTTAGTGCTTCAACTGTCAGCAGATGTTTTAAGCTGACACGCTCCGATGTATGAATCATTCGTCATTCCTCCTTGAGTATTTTGTAAATAAAAATCGGTTCATCTGTTTTGTTTTTATTTCATTTTTTGAGGTCCGCTATCCAGTATCTCTACGTCGATAAATCGACTAGAATAATGGTCCTCCTTGAGTATTTTGTAACTAAAAATTGGCTCATCTGTTTTGTTTTTATTTCCATGGTTACAAATGAGTGGTTTTAGTACACACCCACTTCTTTATAAAACAATCTAATCAAATATCTACTTCATTTTGAATTTCTTCGCTTCGGGCATGTTTTGGCAATACCAGATTCAACACGATTCCTAAGACTGTAGCAAGCGCCATGCTTGTTAGTTCGAAACCACCGATTTTCAGATAGGCGCCACCGATACCAATAACCATGATTGCAGAAGTGATTACTAAGTTACGCTTTTGATCATAATCAACCTTATTGTCAATCAGGATACGCAGCCCACTAGAAGCAATAACTCCGAATAGAAGAAAGCTGATTCCGCCGATGACCGGTGTCGGGATACTTAAAATCAAAGCGCTGATTTTACCAATAAAGCCTGCTAAAATAGCCAGAACTGCAGCACCACCGATGACATAAACACTGTGTACTTTTGTAATTGCCAGTACTCCGATATTTTCTCCATAGCTAGTTGTAGGCGGTCCTCCTGTAAAGCCTCCAATGATCGTTGATAATCCATCTGCAAGCAAAGTTTTATTCAGTCCAGGAGATTTAAAGAAGTCTCTTTTTGTGATTTTGCTTAAAACCATCAAGTGCCCCATGTGCTCCGTCATTGTAACGAAAGCGATAGGCGCCATACTTGTTAGGGCTGCTAGTGAGAAGCTTACATCGTAATCAACAAAAGGAATCTGGAATGCCGGCAAGCTGAACCAAGCAGCTTCAGATACCGGTGTCAGATCAACAATCCCTACGATCAGTGCAAAGACATAGCCTGAAACAATGCCTAACAGAATCGGAATCAAGCTCATAAATCCCTTTAGATACATATTGAAGAAAATAGTGATTCCTAATGTGAATAATGCCACCATAAAATATTTGCTGTCGTAAACAGACTCACCGCTTGCCAAGGTTCTGTACATCGCCTGATTTGAAGCAGTTGACGCCAGCCCTAGACCGATAACCATGATTACAGGACCGACAACTACTGGCGGCAGCATCGTATTGATCCAGTCAGAGCCAATCTTTGCAATAACTAGTGCAACAATCAGATAAACAATTCCCGCATAAACGATTCCCTGTGCTACTGCAGGATATCCTTGAGTTGCCATTAGCGCATTGATGGCTGAAATAAATGCAAAGCTGCTTCCCAGATAAGCAGGGACAGCTCCTTTTGTAATCAAGATGTACAGCAATGTGCCAACACCTGAACTGAACAAGGCAATACTAGGTTCTAGCCCAGTTAATATCGGTACCAATACATTTGCGCCAAACATTGTAAACAAATGCTGCAAACTCAAGCCCAGCCACTGTAAGGGCTCCGGCTTATCATGAATATCCAGTACAACATCTGTATTTCTAAACTTCTTCTCTTCCATTTATCTTCCATCCAACTCTCTATTCAACGATTGATTTTAGATTGTGTCTGAAAATTTTCAACCTATTGAAGGTTTTCAGACATATCCCATTTTCTTTATTCTGCACCCTTCTTGATCAAGATACGATCTTTGCCGTCAAGCTCTTCCATTTCTACAACAATTTCTTCTTTGATTGATGTCGGAATATTTTTTCCTACATAATCTGCGCGAATCGGCAGCTCTCTATGTCCTCGATCGACTAACACTGCCAATGAGATTTTCTTCGGTCGCCCCAGATCAATAACTGCATCTAATGCTGCCCGAATTGTTCTTCCAGTAAACAACACATCATCAACTAAAATCACTTGCTTGCCTTTTACTGAAAACGGAATGTCCGAAGAGTGAAGCTCCGGCTCCTCCAATGTATCATCCTCTACATCGTCTCGATATAAGGTGATATCCAGCTCCCCTACAGGAACATCAATATTTTCCAGCTGTTTCAGACGTTCTGCAATACGTGCTGCAATATAAATCCCTCTCGTTTTGATTCCCACCAGAACAATATCCTGAATCCCTTTATTTCTTTCGATAATTTCATACGTGATACGTGTCAGTGCACGTTTCATTGTTACTGCATCTACAACTTCTTTTCCTTGCATGTGAATGCCTCCTTATATAATTGACGCTTTATTTTGATAGTATTTATTCCTGTTGTTCCTTTAGATTCAGAGCTGTCCGGAACAATAAAAAAACTCCTGCCCAAGAAGGCAGGAGGATTAGCTTACTAGTTTACAAAAGTATACTGTAATACATACAGACCAACATCAAGCGCACCTGATTACATCTGCATGTGTCCTTCTTAGCCTCACGGGACTACTCTTAAAGGAATAATATTCAACTAGGGACAGTTTACCTCTTAATCAATAATAAATCAATGATTATTTCTTAATTGCTCTAAAGTTTTTTCGAAGACTTCAGGGATTGGAGAATTGAACTCCATATACTCCCCTGTTGTTGGGTGAACAAAGCCTAGTGTCTTCGCATGAAGAAACTGACCATTCCCCTTCAGCGTTCTTCTTGGTCCGTATAACGGATCTCCTGCTACTGGGTGGCCAATATATTTCATATGAACACGAATTTGGTGTGTTCGACCAGTTTCAAGCTGTAGCTCGATCAAGGTATAATCCTTAAAGCGTTCAACCACTTCAAAATGTGTAACAGCCGGTTTGCCGTTTTCTATCACATCCTGCATTTTCCGATCCGCTTTTGATCGACCAATCGGAGCATCGATTTCACCTTTATCGTGACCGATTTCTCCATGAACCAACGCCAGATATTTTCTGACAGAGGTTTTTTCTTTCAACTGCTCAGCCAATGATTCATGTGCTTTATCATTTTTTGCTACCATCAGAAGTCCGGAGGTATCCTTGTCGATTCGATGAACGATCCCGGGACGAATCACACCGTTTATAGAGGATAGGTCTTTGATATGATACATCAAGGCATTGACTAATGTTCCATTGGCATGACCGGCAGCCGGATGGACAACCATCCCCTGCGGCTTATCGATCACTGCAACATCTTGATCCTCATAGACAACTGTCAAAGGAATATCTTCCGCTTCAATAACCAATTCCACAGGCTCAGGAATCTTTATTTCAACCTCATCGCCGTTCTTTACCTTGTAGTTTGAACGAACGACTTCTCCATTTACAGTAACCATCTGTTCCTTCAGCCATAGCTGGATCTGCGATCTCGAATAGCTTACTCGCTCACTCAACACCTTATCGATCCTACCCTTTTCATCTTTTATTGTTACATTTATTTGTTCCATACTTTGCCATCCTTCATTTCTTCATAATACTCACTTATCAAAGTGTTCTTATGACTTTGCTTTATTTTTTGACGCTCGCTCATCCAAAATCAAATAGATGAACACACAGGCCACACCAATCACTAAAGACATGTCTGCCACATTAAAAATCGGAAAATCAATAAATTCTGTTTTGAACATATCCACTACAAAACCTAAACGCAGACGGTCAATAAAATTCCCTATTGCTCCTGCTAAAATCAAACTTAGCCCAATCGTAAACCATTTACTGCTTTTGATATTTTTTACCAGCAAGTAAAGCAGCACAGCTACAACTACCACTGTCATGATATAAAAGAACATCATTTTTCCTTCTAAGATGCTCCATGCGCCACCAGTGTTTCTAATATAGGTAAAAGAAAGAAATCCTGGAATAAAATCCTTCGTTTCTCCCAATTGAATATTGGCTACCGTTAAATACTTTGTCCACTGATCAAGTCCTACAATCAATGCACTAACAATCAGATATATAGCTAACAACTAAATCATTCCTTTACACCATTATTGTCCATATGAATCGCACGAAATAGAACATTACGCGATAAGCGGCTATTGAACTGCGTTTTTCAATAGCAATACTTTTGTTTTTCTTTTTCGTCGTATTCATATGAATGAATCGTACCAAATATTTCCTTACGCAATGAAGAGCAATTGCCCGAATATTTTTACAATAGCCGTTCTATTCCAAGTATCCATTTAGTTGTGTTCATACAAATCTCTTGGACGAATGATCCCCAGCAAGTTGCCATTAGGATCACCATCCTTTGTAATGAGCACAGCCTCCAGACGAACACGTGTTTCAAACATCTCTTCCACCTGGTAGACATTTGTTTCCTTATCAACAAATTGATAGTTTCCTTGCTTGTAATTATCGGTTAGAAGGTCTCCGGCGGTTTTCCCCTCTAAATGAATATTTCCGCCACTATTCACACTTTCAACGGCCATCCAAATGCCCAGACCTCTCACTGTGATCAATCCTTTAAAGTGTCCTGAATGGTAAATAGGAAATTGAGAGTATTGCTTTTTCGCAACGATTTTGAGAATTTCCTTCAAAGAAATATTCATTTCGAACCCGGTAACATGCTTTGAAAATCTTGGCAGTACCTTTTCAGGAGCAATCAACTGCTCCTCAATAGAAAGGATACGCGTCACAGCCCATTCATTCGGCTCAGCAATGACAAAATCTTTGGAAACTCGTTCATGGACAATTGCATTGCGCAGCTGTGCCAGCTGCAGCAAATCATTTTCCAATGGAGCTACCTGTGATTGCTTTTTCTTAGCCATTCTTCTGGTCATTTCACTGAATCCCATACCGGAAGGATTATTCAGCTGTTCCTTCAGCCACTTTTCAATTCGATTAAAGCTGTTCAAAAACTGTTCTGCGTTATGCCCCATCATCGATCTCCTTGATCACATATGCTTTTTTTAACATAAAAAACAAAAAGATAAAGTATAGCAGCACAAAAATCAGAATCGCTGCAATTGACATCCCCACAAGCGGAATCATAAGCATCAGAAAGAAAAACACTAGATAATTAGAGAGTAAAATCGGACTCATCGTAATTTCTATTTCTTTGTCTAATCCATCATTTTTCAAATAGAATGTGTCACTGCCTAAAAAATAAAATCGGACCTGTAATTCTGCTTCAGCTTCAGATACTTCAATCGTTTTTGTTGTATTATTCGCAATCATAAAGCAGGGTTCTCCATTCTTTAACACTTTGATCGGAGTAGCCATTCCATAAAAGCCCGTCCTGCGTGTTACATGAACATTCATATCTATCCCTCCATTATAACTCCTAACAAGTATATAATAAAAAGCCCAGATAGAAAAGAAGAACTGTTTCTATTTACCAATGAGCTCCTCTGATAAAAATAAAGTACCGAGAAAATAAAAAAACTGCTGACACTTTTTGTCGCAGCCGCTGTTGTCCCTCTGTTCAATTATGATTAGTTAGGTATTTGATCCCACAAAAATAGTCTGACAAGTGTTTTTCTTCTCTTCTTCATACACATCTGAATTGAGGTTCTTATGTCCACTCAACCCTTCATCGTTTAAACACTTGCCAGACCGTATTCAGTTAGTAAGGAGTTGCTCAAATTCCCACGTTCCTTTCTTGTTTGCCAGCACGGCTTCCGTCTTCAATGCGTCTTCGCATCGTTCACTATTCCCCTGTATGGCTTCTACAGGATTATTAGGGAATTTCTATTACCCCTTACATCTATTTTATACCATATATCGAATCGTTTTGCAAGCGCTTTACATCATAGGCCATTACCTAAAGTAAAAAACCCCTGATACGATTTTTTCATCCCATCAGAGGTTTTGATTTTCAATTTAGAATAGACCGATTGCATGACCATCTTTATCAATATCCATATTTAGTGCAGCAGGTTTCTTAGGGAGTCCCGGCATTGTCATCACGTCTCCTGTCAATGCTACAACAAACCCTGCACCAAGCTTCGGTACTAGTTCACGGATCGTTACGGTAAAGTTTTCTGGTTTGCCAAGCTTTGTTGGATCATCAGAAAGAGAGTACTGTGTTTTTGCCATACAGACAGGCAAACGATCCCAGCCATACTTGGTAAACGTTTCAAGCTGCTTTTGTGCTTTAGGAGAAAATACAACTTCCTTACCACCATAAATCTTTTGAACGATCGTTTCGATTTTTTCACCAAGGCCGATTCCCATTGAATAGATTGTACGGAAATCTGCAATTTGCTTTTCGATTGTTTCAATGACTGTCTTAGCCAGTGCTTCTCCACCTTCTGCACCTTTCTCCCAGACCTGCGTCAGTTCAACTGGAACACCTGCTTCCTCGCATAGTTCAAGCAGGATCTCTACCTCTTTTTTCGTATCTGTGACAAACTCATTTATAGCAACAACTACTGGTAAGCCATAGCTTTCCATATTTTCAATATGCTTCTTCAAGTTAGCAAACCCTTTTTTCAATGCAAACACATTTTCTGTGTTCAACTCATTTTTCGCCACACCACCATGCATTTTTAGTGCACGAATCGTCGCAACGATCACAACTGCATCCGGTGATTTCTTCAGGTTAGGCACTTTGATATCGAGGAATTTTTCTGCACCCAGATCAGCCCCAAAGCCAGCCTCTGTCACAACATAATCCCCTAGTTTCAATGCCGTTTTAGTCGCTAAAACACTATTACAGCCATGAGCAATATTCGCAAACGGTCCTCCATGAACCAAAGCAGCAGTGCCATAGATTGTCTGAACTAAATTTGGCTTGATGGCATCCTTCAGTAGAAGAGCCAATGCACCTTGGATCTCTAAATCACTGACCGTTACCGGTTCACGATCAAACGTATAACCAACAACAATATTGCCGAGACGTAATTTTAGATCTTCCAAACCTGAAGCAAGACAAAGTATTGCCATGATTTCACTTGCAACAGTGATATCAAAGCCATCTTCACGTGGTACACCTTGAATAGGGCCTCCAAGTCCGACAATGACCTGTCTCAGCTCCCGATCATTTAGATCTACTACCCGTTTCCAAATGATTCTTCGTGCATCAATGTTCAGTTCGTTCCCCTGTTGAATATGGTTATCCAGTAAAGCAGACAACGCATTATTTGCTGTTGTGATGGCATGCATGTCACCAGTAAAATGCAGATTGATATCCTCCATAGGCAGTACTTGCGCATAGCCTCCGCCAGTTGCGCCGCCCTTTATCCCCATCACAGGGCCTAAAGATGGCTCACGAAGTGCAATCACTGTTCTTTTTCCGATTCGGTTCAACGCATCTCCCAAACCAATCGTTACTGTTGATTTTCCTTCTCCGGCAGGCGTCGGATTGATTGAAGTAACGAGAATCAGCTTGCCGTCTTCATTCTTTTCCAAACGTTTCATTGAGGGAAAATCGATTTTCGCTTTGTAATTTCCGTATAATTCCAGATCCTCTAGACCTAAATCAACAGATTCTGCTACTTTTTGAATTGGTTGTAGTTCTACTTCTTGTGAAATCTCGATATCTGTCTTCATTTTTTCCTCTTTTCCCGAACTTTATGATGTCAATATTTATTTTCGTTAAGATATTCTCTATTATAACCCTTCTTTTTTCACTTTTCCATGATTATCTAATAGCTTTTCCAAAATATTGACGTTTTCATGGTTTGTCATTATAATGAGACTAGTTTCATATCTCAAAGGAGCGTGATCAGAATGGAAAAAGGTTTCGTCAAATGGTTCGACAGCAAAAAGGGTTACGGATTTCTTGTATATAACGAAGATGAAGAAATTTTCGTTCACTTCACCGCAATAGAAGAAGACGGTTTTAAAAATCTAGAAGAAAATCAAGAAGTAACATTTGAAGTTGTCGAAGGTACCCGCGGACTTCAGGCTGCTCACGTAAAAAAAGTATAATATGATAATTGAAAGAAGAACCTAATGGTTAGGCGCTTCTTTTTTTTGCGCTTGATGAGCAGTTTGACTTCTTCAAGGCACAAAAAAGGCTCAAAGCTTCCATAAAAAATGAAAGAGCTTTGAGCTTTTGCTTTGTTCACTATTTCTCCACTTCTGCTGCTTCATTATTGGACTCAGAAGATATCTTCTTATATTCATCTTTTGTGGTGATATCAGCAATATGAACATTTACTTCAACCACTTCCAGATTTGTCATCCGCTGAATCTCTTCTGACACGATTCTTTTGATTTCAGAAAATATTCCAGTAAAATCCTTACCAAATTCTACTACAATAGCCAAATCAACCGTCACCTGATTCTTTTCTCTCTCTAGCGTGACTCCTTTGTCAAAATCAGTCTGTGCCGCCAACGGTTCTGTTTGATCTGCTGCAAAAAGTTTGCCCTCAAGGGACAATACTCCGTCTACATTAGTCAGTGCAGACTGAACAATTACTTCAAGGACTTTTTCCTCAAATGCAAGTGTGGATGAATCTGCTTGTTCTATACTCATATCTATTCCTCCATCTTCTATTCTTCCCCCATCTGGGTATGATCTCTTATAATCAATAGTAAAGAAGGTGGAGAAAAAATACAAAAATATGCTTTTATCGATAAAGCTATGAGAATAAAAAACTGCCTCACTTGGGTAAATGAGACAGTAAAAGGAGTTTTACTCTATAAATAGAGTAAAGTAAAAAAATAAAAGGTTGTTAGATTTTTATTATAAACTTTATCGTACTATTCGTCAACTTATTTTTATTAATAATATTTCATACCATCCAATCAGATGAATAGAAAAAAATATCGCTTCGATTCATTTGCCTAAACAAATCAGTACCAATATCCAGCCGATAATAGATCAAGAACTGGAAAAAGCTATCCTAGAGAATAAATATTTCTCTTTCGTCTTAAAGAAATTAGTTTACTTATTAATGCAGCTAATATGATTATCTGACTAATTAACACACAGGATGCCAGTTCAAATTGAATCGGTACAGAAGCTGTTTCAAAAATATATATACAACCAACTATTACAGTTGTGAACACGGCTCCTGATAGGAATGAGGATAACCAGATACCTCTTCCCACCTGTTGCTCCTTTAGCTTTATAAGAAACACACTTAACAGATGTGTAAATAGATAACTCAAAAGAAAACCGGTCAATCCCTTATTGAAAAAAGAAAGGTTGAAGGCATTACCTATTTCAAACAAGATCACAATGCAAATTGGATGAATGAAGTAATAATAATGCGATAATGCTCTTAGCTTCACCGTATTGAAAGGCAACTTGATTTCACTCGTTATTCCCCATAAAAATAAAACAAAGCTAAAAGGAATCAGTACAATCAAAAAATTACAGTCTAGCCTCAGCATATTATAAACAATTACCCCTTCTAAAAACAGCAAAGAACCCAAAAAAAGGAGTGCCCATTTAAAGTATTTTTTAAATGTTAAAAGTTTCTGTTCATAATCATAAATAAAGAAGCCTATAGCAGTGAAGATCATTCCGTAAAATAAGCCATTCCTTGTCGTGAAAAACAAGTGAATAAACCCATCGAAAATTTCTTTTACCCAATCAATCGTAATCAAACCATAATACGTTTCCAAACTGCCGACAAAATAAAGTGCTGCAGCAATGAGAAAAATCAGTTTATAAGAAATATACTGACGAGCTTTAGTAATTATTACTACAGATAGAATGAATGCTGGAATATACCAAAGATGGTAATATGTGCCTGAATAAACCAGACCGAAAAGTAAGGCTGCGGGATATAGTGATGGACTAATAGATAGATTTTGGTTGATCCAATCCAAACCAATGGGTAGAAAGACTACACTCCAAAAAAGATAGTTCTTAAGCAAGTGAACGATTTTTCCTTTCAAGTTCCCCTCTTTGTTCACTGTACTTTTTCGAATGAAATACGCACTACTGATAAAGAACAGAGGTACAGCTATTCGACAAAGGATATTTTTAACTAGAAAATTGAACCACTCATTCCCACTAATTGGCTCGCTATGAATACAAACAACCATGATTGCCGCAATAAACTTCAGCAAATCGATCATTTGAATATTTTTCTTTGCATTTTCCACTTACTTGCCCTCCATTTGCTACCAGTCACTAGCTAACAGTTTAAAATAGTCAGTACCGTAAGTCCTCCGCCTTTAGAATGAACTTTCAATACAACTATTTCACGATTGCTTTCAACGTAACTATCAAAAATAGCTGAACAGCTTGTGAAGTCTGATAATCAAGCCAAGAATAATAATAAAATCCTAATCGTGTTATCATCGTTTTCTCTTTAATAGTGTATAATAGACATGCAACAGAACTTTAGAAAGCAGGATACTCTATTATGAAGAAAAGTTTTTTGATTATTCCCGATGAGATATTGGAAATCCCTATCAGTCCAGCTGCTATTCTTAGAGAAATAGAACGGTTTGCTAAAAAAAATAATGAGACCATTATTTTTAGAGAGAAGGTATCACCTATCACCTTTGAAATGGATGATAGGCTATATAAAGTCAGCATCAATTTTTCTCGGTCCACCCCAGTACTAAGCTGTAAGGAAATATAACTATTATTAAAAGTTCTGTTGCAACTCTCACTCTTACTATTTTTCATAACAAGCAAAGCAACATCCCTGTTCAGTTACTTCTTCAGCATAGTTTGTCTTTATTTCCTTCAAGTCTCAATTACTATTTCTTTTATTTCCCTATTTCGATAAAATAATCAATATTTTTTAAGAATAAATACAATTTTTCCTCTTTTTCATATTGACTCTCGTTATTTCTTAGTAGAGAATGATAATCAGGAGGTAGAATGATGAGAAAGATTATATTTGGGGTTGTTCTATTTATTGTTGCTTATATTTCGTATACTGTAGATCCAAATCTTTTCGCAATTTTCAAGGATGTAAAATCTCTGGTAAGACTAACGTTTGTATTAGCAATCATACTCATCGCATTTCGTAAAAAAATGAATCCTGATGAAAGCGAGTAAGCAGCTGCCCCTTCTATAATGCACTCAATATTTCCCCTATAGAATACGTGCTTTAATCAGCTTCTTCTTCAATTAGAAGATAGTTGAAAGTACAAAAATACCGCAAAGAGTTTTTACACTCTTTGCGGTATTTTTCAGTTAAATCAATCGGATTACAGACGTTCGTTCAATTCTTTCGCAAGATCTTCAAAGCCTGGTTTGCCAAGTAGTGCGAACATGTTCGCTTTGTATGCTTCCACTCCCGGCTGGTCAAATGGATTAACACCGTTCAAGTAGCCAGAGATTCCTACAGCAATCTCAAAGAAGTACATAACATAGCCAAGCGAGTAGGCATCCATAGTTGGTACTTTAACGATCATGTTAGGAACGTTCCCGTCAGTATGTGCTAACAGTGTTCCTTCAAACGCTTTAGTGTTTACATAATCGATTTCTTTCCCTTGAAGGTAACCCAAGCCATCCAAATCTTCCTCTTGTACAGGAATAGTCAATGTATGACGAGGTTTTTCAATTTTAACAACTGTTTCAAACAGATTACGCATGCCATCCTGAACGTATTGTCCCATAGAATGCAAGTCTGTTGAGAAGTCTGCTGCTGCCGGGAAGATGCCTTTTTGGTCTTTCCCTTCAGATTCACCATAAAGCTGTTTCCACCACTCAGAGAAGTAGTGCATTCCTGGTTCATAGTTGATCAGCATTTCAGTTGTTTTACCTTTACGGTATAGAATATTGCGTAACGCAGCGTACTGATACGCTTCGTTTTTCTGTAAATCAGTTGTTGACGCATACTCTTTGCGTGCATCGTTTGCACCGTTCATCAGCACATCAATGTCCGCGCCACTAACTGCAATTGGCAGTAAACCAACAGGAGTCAATACTGTGAAACGTCCGCCAACATCATCTGGAATAACGAAAGTTTCCCAGCCTTCAGCGTCTGCTTCAACTTTTACTGCACCTTTTGCACGGTCAGTTGTCGCATAAATACGCTTGTTCGCTTCTTCTTTTCCATATTTTTTGATCAATAATTCTTTGAATACACGGAAAGCAATCGCAGGCTCTGTTGTTGTTCCTGATTTAGAAATAACATTAACAGAAAAATCACGATCTCCGATCACATTGATCAAATCAGCCAAATAAGTTGAGCTGATACTGTTTCCGGCAAAGAATACTTGAGGTGCTTTGCGTTCTTCTTTTGTCAGTACATTGCTGAATGAATGCTGCAAGAACTCTATCGCAGCACGTGCACCTAAATAAGAGCCCCCAATTCCAATAACAACAAGCACTTCTGAGTCAGATTGGATTTTTTCAGCTGCTTTTTTGATACGGGCAAATTCTTCTTTATCATAGTTTTCCGGCAGATCGATCCACCCGATATAATCATTTCCCGCACCTGTTCCCTCACGTAATGCTTTATCTACCGCATCAACTTGAGTTTGCATATATTCCAATTCATGATCAGCAACAAAAGGTGCTAATTTGGAATAGTCAAATTTAATGTGTGACATTCCTTCTCCTCCTTGAAAATAAACTTAATACACTACTACTTTACGTTTTTTTGCTACTTTTATCAAGTAATTTATAAACATATAGACCAATTATAAAAGCTGAACAAGCTGTTCAGCTCATGAGCGATAAGACCAAGGGGCTTCATGATGCCTTTTATCATGAAAGACACTTGCCTTATCGTCGATTGAGCTAGCTTGTGAAGCTGGATATCAATAAAAGCTGAACGAGCTGTTCAGCTCATGAGCGATAAGACCCAGAGGCTTCATGATGCCTTTTATCATGAAAGACACTTGCCTTATCGTCGATTGAGCTAGCTCTATCATCTCACATTGCTGTTTCAAATAAATCTATACTAATCCTTGGCTAAGCATGGCTTCCGCCACTCGTTCAAAGCCGGCAACATTCGCTCCCAGAACAAAGTTGTTTTCCTGACCATATTCTTTTGCAGTATCCCGACATATTTCAAAGATATTTTTCATGATGTCATCCAGCATACCATCTACCTTTTCAAACGACCATGACAGTCGTTCTGAGTTCTGGCTCATTTCAAGGGCAGATACAGCTACACCACCGGCATTCGCAGCCTTCCCAGGGCAATAAAGCACATTATTTTCTGCAAACACATGAACAGCATCCAATGTACATGGCATATTCGCACCTTCTGCAACGATTTTCACACCGTTTTCAACTAGAATAGCTGCCTGTTCTTTATTCAACTCATTTTGAGTAGCACAAGGTAATGCAATATCATACGCTTCTTTAAGATCCCAAACAGATTGTCCATCATGATACACCGCATTTTTGCGTGTTTCGACATATTTTGAGATTCTTTCGCGTTTCTTCTCTTTTATTTCTTTCACAAGTGCAACATCGATACCATCCGGATCATAAACAAATCCGTTTGAATCCGAACAAGTCAATACAGTTGCACCTAGCTCTGCTGCTTTTTCCATTGCATAAATCGAAACATTCCCGCTTCCTGAAACCACAACTTTTTTCCCTTCAAAGCTGTCATTCAGATCATTCAGTAAATGACGGACAAAGTAAACCGCACCATATCCTGTTGCTTCCGTTCTAGTCTGGCTTCCCCAATAAGTCAATGGCTTCCCAGTAAGAACACCTGCGTCATAATTTCTGATTCGTTTGTAAGTACCATACAAGTACCCGATCTCTCTGGCACCTACTCCGATATCTCCGGCAGGAACATCTGTATTTGGTCCAATATGCTTATGAAGCTCTGTCATAAAGCTTTGACAAAAGCGCATGACCTCTCCATCTGATTTCCCTTTTGGATCAAAGTCACTTCCGCCTTTACCTCCGCCTATCGGCAGACCTGTTAAGCTGTTTTTGAAAATTTGTTCGAATGCCAAAAATTTCAATACGCTTAGATTTACACTTGGATGGAAACGCAATCCACCTTTATAAGGACCAATTGCTGAATTATATTGGATACGATATCCTCTGTTCACGCGCCAGTTCCCCTGATCATCCTGCCAAGGTACTCTAAATTGGATAACTCTTTCCGGCTCAATCAGTAGTTCTAAAATATTTGCCTCCGCAAATTCCGGATTTTTTGCTAAAAATGCTTCCATACTAGGCAGGAATTCATCAATTGCCTGCAGATATTCTGTTTGCCCGTTATCCTTTTCTCCAAGCTTTTCCCGAATTTCTTTTACATACTTTTTAATATCCATACATTCACCTTCCTTTAAGTTTGTTTTAATTTTACCCTAATTACTGAATTTTTCCACATATATTTACAGAAAAAGTGAAAATAAATATAAATCACGGCAAATTCATAAATGAAGCAGCTCTTTATTTTGCTATAGAACGGACAAAAACCATTTTTTTCTACAAAGTATTATTAACGAGTTCGGGACACAAAATAATTTCAACCCCCTTTTCGTGTGACGAATCTTAAACTGGTTTTATATAGTCAGAAAAGATTTTTATGGTACACTATTAACTGAAATGAGGGAAAAGAATGAATAAATTTGACGTGATAGTTATCGGTGCCGGCACCAGCGGATTGATGGCGGCAATTGCGGCAGCAGAAGATGGCAGTCAGGTACTGCTTTTAGAAAAAAACAAGCGGATCGGAAAGAAGCTTCTTTTGACAGGCGGCGGGCGCTGCAATGTCACAAATAGCCGTTCTCCCGAAGAAATCATCGCCCATATCCCCGGTAACGGGAAATTTTTATATAGTGCATTTTCTCAATATGATAATCAGGATATCATCCAATTTTTTGAGTCTAATGGAACTGCGTTGAAGGAGGAGGATCATGGCAGAATGTTTCCTGTAACAGATCGTTCTCAGACGATCGTTGAAACTCTCCATGAAAAACTGAAGGAGCTTTCCGTTACCTTATACACCGAGGCACCAGTAAAAAAAATTCTCAGGAACGAAAACCAGATTATCGGTGTTGCGCTTGAGAAGCAAAAAATCTATGCTCCCTGCGTCATTATTGCAACGGGCGGGAAAACATACCCCTCTACTGGCTCAACCGGAGATGGCTACAGATTTGCGGATAAACTAGGACATTCCATTGAGCCGCTTTATCCAACTGAATCACCGATTCGTTCTGAGGAATCGTTTATAAAGAAGAAAACACTTCAGGGAATCTCCTTACGAGATGTTCAATTGTCTGTTTTGAATCAAAAGGGTAAAGCAATCGTCTCTCATCAGATGGATCTTTTATTCACTCATTTTGGAATTTCAGGCCCAGCTGCTTTGCGTTGCTCCAGCTTTGTAAATCAAGCATTAAAGAAGAACCCGGGACAAGCTGTTCAGCTTTCCCTTGATATTTTTCCTGAAAGCTCGGAAAAGAAATTGTTTGCAGAACTACAGAAAAAAATACAGGCTGAGCCTGAGAAGCAGTTAAAAAATTCATTTCGTCAGCTGCTGCCGGAACGTTTACTGGAATTTCTTTTAGAGAAAAATCAGCTGGACGAGCTAAAGGGCAGACAAGTAACTGATCAACAGCTGTCCGATTTTATCAGCGAAATGAAGGATTTTCGCATCACTGCCAACGGGACTTTCCCATTAGAAAAATCCTTTGTAACCGGCGGCGGTATTTCCTTAAAAGAAGTTCAGCCTAAGACGATGGAAAGCAAACGGATGCAGGGACTGTTTTTCTGTGGTGAGGTATTAGACATCAATGGCTATACTGGCGGTTATAATATCACCGCTGCGTTAGTTACCGGTCATAATGCGGGGAAACATGCCGCTGAGATGGCTGAATATATGCGCTATGTGATTGATGACTATTGATAGCTAAGAGAAATACAGTTTTAGAATTCTTTAAATTCGTCTATAGAACAGACTATTATTTATCTGCTCGCATCCCCCTCAGTTGCTGTTGATTTAGCCACGGCAGCCGTTGAGTCTCATGGTCGTAGCTTGAGCTACAACCGAAGAACGAGAAAATAATTATCAGAAATCAGTCAAAAGGCTGATTTCTTTTTCTGAAAATCATGGGAAAATAGATTCATACAGGAGGTGAGCACTATGAAAATCAAACTAAAAAAACAAACACAATGGGGCTGCATGAAACCCTTGACCGTTTATGTAAATGACGAAAAGCAAGGAAAGCTATTCAACTGTATCTCAATGGATCTAAACGTCCAACCTGGAGATGAAATCAGCTTTAAAGAAGGGCCGCTACCAACATTCAAAAAAATCGAAGTCGCTTCTCATACAAAAGAAATCGTGATTACAAATTCAAATAACTTACAGCAATTATTCCTGAAGCTTATGCTATTATTCTTGATTCTATTTGTTTCTTGTCTGATGATTCAGTCTATGTTGACCTTTTCAGCACTAGGTGTTGCTTTACTTCTCGGATTCCTGTACCTTTTCAGAGTACAGTCTTACCGATTTGAAGTAGATGGACAATCTGAATGGCACAGCTTTTCAGAAACAATGCGACTATACAAGTAATGACACTATTCTAAACTATTCACTATATAAGAAAAAACGGTTGAACCTAAATATTGGGCTCAACCGTTTTTTTGCTCTCATACTCGCTTCTTTGAAACGACTCTAGTTCAATGCCTCTAATACATCTTCTGTAATCAGTTCTGGAAGTAGACGAAACTCTGTAAACAGCTCTTCCATAGTCTGATGATGATTAAATCGCTTTAATGCGCCAAAATTTAACACCTTCATGTCACTACATCCGTAATATCTACTGATTTTTTCACCATATCCGCCATCTAAGCTGCCATCTTCTAATGTTACCACTACCTGATGATTTTTCTGTAGTTCATTCAGAAGATCGGACTCAAAATAAGTGAAGGATCTTGGGTTGATCAATGTTGCTTCAATACCATGCTCCTTCAGATTTTCTACAGTTTTCTCACCTAAGGATAGGAAGCCGCCTGTAGCCAAAACAGCCACTTTTTTTCCTTGCTTCTCTACATGCCATTCTAAAGGATGGAATGTCTCTTCCTTAATAGGTGCAGATACAAAGCCTCTTTCCGGAATACGGATTGCCACTGGATGTTCTTTTTGCTCAATCGCCCAAGTCAGCATCGACCGAACCTCTTCCTTACTGGTTGGTGCTAAATAGATAATATTTGGAATACTTGTAATATATGAGATATCAAAGCTTCCTTGATGGGTAGGATCACCGCCACTGATTTTTCCACCCTTAATGATTATCACAGCTGGTAAATCATTGATACCCAAATCATGAGAAAGCTGATCGTACCCTCTCTGCAAGAAAGTACTGGAATGGAAAACAATCGGCTTCGCGCCAGACTTTGCTAATCCAGCAGCATAAGTAATTGAATGCTGTTCAGCGATACCCACATCGATATAATGTTCCGGATGCAGCTTTTGAAGCTCCTTCAAGCCAAATAAACCTGGAATAGCTGCAGTTATCGCAACAATTGGCTGTTTCTCGTCTTTGATTTTTTTATCTAGTACATCAATAATAACAGAATCATAGCTTTCTCCTGATCCAGTGTGTTTACTTTCCCCTGTTTCCAAGTCGAAAGGCATCTGCCAATGAAATCGTTCCTTATTCGCAACAGCTGGTATGTAGCCATGACCCTTTTCTGTATGGATATGAAGCACAATTGGTCTACTGCTGTTTTTTACAGCTTCAAATGCAACGATCATTTCTGCCACACTGTTTCCTTCTTCAACATATTGATAGTCCATGCCCAGCGCAGTGAAAAGGTTCGTTGAAGCATGTCCGTTATTTTTTCTCAGCTCAGCCAAATTGCGATACATACCGCCATAGTTTTCAGCAATTGACATCTCATTGTCATTAAGCACTACAATCAAGTTGGAATCTAATTCTGCCGCATTGTTCAACCCTTCAAGCGCCAGCCCTCCAGACAAAGAACCATCTCCCAGCACAGCAACGATATTTCCAGTTTGCTTTTTAATATCTCTAGCCTTAGCCATCCCAACTGCGAGACTGACAGATGTCGAAGTATGTCCTACAGTGAAAAAATCGTGGGGACTTTCTTCAGGTTCTGTATATCCGGTAACCGCCTTGTACTGCTCTTCAACTAGCCAAGCATCCTTTCTGCCAGTAACTATTTTATGAGAATATGATTGATGAGATACATCCCAAACGATTTTGTCTATTGGCGAATCGAAAACATAATGGAATGCTAGTGTCAGTTCAACAACACCAAGATTGGGGCCCACATGCCCGCCAGTTTGGCTTACTTTTTTCAAAAGCAGCGTTCTTATTTCTGCTGCTAATTGTTCCATCTCTTCAATTGATAATTTTTTTAAATCTGATGGTTGGTTTACTTTATTGATTAGTGTCAAATTGATCCGTCCTTTTATTAGTTATTTATTTTTATTAAGCTGAGTTATTTTTTATTATCACACATAGCTTAGGAAACAGGAGATATTATTCTGCTTTGTGAACAGGAGAATAGTCATAGCTGCTCTGTTTATCCATAGTTTCTTTTTCAGCCAGTTCCTGATGGATCGCTATTTTTCGATGCAAATAGCTCCGAGTCTCTTCTAACTCCATGATTTTTCTATCCAGCTCTTCTTTGGTTCTAGCCAACACCTGTAAAGAAAAATTGTGGTCATTACTATGAGCCAGAACCTGTCGAATATCCTCTAAAGACATGCCGACATTTCGATAATGAAGAATCGTTTTCACTCGAGTGATAGAATGCTCATCAAAATCACGAAAGCCCCGCTCATTTCTAGGAATAGCAACCAGCTTTTCCTTTTCATAAAAACGTATTGTATGGGTCGTAATGCCAAATTTTTCTGAGACTTCTTTGATCGTGATCATGACATCTCCCCCTTTCCTTTTCATTGTTTGCCTGAAACAGCCTACATTGATTTTATTGTATTAGAGTAGGTCTAAGTCAACACTATTTATTAATTTTTTTCATTCAGGATTTTTGAATGGATTTTTTCTTTTCGCAATCATTAACCTGCCCCTTCTTTCCCTATGTTCTCATCTTCTCATAGCTATTTGAGTTTTTACCTATCCTTATCATAACCAGTTAAAGTTAGGTTTAGTCAATAGAAAAAAATATTTTTTTAACTTCTACTCACTGAAACATGAAAACCCAAAAACGACTACACATAAACAAGCCAAAACACCTGAAAATAGTTTTACCTATTTTCAGGATATTTTGGCTTGTTATTAGAGCTAGATTATCCATAGCTGCACCCTTCATTAGTGGGAAAGGATGCAGTATAGATTGATTTTTTCTTGATTAGTTGCTCTTCATCAATTCAGTAACATAAGCAACCGTTTCAGGTTGATCCTTTTCAATTCTTGCAATGTCATCTGCAAAGTTCGGCAGATGGTCCTTATGAGCTACTAAAAGCTCATCAAGCAATGTTCTAGCCATTGTGCCGCCAGGAACTAACGGATTGATTGTGAATGCATGTAATGCTGCACCATAGTCGCCGTCAATTGCTGCGCGAATCACTGTTTCTTCCATCGCTTTCATGTTTTGGATGATTCCACGTGCTGGTGATGGGAATGCTCCCCAGTTGTAAGGCTCATGTCCATGAGAAGTAACAGGTCCTGAAACTTCTACTACACAGTCATATGGCAGGTCAGTGATTGTTCCATTATTTTCAGTTGAAACAACCATGTCTGTACGTTTGTCGTTATAGATAGACGCAATCATTTCACATGCAGCATCACTGTAGTGTGTACCACCACGCTGTTCCAATTCTTTTGGTTTGTAATCCAATTTAGGATCTTTGTATAGCTCGAATAAACGAGTTTCAGTTTCCTTAACAACCTGTGCTCTGGTTTTGCCTTCTTTGAACTCATCGATTGAATGCTTCAGCATTTCATCTTCGATGTAGTAATAACGATGGTAACCACATGGCAACATGCCCAAATCTTTGATTTGTTCATAATGATATGGTGCATCCCAAATATTTTTCAGATGGCTTTCTTGTTCTTCTTGTGGTCCGTAGATCATATCGATCAATTCTTGTGTACGTTCTTTTCCTTCTTTGTCCCATACACGATGCCAATGGAAATGGTTGATGCCGGCAAATTTGAAGAATAGATTTTCTTCCGGAACACCCAGTTTTTCTGCTGCTTGTTTTCTATGACCAATCGGCACATTACATAAACCTACAGTTTTTTTCCATCCGCCATGCTTGATTGCTGCTTCTGTCACCATTCCTGCTGGATTGGTAAAGTTAACTAGCCAAGCATCAGGACACAGCTCTTCCATATCTTTGATAATGCCAAGAATGATAGGAATTGTACGGAAAGCTTTAAACATTCCGCCTGCACCGTTTGTTTCCTGACCTAACACACCATGAGATAAAGGAATGCGTTCATCTTTAACACGAGCTTCCAGTAAACCTACACGGAATTGTGTAGATACAAAGTCAGCATCTTTCAATGCTGCACGACGATCAAGTGTCAAATGAACTTCCCAGTCTAAACCGGCAGCTTTGACCATACGCTTCGCCATTTCACCGACAATTTCCAATTTTTCTTTTCCAGCTTCGATATCTACTAACCAGATTTCTTTGATTGGCAGCTCATCTTTACGTTTGATATAGCCTTCGATCAATTCAGGTGTATAACTTGAACCTCCACCAATTGTTGCGATTTTTAGTGCTCCTCTTGACATATAGTTCCCTCCTGGTATTTTTTCAGAGTTTACTCTGATATCGTTTACATTTACATTCTAATTTGTGGGAATGTTCCCATGTCAAGCGCTTTTATAAAGTTTTTTATTTTCTTTGACAGACACCCTATTCCTCCCCTTACGCGATTGAAGTCTGTGATTTTATCCAGTATACTAAAAGAAAAGCTGAACAAGTCGTTTAGCTCATGAGCGATATAGGAAAATGATTCAGTGATGCTTTCTATCACTGAAATCAGTTTGTCTTATCGTCGATTGAGCTGACTTGTGAAGCTGGATCAAAGAAAAGCGGAATGAACTCGGGCAGCTCCCGAACAATAAGAAGAAATTGACACGTGGTGCTCTTTACCACGAAACAATTGCAGCTTATTGTTGAGAGGAGCTAGTTCATGAAGCTAGACAAGAGAAAAAGCGGAACAAGTCGTTTAGCTCATGAGCGATATAGGAAAATGACTCAGTGATGCTCTCTATCACTGAAATCAGTTTGTCTTATCGTCGATTGAGCTGACTTGTGAAGCTGGACAAAAAGAGCTAAGCAAGTCATTTAACTACAAGCACCATAAAATACTAGATTAGTACTTGATCTATTTTTTTCTTCATACACTATAAGCATAATCAAATCAGCTTGGAGGCGGATCAATCAATGCCAACAATCATAGATGTTGCAAAAGCAGCAAATGTGTCAAAATCAACAGTATCCAGAGTCATTTCCGGAAATGGCTATGTTAGTAAGGAAAGTCGTGAGAAGGTTTTAGAAGCCATGGACAAGCTAGCTTACTCTCCAAACTTGATTGCAAGAAATCTGCAAAGTGGAGAAACTAAAACGATTGGCTTTTTAGCACATGGTTATTTTGATCTTTTGGGAATATTTTTGAGTAATTTCATTTCTATTGCAAAATCATACAACTACTATGTAACAGTTTATTTCACAGATGGGGATAAAAGGAAAGAAATCGATGCACTGAATCAGATGAAATACAAACAGCTTGATGGCATTTTTATTCTGACTAGAGCCAATGACTGGGATGTGATTGAACCTTATACAAGATATGGTCCTATCTCCACTTGGCATAGGATAGATTCTCAACGAATTTATTCTGCTTATGTCGATCATTATTCCGGCTACTTTCATTCGTTGGACTATCTTTATAGTAGAGGATATAAGAAAATTGGTCATGTGATGGGCAATCCAAAAAATCTAAATACTAAAGCTCGTATCAAAGCAATCGACAGCTTTTATAAAAAAGTTGGGCTGGAAGTCAATCATGACTGGGTGTTCTACGATCCTATGCGGGAAACCAGCGGTATCAAGCTGGCTTATCAATGGCATCTTATGGACGATAAACCCGAAGCTATGGCATTTTATACAGACTCAGTAGCAGCAGAATTCATATCGGAGCTGCAGAATCTTGGCTACGTGGTTCCAAAAGATGTTGCTGTTATCGGATTTGACAATAGCCAAGTCAGCAAACTGATGCACATGACCTCAGTCGACTATTCCATCAACCATCAAGCGAAGAACTCATTTATCCATATCTATAACGAGTTAAATGAAGCCTCTCTTTTGCAACGACCTTTAGATGTTGAGCTTATCGAGCGCCAAACTACACCACCAAAAAAATGACTATACTCAGAGAAACCTGGACAAAAAGAGTCCAAGAATTGTTTCACATCCCAAGTTCTCTCATAATATAAAAAAGAGGCTGAGCCAGAAGTGTTTAGCTACAAGCAATAAGCCGGAATTCACGAAAATTGTTTCACAAATTTTTGTTGAATTCCGGCTTATTGTCGTAGGAGCTACTTCTGACTCGCCGTTTATTCGGATTTAGGGTATGGAAAAGAGTGGCAACAGATTATTGTCCCACTCTCGTTTATTTTATGCTTTTTTCTCGTTTCTCAAAATTGAAATCGACTGTCTTAATGATTTCAACATACCACCCTCACTGTAAACCAACACATTGGATTTATACAATTTCGCTGAAAATAGCGTCAGTAAAATTCCAAAGATCAAAAGAACAGCGAGTGAAATCATTCCTTCAGCTATAGATGCTGTTTCAGTAGCCAGACGAATTGGCATAATGAATGAAGATATCAGCGGTACATATGAAGTGATTTTTATAATGATATTTTGAGGATCTGCTGCTCCTAATGACAGACCAATGAAATATCCGATCATCGCCAGATAAATGATTGGCTGTACCGCTTTTGGCGTATCCTCCGGTTTTGAAACCAAAGAGCCGCATAAAGCTGCCAATACAGAATAAACAAATATTCCCAATACGATAAACGCAAGTGTAAACCATAGGAAGCTGCCTAGAATCATATCCAACGAGAAGCTCGTCAGGAATTCCTTGACGATATCCAAATTTTTAAACTGATTATATGCAACCACAGCACCTACTGCGTAAATCAGAATCTGTGTGAAGGCCACCAAGATAACCCCAGTCAGTTTTCCGTAAAAGTGTGTTTGTGCTCTCGTACTGGACAGGATTACTTCCATGATACGCGTTCCTTTCTCAGATGCAATTTCCTGAGCGATGATTGACGCATATGTGATGATAATGATCCATAAAACTATTGTAAGTGCAAAAGAAATCACAGATTGGATCGCAGTATTATCTACTCCGGTAGTCATCTTCCCATCTTGATCAAAATTGACTTTGGACTTTTCAAAACTTGCCGGCTGTTGCAGACTTGCCACTTGGTCAGCAGTTAAATTCAGTTTTCCGGCATTGATAGATGATTGAATGCCGTTCAGTAACTGTTGAATTGTCAAATCTGTTGTAGAGCCTAAAGTAGATTCCGAGTATAGAGTACCCTTAATGTCGCTGTTCTCTGTATCTAATACCAGAAAAGCTTCTATATCACCATTTTTCAATTGCTTTTCAGCTTCTTCTTGAGAGGCTGCTGACTTGAACTCAAAATCATCCATCTCTACTTGACTCAGCTGTTCAACTAACGCAGCATCATCTGAAACAATAGCAATTTTATCCGGTCCTGAGAAGCCTCCGGAGAATGTAATCGCAGCATACATGACACCCATCAATAGAAACGGTGCCAAAATCATGATTAGAAACGACACAGATTTTATATTTTTCTTATATACATCTCGTGCAATTACCCAAAATTTATTCATTTGGTTCACCTGCTTTCATCTTGAATATCTCTTCTAAGGTAGGCGGCTGTTGATTAAACATTGGAATGTAGCCGAATTGAGTCGCACGAGCAAAAATTTCTTCGCCGGCCTTTGGATCACTCAAAGTCGCATCCACGATACCATCACCACGCGTAACAGCTGAGACCACTCCATCGATCGCTGACACTTCTTCAGCTGAAAGTGAAGATTCTAAAAAGACCTTTGTTCTGCCAAAGCTTTCACGAATATCATGGACTTTACCATTAAGTACAATCTTACCGCTGCGCAACATCAATAGATGATCACAGATTTTTTCAACATTATCCATATTATGACTGGAGAAGATAACACATGAACCCTTCTTCTTCAACTCAATGATTCCATCTTTCAAAAGCTCTGCATTTACTGGATCCAATCCACTAAATGGTTCATCCAGAATAACCAGCTTTGGTTCATGGATGAGTGTTGCAATCAGCTGAACCTTTTGCTGATTCCCTTTAGAAAGTGATTTTACTTTGTCAGATTTCTTCCCTTTAACTTTGAATTTTTCCATCCATTCGTCAATTTTTGGTTTGATTTCCTGTCTGCTTTTTCCTCGCAGCTCTGCAAAATAAATCAGCTGTTCTTCAATACTTACTTTTGGATACAAGCCTCTTTCTTCTGGAAGATAACCAATATCGTTATAGTCTTTTTCATTTAATTCATGTCCATTCCACAGCACTGTTCCGCTGTCCTGAGTCAGAAAATCTAAAATCAGACGAAAAGTCGTCGTTTTCCCAGCCCCATTTTGCCCAATCAGACCTAAAATTTTGCCATCCGGGATATCAAAGGAAATATTATCTACTGCCGTGAAATCACCAAATGTTTTTACCAAGTTTTTAACTTCTAACATTTCATACCCTCCTGCTTCAAATGCTTTTTCTATTTGTAACTATCGATTTCCCATCCCGATCTAACAGAGGTGTCAACCACCACCATGTTCATGAGAAACGAATAGATAGTTTACGACTATTTCCGTGTCTAAAAGTATGACCACTTGCTCCTTAATGATTCATAAGTTCTCTCTTAAAAGCTCTTCAACTCTTTTTTCGATCATATCTTCTATTCCCATTATCCTTTAAAAATCCACTAGCCCTGTGAAAGCCATTAAAGCACCAATAACCGCACCAATGACCATCAAGATAGCAAGGTCCCGCACATATCTCTGCTTCTTTGCAAACTGTTCCGGCCGATCATAGAATTTCCTTCGATCTTTATAGATGACTAGAGAAAAAATGACATTGATGATAATTGATAGCGGCATGGCCGTTAGGAACGTTCCAACAAAGAGCAGAAGCATCCTTGTTGAAAAAAAGAGTGAATTATGCGGGATATCCCATTGCCCCAGCTTGACATTCAGCCAAAAGAAAACCAATCCAATAGGAATACACAATAGGTTCCGCCAGAACATCCACATCCATTCCTTGTACATCCGTAAGCCATAGCTTTCTTCGTCTGAATAAATTGTTGGTGTACACGGATCTGCTTTAAAGTAAAAATACTTTCCCTTATAAGCAGTGATGCACTCCCAACCTGCTTCTTCATAAAAGCTCAAATACTCGCTGATATCCGTTTTGGAACCTGAAAAAAAATCGACAGAGAATTTCTTGTTCTCAGGATCCGCTTTGGAAAACTTCAAAAGTCCAAACGCATTCAATTTCTGAAACGCCCAACCTTGTTGCGCCTGCTTCTTCAAAATTTCCATTTCTTTTTCCGGATAAAAAGCAACACCCCGTGAAAAAACATATTTTTTTCCATTAATGATCATGCTCTGTTCTCCTTCTCTCAGCTACTAAAGATTCGCCTGCCTGATAAAGAAGCTTCCTGCGATTGATGTCTCTCTCCAATATCTCTAAGCCAAGATCGGTAATCAGATAAATCTTCTTTCGTTCATCATTCTCTTCTAAAGTAATATAATTGCTCTTTTGAAGCTTTTTCAAAATTGTATACATACTTGCCGGTCCAATTGATACTCTTCCATCAGTAACAACATTGACTTGCTTCATGATTGCGTAACCATGCTGCGGCTGAAGCAATGCCAATAAAATCAAATAACTAGAATCTGTCAGTGTGTCTTCCATTGAGATTCCCTCACTATATCATCTTTAGATATATCATCATACGATATATCGCTTAGTGATATAATAGCGAATATGTTTTCTACTGTCAACAAATATTTTACATTTTTCTCTGATAATAAAAATAGAAAATAAGGTACAACAACAAATATGTGCTCAGCATTGCAGCTGAAACAACACTATATATAGGGTTCACAAACGCTGTTACAATGGTAAAAAGAGCTAGTAAGAGAATAAATACTCTCAAAGCAGTAATCAGTGCCCGATTATCAATGGCAATATTTCGTTCATCAAATTCCTCTAGCTTATTCTTCTCCATTTTTTCTTTATTATCAAGCATTTGCTTATTCTTGAACGATAAAATAACTCCGATGAAAATCAAGCCTACACCAAACCCTTTCGTATAGGAAGAAGCATGGTTATCGGAATCCAAAAGTAATGTCGATAATCCTGAGATTAGAACACCTGCGGCAATCATCGCCATAAATAATTTTTTTCTTTTTTGAAGGATCTGCTTATAGTCCTTATTACTTCCTGAATTGAACTTCATCTCGAATTTCATATATTTTCCTCCTCTAAATCAAATACAAATATTTCCTCAATCGTCTGATCAAAGAATTGAGCAATTTTATGCGCCAACACCAACGAAGCATTGTATCTGCCGTTTTCCAGCGAGATAATCGTTTGTCTGGTTACACTAACTGCATCTGCCAATTCGCTTTGCGTGATTTTGTTTGCTTTTCTTAGTTCCTGTATTTTATTTTGCACATGACTGCCCTCCTTATGAAGTATAGCTAGCTTTACAAAAAAAGTATAGCTCACTTTACTAAAATTGTAAAGCCAGCTATACAAAAAAATGAAATAAAACAGGGTATCTGCTTATTACCGCAGATACCCTGTTTTTAGTTCGATTCTTCACTGATTTCATGGAGATGGTCATAGACATTTTGAGCGACATTCTTTGGAAGTCCAGCTGTTTTCAACTCTTCGACAGAAGCAGCTGTGATATTCTTCAATGATTTGAATTGACGCAGCAGTTCTTTTTTACGTTTAGGTCCTAGTCCTTCAATATTATCCAGCTTGGAAGCAAAGCTGCTTTTACTTCTCAACTGGCGATGGAAGGTGATCGCAAATCGGTGAACCTCATCCTGAATACGCTGCAGCAGAAAAAATTCCTGAGAATTTCGTTCTAAGGGAATCACTGACAGATCTGAACCGAAAAGAAGCTCACTGGTTTTGTGTTTGTCGTTTTTTGCCAACCCGGCAATCGGGATATCCAAGCCTAATTGATTCGCCAAAACATCTCTTGCGACATCGACCTGTCCCTTACCACCATCAATCACGATCAAATCCGGAAATGGCAGACCTTCCTTAAGAACACGGGAATAGCGTCGATAAATGACCTCTCGCATTGATGCATAATCATCTGGACCTTTAACCGTTTTGATTTTATACTTTCGATACTCCTTTTTGGCAGGCTTTCCATCAATAAAGACAACCATTGCAGAAACCGGATCAGTTCCCATGATATTCGAATTATCGAATGCTTCGATCCTTATCGGTACAGGAATATTCATCGCATCGCCTAATCGTTCAACAGCACCAATTGTACGCTCCTGCTTTCGGACAATCAAATCAAATTTTTCTCGTAAAGCAACAGTTGCATTCTTTCCTGCCAACTGAACAAGCTTTTTCTTCTCTCCACGTTGAGGTTGAATCACTCGTGTTGAAAGCAGGGCCTCGACACTTTCTTTATCAATATTATCTGGAATCAGTACCTCTTTCGGAATAAAGTGTTCATTTTCTTGATAGAATTGACCGATAAATGTTAAGAAATCGTCTTCTGCTTCATCATAAAAAGGAAAGATCGATACATCTCGTTCAATCAATTTTCCTTGACGGACAAAAAAGACCTGTACGCACATCCAACCCTTATCCACTGAATAGCCAAAGACATCCCTGTCAACCAAATCAGCATTGGTCATCTTCTGACGTGTCATGACTGTTTCGATCGACTTGATCAGGTCACGATATTCCCCTGCTTTTTCAAACTCCATCTCTTCAGCAGCCAAGGACATCTTGTCCTCAAGCTGTTTTTGAATCTCCGGATAACCGCCATTGAGGAATCGTCTTATTTCTCCAACCATCTCCGTATATTTTTCCTTTGGAATGTCAAATACACAGGGAGCCAGACACTGCCCCATATGGTAATACAGACAGACCTCCTTCGGCAATACCTTGCATTTGCGCAAAGGGAATAACCGATCCAATAGCCTCTTAGTATCGTTAGCAGCTTTAACATCAGGATATGGGCCAAAATACAACGCTCTATCCTTCACAACTTTTCTCGTAATCAAGAGTCTTGGATAAGCTTCATTAGTTATCTTAATAAAAGGATAGCTTTTGTCATCCTTCAGCATGATATTATATTTTGGATCATTTTTATGAATTAGATTGATTTCTAATAGTAACGCTTCAATATTTGATTCTGTAACGATATATTCGAAATCCTCGATTTCACTCACGAGGCGTTCCGTTTTAGTATCATGACTCCCTGTAAAATAGGAGCGGACACGATTTTTTAAAATTTTGGCTTTTCCTACGTATATGACTGTGCCGTTTTTATCCTTCATAAGATAGCAGCCCGGCTGATCAGGTAGTAATGCCAGTTTGTTCTTTATTCGTTCATTCATCTGCTTGTCCCTCACTTTGCTATCTGTCCTATTATAGCATGGCACATCTAATTGTGCGAGAAAACGGGAATGTACGTTCTTGATTTTAGATGACAGTTTCCTTAGTCCAATTGTTTCTGAAATACAGACGTACTCTCCTTCGTGTACTGTGCTTTTACAAGATAGACACCTAGAATGACCACAGCTATGCCTGCCATCTCTTTCAAAGTGATGCTTTCTCCAAAGAAAAAGAAGGAGTAAATTGATGCAAGCGCTGGCTGAGCCAAGCAAATGATCGATGACAGATTGACATTGATTTTCCCTTGGCAATGGGCTAGTAGATTATGGCCGATGACCTGTAAAAAAATCGTTAACCCTAATAATGGCCAAAGATCGGCAAATGTCAAAGGAATTTGAATTCCCTCTGTTACTCCTGCAGTAAGAAATAATGCTGCAGTAGTCCCAATCCCACTAATAAACATGATGACACTACTAGTTAGACGATCTCTGAGATGATAGCAAATCAATAAAAAACCAGCATAGAAAAAAGATGCGCAAAGAGCTAAAAAATCGCCAAAATAGTTTTCCGGAGCAGGCACAGCTTTTCCGCCAATCAGCAACAGCACCCCTAGTAATGTTATCCCTGCCCCTACGAGAAAAAAACGAGGTATCTTCTCTTTAAAAAAAATATACGATAAAGGAACAACAGTAAATGGTGTCAAATTCGTCAATAAATTGGCATTGGCAACGGTAGTATACGTAAAGGAAAGATTCCACAAAGCGATATCGCCTGCAAGAAATACCCCTGCAAAAATCAGCAGTAGCCAATCTTTCTTGGATACATACTTTAATTCCTTGTAAACAAACATCAATAACAGCGGCAACGAAAAAAGAACACGATAAAACCCTGTGTTGATTGGCGCCAGTTGACTGAATTTCACAAAAATTCCACCGGTTGCCAGAAAAGCAACAGCTCCCAATTCCAATAATATATAGCCAGTCCGGTTCTCCCTATTTTTCATACTAGAACACTCCTTCTTTTTGCGACCATCCCCTATTGCTTGATGGACTAATATTTTTCTATGATATACTATAGATGGCTCTATCAAAAGCACCACTAAGCAATATTTTTACCATGCCACCTAAGAAAGGAAGCGACTCTATGATTTTGTTAGATAAAACAGCAAACGAGCCCCTCTATCTCCAAATATATCAACAGATAAAAGAAGAAATCTTAACAGGGGGATTGAATGAGGGGGACTGTCTAACTGGTAGTCGAGCGGCTGCCAAACTACTTAATGTCAGTCGTCATACGGTAGATACCGCATATAGTCAGTTAGCCGCTGAAGGATACATTGCAGCAAAAAAAGGATTAGGCTTTTTTGTTCAACCAGTTCCTTCTCTTCCTAATCTTCCATCAATAAACAACAATAAACAGGTATCGCCTACTATCAAACGGATTGAGCAACAGAAGAGTAACGATACAGAAATTCTCTATGATCTGACCAACAGCAGTCATACAAGTAATCTTTTCCCAAAAAAAATCTGGCAGCGCTATACAGCGGAATGTCTGGAAAAGCTCTATATTGAAGAGAAAATTTCAACTTTACAGGATAAGCAAGGCGAGCTCTTTTTACGTGAATCACTGAGTCGTTATCTTCAACGAATGAGAGGTGTTCATTGTCATCTTGATCAAATCATTCTAACAAGCGGGACTCAACAATCATTAGACTTCCTATGCAAGTTACTTTCTACTTCAGCTTTACCTGTGCTGATGGAAGAACCTGGCTATAATAAAGCAGTTTCAGTTTTTAGAAACAACGGCCGGAACATACAAACTGTCCCCGTTGATGAACAAGGTATTTGTATACAAGAGCTACCTGTAGTTCCTGAAAATACACTGCTTTATACGACTCCCTCCCATCAGTTTCCAACTGGCGTGACTTTACCGGTCGGGCGACGCCATGAACTGCTGAACTGGGCTTGTAAAAACAGCAGTTATATTATTGAAGACGATTATGATAGTGAACTACGCTATTATGCAAAGCCGATTCCAGCACTTCAGTCAATTGATACCCATGATCGTGTCATTTATTTGGGCACATTTTCAAAAGTTCTTTCCCCGTCACTAAGAATGAGCTATATGATTTTGCCTCCTCAACTAGCTGGAGAATACCGACGTATGTTTGCTGATTATAACAGTACCGTTCCCTTATTGAATCAATACATCGTCGCAACCTTGATTGATGAAGGAAAATACGATCAACATGTTCGTCGTCTGAATCAGATTTTTAAAAAGAGATTGAAGGTATTCACTGAACTGCTTGCTGGGGTCAGTGATAATTTGAAGATCTCCAGCAATGGGAGCGGCCAGTATTTTCTATTGACGTTTACTGCTGGTACACAACAGGATGAACTAATTGAGGCTGCAGCGAAAGAAGGTGTAAGAGTTTACTCCACAATGAACTTCTGGCAGGAGAAAGCGATCTGTCCACCTAATACACTGTTTTTAGGCTTTAGTAAAATTGAGCTGGCAGATATACCAGATTGTGCACACAGGCTCAAAGTCGCTTGGAAGAAATGGCTATGAATCTTTTTTATATCAGGATAGCTAATACAGCAATAGATATACAAAAAAACGAGCCTTCTCAAAATGAGAGACTCGTTTTTCCAATTTATTCTCGCAGCTTTCCTGCAGATAATTATAGATATTTACCGACTACGTCAGTTAATTGATCTTTTGAATGAACGCCAACCAGACGTTCGACAACTTCACCGTCTTTTTTCAACAGTAATGTCGGGATACTCATGATTCCGAATGAACCTGGTGTTTCAGGATTTTCATCTACATCCATTTTCACGATTTTCAGTTCGTCTTCTTCATATTCACCTGATAATTGATCCAAGATCGGTGCTTGCATACGACAAGGGCCGCACCAAGTTGCCCAGAAATCAATTAGGACCAATCCTTCGTCTGTTTCAGCTGCGAATGTTGCATCTGTAATTGCTTCAGCCATCTTTCATTCCTCCCATTTCTAAATACATGTATATTATAGCACTTAAGATTTTGATAGACTATTTTTCTGCTTACAATTAGTAAGAGAATCCGCCTATCACGCGCTTTACAGCTCAAAAAAATCAATAAGCACTCTTTCATTCAACGGATCTTCCTTTTATCTCCATGTACAAATCAGAGCGGATTTCTCGAACTCGTTCATCTTTAGATGGGTCAGCTGCTGGCTTTATCCAGAAAGTTGCCCATACTTATTACTTGAACTTAACGATCGTTGCACCATTTCCACCTTGATTTGCCGGTGCGAACTCAAAGCCGCTCACGCTGCGATGATTCTTCAGGTAATCTGTGATCCCAGTTCGCAAAGCTCCAGTTCCTTTTCCATGAACAATCGTTACTTGTGGATACCCAGCCAGAATAGCAGCATCCAAATATTGATCGACCTCTGCCAGAGCTTCTTCATAGCGTTTCCCACGAAGATCCAATTGATTCGATACATGGCTTGCTTCTGCTGAACGAACAGCGGTAATTCTTTGAGGTGGTTCCTTTTCCTTACCAACAAGGGTCATGTCTGCTTCATCAACTGTCATTTTAAGAATCCCCAGCTGCACCTGCCAACTATCCGCACCAGATTTCTTCAGCAAAGTCCCTCGCTGGCCATAAGTGTTCACGATCACTTCGTCGCCTTCTTTGAGCTTCTTTTGTTCCTTCGCTTTCTTTAGCACCTTATTCTTTTCTAAATGGTTTTCTTCATGATGCAGATTGGAGAGCTTTGTTTTTGCATCAATCAATTGATGTTCTTTTACGCCCCCCTGATTGCCGCTTTCCAGCTGCAGCTTACGGATATCAGAAATGATTGTTTCTGCCTCATCTTGTGCTTCGCTGACTAACTGGTTGGCTTTCTTACGAGCCTTTTCCATTTCTTTATCTCGCTCGTCAACAAAATAATCATAGGCATTTTTCAACTCACGATGAAGTGATTGAGACTCCTCAACAAAATGACGAACCTCCAAATATTCGGTTTCTGCCATCTTCCGTCGGTTCTCAAGATCAGCAATCATTTCATTCAAGTCTTGACTTTCCCCATCCATGATCTGCTTAGCTTCACTAATCACTGATTCTTCTAAGCCCAAACGGCGAGAAATCTCAAATGCGTTACTTCGTCCTGGGACACCAATCAGCAACCGATATGTCGGACTGAGGGTATCTACATCGAACTCCATGCTGGCATTGATTGTTTTTGCACGATTGTAGCCGTAAACCTTCAACTCCGGATAATGCGTCGTAGCAACCACATAGGCACTCTTACTTCCCAGTGCATCCAGAATAGAAATGGCTAACGCAGCACCTTCTTGAGGGTCAGTTCCTGCACCTAGCTCATCAAATAGAACTAAGCTCTGATTATCTACTTTACCTAGAACATCTACAATATTCGTCATATGTGAAGAGAATGTACTCAAGCTCTGTTCAATAGACTGCTCATCACCGATATCTGCAAAAATCTCTTTGAAAATACCGATCACACTTTCCTCATCCGCAGGAATCGGTAATCCAGATTGGCCCATCAACTGAAGAAGCCCTAAGGTTTTTAAAGTGATCGTCTTCCCACCAGTATTCGGACCAGTAATAACGATGGCCTGATATTCGTCGCCAAGCATGATGTCATTAGCAACCGCTGACTCCGGATCTAAAAGCGGATGTCTAGCTTGCTTCAAATATACATGATTTTCCAGACTCAATGCCGGAACAATTCCCTTCAAGGCTTTCCCAAAACGAGCCTTTGCATTGATGAAATCAAATTTTCCGATTACGTAAGCATTATGGAGGATCTCATGCTGATAAGGGACCAGCTCGGCAGAAAGCTCTGCCAGTATCCGTTCAATCTCATTGCGCTCAGCAATTTGATGCTGACGCAGACGATTATTTAATTCTACAATTTGTTTTGGCTCAATGAACAGTGTCTGTCCTGATGAGCTTTGATCATGAACCACCCCACCGAAAATCCCACGGTACTCCTGTTTTACAGGAATCACATAGCGTTCATTTCTCATAGTGACGATGGCATCACTCAGATAGCGAGCATTCTTCCCTCGAACGATCCCATCCAGTTGTTCGCGAATTGTCTGTTCGCTTTTTCGGATACTGTTTCTAATGATCTTAAGCTCTTGAGAGGCCTCATCCTGTACATAACCATCTTCAGCAATTGCTGCTTTCAATTTTCTGTTCAGCTCCGGAATGGTCACTAGCTGTTCTGTCCATATATATAAACGAAACAGTTCGATTTCACTATCCTTTAAATCATCAAAGAAACGTACCAATTCACTGGTTGTTGAAAGAACTCTGCCGATTTGAGCCAGCTCAAGACCATTCAAGTCAGCTCCAATTTCAATTCGCTTGATATGGGGGCGAATATTTTCCAGCTTCGGTACAGGTACACCACCACGTAGTCGCTGCACCTTTACGCCATCTTCTGTTTCATTCAGCCACGATTGGATCGTATCGCTATCGTCACTTGGCATCAGCTTCTCTACTTCTTCAAGCCCTTGAGCAGTAACAATATATTCGTTCATCAATTGTTTTACTTTATCAAAGTTAAGCGTTGATAAAATCTTTTGATTCATTTGTTCACCTTCTATTCCTTTATACTTCCATCTGTAACAAAAAAAGCTGAAACAAAGAGCCTGTCGGGCATTGTTTCAACCTTCCATTCAACTTTTGTTAGTTAATCATCTGCTCTACCCATAGATTATAGATTTGTTTAGAAAATATTGGTGTATCCTTGATCATAAATTGAGCCAGACCACTACTCTCAAACTGATTCTGAATAAAATCCACCGGGATCATGGAGACAGCATTTAAAACCAGAAACATTCCAACATATAACACTACCATACTTAAAACACCACCGGCAACCCAGTCGGCCTGTTTTAGAATCGGCATAAAGGTCAGACCACGTGCAAAAATTGCCGCAAATCGAACAATCAGCCACCCAATAAACAGAATGATCAAAAACGCAACTGCGCCGTAAAAGGCTTGATCCAATTCAAGAACAATTTCCTGATTGAAAAACACCAGCTTCGTTTCCTGTGTCGCAGAAGGGTAGGGAATGTATAATTCTAAGTGTGACGCCAATGCTTTATAATTGCTTTTCGCTACTTGATAAGAAATCAAGTACCCCACACTATATAAAATTTGTAAGACAAATCCTCTTTTAGCACCGCTGTAAAATCCAGCCGCTAAAATTATAAGTATTAGTAACGTTAACATTCTGTCACCCTTTCAAGCTTAGTTTTCCTGGGGTTCATTTGTATCTTGAGAATCTTGGGTCCCTTTTTTCTGAATCTGCTGTTTACGATTCTCATTCAGGATTTGCTGTGCTTCCATGTGATTATGGATTTCAACATCTTCCTGCCCATTTTTCTTCAATACACCCTTTGCTTCTTCTTCGATCGCTTCGATTCGCTTGATTCTATTTTCAAGTTCAGTAATTCTGATTGTACGACGCTTTAACTCTTCAACTTCTTGTCGCAGCTTCAGAACTTCCTCTTGTTTTTTTAGTTGATCAGAGACAGCATTGACAGCTAAAAGGACAGACGCTTGTTCTGTATTGGTCTGAGGAGAGATATGTTTGATTTCTGCCAACTGTTCATTGACAATTCTTGTAACCAAGTCCATATGCTTTTTGGTTTCCTGTCCAATAATTGTATACGTGTGATTCGCTATCATTGCTTTGTATCTTGTCTTATCTTTTGCCATATTTTTCTCCTCCTGTAAATAAACCCGTAAAGCTGTATTATACCATGAAAATCACAGGACATGAAATAAGTTCATACCTGCCTTATACCCTGCAAACAATATTCCAAAAGCTGCTTTTTCGAAAACAAATCGACGCAAATCAAAAAGAAAGGAAATACTCTGTAAATTATTTCTTCTCGCTAAAATTATTTGCCATTTGCTCACGCCTCTGCCTTATTAGAACAATCCTTTCTTATTATATGCTACTTGATAAAAAAATTAAAGGTTTAAAAAGATTATTCTATTCAGCTTTAGACATAACTTAACACTCTTTACTTGGAAAAGAACAAAAAATTCCGTAAAATAGGAAAGGCTGAACAGACTGGGCAACTTCTGAACAATATAGGAACTTGACTCAATGATGCTCTTTATCATTGAAAGCAAGTTATCTTATTGTTGAAGAAGTTAGTCTGTGAAGCCGGACATCTGGAAAGGCTGAATGAACTCAGTCAGCTTTCAATCCATAAATTTAAGTCTGGTATATACTGATTTTTATCACGAGACAGACTTCAATTTATGATTTTAAAAAACTAGTTCATGAAACTAGACTATAAGAATAACCGCCCGTCTACACAGCTCATAAGTAACATAGGAAAGGAAGCTTTTTATGAAAATTTTTATTTACGGTATAGGAAAAAAAGAACAACCTGTTGCTGCACAATGGGCTGCAGAGCATAATGTAACACTAGAAACTAGTGATCAGGAACTGAACGCAGAGACGATTATCCTCGCAAAAAATGCAGATGCAGTCTCTTTTCAGCAAATGGCTTCAGTCCATGACGAAGCTGTCTATCAACAAATGACAGAATACGGTATTCGTTTCTTATCTACCCGCTCAGCCGGAATCGACGGCTTATCCAAAGCTTACCTAAAAAAATATAACATTAAAGCGGCGAATGTGCCAGTATACAGCCCCCGCGCCATTGCTGAACATGCACTTACACTAAGCTTTATGCTGCTTCGGCATATTCCTCGACTCATGCAAAGAGAACAGCAGCAAAATTTTGTTCTTGATGGATTGATTGGTCGAGAGATCCATGATTTAACAGTCGGAATCATTGGAACCGGACATATTGGCTTGACTACTGCCCAACTTTTCAATTCGTTAGGCGCAAATGTCATTGCCTATGATAAATTTCCGAAAGAACATGTTGAAGAAACACTGACCTATTTGCCAACAATTGAAGCGGTCGTAGAAAAGGCAGACATCATCAGTCTCCACACACCTTACACTTCTGAGAACCATCATTTGATCAGCGAAAAACTACTTAATTTGATGAAGCCGGAAACTTTGATTATCAATACTGCCCGTGGTCCGCTTGTTGATACTAAAGCACTTTTAACAGCTCTACAAGCTGGAAAAATCGGCGGTGCTGGACTGGATACATTGGAGAACGAGGATTTGTATATAAATAAAACAAAGGCAGAGCAAACGAGTGAGCATCCTTATATTGCTGAACTTCTGGCATTGGATAACGTCATTGTTAGCCCGCATATCGCCTTTTATACTCTTGAGGCATCAAAAATCCTGATGGAAAGCTCTTTGAATAGTCTCTATGAACTGGAGCAAAACGGGCAAACAGATAGTTTGATTTCACTTGAAGAATAGCCGCAATAAAGACAACTCCCCTGTAAACCATGTATCACGGTTTACAGGGGAGTTGTCTATTCTTATAGATTGTTTTATTGACTTCCTCTTACAGCATATCAAACAAGGACAATTGATTTTCGTCCGGTAAGTCCTTAAGAACGCCATTATCATTCATATATTCGATCAATGTCTTGGAAACTTTTCCTCGAGTAGCCAGATCTTCTTTCGACAAAAATTCACGATCTTCTCTTGCTTCAACGATTGCGTTTGCCACGTTCTGTCCCAAACTCGGTACAGCACGGAAAGGCGCAATCAATGTGTCTCCATCAATTACAAAGTTTTCTGCATCAGATTTATACAGATCGATCATGCTGAATTTATAACCTCTTTCCAACATCTCATTGGCGATTTCCAATACTGTCAACAAGTTCTTCTCTTTCGTAGAAGCTTCAAGTCCCTTATCTTGGATTTCCTTCATTCGTGCTTTAGTCGCTTCTTTCCCTTGAGACATCGCAACTAAATCAAAATCATCTGCACGAACGGAGAAATATGCACAATAATAAAGAATTGGGAAGTACACTTTGAAATAAGCAACACGAAGCGCCATCAATACATAGGCAGCCGCATGGGCTTTCGGGAACATGTACTTGATCTTCGAACAGGAATCGATGTACCAATCCGGTACATTGTTTTCACGCATGGCTTTCAAATATTCTTCCCTCAATTCATCAGGAATCTTATTCCACAGCCCTTTACGCACTGTTTCCATAATCTTAAACGCCATACCATCATCTAATCCAGCATGGATCAGATAAACCATGATATCATCCCGACAACCAATTACTTCAGCTAGGTTTGCTTCACCTCTGCGAATCAGCTCTTCCGCATTCCCCAGCCATACATCGGTTCCGTGAGATAGACCGGAAATCTGCAGCAGCTCTGCAAATGTCGATGGGTGAGTTTGCTCAAGCATCCCTCGAACAAACCGAGTCCCAAACTCAGGAATTCCCAATGTACCCGTCTTAGAAAAGATTTGGTCAGAATCAACGCCCAACACTTCTGTTCCCTCGAATATACGCATAACTTCAGGATCATCAGTCGGAATCGTTTTAGGATCGATTCCAGATAAATCCTGCAGCATACGAATCACAGTCGGATCATCATGTCCTAGTATATCTAGCTTCAATACATTATCATGGATCGAATGGAAGTCAAAGTGAGTCGTTTTCCATTCTGCATTTTGATCATCTGCAGGATACTGGATTGGCGTAAAATCATAAACATCCATATAGTCGGGGATAACGATGATCCCCCCGGGATGCTGCCCAGTCGTTCGTTTTACTCCAGTTGATCCTTTAGCCAAACGATCGATCTCTGCCGCACGAAAATGCAGATTATGATCACGTTCATATCCCTTTACAAATCCGTATGCAGTTTTATCCGCCACGGTACCAATCGTTCCAGCACGGTATACATACTCTTCTCCAAACAGCACCTTTGTATAGCCATGTGCTTCTGCTTGATAGTCTCCGGAGAAGTTCAAATCAATATCGGGTACTTTATCGCCATGGAAACCAAGGAAGGTTTCAAATGGAATATCATGTCCATCCTTGAAGAGACGAGCGCCGCATTTCGGACAACTCTTCTCCGGCATATCAAATCCCGAACCATAAGAGCCATCTTCAAAGAATTCTGAATACTGACAGTTTGGACAATGATAATGAGGCGCCAATGGATTAACCTCGGTAATTCCAGTCATCGTCGCAACAAAGCTGGAACCAACAGACCCACGAGACCCTACTAAGTAGCCATCCTGCATGCTCTTATGCACCAGCTTTTGAGAAATCAGATAGATTACCGAGAAACCATTTCCGATAATACTGTCCAGTTCCTTCTTCAAACGTTTTTCAACAATATCCGGTAATGGATCACCATAAAGTTCTTTCGCTCGCGAATAGCTCAAGTTACGGATTTCATCCTCTGAACCAGGAATTTTCGGTGTATATAGATCATCCTTGACTGGAGTGATCTCTTCACACATATCTGCAATCGCATTTGTGTTTTCAATCACGATTTTTCTCGCTGTTTCTTCCCCAAGAAAATTAAAGGCCGTCAGCATTTCATCTGTCGTTCTGAAATGAACTGCAGGTAGACTGTGACGATTCAAAGGATTTGCGCCGCCCATCGACCCAATAAGAACCTTCCGATAAACGCTATCCTCTTCATTCAAGTAATGAACATTCCCAGTTGCAACCACTGGCTTATCCAGTTCATCACCGATTTTGATAAGATTTTTGATGATTTCCTCTAAATCAGCTTCGTTTTTAACTAGCTCCTGCTCCAATAATGGTGCATAGACCTGCTTAGGCATCACTTCAATGTAATCATAGAATTTAGCTCGATTTTTTGCTTCCTCTACCCCTTTTTGCATCATTGCTTCGAAGACTTCACCGTTGGAACATGCTGTTCCAATAATCAGCCCTTCACGCATCTTATTCAGCTGGGATCGTGGAATCCTAGGAATCCTGAAGAAGTAATTGACATTCGACATAGAAATCAGCTTGAACAGATTTTTCAATCCTGCTTGTGTCGTTGCTAAAATCGTCGCATGAAAGGGTCTTGCTCGTTTGTAAGAATCTCCTTCTCCAATATGCATATTCAGCTGATCATGATAGAACATCTCATGATTTTCCTTTGCATCCTTCAAAAATATCCAGCATAGATGTCCTGTTGACTCTGAATCATAAATCGCTCGGTGATGCTGCTCAAGGTTTACACCGAACTTCTTGGAAAGAGTATTCAGGCGGTGGCTCTTAAAAGTCGGATGCAAATAACGTGAAAGTTCCAATGTATCAATAACAGGATTTTCCGCTTCCGGAATTCCATATTTACCATAGCTCGTATTTAAGAAGCCCATGTCAAATGACGCATTATGGGCAACCAAAATCGTTCCCTCGGCAAATTCCTTGAACATCTTTAGGACTTCTTCTTCAGATTTTGAGCCTCGCACCATTTCATCGGTAATCCCTGTCAGGTTGATCGTGGTCTGTGACAATGGATGTCCCGGATCAATGAATTGCTCAAATGTTTCTATAATATTTCCCTTGTGCATTTTTACTGCAGCAAGCTCGATGATCGTATCATAGACGGCTGACAGCCCTGTCGTTTCCACGTCAAATACCACATAAGTTGCTTCACTTAATTCAATATGTGCTTCATTGTAAGCAATCGGCACACCATCATCGACGACATTGGCCTCAATACCATAGAGAATCTTCACTCCGGCCTTTTTCCCGGCACTATGCGCATCAGGAAAACTCTGGGCACCACCATGATCTGTGATTGCAATTGCTTTATGTCCCCATTTACCGGCCTGTGCAACCAAATCGCTGATATTATTAGTAGCGTCCATCGTGCTCATATTACTGTGTAAGTGAAGCTCCACTCTCTTTTCACTTTCAGGAAGATAATCTTTTCTCGTTTCATGTGCGACTTCCATCAAGTCCTGAGCATTCATGACCAGATCCCGCATAAATGTATCTTCTTGAACGCTTCCCCGTACACGAATCCAGCTTTTAGGTTTGATTGCTTCAAAGACTTGCTCGTCCTTTTCCCCATTCGAGAATTTTTTCACGATGAAGGAAGAAGTATAGTCCGTTATTTTCAAAATCAATATTTTACGTTTAGAGCGCAGCTCACGTATTTCCTTATCAAAGATAAATCCTTCGATCGTGACTCTACGTTCTTCTTCCAGTATGTTAGCCATTGGCAGAACTGGCTCGTCACTTGGGATATTTCTTCCCAACTTCACCGGCCCATCAAGAGTCCCCACAGAGGACTGCTTTTCTTTTTTTCGTTGTTCATGTTTGACAAGAGACTCTGCAGCCTGCTGTTGAAATGCTTCTGCCTGCTCCTGCTTTCTTTCCTCGAACAGCTTCAGAACACGTTCCGCCTGCTGCTGGTCCATCTTTGGCTCAATATGAAATTTTTTGAACCCGTACTGGGTATACAAATTTTCAATGATTGGCAGATACTGCTGTTTCAAATAGGAAATAACCGCTTCATTATCGACTGGCAAAATAACCTTCTGGTCTTGAATCAAAGGTGTCTGCTCTTTGACCACACGCTGAACCAGAGGTGATTCACACTGACTATTCAAAAGTGCTAACTGCCAATAATCAACAAGCTGCTGTTCTGTATATGTACCGCCATTTGCTGTATGAATCGTTACCGAAGTCGCTGCAATCTGCTGAAAGCCAAGCTCAATATGCTGAATCAAGGACTGATACAGCATCATCGGTAGGATTTCCGGCATTTCTAAATGGAACTCCCACAAGCGACTCTTTTGATGAACGAGTACTTTTTTGATTTTCCCTTCTTTTAGAACGGGATGTTCTCTTTCAGAATCTTCTAATTGGATCTGATCCAATAATTTTTTAAATAAGTCTTGTTCTTGCTCCAAAAATCGAACCTCCTCTTATTACTGCATATACCTGCGAATAAAAAGACCTTTCCCATAAAGGTGTGAATAAAAGACTTGCTTCGCTTTTCAACTTTACCACAGCGATTTCTTTATTGAAAAACCGTCAAAAGTAAAATCAGCTGATATTCCCCTGTCTTTTAGTCAAAAAAAATGACCAATCACTTGCTTTATAAAGGTCTGAACATTGTTAAGTATACTATTAATTTTTTAGAAATACAATCAAGCCTGTACGGGAGAGACTGACAACATATTCCACGAAAATCCTTTGATTTCAACTTAAAAACGGCTCTTTTTTTCAATGGAATGCTGATTGTATTGATAATTTCCAGCTACACCTTTTTTATCTAGCAACAAAACAGATGAGCCAAGCACTATCTTCCATAGCATTCGACTCACCATCTATTAATGACCTCTTATTAAAATTATTTTGCTGTGCTTTATTTTATTCTGTCTGCCAACGCCTGATGACCAGAGAGTTTCATTACAACCAATGGCGTAGCAATACATAGTCCGCTGACTAATAATAAAGACAGACCCATAGTTAGAAACGGGAATGAGAAGACTGCCATCGGTGCAGTATTTTTTACGATTTGGAACAAGCCGATGGTTACCAACGAACCAATCGTCAGCACTAGTCCTCCAGTGATTGCTGCATAGTAAAAGCCTTCGAACGCCAGCACTTGATTCGTTTGCTTTCTCGTCATTCCAATACTTTCTAAAATCGCCAGTTCCTGTTTTCTTGCAATTAGGCTAGTTGTGATGATATTTACAAAATTCAATAGACCAATCAACGCCAGAACAACAGCCAGTGTATTCCCCAGCAAACGGAAGGTCATGATTTCTTCTCTCGCTTTTTCCAACATCTCGCTTTTACTCATGATTCTGAAATACGGCTGTTCATCAATCATTGCTTTCAGCTGACTGATGATTGCTGCTTCCTTTTCATCCTCGATATTGAATGCAACAGAAAACATGTCTGCATAAGGCGTGAATTGGTTTATTGCCTCTTTAGCCACATAAATAACCGGCGCTCCTTTCGCTTGTATACCAAGATAATCATTTGCTATTACACCTTCAACAGGTACTGATTGCTTCTCTCCAGTGGATAAGACAGTGAAATCTAATGTCGGGATTTCAGAAAAATCTTCTGGATTACTTGATTGAACCAATCCAAATGCCCCTTTACTAAATCCGGACTCATCGAAATCAGTACCGGAGTCTGTCATTAGCTTAACAACTTCCTTCGTGTCGATCCCAACTAGCTTTCCCTTAAAATTCTTTTGATTCAATTCTTTAGGGTCGTGCCGTCCATATTTAAAATACTTATTATAGGAATCAATATATCCTGAGAATTTTTCCGCATCATAATCTACTAAAATCGTTTCATCCAAATACGCATGGAGATCTGAAATCCCCTCCATATTTTCAAGTGCAGCAAGGATTTCATTCCCATCTCCTGTCACAGCTTCAAAGTCCATCGTCGCTGAAATATCCACATCATAAGTAAAATCATTAAGAACGATCCGTTCGAAATCCATACTATCTATCGCTGAATTCACACCAATGAACAAAGTGATTCCCAAAAACATTGAAAGAATAACTGTCACTGCACGCTTCTTATCACGAAAAATGTTTCTCCATGCCATTTGATAAAGCTTTCCTCCGGATTTTGAGCGAACCTTTTTAAGTTTGATTGGTGTCTCCACAAACTGAATAGCTAAAACAGGAGGCACTTTAGCAGCAACACCTGCTGGCTTGACAGAGCTAATGAGAGTCGTGATCAATGCAAAAACTGCGGCGCTGATATAGATCCACGGTGCTGTAGAAACAACCACTGAATCCGCAAAATTAGTTGACTTCAGTGCAAATGGAACCAACCAGAAGGACAAAAGCCAGCCAAGCAGTAAACCTGCGCTTATTCCTATCACTGACAGCAATAATGCCTGATTGATCACAATACGTCGAAGCTGCTTACCAGTTGTGCCGATCGCTTTCAGCAAGCCAAAAAATCGAATATCATTTGCGATTGAAATATACAGAACATTGTAAATCAATAATCCTCCTGATACTAAAATAATCAGTGCAAACAAACCAACGCCTAAATATACTGTTGTTTGATTTTGTGTCGTTTCCATAAACGTTGTTTTGATTTCTTGATACTCTGACAGTTTCAACTGTTCTGCTAAGTGTTTGTTTTGTTCAAGGAGATCATCGCCCTGTTTGTACTTAACAGATACCGTATTTCGTTTTTCAGGATCAGGGTATTTGGTTGAAAATGCTTCTGACACTAAAACATAGCTGAAGTCTGGTACTTTTTGTGTGACAAACTCTTTAAAGTAACCTGAGAGAATAAAATCCTGTTTCTGTTCTTCATCATCAACTTCAATAATCAAAGGAATCGTCATACCAATTTTGGGCTTTTTGATTCCTAAAGCATTGAGTGCTGATAATGGTACTAGGATTTCATCTTCTTTTTTAGGAAAGGCTCCTGTGAAATCAGTGATTGCCTCTTTTCTAAGTCCATTCCACTCTGACTCATCATACCAGTGAAGAAGCAGTGTTTGCTTCTTCTTTACCAGACTAGTTTCATCAATACGTCCAACTGTTCGTTGCTGCCCATAGGCTGACAGCTGATCGTTCGCTTTGATCATTGCATATTGCTGCTCTGTTAAATCGTTGATGTTTGCATCGGCAATTGTACCAGCGTATTGAATTGTTTGTCGTTCATTGGCAGTAATCAAGCTTGATCCTAAGCTAATCACAGAAGTAATCAGCAAGGTTGTCAGCAAAATCGCCAGTACAACAAAGAAATTTCTTCGTTTATTACTGATAAAGCTTTTCATCCATAAATTACGAATTGCTTTTCGCTGTTCCTTCATGCCCAGTCACCACCAGTCACATCAAGCTCTGAAAGAAGTCCGTCTTCAATACGAATAACTCGATCTGCCAGTTGTGCAATTTGATCATTGTGAGTAATCATGATCAAGGTCTGATTAAATTTCTTAGCAGTTGCCTTCAATAACCCTAAGACATCCTGACTTGTCCGACTATCCAGATTTCCTGTCGGTTCGTCAGCCAAAATAATTGCCGGCTTGGAAGCCATTGCTCGAGCAATCGCTACTCTTTGCTGCTGTCCTCCTGATAACATAGACGGTAATGATTCTTCCTTACCAGCTAGTCCTAATGTTTGGATGATATCGGAAACAAACGCTTCATCGATTTTATTTCCATCAAGTTGTACTGGAAGAACGATGTTTTCATAGATGCTGAGTACAGGTACCAGATTATAATTTTGAAAAACAAAGCCTACATTTCTTCTTCGAAAGATCGTCAGCTCTTCCTCATTCATTGTTTCCAGATTCTTTCCGGCAATTCTGATTGTGCCGCTAGTCGGACGATCCAAGCCGCCTAACAAGTTCAATAGTGTACTCTTACCAGAGCCGGATGTCCCAACAATCGTTACAAACTCTCTACTTTTTATCACTAAGTCTACATGATTAACTGCATGTACCTGATTAACACCACTACCATATGTTTTTACCAATTGTTTTACTTCTACGATTTCCATCTTTTTTCCTCCTCTTGCTTACAAGACCAAGTATAAGCAAAGAAGCTTACTCTCTGATGACAATGAACAATCTCTTTCTTTCAGTTTAGTAAGAATAAAGAAATGATCGTTTTGCCGTTTTTCGATTCTATGATTGAATAGCCGCCCTGTTCTTCAACAATCAGTTTAACTAAATATAAGCCGATACCAGCTCCCTCTTCTTCTTTAGCATTCATCCCTCGAAAGTATTTTTGAAAAGCCAAAAGCTGTTCTTCAGAAGAGATTTCTTGCCCAATATTTGTTATTTGGATTCTCGTATAAAAAACTAGGCGCTCAACGTCTATAACGATTTCAGAATCCTCACGTGAATATTTCACTGCATTATCTAAAATGTTGCTGATTGCTTCTTTTGTCCAGCGAAGATCATGAGCCAAAGTAAATTCTCCCGTTGGCTGAAAGTGAAAAGAAAGTCGCTTGCTCCTTCCATGCTCCTTTTGCATATCGATAGCCTGCTGAATCGTATCACTTAAATTTCCCAACTCGGTTTGAAGCTGCATTGATTTAGCTTCAAATCTGGAAATGGTGATGAACTCTGAAATCAACCAAAACAGCTTTTCAGAGCTGAGAGCTATTCGATTTAAGAATTCATTTTCTTCCTTTTTCGACAATCGTTCATCTGCCATCAACTCTGTATACATCATGATACTCGACAACGGCGTCCTCATTTGATGTGAGATATCTGCAACAAGTTCCTGTGTTTTCTCTTGTTCTTCTCTGGCTGTTCCCGCATAGAAACGATTGATTTCAGCGACCCTCAACGCCTTGAAGACTAGCTTCGCCTCCAGCCCTTCTCTATAGCGCAAATCATCTATTGGAAACTCTCCTTGAATGACAGAATCCAATACATAGGCGGCCTGCTCCAATTCCTTTTCATGCTCTCTCTTACTGTTTAAAAGAAGGTAAAACAGCACGCCTACTACGCCCAACAGCACAGCACTGACCCACATGTTCATTCCTCCTTCTCCCAGATGTATCCTACGCCTCTGACGGTTTTGATATATCGAGGTGTTTGTGGATCATCTTCGATTTTCAACCGAATTCTTCGGATATTCACAGAAAGTGTATTTTCATCAATATACTTTCCTTGCTCATCCCACAGGACACTTAATATCTTCTCTTTTTCCAGTACGATTCCTCTATTTTTGATAAAATAGCTGACGATACGGTATTCTGTCGCACTTAATAATATCTCCGCGTCATTCTTCAACAAACAGTTTCGTTCTATGTTCAATGTAAATGGCGGGGAAATAATTTTTTGCGTATAGGATTCCTCCCGACGAAAAACTGCCGCTACTTTAGCCTTGAGAATCGCCAAAGAAAATGGCTTAGTGATATAATCATCGCCGCCCACTGACAGCCCAGCCACAACATCCGTTTCCATATCAAGAGCAGTTAAAAAGAAAAGCGGAACTTGACTAATTTTGCGAATCTGAGTACACAGATCTAATCCATTACCATCAGGCAGATTGACATCTAAAATAACCAAATGAGGCTGTACCTGTTTGAGAATATCTAAAGCTCCTCCCACCTGATCATGGCTGACGATCGAATATCCTTCCTGCTCCAAAGTAAAGGATATCCCTCGACGTAAATGCTCATCATCTTCAATCAATAAAATTTTTTTCATTCTCTTCTCCTCGTTTCATCTACTAGTTCCATTATACTGAAAAAGATTTGACCTGATAGGACATTTACGAAAAACAGACAAGATTTACTCAAAAAAACAGACCCCATCACTTTACAGTGACTAGGCCTGCCATTTCTATAGTTATTCTGTTTCAGTATTCAATAAGATAGACAATGTGCTTGCAAGTTCTTCTTTACGAACCTCCAGCATTTCGCCTGTCTTTTTGATTTTCACTTCTACTACACCATCAACGGCTTTTTTACCAACAGTGATTCTGATTGGGCAACCGATCAGGTCAGCGTCAGCGAATTTAACTCCCGCACGTTCATTACGATCATCAACGAGTACCTCATAACCAGCTTCATTCATCGTTTGTTCCACTTCCTGAGCTAGTTTTGTTTGATACTCATCTTTAATGTTCATTTGAACAACATGAAGATCGAATGGCGAGATTCCCTTCGGCCAGTTGATGCCGTTCTCATCAGCATTTTGTTCAACGATCGCTGACAACAGACGGCTAACACCAATTCCGTAACATCCCATGATCACAGGAGTTTCTCTTCCGTTTTCATCCAGAACATTTGCGCCCATTGATTCACTATAACGTGTTCCCAGTTTAAAGATATGACCGATTTCAATCCCTTTAGTAAAGGCAAGGACTCCGTTTCCATCTGGTGACGGATCTCCCTCTTGAACAAAGCGCAGATCTTCATAACTGATTGGATTAAAGTCTCTTTCAGGATTGACATTTTTCAAGTGGAAGCCAGTCTCATTAGCGCCCGCAACCGCATTGCCTAAATCCTGAACATGAAGGTCTGAATACAGCTTCACATCTTCTGATAAGCCAACAGGACCGATTGAGCCGAATTTCGCACCAATGTATTTTTCTACATCCGCTTCAGCTGCTTCTTCCATGAAGTCAGCACCAAGGAAATTCTTAAGCTTGACGTCGTTCACTTCATGATCACCACGAACAAGAACCATGACCGGCTCTTCATCAGCAATAAACAATACTGACTTGATGATTTTTTGAGGATCTACTTCAAAAAAGTCGCTAACTTCCTGAATCGTCGCAACATTAGGCGTTGCCACCTTTTCAAGCTCTTGATAGCTCTCGTGAGATTTTTTAGCAGAGTACAGGCTTGAAGCCATTTCAAGGTTCGCTGCATAATCCCCTTCTGTTGAGTAACAAATCGTATCTTCTCCAATATCAGAAATCGCCATAAACTCTTTAGAGTCTTTTCCGCCCATTGCACCACCGTCTCCGATGATTGCTCTAAATTCCAGACCACAACGTTCAAAAATCGCTGAGTAAGCTTTTTCATAATCTTTATAAGATTCGTCAAGACTCTCGTCAGTCGCATGGAAGGAATAACCATCCTTCATGATAAACTCTCTTCCGCGAAGCAAGCCAAAGCGAGGGCGTTTTTCATCACGGTATTTTGTTTGAATTTGATATAGGTTCAATGGTAGTTTTTTGTATGAATTCACTTCATCTCTGATCAGTTCAGTGAATGTCTCTTCATGTGTAGGGCCTAAAAGGTATTCACGGTCATTACGATCCTTCAATCGGTAAAGGTTCGGTCCATATGTTTCATATCTTCCAGATTCCTTCCATAGCTCTGCTGGAAGCAACGCAGGCATCAGCATTTCTACAGCACCGATTTTCTCAAACTCTTCTCGCATGATCGTTTTCAGCTTTTCCAACACACGATTAGCCAACGGCAGATAAGAATAGATTCCAGCAGACACCTGACGAACATAGCCTGCTCTCAAAAGCATCTGGTGACTCAATACTTCCGCATCATTTGGTACTTCCCGTAAAGTTGGTATTAACATTCTTGACTGTTTCATTAAAAATTCTCCTTTGTAAGAAAAGCGTACAGAATCCTCAAGTTTCCCAATAAACTTGCAGTTAGAAATCAAGCTGCTGCCAGCTTTTTTACTCTCCCTGTCGATTATCTGTTTCGCTAAACACTAATTTAGGTTTGGTTATTCATTTAAACGGTGAACATGTTTTCCCCAACAAATCAATTATAGGTGTTTTAGAAAAAGAAACGCTGAATATCGTTCCATGTTACAAGGATCATCAGAACCATGATAAAGCCGACACCAACAAGCGTGATAATCATCTCTTTTTCCTGACTGAGAGGCTTTCCACGAACACCTTCAAAAATATTTAGAACGAGCTTGCCGCCATCCATTGCCGGAATCGGCAGTAGATTTACAATGCCTAAGTTCACAGACAGCATTGCCATCAGCAAGATGATTGTATCGATACCGGATTTTGAAGCTTCGGAGGACATTTGATACATCATTACCGGTCCACCTAATTTGTCCAGATTAAAATTCGTGAACAGGGAGCCCAGTGTTTTGAAAATCAATGTTGAGTTATTGATTGTTTCAGTAAAGCCTCCTAAAAGCTTGTCTGTAAATCCGGTCTTCTTGGGGACTGCAACCCCAATTTTTCCAGTATCAGAATCATCTGCTTCCGGTGTCACTGTAACATTCTGTGTTTCATTTCCTCGCTTCACTTCAAAATCAAGAGATTTTTCAGGATTCTTCTGGATGATCGTAATCAGACTTTGCCAGTCAGTGATTTTTTCACCATCAATAGAGAGGATTTCATCATTTTCCTTCAACCCAGCTGCGGCGGCTGCACCTCCATCTTGAACCTCACCAATCTTATTAGTATCTGTTACACTAACACCACCAGTCATAAAGACCCATATAGTAAACAGGACAAACGCCAAAATAAAGTTATTCATTGGTCCGGCAAAATTGGTCAGCATTCTTTGACCAAGCTTCGCTGATTGAAATTGAACATCAAGAGGAGCAATACGTACTTCTACACCATTTGCTTCAATGATATTTGCATCGTGATCAACAGCATAGGTCACTTCTTGTGATTCATCGCCATTTTCGTACCCTTTTATGAAAAGTTCTTTTTCCAGATCATGATCCAACAGTTCAATCGGAATACTGTTTGGAAGTTGAATTTTCTTGCTTGTGTTGATCTTTACTACTTTATTTTCTTCATTAACAACCAAGGACAGCATCATCCCCGGCTTCAACTCTACCTCATCTTCTTCTGCTCCAGCCATTCGAACATAACCACCGACAGGCAGGATTCGAAGTGTGTAAGCTGTACCATCTTTCCCCTGATGAGAAAAGATTTTCGGTCCCATACCGATTGCAAATTCACGTACTAAGATACCTGCACGTTTTGCAAAGAAAAAATGGCCGAATTCATGTACAAGGACAATAATCCCAAAGATAATAATAAAAGTAATGATTGTTTTCATAAATTTCCTTCTTCCTTTATCCATCTTTCTACAGTTTTACGAATATCTTTATCAACAGCAATCACATCTTCCAATGTAACAGGCTGCTGCTCTTTATGATTTTCTACAGCTTTTGTGATCAGTTCTTCGATTTGCAGGTATGAAATCTTCCCTGCAATGAACGCTGCAACAGCAACTTCATTGGCTGCATTGAAAACAGTCGGATAAGCACCGCCCATTTTCCCTACAGTAAATGCGAGTGCCAGCATAGGGAAACGTGTCATATCCATTTCAGCAAAATTGAGCTGACTGATTTTTGTCAGATCAAAGGCCTTTTCATTCTTTATAGGCAGTCTATATGGATAAGTCAACGCATATTGAATAGGTTCTCTCATATCACTTGGACCCAATTGAGCCAAATATGCACCATCTTGAAAGACAACCATGGAATGAACAATACTTTCTTTGTGTAAAACAACTTTTATTTTATCATAATTCATATTAAATAACCAATGAGCCTCAATGACCTCAAGTCCTTTATTGACCATTGTTGAAGAATCAATTGTAATTTTTTCTCCCATTGACCAGTTTGGATGAGCCAATGCCTGTTCCAATGTCACAGCCTTCAAATCTTCTCTGGATAACTCTCTAAAGCTGCCTCCGGAAGCTGTAATAACCAGTTCCTTGACATTATCTGCTGATTGTTGTCCTTCCAAACACTGAAAAATCGCTGAATGCTCACTATCTACAGGCAAAATAGAGACATTATTCCTTTTGGCAGCCTCCATGACCCATTCACCTGCCATCACTAAAGTCTCTTTATTGGCTAGTGCAATATCCTTACCTGCCTCAATCGCTGCCAATGTTGGATGAAGACCAATACTCCCTGTCACTGCTGTCAACACAACATCGATTTCAGCGAGCTCAGCAGCTTCGATCATCCCCTTCTCACCTACACCAAAGCGAACTGTCGGGTAAAGTGATTCCAACTCTTCTTTGATTGCTTCTGAACCAACACCAACATATGCAGGTGATAATGCATCAATCAATTGTTTTCCTTTTGCCACATTAGAGTGAAATGTCAAAGACACGATTTGAAAGCGGTCCGGATATGCTCTGACCACATCAACTGTGCTGGTTCCTATAGAACCTGTTGCTCCTAATAACGCTATTTTCTTCATATATAAAGAAAAACTCTGAACGGTCAGAGTTTTCGCACCTTCCCTTCCTTGATTTTAAAACAGTCCAAGCAAATGCATGATTGGAAAGACAAACAGTAAGCTGTCAAAGCGGTCCAAAATCCCGCCATGCCCTGGAAGGATTTTTCCAGAATCTTTGACATCGTAATATCTTTTGATGGAAGATTCGACTAGATCACCGAACTGTCCAACAATTGAAAAAATGATCGTCAACACAATCATGACTGGCAAATCATAGACAAAAACTTCTTTACCGGGAACAAACGCGATGTAAAGAACTGCAACTACTACCGCAGACAAAATACCGCCTATTGACCCTTCAATTGTTTTGTTGGGAGAAACAGCTGGAAACAGCTTTCTTTTTCCATATTTTCTACCAACCATATATGCACCGATATCTGTTGCCCATACGACAAACAGAGCATAAAGCAGCACCACTAAGCCTGAACTTCTGGCAGCTACAAAGTTTTGAAATCCAACACCGACATATAACGCGGTAATAACAGGAAATCCTGCCTGAGAAATGCTATACGTATTCTTTGATGCAACAAGTGCACCTAATAAAATCATGACCATAAAATAGAACAGCATAAAATTATCTGTTTTCTCCGGTAAAAAGAAAAACCAACGCTCTTTCGGTAAAATCAGTACCACTGCCGCAATTGAAGCAACAATACCTTCAAAGCTCAGTACCTCAAGACCTTTCATTCTAAATAGTTCATAGACGCCTACGACAGCTAAAGCAGCTGCTGTCAGCTCGACTGCTATTCCTCCGTAGACGATGATTGGAATAAACAGAGCCAATGCAACGACTGCTGTAATCACACGTTGTCTCATGTGTTCTCCTCCTTGTTCTCTTTCAAGCCGCCAAATCTGCGGTTTCTATTTTGGAAGGAGGCAATTGCCGCTTCCAGCAATGCTCCGTCAAAATCAGGCCACAATGCATCTGTAAAGAAAAACTCACTATAGGCAATCTGCCAAAGTAAGAAGTTACTGATACGCTCTTCTCCACTTGTGCGAATCATCAGCTCCGGATCACGGAGGTCTTCTTTAAGAAAAGCTGTCATCAAATGATTGGAGACGGTTGTCTCATCAATTGCCTGAGGAGCCAAATTGCCATCCTCAACCTCTTTGGCGATCTGCTGGATTGCTGTTACGATTTCAGCTCTTGAACCATAGTTTAACGCAAAATTAAGCACCATACCTGTGTTGTCTTTGGTTTGCTCAATTGCTCGTGCTACGGCATCCTGTGTATGGGCAGGCAAAAATTCTTTGTAGCCCATCACTTCCACACGCACATTTTCTTTGATCAGTTCCGGTACAAAGGTATCAAAGAAATCTACCGGCAGCTGCATCAGGAAATTAACCTCTTCTGAGGGGCGCTTCCAATTTTCAGTTGAAAAAGCATACAGAGTTAGAACCTTCACACCTAAATGACTGGCATGCTTGGTTATTTTCTTTACTGTGTTCATCCCTTCCTTGTGACCTGCGATCCGCGGAAGTCTTCTATTCTGAGCCCAACGGCCATTGCCATCCATGATAATGGCTATGTGTTTGGGGATTTTCCCCTCTTTATCAAAAGTATATTCATACTCTTCTTGTATATATTTGTCCTTCTGCGGAAAAAAACGAAACATGTTATTTTTCCCTCCAATTTTAGAATCTGTATAAATCTTGTTGAAACGATTATTGCACGATAAGCGACTCTTGCCCTTAGTATAAATAAAGGAATAATAATTATGAAACCATTTCTTCAACAAGATTTACATATCTCAACTATTATAGCAATAACTTTCAGAAAAACCTATGCAAAGAGCAAAATTTTCTTAATTGTTAAGAAAATGAAAAGGAGCGGTTGAATCCCACCATAGAAGAGAATTGAAACAATCAGAAGTAATCCCCTGATATCATTCACTCCTCCATAGCTGAAACTCCAACTGCTCCTTTTATCTACTGCTGATCAAACATCCTGAAAAGCTTTTTCAGTCATCACGATCAGGTCAGCTCATGCAACAATTACCTCTTAACCTTCAGAGCCATTGTTTTGAGACGCATCATCAGATGCATCCTGATTTTGCACGTTTCCTCTACTGACACCTAACCGAATCACAGCATTTATCCCAACAAACTCATTGTACTGACTCATATCAACCACGGTTCCCTTGGTGACTGCCGAATCAACATAGTAAACTTGATAAGTGATGGCAGCACCCTTTGACTGGTACTCTTCGTAGAAGATTTTTTGGATTTCTCCTTCAAGTGTATTGTTTCTCAAATCTCTCATAAATGGTTTGCCGATTGAATAGGCTACCTCAACAACTGGTCTGTCGGCTTCTTTATAGCTTTGCCCCGGTATTACTGACTGACCGATAAATCCTCCATAAGGAATCGTGTCACTATATTCCTGTTTTATGGATAAATTATCTGCGTTTCTTTCCGCTTCTTCCATTTTCACTTGAGAATAGTCAGGAACAATGTACGCTTTCCCTACAGAGACAACGATTGGGAATTTATCTTTCTTAGCTACTTTCGTTCCTTTACCAATCCCTTGAGAAATCACTTTTCCAGAGTCTACTGTATCTGAGTTGCTTTCAGCCACCTCGACTGTCAGCTCATTTTTCTTAGTCCATTCTTCTACTTCTTCTTTTGTCTTTCCAACAAACTCAGGCACATCAATCGTTTTCTCCAAAACCTCGGTTCCTTTTGAATAATAGACTTTAGCTTTGTCTTTTCGTTTGTAGGTTTCAGAAGTAACATCTTTTGAAACCATCTCAAGCTTGATGAATTCTCCAGCTGCCTTTGTATCATTATTTTCTTCAATAACACTCAAATTATCTGCCTTATTATCAACAATCCATTCTCTGACTGCGGCAAGTGCCATCGTATTGAAGTCAGGCAGTGGAACTGCCTCTTCCGGATCTGGTCCCAAGCTGGCAGAAATTTTCAGCTCAGTCCCTTTTTTGATTTTTTTATTGGCTGTGCTTTGAGAAATGATTTGATTTGCATCCTTCTCAAAATCGTAAACCTGTTCCACCTTCAACGGCACATCATTTTCAGTGGACCATGCACGTGCTTCTGAAAGCTCTTCTCCGGTAAAATCCGGCACCTCTACATGGGTAAACTGATAATAAGCAAAATAACCAGCTGCTGCGACAACAAGTGCAATAATTGCCAGTACGACATACTTGATTATTTTCTTTCGACGATAGCTAGGATCGATTTCCGTCAGCTCTTCTCCCGGCACCGTAGTTGCCGGTCTTACAGGCTGTGGCTCCGGCCTCGGCTGTACCGCTTTATGCTGCTGCCTTGATGGAGTCGGCTTAGCTGGCGTTCTCTGTGACGATTGATTACTCTGCGCTGCAGGAGTTGATGGTTTTTCCAGTTCTTCTCCACGATCAATAGCTTCTTTTCGCGCTTGACGATCCTTTCGCTCCTGCTTCTTGATTCTAAGCAATTCCTCAACAGACAGGTCTGCATATTTGTCAGATGCCGTGCTGTCGCTGGCAGCAGACGATGACTCACTCTGGTTGAAATCATTTTCCATCACAGGTTGTTCCTCATGAGGTATTCGCTTCTTTTCAGCAGACGCATCTGTTTTTTGCTTTTCTTTATTTTTCTCATAAAGCTTATCCTGACGAGTCTTCTCATAATTCCCGCCTTGGAAGTTAGATAAAAAATCACTCATATCGCTTCAACACACCTTTTTTCAAATAATATGTTTCATCCGATTCTTTTGCAATATCATTCGAGTGGGTAACAACAATTACACACTTGTTATGCTCTTTTGCCAGTTTTCTGAAAATCGCAACAATTTCCTTTTCCATCTCTTCATCCAGATTCCCTGTCGGCTCATCCGCTAAAATGATATCAACGTTTGTAGAAAGCGCTCGAGCAATTGCCACACGCTGCTGTTCTCCACCTGAAAGCTGGTTAACAAGACGATCTGCTTTCGCTTTAGTGATACCGATATAATCCAATAAGTTGTAAGCAACCTCTTTTTGATTATCAGGAAGCTCGTTATCTGTGATGGACATTGCTACAAGAACATTTTCTACAGCAGTCAGATAAGGAACCAGATTGTAGCTTTGGAAGATAATGCTGATTGCGTCTCTTCGAAATTTATCATAGCCCATTGTCTTGATGTCTTTCTTTTTGAAAAGTACCTGTCCTGATTGCGGCGTATCTAACGCACTGATCAACGACAGAAAGGTTGTTTTCCCAGACCCTGATTGACCTAGGATCGTATAAAATTTACCTTGTTCAAAGGCAACATTTGTATCTTTTAGAATGAAACGGCGCTGATCACCGTCCTGATAATAATAGTTCAGTTTTTTGGTTTCAAGTATCGCCATTATTTTCCCCTCCTACATCATGATTTTTTTCGGATTCAGTCGAACAATATACAGAAGCGGTACAATAGCAGAAAGCAGTGTTGTTGCCAAGCCTACCACTAAATAAGTCACAACATATCCTAAAGAGAATTCGACTTTATAAGAATTCATGATATCCGCAGTCGTCAAATCAGAAACACCTAGAGATGATCCTGCATAATACATCATATCCATTGAATCATTTGCTGTAGTCAAAATATCACTATTCAACAGCGAATCGGAAACAATTTTTCCAAGGAAGTTCCCGCTGATCAATGATAGAACCAATGCAATTCCGCTGATCAATACCATCTCAATGATGATTTGTCCCATTACGTGGCCTCTCTTATCACCTAAAGACAGATAAATTCCCAGCTCGTGTTTACGATCACGCATGAACAATAGAACAACCAGAGAAATAATCAACAACGCAGCTGCTACAGCAATCGTAACAACATAGCCTGAAATTTTAGAAAGGCTGTTCATGCTTCCGCCAATTTGGTCATATTGATCTGTTGATGCCTTCACTGCGTACAATGGGGGAAGAAGTGGTTCCGTTTCCTCTTTGAAGGCTTCAACATCATCCACGCTGTTCAATACATAGACAGGTGTATAATATTCATAGGTTTCCTCTTCCAAACCAGACTCTGCCATTGATTCAGCATAGGTTGGCGATTCTTCCATGTATTTATCTGAGAATGCTTTGTCATTTTCAATAACGACTTTATTCGGTAAGTAAATCGTATTCATCTGCTCCATTGACATATACTGCTGCTGGTCCATCGCCATACTGTTCGAGTCTTCATCTGAGCTGTCCTTCATCTCAACCGTTACCGGTTCAAATATCCCGATGATCTCTACAGGGATATCCATTTTAAACAATTCTTTTGTTTCTCCGCTTTCGGTATAGTCATTGGCAACGCGGTCGATGATCATCTGATCCCCTACTGATAAACCATTTGCTTCAGCAACCCCTGTTGAAATCAAAGCAACATTTTTTCCGTTGTCAATATCGTCCTGTGTAAAGACTGTCCCATCCGTAATCTTGATATTCTTTTCTTCAACGTCAAGGATTTTAGGGTAGTTTGAGCCTTTCAAATTAAAGCCGCTGCTGCCGTACATATTTTCCTCGTCCATCGAAGCTGTTTTCAAGCTCTTTGTTTCAGCCCAAGAAACAGAGTTATAATCATAGTACTTAACATAAGGAGATTCTCCGATTGTTTTGATCTTCTCTTCTGTAAGATTCTCAATAACAAGATCTGCTTCCATGAATTTATCCTGATTATTTTCATAATCCAGTTCTATAGTAGCCATACCGCCGAGTTGGCTTTTAACATTCTTTTCAACATTTTGAGTTGACTGCTGAATAGCAATTGCCCCAGCAATGACGTTTCCTAAAATAAAAATAACAGAAAACAAAATAATTGATTTCCCTTTTTTTCTGGCTACACTCAACAGAGCCCGTTTTATAAAATTCACAATTTCATCTCCTTGTATTAGATATTTTCCATTTACCCTTCATTATTCCATAATCAAAGACGACTTACAATGCTTTTTCTCAATTAATCCGGCAAAAAGAAACGGAAAAATATAAAGTCCTGAAAAAATAAAAACAATACATTGATCAATTATCTTTTATCATAGAAACAAGATAGAATAATAACAAAAATAAAACTTCGCATAAAATTATAACAGACAAAAAGAAATAAATAAATATGTAAACATGATGGATACTTTTAAAAAAACTGACTGAAACACAGCACATAGGCTCCATTTCAGTCAGTATAGTTTCTTTTAATATAATACGCAGATAACCAGACTTAAACGTCTAATAATTCTTTTTCTTTATCTGCTGTGATTTGATCAATGTTTTTCACACTATCATCAGTGATTTTTTGGACATCTTTTTCAAGATTTCTTAGATCATCTTCAGTAATGTCGCCATTTTTTTGCTGCTTCTTCAAATCATCCATCGCATCACGACGAATGTTTCTCACAGCAACCTTTGCATTTTCAGCTTCTTTCTTTACGTCTTTCGTTAATTCTCTACGACGTTCTTCTGTCAGCTGTGGAATCACCAAACGAATAACATTTCCATCATTGGTTGGACTGATACCGATATCGCTTGATTGAAGTGCTTTTTCGATATCTCCGATTGAATTTTTGTCAAAAGGCGTGATCATTAAGATACGTGCTTCCGGAATCGTGATACTTGCCAATTGATTGACTGGTGTAGGTGCACCGTAATATTCTACAGTGATACGATCAAGCAGGCTTGCATTGGCTCTGCCGGCACGGATTTGTCCCAGCTCACGCTGTAGATTTTGTTCTGCTTTTTCCATTTTTTCTTGTGCAGTTGCTAATGTTGCTTTAGACATATTATTTCCCCCTAACAGTTGTTCCGATATTTTCGCCAAGGCATGCTCGACGAATATTTCCAGGTTCATTCAGGTTAAAGACAAGTAATGGAATATCGTTATCCATGCTCAATGAGCTGGCTGTAGAATCCATGACCTGTAATCCCTTAGAAATGACATCTAAATGAGTCAGTTCATCAAATTTCACAGCAGTAGCATCCAGCTTCGGATCAGCAGAATATACACCATCAACGTTGTTTTTCGCCATCAGGATCACATCTGCATCAATTTCAGCTGCACGAAGCGCTGCTGTCGTGTCTGTTGAGAAATAAGGGTTTCCAGTACCGCCAGCGAAAATAACAACGCGGCCTTTTTCAAGGTGACGCTCTGCTCTTCTACGAATGTACGGTTCAGCAATTTGACGCATTTCGATAGATGTTTGAACACGTGTCGGTACACCTAAATTTTCTAAAGTATCCTGTAAAGCCAGTGCATTCATCACTGTAGCAAGCATGCCCATGTAGTCCGCTTGCGCTCTTTCCATACCCATTTGAGCACCAATCTGTCCACGCCAGATATTACCGCCTCCGACAACTATAGCCATCTCGATGCCAAGTTCGTGTACTTCTTTGATTTCTTCGACGATTTCTTTGATAACTGGAGGTTTGATGCCAAATCCATCATCTCCGGCTAACGCCTCACCACTCAATTTCAATACTACACGTTGATATTTAGGTTTTACCATCTTGTCTTTTCCCTCCACCATTTCTCTATAGCCATTTTATCATAAGATGACTGTTCTTTCAGGTAATTCTTTGACATTGCTTAAAAGAGATCGGTACAAAAGCAGGTTGCTCCGAGAATTAAGCCGGAATATACGAAAATGGTTTCCCTTGTTTTCGGTATATTTCGGCTTAATTTCAAAAGAGCAGCTTTTGTGCCGCTGTTTCCTCGTAGTTAGAGGGCAGGACAATTTTCATTTCAATTGTTGTCCTACCCTCACGGAGCTGACACAGAAACGATTCACTTCAAATAGTTAAGAAGAAACTGCTTCGGCATCAGCCGTTGATTCAGTTGAATTATTTTTTCATTTGACTCATTACTTCGTCAGCAAAGTTATCTTCACGTTTCTCGATTCCTTCTCCAACTTCAAAGCGTACGAAATATTTCACTGTGCCGCCTTTAGAAGCAACGAATTTCGCAACTGTCATATCCGGATCTTTAACGAATGGTTGATCCACTAAAGAAATTTCAGCTTTGAATTTATTCAAACGACCGACAACCATTTTGTCAACGATGTTTGCTGGTTTGCCTTCGTTCAATGCTTGCTCAGTAAGAACTGATTTTTCATGTTCTAATTCTTCTTGAGGGATTTGAGATTCATCAACATAGCGAGGGTTGATTGCAGCAATATGCATTGCAACATCTTTCGCAGCGTCTTCATCAGTTGTTCCATCAAGAACAGTTAATACAGCAATACGTCCGCCCATGTGCAAGTAAGCACCGAAAGCAGCGTTGTCAGCTTTTTCAACTAATTCAAAACGACGGAAGTTGATTCTTTCTCCGATAACAGTTTGAGCTTCGATCAATTCAGTTTCGATCGTACCTTTTTCTGTTTTAAGAGCCATTGCTTCTTCCATAGAAGCAGGTTTGTTTGTTGCAACTTCTTTTGCAATGTTCTTAACAAGGTCTTGGAACATTTCATTTTTAGAAACGAAGTCAGTTTCTGAGTTGATTTCTACAATTGCTGCAAAGTTGCCAGCTACCGCTACGTTTGCCAAGCCTTCAGCAGCAATACGGTCATTTTTCTTACCAGCTTTTGCCATTCCTTTTTCACGTAGATAGTCAACAGCTTTGTCCATATCGCCTTCTACTTCTACCAACGCTCTTTTTGCGTCCATCATGCCGACACCGGTCATGTCACGTAATTGTTTTACTAATTTTGCTGAAATATCTGCCATTTTTCTATGTCCTCCTCAAAGTGATTGTCTCAATTGTTAAAAAAAGCTATCCCAAAGGAGCATCAGGCTTTATCGCCCAGCCCTTGAGACAGCTCCGTTCATTTATTCGTTTATCATGTTATTTCGTATTATTCTGCAGCGCCTTCGTTAGTACCTTCAACAACTTCAACGATTTCTTCGATTGATGTTGCTTCTTCAGGAGCTTGCTCAACGAACATTTCCTCAACAGCTTGATCTTCCCCTTGGTTTCCTTCGATGAAAGCATCAGCCATTTTAGCTGTGATTAATTTAACGGCACGAATCGCATCGTCATTTGATGGGATCACTACATCGATCTCATCAGGATCACAGTTTGTATCAACCATCGCTACGATTGGGATGTTCAATTTATGTGCTTCTTGAACAGCAATACGTTCTTTACGAGGGTCAACAATGTACATTACGTCTGGAACTCTAGGCATATCAGCGATACCGCCCAAGAATTTTTCAAGACGTTCACGTTGTTTGTTCAAACCAACGACTTCTTTTTTAGGAAGAACGTCAAAAGTTCCGTCTTCTTCCATTCTATTGATATCTTTCAAACGTTTGATACGTTTTTGGATTGTATCCCAGTTAGTCAATGTTCCACCTAACCAACGGTGGTTTACAAAGTATTGACCCGCACGGATAGCTTCATCTTTGATTGCTTCCTGTGCTTGCTTTTTAGTACCTACGAACAAAGCAACGCCGCCTTCTTCAGCAACATTCTTCATGTAATCGTAAGCTGCATCTACCAATTTCACTGTTTTTTGCAAATCAATGATGTAGATTCCGTTTCTTTCTGTGAAGATGTATTTTTTCATCTTCGGGTTCCAGCGACGTGTTTGGTGTCCAAAGTGTACGCCGGCTTCAAGTAATTGTTTCATAGAAATTACTGCCATGATTTTGTTTCCTCCAATTTGGTTTTTTTGTTTCCTCTCCTGTTCTCTTCTTTATAAAGAACCGTAAACGGCACCACTTTATAAATCAAACCAGGATGTGGATTTAGCGCTGAAAAGCAGCACCTTTGATAGTATACAACAGATATCCGGCAAACGCAAGATAGCAGCGAAGAATTTATTTACCTTTTGCTTCTATAATTAGAAACCGTACAGACAACCGCCTATCATGCAGTTGTCTGTACGGTTCCGCCACTCATTTACTTATCAGAAAAACCATGTTGCTCTATCAACGTTTTATACCACAAGCCGCTTTTCTTCAAGGTGCGCTTAAAGTTGTTCTCGATATCTACACGGTAAAAGCCGTAACGGTTACGATAGCCGTTAAGCCACGACCAACAGTCCACAAAGGTCCAAGTGTGATAACCGAAGCAGTTGCTTCCCTCTTGGATTCCTTTATGCAGCTCGCGTAAATGCTCTTTTATAAAATCAATTCGATACTCATCTTGAATCATCCCATTTTCATCCCTGAATCGTTCTTCTTCAGCAACACCCATGCCGTTTTCAGAAACATACCAAGGAATATTGCCATACTGTTCTTTCATCATCATTGCAACATCGAATAATGCTTCAGGATAAATCTCCCAGCCTCGATACGGATTGATCCGCTTATCTGGTTTATCATATGGAACATAGAAATCAGATGGCATTTCAGCTGGAACATGAGATATTTCAGGAGCTTGAACCCTTCGAGGCTGATAGTAATTCAACCCAATAAAATCAACTGTATTCTCTTGAATAAGCAGCCTATCTTGCTTTTCTGTTATTGGAGCCAGACCGTTTTCCTTAATAACATCAATCAGCTTGCCCGGAATTTCCCCATGAACTACAGGATCAAGAAAGCTATTCGTATTGAACAAGTCTGCCAGCTCTTTTGCCTTGAGATCTTCTTCTGACTGGCTTTTCGGATAGGCAGGAGAGATATTGAGAATAAGTCCGATTTTTCCTTCTTCAATTTGCAGTTTTCTAAATTCTTCCACCGCTCGTACATGTGCCATCAAGGTATGATAGCCTACTTGAACAGCCCTTTTAAAATCCACGATTGCAGGATAATGATAGCCATATAGATACCCACATTCAATGTGGACCAACGGCTCATTGAATGTTGTCCAATATTTGACTGTATCACCGAACAATTCAAAAGCAGTTTTCGCATAAAAAGCAAACGCTTCTACAGACTCTCGTGTTTCCCAGCCGCCCTTTTCCATCAGCCACCACGGAAGATCAAAATGAAATAGGTTAATGATCGGCTCAACACCATTTGCCTTAAGCTCAGCAAAATACGACTGATAAAATGCCGCTCCCTCCGGATTGATTGTACGACCATCCGGCAATAGACGCGTCCATGCAATAGAAGTTCTATAGGAATTCATCCCTAGTTCCTTCATTCGTTGGATATCCTCATGGTACATTTCGTAAACATTCGAGGTGTCCTTTGGTCCTTGATGCTCATGGAACTTCTTCGGTGCCAGCTTGAACCATTCATCCCAAGTAGATGCTGATTTACCATTTTCCAAGCTGTGTCCTTCAGTCTGCGGTGCAGATGCTGCTGCTCCCCATAAAAATGCTTTTGAGAATTCTCTCATTTCTGTTATCCCTCTGTTTCTATCTGAATTTCGATTCCGGTAACAAATTCCTGTCGGTCTTTCTCTGTCAGATGAATCATTCCATCCTGAATCGAATACATATGATTTGTTTTTATGTTTTTGATGCTCAAGCTTCCAGTCGGGATTTCCAATTCTTTTAGTGACAATGCCAGAATAGGATCCATAGTGACATTAAAATGGAAACCATAGATTTTCTCTTCTTTTTTAGTGAAATACCAATTATTGGTTTGCGGAACTGAATAACTGCGTGTTCCATAAATTCCTTCGCCATAAATGGCAAGCCAGCTGCCTAATTGCTCCATTAACTCAAGGGCTTGCGATGGCAGTGTACCGTCTGGCTTAGGACCAATCCCTAAAAGAAGGTTTCCACCCTTCGCCGTTATCTGAATCAGCAATGTTAGAATTTCCTCAAAGGATTTATAGGTGTCATTAGGAACATATCCCCAATTTTTTGCAAGTGGAATATTACTTTCCCAAACCTTGTTGGGCAGCTCGTCAGGAACTTTTCTTTCCGGTGTTACATAATTTTCATAGACACCGCCGACCGTACGATCGACTACAATCAATTGCGGCTGACTTTCCCGCAGCTTAGGAATGATTCCATCCATATCCAGATACTCATGATTTGCTGTATTTACCCAGCCGGCATCCAACCAAAGAATATCCATTTTGCCATATCTCGTACACAGCTCCTCCAACTGATTGAAGACAAACTTTTGATAACCATGCCATGTTTTGGGTTGTTCCAATGGGTCATAGCTGGCATACCGTCCTTTGGGTCTACTCTTCGGTGTCCAATATAATGGGCTAGCCCAATCTGCTTTAGAATAGTAGATTCCTGTGGCCATGCCTTCCTGTTGAAACGCTTTTGCTGCCTCACCGAAAATATCCCTTCGGCTGTTTCCATGAAAAGGACAGCTATTCGCAGTTATCTTATAATCAGAATACTGAGTATCATACATATTAAAGCCGTCATGATGCTTTGTCGTAAAGAGCATATACTTGAAGCCGGCAGTCTTGCATTGCGCTGCCCATTTTTCAGGACAGAATTTTTGCGGATCAAATACCTCATTCAGCTGCCAATAATCTTGTCTCAGCTGCTCGAAATTTTCACGCCATGGTTGTTTTCTTGCCCATGTATCCTCTTCAGAAAGCTGCCAGGATTCAACAATGCCGGCAACCGCGTATAACCCCCAGTGAAAAATAACCCCTAATTTATCATCTTGGAACTTCTCCAACTGCTCTTTGACCTTTTCAGGAAGCGTGCTGTATGCCTCCTGTTGCGTTTGGAGATTCTCTTCAATATCCTGTCTGATTTTCATGTACCATTCACCCTTGTGTTGTCTGATTTATCGTTTAGCGATCGAGTCTCGCCATAAAATTTCATTTTTGACTACAAGCTGTTGTCCTTCTATATCTGTTTTTTCTTTGATTCGTTGAAGAATGCGGTTGGCTGTCAGCTGACCAAACTCAGCAACAGGCTGTTTGATGACTGTCAACTTCGGATGAAAGACATCACTGGCCTCAAAATAATCGTAGCTGGCGAAGGAAATATCCGCACCGATTTTCAACTCGTGTTTATAGATTGCCTCCAACGCACCTAAAGACATATTGTAGTTACAGACAAACACAGCTGTCACATCTCCTAAAGAAAACAGCTGCTCCATGCATTGATACCCGCTGTTTCTTGAATAGTCTCCATAAACGATGTATTGCTCATCCAAGGTCTTATCTGACTTTTTAAATGCATCATAGATTCCGCTCAAACGCTCCTTCGCTACATAATCGATTTGCGGTGCAGCAATGAAGCCCACCTTCTGATGCCCTTGATTGAAAATCTGCTGCACAAGATCACATGTGCTTTGACGATTGTTTAATAGAATCGAATCAACATTTGGAAAATCCAATGGCGTGATTGCTGAAACCACTGGAATATCTAAATCCTTGATTTTCCCAATCCCTTGCCAACTTTCTTCTGCGCCAAATACGATCAGTCCATCGACGCCTCGTGATAAAAGAAAATCAAGTTTGCGTTCGATTTGTGTCGCATCGTCCCGATAGCCGGAGAGAAGTGTGCCGTAGCCTTCCTGTTCAAAGACATCCTCGATTGTGGCCACTACAGAAGAGCTGAAATGACTTTGCATATTGTTCATCAACAAACCGATGGAAAAACTTTGATTGCTTTTCAGCCCTTTTGCCCATAAGTTTTCTGTATAATCGAGCTTCTCGATTGCCAGTTGAATGCGTGACATATTTTCAGGTCGCAGTGTATGCCCGTTCAAATATCTGGATACACTTCCCACTGAAACCTTCGCTTCCTTTGCTACTTCCTGTATTGTGGCCACCCGTTGTTCCTCCTTGAGGTCAGTTGTCCTTCAAACAAACTGACTGTTCTAAATGCTCTACTTTGATCGTTAGCTGTTCCGTCAGCTCAAAGTAGGCGTGAGCACTGAAATACTTCAGCTCATCAAACCCTAACTCAAAACATACTTGCTTTGTCTGCTTTGGTTCGATCTCAATTTTTTCAAAACCTCGAAGCAGCTTCTTTCGCTGAATGACATCTCCGCCTTTCAGTTTGACAAAGAGTAGAATCGCTTCTTTTACTTTTCGCTTCCCGATATTTTTCACGTTTACCTCTACCTGCAGCTTCTCTCCTTGCTTCACCTTCTGTTTCGTGATATCAGGATTCAGGATAGTCATCTTCTGATAGTCAAGCGTTGTATAGCTTGTCCCAGTTCCAAAAGAAAAGAGCGGTGCACCTGATAAATCATAATAATCTTCATTCATCGCAATAGCCCGTTGATAGTAGTAAACAGGAAGCTGACCGCTGCTTCGAGGGTAGCTGATACTCAGCTTACCGCTTGGATTGACTTCTCCAGCTAAAATCTGTGCCAAAGCAGGTCCGCCTTCTTGTCCTGGATACCAAGCAGTAATAACCGCTGCTGATTTCTGACAAACGATGTCTATTTCATGAGGTCTGCCTTGGATCATGATCGTCACGATCGGCTTCCCAAGTTTACTCAAACGCTCCAACAATGCCAGCTGTCGCCCGCCTAAAGCAAGTGAAGCAACATCAACATTTTCCCCGGAGTCCATATTAACTCCTTTAGAAGACACAGCACCATTGGCAAAAAATTCCATGTCAAAGTTTCTAGCGCTGGAGCCGCCAAGTACAAGAATAATTTTATCACTTTTTTCAGCTAGCTCAACAGCCTTTTCCATAAGAGGTTCTTGATTCTTTTCATCTCGTATGTCACAGCCTTGAGCGTAGGCTGCTTTGGAATGAACAAATTGTTTTTTTATGCTTGCAAATATCGTACGTTCCAATGCTTCATCTGTCTGGGGTGCAGTATAATCACCCAACTGGTTGTATAATGCGTGCCCATTTGGCCCAATGACTGCCAAATTTTCGCCGCAATCATCTAGCGGAAGGATTCCTTCATTTTTCAGTAAAGTCATGCTTTCTGCGGCCATCTGATGATTTGCCTGCTGATAGCTGTACACTTTTTCTTTATAGGATGCTTCTGGTTTTTCTGTATATGGGCGATCAAATAGCCCGAGCATGAATTTCACACTTAGTATTCTATAAACCGCTTCGTCTAAATGATTCTGTTGAATGATTCCCTTTTCTACACCACTGCCGACTGTTAAATAAGTGGTATCCCAAAGGCTCAAGTCGATTCCGGCCTGTAACGCTCTTCCGGCAGAATGTTCATTCGATCCATAGATTGGTGCCAATCGATCTAAAGCAGTTCCATCAGCCATTACGATCCCTTGATAGCCGATTTCCTGACGCAGCAGCTTTTGAAACAGCAGTTCATTGGTATGACAGGGAATACCATCGATATCATTGTATGCTGCCATGATCCCTACCGCGTTTTTCGCACTCTTCAGCAATGGGTGGTAAATTTCCATAAACTCACGCTCACCAAGATTCACTGCTCCCGAATTATGACCGCCAAGAGCATCTCCTTGGGCAACACAGTGCTTCAAAACAACACCTATCTGCTCAGGTCTTCTGCCAATTTCTTCAACTGTCTGTTGGGCAACTAGCTGACGATCGTTGATCATCTCTCCTTGAAAACCTGAAATGATTGAGTGATTGAAGGCAGCAGCCAGATAAGGATCTTCTCCATAACACTCTTCTGTCCGTCCCCAGCGTGGATCACGACTCAAATCCAAGGAAGAAACAAGTGCCAGATGAACCCCCTTCATCGCAAGCTCCTCTGCCATATGTCGAGAAGTATCTTCAATCAACTGACAGTTGAAGGAATTACCTCTGCCGATATTCGTCGGATAAGAGATACTGCCAAGCCCTTGGTGCCCATGTGGACACTCCTCTGCCAGCAAAACAGGGATACCCAATCTCGAATGGTTGATTACATAATCCTGAATCTCATTTGCCAGTTTCCAGCTATCCTCTGCAGGAATACCCGTCACATGATTTACCTTTGACCACGGATCAGCTCTGAACAGCCCGTATAAAGCTCCCATGCCTTTTCCCCAGCGCACGTGATCTTTGAAATAATCAGTTAAATGAATGGTCCCTTGTTGTTTCTCATATGTTTTCCACCCATATAGATGCTGATTGACTTGACCAGCTTTTTCCTCCAAGGTCATTCGACCTAACAGATCCTTCACTCGCTCATGAATCGTCTTTTCAGGATTTTTATAACTCATCTTCCTTGTTCCTTTCCATAAGTTATTCGTTTTTATGCCATTTCCAATCCTTTTGCTTTGTTACTTGCCATGATAAATGGAATAAAGAGTAGAATATCCATGATAAACAGCAGCAACGCTAGAATGGCAGCCGGCAGATTCCCGCCAGTTGCGATCCATGCCTGAAATACCGGTGGTGTGATCCATGGGGCTGCAGCTACTGTTTTACCAATTAATCCAATACTAGTTGCGAAATAGGCAATCACTAGATTGATCGATGGAATCAGTGCGCATGGAATCATGAAGATTGGATTCATCACGACAGGCAAGCCAAACATAATTGGCTCTGCAATATTGAAACAGCTAGGTGCCAAACCAAGTCTGGCAACATCTTTTTGTTCTTTCCTTTTTGAAACAATAAATATTGCGATGATCAACGGTAAAATACAACCGCCGCCACCCAACAGACCAAAGCTGCCCACAAATGGTTCTGTGACAATGTTCGGAATCGTCGTTCCGGCCTCAAAAGCAGCCATATTTTCCTGAATAGCCGCCAGCATAGGTGCTGATTTAATTGGAGATAAGATACTTGAACCATGCATCCCGAATACCCACAGTGTATCAGAAATGAACTGGATAAACAGCATCCCTGGAGCAGATAAGACAAACCCTTTTAACGGTGTCTGGATAATCACATCAACAACTTCGGGTACTGTAAGCCCTGTTGTTTTATCCAGAACAAAAACAGCAACCGCAAAAATAATGATAACTAACACTTCCGGAACTAAAGAATTAAATGACGTCCCGACTGCCGGAGGTACACTTTCAGGCATTTTGATTCGCAGCTTTTCAATTTTTGAAAAACGGACAAATAACTCAGTGCCGGCTAACGCTGCCAGCATTGCTAGAAACAAACCGGACGAAGAGGTCAGCGACTGCAAATAAACTCCGCTTACCTCGGCAGTTGTTCCATCAGCAAGTGTGATTGTACTATTCAACGGAACCATCACAAACATCAACGCAACACTTAACCCCCCTGCGTGTGTAGGACTGAAACCCTTATTCTCTATTTTCCCAGATGCAGCATACCAAGAAGCAAGGTTGAATCCAATGTTATAGCAAACTAAAATAGCTAAAATTCCCATAGTCCCATTGTTTACAATACCCGCTAAGCCAGCCAGAAAACTCAGATCAATAAACTGCTGAACCCAAGCGTTGGAAAACACAACAGCATTCAGTAAAATGAAAAAGGATGCTGCCATGATCAATGGCATCGTGATGATGAAACCATCCCGAATAGCACTTAGGTGACGTTGACTATTGATTTTTGCAGCAACAGGTAACAACTTTTCAGATAACTTGTCAATAAATTTCATTATGACTCCTCCATATCTCATTAGTTAGTTTACTGTCCTAACTAATTGAATAAAAAAATAATTTGTATTACTTGAATCGATTCAAATACATCATATCAGTTCTTTTTTTGAAATGCAACCGCTTTTTTGAATCGATTCAAGTTTCTTATAATTTCCTCATTTCAGCTGATCTCCTTATTTTTTTCTTCTGCTACACCTCTTATTTCTTTCGAAAGAATATAGTTGACAAAAATGACAGTCTACCGACTAATTGGTCATGTGAAATATCCTTTCACTTTTTAATCAAACGTGGGAATTGGTAAAAAATAGAGTTTGGGAATTGTTTCATCTCCCAAACTCTATTGCTCTTCTCTACTTCTTTAGTGAGTACATTAAAATCCCTGCTGCTACTGCAACATTCAAGGATTCAGCTTTTCCTTTGATAGGAATAAACAGGTTCTTCGTTGTCTGATCCAATATATCCTGCCTGACACCATTTCCCTCATTCCCCATAATCAATAGAAAATTCTGTTGTGGTTCGATACTTGTATATTCTACTGCCTCATCATTCAATTCCGTTCCATAGATAGCACTTCCTTGTGTTTTGAACGCCTGAATCATCTCTAAAATATCTCCAGTTAAAATCGGCAGATGGAAATGACTTCCCTGCATTGCACGCAAGACTTTCGTACTGTAGATATCCGCAGCTCCTTCTCCCATGATGACGCCTGTAAATCCGGCAGCATCAGCTGTTCGAATCATCGTTCCTACATTTCCCGGATCTTGTACCTGATCGAGAGCCAGCCAAGAACCTGTAAAGCTGTCTTTCAGTTCTTCTGATATTGTCGGCATCCCTACCACTGCAAGAATTCCTTGAGGTGTCGGCAAGTCAGATAGACTTTTCATTACCTCATCGCTAACCAAAACAATTATTTCTGTATCTTGCTCCTCAAGCCATTCCTTCCATTCATTCACTCCCCGCTTCGTCACAAGAATCCAACGAATTGCGGCTGAATGGTTCACCGCTTCCTCCACTAAATGAAAACCTTCTATAAGATACTCCTGCATTTCTTCCCGGTGTTTCTTCCGATGCAGTTTTTTGATTGTCTTGATCCACTCATTTTTACTGGATGTGATTTCTTTCATGTGCTCACCTCGTCTGTTATTATACCATGCTTCAATTCAGACGATGTAAGAAAACTTGAAGGAAGAACAAAAAAACGCTATCATTAGATTAAACAAGCACGTATCGGAGGGCTGAAGATGAGAAAAGTCAGAATGAATGTACAAGGACGGGTACAAGGTGTTGGCTTTCGTTATATGACAAAAATGGTTGCAGATCAGCTTCAAATAAATGGTACTGTCAGAAACGAAGACGACGGATCTGTTTCGATTGAAGCTGTTGGGTCATTTGATGCGATGGATGCATTTATCAAAAAGGTCAAAGACTCCCCTACACCGTCTGGACGGGTCACCTATGTTGATATTCAGGATGATCCGCTGATTGAGAACTACACCTCATTCAAGGTAACAAACTAATTTTCTTGATAAGTAGAAAATCAATGGATGAAAGAGCTGATTCTCTATGCAGGAAAATTTCGAGTCAAAAGCTATTTTTTGATGTAAGTAGAAATAGGCAAAGTTATTTTAACTGCCCTTCTTATTTCTCAAGATAGAGCCCTTTTGGCTCACTTCTTTTATTTCCGCATGTTCCTCTCTTCACAAGCTTTATATTACTTTCGTTTAGCAAGATGCCCTATCTATTCTATGCATGGATCATTGATTATTCGATAAGATTCCTTTGGTTTTCTGAATTATTATTGAAAAAACAATAGATTTAAAGTATAGTTAAGTTTGTGCAAATTTTAGAAAAAGGAAGAATTCTATGAAAAAATTCAATAAATGGCTACTTGGATCAGGACTTATTACTTTAATGCTTTTCTTATCAGGATGTGTGAAGACCGGCAGTGACGGACAACCTACCGGTGAAGGCTTCGTGTACAATTACTTAGTTCAGCCTATGAGCAATATGATTACATATCTAGTAGATAACTTTAACTGGAACTATGGTTGGGCAATCGTTGTGATTACCATCATTGTACGTCTGATCATCCTACCGATTGGTTTGAATCAATCACGTAAGAGCATGATCCAAACTGAAAAAATGCAGTCAATCAAACCTCAGATCGATGTTATTCAAGAACGTTTGAAACAAGCAACGACCAGAGAAGAACAAGCTGAGGCTCAAGCAGAGATGCAGCGTGTATACAAAGAAAATAATGTAAGCATGATGGGCGGTATCGGCTGTCTGCCTTTATTGATTCAAATGCCGATTTTCTCTGCCTTGTTTTTTGCTGCAAGATACACAGAGGGGATTAGTGAGGCTGATTTCTTTGGAATCAATCTTGGTCAACCTAGTATCGTCTTCGTGGTTCTGGCAGGTATCGCTTACTTGATTCAAGGATACATCTCAACCATTGGTATTCCTGAGGAACAGAAGAAAACAATGAAATCAATGCTGATTGTTTCCCCACTGATGATTGTATTCATGTCCTTCCAATCTCCTGCGGGAGTTGCCCTGTATTGGGTAGTCGGGGGTATTTTCAGTTGTATTCAAACCTTTATTACAAATATCCTATTGAAGCCAAGAATCAAAGCGCAGGTTGCAGAGGAAATGAAGAAAAATCCTCCAAAACAAGTGGTCACTCCTATCAAGGATGTGACACCAACTGCCAAAGAAACGATTTTGCATGAGGACAAGTCTGCTAAGGGCGGACGTAATGCAGGAAAACAACAACGAAAATAATTTAAAAAGAGAGTGGGACAATAATCTGTTGCCACTCTTTTCCATACCCTAAATCCGAATAAACGGCGAGTCAGAAGTAGCTCCTACGACAATAAGCTGGAATTCAACAAAAATTTGTGAAACAATTTTCGTGAATTCCGGCTTATTGCTTGTAGCTAAACACTTCTGTCTCAGCCTCTTTTTTTATCTCAATTCCTTACGCATTTTCATCGTTTCTACTTCATAACCTAAAGAACGGTAAACGTCTATCGCATGTTCATTTGTTGCAACGACCATTAGTGAAATTCCAGTGTACCCTTGCGTGATAGCCCATTCTTCTGCAAGCAGCATCAGCTTTTTAGCGTAGCCTTTTCCTGTTGCATCTTTGGCCAAGCAAATTCTCGAAAGATAAGCTTGCTTTTGATTAGTTAACCAGTCTACTTCTTCCTGTAATTCAAGGAACCCGCTTATTTCCTCATCGGTATTCACTAGAACCACTAGTCGGCTAACAGCCTCATTCAACTTGTCCAGATCTTCCGCCATCCACGCCATCTGCTTTTCCCCTAATTCTTTTCTAACAACTCTCGTAGGAAGCTCAAAATCAGCCAGCCTTTCACTTAAAGCAATGACTGCTTCACGATCTATATCAGCTCGATATTCCCTGATCCTCATCATTATATTCCTCAGCTTTCAATTCTTTTATCCGTTGCTTGTTTCATTTTAAAACACTAGTCTAAAAAAAGAAGAAACCCGCCCGAAACGAGCAGCATTCCTTCTTTTCAACTCTTACTTCACATTCAATAGGTCAAAGCTCGCCAATGAAAGAACCAAATGGGCAATACGGTTCAATTCTGCCAGTCTATTCATTTTCACTCGCTCATCGTCTACCATAACCATTGTATTATCGAAGTATTCTTCAATCAACGGTTTCAAAGCAATCAATGCTTGATAATTTTCAGCCATCGTATTGTTTTTAAAAGCTTCCTCCACCTCATTTACCGCTTTATGGAGTGCCTTCTCAGAGTCATTTTCAAATAGAGTTTCTTCTACAGCTAACTCATCCTTGAACAGTTCTCGGCTCTTTTTCGCAAGATTCAGCACACGAGTCAATGCTTCGATAGATGGACGGAAATCAGCATCAGATACGTGCTCTCTGATGATCATCGCAGAGGTAAATAGCTTCATCATATCTCTTTGATCCGCAGAAATGACTGCATCGATAATGTCATGACGGATGTTTTTCGTCAACAGGAGCTGACGCAATCTCGCCTTCACAAAATCAATCACTTCATTTTGTCCGCTTATCAACTGGATACCGAAACGGTCACTATCCTTGTTGATTTGATCGTCGATTTCTTTTTGCAGATCAGCCAGTGGAAACTGCCAATTTTTATTTTCAACAATACGGATAACTCCATAGGTTTGACGGCGTAGTGCATATGGATCATTCGAACCACTTGGAATCATACCTACAGCAAAGAAGGTAAGAACACTATCCAGTTTGTCAGCAATCGCCAGAACAGAACCAATGGTTGATTCAGGTAGTTCGCCTTCACTGGAAATCGGCATATAGTGTTCCCGAATAGCTTTAGCTACCGCCGGTGTTTCTCCCTGCAGCAATGCATATTTTTCTCCCATGATCCCTTGAAGCTCCGGAAATTCTCCAACCATGTTTGTCACAAGGTCGAACTTATAAATTTGCGCTGCCCGGTTCAGATCCGTCAATTCTTGTTCACCCAGACCTAAACGTTTTCCAATGATTTCAGCAATCACAGATACACGCTGCATTTTTTCGTAGATAGAACCAATTTTTTCATGGAAAGTAACGTTCTTCAATTTATTGACACAAGCATCAATTGATAGTTTTTTGTCTTCATTGAAGAAGAACTCCGCATCCTCTAAGCGAGCAACCAGCACCTTTTCATTCCCTTTGATGACATTCTCTAAATGAACATTATCGCCATTTCTAACAGCAATAAAATGAGGTAAAAGCATCCCTTTATCATTTCGAACATCAAAATAGCGCTGATGCTCTTTCATCGAAGTCACTAACACTTCATCAGGAACAGACAGATATTTTTCATCAAAATTACCAATAAACACCGTTGGGTATTCTACTAGGTTATTAACCTCTTCAAGTAAATCCTCATCCAGATCCAATGACCAACTATTTTTCTTCGCTAAAACCTCAGCTTGCTCAACAATCATTTCCTGACGCTTCATAGGATCTGCAATCACAAACTGTTCAAGAAGCTTTTCTTCATACTCATCAGCATGAGCAAAGGTTGTTTCATCTCCTAGGAAACGGTGGCCTCTTGTACTGTTACCAGTTTTCACATCTAAAATTTCAAAAGGAATAACTTCATCATCCAATAGAGCTGTGATCCAATGAATCGGACGAATGTACTCAAAATCGTAATCAGCCCAATGCATCGTTACTGGGAATGTCAGGCTAAGAATAACCTCTTTCAGTCCCTTCAGCACTTCTTTCGATTCTTTCCCATGAACGTATTTTGTTACATAAACATATTCCACACCATTCAGTTCTCTGAATGTGATTGCATCTGTTGTCAATCCTTGTCCACGGACAAAGCCTTCGGCAGCTTTCGACCAGTTTCCGGCATCATCCTGTGCAATTTTCTTTGCAGGACCTTTTACTTCTTCCTGAGTATCTTCCTGTCTTTCTGGAATATTTGTAATATAGATGGCTAAACGTCTAGGCGTCGAATATGTCTGAACAGATTCATAGCCAAGATTATGCTCGTCCATAAATTTCAATACCTTTTCCTCTAGCTGCAAACGGCTGGGGGTTACTACGTGAGCCGGCATTTCTTCCAATCCGATCTCCAATAATAGATTATTCGCCATGTCTATTCAGCTCCTTTCTCAGACTGCTCTTTGTTCAATAGAGGATAGCCCAATTTTTCTCTTTCAGCCACAAAAATCTTCGCAACAGCACGCGCCATATTTCGGATTCGAGCCAGATAACCGGCACGCTCCGTAACAGACACTGCACCACGTGCGTCCAACAGGTTAAAGGTGTGGCTGCATTTCAAAATATAATCATACGCCGGATGCACCAGACTTTCGTCGATACAGCGCTTTGCTTCTTTTTCAAATTTATCAAAGTTTTCCAACAGCATTTCCTGATCACTGATTTCAAAAGAATATTTTGAATGCTCATACTCAGGCTGCTTAAAGATTTCCCCATACTTAACTTCTTCTGTCCATTGAAGATCGTAAACACTTTCCACTTCTTGAATATATGAAGCCAGACGTTCTAACCCATAAGTAATCTCAGCTGTTACAGGCTTACAAGGTAACCCGCCAACCTGTTGAAAATACGTGAACTGGGTAATTTCCATCCCATTCAGCCAAACTTCCCAGCCTAGACCGGCACAGCCCATTGAAGGATTTTCCCAATTATCCTCAACAAAGCGAATATCATGCTCCAACGGTTCAATACCCAACAATCTCAAGCTCTCTAAGTAAAGCTCTTGAATATTCTCAGGGGAAGGCTTCATTACCACCTGAAATTGATGATGCTGGTACAGACGGTTTGGGTTTTCTCCGTAACGTCCATCCGCCGGGCGTCTAGATGGTTCAACATAAGCCGCATTCCATGGCTCCGGGCCAATTGCACGTAAAAAAGTATACGGGCTCATTGTTCCCGCTCCCTTTTCTGTGTCGTAAGACTGCATCAGCATACAGCCGTTTGATGACCAAAATTTCTGCAATGTCAATATCATGTCTTGTAGTGTCAATCTCTGCTTCATTCTTTCTCCTCCTGTAGATAACTCTGCTAAAGAATCGGCTGTTCCCACTTTTTTGGGGACAGCGAAACCTTTAACAAGACTCATATATTTGATTTTTTCCTCTGGTTTAATCGGATAAAGACAAAAAAGTCCCTATGCCTCCAGAGAGACATAGGGACGAAAATTCATTCGCGGTTCCACCCTACTTCTGATCGTTAGGATCAGCAGCTTCATTCAGTGTACTCAAAAGCGCCATTCAAAAGGGTTGAGTTCCGGCTCTCACTCTCCCGGAATCGCTATATACTCAAAAACCTTCCTACTCTTCTTTATCAACGTACATATTCATTACTATCATAATAGAGCGTTCTAAATCAGTTGTCAAATGATTTTTCATTCTGAAAAGAGTTTTTCAAAGAAATAATCTTTCCGTTCAAAAATCATTGCCCACTCCTGATAAAGCTTCGTATCCTCAAGTTTGCTTTCCCTTATCGATTCTTCTGTAAATTCATAGATTTTTGCTTCCGGAAAAAAAAGCAGAATAGGGGAGTGGGTGGCGATGATGAATTGCGCATTCTTTTCAGTCAGCTCCTTCAGTAGAACCATCACCTTCAATTGGGTGCTTAATGACAGTCCCGTCTCCGGTTCATCCAACAAATAAAAGCCATTGCCAAAAAAACGCTTTGACAACAATTCATAAAAAGACTCTCCTCTAGAATACTCATGAAGACTCTGATCAAAAACAGGAGAACCAGTTTCTTCTAAGTTTGTCATCAAATTATAAAAGGATTCTGCACGGTAAAAATAGTTGCTTCGTGGATGATTTGGATACCTGACGGGTCGACACGCTTCAATAAGACCACTACCTTCTTCATAAGTGGAAAATATCTGATTGCGTGAACCACCTTCCAGATTCATCCCCATTAATCCGGCGAGTAATTCCATGATTGTTGATTTTCCAGTACCGTTCTCACCAATAAAAAAAGTAATTGGCTGATCAAAAACGAGCTGATCAAGATCAGACAAAATGGATAAATTAAACGGAAAGTCTCCACACTCTATCGGCGGATCATACATTACACGTTGCAGATAGCCGTTACGATTCGTCATCCTGTCTCTTCTCCTTCAACGTATTTTCCCAGGTTTTCATTTGGTCAATAAACTTCTTACTTTTCAAGTGAACACCAACATATTCATCATAAAGCTCATCAATGATTTTTCGGATCTGTGCCTTCGTCTCAGTCCCTACCTCTATCTTGTTCAGCTTGTCATATGAAACAGCTGAAAAGAGTCGAATAAAATGAATCGCTCTTGGATCTCCATGATAGCGACGGTCATCCATAGCCCAATGTGCCTCACACAACACACCGCTGTACTTTGAAGAATAATCAAAGCGCCCTTGCGTCTGACCACATACACGACAGCTGCGCCAGTCTATTGCCACACCAAATCTATGTAAAATCTGTATTTCAAAAATATTGGTTATCACTTCCGGATCTTTGCCTTCATCTATCAGCTCCAAAGCCTGCATACAAAAAGAAAATAGACCAGGATCATAAACCCGATCTTCAATTGCCTTATCAGCTAGATTAAGGATATAAGTTGCATATGCGTTGAGAAAGATATCCTGCTGAATCGTCAGAAACGGTTTAACTTCTTTGCTGCTGTTGATGAAAGACAGCCCTTCTGTTCTGAAATCACCGATATATACGGCTTGAGTGAACGGCAGCAATGCAGGCATCAACGGATTATTTTTTCGATGGGCATTCTTAATAAAGAACATCTGCTTTCCAAAGGATTCTGTAAATATTTTAACCAGCTTATCCTTCTCTTTGTAGTCTTTCGCAAACAGAACCAGCCCCTTGCTTTCCCCTAATACCATTTTTTCTCACCGCCTTCCTTACTTATTCTATCAAACTATACTAAAAAGAACAGCTACTAAGTTGGGAAAAAGAAAAAGTTGTATATCGATACAATAAGCATCTGCCTAATAAAAACGAATCATCATTTTTTCCATAAAAATTATACTTCGTGTTTTCAAGCTCATCAGATTTCGGATCTCTTGAATCGACTTTTCCTTGATAGTCTGTCACAAACTTCCAGGCAGCTTTTCCCACTGCTTCCGATACAAGAATACCAGCTTGAACCATCAGAATCAATCCATCGTTAAAAGAGGTTTTCCATTATCGTATGCACCAGAATGAGCATTCAACGTTAAATGGCTGATGATTGTTTCTTAGGTTTTGCACTCTTTTAAGGTGACTTTCCTCATAAAAATTATGGTGCGCTTCAATATTTACAACATCGATTTTTACAAAAAAAGCCTAGTAAGTAGTTATACTTATCAGGCTTTGATTTCTTTTTCAGTTATTCTGACTTACGAAAATAGTTTGAGGCAGAACCGAAGTATCATCGAATTAAGCGCTTTGTTCTTACTCTGCTTATTACAACGCTACAGCCTATTTATCGTTTCTTAGTAATCCTCTTTACGGTAACCAAAATCCTGAAGATGGATTTTTTTGTCACGCCAATCCTTCTGAACTTTGACCCACAGCTCTAAATAGACTTTATCGTCAAGCAAATGTTCAATATCGCGTCGAGCTTTTGTCCCGACTTGCTTCAGCATTTTTCCGCCCTTGCCGATAATGATCCCCTTTTGACTGTCTCTTTCGACAATAATCGTCGCTTGGATGTGAACCTTATCATTTTCATCCCGTTTCATTGAATCAACCACTACTGCAACAGAATGAGGGATCTCATCTCTTGTAAGTAACAGAACCTTCTCTCGAACCAGCTCTGAAACAATGAAGTATTCAGGATGATCCGTCACTTGATCCTCTGGGAAATACTGCGGTCCTTCAGGCATTCTATCTACTAAGATTTCCATCAGACGATCAAAATTATTTCCTTCCGTAGCAGAAATCGGCACAACCTCCGCGAACTCCATTTGACTGGAATAGTCTTCAATGATTGCGAACAGCTCATCAGGATGCACCTTATCGATCTTATTGATAATCAAAAAGACTGGCGTATTTTGACTCTTCAACCGCTCAATGATAAAGTCGTCACCCTTGCCTCGTTTTTGGTCGGCACTAATCATGAACAGCACTGCATCTACTTCACGAAGCGCACTATAGGCAGTTTCCACCATGAAATCTCCCAGTCGATGTTTCGGCTTATGGATTCCCGGCGTATCAATAAAAATCAACTGAGCCTCTGGCGTTGTGTATACCCCTTGGATTTTATTTCTTGTTGTTTGTGCTTTATCACTCATAATAGCAATTTTCTGTCCGACAATTCGATTCAGCAACGTAGATTTACCCACATTTGGTCTACCTACGATTGCAACAAATCCGGATTTATGTGCTTCGGTCATTAGCTCCTCCTTCTATATCAGCAAACAGTTCTTTATCCTCCAACTATTGCGGTGGTCTGCCTGCTGCACTTCTTTTATAGCCATTCCTGCAAGCTGCTTTTCATAATATTCCCACAAAAAATCTTTTGATTCCTCATAGAAAATATGTAACAAACAACTGCCAAATTTTAGGTAAAAATATGATACTGCCGACAATCAACGAAAAGCAAGCTGTGATCAATACGGCACCTGCTGCCATATCCTTGATTTTTTTCCCAATCGGATGAAAGTGGAAATCCGTACACATATCAACTACATTTTCAAATGCTGTATTGATGATCTCAATAATCAGCACAAAAAAGATCACAAACAATAGCCAGAGCCATTCCACTGTCGTCAGTCGAAAAATGAACCCGGCAATAATAGCCAGAACCCCCATCAATGAATGAGTTCTCATATTTCTCTCTTCTTTGAAAACCGTCCGAATTCCTTGAAGGGCAAATTCCAAAGAAGCGATAAAGTGCTTGTTTTTCTCAGTCTGTTTATCTTTCAAGGCCATAAGCATTCAGTATCTCTTTCTGCAACCCGAACATCTCTTTCTCATCTTCCCCATTCATATGGTCATAACCATTCAAATGCAAGAAACCATGTACAGCTAGAAAGCCCAGCTCTCTTTCAAAAGAGTGCCCATAATCAACTGCTTGTTCTGCTGCCCGTTCGATAGAGATCATCAGGTCACCAAGATTTCGCGGAAATGCCATGTCGTCGTCTTCATCGAAGATGACCGGCATCTCACCGTCGCCTTGTTCCTCCATTGCAAAACTGATCACATCGGTCGCAGCATCTTTTCCACGATAATCCCGATTGATCACTCTGATTCCTTCATTGTCCATAAATGTCACAGATAATTCTGTGTCTTCGGAGATATCCAGAAAATCTGCTGCAAACTGCAGCAGATTTTCAACTTCGCGGATATGTTCAGAAGAGACTTTTTCTGTTTCATCAATAAAAGTAATGTCCATTAAACATCTCTCTTTTCTTGTTCATCTTTCATTTTTTCCGCCTCATCCTTCATTTTCGGATATTTGATTCGTGAGTGGAAGGTACTGCACAGACCATTGATCAACGATTTTTCCACTAATCGAATCTCTTTCATCGTCAAGCCGCATTCATCAAGCTGTCCGTCGGAAATCCGTTCTTGAACAACTGAATGAACAAAGTCCTTGATTTTCTGATTCGATGGATCAGTCATTGCTCGAACAGCCGCTTCACACGTATCTGCTATGTTAACAATAGCAGCCTCTCTTGTTTGAGGCTTCGGTCCGGGATAACGGAAATCTTCTTCCTTCGTTTTCGGGTTCCGTTCCTTTTCCTTCATATAGAAAAATTTCATCAAGGTCATACCATGATGCTGACGACAAATGTCAATGACCATCTGCGGCATATTATAATCTTCTAAAATTTTAGCACCATCAATCACATGGCCGAAAATGATCTGCTTGCTGTCCTCTGGTAATAGAAAGTTATGTGGATTTTCTGCGCCGGAAGGCAAGTTCTCAACAAAGAAATTGGAGTGCTTGATCTTACCAATATCATGATAATAGCAAGCTACACGGGTCAATAGAGAACGACCTCCGATTTCAGCAACGGCATTTGCACTAAGATTGGCAACCATCATACTGTGATGATAGGTTCCTGGGGCTTCTTCCAGTAACTGCTTCAATAATGGATGATTAGGATTACTCAGCTCGTTCAAAACAATCATACTGTCATCTGTAACAATCAGTTCAATGTAAGGATGAAGTCCGATCGTCAATAAAAACGCCAACACACTTCCCGCAAAAGTCGAAATGATCAAGGTGATGGTTTTACCATCCAATAAGCTCATCCCTTGATAAATTGCTAGGATGAACGCCAGAATCACTGGGAATATGATCACCCATACAGCAGCTGCCCAGCCCTGACGGCTGACTCTTGTACGGTTGACTACAGCAGCTAGCGCTCCCGAGAATAAGTAAGTTATCAAAATGATTGTCAACGTGTTCGTTCCAATTGTATCGTAAAAAACAAACAGGGCAAAAATCACTTGGAAAACAGCTGAAAGTATTCCGGCTCGTCGATTGACAAAATAACTCAATACTAACGGTACAAAAGCCGCCGGGAAGAACAACGGAATATAGAGAAGCTGTTCACTTTGGAAAATTTGAAAGAACTTCATCAGCAGGATACTTAGAGACATTGCGCTGACATAAAACAAAACAAACGAACGTCTGGTATTTTCCTGACTCATCTGCTTCGTGAAGAACAGTAAAACCAGTACTTGGAAAAGAATCGTCAGACCTAAAGCGACGATTGGAAAAACAGATGGATTCTGATTGGTCATACCTAAAAGCTTCAATTTTTCAATAGCTTTTGAGTCAACCTGCGTCCCTTCACGAACAATGATTTCACCTTGATAAATCATTACCGGTTGTACTGCATCTCGTGCACTCTGACGCAATTCCTCTGTTTTCTTTTCATTTGGATAATCATTGACAACGATTCCTGCATTCACAACATAACGAATCTGCTGCTGCATCGTTGAGCTGACATCTAAAAACTGAATTTTATTGATTGCCTTTTGACGAATCTCAGACAATTCGCTTTCACGAACATGATTTTGCATCGTCTCGTCAATCAGCTTCAAACTTTCTGTCTCAACGACCGTGATCTGTTCTGATGTCAAATTGAAAATATTTTGGTAAAAAACGCTTGGAAAGGATTGATAGAGAGTCACTTCATCTTGATCCAGCTTCTCAAACTCTGATTTCAATGCGGCTACACGTTCTTCGTTTGTAGGCTGCGGGATAGTTTCATCCTTCTTTGCCTCAGACTTCTGTTTTTCATAGTCTTTATCTATCTTAGAATTAACAGTACCAATCAAATCAAAAAGCTTTTCAATACGTTCATGCTGCGTTTCGCCGGTATCCTCCTGAAAGGTATATTCCGGAGTTACAGCCTCTGCAGCCAGCTGTTTTTTTTGTTCTGTTTCATATGTATTCTCAATATTTTTATTCGCACGTATCGTCGTATCTGCCAGCTGACCTTCTTTGATCGCTACCTTCTTTTCATAGACGCTACTGAAAATGATCGCAAATATAAGTAATGAAAAAGTAACTAACAAAACAGGGATAAATGCTTTTCCCAGCTTGTCCCGTATTTTCAACAACCATTGCTTCAAAAGAATATCACTCCTTCCTTTTCAAAAGGCATCAAGAATCTTTTTTCTGTTCTTCGTAAGCCTGTATAATTTCCGCTACAATCGGATGTCGAACAACATCCCCTGCCTCGAAATGGATAAACGAAAGTTTTTTGATTGATTTCAATGTTTTTTCAGCATGGACCAACCCGCTGATCACACCTCTCGGCAAATCGATCTGGCTGGTATCGCCATTCACGATCATTTTTGATTGGAATCCGAGACGAGTCAGAAACATTTTCATTTGAGCAACCGTTGTATTTTGCGCTTCATCCAAAATGACAAACGCATCATCCAATGTCCGCCCTCTCATATAGGCAAGTGGCGCAATCTCAATAACCCCACGCTCCATAAGGCGATTAGTATGCTCTGAACCAAAAATTTGATATAACGCATCATAAACCGGACGTAAATAAGGGTCGACCTTCTCTTTCAAATCGCCAGGTAAAAAACCTAAACTTTCGCCAGCTTCAACTGCCGGACGAGTCAAAATGATTTTTTGTACTTCTCCCTTTTTCAAAGCGGCAACAGCCATTACTACAGCCAAATAGGTCTTACCAGTTCCTGCAGGACCTACGCCAAAAACAACATCATGCTGCTTGACAGCATCAATATATCGTTTCTGTCCGGCATTCTTGATTCGAATCGAACGACCATGATGATCCTTCAATATTTCTTCTTCGTACATCGCAATAAATGAATCCAGTTGATGGCTTTTTGCCATCTTCAAGGCAGTTACAACATCGGGTGTACCGATCTTGATTCCACGCTTGATCAATTCCTGTAAAGCACGAAACACAGCTTCTACAGTATGGACATTTTCCTCCAGACCAATAATCTGAATGGTTTCTCCACGTGTATTGATGACAACTGCTCCGTTTTCTTCCAAGAATTTCAAATGTTTATCATGTGTTCCGAAAAGCATACTTGCATCATCGGAATCGGTCAATTTAATTTCTAATGAAATTGCCTGATTTTCATTTTCTGTCAAGAAAAGTCCAGCTCCTTTTTACTTACATTCCATATAATCATACCATAATCCTCTTTTTTAAAAAAGAAGCACCAACAATCATTATAAGGCCTATCATCCTATTTTAATTATTTTTCCATACTTCTTCTCTCAATAATTTCAGTACACTTATACTATGTATTCAAATTCAGGGTAGATGAAAAGGCTGGGAAACATCCCAGCCCTTTATTCTTAATTCTTTTGTAGCAATTCCTTGACGATTGCATTCGCTGAATTGCCATCTGCTCTGCCCTTGATCTTAGGCATCACCAAGCCCATTACTTTCCCAAACTCAGCTGGGGAAGCAGCACCTGATTCTGTAATGGCTGCCTGAATGATTTCACGAAGCTCGTCTTGTGAAAGCTGTTCAGGTAAATATTTTTCAACGATCGTAATCTCAACTTTTGCTTTATCTGCAAGATCTTCTCGTCCCGCCTTTTCAAACTCTAATAAAGAATCTCTGCGCTGTTTCATTTCTCTGGATAAAACAGCCAACTCTTCTTCTCCGTTCAAGTCACGGTTCATTTTGATCTGCTCATTTTGAATGCCGCTCTTCAACATACGTAAGACGGCCAAAGTTTCTTTATCTTTTGCCTTCATAGCAGTTTTAATATCGTCATTCAAAGTTGTCAGTAATGACATACAACCAGCTCCACTTCATCAGTGACTAGAATTTTTTACGTTTTCTAGCAGCTTCTGATTTCTTCTTACGTTTTACGCTTGGTTTTTCGTAGAATTCACGTTTACGTGATTCTTGTAAAGTACCCGCTTTTGAAACGGAACGTTTGAAGCGACGAAGAGCGTCATCAAGAGATTCGTTTTTACGAACGACAGTTTTTGACATTGTAATTCCCTCCCTCCGAGCTTAAAAAGTAACCGTTTTTCTTATTTACAAACTATTTCTTCATAAATAGAACACTGTCCTTTATACATTATAGCTAATGCTAAATTTAACGTCAACCTCTGTCATGAAAATTAGCGGAAAATATTTTAATTTATCAGAATCCCACCGTTATTTTCTGAAAATCATTGACAGTTTTCACATCTTCCTAGTATTTCAAATCGGTGTCCTTCAATAGTACAGCCATTCAGCTGATCCTCAAAATAAGTCATCGGACACATATGGATTTCCTTGGTTTTTCCACACACCACACAGATAAAATGATGATGATGCTCCAAATGCTGGCTGCAATGGAAACGAAATTTCTTTTCACCATTCAACTCGGTTGTTTCAAGCAACTCCATTCGTTCAAAATCATGCAGGTTTCGATAAATTGTGTCATAGCTGACCCCTTTGTACTCTCCGTTCATGAATTCATAGACTTCTTTTGCCGAGATATAGCGATTGCGTTTGATCAGATAGGTAATGATCGCTTCTCTTTTTTTTGTGTACTTCAATCCATTGGCTTTCATGACTTCCAGTGACTCTTCGACTTTGGATTTACTTTGCGTCATTTCTCCCTGCTCCTTCTCAAATCAAAATTATTACGAATAACTTCTTTGTTGGTATGGTATAATAAACTCATCAAAAAATCAAGAAAGGTCGTTTTTAATGGAAAATACTGAAAATAAAACCGTTACTATTTTTGTCATCTCAGATTCTGCCGGAGAAACTGCATCGAAGCTTGCTGCAGCAATCATGGCTCAATTTCCTTCTGTTGATTTCTCGTTGTACAGAAAAACCTTTGTAAAGGAAGAAAATAGACTGAAAGAAGCATTGGAGGATGCTAAACGCGAAAACGCGATGGTTCTCCACACAATTATCAGTAAAGATTTAGTCAAAACTGCACTTGCCTTTTTCGAGGAAAATGCAATTTATCATTTTGATATCCTGACTTCTCCTATTGAAGAAATTGAACGTTTTACAGGAGTACAGCGTTCTGGAGAAGCCGGAGCACTTCATCATCTGAACGAGAATTATTTCAATCGGATCGAAGCCATGGAATTTGCAGTAAAATACGATGATGGAAAAGACCCAAGAGGATTTCTTGAAGCCGATGTTGTTTTATTAGGCGTCTCTCGTACTTCTAAAACTCCATTGAGCTTATTCTTAGCCAATAAAAATCTAAAGGTAGCCAACCTTCCATTGATCCCTGAAGCCCACCTGCCAAAAGAGCTATGGGAAGTTGATTCCTCTAAGATCGTTGGTCTAACAAATGATCCGGATATTCTGAACGGTATCAGAAAAGAAAGAATGAGAGCCTACGGTTTGCCGGAGGACACTTCTTATTCAGATATTGAAAAGATTCGTAAGGAACTGGCTTATGCCGCAGAGCTTTATGAAAAGATCGGCTGCGTGACAATCAACGTCGCCTCTCTATCAATTGAAGAAACAGCAGCTATGATTCTCAGCGCATTGCATCTGGAAGACCATAGCTACTTTACTACAGAAGAATAATATAGAAGAAACTGCTGAAATCCCAGCTAAAGGCAAAATTCATTTGCCCTTGCTGGGATTTCAGCAGTTTTTATTAAAAGACTTGTACGCCTTCTTGATCGATCGAAAGCAAATGAATGGATGCCTTGCCTGGAAGCTTTTCCAGTTCATGGATCATTTGATTTGTTTTTTCTTCCGGTGATAAAACTAAAATAGTCGGTCCAGCCCCACTTAAAAAGGCACCATAAACACCTAATGTATGTGCTAAATCACGAATCGTTTTTAAATGCGGCACCAAATGCTCTCGGTGTCCTTCATGCCAACGATCCTTTTCCATCATAACCCCAGCTAATGGCAGATTACCATTTAGAATCGCTGCAATCATAACGTTAGCAATAGAACTAGCCTGTACAGCCTCTTTATAAGGCATCGAATTCGGAAGAACACTACGGCTCTCCTGAGTCAACAGCTCATGATCCGGCACATAGGCAATGACGTCACACATCGGAAAATGATGCTTTACATAACGAACTTCGCCATCTACATAACTCGCTACCACAAAATCTCCGCAAATAGCAGGAGCAACATTATCCGGATGACCTTCCATTTCTGTTGCAATCTGTACCTTATCCTTTTGCGATAAATGCATACCGCCTAAACGATTCGCCAGCTCAATTCCCGCAACAATCACGCTTGAGCTACTGCCCAAGCCTCTTGCTAAAGGAATATCTGAAGTCATCTTCAGTACCTTAGGCTCCAGCTTAGGATTGACCTGCAGCGCTGTTTGTATCAAAAGATTTTCTTGATCCTTTGGAATGTCTTCTCCTAGCGAATGCTGGATTTCCCACGCTTCAGCATCCTTGATGATTTCAATACTCAAATATTGTGAAAGTGCAATACCACATGAATCAAAACCAGGCCCCAGATTTGCACTGGTTGCCGGAACTCTTATTTTCATAGCTTAGCCACTCCGTCACGCAGATGCAGACGCATTTCTTCAAGGTCGCTCATTTTAGAAATCGATACATCTACTGCACTCATTGCAGTATCAGGGTCCTTCAGACCGTTTCCTGTAAAGACAGCTACGACTGTTTCTCCTTGTTTGATTTTTCCGGATTTCACATGCTGGATCACTCCTGCTAGAGAAGCCGCTGATCCTGGCTCAATGAAGACGCCATCCTGAGCAGCAACCTTTCGATAAGCGTTCAAAATTTCTTCGTCTGTGACACTATCAATATGCCCCTTTGATTCATCTCTTGCTGCTTCTGCAAGCTTCCAACTGGCAGGGTTTCCGATACGAATTGCAGTAGCAATCGTTTCCGGCTGTTCAATCACTTCCCCTTTAACGATCGCTGCAGCTCCTTCTGCCTCGAAGCCGTGCATTCTAGGAAGGAAAGTGCCTTGAAGATCATGCCATTCCTTGAAGCCTTTCCAATAAGCTGAGATATTCCCAGCATTCCCTACAGGAATTGCCAATACATCTGGTGCTTGCCCCAACTGCTCACAAATTTCAAAAGCAGCAGTCTTCTGGCCTTCCAAACGATAAGGATTAACAGAGTTTACCAATGCCACAGCTTCTGTTTCAGCGATATCTCTCACTGCTTTTAAGGCTTCATCAAAGTTACCTGGAATAGAGATGATGTCCGCACCGTAAATGATTGCCTGTGCAAGCTTACCCATTGCAATTTTTCCGTCTGGAATAATGACATACGCTTTGATGCCTGCACGCGTCGCATAGGCAGCGGCAGCGGCACTCGTATTACCTGTTGATGCACAGATGATCGCCTTTGCCCCATCCTCAACCGCTTTTGCTACCGCCATAACCATACCACGATCCTTAAATGATCCTGTTGGATTAAGACCTTCGTATTTCCCGTAAAGCGTGATGCCTAATTCCTTTGATAAACTGTTCAATGGAATCAGCGGTGTGTTTCCTTCTGCCAGAGAAATCATCGGTGTTTTATCCGTAATCGGTAAATATTCTTTGTATTTTTTCAGTAGTCCTTCGTACATCATTTATCCCTCCAAAACTTTCAATGTATTCAATAGTTCAAATTCAGCCAGCTTTTCGATTTGCGCTGTTACTTCCCGCATTTGTGCTTTGCTGATTGTATGAGTGATCGTAGCAAATTTAGCACGTTCACCATCAGATTTTTGCTGCAGCAGTTGATCGAAGCTGACATTCGCTTCGGCCATAAGCTTCGTCAACTTCAAGATTTGTCCTGGCTTGTCAGGCATTTCAATAGAGAAGTAGTATTTTCCAAAAATATCTTCATCCGCAGTCAGTTTTGTTTCATGCTGATACTCATTGAACATATGACCAGTTGTATCCAAGCGCATGTTTTTAGCAATCGTAATAATGTCACTTACTACACTAGTTGCCGTCGGCTTAGCTCCAGCTCCCGGTCCGTAATACATGGATTCGCCAACTCCGGCACTATAGATAAAAACAGCATTGAATTCATCACGAATCGAAGCAAGCGGATGTGCCGCTGCAACTAGCATAGGCGCTACTTCTACAGCAATTCCGCCATTGCTCTTCTCAGAAGAACCAATCAGCTTGATTTCATAACCTAGATGAGACGCAATTGCAACATCATCTGCTGAAATACCACGAATACCACGAATATCTACCTGTTTTAAACCAATATTCATACCAAAGGCGAATTGGCTGAGAATCACCATCTTATAGGCAGCATCTATTCCATCCACATCATTGGTTGGATCAGATTCCGCAAAGCCCAGCTCCTGTGCCTTTGCAAGGGCTTCTTCATAGGTCTGCTTCTCTGAGACCATCTTCGTTAACATATAATTAGTGGTTCCATTGACAATCCCCAAAACCTTTTGAATATCGTCGGCAGCCAGACTATTGGCAATTGTCCGCAAAATAGGAATTCCTCCGGCAACACTTGCTTCATAATACAAATCACATTGATTTTTTTGTGCCAATGCCACTAATTCACTGCCGTGTTGAGCAAGTAAGTCTTTGTTGGCTGTTACAATATGTTTTCCTTTTTCCAAAGCTTGCATAATATATGTCTTAGCAGGTTCGATTTTCCCAATCAGCTCTACTACGATCTTAATTTCATCATCATTGATAATATCATTGATATCAGTGGTCAGTTCAATATCAAAGCGCTCTGACTGATACTGCTGTTCCTTTTCATCACGAACAAGCGCCTTACTGACAACAATATCCATCCCAGTAACTTGAGAAATTTTTTCACGATGTTCCTCTAAAATTGTTGGAACACCAGAGCCTACTGTTCCCAAACCTAATAAGCCGATTTTTAACTTTTCCTTCATTCTGCTTCCTCCAACTGTTTGATTTATATACACCCGATGATGCTTTTTCTTTCAGCATCAAAAACAAAAAATGAGAGTTTTATCATTTTTCTCTCATAAAACATGTATATAGTATACCGAACCAATCGAAAAAAAACTACCCTTTTTCCCTAATTTCTTATTATAATCAGGGAATTCCTTACAATTATAATAAAAACTCAGCACCCCTGCTTCTGGAAGTATTCTCTAATTTGGGTAATTCGTTATGTCATCAACCTACTTATTGTAATGAAACTAGCTTCGTTCAGCGAACACTCAAAAAATCAGTTGATTTAGAAATAATACCCTTATTTTTCACTCCACAGTTTTGAAAAAGAAAGCCAACCAAAATGAAAAAGAAAATAAATTGAATATTTATTCTTACCAAGATATACTTAAATAATAAAATATGTAAGGAGTGTTTATTTATGAAAAAGAAATTAACGTTTATAATTGCAGGATCTATTATTGGTGTCAGTCTTCTTTTTGGTGGAACTTTGGCTCTTGCTTCTAGTTGGGGGTGGATCAGCTTTCCTAATGGAGCAGAGTTACAGTATGAATCTATTGATAATGCTGGCTTAGAGATTTATTCCACTGTTCAAGTCGTTGAAGATTATAACGGCAACTATACAATCAAGCCTGAGCATCTTGTAAAGAGCATCACTGATGTCAAAGGAAATCCAGTTGATTATTCTGCTCTTGAAGTAACGTATCAAATCATTAAATATGAGCGAGCATCCCAACAATATATTTACGAAGATATTACCTCAGAAGATGCATTGAAGGCTGATGGGACGTTTAATCTCGAAGCATATACTCCTATTTTGACAACTTATTCATACTCGTATCCAGTCCCTTACTTGGCTGGTCCAACAGTATACTCAACTATTGAAAAGACTGTGACAGTGGATGTATCTATTTTTTAAATAGCGTTCTTCCAAAAACAATATGTTTCAGTTTCTACTAAAAGAGAGTGGGACAATAATCTGTTGTCACTCTTTTCCATACCCTAAATCCGAATAAACGGCGAGTCAGAAGTAGCTCCTACGACAATAAGCCGGAATTCAACAAAAATTTGTGAAACAATTTTCGTGAATTCCGGCTTATTGCTTGTAGCTAAACACTTCTGGCTCAGCCTCTTTTAATGATGATTGATATGGTTGAATGTCTGAGTCAAAATGTCAATCACATGGTCATCATCCAGAGAGTAGTAAATCGTTTTTCCCTCTCTTTTTGACTTCACTACACGGTTTTGACGAAGCAGCTTCAGCTGATGAGAGACTGCTGACTGCTCCATAGACAGCTCCTCAGCAATGGCTGTAACATTCAGCTCACCCTTTTTCAAAATCAGCAGAATGCGCAACCGAGTAGGATCGCTAAGAACCTTATATAGCTGACTAACTTTTTGAATATCTTCTGTTAATTCCATAAAGTTCCACTCTTTCTACGGATCTGATTTATGTTATCAGAATCATCTTATTTCTCACGATACATAGATTTTACGCAAACAGCCTAACTGTTCGCTTGTTTTATTGCATCGATCAATGCATAGCGAAACCCATTTTTTTCAAGTGCGGCTACCCCTTTGATCGTACTGCCTCCTGGAGAGGTCACACCATCTTTCAGCTCAGCAGGATGCTTGCCAGTTTCAATTGCCAAACATGCAGAGCCCAATACCATTTGTGCTACAATCTCATAAGCTAAGGTTCTAGGCAGACCTTCCATGACCCCTGCATCACCTAGCGCTTCCATAAATATATCAACAAACGCCGGACTACAGCCTGCCACAGTTCCTACTGTTCCCAAAAGTTTTTCCGGTACTTCAGTAACTTTTCCCAGACTTTCCAGAAGCTCACGGGCGATTTTCTTTTCCTGTTCAGGGATATTTTCTGCATAATGGACACCAATCATACCTTCATTAACACTAACAGGTGTATTAGGAATCGCATGAACAACATAGCCTTTACCAAGCGCCAGCTGTGCTTCTTCTGTTGTGTGACCAGCTGCTACAGAAATTAAGACACAGTCCTCTGCAAGAAAAGGAGCCAGCTCTTTTAGGATATTCAAAACGATCGTTGCCCCAGTGGCAATAAACACAACGTTACACTTTTTGAACTCTTGATACGTATCGACTAATTGAAAGCCCAACTGCTCCTGCAGCTTCTCCGCAGTCCCGCTGGAACCGCCCTTTACAAACAAATGCTCAGCCGAAACAGCCTCTGCCTTCAAAAGCCCTTCAATCATAGCACCGCCCATATGTCCTGCACCTATAAATCCAATATCCATTTTGTTGCTCCTTTCTTTGTCTTCCTACTATGAAAAAGTGAATAGAAAGAGCGAGGGACAAAATAATCCTGCGCTCTTTCCAAATCCTTCATTCAGTTGCCAATGAGTCTTACTCTGTAATCTTATTGACTGCTTCTTCGAATGAAGCAAGTTTGCTGTTTGCTTCTTCATCAGAGGCTGCTTTTGTCGCTACATAAAACTTGATTTTCGGTTCTGTACCAGAAGGTCTGATAGCGATCCAGCTGCCATCTTCCAAGAAATATTTCAGTACATCAGAAGGTGGCGTCGTCAATTTCTCAACATGACCATCTGCTGAAACACTTGTTAGCTCTTTGAAGTCTTCTGTTTTTACAACAGCTGTTCCGGCAAATTCCTTCGGTGCTTCCTCACGGAATTTCGCCATCAGCTCTTTGATTTTCTGGCTTCCCTCGATTCCGCTTAAAGTAACAGAGATCGTTTTTTCTTTATAGAAGCCGTACTCAGCAAAAATATCCTGCAATCCATCATACAATGTCTTGCCTTGTTTTTTATAATATGCAGCTACCTCTGCCAGTAAAACCAATACCTGAATCGCATCTTTATCACGAACAAAAGATTTTACCAAATAGCCATAGCTTTCTTCAAAACCGAACATGAAGGTTTGAGAGTGATCTTCTTCATACTGTTCAATCTTTTCTGCAATAAATTTGAACCCAGTCAAAACATCAACCATTTTAGTGTTGTATTTCTCAGCGACAGCCGTTGCCAATTCACTGGAAACGATAGATTTCAGCACAACAGCGTTCTCAGGTAATGTCCCTGCTTGCTTATGTGCTTCTAAAATATACTGGATCATGATTGCCCCAAGTTGATTTCCTGTCAAAACTTGATAAGAACCATTAGGCAGTCGAACTGCCGCACCCAGACGGTCAGCATCCGGATCGGTAGCAATCAGTAAATCCGCATTTTCCTTTTCCCCTAAACGGATTGCATATTCAAACGCTGAATGTTCTTCAGGGTTTGGTGATTTAACAGTTGTAAAATCAGGGTCAGCTACTGCCTGTTCAGGAACCAGCATGAATTGTTTGAAGCCAGCCTGTTTCAAGGCTTTTTCTCCAAGCATTTTACCAGTGCCATGTAACGGTGTGTAAATCAATTTCAGATCTCCACCCATTTCATCAATAAGCTTCTGATTGATTGTTACTGATTTAAGCTCTTTCAGATATGCGTTATCAACTTCTTCGCCAATAATCGTGATCAATCCGCTGGTTTCCACTTGTTCTTCTGGAAGTACTTCTACTTTCAACGGATTTTCAACTGCACGCACATAAGAGGTCAATGCATCTGCATCTGCCGGAGGCATTTGTCCACCATCAGCGCCATAAACTTTATAGCCATTGTAGGCTGCCGGATTATGAGAAGCAGTGATCATGATTCCTGCAAAAGCATTCAGGTGTCTAACGGCAAAAGACAGCTCCGGTGTTGGACGTAAGCTCTCAAATACGTAAGCTGAAATACCGTGTTGTGCTAATGTTCTTGCTGATTCCATCGCAAACTCCGGAGACATGTGACGAGAATCATAAGCGATTGCGACACCTCTCTTTTTCATCTCAGCACCCTGTGCATCAATAAAACGAGCCAAACCTTCTGTTGCCTGACGAATGGTAAAAATATTCATCCGATTGATGCCGACACCGATGATGCCACGCATTCCTGCAGTACCGAACTCTAAAGGTGCGTAAAAAGCATCCTCGCATTTTTCAGCATCCTGATGCAGTTCCTTTAATTCTACTTTCATTTCTTCCGGTAAATTTTCTTCGTTTATCCACTGTTCATAGACTTGCTCCCAAGACATGAATGAAACACCTCTTTTATTTGTTTTTTTCTCTTTAATAGTATAGCATTCCTTAATTGCTTAAGAAAGTAATCCGTTAAAAATTACATAGTAAAGCTATCAGCTGTTAAATAGTTTTTTCATTTTTAATAGCTGGTCGATGATCATTGTCGGTTCTGAGGCGAAGTAATCTGTAAACTTGATACTCCATTTTTTTGTTTCCCTTGCTTCAGCAAATTTCTCCATGATTTCATCATATTCCTGAATCAAAGAAAAATCATATGGAGTGAATTTTTCATAATAGACAACGGCCTTTTCAGGTAGTCTCAGCTTGACCTTCATCTCAACGATCGGCTTCCCAATACTTAGACCGAATAGAGGAAACATGCCTTCCGGTAATGCCAATAACTCGCCGATTTCCTTACTATGCTTACGAATACTTCCGACAACTACCGACCCTAATCCAAGGCTATCAGCTGCAGTTACTGCATTCCCCAATGCTAATGACGCATCTGTCGTAGCAACCAATACTGGTTCGATACTATCACCTGTAAAGTTCTCTCGGTCATATGCCTCGCTGATCAGCTGTGTTCGGTGAAGATCACCAACAAAAATAAGAAAAACAGAGCTCTTCAGCATATGAGGGTTGCCCGGATTCCAATCCACCAGCTGCTTTCTTGTTGCTTTGTCCTGAATAACAAAAATACTGTAGAATTGACCATTCATCCAACTTGGTGCCTGTCTTGCAGCTGTCAAAATCTGCTGAAGGTCCTCCTCTGGCAAATGATAGTTCTCGTCAAAATCTCTGTATGTTCTGCGGTTCAGCAGTAAATTCATTGTTTCGTTCATATAATTCCCTCCATTCCACCATTATTTTATCATACCTTGGGAAAACATGAAGCCCAGTATGAGAGAATCTTGGAAGTTTGAGACACGAAGCCTTCTACCATTATTTCGCAATTCTATTTTAAATGAAGGAGGATAGAAATTCCCCCTATCTATTACAGCTAAGAAAAGCTGCTTCTAACATTTTCTAATCAAGCAGCTGCGTGTCTTTTCATTTTTTTCTATTTGCTAAAAGCTGCTCAGTGATTCGCTCCATTTTTTCACGAAACAATGATTGCTGCTCCTTTGGAATTCTGGAGAAATTGATACGAATGCTGTTTTTGTACGCACTAAACAAAAAACTGGGCGCAACCAGCAGTCCCTCTTTAAGAAAATACTGCCATTCATGCTGCTTTAAGTTTCCTTTTGAAAAGGTTGCCCATACATAAAATCCTCCTTGCGGCGCTTTTACAGTCCACCCCTCCAGCTCATTGAGGATATCGCAGATTGCTGTTCCTCGATTCTTGATTTCCTGCTTTAAATCAGTCAGTCGCTCATAAAAGTTGGGATCGTTCAAAGCAATATTTGCAAGAACCTGAGGAAAGATACTAAGGGAAAAGTCCATGATTTTTCTTGCCTCTGCAATTTGCCGATTAACAGACAACGGTGCGCTTAACCACCCGATTTTTGTCGTTGATCCAAGTATTTTCGATAACGAACCGATATACAGCACATTGTCCGGATCTAATTTTTTTAATGGCGGGATCTGCTCGCTGGGAATCTGCCTCAGCTGACCAAAAACATCATCTTCAATGATGGGAATCTGATAGCTTTGACACAATCGAACAAGCTTCTCACGCCGTGCTCGTCCCATGACTTTTCCTGTTGGGTTTTGAAAGGATGGGTTGACCATAACCATTTTTACTCGATGCTGTCTCATCGTCTGCTCCAGCTGTTCCAAATCGATTCCTTCATGATCCATTGGCACGCCGTACAATCGAATACCAGCCGCCTGAAAAACCGGTAGTGCATACAAAAATGAAGGATCTTCAATCGCTACACTGTCCCCTGCACGCAGCAAAACCTGCAAAATCATGAACAATGCCTGCTGCGCACCAGAAGTGATCAACAATGTTTCCTTTTGCAAAGAAAAACCATACTCTTCTGCTGTCATACGGCAAATTGACTCTCTTAGCGGAAAATAGCCAAAATCATCCTGCTGTTCTTCCTCCAAAAATTGTTTCCATGTCAGTGAAGGGATTTCAAAGCTAGGAATCAATTCAAGAGGCAGCTCCCCTGTATATCCATCAATTAATTGATCCCCTCCATTTCGTAAAAGCTGTTTCATATCTTCTATGAAGGGCTCTGTTTTGCTGAAAGCATTCTGCTCAAGGTACCTTTTCCAATCTGTTCTAGCAGCCGATGTAACGCCCCATTTTCCTTCCGCAATGAACGAACCGCTTCCCTGCTTCCTGACGATCCATCCCATATCCTCCAGTTCTTCCAACGCATGAACAACTGTTGAGCGATTTACCCCAAGTTGAGCAGCCAGCTTTCTTTCTGCAGGTAATTTGTCCCCCGGCAACAGCTCTCCACTTTTTACAGTAGAAAGAATCAACTCAGAAATCTGTTGATAGACAGGAAGACCTTCTCTTTTATCTAAGTGCCACATTATTTTCCTCCGATCAAAAATTGGATGAGTTAAAAATAATCCAATTGGCTGTTTTTGTCAATGCTCGACTGGTATACAATACTATTTATTCGCTTAAACGTATTATAAGGGGGAAATTATCATGATCAAAAAAGTATTGACTGTTGCTGGTTCGGATTCAAGCGGCGGCGCAGGAATTCAGGCAGACTTAAAAACCTTTCAAGAATATGGTACATTCGGCTTTTCTGCCTTGACTAGTATCGTTACAATGGACCCGGATGAAGGCTGGAGCCATACAGTGACGCCAATTGATCCTCAGTTGGTAGATAAACAGCTGAAAACAATTTTTGCCGGTGGTGCACTTGATGCTATGAAGACAGGTATGCTGGGAACCGTCGAAGCAATCGAGATTACCAGACAGTATATTGATAGATTCGATATGAAAAATATTGTGATCGATCCAGTTATGGCTTGTAAAGGTACCAGTGAACTATTGCAGCCAGAGAATGTTGCGGCAATGATTCGCCACCTACTACCTAAAGCAACGATTACCACTCCAAATCTGGTGGAAGCTGGGATTCTTTCCGAAATGGGAGACTTGACCTCGGTGGATCAGATGAAGGATGCAGCGAAAAAGATTCTTCTATTAGGTCCTAAAGCTGTTGTTATCAAAGGCGGGCATCGCTTAGCAACAGAAAATGCAGTTGATCTGTTTTATGATGGTACGGAGTTCACTTTGCTGGGACATAAAAAAATAGCGACTGATTACAATCACGGTGCCGGCTGTACCTTTGCTGCTGCAATCACTGCTGGATTGGCGAAAGGCTATTCTGTTGAAAAAGCAGTTCGTACAGCGAAGAATTTTGTCGCTGCAGCAATTGAAAATGGTCAAAAAATCAATCCGTTTTTGGGGCATGTCTGGCACGGTGCGTACAACCAGGCAGAGCAACGGATGACTGATTAGTATAAATGATTAAAGGAGCTTAAAAAATGAAGAAGAGAAACACAACACTATCCATTGTATTGATCGCCTTATTTACAGCATTGACGATCCTTGGTACAATGCTGAAAATCCCATTGCCAACTGGAGCCTTTGCTCATTTAGGCAATGCGGTATTATTGCTGGCTGTACTTTTACTAGGTTACACAAGAGGCGCCCTTGCAGGCGGGCTGGGATTTGCAATTTTTGATTTAATGAATGGCTTTGCCGCAGAAGCTCCTTATTTCTTCTTTGAGAGTTTTATTGTCGGCGGTGCGGCGGCATTGGTCATTGCTGCATTTCATAATAATATTGATAGCTTCAAAAAGCTGATCACGGTAGCTGTTGTTACCGGTCTGACAAAAATCCTCATGACTCAGCTGAAGAATACCGCTTTCGCTATGATTGCCGGCAGCAGCTTCAATCTAGCCTTTACTGGTTCATTCTCTATGCTGCTTGCAACTGTATTAAATGTAATCACGACAATTATTATTGTTTCATTTGCTTACTTTCCATTAAAAAGAGCGATGCAAACAATTTTTAGAGAATACTAAACAAAAAAGAGCCGATCTGAAACCGAAATAATTTCGGTAACAGATCAGCTTTTTTTGCGAGGTTAGCAGGCAGATTTTTTTCTGCCTTTGCTTTCCCACTATTTATTTCTTCCTTACTCATTAGAAGTAAAGATACTTTCAAATATCCCAAACAAAATACCAGCTACCGGAAAAATGATCCAAGATGTTCCCCAGTTGCCAAATAAGAAACTTTGAGAAAGAAAAATAACGACGACGATCGGCCAATAGACTTTTTCAATAATCAGCCAAAAAACGGGTTTTTTTTTATTTTTTTCTGCTTTTGCCTTTGGCCCAAGTTTGTCTTCATCACTGATAAAGTATTTATGCTTCAACAGTTGGGTAAAACTGCCCATGATGACTCCTGCATAGATGAACAGGAAGACGCCAGCTGAGACCAATAGCAAGGTAAGCCCTAAGCCCAACATTTCATAGCGCTCATTATCACTCATTGTTGTGAAAAACATCAATGGCGCTGCTGCGATGATACAAAAAACAACACCGGCAGAGATACTGAATACATATGATCGTTGGAATTCAGCCTTCTTAGTCTCCACTAATTTCTTGACCTGAACTGGAATCAACCGGTCATTCAGAGATTGGCGATTGTTTGACATACTAGTACCTGCCGTAATAAACAATGGGACACCGATCGCAACTCCGCCTAGAAGAAAAACAAAACCAATTGCTTCTCCCATTCTTTCGCCATACAAAGCTTGTGAGCCAAACATCATGGCTGCACCAAGGATGATCGCCGCTACACCAATGGAAATAAAGAACGCGCCTTTTCTTTGAACCTTTAGAAATGTTTCTGCTTCATCGATCATGATTTCATCGATTTCTCTGCCCATTTCTTCGCTGTACTCTTTCTTCATGTTCATTTCTTCCAACAACTCATCAATGTTCCCAAATTCAGAAATCACAGAGCCGATTGCTTCGTTCTCAGATTTCCCCTGACTTTTCAAGTCCTCATAACGGTCTTCTGCCCCCGCCAGCAAATCCTCTTTTAGCTTCTGTATTTGAGGAGTTTCCTGAATCCCCAAAAACAGGCTTTCTATATAGTCTCGAATTGTGTTCATTCTTCTTCCTCCTTGATAAAGCATTCCACAACTGTTTTCGTCAGCTGCCACTCTTCTATTTTTTCATTCAAATAATTTTTTCCGGATTCCGTGATTTTGTAATAGGTCCGCTTCTTTCCGTGAGTAATTTGTCCCGGATAGGAGTCAATAAAACCGTTCTTCTCCAATCGTGTAAAAGCAGAATATAATGTCGTCTCTTTGATCGAATAATTATCTTGAGAAACCTCTCTGATTCTTTTCGATACTTCGTATCCGTAAGAGTCGCCTTCTGAGAGAATGGTCAGAATAAACGTATCATTATAGCCGCGGATTGCGTCACTTCCAATCATTCAACCACCTCCGAAATTACTTCATCCATCGTACTACGTCTGTCGTTGTAATTATAATACCACGATTACTACGACAGGTAAAGTAAAAAAGAACAATTAATTTATTTGTATATGATTGTCCATTTTTTTTGAAGAAAGATTCCCCTCTTCTCTTTGGGTATAAATAAAGAGAGTGGGACAATAATCTGTTGCCACTCTTTTCCATACCCTAAATCCGAATAAACGGCGAGTCAGAAGTAGCTCCTACGACAATAAGCCGGAATTCAACAAAAATTTGTGAAACAATTTTCGTGAATTCCGGCTTATTGCTTGTAGCTAAACACTTCTGTCTCAGCCTCTTTCCTGACCTTACCTTTTTAACTGTTACTCTCATCTAAAAACTATTTCTTCAAAAATAATACAGATATTCCTTAAAATAGTTCCGTGCAGTTTCTTTACTTAAAAAATAGAAATCAACTTCTCTCATTTAGTTCATTTCTCGGACTAGCTCCTTTATCTCATCAGACGCAACTAACTTCCCCCGTATCAAAACATCATCAACCGTCTTTTCAAATAGCTCTCGATTGACTTTTTGATCAATGATCAACATGCCAATGACACTGACACTGATCTTCTCATTGTCCTCAGCAAGCTTTTCCAGATTTTTCTTTGAAAGCGAAAGAATCCCAACTGTTTTTGTCCATTCTTTTTTTGTTGAAACTGGCAGCAGTTGTTGATCGATTCGCTCGCTATGAACCTCCAACTGCTTTCTGACAGCTGTTCGAATTAGATCGGATCGATTGGAATAGATCCCCTGCTCCACGAGAACATCTATCTGGGCCAATTCGACTACACCTAAATTAATTGTTAGCTTTTCTGTTTCATTTGACATATCTCTCAGCTCCTTTACCATCCATATGGAATCCATTTAGATTACAATAGCATGAAAAAGAAGAAAAAACAACAAAAAAGAATCCAAATAGATGGTATATGGATTCTTTTTTAGGGATTTTTTGAATCAAAAAAACGTCGAAGGAATACTTTCCTCCAACGTTTTTCGTTTTTTATTAACTTTTTATTCAGCATAGGCTTTTGAAGCAGCCTCCAAAAGTCTTTCCTTAAATTGTATCGCCATTAAAAATAGAATTCTTCACAATAACATAATCTACCTTGCGAACAGATTCCAAATCTTTTCCACCAGCATAAGAGATAGAGGATTGCAGATCCTGCTGCATCTCAATTAATGTATCAGACAGCTTGCCTTTGTATCTGATCCAAATTTTCTTTCCTTCAACATTCTTCTTCTCGCCCTTTTGGAATTCAGAAGCACTGCCGAAGTATTCTTTGTAAACGACACCGTTTTCGACCTTTGTTTCCCCTGGCGACTCCTCATGCCCTGCAAAGAGAGAACCGATCATGACCATTGTCGCACCAAAACGAACTGATTTTGCGATATCCCCATGTGTACGAATTCCACCATCAGCAATGATTGGCTTGCGAGCTGCCTTTGCACACCAACGAAGTGCTGCCAACTGCCAACCGCCTGTCCCAAAGCCTGTTTTTATTTTAGTGATACATACCTTCCCTGGACCAATCCCGACCTTGGTCGCATCCGCTCCAGCGTTTTCTAATTCTCTAACTGCTTCAGGCGTCCCTACATTTCCGGCAATCACAAATGTCTCCGGTAAGAATTTTTTCAAATGCTGGATCATATTGATAACTGCATTGGAATGGCCATGAGCAATATCGATCGTTACGTAATCAGGAACTAACTTCTGCTTCGCCAAGTCCTCTACAAAATCATATTCTCCTGCCTTCACGCCAACACTGATCGATGCAATCAATCCTTTTTCCTTCATTCTTTTAATGAAAGGAATACGAGCTTCTTCATCAAAACGATGCATAATATAGAAATACCCATTTTCTGCTAGAAACTCTGCAATGGTCTCATCGATGATTGTCTGCATATTTGCAGGAACCACAGGCATCTTAAATTCGTGCGCACCTAAACGAACAGTCGTATCACATTCTGAACGGCTGTTGACGATACATTTATTAGGAATCAGCTGTACATCTTCATAATCAAAAACTTTCATAGTTACTATCTCCCAGCAATTTAGTAGTTTTTTGGAAAACACATAAAAAACGAACACTTAGAATATAAAACGTTCGGAATTTTCATGCCCATGATAATTTACACCATTTCCCGCAGAATGTCAAAAACAACTTAACAAAACTTACGTTATTTCGAATTCCCCCTTATATTTTCTTAATCTTCTCCATTGAAAACCCGAACAAACCATTCTAACTTTTTTTCTGATCAGTAAAACTTGATCGCTACACGGATCATCATCTCTCTCACTTAAAACTAGAAATATTTCAGCTTCTTTGGACTCTTCCTTCAAGTGTTGTATAATTAATAACGATAACAATGAAGGAGAGGTAGTGTTAACTATGTTGAGAATCGAACAACTCAAAACAGGAATCATTCAAGAAAACTGTTACCTGATCTTTAATGAAAAATCTTTGCTCATCGTAGATCCAGGCGCAGAGGATCAACGACTGATTCACGAAATTGATAAGATTGGAAGAAAGCCTGAAGCAATTCTTCTAACACATACTCATTATGACCATATCGGTGCTGTCGAAAGCTTGAGAAAGCACTTTGATATCCCTGTATATGTCAGCCCATTAGAGCAAGAATGGCTAGGTGATCCAAGATTGAATTTATCCGGACTAGCACGTCATGATGATATGGCAGATATCATCGTACAGCCAGCGGAACATGAATTTGAGATGAAAGAGTATGAAATCGGCGGTATGGCCTTTACCGTTGTACCAACTCCCGGACATTCTATAGGAAGTGTCAGTTTCATTTTTGATGACTTCGTTGTTACCGGTGATGCCTTGTTTAAGGGAAGCATTGGCCGAACAGATCTGTATACAGGAAACATGGAGCAGCTGCTCCACAGTATTCGCACTTACCTGTTCACTCTTCCAGATGAATTTCCCGCATATCCAGGACATGGCGATGCAACAACAATCGAACACGAAAAAAGAACAAATCCTTTCTTTCAATAAAAAAGACGATTGAGGTGACTCACACGATGACAGAAACAAAGCTTTATATCATACGCCACGGCAAAACAATGTTCAACACGATCGGCCGCACTCAGGGTTGGTCAGATACACCTCTTACTAACGAAGGAGAGCTGGTCATTCAGCAGCTTGGTGCTGGTTTAAAAGCTGTTCCATTCAAGGAAGCTTATTCCAGCGATAGTGGACGTGCGATGCAAACAGCTCGAATTATTCTACAGGAACATACCGAAGGAGAAAAGATTCCTTATAGAACTGACAAACGTATCAGGGAATGGTGCTTCGGCTCTTTAGACGGCGGGTATGATGGAGAATTATGGGGTGTCGTACCTCGTATCCTAGCATTCAATAATTACGAGGAAATGATGTCGAAAACTATCACCTATAGAGAGCTCGCCAATGCAATCATTGAAGCTGATACCGCTGATTGGGCAGAACCGTATGAGAAAATCAGAGAACGCGTCTGGTCCGGCTTTGAAGATATGGCTCATCAACGGGAAAAGGACGGCGGCGGAAATGTCATGGCTGTTTCCCACGGCTTAACAATTTCTTTCCTGCTCTCTCTGATCGATGAAACCTTGCCGATGCAAATGGAGCTTGAAAACGGTAGTGTCACAACATTGATTTACAAAAATGGCACCTTCACGATTGATAAAATAAACGATCTTCACTATATCGAAGATGGAAAAAAAGAATTGACCCATAGGAACTTACTTTAGATCATTTATGTATAAAAACTGTCGGACGCTTGTATACACTGAAGTGCTTGACAGTTTTTTTTGCATGAAGCTGCATATCATCAATGGGACATATCAGAAAAGTAATATAGACTTCTTTCAGAAATCCCCCATCAATCAGACATACTCAAATTCTCCTTGTATCAGCTCAAATTTCTGCAACAGATCGACTTTTACCAATTCTTAATATTTTCCTCATCCCTTTATAATATTGGTGTTTCTTCCCCTACTGCTTGAAAACAGAAACAGAATTTTTGTTTTCTATCTTATACCCGCAGTATAATCAATACCATCCTAAAGGAAAGGTCGTGAAGTTTATGCTGAAAACTGATTTATTCACAATAAGTGTTCGAAAAAAAGCTCAGCAAATCCTTGATTCATAGTTGGTTTATCCACAGCATTTGTTAAGCATGATCAAACTCTGATGTTGACTACTGAATACAGCTCTTCTATGAAAGCACAATTGTTGAAGATAGTTGTACTCATGAAGACGTGACCCAAGCGTCATAATCAAGCGATCCAATCGACTAAATAAAAAATGAGGTGTAAAAAATGACAGAAACAAAGCTTTATCTAATCCGTCATGGAAAAACAATGTTCAATACAATCGACAGAGTGCAAGGTTGGTCAGATACACCTCTTACACCGGAAGGCAAACAAACAATTCAACACTTAGGTGTCGGATTACAATCGGTGCCCTTTGAAGAGGCTTATTCCAGTGATAGTGGACGAGCAATCCAAACTGCAAAGATCATTTTGCAGCACCACAAGGAAAAAGAAACGATTCCATTTGAAATGGATGAACGGATTCGAGAATGGGGATTTGGTTCATTGGACGGTGGATACAACAACATTTTATGGAGTCTTCTAGCTCGGATTCTAAATGTAGATAGTCTGGAGGATATGTCAAAGGTTTCCGTCTCCTACAAAGATTTCGCCGAAGCGATTGTTGCTGCGGATACAACTGGATGGGCAGAATCCTATGAAGAAATCAGGGATCGTGTCTGGACAGGTTTTGAGGATATGGCTAAAAAAAGAGAAGCAAGTAATGGAGGCAACACCCTCATCGTTTCTCACGGCTACACCATTGCATTCTTTCTTTCGCTGATCGACACTCGTCGGCCGATACAGTTCGATTTGATCAATGGTAGTGTCACAACAGTTATCTATGAAAATGGGAAATTTACGATCGATACAGTCAATGATACAAATTATATAGAAGCAGGAAGAAATTCGCTTGTCGTGCATAATCATTGATATACCTGCAGATTATGTGTCTGAACAGCATATAAAAAAGCTAAAGGAGCGTACAGATAACTGTATGTTCCTTTAGCTTTTTGGCATTTCTTTGATTTATTCATTTTTTTAGATAGTCGACCGTATTCCTTGATTGTTGAATCTTTTTGATCGTCTCATCATAGTTGTTGGAAGCATAATAAAAGAAAAGGACGTCAACGATATACAATTGGGAAATCAACGATACAGTTGCTGCACTCCGTAATGGGGCTTCCTCCCCTTTTGCAGTTAACAGGACAACATCGCTCTTTCCAGCCAATGGTGATGAACCATTTTCAGTGATGCCGATTGTATAAATCCCGCTTTCCTTCGCTATATCTAATAAAGCCAGTAGTTCTGTTGTTTCTCCGGAATTTGAAATCCCAATAAACAGGCTCTCTTTTTCACCGGTCCCTAATGCAGAGGCCAATAAATGATGATCCAAAGAATAAAAAACTGTTTTTCCCAGCCGAGTAAACTTCTGGTAAACATCTTGTGCCACCAGTGAAGAAGCACCCAATCCATATACATAAACAACTTCTGCCCGCTCGATTTCCGGTAGAATGACGGCAAGATCTTTTTCATCAAGTAGATCTGCCGTTCGCTCTAAAGCATGGATAAAGCGGACATTCAGCTTTTGCTTGATTGCTTCCGCTGTTTCTTCCTTCTCTACCTCTGTATACATTTCAGCATCTACTGAACCAAGATTTGCAGATACCAACAGCTTAAGCTCCGTAAAACCATTGACCTGCATCGAATGACAAAAACGAATAATAGCCGCTGGACTGGAATCAGCTCGTTTGGCCAGTTCTTGCGCACTCAATGTGATCACTTCGTTGGTGTTCTCTAAAATATAATCTGCAATCTTTTGCTCGGATTTTGGCAGATGTTCTCGATGATCTCGAATAGTTAAGATAATATTTTGCTGCATGCTTGCCAACCCCTTTCCTATGCTTTAGAAACTGTTCAGATAACTATTCAGTTTCTTCATTTTGCTGATCCGATATCCTTGCCGCATAACCTCGCGATTTTAAAAGCCATGCAGAAACAGCCAGTGACTGTTTCTTGATTCTTTCATCTAGGATGCCCAATATTCGGTTCACTTCATTTGCACGAACGAACGATTCATTGTTTTTACTGCAAGAATCGTTCACTTTGCTGTTTTCTCTATTCTATTATAGCCCATAATACCTATTTATTTCTTGTTAGTCGGCAAAAAAAGACAAGATTTTTCTCGTCTTTTTTTGTTTATTATCATTTCATGTCTTTAGGAATACCGAAGAAGAAGGTTGCTGCGAATCCACCTGCATATGCAGCCAGCAAGCCTAGCACATAGGCAAGCCATTGGTTGTTTGCAATCAATGGAATCAATGCTGCACCACTTGGGCCAATTGCAATTGCACCAACATTACCGAATGCGCCAATCACAGCGCCGCCAATACCACCACCGATACAAGCTGTAATGAATGGACGGCCCAACGGTAAGGTAACTCCATAGATCAACGGTTCGCCAATACCTAGAATACCAACTGGTAATGCTCCTTTGATCATTTCGACTAATTTCGTATCTTTTCTGCAACGAACCCATAAAGCAAGCGCCGCACCCACCTGACCAGCACCAGCCATTGCCAAAATCGGCAATAGTAGCGTTTGACCAGTCTGAGCAATCATTTCCATATGGATAGGTGTCAAAATTTGATGAAGACCAAACATAACCATCGGCAGGAAGGTCAAGCCTAATGTAAACCCTGCGAACATTCCGCCTCTTTCAAGGATGGTATTGATAACACCAACCAAGCTGTTTGAAATCACACCAGCAACCGGCATAATCAAGAAAATCGTTGCTAAACCAATAACCAATAGTGTGATTGTCGGCGTCACAATAATATCGATAGAATCAGGAATTACTTTGTGTAATTGTTTTTCCAGCAAAGACAGTAACCATACAGCAAAAATCACCCCGATGATCCCGCCTTGTCCTGCAGATAATGTACCTCCTGTGAATAAATTAGGCAATGGCGCTTCCGCATTCATCCCAGTCAACATAGTCACGCCACCAATGATTCCGCCCAGTGCAGGCGTTGCACCAAATTCACTGGCACTGTTGATCCCAGTATATAATGCAAGATAGGCGAATATCCCGTTCTTGATGATGTTCAATACATCAACATATTGCTGCCAAGATGTACCGATATCGCCGGCAACGATCAGATTTGACATAACAGCAGCGATTCCTCCGATAATACCAGCTCCTACAAAGGCTGGAATCAGCGGAACAAAAATATTGGAGATTGATTTTAAAATTGCTTTGAATGGAGAGCTGTTCTTATGTTTTTCTTTCTGTTCAGCTTTCATCTGTGCAGCCTTTTCTTCTACAAGCTGCTTTCCGCTTTTGCCTTCTCCAGCCGCTGTTTCGCTTGAAGGAAATGCTTCGCCTAATTTGACACCCGCCATGTCAACCATTTCCTGCGCCACTTTATTGACCGTTCCGGGACCGATCACGACCTGTAGTGTATCATCTTCCACCACACCCATTACACCATCAATTGCCTTCAATTTTTCCAGATCGACTTTGTCATAATCACGAATATCCATTCGAACACGTGTCATACAATGACGCAGTTTCTCTACATTTCCCATACCGCCGACTTCTTCATATATTTCCCTAGCCAAACGTTGAATCTTTTCATCTGCCATCATCTTTTCCTCCTTAGTTAGAAATTGTATTTTTAATAAAATGATTGCCCTTGATTAATTTTTCTTCTGCTTCCTCTTTGCTGCAACTCGTCAAAAGCATAACGATCGCCAGCTTTACATTTTCATCAGACTTACTGAAGTAGTTTTCAGCTGTTTCATAATCACAGGATGTCGCTTCCATGATGATTCGTTTTGAACGCTCAACCAGCTTCTCATTAGTTGGCTTAACATCAACCATCAGATTACCGTATACTTTACCGATCCCAATCATGGAAACAGTTGACAGCATATTCAAAATCAATTTCTGTGCGGTTCCTGATTTCAATCGTGTAGAGCCTGTCAAAAATTCCGGTCCAGCATCTACTTCGATCGCTGTTTCTGCATACTGACTGATTTCTGCATTTTTATTGCAAGAAAGAGAAGCTGTGCCTGCTCCGATTTGACGAGCATATTCTAAACCGCCGATCACATAAGGGGTCCGACCGCTAGCTGCTATCCCGACAACAAAATCATTTTCCTTCAAGTCTAGGTCGATCAAATCCTGTTGCCCTAATTCTTTGGAATCCTCTGCTCCTTCAACTGCTATCGTCATCGCCTGCTCTCCGCCGGCAATCAATCCTTGAACCATTTCAGGTGATACGCCAAAGGTCGGCACACACTCTGCCGCATCCAAAACACCTAAGCGCCCGCTTGTACCGGCACCCATATAAATCAGGCGACCACCATTATTGAAGCTTTCAATGATTTGAGTTGTCACTTTTTCGATTTCCGGCAATGCTTCCTTCACTGCTAAAGCAACCTTTTGATCCTCTTCATTCATTCGAATCAACGCCTCCTTTACAGAAAGCTGATCTAAATTCATGGTATTCATATTTCGTTTCTCAGTTGTTAGATTTTCTAAATTCATTTTCTAAAAATCCTTTCTCTACTAATTTAAATGCTGCTCCAGCCTTTATCTCTTGAATCAATGCAAGGTCAGCTTCTACAATACTTGAAACAACATTGACTTTTTCCTCTTTCGGAAGATCCTTCTTCACTATTTGAATCTCTCCCATGTATCTGCTGTAGTTCACATTATCAACCGTTACACTGCCTATTGTTCGCTCACGGATAAACTCAGGCTCGATCATCGGGATCTCCCTAAAACGAGCATCCGCGCTTCGAACAACATCTCTCGCAGCATCTAAACGATTGCTATGCTCCCCCAGAATGTATTCGTAGTACGAACTCCCCTTATTTTCTGTTTCAAGCACTAGCTGATCCAGATTCAAAAAGGCATCGAACTGATTGATTGTCCGCTGATTGATTTGCGGATCACCGATATAAACACCATCCACTAATAAGTCCTTCAACTCTAATCCCGCTGCTAAAGGATTCAAGTAACGATGCTTTTCCAACGTCGGTAGTCCATCATAGAGCGGCCCTCTCAGCTCACCATTTCCTGGAACAAAAGCGTACACACGAATATTGTTTTCCTGAAGCCATTCATTTTTTTGATAAAATGCTGTTTTCCCTAACGCTGTTTCAGGACGTGGATAATAGTTATGCCAGGCTTCAAAGCGATTGAAATCTGCTTTTGATTCCTGCAATTCTTGGATATCATCTGCTGTCAGTGTACTTGCATTCAATCCAATCGTCAGCTGCTTTGACAGCTCAGCAATTTGTCTGTTGGAGATATCATAATCCATACGTAAACCAGTCACTCCGACTGCAAGAAGCTCCTCTATCCGTTCAAAGGAGAAGCCTGCACGCTCCAACGCATCGCCGGAAATATCCACCATCAGCTCCATGCCTTCTTCCTTGGCAATAGCACCCAGCTTTCTCAGTCGCTGTAAATACAAGGAAGCATCATCCTCCGGTATATGCAGTGATGTAAAGATGCCCTTGAATCCCGTATTGCTCATTTGTCTGATGTAGCTTTCAGTTTCAGCTGTTATGTCCTGTCCTAAAAATACTGAAATTCCGTACATTCTTCTTCCCTCCTGATTAATACGCTTTCATTATACTTCGTTTGGAATATAATTTCAAGTATTAATTACAATAAAACAAAATATTGAAATTAAATTTCATCAAAGAGCAAAAAACACCTCTCTTTTCTCACTTAACATAATTAAATTAAGTAGGCAGCTGGTTGTAAATCTAAATTTTTTTCTTATGATTTTCGTACTTGGTTGGTTTTTTCATCGGTTAACGGTATACTGTTACTGTATGTATTTTTACATAGAAAGGAATGAATCTATGTTATCAAATTTATGGAAAGCAATTATTCTTGGTATTATAGAAGGGATCACAGAATGGCTGCCGATCAGCAGTACCGGCCACTTGATCTTAACAGATGAATTTATCAAGATGAATCTTAGCTCAGATTTTATGGAAATGTTCAATGTTGTCATCCAGTTAGGTGCGATCATGGCAGTCGTTGTTTTATATTTCCACAAGTTAAATCCATTTTCTCCAACAAAAACACAGGAAGAAAAACAAGACACGTGGGAGCTTTGGAAAAAAGTATTGGTGGCTTGTGTACCTGCTGGTGTTATCGGTCTTTTATTCGATGATGCAATCGATGCTCGCTTTCATAATTTCATCACGGTTTCTCTCATGCTGATTATTTATGGTGTTGCGTTCATCATTATTGAAAAGAGAAATAAAACCAGAGTGCCAAAATGTACTGATTTAAATAAGTTTACTTATAAAGCAGCTGCAGTTGTCGGGTTCTTTCAAGTGTTATCCTTGATTCCAGGTACTTCTCGTTCCGGCGCGACTATTCTGGGTGCGATCATCATTGGTGCTTCTCGTTTCGTGGCCACTGAGTTTTCTTTCTTTTTAGGGATTCCAGTGATGTTTGGCGCAAGTCTCCTTAAAATTGCAAAGTTCTTGATGAAAGGCAATCCATTTGTTTTTTCCGAATTTATTATTTTATTGGTCGGCGCAGTCGTAGCCTTCTTTGTTTCAATCATTGTCATCAAATTCCTGCTTAACTATATCAGGAAAAATGATTTTACTGTATTCGGCTGGTATCGTATCGTTCTCGGTGTTCTTTTGATCAGCTATTGGCTGTTCTCATGAGGCCACAAGTACATTGAATAAAAGAAAAACAGCGTTCAGCAGCCTTGCATAAGGTCGCTGAACGCTGTTTTTAATAGCTGTTTAGTTGAATAGATTACCAAAGAAATCTGTAATAGAATTCCATAATCCTTGGAAAAAACCTTCATTTGCTTTCACAGCGCTTGTCAGATTTCCAAATTTATCACCAATACTGTTCAATGTGTTTTGAAAGCCTTCACTGATTTTATCCAGCTGAGCAATTGATTCCTTAGATAGGACACCCTCTGTATTTAGATACTGTTGTGCCAATGAAATCAGTTGATTGATACTGTCCTGAGAAATATACTCAGACAAGCCGTTATTTTTTATTGCGTTATTTACAATTTCCTCTACCTCAGCCGCTGTAACAGAATCACCCTTTTGCTCTTTCAAATCTGCCAGTTCCTTTTTGATATCCACTAGCGTTTGATTCAACTGTGTTTGATAAGCCTCGTTAGCTGCCTGTTTTTCTTCCTCGGTCATATCAGCATTATCACTCGTTGCTTCCTCTGTAATTTCATTGGCTACATCAGTAGTCGTCGCCAGCTCCGTCTGTGCCAGCTGTGCACGATCAGAATCAATCGTCTCTCCATTTGCCTCAAACGCCTTGTACACGCCAGTCAATGCACTTTCCCCAGTTACCTTGACCACACTTCCTACTTTGATAGAAGCATCGGTAACACCGGCAGTCACCAAAGGATTTTTGTACTGATCTGCAGTGATTAGAGTAATATTTTCCGGTGTCACGATATCAACAGTGATACCGGACCCTTCATTTTTTCTAGTAACAACAACAGAGCTCAGCATTGCAGCATCATCACCGCTTCCAGAGCCTAGATATTTAATCAAGTCTGCCCCTGTCGCAGTTTGAGTGTTTACTTGATCCGCTGTTATACCTAAAATGTTCATCGTTTCTTCTTTTTGAGCCGCCGATAGTCCTGCTCCTGCGACAAAGGTCGGTTTTCCCCAGCGCTCATCGATCACTGTATCTGTATTATCCGCTTGAACAGCCATTGGTATAGCTGTTCCAACTGCTCCAATCGCCAACATTGTTGTCATTGCCAGTGCTGCATATTTTATTTTCATTTGTAGTATCCACCTTTTTTACATATTTTCACTTTAAGGTCTATAAACCCTATTATAGCCTTCATTACACCAAAAGTGATTTTTTCCCTGCAGTATAACCAAAAAGAAATAACTGCAATATCCATTTCTTTTACAGGATCTATATATAATCATAGCTCAAACAAATCAATAATGAAAATATCCACGTTCTTCTTTAAAGATTATTAAGTAAAATTGGAGAATCTTAAAAACAGTGAAAATCGTCGTTAAATAACGCTCTGAAGAGATTTTTCCAATTAATAAAAGGAAGATGATGCAGAAACTAAAATGGACTGAGACGTTATCAAGCTCTTATTTATAAGACTGATAGAAAGGATTTCATAAGCCCAATTTTATTATGCATCCTATCTTCCCATCAGGTATGATCGCTTCTGGAGCAAATAGAAAAAACACTGAGAAAGGATTTTATTCCTTCCCCAGCGCTTACCAATGATACTATCCATCCAGTTAGACAAAGGCTTGAATCCTCTGTACTCATGTTGTACGATTTTCAACTACTTGAGTATGAAGTTACTGAATTTTAAGAACCCATATCCTTGATTTTGATCAAACGAGTGATTTCGCCCCGTTCATTCTCTTCAAGCTTCATTTTGATATAATAAATCGTTTCTTCTAATTGTGGGATCGTCATATATTCCAGTGCGTTCACACGACGTCTCGTTTTCTCGATTTCTTCCGCCATCAATTGACAGGTCTTTTCCACCTCAGCCAGTTCTAACAGCTTAGGCAAAATCGATGAAATTTTATCGAAGGAGACGTCTAGCTCTGCATTAGAATTCAGATATCCATAGTTTAAAGGTGATTCAACGATCTCTTCATCATAATGAAAATTCATGATGGGAACTGCTACGCTCATTACATTTTTCTCAATAACATCAACCGCTACTTCACTAGCTGGAATAGATACTAACTCTTCAATGAACGCCTCATTCAAGGTGCTGCTTGCCAGAACAAAGCTTGACAATGCACCAGTCAGCTCTTCTTCAACTTCGATTCGAAGCTGATTATTTTTTCTCACCAGCAGAATGAATTGACGGATCAGTTCGTCCTGCTTGTCCTTCAAAAGCTTATGCCCTCTGCTGGCAGTTCCCAGCTGCTTTTTCAGACGAGTAAGCTCCATACGGGTCGGATTCACATTCAATCTAGCCATCGTGATCACTCTCCCTCAGTCAAATAAGCATCCAGCATATCATCCTTGATTCGTTTCAATTCAGTTCTTGGCAGCATTGACAACAGCTCCCAACCTAAATCGAGTGTTTCTGTAATCGAACGGTTCTCATGGAACCCTTGATTGACATATTCATTTTCAAATCTATCCGCAAATTTCGCATAAATTCGGTCGACATCCGACAATGCAGATTCCCCCAAAACAACAGCTAGTTCTTTCGCCTGCTTCCCTTGCGCATACGCCGCAAACAGCTGATTCATTGTAGGTGCGTGATCGACACGTGTCTTCCCTTCTCCTGTTCCCTTGTCCTTCAAACGAGAAAGAGATGGCAATACATCGATTGGCGGCTGAATGCCTTTTTTATACAAATCTCTGGACAAGATAATTTGTCCTTCTGTAATATACCCTGTCAAATCGGGAATTGGATGTGTTTTATCTTCCTCCGGCATTGTCAGGATTGGAATTTGAGTCACAGACCCTTTCAAACCGCGGATACGACCGGCACGTTCATAGAGTGTTGCCAAGTTCGTATACAGGTAACCTGGATAGCCGCGCCGTCCCGGTACTTCACGTCTGGCAGCAGAAATTTCACGAAGTGCTTCACAGTAGTTTGTCATATCAGTCATAATAACTAAAACATGCATTCCTTTTTCATACGCCAGATATTCTGCCGCTGTCAAAGCCATACGAGGTGTAGCGATCCGCTCGATTGCCGGATCATTCGCAAGGTTCATGAACAACACAGAGCGATCGATCGCTCCTGTCTGACGGAAATCCTCCATAAAGAATTCCGCTTCTTCAAATGTGATTCCAATTGCTGCAAAAACGACAGCGAAGTCATCATCACTATTCAACACGTTGGCTTGACGAGCGATTTGAGCCGCCAGTTCTTTATGGGGCAAACCAGAAGCAGAGAATACCGGTAACTTTTGCCCACGAACAAGTGTGTTCAAATGATCGATAGCAGAAATCCCCGTCTGGATAAATTCATCTGGATAGTCTCTGCTGACCGGATTGATTACTTCACCATTGATATCAACTCTTTTTTCAGGAAGAATATCAACGCCGTTATCCTTTGGACGACCTAAGCCATCAAACACGCGTCCCACCATATCCTCAGATACACCAAGTTCAAGGGGGTGACCCAAAAAGCGAACTTTTGAGTCACGAATATTGATGCCGCTGGTTCCTTCAAAAATCTGAACCATCGCTTTATCGCCGTTTACTTCAAGAACCTGACCTCTTCGAATTTCGCCATTTTGCATGCGAACCTCAATCAGCTCTTCATATTTAACGCCTTCAACCTTTTCTACGATCATCAAGGGACCAACAACTTCATTGATTGTGCGATACTCTTTAATCATTTGTCATCCCTCCATCTGCAACGATTTGTTTCATTGTTGTTTTGATTTCCTCAACTAAATCATCCAATCGACTGATTTCATCTTCAGGCACATATTTACTTCGTGCAATTCTGTCACGGATTTCGGCAGTTCCATTGATGATTTCTGAAAAGTATGCATTTAAATCCAACGCCTTCTTGCCTTCTTCAAAGAACGTTAAAATCAAGTTCATCATTTTGAACTGCTTGTCTCTTGAAGTAAAGGTATCGACGTCGTCAAACGCATTTTGCTGCAGATAATCTTCACGTAAAGATTTCGCAACTTCCAAAGTCAGACGGTCTTTGTCAGACAATGAATCAATCCCGACCAAACGAACGATTTCTTCCAGCTGTGATTCTTCTTGAAGAATACGCATTCCTTCTGCAACCATCCCTGACCAGTCCTGCTGCAGCTGCTGATCCAGATATTTCCCTACTTCCGAGCTGTATAAAGAGTAGCTTTGCAGCCAGTTGATTGACGGGAAATGACGCTTTTGCGCCAAAATAGAATCTAGTCCCCAGAATACCTTTACTACACGAAGCGTATTCTGTGTCACAGGTTCAGAAACATCTCCTCCAGAAGGCGACACTGCACTAATCGCTGTGATGCTTCCTTCACGATGGTCTTTTCCTAAAGCAACTGCCTGACCAGCACGTTCATAGTATTCTGCTAATCGACTGCCCAGATAAGCAGGGTACCCTTCATCACCAGGCATTTCCTCCAAACGTCCGCTCATTTCACGAAGTGCTTCCGCCCAACGTGAAGTAGAGTCCGCCATGATCGCTACAGAATAGCCCATATCACGGAAATATTCCGCAATGGTGATACCAGTATAAATTGATGCCTCACGTGCTGCCACCGGCATATTAGAGGTATTAGCGATCAATACTGTACGCTCCATCAGTGATTTCCCAGTATTCGGGTCAATCAGCTCTGGAAATTCATTCAATACATCCGTCATTTCGTTCCCACGTTCACCGCAGCCGACATAAACTACCAGATCAACATCTGCCCATTTAGCGATTTGATGCTGAACAACTGTTTTCCCTGCTCCGAAAGGTCCGGGAACTGCTGCAGCCCCGCCTTTAGTCACTGGGAAAAAGGTATCAATGACACGCTGACCTGTGATCATTGGTGCATCAGGATTCAGCTTTTCGAAAATCGGTCGACTTTTACGTACTGGCCATTTCTGCATCATCGTAAACTCTTTTAAGCCTTGTTGTGTTTCGATCGTATAAACAGTTTCTTCAATCGTGAATTTCCCTGCATTGATTTCCTTGACTATGCCTGAAATGCCAAAAGGAACCATGATTTGATGCTTGATAACGCTCGTTTCTTGAACAATACCTACGATGTCGCCTGCAGATACCTCTTCTCCAACTGTTACAGTCGGCTCAAATAACCATTTTTTCTCACGATCCAATGCTGGGATTTTTACCCCTCTGCCTAAAAAATTGCTCTGTGTCACTTCCGCAAAGGTATCCAGCGGACGCTGAATCCCATCAAACATTTGAGATACCAAACCGGGAGCCAATTCTACAGAAAGTGCCTCTCCTGTAGTGACCACTGGTTCTCCGGGACCGATCCCTGTTGTTTCCTCATATACCTGAATTGATGCAACGTCACCGCGCATCTCAATGATTTCTCCAATTACTCCTAGGTCTCCGACATGACAGATGTCCTGCACACTGGCATCAGACATATTGTCTGCCATGATCAAAGGACCAGATACTTTAACGATTCTTCCTTTTTGCACTAACTTTCCTCCTGTTCCGAGAGTTAAAATCGATGCATTCACAGAAACTCCAACAGTCCTATTTCAAACTGTTCCGACAAGCTCTGGATGGTGTGCTCCATTAAAATAGTGCTAAGCACTCGATTTTCTATTTTCTATATCGTCTATTCAACGCATTCATATCATTACAGTATATTCTGCCCAATCGCTTTTTCAACGTTCTCTTGAACTGCTTGTTTGCCGATACCATTTGTTCCGTCATGGCTAGGGATCAAAATAATAGCGGGCTTCATTTTGCTTTTATATCGATCGATTGTTTCAGTGACCTGCTCTGAAGCCTGCTCAGTGATGAAAATCACGCCATAGTCTTCTTCCGCCATTTGCTCAATGCTATCTCTGATTTGACGGGCTGACATGCCGTAACGTACATCAAAGCCGAAAAGCTTGAATGGCATAACAGAATATTTATCTCCAATTACTCCAATTTTATGAGCCATTGACTGAACGCATCCTTTCCTTCAGCTGCTCCACAGGAAAATGATTCTTCTTTCCTACAACAAGCATACGCAGATTTTTCCATTCGACTTCCTTTGCATTGAGATAGGAAAGCAGCGGCAATGGGCCAAATGCAACAACATTTGATTTATTGAATATATTCGTTAAATAATCATCCTTGATTCTTTCAAAAGCCACTAAATCCAACTCATGTGTTTCTGAATCAACTAACGAATTCAAAATTTCTCCATACTTCGTTGAAACAGCAAAGGATGTGAATGTCTCCAAGGTCTGCCCGGCGTATGGTAGAAACTCAGCTTTTGGTATACTGCCCGAGCTGGAAAGAACAGTAGAAAGAAATGTTTCCGTCTGTCCTTGCACGACACCTCTTGCAGTTGTAGAAATATTTGTCAAATCAATGAACGACGTGATTTCCTTGATAACATCCTCATACCCCAGCTGTTCAGCCAACTGGCGTTGATATGTCAGAAACGAACGATCATAGATAATATCGATTGCCTGCAAAACAGTTGATTCCTCAAGATAGTGATGGACTTCTCTGATTGCTTCCAAATAAACTTCCGGCAGCTCACTGGACATTCGCGTATGAACAGCACTTTTCACTGTTGCCAGAGAATAATGGCCGTCCTCGACAAAGAGATGATCTAAATCCTGACCTGTAACTTCGGCTTTTGTCAGTACTTTCAAATTATGAAAGGTAAATCGGGAAGTATAGATCGAGATTATTTCCGGCTCGGGGGCCATTTGGTAAAACCACTCGAATAGTTTTCCCTGTTCCTTAGAATAGATATACTCGAAATTATCTTCGAAATCTTCCCGCAAGTACTCACCGTATACAGTATTTTTTAAAATATCACGCAGCTCGTTGATTGTTTCTGCATTCAAAAGCTGTTCATATTGGGCAGGACTCAAAAGCTCAGTTTCTTTGATTCGAATCAGAGGATTGATCTGGTTATATGCAGTTTCTTTCATTCCACCTGCTCCTATCTGAATAGCATTTCTGCAATTTTAAAGCTTTCCGCCTTTTGAATTTCCTGAACTAATGTTGAAAACAAGAAATTATATTCAATACCGTCTTTCACAATGACAAAGCCGCTTTCCTTTGAAACAACTGCATCAGATAACTGAAAGCTCAATGTATCTGTATTGAACTGCTTCAGCCATTCTTGGCTGACTTTCTCCTGTGAATATTCGCCGATCTTTAACTGAACATCGCCAGTCAACGGTAATTTGGACAACACATTTGCAGCAAATTCCTGAAATGTTGCTGTATCCCACTCGTTCATTTTTTCAACAGTTTCTTTGAACAGCTGAGTCAGCAACTCCTGTTTTCTGTTCAAAGTTTCTTGTCTGACATCTAGCTGTTGGCGGTTTTGCTTTTGCTTAAATGCTTTTTTTGCTAATTCAGTATTTTTATCTATTTGATGTTTTTCTTGAATTTCTATTGCAGCAACCTGTTCATCAAAATTCTTTTCGATGCGCTCTTTTTCAGCACTTTTATAGGTTGCTATCTCGTCTTTTCCTTTTTCAAGGATCTGCTCAACGATTTTTTCGATTGCATCCATGTTTTTCCTCCTACTTGAAGTAATTATTTTTTACCTCTTATTTTACGTTCAGTACAAGTAAGAATGAAATAACGAAGCCTAAGATCGCATAGGTTTCAACCATTGCTGCATAGATGATCCCTTTTGTTGCATGTTCAGGTTTTTTAGCAAGGATTTGAATACCTGCTGCGGCAACACGTCCCTGAGAAATCCCTGAGAACAGACCGGCAAAAGCGATTGGTAATGATGCAATAAAGTAATCCAGTCCTTGAACCATCGTCATACTGTTATCTAGGTTGATAAAGATCAAGAAGGCAATAACGAAACCGTACAATCCCTGTGTACCAGGAAGAAGCTGCAGGATCAGCGCCTGACCAAATTTTTCCGGCTGCTCTGTTGTTAAAGCTGCGGCTGCCTCACCAGTAAAACCTACACCCTTAGCAGAGCCAATCCCTGCTAAAATCGTTGCCATCGCCATTCCTAAAACTGCAAAAAGAATGCCGCCATTTTCATTAATCAAGTAATCAATCATCGTTTATATTCCTCCACTTATTCACTTATTTCTTTATTTTCGTCTTTTCAATATTCAAATATTTCTCTTCTGTTTTCAACGGCTGGAACGCACGTCCACCGCCGTCATAGAACTTTCCAAAGAACTCTACATACTGTAAACGAGCGCCATGTACATAGGCACTCAGCAAGCTCAAGAATAGATTCAAGGCATGCAAAGCAATGATCAGAATGATTCCTACTGTAAATCGAGCAGCAGGCGGCATGAATTCAACAAGCATGTTGAAGGCTGCGGCGATACTCCCGCCGGAGATCCCCAATGCCATCAAACGAGTATAGCTGACTAAGTCGCCGATATACCCTGTTAAGTTGTACAACTCATATAAACCTTTAGCAATGCCTTTTGCCTTAGATTTTGATTGGATCACCGGTACAGCTACAATCGATAATGCTGAAATCACAGCAATCACTGCACCTGTCATAAGGAAACCATTATTCTTCAACACAATCGTACCTAGTACAGCAACCAGAATCCCAACTAGCAATCCTTGCCATGCAAAACTGCTGCCGATACTTTCCAGATACTGTTTCCTTTTTGTCAATTCGATACCATTGACCATAAGTCCAGTCATCAACTGAATAAAACCGAAGGCCACGGAAAGAAGCAAAATCGTATTTACGTCTTCTGTAGTCGATAAAATCGGAAACGGTAAGTTGATCCCCAACAATTGTTCCGGGAATGATGCTCCGAAAAAGGACCCATAGATGAAGCCCCAGATGATCGTCGGAAACGACAATATGAAAAAGAAATCAACAAAGCGTTTCATTCCTCTTGGCAATACCATCAGTTTTCTAGCAACCAGTGTGCCGATAAGCATCAAAAGCCCATAGCCCAAATCCGCCACCATCATTCCGAAAAATACCATATAGAATGGCGTCATGACAGGTGTTGGATCGATCTCATCGTATTTGGGCAAGCTATACATTTCCGTTAACATTTCAAACGGTGCAACTAGCTTGTTGTTTTTCAACTTAACTGGGATATCCTTCTGTATTTCTTCTGAAGTCGGCTGTTCAAAGACCATGTAAAGCTCCGATTTAGGAACGACTCCATAAAGTGTTTCCTGAAAATTTTGTTTCTCATCTTCCGGAATCCATCCTTGTATCAAGGAAAAATAGTTTGTATTCAATAAATGATTCTTCGCCTCTTCACGGTGGATGAGTGCGTAAACCATTTCCTCAGCAAAATAGAGCTCTTCCTGATGTTCACGATAAGCCGCTAATGCTTTTTTGATCTGCTTCTCTTCCTCAACTAAAGAAGTCAGTTCTTTTTTCGTCTGCTCATAAGCCTCGCTTGGAAGAACATCATACGGATAATTCATCTTATCAAAGCTGAATTTATTCAATAACCCATTTATTGATTCTTCATTCTTCTTCAGAAAAATCAGACTATAGTACACGTGATTGGTACTTTGATAGATTTCTTCTGCATATACAAACGGCAGCTCCTTTAGTTCATCCAGAAATTCCTGATTGTTTGCAGTATTCAATGAGCCTGATATCAGAGAGGCATCGTTAAGCATGACCTCTTGAGGAACAACATCCAACGACTGCCACCTTGCCAGCCAATCCTCATCAGCCAAAAGCTTTTTTCTTTGGCTTTCTACATCATTCAAACGCTTTTTCAAACTCTCGATTTCATTTAAGTAATCGACAACTTGTTCACGTTTAAAAGAGGATTCCAAAAAATCCAAGGTTTGAACCTGACGCTTGATCCCGCTTTTCTTTCCTTCCTTACTCGCAAAATGAGCCATGAACATCAACGCATCTTGAATCCGTAAGAGCAGTTCTTCATAATATTTTTTATCAAAAGCTTTCCCCATCAGCTGATTAGAAGAAAAATAGCTGTCGAGATATGATTGATCTACACTTGAGTGATAGAAGTCTTTGATTTCAACTGTCTGCAGTCCCTGTATCGACTGAAGAATCGCTTCTTCCTTTTCAGCAGCCGCGATCAGTGTTACCTTTTCCATCTTATTGACTGCCATAAAGTTCATTCACCCTTTCTACGATATACTCAATCATTTGGTTCTTGTTTCCATCATATTTTGATTGGAAGGATTTCTTTTGCTCTTCCGCATCTTTCAATAAGATATCTTTTTCTGTTTTCAGTTTTTCCTGCTGGAAATGTTCAGTTTCCTGAAGCAGTTTCTTTACTTTTTCCTGACTGCTCTTTTGCAATTGTAAAATTTCCTGATTTTTCTTTGTTTCAAAATCAGCCATCTCCTGCTGTACATCTTTTTTCATTTGCTGCACTTGATCTTCAGCCTGACGAATTTGCTCTAAAGCGTCTAAAACCATTATTTCACCTCCAACAAAATATTGCTTTATTTGTTTTCGTAATCATATACAAGAGAATGCGCAGTATAGCGCCTTTTTCCTCTTCCATGAAATAAGAAAAAAAGACCGAACTCAAAAAACAGTTCTTCTCACCCCTTGAAGAACATGATCCTTGAAGCTTCCGCCCAACCATTGATTTCTTAATTCACATAACGTTATTTTAGCAAAAAGCCCGTAAAAATTCAAATACATATTGACGTATCGAATTCCCACAGGCTTATTTTTTATTTATTTAATCGAATATTTTTATACTCCTCAGCATGTCCTTGTGTTGTTATATCAGCTATATTTTCAACAATCAACCAGTCATCCATATTTTTTTGTCTGTCTAAATCCATCGGCTCAATTGTTTCGGGCGCTTCGATTTCAATTAGACAAAGAATTTTTTTCCCATACCAGCGTTTTTTCTGTGCTGCTGATAATTGCAGTTGATCTTGCTTCCCTTCCAAAATTTCTGTTGATTCCTCTGCTGTCATTTTTTCAGAGTTAAAAACGTCCTTAACGACAGCCGTCCCCTTGATTTCACCCGAGCCGTCATTTTCAATAAAATACAACTGCTCTCCTGCAAAAACTCGACTATGAGGCAGCTTTCTTCCTGCAGCTCCTCTAACAATCAAAGTCTTCTCACCTGCCATAATTTTATCAAATACCTTTGATTTCGCATCTGTATATACTAAATGTTCCATTGTTTCTCCTACTTTCCTTTTTCTTTCATTATAAACAATCCAACAACTACCGTCTTTACATTTTCTGTTCAATAAAGTAATTTTTTATGCTGAATAAAAAGAATCCCAGCTATCATTTGAATCACTACTTCTTCATGTATTAACCTGCAAATAAATAGTTGAATAATAGCAATTCTCTACTTAGACAACGTTCATAATGAACAATTGCTTTATGCATCCTACTATCATCCCCATCTTGCAGATGCTGCCGCCATATTTGTATGGAGAAACGAGCATATAAGATTTATAAATACAGAAAAACTAGATACAAGACTGAAAATAAAAAAATGGAGTGAGCTGACATTTATTCAATAGAATTTATATGTTGAAAATGACCTACGGCTTGAGCTAAAAACCTTCGATTGATTCACTCTGATTCTTTAGAGCCTCTTGTGTTCCTTTTCCAAATTGCCCCTTGATGGAACTGCCTAATGTTTCCGCCGTTCCCTGAATACTTGTCTTCAAAACCTTCAGTTCTTCTCTTGATGATTCATCTATAGCTTTACGACTTGCTTGTTCTTCCCGACAAGCAGAGCTAGCTACTGATATACGAATCATCAATTTCTCACCATTCTTGCGCAACTCATTCAGCAAATCATCAATCATCGCAAAGCTCCCCTCCCACCTTTTCAGCTTGATCAGATAATTTCTGATAGCTGCGGCGATAAATCCGTTCCATATCTTCCAATTCGCTATCATACTTTCTGACTGCACATTGACAAGATTCCTGAAAATCGTCTCCTAACTCATTCAGCGCTCGCTGCCCCTCATACAGCTCGGTCCGGTCGTCAGTGATGGTTTTTATGTAGTATTTACTAGATTCCATGATATCTTCTAATATCTGTACACCTTTGTTTTTCGCAAAACGGATGTCCTCTATTTTTCTCTCAACCTGTTCTTTTTCTTTTAAATAATTTCCCTCTAATTGCTCAAGTTTTTGACTCAACAACAGTCCCCCTCTTTATGCTTTTTCACCCTCAAAGCTGTCCCGCCAGTTCCAAATCACTGGAAACCAATTTCGCAATACTCGCCTTTATGTCTGAAGCCAACGAATCATAAGCTGTATTTTGCGCATTCAATTGAGAAATTTTCTCCTGATAATAGGAAATTGGTTCAGTTGTGAGTGCTTGTTTTGTCGCACCACCAGACTCCAGTGCTTCGATTGCTTCTGAATTGCTTAGTGTCGATCCCACATTCAATGCTGTCTGTTCGGTCTTTTGCCAAAGCTGCTCTGCTTCAATAATGGCCTTTTGGTATTTTTCTTTAACTGATTCCAAAATTGTTTTACTCATTCTTGATGCTGCTTCAACAACAAGCAGTGCTTCACTGTCATCCAAATAAATCTGCTCATTTGCAGAAAGTCCGCCTCCACTAGTACTGAATTTCTTCTTCAATTGAAAGAGCCTCCACTTATCAAGAGAGGCCTGACGTGCAATCTGTGACATTTTTACCACAGAGCTTTTTGAATCTTTAAACAGGACATTCCCGTCTTTGTCAAAAAACCAATCATTGATTTCATGTGTATCTCCCTCAACCCAAAAAATCGTACCAAAATCCTCACCAATTTTTTCCATGTCATTTCCATCAATAAGCTTGACTCTAATATCTTTATATTTCCGATAATTTCTGAATAGCTCAGGATTGTCTTTCATAAATTTCTTTTCGTCATCCGTCAGAGAATCATATAGAAACCAACCATTAAAAACTGTTGTTGGGATTCCGAACTGCGCACCGATTTTCAACATATACGCGCTCTGACTATAGCCGCTCAAGTGCGTCACAGTATAGCCTTTTACATTTATCATATAATCAACGAAATCCTCAGCTTGCTTTGTTTGAGGGGAACCGCCGTTTTTAGTATCGAATACGCCGGCTGCTGCAATGAAGTCGGTAAAACCGTCTGAACCTTCTCCACCTAATATTGCCGGGCGAACAGTTCCGGCTGAGATAATCGCCACATTATTAGGATCTCCTTGTGGATAGTCAACTGTAATTGGAGCAACTGCAAAGCCCTGATAACCATTGTTGTCAATATTTGCCGAGCCAACGATTTGGAATTTTTTGTCGTTGATTATTACTACATTTTTTTCATTACCTGAAAGTTCTGAAGTAGGTTTAGCTTTATATGTTATCTTTTCATCAAAATCAGGATCTACAAAATAAACTTCCTGATTTAGCTCGTTGAGTTCTCTATCTGTATACAATCAAATGTCCTCCTCGCTGCCGTCTGTATAAATTACTTTCGTAGTACCTTCTGTAATTCCTTTTTCCATACCTTCCGTATACGCATAGCTAGATAACCTTTCTTCTTGTTCCACTGGAGGAAGTTTTACAGTCATCTCATAATCTGTTTCAAGAATTTTGATTTTCACTCCCATAGAATGAAAACCCGCAGATGGTTTTAGAACAAATTTTTCTGAAAATTTTATTTCTTCCACATTTTCAAAAGTATTTTTAATTTGTCCAGCAACAACTCTTTCCCACTCAACTATTTGTGCAAGTTTGTCCTTTCTATCCATATTAAGCTTTCCCCCAATACCAATCAATAATAAGCATATAATCATTACGCCGATAACGATTTTCTTTTTCATCTATTTATCCTCGTTTTCTAATTATCAACAATATGTCTATTTTATCAAAGAGTACATTACTGTTCTATAAAAATATTTTCCTATATAAATGAAATAAAATTGTGATGGAAATAAGCTGCGCATCTGAATTTTTTGACGCTACCACGCTATCCCGCCAATCTAACATAGTCCGCTTACCTTATGATAATAGATCTAAAGAACGCAAAAATAGCGGGCAGGGTATTCGATGGAATCCCCGGCCCGCTATTCTTAACTTATTCCTTTGTTATTTTTCTTCACCCTTTGTCGTTATGACCAGTACATCGCAAGAAGCATGGTTCACAACATATGAAGTAGTTGATCCAACCAGGATTCTTTCCAATCCATTCAAGCCTGTCTTACCAATGATTACTAAATCGATTGTCTCTTCAGATTCTGAAAAGTTTGCCAACAAGGTTTTAGGGTAACCATAGACTACATACGTAGCAACATTATCCAAACCGCCGGCATGAGCAAATTCAACTCTTTGCTTCATCTTTTCTTCTTCTTTCACTCTTAGATCTTCCATTGCATTTGTAACAGAGATTGTCAGTTCGCCAAAATAATTACCTATTTCTTCAATGACATAGACAATATGAAGCTTCGCCTGATTTCGTTTAGCAATTTCAATCGCTTTTTCAAACGCCTGATCCGCTTGGGTAGAGCCATCTACTGCAACTAAAATATTTTGATAGTTTTTTTCCATGATAAATCCCTCCCTTTTCTCTTTCATTTTACTATGAAACACCGAAAACACAAAGTATTCTCTGTTATTTCTTCCATCTTCTCTTACCCTTAAGCAAAATATTGCTAAAATTCATTGAATATGGTATTATTATTTCAGGATTTCGTTATTATATTCGTTGCCTTTCATTAGAAATTTTTTTGAGAGGAGATGATAGTATGACATTCAAAACAAACAATGTTAGTTATCGTGTAGCTTTTGATACAAAGAATAACATTTTTATGGTCTATGATGCTAATGATCATAACAAAGTCGCTTACGGTATCACAATTAAGCAAGCTGTACGTCAACTAAAAGAAACTGCTTAAGGAGCTAAACAGTTAAATGGATGATTTGAGTAGTACTACAGATTAAAAGGGTATCAGTCTAATGTATAGAACTGATACCCTTTTTTGTATGCATTTTTTTTATTTTTTGAAAAAGCCTTTTACCTGTCCAGCTAAATCATCGATATTCAAGTCAGGAAGTGATTTTCTCAGCTTATCATACTGTTCGCCAATCTCATCCTTATGCTCTTCCAAAAAGCTTTTTGCCTTCTCAATATTCCCTTTACTTATCAAATCTTTTGCTTGTTTGATCAATTCATCTTTATTCATGCTTCTGCTCCCTTATTATTATTCAAACTATTATTCTACCTCATTATCACGAACAAAGAAATATATTAAAATAAAAAAAATAAGCTATAATGCCTCCCCAGACGTCATAGCTTATTCTGCACTTTCTAACTCTTTGGTTTTCATTTCATTTATCGTGTTGCTTAAACTTCCTAGTTAATAGAAAAATTATTATCGTTTTGATCTAGCGGAATCAATTCGATAATCACCTGTGTTCATTGGCCTCCTTATTCAAATTATTTAAGAAAAGAATATGTCTTTTAACATCCAATTCTTAAGTAAAGAATAACAAACAAATATGAAGAAATAAAGAGCGACGCTCAATAATTGTTAAATTTGCAAAAATAACTTTAATTATCTACAAAAAAAACCAAAAGAGTAAAAAACAGGTACATTTTTATGCTATTAAAACAAATAAACAAATAAAAACCCTTAAATATCAATATTTACCACTGTTTTTTCATAATATATAATCATTTTTGTTTCATTCATAAAGAATTGAGAACAAGCAAAACGACTGTTTGCTTGTTCTTTTTGAAAAATTAATTTTTTTGTATGATTTAACACTTTTTTGATTCAAAAAATGAACACTCAATTTTTGATTATACAACAAAAACAGCGTCTATTGTTTCCGTTTTTTTGTCATTTGATCTAGTTGTTTTCCACTAAGCTCTTCCTCTGAGCTTACTTAAAAATTCACGCGCCTGCTTCAGAACCATATAAGCTTTGTATTTTCCTTGATTGGTAATCACTTTGAATGTCCCAATCTTTTCTTCAGCAAATCCGTTGAAGGACTCTTTGAATTTCAAGATACCATCTGAGCCATCAAAAATGCCTTCTATTCCATAAAAATTATAAACAGGAATATTCTTTTCTACAGAATACTTCAACATCCTGTCCTGAATCAAGAATGGTGCATATAATTGCTTATACTTCTCTTCCGTTCCAGAAAACAGGTAAACTGTTTCGTGGGGACATGTCAGAAAAAGAGCACAAGCCAGAGAAACCTGTTCCCCGTTCTCTTCCAGCATTTTTCTGCCTTCAGCAATACGCTTCTCGTAGGTAGAAAGCTCATCTGTAAATTCTCGCTTTTGATTGTTCTTTTTTCGACTATTTGGATTAACTACTAAAAAGGTTTCAACATCCGCCAACTTCTGCTCCAGCTGCTGCTTCTGATTTTCAAGGCTTTCCAAATAGTTCTTAAAATTGACTTCTGCAACCACAAATTTTGCTTTTTCTCCATAAGACTGATACACAGCTTGATAGTAGTCCAGCGTTTTGTCTGTAAAATTTCTTCGTATGCTGGTACGTTCTGTGATTTCCTTAAATAGAGAGAGCTCTTCATACGGTAATTCTCTTGTTGTGATTCCAAAGCTTTTTGCTTTATTCAAACTGTATTTGGCATCCTTATTATAAGATTTGATCAATGTTGCTTCAGACAGCTCACGCAAATCCTTTTTATACATCCACTGTGGATTCCCATCAGAAGAGTAGCCCTGAGAAAATCCTTCATGCTCAAACTTTTGACTAGCAAAGAAAGGAATGATTTCACTGTCTTTATCTGTCAACTGCTGTCCTCGATAATCATAAGTTGCATAGGCTCGATTCGGTGTTACAGTCAAATATAAGCCATCATTACTTTTCGTATACGTTTTAAGCTGAGAAAGAAAATCTGCTGCAAGCTCCTTGTCTTCTGGAAGCTCTAAACCGTCAATATCAAAAACATAACCAACACCCAGCTTTGTTTTTGTCATTAATGCTGCAATGTGGATCTGCCCTTGCTCATCCTTTAAGCCGGGATAAAAGACCTCTGCTCCTCTTAACTTTTTCAACGCACCCATTTCTTTTGTCTGTAGGTAGTTGCCCTGCTTTGATTGATTTGCAAAATCCTCAAATTCCTTTTCATCCAGTAGGTAAAATTTATACATTCAAAATACTCCTATCTCTTGTAAGATCATTTAATTATTTATGTAAATAAACGAATTTTTTCGACTTAACGTTTTCTATTATAACTATTCCTTGCCCCTTAAAGCAATTGATTCCTCTAAAAAAGGTTATCTAATCTATTAGATTCAGCGAAAACAAAGTAGAGGAAACAACTCACTGTAAGTATTTTATCTAAAATGATGAAGAACCACATCAAGAAAACAGCTGCCGCTTCTTCTGATTCAAATAATTGTCTCATTGCCTACAGAGGCTGTCACTGTAAGTATTTTGATTTCTTCGCTATAATATATAGTAGGAGGTTGATTATGATGAACATACTGATTATTGCTTTGATTCTTTTCTTTGCAGGTATTGCCTTACTCGCTGCCGGTAGTATCAATTACCAGATTCGGGCCTTCTATCATAAGAAAGCCTGGAATGGACTGACAAAGCCATACCTATTTGCCGGAGTACCTGCTTCACTTTTAGGATTGCTGCTTATTTTTATTAACTTTTAATCGAATGAATAAGAAGGAATGAGGCACTCTATAGTTGATAGCGTGCGCCATTCCTTCTTGTTTTTTTGAACAAGTGTCATATCTAAGCGTCCTCGTTATTTACCACTTGAGGTTTTTCATACCTGTAAATCACATGCCCGCCGTGCGCTGCCTCTCCAACAAATAATACACGGTCAGCTCTTTTAGCCCATGCCTCTCGAAATATAAAAAATTCGCTGTTTTGGATACTGATCTCGTTGATCTCCCCTACAGCAAGCTGTTCTAGCATTTCCTCAAATTTGTTTACCAACTCTATCACTCGCTTTCTACCAGATTCTACCATACAAGCTAAAACAAAAGTAGAATGAAAAAGTTTGTATAAAGCGGGATTTAACTAACTTGACAGAACATTAGAAATGAGAAAAAAGGAGCAACTATGATTCGGTATCTATATCCTTGTCTGTTTCTAAATACAGAAAAGATTGGTAATCTTCAATGATTTTCATTGCTCATCAGAAAAAATAAGCTGTTTATTGAATGTATCCACAGTGATTACCTGACCTATTGGAAATGTGAAGATAGGTTGAGTGTGCCCAAAATCCATATCGTAAATGACAGGAATATTGCTCAATATCGGATACTTATTTAAAACTGTCAATAATCGCTCCTCCGTCACTCCAGTTTCCTGTGGAAATCTACCTATTAATAAAGCTTTCGGCTGTGAATGTACCTGTAAAAATGAAGCCAGCTCCCTTGTGAAATCTCGAAAATCCGCCTCTTCCTCCAACTCTACAAAGCCAATCACGTTTTCTTCCATCGGTTGGTAGATTGTTCCTTGAAGCAAATTAAATGTTCCTATATTCCCACCTATACTGATTCCAGTCGCCACTCCCTCTGAGTACACCTGCCACTTGCCAGTCAGGATATTAGGACTGTAATTCGGTAGAAACCATGGGTCATTACTCCAGAAGGCAGAAGCAGTCAGTAGATGTTCTCCTTTATTCATCAGGATATCCTTAAAACTTTCCATCTGATAGTCTTGAAGCATCTTCATCTTAAAACTAGTATAATGCGGACCACTGTAAGTCACCAAGCCAGTTCGAGTATAAATTGCATTACTCAACGCTGTAATATCACTATATCCACAGAGGATTTTGGGGTTTCTCTTTATAAGGTCATAATCTAAATGAGGAAGAAGCTCATTGCAGTTGAAACCGCCTATCGAGGTCAATATTCCTTTTACATTCTCGTCAAGGAAAGCCTGATGGATATCATCAACTCTACTTTCAATAGCAGCAGAACCCAGCACATCATTCTCCAATATATGCTGACCAAAGCTAACTTTGAACCCCATCCTTTGTAACGTCTCTTCAGCTGCTTTGTTTGCTTCAATCCCACCTGTTCGCTCAATGCTACTTGAAGGAGAAATAACCCGGATTTCATCAGCAGCTTTTAGTTTTTCAGGAATAATCATCGGCAGCCCTCCATTTAAATCTAAAGTTTCCCTATTATATCACGAGAAATTGTGAACAGCTCAGCTTAGAAAAAGAATTTCGGTATTATCCGAGTATATAAAAATCAAGACTAAGAGTGTTTTGACATGCCCTCAGTCTTGGTTTCATTCTTTTAAATATCAGCTGTTTCGCTATCTTCAGTTCCGGAATTCTGCTCCATCCCCGGAGGTCCACCTTCTGGTCGTTCGCCATCAGGCATTTCCCCATCCATCATTTGTCCGCCTTCCGGCATCTCCACACTTGGCTGATTCATCAATTTATAGCTTAGAAATGAAATGATTCCAATAGACAAGGCACTAACAATAATTGTGCTGATCATCCATTTATTTATTTTCTTCTGCATGCACATCCATCCTCTCTTATACAAGAATTTAGGATACACCTGCTTGCTTAAACCTAACTTAAATCATTTCCTTTTGAAAACTGTAGGAATTGCCATTCTGCGTCTACATATTTCTGATTACATTGTACTGATCGGAACCTCTCCATTTTCTATATCTCCAAAAACAAATTTTTTCATCTCTTTGTCAGAAGCTTCTGCAATAGCCGTAAAACCATGTTCCTGCAAAATATCTATATATCTGTTGATTTTTTTCTGATATGCACGATCTCCTGTAGTGATAAAATAGATCAGATTTTCCAAATATTTTATGTTCATGATTATATGAAGATTTTTAGCTGCTTTATCAATGGTATCAATCATTTGCGCATATTCTTTCGCTTCACCATACTCCTTCGCCTGTATGCAAGCAGTGATAGCATTTGGGATAACGTTATAAGCATGTTTCAGTGTTTCCGCATCTCTGGATTGCTTATCTGCAATTGGATAGGCTTTTTTCATCAATGTCCTTCTTTGATCCGTAGAAAACTGATACACCATATTTGCTAATAAAGCATAATCATATTGCAACAAATATTCTGTATTAGAGAGCAGTTCGTAGGCTTCCCGTACCTCTTCCGACGAAACTGGTGGTATCTCTGACCAGAACTGTGAAAAATAGGCTTTGATTGAGACAAAATTGGAAAGCTGTACAGCTGTTTTCTTCTGCTCCAACAAAATTTCTTTATAATACTGAATCATAATTACTTTTTTTTCAGGGTTGTCCAACTCAACAGCAGCACTGTGAAAATCTTTACGAAACACCCCTTGATTTATATCAAAATCGCTAAATGTAATAAATTCCTCTATGTTCACTGATAATGTGTTCAGAATTTCTTGTAGCTCTTCTAATCTGACACTCCTTTTACCATTTTCTATCCTGGAATAGATAGAATGATCTGCTGAAGTCTTCAGCACTTCTTTTTGAGTGAAGCCTTTTAAATTCCTGAAAAATCTTAACGTATCTCCAATTCTTATCTTTAAATTTTTCAATATAATCAAACTCCTCCACGTGCTGATTTAGCACAAAATATAACATATTTAAGCCAATTTTACAATAACTGCCAGAATTAAATCTGATTTGTGCATATTTTACCCAAATAGATAACACCTGTTTATTTTCTTTCTGCTGCTTGATATAGTTAATTTATGAAAAGGAATAGATGCCTGCTGTGATAGAAGCGGTGTTACTAATTGGGTAGTAGTGCCTTTAAACATTAGAATGATTTTTATGGTTTAGCCAGACTAGATATCTATCAGGTTGGTATTTTGACTGTTTTCATAAAAAGGGGTAAGTCAAGTAGTCTGTCAGTTTGAGCGGATCTGAGATCGCCATAAATGTTTTCCTTGCAAAAATTTTCCAACATACTATGGCGATTGGTTTTCAACCTTCTATAGAATTGAAAATAATCAGATACATTTTTTTGCTGACAGTATTGTTCTACAGAGATATTGCTCTGAAGGTAATATAGGAGAATATGGTGTTGTTTATCGGGAAAAGGAGAGCATTATGTATATTACGTCATCATACCGTGAATACATAATGTCTTGCAAAGTCGCTGTGATGAACAGACTTTGCAAAAAGAAAAAAGCTGAATTGTTAAGGAACTGCATAACGTAGTGACCTCAACAATTCAGTTTTTTATAAAAGTACTCAGAATATAAAACTCTTTGTTTCGAACCTGTTTACGCTACAAATATGGCTGATAAATGAATAAAGAAAAAGAACAGAAGCCCCCAGCTCTGTTCTCTTACTCTAGCAATTGCACACCCCTGATGTAAAAATTTATGGTGTAACAATGACAAGAAGTGGAATGATAATCAGTCCTAAAGCCAGCATTTCAACACCTCCGTAATTTGCATAATTACATCCTTATATTATCAAAAATAACGATATTTTGAAATCGATTTTAATCATTATCTTCGCAAATTAATTCAAATGTGATATAATTTAGCAAAAAATAACGAGGATTTAATTTATGAATATCAGTGAGACTTTACTCTTTTTCAGGCGAAAACTAAAGCTGACACAAAAGGAAATGTGGCCTGGTCATGATACCTCCGCCTATTCGAGAATCGAAAATGGTAAACAAGACATTAAAATATCTGATCTATCCTCCATTCTTGATCAACTATCGATTTCTCCTGAAGAATTTTTCCTTTATTCCTCAATTGATGAAGAACAGAAACGATTTAGGAACTTGTTTCAATATTGTGCAAATCATCTTAACAACCAGACAAAGAAAAACGAGTTATGTCGCTACTTTAGTAAGTTGGAAACAAATTCTCAAAAAAATTTGAAAGAATTATCAAATTATATTGCTATTAAAGTGTTTTTTTCTCAGTACTGGGAAGATATTAAACCTATCAAAAAAAATGAACTAGATGATATTTTTAGTTACTTAAATGACAAATCTTACTATATTCAGTACGATTATACACTAATGTCTAACACCATCTTTCTAATGAGTGATAAACAAGCAGAAAAATTAGTTAGTAAAGCAATCCCTATAAAAGACGAGGAAAACAGAAATACAACAACAAAGCAATTTGCCTACAATCTAATTACGAATTTAATCACTACAGAGCTATATAAACTAAACTATGAAAAAGCAAATAACTACTTAATACTAGCGAAAAGACAAAATGAAGGAAATCAAGACTATAAATATCGAATGAATGTTGAGTATTTAAGTAACCTACATCTCTATCTTACAAAAGGAAATTACCAATATATTCGTAAAGTTTATGATTACATTCATTTTCTAAATGATCTTGGCGAAACGCAACGGTCAAAATTGATAGAAAAAGAAGTTGAGCTTTTGACATTAACAAGCAGAGAAAAGGATAATTCGCCAATCAATACTTTAAGCTTAGACTAAACTCATTTCAAATTGAAATGAGTTTTTCTTTATCTTACCTAATCTTGATAAATGATGCTCTCTTCATTAAGTCAAATTGTGATACATACAAATAGTTGACACAAAGAAACATTAACATTATTATAATAATATAAAAATCTGGGTGCCTTACACCTCTATCTCACTACTTTCAGTGAGATTTTTTTCTTGTAAAGGAGTCAGTAATGGAAGATAAAACATTTAAAACACTGGAAGAACAAATAGATATTCTCAAATCAAGAAACATGCGGTTTCGAGACGAAGAATCAGCTAAATATGTTTTGATCAATAATTCTTACTACGGTATCATCAACAGCTACAAAGAGCTGTTTCAACAAAAGAAAGCAAAAGATAGTAATATTGATTACGGCAATCAGCTTTTTGAGGATGTTTTAGAAGATACTTTATTGATTTGTGATTTTGATAAGAGCCTTGCCTCCATACTCTATAAGTACATCATGATGGTTGAGACGACATTCAAGTCCTCCTTAAGTTATTATATCTCTCTTGAACTGGGGTCAGATCAACAGAGATATTTAGATAAAAGCAGCTATTCTAATGGTTATGTTATTCAAACAGGTGCTTTTAAAGGAGCTTATTCTATAGAAAAAACATTTGATAAGGTCACTTCCCGCATTGAGGATAGCCGAATAACCACCATCAGACACTTTCGTGAAAGCTATAAGAATGTTCCTCCTTGGATTGTCATTCCCACACTCAGCCTAGGTGTTGTTTATGAATGGTATAAGCTATGCCGTTCTTCCATCAAGAGCAGTGTAGCCAATATATTTTTGTACCCTCAAAAACCAGATGAGTTGAAAAAGGAGCTCTTTTTACAGGCGATGAAAGCTGTTCATTTATATAGAAACATTGTTGCTCACGGGTCTCGTTTAATGATTCATGAAATTCCTTTAAAAACTCGTTTGAAGGAACGTCTCTTAAAAGAATACCTGCAGGATGATTCATTTTCCTCAGCGTATATCTACGAACGAACATTCCGAGTCTTTGCATTATTTGCCTCAATTTGTGTTTTGCTTTCTAATCGACCGGCTATTAAACATGAATTCATCAAAGAACTGGCTTACCTCTTTAAGCAGTTACAAAGAAAAGATAGTCGAATTTACGATCTTTTACTTTATCGTGTTTATTTACCACGAAACTTCATTGAGCTGCTTCAAAAAATTTGATATTTTATAGAAGAACACCCCTCGCCATTGAAGTGAGGGGTGTTCTTTTCTAACTAACTTATACAGCTGAAGAGACTTCTGTATTAATCTTTCCTGATTTATGAAAATTTTCGTATACTTCTATTACCTGATTACGTTTTTTGATGTTCAGCTTAATGAAAATATTATGGACATGAGTTTTTACGGTACCTAGGGATAAGAATATCTCATCAGCAATTTGTTGGTTGGATTTATGCTCCAGTAGTAAGGCACAAATTTCCTGCTCCCTCTGTGTAAAACCATAGTGTCGGCAAAACAGCTGAAACTGCACATCCTCTTTCTCTTCTACAACTGCCTGCTTCTCTTCTTCCTCTGCTCTAAACAAAAAGTGCAGCAGCATGAAACAGATAAGCATGGAAAAGATATCCTCAGATATATTCCGATTGTTGATCTTCACATTCAAGATCGTATACTGATCCACTTGATAAATAACATACGTATCCTCCAAAAGGATCAATAGACCAAAAACAATAGAAGAAAGACTAACCCACTTTGTATAGAAATATCTTGCAGCAGAAAAATCTGTTGCCTTTCTCAAATGCAGCCAACCATATAAACCAAGATAAAACAGAAACAACTGATTTGGTAGGTAATAGAGCCAAACTTTTGTCGCTGAATTTTGCAGAAGAGGAATCATTGACATCCATAAGGTCAAGATGACGACTAAACCATATTGAAAAAAGGAAGTTTTTCGTTTGAGGAGATTATTAACGATCAATAAGGAACAGTAGGCGTTCACAACATAAATAATTGTTTTTGCTACAGGAATGCTCATGAAGGTCTCGTTGTAACTTGAAGCAAAGCTATTAATGAATTCTGTCATATAAATAATCGCATTATCAAAAATGAAGAAGAGCAAATAAATCGTTATCAGTAAGAAGAGTGTTTGCTTCCGGCGAAGAAAATAATTGATGGAAAGTGCCATAGCCAGTGCATATAAAACGATCAACAGAATATTGTAGAGAAATACTGCAATCATAAAAGAAACCCCTTTCATTTAGAAGTATCAGTTTAAGTGGTAAACCTTTCCCGATCCTTATCATCTACTCAAATTATAACATCAACCTTTTCAGATGGCGAAAAAAATTTCTAAACCTTTTAGCTAAACTTTTCTAAACCCTTGATATAACAGCCTTTTAAATCCTAGTAAAATAAACGAATTTTTCCCACCAAAAATGTATGCGCTTTCTAAAAATGTTTAGACCCTCAGGTTTATCGTAAACTGACAGATAAATTTATAGAATGAAACTGTAAAAAATATTTCCGAGGAGGAAGACACATGAACAAAAGAGATCTTATTACAACAGAAAATTACACAAAGGAGGACATTTTACAAATCGTTGATCTTTCCTTAAAGATTAAAGCTTGTGTCAAAAACAACTACTATCCACCATTATTAAAGAACAAAACTTTAGGTATGATTTTCCAGCAATCATCTACTAGAACTCGTGTTTCTTTTGAAACTGCAATGACACAATTAGGCGGTCATGCACAATATTTAGCTCCTGGTCAAATCCAATTAGGCGGTCACGAAACGATTGAAGATACAAGCCGCGTACTTTCACGCTTAGTAGATATCTTGATGGCGCGTGTTGAACGCCATCATAGTGTGAATGATTTGGCAACTCATGCAACGATTCCTGTTATCAATGGAATGTCTGATTATAATCACCCAACACAGGAACTTGGCGATCTTTGTACAATGATCGAGCATTTACCTGAAGGCAAAAAATTGGAAGATTGTAAAGTTTCCTTCATTGGAGATGCGACACAAGTCTGCTTCTCATTAGGATTAGTTGTAACAAAAATGGGTATGGAGTTTGTCCATTTCGGACCTAAAGGCTTCCAGCTGAATGATGACCATAAAGCGAAATTGGATGCTATCTGTAAAGTTTCAGGAGGCAGCTACACAGTGACGGATGATGAGGATGCAATCATTGGATCAGACTTTATCTATACTGATGTATGGTATGGCTTATACGAAGCAGAACTTTCTGAGGAAGAGCGTATGCGTACCTTCTTCCCTAAATATCAAGTGGATACAGGTATGATGAACAAAGCTGGAAAAAATGCGAAATTCATGCACTGTCTGCCTGCAAGTCGTGGTGAAGAAGTTACAGATGAAGTCATTGACGGACCTGCATCAATTTGTTTTGACGAAGCAGAAAATCGTCTAACTTCAATTCGTGGTCTACTTGTATACTTGATGAACGACTTTGCGGATAAGAACCCAACAGACAAAGCTGCTCAAGCGAAGGCAAAAGCAGACTTGGAAGTTCTTCTGAACACCGTATTATAAAGAGCGTTGTGGTAAGAACAGCAGAGAATCGCTATAGTCATCCCCTCTCTGCTGTTTTTGCTTCCATGTGACAGAAAAGAAAGGATGTCCAAAATGGAAGGAAAACGGAAAAAGTTCAGTTTATTTAGCGCTATTTTATCAGTTATTTGTGTGGTGTTTGTTGCAGAGGCAGCAGCACCAGTGGCAGCAATCGGAAACTCGCAATTCTTTTGGTGGATCTTCTTATTGATCGCCTTCTTACTCCCTTACGGTCTGATTTCTTCAGAGCTGGGAACAACATATATTGGAGACGGCGGTATCTACGATTGGGTCACAAAAGCCTTTGGTCACCGTTGGGGTTCACGCGTCTCTTGGTTTTATTGGATCAACTATCCACTATGGCTTGCTTCACTCGCTGTAATGTGTCCCGAACTGATCACAACGATTACAGGTATTGAAGTTTCTACTATTGGTGCAGTTGTTATCGAGCTGATTTTCATCTGGATCATCGTCTGGATCAGCTTCTACCCTGTCAGCGACAGTATCTGGATCTTGAACGGAGCGGCAATCATCAAAATGCTGCTGGCATTACTTATCGGCGGACTTGGTGTCTACGTTGCCGTTACAAAGGGTGTGGCGAATGAATACACCGTCAGCTCTTTATTACCAAGCTTTGATCTTCATAGCTTATCCTTTATTTCAGTAATTATCTTTAACCTATTAGGATTTGAGGTTATCTGTACGTTTGCAGATGACATGGAAAATCCTAAAAAACAAATTCCACAATCAATTATTGCAGCAGGTATCGTGATTGCCGCAATCTACATTTTCTCCGCATTTGGGATCAGTGCTGCAATTCCGACAAGTGAAATCAGTACAAGTAGTGGTCTGATGGACAGCTTCAAGCTGTTGACTAATTCTACCTCAGGCTTCTTTATTGGAGCAATGGCGTTCCTGTTCTTACTAACACTTTTCGGTAATATGATTTCTTGGTCACTGGGTGTAAATAACACCGCCTGCTATGCAGCAGAAAATGGCGATATGCCAAAATTCTTTGCTTTGCGCAGTAAGAAAAATGAAATGCCTATCGGCTCTGCTTTGATGAACGGGATCGTTGCTTCGATCGTTGTTGTCATTGCACCAATCTTGCCAAATCAAGATTTATTCTGGGCTTTCTTCTCATTGAACTTGGTAATGTTCCTATTATCGTATGTACCAGTCTTTCCGGCATTTTACAAATTGCGAAAAATCGATCCGGATACACCACGTCCTTTCAAGGTCGGCGGCAGCGATTTATTCCTGAAGATATTGGTTATTGTACCTATGTTGATGATTCTTGTCTCATTAGTATTTACAGCTGTCCCTCTGCAATTTGATGCAGAATCACTAAACGAACAGCTCCCTATCACGATTGGCACGATTGTTTTCATCATTATTGGTGAAGCAATCATTATCATAAAGAAAATAAAAAAATAGAAACGGAGTGTTAAGACATGGCAAAAAGAGTTATGAATACGACACCTAAAGCAGACGGATTCCGTATGCCGGCTGAATACGAGCCACAGGAAAAGGTTTGGATGATTTGGCCGGAGCGTCCAGACAACTGGCGTGATGGAGGTAAACCCGCACAAGAAGCGTTTACTAACGTAGCTAAGGCGATCAGCCGTTTCACCCCTATGAATGTTGTTGTTTCTCGTGAGCAGTTCGCCAACTGTCGCCAACAGCTGCCTGAGGATATCACAGTATATGAGATGTCCAATAATGATGCTTGGGTTCGTGACTGTGGTCCCTCTTTCCTAATCAACGATCAAGGTGAGCTTCGTGGTGCAGACTGGGCCTTCAATGCTTGGGGCGGGCTTGTTGATGGACTATATTTCCCTTGGGACCAAGATGACCTAGTTGCTCGTAAAATTTGTGAGATTGAGCATGTCGATTCTTATCGTACAGATGATTTTGTTCTGGAAGGCGGCTCTTTCCACGTTGATGGCGAAGGTACTGTCTTGACAACAGAAATGTGCTTGTTAAGTGAAGGACGCAATCCTCATATGACAAAAGAAGAAATCGAACAGAAATTATGCGATTACTTAAACTGTGAAAAGGTTCTGTGGTTAAAAGATGGGATCGATCCGGAAGAAACAAATGGTCACGTGGATGATGTTGCCTGTTTCGTTGCTCCTGGAGAGGTTGCCTGCATCTATACTGACGACAAAAACAGTCCATTTTATGACGCAGCACAGGACGGTTACAAACGTTTGAGCGAAATGACAGATGCTAAAGGCCGTAAATTGCGTGTTCATAAAATTTGTTGCCCAATCAATAATGTGACTATCAAAGGCAGCTTTAAAATCGACTATGTAGAAGGAACACTGCCTCGTGAAGATGGCGATATCTGTATTGCTTCTTACATGAACTTCCTGATCACAAATAATGGCGTGATCGTTCCTCAATACGGAGACGAAAACGATGCCTTGGCAATCAAACAAATTCAGGAAATTTTCCCTGATAAAGAAGTTGTAGGTGTAAATACTGTAGAGGTTGTTTATGGTGGCGGAAATATTCATTGTATCACTCAACAACAGCCTAAACGCTAAAAAGTTATTTTATCCAGTAAGAGCGAACTAATAGAATAGTGCTACTACGCTATTTCCAAAAAATCTAAACAGCACCCTTCTCTCTGAGCACCCTTACTTAGAGAGAAGGAATTTGACTCTCCGACTGAATCAAACAACCTGCTTTCGGAGAGTATGTTGCTAAAAGGAGCTTTTTATGTCAAGAATCGTTATTGCATTGGGTGGAAATGCCCTAGGAAATACACCACAAGAACAATTGGAACAAATCAACAACTCTGCACCAGCTCTAGTCAATTTAATAAAATTGGGGCATGAAATCATTATCAGCCACGGAAATGGTCCTCAAGTTGGGATGATTGAAAAGGCGTTGAATAAAGCGGCCGATATGGATGATAGTATCGCACATTTTGAATTACCTGAATGTACTGCAATGAGCCAGGGATATATCGGGTATCATTTACAAAACTGTATTCTTCGTCAACTGAGAAAAGAAAAAATGCCTTGGAATGTCGCAACCATCGTCACACAGGTTGAGGTTGATCCTAACGATCCGGCATTTAAAAATCCCACGAAACCGATTGGCAGTTTCTATTCCAAGGAACAGGCAGATCAGCTTCAAGCGGAAAATCCAGCATTAGTGTTCAAAGAAGATTCTGGTCGAGGCTATCGCCAAATGGTTGCCTCTCCTATTCCAATCAACATCGTTGAAGGGAAATCAATACTCAATCTATTGAACAATGAGTTTATCGTCATTGCTTGCGGAGGCGGCGGAATCCCAGTCATTAAGAAAAATGACGGTGACTACGATGGAACACCTGCCGTTATCGACAAAGATATTGCTTCTGCAAAGCTAGCTGATCTTGTGGATGCAGATTACTTCTTCATTTTAACTGCAGTTGACCATGTAGCAATTCGTTATGGCACTCCAGATCAGGAAAACCTGACAGAAATCAGCGTTGAGCAAGCACAGAAATATGCGGATGCTGGTGAATTTGCTCCAGGAAGCATGCTGCCGAAGGTTCAAGCAGCAATGGAATTTGCCTCTTCTAAAACAGGGAGAAAAGCAATTATTGCTTCTCTGGAAAAAGCCGCGGATGCCTTGAACGGCTCAAGCGGAACAGTGATTCGATCTTAATCGTCAAATTTATTACAATTACTCCTTATGAATCATTAAGTGAAATACAATGCGGTTGTGATAGACGTGTTAAGCTCCGGGAAATAAGGCGGATAATCCGAAAATAGCTTTCCATATTTTTGAGATTATTCGACTTATTTTCAAGGGATTGAGCGAGATTTATGTCACAGTCTAATTGACAGATTTACTGGAAATATTTCACTTAACAAAATAAAAGAATCAGAGACTGTTTTATAGTCTCTGATTCTTTATGTTTTAGAATTTACGTCTTCTACTTGCATTGCTTCGATCCGAAATCCATCGAACGATTCCGTAAATGATCGCACATGGGATAAGTAAACGAACAGCCAACCATAACAGGCTTCCAATAATACCTAGTGCCCAACCACCTACAATCAGTACCAAAACGATAATCAAGATATTTTTTATTAAACTATTATTTGCAAACATATTCTTATCCTCCACTTGTTTTCTTTATAAACTAATCTTAACAGTTCCAATAAAGAATTTCTTCCGCCTCAAGACTGATTATTTCGGTACCTTGCGACTGATAACTTTTCTTTAGCAAAGATATAGAGTTTCTTAGCAATAAAGGAAAATTCTTCATTGATTTATTCACATATATGCAAATCCGATTCAAGTAATAAAAATCATCTTTACATTCTTTTCACATAGTTTTGAATCATACCTCTTTCCAAATCACTGAAATCTAAGCCTTTCTCCAGCCTGTATTTACTATGATACCAATCAAAGTGGACGCCTCCATCTACAGCATGACTAAAAGAAAATCCTGAATCAATAATATCACGTGCAATATCATCCGCTGTCATTCTTCGATCTTCATTCTCTACAGTCATCTTTTTGATATCACTATCAAAATTCAACGTAGATAGTATGCCACCTCTCTTCAATACTCTGTATGCTTCCTTATAAAGCACCGGTGCCAATGATTTTTTCGATTTCTTATCCTGAATATGTATTACATCATATAGTAAAATAACATCCAGACTGTTGTCAGGAAAATCAATAGTCGCCTCACCATTTGTATGAATCGTTTTTATATTATTGAGCATATACATCTTTTCTTTTTCATTGATCCATTTCAATGCTTTCTTATCACAATCAAGAGCCAATACTTCTCCAGTCTGTTCTAAAGCTAAGGCACAACCAATTGTATAATGTCCATACCCGCAACCAAAATCAATAACACGATCATTTGTTTTAATGCCTACTTTTCTCATAAGTGCTTTACATTCTGCGATTTCCCATTTCAGTACTTGATCATGTATATCGTCTTCCGTACCTCCGCCATTATCAATTATTTCTATTGTAAATACTGTTTTAGCCCCTAAGCCCACATCTCTTTTTATTCCTCTTGTAATGTGCAAATAAAACCTATCTTCTTTATAAAACAGGTTACAGGAGTATGTCTTACTATTGATTATTGCATTTACTTTTTGACTTGATTCCTTTTCTAATTTAGCTGCTGCTTTTGCAGGTACTTCCATTAACAATCGACCACTATCCACAACAGGTATGATAGCCTCAAATTCTATTTTCATATAATTTACCCCTTATTATGCATAATCAAAAATTATTTCTTTTATGTCCTACTCTTAAATATAGTATAGCAAGAACCATGATTTTCTGATAGCTGTTGGGAGAAAAATGCTTAATAGAGCAGTTTAATACCTTGTTGGCTTTCCCAATCTGTCATTCTACCTTATGATATAATTATTTCTTAAGGGAGTTGTGGTATGTTGTTAACGGTTAATAAATATTTATATACACTATCCATACTAATCAATGTAATTGTTATTTCCATATTTTTATCCATTGATTTTTTTCGCTTATCGCTTGGGCTTCTCATTATTATGCTTTTATACTATAGTTCTCTATACACATCAAAAAATGCATTAGCAACGATGTCTATAGTCTTGATGCTGCCTTTATCTGCATGTGTTCTTTTTTGGGGAATCACATTTTATGTCTTCAGCAGCCCTCCCGATGGAATTGTCGAGCTTTTACCAACTATGATTACGCTCTTTTTACTATTTTATGGAATCATCAATCCCATATTATCAGTAGTCATCCTAGTTATTAAAAGAAAGATTTTGTTGAAATATGATTCTCTTTGATTAGTGGTATATAAAATAAGAAAGAGCTAAGTCCTAAAGAATAAGGGCTTAGCTCTCTTTTAATTATTTCTCTTCTTCTTCGCTCATGAATGTGTTGAAGACTTCTTCAATCATATCCCACTCAGCGTCTGTTTCGATTTGCTGAAGTTCGCCTTCTGTTCCTTCTTCGTTTTCGATGTAAGCGTAGGCTTGCAACTCAACATCTTCATCTTCTGGCACACCAGCTGGATAAAGAAGTACGTAATTTTTACCAAATTCTTCTTGACCGTCAACAGTTAATAGAATTTCGTAAAGAGTTTCGTTCCCCTGTTCGTCAACTAATGTAATATGTTCATGTCCTTCATGATTATGATCTGTCATTGTCATTCTCCTTTTATTTATTGTAGAAACTAGTCAGATAACTTCCTAGTTTCTTCATTTTTGTGGTTCGATATCCATTACTTCTAGATGATCCACGCAAGAGTAATGGTTCTCCTTTTATCTTTTGTAGAATCTGATCAGTTGATTTCACAGATTCCTCATTCTTGAGGTCCGATGTCTTTTTCCCTAGCATTCTTGATAAAAGGGAAACAGCTATCCTTTTGTTTATTGAAGAAACTAGTTGCTTTAACACACAGCAAATCTTTTAGTAGAGTTGATGTGGCACTGTACAAGGCAATCTTCGAGAGCGTTGCTTCCTTTGCCTCTTCCAGTTTCTTCATTTTTTTCCTTGAGATATCTTCTACTCAGATATCTCCATGCTTGTTTCATTGAGTCCTACTCTATCAATTTCAGATATAGTTCTCTTTTTCTGTACTAACAGATCCTTTATCTTTAAACTGTTTTACATGTTTACTTTCGTAACATAGCTAAAACAGTAAGAATAACAGATTTTTTTGCCTTAAGCCAGATTGAAGGCTGCTTTTATTTGTTTGCTGCTCCGTCTAAGTAATTCTGCAAAATCATGACAGCTGCCACTTTATCGATTACTTTCTTTCGCTTTGCACGAGAGGCATTTGCCTGCTCAATAAGCATCCGCTCCGCCTGAACCGTTGTCAGACGCTCATCCTGATAGACAACCGGCAGCTTAAACAACTCTTCTACTTGTTTGCCATAGGCCATCGAGGCTTCTGCTCTGGGTCCGATCGAATTGTTCATGTTTTTCGGCAAGCCGACAACGACCTTAGACACTTCATATTCCTTGATCAGTTCGCCTAAACGCTCAAAACCAAATTCCTGCTGTTCTTCATTGATGCGGATGATTTCAACACCTTGAGCTGTCCAGCCGAGAAGATCACTAACAGCTACACCAACTGTTTTTGACCCTACATCTAATCCCATGGTTCTCATCGAAGGTTGATACCATAACTTGTTAGGTAGTGTTTCACAAGCTCTTCCATGATTTCATCACGTTCATGACGACGAATCAAATTCCGCGCATCCTGATAGCGAGGAATGTAGGCCGGGTCTCCTGAAAGTAAATACCCAACGATCTGATTGATCGGATTGTAGCCTTTTTCTTCTAATGCTCGATATACGGTAGCTAGAGTCTCACTTACTTCCTTTTTGCGACTTTCATCAAAGTCAAATCTTACTGTTTCATCTGTAAAACCCATTTATCTACACCTCTTTTCTTTCTATTCATACTCCTTCATTCTACTAGAAAGTCCCTAAAACTACAAATAAAAATTCTGATTCGTATAACTAATTTAAAAAAATTCAATAAAAAATGTCCCATCCACTATCGGAGAGACATTTTGAATAAAAACGAAGCAGCTGATTCAAATAAAAAAACACAATCAAACAGTAAAATAGAGCTAGTTTTCCTTCATCACTTTTACCATCAATGCTTTTTGTGCATGTAGACGATTTTCTGCTTCTTGATAAATAACAGAGCGAGGGCCATCGATTATCGATGCTGTTACCTCTTCTTCCCTATGAGCAGGCAGACAATGCAAAAAGATATAATCTTCCTTAGCATGCTTCACAAGCTCATCGTTTATTTGATAAGCATGAAATGCTGCTTCTCTTTCCTTTTGTTCTGCTTCATTCCCCATGCTGGCCCAAACATCTGTGATCACAACATCAGCATCCTTGACTGCCTTGATTGGGTCTTCTGTAAGCACAATACTGCTTCCTGTTTGTGCAGCAATTTCCTGTGCCAATTCAACATGAGCTGATTTAGGACCGTAGCCCATTGGAGAAGCAATTGAAATATCCATCCCTACAATACTGCCGCCAAGTAAGAAGGAGTGTGCCATATTATTGCCATCACCTACATAGGCCAGCTTGATTCCTGACAGCTTACCCTTTTCCTCATAGATTGTCATAAAGTCTGCTAGGATTTGACAAGGGTGATGATCATCAGTTAATCCATTGATGATCGGAATTGATGCTTCTACTGCCAACTCATGAATCATCTGGTCAGAATAGGTTCGAATCATGATACCGTCTACATAGGAAGAAAGGACATTCGCTGTATCCTTGATTGGTTCCCCTCGACCCATTTGTGTACTTTTACTATCCAAAACAATTGCCTGTCCGCCCAGCTGAATGATTCCAGCCTCAAAGGATACACGAGTTCTGGTGCTGTTCTTTTCAAATATCATCGCTAGGATTTTACCTGATAATGCAGTTTGATAGTTCTCAGGATTTTTTTTCATGGCGATCCCCAACTGGATGATCTCGTGAAAATCCTCCTTCGTCAATTCTGTTAAATCCAAAATACTCTTTCCAAAAAGTGTGTCAGACATATGCAAGTTCCTCCAATACTTGACAAATTATTTCTATTCCCTCAGATAGCTCTGTTTCTGTAATTGTCAGCGGCGGCAGTAAACGTAAAACTGTCGTCCCTGCTTTTAACACCATAATACCCTTTTGCTCCAGCTGCTCTAATGCTTCACCCACTAGCTGACTATCTGTCAACTGGATACCAATCATCAATCCTTTTCCCCGTACATCAACAACAACAGAATTATCAGCCAACTTATTTTTTAAGCTTTCAATTGCAGCTGTTCCCTTTTTATCGGCTTCTGCTAAAAATTCCGGATTTCTGACCAGCTCAACAACTTTTCCGGCAACTGCCATCCCCAGTTTATTTCCCCCAAATGTGGAACCATGACTGCCAGCTTGAAACACATCAGCATACTTTCCTTTACCAAGCATTGCCCCTACTGGAAAGCCATTTCCCAATCCTTTGGCTAACGTAATGATATCTGGTTCAATTCCATAAGCTTCTGACGCATAAAAGGTTCCTGTTCTGCCGATCCCTGTCTGTACCTCATCAACAATCAATAATGAACCGTTTTTCTCACAGATTTCCGCAAGCTCTTTTATCCATTCTTCCTCCGCCGGAATAACACCACCTTCGCCTTGAATCAGCTCTAGCATTACCGCCGCAGTATGCTGATCCAGCTCTCTCTTCAACATTTCCATAGAATTGAAAGGAACATAAACAAATTCTGGAAGAAGCGGGTAAAACCCTCGATGGATCGCCGCTTGACCTGTCGCACTCATTGCCCCAAAGGTTCTTCCATGAAAGGACTGTTCAAACGTGATGATTTTACTTCTACCGGTGGCTTTACGAGCCAGCTTGATGGCTGCTTCATTCGCTTCTGCACCACTATTACAGAAATAAGCTAGATAGTCTTGCTCTCCTGCCAGCAGCTTCGCTGCCTCCTCTTGAAGACTGTTTTCATATAGGTTAGGTGTATGCCATATTTCTGCTGCTTGCTTCTGCAGAGCCTGGTTGATTAGTGGATGATCATACCCAAGATTCATCACACCAATACCACTGGTGAAATCCAGATACTTTTTACCATTCTTATCAAACAAATGATTTTTCTCACCTTTGATAAATTCGATTGGCTTACGACTGTAATTCGGAAATAGATACGTCATACCAGCACCTTCTCTCCCATGATCGCTGTTCCTTTTTTCAAAATATCATCCGTGATATGGATGCTGTTCACACCTGACTGAATCGCCAATACTGCACTTTTCACTTTAGGTATCATTCCTCCGATAATGACCTCTTCATCAATCAATTCAGTAATTTCAGTTAAGGAAACCTCCTCTAAGTAGCTATTTCCCTTTTTGATCCCCGCCACATCCGTCAATAAATACAATGAATCCGCATTTAATGCTGCTGCAATATGACAAGCTGTATCATCGGCATTGATATTTAACCAATGACCGGAGTCAGTCATCCCCAGAGGTGCTACGATTGGAATATATCCCTTTTCAAGCAAGTCGAACAGTAACTCCACACGAACTTCTTTCACTTCTCCAACATGCCCCAGCGCTTTCTTATTCAGGTAATCCCCTAGAATAATGCCATTGCTTGAAGCATTCAACCCAACAGCAGATAATCCCTGTTGTTGAAACCGAGACGTGATCAATGGCTGAACCTGACCAATCAATACCATCTGAGTGATTTTCAACACTTCATTTGTTGTAACCCGCAAGCCGTCCTTGTGGCAGACTGGCACATTCAAGCGAACCATCATTTCCGAAATATAATGACCGCCGCCATGTATGATAATGATTTTCTTTCCTGCGGCTTTCCATGTATGGATTTGTTGAAAAAATTCTTCTGTCAGGCAGTCGCCGGCAGCCCCGCCTATTTTAATTACTATCAGTTCTTCCAAATGAACTGCTCCTCTCTCGTCTAGGTATGATACAATGCGTTTATTTCTACATATTTATAAGTTAAGTCACAGCCCCAAGCCAGCCCAACCGCTGTCCCTTCATGCAAATCGACAGTAATGACAATTTTATCCTGTACCAATATCTCTCTCATCTTCATTTCTTCGAATACCTGCGGCTGGCTGTTCAGTAATACAGGTAAACTGCCTATAGAAATATCAACCTTGTCCGGATCGATCGATGGGTTCGCATACCCAATCGCACAGATGATTCTGCCCCAATTGGGATCTGCGCCGAACATAGCGGTCTTCACTAGAGAAGAACCTACGATTTTTTTTGCAATCATTCGGGCAGTTAATTGGTCCTTCGCATGAGCGACCTTGACCTCAATTAGCTTAGTTGCTCCTTCCCCATCCTGGGCAATCATTTTGGCCAGTTCCTCCATGACTTGACTCAGCATATCAATCAAGACCTGATAGCCGCTATCATCCTTTTGAATCACAGCACCGCCTGATGCACCATTCGCAAGAACCAATACCATATCATTTGTTGATGTGTCTCCGTCTACAGTAATTTGATTGAAGGTTTTATCCGTTATCATTTTTAAGGTTTGCTGTAAAAGCTCCTTTTCAACAGCGGCATCGGTAGTTATAAATGCCAGCATCGTTGCCATATTAGGATGGATCATTCCAGATCCCTTGGCAACTCCTGCCATCGTTACAATTGCTCCATTGATCTCTGCCTCAACTACAATCTCTTTTGTTCTTGTGTCGGTGGTCAAAATTGCTTCGTGAAAATACGATGGCACGCCTGCTGTTTTTTCCAATCCGAAAATTCCCTTTTTGATTTTATTCATCGGCAGTTCCTGTCCGATTATGCCGGTTGAAGCAACGGCCACACTATTTGCTGATAAACCTAGCTTTTCAGCAGCCATCTGCTGCATTTCCTGTGCATGAAGTACGCCATTTTTTCCAGTACACGCATTAGCATTTCCCGAATTCACGATGATTGCTTGTAATGAATCAGAGGCAAGAGCAGATTTGGTTACTTGAATAGGTGCTGCTTGAACAGCATTCGTTGTAAACACTCCCGCTGCACTTGCTGGAAATTCTGAATAAATCCAGCCGATATCCTTTCTTTTCCGCTTGAGTCCACTGTGAAACCCATCTGCGTAAAATCCCTTTGGTGATGCAATTGTCCCGTTGATTTTTTTCATACTTGTTATCTCCCTATGGATAGATTGGTATCTGCAGCAAGCCTTCTGTTTCCGGAAAACCAGCAAAAAGATTCAAATTTTGAATCGCCTGTCCTGCAGCACCCTTTCCTAAATTGTCAATGACTGTAACCAGCGTCACAATGTTCGTCTCTTCGTTCAGCCCTATACCTATGTCGCAAAAGTTCGTGCCCACAATCTGCTTAAGTGTAGGATAACACCCATTTTCCTGAATACGGATAAATGGTTTTCCATCGAAGGTGGTTCGGTAAAGATCGATCAACTGTTCTATTGATCGATCATCATTCAACCTTCCATAAGCAGTCATAAAAATGCCTCTTGTAACGGGTATCAAGGAGGTGGTGAACTGAATGCTGTCTAAATCCGGCTCCCATCGTCGAAATTGTTGAATGATTTCCGGAATATGCTGATGCGTATTCATTTTATAGACACTCATATTATCATTCGCTTCAGTAAAATGACTAGCTTGAGATAATCCTTTTCCAGCACCGGACAGCCCAGATTTTCCATCAATGATAATGGACTGTTTATCAAGCAGCTGATTCTGCAATAATGGCGCAAAGCTAAGTTCAGCAGCTGTTGCATAACAACCTGGATTAGCTATAAAGGGACGTGACAAATCCTCACGGTACTCTGCTAAACCATAATCAAATCCTTGTATCAGCGGGAAGTGGGAAGCATCCTTGTCATACCATTTCTCATATAGGCCTTCCTCCTGCAGCCGAAAGTCCCCTGACAGATCGATCACCGGAAAACTATTCTTCACAAACGGTACCGCAACCTCTTTTGATATCCCAGATGGTAAAGCAAGGAAAACCAACTCACTTCGCTCCATGATCTTCTCTGCATCTATCGGCTCCAATGGTAGTGAAAGCAAATGCTTCAAATAAGGATAGACCTGATCGATCTCCTGGGTTTCTGTCTGACTGTGGATTGAAACAATCTCCACAAATGAATGATTATGTAAATAACGGATCAGTTCCATGCCGCTATAACCAGTTGCTCCTATTATGGAAACTTTCATTGATTTTCACCTCTTCATTTTCTTTTCATAAAAAGAAACGTTTTTCACATTATAGTTTCATAATCAAACCAAGTCAATGGTTTTTTATTAATTAATAACCAAAAATAGAAAAAATATGCATTTTAATCAGCTTAAAATGCATAATAATAATGAATATTCGTTTTTTTATACAGAAATAGATAATTATTTGAATACTTGATTTCAACAATTGTCCTTTTAAAATAAGTGCCATTTTAAATAAAATCCTTTAGCACTTACAAACCTACAAGAGGCTTACATAACAGAAGCGTAAATATTTTATTTTTATATAAATATTTGATAAAATGTAACAAAAGAACTATTTTCAATACAATTAGAATTCTATAAAAACTACTTAGTAAGAAAGGAAAGGTTATCTATGAACACTGTACAAAAATTTGTTCGTTCACTTTTTGGTACTGAAGACAAAACTCCTGAGAAAGAGCCTTGGGTCGAATATCTCGAAGGCAAAATTGCTTTTAACAAAGATTTGATTAAAGAAGTAAGTGCACAACGCATGACCTATAAAGAAAAACAAGCAGAGCAAGAAAAAGCAGGCAAGCAATTCGGCATTAATTATGCAATGAGCATTCAAAATGCCGATGCAATCATTCGATCTGCAGAACTGGAAATCACTGGTTGGGAAGCTGAAATCCGCACAGGGAAGTTCAAAGGGTATTATTAAAAAGCAATCAATAAAAGAATAGATATTGTTGATAGCATCTGCTATACAGAATTTCTCTTTACTCCATCAGAGAGCTCCATGTCACTCTTTGAGCCATGTGTGATACCTTAAGCTGTTTGCTGTTCTTTTGAGTACAATCGAATTGGTTATTCAAAATCATTAGAAGAATTAATTAGAAAAATCCTCCTCCTACTATTTCCATAGTAGGAGGAGGATTTTTCAGCTTATCTATTTTATGATAGCAACTAGAATCAAAACATTTCAGAATACGAATCAATAAAAATAGTATTGCCCTACAATCAGGAGTACTAAAATAATGATCCCCGGAAGGTAGTTTGACACCCTGATTTTCGTCAAACCTGTAATATTCAGACCAATGGCCAGGATCATCAATCCCCCAATACCGCTGATACCTGCCATCAACAGGTCCATCAGCTCTTGTGGAACGTAGCCCATCAACGCGCTGGCTGCCAAAGCAATAACACCTTGATAAATCAGCACAGGAACTGATGAGAAGAGAACACCTACCCCCAATGTTGCAGTAAGCATGATAGCCATGAAGCCATCCATCACGGACTTCGTAAACAGTGTTTGATGATTTCCTGAAACCCCGCTTTCGATCGCACCAATGATTGCCATCGACCCTACTAGAAAAATCAGCGAAGCCGTAACAAAGCCTTCAGCAAAGTTGCTTCCGGATTTTGCAAAGCGCTTTTCAAGGTATAGTCCAAACTGGTTCATTCGATCCTCGATTTTCAGAAACTCGCCAATCATAGCTCCCAGACACAGACTGATCAAAACTAGAATGAAGGAGTCTGCTTTAAAGGACATCTGAATCCCCAAAGCAATTACGCCTAGGCCAATTCCTTTCGTCACAGTGTCCTTTGTCTCTTCCTTCAAGTTGCGCAGTACAGCACCTGCCAGGCTGCCTGCAACGATTGCAGCCGCATTGACAACCGCCCCTAACAAAATCATACTTTCCCCTCCAATAAAAACTGATGTTCATCTACCTGACTATTATAGCAGTGTTTCAAGCTGCTGAACAAATTAATTCAACAACGAGTATATAGAAAATCAGCACCATTTTTGTTCCCCTATTCAATCATTTTTAAGGAGTAAAGCATTATTCAATTGATTATGCTTTACTCCCGATTGTTTTATTATATCATGTTATTTTCAGAATATTCTAAAATGATTTCAGAAATTTTCAATCAAGCATTAAATGTATCATATGCTGCTTGATCATAAACCTTATCGATTTCACCAATAAATTCAGTGGGTACATCTGGACGAACAAAGCCGTTTTTAAACTGAAACAAGCCATCTTCATTGCTCAAGACAAACACACCACCAAAGTCATAACCTTCTTTGCCTTCTGCCAATGCCCATTTGATCCCTTCCCAATTGACTAGATAAGGTGCCATCAGCACTTGATTTTCGTGAGTACTTCCAGCATACATGTACCACACCTTCCTTCCAGACAGGAAACAAAGACCGCCTGCGTCCGGCACACCGTCGATTGAAACAATGATGATTTTCATGCGGCCAGATGTCAAGAATGAATCTGCTAAACGCTCAAAATATTCCTTTGGTCGATAAGATATCCCATGACGCTCGCTAGTCGTGGCATATAATTTGTAAAAGGTATCTAAATCTGCGCAATCAGAAGAAATTGTACTTTTCAACCCTTTTTTTTCAGCGTAATGGATACGATACCTTGTTTTTCCGTAAAAGCCTGCCATTATTTCTTCCTCAGTTTTATTCTTCAGATTTACAACCATATCATACCTTGGCTGAATCGTTCCTTTTCCACTCAGCGCTCTGTTTCGAACAATGAAACCAGCCTCCCGCAGCTCGTGGTCTAGTTCTTCTGTATACAGATATTCAGGGTCCATCCTCAGCAAAAATACATCTCGTTTTTTCAGTTCTTCCTTTGCTTCCTGAATCAGTTTTTGAATATATTCTATAGATATTTCTTCCATAACAGGACCTTTTGATACGTAAGCAAACCTTTTATCCCCTACGTTTTTGATCATCAAAATGGACATTGCTGCAACGATCCTTCCCTCTTCTTCCAAATATACATAAAGAGGGGCCCAGTTGGCTTTTACATTGCTCCATCTTGTTTCCTGAGTGATCGATCCATATTTTGCCTCTTGAACAAAGCGGTCATATTTTTCGATCATTTCTATATCTCCATTGTTGATTATTGGCATTCCAATCACTCCTCTTTTATCCAGTGATTAGAATACACGCACTTGCTTAAACCTACCTTAAAGCGCTCGTTGAAAATATGAGCATAAGCAGAAATTAAGGGGATAGGAGTAATAGAATCTTATCGTTTTTCTTAAAATATTCTTGTGGTGTTCTTATTGGGATAGAAAAAAAGGGCTGTGACAAAAGCCTGCCACAATCCTCTAAAACTGAATTAACGGTGTTTCAGAAGCAGCATACTCGGAAATAAGTCGAACTATCTCAAAAACATGAAAATCTATTTTCGTATTGTCCGTTTTATTTCTCAGTGCTGAACACTTCTGTCACAACCTCCTCCTTTGGAAAAACTTGACTATGTGTATCCAGACTTTCTTAACTACACTGATACACCTGTATTGATTTCACAAAATGCCAGAATTTGTTCAGCCGCACACAATGCACCCTCACTATTCTCCAATTCATTTTTCAGTTTTACTGCCTGCTCACTATAGCGAGGACATTCGATTAGTTCATTGATTTTCTGTTGGAAAAAAGCTCGACCAGCTAATTCTTTGCGAGTAAGCTTGATAGCATTTCCATAGACAGCACAGCAAGAGATATTATAGTCCTGTTCCGCTTGGAGTCCAATACCTATAAATGGCTTCCCTGCTAAATAAGCCGTTTGGACAGTTCCCTCTCCTCCATGTATGATACAAGCATCCACTAGCTGATTAACCTCCAATGCTGGCAGCCAATCATAGAGGTGGATTGTTTCTGAAAGTTCATCTTGTTGTTTCTCTGTTAGATAGCTTTTCATCGGGCTGATCACATGAAAAGGCATGGCTGCTAGATGCTTTAAAATCGCCAACACAATTTCCTGATTGGCTGAACTCCCCATACTAAAATAGATGAGCGGCATTTTACCAGTATTCGCCAGCTCTATAATTTCCTCCGGCACTTCACGATTCAAGCGAGCAAAAATCGGTCCAGTATAAACATAGCCGGTCGACAGCTGATGATTATTCGTCAACAGTTTTGGGGTTGTGATGCAGTTTAAATCTCCATCTGGAAAATCAATAGTATACTTAAAAACATCCTGAAGCTGGTATTCCTTTATCAGACGCCTAAAGCTTTTTGGCAGCCAGGTTATATGAAGCGCTGTATGCCTCACGATTTTACGTATCGGCAAAGGCCACTTATGCATAAAGTTCAGACTTTCTATATGTGGGCGAGAGTATGCATAAGGCTTTACATATATTAGTGGAATATCTCGTACACGGGCACTGATAAAGAGACTCACCGTACTCCCAATGATGATACCGTTAGGCTGAATCTGATCGATCAGTGTCAATTCGCTCTCGACACGCTGCCTCAACACCCGATAGGTAAACGGATTTTTAAAAGTTTTCATCTGATCGAATTGCATGATTGCTGTAACATCTGCTTCACTCAGCTCAGGTGACAACAGAAAAAAAGAAAAGCCCTCTTCTTCAATAAAGGCAGAAAATTTTGTACTATACCCCATGAATACACAATTCGCTGCATGTCGACATTTCTTTGCTGTTTCGATCATTCGAGTTGTTTCTGCCAAATTAAAGGTTTCAGGAGCAAATAATAATGTTTTCATTTGATTGCATCCTTTTGCGCCAGTTTCTGGAACACTCGATCAATGTAGTTATTGATTTCAAGTTCTTTTTGATCATCTATGTCAGATAGATTCGGTACAGCCTCTAACAATGACAACATTTCCTGATAGAAGGCGATCTTATACTGAAATTCCTTTTGCTTCTCTGCCAGCAGAGCTTCTGTCCTTTCAATACAATCCTCACTTGGCTCACTTTCCATCGAATGCATCATTGTCTGAATCTCATCTATTTTGAAATCCCCGTATTTCATTACTATGATGTACTTGATTCGAGTGATTTCCTCCTCACTATACATGCGGTACCCGTTTTGCTCCCTACTTGGCTTTACTAAGCTGATTTGGTCATAATACCGCAGGGTTGATTTTGAAATCCTCAGCTCTTCTGCTGCCTCTTTTATACTTTTCATCAGATCAGCCTCCTTTTGTTCACTATAACATTAAAGCAAGCTTTAATGTCAAGGGGTTTTAAAGAAGACAAAGAAACAGCATGAAGGAACTAACCCCTTCATGCTGTTTCTTTAAATTGAAAACATCCCAGTCGCTGTTTCCGGATCTGTGTCATAGACATTGAATGTATGTCCAACACCCAGACCATATTCTTTCAGAATTGATTCCATCGCCATCTGAGCCAATTCCTTCATGTTGTTCTCTTTACTCAAATGCCCCAGATAGATGCGTTTGGTATTCGGCCCAATCACATCCGCCATGACCAAAGCGCCATCATCATTTGACAGATGTCCTTGATCGCCAAGAATCCGCTGCTTCAAGCTCCAAGGATAAGCTCCGGCACGAAGCATACCTAAGTCATGATTACTTTCGATCAAGTAAGCATCCGCATCTCGAACGATTCCACGAACATGGTCACTGCAATAGCCTGTATCAGTCAAAATGACAAAGGACTTGTTTTCTTTATGAAAGCGATAAAATTGAGGCGCAGCAGCATCATGAGAAACACCAAAGCTTTCTACATCCATGTCGCCCATAGTAAGCACTTTTCCCATTTCAAAAATGTGCTTTTGCTCAAGAGCAACATTCCCAATCAATGGTTCCATCGCCTGCCATGTTTTTTCATTCGCATAGACATCCAGCCTGTATTTTCTTGCTAAAACACCAACACCATGTATATGATCCCGATGTTCATGTGTTACAAGAACTGCATCTAAATCCTCCGGCTTCCGCCCAACTTCTGCTAATAGGGACGTGATTTTCTTGCCGCTCAAACCAGCATCTACTAATATTTTTTTCTCTTTTGTTTCTATAAAAAGGGAATTGCCGGTACTGCCGCTGGCGAGCACACTGACGTTAAAAGCACTATCTTGATTCATTTCTACGCTTCCCTTCATTTCTATTCCTTACAGCAATCTATTATACAATTATCAGCTGTGATTTTCTACCCTAGTGATTGTATTATTTGTGATTATTGTATTATTCATTGCATTGACCTGCTCAATTTGCATCGTTGTTCCATTTGATGAAATCCCAATGAACCAGACAGGAACATACACATACTTCTCTCTGATCTGGTAAATACATGTATATGCCAGTTTAGAAAAGGTGATCGTCGAATTGCTCGGGATTTTATTATTGATATACAGCGTTTCTACCGCATCATGCTCAGAGTATAAATCAGATTTTTCTCTAAGCTTTTCAAGGTTCTCAATATGATATTGTGTATATTTTGCTATCTTGAAGAGCTCATCCGTTTCATGCTTTTCTAATGAAAATGTGATTTGAGCACTATCATCTCTAAAAGCAATCCCCTCATAAGACTGAGAAGCAATCACTTCCGGAAAATCACCTGTTAGGTTTGAAAAATTAGCTAGATAGGTGTATTCATTTCCAAACAACACATTATCCGAGCTTGATAAAAATTCCGATAACGTTGTTTCTACATCCTTTGGATCCACATAATAATTAGAGGACGGATAGCTGATTATACCATTTTCAATGATATCTGTATTATAGCGAAAAAGACTATTGTCTCCTTCATCAATTCTTTTTTGCTGGATTTCTTCATAAAAGTTCGTTCTTTCTCCACTGAGGTAATAACCCTCGATTTGAGCTGTTGACAATTCTCCTTTATGGTCAATGCCTTCCTTCTCCAATCGGTGCTCCAAACTCTCTGTTCGATCTGAATAAGAAACATTACTCTCGTCTTGAAGTCCTTCACGATAAATACTAAACAGGAAAATATTGACGCCAAAAAACACTAGAAAAAATATCCACTCGATCCGTTTAAAATCCATTACTGCACCTCCCAGTTTGCGAGGCTTTCCAATAGCTCACGTTCGGGATACCATTGATCACGATAATAGATATACCATTCAGGGGTTAGATCCACTATCTGCTTTGTTTCTTCTATTCGCTGCCAAGTATAGCCAATAATAATCGATTTTATTTCATTCACATCCGCACCTGATGCCGTCAGAGTAGCTAATAGATCGGTTGAATCCATAAGCGTCACTTCCTCTTCTGACGGAATCGGTACTTGAATCGTATCAACACTGGTATCTATAGCTATTTTAGAAGCTCCGGATTCTTGTTCAGTGACGGCTACCTTGACCTGTCCCTTATTGCTTTCACTGAAGACTGGAAATCCTTCCACAAAGGTACTATAATTGACCATTCCATCCGAATAATCGAAATAACGTAGATTTCCTATATTGGTCCCCAATTTTTTCACGTAGCTGAAGCTGTCTGCAAATACATTCTGATTCTCTGATTCATTTTTTGTACTTCCAACAAAATGAATCGTTCCCAGTCGTTCATTTAGACTCAGCTTTTCAGCCCCCTTTGTATAAGAAATATCGCCGCTATCCTCATTCATTTGAATATCATCTGTATCATTGAAGAAAGCATTTCTATACAATGTCGTTGGTTGGGAAGCCAATATATAGCTGTATTTTTTAAGCTTCAGGTCTTTTATCATGTAATAGGATTTATCAGCCAGTTCTGATCTTTCGGCAACTTCAAAATAAATTAAACCATCTTTGTCAAACAACGCTTCGACTGCTCCGCGGTCAATGGATATCGCTGCCTGATAAACATTTTTATTGGCAAAATCAAAAAACAGAATTTTTTTCTCCGTATAATCTACCTGTATCCGATTAAAGTAAGCCTGCTCTACTGGTATATTACCAGTGTCCACATTTATACCATAGATAGCGAGATATTCAGAAAGTAAAAGGCGTCCTTCATACATCAGTTCAAACCCTGATCGTTCGGTATAATACTGTTCAAATTCTTCCTGATTTCCATTCACTACCATCGAAACACTGCTGATGTCACTTTCGCTGATCAACTTTTGTACAGAGCTGATCAAGCTTTCACTGGCAGTCAAAGTCATGCCGGTTTCATTCATCCTTACTAGACGAATAGGTAAAAAAGCTTCCTGACTAGAACGCTCTTTGATTGTTGTTGCTATTTTGGTTTCGTTTTGACCAACAGTCTCCTTGTTGGAAGAACTGGCCCAAATTGACCATGAAAAGTACAGGCTGAGTAGAATCATTGCGATCAGGCCCGGTCGAATCAATTTTTCTAAAAATGTCATTCCCACCAGACCTCCTCATACGGCTCGTAAGGCAGCGAAATGTAGAATGTTGAGCCTTGTCCTTCTGTGCTTTCCACCCAAATCGAACCATTATGGGCTTTGATCACTTCTCGAGAGATTGCCAGTCCAAGACCGGTCCCTCCTTGTGCACGTGCACGCGCCTTATCAACTCGATAAAAACGCTCGAATACTTTACTTACATCCTTTTTGGGAATACCCAACCCATTATCAGTAATGCTGAAAACAACGTTACTGTGTGTCTCAAGCAAACGACAAATGATTTCTCCTCCGTCTGGAGAATACTTGATCGCGTTGTTCATGATATTATCCAATACTTGAATGATTTTATCCGGGTCCAATTCTACCCATAAGTCTCTTTTTGTAAACTCTCGACGAATCGTAAATTTCTTATTGCTGCTCTCCACCATCATATCAAAACGATCCAGCACAAAATTGATCAACTCATTGAAGTTGACGTACTCCAACTGAAGCTCAGAATTTCCTGAATCCATTCTTGATAGATTCAACAAATCATTGATCATACGAATCATTCGGTCGGTTTCCTCTAGTGTTACTCGTAAAAAGTCCGGAGCAACTTCAGGGTTCTGCCAAGCGCCTTCATTCAACGCTTCGATGTAACTCCGCATGCTCGTCAAAGGAGTACGAAGCTCATGGGATACGTTGGATACAAAATCACGTCGTTCCCGCTCGTTTTTCTCCTGCTCAGTTACATCATGCATCACACAAACCAACCCGGTTATGAATCCGGATTCTCTTCGAATCATTGCAAAATCAACCTTCAAAATCATCTGATCCGCTTCCTCAGCAGATTGAGAACGGTCAATAAGTAATTCATCTGGTTCTTCCAACAGCTTTCGAAGGGTATATTCTTGATCGATATCCAATAGCTCAAGCAACGACATCCCGATTGCTTCTTCAGCCTTGACGTTCAGTAGACTTGTAGCCATCTCATTGATTGTGATGACCTTCCCACGACGATCGGCTGCAACAACTCCGTCAGTCATATGCGTAAGCACACTGTCCAAACGATTCCGCTCAGATTCCATTGTTTCCTGAGCCTCTTCCACCCGTTCACTCAGCTGGTTGAAGGTTTCTGCCAGTTGTCCAAGCTCATCTTTTCCGTACACCTTTACCTTGCCGCTGTAATCTCCTCTGGCAATCCGCAACGCCTGCTCCTTCATTTCTCCAATTGGTTGAGTGATTGAGCGTGAAATCAAGAGCGTCACGATGATAGATATGATGCCGGCAATCAGCGAAGCTGTCAGGAAAATCCGAGCAATATTTGTAACTTCCTCATACTTATTTTCAATATTGCTCTTAACGAAAACAGCCCCGATGACTGAATCGCCAGTCGGGGAATAGATCGGCTGTATATTGATGTATACTCTTTTTCCACCCTCGACAGCAGCATATTTATTACTTGTCAAATTATTTAAATCCGCATATTCATTTTTCTTTCCCACAACACCCTGCAGATTCAAATCACTGGTTGCACGAACAATTCCTTTGTCATCGATCACTCGAACTTCAAGAAATTCACTGTTGGAATAACTGCTCAATAGACGCTTTAAATCTGCATCGATTTCGGCCCGTTCCTTATCTTCACTGCCCATTGGACTACTCAAAACATTCACCAGCTGTGTTACTTGACGATCAACATTGTTTTTATAATCATTGATCGTTGTCGTTTCCAGCTCACGAATGAAATAGCCGCCAATGATCTGGATTGCGATCAAAAGCAGCAAGATAAATGAAATTGCAATCTTAAAGTTGACGGACTGAAAAAAGTTGACCTTTTTTCTCATATATCACTTACTCCTGTTCAGGATTTCTTAAATAGTAGCCCACTCCACGTCTTGTAACCAGATACGTTGGGTGACTAGGATTGTCTTCAATCTTTTCACGCAACCGTCGAACGGTTACATCCACTGTACGGACATCGCCAAAATAGTCATAGCCCCATACGGTTTGCAATAAGTGTTCCCTTGTCATCACTTGACCAATATGTTTTGCCAGATAAAACAGTAATTCAAATTCTCTATGAGTCAGTTCAATTTTTTCGCCACGTTTGGAAACCATATATGCATCTGGATGAATGGTCAGATCACCAATTGTCAACTCAGAAGGAACCGTTTCTTCTGCTTCTTTTACACTTGCTACACCACGTCGCAGGTTTGCTTTGACGCGGGCAACCAGTTCTCGATTTGAAAATGGTTTTGTCACATAATCATCGGCACCTAATTCCAGGCCTAATACTTTATCGATTTCTGAATCTTTGGCAGTAACCATGATGATTGGCATATCATAAGTTTTTCGAATTTCTCTGGCAACTTCTAACCCGTCTATCTTAGGAAGCATCAAATCCAGCAGGACCAGATCCGGTTCTTCTTCTTTCACTTTTTCTAAAGCTTCTTCACCATCATAAGCCGTGAATACTTCATACCCTTCTTTAACAAGATTGTATTTCACAATTTCCGAAATCGGCTTTTCATCGTCTACAACTAATATTTTTTTCATAAAGAGGCACCTCTTTTTCTTCATTTTGCTTTTCAGTAGTAATTGTTTTTTTCATTATACCTTATTTTGTCAAGTCTTTCATCTTTGCTTACTGATTTCTCTATTAATCTATCGTTCTTTATGTACTGACGAGGGAAAACTTAAAGGCTCAATCAAAACCTCCAGTGTGAACTGGAGGTTTGCTCTGCGGCTGTAAGCCTCTATTACCGGCCAGAGCCTGAAAGGCTCACTGAAGAAAAGGTCTCCCACGTGCACCACATTTCCTCACGGCTC
>NZ_JAEDXU010000018.1 GCF_017830045.1 Enterococcus larvae | reverse complement strand
AGGAAATTAGGGAAGCACATGGAGAGAAAGAGACGGAAAGAAGAAAAAACAAGCCCGATTTTGATATTGATCATCAAAATCAGACTTGTTTTCTTTTTGAGAGTAGACTATTGTCCCACTCTCGTTGATTTATATTTTGCTGTAGACAACGATCTATAAATCCCGTTGTTTGAAAATACGTCTGTTTTTACTGCGTGATGCGACTCTTGTCAGGCTGTGAATGAGCTAGGCGACTAGCTGCTGAAGCTGCAATTGCTCCAACGATATCATCTAAAAATGTATGAACGGATTTCCCATCATGTGAGTTAAGCTCTGCCAAGATACCAGGTTTTACTTTATCGATATAGCCGTAATTGGTGAAACCGATAGATCCATAGACATTCACAATAGATAACGCCAGGATTTCATCGATACCATATAGTCCTTCGTCATCACTCAAGATTTGCTGCAAAGGCTGCAGCAGCTTTCCTTCTTCAGCCAAGATGTCTAATTGAATCCCTGTAATGATCGTATTGTGGACTTCTCGCTTCGTCAACACAGCCTCGACATTTTCAATACATGTCTCTATATTTAGCTGAGGTACATATTTTTCTTGAAGAAACATCACTAGGTCAGCAATGTCCTTGATTTCTACACCTCGTTGTTTTAATAATGCACGAGCCGTTTGTTCCAGTGTATCTCCCTGAATAACCATATTATTTCCTCCAAAACAAAATTTTTACTATAATAGGTCAATGGTATAATAAATGTATAAGAAAAAGCAAGGAAGAAAATCAATGAATCCTTTAATCGAATGTTGCGAGCAAAATTTATCCAAAGGAGATTTTGTTCTCTCGGAAAATAAATTTTTACAGGAAAACAGCGACCTGATCACTTACTCCTGCATGAATGAATGTGTCTTATGTGCACAAAGCTTTTATGCCTTGTTTGAAGGGGAACGGGTGACTGGAAAGACACCGGAAGAGCTGATAGAAAAACTGACCGCAGAAATTTATCGCTGGCAGGAAGAAATGCTGTAAAAAAACTGTTCAAAGTCTTTTTTCATGACTTTGAACAGTTTTTTTTATTTTACAGCACCTGCTGTGGGTGCTGCTTTTTCAAAGAGACTGGTGCTGTGCATTGGCTGAGTACGGATATCCGGTTGAGTAAAGTGTAGTGCATTGTTGACTGCTGTCGGAGCTTCACCAAATCCGGTGGCAATCAGCTTAACCTTGCCTTTGTACATAGATATATCGCCGATAGCATAAACGCCGGGAATATTTGTGGACATATCGGAATCAACAATGATTGAATGTCGAGAAACCTCGAGGCCCCAGTCTTTTAGATGACCAAGGGAAGAAGTAAACCCGTAATTTACAATCAATGAATCTGCATCTAAAAGCTGTTGTTCCTCTTCTTTAGTGTGTTTGACCCAAACACCATTAAATTGATCCTCTTCAACATGGAGCCGATCGATCATATAAGGCGTTAGTATTTGAACAGTCGAGTTCTTTAGCTTCTCAACACTATGTTCATGACCTCGAAACTCTGGTCTGCGATGGACGATAGAAACCTTATTCGCGACTTGCTCCAGCATGAGTGCCCAGTCGATCGCTGAATCGCCGCCGCCGGCAATAACAACCCTTTTATCTGCAAAGTCCTGCATATCCTTTACATAGTAATGGATATTGCGACCTTCAAACTGTTCTGCTTCATCTAATGTTAAACGGCGGGGTTGAAAAGAGCCGTTGCCAATTGCAAAAATCACAGATTTTGAATAGTGGATACCTTTAGTTGTTTCCAACTCTAGATAATCCTCTTTTCTTGTCAATCTAATAACTTCTTCTTCCAAAAGAATATCATGATTGAAAGCTGCAAGCTGTTTTTCCAGATTAGCGACTAAGTCTGCTGCTTTGATTGCTGGGTAGCCTGGTGCATCATAAATATACTTTTCAGGATAGAGAGTGGCTAACTGTCCACCTAATTGCGGCAGGCTGTCAATCAGCTTTGTTTTTGCTTTTCGCATACCTGCATAAAAAGCGGCAAAAAGTCCAATCGGACCACCGCCAATAATCGTAATATCATATATTTCTGTTGTCTGTGACATTTAATTTCCTCCAAAATTCTTAAGTAAAACCATCGGATAAAATAAAAAGTAAATTTTAAGCATTTTTCACAAAATAGCATTTGTAATAGAAAAAAGCAAGCGATAGTTTGTGAAGAAAGAAAAGTTTTAGAGAATCTAGGAAAAGAAAATAGCAATTTTTCTTATTATTCGGTATGATAAATAAAGTAACAATTGTTAAGGAGGAACTATTTGTGAGTGAATTTCCACAGTTAAACTTAGAAGAAGTAAAAGGACCAAAGGCAACAATCAAAACCAATCGAGGTGACATCAAGATTCAGTTGTTTCCGGAACAGGCACCAAAATCTGTTCAAAACTTTGTTGAGCTTGCGAAAAAGGGTTACTATGATGGCGTGATTTTTCATCGTGTGATTCCTGATTTTATGATTCAAGGAGGCGACCCAACCGGAACAGGTATGGGCGGAGAAAGCATCTATGGTGAAAAATTCGAAGATGAGTTTTCAAAAGATGTTTTCAATCTTAGAGGGGCTCTTTCGATGGCAAATGCTGGTCCGAATACAAACGGCAGCCAATTCTTTATCGTAAACAAACAGGATATCCCAGCAAACATGATGGGACAACTGGAGGGTGCTGGATTTCCTTCAGAAATCATTGAAGCCTATAAAGGTGGAGGTACACCGTGGCTGGATTTCCGCCATACTGTCTTTGGACATGTGATTGACGGAATGACTGTGGTTGATGAGATTGCGGGAGTACAACGTGATGCACAAGATCGTCCGACGTTTGATGTTGTCATCGATAGTGTTGAAATCACAGAATAATTTTTTTAGTCAAATAAAAACGCCATCCCTAAAAGCGGGTGGCGTTTTTTTGATTTCTATAAACCTTCAAAGGCAGTTTTGATTCTCTTAAGACCTTCGAGCAATGTTGCTTGAGGGCAGGCAATATTCAGACGCATATGCTGACTGCCCGAGGGGCCAAAAGAGATTCCTGTATTCATAACGATCTTCCCTTTTTCAATCAGTCGCTTCTCGAGCTGCTTATCAGAAAGCGCCAAGTCAGAAAAATCAAGCCAAATCAAATACGTCCCTTCAGGTTTCATCATTTTTACTTTCGGCAAATCATTACTTAAGAAATGCGCCACAGCTTCGATATTTCCTTGAAGGTAAACCAACAGCTCATCCAACCATTCGTCTCCGTAGTTGTAAGCCGCCTCTGTTCCAATCAAACCGAGTGTGTTTATTTCGCTCTGCTGGTTCATCTCCTGAACAGTAACGAACTGTTTTCTCAACGCTGCATCATGAATGAAAATCATTGAGTTCTTAATGCCGGCAAGGTTAAAGGTTTTTGTTGCAGCAGTTAAGATGATTGAAAAATCCTTGAACGATGGATCAGCATTTATAAACGTTGTAAATGCAGCAGGAGGAAATACTAAGTCTTGATGTATTTCATCACTGATGACCAGTACATTATGTTTTTTGCATAAGTTGCCGATACGAATCAATTCCTGATTTTGCCAGACCCGTCCACCAGGATTATGAGGATTGCAGAGAATGAACAATTTAACCTGTTCCTTTTGCAGCAACTGCTCCATTTCATCGAAATCAATCATGAATTTACCGTCGTGTTCAAATAGAGGGCTGCGGACAACTTCCCGATGGTTCATTTTGATCACCTTAGCAAATGGGTGATAGACAGGATCGTTGATCATAACGTGATCGCCAGGCTTCGTGTACGCTTGGATCGCTAAAGCAACACTGGGAACAACCCCGCTGTTGAATAGAATCGCTTCTTTTTCTACTATATAATTATGTTTCCTTTTTTGCCATTGCTGGATAGACTCATATAAACTATCAGGTGTAGTCGCGTAGCCTAAAATCCCTTGAGCGATATATTCTGACATAGCATCCAAGATCGGCTGGTGGACTTTGAAATCCATATCTGCGACCCATAAAGGAAGCAAATCACTTTCTTTGTACATCTGCTGAACAGCATCCCATTTTACTGAATTCGTTTCTTTTCTATTGTATACGTGATCAAAATTGCTCATTCTACTACCCCTTCATTCTATATTTTATAAACCCTGCTAAATCCTTTCTGCACGAAAAGCTGCAGATTTATTAACAGTAGTTATATATATTGAAGTATAGAATAGATTAAATAAAATATAAATGGAAAAGAAGAGAAAAGCTGAATAAAAAATCTATTCATAAATTACTGAACATGATATCATTTAAAAGAGATGACAAGAAATAAAGAAATGAGGGAAGCAGATGAGATATAAAATAGGAGCAATCCAAGAAGGAACCATCACCGGATTACAACCGTATGGAGCATTTGTTTCTTTAGGAGATAATGTTCAGGGACTGATTCATGTTTCTGAAATCCAAGTAGGGTATACAAAGAACATCAACAGCATATTGAATGTAGGCGATAAGGTAAATGTGCAGATCATTGATATTGATGAATACTCAAAAAAAATCAGCCTTTCCCTTAGAACCCTGAAGAGTGTACCGCAGCCGAGCGGATTCAAAAGAAAAAAATACTTTACGAATAAGAATAAGAAAATCGGCTTCGCAACGCTTGAAAAAAAACTACCTCAATGGATAGAGATGGCATTGGATGATTTAAGCTTGAAATAAAACTGTTTTTTTTCAGAAAATATGGTACAATTTTCCTGTATTCATGAAAACAAAAATCAATTGAGGTGGAAGTTTTGTCTAACAAAAGAGTGGCCGGTACGATTATGTTGAATTTGCAGGATGGAACGAAAAAGTTTCTGGTTCATCCAACAGAAGATCAAGCGGAATTTATTGTTACGGAAGTTTCAGAAGAGATGACAGGATTAGCCAGTATTTTACAGTTCTTTAAAGAACACATTCAATTAGATGTAACTTCAATCAGCTTAGTTGAATTGACGAATGCACATAGCGAGACAGAAGATCTCCCTTTATTTGTATTTGAGATGGAAGAAGGAACCGCAGCGGGACTTGCAAGTGATACATATATATGGGAAAGCCCATCGAGTTTGAAAAACTTGTTATCCACCTACGACATGGCTGGAATGCCGATGTTCTGATAATATTTGGAAAGAAACGAAGAAGCAAGGAACACTCTTGCTTCTTTTTTGCTACTATAATAAAAGTGAGAAGGGATGGGGAAAGAATGGAAATGAAGAAAGCTGTGGAGATAGATGGAAGTATCGTTATGGATATGTTGAGAGATACAGCTCTTTGGTTGAAAGGAAAAGGAAGCAGTCAATGGGGAGATGTCCTTGAAGGAACGGATAAGCATAACTTGTTGGGCGCTGTTCAACGCGGGGATGTCTATCTATTTAGTGAAGGAGAAGAGATTGTAGGAATGGCAGCCGTTTGGAATACTCCGTCTGAATGGGATCAGGAGCTTTGGCAAGATTTCGGTTTTCCCGAGAATGCCTATTATATCCATCGGTTGATCGTCCATCCAAATTATAGAGGTCAAAACTATGGAAGCCGGATGCTCACAGCAATAAAAACCTACTTTTCAGAAACCGCTGATGAATTACGGTTGGATTGTATCTCCACTAACCCAAATCTTCTTTCATTATATAGAGGAAACAGCTTCGTCAATAAAGGGACCGTAGAGGAAAGTAAAGGCGGCCGATTTGTGCTTTTTTCTTACCCGATAAACCAGTGAAAAAATAATCAGAAAAAATATAAAAAAAGAGTTGACCTGAGAAGAGAATCTTGGTATATTATTACATGTCGCTAAGACAGAACAACATCTTTTGAACAGCACAATAGAATAACAGCTGAACAAAAGAAAAAACTTATTTTATCAACAAAAAACT
>NZ_JAEDXU010000017.1 GCF_017830045.1 Enterococcus larvae | reverse complement strand
AGGAAATTAGGGAAGCACATGGAGAGAAAGAGACGAAAAGAAGAAAAAACAAGCCCGATTTTGATATTGATCATCAAAATCAGACTTGTTTTCTTTTTGAGAGTAGACTATTGTCCCACTCTCGATTTTTTTATAGATTATAGTTCAGTTGCTTCCAGCATCTCCGACCATTCACGCTTCAAAATCGAGTAATACAGACGATCGATATATTGACCATCCATATAGAAGAATTCCCTGAGTTTCCCTTCATAGACAAACCCGCTTTTTTCGATCACTCGCTGAGAAGGCATATTGTTGGATTTGTGACAAACCTGTACCTTATTCAAGTGAATCTGTTTGAACCCATAGTGTAAAATCGCCGTTACTGCTTCTGTCATCAAGCCCTGATTTTGAAAAGCTTCGCCGATGCAGTATTCGATTTCACCAAAGTGATTGGTATCATCAATGAGAAAATAAGCAATTTGTCCGATGCATTCATTAGTTTCCTTCAGGCAGATAGCCCAACGATAATAATTGTCATTGGAATAAGAAGATATCCACTTGTCTAAAAGAGCTGCCGTTTCAGCTTCCGTCGTATAGACAGGCTCAGAATACATTTTTTGAATCGCTGGATTACTGATCCAATTGTTTCGCATCGCAGCATTGTCCTCTTTCGTGAAGGGACGCAGCATTAGTCTTGATGTGTTGATTATCTGTGTTCCTGTGTGTGTTAATGTCATAAACATTCCTCCTATGTATGTGTATTGATCGTAATGATCTAATTTTGATGGGCAGAAAACGGGAAGGCAATCTGGTGCTTTTTAATTGTCCACAATCCCAAAGTGAATTGAATGACGCCCACAGAGAAGAAGATGACATGAAGTGCAACGATATCCCAGATCATCACACATTGAATGATAATCCATAGAAAGAGAGTCGCACCAACCAGACACTGATAGTAGGGAAAATCTGACAGTTTTTTCAATGTCAGGAAACCAACGATAAAGTTACCACCGCCAAGTATCAATAATAGAAAAAGTCCGGGAATCAAAAAGCTGGTGAACGGTGAATTGACTAGCATACTCGAATCAATGCCAACTGCTCCCCTCGCTCCGGCATTCAGTGCAAGAAAACTACCGGAAGACGCCCCAAAGCCCATCAACAGATTGAAAAAAAGAAACACCCAACGCATCATTTTTTCCTCCTCACATTCTAATTATAGCGAGTATACCATGTTTCAGCGGGAAAAAAATGAGGCTGTGGGATGATTTAAGTAGTATAAAATTGTAATGCATCATGATAGGAAAAGTCATGTGCTGCAATTAATCAATAACAGGTACAACAAAGATAGCTATAAAAAATAATCTTTTTACTATAGAATGAAGGTGGGACATGGACCAGAAAAATTTTGGTCAGTGTTCCATTTTTTTAGATTATATTCAGTCGTTATTATAAAAATGAATTGCATTTAAAATGAAACCTTTTCGATTATTTTGGCATCTAATAGGTGTGGGAAGGAGGAAATGGCATGGAAAAGGATGTACAAATAAACTTGGTCAAAAAGGCAAAAATGGGAGATGCTGAAGCATTTATAGGATTATGTGAAGCCTATCAAATTATCTTATATAATTCCGCATACAAATTACTTCAAAATGATGAAGATGTTGCAGATTGCTTACAGGAAACTGAAATCATTGCCTGGAAAAAAATCAGTACGCTTAAAAATGCTGCAGCATTCAATTCTTGGATTTTTAGGATCATGATAAATGTTGCAAAAGGGATTTTAAGAAGAAGAGTGGATATGCTCCAGTTTGAAGAAATCAGTGAAGCGGTTGAGGAAACCTATTATGGTGATTCAGATTTGTCGGGTGTGTTCGAACGATTGCCGGAAAAATATAAAATCCCAATCGTGCTTCATTATTACGCCGGCTTTAATGTCAAGGAAATCGCTGATCAGTTGAGTGTGCCTAAAAACACAGTGAAAACAAGGCTGGCACGTGGCAGAGAACGATTAAAAATTCTATTGGAGGGAGAACGAAATGATTAAGAAAAATAGTGATCCAATTCGAAGTGAAAAGGAAATTCCGGAAGAAGTCATGGAAAAATTGCTGCAAAATAGACAAAGAATATTAAACCATGAAGTGAAGCAGGAAGTAAGAAGAAACTATACAAAGCCAATCCTATTTACCGTTTTAACAGCTTCGGCATTTCTAATTCTGATTGCCAATCCACAAATCAATTCAGCAATCAGAAATGCATTGGGAATCAGCCAGGACCCGGGAGTTGCGACAATAGAAGATAACGGGATAGAAAATAATTTGAACTTGGTGAGCGAGTCTAACGGTATGGAAATAACGGTAACGAAATTTGTTACAACAAAAAGAAAAATGGCATTTGATTACCAGTTTAAAATTGATGAGAAATTGAAGGCCTTGTTGGAAAAGAACAATAAAACAGAAGATCCATGGGCAAAAACCTTTGAGTTTATAGATGTTGAGCTTTATGTCAATGGAGGAACTGAAAGTGTCTATGGTGGGGTTTCAGGGATGGGTTATTCCTATGTGGAAGGAGACACCTATTATGGCTCTCTTGTATCAACTTTCAACAATGACACAATTCCTGAAAATGCGAAATTAACACTGCAAATCACTCGATTAGCTTGGCAGGATAAAGAGGAGGTTGCGACAGAAATGGCGAAGGCAATGGCTGATCCTGATCCGATGGCTTCCTTTACAGTAGAAAATGCTGTCGAATATGAAGGGGATTGGTCGTTTGATATTGAGTACGCACCTCTGACGCAAACCGCTACTCCGAAAATCAGTAATGTAGACAATCTCACTGATATCAAAGCCAACAGTGATGCGCTGCAAACAACGGTCACGTTCGTTTCTCCTTACAGCGAACTAGAAGATAATAGCTCCCCTGCAATTACTATTTACAAAGATGGTGTAGCAACGGAAGGGCTCTTGTCCTCAATGATATTCGATCCAACTACGGGGGAGTTTGAGACAGCTTTCGGTCTTAGTGCATTGGATAAATCGTCTGTTTATAAACTGCAATTAAACAAAGTGGATTCTAATGGGGAACCAATTGAAGAAATAGGCTCATTTGAACTGAGAAATGAATGATCACTTAATTTCTTACACGATATAACAAGTAAGCAGCATACGAATCGTTTTTGCTTGAACAAATAGCAAAGATGACTAGTGTGCTGTTTCTTTATGGACTTTCTATTGTAAATTCTACACAAAGACTATTGATTTCTGTGACCAAAAATGTTGTATTTGGGATATAACGACTATTCAATGTATGATTCGTTCCCTTTTCAAAATTGATAGAATTACTAACGAAATTGGTTTAAATGATTGGCGTTTGCATTTCTTCCAACTGAAACGGAAGAAATTTCCACTTTTTAATTTGTAAGCGGAAACATATACTGATATCAGAAAGGATAATACTTCTATGAAAACCAGAACAGTTGAATTACTTCAAAGAGTCAGCTCATCAAAGTATCCAATCAAAGCTGAAATACTGGCAACTGATTTTAATGTGAGTCAACGTACGATTCGAACAGAAATTCTTGAAGCGAATGAGTGGTTGAGCAGTAACCAATTACCGGAAATCATGACTATTCGAAACAAAGGATTCCTACTAAAGTTGAATGCCGCTGATGAAAAATTATTGGAGGAAGCACTACTGAACCTCCATGGTGATTTACTTAATCGAAATGAGAGAACCTTTGATATCGTACTGTCAATCGCATACGGCAAGCGTCCGGTGTATCTTAATCGTAAAGAAGAAGCGTTTCAAATTTCCAAAAGCACGATGGACGAGGACATGCGGCGACTGCGAGCAGAATTACTGAAATATGGTATAGAAGTCGTCAGTTATGGGAAGCAGGGCTTGTCGTATAAAGGACCTGAACGATCGATACGAACAATGATTTACGATTTGATCAATCAAAATTTAGGCATGCTCAACTTTTCTATGAGTGATGACCTCAAAGTCACACCGGTACAAAAAATCTTTAATAGATATTTTTCTTTAGAGGATATCAAGAAGCTCACCGAGATTTATTCAAGTCAAATACCTAAACAGGAAAATGATATCTATAAAAATCAAATTCTGCTTTTCACATTGATTTGGATTCAACGCATAAAGAAGCATGAGTTCATCTCGGCTGTAAGCTGGAAAAATGCGGAATTCGAAGACTCTAGTTTCACTGATTTTATCGATAAGATCATTAAAGAGTTTGGACTGGAAGAAGTGCCTCAGGTGGAACGCAACTATATTCACTTTACGATCGAAACATTCAATACAAGAGATATATCAAATACGTTAGAGTGGGTGCAAGCCCAGCTATTGACAATCCAACTGATTCAATTCGTAGAAAATGAGACGCATATCCCCTTTCATTTAAAGGAAGAAATGCTTTGTGAGAGCTTATATAAGCACATGGCTGCTCTTATCGTCAGGATAAAAAATGATGTTCAGGTTTTTAACCCGCTAAAAGAGAATATTCGGACAAATTACTATCCGATTTATCGAGCAGTCTCTCAATTTATTCCGACAATCGAAGAAGTGGTTGGAGGGAAAGTTATTGAAGATGAGCGTGCATTTCTGGTCATTCATTTTTCTACTGTAGCCAGTGCGATCAATCGTGACCTGACATACATCTATAAATCGGTTGTAGTGTGCAATCACGGCATCGCTACAGGAAACTTATTGGCGGAGAATTTGAAAGAGAAGTTTCCACAAATCGAAATCGTTGCAGTGCTGAGTTCCAAGGAAGTGGATTTGGTAGATAAGCTGGATGTTGATTTGATATTCAGTACATTTAACCTAGCTTACAGTAACAAGCCTGCCTTAGTGATCGATCCGATTCTTACCGAGGCAAATATTCCGGTAGTTGAAGACTTTTTACGAAGCAATGATGAGCTTCAACGGTTGGAGCCGAACGGTGGGGAGTCTACAGAGCTGTTTACTAACATTTTAAACGTTGTAGAAGAAAGCGGCGGTCGGGTCGATCGGACGATCTATTCCAAACTGGAGACGCTGTTTGAAAGAAACAATCTAGAAATCAATAAAAGGGAGATCCAACCAATGCTAAAAGACATCTTGACAGATAATCATATCATGATTAAAGAAAAAGCATCGACATGGCAGGAATCTATTGAGCTGGTGGCAAAGCCGCTGATCAAAGAAAATACGATTGAAAAACGGTATGTTGATGCGATGATCCATGCAGTAGAGGAATACGGTCCGTATATCGTGATCGGAAAACATCTGGCTTTGGCACATGCAAGGCCAGAGGACGGTGCCAATAAACTAGGAATCAGCGTTGCTACAATAGACCATCCCATCAATTTTGGGAATTCGGATATGGACCCGGTAAAAATAATCTTTTGTCTGGCCGCAGTCGATTCTTATTCACATTTGACGATCATGAAAGAACTGATCGAGCTGATCAATGATGAATCAAAACTGAACCAGTTGATCGAGTGTACAACGATCAATACATTCAAGCAACTACTTTTTTCAGAAACTGAAGGAGAATAAAAAAGGAAGGAGGGCTACCGAAATAAGAATAGAGTGACAAAGAGGGACAGAAAATTGAATCATTGAAATGCTGGAACAGGATTAGCTACCTAAGACTGTTTCTACAACAAATCAAGGGAGGAAAAGACATTGAACAAATTAAATATTTTATTCGTATGCGGAGCAGGGCTGGGCAGCAGCTTTGCGGCACAGATGTCCGCTGAGGACGTATTAAACAAACTGGGGGTAGAGGCAAAATTGGATCATTGTGATATTTCATCAGCTGTTTCTATGAAGCCGGATGTGATTATTACAGCAGAGAATTTTCGTTCTCAATTCGAAAAATTTACGATCGACCCGGATACAGCAATGATCTATCTAAAAAACATCGTTTCAAAGAATGAGATTGAAGAGAAAATCACTCCAGTCTTACAGGACAAGGGAGTTATTTAAAAAAAGAAAAGAGGGGAAAGAAAGATGGGTATTATCAATTTTATTATTGAAAACATTTTAACACAGGCATCAATCACCATTGCATTGATTGCAATGCTGGGACTGATCCTGCAAAAGAAATCAACAGGTCAGATCATTTCTGGAACGTTGAAAACACTTTTGGGCTTTCAGGTGTTAAGTGCCGGCTCGAGCATTATCGTTGGCAGCTTGACGTATTTTGGTCAGATTTTTACGGAAGGGTTCAAGATGCAGGGGATTATTCCTTCCATTGAGGCAATCAATGGGCAGGCAATGAATGAATTGGGGTTGGGCAGAGATATTGCTCTAACCTTCCTGGCAATTTTTGTGTTCAATATTTTGCTTGCTCGTTTTACTAAATGGAAATATATCTTTTTAACAGGTCAAGCGATTCTATGGATGGCTACAATGACAACTGTATTTGGCTATTTTGCAGGTTTACGCGGTTTTGTCCTGATTCTAGTAGGTGGATTCATTGGTGCTGTGTTCGCTATTGCAATGCCGGCCCTTGCTCAGCCTATTATCCGCAAAATCACGGGCTCCGACGATATTGCCTTAGGACATTTTTGTACGATCGGCTATTTATTTGAAGCCGGTGTTGCTAAGATTTTTGGTGAAAAAGGAGAAAATAAAAAATCGATTGAAGACATCAAATTGCCATCGCATTTTGAATTTCTACAGGATACGTATCTATCAGTCATGGTAGTTATGGTTCCCCTCTATATCGTAACAGTGCTGTTCGCTGGTGAATCATTTGCCTCTGAATTATCCGGCAATCAAAACTATATTATGTTTGCTTTTCTTCAAGCCATTCAATTTGTAGTCGGTGTCTATGTCTTATTAGCAGGTGTACGTTTATTGCTAGGTGAAATCGTACCGGCATTCCGAGGGATTGCAATGAAGCTGGTTCCAGATGCTATTCCAGCGCTGGACTGCCCAGTGTTCTTTCCTTATAGTCCTAATGCAGTAATACTAGGCTTCATCACTACGACCATTGGAACGATTATTGCTATGTTCACATTGCCGATGTTTGGTCTTGCGATGATTCTTCCAGGGATGCTGACGAACTTCTTCGCCGGTGGTACTGCGGGTATTTTTGGTAATGCTGTCGGAGGCAGACGAGGTGCAATCATTGGCGGGATTGCCCATGGCTTCTTCATTACGCTGCTGCCGGCATTACTAGTGACGATCTTCAATTCGATGGGCTTTGTAAATGCGACCGCAACTGATGTGGATACTGTTGTAGCTGCGCTATTGTATGCATGGCTCTTAAGTCCAATTTTGAAAGCATTCTAATCTGAAAGTAGGGAAATCCAATGTTTGGACTTTTTAAGAAGAAAGAAAAAAAACCGGAGAAAGAAGTAGCAGTTCTATCCCCGGAGGTAGTAGAAAAAATTCAATCAGAACTTGACCAATTGAATCAAGAAATTTTAACCACCCAAGATAATAATAAACTGGCAGAACTTTTTGAGCAAGTGGGAATTAAATTATCCGACTTGAATGAAAAAGATCAGGCAATTGAAAATCTGGAAAAGAGTTTGGAAAATAAACAGAGCATCGGTGACGGCTATAAAAAACTGATGAGTCTATATAATGAAAAACGAGCAGAAGCAGCACGAGCAGGTGATGATCAGGGAATCGATTATTACATGGGGAAAATGGATGACATGCGTCAAATAGCTAAAAAAGTGACGATTACTGGAAATAACTAATACTAAACTGAGATAAGGCGGATTTGATTATGTATACAACTTTAAAAGAAGTAACGAAAACAGCAGAAGAACTGAATTTTACAGTAGGTGCGTTTAACACACATAATTTGGAGATGCTTCCCGATATGCTGAGGGCAGCAAAAGAAATGGGTGCACCCATTATCATTCAAACAAGTGTAGATACAGCAAAATATATTGGGATGAAGGTATTGGTCAATGTGATGAAATCGATCGCTGATGAAGAGATGGTAGATGCTGTCCTTCATTTGGATCATGCTCGCGATTTTGATAATATCAAAGAAGCTATCGACAGCGGCTATACGTCGGTCATGTATGACGGTTCTCATTTGCCATTTAAAGAAAATATTTTGAAAACGAAAGCAGTCGTTGAGTATGCCCATGCAAGGGGGGTGTCTGTTGAAGGGGAGCTTGGAACGATTGGCGGCACGGAAGAAGGGATTCATGTCGCTGAGGATGACAAGGTGTATACAAAACCAGAGGACGCTGTAGAATTTGTAAAGGCTACAGGTGTAGACGCATTAGCCATTGCTATTGGTACAAATCATGGTCAGTTCAAGTCTAAAACAGAAGTAAATATTCCGTTGTTGAAAGAAATTGATGCAGTGGTGGATGTTCCCTTGGTTATCCATGGTGGAACAGGCGTGAAGGAGGAGGACTATTCGGAGCTGATCAATAACGGCATTCGAAAGTTCAATGTCGGTACAGAGCTTTTGGTAAATTGGACAAAAACTGCTAAAGAATCCTTTGGCGAAACGGAGGTCAATAAATCTCTTCGCCATAATGTTATTCCGGCGAATGACGTGGTCAAAGAAATCGTTTCTCACAAAATCGGCTTATTCATGAATTTGGAAAGTCCGACGAACTTGGGGAAGTAAGGGAAATGAAAAAGTATTTTATCCTCTTAGCTGGAAGTCCCGGTACAGGGAAGACGTATCTTATGAATAAGCTTAGGGAGCGTTTTCCAGATATGTATACGATAACTTTGGATGAAATCAAGGAATATTATGCGGATTCAATTGGTTTCAATAATCTGGAAGAACGTGCAGAACAGGAAAGAACCAAGGTCTATCCATTCTATTACAAAGCGCTGGATCTCTATATGGAAGCTGGAAAGAAAGTAGTCGTATCGGAGTATCCTTTTAGCAACAAACAAAAGGGGCATCTGCAGGAACTGGCTGAAAAATACGGCTATGAAGTGCTCACGATCAGATTAACGGCTGATTTCGGAGTATTATGGGAGCGACGTTACAAGCGGGATCGAGAGCATGATCGACATTTGAGCTATATAATGGATCATTACCATTACGGAGATATGTTGGAAGAACGGACCCTTGCTACAAATCATATTACGAAAGAAGAATTTGAGAAGATCATTACTGATAGAAAGTATGATACGTTTGAGCTAGGTACACTCTATGAGTTTGATGTAACAGATTATGATAAAGTTGACTATACACCTTTATTAGATGAATTGGAAAAACAGATAAAGCTAGTGAAATAAGACTGCAAAAGAAAACTATAAGTATATAAATAAACCGTTTCGGTCATCTTTCCTGACTGAAACGGTTTGTTTTCGATTAGTTTAAAATTCGATTGTTTGTCTCAGCACACTCACTTTTGTGCGGTGATCAATCGTTCAGCAATCGCATAGTCTCCTTCATAAGGAACATCCTGTTTGCCGACTTTTTGGAAGAGGTCAGCGCCTTTTCCGGCAAGGACTACAGCATCTTCGGGCTTGCTGACAGCTAGAGCTGCTTGGATCGCTTTTTCTCGATCGATGATGATCTTGAAGTCGACATCCGACTTGATATGTTCTGCGATTTGTTCAGAGATTTGTTGCGGGTCCTCTGTCGCTGGATCATCCGTCGTCAGAAAAGCGATATCCGCTAAATCAGAAAGTACACTGCCGAAGTCTTTACGACGTGAGATGGCTTTATCTCCGGTGCTTCCAATCACGACAATGATCCGTCCATCTGAATGCTCTTCTTTAACAAATTGAAGAAGATTTTGCAGACTGACATAATTATGGGCATAGTCTACGTAAACCTGTGCACCATTTGCATTGGTCAACTGTTCCATCCGACCTGGAACAACCGTATCAGCGATCCCTTGTTGACAGTCCTTACTGGAAGCGCCTGACAAGCTGGCAGCAATCGCCGCACTCAAGGCGTTTCCCATATTGAACTCACCACCAAGGCGTAACTGATACTGACCAGTAAGATGCAGTGTATCCTGTGGAGAAGTCACTGAGAATACTAGTGAGTCTTGCGGATCTCTTGTATAGGTGTAATCAGTCAGTTCATCTTCAGTACTACCGTAGGTAATCATTGGTGTATCTGTCATTTCAGCCGTTTCCTTCAGTAGATGGAAATAGTCAGACTCTCGATTGATGACGATTTTCTTTGAATGAGCAATCAGCTGACGCTTGCAGTAGAAATAATCATCAAACGTCGGATGCTCGATCGGGCTGATATGATCGGGAGAGATATTCAAGAAAATCCCTACATCGAAAAATAGACCATAGACACGTTGAACTTTATAAGCTTGCGAAGAAACCTCCATCACAAAATGAGTCATCTGATTATCTACAGCCTCTGCCATCATACGGTATAAGTCCATGGATTCTGGTGTGGTCAGCTGTGACTTGAAGAAGGTCTTGCCGTCCAATGTTGAATTCATGGTAGAAAGCATAGCTGTTTTATTATTAGTTGAGTGGTCCAGAATGAATTTTGTAAAGTATGCGGCAGTGGTTTTTCCTTTTGTCCCGGTAAAGGCAATCAGTGTCATTTTGCTTTGCGGGTAGTCATAAAACAGCATACTCAAAGCCGCCATCGCTTTACGGATGTCAGTGACAATAAAGCCTAGTGAAGCATTTGCTTCGTAGGGTGTTTCTGAAACATAGAATTTCAACCCTTCTGCTACAGCATTTTTCAGGTATTCTTCCTTGAAGCCTAGGCCTTTACAAAAGAAAAGGGTGGATTCAGAAACGTTTCTTGAATCATAGGATAGTTCATGGATTTGCGTTGTGGAAAATCTATCAGGAAGAGACAATGACCAATCAGTAGTGGTCACAATTTCTTTCAAAAGCTGTTCCTTTAGTAAGCATGTTCGGATATCTGTCAGTGTGATACTCATTTTATCAACCTCCATGTGATGAGCAGTTGTGTCCATTCCAGCCGCTTGATTGGCGGTGTCACTGTTTATCATACAATTTCAAGTCAAAAACATCAAGACAACGTATCGGAACCTCCGTAGAGCTGCGAGTTTGGCAACAGATAAAAAGGGACAACAGCCAATCAGCTGTTGTCCTAATAGCTTCTATTTTATTCTACCGTTTCTTTTGATACGGCAATATTATCATCAAAGTGGAAGGTAACTGCTTGTTCCATATTGGTTGACCACATGGCTGTCACTGCCTGTACGCCATTGATCAAAGAATCACTGAGTGAATCGGGCGTTCCAAAATATTGGACTGCCTGATCATAGGTATAGGTGCCGTCGAATGGAATTGCGTCAACTTGAGCAATTGTGATTTTTGTTTTCTTTTCTTCGACAGGGATTTTTGAAATGCTCTTTCCTGTTGCTTGATCATCCTTGAAGGTCACGCTGATTGTTGCTGCGCCATTAAAGCTGTTCCAGATAACCATTTTTGAGGTCGTACCACTGATCTCAGAGTCTACGTTTGAACTGGGGTCGCCTAAAATAGCTACAACCTCATCATAGCTGGCACCTTTCGTATCTTCCACCAAAGGATCACCTAAAGCGATTGATTTATATGTTTCAATGATCTGCTCAGCGTCTTTTGCTGTGATCGTGTTTTCCGAAGATTCTTTTGTAGCTGCAGTGGATTCCTCTGTCGCTGCTTTACCAAAATTAAAGTCAAGCGGAATTGGTATAAGCTTCACTGCTGCAAAGCCGCCCCCTGCGAGTACCAGCAGAATCAGGAACCAGAACCATCCTTTTTTAGTTATAGGTTTTTTCATTGACTGTCTGTCTTCTTTTCTTCCCATGTTTCTTCCCGCCTCCGTTAGATTAATTCAGCATTTCCATCATACAAATCTTTATTATGAAATACAAGCTGTTTTCTAACTTTTTATTAATTTTCATGAGAATTAATGAAAGAAAAAAGAGCAGGGCTGAATGAGTCGATGAATCGCACGCGTAAATATGGGAAAGTGGAAATGAAAAAGACCTTCAGCATTTAAGGGAAAGTCCTTTTAGTTTATAAAAACCATTGTCGTTTTCTCGTTCAGAAGTGCTTAGCGCTGGCTAGGTAAAGGGTGAGAAATTTGCTTTTTTTGCCGAGAGCCAAATGCAAAGAGGTTGATAAGCAAAAACATGCTGAAAAGAAGAACAAGAAAGATATTTTTCCGAAGCATAGAAATCAGGAATGGGAAAATGGCCAAGCCTGAATAAGTGATCGCGAAGCTGAAAACAAGAGACAATACAGGTAAATGCATGATTGGAAGCCCTAACTTTTGTATGACAAAGCCCTTTCTTTAATGGTAAAGTGATTATATACACATACAGGAAGAAATAATCTTTATAGAACCTATTTTTTCAAAAAAGGGAGCCAAAAGAAGGCAGCCTGTTCAAAGGGAAACTATAGTTTCCGTCATAAATCCACTCAAGGGCTTTATATATGGAGAGCTGTTGGTGATATGAGCCAGGGTGAATGCTTTGTCTCAAGAATCAAATTGAAATAAGACTCGCGAAGATACTTTATATAAAATACGATGAAATCAGGAGAGAATAGATGGAGCAATTGGGGCAAGTGTTTAAGGAACTGCGGGAAAGAAAAGGGCTGAAGGTGTCAGAGACAGCTGATGGAGTCGTTTCTCCGCAGTTTTTGAGAAAATTTGAACGTGGAGACAGCAATATCAGCTTATCAAATTATTTTTTATTGTTAAATAGAATGAATCTATCTGTTGAAGAGTTCATTTATGAATGGCAGGGAGAAACAGTGGACAACTGGCTTCGGGAAACAGAGCATGAACTGGACACGGTTAGTCACTCGGGTAATTCTTTGATGTTTAAGAGACTAGTCAACAGCTATGAAGAAAAGTACGAAGAAACAAAGGAGCAGCGATTTTATCATATGGCGCTGGTCAGTAAAAATATATATAATAGGTTTTTTTCTGTCTCTTCAGAAGTAGATATGGCCATCGTTGCAGATTATCTGAGAGAAGTTGAAGACTGGGGACAGTATGAGTTCTTTTTAGCAACTTATGCACTAATGCCTTTTGAGACAGAAGAGCTTTTTTTGCGTGCGGAGCAGACATTCCGAAGAAAGGTCGCTAAGCATGCTGCGCTTCATCATCAGGTAACGGACTTTCTGCTGCATGTCATTTTTCATATGATCAAACGGAATCAGCTAGGCTATGCAGAGCGCCTTATGAAGATGTACAGAGACAGCGGACCGGAAAAAAAGGATTTGTACTATCTGGCATTTGACGCCTATGCTGAATTCTTAGACGGGCTGTTGCTGATCAAGAAGAATGATCGGTCCGGAATCGCCTGCTGTCAGCGAATCATTTCCTTTTTCCATCAAACCGTCCATTATACAGATTATGCCAACCGGCTGAATATCATTTATGAGAGCATGTTAGATGAGTCGGAGCTATCCGAACGCTAAATAAAGGAAACGTTAAAAATAATAACGGTCTCTTGACGATTCTGCTTTGGCGGGTTTCACTTAAAAGAAGACCTGTTCAGTCGTTTCTTCAAGACGAAGATGGTAAGAGAATGCAGAGTCTGTTCCTTAAACAGCAGTCGATACCGCTTTTTTGAAGGAAATCATGGATAGAAAATAATTATTTTATAAATCCATTGCATATACTCGATTTTACAATTAAAATAAGAAGAGTATGTTTAAGAGAAAGTTGGAGGAGTTAATGATCAATCAACCTGGGTCCAATGGACAATCGATGTTATCCAATCAAGAGAAGATGGTCAAAGGATCTGCTTGGATGACAGCCAGCAATATCATTTCCCGCTTATTAGGAGCGGTTTACATTATTCCATGGTATGCGTGGATGGGCGAGCATGGCGATGAGGCAAACAGCCTGTTCTCAATGGGTTATACAGTCTACTCATTGTTCCTGCTTATTTCGACTGCGGGGATTCCTGCGGCGATCGCTAAACAGACCGCACACTACAATTCCATGAATGAGTATAAGATCAGTCGTCAGCTGTTCCGCAAAGCATTGCAGATGATGGCGATACTGGGTCTGGTTTTTGCTTTGATCATGTATCTGGCCGCACCGTTTCTGGCGAAATGGTCCGGTGGTGGTGATGAGCTTATTCCAACGATGCGTGCGTTGAGTCTCGCTGTTCTTATTTTCCCTTGTATGAGTGTGATTAGAGGGTATTTCCAAGGGAATCAAGATATGATGCCGTTTGCCCTGTCACAGATCGCTGAACAGGTTGCTCGTGTATTCTATATGCTGTTGACTGCATTCATTATCATGAAAATGCTGAACGGCAACTATGTTGATGCGGTAACACAATCAACCTTCGCAGCCTTCATCGGAATGATCGTCAGCTTTGTTGTGCTGTATTTCTATATGCATAAGCAAAAGCCGATGTTTGATTATCTGGAAGAGCATAGTGCGAATAAACATAAGATTTCTCCACAGGAGCTGCTGATTGAAACCTTTAGAGAAGCAATTCCATTCATTATCGTAGGTTCAGGTGTGACTGTATTCAAACTAGTGGATCAGTTTACCTTTTCCAATTTTATGAGGACGTTTACGACTTACTCTGATAGCCAGCTGCGTGAGCTGTTTGGGATATTCAATGCGAACCCGGACAAGCTGACGATGGTGGTGATTGCGTTGGCAACGTCGATTGCCTCAACGGGCTTGCCGTTGATCACAGAGGCGATCACATTGAAAAACTATCGAGAGCTTTCAAAGCTGATCAGTAATAATCTGCAACTGTTCACCTTCGTGATGCTGCCATCTACCTTTGGTATGATCATCTTAGCAGAACCGTTATATACACTGTTTTATCGTGCCGATACATTAGGGACAAATGTCTTAGTTCAGGCTTGTTATGCAGGACTGTTCCTTGCCTTGTATATGCTGGTATCGAACATGCTGATGGGGATGTACGGCAATCGTGCAGCGATGCGCTACTTTGGCATCGGTCTGTTGGTGAAACTGATTGTTCAATACCCATCTATTCGGATGTTTGAGGTTTACGGACCATTGATTGCAACAGTGATTGGGTTCAGTGTTTCCTGCTTCCTGATGATTCGTAAAATCAAGGAAATCGCGAAATTCAATTTGAGTCTGACCTTGCGACGAAGCCTATTGATTTTCATCATAACATTGATTATGGTTGTCATTGCCTTCTTGACCAGACAGGTTCTATATCTGTTCTTGAGTCCGGAGCGGAAAATGCAAGCCTTCCTGATTATCCTGTTAGTTGCCGGTGTAGGGGCAGGCGTGTACGGTTATATGACCTTGAAGATTCGACTGGCCGATCGACTGCTGGGTAAGAATGTCAACGGTCTACGTGAAAAAGTAAAAATCAAATAATAGCAATAACGGGACAGAGCTGCTTCATATCAAAGCGGCTTCTGTCCCGCAGTTTGTTTATAGTGATCATAAGGGACAGATGGGTGTGCTGTGAGTGGATCATGGAGAGGAGCAATCATGCGTTTAGATAAATTTTTGTCAGAGACAGGCTGCGGCAGCCGCAAGGAAGTAAAAAGGCTGTTGAAGCAGGGGATCATCACAGTGAATGATCAGATAGTGAAGGATGCCAAAAGCCAAGTCAATGAATGGGCTGACCAGATTGCCTATGACGGTGAACCGTTGCGCTACCAAAAGTATTTTTACTATATGCTGCATAAGCCTCAGGGCGTGATCTCAGCAACAGAAGATAAGTATGATGAAACGGTGATCGATTTGCTTTCAGATGAAGACTATCGTGAGGATCTATTTCCTGTCGGCAGGCTGGATAAAGATACGGAAGGCTTGCTGATTTTAACAAATGATGGACAATTGGCGCATCGCCTACTATCTCCGAAAAAGCATGTGGATAAGGAGTATTTTGCCCGCATTGCCGGAATTGTTACAGAAGAAGATATCGAACAGTTTGCTTTTGGACTTACTCTGAGAAGTGGCGAAGCAGTAAAGCCGGGCCAGCTGGTTATTGATGCTGTGGATGAAGCAGCTGAGGAATCTGAGATTCGTTTGGTGATCCAGGAAGGGAAATTTCATCAGGTCAAGAGGATGTTTGAGGCAGTTGATAAGGAAGTCGTCTATTTGAAGCGTCTACGTATGGGCGAACTTTATCTAGATGAGGAACTTGAGTTAGGCGGCTATCGGCCGCTGACAGAGGCAGAGCTGGCAATGCTGGAGCCTTCCAACTAAAGAAATGCTGCATCAGCCAAATAAAGGCCGATGCAGCATTTTTTGATGGCTACTCCTACTATTGCTCAAAATGTTTCATATAATAGGGGAGTTGGTTTGCTAACTCGGTAGGAAGAACAACATAACGATTCTTGCTCAGGTCTTCCCCAATCAGACTATGGAGATAGACTGCGGCACAAAGGGCTTGCTCCTTATCTGGAAACTGGGCGATGAAGGCTGTGATGATGCCAGCCAAGGTATCCCCCATGCCGCCAGTTGCCATCGCCGCTGTTCCAAGAGGATTTTTATAAATATTTTTTTCTGTATAGATTTCTGTCCGATGGCTTTTGACAACCACTGAGGCTTGCAATTCCTGTTGTCGTAAATGGTTTCTTTCCAGTGTTTGATTTTCTATGGATAGCCTGCTCAGGCGTTCCCATTCCTTTTGATGAGGGGTGAAAATCGTTCGTTCAGGATACTTTAAGGGCTTATTTTGCCGAGAGAATAATGTGATGGCAGAGCCGTCGATCACCAGCCATTGACTAGCAGTCTGTTTATTTAAAATGGATTGAAGCAGGAGCTTGCTGTCTAATTCCAACCCCATTCCGGGACCGATCAATACGACGTCAGCACTCTTTTGTATCTCATCGATCAGCTGAAAATCCTGCCAGTCGACGACCATAGCCTCCGGCAGTCTGGCATGCAGGGCAGAATGATTTCTTGGATCAGTGATGACTGTTAACAGCCCGATACCGGCAGAGGCAGCTGCCTGAGCACTCATGATGATCGCTCCGCCGTATTGCGCATTTCCACCGATCAGGACAGCTCTTCCAAAGGTTCCTTTGTGACTGTTCTCAGGTCTTCTTCGAATGACTTGTGACAGGATTGTATCGGATAAGGTTTCCAATGTATATTCCCCCTTCATTTGGCTCGTCTATCGTTTGTCTCATTATAACAGTGGATACTCTTGGAGGGAAAAAATAAGAAAACAGCCGGACTTTTTTTATTTTTAGGCAAGATAATGGTATGATGAGAAGGTATATGAATGCAACTGAATAAACACCAAAGAAAAGGATCGCTATTGTTTGGACAAAGAGGTTAGGACAGAAGTGTTCAGCGCTGAGAAATAAGAAGGAATTCACGAAAATTATTCTACAAATTTTTGATAACCAAGTAGTGATTCTCAACAATTTCGGCTTATTTCCGAAAGAGTTACTTCTGTTCCGCCGTTTATTCGGTTCCGGGTATAGAGGAGGCTTGGAAACTTGTTTATGTCCCAGCCTCGTGCAGTGAATTATTTAGTGCGGTTCATATATAAATCCTACAAGAGAAACAAGAGGAGAGGCTGTCGTTTTATTTGTGTCATAGGTAAAAGAAGCCTCCATCTAAGGAATTTTTTGATAGGATTTGTATAGATCAATGAATAGGAGTGACGGATGTAATGACAATCAACTGGCAAAAAGAAGTAGAAGATCGCAAAGAAGCGCTTCTGGAAGATTTAAAGGATTTACTACGTATCAACAGTGAGCGTGAAGACGATAAAATGACAGCGGATGCTCCATTTGGACCAGGGCCTAAAGCAGCGTTGAAGCACATGCTGGCATATGGCGAGAGAGACGGCTTCGCTGTGAAAAACGTTGACAATTATGCCGGTCATATCGACTATGGTGAAGGCGATGAGACGTTGGGCGTATTCGGTCATATGGATGTTGTACCAGCAGGCGATGGCTGGGATACAGATCCTTATGAGCCGGTGATCAAAGATGGGAAAATCTATGCTCGTGGTTCAAGTGACGACAAGGGGCCGACAATGGCTGCTTATTATGGCTTAAAGATTATCAAGGATCTAGGGTTGCCATTATCTAAAAAAATCCGTTTCGTCATCGGTAGTGATGAAGAGAGCGGTTGGGCAGATATGGATTATTACTTCCAGCATGAAGAAGCACCTGACTTTGGATTTTCTCCTGATGCGGAGTTCCCAATCATCAATGGAGAAAAAGGGAATGTGACATTGTATGCTGAATTCGGCGGTTCAAGCGAAGGTGAAGATGAGCTAGTTAGCTTCCACTCCGGTTTACGTGTGAACATGGTTCCGGGAACGGCAGAAGCAGCAATTCTGGTAAAAGATACAGTAACAATTGCTGAAATGAAAGAGCACTTTGAAGCATTTGTTGAAAAGCATCCAATCGAAGGAACCTTTGTTTCTGATGAGAATGCTGTAGCAATCACTGTTATCGGTAAAGGCGCACATGGTGCAAGTCCGCAATCAGGAATCAATGCAGCAACATTCCTTGCGACATTCTTGAATGACTATTCCTTTGGTAGTGCTGCAAAAGAATTTATCCATACTGCGGCATTTATCCACGAAGACTTTTACGGTGAAAAGTTGGATGTAGCACATGAAGATGAAAAAATGGGCCGTCTGACAATGAATGCCGGACTATTCAAGTTTGAAAAAGATGTGCAGGATGGAAACATGATCAGCTTGAATTTCCGCTATCCAAAAGGAACAACGGCAGATCAGCTTGAAGAAGGAGTACGTGCTGTAATTGGTACAGCTGGTGTGAAAATCATTCAAGATGACCGTAACCAAGAACCTCATTATGTACCAGTAGATGATCCATTGGTAGCAACATTGCTAAGTGTTTATGAAGATCATACTGGTGAAAAGGGTGCTGAAAAAGTTATCGGCGGCGGAACCTATGGACGTCTATTGAAGCGCGGTGTTGCCTACGGCGCAATGTTCCCAGGCTATACAGATACAATGCACCAAGCAAATGAATTCATGGAACTGGATGACCTATTCCGTGCGGCCGCTATCTATGCGGATGCAATGTATCGTTTGGCGAAGTAAGGAACAAACTGGCTGACTGCCTTGATAAATGTAGAATAAAAAGAAACTATTGCTTCCTTTTCGGAACACAATAGTTTCTTTTTTTGGGAAAAGGCATAGTATGAAAGTATTGGTTAGGTAACTGAGGAGAAATCTGAAAGAATGGAGAAAACCGATGAAAACTTTTTTGAAGCTGGAAAATATTGCCCTACTGCTGTTGGCAGTTTATGTGTACTTTGGTTTGTTTCATTTGTCACTATGGATTTTGGCTGTGTGCCTGTTTCTTCCCGACCTTTCAATGATTGGTTATCTTATGGATAGTAGGATTGGCGCTATTACTTATAATAGTGTGCATAATTTTATTGTACCGAGTGTAATCACATTTTTGGGCTTGTTTATGAACAACACTCTCTTTATTTATATTGGGTTGATCCTATTCATTCATATTTTTATGGATCGATCATTAGGCTATGGCTTGAAATATCCGGATGAATTTAAGCATACTCACTTAGATTGAGTATGCAGCAGCTGAACAGAGGCTCTATATGGACAACATGTTGGAGACTCTGTTTTCTTTGTATGTTCTGAAAACCCCTAGCTATGCTAGGGGTTCTGGAGAGCTTCCAGCGTGGTATTAAAAAAGCCTCCTAAACTGTTAAGATGAGGTTGGTTTCCCGACCGCCACATCAAAAATTTT
>NZ_JAEDXU010000016.1 GCF_017830045.1 Enterococcus larvae | reverse complement strand
CAAATCCTTGTCAGTGATGACGATTGCCTTTTTGAACCTGCGTTTTTGAAACTCTCCGGCAATCTCCTTGATTGCACCTTTACCGAAATACGATGTTTCGTTCAATACCATTCTGTTTGCCATGTACCCTTTTCCTCCTCATGTGTGTTTTTTCACAAATATATTTTTAAGTAATTGAAGTATCGATAGCAGCTTCATCACTTAACTTTAAAAATCTATATAATGTTTATGTTCTAATCTAACTATAGCGATTATATCTTCTGGATTGTAAGCGCTGCACACTGTTTATTTTAACATATCCGCTGTTCCATGACTGAATAAATGATATTTCGAGAAAAAATAATCAGCATCAAGCTAAAGCATTTTCTCTCGAAAATATAGTCAAAGCTCTTTCATGTTTTTACAGTTCAAAAACAGGCAATAAATCTACCGCTACTGGTGAATGATCTGGATTTGTCTCCATGATGTCCTCCATATGAGTCCACCATTTTTGATTGATTTCTGTCTGAGCTGTTTGTGACCAACGAATTTCATCTTCAATCTCAAGATAGCCGAATAACGTGCTTGTTTCTATATCCAGAAAAATGGAGTAACTAAGAGCGCCATGCTCCTTCAGCATTTGTTCCATCTCCGGCCACAGCTCATCATGTCGCTTCTTATACTCTTCATGCTTATCAGGATAGACCTTCATTCTTACTGCTTTCTTTACCATAATAAAATACTCCTATTTCGCTTTCAGGTAGCCGGCTTTGGGCTCAACACCAAAGGCCTCTGCCAATGCCCAAAGGTTTTCATCTGTGATTGTTTGCTTCACACCGCCTTGAGCGCACACATACGTGTAAACTTCTGCCGCCTTCTCAGCTGTTTCGATCAAGCCGAATACTTCATCCATATCCTTACCGGCACCATAGATTCCGTGCTGCGGCCATAAGACTAAACGAGTTGCTTTCATTTTAGCAGCAGTTGCCTCTCCGATTTCATTCGTCCCAGGAACCAACCAGGGAATGATCGATACGCCCTCAGGAAAGACTACCAAACATTCCGTACACATCTGCCACAATGTACGTGTAAATGCTTTTTCGTCCAACTCATGGGTAAAACTCATAGCCAACAAATGGCTAGCATGGTTGTGCATGATGATCCGATTTTCAGGATCAACCTCCAAACGGGCAATATGACTCATGAAATGACTTGGCAGTTCGCTTGTTGGAACGGCATCATGCTCCAGTCCCCATAACAGCTCCACAGCTTTTCCATCTTTACTGACACGTACCACACCAAGATTTTCTGATGGCGCATCACAAACATTTTTGAAATATTTTCCTGAACCAGTAACGATGAAATATTTTCCAGCCAATTTACTTCCGTCAAAAATCATCGGGATCGTTCTTACGATTTCTTTCGGATCAAGGAATGGTAAAATCTCTTCTTCTTTTAACAAATACGAAATATTTCCACCGTTACGTTCATCCCAACCCAAGCGGTAAAGGTTTGCTGTTGTATCCACCATTTCACGTACAAATGGCGCTTGTAAAATATCTAATTTTTTCATTATTGAATCACTCTCTCCTCGGTCATTTTCATCCGTTTCTATTTCATCAATGCTTATGAAAACCGACAGCTGTCTTTTCCCGCTGTTGCTTCACGTGCACTCAAAATATTTTTTTCGTACTCTTTCACTTCCGGCAGCCAATCTAAACCTACTGGTACACCATTTGATTCACAGTAATAATTCCAGACGTCTGCAAACGGGAAGTCCTTCAGCTCTTCAATCATCGCCAAACGTGTTGTATAATCTCCCGACAACTCAATTTCCTTCAAAGATTCAATCGGTTCAAGCATGGCTTTCATAATTGCTTTTTGTGTATTGCGTGTACCAATTACCCAAGCTGCCACTCGATTGATTGTTGCATCAAAGAAATCCAGACCGATATTCGTCATTGGCAATAAATCGTTGCGAACTAGCTCTCTACCGATTTCCTGAAGCTCATCATCCATGATCACCACATGATCACTGTCCCAACGAATCGGGCGGCTGACGTGCAGTAAGATTCCTTCACTGAAAAGAGACAGAGAAGACAGCTTGTTTGAAATAACTTCAGTCGGATGGAAATGTCCTGCATCAAGACACACTAGCTTATTTCTCGTTAATCCATAGCCCATATAAAATTCATGGGAACCAACAGTGTATGCTTCTGCACCAATCCCGAAGAGCTTACTTTCCACTGCGTCCAACGTATACTGCTCATCTAGTTTTTCTGAGAAAATTTCATCAAGAGATTCCATCAATCTTCTTCTTGGTGCTAAGCGATCGATTGGATTGTCTTTAAAACCATCCGGCACCCAGAAATTATTGACACAGACCTGCCCAAGTTCCTTCCCAAAATATTCTGCAACCTTTCTTGAGCGCTTTCCATGTTCGATCCAGAAATCACGAACCTCTTTATCCGCAGAGGCAAGAGTGAATCCATCTTTATACATTGGATGAGAGAAAAATGTCGGATTGAAATCGAGACCTAAGCCCTGTTCCTTTGCCCAAGATACCCATTTTTCAAAATGCTTTGGCTCGATCTCATTCAGGTCCACCTGTTCCTCTGTATCAAGATAGATGGCATGTAAGTTCAGCTTATGATTTCCAGGAATCATTGCATATGCTTTTTCAAGGTCTTGACGCAATTCCTCGGGTGTACGCGCTGCCCCTGGATAGTTCCCGGTTACTGAGATTCCTCCTGAAAGTTCCGCATCACTTAAAAACCCTTTGATATCGTCTCCCTGCCAGACATGCATGGAGATTTTTACCTCATTCATTTTTTCCATTACAGCATCTGTATCTACACCAAGTGCTGCATATTTCTTTTTCGCTTCTTCATATCGTTGTTTAACTGTCATTTAGCTATTCGCTCCCTTTAAAAATTTTTTATAATTCGCTATGATTGTTTGATCAAAAGCTTCTGGTTCATGAACTGAAATATCGAATGAGCGGCGAATCACTTTACGAGCCTCCGCTAAATCACTAAAAATACCGGTTGTGATCATTTGAATCAGAATATTCCCAATAGCTGTTGCTTCCCCCGGACCTGCTTCAACTGCTATCCCAGCAGCATTTGCCGTCAACTGATTCAAAAAGCGATTGTTCGAACCCCCGCCAACAATGTGCAGCCGATCGATTTTCCTCCCCGTCCCTGTCAGCTGTTCCATCTTCTCAAGCTCTACCGCATAACAAAGCGCCAGATTATCGTAAATACATCGAGCCAGTTCCCCAGCCGTTTTTGGAACCTTCTGCTCTGTCTTTCGACAGTAGGTCTGAATTGCCTCGATCATATTATCTGGATTAAGAAAGGTCGGATCGTTTACATCAATAAACTGTTGAAATGCCGGTGCTTCTGCTGCCAGATCGGCTAACTCTGCATAGCTGTACTGGTATTCCTGCATTCGAGCAACCTCTTGAATCAACCACATACCCATGATGTTTTTTAAAAAGCGAATCGTATTATGTGCGCCCCACTCGTTTGTATAATTTTCGAAAAAGGCTTCTCTTGAAACATTGAATAGCGTTGTTTCAATTCCAAGTAATGACCAAGTGCCGCTGCTGATATAGGCCCACTCTTCCCCAGCTCCCGGCGTACCAATAACCGCTGAAGCTGTATCATGAGTAGCCACTGTAATGAACATCGCGTCCGGCAAATCATAGGCGGGAAATTTTTCTTTCATCAACTCACCTAAAACAGCTCCTGAATCGCTCAATGGCGGCAACTGCTCTTTCTTGATACCAGCCAATTCCAGTAATTCTTCATCCCAATCCTGAGACTCCGGATTAAGCAGCTGCATCGTTGAAGCATTTGTTTTCTCTGTTACTGCTCTTCCTGTAAAGACATAACCCAGATAATCAGGAATCAGTAACAGTTGGTCTGCAGCGTTGAGCTTCTCTTGCTTTTCTATAAACAGTTGAAAAATCGTATTGAAGGGCTGAATCTGAATGCCGGTTTTCTCATAAAGCTTTTCCAAAGAATACTCCGCAGAAAATTGGCTGACTGCAGTCTCTGTCCGTGCGTCTCTATAGGAGATCGGCTCCTCCAACAACTCTCCTGCTTTATCGATCAAGCAATAATCGACTGCCCATGTATCTATTCCTACATAACAATCAGTAATACCGGATTTCTTTAGCTTTTCCAGACCTATAAGAATTTCGTTGATCAATCGATTGATTCCCCAACGATCATGTCCATCCTTCATTCTAAATCCATTTTTAAAACGATGGATCTCTTCTAAAGTTATCCGGCCATCTGCCAGAAATTCACTTTTCATCAAGCGGCCGCTAGAAGCACCGATATCCACCGCAATATAGGTTTTTGTCATTTTATCACCTTCTATTTCACTTTTTTGGTGTCCAAATTAAAGCGATCTCATTTGTTTTCAATAAAGCGTATTACATAAATGTTTACAATGTAATAATAGTATCAATCCGACTCTTTTACATCGCACAATTTTGATATATAATTGCACTATATTGGTATATAAATTTCATTGAGTAAATAACTAGTAATTTCTTAGTCTGTACGCCATAAATATGGATTGTCTTCTTACCTAGATCTGGAGATAAAATGATTGACTTTGTACATGCTTAACGAGATTTGCATTAGAAAGGAGCCTGACAATGACTTATTGGGAAAAAGCAAACCATTCTTGGAGCCCAGACTCCACTCGCTACATCAATACACCTGATCAAAAAAGCCGAGATCTCTTTTATTATGTTCAGGAAATCGGTCACTTCAAAGCCCATCGCCCTTACTTTACAGAACGAGCAAATTTGCCTTCTTTTCTGATGAAATTTACACATTCCGGACAAGGTCAGCTTGTTTATAATGATCAAGAATTTTTGATTAAAGCAGGTGATATTTTTTTCATTGATTGTCGAGACTATCAGCATTATCAAACGATTAGTGACGAGCCCTGGGAAATGGATTGGGTTCATTTTTTCGGTGGAACTTCTGAAGCTTTCTATCAGGAATTCATGAAAAATGGAACCAATGTTTTTCATACAGAGACAGCTCCCTTGAATAATCCGATTCATCTAATCATTAATCAGTTATTGCTGTTACAGGAAAGTCAGCATGCGCAGACTGATTACCAAAGCTCGGTCTTACTTCATCAGCTGTTGAACGAACTGCTTCTCCAAAAGAACCAGCTGGACTTCACATACGAAGAAATCCCCGATCATGTACTCGCAATGAAGGATTACTTGGATCAGCATTTTAAGGAGAATATTTCGATGGAACAGCTGGAAAAGCTTTTTCACGTCAATAAATATCAATTGAATAAAAACTTTTCACGCTATATCGGACAGCCGCCAATCAACTATCAAATCAATAAAAAGATATCTTATGCCAAGGACTTACTGCGTTATTCCGATCGATCCATTCAAGAAATCGCACTGGAGATCGGTTTGGATAATTTTGCTTATTTCAGTCGTTTATTCAAAAAGAGGACTGGCTTGTCTCCTAGCGTTTACAGGAAAATCGGTTAGCTCAATCCTTCTTTCTATCTGAGTCCGATTAAAGGTTCAACACACGAAGAGTGATCTGTGTATAGCAAAATAATTAGAAGCAGTCGGCATTCATTTAAGAGGATTCATATATTTGTCCAAACCATTCATATGCCTGATAATGAAAAAGATAAGTCTTGTCTATTATCTGCTATATGACTTCCGCTAAAGAGTCATCGCACGAAGAATGATTGCATGGTAAAAGAAATAGAGTTTACTGTTATTTATTTAACATATTTCACATAAATAAAGAGGACAGGATCACTGAATCAATCGACATTTTCCTACTGCGATTGTTCGTATATCCTGCTCCTTTTCTATTCACGTACTGTCTTAAAAATTCCATTAGGAGGAATCTGTGCATGAAGCACGAAAAAATCATTCCCAGTAAAAAGTACCCCTTCAAAATATTTGAGTTTCACTCTACAGATACAGAAAAACTGATTCTCCCCCATTGGCACAGCAGCCTAGAGCTACTGTTCTGTCTGGATGGCTTATTGGAAATAAGGTATCCTCAATCAACCTATCAAGTAAGGAAGAACGAACTGTTTCTCATCAACAGCAACATTATCCACTCGACAAAAACACCTGAACCAAGTCAGGTGTTTGTTATTCAACTCCCACTGAGCTTTATAAAGAAGATCACTGAAGATACCTATGCTCAATCGATTTATTTCGAAAAAAACCTATCTGAAAGTCTCGGATCAACAAAACTGATCAAAGAAATTCGACGCATCTATCTGCAGGATACCATCGCCAGCCGAGCTTTGGTAATCAGTAAAATCTATACACTTTTTTCCATTCTATTGGATTCCTTTACCGTCCCTACTGTCGAAGTCAAGGAAATCCGTTCTGTAAAAAACTTAGACCTGCTCGGACAAATCAACCAGTTTATTGAAGAAAACCATACTCGTAATCTGACTTTAGAAGAAGTCGCAACGACATTCAATTATAATACCTCTTACTTTTCAAGATACTATAAGCAATTCATGGGAATTACCTTCATTGAATATTTGAAGTCCGTTCGCTTAGACAAAGCCTATTCTCTATTGCGAGATACAGATTTGACCATCTTATCGATTTCAAACGAATGCGGTTTTGGGAATGTAAAGTCTTTTTATCTAGCCTTCAAAGAAGAATACCAGCTTTCTCCTAAGCAATACCGACAGAAGCATTTAAAGTAAAAATATGACCGATTTTTCGTAAAAATACGAAAAGAAATATAAAGCGCTTACGCATATAATACAGGTATCAAAGCTAAAGGAGATGTTTTTTTTGAAATCAAAGATCAGTAATTTATTCGATCGGCTTAGCCCCTTCTTCGATAAAATGGGGAATAGTCCGTATCTTAAAGCAATTTCAGGGGCAATGATGGGTACTTTAGGACCGGTGCTTATCGGATCGATCGCCGTGTTGTTGATGGTTTTACCAACCTCACTACCATTCCTATCTTTTCTAACAAACTATTCAGATCTATTTTCTAAGCTAAATGCAATCACAATTGGTGCGATGGCACTTTATGTAGTTGTGCTGATGGCTTACCAGCTCGTTAGGAATCTTGATGAAACAGAAGACGGTATTTCAGCAGGTATTATTTCTTTATTATGTTTTCTGATCATCACACCACTTGGCACGACAGCAGATGAGATTACTGCGATTCCAACAACTTGGTTAGGCGCTCCCGGCGTCTTCTCTGCAATGTTTGTCGGTTTAGTCAGTGCTAGGTTATATCTTGGGATCAAACGAAAAGGCTGGACGATCAAAATGCCTGACGGTGTACCGCCAATGGTTACGAAGGTTTTTGAATCAATTCTTCCAACGATCCTGATTGCGCTATTGTTTATCATTATTTCTTCCTTATTCAGTATGACTTCCTTTGAAAATATGCACGAGTTTGTCTATACGATTATCCAAAAGCCTTTACAAGGAATCGGCGGATCGATCGGTGCTGTAATTATTATTTCCCTCGTTCAGCAAATCCTATGGTTTTTCGGTATTCATGGAACAAACGTCGTGATGCCGATTGTTACTGCACTATGGATGGCAATGGATGTGGAGAATCTGAACGCTGTTGCCGCTGGTCAAACACCACCGAATATTACTGGACTGGCCTTTTTCAATATCATCACTTGGGGCGGGATGGCTCTTGGATTAGTCCTACTCATGATGAGAGCTAAAAGCAAACAATTTCGGGAAGTCGGGAAAGTGTCGATCATCCCTGCTCTATTCGGAATCACTGAACCTGTTATTTTCGGGACACCGCTTGTCTTAAATTTTAGATTAGCCGTTCCTTTCATTACAAATAATTCTATTGCACTACTGCTGGCTTACCTGTTGACACGCTCCGGGCTGGTTGCTCATTTTTCAGGAGTTCAGGCGATTTTCGGCCTACCGATCGGTTTCCATGCAGCTGTCCAAGGAAGTATTTCCATCATTCTCTTACAATTATTCATACAACTTATCCTTTCTCCAATCCTATGGTATCCATGGTTCAAAGCACTGGACAATGAAACCTATCGCCTAGAACAAGAGGCTGAGAAAGAATAATATTTATATTGGAGGCATCATCATGAAAGAAGAAAAGTTACTGAAGCTATTGGAGTCTCTATCATGGACAGAAAAAGTCGGTCAGCTCGTACAGCTGTCAGGAGAATTCTTCAATACCTCTGCATTGACAGTCGGCCCACAACAGAAGCTGGGAATCTCAGACAATATGCTGAAACATGTCGGCTCTGTTTTAAATGTGGCGGGTGCAGCAAACACAAAGGAAATCCAACAGCAATATCTCGAGAAATCCAGCCATAAAATCCCGTTGCTTTTCATGGCAGATATTATCTACGGGTACCGCACAGTTTTCCCAATCCCACTTGGTTTAGGTGCTACATGGAATCCTGATTTAGTCAAAGAAGCCTATACAGTGATTGGAAAAGAAGCTCAATCCGGCGGCGCTCATGTTACCTTCGCCCCAATGGTTGATTTAGTCAGAGATGCTCGTTGGGGACGCTGTCTGGAATCCACTGGAGAAGACAGCTTCTTGAATTCTGCTTTTGCCTCAGCAATGGTCAGCGGACTTCAACAGGATCTTGATAAACAAGAAGGCATTGCCTCTTGTGTTAAACACTTCGCAGCGTATGGTGCAGCAGAAGGCGGCAGAGAATATAATACCGTTGATATGTCTGAAAGAAAATTGCGGCAGGACTATCTGCCAAGTTATAAGGCAGCTGTAGATGCAGGCTGTAAGCTGGTCATGACCTCCTTTAATACCTATGATGGGGTTCCTGTTACCGGAAATCAGTTCATCCTAAAAGATATCCTTCGGGACGAATGGGGCTTTGATGGTGTGATTATCTCAGATTATGCAGCAGTTAGAGAGCTGATCGATCATGGTATCGCAGAAGACAACAAAGAAGCCGCTTATCTGGCAATAAATGCGACTAATGATATTGATATGAAATCCCCCTGCTATGCAAATGAACTGGAGCCGTTATTAAATGAAGGCAGAATCGATGGAAAGTTGATCGATCAAGCTGTATTGCGGGTACTGAAGCTGAAAAACGATCTGGGCCTCTTTGAAGATCCTTTCCGGAGAGCAACTGAAGAGAAAGAAAAAGAAACATTACTAAAAGAAGAACATCGAGCACTTGCAAAAAAAGTGACAGCTGAATCAATCGTTCTACTAAAAAATGAACACGGACTTCTCCCACTCGATCCACAGACAGATAAAAAAATTCTACTCGTCGGGCCTTATGGAGATAACCAAGAGTTGATTGGATTATGGGCTGTTCATGGCAAGACCACTGATACAATCTCAATCAAAACAGGAATTGAATCCTATCTGAAGCCTGAAAATTTCCATGTTGAAAAAGGTTGTGATATGCTGGAAAGCTATGAATTTCTTGGGGAATTCGGTGCCACAAAAGATATGATCGATAGTTTATCAATGTCTGATGAAGAGAAAGCGATGCATTTAGATCATGCATTAAGAGAGGCGAGAAGTGCAGATATCATCATCTTTGCAATGGGCGAGCATACTATGCAAAGCGGTGAAGCAGGCAGCCGGACAGATATTTGCTTACCTCAAATTCAGAGAGCATTTATGAAACAGCTGATTGAGCTAGGCAAGAAAACGATCTTGATCTCAATCAGCGGTCGTCCCCTTGTTCTAACGGAGGAAGCAGAAACTATTGATGCAATCATGCAAGTTTGGTTCCCGGGAACAGAAGGCGGACATGCAATCGCTGATGTCCTCTTCGGTAAAACCAACCCATCAGGGAGATTGAGCATGAGCTTCCCTTATTCTGTTGGTCAGCTGCCGCTTTATTATAGCGAGTTCAAAACCGGTCGACCACTGACAAGCTCTACCCATTCCGGACGCTTCGTTTCCAAATATCTCGACAGTCCAAATGCGCCGCTTTTCCCATTTGGTTACGGCTTGAACTACAGTAGTGTTCAATACTCAGATTTAACCTTAAGCGACACAACAATGTCCGATGAGTTGCTGATCAATGTTACAATAAAAAATTCATCAAGTATTGACTGTCTGGAGACTGTTCAGCTTTACATTCAAGACGTGGTAGGATCGGTCGTCCGACCAGTCAAGGAACTGAAACAGTTCAAAAAACTATCGATAGCTGGGAACACAACAGCAACTGTTCAATTCATACTCACTCGAGACGAGCTAAAATACTATACCCATTCTATGGACTATGATGTAGAAACCGGCTCATTTATTGTTTTTGTCGGACCAAACAGCGAAGAAACATTAGAAGCTTCGTTTCAATTGGTTTAACTAAAGTAAAACCCCCATGTACCATTTTTTTCTGGTACATGGGGGTTTTTTATGAATATTGTTGTTTGATTTGCGATTAGCTTAAGCTTCTCTATATTTATCCCATATATACTAAGGATTTCAGAGTTTACTTCTGTTGATCCCCACATTTTGTCGTTTTCGGAGGCCGACAGATTTCTTATCATCTAATTGCTTACAAAGAATCAATCAACTTCTTCGCTTGAGTGATTTTTTCATCTTTTGTTTCTTCCAACACGATATTGATCAATGGTTTGTTTCTACCAATGATGTCAAGCATGCCCTTTACATCCATCAGTCCTTCGCCAACTGCTGTTGGAATGATTTTCCCATCCTCTACCACGAAGTCCTTTAAGTGGATTGCAACGATTTTTTCTCCGAATAGATCGAAGGCTTGTTGGAGGATTTTTGCCTGCTCTGTGTAGTTATCCACGGTGATCAAGTTCGTTGCATCCAGGATAACACCTAAATAATCAGAATCGATTCGCTGCACAAGTTGATGCATTTTTTCCACTGAGTAAATTGGATGATTCAATCCTGGCTCGATGCCTACCATCATGCCGTATTTTTCTCCGCAATCGACTAGTCGCTGAATAGAGATAACTGCCTTCTCAAAAGCTTCTTCTGTAAAATTCTTCTCTGTATAAATGATTTCTTCCAATACATTGCCAGTCTCTGAAGCAACCATCGAAGCACCAAAGTATTTCGCATATTTCAGATAGCTTTCAAATTTCTGTAAAGCCTCTTCCCTAGTTTCTTCATCGGGATGAATCATATTGATGTAGCAGCTTAAGATAGCAATCTGTACCCCTTGCTTCATAAATGTATTTTTCATATAGGTACCAAAGCCCGGCGACAGATTCTCTTTTCCACTTGGGAGTTCAGGAAATGACATTCCTAAAGCCAACTGAACATTTTTGATTCCCGCATTTCTTATTTTTTCAGGCAACACTTCATAACTGTGGCTTCCTGATATATCATGTCCTCTTACTGTTAAATTATACAAAATGACCGCTCCTTTTCGTCTATATCCATATTCTTCTCTACTCATTATAAAATAGGAAACAGGCTGCTGACAATCATACGATCGTCAGTAGCCCTCCCCTTTTATTTACAATTATGAACTACTTGCGGTCCCCCCTTTGATCTATAAAAAACTGCCTTCTCTGGTTGTTTTGTCGTTTCCTGTGAAAGTTTGGGGTGATCAAAGGAAACTGATTTTATGTGAGTTAAGAAGCGAGATTTGGCAGCCACATAACAACTTGTGGGAAATAGGTAATCAGAAACAGAACCGCTAATATGGCAATATAAAATGGAACTAACGGCTTCAGCATCTTCTCTGCCTTGACTCCCCCGACACTGGCTCCTACATAAAGCCCTGAGCCAACTGGCGGTGTAATAGAACCAACACATAGATTCATGATGGCGAATAAGCCAAAGTGAACCGGATCAACCCCAACACTTGTTACAACAGGTAGGAAGATTGGTGTAAAGATCATGATTGCCGGCCCTACATCCATAAACATCCCTACAATCAACAAGACGATATTTACCAATAATAGAATGATCAGTTTATTATCTGTCAGGCCTAAGATAGCACCACTGATTGCTTGCGGGATACCTGTAAATGCCATAGCGAATGACATCATAGAAGAGGTAGCAAGTAAGAACGCGATCGTACCTGTTGTCAATACCGCATCTCTCAACATTCTTGGAATGTCTTTTACAGTAACTGTCTTGTAGAAGAACATTGCAATGATCAATGAATAAGCAACAGCAATAGCCGAAGCTTCGATTGCCGTGAACAAACCGGATAAAATCCCGCCGATAATGATCACAATCAGCATAACACTTGGGATTGCTTCTTTCAGCACGGTTCCAACTGAACCTAATTCAGAACGACTGATCGTTTTATAGTTATGTCTCTTCGCATGGAAGAAAGCAACGATCATAATGCTTAATGCCCACAAAGCACCAACTAGATAACCGCCCAAGAATAATGAAGAAATGGACGCGCCGCTGGCAACCAATGAATACATGATAAACGCTGTACTTGGAGGAATAACCATGCCTGTTGGTGCAGATGCAATATTGGCAGCTGTCGCAAATTTACGATCATAGCCTGCTTTAACTTGCTGTGGAATCAACACACCACCGATCGCTGTAGATGCAGCAATCGCTGAACTGGACATTGAGCCAAACAAGGCATTCCCCAAAATATTCGTGTGGGCCAATCCACCTGGAATCCGACCAACAAACAACATAGCAAAATTCACGAGCTTTTCCGCTATTCCTCCGCCGTTCATGATGATGCCCGAGAGGACAAAGAACGGAATGGCAACTAACGAAAAACTATTTAAACTCGACACCATTTTCTGGGCAGATGTAAATACTGCGATATCGAATGGTACAACTAACAACAATGTTACGATAGAGGAAACGGCGACACTGATCGCAATAGGCATTCCCAAAATCAACAATATGGCAAAAACGATGAATAAGATAAGACCTGCTTCTAACGCCATAGTTACCCCTCCTGTTTGCTTTCTTCTTCAATCGGCTGATCCAATAAGTTCAACAGACTGTAGATAAACATAATCACTCCTGAAACCGGTACAGCCAGATAAACATACCCCATAGGTATAGAAAGAGATGGTGAAATCTGTCCCATTGTCACAGTAACAGCTTTCCATCCGCCAAATACCATGATGACTGCCGCAAAAACTAAGAATAATACCTGCACAACAATTTCCAACAAACGCTTATTTTTTCCACTCAGATTATCACTCAGCATTGTTACCGCCAGATGACTTCGTTTACCAACTACATACGCTGAAGCCAGCATCGATAACCAAACTAGGCCAAAACGAACAAGCTCTTCAGTGACTGTATTGGGACTGTTTAGTACTGTTCTTGTAAATACTTGATAAAGCACCACAAGAATCATGATTGCTAAAAGAACTGAACCAAAAATTTCTAAAGCCTTATCTAAAGCACTTCTTACTGCTTTCATTTTTACTCCCCCTACTCCATCTCGTCAGCTACAGCGCGGATTTTTTCGTAAAGATCGCTGTAATTTTCATCATTTTTGAATTGATCATGAAGTGGCTGGACTGCTTCTTGAAATGGCGCACTATCTACATCGTTATAGATAACTCCGTATTCTTTTTCTGCGATTGCTTTTTCTTCTTCAACCGCTTCTTTGAATACTTCCTTCTCAAATTCAGTCGATTCCTTCGCTGCTTCTAAGACCGCTTCATACTGCTCATCTGAAAGACGTTCCTTCACACTATCGTTCATGATCACAATATCCGGAACACGTGTATGCTCATCATAAGAGTAATATTTTGCCACGCCGCCGTGACCTGCTGTATGCAATACGAATTCATTATTTTCTGCACCATTGATCAGATTAGACTGTAATGATGTGTAAACTTCTGAACTTCCCATGGGTACTGGTGATCCGCCTAGCAGTTCCACCATTTTAATAGCGGTTTCACTTTGCATAACACGAATTTTCTTCCCTTTTAAATCATCTGGAGAGTTCACTGGGCCATCTGTCATATAAAAGCTTCGTTGACCTGAATCATAGTAAGTCAATCCGACAAACCCTAATTCTTCGGTAGAATTATAGACCTCATCCATGATTTCCTTATTTTCCATTACGGCGAAAAAGTGTTCTTCATCATCAAAAATGTACGGAACTGCGAAAATTGAATAATCTTTTGAAAAGCTTTCTAAAGCAGAACCGCTGACTTTTGTAAAATCAATACCGCCAGTTTGAGTCAGCTCGATCAGCTCTGTTTCTCCACCTAATTGTCCATCTGGAAAATACTCGATCGTTACTTCTCCATTTGTCTTTTCTTCAATCAGTCGGCCAAATTCATTCATTGAATCGATAACCGGCTGGCTGTTGCTGGCATAGGCATAACGCAATGTAATCTTGCCGTCTGAAGCTGCATCGGAGCTGCTGCAGCCGCTCAACAAAACTAATCCAGCTGCTGAAAGCATCAATCCAGAGATAAATTGTCTTTTCTTCATTCTTCTTCCCCCTGTTTTTCTAAGTTTGCTCTTTTACTTCAACATCCATTTACAACTAACAATTGTTCTTTTAGGGACAGGGCAACCAACACTGTATTTCACAGGTAAATGATTGCCTTATCCATTTTTTAGCGTTTAACGTTTAGCAATAAGAAACTAGTAATTCTGTCAGACATAGAATAGTCAATGATTGACCGTAAGGCATTGCAGTCATACCGATATTCTTGTAAAATTCCAAGTCGTCACCCATCCCTGTTCCCACAGAAACATGTTGTACTTCTCCTTTGTCATCGATTTCTTCTAAAAGTCCGGCCATTGCCTTATAAGCAATCTCTTCATAGTCACTGCTGATGTATTTCTTGTGGACAGCTTTCAAAATCCCATAAGCAAATCCGGCAGTTGCAGAGGACTCAAGATAAGAGCTTGGATCGTTCAATAATGTATGCCATAGTCCTGACTCATGCTGATATTTTGCTAATGAAGCAACCTGTGCATTCAAAGTATTGATCAGGAAATCTCTTAATCCATCACCCTTTGGAAGCTCAAGTATCTCGATGATTTCAGGAATGGCGATTGTGATCCAGCAGTTTCCACGGGCCCACAATGCTTCAGCGTAGTTATGGTTGCCTTCAAATGTCCAACCGTGATACCACAGTCCTGTTTTCTTATCCATCAAATATTTGATATGAATCAAAAACTGATGTCTCGCTTCTTCCAGATATTCAGGACGATTCAACAGTTTACCGATTTTAGCTAATGGGAGAACAGTCATCATCAAGGTATCGTCCCAAAGCTGGTTCGTATTCGGCGGTCCGTATGTCGCATGCTGCAGCCCATTTTCATTCGTTCTAGGCATATCGTGCATTACCCATTCAGCCCATTGTTCCAGATAAGGAATATATTTTGAGTCCTTCGTATCCTCATAGAGATAAGCCATTGTCAATAACGGTGCCATCGTGTTTACGTTTTTCGGAGGTGCTCCTTCCTTCATGCGGCCATCAAACCAATCATTGACAACTTTCAGTGCTTTCTCATTTTTAGTGATTTGATAGTTTTTGTACATACCATACAAACCAACACCCTGAGGCCAGTTCCAAATCGTCCAGCTCTTGTCGTCAACCTTCAAACCATCGAAGTCCAACAGAAATTCTCCGCTGTTATCTTTTATCGTTGTCAAATTGTTAATCATCAAATCAATTTTCTCTTCCACTATCTCTTTTGGTACAAATAATTCTTGTTTAATAATCATCTTGTCATTCAATCTCCTTTGTATTAATTTATATTCTCGAGTTTTTTACTCAAAGCGCTTTCAAATCTTTATCATGCTCTTAGTTTAACAAGTTATCAAAAATGAATATATAGTAAAAATTGCCTAATTACTGTCAAAAATTGCACATGAAGCCCTTTCATTTGATTTTTAGTGTATTATAATAAACGTATAAATGATTTTACAGGAGGATAAAATGATGAAAGAATCCACATTGCTCAATACTTCACTAGTGAACACAATGCTATCCAATGACTACGAACTCTTCCATGTAAAGGATTTCGTGGTTCAAGAGAAAACGCTTTATCATTATCATGATTTCTATGAGATACATTGCACATTACTAGGAACCGCCGAATTTTATTTGGATGGAAAACAATATCATTTGAAGCCAGGTTCTGTTATTTTTATCCATAATTTGGATCTCCATAGAATCGTTAAGCAGGATTCAGATGTTTTTGAACGCGTTTATATGTTTGTGACTCCGAGTTTTTTACGAAGCCATTCAAGTAAATACACAAATCTGGAGCGCTGCTTCCACCCTACCGGAACAACCAAAAGCAAAATCATCCAGACTGATCCGGAACGATTGAGGGAATATCTTTCTTTGATTGAAGCACCGGCAGATAAAAAAATCTATGGAATGGATTTGATGTATAAACAGCAGTTCATCAATTTTTTAGTCTATTTGAACAAATTGGTCATGAGTCAGGAAAAGGAAGTCCAGCCAAAGGCAGCTATGGAAAACAGTCTGATTGAAGAGCTGATGGTATACGTTTCTGAAAACTTGGATGCCTCATTGACTTTGGAGGACGTTGCGAAGCATTTCTTTGTCAGCAAGTATTACATCGCCCGAACGTTTAAAAGTACAACAGGCTTCACGTTCCACAGTTATGTATTGAAAAAAAGATTACTTTACGCGAAACAGCTGCTGGTCACCTACAAAAACTCGAATGAAATCTATGTACAATGCGGCTTTAAATCCTATCCGCATTTTCTAAAATGCTTTAAAAAGGAATTTGGACTGACGCCTAAAGAATATTTGAAAAAGCATCAAAATCAGGAGATTATCTTTTTCGATCACCATCAATCTTAAAATCATTGGCGCTTCTTATGATTTGAATAATAAAAAAACGGTTCTGCTTCACTCACGCATGTGAAGCAGAACCTTTATATTTACTTAGGAATTTTTTATATACAGTTATTACTCAGGAAACCTTTAATGGCTTAAGGTTGTTTTCCGATATATGCTAGGATTCCTCCGTCAACATACAAGATATGTCCATTAACAAAGTCTGAAGCTTTAGAAGCCAAGAATACTGCTGGGCCTGCTAAATCATCAGGTGTTCCCCAACGAGCTGCTGGTGTACGACCAACAATAAACTGATCGAACGGATGACGAGAACCATCTGCTTGTTCCTCACGCAATGGTGCGGTTTGAGGTGTAGCAATATAGCCAGGTCCAATTCCGTTACACTGAATGTTGTGCTCGCCGTATTCAGAAGCAATATTTTTTGTCAGCATTTTCAGTCCGCCCTTAGCAGCTGCATAGGCACTCACTGTTTCACGCCCCAGTTCACTCATCATCGAACAGATATTGATGATTTTCCCGCTGTTTTGCTCCATCATTCCTGGAAGAACTGCTTTAGACATAATGAATGGTCCGTTCAAATCAATATCGATCACTTGACGGAAATCAGCTGCATCCATTTCGTGCATTGGTGTACGTTTGATAATTCCAGCGTTGTTAACAAGAATATCGATCACACCAACCTCTTCTTTGATTTGTTTGACCATTGCTTGTACCTGCTCTTCATTTGTTACATCACAAACGTAGCCTTTTGCATCAATGCCAACTTTTTTGTAGTTTTCAACACCGTCATTGACTGATTTTTGATCAATGTTATTGAAAACAATTGTTGCTCCTGCCGCTGCTAATGAGCTGGCAATTTCAAAACCAATTCCATATACCGCTCCTGTAACAAGAGCAATTTTTCCGTCTAAGCGGAAGCTATCCATATTAAAATCCATAATTATTTTCTCCTCTTTTCGTTTATTTTCCCCATTGAGCATCACTCAAATAGACAGGGGATTACTCAATTAAAATCCTTTATTGCTCGAGAGTTACCGATCTGCTCTGCTTTTCTTATTGTCTAGCATCTCAGATCAACTCCTTCGACAATAAGATGCCTTGCTTACATGGTAAAGATCACCATTTTACCAAGTCCCTTTATTGCTCGGGAGTTACCGATCTGCTCTGCTTTTCTTATTGTCTAGCTCCACGAGCTTGCTCTCTTCGGCAATTGGGCTCAAGAAAATTCGCGACGAAAAGCATCGCTATAATTTTTCGAGCACCTATTGCTCGAGAGCAGAACGAGCTCTTTCTGCTTTTCTTATTGTCCAGCTTCTCAGATCAACTCTTTCGACAATAAGATGCCTTGCTTACATGGTAAAGACCACCATTTTACCAAGTCCCTTTATTGCTCGGGAGTTACCGATTTGCTCTGCTTTTCTTATTTGTCTAGTTCCACGAGCTTGCTCTCTTCGGCAATTGGACTCAAGAAAATTCGCGACGAAAAGCATCGCTATAATTTTTCGAGCACCTATTGCTCGAGAGCAGAACGAGCTCGTTCTGCTTTTCTTATTTCAATTGATCCATTGGTACCATGTCCATATCTGTATATGTGATATTTTCTCCACACATTGCCCAGATGAATGAATAGTTGCTTGTACCTACGCCTGAGTGGATAGACCAGCTTGGTGATATTGCTGCTTGTTCGTTATCAATTACCAAGTGTTTAGTTTCATCAGGTTTACCCATCATATGGAACACACGAGTGTCCTGTTCCATATCAAAGTATACATAGGCTTCCATACGACGTTCATGTGTATGACAAGGCATCGTATTCCATGAGCTGCCTGGTTCTAAAATTGTATAACCCATTTGTAATTGACAGCTTTCGCATACATTGGGATGGATGTATTGATAAATTTTGCGCTCATTCAGTGTCAACGGCTCGCCTGTTTCCATCGGCTTGATGTCATCAATGCTGATTTTCACGTTAGGGTATTTATGGTGTGCCGGTGCTGAGCTGATATAGAATTTTGCAGGATTTTCAGGATTTTCTGAAGAGAAAACGACATGACGTGTTTCTTTGCCAATATAATAACCATCCTGTTTCTTCATTTCTTCCTTTTGACCATCGATTTCGATATAGCCTGGTCCACCGATATTGATCACGCCTAATTCACGACGCTCCAAGAAATAGTCTACGCCTAGTTCTTTATCCAGCTTGATTTCCAATGCTTCTTTTGTAGGTGTCACACCACCGAAGATCATGCGATCATTGTGTGTATATGTCAATGTGATCGTTCCTGGAACAAATACTTTCTCAACTAAGAACTCATCTCTCAATTGCTCTGTTGAGTAATGACGGATATCCTCCGGACTATGTGTATAACGTGTTTCCATGTTTTGCATGTTTTAGTGCTCCTCTCTATTTTTGGCGTGATTGAAGCAAAAATGCTCCCTTCACTTTATACTTTTGGTTTGATAATATTTGGCTGCTCTATCAGAATTCTTTCATCAACGAATGATTTTTCCTGAACCAAGTGCCAAAAAGCTTTCAACCTCTTCTTGACTGAATTGATTGCAATCACCATGCACTGTATGCTTCAATGCTGATGCAGCCGTAGCAAAGTTAATGACCTTCTGATGATCAGCCTTATTCAATAATCCGTGAAGTACACCACCAGCAAAGGCATCTCCTCCTCCGACACGGTCAATGATGGGATCGATCAAATGGCACTGAGATTCATAATAATGCCCATCTGACCAAAGTGTACCGATCAGCTCGTTAGCACTAGCCGAATGAACCTTGCGCTTTGTTGAATAAAAGACTGAGATGTTCGGATATTTCTTTTGCATTTCTCGATAGTAATAGCTGGCTTCTTCTTCCTCAGAATCTCCATCATATGCAGTAACTTCTAGAAAATGCTGTGCATCCAGTTTTCCAGCGGAACAATAATCCACATAAGGTAGGATCGTTCGAATTGTCTTTCCTGCTTCTTCACGGCTCCACAGCTTTCCTCGATAATTTACGTCAAAGCTGATTAGACATCCTGCTTGCTTTGCTGCCTTGATCAATACAAGTGTTAGATCTCTCCATGCTGCAGATAGCGCAGGTGTAATTCCTGAAATGTGGAAAATATCACAGCCGCTGAACAGTTCCTCTAAATTCCACTCAGCCGTTTCCACTACTGCGAAGCTGGAGCCTGCTCGATCATAGATGACGCTGGCTGCTCGCTCGCCAACACCTGCTTCAAGATAATAAGAGCCTAAACGTGGACCTCCTTTAAGTAAATGTTTCGTGTCTACACCATATCGGTTAAGATGCTTTCTCACGGCTTCGCCTAATGCGTTGTCCGGAACCTTACTTGCAAAAGCTACCTGATGCCCATAATTTGCCAAAGATACAGCTACATTTGCTTCACCACCACCATAATGGGCAGTGAATGCTTCAGTTTGTGCAATACGAATCCCACTATCTGTTGAAAAACGCAGCATGATTTCACCCAAGGTCACAACTTTTCCCATCGCTATGCTCCTTTTATTTCATGGAACTTCGCCATGTACTGTGCTGCAACTTCAGTTACCTTATCAAAATCACCAACAGCTGCCGGTGCTAATAAGTTACCACCCACACCTACTGTGATCACTCCTGCTTTGAACCATTCATCCATGTTATCCAGACTGACTCCGCCTGTCGGCATGATATTCAAGTGAGGTATTGGTGCCTTGAATGCAGAAATGATGCTTGGTCCATAAGCGCTTCCTGGAAATAGCTTGATGATATCCACGCCGCTTTTCAGCGCTTCCTTCATCTCTGTGATTGTCATACAACCAGGTAAATAAGGTATCTGGTAAAGATTACAAATCTCAGCCGTTTCCCGATCAAAAGAAGGACTCACGATATAATCAGCACCTGCCATAATTGCTAAACGAGCGGTAACAGCATCTAAAACTGTTCCAGCACCGATAACCACCTCCGGCGAATCCTTGTAAGTGTCAGCCAATTCTCTAATTACTTCATCTGCCTGAGGAACCGTAAATGTCAGCTCCAGCCCATGCATGCCACCTTTTACGATTGCATGACTTGCTTTGATTGCTTCATCTTTCGTTTTTCCGCGAACAACAGCAATTACTCCAGCTGTTTCCAATCGTTGAAGAATATTTACTCTTTTCAAGATTACCACTCTTTTCTTATTTGGAAATATTATTTTATTATTAGGAAATTTATACTTTCATTATACATAGAAAAATAGAAAATGCAAACGTTTTTTATAGAGAAATACCTATACTCCTTCAAAAATTTCATCATTAAAGAACCCATTACTTCTACCCCAGTATCCGCTCATCAGATAGAAAGCTTTGCCAAACATTGATGTACGTATATTCCCGCATTAGTCTATACAACAAAAAAACCGGAAAAACAGTCTATCATCTGCTTTTCCGGCATAACTTTCTATTTAGTCATCAAGACGTGTTCCAGTTCTTCTTTTGTTCTCAGTACAGCTTGAATGATCAAATTTTTAGTTTCTTCATTCAATCGATATTTCGGCATACTTACACTGAACGCACCGATGATTTGACCTTCTTTTTCTATTGATGCACCGATACAAAAGATATCTTTTTCCATTTCCTCGTCATCAAAGGCGACACGAGTTTTTCGGATTTCCTCCAACTCTTTTGCCAATCTTAAAGGATTCGTGATTGTATTCTCTGTATAAGGCGTAAGTGCATGACTGCCCAGATAGGCTTCAAAATCTGCCTGAGAGAATTTTGCCAACACTGCTTTTCCCATAGCAGAGCTGTATAAGGGACGTGTAATCCCTACCTTTGAAGACATACGAATCGTCTGATGCTTAGGCTCAAGCTTATTGATATAAAGGATTTCATTCTCATTCAATATTCCGAGATGGATGGTTTCATCAATCGTGTGCTGCAGATTTTCCAAATACGGAAAGGTTATCTCCGCCAAATCGAGCTGCTCCAGTCGTTGATTCGCGTAACGAATCAGCTTTGAACCAAGGCGATAGGTTTTATCCTCATTCTTCTGCACATAACCAATCAGTACCAGCGTATCCAATATTTTGATTGTTGTTGATGCGGTCATTTCAGTACTGTTCGCAATTTCCTGTAGAGAATGATTAGGATGTTCTGATAAATGATCCATGATTTTTGCTGCTTTAATCAGCACTGTACCATAAGGTTTTGCTTCTGTCATCGCCCTCATCCTTTCTATATAAGAAATTATATAGTATAAATAAGAAAAATCAACTATTTCTCGTTATGTTTTTAAAAATCAGTTCTATGTTTTCTACTGCAACTACCCAAAGAAAGAAATAGTTATCTTTAATTAACAAAAAAAGAGAACGAGTTTTCTTCCACTCGATCTCTTCATCTTTTGCTTCAGTTTTTGACAATCGAACTATTCTTCCTCTTCAGACTCGTACTCTTCTTCCTCGTCTTCATCATCAAAATCACTGTCAACATCTTCATCGTCGATAATTGTCAGTTCTTCCAGTTCATCGTCTTCTTCGTCTTCGTCTGCACCAATTTCCTGCAGATCACTGTTATATGCTTTGATTTCTTCGTCTTCATCTTCGTCTTCATCATCATCGTATAGATCCTCATCTTCATCTGCAGTCAGTTCTGCATCTTCCGGATCATCATCATTATAATCAATAGCATCTTCATCGTTTGTATCCATGATGAATGCGTTGACTTTCTTGCGTTTTCTACGACGTGGTGTATCATCTTCATCTTCATCAAGGCCATGTGTTACTTCTTCATCGATCGAATCGATTGGATACCATGAACGGAGGCCCCATTGATTGTCACCCAAAGAGATGAAACTTCCATCGATATTCAGGTCTGTATAAAATTGCGCTAAAGAATCACGGATGTTGCCATCAGACGTTCCAAGATAGTTTTGGATATCATTTACCAAGTCTGAGAAATCCATGACATCTCCCTTTTGTTCTAAAATCGCATGAGCAACTTCAATCATGGATAATTCGTTCTTGTTCAATCCTTCAAATACATTAATTTCCAAGTAGTACACGTCCTTTCACAGTCTACACTTTATCATACAAAATCACACCAGAAAAAGCAATTGATTCTTTCACAATTACGCAGTAAATTCTAACTCTAAATGGTATTCCCCAACTCTTTCACTTTGAGAGTACAAGTCATAGTCAATAACGATCGATCCAGAAACGGGCTGATCCTTCAAACTGAATCTCAAATTATGTGTGAATGTAGTGATTTCAAAAAGTCCATAAGGGGTTCGATATGTAGTTTCCAACCGTTCACGATAACCAAACTTCAAACGCATCCGCAGCTCTCCGGAACGAATCAACTGGATTTTTCCATCTGGTTCGACCTTGATCGTTACAGGAGTTTCTTGTCCATCTTCCAGCTCTTCTTTATATCGGATATAAAGGGTATCTCCGATTTTTACAATTTGACCTGTCAAATCAAAAAAGAAATCCTTTTTTTCTCCACCCTGCTTTACTTCTGTTTTCAATTGAATAGAAATATCTGTTCCTTGCGTCAAATCCATTATGATGAGCCTCCTTTTTACTACTGATGAATCGAAACAAGCTTTACTTTGTTCCTTTTCACTTATGTTTTTCTATTTTACGAATGCTCGTCGCCTTATTTCAAGTCCAACAGCACACATGACAAATTCGCTTAAGAACACACTGTTTACTCAAGCTCACAGCTTAATCAGCCTATTGAAACATTGGCAGCTGATCATTTTTCATACTGATACATTGTAGTGTACTTTTTATTGGATTTCAAGTTCTCTTCATCTACCTCAACATTACATAGTCAGTAATGCCTCTGCGGCGATTTGGTCGGTCACCAATATTGAGCAGTAATTTCCAATCAACAACGGATGAATACTTTCCGCTTTCTCTTTTCCGCTGCCGATTACCATTACCTGAGGTATATCCGCCAAATCTTCGACCTTTATGCCCAGCATCCGTCTACTAATAGTATTGTTCACTGTTTGACCATTTTTGTCAAATAATGAAGCTACTGCATCTCCTCTGATTTCATCCTGCTTGATATCCAGCATATTCTGCTCATCAAAATACCCCAATTCATTCCAAGTTGAATGCTTTGTAGGATTTCCCACACCAATGATTGCCAGATCCACCTTCATTGCATGGTTCATTGCCTTTTGAAGCATATTGCTCTGATTCAACACATCTGCCAGCTCCGTACTTTCCGCCAAAGCAGGAAAATAGGCATACTGACAGCGACTATTCAGTTTTTCAGACAAACGAAAGGCCAGATGGTTGGTGTCGTAATAAAGATGTTCACTGGATACTCCTCCAACGAAAGGACAAACATCGATCATCGGAAACGAGTAAAATGGCAGTGCATCGATCACATCTGCCAAGGTAGTTCCCCAAGATAAGCCAATGGACATCTCTGGCTCCAAAATACTGCCTAGATAATCTGCCGCTGCTTCACTGACTTTTCTTTTTATTTTTAATTCCGGACTGTAACCGTTATCAGGAACAACAATCACTTCATCCAGCTGATAGCGGTCAGCCAGTTCGAGACTGAGTTTGACCGCATAAGCAGAATCATCATGAATAGACACTTTTACAATACCTTCTTCTTTTGCTTGTTGAAGCATCTTGGAAATCACCGGACGGGAAATAGACATTTTTCTAGCAATTTCCGCCTGTGTCAACCCTGCATCATAATACAGGGTCACTACCTTCAATAACTTCCGACGATCTTCACTGATTCTCATGTTATCCCTCTTTCATCATTTGTTTCACAGCTTGTACGATGGTTTCAACTTGAGGCGTCGCCTGTTCTTCAAGAACTCGCTGCGCCGGCATAGGAACAAATTCTCCACCCAAACGGACAATCGGATGAAGCAGCTGTTGGCTGATTTGCGATTCAGCGATCACAGCTGTAAGCTCCGCACTGAATCCGCTGTTCTTCACAGCTTCAGTTGCTACCACCACACGTTTCGTTTTCGAGGCAGAGGATAGGATCGTTTCCTTATCTAAAGGTACCAATGTCCTTGGGTCAACAACCTCAAGGCTGATATCTTCCTCAGCTAAAATAGCTGCTGCATCAAGTGCTTTCTTTACCATAATACCAGTAGCTACTATCGTTATATCATTTCCTTCTCGTTTCACATCTGCTTTGCCGATCGGTAATGTGTATTTAGAAGCTGGTACATCCATTTCTGTTTTATAAAGTAGTTTATGTTCATAAAACATCACTGGATTTTCATCCTCAATCGCAGCATGAAGCAATCCCTTTGCATCATAGGCATTAGAGGGCTGAATCACCTTTAGTCCCGGAATATGAGCCATCCAGTTTTCCAGACTTTGAGAGTGCTGAGCAGCAGCTCCTGTACCTGACCCGGCCGCTGTTCGCATGACCATCGGAACACTAGCTTTACCGCCATACATATAATGGATCTTCGCAGCTTGATTGACCAGCTGATCCATCGCTACAGTAATGAAATCAGAAAATTGAAGCTCCATGACCGGACGCATTCCAGTCATTGCCGCACCAACAGCAGCTCCAGCAATCGCACTTTCAGAAATCGGTGTCTCTCTTACTCGTTCAGTACCATATTTTTTCTGTAAACCATGTGTGGCTCCGAAACCTCCACCGTAAACGCCAATATCCTCTCCCAGAAGAAATACCTTAGGATCAGATTTTAGTGCTTCATCCAACGCTTCATTGACTGCATCAAGATAAGAAATCGACCGCATCATGCTTTTCCTCCTTCTTGATATACATTCGTCCACAGCTCTTCAACTGATGGGTCCGGATCTGCAAAAACAGACTGGATCATCTCTTCGGTTTCTTTTCGAATAACACTGACAAGTGCTTCCAGTTCAGGTTTTTCTGCCAGTTTTTCTTTTAATAAATAATGTTCCAAGCGTAGAATAGGATCATGATTTTCCATCCAGTATTGACACTCTTCCTCCGAGCGATACAGAAGCTTGTCAGATTTTGAATGTCCTTTATAGCGATACGTAATTGCTTCAATAAGCGTTGGGCCTCCGCCCTTACGTGCTTTTTCAACAGCGTCTCCTACTGCTTGATGTACTTCAAAGATATCATTGCCATCGATTGTCACACTTTCGATACCGTAACTCTTGCCGCGTTCTGATAAACGTTCAACATTCGTCATCCGTTCGATAGCGCTGCTCATTCCATACTGATTATTTTCAATCAAATAGATGACCGGCAGCTGCCAGATAGAAGCCAAATTCAAAGCTTCATGAAAGCTTCCTTCATTTGTTGCACCGTCTCCCGCGTAACAAAGTACAACCTGATCGGTATGATTCATTTGCGCACTAAGAGCCGCTCCCGCAGCTATAGGAAAATTCCCTCCAACAATACCGTTAGAACCCAAATTTCCCACATCAAGATCAGCAATATGCATACTGCCGCCTTTTCCACCGTTGGTTCCGGTTTTCTTCCCAAGCATTTCAGCAAACATCGCTCTGCGATCTGTCCCCTTTGCAATTGCATGACCATGATTCCGATGTGTAGACAGCATCCAGTCGTCTTTTCTCAGTAAGCCGGCCCCACCGACTGCTGTTGCTTCCTGTCCGATACACAAATGCATCGTGCCGTACATTTTTCCTTCATCAAACAATGTCTGGATTGCTTCTTCGAAAATACGTATCTCCCACATCTCTTTGTACGCATCCAGCGCATTTACAGAACTTACCCCAGTATTTTTTGATTGACCCATTAGATACACCATAACTATCTCCTTGTATACAATTAGTATAATTTCAATTTTTTGGTTCCTCTAACATCCTCTATTTTGATTGCCGAAGCAATAAAAGTACTATTTCCTTTTACATTTGTTCCGAGCTAAATCATTTGTAAACAACCATGTAAACATTTTATAACATTTCTAGCATAGTTGCAACCCTGAAAAAAGCATTTTCTTCAATTCTACGAAAAAAATAAAACTTTCTTTAGACTTTCTAGTTTTCATACGTAACTTTTGCTATAAATAGTTTATAATAGATTACGGGGGTGGAAGCAATGTTGTTTCATGATGAGAAAGCAATGCTTTTCTGTATGCATTGCCAAAAAGAGACGCTTCACGATATTCAGTATATGAACGAAGTCATCTCTAGTATTGAATGTGAAGAATGTCATAGTCAAATGAGCATCGATGTTGATGCAATGAAAGAATTTTATCATTACTTATATGAACGTCTTATTTCCAAGCCTGGACGTTTATCTGAAGAAGCACGAAGAGATTTCAGTAAATTCCTTTCTTCAATGCCGATGAGACTCATCAGTAAACCGGTTCGTTTTACTAATGAGTATTCGCAAATGAATAAGGAAGTAAAAGAATATGTATCAAAGGTTAAGCAGGACGATGATCCAGATGAATGAATTGAGCCGGCTCTATTCAAAACAATCGGCTTTCCTACTGGATCAAAGCCGCGTAACAGCTGATGAAGCCTTGGTTCCATTTGCCCTGACAGATACTCTTGTCGGCTTTTCCGAGAAACATCAGCAGCCGATCCTGCACTTTTGGCAGTTGAACCAGACGATGATCCTGGGGATGAAGGACACACGTGTCCCTTATCTGAGAGCTGGTCTTTCTTCTTTAGCAGGGAATGATTATCAAGCTGTCGTTCGAAATTCCGGCGGCTTAGGCGTTATCGCCGATAAAGGTACCTTGAATGTCTCTCTTATCCTACCACAGCCTTCTGATCATAAATTTTCGATCGATGAGGGCTATATTTTTATGTGGCATTGGATTCGCTCGGCATTTGAGCAAAAAGGCAAAAAAATTGAGGCATACGAAATCAGTACCTCCTACTGCCCCGGAACCTTCGATTTAAGTATCAATGGAAAAAAATTTGCGGGGATTGCCCAACGTAGGGTTAAAAACGGTCTAGCTGTTATGGCTTATCTCAGCATTGAAGGAAATCAAAGACAGCGAGGCAACACAGTGCAGTCATTTTATGAAGAGGGATTAAAAGACGCTTACGGTACAAATGGGTACCCGGCTGTTGATCCTTCTGTCATGGAAAATCTGGCAGATTTGCTGGAACAGCCGTTAACTGTGACTGAGGCCAAGGAAATGTTGGGCTCAGCTTTTCAATTAGAGACAGGCTTATTAATGGAAAACAGAGGATTATCGGATTGGATGGATCTTCCTGAAATAAAAGAAGATTATCAAAAACAGTTGGATAAAATGATTCAGCGAAACCAACAGCTTAAGGAGATGCAGAATGACTTATTCTTATAAAACTCAGTATCTGCCGATCGAAAAAGTTTTTCGAGATCCGGTTCACAGCTATATTCATGTACAGCATCAGGTTGTTTTGGATTTGATTGATTCGAAGGAATTTCAACGGTTACGTAGAATCAAACAATTGGGCACCTCTTCTCTTACCTTTCACGGTGCTGAACATAGTCGCTTTTCCCATTCTTTAGGTGTTTATGAAATCACTCGACGAATTTGTGATATTTTTCAACGAAATTATTCTTCTGAACAGCTTGGCGAAGATGGCTGGAACGATGATGAACGATTAGTTACGTTGTGTGCCGCCTTACTTCATGATGTGGGTCACGGACCATACTCGCATACCTTTGAGCATATTTTTCAGACAGACCACGAAAAATTTACTGTAGCAATCATTACTTCACCAGAAACAGAGGTATTCCAGATTCTTAATCGTGTTTCTGCCGATTTTCCTCAAAAGGTAGCCAGTGTGATCACAAAAGAGTACCCAAATCCTCAAGTGGTCCAGATGATTTCCAGCCAGATCGATGCAGATCGTATGGATTACCTACTTAGAGATGCTTATTTTACAGGAACCGAATATGGGACCTTTGACCTGACTCGTATCCTTAGAGTTATTCGCCCTTATAAAGGTGGGATTGCTTTTACCATGAACGGGATGCATGCTGTTGAGGATTATATTGTCAGCCGCTATCAAATGTATGTTCAGGTGTATTTCCATCCAGTCTCCAGAGGGATGGAAGTGATTCTGGATCATCTGCTTCATCGAGCAAAGGAACTCTATGAAGAGCAGCCAGAGGATTATCTACTTCATTCAAGACTACTTGTTCCCTTTTTCAAGGACGATTATACCCTTCAGGAGTATCTAAAGCTGGATGATGGTGTTTTAAGCACTTATTTCACGCAATGGAGTGAGCTGGGCGACTCTGTACTGACAGATCTCACCAAACGCTTTTTGATGCGTAAACCGTTGAAATCCGCAACCTTTTCAAGTGATAAGGACAAAGAAACGATTGAACATCTTAAGCTGTTGATTGAAAAAGTCGGCTTCAATCCAAAATATTATACAGCAATCAACTCAAGCTATGATTTACCGTATGATTTTTATCGTCCGGAGAAAGATAGTCATCGAACACAGATAGAAATTATTCAAAAAGACGGTACACTTGTTGAATTATCGAAAGTTAGTCAGCTGGTTGCTGCTTTGGCCGGACAGAGTCAGGGAGATCAGCGTTTTTACTTCCCGAAAGAAATGCTTCAGCCAACTAAAAATCAGCATCTTGATCTATTTGAAGAAACCTATCGGGAATTTCAGTCGTTTATACACAATGGTGCAATTACAGAGAAATAAAGCAAAACATATACTATCAGGAGGCAAATAGATACCATGGCAATCAAATTAGTAGCAATCGATATTGACGGAACTTTACTGGACTCAAATCGTAATCTTACAGACGGAGTAAAGGAAGCTGTAAAAAAGGCGAATGAGCAAGGTATTTATATTGTATTATGTACCGGTAGACCTTTACCCGGTGTAGAAGCTCTTCTAAAGGAACTGGATCTTTATAAAGAGAATGATTATGTAATCACCTATAATGGTTCTCTGGTTCAGGCAACGAAAACAAAGGAAGTGATTTCTCAATACACACTTTCCTATGATGATTTTATGGAAATCGAGATGATGGCTCGTAAAGTAGGTAGTCATCTTCACATGAGTGATGAACATTCTATCTATACCTTCAACAGAAATATTGGAAAATATACCGTTCATGAGGCGTATTTAGTAGATATGCCATTAAAGTATCGCTCGGTTGAAGAAATCACGCCGGATGTCAATGTGATCAAAATGATGATGATCGATGATCCGGAAGTATTGGATGCATCAATCAGCAAAATTCCAGATAGCTTCAAAGAGAAATATACTACGGTTAAAAGTACTGAATTCTATTACGAAATCTTAAACAAAGAAGCCAGCAAAGGGGCAGCTCTTGCGAAGCTGGCAGCCCATTTGAATATTCCTATTGAAGAGACAATGGCTATCGGCGACAATGAAAATGATCTATCCATGATCGAAGCAGCTGGTGTCGGTGCTGCAATGGGCAATGCGACCGAATCCATCAAAGCTGCAGCTGACATTCTTTTGGGAACCAACGATAAAGATGGTGTTGCAGAAGCATTGAATAATTATGTGTTGAACACAAAATGATTGTATGAGGCTGGGACAAAAGGACACTGACTGCCCCGCGGCTTATTCAATTTTTAACACAAAAAGAGAGTGGTACAATAATCTGTTGCCACTCTTTTCCATACCCTAAATCCGAATAAACGGCGAGTCAGAAGTAGCTCCTACGACAATAAGCCGGAATTCAACAAAAATTTGTGAAACAATTTTCGTGAATTCCGGCTTATTGCTTGTAGCTAAACACTTCTGTCTCAGCCTCTTTTTTTCGTCTACACCCTTGATTGTTCATAGATATACTCATAAATTTGTTTTGGATCTCTACTTGAATCCAATAATGCATAGAATCCTTGATCATCAAGCAAATTTACTAACTCTGCCATCGCATTCAGGTGACGATTATTCTTCGGTGCAGACAAACAGAAAATGTACTTCACAGGATCATTCTCCTTGCTGCCAAAAACAATCGGGAAATCAAGTACTGTAATACTGATGCCCAGATCCAATGCTCCATCCTCCGGTCTAGCGTGAGGAAGTGCCACATGCTTGGCAATCACCATGTATGGTCCTTCATCCTTGGCAGTCTGGATCATCGTTTCTATATATTCTCGGCTGATACGCTTATTTTTTAATAACGGGGCTGCCGATAATCGGATAGCTTCCTCCCAATTCCCAGCCTTTACACCTGTTTGAATCATGTCAGGTGCAGTGATGCGGTACAGCTCTGGTCCTTCCTCCGGCATCTCTGTATGCTGTTCTTCTCCTTTGATCAGGTAATCAGCCAGTTCTTTTTCAAGCCCTGATTTATTTTCGATCATCGTGTATTTATCAATAATCGTCAATAGCTTATCCACACGAGGAATTTTAAAATTGAAATTACCGATATGAGTATAGACATCACTGATCAATCGATATTTCTCCGCTGTACTCATGATTGGGCTGACAACATACACCAGCTTCTTCGTATAAAACAAACGAACATTCGGAACAGTTGAAAAAATCAGGTCATAAGAATCACCCAGCTTCTCTACCTCATTGGTTTCTACAGGTCCGATAAAAGACAGCTCCGGAAATAATGCCTTCAATTCAGTGTATAAAATCGATGAACTGCCGATCCCGTTCGGACAAACAACTAAAGCTACTTTTTTAGGGTACTGACGGTCTTCCGCACTTGAACACAGAGAAGCAAAATGCATGGTCAAAAAAGCAATCTCATCTTCCGGTACAGGCTCTTCAAAAAGAGAGGCAATCGGCTTTAAGGCTTCCTCAACAATATCATATAATTCGCTGTATTCTTCTTTTATCTTGCTATATAGCGGGTTGATGATAGGCAATTTGAAAAGCAACCTATAGTATGCTGGACGAAAATGTGCATAAAGCTGGCGGACAGCCTTCTCCTCATTAGAAAAACGAATACCGGACAACGCTTCAAAACGCATACTGATTCGCTCCACAAGATCCATGATGGTTTCATAATCCTTAGTCATTTTATCCGGCGTCCCAATTGATAGACCCAGTATCCATGAGCAGACATATAGGATAGCTCCCTGACTGGAAATGCCGTCAGCTTTAAGCAGCTCTTCTGAAAACTGATACTCTTTCATCGGGATCATTGCAGCAGCCTTATACTGCTTTCCTGTGATATGTACCTCTGAAGCAATCCTCTTTTTTAAAAAGATAAAGGTATAAATAAATTCTGTCAGGCGATTTTCTACAAACGTAATATGATACTTCTGCAGCATTGTTTCAACAATTTTCTTCGTCTCTTGAAAACCAGTCAACTCATTCTTTTCAATAAAAAGGTCATAAATAAACGTAGATTGATGCTCCGTAAAATCCCAAAGAATCATTTTCATCAGATAATAGCGAATGTTTCCTTCTTCTCCAACAAGCTGATACCCTTCTTTTCTTGAATAGACAACTGAAACCGCCTGCTGCTCCAACTCCATATTCAGTTTTTTTAAATCATTGATTACCGTCGTTTTTCCAACACCAAATGCATCAACAAAATGATTGACTGAAAAATAGTCGTCATAAAAATAAAACAATAGTAAAAATAAGTATTTGATTCGTTCCTCACTGTTCATCCAGTAATTTTTTATAGGAACTTTCTTTTCGAGTTGGACAAAGAACTGCTCTCTGGTTTTCTCTGAGACAACGACCCGGTTATTTTCGACTTTAAGAAGCGGCTCCCCGTTGTCGTTCAACCATTCATTGATTTTATCCAGCGAATATTCCAACTGCCTTCTTGTTAGCTTTGTCTGCAATTCCAGCTCCTCTATGTTATGAATCGGACGCTCAAGTAAATAGTTTATGACTTTTCTACCACGTTCATCACTGATCATTCCTGTCACCTCCCCTTGATCCATTTTGTTCATTATAAGCAGAGAACTCATGAAAATCTACAGTAGATTTGATCCGTCGGAAAACCAGCTGTTCTTTCGACGGATCGAATCTCTAATCAAGCGGAAAAAGCTGATTTCAGCTGTCTTGCATTTTCCGTTATTTCTTCTGTTGTCCCCTTGGTCAAAAGACTTCCTACTCCGATACAATCAATTGCTGTATCTGCCCATGTTCCGACATTTTTCAAAGTAACACCGCCAGAAGACAATATCGGCATATAAGGCAATGGTGTTTTCAAGGTTGGCACTAAGCCTGGTCCGTAATAGCCGGAAATCGGAAACGCCTTGATCATTGCGGCTCCAGCTTCCATTGCCTCTATCATCTCTGTCATACTCGTACATCCCGGCATGTAGGGAATTTGATATCTATTACATAGTCGGCAGACCTCTTCTTTGTAGTTTGGAGCAATCACGAATTTTGCACCTGCCAGTATTGCCAATCTGGCTGTTTCACTATCTAAAACTGTACCTGCACCAATCACCAATCGATCTCCATACTGCTTATTTAGTGCTGAAATGACTTCACCGGCATTTGGCAAAGTATAGCTGATTTCTAAGCAATCCACTCCTCCTGCTAAGCAGCCTTCAGCAATTTCCATTGCTCTTTCAACTGTTTCCACTCGGACAATCGCCATTATTTTCGTTTCTACTATACGATTTATAATTGTATTTCGATACATTTGTTTCTCCTTTCATCGTTCCTACTTACCGAGCATAGTGCTCCTTCATAATTGCCTCAACCTGTTGCAAAGAAGCAGGGGATAATGGTTGAACCGGTAGTCTGGCAGAGCCGACATCGATCCCTCTCCAACCAACTGCTGCCTTCAAGACTGATGGAATAGTTCCCAGCTTCAATATTGCTCTGAATGGTTCAATACTTTGCTGCATTGCTTCGGCTTCTTTCAAATTTCCCTCTAACCATAACTGATAGATTGCCCGATCAATTTCAGGTAGTGCATTCGATGTGGCCGCAACCGCTCCTGTAGCTCCTGCCTTCAGACCTGATAGAATCAACGAGTCTGAACCTGATAAAACATTGAATGATTGTCCTTCAGCCGCATGAATATAGCTCACCATATTCTCCAGCTTACCGCTGCTATCCTTGATCCCAGCAATATTCTCATGTCTAGCTAGCACTGTCACCGCTTCTTTACTGATATTTACTCCGGTATTTTTGGGAATATTGTACATCAACACCGGAATAGTGACAGCATCAGCAATCGTTGTATAATGAGCTACTAGCTCATGCTCTGTCGGCGGAACAAAGTAAGGGGAAATAACTGATAGCGCATCAGCCCCCAGTTCGGTCATTTGCTTAGAAAGTGTAACAACCTGCTTCGTACTGTTCCCTCCACTTCCCACATATACAGGAACCTGTCCGCTTACTTCGTCAATCACCAGCTGTGCAAACGACAATTTCTCTTTCTCTTCCAGAACATGAAACTCTCCATTTGTTCCTAAGATAAACAGCCCATCGATCTTTTTTTCCAGCAGGTAACGAATCAAGTCCTTTGTAGCCTGTTTATTGATTTCTCCTCTAGCGTTAAAAGGAGTGACCATCGCTGTAATGATTCCATTCATTTCCAATCTGTTCCCTCCTTTTCATTATTGTTCCGAAACTAAGGATTTACCTAGTGTTCCACCAGGATGCCATTGGACATATTCCTTCAGAGTTAGTTTTTTTTCTTCCTGAAGCAAGATACTTAAAGACTGTAGAACAAACACCTCCACAATGATCGAGGCTCTTGGAGGCTTATTCAATGTATCACCTTCTTGTTCGACCTTTGCAAACAAGACGCAATCGCTGTTCTTCGACAACCAAGACTGTTCTCCACCAGTAACAGAAATTATTTTTGCGCCGTTATTCCTCAGTGTTACGATCGTCTTTTTTAATTCTTCCGTTTCACCACTATTTGATATAGAAATGACGACATCATTAGGCAATACCTGACCTGATGATCCATGGATTGCTTCTGTCCCGTCCAAAAAATAAGCCGGTGTTCCTACTGAGGAAAACAGAGAAGCAACATATTCCGCCACATGACCTGGCTTCCCAATTCCTGTAATATGAACCCTTCCGCCCTTTTTCTCTGCGTCAATAATCATGTCCTTTGCAAGATGAAGCTGCTCTATCGAAACTGCCTCCATAAATCGCTGTATCTCTTCAAAGGTTGTATCAAAAAAACTCTTTAGTGTTTGATCCATCTATATTTCTCCTTCACTAAAGAGGCTGAAAAAGCAGCAGTAGAAATCATTATTTCACGAATGAACAAACAATCTATAACTACATTATCCAGCCTCAATGTTTTTGAAGTACTTTGGGAATGAAACCTGTTTGACTATGAACTCAAATTTTTAAAAAGAGAACAAGCCCAGAATTTTCTCAAGTAAGATACCAATTACATTGTAATCAATATTCGGGAAGGTCGATCCTTCCAAGCCCATGCTGCCGTATACCGGATAAAGAACTGTCGGTAGAAAAGCAAGCAGCAGACCAATGACAAATGAACCAACAACAGCTCCACGCCAGCCTCCTGTCGAGTTCCCGAACACACCGGCAGTACCACCGGAGAAGAAACAGATATGCGCAGCCGGAATAATGACTACCGGAAACTTAAAGATGACCATGATGGCTACACCCAAAAGTCCTGCTGCATATGAAGATAAAAACCCTACGATAACTGCTGTTGGTGCGTAAGGAAACACTGTAGGAACATCCAATGCAGGACGTGAATTCGGAATGAATTTCTCTGAGATCGATACAAAGGCCGCTGTAATTTCAGCAAGGAACATACGAACCCCTGTCATCAAGATAGACATTCCAGCTGTAAACGTAAATGCTTGAATCATTGGGAAAACCAGCCAATGGGTTGTCCCCGCAAGCTCTTGAGTCACATCACGACCTGCTTTTAATGCAGATACATAAAACAAAATCAGCATGATAACAGCTACGCCCATTAGAAAATCTCTAAAAAATGACAACCATTTAGGGAAGTTGATATGTTCTGTACTCTTGTCTTCATGCTTGCTGAACAATTTTCCGATATATCCAGATAAGGAATAACCAATCATATTAAAGTGACCAATTGCTGCATCATCACTTCCTGTGATTTTCCGCATAAATGGTTGACATAATTGAGGCAACGCTGCTGAGCAGAAGCCTAAAATCAAACCACCGGCAATAATCGCTGCAATATCTGAAATCCCATGTGATTTAAGGATTAGAGACAATACACAGGCAAAGAACAGGCTGTGTCCTGTAGTAAAAAAGATATTTTTCATTGGTGTGATCCTGGCAAAAACCAAGTTCATTACAAAACCGAGAATCAGTGTACAGGAGGTAACTAAAGCGTATTGATCCTGCGCCATCGCAGTCGCCGCCTCCGGAGAAGCAACTACTCCAACGATATTGAATCCTGTTTGAAACAGCTTATTAAAGTTCTGTAACGCACCAGTCATCAAACTCCCGCCGGCACTAAAAACCATAAAACCAATAATCGTTTTAAATGTTCCTGTCAAAACCTCTGTACCAGTTTTACGCTGAGCAACTAATCCTATAAGAGCTACAATCCCCAATAAAACTGCGGGGGTACTTAAAAAACTAATAATAAAATCCACACTATTCAACTCCTTTGAATTTTTGTAGAAACGTGCCAGGTAACTGGCTCATTTCTTTATTTTGGAGGTCCGATGTCCTCTACTTCTAGGTTCTTGTTTGCGCAAGAGTAGAGGCTCTCCTTTGATTTTTTGTAGAAATGTGCCAGGTAACTGGCTCATTTCTTTATTTTGGAGGTTCGATGTCCTCTACTTCTAGGTTCTTGTTTGTGCAAGAGTAAAGGCTCTCCTTTGAATTTTTGTAGAAACGTGCCAGGTAACTGGCTCATTTCTTTATTTTGGAGGTCCGATGTCCTCTACTTCTAGGTTCTTGTTTGTGCAAGAGTAGAGGCTCTCCTTTTCCATTATTGTAGAAACGTGCCAGGTAACTGGCTCATTTCTTTATTTTGGAGGTCCGATGTCCTCTACTTCTAGGTTCTTTTCTGTGCAAGAGTAGAGGCTCTCCTTTGATTTTTTGTAGAAACGTGCCAGGTAACTGGCTCATTTCTCTATTTTGGAGGTCCGATGTCCTCTACTTCTAGGTTCTTTTCTGTGCAAGAGTAGAGACTCTCCTTTGATTTTCTGTAGAAACTGTTCAAGTAACTTTACAGTTTCTCTATTTCAGTGGTTCAATGTCCATTTCCCTAGTATTCTTGATAAAAGGGAAATGGCGCTCTTTTTTCTGTTCTAGCCTTGTTCAAGAAATGCTTCTAGTTTTGTTTGGATTTCATTTTTATCAACGATATTGTTTATGCCAATAATCGTCTGCTTTAATCCTTTGGTACTTAATTCTTCAGCTACATCTGATAATGTGATCAGTAGATCTCCATCAAATCCGTGAACAGCATCAAGGGAAGAATGTTCTACCTCGATTGGAAATTGATTTTCTTTTATGACTTGTTCAGTCTTGATTTTCAACATTAAACTTGAGCCTACTCCGGCACGGCAGGCAATAAGTGCTTTATGCATTGATGTCTCCTCCTTGTTCAATATTTTTGATATACGTTAAGATTTCACCAGCTGATTTAGCTGAATCCAATAGATGATAAAAGCTTTCATTACTTAAGAAATCGACCAATTCAGCCATTGATTCAAGATGAGCTTCGCTGTCGGTCGCACTCATACAAAATAGATACTTTACAGGATCATTGGCTTGATTGCCAAATACAATAGGTTTTTTCAATGTTGTGATTCCCATTGCCAAATCCAATGCTCCAAATTCTGAAGGGGCGTGAGGAAGTGCCACATGCTTTGTGATTACAATATAGGGTCCAGTATCACGGGCAATTTCTATGATTTTATCCACATAGCCTTCGGTGATTTTTCCTCCTTTTATCAGAGGGCCTGCGGATTGTCTGACTGCCTCTTCCCAGTCATTTACCTCTATATTTAGTTGAATAAATTCTTCATTGATCATTTCGCTTAACAATATGCAACACCTCTTTCATAGATACTCAAGCGTACGACTTGTTTGTTTCTAATTAAACTATATTACGGAAAGAAAGCATTTACAAACGGATTTGACAGCTAATTTTGTAAGCATCTCCTACAAACAGTGTTCCATGAATAAGTAAAAAAAGACCCAATTTAGCCAAAAAATCGGCAATTGTGGTCTTAATATAAAAGAATGATAAAAAAATGTGACTAAATTTCACTACATACCTAGATTGCATACGCCAAATGTTTTTGTGTTGAGCCAGCAACCAATCAGAACTCAGGTTGTTTCCAGTTTCTTTTCATTTTTTCAGATTTTTTTCTGCAAATCATTGTACTCTCCACACTGCAGAACGGCATCTGTCAGCAGTTTAGCTGCCAGCTCTGTACAATGGTTAGAGAAAAAAGGAAAAAGACACTTACCCATTCATGGATAAATGTCTACTTTTCCAAGTATCTGTATCGTGTACTTCTGTATCACACCTTCAACTCTTTCTGCCATTTTCGGACAGCCCACTTATGACTTCCCCTCTTAAGCAATTCGATTCCTTCGTCAATGCTTACCCAACGAATCGTATTACATTTTTCAAGAGGCTCGCAAACTTGTGTCCAGCTTGCTGCAGAAAAAAAGTAGCCAGGATTATGGTAATCTGTTGCCCGATGTCGGGAATGAAAATACTCATCCGCCTGACCTAAATAAGAATCGATCACAACTTCTATTCCCAGCTCTTCAATCATTTCCCGATCGATTGCTTGTTCCTTCGTCTCTTCATTTTCTATTTCTCCCCCTGGAAGAAAATATGCGCCGTTGGGAGCTTGAACCAATACTAGTTCCCGCGACTCATTTCTAGTTACGATAATATATGCACCTAATCTTTTTTTATACTCCCTCTGGGTCAATTTTTCTCCAAAAGTAGGGATTTCCATATGAACAACTCCTTTAAATCTCTTTAATTTTACATGAGAACATTCTAATAAACAAGTATAAAAAGAAACGTTGCTGCTTTTGCGTTAATTGAGCTGATAAACAAACTGTTTCAAGTAAATTCTTATCGTTCTTGTTTTAGCACTTCCTTTTCTATCATCAGTTTTTGCCTTATTCAAGAACTTCAGCGTTGCAGGAAGAAGCTGTGAATCAATTGACAGCCTGTCTCCACTCATTTTCCCAACACAAAATACTTATCATTTCTATCTGACTATGCTAGTATTGAATGGAATGATGTTCTTATATGAGGACAGAATGAAAGGATGATTTACAAATGAAAATGGCACACACTTGTGTACGTGTAAAAGATTTAGAGGCTTCATTGACTTTTTATCAGAATGCTTTTGGTTTTGAAGAAAGCCGCAGAAGAGATTTTCCTGAACATAAATTTACTCTAGTGTACCTGACTTTACCAGGTGACGATTATGAGCTGGAGCTGACTTATAACTACGACCATGAAGGCTATGACCTTGGAAACGGTTATGGACACATTGCTATCAGCACTGATGAAATCGAAAATCTACATGAAAAACAAAAAAATGCCGGTTTTAATGTTACCGACATGAAAGGCTTACCTGGAACACCGCCATCGTATTATTTTATTACTGATCCAGATGGTTACAAAGTTGAAGTTATTCGTACAAAATACTAATTTGCAAAAACTTCAGAAAGTGTGGGAACAGATTATTGTCCCACACTTTTCTACTCTTTAAATCCAAAGAAGCTGTGGCGTACAGCAAGAATCGTAGACACCTTTTTTGTGAATCTCGTCTTGGCGCTTGCAGCTAAACACTTCGGCACTGACCTCTTTTTATATGCTTCGTTTAATAAACGAAGCATATCTATAGCTTATAAAGAAATAAATGCTAAAATAAGAACAGATTTTAACTTTTTAGAGAAAACATTACGAAACAGAACAGAGCATGAGACAATAGTCAAAATAAAAATCATCTTACACTCTAAACACGAATAAACGGCGAGCCAAAAGCTGCTCCTTTGGAATTAAGCCGAAATTGCTTTACCACACAGCGACTACTTTTAGTAGAGCGGATATGGCAAAGTACTCACTTGGATATTGGAAATATGGAAAGCACCAAGGGGGTATCAATCAACAGCTATTCATGGAAAGAATAGTGTTTCTTGACAATTTTCGTATATTCCTTGTTAATTCTCGGAGTAGCCCGCTTTTGGTCCAGTTTCATATTGATTAGAGTCATAAAAAGAATAAGGGGGAATAATATGTCTAAACCAATTATTGGGATTGCCGGAAATCAGCTGATTCATGCAGTTGAAGCGTTTCATGGCAACCAAATTTCTTATACGCCGCAAGGTTTTGTAACTGCGGTTCAACAGGCAGGCGGTCTGCCGTGGATTATTCCTATCGGTAATCCTGACACAGCTGCTGATTATATCAGCCAAATAGATAAGCTGCTTCTTGCTGGCGGACAAGATGTGACTCCTTACTTTTACGGAGAAGAGCCGCATCCAAAGCTTGAAGAAACAAATAGAAACCGAGATGAATTTGAACTTGCACTGATTGAAGAAGCAATCAAGCAGAGTAAACCTGTGTTTGCTGTATGTCGGGGAATGCAATTGCTGAATGTGGCTTTAGAAGGCACACTATACCAAGATCTTTCTCTATATTCTGAATGGAAGGTCAAGCATGGACAGCAGCCGACTTCTCCAGAATTTCCTACCCACTCTATCTATACCGAAGATAATAGCATTTTAAATCGCTTGTTTGGTTCAACCTATCAGGTAAACTCCTACCACCATCAGGCAATTAGAAGACTTTCCACACAGTTGACTGCCACAGCCCATTCAACCGATGGACTCGTTGAAGGTGTTGAATCTAAGAATCCTGAGCAACGATTGCTAGGTGTGCAGTGGCACCCTGAATTGAATTTTCATAAGGATACAACAGAGTTTGAACTGTTTCACTTTTTTGTAAATCAGCTTTAATATAAAAAGAGGCTGAGACAGAAGTGTTTAGCTACAAGCAATAAGCCGGAATTCACGAAAATTGTTTCACAAATTTTTGTTGAATTCCGGCTTATTGTCGTAGGAGCTACTTCTGACTCGCCGTTTATTCGGATTTAGGGTATGGAAAAGAGTGGCAACAGATTATTGTCCCACTCTCTTTTTATTGACTAAAAGTCAAAGCTGTCAGGGTTAGAACCTAGACGTTCATTGCTGTTCAGCTGATTGATTTTATTAATATCTTCATCACTTAATTCAAAATCAAATACATCAAAATTTTCTTTGATCCGTTCTTCATGCACAGATTTAGGAATAACGATGATATCATTTTGAAGATGCCAGCGAATAATAACTTGAGCAGCAGTTTTTCCATATTTTTTACCAAGCTCAACCAAAACAGGATTATTTAAGATTGTCCCTTGTCCTAATGGAGACCAAGCTTCAACTGCGATACCTTCCTGTTTCAAATATGCTCGTAACGGCTCTTGAGCTAAAGTTGGATGGATTTCAATTTGGTCGACCATCGGCTTAATCTTAGCAGTCGTTAATAAGTCTTCAATATGATGCTGGTGGAAATTAGACACACCAATTGCTTTTGCACGACCGTCAGCATAGATTTCTTCCATTGCTCTCCAAGAATCCTTATACTTACCTTTAACCGGCCAGTGGATCAAATAAAGGTCAACATAGTCCAAGCCAAGCTTTCTCAAACTCTTGTCAAAGGCTGTCAATGCAGATTCATACCCTTGATCGTCATTCCAAAGTTTTGTTGTGACAAATATCTCTTCTCTCGGCACGCCGGATTGACGAATCCCTTCGCCTACACCTTCTTCATTTTTATAAACTGCCGCCGTATCGATCAAGCGATAACCAGCCTGCAATGCCCACTTTACGGAATCGATGACTTGATCGCCATCTTCTACCCGCCAGACACCTAATCCTAATCGGGGAATCTCATTACCATTTGCTAATTTTTTTGTCTTTTCAAAAGCCATTGTACAATTTCACCCTTTCCGGAAATTCATTACTCCTTCATTATACGCCAAAATAGTCATTCGTTAAAAAAAATTGTTTGCTCTATCATAATTGAGTGATTATTTCACTTTTTTCAGTTGCAAATTTTCATAATACCATGATTACAAAAAGACCGACAAGCTTCAATCAGCTTGTCGATCTCATTTCTATACTTTTTGAATCCAGCCTTCCGGCGCTTCAACATCACCGAATTGAATACCTGTCAGCTCATCATAAAGGCGTTGTGTTACTGGTCCAACCTCTGTTTCACTATAAAACACATGGAAGGAGTCGAAGGTCTGAATCCCTCCAATGGGTGAAATAACTGCTGCAGTCCCACAGGCTCCAGCCTCAGTATACTCATTCAGCTCATCAAGAAATACATCGCCTTCTTGCACTTCCATTCCTAATCGATGTTCTGCTAAATGCAGGAGCGAGTATTTAGTAATACTTGGCAAAATAGAGGGAGACAACGGTGTAACGAAACGATTATCCTTTGTGATACCGAAGAAGTTCGCAGAACCAACCTCTTCAATCTTTGTATGTGTTTCAGGATCAAGGTAAATGCAATCAGAGAATTTCCTTTCATGCGCTTCTTGTCCTGGATATAAGCTGGCTGCATAATTTCCGCCAACCTTGACTGCCCCTGTTCCCTGAGGTGCAGCACGATCATATTCTGAAACAATAAAGTTCGTTGGCGTTAAGCCGCCTTTAAAATAAGCACCAACAGGCATGCAGAATACTGTAAATAAATATTCCGGTGCAGGACTTACACCAATTCCCTCGCCTATCCCAATCAATAAGGGGCGGATATATAATGTTGCACCACTACCATAAGGCGGTACATATTCTTCGTTAGCCTTTACTACTTCTTTTACTGCGTTGATAAATTTTTCTTCCGGCACTTTGGCCATCAGCAGACGTTCAGCACTACGGTTCATTCTTCTTGAATTTTCCTCTACCCGAAAGAGGTTGATTGAGCCGTCTTTACAGCGATACGCCTTCAAGCCTTCAAAACTCTGCTGTCCATAGTGTAGTGCAGCAGACCCTTCATGTATATGCAGAGTATTATCCTCAGTCAATACCCCTTCATCCCATTCGCCGTCTTTCCAAATTGACAGATAGCGGTAAGGTGTTTTTATATACGTAAAACCTAAATTATCCCAATTGATCATCGTATAATCCCCCTTCATTTTTCAGATTATTGTACCACAATATTTATTAAGTTGTTAGAATTTTTTGAAAATTTTTAGTCGTAGATAGAGAAAACTAGCTAGAATCGTTCTTTTTAGGTAAAATAAAGGAAATGTTCTAAAAGGGTGATTATGTATGTTTTTGTTACAACAGTCAACAACGACTATAGAGTCAACGCTTGATTCTTCTGTAGGCGACTTGACACAGGAAACAGTAAAAAAAGTGAATGCCTTTCAACGGTATTGGCAATCGATCAACTGGGATCAGATCACAACAACAATCATTGAAAAAGTAATTTATCTTCTATTTTTATTTCTGTTGTTTGCAGTGATCAATAGAATTGGTAAGGCAGTAATCAACCATCTATACAAAACCCAAATCAGCAAACGACAAACCATTAGTGACAGCCGTGTAAGTACACTGCATCTGCTGACAAGGAATGCGTTTCAGTATACCTTATTCTTTTTCTTTTTATACTCTCTATTGAGTGTCTTAGGTGTGCCGATTGGCTCTCTTCTTGCCGGTGCAGGGATTGCCGGTGTTGCCATTGGTTTAGGTGCACAAGGCTTCATGAATGATATTATTACCGGATTCTTCATTATTCTTGAACAGCAAATGGATGTTGGCGATTATATTCGACTGCTTGCCTTGAATATCGAGGGGACTGTTACATCAATTGGCTTGCGAACAACACAGTTGAAGTCTCTGGACGGAACGGTTCATTTCATTCCCAACAGAAATATCACAACAATCAGCAATCTTTCCCGTTCGAATATTCAGGTTATTGTTGATATTCGTATTGTTCCCGAAGAAGGTATTGAAAAAATTCAGGAAATCATTTCTGATGTCAACCAACGATTAGCTGAGAAGCACAAGGAAGACATCCAAAGCGGCCCAACCGTTTTTGGGATGGTCGATTTAGGAAATGGAAACTTCGCTATTCGTACAACGATGTATGTATTGAACGGTAAACAAGCTGTAGTCAAGGAAGATTTTCTAGCACAATCCGTAACAGCTCTATCTGCTGAAGGATTTACGATTCCTAATACACCGATAACTAAGCTTTAATGAACAAAAAATAAAGAAATAGCCTTCTTATACAACGTGATGCTGAGAATCACACTGTATAAGAAGGCTATATTTCTATTTATCCAATTTTTTCAAAAAATCTCCTACATGTTCAACGGCAAATGATAATGCCGCTTCATCAGGATCAAACTTTTCTGAATGAAGACCATAGGGACTATCAACACCCAGCCAAAACATCGTTCCGGAAACTTTAGAAAGTAGGTAACCGAAATCCTCCCCTGTCATCGCGACTGGTGCTTCTTCAAAAACAACTGCAGGATTTTCTTCCATGAATCGGATAAATCCTTCTGTCGTTTCTTTATTATTGATTACTGGTAAATACCCTTTTTGATCCAGCACAACATCGACTTCACAGTTGAAGGAATAGCTGATACCTTTTGCCAGCTCCCTGATTCTTCTCTGTGTCAGCTGATTTGTTTCTTCAGTCAACGTACGAATCGTACCGGTTACCCTCGCCTCACCTGCGATGACATTATTCGCTGATCCTGCATTGAAGGTACCAAAGGTCACAACGCCGCCTTCAACTGGGTTCACATTTCTACTAATGATTGTTTGCGCCTCCTGAACAAAGTTGACAGCCGCAATGATCATATCATTAGATTCGTTTGGAAAAGCAGCATGTCCGCTTTTTCCCTTGAAGTGAAGACGTACCTCGCAGGTTGCAGCAAACAGTGTCCCAGGACGTGTTGTGATCTTGCCTACAGGCAAATCCGGATTGACATGTAAAGCATAGAACTCATCCGGCAGCCAATCACCAAAAACGCCATGTTCATACATCAGCATACCGCCTGCTTCATTTTCTTCTGCAGGCTGAAACAGAAAAAGATAATTGTTCTTTGGTTGTTCTTCAGAAAGTTTCTCCAGCAAGCCTAAGCCAATCGTCATATGGAAATCATGACCACATGCATGCATTTTCCCTTCATGGACAGATTTAAATCCTGTTTCTACTTCTTCCGTGATTGGCAGCCCATCGATGTCTGCACGCCAGCCTATTGTTTTCCTTGGCTCACTCCCTTTAACAAATACCAGAGTACCTGTTTGCCAACATCTTATTTCCATATAGTCTTTCTTGATTCTTTCGATTTCATCAAGAAGATAACTCTGTGTTTTTACTTCTTCCAAACCAATTTCAGGAATTTGATGAAGCGCTCTTCTTATTTCACTCAGTCTTTCTTGTATCATTGCTGCAGTCTCCCATTCTACTTTACACGTTGTCAAAATAAACGACAATAAAAACCAAGAAGAGAACAGCCGGCAACAAAAGAGAAATACCTCTACTCCCACTTGATATGCGGCGCTGAATCAGACAATTTCAGCAATCCTACTTCATTGTATAGAATGCCCTGACTGATTTTCTCAACTTAGTTTTTCAGTTATTATAATTTACGCAATTCATCCATCATATTGGTTTTTCCTTTGGTCTTCTCATCAATATCCTTGATTTTTCTAGCTGGCACTCCTGCAACAACCGTATGCGGTGCTACGTCGTCTACAACGATTGCTCCAGCTGCCACGACAGCTCCTTCACCAACTCGAATCCCTTCCAACACAACAGCATTTGCACCAATCAGTACGTTGTCTTCAATCACTACCGGTTCCGCACTAGGCGGCTCGATAACGCCCGCCAGCACTGTACCGGCACCAATATGACAGTTCTTCCCAACGGTTGCTCTGCCGCCAAGAATAGCTCCCATATCAATCATCGAGCCTTCGCCAATAACAGCACCAATGTTGATAACAGCACCCATCATGATTACTGCATTATCGCCAATTTTCACCTGATCACGAATGATTGCACCAGGTTCAATACGAGCATTGATGTCTTTCGTATCCAACAGTGGGATAGCTGAATTACGGCTGTCATTTTCCACAACATAATCCACGATCACTGCTCTATTTTCTTCTAAAAAGGCTTTGATATCTGTCCACTCGCCGAATAATGTACCGGTTTTACAGTTTGTAAAAGCCTTGATTGTTTTTGGATAATCCAGTTCCTTCAGTTTTCCCTTCAAGGTTACCTTCACTGGTGTTTTCTTTTTTGCATTCCCGATATAGCTAATGATTTCATATGCATCCATTGCATTAACTCCCTTCAAATTCTACCAAGATATAAATACGCAGAAACAAACAAGACAGTTTATTCCGTACGATTTATATAGCATAACAATAAATCGGTAAAATGTGAATATATAGATCTTACTAAAGAAATGTGAAATCTTATTCTTCCCATTGTGCACATCATAGGCAAAGATCGTCTCTCACACGATGAATGCTTTAGCATAATCCATCATAAGTTCTCTAAATCGCTTTGTTATCCCGTTCTTCCTCTACTTTAGGTAGAACAAGATTGTGCTTTTCCAGTTCGTGTGCCATATGATTGATGGCCTTCAGTAATTCTTTTCTAGTGATGATCCCTTTGAAACATTGGTTGTTGTCGACTACCGGTAAAAACGGTGAATCAACAAGTAAATGCAGCACATCTTCTAAATCCCAATCCTCACCAACAACAGTCACACCAACTTCCATAACGTCAGCAACGGTAAACTCCTGCAGTTTTTCTAAATCGATTTCTGTCAGATCAAACATCTTATCTACAACATCAGCCAGACTGATCAAGCCAACAAATCTATCCCCTTTATCCAATACAGGAATTTTTGAATATCTTACTTGCGACAAAACCAAAAGCGCATGATTAAGCGGATTCAAACACATAACATTCGCTACATTTTCAGCTGGTATCATAAAGGTTTCTTGTTTTTCTAATAATAATTCTTTCACAGCATTTCCAATCATTGGAGTGCCTCCATTTCGTTTTTTCACTACAGTCTTCATTGTACAGAAAAGAAGGTGGAAAGTCTCAAAATTCGCAGTTTTTTCATAATAGTTTAAAAAATTTTACATTTAAGTTCGCATTGATTTCTACTGGAAACAACTTAATATGGTTCCGCTTTCTTTCTACATGAATCTCATCAAAATCCATCATGCGAAAAATGACCTTTGTTCAAAGTGCACAGTAAAGGAATTAGAAGTGATCACCATTTTTTAATAAGAGGTTTATATACAGAAAAAAATCCCCGAACAGCTCTCTTTTAATGAATAAAAGATCGATTGCTCGGGAACAAACTCTTTATTTTGAAAATTTAAAATGAAGATTAGCAACCGGTTCAAAGCTTCGATCATAATATTGAACGTCAAACTTTTCTTCTGTGCTTTCGATAATTGCATAGGATTGTATTTGGATTGGTCCACGAGGCTGACGAATACTTCCCGGATTTAAAAACAATCTTCCTTGATGCATTTCACAGCCGATTTCATGGGTATGGCCAAACAAGGCAATCGTCGCTCCTGCTTCTTCTGCTTGAAGAGCCAGCTGTGTCAATCCAAAGCGAACATTTGATAAATGACCATGTGTCATAAAGACAACATCTTCGCCAGTGTCCTTAATTGCAGTTTCCGGATATCCCGGGCCGTAATCACAGTTCCCTTTCACAACAGCAGTAAAGTAATCCCATAAATGATCTGTTGCTTCCAGCTCAGAGTCTCCGCAATGAAACATTGCATCGACCTGTCCTTTATAATGATTCACCAGCTGCACCAGAATATCTCTATCTCCATGATTGTCACTTACAACTAAATATTTCATTTAGCTTCCTCCTGTCCGTTCAACCAGCTTTCCCATTTATTCTTAAGCTTTTCAACTGCTTTGCCGCGATGACTGATCTGATTTTTCAGTTCTCTAGGAAGCTCTGCAGCTGTTTTCCCTTCTTCGGGAACAAAGAATAGAGGATCATAGCCGAAGCCGTTTTCTCCTTGAGGAATCGTTCCAATAAGTCCATTCCATTCGCCTTCAACCACAAGGCTTTCCTTTTTAGGTGCGGCAAACACCAAGGTACAATGGAAACGAGCGGTCCTCTGTTCCTTGGAAATCCCTGTCAGTTCATGTAGAAGCTTCGCATTATTTGCTGCGTCACTCTTTTGCTCTCCGGCAAAACGAGCAGAATAGATACCTGGCATTCCGCCCAATACATCAACAATTAGACCAGAGTCATCGGCAAGTACCGGCTGCTGTAAAATCGCTGCGATCGTTTCAGCCTTCAATCGAGCATTTTCTTCAAAAGTTGTTCCAGTTTCTTCCACTTCCGGAAGCTCAGGATAATCAAGCAGTGTTTTTACTTGGTAGCCCTTTGCACCAAATAATTCCTTGAATTCAGCTGCCTTCCCGGCATTTCCTGTAGCAATCACAATTGTCTTTTCTTCAGCCGGAGCCTTTGCAAAGGATTCTAACAGTACATTTTTCTGTTCAGCGATCAGCTCACTGATTCCGCTCTTTCCGTAGAAAAGCATTGCATTCAGCTCGTCTCCTGAAAAGGTTGCCTCTTCTCCCGTTCCCTGAATCTCAACAAACTCTCCTGCTTCTGTCATCACTAAATTCATATCAACTTTTGCGGCAAAGTCTTCCTTATAGTCCAAATCCAACACACATTCCCCATCTGGTAAAATCCCTACACTGACAGCTGCAAGATGTTCTTTTATTGGGTCCTCGGATAATTCTCCTTTAATCAGAAGCTTCTCGACAGCCAGTTTCATGGCTGTAAAAGCACCTGTAATACTTGCTGTTCTTGTACCTCCATCAGCTTGAACAACATCACAGTCAACGATGATGCTTCGTTCACCCAGTTTTTCCAAATCAACGACAGCTCGAAGAGAACGACCAATCAGACGTTGGATTTCCATCGTTCGGCCTGAAAGCTTCCCTTTCGCGCTCTCACGAATATTTCTTGTATTTGTTGCACGAGGCAGCATACTGTATTCCGCAGTTACCCAGCCAGTTCCCTGACCTCTCAAAAACGGTGGTACCTTTTCTTCTACTGTAGCTGAACAAATTACTTTTGTATCGCCAAAGGAAATCATGACAGATCCCTCCGGATGCTTGAATACATTCGTTTCTATTGTTACTTTTCTTAATTGCTTAGGGCTTCTTCCATCATGTCTGATCACGTTCATTTCCTCCTATTTTTGCATGTTCTACATTGATTGTTTCCAGTTCAAGCCAATCGTTGGCAATTTCTTTGAACATAGCTGCCGAACCTGTTGTATAAAAGGCATTGGCCGGTTTATTCTTTCGAGGCTGCGCAGCCAAATTGAAATAGTCCAATAAGACACTGACCTCACTTACTGTTTCAGCACCCGAATCAATTAGCTTGACTTGACTACCCATCTCATTTTGAATCAGCGGTCGCAGCAACGGATAATGGGTACATCCCAAAATCAGTGTGTCCAAGCTTGCTCTTGTTTTTAGTGGTCTTAATGTCTCTGATACCACTTTCTTTGCAACAGATGAATGGTATTCACTACTTTCTACAATTGGGACAAATTTGGGACAAGCCAGACTTTGCACCTCTATAGAAGGAACTTTGCTTTTCAGCGCGTTTTTATAGGAACTGCTTTTGATTGTTCCCAAAGTACCGATGACACCAATCTGATTAGACTTTGTTGCCTTCAAGGCTGCCCTTGATCCTGGCATGATCACACCAACAACTGGAATATCCAGCTTTTCCCTGATTTCTTCTAGTGCCACTGCTGTGGCAGTATTACAGGCAATCACCAGCATTTTTATATTTTTCTTTAATAAGAAGAAGCTCATTTCCCACGTAAATTGAACCACCTGATCTGCTGGACGCGGACCATAGGGACAGCGAGCTGTATCTCCAAGATAAATCAATTGTTCATTCGGAAGCTGCCTCATTGCCTCTTTGACAACAGTCAGTCCGCCGACACCTGAATCTATAAAACCGATTGCTCCATTATTCACATCTATCAAACCTTTATTGTTTTTTTCAATACTCTTATTTTCTACTTTTTCCAGAACTTTTTCAAGTCTTATTCCTTTTCTTATGACTGCCTTATCAATTCCAGAATTTTGCTCAAACAAAGATTTTTATAAAAAACTGGTATTCGAATCAAACATATGTTATAATTTCTAACATTAACAAAAGAAAAGAATTATTATAAAAGGATTAAATTTCAGATATAAGTGTTTTTACATTATGAAAAACGACGAATTTCAGTAGTCTTACTAATAGAATATGTTGATTTTCGTATACAATCCTCCTATTTTCGATAGAAAAATGGGATCTATCAATTCTTTCTTTCTTTTTCCGATAGGTATTCTCTACATACTATAGCATATGATGATACAAAACCAGACATAAGAAGTTGGTTTCCTCAATCAAGGACAATGAAGACGCTGACTCATCATCACATGCTCACTCCAAAACAGAGCACACTGTACTCTTCATACTTAAAAAGATGTCTCTACATCATCTATCTTCATATAAAAAAAGAGTTGCCCTTTCCCTCCTATCTTCAAAGATTCAGGAACGGATATATCGGAACAACAAAATAATGACTCTAGGGAAACATACTTCCCAAGGTTGATTTGCGCTGCACCAAATCAACTCCGTCTCTCCGCAGACTCGTACCACACAAAACTGCTGTTGTCTGTGACAACATAGCTTACAGGATCGTGATGCTATGGGACGAAAATCGCAATGAATCAGAAACGTAGAAACAAAGTTGTCTAAACAGTTTCTACAAAAAAGAAAAGGAGAGCCTCTACTCTTGCATAAACTAAAACCTAGAAGTAGAAGACATCGGACCTCCAAAATAAAGAAATGAGACAGTTACCTGGCTCATTTCTACACAAAAAAACAAAGGAGAGCCATTATCCCTTTTGTCAAGATTGCTAGGGATATGGACTTCGGACCCAAAAATAAGGAACCTAGACAATTACTTGGCTAGGTTCTAAAAAAGAGAAAAGGAGCTCAAATATGATTTCTTTGGAACATGTAAACAAATATTTTGGTGATCACCATGTACTTAAGGATATTTCGCTGAAAGCAGATCATGGGGAAAAAATTGTCATTATCGGACCATCAGGATCTGGTAAAAGCACATTGATTCGCTGTATCAATCGTCTGGAAAAAGTAACTGATGGAAAAATCGAAGTTGATGGTGTCGATATTACACAACCGAAAGCACCTATTCAAGAGATTCGTCAAAAAGTGGCTATGGTATTTCAAAATTTCAACTTGTATGCACACAAGACGATTATTGATAATCTGACGCTTGCACCAATAAAGGTTAAAGGCATCAGCAAAGAAGAAGCTACAAGAACAGGTATGGAGTACTTGGAAAGAGTCGGCTTAGCTGACAAAGCAAATGCGTATCCTGCTCAGCTTTCCGGTGGTCAGCAACAGCGGGTGGCTATTGCCAGAACCTTGAATATGCATCCAGAGGTCATTCTCTTTGATGAACCTACCTCTGCACTTGATCCGGAAATGATTCAAGAGGTATTAGATGTAATGGTTGACCTTTCGAAGCAGAATATCACAATGATTTGTGTAACCCATGAAATGGGCTTCGCTCGTCAAGTTGCAGATAGAGTTATTTTTATGGACGATGGTCGAATCGTTGAAACTGGAACGCCGGAGCATTTCTTTACCAATACACAAAATGAACGGGCAAAAGAATTCTTGAGTAAAATTATCCATAATTCATAGACATAAGAAAAAGATGTTGGGTCACACCAGCAATCTTAAATTATACAGAAGCTACGCTTACTTTAACGAAAACAACATATTGGGAGGAAAACTTATGAAAAGCATGAAAAAACTGATTGGCGGATTGTCACTATTAGCATTATTGGGGATCATTACAGCGTGCGGCGGTAGTGAAGATGCAGCTTCAAGCGGTTCTGCGATTGATAAAATCAAAGAAGCCGGCGTGATAAAGGTTGGGATCAAAGAAGATATTCCAAACTTCGGCTATATGAATCCTGATTCAAATAAGAATGAAGGTATGGAACCGGATATTGCTCGTAAAATTGCCAAAGAATTGACAGGCAGTGAAGATAACGTGGAATTTGTCGGTGTTACTGCTAAAACTCGTGGCCCACTACTGGATAACGGTGAGCTAGATATGGTCATTGCTACATTTACAATTACAGATGAAAGAAAAGAAACCTATAACTTTACTACTCCATACTATCAAGATGAAGTTGGCTTCCTAGTAAGAAAATCAGATGGATTCACTGATACAGCCAGCCTTGACGGTAAAACAATCGGGGTTGCTCAATCTGCTACGACAAAAGATGCAATCATTGCAGAAGGCGATAAAATAGGTGTTTCCTTCAGCTTCCAAGAGTTGGGATCATATCCTGAGTTGAAAACAGCATTGACATCTAAACGAATCGACGCTTTCTCTGTTGATAAATCTATTCTTAGCGGCTACGTTGATGAAAACACTGAAATTCTTGCTGACGGTTTCTCTCCACAGGAATATGGGATTGCAACGAAAAAATCAAATACTGAATTGAACGATTACCTAGATGAGCTGATCACTAAATGGCAGGACGATGGTTCACTAGAAGAAATCTACAAAACTTGGAATTTGAATTAATCTTTCTGATTCTACAGCATTTTGAAAGAATTTAGGAGGGATTATTATGCCATTTTTAGCTACTGCCTCATGGATGACTGAAGGGCCATTCGCCCTTTATCGCTGGCGGGCGCTATTAACAGATTGGCGTTTATTCGCAGACGCCTTTCTGTATACGATCATGATTTCCATAGGAGCTCTTGCACTTGCCTTATTTTTAGGTATCCTTTTTGGAAGCATGTCTACTACACGAAATAAGCTATTACTCGTACTGAGTAGGATTTATGTTGAAATTTTTCAAAACACTCCGTTGCTGATCCAATTTGTCGTTGTTTATTATGGTTTACCATTATTACTTGTCAATGGTCAGCCAATCTTTACCTTCTCTGCAACAACCACAGCAATTCTTTGTGTTGGTCTTTATCATGGTGCCTATATATCTGAGGTTGTTCGTTCAGGGATTGGAGCCGTTCCTAAGGGACAGTTTGAGGCGGCTTATTCGCAAGGGTTTAACTATAAGCAGACGATGATGTATGTCATTTTGCCGCAGGCGTGGAAAATCATGCTGCCGCCGCTGACAAATCAGCTGGTGAATTTGATCAAGAATACTGCAACTGTAGCCATCATTTCAGGAGCTGATGTAATGTTTGCTGCAAACAGCTGGTCTTCTGTCAACTTGAACTATATACCGGCATTCACTTTAGCTGGTCTACTATACTTCATTCTCTGTTTCCCATTGGCTACCTTTGCACGTAGAATGGAAGAAAAAAATAAGAAAGCATACAGCAGATAAGGGGGTAAACGATGTCAGAACAAATCAGTCAAATTTTTACTGCAAATAACATGAAATTCTTGTTTGATGGTTTAAAGCTTACCCTTTACATCTCGTTTATCGCTATTGTATTGAGTACTATTTTTGGAACAATCTTAGCCATTTTTCGAAATCAAAAGCGTGGTCCTTTAAAGATCCTAGCAAGTATTTACATTGAAATAGTTCGAAATATTCCAAACTTACTTTGGATTTATGTTATTTTCTTGATTTTCAAAATCAAGTCCACACCTGCCGGAATCGTCAGCTTCACAGTATTCACTACTGCTGCCTTGGCTGAGATCATTCGCGGAGGCTTGAACGGTGTCGATACAGGACAAAAAGAAGCAGCTCGTTCTCAAGGCTTCAGTAAATTCCAGATCATCCGCTATATCGTGTTGCCGCAAGCCATCAGAAACGTGCTTCCAGCAATTGTTTCTCAGTTTGTGACAGTTATCAAGGATACAAGCTTCCTATACTCAGTTATTGCTTTACAGGAGCTATTCGGGAAGTCCTACATCCTTATGGGACGTTATGGACAAACCGGTCAGGTATTTACAATCTACGGAATCGTTGCTTTGATTTATTTCGCCGTTAATTTCTCAATCTCGCAATTTTCAAGATGGCTTTCCCGAAACTGGGCGAAAGGCTATTAAATAGAAAAAGAGCAAATCCACGGCGGATTTGCTCTTTTTCTTATCTAAATACTTGCAATCTAGTCATTTCTAACGTACCTCTGCACCTAACTTTTCTACTAATGCCTTCTCAATTTTCTTCATTGCACCATTGACCTCTTCTTCTACCAAGGTTGCTTCAGAATTGGCAAATGTCAAGCTGTAAGCCATTGATTTCATTCCTGATTCAATATTATCCCCTTGATATACATCAAACAGATGAACATCTTTCAAGAAACGTCCGGCATGTTCCCAAATGCATTCAGCCAGTTCTCGGTTTGTTACAGTTTCCTTAACGAGTAACGCAATATCGCGATTGACTTCTGGGAATTTTGAAACAGCTTCAAAGACAAAGGCTTCTTTCTCACTGTTCAACAAGCCATGAAGGTTCAACTCAGCTACATATGCCTGTGGAATATCATATTCTTTAGCAGTCAACGGATGAATTTGACCAACAAAACCAACGATAACATCATTCAATTTGATATATGCTGTTCTACCAGGATGCATATCCTTCATGTCCTGTGTTGCTTCATAAGTAACTGTTTGTTGGTACCCTGTTGTTACAAATAGGTTATCTAGAATTCCTTTGATTGTATAGAAATCTACTGGTTCAGCTTTTGTCTGCCAATCTTTTTCCAGTCGATCACCAGTGAGCACTAGTGCTAGATGATTTTCTTCATAGGGTAAATCCTTCAATGGATCGTTTTCCTGATAGAAAACATGACCCACTTCATACAACGCTACATTACTGTTTTTACGTGCTACATTATAGTTTACATCATCGAGTAAGCCTGAAATCAAGTTCATTCTCAAAACAGAACGCTCTTCACTCATTGGCCAGTTCAGCTTCGTTGCTTTGCTTTCCTTCATGGAAAACTGTCTTGCTTTTTCCTCAGTCGTCAACGCATAGCTGATTGCTTCACTGATACCATATCCCTCTAGCATTCCTTTCAGATTACGAACAAAACGTTGCGTATCAGTCAGACTCCCAGCAACAGTTTCACCTTTTGGTAAAGTAGAAGGCAGCTTATCATAGCCGTAAATCCGAGCAATCTCCTCAATCAAATCAGCTTCGATTGTGATGTCCCATCTTCTTGATGGGACAGATACTGTGAATAAACCAGCCGTAACAGTGAAATCAAACCCTAAAGCAGTAAAAATCTCAGCTACTTCTTCTTCCGCCAGCTCTGTTCCCAGATACTTATTCGCACGATCAACAGAAACACTGACTTCAACAGGTGTCACAACCAGTTCACTGCCTGTACTCTTTCCAGAAACTACTGTTCCTCCTGAAAGCTCTGCGATCATTGCCGCTGCCGCTTCTCCCGCATCACTAACTGTACCTTTATTGATGCCTTTTTCAAAACGACTGGAAGACTCGCTTCTCAGGTTGAATTGTTTTGATGTTTTACGGATAGATAAACTATTGAATAAAGCAGATTCTAACGCTACAGTAGTCGTTTCTTCAGTAATCTCTGAATCAGCTCCACCCATTACACCAGCCAAGGCAACAGGTATTTCTCCATTTGTGATCACAATATTTTCAGGTGACAACTTCCGTGTTTCACCATCAAGAGTGACCATTTCTTCATTGTCCTTACCACGTCGAACCAAAATATTTTTGCTGCCCAACTTATCATAATCAAATGCATGCAATGGTTGTCCGAACAATAATAGAATATAGTTCGTTACATCTACAACATTATTGATTGGACGAATTCCTTCATTCATCAAGCGTGTTTGCAGCCACAAAGGACTTTCCTGAATTTTTACATTTTTGATAATTCTGATTTGATATGCTGGTGCATCTGCTTTATCCTGCACGTCCACTGAAATATAGTCTTCAGCATTCTCTGATTCATCGGCTTGTAGATCAACTGCTTTAAAATTAGGCGTTTGACGGTAAATCGCTCCTGCTTCATAAGCCACGCCTCTCATGCTCAATGCATCTGCGCGATTTGGTGTGATAGACAGCTCAATGATTGAATCATCCATATCAAGATAAGAGAAAACATCGTCGCCATTCACTGCCTCCTGAGGCATATAGAAGATACCTTCTGCATATGCTTTAGGAATGACATTATCAGAATATCCAAGTTCTTGAAGTGAGCAAATCATTCCATTGGACACTTCGCCCCTCATTTTCCCTTTTTTGATTTTTTGATTGCCAGTAATACGGGAACCTGGAAGAGCAACAATCACTTTGATTCCTGCTTTTACATTCGGTGCACCGCAAACGATTTGTGATAACTCCTCTTCCCCAATATCCACCTGACAGATTGACAGGTGATCAGAATCCGGATGAGGGATACATTCTTTTACCTCACCAACAACGATTTTTTTCAAGCCTTCTTCCGGTACTTCGATTCCTTCGACTTCGATCCCGGTTACAGACATTGTGTCCGCCAACTCTTTGGGCGTTACTTTTGATAGGTCTAAATATTCACTTAGCCATTTATATGAAACTAACATTAGTTATAACTCCTTTGCTATTTATTGTAGAAACGAGCCAGATAACTGTCTCTTTTCTCTATTTTGGAGGTCCGATGTCCTCTACTTCTAGGTTCTTGTTTAGGCAAGAGTAGAGGCGCTCCTTTGCTTTTTATTGTAGAAACGAGCCAGATAACTGTCTCTTTTCTCTATTTTGGAGGTCCGATGTCCTCTACTTCTAGGTTCTTGTTTAGGCAAGAGTAGAGGCGCTCCTTTGCTTTTTATTGTGGAAACGAGCCAGATAACTGTCTCTTTTCTTTATTTTTGGGGTCCGATGTCCTCTTCTACTTCTAAGAAATACTCAAATGATGCTCTTATACTTCTTTGAACTGGTTCAAAAAGCGTAAATCATTTTGGTAGAAGTTTCGGATATCGTTAACACCATAGCGCAGCATTGCGACACGGTCTGGACCTAATCCGAAAGCGAATCCTGTGTATTCTTCCGGATCGATTCCCGACATTTTCAGTACATCCGGATGGACCATACCAGCACCTAGAATTTCTATCCAACCAGTATGTTTACAAACGTTACAGCCTGCACCTCCACATTTGAAACAGCTGACGTCCACTTCCACAGAAGGCTCTGTGAATGGGAAGTAGCTCGGGCGAAGACGAATATTTCGGTCTTCTCCAAACATTTTCTTCATAACAACTTCCAAGGTACCCTTCAAATCGCCCATAGTGATATTTTTATCAATGACTAAGCCTTCGATTTGATGGAACTGATGACTATGCGTTGCATCATCAGTATCTCTACGGAAAACCTTCCCTGGGGAAATCATCCGCAACGCACCTTTAGAAAAGTCATGCTTCTCCATCGTTCTTGCTTGAACCGGAGAGGTATGCGTACGAATCAGGATCTCATCAGAAATATAGAAGGTATCCTGCATATCTCTTGCTGGGTGATCCTTCGGCAAGTTCATCCGCTCAAAGTTATAATGATCAGATTCCACTTCATAGCCTTCAACGATCTGATAGCCCATTCCGACAAAAATATCTTCGATTTCTTCCATGACCTGAGAAAGCACATGTCTTGTTCCTCGAGTCATTTGTTGTCCGGGTAGTGTTACATCAATTGTTTCCTGTGCCAACGATGCATTCATCGCTGCAGCTTCCAATACCTCTTTACGTGTTTCGATCGCCTCGCTCAGTTCATCTCTGATTTCATTGGCAAAGCTTCCAACAACTGGGCGTTCTTCAGGAGATAAATCCTTCATTCCTCTAAGAACCTCAGTGATTGGACCTTTTTTCCCAAGTGTTTCTACACGAATTTGATTCAAAGCTTTTAGATCATTCGACTGATTGATCTTCAAAAGTGTTTCTTCTTTTAACGCTTCAAGCTGTGTCTGTAATGACATAACATTCTTCCTTTCTTTTCTATATAAATCCTGCAAAAGATTCTATGTAGGGGAATATTCATCCTTCCTTCTAAGCTGGCAGCCAACACTTCAAGCATCTGCAAAGCATCAAGCATATCAGCATGCGTAAAGGAGTAGGAACATTCTTTTACATGATTTATATATTTTCACTGCGGTTTCAAACCAACAGTCTTTTAGTTGTTTTTGAAATTATTGATCCGCTTGACTTGGCAATAGATCGTCTAAGATGTTCCTAAAAAAACAAAAAGAACCCGTTCCTGAAAAGGAACGAGCTCTCGTGGTACCATCCTCATTCACAGCAAAAAACACTGTGCACTCTATCTTTTAACGACATCCGCCGGTCAAGTCAATCAAGACTAAACAAACTCCGGAAGTGAAATGTTCATTTTTCGATATCGTGACCTGTTTTCAGTCTATGACAGGTTTTCCCTTTTACGAATCAGCCAAATTACTTGCTTCCATCATTGTTCTTTATTTTTTCAATTGACTCTAGTTTACAAGAACTTCTGAATTTGGTCAACTGCATTCTTCCTCAGTTACCCATTTTTCTGCCCAAACCTGCAGCTGATTCATCGCCAACTGCAAATCCTGTCCTTTATCCGTCAGAAAATACTCCAATCTAGCTGAGTCCTCACATCGTGCGGCTCTGGCAACAATCTGCTCCCTTTCCAATTCACGCAACCGCTCAACAAGTAAACGATCACTCAACATTGGAATCTTGTTCTTCAGTTCGCCAAAACGCTGAGGGCCATCTTCCAGCAACACATCAATAATCAAACCATTCCATTTTTTACCTAGAATACTGAATGCTTTTTCAAACTTGGGACACAAAGAAAAGTTGGTTGTTTTTACTTGTTCCATTTTTCCTCACCTCATGAAATGAGTATAGCACAGAACTTACTATTTGTAAGTTCATCTGCTTTTCCATTTCCATCATTTCTTAATATTTACTATTTCCCCAGTAACCATGTCAACCATCACTTCTGCACGCAGTAAGACCATATAGACATGAGTGACTGGTTTAGTAACTGTTAACTCTAATGCCTCCTGATACAGCTTTAATTGGCCGCGATAGCGCTTAGTGATTTTCTCAAGCTCTGCCGGATCATTTATATTTTTTACGAAATCTGTTTTGTAGTCAAAAAGAATGCATTCTTCCTCCAACTCGATATAACCGTCAATGATTCCATGAATCAGCAGATCGTCATCCGTTGCAGCAGGATAGTCTTTAATGATTTCTTCTGCATTCAACAACATGGAGAAGGGCTGTTCTCTTCTCACTCGATCAGAATACTTCAGCAGCAGCTGACCTAAATCTGATTGGAAAAAGTCTAGGATCTTATCTAAATCAATTCTCTGACCTGTTTTTTCCGAAATCAATTTCTGGGAAATAAGCTCTGTCAGAAGTGTCTTCAAACTTTCCATAGTTGGTTTCTTTGACAAATCGATCAACTGCAGAAGATAATGGGTTGCTGTTCCGATTTCAACAGAAGCTGGCTGCTGGATTTCTTGAAGGAATGCAGGTTTGCCCAGCTCTTGAGTAGCCATACGATGCACAATCCCCCGTGTATTTCGCACCTGACTTTCCCCCATCTCCAGCTTGCCGATCGAACGGTCATCAGGGTCTTCAAAAATTCGCTTGATCTCTGAAACTGACTGATAGTTCGTGGTCTGAGCTGCAATATGATAAGGGTAGTCATAATTCAATCGTTTTAACCCTCTAGTCAATACTTGTTGGTCATTTTTTTCAGGTGTCTGTATCATCTCAACCTTCTGATTTTCTGTTTGCTGAAGCATAGAGAATCCGTTAGCCATCGCTTGGTCATCTACAAAAGAAATCGAAAATCTTCCCGGATGTTTTTGGATATCTGACACGGAGGCAGTCTGATAAAAGTCATTGAAGGCTTCTGCATCACGATGACGAATCAGTGTCATTCCTATCCAGTTCATTAGACTGCTTTTCCCTTGCAAACGGCTTTCCTGCGGAAGAACAACTGAAGCAGCATCCTTTGCCTTGCCCCATTCCTTCCATGCTGCCTCACGATCATTATAGGAACCGACTAAGAATAGCTTTTGCTCCGCTCGGGTCAAGCCGACATACAGCTTCCGCATCTCTTCTGACAGCAGCTTGTTCATTTTTATCTGCTTCAGTGCAAGAAATGGCAATGTATCAAATAACACACGAGATTCCTCATCCAGAAAACGAATACCGGCACCCAATCGATCATCAAAAATGCAGCGTTCCTTCAAATCAGACAGATTGAACTCCTTTGTCATATCCAAAAGAAAGACAACAGGAAATTCCAGCCCTTTACTGGCATGGATCGTCATGACCCTGACTGCATTCTCATCTTCAAGGATGACAGGTTCTGCTAAGTCTTTATCTTTTTCCTGCATCTTTTCAATAAAACGGATAAACTGGAATAACCCTCTAAAACTGGTTTTCTCATAGTTGGCAGCTCGATCGACTAGCGCATATAAGTTTGCCTGTCTTTGTTGTCCGGCAGGCATCCCTCCTACATAATCCAGATAAGCAGTTTCCTGATAAATAGCCCAAATCAGTTCTGATAGACTAACTCTTCTTGCCAGTTCTCGCCAAGTATCCAGTCGTTTTGCAAATGCCTGCGTTTTTTCTATAAGTTTTTGATCTTCTGAAGTCAATTCCTTTTGCTGATTAAACACCAGAAAGGCTTCATAGTACATTCCTTCCTTTTTAGCCAATCGAACCTTGACCAAGTCGGTTTCCTTAAGTCCTACAATTGGCGAGCGCAATACAGAGGCCAGTGGAATATCCTGATAGGGATTGTCAATTAGCTGAAGAAGAGAGATCATCGTTCGAATTTCGGTCGCCTGAAAATAGTTTTGTGCATCATTGACTTGCAAAGGAATATTGCAACGCTTGAAAATTTCTAAAATCGTCAAATTATTCTTTTTTGTTGGTGACAGAAGAACAATATCCTGATAACGGACGGGACGATTTTCCTTTAGTTTTTTATCATAAATAAGAAACCCCTGGTCAATCAACTCGCGTATTTTCAGCGCAGTCATGTGTATTTCACCTTCGGTTTTATCTTCGATCTGAAGCTCTGTCTCTAGTTCAAGGATATCTGTTGATTCAGCTGTCTTTTTCTTCTCATAAATCATTATTTCAGTTGTATAGTCAGCACCTTCTAAGAACTGCTGGAAGCCATTGACTAATTGCGCATCCTTATCATAAGGAATCTGTCCAACTTGTTCGTCCATCAGCTGTTCAAAAACTAAGTTTGTAAAATCTAAAACAGCCCCTCGTGAACGGAAATTTTCTGCTAAAACAATTCGTTTTCCATCCTCTTGACGTCCATAACGAGTATATTTTTCGATAAAAAGGCTTGGATCAGCAAGACGGAAAGAATAGATCGATTGCTTGACATCCCCTACCATAAAGAGGTTGCCGGCCCCTTTGTCCGGACGACGCAGCCAGAAAAGAATACTTTCCTGAAGACGGTTGATATCCTGATATTCATCCACCAATACTTCATCAAATTTTCCGCGATAATAACTGGAAGCCTCTGTCGGCAGCCATTGTTCGTTCTCTCTATTAGTAAGGATACGTAAAGTAAAATGCTCCAAGTCATTGAAATCAACTACTCCTTTACGCAGCTTCTCTTTTCCATAGTCTGCCATGAATTGACCGCCGACCGTTGCCATGTTTTGAACAAGAACAGCCGCTTTACCCATGACTTCCTTCATTTTTTCAGGAGTTAAGGTAAAGAGTGAAGCGGTGATTTCTTTAAGTGTTTTCTTATTTTGTTCACGCAATCCCTTGATTTGTTCCACATCGTCCTTTAGTTCCGGTACTCTAACTGTCGGAAAACGATCAAAGGTCAATGTTTCCGTCATCTTATAAGCTTCTTCAAGTGCATTATCCCCAAGATACGTCATGAATTGCGTTGTCCATTCTAGTTCCTTTTGAGCTAGTAGAGCAATCTTTTCCATTTTTTCCTGATCTGCAGATAAATCCAGCATCTTCTCATATCTTAAAATGGCCATTTGCAGACTTTCTATCGCAGGAGGCTTAAGCGTTTCCTGATACAACGAGGATTCGCCAATATCTCCATCGATTTGGTATGCCTCCGGCAGCTTGTTTAGCCACGCTTCAGGGTCAGGATTGGCTTTCGCAAAATCATAAAGGGAGAAGACCAAATTTGTTAATCCGTCATCTGAGCGGTCATTCGAGAAATTACTAGTCAGTTGATAAAAAGATTCTTCTTCCTTTTCATATAGCGACTCTCGCAAATCATCCCAGACATCTTCTTTAAGCAAAAGCATCTCTGTTTCATCTGTCAGCAAGCGAAAGACCGGGTCCATGTCAATCAAGTAATAGAAACGACGAATCACCGAAAGACAAAAGGAGTGAAGCGTACTGATATTTGCGGTCGGCAGCAAGGACAGTTGTCGAATAAAATGCTGCTTTTGATGTGGATCTGTTTCCTGTCCTAGTGCTTTTTGCAGTTCTGCTTGAATTCGCTCTTTCATCTCTCTTGCTGCCGCTTCTGTATACGTAACGACTAGCAAACGATCGATATCCGTACCACCTTTGATTTTTTCAATCACTCGTCGAACCAGAACGGTTGTTTTCCCTGAGCCCGCAGAAGCAGATACTAGAATATTTTGACCTTCGTCAAAAATCGCCTGCCATTGATTATCTGTAAACAGCTCATGTGGTGGTCGTAATGGGATATTTTTACTCATCAGTTGACTCCTCCTTTCCCTCTTCATGTCTCATACGGTTGAAGATTTCCTCTTTACCCATCGTCTCAATTCTGTGGTAATCGTTCTCCTTCAACATCACATCAAAGGTACAAACACTGCGGAATGGACAATATTTACAAGCAATCCGTTCTTTCCCTTGATACGCGGGGTCAAGCAAAACTTCTCCGCTGATCATTTTATTGCCGGCTTCTGTAAACTTATTGCGGTTATGGGCTCTCAATGTATCAAACTCTTCGATCGTTACAAATTTATCTTCTTGTCTTCGTCCCGGTTTGATGATTTCCTTAGCCGATTCTTCAATCGGAAAGACCAAGGAGCTCTGCTTCGGCTCCAACGACCGATCCAAATGATCCAAAATCTTCGGATCATTCAACAACAGACCATCATATTGAAATTTCTTCAACAATTGTTTTTCCTGCTGTTCTTCTCCGTCATACCCCAAAATAGGATTATGAACATGCAGATAGAGAGAGCCTGCCGCTTTTGCCTGTTGTCCTACCAAATCAACAGCATCCATCAAAGCAACATCGAGATAGGTCAACATCTGCATAGCTAGTCCATAATAGGCCTCTGTCAAATTGAACTTACGATGACTGGATTTATAATCGATCACACCTAAATAGGTTTCGCCATCGATCGACAACTGATCCACACGGTCGATTTTCCCTCGCACACTGATCTGACCATTATTTTGTAATGGCAATTCAAGACCTCGAATACCTTTTTTCCCAGCGATTTGCCCAAACAACACTTCTGTCTGGACTATTGATAGTCCACTACGTTCGCTTTGCTTTTTCAACGCCCAACTGACTTTTTTGATTGTTTGGCGCAGTTGATAGCGAATGAAGCTCATACGGTGAGAGGAATGTAGAATCCCAAATCGTTGGTCTCCTAACACGTTAACTAAGACTTCCTCAGCAACTTCACTCAGTTGTTCTTCAGTCAATTCAGAAAGCTGCTGATTATTCTTGATCAAAACTTTAAATAGCTGATCCAAGGCTTCATGGAAGAACTCTCCTGTGGCAGCTGATGAAAGACTAAAAACATCCCGCTCTCTTAAGCGAAGACCAAATCTGGAAAAGTACTGATACTGGCATCGATAAAAGCTCTCAACTCGAGATACAGAAGTATAGATATGCTTTCCATAAAGCTCTTCCGCTAGCTCTGGACCTAATGCCTCTGGTATATTTTTATGCTCAAGACTTTCAAAAATTTGCACTGCTAAGGAGGCAAGCGGCTGATTGCTCAATGAACGCTCCAGCATCAGCCAAAAACCAGACATGCCATGCTTGGTTTCCTCTTTTTGACGTTTTAAGTTTGTCAAATCACCAATCAAGGTTCGATAAGTACCAACATGCTGCAGGCTGCTTTGCTCATCATCAAGAATCGTTAAACTGTTTTTATAGATGAATGGCAACTTCAAGTTCTTTTGGATGATCGTCAAATAAGACGATGCTTTAACATCATGAGAGGTATCTGACATTCTTGGATACGTCAGATACAATTTTTCCGTGGCTGACAGCAGCATAATGTATGCTGTATAAGGCTCCTGCGCCATCCGTTGACCAACACCTTGCATAAAGAATTTCCCATCAGCCAAGCCTTCATTCATACGACTTCTTTCTTCATCAGAAAGCAAGGTTTTATTCTCAACCTTTTGAGGAAACACCTGATCCGTCAAGCCAATCGCAAATGTGATTTTGCCTTGTCCCGGATGAAGTGTATCGATATTACGAATCTGAACCTGATCGATTGCTGTCGGGATTTTGCTGTAACGCAGCCCTTCCAAGCCGCTGGCAAATATCTCCTGAAAGCTCTCGAATTCAAACATTTCTTCTTTATAAATCATCACGTATTCATCCAATAAGGACATCAATGCATCCCAAGTCTGTTCATGATTTCGTGCTTCTTCTAGTTCACCGGCAGCAATTGCTTGATTCCGCCACATCCTCATTTGTTCTTCCACACCGCTATCAATCAAAAATTGATAGAAAACAGCTGCTGCCTGCTCGCCGTTTTCAGCCGCCTTAAGGGCTGAAAACAGCTCTGGCAGAATATCTCGTATGGCATGCCTGATTTCATTTGATTCCTTTTCAAGAGAAGCTGTTTCTTCCTTCTTCTCCTCTTCGAAATTATACTGAATGAAAGACCAGTCTTTCTCCTTAGTCCAATAACTGCCCTCATAACCATAAGCTAAAATAATATTCTCCGTGATATCTATTTTTCTTCGCCAATCATCTCGCTCGATTCGCCACTGACTTTCCTCAGTGTAGATCGCCCCAGGAAAAAATAACTCTGTCCTCAAAAAGCGCAGAACATCTCGGTATCGAAAATGATAATTAAAAATTGCAAATAGTGATTGAATCAATTCCACCAACGGATGCTGTTCCATCGACATTTCCTGATCAATGTAGATTGGGATATCATGGAGTTGGAAAATCGGCTTTAAAATCGGCTGATACTTGTCAAATTCTCTCGTTGCTATTTGGATATCTTTATATCGATAGCCCTCTTCCACAATTAAACGACGAATTTCTTTCGCTGCCGCATTCAACTCTTCCTTTGGTGTTTCTGCACACCAAAGCTGAACATCTTCAGCTTCTTTCATTGACATACTGCCGCTGTCAAAACTCTTACGTGTCTGCAGCCAAAAATCGCTTAAATAGCTGATTTCATCTGAATGAATCAACGGATAGTTTTTCTCTACATGGTCATTCAGCACAGGTACTTGGGACTGTCTAGCCAGCTGATACAGCTGAAAATAGATTGTCCCTGTCTCATAAAACAACTCAACAGTCTCCGGCTTTTTATCCGGATATGAGCGATCCAGTGTCAGTGCCACCTTTACCTCTGCTCCCTGCTCCATCAAAGCTTGAAGCAGCTGCAGTTCGTTTGCATTAAAATGATTATAACCGCTGAGGACAAATAGTACATTTCCTAAGTTTTTTGTCTTCAAATAACTGCTTAGAACAGTCAGATACTCCGTTTCATTGATACCGTGTTTTTGAAGTTCTTGTTCAAAAGCCGCAAAAAGCCACTGAATATCCGCCAGCTTTTGCGTAATATCTTGGTCATCCAACGTCTGATCATCTGCGGTCATAGAAGCAAGATCTGTCAGCTCAACATTGCCTTCTTTCATTTCCTGATACAATGCGTATAGTTGCTGAATAAATCCCGATTTATTGACTTCTCCTCGAAATACAGTCAACTTCTCCTCGTTCTCACTTAAGATTTTTCGAAAAATCATTGCCGCCCCTACCTCTGAGAGCAGTTCCTGCTGGTAGTATTGTGTATGCTGCAGATAATACCAAGCCAAGCGTTGAAAACTAAATACTTGCAAACGCATCGTTGCCATCATTGTGTTTGAAGGAGCAATGCGTTCTTTGATTTCCTTTAAAAAAAGAACCTCTTTTTCAAACTTGATATAGTTGGGAACCAGATAAAATACTTCGTTGTTCGGATCAGCGTCCAACCATTCCTCGGCCTTATCAACCAATGTTTTTTCAAGATCCTTATCCCCTGTTCCTCGAATAAATTGTAAAGACATGTCCCCACATCCTTTCCGGTATTTTTCGTATATCGATACACAATTGAGAGATTGTTCCTCTCCCTTCTATGCTGTAAAATCATTTTTGAGCAAACTCCAGTAGCCAAAAACAAAAGATTTCAATGCATCCTTCTACCTCTTCGTTAAAAGGATATCAATCATGTCCACAGATTTTTCAGATCATCTCAATCATCCTTTTCAATCTCTGACTTCATTTGTTCACTATAGATAATTATAATAGCCAACGAGGATTTCCACCACCAAAACATATAAACTATGGAGTAGAACGCTTCGCCTTTTCAGCAAAATAAAAAGCCGGGATAGTGACAATCCCAGCCATGATTTTTTTATTTCCTTATAGTCGAGATCAGATTGTACCAAAACGATCCAACGGCCATAAAACAAACTTGACATCACCCAAAATTTTATCTTCGCTAACGAATCCAATCATTCGCCCATCCTTAGAATTTCTACGATTGTCTCCTAAAACAAAGTACTCACCTTCCGGGACAGTTTTAGCACCTATATCCTCCAATGAAAAATCATAGGTCAATGGTCCGCCATCCGTCAGTTCAGATTTGAACTCATCTAAATAAGGCTCGTCCATTTCTTTTCCGTCCACATACAATACATCATTTTTATACTCAACCGTTTCTCCCGGTAAGCCAATCACTCGCTTGATATAATTCTTGTTGGGTTCATCCGGAGCAGGAAACGTCACGATATCGAAACGCTCAATTTTTGTATTCTTAAACGCGATCACTCGCTCGCCGTCAGCTAGCGTAGGGTCCATAGAATGTCCTTTTACAACAACTGGTGTGAAGACAAACTGTCTAAGCAAAAACAGGACTGCTGCCAATCCGATAAAAAATAGTATAGTTTTTAACATCTCTTTTGATTTCAATAGTATTCCTCCAAAAAAACTTGCTTAGTACAGTTTACCACAACCAATTTATCTATCCAAACATAATTGACCATATTTACAAATAATTAACTATGGAAATGAGGAATAGAAATTTCTATTTTTTGACAGGAATATCTACTATCAAGAAGTGGCCCATTTCTAGAGTCTCCCATTATCAGTAACGCAAAATACTGATATGAAGAGAAAAGCAAATGATTTTCGACTTTTTTCAGTCGTTTTTTCAGTAATATGGTTAAGACTTTGAAAATTTCCTGTAAAAGGGATGACGTCAAAAGAAACATTTGATACACTATAGAAAGATTAACTACCTAGGGAGGTCATCATGTTTATATCATTTGGCCAGTATATCGGGCTGATTATCCTAACAATCATTATGATTGCTTTGATTATTTACCTGACCTTAACTGGAGATAAAAACCAGAAGCAAGCCAAACTTCAAAAGAAAGTCGAGCAGCAAGTAGCTCAAACTACTGTCGCAGCTCCCCAAGATCAAAGCTATGTTTATCTGAATAATACAGATTCAGCCAACCATACAGAGGAAAGCACTAATTATTCCTCCAATCAAGATGCTTATTATACCGATCAATCAACAACTGATTACCAAAATAATTATGGTGAACAGAACAGCAACTACGATTATGATCAGTATTATCAAGAAAATCAACAGTACTCGGATGCAAATCTGTATAATGAGACACAACAACAGAATGATTATTATTCACAAGCTGATTCAACATACCAGAACAACTCAGAGGATCAGTATTCTCAAACTGATCAATACGGTGGGAATGATGCTCAGTATGTACAGCCGCCGTATCAAGAGCAGACGCACGATTATTATGCACCACATGAGGGTTCTTATCATACGCCTTCTACAGATTCCTATGATCAGCCTGACTACCATCCAGAACAGCATGATCAGAACGAAGATGACCAAACAAACAGATAACTGAAGAAATCCCCTCAAGCTAATTTGGCTTGAAGGGATTTTTTATTTGTCAGTCTCACTATTTTGAATTAGTTCTTCTTCAAAATCACAAGCTGCCACAGCCTGCCATCCAACCTCACGGAAGCAGTGAAGCAATTGACAGATCACTGCCTTATACTCCTTGCTTTTTTTCTCATTGAGAATATCTATATCTAAAAAATAAGGAAAAAACAGAAAATCGGTTGTCTGTTCTCTCTCTTTATGCTCATCGAGTATCCGATTATCACGAATATCCAGAGTAAAAAAATCTGTTTCTGTTGAAAAATGACGGTTAAATTGTATACCAAGTAGGTCAACAATTTTTTCGGCTATTCCTTCTTTGGATAACTCAGTTTGAATAAATAATTTGCAATAATAATTCATTGATATTACCAAGCTCCCTTCACAATAAAACAAGTGCTTCAATAATCAAACTCAGGTACTATAAAGAAAGCTATTTTCTGCTCTTCCAGTATCCTCTTTATTTGTTGAGCCTCTATAGCATTGCCCTCAAAAATCAGGAACTCTTTATCCGTCACAGCTCTTCCAATATCAAGGTAGCTTTTTGGGGAAATTTTTGCAGTTGTTCGAATCTGTTCACTTGTCAATATACGATTCTTTTCTAAGTATACATGATATAGAGTGTTATCCTGCTCAATGGGAGAAAAGTAACTTGTTACTGCACTCCAGCTGCAACTCGTACATGAAACTACGAATGTTCTTCCCCCTTCTATTTCCGTCATTAATTCATTCCCACAGTCAGGACAACCAGGTTCCAGCTTCATTTTCTTCTACTCCTCTAACAGCAATCTATTGCAGCAAACGAATTAACAGCATCCGCCACCCTCTAGTTAGATGAAATCCATTCAGTAAACTTTTGAATCACGTTATCAAGAAGTGGTCCATTTTTAATAGTACGAAGCCACTTTTCCGGGATTTCCTCAAATGTATAATACAGACCTGCGAGGCTACCTGTGATTGCGCCAATCGTATCTGTATCTTCCCCCAGATTCACAGCCTTCAACACAGCCGTATCATAAGATGAAGTTGTACCTAGACACCAGATTGCCGCTTCCAAGCTGTCAACAACATATCCGCTGGAATGAATCTGTTCTTCGGAAAGTATAAAGAAATCATCTTGAAAAATACGAGAAAAATTCAATAGCTCGTTCATATAAATATGCTCATGGTCAAAGTGAGCTGAAAACTCTTGTTGAATAAGCTGTAATGAGTCTTTCAAGTTATGCCCACAGCTCATATTCCGCATCAATTCAACATATAGAAGTGACGCAACGATTGAGCGAGGATGCGCATGGGTGATTTCAGAATACATCGTCACAACAGCCGCTCGTTTCTCAAAATCTTGTTCCTTCTGCAATGTAAAAACAAGAGGAGATATCCTCATCAAAGCGCCATTTCCATTTTCACGTTCTCCTGCTCCACCACATTTATCAGCAGGGATTCCTTGTTTAAATCTTTCAATAGCTTCAATCGTAGTCACACCTATATCAAACATTTCTCCAAAGGGTGTCATGTAGCCGTTATCTCGATAATTGACAAATTTTTCCATTAACGATGTTATATTTCCTGATTCTGCCATATTCTCTGCCAAACACAGAGTTAAAGAGGTGTCATCTGACCAGGTTCCCGGCGGTTGATTGTATGTGCCATAGCCCGTCATTTCACTTACTGTATAAGTCCCTCTTTTTTTGAACTCAACCGGAACACCTAGACAGTCACCAACAATAAAACCAAATAGCACAGAATCAATTTGATTTTTTCGATTCACAGCTGACTTCTTGTTGCGTTTCATAGACATACTTTTGCTATTTTCCATTACTGTCTCCTCTTCTTATCCATTTTCCTATCTTCATTTGCACTCCACTCTTCAATACATTACTGAAAGAACAATAAAATCAACCGATAAAAATACGTATTTCCTTGTCCTTGAAGACTTTCTTCACAGCATGAATAACATTGACCACTCGCTCCAACAGTGAAGTTAACCGTGCCTGATCTGAAACATTGATCAAAAACCAGTTTTTTATTTTTTCAAGTTCCTCTATGATTACAGATTCTCTTTCCCAACCTATAACGATTCCTGATTGAAAAAATGGAACCCATTCCAACTCCAACTGCTTTGCTGCTGTTTGCCAGTATTTCTCAAAGGTGTGCTCAGCAGCAATCGGAACATACAAGTATTCCTCTTTTTCATTTATTGGATTGTCGATCATCAATGCTACAGACATAGTTATTTGCTCCTATCTTCTTTCCAAAAAAAAGATTTTCACTATCATTTTACCAAAAAAAGAAGCAGACAAACCACCTTTATCGGTCGTTTTAGTCAACTTCTTTTGATGCTTTATCAATTCTATTTCACGATTTTTATGAAAGAGCAACTCGTTTCGCCTTTACTTCTAAACCTTCGGGCAAATTTTCTCTCCATAATTTCTTCTGATTATAACCGCCTATACCAATACCATGGAGAAATGTCGGGTCTATGAAAATGAACTGACCGGATTTCAACTGCATCTCAAGTGCAAGACAATGCACTTCCTTCTCTGATTCCTTCACGTCATAAAATGTAAGACTGGTGATTTCATTCGTCAGCAAATCCGGGTTATCTAGAATCAATTCACCGGCTCTGGAAGTTGCTCTGAACATATCCTCATCGATCTCGAAATCGTATCTGACTGAATCAACAAGGCTCAGCTTAAGTCTTGAATATTGCTCAACAGAGCGACATTCAATGATTCCTGTCGCAAACTCAAGATAAAGAAATCGCAAGTCCGGATAAAACTCCAGCAGGCCAGCTTCAGTATCCATGACCCAAACCAGATAAATCTCTTTGATTCTGCTGCCATCCAATAACTGCTTGATCTGTTCTATCATCCCACCTGCTCCTCTTCTTGACTGTCCTTGTAAAAACAAACACCCATATCCATGTCTGATGATACACGAGAATTTCTTAGCCCACAGCGAACAAAATCTGTTTAGCAATATGCTCATCTTCTGCATGAAAATATGATACATCGAATGCTTGATTGAATATTTGGCTTATTGCTGCATCAAGCTCCGACTCATTTATATCCGGCTGTTTCTCTAATACATCAATAATTTTTTTGATTTCAAAGCTATACTCATCATCCGGAGCAAGCGGAAGCAGATTCATCGGATCCCAGCCATTGATTATTTCCTCTATTTCTTTATACATAGACGTTCTCCTTTGGTTTTGTATTGCCTGACAAGCCTTTCTAGATATTCATATACCTCTTTAGTTGATCATTTTCCATCGGTTGATAAATAGTAAGAAGAATACTTTTCATCCAATAGTTCATTGTCTTCTCGTTGTCTCCCTAAATACAGGAACTGCATAATTGAGTTAAAAGCAATAATCTCATCCTCTTCCCCTATCAACACTCCTTTTTCTCTATATAAATCAACAGCATTTTCAAAACTTGTATAACGTGGGCCCATTTTTTCTATTTGCTTACTGACTTCTATAACTCTTGTCTTGCATAGATCGTACATGTTAGGCCTCTCTGCAAGAAAAACAGTTGCTACTTCAAATCCTAGTTTACCTATAATATTTTCTTCTGCTTTCTTACTAACAGAACTCATTTCTATTAAAGTTAACTTTCTTTCTTCAATCCATTCGATTGCTTCAGACTTTCCTTTTGCCTTTAATATCGCCAAAGTAAGCTTGTCAATCACTTGCAAATTCATAGGATCTTTCTCATATAAGTAGTTCAACACAATATATCTTATACTTGGCGGAAGGATAGAAAAAGAAGACATAACCATAGCATTGCGCCCAAATGCATATTTCTCAAAATATTCAATTAACAAATACGAATATAGATTGAATAAATTGTTGATAACAATTTCAAGCGTTTCATCTGAAAACTCTTCAACTTTTTGAGTATGAGTGCCATCATTTCCCTCATTTTTTATCACCATTAAAGATTCGAGTAAAAGCTCATTATTATTACTTTTTTCTTTTAGTTTTGTTACTATGTCATGATTTCCCAGTGTAACAAACTCTTCATTTGAGTAATTCAAAATTCTTCTAACTACTATTTCTGCAAGCTTTCTGATTTCAGATATTTTCCCTCTATTTGATAATTTTTCTACATAAAAACTGTCATTTACAACATCTTCCATCATCAACTTAAATACTTCATTGCTAAACTCTCCCATGATTATCCCTCCTGTTATGTTTAATTACTGACAAACTGACTCAATACACTTTGATTTTTCCATTTCTCATGATTTCATACCACTAAACAGCAGAAACGACCAGCTATGTCGTTTCTGCTGCACTCCTTTTTTTACAGGGCGCTTCTTTTCACATTCTCGGAAAGAGTAGGTTGTTTGTTTGCTGTTGGCGCCCTTACAAGACACGTTTTTCCTATTAGCCAGATAGACGTGATTGGTTTGCTGTTAGTGTCTTTATAAGTAATACAGGAATCGAACCTATGTTGACTGAAGCCAGCTTCAGCTGTTTGACCATCAAACGAATTACTTGATGAATCTTATTATAGAGAAAGCCAGCTATTTCTTCTTTTAAAAAAAGTTGCGCAAAGTAAAAAGGCTGAAAATATTCTAATTGGAAAATAGACATGCTGAATAAGTTTGATTAGTACATGAGTCACATAAGCAGAGGCTGAGTCTGTCTATTTATCGTTAGGCAGTTTTTCTAACCTCAAACAAAAATACAGTATATTTCTTCAAGTTCCTTGATATGGCTATATTTATAACAAATCAGCATTTATAGTCTATTTCAAAAAGAAGCCGAGACAGAAGTGTTTAGCTGCAAGTACCAGGTAGGTACTTTTCAGCATCTGCTCTGCTTACTTTGTAAGCAATCTCAATGATTCAAAACAATAAGCCGGAATGCACAAAAATTGTTTCACAAATTTTTGTTCAATTCCGGCTTATTGCCGTAGGAGCTGCTTCTGACTCGTCATTTATTCGGATTCAAGGTGTGAAAAAAAGTGGGTACAGATTATTATCCCACTCACTTCATAGTATTTATTGGCTAAAATTCTACACTAACAGCAGAATTATTTATAGCCTCCAACAAGTTGCTATACTGGTTATAATTTTCCTGATCGTTGCAAATAAAAATGACTTCATCCAGTCCATTGTTTAGAGAAGCAAACGTAGTAACTGTTTCTACTGCAATCTCCGTGGCCAATTGAATAGGGAAACGATACCTTCCCGTACTAATACAAGGAAACGCAATTGACTGCAGCCCATTTTTCACAGCCAAGACTAAACTATTCTGATAACAGTCACGTAAAAGGGCTTCCTCATTTTTTGTACCGCCGTTCCAAACAGGTCCAACAGTATGGATAACATGTTTTGCAGAAAGCTTATATCCCTTTGTTATCTTTGCTTCTCCTGTACGGCAGCCATTAAGCATTCGACATTCCTCCACCAATTGTCTGCCTGCTGCTCGATGAATCGCTCCATCGACACCACCGCCTCCTAATAACGAACTATTAGCCGCATTAACAATGGCATCTGTCTGTAATTTAGTGATGTCCCCTAACTTCAGCTTAATTTTCATAACTATCATTTCACGCTCCTTTGACGAGTTGTTCTAATTTTCGTAAATAAACAGGTTTTGATCAAATATTTTTACGCAGCCTTAGACGTTTTGCTATTTTTTCAATTAGAAAAAGTGCAGGCAGTTGAGAGGTCAGTTCAATTGTTTTATCGTGATTATCACTTGTTTTATAAATAGTTTCACGATTGATCGTATAAGGGATATTTAGATCAGACATTCGACTGATTGTCGAACTATCGCCATTCGTAATAGAAATGATTGGACATTTCTTTGTATTCAACCGTTTGATATAATGGATAATTTCTTTTGTTTCTCCAGTTACAGACAGAGCGATCACACAGGTATTCTGCAGCACATCATCTGGAAACCATTCGATGGGGTAATTTGATGGGTCTTCGATTCGCAGAGCTGTTTGAGATAGGTTGCTAAAATACAACATGCCATATCCGGCAATCATTTCCGATGAACCTGAACCAAGAAACAGAACCAAACCTTTGTCATAAAGCATATCTACAGCTTTTTCAATCTTATCTTTCAAAAAGGGGTCGTTGACTCGTTCAAGAAAATGGATGTATTGTGCCTCATCAACATCAGAAACTTGTGCTTTTTGCAGCGAATCTGCATACAGCTGAAGCTTTACCTTAAATTCTGCAAATCCATTGCATTCAAATTTATGGCAAAAACGCTGAATACTTGCTGTACTAGTATGCGTCTCTTCTGCAAGATCCCTGATTCGCATATAAGAAACAGCTTTTAAGTTATTCGCAATATAATGATAAATATCGTACTCTAACGGATTCAGTTCAGGAATGTAGTCTAAAAAAAGCATAGTTGTCCTCCTTGTCACAAGCTGTGACAGATTTGTCAATAATATCAAGCTGTCGATACAAATGACAACAGTTTGAAAGCGCATAACATTTCAGATTTGCTGGTGCTATACTTCATTATAGAGGGCGCCCAAACAATCTGCAATAGACAAACGAGGAGGAACAACATGACAATCAATTTTCCAAAAACATTCTTCTGGGGAGCTGCCAGTAGTGCAACTCAAGCAGAAGGACGTGAAAAAAATGACGGCAAAGGAGAGAATATTTGGGATTACTCATCTAAGCATTTTAATTTCCGCTTTTATGATGGTGTGACTACGGAACATACCTCCTACTTCTATCGAGATATTAAAGAAGATATACAAAGAATGAAAGAAATAGGTTTTAACTCTTTTCGGACATCTATTTCCTGGTCTAGGATTTTCCCAGAAGGAACCGGAGAAATCAATCAACAAGGGGTTGATTTTTACAACGAAATGATCAATGAACTGTTAGCTCAGGGAATCGAGCCATTTATCAATCTCTATCATTTTGATATGCCAATGAAGCTTCAAGAAATCGGAGGCTTTGAAAACCGCAAAGTCATTCAAGCCTATACTGACTATGCAAAAACCTGCTTTGAGTTGTTTGGTGATCGCGTCAAGTATTGGTTTACCTTCAACGAACCGATGATCCCTGCTGAAGCCGGTTATCTTCATGATCGCCATTATCCTTATGTCGTTGACTTCAAACGAGCAGCCACTGTTCTTCATCATATCGTTCTTGCTCATTGTGAAGCAGTGAAATGCTATCGTGAGATGGAACTTCCTGGCAAAATCGGGATTATCATGGACGTGATCCCTGTGTATCCCCGAAGTCAAAATCCAGCTGATCTTTTAGCAGCAGAAATGGCCGATCTTTTCTACACGAAAAGTATCAATGACGCTATTCTAAAAGGAAAATACCCTGACAAATTAAAAGTGATCCTTCAAAAATATAATCAGCTTCCTGAGGTAACAAACGAAGATACGCAGCTTATCTCGTCAACAAAAATCGATCTTCTAGGCATCAATTACTATCGACCTCGAAGAGTGAGGGCAAAGGAATGTCTACCTAATCCAGAAGGTGTTTTTTCTCCGGAATGGTTCTTTGATAATTATGAAATGCCCGGTCGTCGAATGAATACATCCAGAGGAATCGAAATATATCCCAAAGGCATCTATGACATTGCTAAAAAAATTCAACAAGAATATGGTAATATCGACTGGTTTGTTTCAGAGAACGGTATCGGTATTCAAGATGAAGAACGATTCATGAAGGATGGCGTCGTGCAGGATGATTACAGGATCGATTTTCTTAAGGAGCACTTGAGCTATTTGAATCAAGCAATCGATGAAGGAGCAAATTGCCTGGGCTATCATATGTGGACCTTTGTGGATTGCTGGTCCTGGGGAAATGCTTATAAAAACCGTTACGGCTTCTATCGATTGGATATCGAAACTGGCGAAAAGACCTGCAAAAAATCAGGAAAATGGTTCAAAACCGTCACAGAACAACATGGCTTTGAATAGAAATAACGACAAGAAAATTATTTGACCTGACTCATCCATGAAAAAAAGGAGAGCCATTTCCCTTTCACCAAAAATGCTAGGAAAATGGACATCGGACCATCAAAATTTTAGAATCTGTGAAGTTATCTGATCAGATTCTTCCACAATCAAAAGGAGAACCTCTACTCTTGCATACACAAGAACCTAGAAGTAGAGGATATCGGACCACAAAGTTTAAGAATCTGTAAAGTTACATGATCAGATTCTTCCACAATCAAAAGGAGAACCTCTACTCTTGCATACACAAGAACCTAGAAGTAGAGGATATCGGACCATCAAAATTTTAGAATCTGTGAAGTTATCTGATCAGATTCTTCCATGAAAAAAGGAGAACCTCTTATGATGAAAGTTTTTGATAATCTTGCTATTAAGTTGCTGCCTATTGCAAATGCTATCGGTAACCAAAGACATTTGCAGGCTGTTAGAAATGGATTGATTTCCATTTTGCCTTTAACTATTGTCGGCTCATTCTTCACAATCCTATTGAATCTGCCGATTACCGGCTACTCGGAAATGATTGCACCCTACTTACAGGCTTTAGATGTGCCGTTTCGTTTTACTGTTGGACTGATGTCACTTTATGCCTCCTTCACAATCGGAGCATTTTTGGGAAGCACATATAAACTAGACAAAATAACCAGTGGGTTTTTATCTATGCTTGCTACATTATTGATGGTCGTACCCGTCAATATTCAAGAAGGCATCGATACGTTCGGAAATACAGTTGCTGCCGGGCGGTATATTCCCATTACACCATTGGGCTCTCAAGGGCTTTTTGGCGCTATTGTAGCCGCACTTATTTCTGTTGAAATCTATCGTTTCACGAAAGAAAAAAATCTTGAGATTAAAATGCCCGCAGGTGTACCACCTGTTGTCGGTGAATCTTTTGCTGCACTTTTACCAACATTGATCGTCATTTTATTATTCTGGATTCCAAGACATTTTTTAAATTTTAATTTGAATGAATTATTAAGCTTAGCTATCTCACCATTGAAGGGATTCCTCACTGGGAATAACCTTCTTGGAGGCGTCATCACCCAATTCATGATTTGTCTATTCTGGGCGCTAGGTATTCATGGTCACGCTGTTCTAGGACCAGTGATTCGTCCATTCTGGGATCAAGCAATCATTGAGAACGCCGAGCTGTTTCAAAACGGTATGAGTGCTTTTAAATTACCGAATTTATTTACTGAACAATTTTACCAGTGGTATGCGCAAATGGGCGGTACTGGTGCAACCTTAGCGTTAGTAGTTTTATTCCTTTTCTCACGCTCAAAATACTTGAAGCAATTAGGACGACTATCCATTCTTCCAGGTATATTCAACATCAATGAGCCTGTAATCTTTGGTGCACCGATCGTTATGAACCCGATACTGGCGATTCCATTCATCTTAGTGCCAATCGTTAACACGATACTGGTCTACATTGTGACAGTTCTTGGCTGGATGCCAAAAATGATGGTCAAGCCGCCATTCTCTATACCAGCTCCACTTGGTGCTCTGATTACTTCCAACTGGAATTGGGTCGCCTGCGTGATGGTCTTCGTCTGCTTTGCTGTTTCTCTGATGATTTATTACCCGTTCTTCAAGGCGTTTGAAAAGATGCAAATAGAGCAAGAATCTCAGGAAGAAGCAAGCATCAACTGATTAACTACAAAATGAAAAGAGGGCTACCTAATGACCTATCTCTTATGCGGCAGTATCATTTTCCTGACCCATTTTCTTATCAGTCGTTATTGGAAAAAAATACGACTATCTTTTGGAAAACTACTGGGTTTAACAATTCTGCTATTACTTGCGGCAGCATTCATCAGCACAGCCGTTGGAACGCTGCTGCCAATCGTTCTTAGCACTTTGATAACTGCGGTCATTCTACAAAATGCTTATTTACAAAATATCAAATCAAAAAGCTAACCGCAAAAAAGGTGCAAGACAATAATCAAATTAGAAATTGTCTCACACTCTACGAATAAACGGCGAGCCAAAAGCTGCTCCTTCGAAATTAAGTCGAAATTGCTTTAACACACAACAACTACTGCAGTAATTCTGATGTGGGAAAGTACCTACTTGGATACTGAAAATATGAAAAGCCATTTTCCTATATTTCTTCTTAATTCTCGGAGCATCTCACTTTTGGTCCCGCCTCTTTTCTATTTTGTAACTAGCTTTCCCTTTTCCAAAAACAGCTGTTGATCAGCAAATGCTAATGTAGTCGCTCTATGGGAAATCAAGAAAACTGTTTTCTCTGCTGCTTCCGAAGATAATGCATTCAATATCTCTTGCTCATTGATGTAATCCAGATTACTAGTTGGCTCATCCAATAACAGGAATGGTGCATCATGCAGAAATAGACGTGCCAAACCAAATCGTTGACGCTCTCCATCCGATACAGATCTAGCTTGTCCGCCAATCATTGTGTCATAGCCATCGGGTAAGGATATGATCCATTCATGAAGTGCTGCCTGCTGTGCCGCCGCCTCTATCTCCTGAATGGAATAGCTTTCTTTTCTTAAGCTGATATTGTTTGCGATAGTATCCTCAAAGATAAAGGTCGTCTGCTCCATGACCCCTTCCAATTGATGAAGGGATCGCTCTGAGATTTGCGTCAGCTTCGTATCACTGATTTGAATCGTTCCAGTCTGAGGGTCCCAGTAGCGCATCAGCAATTTAAGAAGAGTACTTTTCCCACTGCCGCTTTCTCCACCAATACCTAAGACAGTGCCTTGCTCTATATCTAAAGAAAGCTGATTTACTACCTTGTCTGTGCCTTCATAAGCAAATGACACATCTTTTAACTTTGCACCAGAAAACTGTGATAGTTCTTGTTCACTATCCTCAAATGAGACAACAGCTTCCTCCTGCACAAGCTCATACAAACGACGACCACTTGCCAAAGTTGTAAGAAGCGCATTCCCTAAACCACTTAACGCAAGAACTGAACCAAATGAACTCAGACTAAGCACCGTACTGGTTATTACTGTTTCTGCTGGTAGATTCAGTGTATTCCCTAAGAGCAGGATACCTACTGCTGTCCCAACCAGCACAGCCTCGCTTATTATCTGTAATAAAGTAGATTGCTTCAATCGTCCTTTGTATTGTTTATTCAAGCTTTTACCAGATTTCTCGAGCTGTTCCAGACGTTGCTCGCCCAAATCGTATTGCGCAATATCCTGCAAGCTTTCTACATTTTCCATCACATACTGATTCATTTCTGCTAGCGCACTCTGATAGGCATCCCCGATTTTTTTACTTTTTTGATAACCAACTATAGGAATCACCACTCCCACTAGCAGCTGACCGCCAAGTAGAATAAGTGCTAATACCCAGTTGTAGCTCCATAGATAACCAACAGAAACAACTGTTGTCCCTAAAGCGATAAATGTCGGTGAAATCGTATGGGCAAAAAAGACTTCCAGAGCTTCGACATCTGAAGTGATCGCCGTAATCAACTCTCCGCTCCGCTTGCCAGTCAATCGAGCTGGTCCCAGTTTTCTCAAAACAGCAAAAATTTGTTCACGAATATAGGCTAGTAAGCGAAAAGCAATATCATGATTCAGGTACTGTTCACAGTAACGGGCAACACCTCGCAAGAGACCACAGCCAATCATCAACAGCATTGCGTTCATCGCATTTGTTGCCTCTCCGGAAAAAAGTCGCCAAAGCTCTCTTGTTCCAATAATTGGGATAGCTATCACCGATAAATTACTGATGATCCCAAGTAAAATTGCCAAGCTCATTTTCCCCCTCAGCGGCTTCACAAAGGAAATCAGCCAAAGGATAACATTTGATTGGTTCATCGATTTCCCTCCTTCAGTAGCTGACTTTCTTCTTGGAAATAATTTTGGAAATACCCTGTTCCCTGTTGTAACTCATTAGGAGTTCCGTTTTCAACCACTCTTCCGTTCTCAAAAACCATTACCTGATCGGCCTTCAATACATTATAAAGACGATGAGAAATGAATAAAACGATTCTTTCTTGCGAAAGCTCTTTTAAAACAGTCAAAATTATTTCCTCACTCTCAAGGTCGATTCCTGAGGTGATTTCATCAAATACATAAAATTCCGTTTCACTTAGTAAGGCTCGTGCCAAAAGCAGTCGTTGTCTCTGACCACCAGATAAATTACTGCCATTCTCAGTCAGTACATCCTCCAACTGCATTGGAAGCTGCTCGACAAAAGCTTTCATACGCACTTTTTCCAATACCTGCCATAATTCTTCATCCGAAGCACTAGACGCTGCAAGTAATAGGTTTTCCTTGATTGAAGTAGGATATAGGTACCCATGATTATCTACAAGCAATGCTCGTTTATGGATAGCAGCTGCATCCAACTCTTTCAGCTCATTGTTTCCCCAAAGGATTTTTCCATTATGTCCTGATAACTGGTGCAGAAGTAAACGTACAAAGGTACTCTTTCCTGAGCCGGATTTCCCAACTAATGCAGAAAATTCTCCTTTTTTGAATGAAGCAGAAACCCGCTGTAATGCAAGTGTATCTGATCCTTTATATTGAAAAGAAATATCTTCAACCTTAATCTCGTTCAGCGGTGTATTGATTGTCTCCGTACCGTATTCTTGTTCCGGAAGTTCCAAATAGGTAAACAGCTTTCCGCAAGCACTGATGCCATTCATCGCTACATGAAACAATGAGCCCAGCTGACGCATGGGAATAAAAAATTCTGCGCTTAACAATAGAAACATAATCATCCCGACTGTACTGATGCCGCCCTGTTGATAGGTCAACAATGCTAACCCAATACCCAAAGCCGCACCGCTATAGGAAATGATATCCATAATTGTGATTGAATTCAATTGCATAGACAGCAAGCTCATTGTTACTTTACGGAAACGCTCCGCATCTTCAGCAACTTCCTTTTGCTTGAATTCATCCTGATCATAAGCTTTCAAAACGCTCAGTCCGTTTAGATTTTCATGAAACTTCGTCCCTAAATCTGTATATCTGCCCCAATAACTGCTCAATATTCTCTTGGCAATTTTCATGACCGCCATGATCACGATCGGAATCAACGGCATACATACCAAAAGAACCAACGCAGGTTTCCAAGCAAATGGACCTAATGTGAAAAAAATCATCAACGAAGCCAACATACAGTAGAAAAATTGCGGCAAAAATCGAGCATAATAGATTTCCAACTGCTCAATACCATCTACTGAAAGCTGCGCCAATGTAGCAGGAGCCAGTTGACCTTCACTATTTCCCATTCGAAATGCTTTTGCCATCACTGCCTTACGGATAGATAAGCGAAGCTCAGCCGAGGATTCATAGGTCAACATCTCAATCATCTTGGCTAAAAAGCTTTTTACTACAAGTACACCCACTGCAGCAATAATGATTTTCCCGCTGTTCAGTACCCCTTGCTCAAGGTAAAGTGCCAAAGCTTCCGCAAACATAAACCAGATGAAAATAGATAAAATCAGATTCAATAGTCGAGCTGCCACCAAAAGTACCAGTTGTTTTTTTTCAACTAACTGAAAAAGCCGTTTATCGATCATTACGGTTACCTACTTCAGCAGAAGCTACACTGCGATTCTTTCCTTTTAAATACCATGTCAGTAAGACAACATGGGTGACATAAACAATCCCCATAGTTACTCTCATCATCAAATTATCAACAATAATGCAAGGAATCAGAAAAACAATAAAAATAGCTAAAAACATCTTGATCATATTCTTTGTAGAAATATTTTTTTGAAGGATTGGTTTCTCAACATATTTTTGATAGCTTTCCGATTGAATAAAGCGATTGTACAGCTTATCAGAGCTTCTCAACCAGAAAAATCCTGTTAATAAATAGAAAACTGTTGTTGGTAGAAACGGCAGGAATATTCCCAATGTTCCTAAAGCAAATGTCACTGCCCCCAGCGCAATAAAAAGAAATTTTTTCATGAATCACTACTCCTATTTCTAAATAATTATGTGTCTCTTTTTTTAGTATTAAAATTATCTTGGTAAAATATCTTCCATTCAACTTGTTAAGTATAGCACAAAAAAACAGCACTGAGAATGATTCTCAATACTGTTTTTTTATTTCTGTTCCATTTAGTCAAATGCTGTTTCATTTTAGGCTTCCTCAAATAAACCTTGCCTATTTCCAGCGAATTGGGATTTGTCCCTCTCCGTCGAAGGAATAATTGCCTTTTCTAACACTGAAAGAGAATGACAAGAAGCGCTCTGAACCTGTTAATCCTTCCCATTTGACTTCCTCATTACTTTCAAAGCTATAATCTTCGTCTCCTTGATTCAGATAGGAATGGTACTCTATTTCTGCACCATCGAATTGAGAAGACAGGATGACCGGATCAACTAATTCATAAGAAGTTGTTCCTTGTCTGAGTGTAACTACTGGTAGCGCTCCTTCAGAATAAATGTCTAGTCTGCTTAGCTTATTCAAACTAGACAATGCAGAAACATCTGTCAGTAACGCTTGTGTGTAGATAGCGTCATAATAGTAGCCTAGTTCTTCTTGCACGGCTTCTTCTGCGGCCATTTCCTCATCTTCTGTGCCGAAGCCTTTGCCTTCTAGATACAATTGTTCTAGATTCTCTAAGCCGGCTAAATCAGTCAACGCATGCTGATTGGCAATAGGAAGGCGCAATTCTTTCAGCTTTTTAGCGGCACTGACTGGTCTCAAATCATAAACAGGATTCGTAAATTCACCGCTTAACATTTCTAAATTCTCAGCAAATTCCACCCCATGAATATTCGTATAAGGGTCTGACCAATCTGGGCTGATATCCTTAACATGTGCCATGTATGATGGCTTGAATAGCTGCAGTTGATTGATGATCAGGTCTTCTTCTTGCCATTCCTTCTCAATCGCCTCATTCTGTGCCTCATATTCAGCTTCAGTTATTTGACCACTTTCCAGCAATTCATTCAACTCTTCTTGCTTTGAGCTAAAATACTCCGATAGATAACCATCGATTTCGTCTGCTACTCCCCCACGCAAATCATTGCTTCCAATGTGGATAAATTCACTCGAATCTGCACTAGCACCCATTGGAAATACAAATAATAAACCTAATCCGGCACCAACCAATACTTTTTTCAAACGTTTCAACATTTATCATTCCCTTCCTCGTTATAATAACATCTTATCATAACAAGAAACAAATGCAATACATGATCAAAAGCTTAGTTTTACATACTAAAAAACTTTATTTTTTAATATATAATTAGAAATACCTTAAATATATAATTAGTTTGTATCTCTTATAAAATAACAAAAAATAAAGAAATCGCATTGGATCAGCCCTTCATCACAGCATCCTAGTATTTGCTCGATTAGAAAGCATTAGGCAAAACAACCTTTATAACACATTGCCTTATTTCTTAGGAACAGCTACAATCATCATAGAGGAGGCTGATCATAATGAAAAAAGTAATCATTAATGAAGAGTTTTGGGAGCTTTTTCCAGAAGCTCAAATCAACTTTTTGGTCATGAAGGATATTGATAACCACATTGAAGAAAAGGATGAAGCCCATTTTACCGAACTGCTAAAGGATGCTGCTAAAGAGGCGGATAAGTTTTTAACAGAAGAAAGCTTCAGCAGCAATCCTGTTGTTGCACAATGGCGGGATGCCTTCAGCAAGTTCAAAACGAAAAAGGGTGCTCGTTCCTCTATTGAAGCATTATTAAAAAGGGTGAACCAGCAACGAAAATTCTTTCCAATTAATCCTCTTGTTGATATCTACAACAGTGTTTCTTTAAAATATGGTGTCCCGAGCGGCGGGGAAGATGTCGACAAAATAGAAGGGCATTTATACTTAGGGAAAGCCAACGGTGGAGAGAGCTTTTTCCCTCTTGGAGCAGAGAATGATTCTCCTGCCTTACCAGAGGAGCTTATCTATTTTGATGAGGTTGGAGCAATTTGCCGGTGTTTGAATTGGCGGGAAGCACAACGAACCATGCTGACTGAGGAAACAACAAATGCGATCCTTGTTATAGAAGCCATCAATAACGAACAAGCTAAACGAGCAAATCTAGCAATTCATGAGTTGAAAAATTTAGTGGACGCTTATTTCAAGACTAACAGCACAATCTATACATTATCTAAAGAAACTGCTGAAGCTGAAATAGGCTAAAGTATAGATCTCCTGAGGCTGATAGTCACTTAGTACAAAGATAGCCCGCCAATATAGTAAATAAAGCACAATAAAATACCTCATAAAAGCTGTTTTTATCCACGGCTTTTATGAGGTATTTTTTATCTGGAAGGCATCAGCAGCAATAGATTTTGAACATCTGGTTTGCTGCTGTTTCTTCCTCATTCTTCTTTTTCATTGGAACCCTTACGCTTTTTTACGGCCTCCGTCAACAGGTATTCGATTTGACCGTTCACACTGCGGAACTCATCCTCCGCCCACGCAGCCAGTTCGTTGTACAGTGCGGTAGAAAGGCGCAGCGGCACCTGTTTTTTTGTTTTCTGCTCTTTTCCGTCCATAACAACAGTCCTCTCCGCAGATACTAAAAGTATCTTAGTACAATGATCCGCTATTTACAATAGGCTGTGCATCACGATTCCCACATAGAACAACCATCAAATTACTTACCATAGCTGCTTTGCGCTCATCATCCAACTCAACGATTTCCTGTTCACTCAGTTTTGCCAGAGCCATTTCAACCATGCCTACTGCTCCTTCAACAATCAGTTGACGAGCATCCACAACAGCAGAAGCCTGCTGACGCTGCAGCATTGCAGCAGCGATTTCCGGAGCATAAGCTAAATGAGTGATTCGTGCTTCCATGATTTCAAGACCGGCAACATCAACTTTTGATTGAATTTCTTCAGCCAATCGATTGCTGATTTCCTGACTTGATCCCCGTAAGCTTCGCTCATTAGCATCTTCATTATCCGCTGCATCATAAGAGTACAGACGAACAATATTTCTCAACGCAGAATCACATTGAATAGAAAGATACTCGGCAAAATTATCCACATCAAACATTGCTTTCGCAGTGTCTGCCACACGCCAGATAACAACAATACTGATAATGATTGGATTTCCAAGTCGATCATTCACTTTTTGCTTATTGTTACTCAATGCCATCGTTTTCAGTGATATCTTGCGTGAAGAACGATGTTGATTATTGTTTCCCCCTTTGGCAGCTACAGTTTCAGGCTCCAATGCAGGAGCATTCTCTGATGATGCCAAGCTTGTTGGGATCGGTACTGCTGTTGTAAATGGATTAACAAAGTAGAAGCCTTCCCCCTTCAGCGTACCAATATACCGTCCGAACAATGTCATGACCATTGCCTCATTTGGACGAATAGTTTTTAGCCCCATAAACAAAAGCGGCAATGGTACGCACCAGTAGAATATGCTTAATCCAAGTAAAATACTGCCTAATACAAAGGATTCCTGATCTAAATACACAACGCCGACTATGAATGCAACGATTGATAAAACGATCCCGAAAATATTCAATAACAGCATCGGCATCCCGCTCATTGCTTTTAGTTGAACCTCCTGTGTTGGTACTTTATTCATTACTGCTTTTTGATTTTCCATTTTTCTCCATCCTCCCTTGTGATATCAAATTGATATCACTTAAATATTACAATCATATTACCAGATAAAATACTTGTTGTCAAAGAAAACTGTTACTTATTTCACATACAACGATTCAACTCATGCAAAATAAAAAAAATCAGACAGAATGATCCCAATTTTAATACCAGAATCACTTTGCTTGATCTTTTCTTATATTCATCATTATTTTATTGCTTCTTTTAAGGTTTTACTGAAATAGCTTTTTGCAGATCTGCAACATATTGTGCCTGCTGTTTTTTTAAGTAACCTTTTACAAATGGCTTCATTATTAGCTTCTTAGCTGTAACATCCTCGGTAAAATCGATTTCTGTCTTCCCGTTTGCTTGAGAAAAATGACCAGCCCAATGTCCCTTCATATTATCGTTTTCCATATCGAATGCCCAGCTCTTGAGATACTCTCTTGAGGTAATGGTAAATGTCGTTGCATACCCATCCGGAGTATATTCAATAAACTGTTGTTCACTGATTTGTTCTATTTTACTTATGTCGCTTCGCCATGAATACTCTGTCAAAGATGTAACAATTTGCCAAACCTGTTGGATATCACAATCAAAAACAGCCTTTATATTTGTAATTGCCATGATCACACCCCCTATAAACTCTTTTTTAATAACCACAGTAAAACCAACCAAGCAATACATCGGCTGCTGCAATAGCTTTAATCTATCTTTTAGCTATGAACTATCTTCTCGATCATCCCCTTTTCCATATAGGTTTTATCAGCTAGTTCATCTATGGTCAGCCCTTCTTTGTATAAGCGTTTTACCATGATTTTCAAGTCCTCGCCTACCTCAATGATATGTCCATCAGGATCATACAAGCGGGCAACCTTTTGTCCCCATGGCATGATCATCTCAGAACCAAGCAGTTCAACTTTTTTCTTTCTAAGCTTTTCCATAAACCCGTCAAAATCTTCTTCTTCAAAATACATTTCGACTACATTTCCACCATAGCGGAAAAAATCCTGTTTACAGTTTGTGAATGTCAGCCATGACTGTTCTGTTTGAAGCGCCAGCCCGCCTGTAAGGGTTGCATTTTCTCCTAAATCAGAAATAACTCTTACACCTATAATTTGTGTATAAAATCCCTTTGATTTCTCTATGTCTTTTACAATCAGCATTGGTCCTCTAAATTTCATGCGCTCACTCCTTATCTATTAATAATTGTACCAAAAGCATAATAGATAAGAGACACATTTTCTGCCGTAAAATGCGTGGTTCCGTTATGATAGTAAAAGAGAGTGGGACATTAGTCAGATGAAAATCTGATCATTGTCCCACTTTTTTTGATTTAAGGGTACACAAAAAGCACTCAGACCTATAAGATTAAAGTGACTAAACCAAATCAGAAAGGAA
>NZ_JAEDXU010000015.1 GCF_017830045.1 Enterococcus larvae | reverse complement strand
GACCCCTGAGAGATGATCAGGTAGATAGGTTGGAAGTGGAAGGCCAGTGATGGTTGGAGCGGACCAATACTAATCGGTCGAGGACTTAACCAAAGAATTGGAAGAGTAAGAAAATGAACTTGGTAAGAATTGTGTTGAAGAGATTTGATTTATCCAGTTTTGAGTGAGCAAAAGCAAACTCAAAAGTAAATATACCAACAACACCAGTGTGGTGGCGATAGCGAGAAGGATACACCTGTTCCCATGCCGAACACAGAAGTTAAGCTTCTTAGCGCCGATTGTAGTGAAGGGTTTCCCTTTGTGAGAGTAGGACGCCGCCGCGCAAAATTCCGGCATAGCTCAGTTGGTAGTAGCGCATGACTGTTAATCATGATGTCGTAGGTTCGAGTCCTACTGCCGGAGTTCCTTTTTCAGGAAAGTGTAGAGTAATTAGAGTGCTTCTTTTCAACTCTGGAGAGTTGTCCGAGTGGCCGAAGGAGCATGATTGGAAATCATGTAGACGGCTAACGCTGTCTCAAGGGTTCGAATCCCTTACTCTCCGTTTTTGCTGGCCCGTTGGTCAAGTGGTTAAGACACCGCCCTTTCACGGCGGTAACACGGGTTCGAATCCCGTACGGGTCATTTGAGAATATTCGTTGGAGGTTTAGCTCAGCTGGGAGAGCACCTGCCTTACAAGCAGGGGGTCAGCGGTTCGATCCCGTTAACCTCCATAACTGGTTCCGTGGTGTAGGGGTTAACATGCCTGCCTGTCACGCAGGAGATCGCGGGTTCGATTCCCGTCGGGACCGTTAGTAACATTATATATCATTTGGCGCAGTAGCTCAGTTGGTAGAGCAACGGATTGAAGCTCCGTGTGTCGGCAGTTCGATTCTGTCTTGCGCCATTATGGAGGAATAGCGAAGTGGCTAAACGCGACGGACTGTAAATCCGTTCCTTAGGGTTCAGTGGTTCGAATCCACTTTCCTCCATTTAGGGGTATAGTTTAAAGGTAGAACAGCGGTCTCCAAAACCGTTAGTGTGGGTTCAATTCCTGCTACCCCTGCCATTTTAATTTAATAAGTTTTATGGCGATCGTGGCGAAGTGGTTAACGCACCGGATTGTGGCTCCGGCACTCGCGGGTTCGATTCCCGTCGTTCGCCCTTACCTTTTGAAAAAGAGGTTTAGGTACTTGGGGTATAGCCAAGCGGTAAGGCAACGGACTTTGACTCCGTCACTCGTTGGTTCGAATCCAGCTACCCCAGTTTAATTATGGCGGTATAGCCAAGTGGTAAGGCAGAGGTCTGCAAAACCTTCATCACCGGTTCAAATCCGGTTACCGCCTTGCAATAATTAAAAATTTATGACATGCCGGCGTGGCGGAATTGGCAGACGCGCTGGACTCAAAATCCAGTGCCCGCGAGGGCGTGCCGGTTCGACCCCGGCCGCCGGTATCATTGATCTATCAACGTTTTCGGACGTTTGATAGATTTTTTTGTTTTCTGTGAGATGAAATAACGGGACAAGGCTTTAGTTATCAAGAAATCTTAGAAATTGCGGAGGATATAGCAAATGGAAAATAAAATAAAGAGACTGGTAGCTCAAACTGTAGTTAAAAGTACGGCTGGTGGTGGTGCAGGTTCAACATTGGTATTGGAGTTTGAAGATACATCTTATATATTTATTTGGTGTTCTTGGCGCATTGAGCAAGGGAAAAAGGTGATTGTTACCTCTTCAGATACTGTTTTACCAACAGAGAGTAATGATAGTCCCAATGGTTTGATAGGTGAAAAGAGTCCGGTTCTTAAAGGAAGAAAAGTGAAAAATGTTTATTTGAGCCCTCAATATGATTTAGAAATCGTTTTTGATAATGAGTATAAGTTGCGCATTTTTTGTGATATAGGACCTTCCAGAGATGACTACGATATTAATTGGGAACTGAATATACCTACAGATAATATTTCTATTGAGATAAGTAACCACTTTAAAGAAAGGATGATTGAAGAGAATTTTAATGATTAAAATTGAAAAAGTTAATTGTATTTTATAGTCTTAAAATCCAGTGCCTGCGAGGGCGTCCTAGTTTGACCTCGGCCACCGGTAGTATTGATCTATCAACATTTTCGATTGTCTGATAGATCTTTTTTTGTTTTGGAATAAAGATATGGAAATACTTAGCTAATCTATTAAATTAAGAAAAATAGATTGATGTTTCTTTTATATTACTAACTTGTATTTAAGCGGCTTGAGGATAGTCAATTAGGTAAATGTAAATGTTTCAACCGCTATCTGCTTATTTCCAACAAGTATCAACTGCTATGCGGCATCTAAACGATCTCCTAAAAAAGCTTATTTAGAGTATGGTATTGGAAAACTACAAATTAGAAGAGATGGGAAAGAATGAATGGAAACTTTTTTCTATTTGATAGAATATCGATGCATGACTAACACTTGATGAGAATAAAGAATAAGAATATATCATCCCCCGCTTTTGCTGCTAAATGGTTTATTTGTAATTGATTAAGTACTTTGTGCTATAATTTTACTTATAAACGAGTGGCTAAGGGAGGTATTTTATGGAAAAAGCAGCATTGATTTTGGAAGGTGGAGCATTGCGTGTTCTCTTTACCAGCGGGATATTGGATCGATTCATTCAAAATGAGATTGAGTTTGAATATGTAAATGGCGTCTCAGGAGGAGCACTTTGTGGAGTCAACTATTTATCTAAGCAAGTAGGTCGAACTGCTGAAACGAATCTTCAGTTCCTGCATGATAAACGCTATATTGGGATGAGAAATCTTTTTTTCCACGGAGGGATTTTCAACTTTGATTTTCTTTTTGGTCCAATCTCTGAGACCTATATCCCATTTGATTACGAGACATATCTGTCTTCTGAGCAAATGTTCGAGATTGGTGCGACAAATTGTTTAACTGGAAAAAGCGATTATTTTAGAAAGATGCGCGACAATGATCAGTTTGAAGCAGTTAAGGCATCTGCCAGTATGCCGCTTGTTTCTAAGATACGTAAAGTAGATGAGCATCCTTATCTTGATGGAGGAATCAGTTCATCGATCCCTTACCAGCGGGCAATCGATCTTGGGTATAAAAAGATCGTTGTTGTTCTGACACAGGATATTGCGTATAGAAAGCCTGAGAACAGTCAGCGGGTTAATAAGCTTGCAGCACGATATTACCGGAAATATCCAGAATTTGTGAACGCCTTTATTACACGTCCTCAACGTTATAATGAAGAGCTGGAGGAGATCAATCGTCTGGAAAGAGAGGGGCGATTGTTTGTTTTTCGTCCGGAGCATCCAGTAGATGTTTCCAGAGTAGAAAAGGACAAGAGAAAGCTAGAGGCGTTGTATGAGCATGGAAAGATAGTGACAGATCAACAACTGAAGCAAATGGTTGCTTACTTAGTTCAAAAATAGAATCAGCTAAAAGGGTGCGGCAAGATTATGCTGCACCCTTTTAAAATTGGAATTCTTTATGCAGCAGCACCGTAATATGGAGGAAAAATTAAAAGAATCAAGAAAGCTACTGGTTTTTGATCAATAATCTTACATCATTTGAAGCAATGTTGATTGAGTACGGATTGATTGGTATCAGTTTTTCCTGTAAAGTTTTAGTGTTGGTATTTTTTTATTTATTATTTAATTTAAATCTGAGAATAATATTTAATGTATTAGGTTTACTCTGTAAAAAAGAGGGGGAAATATAGCTGAGTATCTAATGAAAGGAAAATTTACGATTCATTATACATAGATTTGAAAAAAATATAAATTATTTGGAAGAAAAAGAAGGGAGAACTGGATATTTCTTTTGAAGGATTGGAAGGAATATTTAGAAAAAATATCAATATTTTTTCTAATTGATACATGGTATCAATATTTTTATTCTTCATTCCTGTTGGAGGGTAATATCTATATGCTAATTTTAAAATAGCATAATGAATAAAATTTTATATCTTATTCATCTGAATGTCTCGATTTTTTTAAATAAGTAAAAAAAATGGAGACGAGGGTTACTTCAATTTTAATAGTAGTAATGGGATAATTTTAGAATAGTAAATACTACTGTTATGAAGTTATGCCATAGTCAAAATGGTAGGTAAAGGGGAAGTAGAATGAGTCCTAATGATTTACTTATGGAAGAAGAGCGATATCAGCTGTACATGCTGCAAATTCTTGAAGCAAGAAAATCTACATTTTGTTCTGTAGATCAAATTTGCGAAATATTGGAGCTTTCCAAGTACAAGGCTGAGAAAAATCTGGAAGCTTTGCAGGATACCTTACTGCTAGTTGAAGAAAAATCCTCTATAATAGTTGAGCCAACGGGCGAAATTCACCTGAGTGGAATAACTAATTTACTTTTGAAAAAGATGAGGCTGTACTATTTAGAAAAAAGTCCTTACTTTTTCATGTTTCATAGCTTCATAACAAAGGAAATGGGGGTGGAAACACAGCTGGAGCAGCTGCCTGTCAGCAGATCACTAGCCTATAAATACCAAAAGTATGTAAAAAAACTTTTGAGTGAAGAGAATTTTAAGTTAAATAAAAATCAAGTGATTGGCTCTGAATTTCGCTTGCGAAGTTTTGTTTTTGGTTTTTACTATGATGTGTTCAATGGCATCAGTAATCCTTTTTCAGTAGAAATTTCCAAAATGACAAAAGAGATCATTGATTTTTTAGTAAACTATCAAAATGTCTCAATACCAAAAACAAAAGAACATAAGCTAACGTTTTTCATCAATGTCTGGTTGACTCGAATCAGTCATGGTCATCTTGTTAAAGAAGAGTATACAAGAATGAAGGACAATACATTGAAGGAATACTTAATGAGGATCATGGTAACAAACTTTTCTCTTTCCAGAGGAAGCTGTGAAAAAGAGATTTCCTATTTCTTTTTATTTTTAGGATTAGAAGAGATTGAGCCTACTTCTGTAGAAGAATACTTAAATTTGGAAAGTGAAAAGGACGTAAAGCGAATAACGATGGAACTGCTGACCAAGCTGTCTAAACAGTTCAACTCGAATTTTCAAAAATTGACGAACTATCAGGAATTAGCAGATGGTTTAACCATGATCAACAGAAGGTGGCTTGTCTATCATTTTAGAGAATCCTCTTTCATTTTAAAGGTACAGCTTAAATACTTTCAGGAGGTCAACCCAAGGTTTGAGCAGTTTGTACGAACGTTTATAGGAAATTTAGACGATGCACTGTTTGAAAGTACACAGGAGAAGAACAAGCTATATTATGATTATCTTTTCTTCCTAATCACTAAGATACCTGTAGAAGAGTTGGAAGAACCGATTTATGTGTGTATCGACTTTTCTCACGGTAAAAGCTATAACGACTATATTCGTATGATGCTGTTAACACTGAAAAGCATGCACATTGTGTATGAAGAAAGCATAAGTTCCATGACACAGATCTACCTTTCTGATTTTGCCTTAGAGGAACTGATTTGTGAACAAATGATTTGGAAACGTCCTCCAACCCCAGATGATTGGGAAGAGTTTGGAGAACTATTACTAAAGGTCAGAGGAGTAGACCATGAATAAAAAAAATTGGAAATACCTGGTAATTGCAGTAAGTCTGTTTTCCCCAACTGGTTTTTTATATCTTAATAGAAGTCCGTTGCTGCTGCAGCAGGAATATCGTATGAAAAAAAATACTCAGTATATAAGTGCAGATGACTCTGATAATACTTTAGTTATTTCAAATCATAGTGAAGATGATCTTAAGAGGAAGATATTTAGAAACATAGAGGATAAGATCACGTTATTAGAAGAAAATGCTTATTTACCAGAAGGAGAGGACTCAGTAGTATTGCCGAAGTACTTGGCTAAAAAGAGCGGGACAGTCCTTTTTGGAACAAGACTGAAAAATAAAAGGGAGATTACTTAAGTGGAGAAAAAATATTTGTTAAACAAGTTTGGTGTAATCATTGCATTGCTAAGTGTAATTCTAAATCTATTGCCAATTCAGGCGATAGCAGAAACGATCCATTCATCAGATACTGTAGACATTGTAGTTAGTGCTGTTACTTTCACAAGTGAAGAAAATCACGAGGTTACGGAAGAAAACAGAATTGAACACGGCAGTAAAATAAAGGCGAAGCTTCATTGGCGGATTAGTGAGGCGAGCCCAATTGAAGAAGGAACAACTCTTATTTATAAGCTTCCTGAAAATCTGATGTTTCAAAATACTCAGGGGGAATTGGCAAATGAGTATGGAACGTATCACGTAAACGATAATCTGCTCTACCTGACATTGAAGCAGAATTATCAATTTTTAGAGGATGGCGTGACGCCGGATAGTGAGTCGCTTGAATTTTACGAAAGCGATCTTGAACTGGAAGCAATGACTGCAGCAAATGATGCAGCAGAAGAAATCGTGGATTTTGGGAACAATGTGTTATCAATGCTGTATTATGAAGCCTCTGCAGAGCAAGAAGAAGCAATTGGCGAAGAGGAGTATCAAGATGACTATCCGTTGGAAGAGCTGACAGAAGAAAACAATGATATTCAAGCTTCCAGATTGACAAGAGCAGGTATGGATATCAGCAGTTTACTTGATGTAACAGCAGTCAAATTAGAGAAAAATACAAGTGCCGGCTGGGTGGAAATCATGGATGGTGATAGTGCACAAGTTGGCGATATCATTCGATTGACAATCAATTGGGAGATGCTGAACTCCTTAGCTGTTGTTGCAGGTGACTATATCGAAATCGATCTACCGTCTATTTTCAAATTTGCGCCAACTGCACCAGTTGCTTTGAATGTAACTGTAGATGGTGTTTCTTACAATGTTGGACAATATCGATTGAATGCATCAGGAGATCATTCGAAATTGAGAATAGAGTTTAATGACGTATTAAATACAAATAATATCACATCAATTACTAATGGCTACCTTGTTTTCCAAGGCTCGTTGAATGAAACAAAAGAAGCGGGTGAACTGGTTGAAATCGGTACGATTCCATTGCCGAATTTTGAAATCGGGGAAACACCTCTTTACGAAGTTGGACCTAATACGTATAAAAAGCTGAGTAAGGAAGGCTCACAAAGAGCGAATGAGAACTCAATCAGTTGGAGGATCGTCACAAACTATGATGATCTGATGCGAGCGTATAAAGGAGAGGCACTGGTCAATAAATTTGAAAATACTATTTTAGTTGATGCGCTTGAAGAAGGCTTGGAGGTTACTTCAATTAGCCTGCAAATCCCTGTTTTAATGGTTGATGCAGCGGATTCAACTAAGCTTTACGCAAAACAGGTTCATGCCTTTGAACTTGGACTTACTCAAGTTTCTCCATCTGCAACCTATGAGCAAAGCTATGATGCTGTCAAAGCGTCAACTCCGGGGACCTATACTATTTTTATCGATAGTTCCGGAAAACAGACTGTGATCATGAACTTAGGGAATTTCCCTGTAACAAACGCTGCCGATACAGCAAACAGCTTGAGCTTTGGTTCTTCAAAAGCTGCTGCACTTCAAAGAGTCAGTGATGTATATGATTCAAATGTTACTCTGCCAACAGCCAATAAGGAAAATACCTTAGCTGCATTTGAACGACTTTTTGATGCCAGTCAAGACACGGGAATTGTTGGATTCTTAGTGAATATTGTTACTAAGGTAGATGATGATCATTTAGATCAAGAATCATTTGATAATGATGCTGCTCTCTACTTTGAAAATGGTAATGCTGAATCAGGTGTTAAGGATGTTCAGTTTGAGAAAATAGACGGTGGCGGCGATGGAACAATTCCAAAAGGGACTGTAGAAATTGTCAAAAAAGACCAAGATTCGTTAGCCAATCTTCCTAATGTTGTATTTTCAGTTGTGAAATATGATGGGGATGTCGAAGGTGCTGAAGTGGAACAAAAGACTACTGATTCAAATGGGAAAGTAACCTTTGAAAATTTGGCAATTGGGAAATATAAGCTAAAAGAAGTATCAGGTCTGGATCAGTATAACCCAAGAATGATTATTGAAAATCAAGCGGGTTTATCGTCAGAGGGTGTCTTTGAAATCAAAGTAACAGATACCAAAGGCTTCCAGTTTACTATTTATAATAAGAAAAAGGCAACGAGTATTAGTTTGGAAGCAACAAAGAGTTTGATTGGTAAAACATTAGCAGCCGATCAGTTCGAATTTGAGTTAGTGGATGATCAAGGAGCTGTGCTTCAAACAAAGACAAATGATGCGAACGGGAATATTTACTTCGATGCGATTGCCTATACAGCTGAAGGGGTTCATGAATATACGATTCGTGAAAAAGCGGGAAATGTAGATACAATCACGTATGATCCAACCACCTATCAAGCGACGGTAACAGTAGAAGATAAGAGCGGACAACTTGAAGCGACAGTCGTCTACTCAGACATTGTCCAATTCGAAAATCAGTACACACCAAAAGCTGGAAGTGCAGTATTGGAAGGAACGAAGGTTCTGACAGGAAAGACGTTGGTTGCCAATCAGTTCGAATTTGAATTAGTGGATGATCAAGGTGTTGTACTTCAAACGAAGACAAATGATGCAAACGGGAATATCCATTTTGATGCCATTGCCTATACAGCTGAGGGTGTGCACGAATATACAATTCGTGAAAAAGTAGGAACAGATAACACGATCACGTATGACCCAGCAACTTACCAAGCAACAGTAACAGTAGAAGATAAGAGCGGACAGCTGGAAGCAACAATCGTGTATTCCGATGTTGTGCAGTTCGAGAATCAATACGAGCCAAAGGCTGGAAGTGCAGTATTAGAAGGAACAAAAGTTCTGACAGGAAAAGCATTAACAGCGGGCGAGTTCGAATTTGAATTAGTGGATGATCAAGGAGCTGTGCTTCAAACGAAGACAAATGACGCGAATGGAAATATCTACTTTGATGCGATTGCTTATACAGCAGAAGGAGTCCATGAATATACGATTCGTGAAAAAGCGGGAAATGTAGATACGATCACGTATGACCCAACCACCTATCAAGCGACGGTAACAGTAGAAGATAAGGGCGGACAGCTGGAAGCGACAATCGTGTATTCCGATGTTATGCAGTTCGAGAATGAGTACACACCAAAAGCTGGAAGTGCAGTATTGGAAGGAACGAAGGTTCTGACAGGAAAGACGTTGGTTGCCGGTGAGTTCGAATTTGAATTAGTCGATGATCAAGGAGCTGTGCTTCAAACGAAGACAAATAATGCGAACGGGAATATTTACTTCGATGCGATTGCCTATACAGCTGAAGGCGTTCATGAATATACAATTCGTGAAAAAGCTGGAAGTGTAGATACGATCGCCTATGACCCAACCACCTATCAAGCGACGGTAACAGTAGAAGATAAGGGCGGACAGCTGGAAGCGACAATCGTGTATTCCGATGTTGTGCAGTTCGAGAATCAATACGAGCCAAAGGCTGGAAGTGCAGTATTAGAAGGAACGAAGGTTCTGATAGGAAAAGCATTAACAGCGGGCGAGTTCGAATTTGAATTAGTGGATGATCAAGGTGTTGTACTTCAAACAAAGTCAAATGATGCGAATGGGAATATTTACTTCGATGCGATTGCCTATACAGCTGAGGGTGTGCACGAATATACAATTCGTGAAAAAGCCGGAAGTGTAAATACGATCACCTATGACCCAGCGACTTACCAAGCAACAGTAACAGTAGAAGATAAAGGTGGACAACTGGAAACAACAACTGTGTATTCCGATGTTGTGCAGTTCGAAAATCAATACGAGCCAAAGGCTGGAAGTGCAGTATTGGAAGGAACAAAGGTTCTGACAGGAAAGACGTTGGTTGCCGGTGAGTTCGAATTTGAATTAGTCGATGATCAAGGAGCTGTGCTTCAAACAAAGACAAATGATGCGAACGGGAATATTTACTTCGATGCGATTGCCTATACAGCAGAAGGAGTTCATGAATATACAATTCGTGAAAAAGCCGGAAATGTAGATACAATCACGTATGACCCAACAACGTATCAAGCAACAGTAACAGTAGAAGATAAGGGCGGCCAACTGGAAGCGACAATTGTGTATTCCGATGTTGTGCAGTTCGAGAATCAATACGAGCCAAAGGCTGGAAGTGCAGTATTGGAAGGAACGAAGGTTCTGACAGGAAAAGCATTAACAGCGGGCGAGTTCGAATTTGAATTAGTGGATGATCAAGGAACTGTGCTTCAAACAAAGACAAATGATGCGAATGGAAATATCTACTTTGATGCGATTGCCTATACAGTTGAAGGCGTCCATGAATATACGATTCGTGAAAAAGCGGGAAATGTAGATACGATCACGTATGACCCAACAACGTATCAAGCGACGGTAACAGTAGAAGATAAGGGCGGACAGCTGGAAGCGACAGTAGTCTATTCCGACATTGTCCAATTCGAAAACGAGTACACACCTCTTCCTTCTGGGAAGATTCATCTGAAAAAAATCGATGATAAAACTGGTGCAACACTTGCTGGTGCTGAATTCGAATTACAGTATCCTAACAGCGACGTTGTTGAAGGGTATGAAACTATCATCACAGATGCAAACGGTGAAGCGACAATTGAAAACCTAGAAGCCGGAAGCTATCAGATCGTTGAAACGAAAGCTCCAATAGGCTATGTAATTGATACAACACCAATAACTTTTGAGGTAACTGAGGAATCTACGGATGGACAAACATTGACCAAAAAGAACAAGCTGGAAGAAAAAGGTGTTGTCTTGACGAAGGTTGACAGTGCAACCCAAAAAGTTCTTAAGGGTGCTGAATTTGAATTGCGTGATGAAAAAAGTAATGTGATCAAAGAAAAATTGATTACAGATGAAAATGGATTGATCTATCTTGGTGATTTAGAACCTGGAAACTATCAATTTGTGGAAACAAAAGCGCCACAAGGTTATCAGATTGATACCACGCCAGTAACTTTTTCAATTGTTGCTGACAGTCATAGCATTGTAGCAGTCGTGAAAGAAAATAAAGCAATAAAGACCTTGCCAAGTACAGGGAATAGTTCTGGAAGCACAGCAAAGAACTCGGGTCTGCCAAAAACTGGAAGCGAGTATAGAAAGCAGTTAGAGTATTTAGGAATCTTATGCTTGTTCTTAATGCTGCTGCTTACAGTAAATAATTACAGAAAACGTAAGGCTTAGAAAAAATCCGGAAGTTTAAAAGCGGGTCATAAGAATGGGTCAGGTAATATGGAAAGTTTGGCTTGTAAGAAAGTATGCCTTTATAAGCAGAAGTTCTAGCTTTACAGGAGCGTTCGTCTTTAATAGACGAACGTATTACCTGATCATATTTAATGTATATGACGATCTCGTGCTCTTTGCTGAGAAGCATCTTGAAGTTCTCAAGCAGACATATAGCAGTAGTATCGGCAATTGAATCATTGACCAACTTTACGGAGAAACATCTTCTTTTTAAAATCAACGAATAAAATGATTGAAAAGTAAAGGGGAAGAGTAGTTTATGAAAGCGGGAATTATTAATTTATCGGCAGATTTTGCTGAATCTTATTCAAAGAAGCTCGAAAAAAATAATATCCACGTGATACCATTAGCTCTAGATGATTTTGAACAAAAGATATCGGAGCTTGATGCAGTGATTGTTCGAGAAATTGCGGTGGAGGATACGGTCCAAACCTGTAGTATTCTAATCAAGCTTAAAGAAAAAACGAATGCGGATGTATGGGTATTTTCTTCTACTCCTCAAAAAATCACAAGAACCGTCTATCTTCAACTAGGAGCATTGGGCATTCTTTCTGAAGAATGTGATGAGGATGAATTACAGTTGATCATTTCCAACAGCTTGTGCCGAAAGGGAAATAAGAGCGATGATTCATTGAGAGATGGAATCGACCAAGAACCTGATCAAGCCGTTCAAAAGCTGAAGCTTATTCCTCAAAACCACGGAGTACAAATTCTTGGTGAAAAAGAAATAACATTGACTACATTAGAATATAAGGTCATCAGCTTATTGTATAATAATAGGAATAATGTTGTTACATACGGAGAAATTTATGAGCGAGTATGGCAAAAGAAATACAACAACCAAAAATACCGTGTGGCAAACTTGATTTATCATCTGCGTGAAAAAATGGAAGATAATCCCAATGGGCCTTCTTTCATACGAACAATTCGTTCGAAAGGATACATGTTGGATCTGTTGGCAATCTAAGAAAATATGGCGTTGATATGCCAATTCAAAAACGCATTTCCTGAGTTTGGGAAATGCGTTTTTTCCTGTAATGATTTAATTCCTTAAGTCTTTGGGATACCTTGAACAATTGCTTTTCTGACAACCTCTACGCAGGCTGTGGATAGGGATAGGAAGCTGCATTCCTTTTCTCCGCTGGCTAATGCAAAAAGAGTATCGCCATCAAATTCTGTATGAACCGGGTTGATGGCAAGAGCAAAACCGTCATGGGCAATATCAGCTAGTTTATTTGCTTGCTCTTTTGTCAGGAGAGCATTAGTCAAAATGCAGCCAATCGTGGTGTTTTGTCCTGACATGTCGTGATGTGTTCCTTCCAGCAGAAGTTCTTTTGCGTTTTTCCCCTCCGGATGACGAACGCCTGCTATCCACTGATTCTTTTCGTTGTAAATATCACCAAAAGCATTAACAGCAATAATAGCCGTGATTTCTACACCATTATCGATCTGGATGGTTGAAATACCCAATCCTCCTTTAGAAGCAAAATCAGGTCCCATTACTTTTCCAATAGTCGCTCCTACTCCAGCACCGACATTTCCTTGTTGAGAATTGTCACAAGTTGCCGCTTCGCAAGCTCGATAACCCAGCTGTTTATCAGGAAAATCAAACTTTCCGTAATCCATGTCGAATAGAACGGCTCCGGCAACAATCGGAACACGATGCTTCCCTGCTTGATACCCAATATTTTTTTCGCGAAGATAATCCATGACACCACAGCTTGCTTCAAGTCCAAAGGCGCTTCCGCCACTTAGAACGACAGCATTTGCATGCTGTACACTATTCATCGGACGCAGCAGATCTGTCTCACGAGTTCCGGGAGCTGCGCCTCGAACGGAGACACCGCCTACGGCTCCTTCCGGTGCTAGAATAACAGTGACGCCTGTATCCTTTCCCTCATTTTCAGCATGTCCGATCAAAAATTTCTCTATCATTTTATCGTTATCCTCTCTTGATTCGAGTTCTTATACCAAATAATAATTGCAATTATAACTAGAATTTTAGCGTGCTTTTGTGAAGACTTCAATCCTTTCTTTGCTTTTTGTAAAAACAAAGCCTATAACTATGAGGGAATAGCAACTGAGGAGAGCAGTGAGAAAAGAAGAGCTGTTGGAAGTTTTCTGGTTTCAAATGAAATTGAAGGCCTTATGTTTTTCTTCGTGTATAATAAGAAGAAAGAACTGCTAATTTTCAAGATGGGGGAGCTACTTATGGAATTGAGAGTACTGAGGTATTTTTGGACAATTGCTGAAGAGGGCAATATTTCGAAGGCAGCGGAGCTGCTTCATATCACCCAGCCTACATTGAGCCGGCAGTTGATGAATCTTGAAGAGGAATTAGGTGCTCAGCTGTTTATTCGTGAGAAAAAGAGGCTGGTTTTGACGGAGGCCGGTTTATATCTGAAGGACCGTGCACAAGAAATCATTTCATTAGCGGATAAAACGGAGCAGGAATTTGAGGATCAAAAAAAGCAATTATTCAGCGGAACGATTTCGATCGGCTGTGTGGAAGCTAACAGCTCTGTGGTGTTAGCAGCACTGCTGGAGGAATTTATTTCTGAATACCCTCAAGTCACCTTCAATATGTTCAGCGGTACTGGGGATGATATTTCTGAGAAGCTGGACAAAGGTTTATTGGATATCGGTATTTTACTGGAGCCGGTTCAGACAGATAAGTATGAGAGCCTTGTATTTCCCGAAAAGGAACGATGGGGGATATTAGTAGAGAAGAATTCTTTCCTTGCTCAGAAAATTGGTGTTCGTCCAACTGAACTGTATGGTGTACCTATATTGTGTTCCGCCAGATCTGAAGTTCAGCGATTACTTGAACAATGGATGGCTGTTCCCTTTGATGAGTTGAATATTGTTGGAACCTATAATCTGATTTTCAATGTTTTTTCTTTAGTGGAAAATCAAGTCGGGGTGGCATTAATGATCGAAGGCGCATCAATGAATTTGAAAAACGAGAACACACAATTCATTCCGCTTTTACCGGAAGTAAGCACGGATTCTGTCTTAGTATGGAAACGTCATCGTGTCCTTTCTCCGGTAACCAATGAATTTATACGAAGAGTAAAATATGCCTTTCAAGCATAGATACTTCTTTTAATAAGTATTAGACCAATAATAAATAGCGCTGTACCATGTAGATAGAAGCTGCATGGTACAGTTTTTTTGAGGAAAGGAGGCGATGAGATGAGAGCAGTGATCTACTATTCCAGAAGCGGTGAAAATTATGTGAATGGGCAACTGAAGCAGCTGTCAAAGGGGAATACGATGGTTGTTGCAGAAAAAATTGCTGATTATCTTGAGGCAGAGTTGATCAGACTGATTCCTAAAAAAGATTATCCTGATGACTATCAAGAAATGGTTGAATTGGCTGAGCAAGAGAAGAAGGAGCAAAAGCATCCTGAATACCAAGCAATTATTCAGGATATATCTAACTATGATGAATTGTTTATCGGCTATCCGAACTGGTGGGGGACATTTCCGCAAGTTATCGCAACATTTTTGAAACAGCAGGAGTTATCCGGCAAAACGATTTATCCATTTTGCACCCATGAAGGGAGTGCAATGGGCACAAGTGTATCAGATATGATAAGACTTTGCCCAAATGCTAAAATCGAAACAGGCTTAGCTGTTCGTGGTTCAAAAGCAGCCGTTTCAGATAAAACAATTGCTAATTGGCTGAACCACCTGATCAAATAGACTCAAAAGCAAGAAAACATCAAGCTTCTATAATTCAGGTTTTTCATATGGAATGACTAGCTTAAATGAACAAAAATGATAGCTTTGGTGTATGATCCAACAAACAATCAAGGAGGAAGAACGATGGCTAAATACGAAGAATTGAAAAACAGTGTGATTTTTCCACTAGGAGAGAGTGTAGTGGAGTTCAAGCCCTATTTTACTGGAACGAGTTATTTGAATATGCTGGTGACTGATCCACAGTTCAATTGTCCAATCGGGAATGTAACTTTTGAGCCTGGCTGTCGTAATCATTGGCACAGCCATGAAGGCGGGCAAATTCTTTTAGTGACCGGAGGTGAAGGCTGGTATCAGGAGGAAGGTCAAGCAGCGAGAAAGTTGACTGTAGGTGACGTCGTAACGATTCCTGCTCATGTGAATCATTGGCACGGAGCTGCAGCAGATAGTTGGTTTACTCATCTTGCAATCACGACTAATCCGCAGTTAGGAGGAACCAACTGGCTGGAGCCTGTCACAGATGAAGAGTATGCCGAAGTAGAAGGATAAAAAGTCGGTATGGCTTGAGAAATGACGAGTAGTAAATCATTTGTTCTAAGACATGCAGATAGAGAAAAGCCTAACTGGCGTAATAAACTAAGGAGCTGAATATTTATGACAAAGAAACAAACAGCAGGAAGAGATATACTGGGAGAGTTTGCCCCAAAATTTGCCGAGCTGAATGATGATGTGTTATTTGGTGAGGTTTGGTCTCGGGAGCAAAAAATGTCTGCTAGGGATCGTAGTCTAATCACATGTGCCAGCTTGATTACTCAAGGTGCGTCGCAATTAGAGGCGCATTTGAAGATTGCAAAGGAAAACGGCGTGACGAAAGAAGAAATCGTTGAAGTGATCACTCACTTGGCCTTTTATGCAGGTTGGCCGAAGGCGTGGTCAGCATTCACATTGGCAAAAGAGATTTACAGCGAATAGCTGCAGAGATAATTGCAGATTTTGTCTAACAGGATGCGTACCCTGTTTTTGAAGCTGAGAGAAGTTAAAGGATATCTTGTTGGGAAAGGTATAGCAATCTAGGATAAGGAAGAAATGGGGAAATAGGATGGAGACAATGGTCAAAGAAAAGAATAGTCTGATGAAGCTGTCGTTGCTGGGAGTATCTCTATTAGTTGTTTCCGGTGGTGCTATCGCGGGAAACATTCCAGCAATAAAGTCAGCGTATCCTGAAATCCCATTGCTGTTTATTGAATTGCTGACAACAATCCCGTCGTTGTTCATTTTAGCAACTGTCTTGGTAAGTCCAAAGATTGCTGAGAAAATTGGTTATAAATGGACAGTTTCTCTTGGATTGGGGACTGTTTTCTTGAGCGGTGTTGCTCCATTGCTTGTAGATAGTTTTTGGCTGATTTTCATCTCCAGAATATGCTTTGGTATAGGAATCGGTTTGTTCAATCCGTTGCTTTTTTCATTTACAGCAGCCCTTTACCAAGGAAGTGATCTTTCCACGATGATTGGTTTGCAAAGTGCATTTGAAGGAATCGGTGGGATGCTGATAACTTTTTCTGTGGGTCGATTACTCCTAATTGATTGGAAATTATCATTTTTAGTCTATAGTATTGCTTTACCAATCCTCTTTCTTTTTCAGCGCTTTGTTCCTGACATTGGCACAACTGGACAGGTTGGAAGCTCAGTTACAGCTATGGAATTGGCTGAACAATCGGCAGTGAAGAAAAAGGTTCCGATACTACTCTATGTGTTTCTGTTGATTATTTTAGTGACTATCTATATGTCGATCACAGTAAAAATCACTGGATTTATCCAAGAAGGCGGTTATGGTGATGCGACGGCAGGGAGTAATCTACTGGCATTAGTAGGTCTAGGTGCAATGTTGGCAGGTTTTCTATTCGGGAAGATTCAGCGACTGGTCAAAGAATTTATTTTGCCGTTGTCATTTTTCGGTTTTGCCTGTTCTTTATTCCTAGTCAGTTTTTCTTCTACATTATTGGTGACAAGTGTTGCCGTAACAATGAGTGGTTTTTCATTTCGCTTGTTTGTCCCATATCTATTCAACGAAGTGAATCAGGATCGTACAGGAAAATCAGGAAGGAATACTTCTTTACTGCTGGCTGGTTTTAATCTGGGCGCAGCATTTGCACCGCTAGGGGTTTCCATGATCGAAAAAATTTCTCCACTATCGGGAACAGCGGGAATATTTTTTTCTGAAGCCACAGTATTAATTATATTAGCAAGCATAAGCTTACTTATTTTATGGCGAAGCCGAAATAGAGAACACAGCAAGAGGACCTAAAGGATTTCAAGGTCCTCTTTTTCGTATTTATTGTGACCCGCTAGAGATTTTTTATATTTCCAACAAGTAATAGCGTCCTTTAGGGATTTGTCGTTGTTTTGTTCAAAAAAATCACGGATGTAGGTGTTGTATTCAAATTGCCGGTCTATTTTGGTTGGTGTTTTTTTCTTTTCCTCAAGAATGTGAATGTAGGCTTGAATAGCATCCTGATAAGTTTTTCCAGAGTTTTGCTTTAGCCAATTTTGAAAATGGACATTGAATGAAAAGGAAGAACCGATTTGCTCTTTAAAGAATGAGCGATGACGCTCTGAACAAACTAAGTTTTCTTCAATTTTAGTTTCAGGGGTAAGTAGTTCAATCGTATTTTTTCGGGATGTATATTTTTTTGTGAGTTTTTGACCGGTTGTAAGGTAGTGTGCAATTCGTTCGGTCAAGTCGCTTTTGCTGCCAGTACGTTGAATACCCTCCTGTTTACAAAAGGAGATCAGCTCTTCTTTCAAATAATAAAAGCTGCGGAATGTATCAGCATCAAGTGTTTTATTCAGTTCGGGTCTGGTCATAAACAGTTCCCCCTTTGCTTTTCTCTATTTTAACATAGGATTCACTTATATAAATCCTATTAAAGAGTAATAATTGCTGTTGATTTCTTTGCTTTATACTCTGTGTAAAGATCACTTCTTGTGTAAGGAATCTTTAATAGGATGTGTATAATCAGGGATTTTGTCTACTTTTTATAAAGTGATAGTGAGCTTTATGAAGATTTTTTCATCATAAAATAGTTGACCGAAGTAAATTTAGTGGTTAGGCTAATAATGAGGAGGGATCGACAATGGCAGAAATCCGGATTTTATTAGTAGAAGATGAAGAAAGCTTGGCAAGTTTCATCTCTGAAGAGCTGACCTTTGAAGAGTATCAGGTTGTTCATGCAAAGGATGGTGCAGAGGCGCTAAAGATTTTTGATGAGCAGCAAGAACAGCTGTCATTGATTCTGTTGGATTGGATGCTTCCTGAGTATGACGGGATCACTGTCGCTAGAAGGATTCGCAGAAAAAGCAACATTCCAATCATTATGATGACTGCCAGAGATCAGCTGACAGATAAAATAACTGGGCTTGATGTAGGTGCGGATGATTATATTACAAAACCGTTTGATATAGAGGAACTGCTTGCGAGGATTCGAGTGATCATACGACGGCTTGAACAGATGGAACAATTGAAGGAGCCGCCACTTGTATATCAGTATCAAGATCTATCTTTGGATCTTGCAAAACACATGGTGGAACGATTTGACGAGCCTATCCAACTGACACAGAAGGAATTTGGTCTTCTTTTAGAGTTGATGAAGCGACCGGAAGAGGTATTGACAAGAGATGAACTCTTGAATGTTGTATGGGGCTATGACTATTTTGGGCAGACTAATGTTGTCGATGTCTATATTCGTTCATTGAGAAATAAAATGGACTATAATCCTGAAACAAGATTGATTCAGACGGTTCGCGGATCAGGTTATGTATTGAGGGCGGATCATGAAAAAAAATAAACGCAGAGCAGATTGGCGAAACAGCATGCAGTATCGTTTGTCGATTCGATTCATCCTATTACTTACTTGCTCAATTTTAGTTTTGAGCCTATCGATCGTCGGTATTGCTTTAACGGAGCTTTATGAGTCTACAAGAGAGCAAGGAGCACTCTTTGTGGACACGATGGAGAAAGCAGAGACGAATTCTCAGGAGGAGTGGCTCGATTTTCTTGAAACCTATACCTCGGGAGAAAATTCCCCATACTATGCTCGAATTGTTTTGGAATCGGGGGAAGTGATTTATTCTTACAGCGCAAGAGAGCTGTTTTCTGATTTTTCTCAATTCAGGCAACTGCTCTTTTTCAGCGATATTTTATGGACAGACGATTTTGAACCCTACTACTATGTAAGTGTTGATAAAGGCGGCAACAAGGCTGCTGTTCTGATTGAAATGGAAGATAAGCTGGATTTAGTTGAGGGAATCGTCTCATTAACCTTTGTGTTGACGCTTCTCATTGTTATTATCGGGTCAGTGATTACTTACCGTTTTGCTCGTAATTTCAGTCAACCATTAACACGAATGAATCATGAAATCAGTTCATTGCGTTTAGATGAACAGCAAAGCGGAGAGCTGACTGTACCTGACAGTCCCCAGGAAGTAAAAACTGTTTCTGAGTCTTTCAACCAGCTGTTGGATCAGCAAAGAAAATCTCTTGAAAGGGAAAAACAGTTTGTGGCAGATGCTTCACATGAGCTGCGGACACCGCTGGCAGCCATTCGAGGTCATGTCAATCTGATCAATCGCAGAGGCGAGCAGCATCCGGAGGTCATTCCAAAATCAATTTCGTTCATTGATAGAGAATCAAAACGGATGGAGGAGATGGTCAAACAGCTTCTTACATTAGGACGAACAACTGGAGAAAGAAAAGAAATCGATCTTTCACAGCTGATTTTTCAGACGGTTGAAGAGCTGCAGGTCATGATGCCGCAACAGCTTATTATGGAAATTGAAAAACAGGTCGTGGTTTTTGGAAATCATGAACACTTTTATCAAATTGTTCGAAACTTGATCGAGAATGCAGTGAAATACACAGAAGCAGATGGAACGATCACGCTTCGCTTGAAACAATCAGAGGATCAAATCTATTTTGAAGTTGCGGATACAGGGATTGGTATTGCAGACCCTGAAAAGCAGCAGATATTCGAACGTTTTTATCGAGCAGATCAGTCACGGTCTAGTAAGATAGCAGGTTCAGGCATTGGACTTTCTATTGTTCGAGAGCTTACGTTGTTTTACGGTGGTACGATTTGTGTAGAAGATAATCAGCCGAAGGGAAGTCGTTTTATTCTTAGTATTCCGAAAAGGCTATTAGATAAATGAAGATTTCTTCATATTGTTTTTAAGAAATTTTGGTCTTTGATTTTTATGGGTTTGATACTATTGAGTTATCAACAAAGCAGATAATTTTATTCAGAAAACATGAAACAACGATCTGCAGTTAAAAATTGAGAGGATTGATACAAATGAAAAAAGCAGGACTAGTGGGTTTGATACTTACAGGAATTATTATGACAGGGTGCACAAGCAATCAAAATGAACTGCCGCAGCAAAACAGCAGTCAAAAAACCAGCAATACAACAATTGATTCTAAAGATGAAAATAGTGAATCTGAAAGCAGTGCTCAAGCAGAAAGCACAAATCAAAGCAGCACATCAACAAATACATCGACAACGATCGGATCAACGACTGTTGCGGTTTCAGCAGATGAAGCAATCAAAGCGTTCCAGCAAGCGTATCCGGAGGCTTCTGTTACCTCATTGGATCTGGATACTTCCTTTGGAACATATTACTATGAGGTCAAGGGTGTTGACGATTCTGTAGAGTATGAAGTAAAAGTCAATGGTGAAACAGGCGAGTTGACAAAAGAGCGTGAAGAAAAGCTGGATGCGGATGAGCGAAATGGAATTGAACGAGAGAATGAGTCCTTATCATTAGACGGAATTATGACCATCGAAGAAGCAGCTGATATTGCTTTGAAGGCTGTTGGTAAGGGAGAAGCAGTCGAATGGTCGCTTGAACGGGAATTGACAACGACCTATTGGGAAGTGAAAATCGTCAATGGTCGTTCAGAAACCTCAGTGAAGTTGGATGCAAAAACAGGGGATATCCTTGAAACTGAGCTGGATGACTAAAATGAAGCAAAAAAATATACACTATATTGAAAACTGTGGTCATATAAGAGCGATATAGCTTAAGGGAAAACAAAGCAAAGGCAGAGTACATGAAGATTGATAGAGCAATTTTCATGTACTCTGCCTTATTTTGCATAATTACGCTGAAATCAGTCTTCTTTCAAAACGCCAGTCTGAAGAATGTCGTGCTTTCGCTTAAGATTGAGCACATTTTTCTCGTATTCCTGCGCATACATGATTGAAAAAATCGTATCTAAAATATATTCAAAAGAGACTTGAGAGGAGAAGGTGCCCACTTTTACGAAATCATATTCATCTTGAATTGTGACGATAGGAAGGGCGGCTAATTTAGTTAGGTCCGATTTGTTGTTTCCTGTAAGCAGGATAGTCGGAATCTCTTCTTTTTGAAAGTATTGAAGGATTTTCTTATACTGTGAATTTATTCCGGCATAGGAAACGAAGAGGGCACAGTCTCTCTTCGTCATATTGACTGCATTCCAATTTTTATCACTATATTCATCTGCAAGAATCAAGAATTTGTTGATTTTGATCAGCTTATTTTGAAAGCTTCTTATTCGTATTTGAGAATCCCCTTGAGCAAATAAAAAAATTCTATCTGCTTCTGTCAACATGGTCACTGCTTGATTCAGCATATCATCATCTAATTGGGCAAAGGTTTTCTTTACACTGGCAATGGTAAGGTCGGCCATCTTTTTAGCAATACCTATAGCCGAATCTTCAGGCTCAAATGGGAAATTGGCATTTACACTAGTCTGTGTATGGAGCTTGCTGTATACAAATTCTGAAATTGCACTTTTAAATGTTCGAAAACCGCTATAACCGATTTTCTTGCATAATCGAATCACAGCGGAGTGAGAGGCGTATGTCTGATTTGCCAAGTCCTCAATTGTAATCGTAGGAACTTTAGTGATGTTATGTAGTATATAATCTGCAATTCGTTTATCCGTGTTGGTAAAGTTCTCTTGATCCTTCAATTTATCTGTGACTAGCATAACTATCCCTCCTTTGCATTTAATTTTACCTTATTTTTTATTGACTGGCGATGAATAAAAGTAAGGTTTTGAACAAAATGTTTATTCTTTTCACTTGTTTCTAGAAAATGTTGAAACTAATGATCTAATTCGTTCAAAATTCTTATCAAAAGCTAAAAGCCAGCTATAATAATGACAGTAACTATTAATTGGAGGAATGCACATGCTGACTATTGCTTATATTGGAAATGGCAAAAGTACCAATCGATATCACTTACCCTTTTCAACAAAATTAAAGGATAAAATCAAAATCAAAACAATTTATTCGCCTACACAAAAAAACGATTGGGCACGACTACCGGATGTCAACTATACTTCTGATATCAATGAACTGCTTGATGATCCTGAGATTCAACTAGTTGTCGTTTCAACGCCGAGTCATTTGCATTACAGCTATGGAAAGATGATTCTTGAGCATGGAAAGAATGCATTGGTGGAAAAACCGTTTGCCGAAACTTCAGCTGAAGCGAAGGAGCTATTTGAGTTGGCAGAGAAGAAAGGACTGTTGATTCAGTGTTATCAAAATCGTCGTTTTGATTCCGATTTTCTTACTGTTCAAAAAGTAATTGAGAGTGGCGTGCTGGGAGAAATTCTTGAAGTAGAAATGCATTATGATTATTTCCGGCCGGAGGTCCCTGAAGGAACCAGTTCTTTTTCGAGAAGTGCCAGCTATCTATATGGTCACGGGTGCCATACCATCGATCAAGTACTTTCTTATTTCGGCAATCCGGAAAAAATTCATTATGATGTGCGGCAGCTTTTAGGAACAGGACGAATGAATGACTATTTTGATTTGGATTTCTATTATGATACATTGAAGGTTTCTGTTAAATCCAGCTATTTTAGACTGAAGGAGCGACCAAGCTTCGTTGTTTATGGAAAAAAAGGAGTTTTTGTTAAACAGACAAAGGATCGCCAAGAAGAACATTTGAAAATGTTCTATATGCCTGAAAATAAGGATTTCGGTATTGATTTGCCTGAGCACTATGGGGTGCTGACTTATGTGGATGAAGAGGGAAGCTATCATGAAGAGAAGGTAATATCTGAAGTTGGCGATTACAGCCGTATCTATGAAGGTCTGTATGAAACCATTATCAATGGCAAGGAAAAAATTGTGAAGGATGAGGAAACGATCCGTCAAATGGAAATCCTGGAAGCAGGAATTCAAGAAATCAAGGACTAGATAACCCCTCTCTATGGCGCAATTAGAAGTGTCAAAAAAATCAACAGCGGTTAACATCTGGAAGCTTATAGATGTTAGCCGCTGTCTTTTTATATTGTGATAATCAAAAGCCGGAAGCAAGTGTTTCAATGATTAATTGGATATTCAAACCAGTTAAAACGATGGCACATAACCAGCCTAAACCACTCACCCATAATGGATTTTTGAAGCGTTCACCCATGATCTTCTTGGAGCTGGTGAAATAAACCAATGGAATCATGGAGATTGGCAAAGCGATGCTTAGAAATACTTGGGAGTAAATCAATAAATTATCTAATGCCGCTTCATTTCCGCCGAAATAGATAGTGCAAAGTAAAACGGGAATAACAGACAGCATTCTGGTAATCACTCGACGAGCCCAGGTAGGGATTTTCATATGGATAAAGCCTTCCATAACGATCTGACCAGTTAATGTACCGGTAATTGTCGAATTTTGTCCGGAGGCTAGTAGCGCTACAGCAAACAAGGTACTTAAAAGAGGACTGGCAACTGCACCGGCAATACTTGAATTTTGCAATGCATCATAAAGGGAAGTCAATGTGCCAAGCTCTTCGCCATGACCAAAGAAAAGGGCACTGCCAAGAATCAATAGTAAACAGTTGATGATAAATGCGGCAGACAATTGAATGTTAGAATCCCATGTGGCAAAACGAACAGCCTTTGCTGTATGTTCCTCATCGTTATGATCAAACTTTCTTGTTTGTGAGATAGAAGAGTGCAGATAGAGATTATGGGGCATGACTGTCGCTCCAACGATCCCCAACGCCATTGTCAATTGGCCATGATTCAATACTTGTTTTTGAGGGATAAATCCTTTTAAGACCTCTGGGATATTTGGCTGTGAAATGGCAACCTCATAAACAAAAACTGCCATGATCACTGTGATGAGTGTGATAACAATTGCCTCTATCTTCCGAAAGCCAAGCTTCATCAAAAGAAGCAGTAGTAAAACATCGAAGACGGTCAGAATCACGCCAACGATCATCGGCATTCCAAACAGCAGGTTCAAGGCAATCGCACCACCGATGACCTCAGCGATATCAGTTGCCATGATGGCCAGCTCTGTAATGACCCAAAGAGCGATACCCAGTTTTTTTCCTGTATAGACACGTGTTGCCTGAGCTAAATCCATATGGGTAACGATTCCAAGTTTTGCAGCCATATATTGCAGCAGCATGGCAATCAAGCTGGAAATGAAAATGACAGATAGCAACAGGTAACCATACTTTGCGCCACCGCTAATAGAGGTGACCCAGTTTCCTGGGTCCATGTAGCCGACTGCGACAAGTGCACCGGGCCCGGAGAAAGCCAGTAGGTTCTTCCAGAAACTGCTTGAATTTGGGACAGCAACTGTATTATTTATTTCAGACAGACTAGGTCCGTTGACGTATGTAAGAAATTTACTTTTTTCTTTTTCTGTTTTACTTTCCATGGATAGTCCTTCTCTCTTTTTTAGGATAGCCTAAATTCAATTAAATGATAGTCCTAAAAAGTAGAGATTTCAAGTAAAAGCTACTGATAAAATAGGTTTACTAATTTCTATTCAAAAAAAGGTCAAAAATTTTTATCAAGTGACTTGACTTAAAGTCAGCTTCAAGTGCTATAGTAAAATCAAGCATAAGAAGAAAGGGGTTTCACTATGGAATACATGAAGTTAGGCAACACAGGAATGGATGTTTCCAGAATTTGTTTAGGTGCAATGAGCTTTGGCGATCCTGAAAGCTGGATTCATAAATGGGTATTGGAGGAAGAAGAGAGCCGAAAAATCATCAAGCGGGCATTAGAGTTGGGCATCAACTTTTTTGATACAGCGAATGTCTATTCTCTGGGAAGAAGTGAAGAAATCCTTGGTAAAGCACTTAAAGATTACGCCAATCGAGATGAAATCGTGTTGGCAACAAAAATCCATGGGAAAATGCACGATGGACCAAATGGGTCCGGTCTTTCAAGGAAAGCAATCCTGTCGGAAATCGATCACAGCTTAAAACGTCTGCAGACTGATTATATCGATCTATATATTATTCATCGTTGGGACTACGATACACCAATCGAAGAAACAATGGAAGCTCTTCATGATGTAGTGAAATCTGGTAAGGTTCGTTATATTGGCGCTTCGGCAATGTATGCGTGGCAGTTCCAGAAGGCACAAAATGTAGCTGAAAAAAATGGGTGGACAAAATTCATTTCAATGCAGAATCATCTGAATCTGATTTATCGTGAAGAAGAAAGAGAAATGATTCCATATTGTAAATCAGAAGGTATATCGCTTACACCATACAGTCCATTGGCATCCGGCAGATTGACCAGAGATTTATCTGTTCAAACAAAACGAGGCGAAACAGATGAAATTGCACGTTCTAAATATGACAACACTGCTGATCAGGATCGTCTGATTATTGAACGGACAGCTGAGCTGGCAGAAAAATATCAGGTAAGTAGAGTGCACATCGCACTTGCGTGGCTGCTGCAAAAAGAACCGGTAGCCGCACCAATCATTGGAGCTACTAAGCTTAGTCATGTTGAGACAGCTGTTTCTGCTGTGGACTTCAAGCTGTCAGAAGAGGATATCCAGTATCTGGAAGAACCTTATGTTCCCCATCAAATCATTGGATTTTCTTAAGAGTAGAAAAGCAGCTTCGGTTGAAAAGGGGAGCATTGATCAGAGGCGATTTGTCTCTGATTCTTTTTATTTTGGAATCATCCGGCGGTTTGTATTTTTGGGCAGGTTCACTTGATTATTCGTCAATAGTGACAACTTCCTTTGATAGCCTTGAATGCACACGTGTTCCTTGATATAATTCCTATAAAGAATCGATTTTTTTGGGAGCAGTATGGTGGAAGATACAAGATGGCAGTAGTTTTCTAGATTATTATGAAAGCGATTCATTTATAAAAGGATATCTATGTAGATCCTATTACAAATTCCTTACACGAGAAGTGATCTTTGCACGAAGTATACAGCAAAGAAATTAACGGCAATTGTTACTTTTTAATAGGATTTGTATCCATGAATATTTGTCTATCGAATAAAAAGTATGGAGGAAAATATGGAACAGATAAAGAATTTTTTTGACGAAATATTGAGCAATACAACACCGGAAAGACCACCCTGGAATAAGGAGTCTGCCTTAAGCAGCAATCCAAAATGGAGTTATATCGATGGCTGTATGGCAATGGCAATGCTCAAAATGCATGAGGCAACAGAGGACAAGCGTTACTTTGATTTTTTAGATTCTTTCATTGATTATTATATTGATGAAGAAGGAAAGATTTTAGGTTTTGACCTAAAAGAACACAACTGTGACAACATTAACGAAGGAAAGGTTCTCTATCGATTGCTTGAAGGTACCTCAAAGCTGAAGTATGAGAAGGCATTGAAGTGTTTATATGCACAGCTTTTAGAACAGCCGAGGACACCTGGCGGGAACTTCTGGCATAAAGAAATTTATCCAAACCAAATTTGGCTGGACGGATTGTATATGGTACAGCCGTTTTATGTCCAATACGATGTGACATTTAATCAAGGAAAAAATCAATCAGATATCGTCCATCAATTTCAACATGCGTATCAATTGATGCGTGATCCGAAAACAGGTTTGCTTTATCATGGTGTCGATGAGACAAAAACGGCCTTTTGGGCAGATCCAAAAACAGGCTGCAGTAAGAACTTTTGGACACGTTCCCATGGCTGGTATGCGATGGCTTTGGTTGATACACTAGAATATATTGACCTGCAGCATCAAAAAGAGCGTGGCATATTAATAGAGCAGCTAAGAGAATTGCTGGATACACTGTTAGGGTTTGCTGATCCAAAAACGAAAATGTTTTATCAAGTCACAGATCAAGGCGAGCGTGAAGGAAATTATCTGGAAACCAGCGGTACCTGTGCTATTGCCTATGCATTGATGAAAGGAGCTAGACTCGGTTATCTTCCTGAAGCTTATTTCGAAAAAGGAGCTGATATTTTGGCTTCAGTTGTCGAATATAAACTAGTGGAAACGGATAATGGCTATGTTCTGAAGGATATTTGTCTAGTGGCAGGATTGGGTGGTATGCCTGGACACGGCACCTATAAATTACGGGACGGCAGCTATGAGTATTATATTTCTGAGCCAATTGTAGAAAATGACGCTAAAGGAATCGCACCATTAGTGTTTGCATACGCAGAATTGCTTCAAAAAAATAAATAGAAAATAGGACAGTTTTTCAAGTTATTATAGTGATCATAGAAGTTGGAGAAAGAATCCGACTTCTTGAAACTACTATATTATTACTGAAAACTGTCCTGTTTTTATTGATACTTTTCAAATATCTGTTCATAGTCTTCCAACTCTTCACTAATTTTAGCAAGTCGCTGATTCAGCATCCGCCAATCACTTGATTGATCAGCAGAGATATAAAATTCGCTTAATCCGGCTTTCGGGAAATAGAGACCTTTAAGGCAGGAATAGATTTCTGAATACTTCTTTGGATTTTCCTCTTCGTAAATGATGGCCAATATATTTTCCACCTGTCTTGCGTTATAGCTGGAATGATCGTATTTCTTTAGTAGATAGAACAACTCTTTCAATAGAATCGCCAGACTTTGCAGTGAGTGCTTCTTAGACATATTTCCTCCAACCTTCTTTATGCAGATAGAAAGCCTTGAATGGTACCAACGATGATTGGTACAAGGGTTCCTATGAATACTAAGATAATCGCTGACTTTTGAAGAAGTGTCAGCTCCTTAAACTGTTTTGAGAATCCAACGACTAAAAGAAACGCACCGAAAAAGCTGATGAAGCTGGCATACATATAAATTTGTTCCATGTAGTTTTCCTCCTTTTTAACTATTATATACATAAGGAATTGTGGTTGGCTACAGCAATTTGAGAGAAATAGCTGTTTGAAAAACCCGTGGTAAGGATGAGAGAGAAGGCTATCTATTGTATAGACGTAATGAGAGAGCTTTAGAAACAGGAATAAAAAAGGAGACAGAGCCAATCATGGTGGTGAACACCAAAGATCAGCTCTGTTTCCTTTTTAGAGAACGATTTCTTCAATCATAAATGAATCAGGTAAAGAAAATAATCTATAGTTCTTTTTGATTTTTTGCAGAAATAATCAGCATCATGGGTCTGCGCATTTCATCCTTCATTCCCGGAATGGACATCATATTTTCAGGCGGCATAGGCTCAACGAGTCGTTGTAACTGAAACCCATTGACTAGTAATCCATCAACATAGGTAGTCAATGTTTTATGGTATTTCGTTACTTCCTCGCCAAGAAATTCTGCACTTCGTTTTCCTTCATAAAAATAGTTATCTACAGGAAAATGGCGAATCGTTCCATCCTCGGCATAGAGCCATTGCTGCTTACCTTCAGCAGTGAAAATGGGATGCTCCACAGAAAAAATGAATTCTCCATCTGATTTTAAAAATTTCTGAACATTAGCTGCAACAGCTTCAAAAGACGGGACATAATGTAGAGCCAAAGAGCTTATCACAATGTCAAAGCTATTTTCAGGAAAGGTAATATCCTCAATTCCAGCTTGAATATACTCTACTTGAGAAAAATGGGTCTTCTCTCTTGCTGCTTCAAGCATTTTCTCAGACAAATCTACACCAATCACTGATGCCGCACCTTGTTCAGCAGCATAGATGCAGTGCCAGCCATAGCCGCAGCCAAGATCCAGTACAGACTTTCCAGAAAAATCAGGCAGTAGCTGTTTCAGTGTTTGCCATTCTCCGGCACCTTCGAGTCCCTTTTTAGAACGATCCATTTGGCTGTATTTTTCAAAGAAGGCTTGGTTGTCATAGTTATTTTCTTTCATGTTGTTTTCCTCCATGTAAATTCTATTTGTTTTGTCTATTTACATGGAGATGATCTCTTTTATGGGCAATCATCTCATCACCTGCATTTCTTTTTTAGATACCACTATCTTAACACATGATAAAGAGATAGTCAGGTGGTGGAAACGAGTTGTATAGAGCTTAAATAAGAATTCGGTAATGAGAACAAGTGTTGAATCTTTCGCACGCAGGATATATGCTTCTTGTTTTTACTTTAGTATACTAAGTAGAATCAAATGACGTTATAGGAGGAGAATAAATGAACGAGGTAACTTATGCCCATATGCTGATGAATGAACTGGACGGCTATTTTGATTCGGAGATTTCTTGGTCTGAAGAGTATCAGGATCGTGCGTATGATATAGTTAAAATTTTTGAGAGCTTTGAAAATCCGGAGGCAGCGGTTGTACCAATACTGCAGGGCATAGAGCGACAGAGGACATCGGCAATCGATTGGTTTGCTGAGTTTCAAATATTTTTGGAACAGTTCGACAAAGAAAAAATGAAGCATGAATACATCACATCCCTCCAAAGAAAACCTACAGAGATGTGCAACGTGTTATTGCGAAGGCTTGATGTAGATGCTGAAGAAATCGATAACATCATATCAAACCGAGCAAAGCGACTGGAGGAAGCCTTTAATTAGTGATGGTATAAGTAGAGAAATAAATAAACATTCGACTAAGCACCTAGTGAAAAGGGGATAGTCGAATGTTTTATTATGAGCTGAGGAATAAGCAGCTCTCTGCATCATCAGATACAACCAATCAGCCGATCATAATTGTTTCATCTGGGTACTTATACTTCGCTGTCGGTTTAGCAGCTTTCGTCAGTAGGGAGAAGCCAACTGTGAAGAAGCCGACACGACCGATATACATCAAGAGCATAATAATGATTTTCCCGGCAATGGATAGATCCGGTGTCAGTCCCATGGTCAAACCTACAGTTCCAAATGCCGAGAAGACCTCAAAGGCAATATATTCTATTCCGGAATAATCAGGGATGTTTTCAGTCACAGAAAGTACCATGATTGAAACGACACACAATGACAAAGTGATGAAGAACAAAGTAAGAGCTCGAAAAACAGTGGCACTTGGAATCGTTCTCCCATGAAATTCTGCACGTTGTCTTCCTTTGAAGATCGAGATGACTTGAATGACTAACACTGCAAACGTTGTTGTCTTCAAGCCGCCCGCAGTAGAGCCGGATGTTCCACCAATGTACATCAGAAACATTGTAGCAATCAGCCCTGCATTGGTCATATCCAAGTAATTGATTGAATAGTAACCAGCTGTTCGAGGAGTAACAGACATAAAGAATGTATTTGCCAGCCGTTCTATAAAGTTAGTGCCCTCTGTCAAATTCCCGGCATTTTGCTCTGTAAAAAAGAAAACGATGAAGCCGCCAAGCAATAACACAAATGTTGTTGTCAAAGCCAGCTTGGAATGGAGGGAAAACTTCTTTCTTTCCTTATAAAACAAAATATCCTGCCAGACAATAAACCCAAGACCTCCTGAAATGATCAGCAATCCGATAACTATTAGAACATAAGGATTGCTCTGATAAGGGACTAAGCTATCTCCTAATAGATCGAAGCCGGCATTACAGAAGCTGGAAATCGAATGAAAGATACCAAAGAAAATGCCTTTCTTCCAGCCAAATTCCGGAACAAATTGAAAGGAAAGCAGGATCGCACCGATTCCCTGTATAACTAAGGCTAGTTTGACAATGTACATCATCAGGCGAAAGGCACCGGACATGTCGTCCAAATTCAAAGCCTCCCTCAAAAGCATCCTGGTGCTTAATGTGATTTTTTTCCGCATCACAAAATAGAGAACCACTGGCAAGGACATAAAGCCAAGGCCGCCGATTTCAATCAGAATCATGATCAGCAGTTGACCAGCAGGGTTCCAATGCATAGCTGTGTTTAAAGTAGTCAAACCAGTCACGCAGACAGCAGAAGTTGCTGTGAATAGAGCATCGATAAATGGCGTTGCTTCCCCATTTTTTGAAAAAAAGGGCAATGACAGCAGACTTCCGCCAACAAAGATGATCAGTAGAAAGCCCAGTGCAAGAACTTGTACAGCAGATAAATGTTTTTTTGATTTCATAGAGTCATTACGTTCCTTCAGTTAGTAAAATGAATTTCTTTCAGTGTATCATTTTCCCGTAAAAAATCCAGTGAAAGCCGAATTAAATCTATCTTAAAAATGGCTACAGAAGCAGAGCCAAGAATTTTTTTGTTTGTCCTCTACATTGTCGCTGTTATGATCGATGGATACAGGCTATTGCCAGCTCTTAAGCCTTGAGGTAAAGGTATCGCTTAAACTTACTAAGTGTCGTTTATCAATTTGATAGTATAACATCTGCGGATAATACTTCCTATGATTTCTATAGACAATGCTTTGATTTTTCTCTGAATTTCCTGTAGACTAGATAAGGTTTGACTGAAAGAGAATCCCTAGATTTTATGACTGACGACTGCTGTTCATCAGCATTTTTAGCTGATAAATATGGGAAAACCGCTGTTGATGAGTTAGTCTTTTTTGATGAAAAGCCTCTGTGCTTGCAGCATTCAAAAAAGCTGACCCGCTAAAGAGAAGGAGATTGACAGATGGACATTTATTTAAAAAAAGCAGTGATGCATATCATTGATAGAGAAACAGGAACACCTGTGTTCTCAGAGCATGAGCTTGATTTGACAACAGAGTATATTCGAATTTATTTAACGAATAAAATCAATAAGCTGTCGACGGCACAGACGAAAACCGGCGTTTTACTGCAAGAAAGTGATTTTGTAGAAAAGATGTCTGGCATCGCCTCAGATTTCATCCCAAAAAGCCAACAGCTGGTTCAATATTGGTATGATATCTATTCAGGAAGTGAGGATGGTCCCAGCGCCGATTTGTTAGTTGTTCTTTATGAAGAGGATACGGTTTTGCATTTAGCACTGCTGAAACTGAACTATAAAGAAAATTATACCCATTTTGTGGATTATGAGGATGAAGCGGTATACAATAAGCTGATCATCAATCGGGCAATCCTGCCATCAAAAACGCAAAAGCCGGACGAAGGGCTTGTTGTTAATCTGGATACGCTCAGCTATGAGCTTCTAGAAAAGCGTTATGAGTTTTCTGGTGAAAAGCTCTGGTATTTTTCTGAAAAAGTGATTCAATCTCAACCAGCACCTTCGCTAGAGGAAAATGTCAGAGAAATCAAGAAGGCAGTGAAGCGAATTGGGAAAAAATTTGATGAAGATGAATTCGAATTGATTGCGTCTGTCAAAGAAGCAGTATATGAGAGTATTGAAGAAACTGGAACGATCGACAATCAACAGATTGCCGAGCAGGTTTTCAAAGAAAACATCTCTGCTAGAATGGCTTATCAGGAGGAAGTCAATGAATCAAAATTTGTTGACAAGACACCGCCTGTCAGAGAAGCCAGAGAAATTTCTGAGAAAAAATTTGGAAAGCAAAAGCTAAAAATGGATAACGGTATCGAATTGATTGTTCCACTTGAAGTCTATAGAAACAGTGAACTGATCGAGTTTGTCAATAATCCAGATGGAACAGTATCAATCACTTTGAAAAACATCGAAAAAATCAGTAATCAATTATAAATGAAAAAGAGAGTGGGACAATAATCTGTTGCCACTCTTTTCCATACCCTAAATCCGAATAAACGGCGAGTCAGAAGTAGCTCCTACGACAATAAGCCGGAATTCAACAAAAATTTGTGAAACAATTTTCGTGAATTCCGGCTTACTGCTTGTAGCTAAACACTTCTGTCTCAGCCTCTTTTTCTAATTTGTTGAAGCAGCTTTGATTTTTTCTAATGCTTTCTCAGGGACATCACTTTGTTGGACTTCATCCCAGCTGATCACGCCTTTTCGCTCGTTGACTTTCAATTTAAGAAAAGCACCAATACGTAATGGTTTTTCTCTAGATTCATTCATCTTTTGAGTCGTTTCTTTTCCATCTTTATCAAAGGCTGTTTGTGTATAGTGGTAAATTGTATAACTTTCTCCCTTGGCATCCTTTTCCTGAGAGACTTCTCCAGTTGTTGTTATTTCTGTATAGTAGTCTTTCCCGCCATAATAATAGTTATAAGCATACCAAGCACCGCCTGATAGTAGAAGAAAGCCGACAAGTAATCCAATTAATTTTTTCATTATCTTCACCTCATACTTAATTATCGCCATTTTCCTTTTTTTCGCCATCGAAACGTCTTTCCGAAAAGTGACATTTTTGTTAGTCTTTAAATAGAATAAAGAAGAGGGAGTGAATCCAAATGAACAGTATTCAAGTAGTCATTGATCGTCCGATAGGGTATGTGGACAGCTATGGAAATATGTATCCAATCAACTACGGCTATGTAGAGGGAGTCATGGGGGGAGATGGTGAAGAGCAGGATGTATATATATTGGGTGTTGTTGAGCCTCTAAAAGTATTTGAAGGGGAAGTGATTGCTGTGATTCATCGAAAGGATGATGTTGAGGAAAAATGGGTGGCGGCACCCAATGGAGTTCGTTATTCTGTAAACCAAATCCAAGAAGCTGTCCATTTTATTGAGCAGTATTTCGATTCTTCTGTCCGTTTGATAAGCTAATGTTAATCGACAATTTTTTATTTTTGACTAAAGAAAGAAGCTGAAAAATACATTTTTTACAGTCTCATGGTAAAATAAGGTCAAAGATAGGAGGAATGTGATTATGCTACCATTATATGGATTTTTAGATCCGACGTATTTGTTGGTCATCCTTGGGCTGGTCATTTCCATGGCAGCGTCAGCCTACGTCAATAGTACATTCAAAAAATACGATCAGGTAAAAAGCAAAAATAACGTTACAGGTACTCGAGCTGCTCAATTTATTCTTCAATCCGAAAATATTCGGGATGTAGGGGTACAGCCAATTTCCGGTCATTTAACGGATAATTATAATTCAGGAAATAAAATACTTAGTTTGTCTGAGGCTACGGCTCGATCAACTTCTGTAGCAGCTATCGGTGTAGCGGCGCATGAATGTGGTCATGCTGTACAGGATCATAAGAGTTATATTCCGTTGAAGCTTCGGTCTGCAATTGTCCCTGTGGCTAATTTTGGTTCAATGCTTTCTTTTCCAATGATCATGATCGGGGTTTTACTTAGCTGGAATCAAACCTTGATCAATATCGGTATTTTAGCTTTCTCTCTAGCATTGTTGTTCCAATTGGTAACCTTGCCTGTAGAATTCAATGCGTCCAGAAGAGCGTTGAAAATATTGGGTGAAGGTGATCTTTTGACTGCTGAAGAGCTGCCGATGGCAAGAAAAGTATTATTTGCTGCTGCACTTACCTATGTGGCGGCGGCTTTATCAACGTTTCTGCAGTTACTTCGCTTGATTATCCTTTTTGGTGGAAACAATAGGAGAGATTAGCAGTCTGCGGTTGAAATATTGGGTTGTCTCAGCCCTTTATGATATGATTAACATAACTAAACAGTAAGGAGTGGAGTATGATGAAAACATCTACAAAAATTACAGTCGGATTAAGTATTGCTGCAGTTGCAGGAGTAGTTGTCGCAGTAACTGCTTCAGAAAAAATAGTAAAGAAGGTTTCTCATTTATCAAATCGCTGCAAAGCGAAGAAAATTGTTCATGATAAGTTCGGCGGCAATGATAAAATCATGGAGGTTGTCGACCACTTATCAGATAATGAGTTAGATTCTGTCTTGAATCTTTTAGATAAGGTCAAAGAGGGTCGCGAGAAAGCCTCTGATTATACTGAAAAAGCAAAAGATAATGCTGATAATGTAAAAGAGCGTTTCTTGAGTTTTATTGAAGAGTTGATTTAGATAAAGTATTGGTGGGTAGAACGAATAGCGTTCTGCTCACTTTTATTTTTAAGGAAGCATAGACAGTGTTTTACTCGATCAGTATAATGAAACAGATGAGAGACAGTAATTTTGCGGAGGAAGAACAGATGAAAGAGCCGATTTCCGGTTTGAGCTTAGAAGATAAAGAATACTATATGAGAGAGGCTATTCGTTTAGCCGAGAAAGCTGGGGCAATTGAGGAGGTACCGATTGGTGCAGTGATTGTATTAGATGGTGAGATCATTGGTCGTGGATACAACCTGCGGGAACATACACAACAGGCATCCTCACACGCTGAGATGACTGCAATCGAAGAAGCCTGTCAACGAGTTGGCAGCTGGCGTCTGGAGGGAGCACAGCTGTTTGTAACACTTGAACCTTGCCCTATGTGCAGTGGCGCGATGCTGCTTTCTCGTGTAGATGAGGTGTATTATGGCGCTGCAGACCCAAAGGGAGGGACTGCCGGTACCTTGATGAATCTACTGGATGATGAGCGTTTCAATCACACCGCTTATGTGGAGTCTGGCATTTTGGGAGAAGTTTGCGGGCAACTGCTGACCGATTTTTTCAGAGGGCTGCGTGAGAAAAAGAAAGAATTAAAAAGACAAAAGAAAGACTAGCCAAAAAAAACAAAATGGGGTATACTAATAAATGCCGAAAGGCAGGACAATGGTGGGCCAGTGAAGCGTGTCAGATCTGGAAGGAAGCAGCACTAAGCAGGTGCCACCATGTGTCTGTAATTATAGCAACCACAAGCCTTTAAGGGCTTTTTTATTTTATCTAAAATGGTATTGGAACGATATTGTCGGATGGTACTAAAAAATTTTGCTTGAAATTAGGAGAGAGAAAATGGATACTGTTGTTGTTCCCGCTTCAAAGGATTGGATCGATCATGAGGGTGCGGTTTATGGTTTTGAAACAATGATCTGGGGGAAGAAGTCAAAGGTAACATTTGATTTAGAAGCCTATTTGACGGAAATGACTGAGGAAGAGAAGCAAGTATTGGTTGCTGAGCTTTCAAGGGTGTTGAACTTGCTTAATAAGAAAAAATCTTTTTTAACTGAGCTGGCATTAAAAAATGGGCTGAATGAGAAGTTGCGGTATGAGCGTAAGCTGTTTCGACAGGTTCCTGTTATCACTGATCATGAGCAGTATTTAGATGCTGTGATGCCTAATCCATATGATGGAGCTTATCTGGTTTTTGATGAGGCACAACGATTTGATCATGGGGATATTTTCATACAGGCAAACAAAGAAGCGTTGATCGTTACCAATCTTCATTTCAAGCTGACAAAAGAGTTGGATTTCAGCTATCATGGTCATTTTGATTTAAGATCATGAATGTTTAATTTTATCACTCAGCGCCTTCATTTGGACATGCATATATATTATGTGTAAAAAGAATTTTTATTGACAATTTTAACGGGTTATTTTAAGATTACAAGAGTATTGTGTTTCTGACATCAAACACATGAAGCGGTCATGGCGGAATGGCAGACGCGCCAGCTTGAGGGGCTGGTGGGAGGATCTCCCGTGGAAGTTCGAGTCTTCTTGGCCGCATAAAAAGTTATCAGGTCCCGCTTATCAAACAAAGCTGTTTGATAAGCGGGACCTGAGTTTTTTGTTCTGCTTTCTATTCAAATATCAAAGAAAATCCTTCTACTTATTCTGCTCATAGGTTTCTCGATCGATCATAAACAAATAATGAGGCATGTCGATACCCATATAGGTTTTAACGAAGCGTTTTTCCGGCAGCATACCATTACGAATAGCTACTTTCATAGAAGGCAGATTGGTGTCTCTTATGATGGAAACAACAGCAGGTGTGCTTGTCTGTTCAAATGCATACGTCTTACACAGCTCAGCTGCCTCAATCGCATATCCCATGTGCCAGAATTCTTTTTTCAAATGGTAGCCGATCTCAAGATAATCGATGCCGTCTACCTGTTGCTGTGTCAGTCCGCATTCACCAACCACGGTGTTCAATTCTTTATCCCTGATTCCCCATAACCCATAGGCATATGTCTGATAATTCTCGAGATTCCAGTTCAACCAATTCTGTACCTCTTCATCTGTAAAGCCATGTTCATAAGCATACATCACTTCTGGATCTTGTAAAAAATCCTTTAAATCGGAAAGATATTCCTCTGACCATTGGAAGAGCTGCAGTCGTTGCGTTTCCATGTATTCCATCATTTTCCTGACCTCCTTATTAAGAAAATATTCCTTGTGAATTTTACCATATTAATGAAAAGGCAACAATTCATGCTTTACTATATATATAGGCTGCACTACGATTTTCCTTATCAGGAATAAAAGTAATCAGTTCTGACGATTGTAGTGAGTTTGAAGATAGAAGTTAGTTGTTTTCAAAACAATTGTTTTTTTCTAGTAAATACTATAAAGGATTCTATTTAAGAGAAGTCATCTTTGTTCTCAGCTAAATAAAGAAATTACTAGTATGAGGCTGCTTTTTAACAAGAGCTGAACAAGTTATGGGTTGACAAAATTCCGCTAAAACTTTATTATAAATAGGTCGGCAAGTTGTCGATGCCAATTGTTATTTTGCGGTCATGGCGGAATTGGCAGACGCGCTAGCTTCAGGCGCTAGTGGTAGAAATACCGTGGAAGTTCGAGTCTTCTTGACCGCATCTGATGAAACAGAACCTTGTTGTTCTGTTTTTTTTATTTACTCATATCAGTCTAAAAAAGCCGGTTTTCTGTTGAGAAAATCGGCTTTTTCTATTCAGTCGGATCAGAAATCAGCGATTGATTCGCTCTCTATTCTTCATACTGATATTTCCCAAATGCTGATAAAGGGGAAGAATATCCGTTTTTTTAGGAAACTCAAATTTGTTGCGGGCGTGGGTTTCATTGTTTGATCGCTGATTAGCATTCGTTAAATAGGTGATCACGATTTCACTATCATCGATACCGAAGCCGGCCGTCTCCATTTCAACATCAATAATAGCGTCCATATGGATTGATTTGAAAGACGTCTTCTTTCCGGTCGCACCCTGTTTATCAATAAATAAAATTCTATAATTTGTGAATATCAGTGCATCACGAACTAATTGATACCCTATAAGAATCTCTTCGTCTTCGAATAAATATCCCCGATACTCATTCGTCAATTCTTTCGGTGTTTTTTCAGAATAATTTCCTAAAGCACCCTGTACAATATTACCAAAACCAAACTTTGCCATTCTTATTCCTCCCTTATGTGATAGAATTTAGCTGATGCAATTCAATCAAAGCCATCCGACTGAATTATATGCTTATACTAATTAAAGCATAAGCGTTGTGTAAAAAGTAGTGAATTTTTAAGTAGGAAGCTTGCTGATGCATGGATAGTGACATCAATAAAGAAATGGGGACTGCGAATGTGGTGGAAAATGAACTGCCGTTCTTGTACTGAACTGCCTTTATTTAAGGGGGGAAAGGAAGCACCTGAAATAAATATTTTCGACTATTGTAAGGAGGCTATGACAACTGGAAAGTTGATTTATGTGAATGGTAACTGTTCTTTTGAATCCTCTGAGAGAATACTTCAAGAGGAAACGCAATACACCGTTGTTCATTATTTCAAATGCAGCCATTGCGGGCAATTATTCCTGTTGGGCTTTTGTATCCGTGGAGAGCCTTTTTTTAAGAAAGTCAGTAAGGTTGAAGAAGGGCTGCTAAGATAGCAAAAGCGTATTGGAAAAGAGCCATAGCTGATCTAAGCTCCTGATAAGGAAGGACAATCACTAAAGCCATCAACGACATTATGTAAGACTCTAATAAAAAATTTTGTAAATTCTGAAAATTATCGTTGCAATTTTTTCTATACTGGCGTAACTTAAACAGTATAAATTTTATAAAATGAGGGATTCCGTATGAGAAATTTTGAAAAATCAAAAAAACTTGATAATGTAAGCTATGATGTTCGTGGACCTGTTTTAGAAGAAGCGGACAGGATGCAGGAAGAAGGCATCAATATCTTGAAGCTAAATACTGGAAATCCCGCCCCCTTCGGCTTTGATGCGCCGAATGAGGTCGTACGAGATATGATTACGAATGTGCGCAATTCAGAAGGCTATTCTGATTCTAAAGGAATTTTTTCTGCAAGAAAAGCGATTGAGCAATACTGCCAGCTAAAGCAGTTTCCAAATGTGACGATCAATGACATCTATACAGGAAATGGAGTTAGTGAACTGATTACCATGTGTATGCAGGGGTTATTGGATACCGGTGATGAAGTGCTGGTGCCAATGCCTGACTATCCTTTGTGGACAGCCTCTGTGTCACTTGCCGGCGGGAAACCTGTCCATTATGTTTGTGATGAACAGGCCGAGTGGTATCCGGATATTGATGATATCAAATCAAAGGTTACAGCGAATACAAAAGCTATCGTTATTATCAACCCGAATAATCCAACAGGTGCACTCTATCCTAAAGAGCTATTGGAAGAAATCGTTAAGGTGGCAAGAGAGAATGATTTGATCATTTACTCTGATGAAATCTATGATCGACTGGTGATGGATGGACTGACACATATTCCGATTGCAACATTAGCACCTGATTTATTTGTTGTGACTCTAAATGGTTTGTCTAAGTCTCATCGAGTAGCAGGATTCCGGTGCGGCTGGATGGTTCTTAGTGGCGATAAATCTCGCGTGCAGGGCTATATCGAAGGCTTGAATATGCTTTCTTCCATGAGATTATGCTCAAATGTTCTATCACAGCAAATCATTCAAACCGCTTTAGGCGGTTATCAAAGCGTAGATGAACTTCTATTGCCGGGTGGTCGGATTTATGAACAAAGGGAGTATATCTATAATGCAATCAGTGCTATCCCTGGATTGTCTGTCGTGAAACCGAAGGCAGCATTCTATATTTTTCCGAAAATAGATATTGCTCGTTTCAATATTTATGATGATGAAAAATTTGTTTTAGACTTTCTTCATGAGCATCATATCCTGCTTGTTCACGGTGGCGGTTTTAACTGGAATCAGCCGGATCATTTCCGAATCGTTTATTTGCCAAAATTGGAAGATTTGAAAGTTACTGCTGAGAAGATGGAAGAGTTTTTAAGTACTTATAAACAGAAATAGAATTGGCCGAAGATTGTGGCAGAAGTTGCTTCTGCCACATGCTGTTTCAGTTTTAAGGAGCTGAGGCAGATTGCTGTCACAGCTCCTTTTTTCTAAGCGAAGCATACGGATATGGGCAACTTCCTGTTTTTTATTCAATTTATATTCGATAAATATTTCTTATGAAGTACAAGAATAAAAGATTATGTAAATGGCCCGAAAATGAGAGTGAGGGAAGATAAAAAAACAAGCTCTTCAGATGACGGTTTCTGAAGGAGCTTGCCTAATTCTGTATTTACTCAACCAATGCTTGCTGCTAAGTGTTGAGTAACGTGCACTCTTTTTTGCTTATGATCATTCGATTGGTGTATTTCTCTTTCATATCAGAGCTTGGATCATCAACTACAACCAGATAAGAATTTTCATACTCTTTTTCAATGTAGCCAACATGATTACTTTTTTCCCAATTAAAACTTACTTTCTTTTCTTGTGTCATGTATAACACTCCTTATTTTTAAAAATAAAGTGATGTCGACAGTGGGTGAAGTGGGTGAAGTATATTCTTGCAGTTTATTATGCAATAAAGTACAATGAATTCAAAATGCGAATTCGCATATTTTGCTATTTATAATATATTTAATGGTTTATATATTTTTTTCATTAATAACAGGTACAAGGGAGAAATCATGAATTCTTTTGGGAGTGTTATCAAAGAGATAAGAAAGAAAAGGAAATTGACGCAAAAAATGCTGTCGGAAGATATTTGTTCGCAAAGTGTCCTTAGTCGGATCGAGAACAATGAAGAGCTTCCGAATGTTGTTGTGATGCAGCAGATTTGTCAGCGTCTGGGTGTAACGATGGATCAGATCATGCATTTTCGTTCTGAAGAGGTTCAGATGCTGATGCAGACATTTGAAAAGATCGCTAATTATTTTCGTCATAAGGAGTATGAAAAAATTCTTTCCTTTATAAAAGCGATAAAATTAGAGGATCGTATTTATTTGGATTCAGACTGGCAGCGCTATTATTATTATCTGGGCAGTTGTGAATTCTATCTGTACAATAATTATGAAAAAGCAATTTTCAACTTACGAAAAGGGCTTTCTTATACGTATCAGACGAATAAGACGAATTTATCAGATTTTGAAATACAAATCATTAGTTGTATCGGCATTACCTATGGATTGATGGGCAAACGCGATGAGGGAGAAAAATATTTGAAATTGAGTATTCATTATTTTCATGAACTCCCAAATGAGCGGATAAATGCAGAGTTGACTAAAATATTTTTTAACTATGCGTATTTTCTGCTTCAGGAAAAACGGGTGCAGGAAGCTTTGATTTACATTGACCAGGGGATCTCTTGGGCACGTAAAAAGAACAGCTATTATTATCTTGAAGAGTTGTTTGATTTAAAGAGCGAGCTGTATAGCCTAGTGGATGATTATCCGAATGCAAAGGTTTACAGTCAAATGGCAGGCCATGTGGGGCAGATTGCACATCTGAAATTATAATAAAAGGTCTACACCATTCTTGACTTCTGCGGCTATTAAGAGTAACTTAAACAGTGAGAAAACTTTAGAAAGAAGGATGAATATGAAAACATTTATCTTTGCAGAAAAATTCTTTTTAAAAAGTGACGTGAAGGGTCCTGGGTATCTGGAAATCACTGATGGGCTATTTGGCGATTTTTATAAAGAGCTTCCCGACAAAGAAGCAAAAGTAATTAGAGAAGAAGGCAAATGGATCGCACCTGGCTTAGTAGATACTCATATTCATGGTTTCATGAATCATGATGTCATGGATAATGATGCAGACGGGCTGAAAGTAATGTCAGAAGGACTGCTTTCATGTGGTGTGACTTCATTTTTACCGACAACTCTTACATCCACTAAAGAACGTCTGAAGGATGTAGCTGAGACGATCGGCAAGGTCTATCAGGATGTAGAGGGTGCGAAAATTCAAGGGATTTATTTCGAAGGTCCTTTCTTCACTGAAGAACATAAAGGGGCGCAAAATCCTAGCTATTTTGGTGATCCTGATTTAACTACTTTCCATGAATGGCAAGAGGCTTCCGGCGGTTTGATCAAGAAAATCGCATTAGCTCCTGAACGTAAAGGCGTGAAGGAATTTGTTAAAACGATAACAGATGAAGGTGTCGTTGTGTCTCTTGGACATAGTGATGCGACACTGGAACAGGCTACAGAAGCTGTTGAGGCTGGTGCAAGTGTGTTTGTTCATGCCTATAATGGTATGCGTGGACTGAACCACCGTGAACCTGGTATGGTTGGTGCATTGATGTCTCTGAAGCATGTCTTTTCTGAGTTGATTTGTGATGGTCATCATGTGCATCCTAATGCAGCAGATATCTTGATGGAGAAAACAGGGCATGACCATGTTGCTCTGATTACAGACTGTATGATGGCTGGTGGTATGCCTGATGGAGACTATAACCTTGGAGAATTCCCAGTTGTTGTAAAAGACGGAACAGCTCGTATGGAATCTGGAAATCTTGCTGGGAGTATCTTAAAATTAAAAGAAGCAATCAAAAATGTTGTAGACTGGGAAATTGCTACGCCAGAGCAGGCAGTGATGATGGCAAGCCTTGTACCCGCAGTTAGCTGTAAAATCGATGATAAATGTGGAATGATCGCTAGTGGTCGTGAAGCAGATTTCATTGTGCTGAATCCATCAATGGAGTTGGAAGCAACTTATCTGGATGGTGTAGAACGCTACCGTTCATAATTGAATAAAAAAGAGATCCGCGACTTGCAAGAGTCGCGGATCTCTTTTTTATTCAGTTTCAGAGCCAGATACAGCTGGTAAAATCGATGAGTCGATTTTGCCTTCTTCATAGGAGGCAAAAAACTCACTTAAGAACAACGGGAAAATCTCAATATCCTGCTTATACAAAGAGCTGGGAATAACAAAGGTTTCATCATTGTTTCCCCCGATAAAATCGCCATCGATCGTTTGGCAGACAACCAGGAAATCTGTTTCCTGCCAATAGTGGATATCTGCTTCTGATAAGGTATCTTCAGAGGCGAGAAATCGCACGTTTTCCTCAAACCTTTGTTCAATATCTGTCTGAAAAATAAAAAAGGGATCATCTTCATCTTGTTGTTCAGTAATCATCAGTTGTAAAAATGAATGTGGATCTTGAACGTCAGATTTCTCTTGTATTTCACGAAAGTTCATACCATTCACCTACTTTTCATTTATAATTCTGACATAAAAATCAATGTCACTGTTCTTACTTAGACCCTTTGCTTCCATTTCGATGGATTGACAAAGGAGGTCTGAGCCCTCATAGATTGGGGTCACACGATAACGAATCGTTTCGCCGTTATCCATCGCTTTTCTTATCTGGTTCTCGTACTTGGTCATATAAGGGGCGTTGACGGGTGTCTGATAGAGTGTCGTAAGATTTCGACTGTCATCTCCCGTACCTCCAAGCTGTCGCCCGATCAGATGTCCTCTGGAATGATCGTAGGGCTCTTTCCCGGAAATAAACCCCGGAGGACGAATACTCTGATTCGCTGAGGTTCCAGTATTGACCATATCAGGCGTCAGCAAGGCATCTGCACCTGTTGCCCGTCCGAGAGAATCAAGTTTATGGTAAGTGATCCAGCCCTTTGAGCTGTTCTTCATCTCGCTGTCAGAAAACGAAGCCTGGCCTAGCTCTTCGGGTCCCGGGTTTTCAGAAGCATTATTTTGATTCGAGTTTGATGACGGCAGACTTTGCTCTACCGGTGTTGTATCCAAACCTAGGAAATCCTGAAGTTCAGAAGGAACCTGTATTCCCAGTACGCCCAAGACAAGAACGACTAGAATTCCGGCGATGATCATCATTGGATGTTGCGTTTTTGTATCCTTTTTCTTTTTACCTGCCATTAAAAAATCTCCTTTATTCAATTACACTCATTTTCTTATTATACGAAAAAAGTAGGCAAACTGAAAGTTTTTTAGAGGATTTCTCTATAAGAGGTCATTGGACATAAAATTGATTTTTCAGAAGAGAAGAGGAGAACAAAATACAAGTCAATTGCACAATAACTCAAGCGATGTTAAATGTTAAGAATTTATTAAGACGTGGGTTTTGTAAAGTAAAAAAGAAGTTTTATTTTCCTCCGCTATTTATTTCTGTCTATATAATATGAAGAATTCCACTGGATGGAAAGCGTTTTCTGTTATTGAATGTTTTTATTTTTGGAAGAATCCATCGAATTTTTTTAATATAAAAGGAATTTCGCGTATGTTGAGTGATGATTTTTTGATATATCCTGTTATTTTTGTTTAATTATTGATAGAATATAAGAAGTACTAGGTAGGAAAGGGAGTGAGAAAGTGATACAAGGGATACCGATTCAGACGATTTATTTATATGTTTTGATCATCTGCGCAGTATTGGCGGTTATTTTGCTGTTGATTGGGGACATTTTTGATTTTGATGGACCTGTTGATCCGATGCTGATTATTCCATGGTTGGCCTTTACTTCTTTATTGGGCTATTTTGGGGAATACTTGACTGATTGGAGTCATATACTGATTTTTCTGGTGAGCGGAGCTGTTTCGACAGTAGCTGTTTTTTTACTAAATTTCTATTTATTTGCGCCGATGAGAAATGCAGAGGCTACAATGTCTATCTCTGAAAAAGATATGGAAGGAAGCACAGCAACAGTCATCACACCAATTCCAGTTAATGGTATGGGGGAGATTCAATTCAAAAGTGTGACAGGTTCTTTAAGCAGACCCGCAGCTTTCTATACTTCTCAGGAAACGGGGGTTGAACGAGGAGCAATGGTGTTGATCATTGAAATAAGGGATCGGGTGTGTTACGTAGTCCCTTATGAAAACACATTAAAGATTTAAGAAGCTCATAAAGATTGGAATAAAAAATTCCATAAAGGTTCATCGCAGAAAAGATACGATTCCTGCAACTTTATCTACAAAAAAACGAACAACAAGAAGAAAAAAGCAAAGGAGAACCATTTCCCTTTTACCAAGTATGCTAGGGAACTGGGCATCGGACCTCCGAAATAGAGAAACTGAGAAATAACTTAATCAGTTTCTTCAAAAAAGCAAAGGAGGACCATTTCCCTTTTACCAAGTATGCTAGGGAACTGGCTATCGGACCTCCAAAATAGAGAAACTGAGAAATGACTTGATCAGTTTCTTCAAAAAAGCAAAGGAGGACCATTTCCCTTTTACCAAGTATGCTAGGGAACTGGCTATCGGACCTCCAAAATAGAGAAACTGAGAAATAACTTGATCAGTTTCTTCAAAAAAGCAAAGGAGGACCTCTACTCTTGCATAAACAAGAACCTAGAAGTAGAGGCTATCGGACCATTAAAATGAAGAATCAATGAAATAACTTGAGTTGATTCTACAAAAAAACAAAGGAGACTTACACATGATAGGGATTTTTGCACCGATTATATTGGTTGTTTTTATTTTACTAATGCTATTGATTATTTTTGTTTCAAAGTATCAAACAGCGAAGCCGGATGAGGCGCTGATTATTAGTGGTAGCTATCTTGGAACGAAAAATGTTCATGCAGATGAGCGCGGCAATAAGATCAAAATCGTTCGAGGAGGCGGTGCATTTGTACTACCGGTCTTCCAACGTTCTAATCGAATCAGCTTGCTTTCCAGCAAGTTGGATGTATCGACTCCCGAAGTATATACAGAACAAGGGGTTCCGGTTATGTGTGACGGGACATCGATCATCAAAATCGGCTCTTCTGTAGAAGAGATCGCAACTGCAGCGGAACAATTCTTAGGTAAGACAAGAGAAGAGCTTGAAAATGAAGCCCGCGAGGTTCTTGAAGGACACTTGCGTTCGATCTTGGGTTCAATGACCGTAGAAGAAATTTATCAGAATAGAGATAAGTTCAGCCAAAGCGTACAAGAAGTAGCCAGTGTAGATTTGGCGAAAATGGGTCTGATCATCGTATCATTCACAATTAAAGAAGTACGTGATAAGAATGGGTATTTGGATTCGTTAGGTAAACCAAGGATTGCACAGGTAAAACGTGATGCAAATATTGCGGAAGCTGAAGCGTTGAAGGAAACGAGAATTAAAAAAGCAGAGGCTGAAAAGGAATCACAACAAGCAGAGCTGCAGAGACAGACTGAAATCGCTGAAGCTTCAAAGGAAAAAGAATTGAAGCTTGCTACGTATAAGCAGGAACAAGATATTGCCAAAGCGAAAGCCGATCAGGCTTATAACTTGGAAAGTGCACGTGCCCAACAAGAGGTTATTGCACAGGAGATGGAAGTTAAAGTCATTGAACGTCAGAAGCAGATCGAGTTGGAAGAAAAAGAAATCACTCGTCGTGAGAAACAATACGATTCAGAAGTGAAGAAAAAAGCTGATGCAGATCGTTATGCGAAGGAACAGGAAGCTCTTGCTCAAAAGGCGAGAGAAGTAGCTGAAGCGGAAGCAGAGCGTTTTAGAGTAGAAGCGCTGGCAGAAGCCGAAGCGAATCAAACACGTCTTGCCGGTCAAGCTCAGGCGGAGGCGATCCTTGCTCGAGGAACAGCAGAAGCCGAAGCAAAACAGAAAATTGCCGATGCCTTCAAGGAATACGGCGAAGCTGCTGTATTGAGCATGGTAATGGAAATGTTGCCGCAATTGATGAAAGAGGCTGCTCAGCCATTGGGTAACATTGATAAGATTTCTGTTGTTGACACTGGATCAGGCGGCGAAAATTCAGGTGCGAACCGCATTACGAATTATGCAACGAATCTACTGGCGGGAACACAGGAAACACTGAAAGAATCTACTGGGATCGATGTAAAGGAACTGATTGAAAACTTTACGAAAAAAGGCACCAGCAGCAGTGTGAACTACTATGAAAACAGCAAACCAACAGATACACAGGATAAATAAACTGGTAGGTTGAAATCAATAATAACTGATTTTTTAGAGATGGAGAAATCCATCTCTTTTTTACTGAGATTATTTGTGACGATCTATAAAGAGTGAGAAATGGAGTCAAGTAAGTTTTCAAAAAGCAATTGGAATGAAGAGCGTTGCATCTTTCAGACTGTTGATATCGAAATAGTATATAGCTCAACATAAAGGACCGTCTTGCTTTTGCAGTTCTAGGAAAAAAAACTGCCCGAAAATTTCAGACAGTCTTTTTTAGGTAATAAATATGATAGTTAACTTTTTATACGCTATTGCTGCAGTTTTTTTGAAGTCATTGCTTTTATTGAGGGTGTTCCTCTTCTTCAATTCTTTTTTTCACACTTATACGCATTTCTTCCAGCTCTTTTTCTTTCTTTTCCAGCTCTGCCAGATCTTCATCAATTTGGCGCTTCTTTTCAACAGGCTTTGCCCGAATCAGAAAATTGATAGAGATTCCAACAAACGTACCTATGAAGGTGTCAAGTACCCGTTCAAAGGCATAATAGACAGATTCTCCCTGAGGCACACTTAGAGCGATCATCAACAGAGTTGCAATTGCCGAAATGATTCCGGGATTATTGCCGATACCATCAGACAGTACAATGACAAGGATCACTAGGAGCGGCAGGAAAAGCAGTTCAACAAGAAAATCATTTGAGAAGTACTGCTGGACAACAAAATAAAGAAGGGCGAGTCCACCGCCTATAGAGTTACCGATAATTCTTGATTTTCCAAAGGACAGGCTTGTTGTTAAATCCTGACGCAGAGAAAAAACAGCTGCCAGTGCCGCAATCATTGGTGCACCACGATCGAATACCTTGAATAGCAAAATACAAATCATTACAGCTAAAGCACTTTTTATTGTTCGCATACCTAAACGGAATGGACCGATTGTCATAGAATATTTCTCTCCTAAAAAATATTTACTATTCCATGATAACCGAAATAGAGGTAAAATTACTAGTGCTAAGTAAGAAAGAATAATATTTTTGTAAGGAGGCTGCAAATGAAAATAGGATTAAGAACCATCAAAACAGCTGTTAGTGCTGCGGCTTCCATGATGATAGCATCAGCGCTTGGCTTGCTGAATCCGGCTTCTGCGGGAATCATTTCCGTGCTGAGTGTAACACCGACGAAAAAAACATCTTTGTTTACCGGAATAAACCGACTACTGTCATTGGCCTTGGCTACAGGAATAGCTTTTGTTTGTTTTAAGATCTTAGGGTTCACACCTTGGGGATTTGGGGTCTATTTACTTCTATTTATCCCTGCAGCGGTTTCTTTGAATCTGTCAGATGGAATCGTTGTCAGCTCAGTATTGGTTACCCATTATCTAATTGAAAAGAGCTTGTCATGGTCGTTGATTGGTAATGAGTTTTTGTTGATGATCATCGGTGTTGGTATGGCATTGCTGTTGAATATGTATATGCCAGATGTGGAAAAACGACTGAAGGAAGATCAAGAGGCCATTGAAGCAGTTTTTAGAAAGATTCTACATGATATGGCGATGTACCTGAATGAAACTCAGAAGGAACGGATGCTATTTGAGCGCTGTAATGAATTGAAGGCTCTCATCAATGAAGGACAGGACTGGGCGAAGAACCACGCTGAAAATCAACTGCTTTCCAAGGATAATTACTATTTGGATTATTTTATTATGCGTAAAATGCAAAGCTCGATTCTAAAGGATATGCTGAGACTATTGGAGCAAGTGGTTGTTGAAGCTGATCAGGTCAAGAGTATTAAGAGGTTGTTGGAATATACGTCACGGACCTTTTCAGAGGCTAACGATGGAAGGGACATATTGGATCAGATTGGAATAGTTTATGAAGAGTATCGTCAGAGTGCCCTACCTAAGACGAGAGAAGAGTTTGAGAATAGAGCCAAGCTGTTTCAGTTTCTTCAATTATTCTACTCGTTTATTGAAACAAAAAAAGAGTTTGCTGAAGATCATCTACTTGAAAAGAAGGCAAATGACTAGAAAGGCCTCAGCAGCATAATCGATTACTTGATTGGAGAGAAAAGGCATGAGTACACTTAAGAAACCAATATTGACACAAGATTTGACGAGTGATATCCGAAACTATTTAGGGTCTGAATTCGAACATGTAGCTGTCCATTCGATTGAGGTTGCTGATTGTGCAGCTGCATTGGTTGAGCGGTTTGGCGGAGATAGAGAAGCTGCAAAACAAGCGGGACTGCTGCATGATATCAGTGTGGTTGTTCCAAATGAAGAGAAAATTCTACTAGCTCAACAGTTGGGGATTGATATCTGCGAGGAAGAACGTCAAGTTCCGATGCTTAGTCATCAGAAGCTGTCCCGTTATATGGCAAAGGAACTATTTCGAATTGAGGACTCCTCGGTTTTATCAGCAATCGAATGTCATACAACGCTAAAAAGAAATCCAAGCAAAATGGATCAGTTAGTGTTTCTTGCGGATAAAATCAAATGGGATCAAGGTGGGGAGCCTCCATATCTGACAAAGCTGGAATCTGCTTTGAATCATTCTCTGGAAGAAGCTTCTCTAGTGTACATCGATTATCTTTTATCCAATGATATATTGGTTATCCATCCATGGTTGGCGCAAGCGAGAACAGCACTCATTCAACAAAGACGTTCTTGAAAATACTTGTTGTTGAAGCTTTTAGCGTATCTGAATCGATACCGATAGGCAGTTCGTGTCAAAAAGAAAAAAGTGATTGACTTTCAGTTGGGTGAGAGGTAAGGTTTAAGCGTGTGGGGTGTTAACTTGTAAGAATGGAAAAGGAAGGGTAGTTATGGCAAAGTACGAAGAAGATTTCATGCTGCGGCAGGCCAAGCAAATGGCAGATCTTTTGGGGAGTTTTATGGACAAGGAATCTGTTGCAGAAATAATGGAGATGGATGCAGAGCAGGGGCAAAAATTAAAGATGAAAGCCCATGAAAATCTTTTGGAGCAATTAGGCAGCCAAGCAAGTCAGTCAAGCCGAAAAAGAGAACGCTCGTTGATCAAACGACGAATAGCAGAATGAAAAGAAATCAATAAAATAGCTAAAGCAGCTGGGAAATGAATCTTTCCGTTGCTTTAGCTATTTTCTATTATCTAATTAGCAATATCTGTTACTTTTTCCATTCCTGCTGCATCTGATCAAGCAGATCGATCACGTCTCTTGTCATAAAGAGGGAACGGTTGGTTGTGCGACCGTCAATCACATCGATCATCGTTTGGATTTCATAATTAAGGGCCTGATCAGTGGAGCCTGAAATAACAGTTTCAGTTGTGCCGTCATTGAAATAGATATGTGCCTGATCCGCTCGTGGGTAATCGGTAATAGTGATATAGGCATTTTCAAATGACACAATCCCTACTTTTGGCGCTTTTGATTGAAAGCTTAGTGTTACGGCAGCCATCTCGTTTTTTTCATTTTGCAAAATCGTTACGGACTGTTCATCTACCCCGGTAGAAAAAGGTTCCATTACAGAAGCTTTGACAGAAGGCTGTTCAGTCAGGAACCAGCGAGCGAAGGAGACGGCATAGGTACCGATATCTAATAGGGCTCCGCCTGCCAGGTCGGGATTGAAAAAGCGATTTTTCAGATCAGGTTCTTTGTAGCTGCCAAAAGGTGCTTGAATCATTTTTAGTTTTCCAAATTTACCAGTATCAATAATATGTCTCAGCTCATTATACAGAGGCATATTGAAAATCGTCATTGCTTCTGCCAAAATCAACTGTTTTTCTTCAGCAAGTGCCATTGCTTCAATCAGTTCAGCACTATTCATCGTAATGGCTTTTTCACACAGCACATGTTTACCAGCATTCAGGGCTTGCATAATGTGACTGTGGTGCTGTTTGTTAGGAACTGCGATATAAATGATATCAATGGTCTCGTCTGCAAGAAGCGCCTCGTAGGAGCCATAAAACGTTGGGATGTTATATGCTTCAGCAAAGGCCTGCGCTTTATCCTTTGTACGTGAAGCAACAGCGGTAAGCTGACTTTGTTCTTGTTCAAATCCTGATGCAAATTGATGAGCAATTTCTCCAAGACCAATAATTCCCCAGTTATATTTCTTCAAAAATTCGTCCTCCTGTGGTAAGCTATTTTCTTCATTATACAAAAGAAGAGGAAAACAGTGAAAGAAAATGGCGAAAAAAAGAAAGTTTCCCTTTTTTTAGAGACAAATAGATGATTTTTCTCCTTTTTTTAAGTAAAATGAATAAGAGGAGGGGATTGGTATGCACCAAGTATATATAGATATCATTATAAGTGCGATCATTGAACAATATACGTCAGAAGAAGCCTTTTACTTGGATCATTTGAATATTGATGAACAACAATGGTCAAATTGGAAAAAAGGGACCGGTAATTTAAGTAATGAAGATATGCAGAAGATAAAAACGCTGTTTACTGATTACGAATGGATGCTGACACAAAAAGTCATGCGTCAGACTGTATTGTTCCCTGAAAAAAGAAATATTGCTGTTTCAGAGTATAAGCGTCTGAAAACGATCATTGCCGGGAAATGGCTGAAAAACGATGTAGGGAGAGCCGAGCTGTTGCCTTCAGGCGGAGCGAATGAAGACGAAAGCTTTATTAATCTAAAGGTTTCGGTTTCCTATGGAGAATGGGGTTTTGATGATATTCTAACCTTCCGTCTGCCGTCAAGACTACAGCCGCAGCTGGATGGATCAAAAGTCGAGCTATTAGATTGGGTCGATGAAAATCTGATGGAAACCTATGTTGGGGAATAATTGTATAAATTATTTAAAAATAACAAACGTTATGATAACTGCCTTGTATTATCAACAGTTTTATTGTATAGTTTGCTAGAATGTTCATCGATATAAGAGATGTATAGTAAAGATAAAGTAGGGATTTTATGACATTAAAAAGGCGTAAAAAGAATAGGCTTCCAATTCTTCTAATAGGATTGCTTGTACTAACGGGAGTTTTTGTACTTTCTTTCCGGATGTACTTCGGCAATAGTGCGGAAGATGTGATTGAGACACAAGATAATAAGACTGTCTCAAAGGAAGAGTTTATTGAACGGATCAGACCGCACGCCCAGGAATTACAGGCTTCTTATGGTGTTCTTCCAAGCATCATCATCGGTCAGGGAATACTTGAGTCGAATTGGGGACAAAGCACCCTGGCTTCGGAATATAACAACTTGTTTGGGATCAAAGCTTATGGTGAGCAGAGAAAAGTAAATCTGGAAACACAGGAGTACATAAATGAGGTATGGGTAACGATACAGGGGGATTTCCGAGTATATGATACTTGGGAAGAGTCAATGGATGACCACACGAAGCTTTTCGTGAATGGTGTAGATTGGGACCCTCGTTTATATGAAAATGTTCTTTTAGCTAATAACTATAAGGAAGCAGCTGAGGCTTTGCAGACTGCCGGCTATGCCACAGATCCGGATTACGCATCAAAGGTGATCCATGTGATCGAAACTTATAATCTAAATAAATATGATTATTGATAAAAGAAAGGAAGTGTCTGTATGGAGAAGCTATGGATACCGGAAATCACAACGCCGCTGAAACAGGATATCATTCAAGTACCTGAGGTCATCAGTCAAGCTAGTGGAATCAAAATATTTGGTAAGAAGATTCGTTCGATCATTTTTACGACAGATATTGCCATCATTCGGAATACAAACGCAGATGCAGTCATTGCAGTATATCCATTCACACCGCACCCTGCTATCACGAAAAGTATCATTGAAGCTGCAGATATTCCCGTCTTTTCAGGTGTCGGCGGGGGATTGACTCAGGGAACGCGCTCTGCATATATGAGTCTGTTTGCAGAGTCACAGGGCTCAATTGGTGTTGTGTTAAATGGGCCGACACCGATAGAGACAATCAAAAGCGTCTGTGATGTAGTGGACATTCCAGTAATCAGTACCGTTACGTCAAAGTTTACTCCTTTAGATGATAAACTAGAGGCAGGCGTTACTCTTATCAATATCAGTGCCGGAAAAGATACGGCGGACACGGTCAGACATTTTCGGGAAAAATATCCTGACTTGCCGATCATTGCTACAGGAGGACCGACAGAAGCATCTATCGAAGAGACGATTGAGGCAGGAGCCAATGCAGTCACTTATACACCTCCAACGAATGGGGAGCTGTTCAGTAAGAAAATGGCGAAATATCGGGAACAGGAAAAACAGGATACGGTATAAAGGAAATCGGATCAGAAGCAGCTGCTTCTGATCTTTTTGTTTCAGCAGAATAAAGCAGTTGATATCGAGGCAATATGGTCGCAGCAGATATGAAAGCCATTCAGTCATTTATCTTGTCTATAGCAGGAAGGTAAGCGTTTTTCTGTTGTCTTCTTCTATTTTATGAGAAAATTCTAAGGGTAGTTTTTGAAGCTGTTCCTTGCATTTTTTTCATTTTGGAGGATAATAAGGGATATCAATTTTTGAGCTTATATATGGTCATGATAGGGATGACCGTCTCTACCCGACGCCGTAAATGTCGGACTATAGGTGGAAAAGCGTGTTCAATTCGAACCTCTTTTTTGCTTTGCAGAGAAGGGGTTTTTTAGTATTTTGGGAGGAGATCATTAGAATGAAAGAATTAGTGGAACGAATCAAAAAAGATGGACAGGTCCTAGGTGACGGTGTCTTAAAGGTTGACAGCTTTGTTACCCATCAGGTAGATGCGGAGCTGATGGAAAAAATAGGTAAACGATTTGCTGAGGTATTTGCGGATCAAGGAATCACCAAGGTAGTGACGATCGAAGCGTCGGGCATCGCTCCGGCATTATATGCAGCGCAAGCTCTAGATATACCGATGATCTTTGCTCGTAAAGCAAAGAGCCTGACGATGGATGAGGAATTGCTGACATCATCTGTTTATTCGTTTACTAAGCAGGTAACCAGTCAAATATCTATTTCTAAAAAATTCTTATCTGAAGGTGATACAGTTCTGATCATCGATGATTTTTTAGCGAATGGTCAAGCGGCAAAAGGCTTAGTAGAGCTTTGCCAGCAGGCTGGTGCATCTGTTTCCGGTATCGGTATTCTGATTGAAAAATCTTTTCAGGATGGTCGGGAGCTCTTGGAGGAAATGGGCTTGAAGGTTGTTTCTTTGGCTCGAATTGCTTCATTGAAAAATCATACAGTTGAATTTCTTGAGGAGGACGCATAGGAATGGCGCAAAGTAAGTATACGGCGATAGAAAAGAACCATCCTGAAACGTCTACAGCTCAAAGTGCCGTTCTCGGATTACAGCACCTGTTGGCTATGTATGCAGGAGCGGTGGCAGTCCCTTTATTAATAGGAACAGGTCTGAACTTTAATACAGAGCAGATGACATACTTGATTTCGATTGACATCTTTATGTGCGGTGTAGCGACCCTGCTTCAATTGACAGTCAATAAGTTTTTTGGTATCGGGTTACCTGTTGTTTTGGGATGTGCGATTCAGGCAGTTGCTCCCTTGATCATGATTGGTACTGATAAGGGTGTCGGTGCTATTTATGGTTCGATCATTGCTGCGGGAATCTTTATTGTATTGATTTCCGGTGTATTCTCAAAAATAAAAGTCTTGTTTCCACCACTGGTTACAGGAACGGTTATTACTGTGATTGGTTTGACACTTATCCCAGTTGCTGTTGAAAAAATGGGTGGAGGTCTGGCTAGTGATCCGACCTTTGGCTCAGCAGATAATCTGCTGCTGGCATTTACTACCATTGCTTTGATTGTCATTGTTCAAGTGTGGGGCCGAGGGTTTATTCGCTCCATCTCGGTATTAGTTGGTTTAGCTGGTGGTACGGCTTTAGCTGCGGTTTTAGGTATGGTGGATCTACAGCCGATTGGTGAGGCAACGTGGTTCCATTTTCCACAGCCCTTTTACTTTGGCACACCGACTTTTGATGTTTCTTCTATTATTCTGATGATCATTATTTCAATTGTCAGCATGGTAGAGTCAACAGGTGTTTACTTTGCCTTGGGCGATATCACTGGCAAGCATGTTGGCGAACAGGAATTGAAAAAGGGATACCGCGCAGAAGGACTGGCGGTCATTCTAGGTGGTATTTTTAACACATTCCCTTACACAGGCTTTTCTCAAAATGTAGGTTTGGTTCAGCTGTCAGGAATAAAGACTCGCAAGCCGATTTATTTTTCTGCATTTTTCTTGATTATTTTAGGCTTGCTTCCTAAGTTCGGTGCTGCTGCTCAAATCATTCCGGAACCAGTATTAGGTGGAGGGATGTTGGTAATGTTTGGTATGGTCGCTGTTCAGGGAATGAAGATGCTGTCCAAGGTCAATTTCCAAAATGATAAAAATTTGCTGATTATTGCTGTCTCTATTGGTTTCGGTCTGGGCTTCAATATGATGCCGGAGCTATTTGCTAAAATGCCGGAAACGATCACTATGTTTACTGGTAATGGTATTGTAATGAGTAGTCTTTCAGCTATCGTATTGAATTTCTTATTCAATGGAGTAAAATCTGAAGACAGTCAGACTGAGGAATAGAAAGTTGAATAGAAGAGGAGAAGATCAACAGGTGATTTTCTCCTCTTTTTGCAGTTCCCTGACTCCATTATCGTAAGATATGAAGCAGTCCTTATATTTATAAGAAGATATACTTGGCTTGAGATTTTGTATGAAGCAGAATTTGGTTTAAACACGAACGATAACATTAAAAAAAGAATTAACATTCGATATTTCTTTGACACCTGTGTTTGAGGTTGCTAAAATGGAACTAATAAAAACCATAGAGAGGGTTGAATTATGTCTACTGTAGTATCTGTGATCATGGGGAGTACATCGGATTGGGAAACGATGAAGCTCGCCTGTGATATCCTTGAAGAATTTCAGATTCCCTATGAAAAAAAAGTTGTTTCTGCCCATCGAACACCTGATTATATGTTTACCTTTGCTGAAACAGCTAGGGAACGGGGAATCAAGGTGATTATTGCAGGAGCTGGCGGCGCTGCACATTTACCGGGCATGGTTGCAGCGAAAACAACATTGCCGGTAATTGGTGTTCCGGTACAATCCAAAGCCTTGAGCGGGCTGGATTCTTTGTTGTCGATCGTTCAAATGCCGGGCGGTGTACCAGTTGCTACTACAGCGATCGGAAAAGCTGGAGCAACCAATGCCGGACTACTTGCAGTTCAGATGCTTTCCATGTATGATTTAGAGATAGCGGAAAAATTAAAAGAGCGACGTGAATCTCTTGAACAAATCGTGATGGAAAGTAGTGATGACCTTGAATAAGCCTGTATTACCGGGGCAGATGATCGGAATTGTCGGCGGCGGGCAATTAGGAAAAATGATGGCCTTAAGTGCCAAGGAAATGGGTTTTCGAATTGCTGTATTAGATCCAAGCGTTGATTGCCCTGCTGCTCAAGTAGCAGACTGGCATTTATTAGCTGAATATAATGATTTAGAAGCGCTGGAGGAACTGGCGAATAGATCTCAGGTTGTGACTTATGAGTTTGAAAATGTCGATGTTGATAGTTTGATACATATTCAGCATTTAGTAGATATTCCTCAGGGAACGGATTTGCTGGCAATCACACAGGACCGTTTACTGGAAAAGAGTTTTTTAGAGTCTAATAATGTCGTGATTGCGCCATATGCGACGATTGTGAGTCCGACAGATATACAAGATGCAATCGATGGTATTGGTTATCCTTGCGTATTGAAAACCACACGTGGCGGCTATGATGGAAAGGGTCAGTATGTTTTATATAGTCCCTCTGATTTGGCTCCTTCTATGAATTTACTAAAAGAAGGAACCTGTGTATTGGAAGCTTGGATTCCGTTTGAAAAAGAAATTTCAGTATTAGTTTCAGGAAATGGCAGTGGAGATATTGAAACATTTCCTGTTGTAGAAAATATTCATAGAAACAACATCCTTCATGAAACGATTGTACCTGCAAGAGTAGACGATGAAGTAATAGAAGAAGCACAGCGAATTGCCAGATTGATTGCAAAAGAGGTCAATTTAGCCGGAACACTCGCTGTAGAGATGTTCCTGACAAATAATGGTGGGATTTATGTTAATGAGTTGGCACCGAGACCTCACAATTCAGGACACTACACAATCGAAGCCTGCAGCTTCAGCCAATTCGACACACATATCCGTGGAATTTGCGGCTGGTCGATCCCATCAATCAAGCTATTGTCTGATGCAGTGATGGTCAATATCATGGGAGAAGAAATCTATGAAACAATGGATTATATTTCTGAAAAGATGGATTGGCATTTTCATTACTATGGTAAATCAGAGGCAAAGCCAGGGAGAAAAATGGGCCATATCACTATTTTGACCGATGACATTTTTGATACATTAGAAGAAATTTATCAAACCAGTATTTGGGATTAGGAAGGGATAAAACAATGATCGATCGCTATTCAAGACCGGAAATGAGAAATATTTGGACAGATGAAAATCGCTACCAGGCTTGGCTCGAGGTGGAAATTCTAGCTGATGAAGCATGGGCGGAATTAGGAGAAATCCCTAAAGAAGACGTGAAGAAAATCAGAGAGCATGCTTCCTTCGATGTTGCAAGAATCCTTGAAATCGAGGAAACTACCAGACATGATGTGGTGGCGTTCACAAGAGCGGTATCAGAAACCCTTGGAGATGAACGAAAATGGGTCCATTACGGACTGACAAGTACAGATGTTGTAGATACTGCTTACGGATACTTGCTGAAGCAGGCAAATGATATCTTGAGAAAAGATTTGCAGACTTTCACAGAGGTCATTGGAGAGAAAGCGAAAGAACATAAGCATACGGTGATGATGGGGCGGACACATGGGGTCCATGCAGAGCCTACGACATTCGGCTTGAAGCTGGCATTATGGTATTCTGAAATGAAACGAAATATTGAACGTTTTGAGCATGCTGCAAAAGGTGTTGAGGCTGGAAAAATCAGCGGAGCAGTAGGTACGTTTGCCAATATTCCTCCATTTGTAGAGGAGTATGTTTGTGATAAGCTAGGGATTCGTGCACAGGAAATCTCAACTCAGGTTCTTCCTCGCGATTTACATGCAGAGTATTTTTCAGCACTGGCATTGATTGCTACTAGTATTGAAAAATTCGCTACTGAGATTCGTGGTTTGCAGAAATCTGAAACAAGAGAGGTTGAGGAATTCTTTGCGAAAGGTCAGAAAGGCTCATCCGCAATGCCCCATAAGCGTAACCCAATCGGCTCTGAAAATATGAGCGGTCTGGCACGCGTGATTAGAGGACATATGGTTACAGCCTACGAAAATGTTTCGTTATGGCATGAAAGAGACATCTCTCATTCTTCGGCAGAACGAATCATTATCCCTGATACTACGATGCTGTTGAACTATATGCTGAACCGCTTCGGTAATATCGTGAAGAATCTGACTGTATTCCCGGAAAATATGAAACGAAATATGAATGCCACCTTCGGATTGATTTACAGCCAGCGTGTATTGCTGAAGCTGATCGATCATGGAATGACTCGGGAAGAAGCTTATGATTTGGTACAGCCTAAAACGGCTTACGCTTGGGATCATCAAACTGATTTCAAACCGCTTCTAGAGCAAGATGAAAAAATCACTTCAGTTCTTTCTCAGGATGAACTGGATGACGCATTTGACTATAATTATCATTTGAAGAATGTCGACACGATCTTTGAACGTGTAGGGCTATAATCTAAAAGGATACAGGAACAAACCATTCAACGGTCTGTTCCTGTATCCTTTTTTGTATATGAATGAAGCTGAAAGAAGACTGAAACCCTTTTGGATTTCAGTCTTCTAAATGTTTTAAGCTAAAATTTCTTGATAAGCAGCCTGCATTTTAGGTGCTGTTTGGATAGTCTGAAGCAGTCTTTCGATAAACTCATAGCTGCATTCGTGTTTTCCTATATAAACTTCGATACGGTATGCATTTTTGAAAAAGTGCTGTTCATGTATTTGATGAATCATCAATTCAACGTTTTGGTTGTTTACATAGTGGAAAGAACGTTTTCTTCGTTCAGAATATTTTTTTACACTGCGTTTAATATTTTTGAACGTGTAATAAGTTCGATCTTGATTCATATTATGTACAGCTTTCAAAGCTAACAGGTCATTGTATAAGCGTGTTTTATCACGTTGAGAAAGAGATTCCAAGAAATCCTGAGCAATGGTTCCGTAGTCGTCCTGCATGTGATTAATCCTCCCTACAATCAAAAAACATCATAAAATTATTTTTTTACTGTAATTATTTCTTTTAGAATACCACTGAACGTATAAAATGTAAATGCTTACCATTAGAAGAGAAAAATCTTAAAAAATTCTATACATTTATTTTTCGTTAAACACGAACGTTATTGTTTTGTTTTGATTATAAAGTTCAGTTTTCGTTGACTGTTCATTTTAGGCTTGTTAAAATGTAAACAAGATAAAGAACGAACTATTTTTATGTGATCTCATTATATCATTTGGAAAGGAAGTTAATCATTGGTAAAAAAGAGAGAATTACTTTACGAAGGGAAGGCAAAAAAGTTGTTTGCTACGGATGAGGAAGGGCACTTATGGGTGCAATACCTTGATCAGGCAACGGCTTTGAACGGCGCAAGAAAAGATGAAGTTCTTGGAAAGGCAGAGCTGAACAATCAAATCACCTCCAGCATATTTGAAAAACTGGCTGTAAAAGGAATAGAAAGTCATTTTATCCGACAATTATCAAATGACGAACAATTAGTTGAACAGGTTGATATCATCCCTCTGGAAGTTGTTGTTCGTAATTATGCTACCGGAAGTTTTTCAAAAAGATTGGCAGTGGAGGAAGGGAAATTATTGGATTTCCCAGTATTAGAGTTCTACTACAAGGAAGATGCGCTGGATGATCCAATTATCAATGATGACCATGTGAAAATCTTAGGGATTGCCAATGATGAAGAAATTGCTGTTCTTAAGGCAGCAGCACGAAAAATAAATGAAGTGTTGATCACGTTATTCGACGAGATCGGCATTCGTTTGATCGATTTTAAGATAGAGTTCGGCAGATCAGCTGACGGCAGTATTCTGTTGGCAGACGAAATTTCCCCGGATACGTGTCGATTGTGGGATAAGGAAACGAATGAGCATTTGGATAAGGACGTCTATCGCAAAGATTTGGGTGACATTGTCCCAGTATATCAGGAAGTATTCTCAAGGCTAAAAAATAAATAATCATATACATTCTGTGTGAAGATTCTTCGTAAGAAATGTACCTTTTTTGCCAGAATGGGTGAGGGAACAACAGTAATAGATCGTTTTTAAAGAACTTATAAGAGATAGGAGAGCGTATTAAATGTATTTTGTAAAAGTATATGTAACGTATAAGGATTCAGTATTAGACCCACAGGGAGAAGCAGTTAAGGGAGCGATTCATCGTTTAGGCTATGAAGCAATCGAAGAGGTTCGAATTGGCAAATATTTTGAAATCAAGGTAGCTAAATCAGACCAGCCAATCGAAGAAGCAATTGAAAAGATTTGTGACAGCCTTTTAGCAAATGTCAATATGGAAACTTATCGTTATGAAATCATGGAGGAAGAATAGCATGAGATTTGCAGTGATCGTTTTTCCAGGATCGAATTGTGACATGGATATGCTTTGGGCTGTAAAGGATGTTCTTGGTGCTGAAGCAGAATATGTACGTCATGATGCGGAAAGTCTTGAGGGCTTTGACGGTGTTCTATTACCGGGTGGATTCTCTTATGGAGACTACCTGCGCTGTGGTGCGATTGCCCGTTTTTCTAAAATTATTGAAGAAGTGATTCGCTTTGCTGAAGAAGGCAAACCAGTATTTGGTACCTGTAATGGATTCCAAATTCTGACAGAAGCCGGTTTACTTCCGGGAGCATTGATTAGAAATAAGTCTTTGCACTTTGTCTGTAAAACAGCCGAACTGAAGGTTGTCAACGCTGAAACGAGATTCACCTCTGCTTATGAACAGGATGAAATCATTCAAATTCCTGTCGCTCATGGTGAAGGAAACTATTATTGTGATGAAGAAACACTGCAACAGCTGAAAGACAATAACCAGATCGTCTTTACTTACTCGAATGACAATCCAAATGGAAGTGTGGCAGATATTGCTGGAATCATCAATGAAAAAGGCAATGTTCTTGGTATGATGCCTCACCCGGAGAGAGCGGTGGAAAGCCTGTTAGGCTCTGAAGATGGACGCCGTTTCTTTCAATCGATCATCAATAATTTTGGAAAGGTGAATAATTTAGCATGATGAAAATAAATGAACCGACTGCTCAGGAAATCAAAGACAATAAGATTTATGCAGAATGGGGTCTGACTGATGAAGAATATCGAATGATCGCCGAAGACATTCTTGGAAGAATGCCGAACTATACAGAAACAGGGTTATTTTCTGTTATGTGGAGTGAGCACTGCTCATATAAGAATTCAAAACCAGTATTAAGAAAATTCCCTACTTCCGGTCCTCAGGTATTGCAAGGTCCGGGCGAAGGAGCAGGGATCGTTGATATTGGTGATGGCCAAGCTGTTGTGTTCAAGGCTGAGAGTCATAATCATCCTTCTGCGGTTGAACCATACGAAGGAGCGGCAACAGGCGTCGGCGGTATCATTCGTGACATTTTCAGTATGGGTGCACGTCCCATCGCAATTTTGGATTCACTGCGCTTTGGCGAACTGGATAATCAGCGAACAAAATATTTATTAGAGGAAGTTGTTGCCGGAATCAGCGGTTATGGAAACTGTATTGGGATTCCAACGGTTGGCGGCGAGGTAGCTTTTGATCCCTGCTATGAAGGAAATCCACTAGTCAATGCCATGTGTGTTGGCTTGATCGATCATAAGGATATTCAAAAAGGTCAGGCAAAGGGTGTCGGCAATTCGATTATGTACGTAGGGGCAAAAACCGGTCGTGATGGTATCCATGGAGCAACCTTTGCGTCGGAGGAATTTGTTGAAGGAGAAGAGCAGCAGCGTTCAGCTGTTCAGGTAGGCGATCCATTTATGGAGAAGCTTCTTCTGGAAGCTTGTTTGGAATTGATTTTAGAACATGCAGATATTTTAGTAGGTATTCAAGATATGGGTGCAGCTGGCTTGGTGTCTTCCAGTTCAGAAATGGCGTCTAAAGCTGGTTCTGGATTAAAGCTGTATCTCGATGATGTACCACAGCGCGAGACAGGTATGACGCCATACGAAATGATGCTTTCTGAATCACAAGAGCGTATGCTGATTTGTGTTGAACAAGGGCATGAAGACGAAGTTGTGACATTGTTCAAAAAATATGATTTGGATGCAGTAACCATTGGAGAAGTGACCGATGATGGTCTATATCGCTTATATCATAAAGGTATAGAAGTTGCGAACCTTCCTGTAGATGCGTTGGCAGAAGATGCGCCAGTTTATCAAAAAGAGAAAAAGGAGCCGGCTCGAATCAAAGAATTTGAAGAGATGGCTGATTTTGAACCAGAAATTCAAGATGCAAGTGAAACCTTACTAGAGCTATTGCAGCAGCCGACGATTGCATCGAAGAAAATGATTTATCAAACCTATGATTCTCAGGTACGGACAAATACCGTTGTATTACCGGGAAGTGACGCTGCCGTTTTACGGGTCAGAGGGACAGAAAAGGCCTTAGCGATGACGACAGACTGTAATGCCCGTTACTTATATTTGAATCCTGAAATCGGCGGACAAATCGCTGTTGCGGAAGCGGCACGGAATATTGTCTGTTCAGGAGGTCAACCATTGGCTATCACTGATTGCCTGAATTACGGTTCGCCTGATAAGCCTGAGGGTTTCTGGGAATTATGGACGTCTGCTGATGGAATTGCGAAGGCGTGCGAAGTTCTGGATACACCTGTTATTTCAGGAAATGTTTCCCTATATAACGAGACAGATGGAAAGGCAATCTATCCTACGCCGATGATTGGTATGGTAGGCTTAGTGCAAGATCTTTCTCATATCACAACACAGGAATTCAAAAAGGTCGGGGACTTAGTTTATGTTGTAGGCACCACGCAGGCGGATTTCAATGGAAGTGAGCTGCAAAAAATGCAGCTAGGAAAAATAGAAGGTCGCTTGATGGCATTTGACCTAACAGAAGAAAAGGAAAATCAAGACGCTGTTCTTCAGGCTATTCAACAAGGGTTAGTTGCAAGTGCCCATGATTGCTCAGAAGGCGGGCTGGCAGTTGCTTTGGCTGAATCTTGCTTCAAGAATGAGCTGGGAATAGAAGCAGCACTTGATTTATCGGCAGCTTGGTTGTTCTCAGAAACACAGTCACGATTTGTATTGTCGGTTGCTCCGGAAAATCAGGCAGCCTTTGAAGCAACGATGGAGGATCGCGTGGAGCATATTGGTGTGGTTACTGAAAAAGCAGAAATCATCATTGAAAATGCGGATGGAAAAGTCATGGTGGGTACTCGTAAAGCCAAAGAACTATGGGAGGAAGCTATTCCATGTCTTATGAAGTAAGAAGTTTAAATGAAGAATGCGGCGTATTCGGTGTCTGGGGACATCCGGATGCGTCCCGTGTCACCTATTTTGGTTTACACAGCTTACAGCATAGAGGGCAGGAAGGTGCTGGAATCGTTGCGAATGATCAAGGCAAACTGAACGGCCACAGAGATTTAGGGCTGCTGTCTGAGGTGTTCAAAGAAGATAGTCTGCTTGCGGCGCTAAAAGGACAGGCAGCTATCGGTCATGTTCGCTATGCGACTGCGGGAAATGGCAGTGTTGATAATATTCAGCCATTTCTATTTAAATTTTACGATGGAGCTGTGGGACTTGCCCATAACGGAAATCTGACAAATGCGAAAAGTCTTAGAACATCTCTGGAAAAGGATGGAGCAATCTTTCATTCTAATTCAGATACAGAGATTTTGATGCATCTTATCAGAAAAAGTAAACAACCGACATTCATCGAACGGTTGAAGGAAAGCTTATGTCAGGTCAAAGGCGGATTTGCTTATCTGTTGTTGACGGAGACAGCGATGATTGCTGCGCTAGATCCAAACGCTTTTCGTCCGTTAGCTTTAGGGCAGATGAAAAATGGTGCTTATGTGATTGCCAGCGAGACCTGTGCGCTGGAGGTCAGCGGTGCGACCTTTATTCGAGATGTAGGCCCAGGAGAAGTTATCATTATTGACGATAGCGGCTACCGTGTCGAAAAATATACAGAAGATACGCAATATGCGATATGCTCGATGGAGTTCATCTATTTTGCTCGGCCGGATTCAAATATTGCAGGAGTGAATGTCCATACTGCACGGAAGAAGATGGGTAAGCTGTTAGCAGAGGAATCTCCGGTAGAAGCAGATATGGTGGTAGGTGTGCCGAATTCTTCATTATCAGCTGCAAGCGGGTATGCAGAAGCCAGTGGTATTCCTTACGAAATGGGCTTAGTAAAGAATCAATATATTGCCCGAACGTTCATTCAGCCTACACAAGAGTTGAGAGAACAAGGGGTACGCATGAAGCTATCTGCAGTTCGTGGTGTAGTTGAAGGTAAACGAGTGATCATGGTGGATGATTCGATTGTTCGCGGAACGACTAGTAAACGAATCGTTCAACTGTTGAAGGAAGCAGGAGCGAAAGAGGTTCATGTACGTATTGCTTCACCGCCATTGAAATATCCTTGTTTTTATGGAATTGATATCCAGACGAGAAAAGAACTGGTTGCTGCGAATCACTCAATCGAAGAAATTAGAGAACTGATTACTGCGGATTCGTTGAGTTTTTTAAGTGAACAAGGATTGATTGATGCTATTGGCTTGAATTATGACGCGCCTTATTCAGGGTTATGCATGGCTTATTTCAATGGCGACTTTCCAACGCCTTTGTATGATTACGAATCAACATACCTAGCTTCACTATAGAAAATCAAATAAATCCAAGCAAAGGATATAGGAGGATCAGCATGGCGAATGCATATGCAAAAGCCGGAGTCGATGTAGAAGCCGGTTACGAAGTGGTGGAAAGAATCAAGAAGCATGTAAAAAGAACGGAACGGGCCGGAGTGATGGGCGCTCTTGGTGGATTTGGCGGCTGTTTTGATCTGAGTAAGGTGGATGTGAAGGAACCTGTATTGATTTCCGGTACAGATGGTGTGGGAACCAAATTAATGCTGGCGATTCAGGCAGATAAGCACGATACGATTGGAATAGACTGTGTGGCGATGTGTGTTAATGATATTGTGGCACAAGGAGCTGAACCGCTCTATTTTTTGGATTATATTGCAACTGGTAAGAATATACCTGAGCGATTGGAACAGGTTGTCGCTGGTGTTGCAGAGGGCTGTATTCAAGCCGGAGCAGCATTGATTGGCGGAGAAACTGCTGAAATGCCGGGAATGTATGACGAAGATGATTATGATTTAGCGGGATTCACTGTAGGTGTTGCTGAAAAAAGTAAGCTGATTACAGGAGAAAAAGTAAGTGCTGGGGATATTTTATTAGGACTGCCTTCAAGCGGTATTCATTCGAATGGCTACTCTCTTGTTCGGAAAGTTTTCTTTGAGATGAATACCTTCAGTCTGACAGATACGCTTGCAGAACTGGAAGGAAAAACCTTAGCAGAGAGTCTACTGGAGCCAACAAAAATCTATGTGAAGAGCGTTCTGCCATTAGTTACTGATGAATTGGTTCATGGAATTGCCCATGTAACAGGCGGCGGTTTTGTAGAAAATATTCCAAGAATGCTTCCAGATGACTTGACTGCCGTAATCAAGCTAGGCAGCTGGCCAATATTACCTATTTTTTCTGTTTTAGAAAAATACGGACAAATCCCAGCCATGGAAATGTATGAGATTTTCAACATGGGGATCGGCATGGTATTGGCTGTTTCTCCAGATAAGCTGTCTCAGGTTCAAGAAGCCCTTCAAACTCTTGGAGAGGAAAGCTATGTTCTTGGAAGTATTGTCCAAAAAGAAGCACAGGATGCTATTCAATTTATCGAGGTGGAAAAATGAGATTCGCAGTTTTTGCATCAGGGAACGGAAGCAATTTTCAAGTAATTGCAGATGCAGTAAAAAACGAAGAAATCGCAGGAGAAATTGCCTTGCTTTTTTCTGATAATCGAGAAGCTAAAGTATTGGAGCGGGCAGAAAAAATGAATATTCCCAGTTATTCATTTTCACCAAAAGAGTTTGAGAAAAAGAGTATCTATGAAGGAGAAATTCTTCATCTTTTGGAAGAAAATCAGGTGGAATTCATTGTGTTGGCAGGCTATATGCGGTTGATTGGTCCGGCATTGCTTGAGGCTTATCCGGAGCGGATCATCAACATCCACCCATCACTGCTGCCGGCATTCCCAGGGTTGCATGGAATCAAGGACGCATATGAATCAGGGGTTGCAGAAACCGGAGTAACCGTTCATTATATTGATAAAGGGATCGATACAGGTCCAATCATTGTACAGGAATCAGTTGTGATCAGCTCAGAGGATACTTTAGAGGCTTTAGAAGAAAAAATCCATCAGGTTGAGCATAGACTTTATCCTGCTGTACTAAAACAAATAATTGAAGAGAAGGGGCAATAGATACAATGACAAAAAAACGGGCATTAATCAGTGTTTCGGATAAAACAGGTGTCGCTGACTTTGCAAAACAGTTAACGGAGCTTGGTGTAGAAATCATCTCAACCGGTGGAACAAAAACGATGCTGGAGCAAGCGGGTGTCTCGACTATTGGCATTGAAGAAGTTACAAATTTTCCGGAAATGATGGACGGTCGAGTAAAAACACTGCATCCGAAAATTCATGGCGGCTTATTAGGAAGAAGAGATATTCCGGCACACATGGCTGCGATGAACGAGCATGACATCCAGCCAATCGATATTGTCTGTGTCAATTTGTACCCCTTCAAGGAAACAATTCAAAAAGCGGAAACAACAGTAGAGGAAGCAATCGAGAATATCGATATTGGCGGACCTAGTATGCTGAGAAGTGCTGCAAAAAATCATCAGTTTGTAACAGTGGTCGTTGACCCTAAGGATTACGAAATTGTTCTAGCAGAGCTGACAGATAATGGAGAAACGACTTTTACTACTCGTCAAAAACTTGCAGCAAAAGTCTTTCGACATACAGCAGCTTACGACGCATTGATTGCTGGTTATTTGACCGACTTAACTGATGAGAAAGAACCAGAATCCTTGACTCTGACGTATGAGCTGAAGCAGTCTTTGCGCTACGGAGAAAATAGTCATCAACAAGCAGCGTTTTATCAGGATAGTCTAACGGTACCATTCTCAATTGCAAGTGCTAAACAACTGCATGGTAAGGAGCTGTCTTATAACAACATCAAGGACGGTGATGCGGCAATTCGGATCGCGCGCGAATTTGATCAGCCGGCCGTTGTAGCTGTGAAGCACATGAATCCTTGTGGTATCGGTATCGGAGATGATTTGTATTCTGCATATATGGCTGCCTATGAAGCTGATCCAGTGTCCATTTTTGGTGGAATCATCGTGTTGAATCGAGAAGTTGATGAAGCTGTTGCAGAAAAGATGCACCAGTTATTCTTAGAAATTATTATTGCACCGTCTTTTTCAGAAAAGGCGTTTGAACTGTTGTCTGGAAAGAAAAATCTTCGGTTGATGACCTTGGATTTCGATCATAAAGATGAAGCCGATGGAGATGAGAAGGTTTCTGTCTTAGGCGGGCTTTTGGTTCAAAGTCAGGATGTCGTGAAGGAAAATCGTTCTGATTGGAAAGTTGTAACGAAACGGCAACCGACAGAGGAAGAATGGGCAGCTTTAGAATTTTCTTGGAAAGCAGTGAAACATGTAAAGAGTAACGCTATTGTTATTGCCGATGCTCATCAGACTCTGGGAATCGGTGCTGGTCAGATGAATCGTGTCGGCTCTGTTCAAATTGCTGTTGCTCAGGTAGGAGAAAAAATCACGGATGCGGTTCTGGCAAGTGATGCCTTCTTTCCAATGGGGGATAGTGTGGAATATGCAGGTAAGCATGGAATCAAGGCCATCATCCAGCCGGGAGGTAGTATCAAAGATCAGGAATCAATTGACATGGCAGATAAATATGGAATAGCGATGGTATTCACGGATATCAGACACTTCAGACATTGATCAAGGGGGACAACATGGGACTGAATATTTTAGTGATCGGCAGCGGCGGCAGAGAACATGTGATTGCGCAAAAGTTTGTGCAGAGTCCGTTGGTGGAAACAGTATATTGTGCAAAAGGAAATCCCGGAATGAAACAGGATGATATCCATCTTGTGGCTATCGAGGAGGATAATCATCCGGAATTGATCCAATTTGCAAAAGAGCATCATGTTGATTGGACATTCGTTGGACCGGAAGTGCCTTTGTTAAATGGAATCGTTGATGATTTTGAAGCAGCAGGGCTGAAGATTTTTGGTCCGAGGAAATCAGCAGCAATGATCGAAGGTTCAAAGGATTTTGCGAAAACGCTTATGAATAAGTACTCAATTCCTACTGCGAGGCATCAAACTTTCTTCGATTTCAAACAGGCAAAAGAATATGTTCAACAAAAGGGTGCTCCAATCGTGATCAAGGCAGATGGTCTGGCAGCTGGAAAAGGCGTAATCGTGGCTGAATCAGTTGAGCAAGCGATTGAAGCATTGGAGGATATGCTTGAAGGAAACCGCTTTGGTGAAAGCGGGGCAAAAGTTGTTGTTGAAGATTTTCTAGCGGGAGAAGAATTTTCTCTTCTTGCTTTCGTTCGAGAACAGGAAGTCTATCCTATGACAGTCGCTCAAGATCATAAGCGAGCATACGATAATGATTTAGGGCCGAATACTGGCGGAATGGGTGCCTATAGTCCCGTTCCTCAGATTCCCAAAGAAATGATTGATGAAGCAGTTCGAACAGTATTGATTCCGGCTGCAAAAGGAATGGTCAAGGACGGCTGTTCCTTCACAGGCATTCTTTATGCGGGGCTTATCGCAACAGATGAAGGGCCTAAAGTAATTGAGTTCAATGCTCGATTTGGTGATCCTGAAACACAAGTGGTTTTACAACGCTTGGAGAGTGATCTTGCTGAAATCATTACGGACCTACTTGATGAAAAGCAGCCGTCAATCAAATGGAAAGAGGGCGGTTTTAGTCTTGGTGTCGTAGTCGCAGCTGATGGGTATCCGGGAGAGTATCAAAAGGGCGTATCGCTTCCAGCATTTTCTTCCTCTGATGAGACGCGAGTGTATTATGCGGGAGTAGAAGAAATCGATAATAAGCTTGTTTCCTCTGGTGGTCGTATCTATCTTGTTGAGGCAGAAGGGACTACATTGGAAGACGCGCAAAAGAAGGTTTATGATTTACTTGAAACGAAGGAAACAACTGGAACCTTCTATCGAAATGATATTGGAAGCAAAGCTTTGAAATAGATACCATAAAACTAGTAAAGAGAGTGGGACAATAATCTGTTGCCACTCTTTTCCATACCCTAAATCCGAATAAACGGCGAGTCAGAAGTAGCTCCTACGACAATAAGCCGGAATTCAACAAAAATTTGTGAAACAATTTTCGTGAATTCCGGCTTATTGCTTGTAGCTAAACACTTCTGTCTCAGCCTCTTTGTGTTTTTTAGAAGTTATCTCATTCATGAGTCAATATTTCAGTTACTGCCATTCCGGCATATGTTTTTGAAAGCGTAAGGGCATATGGCTCAGCTGAACTTTTTTGTTGATACGTTCTTGGATCGTAACAGCTCGAAGGAATGTTTTCCATTGATCTTGAATATCTTCTTCCAGCTGCTGTTCTTCAAAATGAGGGCAATCGGCATTTTCTACAAATGAAATATCTCCCTGTTTGATCAGAGCCAATAAGCGATGTGTTTCATCATAAATCATGATGGATTCCAGTGGGTAACGTTCAGCAAAATGCGGGCAAATATACGGCAAAGAAAAATATTTAGGGCTGATTTTGCTGAATAGAATTTTCCCAACATATTCGAAACGCACAAATCCGGTAAACAGATGTGCTTCTCCTAAAAGAGTTTTGATTCCTTTATGAATAGCCAGAATGGACGGGTGGCCAATAAAATTTGTCAGCGAATCTTTAGTATCCAGGGCAATTAGAAGTGCTTCGAGTAGATGACTTTCCTTATTTGGGACAGTCGCATAAAAGCCATCTAAGATAAACTGAAAATTTTCAGGCTTTAAACGCTGCTGAAGCCGTACATAGATTCTCTGTGCCTTCTGCTCATCCTTTTCGATCCATTCGCTTAGAAACAAACTTTCAACTGAAGTTTCCGGGGTTAGGATAGATTCTGGAAATACCTCGCTTTTGAATGCATGATAGACAATCGTTAAAAAGCCGTAGAAGCTTCCATCGTATTCCCAAGTTTCTGCAGAATATTCAATAAGCATGACTGAGCTCCTTTTCTTTCGTATGTTCAAAACGTTCAACATCAAAGAGAGAAAGCTGTTCACCAAGACTTTGTGTATTCGCCTTCTTCAAAGCCTTGAATTGTCTGGCAGAAACCAAGGAAGCGATGATCCACTCGGGTTCCTTGATCAGTCCATCCATGATCGTACCATTACAGCTGACAAAATATTTTGCTCGTTTTACCACGACCCCCAGCTTCTTCAAATCCGTTAAATGGAGCCTGTAATATTTTCTGGCCTTCACAATATTTTGTGCACTCTTTGGACCGATACCGGGAATTCGTAAAAGCACTTCATAACTGGCTGATTGGACATCAACAGGAAACCGTTCGTAGTTCTGTACAGCCCAGTTTGCTTTAGGATCTAGATATAAATTAAAATTCGGTTTTTCTGGTGTCAGGATTTCATCTGCTTTGAAACGATAAAACCGCATCAGCCAATCTGCCTGATAAAGCCGATGCTCTCTGAGCAGCGGTGGATCAGTAGTAACTGCAGGCAGCAGAGAATCTTGGTTTACAGGGATATAAGCAGAATAATAGACACGTTTTAATTCGTATTTGTTGTATAAATTCTCTGCAATTTTGACAATGGCGTGATCTGTTTCAGGTGACGCACCAATAATCATCTGTGTGGACTGACCACCGGGAACAAAAGTTGAGCCTCTTCTTACTGCTGGAAGGGTAGAAAGTTCCTTTTTTTTAGTAGTGATTTGCTTCATTGGTTTGTACAACGAAAAAGGGTCTTTATCTGGTGCCAGCAGTTTCAGACTTTCTCTGGAGGGCAGTTCAACGTTAACACTCATTCTGTCTGCCAGATAGCCAAGCTCTTCAATCAAGGCTTCATCTGCTCCGGGAATCGCTTTTACATGGATGTATCCCTTAAAGCCCTTCTCATATCGAAGGATTTTCAATGTTTTGATCAGCAGCTCGCTGGTGTAGTCAACATTTTTAATGATTGCAGAGCTTAAAAACAGCCCTTCAATATAGTTCCTCATATAAAAGTCCATTGTCAAATCTGCTACCTCTTGAGGTGTGAAGGTTGCTCGTGGAATATGATTGGATTTTCGGTTGATGCAGTAATGACAATCGAATATACAGGCATTTGTAAACAATAATTTCAACAAGGAGACACAACGGCCGTCACTAGTAAAAGAATGACATATCCCTGCAGCTGCTGTGCTGCCGACTGTTCCTGTTCGTGTATTATCAGTGACCCCACTGCTTGCGCATGACACATCATATTTGGCAGATTCAGCCAATATTTCAATTTTTTTAGCAATATCCATAATTTATGCCTCCTTTACCGAACGTATGTTCTTATTTTAGCAAGAAGTGTTTCATCTGTCAAAGATTAATTTGAGTTCAATTATTTGTTCTTTTCTTAAACGAATGATAAGCTATTGTTGCTTACTAAAAGTAAGGGGGGAAGGAAATGAAGTACATATTTAAAGAAGGAACAGGTCAAAATTTTCTATTGCTTCACGGTACCGGTGGTGATGAAGAGTCGCTATTGGATATTGCAGCATACTTAGACCCGACAAGCACAGTACTATCTTTTCGAGGTCGAGTCATCGAAGGCGAAATGAATCGCTTTTTCAAAAGAAATGGATTGAATCAATTTGATATTGAAAGCCTTGAAGAGGAAACGGATCATTTGTTAGATGAAATCATCAAAATCAGTGAGGAAAAAGGAATTGCGGTCTCCGATTGGACGATACTTGGTTACTCAAATGGTGCAAATATCGCTGGCCATCTTTTGCTTGAACGACAATCTGATTTGAAGATAGCAGCCTTACTTCATCCGATGTCTTTAGGCGTTGATACACAGCAAACAATATTGGAGAACAAAAAGGTTTTGCTGTCTTTTGGAGAAAACGATCCGATTGTTTCCAAAGAGTCCTTTCAAAAGCTGGCATCTCAACTGAAAAGCAGAGACGCTGATGTGACTGTTGTCGAAACAGATGCCGGACATCAGGTGACCATGGAAGAGATCGATCAAGTAAAAGAATGGCTGACATTCTAAAATGAGCGAATCATTTGATAGAATTTTTTAAGGGTGCTAAGCTGTTATTGTAATCAAATAATCATTTAGGAGGATGTTTAATATGGCAGATTTAAACGAACGTGTAAATGATGCAAAAGATAAAGTTGAAGGCGAAGCAAAAGAAGCAGTTGGAAAAGTAACTGACGATAAAGGAAAAGAAGCAGAAGGTAAGCTTCAATCTGGTTTTGCTGATGCTAAAACAAAGGCTAGAGATGCTGGAGAAGATATCAAGGAAGGCGCTGAAAAATTCGGCGATAAAATCAAAGAAGGCTTCGACGACTTAAAAGATAAATTCCATAAGCACGACGATAAATAATTGATAGCTGACCAAGGCAGACTGCGGATTTCGAATCCGTGGTCTGTTTTTTGAATCAGTGCCCAATAGATAAAGAAGAAACGTCCTGCCGATTGAGCTGGCAGGGCGTTTCTTCTAATCATTTTTCAGTAGCTCTTTTAAAACCGGCATATCATGAACATCGTATTTCTCCTTGAAGGCATTGATTTCTTCCGTACTAAATTTTTCCGGATCGAGTACAAGTTCTTCAACAGGTAGTGGTCGGGCATTTCTTATTTTTATATCAATTACCACTGGTCGTTTGCTGTTTTTAGCTGCCTCGAAGGCGGGAGCAAGCTGTTCATATTTTGTGATGGTAAAGCCATCTGCTCCGAGTGCTTCACCAACTTTACCAAAATCAGCACCTTCAAGAAAGACACCAAATTTCTTTTGCTCTGTATCTTCTTGTTCCGCTTCGATGAAACCAAATGAGTCATTAGAAAATACCACATTAATAATTGGCAGATCATATTTTACCTGAGTGATGATATCCTGCATGACCATAGCGAAAGCACCATCTCCGCTCAATGTAAATACCTGCCGATCAGGATAGCTTAGTTTTGCTGCAATACCACCAGGAATACCATTACCCATAGTTGCAAACCAACCAGAAGTAGTGAATTTTTGTTTCCCGTTCATATCCAGTAAACGAATCGCATGAATGGTTGTATTCCCTACATCTGTCACGAAAATTGCTTCTTCTTCTGCAATCCGGCGAATTTCTTTGAAGACTGGTTCAGGTCGTAGTGGTGCTTCATCGTTATCGTCAAAGCTTCGCAACCAGTTGACCCAATTCTTTTTATTTTTTTGATTTGCGCTGAGCCAGTTGTCAGCAGGTCTTTGTGTCCCTTGTTCCACCATCATTTTCAGCGCTGTTTTACCATCGCCTAAAATGGAGATATCTGTTTTATGTCTCCGCCCAAATTTGGATGCATCGATATCCACCTGAATAAAGGCTGCTTCCGGATTGAAAAAGTAAGCTGCAAAAGGAAAATCACTACCCACAAAAACGATGAGATCGGCTTGTGCCAAGGCTTCATTTGCAGGTTTTGTTGCTACTCTGGCTGCAAAACCAAGAAAATTTTCATAGGAATCAGGAACGATTCCTTTTGCCAGAACGGCTGCCGCTATAGGCATGGAGAAGTACTCGGAGAAGTGCTTGATTTCCTCCCAACCACCTCTGGTTCCTTGACCAATATAGAGAATTGGTTCCTTCGCTTTTTCAATCAACTTGACTGCATTATCAATATCGTTGCTGTCGGGTAATATCGAGCTGATTTTGTGATTGACAGCTGTTGACACATACGTATCTGGAATATCAATAAAACCAAAATCTACAGGAATTGTAACCACAGCAACACCATTATACTTATAGGCTGCTTTGATTGCTTCATCAATAACATGTGGGAGGCTTTCAGGGGTCATAACAGTTCGGTTATAGACACTGACATCGGCAAACATTGGGTTTTCATTTAGCTCTTGAAATGAATTATAGTTCATAGCAGAAGAAGCCACCTGCCCAAGCAACGCCAAAACAGGAACATGGTCCATCTGAGCGTCATAAAGACCATTGATCAGATGTGTTGCTCCAGGACCCGCTGAGCCGAAAACAGCCCCGATTTTACCTGTCAATTTGGCATCTGCCGCCGCTGCTAGTGCTCCAACTTCTTCATGGCGAACCTGAATGTAATTGATTCTGTCTTTTTCTTTATAAAGTGCATCCATTGTTGAATTGAACGATCCTCCGGGAATACCATAAATATGATCGATTCCCCAGCTTTCCATGACTTTTACCATGGCAGTGCCAGCATTAATTGTGTTGACCATCATACCTCACTCCATTTCTAAAATTGTCTTCAATCTAAGTATACGCTTGAAAGGATAATGAACCAAATAAAGGGCCTTTTTCAGCGAATAAGGAAAATTTACAATTTTATTGGGGCTAACAGCTTTTATAACTGAGCAGGACTGATTGGCGCTGATAAGCTTATATGGGCACACTTTAAGGAGAAGTACAAAGCAACATCAAAAGTGTTTGAAGCTGTGAGAGGAGGCTGCTATCTAGAGTTAGTGCTAAACATACACAATTACTAGATTTTATTCGAAGTTTACGAATGGTGCTGCATTATAGGAAATTAGGGGGATTTAGCGTGATAGATTTTTAGGTTATCCTAAAAATAAGATAAGCTAGACTATAAAAAAACTGTGTGATAAAATAAGGACAAGGTGAAAACGGTTAGGAGGGAAACGATGATTGATTGGATAATAAACCTGCAGCCTTGGCAACAAGCCTTGGTGGGGACAGGCTTTACATATTTCATGACAGCTCTTGGTGCAGCTTTGGTTTTTTTCTTTAAGGATATCAAAAAAGATGTACTGAACTTGATGCTTGGCTTCGCGTCAGGTGTTATGATTGCTGCCAGTTTCTGGTCGCTGCTTGCTCCGGCAATTGAGCGGGCAGAAGAGAATGGGGATATCGCTTGGCTGGTTGTCAGTTTCGGTTTTGGACTCGGAGGATTGTTCCTTTATATCGCAGATAAGACATTGCCTCATATGCACTTTGGTCCAAATCATGAAAGGGAAGGACTTCCCTCTCATTTGAAACGAACGATTTTACTGGTTTTTTCCATCACACTTCATAACATCCCGGAAGGGCTGGCTGTGGGAGTTGCTTTTGGAGCGGCCGCTTCGGCAGATGATCCGAGAGCCGCTGTTTTAGCAGCAATATCTGTTGCTCTTGGGATCGGTATCCAAAATTTTCCAGAAGGTGCAGCGGTCTCTATCCCGCTTCGACAAGAGGGCTTAAGCCGTTGGAAGTCATTCCTTTATGGGCAGGCTTCGGGAATTGTCGAGCCGATTGCAGGTATTATCGGAGCAGTTCTTGTTACCAAGATGTCCGCTCTGTTACCATATGCGCTGGCTTTTGCTGCAGGAGCGATGATTTATGTCGTAGTGGAAGAATTGATCCCGGAAGCGCAGCAGACGCTCACGAGTAAACGTCACTTTGCCGTCTTCGGTGTCATGCTGGGATTCATCATCATGATGATTTTGGATGTAGCGCTAGGATAAGCAGAAGTCACGTGTCATAGCCTTTTTCAATGATTTGAGAAAAATGAATCCTTTTAGAGAATATAAAAACAAGAGAAAATGAAGAAAGACAGAGACGCTAGGCTAACAAAAGCAGGGTGCTTCTGTCTTTCTTTTATTTTCCATCTAGTTATTTATTGTGGTAAAATAATTCTAACAAAAATCTAACGCTTGAAATCAATCCTTGATTGATGGATTATCGCGTACAGCAGTCTTGCTCTATCCCCCCTCTTTTACATCCATATAGCAGAATAAGATTTTGTATTCATTTTTCAGTTATTTATTTAGAATGCTGTGTTGCTCCATTTATTTTTCTAAAAATCAGGAAAATCCTTTGACAATCTATGTAGTAATTACCAATCATATGTTAAAATAGAAAAAGCAACTTTCTTCAAGAAGATGAGAGGGGATTTACTAAGTATGGAAAAATCATATGTTGTTGCAGTGGTAGGTGCAACAGGGGCAGTTGGAACAAAAATGATCGAAATGTTGGAACAAACAAAATTGCCAATCAAGCAAATCAAACTTTTGGCTTCAAAACGTTCTGCGGGTAAAGAACTGAAGTTTAAAGGTCAGACACTGGTAATTGAAGAGCTGGTTCCAGAGTCTTTTGAAAATGTTGATATTGCGTTATTCAGTGCCGGTGGCGGGATTTCTAAATTATTTGCGCCGGAAGCTGTTAAGCGAGGAGCAGTGGTTATTGATAATACCAGTCATTTTAGAATGGCCGCAGGTGTTCCTCTGGTTGTTCCGGAGGTCAATCGGGAAGCCTTAAAGGAACATAAGGGAATTATCGCTAATCCAAATTGTTCAACGATTCAAATGATGGTTGCACTTGAACCAATCAGACAAGCAGTAGGCTTAGATCGAATCATCGTGTCTACTTATCAGGCGGTTAGTGGCGCAGGCATCAGTGCGGTGGAGGAATTGAAGAAGCAGGCTGTTGACTATATCAATGGCACGCCGGCAAACGAATTAACAGCAGAAATCATGCCATGCGGCGGTGATAAGAAGCATTATCCAATTGCGTTCAATGCGCTTCCTCAAATAGATGTTTTTTCTGATGACGATTATACGTATGAAGAATGGAAAATGGTCAATGAAACGAAGAAAATCATGGGTGATGATACTCTAAAGGTCAGTGCGACCTGCGTTCGTATCCCAGTTTTATCAGGCCATTCAGAATCTGTCTATATAGAAGTAGAAAAAGACACTTCGGTTGCAGCGATCCGGGAAATGATGGCAGCAGCACAAGGCGTGGTTTTACAGGATGATCCAAGTCAGCAATTGTATCCTCAGGCATTGACAAGTATTGATAAAAAAGAAACTTTTGTGGGAAGAATCCGTAAAGACATTGATGTAGCTAATGGTTTCCACATGTGGATCGTTTCTGATAACTTACTTAAGGGTGCTGCATGGAACTCTGTTCAGATAGCAGAGACACTGCATGAGATGGATCTGGTTCGAGTTTAAAAAATATGGAGGGTTAAATGTATGAAATTGACAAATTCATCAATTATTACTGCGATGGTTACGCCATTTACTGAAACAGGAGCAATTGATTTTGCTAAGTTGCCTGAATTGGTAGAGTTTCTATTAAGCTCACATACAGATGGTCTGATCCTTGCGGGGACTACGGGAGAGTCGCCGACACTGACACATGATGAGGAAATCGATCTATTCAATGAAGTGATTCGTTTGGTAGATGGTCGTGTGCCGATCATTTGTGGTGTTGGAACAAATGACACAAGAGATTCTGTGGAGTTTGTAAAAGAAATTGCTCAGATAGAGGGAATCGATGCCGGACTGGCAGTCATACCTTATTATAATAAACCAAATCAAGAGGGACTATATCACCACTTCAAAGCAATTGCCGAGGCGAGTGCTTTGCCGATCATTTTGTACAATGTTCCCGGCAGAACTGTGGCTTGTCTTGATGTAGAGACAACGCTTAGACTAGCAGAGCTGGAAAACATTGTTGCGGTGAAGGAATGTGCAGGACTTGATGCATTGACGGAACTGATTGAAAAAGCACCGGAGGACTTTCTAGTTTATACTGGTGAAGATTCTCTTGCCTTTTCAACAAAAGCCTTAGGTGGACAAGGTGTGATCTCAGTATCCAGTCATATTTTTGGTAATGAACTATTCAACATGTTTCAGGCTTTGGACCATGGAGAGCTTAAGCAGGCTGCCGCGATCCAACGGAAGCTATTGCCGAAAATGAACGCATTATTCTCTGTACCTTCTCCTGCACCTGTGAAAATGGCATTGAATCACTTAGGTGTTTCTGTTGGAGATTTACGTTTACCTCTTGTATCATGTACTTCTGAGGAGAAAGAAAAAATATTGCAAATACTTGATATATAATCAAGCAGAAAGTAGAGAGGTGAAAAGAGTGAGTACAATAAGAATCATTCCACTTGGCGGCGTACGTGAAAATGGAAAAAATATGTATATCGCTGAAGTAGGAGATGAAATTTTTGTACTGGATTGCGGATTGAAATATCCGGAAAATGAGCTTTTAGGAATCGATGTAGTGATTCCGGATTTTACATATCTGGAGGAAAATATCGATCGGATAGCCGGAGTGTTTCTGACTCACGGACATGCAGATGCCATTGGGGCGCTGCCTTATCTATTATCCAAAGTTCAGGTGCCAGTATTCGGTACGGAGTTGACTGTAGAGCTTGCGAAGCTGAGTGTGAGCGATCATCCTTCTTCCAAACAGTTTAAGGATTTTCACGTTGTTGATGCACATACGGAGATTGATTTTGGAAATGCAACAATCAGCTTCTTCAAAACAACGCATACAATTCCTGATTCTATCGGAATCAATATCAAAACAGGCGAAGGAAACATAGTTTATACAGGCGACTTCAAGTTTGATCAAAGTGCGTCACCAATGTACCAGACAGAATTTGGCCGTCTGGCAGAAATCGGCAGTGAAGGTGTTCTTGCGTTGTTAAGTGACTCTTCAAATGCTGAAAATCCTGTTCCAGTTGCTTCTGAACTTCAGATTGCTGATGAAGTATACGACACGATTCAGTATTGGGAAGGTAGAATCATTGTGGCCTCTGTTGCCAGCAACTTGAAGCGCGTTCAGCAGGTACTGAATGCTGCTCATAAATCAGGACGTAAGGTTGTTTTGACTGGTCTTGATTTAGAGAAAATCATTCGTACGGCAATGCGTCTGGATAAACTTGAGTTGCCAAGCGAAGACTTGATCATTACTGTGAAGGATATGAAGAAATATCCGGATGAAGAGCTTTTGATTCTAGAAACAGGTCGTATGGGAGAGCCGATCAAATCTCTTCAAAAAATGGCAAACAAAACGCATCGCATGGTGAGTATTCAAGAAGGCGACTTGGTCTATATTACGACAACACCAACGACTGCAATGGAAACTGTTGTGGCTAAAACAGAGGATATGGTTTATCGTGCCGGTGGAACAGTAAAACAGATTTCTGATAATCTTCGTGTCTCCGGTCATGGAAATCCAGCAGATTTACAATTGATGTTGAATCTGATGAAGCCGAAGTTTTTCATTCCAGTTCAGGGGGAATATCGTCAGCTTGCCGCTCATGCAGATTTAGCTCATGAGTTAGGCATTCCATATAAAAATATCTTTATTACCGGTCGTGGTGACATTTTAGAATATAAGAAGAAAAAGATGTCAGCATCCGGTACAACAACTGCTGATAACATAATGATTGATGGTCTTGGTGTAGGTGATATTGGAAATATCGTTCTTAGAGACCGCCGTATCCTGTCAGAAGACGGTATTTTTGTTGCTGTGATCACGATCAATCGTCGTGAGAAGAAAATTGTTTCTCCAGCAAAAATCACATCAAGAGGCTTTGTCTATGTGAAAACCAGCAAAGATCTGATGAAGGAAAGCAGTAATATTGTCACTGAGATCGTTGAAAAACATCTTGAAAATAAAGACTTTGAATGGAGTAAGCTAAAGCAGGACATTCGGGATCAACTGAGCCGTTACCTGTTTGATCAGACAAAACGCCGTCCAGTGATTTTGCCTGTGATCATGGAAGCTTCTCAACGAAAAAAAGCGAAATAAAAAGCTGAACATTTTGAATTAGACCGAACATCTTAAAGGATGTTCGGTTTTTTTACTTACAACATATTTCTTTATTACTTAAGCAACTCAAAAGCAGTTTATAGTCAATTTCTTTCAACTTTTTCATTTCTTCGATACAATAAGAACGTGAAGCAATTTGATGAATGGGGGAGTATGTGATGGATAAGAAAGAAACGAAATGGATTTCTTTTTTAGGTGGTCGTGATTTATTATTTACACTGACCGCTTTGTTATTATTAGGCGGTGTAGTATTCATCTTCCATCTAGTGAGTTTTATCTTTGATCCGCTTCAAGTTATTTTTAAAACAGTGATTGGTCCAGTGATACTTGCACTTATTTTATACTATCTACTTAATCCGTTGATTAATTGGTTGGAGAAAAAAGGAGTAAAACGAGTGATCAGTGTCTCACTTTTGTTCATTCTGATCCTGGGGTTGATTGTTCTGGGAGTGATTTTAGTTATTCCAATTCTCCAAAAGCAGATTGAGAGCTTGATCAATGATTTTCCGTCATATGTTAGCGATGTATCAAAGAGTATCGGCGATTTCTTCAAGAATACGCCTTTTGAGCAATCTTTAAGGGACACGCTGGAGGGTTTCCAAAAGTGGTTCGATAATCTATCAGATAGTCTATATGAATACTTCACCAAAGCTGTAGCGGGTGCATCAACGGTTTTTTCAACGATTACCGGATTTGCATTGATCATGGTTACTGCACCGATCATTACGTTCTTTTTACTAAAGGATGATAGGAAGTTCTTTTCTGCAATCTTGAAAATCATCCCGCCAAAATTTCGATCAGATGCTAAAGAAATAGGTGCTACGATGAACAGCCAAGTCGGGGCATACCTAAAGGGGCAGATACTGGTGTCCATTGCTATTGGTATTCTTACATTTATCGGCTTTTTGATTATCGGACTACCATATTCAGGAACCTTGTCTATTATCGTAGGCATCACTGCAGTCGTTCCATATATCGGCCCCTTTATTGCATTTGTTCCGGCTGCAATCGTTGCACTGATGGTTTCATTTCCAATGTTGGTACAAATGTGTATTGTGTGGATTATTGTTCAAATGTTGAATGGACACTTGATAGAGCCACAAGTTATGGGGAAACATCTGGTTGTGCATCCTTTGACCATCGTGATCGTGTTATTGGTGATGGGGGATTTACTAGGGATGTTTGGCTTGATATTCGGAATACCAATGTATGCCATTATTAAAGTGCTTTTCACTTATGCTTTTAGAAAGTTTAAAACACGTTACAATCGCTACTATGGTGATTCCGGAAAATATGAGGAAACAGAATTTTCTAAAGAGGAATATCTAGATGATTAAAATAAAAATGCTGAGCAGGCTCATTAAGAGCTACTCAGCATTTTTTGATTTATCGAATATTTTCAAGCTCAAGAAGATAAGACTTTATCGACAAACCTTCTCCAGAGGTTTCTCCCATATATCCGGTTAATTTTCCATTCTTCCCAATTACTCGATGACAGGGGACGATGATGGGTATTGGATTGTTTCGATTTGCCTGTCCAATGGCTCGAACAGCCTTCGCTGAATTTACAGCTATTGCAACATCCAGATAAGAACGAGTCTCTCCATAAGGAATATCAACCAAAGCTTCCCATACTTTACGCTGGAAAACCGTCCCTTTTTCAAAGGAAAGGGGGGTGGTAAATTCTTTGAGAGTTCCGGAAAAATAAGCGGCTAATTCTTGCGCTGCTTGTTCTGTCCACTGATTCGTTTGGTGATTATCTATTGAGAAAAAGGATACCTGTGTCAGCCCTTTTTCATTGGCATCTAACCATATAGAGCCAATAGGGGTAGTGATTTCCATATTTGATCCTCCAAAAAACAACTTTTTTCCATTATACCGCAAAATAGTGCGTAATATATTGTGAACAAACAAAAAATCTATTTATTTACATTAACCAAAACATTTGGAACAAGGAGTTAAATTTCTGCTAAGAGCTGTTTGCAACGTCGCTTCTGTGTAAGTCCCGTTTCCACATCTTCTATTATGATATTTTGATCCTGTAGGGGTAACTAACACCATTTCTGTGACATTGTTTTGTTCCTGTTGTGCAGCTTGTTCTGCTTCTGCAGCGGCGGCAGCTGCCTGTTGTGCTTCTTGCTCTTCTCTGGCATGGATGGCGGTATCTACAGCAGCTACTCTAGTAGAGAGTACTTGGTCACCTTCCGGGATTGCTGCAATGGCAGTAGTTGCTGAAGCTACATTTTCGTGGGTTTGGTTGGACTCAGCCTGCGCTACTGCTGCTTCCGCTTCTTTTATCAGTCGATCGGTTTCTGCTTTTTTATCTGCTTCCGCCTGTTGTTTTTCTTCCGCTTCTTTTGCGAGACGAAGTTCTTCAGCCTCTTTTTCAGCCTCTGCTTCTCTGGCTGCGACGAAAGCAGTTGATGGTGTAGCAGTTACTAGCTTGGACATTTTCTGACCATTCAGTTCAGCAATAACTTCAAGTTCTTCCTCAATGTTAGTTGCGAGGATATAGCTCAGTTCAAAATTGCCGTCACCATCTGCTTCTACTTTTTTATCAGAGGTTTCAGTAGCTATATAAACTGTTGCGTGCGGCTCAGTCGTTCCTTGGATCATTATTGTTCCAGTGCTGTCAGTCTCAAGTGCTTCTTTGGATAAGCTTAAGACTAATTCTTCAATTTTAGAAGATTCTGCTATCTTCTTCGTTGTTGTTTGCACAGTTTCCAGCTTAGCAGCTTCCTTTTCAGCTGCAGCTGGCGGCATCAAATAACCGCCGACGGCAAATGCTACAACAGATGCCCCAAGCACCATAGCTGAAAGTTTTGCCTTTTCAGGTTCTCTTTTATTGCGGAAATAAAAGAATTTTCTCAGAGCTACAACTGCTCCTATCACTCCAGCTAATGCCAATGTAGCCCAGGGAGCAGCAAATAACATAATCAATAATACAATAACGCCTAAAATTGCTAGAATCTTTTTCATTTCAATCCCCATTTCTATGTGTAGTGTGTGTAAGATAGTTATTGACAGTATAAGTAGTCGCCCTATATTTAATTGCTTAGCTTTGCACTTGAATTTTCATCGATAATAGCAAACAGATTACTCAAGGTATCAATAATACATATCTTTTATTAAGTATAGCATTTATATTAAAAAAAGACCTTTTATTTACTGTTCTCTTCTTACTCAATTCTTGAATTGTTTCGCTGTGCCATCTGGTTTTGGAGCAAAAATTGATTTTATGAACGACTCAAAAGACGAATACTTTTGAAATATGGTACTATATTAGAAGAGACGCTTGGGAGGCGGTTTGAATGGAAGAAATCACAATATTGCATACAAATGATCTACACTCTCATTTTGAAAACTGGCCGAAAATCAGACGCTTTCTTATGGAAAATAAAGAAAAGCGATCTTCTGATAAAAGTATTTTTGCTGTGGATTTGGGTGACTTTGTCGATCGTTGGCACCCTTTGACTGAAGCGACAGATGGTCAGGCAAATGTTCAGTTGATGAATACAGTTCATTACGATGCTGCCACAATTGGCAATAATGAAGGTGTGGGAAACTCCAAATCTCAACTAAATGCCCTTTATGACGATGCTGATTTTGATGTGCTGCTGGGGAACCTTTTTGACCCTTCAACGGGTGAACGACCGACATGGACAAAGACACATAAAATTTTAAAAACACCGAATAATACGAAAATTGGTTTGATTGGTTTGACTGCTCCGTTTCCATTGACCTATGAACCAAATGGATGGGATATTCGTTCAGTGGACGATGTCTTACCGACTTTAATTAGTCAAGTTAGACCGAATTGCGATGTTTTAATATTGCTAAGTCACTTGGGAATCGATCAGGATATGAGGATTGCCACAAATTATCCTGAAATAGATATACTTTTGGGTTCACATACCCATCATTTGTTCAGGCATGGAGAAAAAATCAATCGCACTCAGCTTTCTGCAGCTGGGAAGTTTGGACAATACGTTGGTAAAGTTCGAATCCTTTTAGAGAAGGGGAAAATTATTGACACCTCGGCAGAAGCATTGCCGACTGAGGACTTCCCGACACTTCCAGAGGATGAAGCTGAAATCGAAGGGTATCTTGCTCGCGGACATAGGCTGTTGCAGGAAAAGAAAATTGCTGAACTGCCTTATGAATTTTCGGATAGATTGAACAGCTCTCATCCGTTGATTTTCGAAGCGCTTGAAGCAGTGAAAAAACGAGGAGACACGGAAGCCTCGGTGTTGAACACGGGTCTTTTTATAGGTACTCTTTCTAAGGGGCTTGTTACTGAGGATGATTTACACCGTGTGCTGCCGCATCCAATGCATTTGATTCGTGTGACGTTGAATGGAAGTGATATGGATCGCTTGATACGAGAGATGGAGAAAAATCGACATTATCTTAGGAAGTTTTCGATTATGGGAATGGGCTTTCGCGGTAAAATTTTTGGGGAACTTTGCTACAGTGGCATTTCCTACGATAAGGAAACGAAAACAGTTTATTGGAATGGTCAATTACTTGAACCAAAAAAGAGCTACACCATTACAACAGTTGACCATTTTCTGTTTATTCCTTTTTTCCCGACGATCGAGCTTGCTGGGGAAGTAGACTTCCTGTTTCCTGAATTCATTCGAAATGTTTTAGGAGACTATCTTAGGCGCTACTATTCAATCAATAAAAAACAAGGTATAATGAACGACAGGTGGTGAAATCATGACAGAAAAAACTGAAGAGAAAAAGGAATTGACGGCTGAGCTTACAGCTGTTATTGAAGAAATAAATGAAGAACCTGTGAAAACGAAACAAAAGGGTGAACTGGTTTCGATCATAGATGAAGACCAAATCATGATTGGAGATCGTCAGTATATATTGGTAAAAAATCATCGTGAAGCATTCGATCTTGAAAAAATCGGCGAGCGTTTCAGCGATATTTTGTCGAGATATGATTATATTGTCGGAGACTGGGGTTATGATCAGCTGAGACTAAAAGGTTTTTTTGATGTGGAAAATAGAAAAGCATCTCCTGATCAGCGAATCGACAGCCTTGAAGATTATCTTTATGAGTTCTGTAATTTTGGTTGTGCCTACTTTGTCATCAAGCGTGTTGGTGGGAAAAGAGAAAAACAGGGGCAACGAAGAAAAAGAAGCAAACGAAGTAATAATAATCCTCGCAACCAGGCATTTACAGATGAGAAGAAGGCACCCGTAAAATCTCAGAGCAACGTGAAAAAAAGCAAGCCGGTGATTCGTAATCGAAAAGAAAATACCGGAAATAATAAAAATACAGCTGTGAAAAGTGAGAAAAAAGAAACGGCAAATCGGTCGTTTACGATCCGTCAGCGTGAGGAGCAGTAAAGGAATGGCATACAAGGGCTACTTAATTGATTTAGATGGAACGATTTATCTGGGGAAAGAAATTATTCCTGCAGGTAAGCGTTTTGTCGAACAACTTCAGCAAAGCGACCAGCCTTTTCTTTTTGTCACCAACAATACGACAAAAACACCGGAAGCTGTAGCAGAGCGTCTAGCCAAGGAATTTGATTTACATGTTCAACCTTCAACGATTTATACGGCTAGTTTAGCAACAATTGACTACATGAAGGAAGCAAACAAAGGAAATAGGGTCTACGTGATTGGCGAATCAGGTCTTGTTGATTTGATATTGGCAGCTGGATTTGTCTGGGATGAAGAAGAACCAGATTATGTCGTTGTCGGATTGGATACAGAGATCACTTATGAGAAGCTAGTTAAGGCAACCTTAGCTATTAGGAGAGGTGCTGAATTTATTGGTACGAATCCTGATAAGAACATTCCTACTGAGCGTGGGCTGCTTCCAGGTGCCGGTTCAATGATTGCATTGATTGAGACTGCTGTTCAAAGATCACCGATAATGATCGGAAAACCAAATGCAGTGATTATGAATGAAGCTGTAAAGGTATTGGGACTGACGAAAGATGAAGTAATCATGGTTGGCGATAACTATGAAACTGACATTCAAGCCGGGATCAAAAACGGAATCGATACGCTGTTGGTTCTTTCTGGTTTCACTCAAAAAGAGGATGTGCCGAATTTACCTGTTCCGGCAACCTATACAGTTGATTCTTTAGATGAGTGGGAAATCTGATATGGGAAAAAGAAAAGGAGTAGTTCTAGAATATCTGGGATTTATTTGTCTTTTTTTGACGATTCTTTCGTTGTGCATTACAATCACAATCAACTTTAGGCCTCTGTACATTTTTGATATTGATTACTTAAATATACTGGACTATACAGAGATCGGGAAAAAAGAACTGATTGCTAATTTCGATCAGCTGATGCAGTACTTAAATAATCCATTTATCACGACACTGAAGCTGCCTGATTTTCCTATGTCGGAAAGCGGTGCATTTCATTTTTACGAGGTAAAACGATTGTTTCTACTGAACTATGCGGTGTTAATCACAACAATTGTTCCTTCCTTTTTCTTTTTACGTTATTTAAAGAAAAACGGCTGGCTTTGGCGATTGATGAATCCCTTCAGGATTGGGATGATTGTCCCTTTGATTTTATTATTTGTGATGTTTATCGGTTTTGATCAATTCTTTGTTCAATTCCACAGCATATTCTTTAATAATGATGATTGGCTATTTAACCCGGCAACAGATCCAGTTATCAATGTTTTGCCGGAAGCATTTTTCATGCACTGTTTCTTGTTCTTTTTCATTTTGCTTGAAGGTACTCTATTTGCCGGTTATTGGGTCGGTAAAAAGCAGTTGAAATAGAAGAAGGATCAGTATATAAAAACAAGTCTTTAGACGTTGAATGTTGTTCAGCTTCTGAAGGCTTTTTTGTATTCTCTTATTTGATTTGGCGCACAGCAATAAATGACTCTCTAAGGCTTATTGTAAAACAACTAGTAATACTTATTTTGAATAGATAGATATTTTAGCTAACTGCTCATACAGTAAAGAGTAAATTAAGAAACTGTAAAGTTATATCTGGTTTTGGAAACTAGATTGAATGATTTCGATTAATATGTTAAAATCTTATAAGAAAAAGGTGGTGTGTTTTTTTGAATGATATGAAATCTTCGTTGAAATCTTGGGGAGAAGAGTTGAGGGATATTCATTTGCCGAGATGGCATGAACTTCCTGATATTGAACTATATATGGATCAAGTGATCACGTTGGTGGAAAAATATCTTTCTCCGTTGATCACAACGGAAAAGCATACATTACTAACATCTTCGATGGTAAATAACTATGTAAAGCTAGGATTGATTCCTTCACCGAAAAAAAAGCGATACAACCAAAAGCATCTCGCATTTTTAGTGGCGATTACTTTACTGAAGCAGGTGTTGACAATTCCCGAGATCAAACAGGGTATACTTTTCCAAGGTAGCGTGGTAGGTATCCGGGCGGCATACGATTTATTTGTCTCTGAGCAGGAAAAAGCATTGGAAGTGGTTGTCCGTCAAGCGTTGGGAGAAGAACCGATTGCAGCGTTTGATGAAACGATTCCTACAGAAATGCTTGCGGCTAAAGCCGCAACCTTATCATTTGCAACGAAAATGCTCAGTGAGAAGGTCATTGAGCTGGAACAACTATATTTGAAGAAGATGGAGAGAAAATCATGAATACAGAAAAAATTGCTCTACTAGTAGATTCCGGTACGGACGTCCCACAGGAACTGGTTGAAAAATACAATATATATGTGATCCCGCTGCAAATTATTTATAAGGATCGTGTTTACACAGATAAAGTCGATATCACTCCTGAGGAAGTCTACAAACGCTTGCCGCAAGAAATTCCAAGCACGTCACTTCCGGATGGTGCAACAATCACTAAAATATTTGAAAAAATCAAAGCGGATGGCTACGAGAAGCTTCTGGCAATCACGATTTCCAGCGGATTAAGCGGTACGCATAATATTGTTCGTTTGATTGCAGAAGATTTTCCAGCATTAGAATCTTATGTTCTTGATACAAAAAATATTGGGATAGCTGCTGGACTACAAGTGATTGAAGCAGCAAAAATGATTGAAAAGGGCGACTCTTGGGAAGATATCAAGGTAAAGACAGAGGAAAATGTTAAGCGCTCTAAGATTTATTTCAATGTAGCAACTTTGGAATATCTGCAAAAGGGTGGACGTATTGGGTTAGTTGCTTCAATATTGGGGAATGCTTTGAAATTGAATCCAATAATTTCTTGTAACGATCAGGGGATTTATTATACGGTTTCTAAAGCTAGAGGCAGAAAGAAAAGTCTGGAAAAAACCTTTGAGTTGATCAAAGAATTTGTCGGAAATCACAAGAAAATTGCTTTGGCTGTTGCCCATGGGGAAGCAGAAGAAGATGCTAAGTCATTTTATCAAAGATTGAAGGAAAATTTCCCGCAAGCAGAAGAAATTTATTTTGGTACAATCAGCCCGGCATTGGTTGTTCATACCGGACCAGGACTTTTAGGCATCGGGATTCAAATACTGGAAGATTGAAAATAAAAGAACAACGAGCTTGAGCTAAATAATTGAATGAAACTAGCATTGTGCTAAAATGAAGCAAGGTGAGATATGTAAATCACCTTGCTTTTTAAAATGAAAATTTCATGAAAAAGCATTGAAAAAAACATACGTTATGTTAAACTCATTAATGACGAAAGGGGAGAAAAATTTTGAAAAAAGCAATAGCAGAAATTATTGGTACATTTATTTTAGTATTTTTCGGAACAGCAACTGCTGTATTGGGAAATGGAATGGAAGGGATCGGTACTACGGGGATTGCGTTGGCATTTGGTTTGACAATCATTGCCGCAGCTTATAGTATTGGAACAATTTCAGGCGCTCACTTGAATCCAGCCGTTTCTTTAGGTATGTGGATTAACAAACGCATCACAACACAAGAATTGATTTATTATGTAGTCGGTCAGGTTATCGGCGGCCTTTTAGCATCATTCGCTTTATTAACAATTTTAAATGCAAGTGGTAGTGATACTGCCAATCTTGGACAAAACGGTTTTGGCGACTTGACAGCAGTTGGAGCACTAGCAGTAGAAATCATTCTGACATTTATCTTTGTATTAGTTATCATGACTGTGACAAGTGCTAAAAAAGGAAATGCCAATCTTGCCGGTATCGTGATCGGTTTGACTTTGACAATGGTTCACCTAGTTGGTATTCCATTGACAGGTACATCTGTAAACCCTGCAAGAAGTTTAGGTCCAGCAGTATTTGCCGGAGGAGATGCTTTGTCTCAGCTTTGGGTATTTATCGTTGCACCGTTGATCGGTGGATTGTTGGCAGCCTTGGTTGCTAAATATGTTTTAGACACAGAAGAAGCATAAAATTTTGAAAGGAGTCGGACACATTAGTGCCGATTCCTTTTTTTTGTATGTTCTGAAAACCCCTAGCTATGCTAGGGGTTCTGGAGAGCTTCCAGCGTGGTATTAAAAAAGCCTCCTAAACTGTTAAGATGAGGTTGGTTTCCCGACCGCCACATCAAAA
>NZ_JAEDXU010000014.1 GCF_017830045.1 Enterococcus larvae | reverse complement strand
CAAATCCTTGTCAGTGATGACGATTGCCTTTTTGAACCTGCGTTTTTGAAACTCTCCGGCAATCTCCTTGATTGCACCTTTACCGAAATACGATGTTTCGTTCAATACCATTCTGTTTGCCATAGTCATACTCCTCTCTTCTATCAGCTTGTTCGTTAAACTCGTTTGCTTTCTTCTAAGATAAATCAGCGAAATAGCTTATCCCTATTGACTGGAAAATCAGTTACCTCGTCAGGAAGGCTTCTGCTTCATTTTTGGCAGCTGCCTTACAAAATAATTCGTGCAATTCCTGCTCATATTTAGCAGAAAGTACCTGTTCCCTAAATGCTCGATCATTCACCAAATTATACAAAGCCGTCACTGCATTTAAGTGGCTCTTTTTATCTTTGGGTGCAATCATGACCAATACGCGTACAGATAGCTTGTTAGAAAATGGAATCGGGTATTTTACTCGTAAGAGAGACATTCCCAATCGTTTCACGCCATCCTCTGGTGCTGCATGAGGAATCGCAACCTCCGGAGCAATCACAAAATAAGGATAGTCGGGATCATAATTTTGAATGATCGTTTCAACATATTTTTCATTGATGAAACCGTTCTGGATCAATGGCTTGCCACACAGGCGAATAGCCTCCTCAAAGGAAAGCGGTTTATCATAAATTTGGATATTCTGTGGTGGTAAAAGCTCAAGCAAGCCCCAACGTTCTTTGAATAGTCTTGCACTGCGCGGCAGCTCCTTCTCAACTGAAAACAACAATTGATCAAGCTCTTCTCTTAATAATTGTTTGGAGTGGATCGTAGCATGCTTTTCAATAACTGATATGATTTTCTCCATGCTTACCTGATCATCTGCGCCAATATAAGGCTGGCGACCAAAAACCTCACGTTCTACTTTGTATTTCAGCTGCTGCTTCTCCTCTTCCGTCAAGAAGTGCTTGATAAAAAAGGAAGGGATGTCTGTATCTACACCAACTGTTGAAAAAATAATATCAACCTTTGGATTTACCTCATAGAATTCCCGCAGAGACATATAGCGCGTAAAGTAAATTTCAGGCAGCAGCTCCTTCAAATTTTCCAGCAAGAGCCGTGAAACAGAAACACCATGCATACAGACAACGATTGCCGTTTTCTTCTCCTGTTCCTGAAACTTATCCCCTTTTAAAAACCCAAGGAAGATAATCAATAAATATGCCAGCTCTTCATCAATGAACTCAATCATTAATGTCTGTTCAATCGGCTGCACAGCCTTTTTCACGATAGAATAAAATTCCTGATATTCCTGTTGAAGCGAATGGAAAAGCTCATTTTCATCTGGAACACCAAAGCGTATCCGATAGCTTGCAGGAATAATATGTTGATAGAGAATAGCGCATAATTCCTTTTTATTCTCAAAAAAAGTAATGCTGGATTTTTCAAACCGTTCAATACTGCTGACGATTGCCTGCTGAAGCTCGACATTCTGCCGAAATGATGTTCGTTTGACGACATTGATACTCAAAATATGCATTGTAATAAAACGCAATTCCTGTTCATCATCTTCAAGACGACTTCCTTCATAAAAATCAATAAACAATGCTGCAACAACACTGTAGGTTTGTTGGTTCAATAGTTTTCCATAATGATCGATAGCTGCGGTAGCAATCGACTCCTCCAGTGAAAATCGCTTGATCGATAGGTAAATGATCATGCTGAGGTAAGCTATTTTTACCTCTGAAAAAAATAGCTGAAGTTCATTTTCAAGCTGCTCGATTCTCTGATAGATACTTTCCAGCAATGTTGGTTCTATCGACAGGAGTTCTTTGAAAACAACTAGTGAAAAATCTTTTTCAATTTCTTTTTTCAGCAGATAGAGCCATATTTTTCGAATATCCAGCTCCTGACCGACTAAGAAATAGCCTCTTGCTCTGGTGGATTTCATACTCAGAGAATGATCAGTTAACCGCTTATTGACTAGCTTCATATCAGCTAAAATAGTATTCCGACTGACTCCCAGCTTCTCTGCCAGACTCCCTAAAGTCTGCTGCTCATATAAGATGATCAGGAGAATGATGTAGCATTGTCGTTCATCACTTTGAAGATGGATCAATGATGAATCAGTTTCTAAAAGAAATCGTTTTTGCTCACGATCGACTGTTAAGAGGTAGCAATGATTTTCTTTTTTTATCGACGGCAGTTTCTTCTCAATCAAATAGTCATTGATCTTTTTCATTCGATAATTCAACTGGCTTTTACTCAAACTCAGCTCATCCATCAAACGCTGAGAAGAAAGGTTTGAATCCTGCAGCACCAGCTCGATTATTTGCTTCATCATTGAATCCATATTCGCTCTCCTTTTATTCTTTGATGCAAATGCTCGAGTAATCTTACATTTGCCCTATTCGGTGGTCCGATGTCCTCTACTCTAGGTTCTTTTTTACACCAGAGTAGTGGCTCTCCTTTTTTTCTTTGATGCAAATGCTCGAGTAATCTTACATTTGCCCTATTCGGTGGTCCGATGTCCTCTACTCTAGGTTCTTTTTTACACCAGAGTAGTGGCTCTCCTTTTATTCTTTGATGCAAATGCTCGAGTAATCTTACATTTGCCTTATTCGGTGGTCCGATGTCCTCTACTCTAGGTTCTTTTTTACACCAGAGTAGTGGCTCTCCTTTTATTCTTTGATGCAAATGCTCGAGTAATCTTACATTTGCCTTATTTCGATGGTCCGATGTCCTCTACTCTAGGTTCTTTTTACACCAGAGTAGAGGCTCTCCTTTTCTCTTTTGATGCAAATGTTCAAGTGATTTTGTCATAACACACAGCGACTGCTTTCGCAGAGCTGATGTGGCATGATACAAGGCGACCTACGAGAGCGTTGCTACCCATTCCTTCATTTTGGTGGTCCGATAGCCAATTCCCTAGTATTTATGGCTTCCTTTTTATCCTTAACCGTAGGAGCATCTTTCCACATTCTTGCATTATTTGAAAAAGCTAATGGTCTGCTGCTTCTCTTTTGGGAAACTTTTTAGGTAACTTTTCAGTTTCTTCAATTTTTTATTTTGCCGAAAGTCATAAGATTCTTTCTTTTTCTGTCTGATTTCGTTATAATTTAATCAGCATATCACTTATGCCAAGTTTAAAATACGCATTGATCACATCTCGTAATAAGTAAGGAGATTTAGGGATCGCATCGATTGTGTCGCCAGCTATATGTGGGGTGAGAGTCACATTATCAAGCTGTAATAAAGGATCAGTCTTTTCGATTGGTTCCTTCCATATTACATCTAAGGCGGCACCGGCAATTCTTTTGTCCTTCAGAGCGCTGATCAGTGCGTTTTTATCTAATACCGCTGCTCTTGCTGTGTTGATCAAGTAAGCACTGGGCTTCATCAACGATAACAGATGGTCACTAACCATATTTGTCGTTTCAGGTGTGACCCGCATATGAAGGGAAATCACATCTGCCTCTGAAAATACTTCCTCCAGCTCTTTGAAGGCTACAGATAGTCCTTCTTTTCTAATTTTTTCCTGATCGATAAATGGATCATAGGCTATGACCTCTACTCCTAATGCATTCAGTCGCTTAACTACCAGCTTACCAATATACCCCAAGCCAATCAGACCAACCTTCAAATTACTGATGGTTGTTTTATATGGATCGTTGGGAAATGCTTTTGTCCACTTCCCTGCCATTGCATCCTTATGTCCTCTGGCGATGTTCCTTGTTTCTGCATAAATCAAACCTACAGTAAAATCAGCAACTGGTTCTGCATTTCGTATCACATGCAGCAGTGGGATATTTTTTTCCTTCACTGTCTCAACAGCAACATGCTCCAGACCACCACGACAGGTGCCAATCAATTTCAGGTTCGGTGCATTTTCCAGCATTTCTTTTGAGACTGGTGCAATGTGGACTAACAGATAATCGGCATCCCTCATTGCGTGAACAACACCATCAGGTATATTAACAGCTTCCGGTCCGCCCTTTTCAATCAGTAAGATTTTTTCCTGAAACTGGTCTTTCGTCAACTCTGCATGCCAGTTAAATTCCACTACTTCAATGTCAGCTCCCAAATCCAGCTGTTGTGCTGCTTCCTTCAGTGTTTCACTGCTTACCAGACGATCACCGACAACGACTACTTTTACCATCACACTGTCCCCTCTTCCAATGTCATTTGCGCATTTGCTTCCAATTCCGCCTGTCTTTCCAGATAGTTATGGATAGCTTCTCTACGTGTTCTCACAAAGATATACATCGCGATATAAGCCACGATAGATAGACCAATCCAAAGCGGGTTTTGAGTCATGAATATCAAGAATAAACCGCCCATGATATGGTTCGTCATTACTGCAAAGCTGCAAATAAGCAATGCGCCTTCTGGAAGATTTACTCCGACATCCAACGCCACTTCTGTAAAGATCGGCGCAACTGCTGTAATCATATACAGACCGCCAACGCACCAGATCGTCCCTGAGATAAGTGATTTAAAAATATTTCCGTTTGAAATACAGATAATCAATTCTATCATATATGGAATCGCTATCAAATCCACCATTGGCAAGGTTTCATTCCCCGGAAGGATGATCGCCAACACTAAGATGATAGGCATCAGCAGCATACCAGTAAGCAATGTCGCTGTTTCACCGTAACCAGCCGCATCATTGATGGCCAAATACCAAACACGGTCTTTGCCGCCTGATTTAGCTGTTCGTTTTGATGCGTCAGTGATTGTTGTAAATGCCGAAGCAAAGATTCCGGCAATTTTCGGAAATATTGCCATGATTGCTGCAGTTGCAATACCTACAGTAACGATTTCACCCCAACCTTCCATCGTATCCAATCGCATGAAGTTTCCGGCAAATCCCAACAACAGCCCCAGCATGAAACCAAGAGAAGTTGGTTCTCCCAAAAAGCCTAGCTTATCTTGTATTTTTTCAGGATTCCACTGGACTTTGTTTGCACCTAGCTTTGTCAATACCCAGTCCATACCTATTGCTAAAGGAACTGAACAGATATGATGAGGTGCTGTCATTGTACATTTTGGATAGCCGTAATATGTTGACCATCTCTTCGCTACGATTTCAGAAAAGACTAAGCTGTATAGATTGGATAATACCATGAGACCGATTGCCAGCCATAAGTTGCCTGTCGCAATATACAACATGGATCCCCAGAGCATAAATGAGAAATTATTCCACAAGTCAGACGGCATAAATATGTTGGTGTACTTCAGAACAAAAAGAATCAATTGAAGCAGCAAGCCCAAGCCTAAGAAAATCATCCCAACCTGTGTAGAATACGCCACAACACTTGTTGCCTGCCAACCAGTATCGAGGATACGAAGATTTACACCTGTTTCCTCCACCATTCGTTGAACAACCGGCGTAACAATTGGCGAGTACGCCCCGATGATCATATTGAAGCCTGTCAAACCGATCCCTGCATTAAGCGCTGCGGTAAACGCCTTTTTAGGCTTTACCTTCATGATCAGTGCAATAAAGAAAATAATGACTGGAACGACGATTGCCGCTCCAAATGCCTCCATGATACTTGATAATAGTTCTAACAAGATTTCCTCCCCCTTTTATAATGTTTTCACCGTTGCCAGCAGCTCTTCATAAAACTCATCTTCCTCCATACCAGTCAACAAGCCAACAGAGTTGATTGTGGGAACATCATATTTCCCTTTCAATGGACTAGTGTGAACGATCAAATCCCACTGTCCGGAAGCCAACTCTCCTTCTACTCCTCCAGGATTGACTTCTACAGTCTTCGCTCTATAGCCATTTTCCTCCAAGAAATCCTTGACCTTTCCAGCAACCATGGAGCTGGTCACTGTACCTGATCCACATACTGAAATAACATTCACTCGTTTCATCCTATTTCCTCCTGTCTATTTTCTAGGTGCTAATATGCCGGTTTTTGGTACGACGCCAAAACGATCGGCTAAATCCCAAAGCTGTTGATCCGTGATTTTTTGAATAATGCCGCCTGGCGCAGAAATTGCACGCATATAAATATCTGCGGCTTTTTCAGCTGTCTCAACTAACCCAAATGCATCATCCATCGATTGACCCGCGCCCATGATACCATGATGCGGCCATACAACGATACGTGAACTTTCCATTTTTTCAGCAGAGGCTTCCCCAAGCTCTACCGTTCCGGCAACCATCCAAGGTAGGACAGCAACCCCATCAGGAAAAACAACTAAGCATTCTGTAATCATTTCCCACAGTGATTTTGTAAATTTATCCTCATCCAGATCATGGACAAAAGTCATTGCAGAGATGGCGATTGAATGGGTATGAAGAATCACACGATGCTCCAGGTCCTGTCTCAGTCTCACTGCATGACACTTCAGATGAGAAGCTAACTCGCTTGTTGGTACTCCGCCAGTTTCCAATCCCCAAAGAATCTGATACTTTTTCCCTTGTGCATCTACTTTCAAGATAACCAGATTATCTGCAGGATTCTGCCATACATTTTTGAAATATTTTCCAGAACCGGAAACTAAAAAAATCATTTCTGCCAGCTCAGGTATTTCAAATCCCAGTTCTACTTCATCCAATACTCTATCTGTATCAAGATAAAACTGAACCTCTGCTTCATCCAAGCGATAACTGATATTCCCTCCGTTTCGCTCCGCCCAACCATTATTCCATAGATTTCTTGTTGCTTCACACATTTCTTTGATGAAAGGTGCCTCATAAATATTGTGAATCTTTCCCATCAGTAAAAACTCCTATCCTTTATCAATATAGTATTGCTTAACAATTGCATACATTTCTTTTTCCGAAACATCCTCAGATAATCGATTCATTATTTCTTCGTCAGAAAACATGGCCATTAGATTTTGAAGTAAAACCAATTGCTGTTCTCCTTTATCAAACCCCAAAACAAAGCTGTAATGAACCTCAACCTGTTCGTCCACTGAACCCATTTGCCCAAATCTGATGGGTTTCTTCAGCTTCGTAATAAAGATGAATGGTTTCTTTATATGCTGAGGATCTGTGTGGGGAATTGCGACTCCCATAAAATGTGTTTTCAGTCCGGTTGGATACTCCTTTTCCCGCTCCTTCAATGCGGTGAAAAAACTTTCTTTCACATAGCCCTTTTGCTTCAATTTCTGAAAGATATAAGAAAAAAATTCGTCCTGACCACCTTCCACCTCAATGATATCCGCTAGATCCTCACTAAAATACTCATCGATCGTCATCCTTGTCCCTCCCTTCTTCCTTTGTTAGTCATAGTATATAAAAGTTCTTCGTCGAAATGTTATCGCTTTCATCACAATTTTTATTTTTTTTCCTCTATTGATTTGGCTCATGTCCGTTATCCGTCAGTTTCTTCTTACTTTCCAGCTATTATTCATATGCTTGGGTTTGCGACTAAAGGCTTAGATATTTAAGTAACAACTTAGGGCTGTAGATGGATGAAAGCGATACGATGCTTCTATAGAATAAATAGTGAAGATATTGATAAAAAGAACTGGAGGAAATTAGAATGAAACGGACAAAAGATCGATTTTTTTGGGGAATTGCATTAGTGGGATTGATTTGCCTTGCAGGAGTGACTCATGTGACACGACCGGCAAATTGGCAAGAGGAAGCTAGGCAGGAAATAAGCGAAGCCATGCAGGAAATAAAAGAGGAAGGCAAAGATTTGAAGAATTCTCTAAAGCAATCCTTCAAATCAGGAAAACATAGCCTAAAAGAAGGATTGAAAGACATTCAATAATTAGACAAAAAAGCGATAAAAATCAATGGTTTGATTTTTATCGCTTTTATAATTGAAATAAAAAAACTATCTCTTTGCAGAGATAGTTAAAAGGAGTATTACTCAAAAGAGTAATATGAAAAATAAAAAGGTTGTTGTTGGTATATTTATAATATCAGAATCAGATTTTTTGTCAACACTTTTTGCTCAAATTCTATGCTTTTCTTTCAAAAAATAGAGTCAAAACAAACAGAAAACGCTTTCTTACCGTTACCTTCTTCCCCCAATTCTTTCTGTTCCCACGTTTACGCATTCTTCCTCTCTCCTTCTTGCCTTTTCTTACTGAAAACTGCTACTATTGCTATAGAATCTAACAAAGGAATCGGTGAACCATCATGAATAAATCAACTGAAGAAAATCTCAATATACTAAGTACCTTTTGTGGAAAAAGAGATATTGCAGTGTTGGAAAAGAACCAACTCCAAAAAAACTACAGTATTGATCAAGCAGATGTCCTTGTGCTCTTTGGAGGCAGTATCATTTCCGGTGGTGATGTAATGGCTAAAGCCATGAAAAACAATCTTGCAAAGAAATATATCATTGTCGGCGGATATGGTCATACCACTGATGGTCTACGAAAGGAAATACAGAAACATTTACCTAATGCTTTACCTGTTGATCAGCTGTCAGAGGCAGAGCTCTTCAATGAATACCTGAAATTACTCTACGGCTTCCAAGCAGATTATCTAGAAACCAAATCCACAAATTGCGGCAACAATATCACTTATCTTCTTGAATTATTGAAAAACGAAGCCATTCCTTTCAGTTCAATCATTCTCATACAGGACGCAGCAATGCAGCTTCGTATGGACGCAACCTTAAGAAAATTTGCTGCTGACGCTACAATTATCAACTACGCTGCGTACAAAGCAACGATTCAAAGTGATGCAGGCAAATTGATTTATACAGAGAATATCAAGGGCATGTGGCCAATCAACCGTTATATTTCTTTACTTATGGGTGAAATTCCCAGACTCACAGATGACAAACACGGTTATGGCCCAAATGGTTCAGGCTATCTTGCTCATGTAGATATACCAAAAGACGTTTCCCGTGCCTTCTTAGAGCTGAAGCAAGCCTTTCCTGATGCTGTTCGTGTGGCAAATCCGGCATTTTCTTCCGCAGATATGAATGGCTGAGTAACTATTCCGGTTTGGGGAATTTTCTACTATATCGATCTATATCTTTCAGTCACTAACTGTCTACTATGACTATAATACGTTAAAAAGGAGTGTGATAGTATGTCTCTTATTTTTTCACTTATCTATATGGCCATCGGATTTTGTATTCTTTATTTTGTTGTTCGTTTAGCCGTACGCGATGGAATCAACGATTCAAAAAAATGAATCCTTCTTTTCTCACGAATGTCTGAATAATAAAATATGATTCAATATAGAAGTCAGAGCCATTCTCTTTAATGAATGGCTCTGACTATTGCCGCTTTATCGAACTTGCGGCTTCTTGCTTCCTTTCTTTCTTGCAATAGCTGTCCATTTCTTTACAAAATCTCCTTTAGCATCCGTGTAAGCATCTCGATCATGTTTGAATTTCTTACTCAACTCAATTTTCAACGCTTCATATTCTGCTGCGATTTCAGGATGTGCATTGAGAAAATCTCGAAACAGGACTTCGTCTTTATCCCCTGCATGTCTAAGATGAATGTGGTAGACCTTCTTTGCAAAACCGTTTTTGGTATACCCCTTATTCAGAGATACTCGGTTCCCTTCAGTAGACATGATCATATATTCATGAGCCGAAAGCTTTTTAGCGATCATTGATAGATCCGTTTCAGGTGTTAGCTCAACCAGCACATCCACAATATTTTTTGCCTGAATCCCATTTATCGCTGTGCTTCCAATATGATTGACAGAATAGATTGCTTTATCAGGGATCTGTTCTTTCAACTCCTGTTTTATCTCCTTGTACCACTGCTGCCACTCTTCTTTTTGCCCCACCAGAGAAATCGGAAATAGCTGCCATAGCTCATCTAGTGTCATTTCATTTAATTCTTTTCCCATATCCTCACCTACCTTCTCCTCAAGTATAGCACCCCTACCTCTTTTAGAATATATTGTATCTTCTTCCAATGAACGCCCATTATCAAGTAGCTAAAGATATGCTATGATACATTTGTCTAAATCAATACAAAATTTATTGGACGGCGCCTTGACAGCGACACGGTGTCCGCCTTTAAGCTGTGTATATAACTCAGGCTGGAGAATACGCTCTAAAGCTATTTTTTCTGTACAGACAAAAATGGCTTTTATACACCTTTTTCTTTAGCAGGGATTATATGTTTAGGAGGAATCAAGTGATGACAAACCAAGTGAAAACAATTAGTGAGGTAGCAAAGAATTACGAAGTAACACCTCGCATGCTGCGGTATTACGAAAAGCTGGGGCTGATTCAAAGTACACGTTTATCTGGATATGCCTACCGCGTCTATGATATAGAAAATACAGATCGAATCCAAAAAATTCTTTTTTTGCGAAAGCTGAGATTGTCACTAAAAGAAATCGGTATGATACTGAACAGCTCAGATGCTCAGCAGGCAATCGAAATTTTTGAACAGCATATTTATTCGATCGATCAAGAAGTTTCCGCATATACCGTACTGCGTAAAGCCTATGAACAACTAATTACTGTTTTCAAAAGTGCTGCCTTACCTGAATTGAATATGAAGGATGAGGTATTACAGTCATTGATCACTGATCTTCCTATACCTAACACAACTTTAAAGGAGGAAATCAACATGACAAATGTAAACCAAGCCGCCGCACAATTGAAAAAAATCGAACCCAGGGTCATCCATGTCCCGGCATACAGCGTAGCCGCCGCTCATTTTATCGGGCCAGATCCGGAACAGCACGCTTTCGACCAGATAAAGGACTTCGTTCAACAAAACAAGCTATGGGAACTCATGTCGGATATACGGGTGTTCGGATTTAATCATCCAAATCCTTCAGAAAAAAAGCCAACCTACGGCTATGAATTTTGGGTCACGATTCCTGAGGATATGGAGATTCCAGCACCATTAAAGAAAAAACAGTTCAACGGAGGCGAGTACGCCGCCCATAGCATCACTATGGGGAATTTTCAAGAATGGGGGCTGTTAGAGCAATGGGTTAGTGAAAGTCCCCGCTACGAATACCGCGGCAACGGCAACCCTGAAAATATGTTTGATTCCTTGGAAGAACATTTGAACGCTTATACGTATTTCGAAAACGGTGACTCTGAATTTCCGCAGATGGACCTCATGATTCCCGTACGTAGAAAAAGAGAGACACCATAGAAAATAAGAACAAATAAGAAAAGAAATAGTCGGCAAGGTCATTAAACAAGATTGCCGCTATTTCTTTTTAATTCTTTCTAATCAGATGAATCCTTTACTACATTCTTTTTCAAGGCTCCCTCATTTTGAAACTGCATCATTTTTTTCATGAAAAATGCAATAAGATAAATCGAGATAGCCGAAATCAACGCTTCCTGAAAGCCAAAAACAATCAGATTTAATAGGATGATCACAAGATTTGTCAAAAAGACACCTGTGGCACGGTCCATACCAAAATGCCGATCAAATATGAGCGGTGGAACAGTGACCCCTCCATTTGAAGCCCCAATCTGATAAAGGACAAATATCCCTAGGCTAAACATAAAGCTGCCGATGATCAAAGCAACAGCGAAATAGCGTGTGACAGAAAAAACGGGGACATAACTTAAAACAATCGGGAACATCAGACTGCCGATAAGGGTTTTTAAGAACATCTCCCTTTCTAGAAACAAAAATGCCAGACAAAGCATGAATAGATTTACCATCCAGACAATAATACTTCGGTCTATAAACAACAATGTCTCAAGAAGATAACCAATTGAGCCAACACCAGCAGATGCAATACTGTGGGGAAGCAGGAAAAAATTCAATCCTATAGATATGATCAGTATCCCAGCGAGTATTCCCGGGATTTTTTTTAGTTCAGCTTTCATTCAACCCCTTCTTTCCTACAAAGCAATCCTTCTTTTTTGTCTACTTTAACAGAGAGAGGGCTATTGTTACGGTCAATTTTTTCATAGGCATACGAAAAAGTTGACTTGTACCAAAAGGAGGCTGAGACAGAAGTGTTTAGCTACAAGCAATAAGCCGGAATTCACGAAAATTGTTTCACAAATTTTTGTTGAATTCCGGCTTATTGTCGTAGGAGCTACTTCTGACTCGCCGTTTATTCGGATTTAGGGTATGGAAAAGAGTGGCAACAGATTATTGTCCCACTCTCCTTTTATGTGATCACTCCATGTGTATAAAGTAAAACAGCAGAATAATAGTTGCTTGGCACAATTTCTATAGTTACCCTACCTGCAATAAATCATACTGGGATTGATACAAATGATGGTACAACCCTTTTTGCGCCATCAACTCATCGTGTGTGCCGGCTTCTATGATCTGGCCGCCATCCACATAAAAAATCTTTGAACTGTTCTTGATTGTCGACAGTCGATGGGCAATGATAAACGATGTCCTATCCTTCAACAGCTCCTGCAGCCCTTCCTGCAGTAATGCTTCTGTTTTCGTGTCAATACTGGAAGTCGCCTCATCCAGAATCAGGATTTTCGGATCTGCCAGCAACGCACGAGCAAATGAAATCAGCTGTCGTTGACCGGCAGATAAGGTGCTCCCTCGTTCCTCTACCACCGTATGATAGCCATCCTTCAAATCCTTGATGAACTCATGGGCTCGAACAATTTTTGCCGCTCGGATGACCTCCTCTTCTGTTGCATCCAACTTTCCATAACGAATATTTTCATAAATCGTTCCGGAAAAAACAAAGGTATCTTGAAGCATGACGCCCATTTGCTTTCTCAGAGAAGCTAAGGTCACCTCACGAACATCATGACCATCAACCTTTACACTCCCCTCATTAACGTCATAAAAACGACTTAACAAATTAATGATCGTTGATTTCCCGGCACCTGTAGGTCCAACTAAAGCAATGCTTTGTCCTGCTGTTACTTGAAAACTGACATCATTCAAAATATTCTTGCCGGGTTCATAACGAAATGTGACCTGCTCAAAATCCACTTGACCGGAAATAATCGGCAAATCCTTAGCATTTGGCAGATCCTGAATATCAGGAACCTCGTCCAGCGTCTCAAATATCCGCTCTAAGTATGCAGTCGCTGTAATCAGGGAATTATAGAAATTTCCGATATTGATCACAGGGTTCCAGAAATTATTGATGTAACCAATAAATGCCACCAATGTCCCTGTGCTGACCGAAACGCCTACTTGCCGAATCCCAATAAAATAAATCAAACACGTGGTGATGACTGCAATATTCTGCACACCGGGCCAAAGTAGAAATTGAATTTTGACAGCCTTCATCCAAGAGCTGCGGTACTCTTCACTCACATCATTGAATATCTGAAAGTTTTCTTTTTCTCTGGCAAAAGACTGAGTGATTTTGATACCGGAAATACTTTCATGGATATAGGCATTCAGATTGGATTGCTTATTACTGAGTACTTGATACGCCTTGCGCTGTTTTGTTGTGATCACCATAACGATTATAAACAGCAGCGGCAGAAGTGCCATGCTGTACAGCGTCAGCTTCACATCAATAAGGAACATGAAAATCAACGTAATGATCACATTAAAAATATCAGAAATCAGGTTGATCAACCCGTTACTCAATAAATCGCTTAATGTGTTGATATAATTCACAACTCGAATCAAAATCTTTCCATGCGGACGATTGTCAAAGTAAGAAAAAGGCAGTCGCTGTAAATGTTCAAAAATCGAAAAGCGCATATCCTTCAAAATATCCTGACCGATTTCAGTGATTGCGTGGATACGGTAGCGAAGCAGCCAGCCCATGATAAATAATGAAAGTAGAAAAATGCCGCTCAACAGCCAAAGTAATGACGTGTTTTCCTGCGGCAGCACCTCATCGATGGCAATCTTCGTAAAATATGGGCCAAGCATCCCTAAAACATTGGCAATGATGATTGCTGCCAATACCTTACCGATTGGCTGTTTATACGGCTTGATATAGGCAGCGACCCTTTTGTAGTGTCCCCAATTGAATTCTTCTTCCAGCGTCTCATCTTCATCAAAACGATTACGTGCCATTTAACTCACCTCCTGCTTCTCTAAGCCTAATTGCTTCTTATAAACCTCATAATACTGTCCTTTTCGTGCAACCAGTTCCTGATGTGTTCCCTGCTCAACCACATGCCCTTTTTCCATCATTAAAATCAGATCTGCTTCTCGTACCGAAGATATCCGATGAGCAATAATAAAGGTGGTTTTCGCTTCAGTCAGCTTCGTCAATTCCTTTTGAATTTTGGATTCTGTTTCCATATCAACTGCTGAAGTCGTGTCATCCAAGATCAGGATCGAAGGGTCTTTAGCTAGTGCTCTTGCTAATGAGATCCGCTGCTTCTGCCCCCCTGATAAACCAACACCACGCTCCCCAACAACCGTCGCATAGCCCTCCGGCATTTTGGAAATAAAATTATGGGCATCGGCAATTTCCGCCATTTGTTGGATATAGTCCATTTCTGCAAACGGATTACCAAAAGCAATATTATCTTCAATCGTATTGGAAAATAGAAAAACATCCTGCATGACCATTGAGATACTTTCCCTTAGCTGACGAACAGGATAGGAACGTGCATCTTTGCCATCGATCAGTACCACTCCTTCTGTGGGGTCATAAAAGCGTCCCACCAAATTTACCAGAGTAGTTTTTCCAGAGCCTGTCTCTCCTAAAATCCCGATTGTTTGTCCCGGCTTTATCTTGAATGATACATCACTTAAAACATTGGTTTTTGGATCATCAGAGAAGTGAAAGGAAACCTGTTTGAATTCAACAAAGCCTTGAATTCTTTCCTCTGTTTCTCGAATTTCAACAGGGATTTGCGGCTCCGTGTTCAGCATCTGGCGAATCTTGATGCAGGCAGCTGAAAAACGCTGTACATCATTGATCAGCCAACCGCTCATTCGCATTGGTTGATTCAGCATCCATAAGAATCCATTGAATGCAATCAGGTCTCCTAAAGTCAGCTTACCTTGAATCACAAATATACCGCCCAACAGCAAGGCAATCACATTTAAACTGCCTGCTAAACCGTCAAGCCACGGCAAATAGGTACCGGATACTTGTGCTGAAGCCATATTCCGCTGTTTATAATCCTCATTATGTGTATTAAATTTCTCGATTTCATAATCCTCACGGGCAAAGGCTTTAACAACACGATTCCCACCAATATTCTCCTCTACCATCGAATTCAAACGAGAAAAGCTTTCTCGAATATCGAAAAAGACCGGATGAGCTTTACCAGCCATGTTCTTCGTCAAAATAAAAATCAATGGTGTGACTGCAACTAACGTCAGCATTAGCGGCAGACTGATGCTGCCCATAACGACAACTGCGCAGATGAACCACAATACACACTCCAGAATATTGTAGACAACCCATGAGACAAAATGACGGATTGCATCCGTATCTCCTGTCATTCGAGCCATAATATCCCCAACCCTTGTATGATTGAAAAAATCAAAATCCAACTCCTGCAGCTTTTGATACATATCCTGTCTTAACGTAAATAGTGTATTTTGGCCGATTCGCTCAAACAGTATCTGATAAGAGTAGCGAATGATTGTTCGAAATAGTGTGATACCCACCATGATACCTAGAAACGGCAACAATAGAGTTTCCTTTTTCTGTGTGATGACCTGATCGACGATTTGTCCGGTGATCAGCGGGTTGACAACAATCAATACCGCATTCAATAAAAGTAAAATAAGTGCAAGAACAGCTTTTCCTTTGTACCTCCGTGCATATTGCCAGATCCACTGATAATTATTCATTCTTTCCCCTCCTGACTTTTCAACAGCCTTATAGAACAACGCTGAAAATGCTAACGACATCACTAAAATATCCGTTATTGATTTCCAGACATATCCTAACGAATAAATAAGTTGCCTGTTGACTCATTCGAAGTATAGAATAGTCTTCAAGGAAACAAAATGAAATGGTTATTGTTACCCAAAATGATGTACAATATTAGCATAAAACTTGGAGGAGCTATTATGGCTTATACAAATGTTCAACTATTCAATCCAGATATTCTTTATGCCTTTGATCCATGGAATGACGCCGACCATTATTCCAAGCACCATGCCCATGAATTTTTAGAGATCAGTATTATTTTGGAAGGTGAAACAGATTACGTGATTGAAGATGACGCAATTCGATTGGGTCCAGGCCGGATCATGTTGTTTAATCCAGGCGTTTATCATTCGGAATCTCAAGCAGAAGGCAGCTATTCTCACCAGCTGCACATCGGCATTAGTAACATCTCCCTGGATGGACTACCTAGAAACCATTTCCCAAATAAAAAGGCTCTGATCGATCTCGGAGAATACCATAGTCAATTTTTAGAAAAAGCTTGGCGATTAGCAAAAGAGTTCAATGAACGGCAAGAAGAGTTTCAGCTGATGGGAAAGGCACTGGTCATCGAGATGCTGGTACTGATTTTAAGAAGTCTCAGCGAAAAACGCGAAGAAGTCGTTCCACAGACCTTGTCCAATACTGCCAAACGTAAGCAAAATCTAGTCAATCAAACGATTTATTTCATGGAAAATTGTTATACCGAAGAAATCACACTGGAACAATTGGCAACAACCTTCTATGTCAGTCCTACTTATTTATCGAAGGTCTTCAAGGAAATTACTGGAAGCAGCCCCATCAATTATCTGATTCAGATCCGTTTGAAGCATGCGAAAAATTTATTGGAAAGTGAAACAGCTACTAGTATCAAAGAGATCGCCCAGACAGTTGGCTATGAAGATGCGTATCATTTCAGCAAGCTATTCAAAAAATATTACGGGATTTCACCATCAAAAGTTTAAGCGCTGTCATCAATGAAAAAGTGAGGCTGAGACAGAAGTGTTTAGCTACAAGCAATAAGCCGGAATTCACGAAAATTGTTTCACAAATTTTTGTTGAATTCCGGCTTATTGTCGTAGGAGCTACTTCTGACTCGCCGTTTATTCGGATTTAGGGTATGGAAAAGAGTGGCAACAGATTATTGTCCCACTCTCTACCAATACTTTATTCAAAAACTGTCTAACTCATTTATACTGCTTTTTAAATTTTCCTCTGAAATCTTCTTACATGATCACTTGAAAATTTTGGTTTGTTTCCGCCTGAATCACTGGATGCAGCCTCAGATAGTCAGCAATCAATTCAGTCATATCGATTTGAATTTCCCGCACGATTTTGCCGGCATTAAACATCGAATAATTTCCACCGCCAACTGCACGGTATTGATTGATGACAATATCAAAAATCTGATTCGATTCAATCGGCTTACCTTGAAATAAAAGACGTGTGATCCGCTGTCCTATTGGTCTACTTACATCGATAGTATAGTTGATACCTTCATACATATCATAATTATAGTATTGTGGTTTCGGCTGAATATACTTTGGATCAAAAATGATGCTGCCATTCGCTACAGCTAGGTAACCTGCTGTTTGCTCCAATGCAGCACGCAGTTCTGCTCCGTTGACTTTCACGATAGCTAAGGTATTAGGGTAAATATAGTTTGTGATAATGTCCCGCATTGTAATAATGTCTTTGAAGCCTTTGCCTTCATTATTAAACAATGCTGTTCCAGAAATTTCTGCCCCACTGGCTGACTGCTGCACTCGGTTAATAAATTCTATATATGGATGTTCCATTAAACGAGCACGCATTGGATCTTCTATTTCCATATTACCTTCCACTTTTCCTAACGGCTGATCCAACCATTCTTCCAACTCGCTTTCCAGCGCTGCCACTATTGATAGAATTTGAGTATCTGCTTGCACATCTGCAACAGGATGAAGCCTTGCTTGTGCGTCACTAACAACTAGCTTCCCATCTTGCTCTATAATCGTCAATTCAATTTCCCCAATACAGCTCCCACGATAACCTGGCTGAACAACAGGTATGCCATTGACGACTGCAGCGATTTCTCGATGCTGATGACCTGTAAACAGAGCGTCAATTCCGGAAACCTCATGCAACAGCTGATATCCTTCATTTTCCCCAGTCAGTTGTTCAGTTGGTGTGCCGTCCTCAATATCTCTTTCAAAGCCGCCATGATAGCTTACTACAACTATATCCGCAAGTTTTCTAAGCTCTGGAATCATTTTTTTTGCAGTGGTTACCGCACGCTCAAATTGCATGCCTTCAACGACAGACGGCTGTTCCCAATAAGGTATGTACTGCGTCACTAATCCTAGAACAGCAACTCTGATCCCTTCTTTTTCAATAATTGTGTACCCTTTTCCAAAGTAGGGCTCTCCCTCTTGATTCAAAATATTAGCTGCCAAAACAGGCGCATTATAGCTTGCAATCGCCTTTTTTAAATAATCTAAACCATAATTGAATTCATGATTACCTAAAACTTGAACATCATAGGACATTGTATTGATAACTTTTATAAAATCAGCTGACCAGTGCTGATTTTTGGCAACATAATAGCTTAGCGGAGAGCCTTGAATGAAGTCTCCATTTTCAATCGTGATGACTGGCCCAGCAGCCTGAGACCTTAATAATTTCAGCTTAGCAGCTACTTTTGCAGCCCCAATCCCTAAGTCCTCTCCACCAGCGTAATTTGTCGGTGATATATAGCCGTGGATATCACTGGTTTCAAAAAAAGTAAGCTTCATTTCTGTCTCTCCTCTTTAGGTACTTGGTTCAAAATATCTTGACTGGTCCACTCCCGCAGGTAGGTTGATTTTCATTTTGACTATCTTTCTACACTCTTACTCTTTTTCATCAATAACCACAGGATAGAGCAGCTTTAGAAATTCATTGTTATGCACTTTTTTGATTACTTTCGCATATCAACTATTTTCAATACATGTTTCGAAAAATTTGTTTCAGAAATTTGACGTATCATTTTACCTTGTTCAAAGCAGTAAAGATTATAACCGTATCGGTTTTCAAAGCTTACAACACCGTCACCCAGATCATCTCCGGCAAATGACATGCTTGCTGCAGTGAAATAGGGTATTCCGTTGACGCTGCTTATAAATGAATGATGTGTATGCCCATTCAAAATACAGAGAATGTTAGAAGAGTCAATCAATGTCAAAAAGCGTTCAGTACCGGGCCACCTCGGTATGCTGCTTTGCTGGCTCAGCAAATGATGATGAGTGACTAGTATGATTGGTTCATCCGTCAATTTTACTAATGTTTCCTCCAGCCAACGAAACTGCTGCTCACTCACGACTCCATCATCTTTCCCGTAGGAAGAATTATCAAAAGAAACAATAGTAAAATCAGGATAAGTAATCACCTGATTATACGGAAAATCTGATGCTCTTTCTTCACACCAGCCTATTCGGAAATTCTCTTTGATATCATGATTTCCTAAAGTAACGATAATATCTGTATTACCTAAAGCAGACCGCAGCCATTCCTTTAAGAAGCGGTAATCTTCTACTTCACCGTCTTCCGTTAGGTCGCCGCTAATAATGACTAGATCGATTGCTTCCTGCTGCTTCGCCTTTTGCAAGCATTGCTCCAATTGAATCAATGGATTTTCCATTTTAGCCAACATGCCTTTGTAGCCTTCTTGACCTACTTCATATTCTCTACGGAAATGTATATCTGATATATGCAATAAATTCATCTTCATCTCAATTTCTTTCTTATTATTCCCGTCACCTGATCCAAAATGAACACGGTGATCACAACTCCAAGCAAAATAATACTGACCTTACTCCAAGTACGGGTTTGAATAGCAAAAATCAATGGGGCCCCGATCCCTCCTGCACCAACCAGCCCAAGAGTTGCTGCACTTCTAACAGCAATTTCAAAATGGTTTAATGCTAAAGAACTGTATATCGGCATTAAATAAGGAACCCTTACAAAAAATACTGTCTGCCAGAAATTGGCACCGACCGCTTCTGCTTCTTCAACCAAGTCCTCATTCATTGCTTCCATTTCTTCTGTAAACAATTTCCCCAGCATCCCTACTTGATGGATACCGATTGCCATAACTCCGGCAAAAGGACCAGGTCCAACTACCTTAACAAAGATAATGGCAAAAACTAATTCTGGAAATGCCCGTAAAACATTACACACAAATTTCCCTATTTTTGTTACCCAAGGATGATTTCCCCAAAGATTCACTGCGCTTAGCAGCGTTAGAGGCAATGCTAGGACTGTTGCAATCATCGTTCCCAAGCAGGCAATCCCGAGTGTCAGTAAAAGTAAACTTACTAAATCTTCTCCGCTCCCATCATAGAAAAATCCCCAATCCGGTTGACTTAAGCCGCGCAGCACATCCATCCCCATCGAAAGAGAAAATGTACTTAATCCGGAATAATCAATGCTCAGCGCCGACCAAATAAGCAGTACAATCAATAAACCCCAAAAGACCAATGTCTTTTTACTTATCTCACGAAGGATCATAGGAAAGACCTCCTAACTCGTTCACTTAACTTATCAACAATCGTCACAGTAACTAAAATCGTCAAGATAATGATCGACACACGTTCATATTTTAGCAATGCTAATGAAGAGTTCAAAATAACGCCGATCCCACCTGCACCTACATAACCAAGAACAGTAGAAGCACGTACATTCACTTCAAACGCATAAAATGCGTAACTAGCAAATTGGCTCATGACTTGAGGAGCGACCGACCAGACAGCAATCTGAAGCTTAGTGGCTCCCACAGCTGCTGCTGCTTCGATAGGACCATAGTCAATCGTTTCAATGGCTTGAAACATCAGCTGTGACACCATACCAAATGTAAAAACTGCAATCGTCAACACCCCTGTTGCTTCGCCGATCCCAAAAACAGCTACAAACAGTGCTGCCAAAAGTAATGTTGGAATCGTCCGAATCAAGCCTAGAAAAAAGCGGAAAATCGTTGACAGCCAGCGATTTTCTGTAATCGTTGTCGTGGCAAGAAAGCTCACAGGTATAGCGAGACACACACCAATCGTTGTACCCAATAAGGACATTTGCAGGGTTTTGATCATGGGATTGATCAGCTTTACAAAATAGCTAAACTCCGGATGAACAAAGCGTGATAAAAAGGCAGTGACCTGACTTGAGTTTGTGAACACTTTAGAAAAATCTGCATTTGTGATCTGGATGCTGCTGAATAAACAAATCAATAGGATAAGCAGAATCAGCAGCTGTTTGTACCAATTAAAGTGAATGGTATCTTTCAATTTCACATTTAATCCCCTGCCTTTTCTTCAAAGATCGCTTTACCATAGATCTCCTCTAAGCGCTCATCAGTCAAAGCGGCAGGTGCACCGTCAAAAACTACTTCTCCAGATTTTAGGGCTATGACTCGCGTTGAGAATTCACGAGCAAGTGATACCGAGTGGAGATTGACGATTACTGTTTTATTCAAAGTCTGATTGATTTTTTTCAAGTCCTGCATGACCTTTTGGGTGGTGATAGGGTCTAAGGATGCCACTGGTTCATCTGCTAAAATTATCGAAGCCTGCTGAACTAATGCTCGGGCAATTGACACTCTTTGTTGTTGACCACCGCTTAACTCATCACTACGAGAATGAAGCTTATCTGATAATCCAACAGTTTCCAGTGCTTCTTTTGTTCGTTGATAATCCTCTTTTGTAAATAAACCAAAAATACTTTTTATCGTTGTATAATAGCCCAAGCGTCCAGATAAAACATTCTTCTGAACGGTACTACGTTTTACAAGATTGAAGCTTTGTGAGATCAGACCAATTTGTCGACGAAGCAAACGCAGCTCCTTTTTATCAGCATTGGTAATTGATGTTCCATCTATTCGGATTTCTCCATCTGTGATTGGAACCAGACGATTGATTGAACGCAGCAACGTGCTCTTTCCCGCCCCACTCAAGCCAATAATAGAAACGAACTCACCATCATCGATCGTCAAGTTAATATTCTGAAGCCCTTTTACTCCATTTGGATAAACCTTCGAAACGTTATCAAAAATAATCATCATTTTTCTCCATTTTTCAGCGAATGAGGCTGTGACAAAATATGTCACAACCTTATTCATCTAAGTCTTATTCCGCTGCTTTTTCTGTATATTCGCGAATGGTGTCATAGGCAGAATCAGCAGCTTCTTCATACCCTTGATGTCCCCATAGTGACATCGCTTCTGCGCCATCCTCATCATCCTTCATCCCAAGGAAAACTTCTTTGATTTCTTCCTTTAGCTTGTCATCCATTGCTGGCTGTACTGCAATCGCATCATTCGGAATATCGCCTTCTGTAAGATAAAGTACTTTTAAATCTTTGAATAAATCATTATCAGAAAAGCTTGAAGCAAACACATTTCTGGCTCCTTCGAACACGAAAGCCGCATCCATTTGACCATTCAATACTGCAGTTATCTCACTAGGGATATCGTTTACAGTTGTCAAAGTTGCTTCTGTTGTCGGATCGACTCCTGCATCCTTCAACTCTGCAACCGGATAGATGTAGCCACTGGCTGAATTAGGACTCAGTGTAGCAATTTTTTTCCCTTTCAAATCTGTCAATTTATTTAAATCACTATCTTCACGAACTAATATTTCCCCTTTGAAAGTGTTCGTCAGTTCTCCCTCTAACGGCAGCCCAGTCTCCTGATCGTAATCACCAAGCTGAGAAGTTAGGATAGCTTCTGCTGCATCCATATCTTTTGCTTGAACATAAGCCGCTGGAGGCATGATTCCAATGTCTACTTGTCCTGAGCCCATTGCTTCAACAATAGTAGAATAGTCTGTCGCTAAAGTCACTTCTACCTCACGATCCAATTTTTTAGAGAGATATTCAGCAAATGGTTTTGCTTTAGCTTCCATTGTTCCATCATTATTCGTTGGTACAAACTGAACAACCAATTTTTCTTTAGCGGCCTCATTTGAACTTCCTGAATCACCTGATCCGCATCCAGTTAGTGCTGCCAGCAGCATAACCCCCATAAAACCTCTCACCAATTGCCTGAACTGCATCTTTTCTCCTCCTAGGAAATTAATTTCTACATGAATACCGTTAAATAATTTGGAATGCTGTCACGAAAATGACTTTCAATCAGCAAGTTCTCACTAAGTTCCATCACAGCTTATTGGCTTATTCAACAGTTTCATATCGTACGATTAAATAATAGCAAGATTTTCGGTTTTTGGAAGTGACCTGTGTCCTATTTTACATAATTTTTACAAACAATTTACGAAAACCAACGAATATCGTTCGTGTTGAGTGCGAAGTGATTCTAAGTTATAATAAAACAAAATACATAAGGAGTGGTTTTTCGTGAAACACATCCGAAACGTCGAACGCTTATCAGCTTACATAAAAAATCATGAATTACAATCTTATATGGACTCGGATCTTTTGGCTATGTCCTCTCTTTATTCTTTTGAAAAAGGTGACCATCTTATTCATGCAGAAACTGCTTCTGACTTTCTTTATTTCTTAGTAGACGGCGTAGTGATGGTGTATTCCTATGCTTCCGGCACTCAAAATATTTGTATTGACTACACAAAACCGGGAACACCGCTTGGAGAAGCTTCTTCTTTATGGGGACTGCTGCCTAAGAGCAGTGTCAAAGCTGTGACTCCATGTGTCTGTGTAGCAATCCCTTTGAATCAGTACAGAAAAACATTACAACGAGATGTTCGGTTTTTACAAAATATATGTCAAATTCTCAGTTATCGTCTAAATTCAGGAATCAATTTGGCAAACTCCCTAACAGAGCCTGTGGAAACACGACTGGCGAAATTCATTTTAGCGCATCACAAAAATGGTGTTTTCTCCTTTCAGCTAACGACTTGTGCTGCAATTTTAAACGTAAGCTATCGTCACCTCTTACGAACCATAACCAGCTTTCGTGACGCTAATATTTTAGAAAAGAAAAAAAGTACGTATTTGATCCATAACATTGAAGAATTAGAAAGACTTGCTGAAAATCTTAATCATTAAAATGATGAAATTTTCGATCTATTGAATACTGGAAATTTTTTTCAAACTGGTTTTTCAAAAAAATACACCAGCAGACTCTAGCGACTGCCGGTGTTTTATATTGATCTGTCTAGTAATTCTCTATAGCTAAGATCGTCTCATCGTCATGAACGGTCAAAAATACTTTCTGCTGGTACTTATCAGCGATTTCTTTGATTGAATCAACTAAATGATGCTCACAGTTCACGTACAAAACAATTGCTTCAAATCGCCCGCGAATCGAATGCATAAACTGCTCCACTTCCTGCAGCAGATCGCCGGAAGCCAAGGTTTCATATGCATGCATCTGTTTCCCTCTCACAAAGTTATGAGGAATTCCGCCTTTATAGCTGACAATTGCCACCTTATTACCGGAATGTTCCTTCTTCACTACGTCCCAAATATTTTCAATCTTTCTCGAATTGTTTCCTTTAACTATGATCATGTCTATTCTCCTTCATCTATTATTCATTCGCGAATAAGACACAAAGAAGCCTCATGATGACTGGCACTTCCGTGTGTCCAGCTCATTCATGCAAGATAATCCCCTCCCAATAGCATAACTCCATCAACCATACCATAGAAAAAATAAAAAGCAACCTGAAAAACTAGAAAGCCAAAACTAGACTGCATCCCAAATTATAGGAATCACATTTTTCACTAGAGCCATGGCTTTAGTGAAATGCAGAGTCAATAATTGATTAAAGTAGATAAGCATATCAAAAAGGGCGGTGTTCATTAAAATATCTCCTTTCGGCTAATGCTTCCTCCCTTTTGAACATGCAAAAAAGAAGCCTTAATGACGGTGTGCCGCATTCCAAAAGAATTAGACAAAAAAACTACTTTCTTTTGTCACTGCACAGTTGAACTGGTCATTTAAAGCTTCTTTGTGTAGTAAATGCTGATTCAAGCTATTTACTTTGTAAATAAGGAATATTTTCCGGCTGTATCAATCGAGCTCTATCAATGAAATCACGTAGATCATTCAAATCCTTGGAAGATAATACATCCTCTACAACAATCAGTTGTTCTTCCGGCAAGTCCTCAGCAAAATAATTACTCACATACAGATCCGCAGAGTGATAACCGGTTATTTCTGCATCAAGGGCTACGTGTTTTTGATAGGTGACTGAAACTTTATGCTGAAAAGCACTTTTCAATTGGTTGACCATTGAGTGCGCATGCTCCTGTCCCAAATCGCTTAAAACCAATACAGAAACAGTTTTTCTCAGCTGATCCATATAGATTGGTAAATCTTCCCAATAGATGATCACTTCATGGAGCAATTCATTTCTGTACATCGTCCACCAGGGGAAATGCTCTTGTTCTTCCATGATCTTCAATGCTTTTAAAACAACCGCTGAAAAAACAACATAATTCTGTCGAATCGATTTGCTTGAAAAGGAAAAACGATCGTAAATCATATACTTTTTAAAAGGATATATCTTATGGAGCGCATACGTATTTTCAAACAGACGGATGATCTTTTCCTGACTTTTCATCGTAACCGGGACAGTCAGAGCTTGTTGGACGGTTTCTACAAATACCTTTCCCGTCTCTACCACGTTCTCCTTTTCCTGTCTTGAGCTCCACCCAAAATTCCACCAAAAGAAGGTATAAATGAAATCCTCATACCAGCAATCGGCGATCTCTTCCGATGGCATCCCTGTAAATCCATGAATTTCATTTTGATAGGCCAAAAGCTTTTGCTGTTCCTTCACCAGTTCCCCTCTATCTGCTGAAGGAATCTGAACATAATACCCTTGCTGCTGCCGAATAATGGTCACTGCGACAGAAAAAACGATATGTATGATTTGAATATCTGTCAATTGCAGCTGAAATTCCTGATTTATTTTTTGAACAAATGCCAATATACGTTCTTTGTCCAAAGAAAACGGCCAGAAATGAATGCCATAAACCTCAAGAAAATAGGCGGCAAAAAAATAACGGATCTGCCGTTCATTCCTTCCAGATAGATAAAACGGCTTTTGTGCCAGCTTCAAGCTACGATCAAATAAAGAAACATTGATTTTCTTTGTCAAACGATACAAAGTTGATTTACTCATGAAAAGCTTCTCTTCAAAATAACCCGATTCATGATTTGGATGAAAAAACACAGCTTCCAGCAAGATAAACGCCGGCGACTCTTTGATGATTTCAGCATAAATGTCATGTATCGATTGATGAGGTGCAGTAATCATCTTGATGCCGCTTTTCTTTGATATTTCAATCGTCAGGTATTTCCCCCAACGCTCTTCCAAGTATTGACAATCTAAAAACAACGTTTTACTTGAACAGTTTAGACTACTGGCAAGCTTTTCAGAGGTTAGCCAATCCGATTGACTGTATAAACGATTCAGCAACAACACTCGGCGACTCATTTCGTTTGATAGTAAACGCTCCACCTCAATTACCTCCCTATTTCAATTTTTCCCTTTTTTATAGAAAAACATGAATCCACCTTGATTCTATAATAATTATAACAGTTTTATATACTTTTTATAAACAAGGAATTGGTTTTAAATACACAAAATCATTATGATGAATTCGTAAATAAAAGATTAGCGTTTATCGATAAATGATGATCTCACCAAATCGGAGGGATTTTCATGAAAAAAAGAACATGGGCATTATTATTACCTATAGGAGCGGCTGTCTTATTAAGCGGAGCAGCCATTTTTGATCATTCAGTAGCTGCAGAAAATACTGAAGCGATCCGTTCAGCAGTTGAAGCTTCTTCTCAGCTAGAAGAGAAAAGCACGACTGAAGGTACAGAAACAAGTTCGACTTCAACAAGCTCGTCTACTCAATCAACAGCCAGCTCTGCTGAGGTGGTGCAATCAACAACTACGCCCTCTATTGAAGCAGAAACAGAGGAATCCCTGGTAGTCGCCGAACCAGAAGCCGTTGCTGAAGTCGCTGCACCAGTGCAGGAAACAGTGTCAGCATCGGTAGAGCCAGCTGCTGTTTCAACTGTCGCTGCTGATCAAGCAGCGCCTGTTGCTGAAACTAGTGCACCTACGTACCAAGCAATGACCATTTACATGGGAGGACAAGCTATTCCATATCAAAATGGTGGCACAGGCAGCGGACAAAGCATCATTGACAGTAATCCAAACGGCGTTGCCGCTACATGGGGCGGAGCAGCTATTCAATCTGGCGATGACGGACTCAATACTCATATCATCGGACATAACCCAGGTGCATTTTCTGTATTATTCAGCCTAGGAAGCGGCAGCCAGATTATTGTAACAGATGGCGCCGGAACACCGACAACTTATACTGTACAATCCACTATGCAGGTAAACGATTATGGAACAGAGGTTTCTAGCGGACAAGATGTCTGGGACCTGACTGTTGGAACCGGTGGCGGCGAACGCATCACGCTGCAAACCTGTGTGAATGACGATGTAAACCTATTTGTCTTAGCATATAAATAATTAAAACGATAAATAAAAAATCTGCAGGCGCGACAATCTCCCATAAGTAGAATGGAATTGTCACACCTGCAGATAAAATATATAGGAGGAGTTCGCGGTGATCATCAGTACATTTATAGAATAGATCATTCAAACAACTATTCGAAAATGAACGTGTTGACACTCTTTATAAAACAATCGATCAACTATTGCTGCGAGCTGTTCTGAACAATTTGAACGAAAGAAAACTTTTCCCCTCCACTAAGTTCTTCTCAGCTTTACTACTATTTCTTGATATTCTCCCATCTCTCGAACCTGTTCTTCAATCATGCTTTCCTTGGAAGAAACATCTATTTCATAAGAGACATTTTTAGGAAGCCTTATTTCCCCCACAACCAATTCTTCAAACTGAGTCCACTGAAGCTCGATCTTGCCGTAAGGCATCTTAAAGCTGCCGCATACTTTTTCAATAGGTAATTCTGTTTCCGGAGTAATAATCACTTTTTGAAATAATCCCTTTGGAAAACTGATCCCTAAAAACTGTTTGACCATCCAAGCCGAATAAGAGGAGAACATGGCATGATTCAATGAACCATTGTAGGTTGAATCGTTGCCCTTCAATGGGAAATGTTCACTTAATGTACCTGTTTCTACAAACATAGAAGAGTAGCTTGGTTGTTCCTTTCTTGTCAGCCAATTAAACAGAACATCCTTATAGCCAAACTTATGAAGGTACTCATAAATCCACGACATCCCAAAGATCCCCACTGAAATAATCCCGTTATTTGCATTTATTTTACGGACTAATTGATTCACGATCACTTCTTGACCGCGATCACCCAATAGATTGGCTTTGAGTGCAAAAACACAGCTGGACTGAGTTCCTTTTCCAAAATAGCCGTTTGGTTGACGATAGGTTGTCACAATTTTTTTGTTGACCGCCTCTATCTTGGCTGACAACCGTTCAGCCTGCTCAGTTTCAGAAAGATCAGCCATCACAGCAAGATATTCCTGAAGAATGATGCTGTAGCTGCAGGCAGAACAGAATTCCTGATCTGGAGACGTAATTACAGCTCCATCAACCTCTTCATCAATCGAACCCCAGTCACCCAAGCTGCATACTTTGATATACTCAAAATCAAAGCTGAGCAAGTAGTCAATATGCTTTGCTAGCTGAGGGATATACTGCTTAACAAACTTCTTTTCATCATAAAACTGCAATAGCTTGTTCGTAATGGTCGGCAATACCAACTGCCAGTCGACCGCCCCAGCTTTATCACTCGGACCATTCGTCATGATACCGACAAAGGGTGCTGTTGCCGGAATTCCGCCTTGTATCGTTTGGTCATTGATAAAGTCTGTCATCACCTTTTTTAGCAGAGCGAGACCATTGATCGAATACATATGAGAATCGATCAGCGCAACAATATCCCCACCATAGCCAAAGCGTTCTCGGGTGCAGTCTTCAAAATAAGAGTGGATATTGTTTAGTCTGGTTTGAAGACCGACACGCCATAAATCATTAAGCATAGGTATAGAGGTCTCAAGTTCTGTAATCACGTCAACATTCGTATGGACTCTGAAGGCCGACAATTCTTCTATTACCTCTTCAAAAGAAACAGCTTCTCTAAAAACAAAAGCAACATAACGAAAAGAATGGTAGGTGTATTGATTGGAAAAACGAAATGCTTCTTCTGTCGTTTTAACTAGTTCATCCCTTTGAATGATCTGCTGATCCGGTTCAATCCCAAGTGCCGCATCTGTAATACCATAAGTACCACTGATTGTACTTGAGTAATCCAATGTTTCTTCGTCCACTAGCCGTTCTGAATAGCTTAAGGCTATCTTACCTATAAATGCTTTGGACACCGTAAAAGCAATTTGACCAGAGATGATCTCTCCAAAATCAACGATGACCCTGCTATTTCCATAAAAAACATTTTTTGGAAAACATTCCGCTACTCGCTGAATCTTCGGAATTTCTCCTGGAGTAAGTACTCCTGAAGGACCTAGAATCTTCACTGCTGTCGATTCTCTCTTTTTGAAGCTGGCATCTGTAACTCTTTCACCAACAAACACATTGTTCATGAGAATCATACCTTCTGAGCTTTCCCAAGTGGCGTCTGTTAAAATCTGTTGATTCTCACCTTCGGTATCCTCTAAATCAATCCCTGCTATCAAGCAAGGCTTTCCTATCGCTAACTGTTTACGTACATTGTATTTACCCAGAATATTGATTGGTGCCGGATTGTACCAGCCATTTCCCAGTTCAACGGCAATCTTGTTTTCTCCTATTTTCAGGTATTTTGTGATTTCATACGTATCATAATAGACTATCTTATCATAATTACTGATGTCGTTATTCAGGTAGTCATCTCCTATTCGTTGATCATTGACGAACAGAGTATAATACCCTAAACCGCAGAGATCGATCCACGCCTGCTTTATCGGTGTTTCCAGCTGAATCATCTTTGATAGGATGATTGTAGGATTGTCCCTAAAATAAGTTCCCTCTTTAGCAATCGGATTATCCAGTCGCGTGATCCAGTCCGCTTTTTGAATCCCTTGACTGGCTGTAGTAAATTGGCTGGATATTCGCCATTGCTCCTTATTTATTGAATTTAGAACGAGATGGACAAAGAAGGTTTGACGGTCTGATCTAATTATTTTCTTCTTCAAATCAATGACCGCTATCTTCTCAGTCGTTTGCTTCTGCTCTTCAAAAATCAGTTTGCCCTCTTTATCTGTTATCTGTATGAGATAGCTGTGTTGCTGGAAAACTATCTCTCGCCATTCCACTGTGATTGGCAAATCCACTACAACTGTATAAGGCTCAATTGCTCCATTTATTACTATACTAATGGCTATTTCCCCCTCTCCAACATTCTACGATCTAGTCCAGTTCAGTCATTTTTTCAGACTCATAGATTTGCTTATCTGCCGCTTTAACAAAAGGCAGCCATAATAATGTCATCAGAACCAGTAGAACGATTTGCAGGAGTGCTCCTTTGATGCTCCCTGTTACAAAATAACCGCTGAATATTATCGGAGTTGTCCACGGCAGCTGGGCTAGGCCTGTCGGGAGAGGAACTAAACCAGATGCAAAAGCTAGATAGGAGACAACTGTAGAAATTGTATTTCCTAAAAGGAAAGGGATAATATAACTGAAATTCAGCATCAGCGGAATCCCAAATAGCGTTGGCTCGCCAATATTGAACAAATAAGGAACAAATGCGATTTTTCCGACTTCCTTATACTGTCTGCTTTTCGCTACCAGTAAAATGGCAATGACTGCTCCTACTAGACCGATTGACGCGAAGTGATTTCTAAAGCTCATGCTGATGATATTCTCAGGAACATCTCCGGCAAGTGAAGCAATTTTATTTTGATCTTCTAAAACCTGATGGATTGGGTCCATGACTGCTGCAATGATAGACGTCCCATGCAACCCGAAAAACCATAAGAACTGTTCAAAAATTTTAACAACGATCATTCCGCCCAACGAACCACCTAGAAGTGTCAATGGTGTACCTAACACGGTATTGATCAAGCTCAATGCATCACTGTTAAAGCCTATTTCTAAAATCAAACGAATGACGAAGAAGACAAAAACAACGATAAAAGATGGAATAACTGACTCAAAGGGACCTGAAACTGCAGGTGGTACAGAAGCAGGCATTTTAATTTTTATGTCCCTATCTGCAATCAGCTTATATAGTTTCACACTGATGATACAAACAATAATGGAAAGAAACATTGATTGGGCACCAATCCGCGAAATATCCAGCATTGGACCGCTTTCTGTTTCCGTTAATGGCGTCAATAATAAAAAGGATACTAAGGCTGTTAAAATATTTTGTGTGACATTGACATTCAATTTTTCCGACAATGATTTTGATAATGAAATCACGACAATAAGTCCGCCAATTGCAAGGGTTGCATGATTGACATACAATAATTTATTTTGCCAGATACTTGCATCAGCCACGCCTAATACGTTGGTAATAAACTCTGTCACAGCTTCAATTGGAAAGAAGGCTATAATCAGAAAGATCGACGCCACAAATGTAAACGGCATGTAAGCCAGCATCGCATCTCTAATGGCTTGAATATATAAATTTCCATTTACTTTAGCAGAAAACGGCCCCAGCTTCTCTTGTATTCTGTCTCCTAAAGACATTTTTTCAGTATTCATTTCGTCACATCTCCTTATTTTTTCTATAGTGACTATAAACGATGTCCGGACCACCCTTTATGATATCGCTATCATAATCATTCTATCTGAATAACTCTTTTTATTAAATATCTGTTTTTGACTAGAATATTGACTGAATTTTACTTTTAATGAATCGTTTTTCTTTTGTCCTGGGTTTACAATGAAAACAAAAAAGGAATACTACACATGATATGTACGTGATTAAACACATACTTCACCACTTCCTCTTTCCCCAGCGTAGCACTCGTATTCCCTTCCAAATTTTTGCTTGATGCTTCTGCAGATGAAATTCATGTTGACATAGTCAACTTTCTGCGATTAACATAAGACTTAGATAGTTCTGTATTACCACTGACCATTTTTAATCGGGAGGGACATCATGGATAAAAAAGAAATTCGAAAGCGTTTAACTGCGTATACAGAAACTGAAGCTGAGCTGCTGACTCCTTCAACTAAAACCGCTGCAATGGACTACGATGATTTCTCCTCTTTTATTTCAGACAACGGAGACAGGGTTTATCAATATACCTTTGAAAGACATTTAGAAAGCGCTCTGAAAAAGGGACTGCCCTATACCAGTTTTATAGAGAGCAGCCAGCTGATCATTTTGAAGCATGCCAGACATTCCTATACGCCGTTTCATATGCATGACTTTATCGAAATGAGCTATGTCTATTCCGGCGATGTTGAAATGATCATCAATAATGAAAAGGTTCTGTTGAAAAAAGGCGCCTTCTGTTTATTAGATACAGATGTCGTTCATCGAATATTGGAGACCTCCGAAGATGACATTTTAATCAATTTTCTAATGAAAAAAGAATACTTTTCTTCGCAGATGCTCAGTCGACTAGCTTCCAATGGTACGATCTCTCAATTTGCTGTTGATGCCTTATCTGAGACTCAAAAGCATGATCAATTTATTGTTTTTGAAGCATTAAACAATGAATTTCTGCTGGATGCAGTTGAAGGTGTACTTTCCCATTATTTCGATCCCGGCAGCGATTCACATGAAATCATCGATGCGTATATGATCATTGTTTTTTCTGAGCTGCTGCGGTCTTTTCAAAAGAAAAAATCACAGGAATCCAAAAGCGCCAATCAGTTTTATATCGGGGATATCCTAGATTATATGGAAAAGAACTATATGAGCTGTACACTAAAAGAAGTTGCTCAGCTGTTCGGCTACAACCCTAGCTATCTTAGTCGATTGATCCATAAGCATGTGGGAAAATCCTTCATCTCCATTATTCAAGATATCAAACTGAATCATGCGATTTTACTGTTGAAGAACTCCTCTCTTCCTATAGAACAGATCATTCAGCAGATTGGCTATAAGAATGTAAGCTTCTTTTATAAAAAGTTCTATGAGAAATATCAACTTTCTCCTAATGAGTATCGAAGGTCACAGCTGTGAAGCTTCCTGATAAATATAGGACTTGAAGGAAGTGTGCACCAGAATAATTAAAAATAGCAGGCTAGCGTTGTCTCGTTCGCTCAAGACAATGCCAGCCTACTTTACTTTTTTTAACTAACTTAACAAATACTCCTCCCATCTTATTTGTTAAATTCAGCTGCCTTTTTCAATTCTATCACGAATCCCGCTTAGCCAAGATACATAGTCCCTTTCACGAGTAAGCCCATGATCCAAGATCAAAAAATGACCATAGTTGTCGTCTATCTCCTTTTGTGAGCTGAAAATCAGTTCTTTTCTTCTTTCTAAATGAGCCAGCCTCGCTTCGTGCAATTTGTATTGATTGTTTATCACTTCAAGAAGATGTGGATCATCCATGTTGTTTATGAAGTAGAGCTTAACAACAAACTCATCTCTGTTCACCGGCAAAGCTTCTGAAGGTGTATCCAGCCAATTAACAAGCTCAATTTTTCCAGCTTCTGTAATAGAATAAGCCTTCTTCTCCAATTTTGTCCCTGAAATTTCCACCTCGTAAGAGATCCATCCTTCTTGCTCCATTTTAGTGAGCTCGGGGTATATCTGACTATGCTTCGCTTGCCAAAACTCACCTATCTCATCTTTAAACGCTTGATTCAAATCATAACCAGTCATTTTCTGAGTACTAAGTAATCCCAACAATATATATCTGAGTGTATTTTTTTTAGCCATCAGCCTTCTCCTTGACAATTACTTTTTTTGATTATAACATAATTACGTAGATACAAACATGTAAAAATTTACATGTTTGTATTAAAGTATAAAACTCGAATATTAAGAAGGAGGGGCAACAAATGAGTATAGATTTAGAAAACAAAGAATTAGAGGAACTTTACCAGCTGGCCATTGAAGAGATGGGTGGTACAAAAGAAGAGTTGATTATCTGGGCTGGCGGGGATGCCGTGAACCAACAAGATGCGGTAGTTCAAGCGTTTTCTGACCGATTTCCTGAAATCCCCATTGATATCAAGGTAGAATTATCAAAAATCCATGATCTGAAAATCTACGAAGAGCTATTGAATGGTGACCTAACTCCCGACGTGACGATGCTGCAGACCTCAAATGACTTTGAAGATTGGAAAAAACTGGATGTACTTGAACCATTCAAGCCTGTCGGATTTCAAAATATTCGTGATGAGTTTAAAGATTCGGAGGGCGCATTTTCAGTTTTTCGTATGTTTGCATTTTTACCTCAATACGCCAAGAGCGGTTTGTCCTCTACTCCAGAGTCGCTTATGGATATGTTGACGCATGAGTATCAAGATAAATTAGTGCTAACATACCCTCATGATGATGATGCCGTTTTATTTGTCTATAGTCAAATGATCAAAAAACATGGAGAACAATTCTTAGCTGATTTAGCTAAGCTCAATCCCCTGTTTATCAGAGGAACAGCTGGACCACCGTTATTGGTTGGTAAGCAAGGCTTACTAGGTAGCTTGACTGGATATGAAACCATGCCGGAACAGCTTTCTCAATCCTTCATTCCTAAAAATGATTTCTTTATTTCCTGGGGACAAAGAATTGCTATGTTCAAGCTGACTAAGCACAAGGCAGCAGCCCGCTTATTTATCGCCTTTGTTCAGAGCTATGAGTTTCAACAATCACTAGGTCATTATACTGTCAGAAAAGATATTTCCCTGAAAAACGATACTTGGATTGGTGACCATTCAACAACAGACCCTCTAGGCTTCTATACCTTCATGCGTGATCGCGAGTATATCGGTCGCCTTCGAAATCAAATGCAGTCATATTTCGGTCCAGTAAAGGGAGAATCGCCTGTCGTTGACCATAAAATGATCAAACTAACTTATGGAAACTGACAGATTTATTGTTGTGTTGAGCATCAATCAATAAAATGAAGGATAGTATTCAATGTATCGATTCTTTCTATTTGAGTACTTATATAAATCAAAGCTCAAAATTGATCAAAACACCCGAAAATCTTTTTATCGATTTCCGGGTGTTTATTGACATCTTTGGATGACCTATTGCTTTTACATTCATTGAATAGATCACAGTTACCATATAGCTCAGCCTGCCAGCTACACATAATATTTCTTCATTTTTTTCAACTCAATTAATTGTGAAGCTATCTATATTAATCATAAGCCAAATAAGCCATTCTCTTACAGGCAAAGGAAATAAAAGGAATCGACCTTTCTTTAATAGGATTTATATGAACAAAATATAGGTCTGTAACCCATCATTTGAACACTCTAAAAATTGACTAAACAGTATCTCCAAAATCACGCCCTTAAAATCAGCCAAGCTCTCAAAGCCGTAACTTACATGCAGTTAGCCTCTGACCACAAACTAAAAACTCCTCATTACTACTATAATAAGCAATGAAGAGTTCTTTTTATGGTTGAGCCTCCATTTTAAAATACCTTGTGATTTTCCAACCGTTTATCAGCTGCTTTTGTGAAGTTTACTGCTGTTCAAATAAATAAGTCCGCCTAATAGAGATGGTGCAAGTAAGTACCCAAATTGAGGCTTCAACAGCATACAGCCGATAATGATCATAAACAGAACACTGTTGATAACAGCTGCATACCATTTCCTGATTGTATAATACAAGCTGATTTTGTAAATTGCTTTCCTAAACATTTTAGGATTTCTGATTTGAAAATACACACTATTTAGAAAAGCACTCAGCCCAATTATTCCGATAATGAAAAATAGAGGACTTACCCATCGAAACAGTGAAGTTGCAGAAAAGAACAGCAGATCTACAGCAACGATCAGCAGACATGATACAGCAATCAGCCAATAGCCTGTGCCTTTCAACCAAAGGCTGCGCATTTGACTAAAAAACACCTTGAAGGGTTCATCTTCTTTTTCCTGTATGAACTGCTGCAATGATCCTAGCAAAGCCGCAAACGCACCACCGAATGGCAAAGCAGCCAATAGAAAGAAAAGCAGATTCCGAAAATCAATCGCTAACAAACTGAAAGCCAGAAATAACGGTAGATTCATCAATGTAAACAGAAGATTGAAAACCAACAGATTATATACCCAGCTAAATGCTTTCATATAGATATTATTTTCAAATGTACGCATTGATTTCATCTGCCTCACTACCCTTTCATTCCAGAAGTTGCAATTCCTTCAACAAAATATTTTTGCATTGCAAGAAAGACAATGGCAACTGGCAAAATAGATAGCACTGATGCTGCCATGATCAATGCATATTCTGCATCGTATAAACCAACGAACATTTTCAATCCCAGTTGAATCGTTTTATTTTCAGTAGATGTCAAATAAATAAATGGTCCCATATAATCATTCCACGTATTCACGAAGGTAATGATCGTTAGGCTGGCAATAGCTGGTTTCGTCAGCGGCAGAATGATCCTCCGATAGATTCCCCACTCAGATAATCCATCGATTCTAGCACTTTCACACAACTCATCAGGAATGCTGCTGTAATACTGCTTCAATAAAAACACACCAAAAGCACTAAAGGCTTGAAGCAGAACTAAAGACCATAATGTATCCGTCAATCCGAGCTTGCGCATCATGATGAACTGCGGGATCATATATGATTGCCAGGGAACAGCTATCGTAGCAATATAAGCTAGAAAAAGTACATCTCTTCCTTTGAAATACATTTTGGAAAAGCCGTAAGCCGCAAAGCTGCTGGTAAATAACTGAATCAATGTGATCAGGACACTCAAAAATCCTGTATTCTTAAAAAATGTAAGCAGCGGTACTCGATCCCATATATTTGCATAGTTTTCTGGATGCCACTCCTTTGGTATCCATTGAATCGGAACAGTATACACATCATTATTGGCTTTAAAGGAGGCGGAAACCATCCAAATGAAAGGCACCAAAGTGATCAGTCCTAAAACTGTCAGAATGACGATTAAAAGACCTCGTTTGACAGTTCCACTTGTTCTTTTTTGCTTTTTAAGCGGTGCATCCAACATTTTTGTTTTTGCAGTCACTTGCATCTTACTCCTCTCCTTTCACTAGGCTCTCTCCTGAATTTGGTTCCATTTAAATTGGACCGTTGTAATTGTAAGTACAATGATGAATAGTACCAAGGCGATTGCTGAAGCATAGCCAAAATTGAATTTGACGAAAGCTTCGTTGTAAATCGTATAGACCAGTACATTCGTAGATCGGCCCGGCCCGCCAGCCGTCATCACCTGAACTAAATCAAAGATTTTGAAACAGTTGATCACCAACATGATTGTCACAAAAAAAGTTGTGGGTTTCAATGACGGCAATGTCACATTCATAAACTGTCTCCATTTGTTCGCACCATCCATCGAAGCTGCTTCATACAGCTCTTTCGGAATGCTCTGTAATCCTGCCAGATACAAAATCATATAGTAACCCATCCCACGCCAAACGCTAACAATAACAATGGCGAATAATGCCCATTGCGAGCTGGAAGTCCAACCCGGCGGATTTTCGATGATTAGTTTAAGAAATTGATTGATCGGTCCCGTCGTTGGATGAAACAACATGTTCCAAACAACTGCAATAGCTACCAATGATGTCACATACGGAAAAAAGAAGGCTGTTCGGAAAAACTTCATCCCCTTGATTTTCTGATTTAACAAAATTGCCAAGCCTAATGAAAAAAACAGAGTGAGCGGCACTACGCCAACCGTGTATAGTATCGTGTTTTTAAAGGATATCCAAAATGTTTCGTTTTTCATCATTTTTACAAAATTGCTCAACCCAACAAATTTTGGCGTTGAAAATGAATCCCATTCCATAAATGCCAAAATCAGTGAAAAGATAACTGGAATTAGTGTGAACAGGAAAAAACCGATAAAGTTTGGAGCAATAAATGAGTACGCAGTTAATAAGTTTTTTCTCTTCAAACGCTTTGAATGATGTTGTTTGACAGACTCCATTACTTCCCATGCCTAAGCCATGCTGCAGACATGTCCCTCCTTACTATAGTTCATTTTTTATTTCCTCAGCTTTGATAAATCCGTAATATTCTCCATAAACCGTTACACGCTCAGTCAGCTCCCACTCGCTATCAGAATAATTGATCACCTGATACCGATCGCCTTCCACTTCAAGAATAAAACGGTCATTCTTCTTGATTGAACAACCATCTTGGTTATCTGTTACTGTGATGACACCGCTAAGCTGAACAAAGGTATTCAGTTCTACCTCTCCCTGTTGAAAAGCCCTTGAAGAATATTGTTTGTAAATCTTTGCTGCTTCTTCTTTGAATTGTTTGTCAAAAGAATCTACTGCTTCTCTATTTGCACAGGAGGAAAGAAGCGGTACTAAAAGAATCAAGCAGAATACATAGATTCTATAAAAGAAATAGATAGATACACCGACCTTTTTATCCATGGTAGAAGCAACACTCACTTTTCGTCTAGAAAGCCTGTTATAGAATGCATATAAATACTTTTTCATTTAGTCCCCCCCTCCTTTATTCACAAAATCAATGATTACCAAAGGTCCATTTCAGAATCTTTCAGCTTAAGCAACGCCTCAATTAGAAAGTAATCCGCATAAACCAGTCCAACATTTTTGCCTTCTTTTCCGTGGTAATCGACAGCACCACCCATTACTAAACCGTCTGTTTCAATTGAAAAATCCGTATAGCTATCCAGAACAGCGCTCAATAACTGTAAAGCTGTATCCTTGTACAACTTCCCGTGCTCTTTAGATAAGCTGCGGCTCAGCTCCAGCAAACCACAGGCAGCAATCATTCCAGCACTTGTATCTGTATCTGCGTTGATTGGAGGCGCCTTAAAGTCAATAACTGGTATATTATTCGTTTGTGCTGAATTAGCTAGAAAATAATTAGCCACCTGAATTGCAGTGTTCAGATAATTCGTATTTCCCGTATGCTTATAACTAAGTGCAAAGCCGTAAATTGCCCACGATTGTCCCCTTGACCAAGCAGAATCACTGCTGAATCCCTGCCCCCCAATCCATTCAATAAAGTCTCCGCTCTCCGGATCAAAGCTGCCGATATGCGCCGATGAACCATCTTCACGAATCAAGTATTGTTGTACAGTATCTGCATGGGCAATCGCAATCTGCTTAAATCTAGGATCTTTAAGCTCTACAGCTGCCCAATGCAATAATGGAATATTCATCATGCTGTCAATAATGACCCACCCAGTCTTCTCTTCATTCCATGCTCGGATAAAATGACCATTGCTGTTGAAACGGCTGGATAAGATAGATGCGGCCTTTAAGCCTCGAACTCTTGATTTCTCATTCTCAGTTTTACGATAGTTCGCAACAGCTGTATGCAGCCACATAAAACCTACATCATGATGGAGATCAACAAATTCTTCTAATGCCCGATCCAGCCTTTCTTCAATTTGTTCCGCATAAGATCTAAACGCCTCATTCTCTGTATAGTGATAGAGCTGCCACAGTAAACCACCGAAAAAGCCATTTGTCCACCAAGCGATATCCTCTTGTCCTATATCTGTATAATGACCATCTTCAGGAATATATGGAATGCCGCCATTAAGTCTGGCGGATTCATGTAAAACTTTTTCTGCAATTTTATCTAAGTAATGATCGATTTTTTCCATTTTCTTCTCCTCTATTTATCAAATAAATGGCAGTTCAATTGTTTTATTTTCTGTTCCAACGCTTAGGCATGCCTTGTTTCCAGCAAGATCGATTTTCGGCAGTTCTGTAACAGCATCAGTCAAGTGCTGACCATCTCCAAGATACGCATGACAAACAATAGTTTCCCCCACAGAAATATTTTGATTCAAATAAGGAAACATAACATTGTTATGCAGCACATTTACATTCGCCAATCGAGCAGAGATATGACTGCTTCCTTGCTCAGTTAAGTCGACTGCTCCTGAAACACCAATTACAGAATCCAGAAAACAATTCGTATCAGTCTGTTTGATCTGTACAGTTTCCGGACCGTCATAGGGCACTGAGAAGCCACCGTCACGAATAGTAAGGGCTCTATGACTGTTGATTTTATGGATACGGAAATGCCATTGCCCAAAGGGGATGATACACGATTGAATAGTCACGTCTTCCCAAGGCTTCCAAGATACGGCAACATACGCCTCGGTTGTTCGATAGCTTTCAAATACCGTTCGGACACGATAGAAATCATCTTGCTCTGAAACTGCCAAGACATTATCAAAGCCGCCTTTTTCATACCCAACTAATCCTTTAGATACATTGAATCCAAATAGCGTTGAATAAACGAATTTTCCATATTTTGCTTCACCATGCGTATGCAGCTCGACAAACTGGCCGACAGGAAAGGCCTGTACTTCTTTGCCATCAGAGCTCTTGCGCACAAGCATCCTTGCCTCTTCAATGAGTGTAGGGTCTGCAGTTGCTGCTCCTTGTGTGTTGAATGGCTCCAATGACCAGACAGGATCGTTTTCAGGTAAGGCTAGAATCAGAAAAGCCTTCAAAGCCCAGTAAGGCGATCCCGGACCATTATATTCCTCTGACATCACCAGATCATCATAGCAGTAGCCTACACGCAGCAAGCCTTCCTTTGAAAAAATATCCTGAGAAAGCCAAAATGCAAGGTTTTTACTTAACAGCATCTTTGATTTTTTTGGATCAAAGCCTTCTACTTTAGCAAACAGCATTGCTGACCAAAACGAGCTCTGAGCAAACCGATATGTCAGACTTCTCCCAAAAGGAATACCTCGTCCTTCGTCATCAAACCAATATTGAAAGGTCTGAGCAAATTCTGAAGCTCGTTCTTTCAATAGGCTGCTTCTTCGCGGGTCTTCTTCTTCAAACAGAACAGCATATATCAATGAATAATAATGAATCGCAAAAGAGATATAATAATCAATCTGCACGTTAACTCCATCGTAGTACCAGCCATTCCCTAAATAAAAGGTTTCAATCTTGGCAAAATCCTTTTCGATTTGTTCAAGTGTATCCATCTCATAGTTTTTATGAAGACAAACATTCACTAAAACTCTGAAAAACAACCAATTATTTTGTGCTGTATCAAAGTCATTGATCTGATTCATCCAGTCAACTAACTGCTGATGCTGGACAGTCGAAAGCCTTGATTCGATTTTCTCCTTATTCATTACCAGAAATACTGCCAGTGGGGCCATTTCTACCATCAACTGGTCTACATGCCCAATCCTTCCCCAATAATCTGGTGCAGTCGGATCAACACCTGCACAAATCCCCTTTAATAGTTTATCAAAAGTATCATCAACTGGTTCTTCCTTATAGAAGGGGCCATAGCCCCACAGTAATCGTAAGAAACCCTCCGCTTCTCGCGTTTTTTTACTATAGATCGTTCCTGAAGAAGCGACATCCAACAGACCCGGATGTTCCGGTGTCAATATATTGACTGCCGGTTGAACGATTTTTTGAAACGCTGTACTAAATTCTTCCCTCGTATTTATGACTGAATGGCTAACTGAATTCATCGTCTCCTCCTCAATTGTCTTCTTCCAACACTTCTTTCGCACGACTATTCAATGCGTCGATCCCTTTTTTCACGGGGCTGTCTTCAACCATGATCAGATCGTATTCTTCATTGATGACTGCGTTGATTTCAGCCGCTTTCGGGTCTGGCAACATTTCCCAACCATTTTTATCAGGGTTCAATGCTTTCTTACTTTCTTCATCTTGAGGCATACCGTCTAGCGTATATAAAACATTCATCACGTCTTCCGACTGATAAGCGGGTGTCATGCCAATTGCAGCAACAGCCTTCGCTCCTTTTTCACCGGCACAGAAACTGACAAATTTTTTCGCCAGCTCAGGGTTTTTAGCACCTTTATTGACTGCGAAGCCGGAAGGCCCGCCATAGGTACTAACAGCCCCTTTTTCATTTTGCGGCATGGAAGTGATCCCCCACTCTACAGTTGTACGATTTTCCTTTGCCGCATTCAGCAATTTACCAAGATAAAAACTACCCATCGGCATCATTGCTGTTTTCTCCGTTTCAAATTGAGAAGCGTAGGTTACACTAGCTGTCTTTATGGAAGAATAGTCCATTGTAACCCCTGCATCCTGCATACGAATCCATCGGTCAAGATACTCTTTTGCAAAGCCGTATTCCCCATCTAACAACGAGCTGTCTGTTTGGTTGGCAGCTGTACATAAAAGAATCGGGTACCAAATATGATGGTAAGTACCATAGATTTTTTCTCCATCTTTTTCAGTCGTCAGCTTTTCCGCCAGCTCTTCATATTCCTCCCAAGTCAGATTTTCCGGATAAGGCGTTTTATTATCATCAAAGAGTTTTTTATTATAAAAGAGCATGTAAATGTCTTTCCTAAATGGTAATGCATAGTATTTTCCTTCTAGCTTATATCCATCAAGATTTCCTTTGAAATTCTCAGGATTTTCAATAGCTTCTGCTTCTTCAGAAAGATCCAGCAGCTGCCCTTTTGTTGCGTAATTGACATAGCTGCCGACACCTTTGATACCTAGTACATCTGTTGAATCCCCGGCAGAAAGCATTGTTGTCACTTTATCTTCATACTGATCAGCGGCAATATCAACGATTTTAATTTTTACACCCTCATTTTCTTTTTCGAATGCTTCCACCATTGCTTTGAACTCCGGATTTGCATCATATGCCCAAGCTGCAACGGATAATTCATTAGATTCTGCTTTGTCATCTGCTTCGCCCTTTCCACAAGCAGCAACTCCTGATAAAACACCGACAAACAAGCTAGATAGTAATGCGAGCTTCAGAAATTTTTTCATCCCAATGATCTCCTTCTTTGTCAAAAAATTTTTAACGGTTCTTTGACATTTCTTTTTTTTGCCTTACAATGTGATTATAGTATGAAACAAAAGCGCTTTCTTTGCGTTTTCGAACATAAAAACATGCAAAAACAAACTTAAAAAGGAGAAATTGAATGGACTATCTTATTGAGCATTTCCATAAGAAAATTGACTGCTATTACAATATCAATGTGCCGAAAATCAAACTGCATCTTCATAATCATCTGGAACTATTTCTCTTTATCAGGGGAGACGTTCGCTATTTTATTGATGGTAAAGCGATTGAGCTTCAACCGGGGCATCTACTATTCATCAATAATAACCAAATACATGGACCAAAGCTTTTGTCTGATGCGTTGTATGAACGAATATCAATTCATTTTTCTCACAAGTTTGCTGAAATGTTGTCTACTGAAAAAACCTCTCTTCTAAAAACCTTCAATGAACGAATTTCGTTGATCAAGCTTTCCGAAACTCAGCTACTGCATATGATTAGTTTGATGAAGGAATTGACAAATGAATACAATGCCCCTTCCCCTTACGGTCATGATTTGGAAGTATCCTCCCTATTGATACGAATCCTGCTTTATGCCAATCGTTGTGCGGCCAGCAGTGAGGAAGCCCTTTTAGACAGTCATTTACCTGAGCTGGTTAAAAACATGTTGATTTTCATCCAAGAAAACTTAAGCTCCTCAGAATTGTCAGTGGATATGCTGGCACAGAACTTTTCTCATAATGGTATTTATTTGAATCGAATCTTTAAAAAGGAACTGAGCAGCAGCATCTATCACTATATTTTATTAAGCCGGATTTCGGCTGCAAAAAAATATCTGGAAAATGGAAACGACGTATTAAATACATGCTATTTATCTGGCTTCAATGACTACTCCAACTTCATTCGCACCTTTAAAAAAATCACTACTGTAACACCAAAGCAGTACGCTAAAAACTTCAAAGAGCAGGGATAAAAAGGGCTGGTCATAAAAAAACACCTATGAAATGAACCCCTTAGGGATATTTCATAGGTGTTTTTCAGTAAAATAGTGAGCCTCAGCAGTTTTTATAATTTAGTAATCAAGCTATCACTTACCACGGTTGAGTTGTCGGACCAACAGTGAACTCATTGACATTCACATCTTCCGGCTGATCAATCGCATAAGCTACAATGCTGGCAATACGATTCGGCGCAATTCCGTATTGATCGTATAATCCAGTCATTCCTTTCGCTGTTTGCTCATCTGTGATTGTATCCAGCAGTTCTGTATTGATCGCTGCCGGATAAATAGTCGCTGTCCGAATGTTGGTTCCCTCTTGTGCAGATTCCATCCGCAGCACTTCCATCAAATCACGTACCGCCCACTTGGTAGCACCATAGACTGCTCCGCCAGGGTAGGCTTTCAATCCAGCTACAGAAGAGGTAGTGATTATATGTCCCGATTTTTGCTCAATGAATGAAGGTAGTACGGCAGCGATACCATTTAGAACACCCTTGATATTTATATCGATCATTTGATCCCATTCATCTACCTTTAAAGCAGATAATGGAGAATTCGGCATAATGCCGGCATTCAGAAAAATCACGTCAATTTTGCCATAGGTTGCCTTCGCAAACTCTACCAATTTTTGATTGTCTTCTCGTTTTGTCACATCCGTTGCTCTATATACTGCTTTACCACCTTGATTATTGATCTCATCAACTATTTTGATCAATTTTTCTTCTCGACGGGCTGCCAGTACCAGCTTTGCTCCTTTTTCAGCTAATTGTTTAGCTGTCGCTTCGCCAATCCCTGAAGAAGCTCCTGTAATAATAACTACTTTATTCTTAATTGCCATTTGATTCTCTCCTTCGATTTTTTGATTGTTGTCACCTATTCCAAATGTATCTTTATTGTCTCAGTATTTTCAAGGAATTCCAACGCATCCGCATCTTTGATTTTTCCTATTCGGGTATAAGAATACTCAGTATCAAAGCCTTTATAAAAAATCACGAAACAGTCTGAGCCAAATAACAGTACATCTCCTTTTTCAATCCGCCCCACTTTTTCAGGTGCCATTGGTAAGGAATCAGATAAATACATATATTTTTCATTTTGATTGAGGTCTGTCATTGAAACCGATATCGGCAATGCCTGTAATAGAGCGTCAACCGCTTCGTTTGATTCCAACTCCAGCTGAAACTGTTGCTCCTCAATCCTTAACTGTCTAGTAATCATTTCCTGCTCCCCACGAGCTTCATCACTTGTTTCTTGGGTGATCATTTGATTGTCCGAATATTTCAGAGAGTTAGAAGCAGCAGTATCTTCGAACGCCCTTGATGAACACGCGGAAAAGTATAGACTACTCAGAGAAATTAGAACGAAAAGCGACCAGCTTCTATTCATTAACCTCCATCCTTTTCATTCTTAGAATACTTTATCATTCGCTATTCTCATCCCCTATTTTTGATCGATTTTTCGAATTTTTTTTGCCGGACTACCAGCAACAATCACGTTAGCTGGGACATCTCTTGTTACAGTGGAATCAGCTGCAACAATTGCATTTTCTCCAATCGTTATTCCTTGTAAGATCGTTGCATTCGCACCAATCCAAGCGTTTCTTTTAACCAATATAGGGGCAACTCTAAGCCCACGTCTCTTCTCAGGATCAGTTAAATGATTGACTGTGATCAGTCTGGCATCAGGACCAATCAGCACGTGATCTTCGATCGTGATTCCTCCCAAGTCAACAAACATAACGTTCTTGTTAATGAAAACATCCTTTCCTAACGTGATATGTCTGCCAAAATCGCTATAGAAAGGCTGTGACACAGTCGTGGAGGCATCAATCGTTTTACCAATAATTTTTTCAAGATAAAACAACAGCTCTTCGTTTGTGCGGTATTGAGTATTTATCTCCGCTAATAGACGCTCATTGTTCTTCTTCACGAGATGAATTTCTTTGTTTAATGCTGAGTCTGGTAGTATATCCTGATCAAGTAATCTTTTTTGCAAGCTAAAACCCGCCATATCTCTTCCTCCTAATTCTTTTTTTACTAGCTTTATTGTACGTAATTCCGTTATACTTGACTAATACTTATACAGAATACTTATCCATAACTTTTTTCTATAGGAAGGTGTATTGATTGGAATTACGAGTGTTAAATTATTTTTTGACGGTTGTTAGAGAAAAGACTATCAGTAAGGCGGCAGAAGCGCTTCACCTTTCTCAACCAACCCTTTCAAAACAATTGAAAGAGCTAGAGGAAGAATTAGGAGTTACTCTATTTACAAGAGGGAATCGGACCATTACATTGACCGAAGAAGGAATCTATTTAGCTAATAAAGGAAAAGAGATTTTATCCTTAGTTGACTCAACAACGGCAAATCTGATGTCGGAAGAGGTAATCAGCGGGGAAATCAGTATCGGCGGCGGAGAGACACAGGCATTTGAATTTGTTGCAATTCTTTTACACGAACTCAGAGAAAAGTATTCAGATATAAAGCTCAAGCTTTATAGCGGCAATGCAGACGATGTATTGGATAAAATCGATCAAGGATTGCTTGATTTCGGGCTAGTCATCGATCCTGTTGAAAAACAGAAGTATGAATATCTTCGTCTTCCTTTAGCCGATCACTGGGGCGTATTGATCAACAACAGCCACCCCTTAGCTGAAAAAAAGACGATTGCTCCTGAGGATATTGTTGATATTCCCTTGCTCATTTCCAGTCAATCATCCGTTGATAATCAACTTGCAGAATGGTTTGGAGAAAATATCGAACATTTAACAATTATCGGCACTTATAATCTGCTTTACAATGCCTCGTTGCTCGTTAAGCAAAATGTTGCTAGTGCTCTTTGTATTGACGGTATCATCCCCACAGCAAATACAAATTTAGTATTTGTTCCTTTCGCACCTCCATTAACAGCGAATATCAATATTATATGGAAGAAAAATCAAATTTTTTCTAATGCTTCCAAAGCTTTTTTGCAATTATTATCTAAAAAGGAATAAATTGTACTTACAGGAAAATCCTTTTAAAAGCAGCGCTTTTCCATAAAAAGCTGAGGCTTCATTTCCAAACAGACTGATTCAAATAAACAAAAAACAGAGAGCAATCCAGTTGGATTTGCTCTCCGATTTTCTATTTTTGATTCAATTTTCTGCGCATGATCAACGATACCGTGAAGGCAATCCCTGATAGTACAATAAAAATAAGCAGTGTGGTTGTATACCCATCTGTCATTTGTTTTACTGTAGACAATAAGACTGGACCTACCACTCCGGCAGCCGCCCAAGCAGTCAATATATACCCATGGATCGCACCAACCTCTTTCATTCCGAAAACATCGCCAATGTATGCTGGAATAATCGAGAAGCCTGCACCATAACAGGTCATGATGATACAAACCAATGCAGCAAAGAAAATGGCTGAACTAGAAAAGTATAAGGCTGTCAATGCCAATGCGTTAACAACGAAAATTGTTGAATACACCTTTGGCCTGCCGAATTTATCAGAGATTGTTGCCCAGAACAAACGTCCCAAGCCATTAAAAATCCCCATGATCCCAACCATAGCCGCGGCCATTTGATCTGACATGCCTGTCATCTCCTGTGCCATTGGTGAAGCAGCCGATACAATCCCAATACCGCATGTAATATTCAAAAACAGCATGATCCATAGCATCCAGAATTTCTGTGTGCGAATCGCTTCGTTTGCAGTAAGTCCTTCTGAAGCCTCAATTTTCTGACCGTCAAACGGTTTCTGTTCTTCAACCATTCCTTCTGGTTTCCATCCAACTGGTGGTTTCTCAAGATAGCGGGATGCAAGAAACATCACACAGAAATACATAGCACCTAATACGTAAAATGTATTGGAAATCCCTACTTTTCCCATCAGAAACTGAGCAATTGGACTCGTGATCAATGAGGCAAAACCAAAGCCCATGATCGCCAATCCAGTTGCCAGACCTCTTTTATCAGGAAACCAGCGAATCATTGTTGATACTGGTGTCACATACCCCGAACCTAGCCCAATTCCTCCGATAAGACCATATGTCACATACAGTAATGGCAAGGATTGAACTTGGATCGCTACACCTGTCAATGCAATCCCAGCTCCAAAGAATATGGAAGCCACTGTCCCTGTCGTTTTAGGACCATAATGTTCCACAAATTTCCCCATAAATGCAGCCGATATACCCAAACAAAAAATGGCTATACTGAAAGCAAATGAAATAGATGTCTGTGACCATCCTGTCAATTCATTGATCGGCTTGGTATAAATGCTCCAAGCATAGGCAGAACCTATAGACAAATGCACAGATACGCCTGCCAGCGCAATTAGCCACCGGTTTTTCACTTTACTCACTCAAAAATCTCTCCTTATCATCTAACAGCAGTCAATAAATAGATGAATCTTATTAAATAAATAACAGCTGATTCTTACTCCTTTGCTATACATGTTACAACAAAGGTCGCTCTTTATTTGTTGATTATTCAACAAGATTCAGATAGATTTTTTATTTTACCATGCACATAACTTCCGTTAATTAAACGCTTTCCTTTGTTTACGCAACAATCAAAAAAACATCTCATGCAACGCGACATTCAATAGGATTCAGATATACAAACACTATTACAGAAGTGAACATTCATTTTGCTCCCTTTAACAAAGAGCAATTCTTCGTGCGCAGAATCCTCTATAGGATCTATATAAGCGAAAAATAGGGTAAAATAAAAAAACGTCTAACTTCTATTTATTTTCCGCTATTCTCCAAATTATTTTTCCTTGCTTTTTTATCAAACAAATACTCAATAGTCATTTCAACTGATCATACTTCTTTCTTTTTTATTCATGAACAATTAGGTTAAGGCAGTTACTTCTCCTTAACAGTGCTTTCATTGTTCACTTGACACCAAAAATATTTTGAAACTCCATACTTTGATACCGACCATAGAAGCTCCCCTTTTATATAACAATTATCATTTAACATACATTGTACCAGTACAGATATATAAGTCAATTGAAAAAATGGATTTTTTCATAGAGATTTCTGAGAAAACTGCCATCACATTTGGGTTAGAGCAGCTCTAAAGCCTGCTCCTCCAATAAAAAAGAGGAGTTGAGACATTCTATGCTCAACTCTTAAACAATATTTGTCAAAAACATTTCAATTCTATATTACTATTGATAATGTGCTTCTAAATATTGAACCACCGCACTCGCTTTTTCCGTCGCAGTTCCGTTTTCTCTTGAATTTTCAGACATGATCAATCCCATGAAGTTGCGATTGTTCACGTCAAAAAATAGTAAGAAGCTGTTCTCTGTTCCCAAAGTGTCCTGTTTTTCCTTTATCTCAGCTGTTCCTGTTTTAGCAGCTAATGCAAAATCAGGATTATATAAGTTATAAACATATCCTTCCGGTGAGGCAACACTATCGATCAAATCGTTCAACACAATATTTGCAGATTCAGCTCCAACAACATCAGCTTTCGTTTTCACCTCTTGGTCCTTAACTATCTGAGGGTAAACAAGCGCCCCATCATTCATGAATACGCTATACATCGTCAATTGAGCAATTGGCGAGATCATCAACTCACCTTGTCCATATGCCGTGTCAGCCAAAAGAATGTCCGAGTGGAACGTCTCTTCATTAGAAATACTTGCCGGTTCAATATAGATCGGCAAATCCAATTCTTCTCCAAAGATGAACTTGTTCAACCCGCTTCGGAAAACATCTTCTCCCATTTCCAAGCTCTTTTGTGCAAAGAAAATATTATCTGAATAAACCAGTGCCTTTTTTAGATCAACCACCGGTGTTTCTTTTACCCGAGTTGTCCAAAAGCCGCCCCAACTATCATCCTTTTGCCATTTCAGCCCATCAATACTTCGTTCTTCTGTTGTAGTGATATGACCGGAATCGAGTCCGATCGCTGCCGTGATAGTCTTAAAGGTTGAGCCAGGGGCATAACGATTGGCGAAACGTGACATGAACGGTAAATTCGTATCCTCTGCGTAGACCTTGTATTCCTCTTCAGAAATCCCCAGTACCATCTTGTTTGGGTTATATGAAGGCGCACCTGTAGCAACCAGTAGCTCTCCCGTTTTAGGACTTGATATAACTGCTGTTGAAGGCTTTCCACCTAATGAGTCATAAGCAATTTTCTGTGCTTCGCTATCTATAGTCAATGTGATATTGGTGGGTTCTACTTTTTCAATCTTTAAAAGTGTTTTTTGCGGTTGACCTTTCTCATCAACAATATCAATGCTGACACCACGTTTCCCTCTCAATTTTTCATCAAAAGCTGCTTCCAATCCGGATTTTCCAATCGAATCATTTTCAGATAGCTCCGGATTTTTTTCAATGTCTTCTGCGCTGACCTTTCCAACATAACCTAACAAATGAGCTGTCGCTTCTCCATAAGGATAGTGCCTTTGATTTGTATTGCCGATGGCTGCACCGCTAGGGAGTGCTGCTATTTCCATAACACTCAATGAATTTTCTAATGTCTTGATAGGTACAAACAGATCATCCTGTACCCAAGCTTGACTCAGCTTTTCGTTTATATTGTCAGTGGAAACACCAAATTTGTCGCTGATTGCCTGTATATTTTGCTCTTTATCAGCTCCTTCTCCAAGCTGCCCCGGAGTTATTCCTACTTGCTGATAATCATAATTCTCTGCAATTTTTATTCCGTTTCTATCCATTATTTCACCACGGGCTGCTTCGTCAGTGGATACCTTGATCGTATCATCAGCACTCATGCCTGGAAAAATCAACGCCGGTGTCCAAGTAAATGAATAGGTTTCATCGGCTTTTTTCATATCAACAGTATATTTTTCAGTAATGATTTCGCCAAACTCCGTATCCAGCTTTAAATTATAGGAAATTTCGTAATAATCATCTTTGGGTTTTGTTGCTACATCTTCTACCTTTATATTTTTTACCCCGATGCCTGCAAAAATGGTTTCATATCTTTGAACTACTTCATCCCTTGTTGTGTCATATTTAGTAAATGACTCTTCTGAAAACAGATTATTGTATGTTGAAAATTCTTGTTTTGTTAACGAGTCCGTGTACTTACTAACTGTGTTTTCAACTTTCTTTTTCTCGTTTTGACTTTTTACAATGAAATAGCCTGCTATTGAACAAATAATTATACCAGCTGCTGCTAGTCCAACAATGATCTTTTTATTTCCTTGTTTCCCCATACCAATTCTCCTTTTCAACATTTTCATAGTAGGAATAAGCAAAATGTTCCTCAATATATTTTACAATGTCGAAGTAGGCAAAAATAGTCTCTATGTCAAAGTTATCATTTTTTTATTGGATTCTTAAGATTCCGCTTTGGTAAAAAAGTGAACGATGTTGGCATATATATATCTTCTCCTATAACTGATAATTGAAGCCAATCAAAAGATATGGCGCAAGCAAAGAATAGTTAAAAAAAACAACTTTCTAAATAAGCCGATTGGTCAAATGCACATAGATTAGTGTTTTTCATTTCAAAATTGAAGATATAAATTCCTTTTCTCCCATTGACTCTCTCCTTAGGAACGAGTTTATACTGAACTTACAGAACAGCTATCTGTATCAATCAATGACTATGGAGGTCCTCATAATGAAGCATATCATAACTGATTTTACGCCGACCGGCGGACAGCATTGTATTACCCATGCATTAAAGCAGCTTTTCACTTATCACGGGCATCCCCTTTCTGAAGCAATGCTCTTTGGATTAGGGGAAGGTTTAGATTTTACCTATATCAATTTACGACATTCGCCAATGGTTTCAGGGCGATCAAAAATCCTCGATTTTGAAAAGAACTTAGCAGCTAATTTAGGCATCAAGCTGACGATCCAAAAACCAAAAAGTAACGAACAAGCCCTCCTTAACGCTCAGAAAAGTATCACTGAGAATCAACCGCTCCTTATCTACACGGATATGGCTTTTCTACCTTATTTTGCATTAGACAAAGATACTCATTTCGGCGGCCATGCTGTTATCATCTATGGCTTTGATGACACAGAGAAAGTCTTCTATCTCAGCGATCGAGATAATTCTGATTATCCGATCCGAATGCCAAACGGACCGAGCCAGCAGGACTATCATTTGATCTCATACGATGATTTAGCCCTTGCCAGAGGAAGTAAGCATCGCCCTTTTCCAGCTAACAATAAAAGTATCCGCTTTGATTTCTCAAGCTATCAATCACCTAAAAAAGAATGTCTTATGACTGCCATTACACACACTCTTAAAAAAATGCTGTATCCTGAGGCAAAATTGAAAGGCATTCAAGGAATTGAAAAATTTTCGAAGCAAGTCATCAGTTGGAAAAACTTTGATGATGACAAACTGCGAACAGCTGGAGCGACGAATTACTTCCAAATCAACAAAGATGGAGGAACCGGAGGCGGTATTTTTCGCAGCTTGTTTGGTCGTTTCTTGATTGAAGCCGCACCGATTCTTGAAGAACACAGGCTGGAAACCATTGGTACAGCCTTCATGGAGCTTGCTGCTTTTTGGGATGAGCTTTCCGATGATATGTGGAGGCTGCACGAAACCGCTGATCGTAAACTGCTTCCTGAAATGTCCCAGACAATCCAAAAACTCTATAAAAAAGAACAAGCACTCTTAACTGAACTAGAGACTCTTTTTTAGAGAGTGTATTCTAAAAAATAAACCTCCACTAATCTGACTGGTGGAGGTTTATTTTTCGAATATATGAGTGGAAATAACCTATAGATCAATCATTCTCCCTCTAACAGCATAAGCCAATTGTCAGTAGATCAATCCTCTTCATTTTTCATGATGAAACAATCCGAATGCTCAGCAATCACAACATCTTTCAATAACTCCTGAAGCAGTGATTCAAAAATCGGTAATGCTTTCGTAAAATGCAGATTATCTATGGAAACAGCTACTTCCTTGTCAGTCAAATTCACTAAATAAAGTGCTGACTGCCCTTTGTGGCACCGTAAAACACCTAGAAGCTCGTCCGTATAGAAAGGATAAAAACCTCCTTGAGCTAAAATAGGATTCTCTGTTCTGCGACGAACCCATCTTTGGTAATTTTCAAAAATAGCTTGATCCTGGTTTTCCCAAGGGAAGAATTTGCGATTTGCCGGATCTTTGCCGCCAGTCAGACCAGCTTCATCCCCATAGTAAATCGTTGGAACACCAGGAAGCATAAACATCAAGCCTAAAGCAAAAGAAAGCTTCGTTGTATTATTGTCCAACAGAGTCAATATTCGTTCCGTATCGTGTGTACCAATATTGTTTAAATTATTATAAAAAATGGCTTCTGGATAGTTTTCCTGCAAAATAGTCAGCTGCTCTGCCAACTGTTGAGAAGTTTGTTTTTCATCAAGATACGCAAGAATGCTTTCTCGAAATGGATAATTCATGACGCCATGAAGTGCGTTGCCAAAAACATATTCTCTTCTTTGATCATAGGATATTTTTTTGGACGCATCTTCCCAGACTTCACCAATCAAAACCTTTTCGGGATACTGATTCAACCTTTGACGAATCCCTGTGATAAAGAAATCAGGCAGTTCATCGGCAACATCAAGTCGCCAGCCGTCCACACCTAAACTAGTCCACTTATCCAGCACACCATCCTTACCATAAATAAACTGCTGAAAGTCTGTATTGTCTTTATTAATTTCCGGCAAATCCTTGATTCCCCACCAAGATTTGTACTCTTCAGGGGATTCGGAAAAGCTGAACCACGGATAATATGGACTTTCAATATTTTGATAGGCACCTGATCCCTTACCGTATCGACCGTCATGATTGAAGTATCGACTGTTTCTGCCTACATGGCTGAAAACACCATCCAGAATCAATCGCATATCATTTTCATGAAGAATCGAAACCAACTGCTCAAAAGTTTCTTCATCTCCTAAAATTCCATCTACTGCGAAATAATCCCCTGTATCATAGCGATGATTGCTGGCTGCTTCAAAAATAGGATTTAAGTACAACACAGTAACTCCCAACGATTTTAGATAAGGAACTTTCTTTATGATCCCCATCAGGTTGCCGCCGAAAAAATCCCAGCGAATGATTTCATCATTCTCATCTTTTAGATACAGCGGTTCATCTTCATAGGTTCCATAAATAAACGTATTCCTTTTAGAATGAGAGATCTCACGATGAAGATTGCCATTGAAAAAACGGTCCGGGAATATTTGGTAAACAACGCCATTTCTATACCAATCAGGTGCTGGATCATGTGTTTCATAGCACGTGATTTGATAAGGATGAACCTCTTCAATGGCTGTTGACAGAACCCCTATACCTCCATTGCCTTGATTAGAACCGCAATAGATCGTTGCTTCGCCATTACATAGTACCTCGAAATAATAAAAGTACAAGCCCTTTCCCTGATCAAATGTATAGGAACACTTGTAAAAATCATCTGTTTCAGCTGTCATGGGTAAACGCTCGAATCCCCGTTCTCCATCTTCTTTTCTCATGATCAATGACACTTTCTCAACTCCTGCAGACTTAACATTGATAGAAAAATGAGCAGTATTCAGTTGTTGGATTGCCCCAAAAGGATGTTTGTATTCTTCAAGCCAGGAATTAAAATAAATTGCGGTCATCGTACTTCTCCTATAGTATATAAATCCTGTAAAAGTGAATTTTTAAATGCTTCATTCTTTCTATGCTTAGACAGAAATCTGCCTTTGTTCACAGACTCTTTTACAGGATCTATATCGTTTTTTCTTTTATCCTTTAACTGGTTCAATCTGCCAAATTTCTTCTGCATAGCGTCGAACTGTGTAATCAGAAGAAAAGTGACCTGCTTCTGCAGTATTGATCAAGCTGATTTGCTGCCAGCGTTTCTTATCACGATAAAGGCGCTCGATTTTCTCTTGTGCTTCAACGTAAGAATGGTAGTCGCGTAAGGTAAAGTATTCATCATTATATCGAATCAGGGAATCAAAAATTTCTTGTCCTTCAACCTGAATATTAGGAATCGTTCCATCAATAAATGCATTCAATATCCGTTGAAGCTCTGAATCCGTTTCATAGATTTTGATTGCCTGATAGTTTTGTGTTTCATAGTAATGATAAACCTCTTCCTCTGTCAAGCCAAATATCACAATATTTTCATCACCAACGACATCTCGAATTTCTATATTTGCTCCATCTAATGTCGCAATTGTCACAGCTCCGTTGAGCATCAGCTTCATGTTGCTGGTTCCTGAAGCTTCTTTGGAGGCTAAAGAAATCTGTTCACTTACATCGGCAGCGGGAATTATCATTTCAGCTAAAGAAACATTATAGTTTTCCAGAAAGACTATTTTTAACTTCCCTTGAATTTCTTCGTCGTGATTGATCAAATCGGCTGCTTCATTGATGCACTTGATCACGTATTTAGCATAGGTATAGCTCGGTGCTGCTTTAGCACCAAAAATGAATACTCGTGGATAGATATCTGCATTCGGATCAGCCTTCAAATCAAAATACAGCTTCAAAATATGAAGTAAATTCAATAGCTGACGCTTGTATGCATGGAGTCGTTTGATTTGAACATCAAAAATGGCATCCGGGGATACCTCAATCCCAGTCGTTTCTAAAATATACTGTGCCAACCGTACCTTATTCAAGCGCTTTGTATCTGCCAATGTTTGGAGGACAGTTGAATCATTCTTATAATTCATTAATAAGTGTAAATCATTCGCTTCTTTCCGCCATGAGGTTCCAATCGTTTGATCCAAAAATCCAGCCAGCGGCTCATTAGCCAATTGAAGCCAGCGTCGCTGAGCAATCCCATTGGTTTTATTATTGAAACGTTCCGGATAGAGCACGTAAAAATCATGAAGGACGATACCTTTCAGCAAATCAGAATGCAGCTTCGCAACACCATTGGTACTGTGACTGCCGATAATCGCCAAATGAGCCATATGAACCTGATTGTCTTTGATGATCCTTGTCCGTTCGATGACCTCTTGATCCACCAACGAAGTCATTTCTGCTACAAACCGACGATCAATTTCTTCAATGATCTGGAATATTCTCGGAACAACTTCCTGCAACATGAATACTGGCCATTTTTCGAGAGCTTCTGCCATGATCGTGTGGTTTGTATAGCTCATTGTTTTTACTGTGATATCCCATGCCTTTTCCCAGCTCAAATTTTCTTCGTCAATCAATAACCGCATCAGCTCAGGAACACAAAGTGCGGGATGTGTATCATTGATATGGATCGCTATATATTCTGCTAAATCCTTCATTGCAAGACCGCTCTTTTTATGGGAGCGAATGATGCTTTGGATTCCTGCTGAAACAAAGAAATATTCCTGTACCAGACGCATCAGACGGCCTTCATAGTTCGAATCATCTGGATAAAGTACAGAAGTTAAATCACGAAAATCGCGTCGTTCCTCAATACTCCGATAATTGCTTTCTTCAAAATCAGGAATCTCAGCTGACCATAAACGCAAGGTGTTTACCATATCATTTTGAAAACCTACCATCCCCGTATCATAAGGAACTGCCCGCAATACTTGTTGATTTTCATAAACAGGCTTCAAGCGACCTGCTTCATCTTCTTTTAGGTAGACATGCCCGCCATAATTAACATTGACCGCCTTGCTGGCCTTGCGAACCTCCCAAACATTACCTTCTCGAAGCCATTCGTCCGGCAGCTCCACTTGATTGCCGTCTACAAATTTCTGCTTGAACAATCCATAATCATATCGAATCCCATTGCCGTTTCCCGGCAGACTGCTGGAAGCAATCGAATCCATAAAGCAAGAAGCAAGTCTTCCTAAACCGCCGTTTCCTAAAGCCATATCCTTTTCGATTTTGCAAAGCTCTTCCAAATCAATGTCAAGCTCCTTCAAGCTGTCGCGAACGATGTCCAGCAGCCCCATATTAAGTAGATTACTTTTCAACATTCTACCTGGTAAAAACTCAATAGAAAAATAATAGGCCTGCTTACATTTGTCGTCTCGTGTCGCCTTTCTTGTTTCCTTCCATTCATCGGAATAATAGGCTTGAATCACAGCCCCCAATGAAGCAAAGAGTTCGCCATTTGACGCTTCTTCGACTTCATTTGTGAACTTTTCCTGCACACGTTGCCTAAAATCGGTTTTAAACTGCTCTTTCGTAATCCTCATTAGTAACTAAATCCCCTTCTTATCGGTTTTAAAAAGCAGAGGCTGGGACAACTTAACTGTTGTCTCAACCTCATCTATCTTCACTGAAAATTGATGGTCACAAGCTTTGCCATAAATCATTCCATCATAAAACAATCGGAAAAATTTATTTTAAACTCACTTTTCAATCAACAATCGGTACAATTCAATGTAGGCCTGCCCCGGCTGCTCCCAGCTAAAATCTTTCGCCATGGCAGCTTTGACTAACTGCTGCCACACAGATGGTTTTTCTTTGTATAACGCCGCTGCTCGCTTGATCGTTTCCATCAAATAAAACGAGCGGAATTCATAGAAACCAAAACCTGTTCCTTCTCCAGACTCTTCATTATATGGAATCACAGTATCCTTCAATCCGCCGATTTCATGTACGATCGGCAATGTACCGTAACGCATCGAAATCATTTGGGACAAACCACAAGGCTCGAACGCTGACGGCATCAGGAAGACATCTGCCCCTGCGTAAAATAGCTGAGCCAGCTTGACATTAAAGGATATGCTGACTGAACACTTTTCAGGGAAACGTGCTGCAAAATCTCTAAAGCCCTGCTCAAATCCAGCTTCTCCTGTTCCTAAGACAACTAGTTGGATATCTCCATCCATCATATATTCCAGCTCGTCCATGATCAGCTGGAACCCTTTTTGATGGGTCAATCGACTGACAACTGCAAACAATGGTACATCTTCCTTTATAGGCAAGCCCATCGCTTTTTGCAGCGCTGATTTATTGATTCCTTTGCCTGTCAGATCAGCCAATGAAAAGTTAGCTGGGATTAACGGGTCAGTTTCAGGATCATTGAGTGTATAGTTGATGCCATTTAGAATCCCATTCAGCTTATCCTTTTCCATCCGTAGAACACCATCCAAACCAGCTCCAAACTCTGAGGTCTGGATCTCCTGTGCATAGGAAGGACTAACCGTGTTGACACGACCGGCATACAAAATCCCTGTCTTCAAAAAGTTCACATTATCATCAAAGCGTACGGTGCCGTCAAAGTAACGCTCTTTTCCCATTCCAAATAGATCCGGCAGAATATCTGCAGAAAACACACCTTGAAACTCAATATTATGGATAGTCAGAACGGTTTCAATTTTTTGATAATCCTGAATCCAATGATATTTCTCTCGAATAAGAAAAGGGATCATCGCCGTATGATAATCATTACTATGGAGAATATCCGGAACAAAATCAATCTTTTCCATCATTTCAATCACAGCCAGCTGAAAATACGCAAAACGTTCACCATCATCATAATAACCATATAAGCCTTCTCGGCCAAAATAATAGTCGTTATCAATAAAGTAATAGATTACTCCATCCATTTCCAGCTTTTTCACACCACAATACTGGTGCCGCCAGCCAACATCTACATAGAAATGGAGCACATCCTCACAACGATCCCGATATTTTTGCGGCATTTGCTGGTGATACGGCAAGACAACTCGAATATCCAGACCCTTCTTTTTCAACTCTTTAGGCAAGGCCTCAGCTACATCACCCAATCCTCCTGTTTTGAAAAACGGAGCACATTCTGCTGCTGCGAATAAAATATTCATTTCCCTTCTCCTCCAAATACATCACTAGTGACGTGCGCTCCTTTTCGAATCACGACAATCTCTTCTGGTGTTCCTTTGATCTGAACGCCTGGATCAACAACTACACCTTTGTCCAGTATAGCATATTCAACTTGGGCATCAGAGGCGATTTTAGCACTTGCATTGATGATTGAATGCTTTACTACAGCCCCTTCAGCAATCTTCGTTCTCCGAGAAACCAGTGAATTCTCTACCGTCCCCTGCACAACACAGCCTGTTGCGAACTGACTATTTTTCACATGAGAGGTTGCAGAATAATACGTAGGCACCTCATTCTTTAATTTCGTATAAATTTTTTGATTTGAATACATCAGCGCATTGAATTTCTGCGGGTCCAGCATATCCATATTTGCCTTATAGTAAGACTGGATATCATAAATATTTTTGAGATAGCCCGTATACTCATAAGTCGAGCATTTTGCTTGTCCAAATTGTTCCTTCATGAAATCTACTAAGCTTGGCGAACCATCGTTTTCCTGAGCCCATTCTAATTTTTCAATCAGCCAATCCGTTTGAATGATATAGCCCTCCATACTCAAGGCGACCTTCTCTGTTTCCGCATCACTATCTTGTAATGAATGCGTACCTGTTACGCTGCCTTCCTCATTGATATTCAGCAGCATATCCGCAGAGCAAACACTTGTCTTATCCACTCGCTTATAGACAACCGTCATATCATTCTGCTGCGCCTGATGAATTTTCAAAATAGCTCTTAAATCCAAATTGCAAAGCATCCGACTACCCATGAATGCCGTGTACTCTGACTTAGATTTCTGTAAATAATCGATCAAGGAACTGTAATATAGTTTTCCCTCAGCTTTTCGCTTAATAAAGTCCTGATAAAAATAAGTGAAAAAGCGATTTTTCAATGAATCCAGATCCCATTCCTTTCCTCCCCCAATATGATCGAACACCGACTGGGTTTCTCCTTCGTTAAACACCATGAAAAGACGATCAATATTTGCATTGACCAAACTCGACAATTGAAAATCGATCAATCGGTATTTACAATCAAACGGAAGGGTAGCTAACGGTCGTTTTTCAATCAAAGGCATCAGTTCTTCAAATCTCTCTATATTGCCAATAATTGCACACATTCTATTAGTCTTCATCGCTTTTCACCCCAATTACTTCAGAATAACCAACCACTACTATCTCATCCTCATCATAAACGACTGCATTATCACCAATTACCGCATCCTCACCGATGATTGCATTTTTTATCAAAACATTCTCCCCAATTTTAGCTCTAGGCATAATAATACTGTTTTCTATTTTACTGCCTCCTTTTACCTGAACATCAGTCGACAGAATACTATTGCTGATTGTTCCAGCAACATAGCAGCCGTCTACGATCAACGAGTTCTCTACGGACGCTGTTTCTGTTAAGAAATGAGGTGGAGAACTGGTATTTTTGGAAAATATACGCCAAGACAAGTCACGGATATTGAATTCATTATCAGGATCAATGAACTCCATGTTGGCTTCCCAAAGTGAATCAATCGTTCCAACATCCTTCCAATAGCCGCTAAAACGATGGGCATACACATTTTCTCCGGAATCAAGGTAAGAGGGAATCACATTTTTTCCGAAATCCAGCATCTGGCTGTCTTTTGAATGACTGTTTGTCAATATCTCTTTCAGACGATCCCAGTTGAAGATATAGATTCCCATTGATGCCAGGTTATTTTTGGGCTCGTCCGGCTTCTCCTCGAATTCAATGATCCGGTCGTTTTCGTCGGTGTTCATGATACCAAAGCGTGAAGCTTCTTTGATTGGCACCTCAATAACCGCAACTGTTAAAGAAGCATTATTACTCTTATGCTCTTCCAGCATTGCTTCATAGTTCATTTTGTAAATATGATCCCCAGATAGAATCAGGACATATTGAGGATTCTTCTGATTGATGTAGGCGATATTCTGATAGATAGCATGAGCTGTTCCTTGAAACCATTTTTCACCATCTGAGCTTGAGTACGGCTGCAAAATAGTCAAACCTGAATTGATTCCGTCCAACCCCCAGCTTGCACCATTACCGATGTGACTGTTCAATGCTAAGGGTTGATATTGAGTGACTACCCCAACATCTGTAATACCGGAGTTAACGCAATTACTTAAGGTAAAATCGATGATACGGTATCTTCCGCCAAACGGTACAGCGGGCTTGGCGATGTTTTTAGTTAGTTTCCCCAATCTTGTTCCTTGCCCTCCGGCTAAAATCATTGCTAACATTTCGTTATTCATCTCTCGTACAGGTGAACATGAATAAATCCACCCTACCTCCTTTCATCCTCAAAAGCTATATAGCACTATAAACTGTCCACCTTGATCAGAAAACTGAAGCTTTCTTTCAGTCGACAAAACACTATCTTCGTTTTTTTGGTACGACGATCTCCTTCGGCTTCAAGATAACTGCACCTAATGCCGGTACAATGGTTTTGATTCGATAGCCAAATTGCTTAAAGGTTTCCGGTTCAGCAACTGCAGGTGGGTTCCCATTCTTCCAAGTCCCCCCGAATTCCTTCATTTCAGTATTTAAAATTTCTTCATACACCCCTTCATAAGGAACACCAATTTGAAAATCCTGACGTTCGACTGGAGTCATATTCAAGACAATGATCAGAAAATCCTTTTTCTTCTTTCCTTTACGTATCAAGCTAAGAACTGTTTCCTGACTATTATCCGCATCAATGATCTCAATCGTATCGTAGCTGTTGTCCTGTTCCCAAAGTGCTCCTTGCTCCTTATAAAGTGCATTCAGCACGCGAGTAAAGTGCTGCATTTTACTGTTCATATCATCCTGTAGATCCCGCCATTCAAGTCCTTCATCATACTTCCACTCTAAAAATTGCCCCCATTCGCTCCCCATGAATAACAGTTTTTTACCAGGGTGTGCCATCATGTATACGTATAGATTCCTTAACTGAGCGAACTGCTTATAGCGATCCCCCCACATCTTATGCATCAAACTCTTCTTCCCATGTACCACTTCATCATGAGACAGAGGCAAAATAAAACTTTCATCCATCATATACATAAAGGAAAAAGTCAATAAATTGAAATGATCTTTTCGAAAGACAGGGTCCATCTCGTAAAATCGAAGCGTGTCATTCATCCAGCCCATATTCCATTTGTAATCAAATCCCAATGCCCCTGTTTCAATCAAACCAGTGATCTTCGTCTCTGATGAGCTTTCTTCTGCAATCATGATTGCTTTAGGGTGCGCCAGTTTGATTACTGCATTAAGCTTTTGCAAAAAATAATAACCTTCAAAATTCCGGTTGCCCCCTTCATGATTTGGCAGCCATGCGCCTTCATCGTAATCTCTGTAAAGCATATTTGAAACTGCATCTACACGAATGCCGTCCAGATGATAAAAATCAAGCCAAAAAAGCGCACTGGAAATCAAAAAGCTTTGAACCTGCGGCTTACCTAAATCAAAATTTAAAGAACCCCAACGAACATTTTTCGCCCGATCCGGGTCCTCGTACTCAAACTGCGGTGTTCCATCATAATAAGGCAAGGTGTCGTCATTGATACAAAAATGTCCCGGTACCCAATCGACTAAAACACCAATATTATTTAGATGACATTCTTCCACGAACTGCTGAAATTCCTCTGGTGTACCATAATAGGAGCTCAATGCAAAATAGCCAATCAACTGATATCCCCATGACATCCCTAAAGGATGCTCCATCAAAGGCATGAACTCAATATGAGTGTAGCCCATCTCTTTAACATAAGAAATCAGTTCTTTTTTCAATGATTTGAACGTGTAGGGTGTTCCATCCGCCTTATGTTTCCATGAACTGGCATGCACTTCATAAATGTTCATCGGACGTTTAAAATAATCGGAACGTTTTTTACGTCCCTGCCATAAACCATCCTTCCAGCTTTTATCTGGGATCGTATGAATAACAGCTGCATCTCCCGGCCGTTCTTCAAAAGCAATGGCATAAGGATCGATCTTAAATACTTCTCTTCCTCCTGACTGACGAACTTTGAATTTGTAAAAATCTCCCTCAGCAGGCAATTCGGTATATATCTCCCAAACACCCCACTCTTCAAGCTTCGACATTGGCAGAGAATCAGTCCAGTCATTAAAGTCACCAACAAGCCATACCTGTTCAGCATTTGGTGCCCATACTCGAAACACATATTCAGATAGACCATTTCTTAGAATCTTATGAAACCCAAAATAATGCTGACTATAAAAATTTTCTCCGGTAAGAAAACGACAGACTTGTTCATCATTGTCTTCCATCTGCTCCGGCTTATCCAATTCGCTCATTCCCAACCTCCTCCAATTTTGATTTTCTTACTCTACTTGATTATAAAGAAAGAATGATAATTATGCATAAATAAGGCATATTTACGCACATTTAAATATGTGTGCTAATGGGATGAATCCGTTATTTAAGGATAGAACAATCCTATATCTCATTTTACCATGAAAGCGATTACATTTGTTGATATATTTATACTTCTATTGATTTTCTTCTATTTATATAGGTAAGTAAAAAAGCGGCAGATGTTTTTTCTTCCTATAATAAAAAGCTTGTTCCTTTTTTTTGAAAAAAATTCAACTATCCATCATTTTCTTCTCCGTCAATCACTCTTTATTTACCAAAATAATCTATCTCTATAAATTTTAAGCTCAATAATAATTATCTCTATTTTGCACACCGTGTTTTTGAAGTGTTTTCATTTTTCACTATAACAATTTTAGGTATTCCGAAAATAAAAATCCTTTTTCTTCATTCATTTTATATGTATACCAATAATTTCATTTTCATCCTAAAAGAATGAAAGAGCATCACCCAATCACTAGATAGTAATTAGGTAATGCTTCTTTGAAATCATCTAAAGAAATTAGGAAGATGCTCTTTATGCGCCTCTAACAGCTCCTCCATGACCGTTTTGGCAACATCGCCACTTGTAATCAGAGGATTCATTGTAAAGGCTTGAAGCAGGGTTCCTCTATCTCCTGAAACAGCTGCCTCAATTGTAAGTTCTTCCATAGCCTTCATTAATTGAAGCAAGCCGCGCTCCTTCGCTTCAAACTTTCCGAAATTATAAGGAATGGGTCCCTGTCCTGTCAGCATGCAGGTTACTTCAACTGCTGAATCCTCAGGCAAGTCCGTGATAGTCCCATTATTTTTTGTGCTGACAGTCATAATGGTATGTTTATCGTTATATATAGAAGTAATAGTTTCACAGGCAGCATCGCTATATCTCGCGCCGCCTCTTTCTGCCAGCTGTTTTGGTTTATAATCGAGTTTTGGATCTTTATAAAGTTCAAATAATTCTTTTTCAATTACCTTCACTCGTTCAGCACGAGTTCCATGGTTTTTGAAGTCTTCCAGCTCTTCAGCAAGCATTTTATCCGTATAATAATAGTAATTGTGGTATGGGCAAGGAACCATATGAAGATTCTCAACTTGTTCAAAAATCAGATCATTATCCTTGATATTTGCTACGATAGACTTCGCATCTCCGCTTCCATACATCTTTTCTATCAGCTCGTCAGTACGGTTGTTGCCAGCTGCATCCGTTACAGTATGCCAATGCAAATGGTTGATTCCTGCAAAATGGAAAAACAGATTTTTGGTTTCTTCCCCAAGGATTTTAGATTCTTCCACAACAGCATTTACCGGAATATTACATAAGCCTACGACTTTATTCCAATTACCATAGCGCAGTACTGCTTCTGTTACCATGCCAGCCGGGTTAGTAAAGTTGATCAGCCAAGCATCGGGGCAAAGCCTTTTCATATCCTCTACGATATCCAGAATAACCGGAATGGTTCTTAACGCCTTAAATATTCCACCTGCTCCATTTGTTTCTTGTCCAATCAATCCATGGCTTAATGGAATACGTTCGTCCAAAATCCGTGCATCAAGTAAACCTACTCTTAACTGTGTTGTCACAAAATCTGCGTCTTTAAGTGCTTCCTCGCGATCCAACGTCAGGTGAACCTCACACTCGATCCCAGCTTTCTTGACCATTCTTTTAGCCATTTCTCCAACAATATTCAGTTTTTCCAGCCCTGCCTCAATATCAACAAGCCACAATTCAGTCAAAGGAAACTCATCATATCGCTTAATGAAGCCTTCAACTAATTCAGGGGTATAGCTTGAACCTCCGCCTATTGTTACGATTTTCAATTTTTTCTTCATACCTTTATCCTCCTTAGCTTAGTATTAATCAACAAACTCGATTGTGTCCGGTTCTTCAATTTGACTGCTCTCTTCTTCATTCAACAGCATTTCCTTTTCAGCAATTTTAAAGAACGGAAAATAGATTGCGACTGCAATAACTATTTCTATTGCTGACCACACAGCCGCACGCCAATCCCAACCAGTTGCCATCAGCGGCCCAATGATTGGCGGCATGGTCCAAGGGACTACCATGATTGGTTTTCCAATCAATCCGATAGACATCAGCAGATAGCTGCTTGTAGCTAATACTAACGGAATCAGGATAAATGGAATCATCATCAATGGGTTCATAATAATCGGAAAGCCAAAAATCACAGGTTCATTGATTTCAAAAAGTGACCCCGGCAGAGCGATTCGCCCTAGCTGTTTATAGGTTTTGGATTTTGAAAAGATCATTAATAGTACTAATGTCAACGTAGCTCCTGTACCGCCAACATTCACAAATAGACTGGAAAATCCTGAAGCAGTAATATAAGGAAGCGCTTCTCCTTTAGCATATGCGGATGCATTAGCAGCGATAAACGTTAAGAAAATCGGGTCGGCAACACCCTCCAGCGTCATATCACCATGGATACCGGCACACCATAATAAACTAACTAAGAAAGTATAGAGTAAAATTCCAGGCAAGCTGTTTAAAGCAAACAACAGAGGTGTAAACAGCTGTTCAATAAATTGCGTGATATCAAAATTCAGCGGTACCCGAATGGTCCAGAATAAAATAAGAACGATCATAGCAGGAACCAATGATACAAAAGAGTTACTCACTGCTGGAGGAACACCATCAGGCAGCTTGATAACCAGTTTTTTCTTAATACAAAAATGAAATATCTCAGCCGCTGCAATACTGGCAATTATAGCTGTAAACAGCCCTGTTGAATCAAAACCAGCCGGATCAATAACAAACTCATCTGAAAGCTGGGTAATGATAAAAGCCATCACAGCTAGTCCGGCGCCCGATATCGCATCTAAGCCATAGCTCTTACTTAACTGGTACCCAATTCCTGTCGCTGCTAATAAAGAAATAATACCGAATGAAACATTGACAGCAGCATTGATCATATTCTCATAAGGGCTTAAAAAATTCAGCCAAGCATCAATAGGAATATTTCCAATAATCAAAAATACACTACCACTGATGATAGCTGGTAAGGTCAATGCAAGACCATTTCTGACTGCCACAAGATGCCTCTGATTTCCCAATTTAGTCATCGGCGGAATTACAACACTTTGCATCCAATTCAAAAACTTATCCATAATAACTCTCCTTTTCTTTGTTATATTTGTATTATAGAAAAGGCTTGCATCTGTTGTATATACGTTAAGGCTATCTAGGCAAAGGTCTCATTTTTAGGCATTTGTAACAAAAATAAAACACTGTGTTTTTTCAATTGTTTATCTTTCTGTTTGTTGCTAATGTAATTTTTTTCACTTATACTTTATATAAATCCTGACAAATCATTGGCTATTGGCCCAAAGTATAGTCTGGCAGGTTCTGACTGAACCTCCAGCTGCTTTTCTGTATATCATTTCACTAAAGTCATGTAAATTGCTACAGGATCACTATAGCTATAACTAATGGAGAGGTGATTAATTATGCTGTTCTTACCTTATCAAGCGGAGTTAAGAAGTATTGAAATTGATATTTATGACTATATCACTAAAAATCTAAATTCAGTTCCTTATATGAGAATAAGGGAATTAGCCGATGCGTGTCATGTAAGTACATCAACTATTTTAAGGTTTTGCAAAAAGTTTGATTGTAATGGATATGCTGATTTTCGACTTAAGCTTCAAATATATGCGAAAGAATTAAAAGAGCTATCTGAACCCATTCAAACAATCGATGAGCTTCCTTTCATAGAGTTTTTAAAGAGAACACACTCTAATGAATTTCAGGAGCGCATAAATTCTGCAGCAAATATTCTTAAAGAATCTGATCTGGTTCTTTTCGTAGGTATCGGAACATCAAGCATCTTTGCAAGCTACGGAGCATTGCTGTTCTCCTCCCTTTTTACCTTGGCATTGAATATACAAGATCCATTGAACACTCCGCTGTATAATATTTCAGATCGATTAGACAACAAAGTCTGTCTCGTTACATTATCTGTATCCGGAGAAAATGAAGATATCATTGATTACATTAATCACATTAAACTGCATAGTTCTTCTATCATTTCAATAACAAACAGTTCCAATTCATCAATCGCAAAATTATCTGATGTAGATATTCCCTATTATGCCAATACGGAAATGTATAGAGAAACAAATATCACTTCTCAATTATCTGTGACATATATACTTGAGATCCTTGCTAGAACAGTTCATAAAATCAAGAATCAGTAATTTATTTTCATACAAAAAAGCAGTGACTATTGTCGTCACTTTTTTTTTACGAATTGAAAATGGGTTTGGGACGATTGGCCGCTAGGTTGTGTGAGCCCTATTAATGAAATATAAGAAGTCTGTACAAGAGATATTTATAGCTATTTAGGGGAAAATTGAGAAAGGACATCGAATTACTGTAGTCCTCTGTCCCTTTTCTGCGACTCTTCATTTATTTGAATAATGACGCTCTCTATCATTACCTATTTTAAATAACAAGAACATACAAAAAACCCCTTGATTTCTCAAGGGGTTCAATCTCATTCGATAATAATGAATTAACGACGGATTTCTTTGATACGAGCTGCTTTTCCGTGTAATGCACGTAGGTAGTACAGTTTTGCACGACGTACTTTACCATAGCGAACTACTTCGATTTGAGCAACACGTGGAGTGTGTAATGGGAATGTACGTTCCACACCTACACCGCCAGAGATCTTACGTACTGTGTAAGTCTCGCTGATTCCAGCTCCGCGGCGTTTGATTACAACACCTTCAAAAATCTGGATACGTTCACGAGTACCTTCGACAACTTTCGCGTGAACACGTACTGTGTCCCCTGGGCGAAACGCTGGAATGTCTGAACGTAGTTGTTCCTTTGTTAATTCTTCGATCAATGGATTCATTTTATCCTTCTCCTTATACAAAACATTCTTATGAGCAATTGTCACAGCGGAATATCGTAATAGATGAGTGCTTTTGCACTCACCAAATCATTTTAGCACAGACAAAAATAGCTGTAAAGGAAATTTTCTTTATATCTAAGGAAAACTTCCCCTTCAGCCTGTGATTCATGGATCTTTCTCCTGCTTTTACTACTTGAATATTTCTTGCATTACCCAGAAACACCAAAAAATTGTCAACCGTTCAAGCTATTCACATCTTTACTCTTCTTTACCCTGATCAATCTACTAACCAACCTTCACACTAGAGCCAACCTCTACGATACAGTTCTGCGGACAAACCTCTATACAGCTTCCGCAATTGGTGCACAGCTCAGGATCGATCACTGCCAGTGATTCTTCCATCGTGATTGCTTGAACCGGGCAGCTTCGAACACATTTACTACAGGCAATGCATCCTACTTCACAGAGCTTTTTGACACCTCCGCCTCGTTCATGATTTGAGCAGACAACAGCAGAAATCTCAGCAGCCGGCAACATACGGATCAATTGCTTAGGGCATGCTGTAATACATTCTAAACAGCCAATACATCTCTCTTCATCCACTACAGCCACACCATTTTTGATATGGATCGCATCGTATGCACAAACAGCTTCACAATCTCCATAGCCCATACAGCCGAACTGACAGCTTCCAGGACCGCCAAAGATTTGAGCGGCGCCATAGCAGGTCTCTGCACCTGCATAATTCATTTTTTCTTTGGTATGATTGCAAGTTCCATTACAATGAACAAATGCAGCTGTTCGCCGATAATCACCAATAGCGGTTCCCAAAAGTTCAGCTAATTGTGTTTGGACATCGATCCCTCCAGGTGTACAAAGGTTTGCTTCAGCTTCATTCGCCGCCATAGCCTGAGCATATCCCTCACACCCTGTAAAGCCGCAAGCGCCGCAGTTGATTCCCGGAAGAATCTCCTTCAATGCTTCTTCTTTCTTATCAGCTGGCTTATCAAAAATGATCGTGGCGATAGATAGGCCGATACCGGCAAACAGGCCAAGCCCCGACACAATGAGAATGGGGGCAACAATACTTTCTATCATTTTCTTCCCTCTCCTTACTAATTAAACAGTCCTTCAGCCAGACCCGCAAAGCCAAGAAACGACAGAGACACGATTGCAGCAGAAACCAAGGTGATCGGCATCCCTTTTAGTCCTTCCGGAATATCGTTTCCTTCCAGCCGCTGTCGCACACCTGCAAAAATCACCATTGCTAGTAAAAAGCCTAGCCCACCTGCAAAGGCATTGACGATCGCTTGTAAAAATGTATAATTCTTTGCATGATGAAGCAGGGTCACTCCTAATACAGCACAATTTGTTGTTATCAATGGTAAGTAGATCCCCAATGACTTATACAGAGGTTCCATATACCGTTTCAGCAGGATTTCCACTAATTGAACAAGTGCAGCTATACCTAGAATAAAGACAATCGTTTGTAGGTAATCTAAGCCTAAAGGAACGAGTATTCCTGTGTAAATCGGATAAGTGACCAGTGTTGCAATGACCATCACAAGTGTTACTGCCAAGGACATTCCAACTGCTGTATCCAATTTTTTTGAGACACCAAGAAAGGGACAGATCCCTAAAAATTGTGCCAACACAAAATTATCTGTTAAAATTCCCGCAACTAAAATTGTCAGCATCATCTGCATCAGCAATCCTCTCCTTTCTCTTTTGCTTCACATGAGTCAACGTTTGGACAGGCTTCTACAATTGGACAAGCTGAACAATCCAGAGTTCTGCTGTTTTTTTCCTCACTCAATTTATTGACTAGCATGATCAGCATGCCAAAGACAAAGAAACCGCCGGGAGGCAACAGCATCACCGTCATGGGTGTGATAAATTCAGAAGTAACAGCAATGCCTAAAATCGTTCCGCTACCAAGAAGCTCACGGATCCCTCCCATAAGCAACAGCGCCAAGGTAAACCCAACACCCATTCCCAAGCCATCCAGCGCAGAATGTAATACAGGATTATTTTTTGCATAGGCCTCTGCTCTTCCCAAAATAATACAGTTCACAACAATCAGTGGTAAATAAATGCCCAAGGTGGCATCTAATGCGGGAGCCAGTGCTTTTATCAGCAGTTGAACCACTGTTACGAAACCGGCGATGATCGTAATAAATGCAGGTATTCGTACGCGGTCAGGTATGAGCTTTCGCAACGAGGAAATTGCTACATTCGACCCCAGTAAGACAACGGTTGCAGCAGCACCCATCCCTAAGCCGTTCATAGCAGACGTTGTCACTGCAAGTGCTGGACATGTTCCTAAAACCAGCCGTAACACAGGATTTTCCACGATGATTCCCTTTGTAAAAATGGATAGTAACTTTGGTTTTTCCAATAGACTCTCCCTCACTTTCTCATTTCACTACAGAATCAACATGCTCTTGGTATCGACTTAGCGCAATACCCACTGCTTCAGCTACTGCAACAGAAGACTTCGTCGCTCCCGTGACTGCTTCAACCTGATCCGCTGTCTTCTTTTCTGTTTTTGTTACCTCAGGATTGGAGGTCAAACCGCTGAACTGGTTTTTAAATGAAACCTCAGCAACATTTTGACCTAACCCCGGTGTTTCATTCGTACAATCCAAAATTTCAATACCCATGACCTCACCGGCTGATATACCGCTCATCACGCTGATCATACTGCCATAGCCATATGCTTCTGTAATAAAAATATAGCCCAGTATTTCTCCATTTCTATCTAATGCAGCATATGCTTTTTCTTCATCGTCAGTGGATAAATTCTCATAGGAGTCTGCTTTCAAAATACGATTCATTGATTGCTCCGTGTTCTGCCATTCCTGTGCGGCAATTTTATCCTTGAAAATAAATCGAGTTCCCGCAACAGTCAATGTCACGACAAAGCAGATGACCATCAAACATACTGTTCCGGAAATCACAGCTCGTCTATTTGACTGTTTCATTGATATCCCTCCGCTTCTCTCCAAAGGCCCTTGGTATCGTCAAGGTTTCAATATGCGGTACCAAAATATTCATGAGTAAAATGGCATATGATACTCCTTCAGGTAATGAGGCATAGAAACGAATCAAAACCGTGATCACACCACAGCCTATAGCAAAAATAATTTTCCCTTTTCGATTGATGGGTGACGTTGTGTAATCAGTTGCCATGAAAATAGCCCCTAGCAGTAAGCCGCCGGATAGAACCTGATACAACGGATCACCGCCTAAAAGCAAGCTCAGTACGGCCACTGTTCCAATAAAACAGGCAGGAATCAGCGGTGTGATCACACCTCGAAAAATCAAATAGAAACCACCTAGAAGTAGAGCGACCGCACAGGTTTCCCCCAGGCTGCCTGTTCTGACCCCTAAAAACATATCTGTTAGGGATGGCAAATTTCCTTCTGCCGCATTTGCAAAATAAGTAGCAGAAGAAACTATGTCTGTTGATTCTGATAAATAATAAAAGGGTTCCTTCCATACATTCATCTGAGAAGCAAAGGACATCAAAAGAACGATTCGAGCCGTGATTGCCGGATTCACAAAATTCTGTCCGACACCACCAAAGAATTGTTTTACAATAATGATTGCTATCCCGCCGCCTAAAGCAGCCATCCAAAAGGGCAGCGTCACAGGCAGATTCAACGCCAGTAAGATCCCCGTAACTACCGCAGTTAAATCGTTGATACTTTGAGAACGTTTGATTATTTTGCGAAAGGCATACTCACTCACAACACATGAAACAGTTGTTACGCCAATCAACAGTATTGCTCTAAAGCCAAAAATGATACCAGAAGCAGCCATTGCCGGAATCAATGCGATAACCACGTCCAGCATAATACTGCGACTGGTTCTGCCACTGTGAAGATGAGGAGATATAGAGACATTCAGTGTTTCTGCTGCTTGCTTCATGTAGTCGCTCCCCTTTCCAGAACTTTGGACTGCTTCATATACTGTACTAATTTTCTACCAGACGGACAGACATAGGAACAGCAGCCGCATTCCATACAAGCAGAAGCATTTAGCCTGCGAAGCATAGCAGCATCTTTCATTTTAACGGCTCGCTCAATTTGAACCGGCATCAGGGATAACGGACAGGCAGTCACACAGCGCCCGCAGCGAATACAAGGGGATTCTTCAGGCAGCAATTTACTTTCTCCTAATGCTATCAGCGCATTATTTTGCTTTGTGATTGGAAGGTCCATGGTATACTGTGCAATCCCCATCATGGGTCCGCCAAGAATCAGCTTATTTGGAGACTGTGTAAATCCACCACAAAAATCAATAACATCCTTGATCGATGTGCCTAATGGAACGGAAACATTTTGAGGTAAAGCGATGCAATCTCCCGAGACCGTGATTCGTTTACGAACTAATGGAAGACCAGTTTCCAAATAGTGTTCAAATAAAGAAACTGTGGAGACATTCAAGACAAGACAGCCTACTTGCCCAGGCAGTTCTCCCTTTCCTATTTTTCTTCCTGTAGCTCCATAAATCAGCATTTTCTCAGCCCCTTGCGGGTACTTTACAGGGAGAGACATTACTTCAATTGCGGAAGATATATCTGTGCGCTTCTCTAAAAGATCACCGATTACTTGAATGGCCTTCGGCTTATTTTCCTCAATACCAATAATTCCTTTTTTGATTCCCAGATGCTTCATGATTCTTTCTGCTCCATTGATGATGCGTGTAGGGTACTCAATCATTTCTCTGTAATCAGAAGTAATGTACGGTTCACATTCCGCTCCGTTAATAATCAGGTGATCGATCAAATGATTTTCTTTATTTGCCAGTTTTACATGCAGTGGAAATCCGGCACCGCCAATACCTACTAATCCGCTATCATAGGCAGCCTGCAGCAGCTCATCCTTAGTTTTCACACTTGTCGGCTTCAACTCTGGATCAATCGTATTCATCCCATCATTTTCAATATAAACAGCTTCACACATCTTCCCATTGGAAAGCAGGATAGGCTTGATAGCTTTGACCTTTCCTGAAACAGATGAATGAATCGGAGCTGATACATAAGCGGTTGATTGTCCAATTACCTGACCAACCTTAACCATGTCTTTCTTTTTGACTGTAGGTTGACAGACGGCGCCAATGTGCTGCTGCATAGGAATAATGACAATTGAAGGATCATGAATGTTAGCGGTTACATTTTCTTTCGTATTTTTATGATGAGGTACAGATATCCCCCCTTTGAACTTCGAAAAAGCTTGAATAATTTTACTCACGTTCAAACCTCCTTACCTTAGCAAAAGGAACAAACAACAAAAGATTGTGAAATTTTTTATATAACTAAAATTCCAGCTGTAGAAAAAAGCAATGATTTGCTATACTAATTTTCTAAAAAAACAATTAAAACCCTTATTTCATTATACCTTTTTCAAATCAAACAAAACAACAACAAATTGAAAAAAATACATAAAAATTGTTAAACTCTATAAATACGCCAGAATATTTTTCACAATCTAAAATTATTATCATTTACTTTTTTAACAATTACAGAGACGCAGAAAACATATATATCTATTATTTTTGAATGTAAACTAAGCAGAATAGAAAAAAAGATCCAATGAATCGTTGCCAATTATTCGACAACAATTCATTGAACCAACTATCTATCACTTTCGTCAGATCGATCACCCTTTTAGTAAAAGGAAAATCAACAGGACTGCACCTATCGTTTGAAAAGCCCCGACAGAAAGACCGTAAATCATGAATTTTGGCCCTTCCTTCAAGAATTTTTTCAAGTTCAGGCGTAAGCCAATCGCTGCTAATGCTGTTACTTCACACCAGCCACTGACAAAATGAGCAGATTCTGATACTAGTGTCGGAATATGAAAAACACTATTAATGATACAAACAATCAGAAAGCCAGTAACATACCACGGCAGAGATTTTTTCTTTTTAGGCTGAGCAGCGGCTGTTGTGTCCAGTGAGCGACTTGAGCGTGAAGCCCACTTCTCAAATACGAAAACGACGACAACCAACAATAGGATACGTAAAATTTTAAACAGCATCGCAAATTGAACAACCTCTTCATTCAACAAGCTTGCACCTGCTACAACTTGCCCGACAGATTGAAGCGTGCCTCCTAGCAAAGCACTTTTTGCAATAAGTCCATCTCCGAACAAAGCTAAGCCGATAAAGGGCAGTGTCAGCATCATAACGGTTCCAAGTAAATTCACCAATGTGATGATTTGTCCTTTCTCCTCATCCTTGGCGCCAATGACTGGTGCAATTGATGCAATTGCTGAAGATCCGCAAACTGCATTACCTCCGGCCATCATCAAAGCCATTGATTGATTGAAGCCCAAAGCTTTTCCGACAATATAGGTAAACATAATCGTTCCTGTCATCAACAGCACAATGAATACGGCTCCTTTAACACCCATCTCTGCTACCGTCTGAAATGTCACTGTCGCCCCCAACAATACAACCGAAATCTCAAGGAGCTTACTCTCAGCAAACTTTGTTCCTCTATCAAAACGGTCCTGATGACCGATGGAATTTCCTAATACGATCCCTAGTAAAATAGCGATCGTCGCACCGCCAAGCTGCGGTAGAAAAATTGCCAGGCCTTTACTGATCAGGGCAATTAAAAAAGCTAAAACAACTCCTGAAACGAATGAGTTTTTTGTAATTGAACGAATGTTCATTTGTTTCCCTCCTAACTATCTGTAGCTATTATACACCCTGCTTTTCATTCTTTTAATTTATTGTTATTATAGTTACTATAACGAAATGTAATGGAAGTGATTTCTTTGTTTAAACTACTGGAAACGTTCAAAACGGTATATGAAACGTTAAATTTCTCAGAAGCTGCAGAGATCCTGTTTATTTCTCAGCCTGCTGTTTCTGCTCAAATCAAACAGCTCGAAAATGAGCTGTCCACAATACTTTTTATTCGAAGCGGTAAGAAAAAAATCACCCCGACGCCTCAGGCAGAGCTTTTATACAATCAATCCTTAGATATTCTAGAGGAATGGGAAAAGACACGGCATCTAGTCATAAGTCAGTCAGCAGCGAATGAAATCATTCAGATTGCTGCTTCACAGACCTTTGGTATCAAAGTCCTTCCCGATTTGATGAAGGCCATGCTTGCTGTCTTTCCACAAATCTCATTCAAGATCACTCTTTGCAACTCCCTTGATGTGTTGAATACGATGACCAAGCATGAAGCAGATTTAGGCTTTATTGAAATGCCGTTGCAGACTGGAACACTCAAGCGTACGACCTTGATGTCTGACACACTTGTGATCGCTGGTGAAATCAAAGAAACACTGTGGTTAGTCCGAGAGCCAACCTCCGGCGTCTATCATTATTCAAAACGCTACTTTGAAGAAAATAATATCACTGGCCCATTTTTAGAAATCAACAGTAATGAACTGATCCTAAAGCTTCTACAAATGGGGATCGGACGATCGATCATTTCTTCTCGAGAGACTGATGGCCTTCACACCGTTCCTTTAGCAGAGAGCTATGAACGTAATTTCTATCTTTTAGAAAGAGGAACTTCCGATTCTGAAGCGGCTGCTCAATGCAGCAGGTTTATCACCAAATGGATTTCTCAGCACACGGACGCTTAAGCTGGTCCTAAAACCCCATCATGACGACAAACCAAAGCAGGAGAAAATACTGGATGTTAACCATCCTCTTTCTCCTGCTTCTCTTGGCTTACAGCCCTATAAGCATCATTGAAAAACAATACTACATTATCCTGGCAGGTCATTTTCAAGACCGCTTTCTCGTTGTTTTATTCTGCTTCTTCATGTTCAACTTCTTGAAGCATTTTCTTCATTTGATCTGTGAGTTCCAGCTTTTCCAGCATATCAGGTCTTCGCTGATAAGTCCGGCGAAGCGACTCCTTCAACTGCCACTCTTCAATCAATTTATGATTGCCATTCGTCAGCACTTCCGGAACAGCCATTCCATTGAACTCAGCTGGACGAGTGTATTGCGGGTGTTCTAACAGACCAGTCGAATGAGAATCTGTCTGTGCAGATAGGTTGTTGCCTAACACCTCCGGAAGCAGGCGAACTGTTGCATCTACCATGACCATTGCGCCAAGCTCTCCGCCCGTCAAAACATAATCTCCTAGTGACACTTCATCTGTCACCAGTGTCCGTATACGCTCATCATAGCCCTCATAGTGACCACAAATGAATACCAGATGCTCTTCTTGAGAAAACTCCTCAGCCATCGTCTGATCGAATCGTTTACCGGCAGGATCAAGAAGGATCACTCTTTTTTTCGTCTCCGGTGCCTGTTCTTCTATTGCTTCTATTGCTGAGAAAATCGGCTGTGCCTTTAACAGCATCCCGGCGCCGCCGCCATAAGGATAATCATCGACAGTCTGATGCTTATTATCTGAATAGTCACGGAAATTAAGCACTTGAATAGACAGTAAATCCTTATCCACAGCCTTCCCTATAATCGATTCTCCTAAAGGTCCTTCGAACATTCTGGGAAACAATGTCAGGATATCAATTTTCATCGTCGATCAGCCCTTCCGGAATTTCTACAATGACCTGACCGTTAGCTACATCTACCTTTTTAACAACTGATTCGATATACGGCAACAGTAAATCTCTTTTTTTGATTCGCTGTACTACCCATACATCATTCGCCCCCGGTGACAGGATTTCCTTGATTTTCCCAAGCTCGATCCCTTCTTCATCTAAAACCGTCAATCCAATGATTTCGTGATAGTAGAACTCATTATCATCCAGCTCTCCTACATTGTCTTTTTCGATTTTCAGGATACCATCTCGATATTTTTCAACATCATTGATATTCGGATGCTCTTCGAAACTTACAATATCGAAATTTTTATGCTTTCTATGACTTTTGATCACTAGCTGGATTGGCTTTTTGCCATCTTGAAACAATGTCAGTACAGAACCTTTTTTATAACGAAGCTCCGGAAAATCCGTTTGCGAGATAACTCTTACTTCCCCTTTGATTCCCTGAGTGTTAACAATTTTTCCAACATTTAAATATTCAACCACGTAAAGACCTCATTTCATTCATAATCTTTTTCATTTTATCATTTTTCCCCAGTGAATACCACGACAAATGCCGAAGCAGCTAACAAAATCGTTCGTTCCATCTAGCTACTCTTTTTACAGCCTCCACAAGGTAAAAATGATCTCCCTATTTAGTTGAAAATCGCTGTGAGTCTGCGTTTCATACAGTTTATTTTATGTTTTCCCAAAAATACTTTTAAAATTTTACTTTTCGGGCTAAAGTTTGATGTGCGGAAATATAAAACAGGCTATAATGACAATAGATTAACACGGATGAATTCTTTTGTGAGATTTACAAATAGAGTCTTTCCTTACAATATTGTTATTCATTTTATAGGCAAAACAATGATAGAATAAACATAACCTCAGCAAGAGGATTACTTGGATAGAACGTAATTACAACTACAGGGAGATGAGATAGATGAGTATTGCACTTTCAAGAAAAATAATTCAAATGGTTTCTTTTATCGGAATCATTGCTACCATAATTGTGACGATTTACTTTTTAAAATTAGGTGTATTTCGAGATACGAATGCCTTGAGAGGATTAGTCGGAAACTCTGTGATTCTCGGCCCGGTAATTTTTATGTTCATTCAAATTATACAAGTCGTGATTCCCATCATTCCCGGAGGTATCAGTTGTGCGGCCGGTGTATTGATTTTCGGTCCGGTTGCAGGATTCATTTACAATTATGTTGGAATTGCCATCGGCTCAGTTATCATTTTTATGCTTAGTAAAAAATACGGTAAACCACTGGTACTAAGTCTGATCAGCGACAAAACCTACAATAAGTATATTGGCTGGCTGGATAATGAAAACCGTTTTGAGCGATTGTTTATCTGGGCGATCCTGTTCCCGTTTTCTCCAGATGATGCCCTTTGCCTATTGGCTGGTATGACAAAAATGTCTGTAAAAAAATTCACATTGATCATTATCTTAGGTAAACCTTTATCGATCGCAATTTATAGCCTGGCATTGATTTACGGCGGCGGCTATCTGAACACTTTACTAGGCTTTTAAAGCAGAACTATTTATAATGAATATATGGATCGGGACGCTATTCGGTCCCGATTTTTTCATTAAATGAATGCGATGAAATAACCGAGCTTCGCTATTGTCTACATATGAGTCAGTAGCCACTTCTCGTGCAGCACCCCTTTAGACAAAATTATTATAGAAAAAACTTCACTCACATAGATAACAGAGATAGGATGAGCAGCCATGAACTATTTTAAAAACAGTATAGTAAATATTATCGATTTTCTAAAAAGCACAACCGCATATTTCCGTGATGTACTACTGCTTCACGGCTTTATGTTGTTTATCCTGCTCCCCTTTCTTTCAAGTTTGACCAGATTTATTCTGCGCCAAGGAAAGATCGATTATCTTTCCTATGATTCAATTGGAATCATTTTAAGAGAGCATCCCGGTGTTCTAATTGCGCTGTTGCTTGTTCTGTTAGCTATTTTAATCAGTGTCTTTTTTGAATTCACGTTTTTACTTCTAAGTGTTTTCTTCATTAAGAAGAAGGAACCTATTTCCTTAAAGCATCTATTACTGGGAACAATCAGCCAGTTAAAGAAAATAAAACCAAGCACTATCCTATTCTTCTTGTTCTATTTCTTTTTGGTTCTGCCCTTTAGCGGACTGAATTTTAATTCCGATCTGCTTTCAAAGATCAAGATTCCTGCGTTTATTCTGGACTACATTTTTGCCAATCGAGTAATCATCGTTGCTACTGTCATTGTTGTTTATTTACTGCTGATTTACCTGTCTATCCGCTTGATTTTCGCTTTACCGGAAATGATACTAAGAGATCTGCCCTTCAAAACAGCGGTAAGAGAAAGCTGGAATAGCACAAAAAAACAATTCTTTAAGATTTTGGGACAGTTCATCTTTATCGGCGGAACGATTTTAGTGTTATCCACCATCGGTTATTCATTGATCTTCCTAGCTCAAATGGGGATTGAAACCTATTTTCCAGACTACGCACTTCCCGGTGCAGTAATTGCCATGACGTTGCTTCAAGGGATGTTTCTACTGAACATTGTTTTCTCAACGGTTGGTATCTTCTACATTACGATCGATTTCATGGATGATGAAGGCTTCCTTCCTAACCTGCCTTCATGGTATAAAAAGGAAGAAGTAGCTCCCGGCAATCCGTGGACCTTTGCTCGTGCTGCCGGCTTTGCTTTTATAGCTGTTATTTTCGGAATCGGGGTTGGGACATACAATACGAATTACTTAAGTAATTACTCCATCAAAGAGCCGTTGACGATTTCCCACAGAGGTGTCGATGACAGTAATAGTGTCCAAAACAGTTTGGATGCGTTGAGAAAAACAAGTAAGTTCAATCCTTCTTATATCGAAATGGATATTCAGGAGACGAAGGATAAGCAGTTTGTTGTTATGCACGACTTCAATCTAAAAGCATTGACTGGTGTGAATAAACGACCAAATCAGCTGACTTTAGCAGAGCTGCAAAAGCTAACAGCTAAAGAAAACGGAATGGAAGAACCCGTTGTTTCTTTCGATGACTATCTGGCTGAAGCGAAAAAGCTCAACCAACCGTTGTTGATTGAGATCAAAGCCACACCTCAGGACAGCCCTGATATGGTGGACAGATTTGTTAAAGAATACCGAGAAACGATTCTATCCGAAAAACATATTCTTCATACGCTGACATTTGACGTAGCAGCTGAGCTAAAGGAGAAGGAGCCTGATTTTTATGTAGGCTACATTCTTCCTTTTAATATCGTTGGTCCACCAATCGCAACTGTTGATTTCTTTACGATGGAATACACTACATTAAATAGAAACTTTATTGATGCCGCTCACAGCGACGATAAAAAGGTGTACGCTTGGACCGTAAATGATGAGGATACGATGACTCGTATGATGTTTTATGGAGTAGACGGAATAATCACTGACTACATGAAGCTATTGAATGAAACAATCAAAACAGACTTGAAGGAACCGACTTATTCTGATAAGCTCTTCTACTTTGTTACCGGGATTGGCTGATAGAAAAGAGGCTGAAAAAGTATATCACTTTTTTCAGCCTCTTTTAGTGTTTAGCAGCGCACATAGATTCTCGCCTTGATCATTATTGTACGCTCTTTGATTTTCTCTTGAAATACGGATTTATTTTAAGCTATGCCTTGGCTTGCATTCGACTTTTTCCGTCCTGACACATATATAGTAATGGACAGATATCACATTTAGGATTTCTCGCCAAGCAATGATAGCGCCCAAAGAAAATCATCGTATGATGGGTTTTGATCCACAGTTCCTTCGGCACCTTCTTCATCAAGGTTTCTTCTACCTCAGTCACACTGGCATCCAGCTTACAGATTCTCAGTCGCTTTGAGACTCTTTCCACATGGGTATCTACCGCAATCGCAGGTTCCCCAAAAGCATCTCCCATGACTACATTGGCTGTCTTTCTGCCGACCCCAGGTAGTGTGATCAGCTCTTCTCTGGTTTTAGGAACTTCCCCGCCAAAACGTTCAATCAGCTGAGCTGCACAAGCCTTGATGTTTTTCCCTTTATTTCGATAAAGCCCAATCGTCTTGATTTTGTCAATCAGATCATCCAACGGAGCTTCAGCCATCGCTTCCGGCGTAGGATATGCAGAAAAAAGTGCCGGTGTCGCCTTATTGACTGAAACATCTGTCGCTTGAGCACTAAGGATCACTGCAATCAACAGTTCAAAAGGATTTTTATGCTGTAGTTCTCCTACAGCATCTGGAAACATCTCATACATGATCATGATAGCTTCCATTGTTTTTGCTTTTGAAATCATAAGGTTCCTCCTACTCGCTGTCCTCAGGATTCAGCCAATTATGCAACGTAACTTTCGGCAGTTCTTCCTGTGCATGACTTTCTTCATCAATCTCTTTTTGGAGCAGTGTTTGCTTTCGCCTCTTTTGATCTTCCGCAACCTGCTCTTTTGTTGTGATGTTCTTTCTCTCCCAAGCCAAGAGTATTCTATCAATATATTTCAAGCTGTAAGCCTGATTCAAAACTGCTTCTTTTAGCGCTAATCGAATAAGCTCCGGCTTGTAGTTATCTGTTTCCAACCACTGACTGATCATTTCCAGCTCTATTGGTGATAACGGACGTGAAAATTCCTTTTCAAAGCCCTGATACAATTGCTTGATGGATTCTTCCTCTGACTGCAGTTGATGCTGCACTGTCTGTTTCTGCTGGACTCCCTCTATTTTTTGGAAAATGGGAAGCAAATCATAGGTATCGATCATCTGCCCTTGCTCATTTTGCTTTGTGTCAATCCGAATACAGCCTTTAGATACCAGCTCATTCAACAGCTGATACATAGACTCCTTCGGTTTGCCCATGATTAGGCTGATTGCACCAAGATCAGGAAACAAATCGCCCTTTGCTTGAGAACGATACAGCTGAAGTAAAAAGAGAAACTCTTCATCACTTAAGCCGATTTTACGGTAATTTTCAATCACCAAATTTGAAATGGTCGTTTCACCAGCCTGTAAATAATCATACATCGATAACATGGCTGTTCATTCCCTTCTCATAAACTCAATCGGCATTTCACCGATTCCTTCATTTTTAGAATTTCTAATCTGCTTATATAGCTCCTAATAAATATTCATCACATGAAAAGTGAGCTTTTCTCAGCGTACAAAATAATGGAGATCGCGTCATTGTACTTCTTTAATAGGATTTATATAACAGTCATTCCATTATTTATCTGTTGCTTCGATCTGGTATACATCAAAATATACAGCTTTCATGTAGTCGATCAAATAGCTTGGGCTCAGTTCTTCCCCTGTCGCATTCACGATTAGCTCATTCGGCTTTTTAGATGCACCAAAACGATGAATTTTTTCTGTCATCCAATTATAAATCGGCGCATAGTTATCTGATAGAAGAACATCATTCAACTTCACATCCTGTTCCAGTGTATGACATAGTTGCGCTGCGTACATATAACCTAATGCATAGGATGGGAAATACCCAAAACTGCCTCCAGACCAATGAACATCTTGAAGGATCCCTTCCAAATCATTTTCCGGACGGATACCCAGATACTCTTCATATTTGTCTGCCCAAATTTTCGGCAATTCTTCAAGAGCAGCCTCTTCATTAAAGATCATCTTTTCAATTTCATAACGGATGATGATATGAAGTGGATACGTCAGGCTGTCTGCTTCAATCCGAATCAAGCTCGCCTTCGTTTCCTTCAAGCCTCTGTAGAAGGTATCAAAATCAATATCATCAAAAGTTCCTTCTGTGTACTTTTGGAACAATGGATACTGCTTCTTCCAGAAATTTCTATTACTCCCTAAAATAATTTCATTGAACAAAGACTGAGATTCATGAATCCCCATAGAAGCGCCTGTTGACAATGGCGTATAATCATATTTAGGATCGATATTTTGCTCATAAATTCCGTGACCGGCTTCATGGATCACGCCAAAAACTGCCATGGAAAAATTGGCTTCATCCCAACGTGTAGTGATTCTTGCATCGTTACGATTTAAATCCAGCATAAACGGATGAACCGTATCATCCAAGCGTCCTTTAGAAAAATCATAGCCTAGCTGCTGTGCCACATCCATGACAAATCGTTTCTGCTGTTCCTTTGACACATGACGAGACAGAAAATCCGTTCTAGGAACAGTGCCTTTTTCAGCGATTTCTTTTCTGATGCTCATGATACCTGTCTTCAATTCAGAAAACAACTGATCCAATTTTTCAACAGTCAGACCCGGCTCATATTGATTCAACAGTACATCGTAGGCTGTTTTTTCTTCCTTTTGCCAGTGTGGGATAAACTCCTTTAGAAAGGCAATCAAGTCACCGATAGATTGCTTCATCTCAGTGAAATCCTTCTTCGCTCTTGCGTTCAGCCAAGCTGTGTGTGCCTTTGAGATTTCCCCATGATAGGCTTCCATTCGCTCGGGTGCAATGCTATGGTTGCGCTCGTACTCTTCCTTGACTTCTCTGAATACTTCTCCGCCTACCTCAGACAGCTCATCAGGATGCTCTGAGAAATAGGTCACTGCTTCTTGGATGACAGGTCCTGTACTTTTTTCAAAAGCTAATTTATTGAGATAACCGACAACATCTCCACGAAAACTGCTTGATGCTTCGGGCATTCCTGTCTGCCCATCCCACTCAAGAAGTCCCAAAGACTGATTCAACATATCGATCTCTTTTATCTCTCTTAGAAATGACGTCTCGTTCATAATTATCCCTCTTCTTCTGTTCTTGGTTTTCTTGGTGGACGCTCTCCCCAGAATTGGAATAGATCGGTCCGAAGTGCACCATTATAAAGTTTTCGTTTCTTTGTAGCCTTTTCTCCATAATACTGTTCAAATGATAAATCACTCGTCAAAATATATTTGCTCCAAGTTTTCATTGGACGGAATACTTGGCCCATTTCCTTGTACAGCTCTCTTACTGCTTCTTCATCTCCCAGACGTTCTCCATATGGTGGATTAGCAACCATTACGCCGTACTCTTTATCTGTAGAGAAATCTTTGACTGCCAGCTGTTTGAAATTGATTGAGTCGCCTAATCCAATCTCTTCCGCATTAGCCTTAGCAATCTCGATCATCCGGCCATTGATATCTGAACCACTGATATCAAGTTCAATATCATAATCAGCCTGTTCCTCTGCCTCTGCACGAACCTTCTCAACAACAGATGAATCAAACCAGTCCCACGCTTCAAAGGCAAATTCACGATTAAAGCCCGGTGCAATATTATGACCAATCAATGCCGCTTCTATACACAAGGTACCGGAACCGCAAACCGGATCAAAAAATGGACGATCTTTGCGCCAGTTTGTCAGCAGTACTAATGCTGCAGCCATATTTTCCTTAAGAGGCGCTCCACCTTTTTCAAGACGATAGCCTCGCTTGAAAAGACTTGGTCCAGTCGTATCAAGTGTCACCATTACATGATCCTTCAGTAAGGCAACTTCTAATTGAAAGAACGCACCGCTCTCAGGTAATGGTACACTTGCTGGGCGATGATAGACTTCTCGAAGACGATTGACGATGGCGCGCTTGGTGATTGCCTGACAATCCGGTGTACTATAAAGTTTGGACTTGATGGATTTACCTGCTACAGGAAACTCTGCATCAAAAGGCAGAAGATCTTCCCAAGGGAGCGCTTTGACCTTTTCAAATAATTCGTCAAAGCTGTAAGCATCAAATTCACCCACAACGATTTTGACACGGTCGGCTGTTCTCAACCAAAGATTTGCTGTTGCAATGGTCTCCATAGTTCCTTCAAAGCGTGCTCTGCCGTTTTCTACCTGACAAGGGATGCCAAGATCCTTCAGTTCTTTTCCAACCAAGGCTTCAAGGCCGCTGGCTGCTGTTGCAACAAGCTGATATGTTTTATCTGTCATGCTAGTTCTCCTATCTTTTTATTCACACGGATTCATCAGAAAGGCTTCCTAATTTAATGAATCGTTTATAGTCCTATACTTCTATTTCTCACTTTATCGTAAAAGAAAAGAGCTGTTGATTTATCATCACTACAGCCTCTATTCGTAAAAAAAGCCTTCACAACAATGTTGGAAGGTCAGCCTGATTGCCTGTAATTTTCTATAAGCCATGTTCTGTATCAGATTTTTCTCAGGTAAAAAAACTGATGGTTACCATCTATCTGCAGAAGTATTCTGCCTCTTCTACTCGTTCATTTCCTTTAGAAGAGTGCCCCTACCAAAATTTGGGTTGCTCGCTCGAGGGGTTTACCGCGTTCCACCAGCACGGTTTCCCGTACTGCTTCGTCACTGTGGCACTTTCAAGGATACTCAGACATAGCCGAAGCCTTAGCCGTTTTTTCCTGCCGTTACTCTAAAAGAGTACCTTAGCTTATGGTTTCGCTAAGCACGAACACTACAGACATCTCAGTCTGTGCGAGCATGGACTTTCCTCAGCCTGATCACTCAGACCGCGGTAACCCGAAAATTACAGGTATTCATCTGTATAAATCCTAGTAAAGAAATACAAGGATTCATCTATACTATCAATTCTTAGAATTGACGTGTTTCAGCATTATCATGGGACGGTTGTGGTGCTGGTTCGTACGTTGGTGTTGTACGAGGAGGTGCCGGCGTATCATCAAGCTTCTTACCGAAAACTTCTCTTTCCAAGTTAGACAATCTTTTTAGGATATCGAAGTTAGTCACAGCAGCACTCTTAGGTGCTTCCTGCATACCTGCACTTCTTGAAGGCATTGCTTGAGAAACTTTAGATGCTTGATCAAGTTTTGCAGTAAGACGACTGTTTTCTTCTTGTAATGCCAAGATCTCTTTATTAAATGCTTCGTAGTCTTTGATGACGTTATCTAAAAACTCATCCACTTCGATTGGATCATAGCCTCGCATTTTCGATTTAAATTCTTTTTGTAGGATTTCTTTTGGGTTGTATATCAAATTTGCCATATCTACACCTCATTATATTCTTTACTCATTAGCCCAATTCATAATTCAACATTTTCATTGTATCTAAAAACAGCGGGAAAATCAAACAGATTCTTTATTCATGAGAAAAATTTTGTAAATCATCCATAGAAATCAACCGATTTTCATAGAAATGCGTCTCTGCAAAGGATTCTGCGTCTTTAAGAAAATACATACTTTTACCGGGATACTCTTTATCATAGATCATCAAAGCCGCCTGTGAATGGTTAAGAATGAATGTCGTATGCCCTTTTAGCTGTGCCGGCGACTGATACGGTCGACGACTGACAAAATCAACATAATCCGCCTGCCCCTCTACTTTTTCCAGAAGCAGCTTATTCTTTTCATTCCAATTTTCTCCAAAGCCTTGAAAAGGATAAAGAATGCCAAGCTTTACATCATATTCCTGCTTTAACTCCAGAACAACTTCGCCTGCCCAAAGCTCGACACCGAGATTACCTGAAATCAAAAACCATTCAACACCCTCTTCTATAAAGTTGACCAGCTCGCTTTTTAAGACTTTTTTAATAACCGCTGCTTTCGGGTCATTGTCTTGAAATATATTCAATTCGAAGCTCCTGTATCCTGTAACAAATACGGTTTTTACGACTTCCATAAGACTTTCCTTTTCCTTCATGTGCTTTTTTTGATATAATATTCGCTAGGAGTGTGATAGATATGGTTTTTCATTATCCAAACGGAACCCCCTTCAACAATAATGAAGCATCTAAGAAAAAAAAACAAGAAAAAAAGAAGACTGTTGATTTTGCTAAACGGGGCATGGATTTTGAAGACGAGATCAATCAAAGCAACAGCTACTACTTAACACGAGGAGCAGCCGTGATCCACAAGAAACCGACGCCTGTTCAAATCGTGAAGGTCGATTATCCCCGCAGAAGTGCCGCGGTTATCAAAGAAGCCTATTTTAGACAAGCTTCCACGACAGATTATAATGGTGTGTACAAGGGACACTACTTAGACTTTGAAGCGAAGGAAACGAAGAACAAAACCTCCTTCCCCTTCAAAAACTTTCATGAACATCAAATCGTTCATATGAAGCAATGTATGGCACAGCAGGGAATTTGTTTTGTTCTGCTGTGGTTTTCATCTTTAAATCGCTGTTTCTTTCTAAGCGGTGAACGACTGATCCATTACTGGTCAGAACAACCATCAGGAAAAAAATCTCTGCACTTGAATACATTGGAAACCGAAGGAATCGAGATTACACTTGGTCTCGCTCCCAGAGTCCCCTATTTGAAAGCAGTTGATCAATACATTCAAAGTATTCAAAACAATGAATGAAGTTAAATCAAAAAGGAGCAAATAAATATGGCAAGCGAATTCGGGACACGTTCCCAAAAACATGGTACCCAACCCTCGACAGGAATGCCTGGCGGGACCGGTACTCCTAAAAAGAAAAAGAAAATTTTTGTGAAAATACTGATTGGTCTTGTTGCGTTGGGCTTCATCGGGCTATTAAGTGGAGTCGGACTTTTCTGGTTCTATGCGAAAGATGCACCCGAACTGGATGAATCTCGATTAAGCGATACTGTATCCTCAAAGCTTTATGACATCAATAATGAAGTCTTTGAAGATTTAGGATCAGAAAAACGAGAAATCATCCAGCCAAACGATGTACCTCAATTATTGAAGGATGCTGTCGTATCTGTTGAGGATAAACGTTTTTATAAGCATAACGGAGTCGACCCGATTCGGATCGTCGGTTCGCTATTCTCCAACCTTAAAACCGGCGGATTGCAAGGTGGTAGTACACTTACTCAGCAATTGATCAAGCTCTCTTTCTTCTCAACAAAAGCATCTGATCAGACACTGAAAAGAAAAGCACAGGAAGCTTGGATGGCTGTAGAATTGGAAAGAGAAAACTCTAAATCAGAAATCCTTACCTATTATATAAACAAAGTTTATATGGCAAACGGTGTCTATGGTATGGAGACTGCTGCACAGACTTATTTTGGCAAACCATTGTCCGAGCTGAATCTTTCACAGACAGCACTACTTGCGGGAATGCCGCAAGCTCCAAATGATTATGATCCATATACAAACCCGGAATTAGCAAAGGAGCGACGGGACATCGTTCTCCTTACAATGGAACAAAACGATAAAATCACTGAAGAAGAATATAAACAAGCTGTTGCAACACCGGTTGAAGATGGTCTGCAGCCGCTAAACCAATCTACTGCTGATCGAAAAGTCATTGATAATTATGTGACAGAGGTTATTGCAGAGGTTGAAGAAAAGACAGGTAAAAACGTCTACACTGATGGCTTAGATATTTATACAAATCTTGATATGAATGCTCAGAAATACTTATTTGACATCATCAACACAGATCAATATGTAGAATACCCTGATGCTGATTTACAGGTTGCTTCTACTGTGATCGATGTTAAAACTGGACAGGTCAAAGCTCAGATTGGCCGAAGAAATATTCCGGATGATGCCCAATTAACAGAAAACCTGGCAGTTAATACTGGACGCGATGTTGGTTCGACAATGAAGCCTATGGTAGATTACGGTCCAGCAATCGAGTATTTAGATTACTCGACTGGAAAAATGATGGTGGATCAACCGACTACTTATAAAGGAACCTCAACCTCAGTCTTCAACTCCGATTTACAGTATTTCGGATCGATGACCATGCGTAAAGCAATCGTTTATTCAAGAAACACGACGGCTGTTCAGACCTTTGATGCCGTAGGCGGAGATAAAGCCGCGGAATTCCTAAAAGGACTGGATATTGAATTCAACCCTATCGAACAAGCCAATGCGATTTCAAGTAATACCTCTGATCTTGGCGGTGGTAAATATGGTGTATCTTCTCTGAAACTGGCAGCGGCCTACGCCGCATTTGGTAATGGCGGTACGTACAACAAGCCTTATTACGTCAGCAGAGTTGTTTATCAGGATGATTCTGTTGACGAGTTCTCTACTGAGAGCACACGAGCAATGAAGGACTCCACTGCTTATATGATGACAGATATGCTGAAGGATGTTATCACTGAAGGGGTCAATAATGCGGCAATCGACGGTCTGATCCAAGCAGGTAAAACAGGAACCTCCAACTATTCCGATGAAGATCTAGTAAGAATGGGCATGGTTGGTCAATCTAATATTGCCCCAGACAGCAGCTTCGTTGGCTATAGCACCCATTATGCGATTTCCGTCTGGACAGGCTATGAAAATCGAGATACACCAATCCATTCAGAGTACTGGGGAACGGCCTCAGACATTTACCGGGAAATGATGCTTTATCTTTCTCAAAGTGTATCAAACGACGACTGGGAAATGCCTGATAGTGTAGTTCGTATTGGTTCAGAGTTGTATGTAAAAGGCGCTCAGACACAGACATCGATATATACGAGCGAGGTTCAAACAAGTACTACGACTTCTGAGTCAAGCAGTGAGAGCTCATCCAGTTCATCAAGCTCAAGTACTGCCGAAGAACCTACTCCGACAGTCGAACCGGAACCGACGCCAAGTTCTGAAGAAGAGCCGACACCTAGCTCCGAAGAAGAACCAACGCCAAGCTCTGAGGAAGAGCCGACGCCGGACCCCACCCCGACACCTGATCCGACACCGACGCCCTGACGGATCACAAATAGATAATTCAAAACCCCTATAAGACAGATCCGCTTTATTCAACGGCTGCGCTTATAGGGGTTTTTTTGAACAAACAAAAAACCTGTCAAAAGCAAAATTGCTCTTAACAGGTCTTACGTTTCATTTTTTCTATTTCTGATTCTCCAATGCCGCTCCTACAAAGCCTTTGATCAAAAGCTGCGGACGGTTTGGACGGGAAATCAATTCCGGATGGAACTGACAACCTACGAAGAATTTTTTCTCAGGTATTTCAACAATTTCAACTAAGCGATTGTCAGGAGATACACCAGAGAACACCAGTCCGTTATCTTCAAAAAGCTGACGGTACTTATTGTTAAATTCGTAGCGGTGACGGTGGCGTTCCTGAACAACCTCCTGCTCACCATATGCCAGTGCAGTAACACTGCCTTTCTTCAACTTACAAGGGTACAACCCTAAACGTAATGTACCACCAAGATTTTCAATATTCTCCTGATCGGCCATCAAATCAATGATATTGTTTGTTATATCCGGATTGGTTTCAGCAGATCCTGCGTCTTCAAGACCTACAACATTGCGTGCAAATTCTACACACGCCATCTGCATACCTAAACATATGCCTAAGAAGGGCACATCATTTTCACGGGCATAACGGATTGCTTCAATCTTCCCTTCAATTCCTCGATCACCAAATCCGCCAGGAACCAAAATGCCATCCGCTTTACCTAAAAGCTCCTCAACATTTTCAGCTGTAACATCTTGTGAATCTACCCAATCGATTTCAATATCTGAATCAAAAGCAAAACCGGCATGTTTCAACGACTCAACAACAGAAAGATAGGCATCCGGTAATTCAACGTATTTTCCAACAAGAGCAATTCTTGTTTTCTTCTTCAGATTCAACACTTTTTCTTCCAGTGCACGCCAGTCTTCCATATCAGCCTGTGGTACATCCAGTTTTAAATGGTCACAGACGATCTGATCCATATTCTGCGCCTGCAACGCTAATGGGATAGAGTATAGTGTTTCCACGTCTCTGGACTCAATCACAGCCTCAGGAGCAACATCACAGAATTGAGCCAATTTATTCTTTGTGTTTTGAGACACAGGAAGCTCTGTTCTTACCACCAAAATATTGGGCTGGATACCCAAGCTGCGCAATTCTTTCACACTATGCTGTGTTGGTTTTGTCTTCATTTCCCCTGCGGCTTTCAAGTAAGGGATCAATGTCGTATGGATGTACATCACATTATCTGCACCCACATCCGCCTTCATCTGACGCAAGGCTTCCAGAAACGGCAATGATTCGATATCTCCAACAGTTCCACCGACTTCTGTAATGATAATATCAGAATCTGTCATACTTGCTGCACGCATGATTTTTTCTTTGATTTCATTAGTAATATGAGGGATAACCTGTACCGTAGCACCTAAGTACTCCCCTTTACGTTCTTTTCTTAAAACCTCTGAATAAATTTTTCCTGTTGTTACATTTGAATATTTGTTCAAATTGATGTCGATGAATCGTTCATAGTGACCTAAGTCCAAGTCAGTTTCAGCACCGTCATCTGTAACAAACACTTCTCCATGCTGGTAGGGACTCATTGTTCCCGGATCCACATTGATATAAGGATCAAACTTTTGAATCGTCACTTTCAATCCGCGATTTTTCAGTAAGCGTCCGAGAGAGGCAGCCACAATCCCTTTTCCGATTGATGAAACCACGCCGCCAGTAACAAAAATATATTTTGTCATAATTACAAAAACCCCTTCGTATAAATTATTTAGAGAGAACATTGAATAAATTTACTCTTATAAAAAAAGAAAACGCCCCTATCCAAATGAATAGGGAGCGAGTAACATTCAATTTCTGACCTTTTAAAAGGTGCCCAAGTAGTATAATACAAGCAAAAGCTTTCAAGGTCAAGTGATAATGTGAAGATAGCGTTTTATAACAATCATAATCTAATTTTACGACTGGCAGGTCTTTTTTTCATTAAAAGAGGTTGGATTTTCCAATCCAACCTCTGACTTTCTTTCCTACATCAAGCTTTGATATAGCGCAATGATTTCTTCTACTGATGCGTCTCTTGGATTCCCCGGTGTACACACATCCTTGAAGGCATCCTGTGCGATGTGCGGAATGTCCTCCGCCTTCACCCCCAGCTCGGAAATTGTTGCAGGAATGCCGACATCCTTACTTAACTGGTCGATTGCTTCACACGCGGCATCACGCACACCTTCGATACTCGTTGCTTCTGCACCTTCCAAGCCCAAAGCAATCGCGATCTCACGGTATTTCTCAGTGGTAAAATCCTTGTTGTATTTCATCACAGTCGGTAGTAAAGACGCACAGGCTACGCCATGAGGAATAT
>NZ_JAEDXU010000013.1 GCF_017830045.1 Enterococcus larvae | reverse complement strand
AATCCAACCGATACAAAAACCTTAAATCCGTTCTTAGACAGCTTCTTAGACCAACACAAGGAGCTACCCGAATATATTGTGGCAGATGCCGGTTATGGCAGTGAAGAAAATTATATGTATATCAGTGATATCTTGCATAAAACACCATTGATTACCTATGGTGGGTACCATAAAGAAAGCAAAAAGAACTACAGAGACAATCCATTTATCGTTGAAAACTGGCGCTATCTTGAAGAAGAGGATACCTATATTTGTCCTGCCCATCGGGCAGTTCCCTTCAAGCGATACAGTCGAAGAACGGACAAAGGAGGATTTGTCCGAGACTTCAAAGTCTATGAATGTGAGGATTGTCGAGGTTGTCCTGTTCGTAGTCACTGTACGAAAGCCAAAAGCGACCGAACACGTCAGATTCAAGTGAACAATAATTGGCAGTACTTCAAAGCAGTGTGTAAGCAGAAGCTTTTAGATGAAAAAACAGGTTCGATTTATCGAAAACGAAAAATCGAGGTCGAACCAGTATTTGGGCATCTAAAGGCTCATTTGGGGTTCCATCGTTTCCATTTGCGTGGAAAACAAGGAGCGAAGATTGATGTTGGTTTGGCGCTGATGGCGTTAAACTTGAGAAAATTAGGGAAGCACATGGAGAGAAAGAGACGGAAAGAAGAAAAAACAAGCCCGATTTTGATATTGATCATCAAAATCAGACTTGTTTTCTTTTTGAGAGCGGACTATTGTCCCACTCTCTAAAATCTCTACAAAAGAGAATTATTTTACTGTTACAGAAGCGCCAACTTCTTCTAAAGCAGCTTTCAATGTTTCAGCTTCATCTTTAGAGATGCCTTCTTTAACTGGTGCAGGAGCTCCGTCAACTACAGCTTTAGCTTCTTTCAAGCCAAGACCAGTTGCTTCACGAACTGCTTTGATAACTTTAACTTTTTGATCTCCAGCTGCAGTCAATTCTACAGTGAATTCAGTTTGTTCTTCGCCGCCACCAGCTGCAGGACCTGCTGCTGCTGCAACAGGAGCTGCTGCAGATACGTCAAATTTTTCTTCAATAGCTTTAACTAATTCGCTTAATTCTAAGATAGTTGCTGTTTCTAGTTCAGCAATAATGTTTTCAATATTCAATGCCATTTTTGTTTTCCTCCATTTAAAGTTTAATAAACTATAATTTTTTTTATGATACTAAAGTTAGGCTGCGATTAAGCAACTTCTTCTTGTTTTTCTGCCACTGCTTTGACAGCGTAGGCAACGTTGCGGACTGGTGCTTGTAGAACAGACAGCAACATAGATAGTAAACCTTCGCGGCTTGGTAGTTTCGCAAGTGCAGTAATTTCTTCCAAAGAAGATACTTTACCTTCGATAACCCCACCTTTGATTTCCAATGCTTTTGCATCTTTTGCAAATTCATCCATAATCTTAGCCGGTGCAACTACATCTTCGTTACTGAATGCTACAGCTGTAGGACCTGTGAATACTTCATCAAGACCTTCTAAGCCTGCTGCTTTTGCGGCACGTGAAAGGATAGAATTTTTGATAACTTTCATTTCAACGTTTGCATCGCGTAGTTGTTTACGTAAGCTTGTTACTTCTTCAACAGTTAAACCACGGTAGTCAACGATGACTACAGAAGCTGCTGCTTTGAATTTTTCAGTTACGTCATCAACTAAACCTGCTTTTTTAGCGATTGCTGCTTCACTCATTTATTTTCACCTCCTGAATAATGATGGAGAAGTTTTTAGTTGATAAACAACAAAAAACTCCATGCCACCGTTGACATAGAGGGACTCATTGACAAATTTTTATCAATCGTTGTCCTCGGTAGGAAATTAAGACTTGCGTCACCTACTGTCTTCGGTACAGTTAATTATTAACCTCAACTACCTTATCATAGATAAGGTAGTTGAGTCAATAGTTTTTTTAGCAAACTTGCTCATGAATTGAACTAGTCTGCTCAGCTTTTATTTTCATCTAGTTTCCTGAACTAAATCAATCGGCAAATAGATGAATTGTCTACAAAGATAAAAAACATCTTTGAGCCACTTCCCTAATTTGCTCATGATTTAACCAGTTCACTCAACTTTTATTTCTTAGAAAGAAAATTGGTCAACGTGGATTCCAGGGCCAAATGTTGTTGTTACTGAAATGTTTTTGATGTATTGACCTTTTGCTGCTGATGGTTTAGCTTTCAACAGTACATCGTTGATTGTGTTGAAGTTTTCAATCAGCTTGTCTGTATCGAATGATACTTTACCGATAGGAACATGGATGTTACCAGCTTTATCAACACGGTAAGTTACTTTACCAGCTTTTACTTCGTTGATTGCTTTTGTTACGTCCATAGTTACAGTACCAGTTTTAGGGTTAGGCATTAATCCTTTAGGACCTAATACACGACCTAATTTACCAACTTCAGCCATCATGTCCGGAGTTGCAACAACTACGTCGAAATCGAACCAGCCTTGTTGGATTTTGTTAACCATGTCAGCATCTCCAACATAGTCAGCGCCAGCAGCTTCCGCTTCTTTCGCTTTTTCACCTTTAGCAAATACCAAAACTGTTTGAGTTTTACCAGTTCCGTTTGGAAGCACAACTGCTCCACGGATTTGTTGGTCTGCTTTTTTAGGGTCTACGTTTAGACGGTAAGCAACTTCAACTGTTGCATCGAATTTCGCAGTATTTGTATCTTTAGCCAAAGCTACCGCTTCTGCTACTGTGTAAGCTTTAGTAGTATCAACTTTTTTTAATGCATCTTGCATTTTTTTGCTCTTTTTAGCCATTTTGTTTCCTCCTTGATTGTGGTTATAACGGTAGAACCTCCCACGTAATTCATATCTTTCAATATGAAACAGACTGAGAAGCTACTTCTTCAGGGTTGCAGATAATCTATTATTCTACAGTGATCCCCATGCTTCGTGCAGTTCCTTCAACCATGCGCATAGCTGATTCAACATTAGCTGCGTTTAGGTCTGCCATTTTAAGTTCAGCGATTTCTTTTACTTGGTCGCTGGTTACTTTAGCTACTTTATTTTTGTTTGGTTCGCCTGAACCTTTGTCAATTTTAGCTGCTTTTTTCAATAGTACTGCAGCTGGTGGTGTCTTAGTTACGAAAGTGAATGAACGGTCTTCGTATACAGAGATTACCACTGGAATGATCAAACCTGCTTGATCAGCTGTACGAGCGTTGAATTCTTTAGTGAATCCCATAATGTTGATACCCGCTTGACCTAGTGCAGGACCTACTGGCGGTGCTGGTGTTGCTTTACCTGCAGGAATTTGCAATTTAACTAATTTTTCTACTTTTTTTGCCACGAGACATACCTCCTTGAGTCCGTGATGTGGTTAATTGGAGATGCATATTTCTCCTCCCACTGTCCTTCCTGAAAACACCAAGAATAGACGTGTGCAAAAATGCACACTTGAATAGTATACAGTCTTTTCCTTAGTTTTTCAATGCTTTTTCATAAGTTTAATCTAGTTTTCTCAATTCTTTTGCGTCATGACTTTTCCAACTAAAAATTGATAACTGGCGAGAGGAAGCAGTTGCCTAAGCTGAATCAGCTGTCTACTCTTTCCTACTGTATATCTTAGCTTACTACTATTATCAGTGGCAGCCTTGAAAATCACTTCTGCCACTCCTCTCGGAGAAGAGCCGTTTGCACCATTTGCTGCAACATTGTCTCTCACTGTCTTTCCGTACAATTCATACTCATCACTCAAGGCTGTTGTCTGCATCGAACGCTCATAAAAATCTGTATGGATCACGCCAGGTTCGATCAGCTTCAGCTTGATATTGAATGGCCTCAACTCATAGCGAAGCGACTCTGTCAGGCCTTCAATTCCCCATTTTGTCGCATGATAGACGGACTGTAAAGGGAGAGAAGTTCTACCGGCAATGGAAGAAATATTGATGATCCGACCCGACTGCTGCCCTCTGAAATATGGAATAAGGGCTTTTGTCATACTGATTACCCCTATCAGATTGGTATCGATTTGCTGTCTCACTTGTTCATCACTCGCTTCTTCCAACGGGCCAAAAAGATAATATCCTGCATTATTGACCAGTACATCGATCTGCTTGAACTGTTCAATCCCTCTTTGAAGAGCGTCTTCAATACTTTCATGATTCGTAACATCACAGCTGACCAATAATAATTTTTTGTGATTCTTCAGCTCTGTTTCCAGTTCAGGCCTTCGCATGGCAGCAATGACCTGCCACTCTTTTTCAATAAAGTACTTTACAGCTTCTCTACCTATCCCTGAAGAAGCCCCTGTTATAAAAACTGTTTTTTCCATATTTTATTCTCTCCTAACTAAATATTCTTTATACACTTTATATATAGTTAAAACGAAAGAAAAACGGACATTCCGTCCTTTATTGGATCAAGTCAGATATTCTGACGTTTGCCAGTTCTTCTTCCATTGCTTTTTCTGCTTTTTTCAAACTACTGATACCTTTTTCCACCATGTTATCCAAATTATCGAAATCCATATTGAAGGTGCGATAGGTTCGAAACAGCTCTGTTCCCTGCTCAACTGCATGAAAAACATCATACAGTGTGATTTCAGCAATGGGCCTGGCTAAATGATTCCCGCCTCGAGCACCCTCTTTTGTCACAATCAAGTCGGCCTTTTTCAGCTTACCCAAAATTTTCACAACTGTAGGAGTTGGGATATTGAGCATCTCCGAAATTACTTTGGCTGAAAGAAAATCATACTTCTCTTCTTCCGATTTAAAATGGATGAACACTAGGATCGATATCCCTTGAAAAGTAGCACCTGAATAGGACATAGCTGCCACCTACTTTCTTTACAAAAACTATATATCAAGAATATATAGTTTGTCAACTTTTATTTTTGAATGCATTTCTTTATTTACTACTCATTAACCCTTATGACATATTTTCGAAATCGTATTCTATTAATTCTCACTGTTTTTTTAGTAGAAATCTTCACTTTTCCAAGCCTCATATGTTACACTACTTCCAGTTCGTTCAATTACAATGAACCATTACATAAACTATTTGCTCAGCTAATGAACAGGCCCAACTATGAATATCCAGCTATAAGCAAACAGCTGTCTGAAGCTGACTTCTATTAAAAAGGAGCTTTATTATGGAACAACAACGATATAAAAGTGTATTTGACATCATCGGTCCCGTGATGATTGGCCCCAGCAGCTCACATACTGCCGGTGCTGCGCGTATCGGTAAGATCGTTCGAAATATTTTCGGCGAACAACCTGACACTGTAGACATTTATCTTTATGAATCCTTTGCGAAAACTTACCGAGGGCATGGCACTGATATTGCGCTAGTGGGTGGACTTCTTGGTATGGAGCCTGACGATCCGGCGCTGGCCGATTCATTGAAGATTGCTCATGAAAAAGGAATGGAGGTTCTTTTCGTTCCCAGAAATGAAAAAGCGGATCACCCCAACTCTGTTCAGCTATTAGTCTCTAAAGGAAAACGCAAACTCTCAGTTACCGGTATTTCCATCGGTGGTGGGAACATTCAGATTTCTGAGCTGGACGGCTTCAAGATTTCCTTGAATATGGGTGTCCCTACATTTATCATCGTTCATCAGGATGTACCTGGAATGATTGCAAAAGTGACTAACTGTCTTTCTGAAATGGCAATAAACATTGGAACAATGACAGTCACTCGAGAATCAAAAGGCGAAAAAGCCATCATGATCATCGAGGTCGATCAACAAGAAGCTGGAACAATTGTTGATACATTGGGAAAAATCCCCCATATTCATAACGTAAATTATTTTGATTAAGTTGAAATCTATCAAAGGAGCAAAAAACGATGTTTCTTTCTATTGAAGAATTAGTGTTACAAGCATCCGATTTTCCATCAGTTGCTGAATTGATGATTGCTGTAGAAATGGACACTCATCATTGCAGTCGTGAACGGATCATCGAAACCATGGAAAAAAATCTAGTCGTGATGAAGCAATCCATCGCTGAAGGAACTGCCGGAGTTACCTCTGTTACTAAAATCACTGGTGGGGATGCTGCGCGTCTCAACAGCTATATTGAAAGCGGCAATTTTTTAAGCGGTGAAACTATTTTGACAGCTGTAAAAAATGCAGTTGCGGTCAATGAAGTCAATGCAAAAATGGGACTGATTTGCGCAACACCAACAGCAGGTAGTGCCGGAGTTGTTCCTGGGGTTCTTTTAGCTGCTGTCGATCGTTTAGAACTGACTCATGAGCAGCAGTTGGAATTTCTTTTCACTGCCGGAGCCTTTGGCTTGGTCATCGCCAACAATTCATCCATCAGCGGTGCAGAAGGCGGCTGTCAGGCTGAAATCGGCTCTGCCAGCGCCATGGCAAGTGCCGCATTGGTTTGCGCTGCCGGAGGTTCACCAGAGCAAGCAGCTCAAGCTGTCGCCATTACTTTGAAAAATATGATGGGACTGATTTGCGATCCTGTTGCCGGACTAGTCGAGGTGCCATGTGTGAAACGAAATGCCTTGGGTTCTTCCCAAGCTTTCATATCTGCTGATATGGCCCTTGCCGGAATCAAGAGTGTCATTCCTCCCGATGAAGTTGTCGCAGCCATGTATCAGGTAGGACGTCAAATGCCCGGTATTTTCAAAGAAACTGCCGAAGGTGGGCTGGCTGTCACTCCGACAGCTAAAAGACTGACAAAGGAACTTTTATCGAAGAAGGATTAGTTTTGTATTACTTACTATAAATAGAATCACTTCACACATAAAAAACCATCTTTTCAAATCAGCGTTGAACTGCTTCAACACGTGATTTATAAAGATGGTTTTCCTCTATCCCTCATCGCAGCTGCTCAATTTCTACATTCTCTTCTTCGCTTCTGCAACAAACTGTCCCATCTGATTGTAGAGCTCTTCTCTGATTTCTCTTAGATCATGAGCGATGAGCTGATGCTCTTTGACCAGTTGCTTGCCGTTGACCCAGACATGTTCAACATTTGATGAATTCGCTGAATACACCAATGCAGAATATGGATCAAAAATCGGAAACATATTGACAGACTGGGTTTCAACAAGAATCATATCTGCTTTCTTTCCAGCTTCTATCGAACCAACCTCATCAAAGCCAAGTGTTTCGGCCCCCCCTTTTGTTGCCAGTCGAACAATATCTTTCGCCGGAAACAGTGCACGATCCTTTTCATAAGTTTTGTGAAAATTGGCGAATAGCTTCATTTGTGTAAACAGATCCAGCGTATTGCCGCTGCTTGGTCCGTCTGTCCCCAGCCCCACGGTCAATCTAGCCTTCAGCATAGACTTGACTGGCGCTACTCCTTTAGCTGATTTCGTATTTGCACCGATACAATGGGCAATTCGAGCATTCTTTGCATGAGCAGCAGTCAGAGCGATATCAGAATCTGTCATATGAATACAATGCGCCATAATAAATGGCCGCTCCATATATCCTAAACTTTCTAACAGTTCAAAGGGTGTCTGTTGATGCTCTTCAGCTAGTTCAATCAATTCATAATCCATCTCTGCCACATGCATCGTGATCGGCACTTGATAGTCATGACTCATTTCCACGATTTTCTTTAGTACCCCATAGGAATTCGTATTCGGCGCATGAGGGGCAATGGCCGGAGTAATCAATGGATGGTTCTTCCATTTAGGGATGAAGTCTTCACAATAGCTTAACCCTCCAGAAGGCTCTTCACTATCACAAGTCGGCATGTCTATGATTGTCTCGCCAACAATTGCTCGAACGCCGAAGCGATCACATACCTCTGCCACTTGATCCTCAAAATAATACATATCACAAAATCCAGTCACACCACTCAGCAGCATCTCACTAATTGCATACGCACTGCTTGCTGCTGCCAGTTCTCTTGTCATGTATGCTTCCAGAGGAAACAGGAAGCGCCTCAAGCGATCCGGAACATCGTCTCCAAGTGATCGAAATGGAATCATTCCGACATGCGTATGGGTGTTGATGAATCCCGGCAGCAGCAGCCCTCCCTGTCCATCAACTATTTCATCTGCTGCAATCTCCTGTTCCAGCCATTCTCCTACCTCAACGATCTCTTCCCCGTCAATCAGAACATACCCATTTTTATATTCTGTCATCTGGTCATCGATCGTCAATACGTGAACAGCTTTGATCAAGGTTTTCATGCAATCACTCCATCCTCTGGAAAGACAAGCGGATAGAATTCTTGTGTCTTCGTATCCATCATTCCTTTATCAGTCATCTTAATAGCAGGTGATACAGGTAACGACAGCGTTGAAAACGACATGATCTCATTCATATTCTTATAGCCCAAATCCTGCATTGCTCTTCGCACTTGTTTCAAATCAGTGCCTAGCTCTTCGATTGGTGCCTGAGACAAAATCCCGCCGATTGGCAACGGACAAGTTGCCTTGATAGACCCATGCTCAGTGACAACATAACCGCCTTGCATACTTAGCAGTTCGTGTTGTGCTGTCAGTATATCTTCACTATTGTTTCCCATCACCATCACATTATGGTGATCATGAGCCCAAGTTGTACCGATACTTCCTTGCTTGGTGATCGGCTGTTCCATCAACGCATATGCAATATTGCCATTTTTTCCATAGCGTTCCATCACGAGCAGTAATGCGCAATCCGAGTTTTCCCAATCCAGAAAACCATCTTTAACTGCTATCTCCTTCGATATTCGCTCAGTAAAAGTGCCTATCTCTTGTTTCTGGATAACATTACAACGCACCTTCTTCAACTCTGTTTGTACCGGAATTTTTAGATCCTCTGCTGCCAGCAACTTACACTGTACAGATTGACTGTAGCTAGCCGGAAACTGCTCCACCTTCTCAGGGTAAGCAACCGCATCCCCTTTTTTATGCACCAATTTTCCTGATTTATAAACCTCTTCAATAGAAAATGAAGCTAAATCATCCAGTAGTAAAAAGTCAGCGACTCTCCCTGGCGCGATCATTCCCCGATCATTCAGACTCATCCTTCTTGCCGGAGTATAGGTCGTCATATAGATAGCCTGCTCTATTGGTACCCCTGCTGCAACGGCCTTTTTCAAGTTCTCATTCAAGTGCCCTTCCAGTAAAACGTCTGCCATCACATCATCCGTGATCAGACAGGCATAGTCATAGTAGTTGTTCTCTACGATGACCGCCATATTTTCCGGAGTGATCGATTTATTCTGGAATTGAATGAACATACCGTTTTCAATTTTTTCTGCTAGAGATTCAGGAAATTGATGTGTATGATCCGAAGAAATCCCACTATACAAAAACGCTGCCAGCTCCTCTTCATAAATCTTTGGACAATGCCCTTCCAATGGCATAGTTGGACGCTTCTCTTTACAAAGATCGATGATTTGTCGAATCAATGAGTCTGGTTCGCTGGCAATCCCCTTAAAGTTCATCGCTTCTCCCAAGCAAATGATTCGTGGATTTTCCAATAGCTCAGCGACCTCTTCCAATCCAATGATTCCACCTGTTGTTTCCAGCTCCGGTGTTGTTGAGGGAACGGAAGATGGGATTGCATGAAAAATATCAATTTCCGTTTTTGCTGCCATGAACTCTGTTAATCCGTCAATACCAAAAACATTCGCCATTTCGTGAGCATCTGCAACAACTGTGGTCACACCATGTGGTAAAACAGCCTTGGAAAAAATCGTTGGTGTAGTCATCGAGCTTTCGATATGCATATGAATATCCAACAGTCCCGGAACCATGCAGCGCCCTTGCCCATCTATTTCTTGTACTGCATTCAAATAGGTCAGATCCTTTGAGCTGATGTAATAGAATTTTCCATCACTCACTGTTACATTCTTTTTCTCAAATAGTTGTTTTACTGTATTATAGACATTCACATTTTTTATCAATAAATCGATTTTCATAAGCCATGATCCCCTTACTTCTTTTGTTATGTAATTTTGTAGATGTTGTTGAATAACTTATTCCACTCAAGCATTCGTGCAATGAAAATGCAACGGTATTCATCTCACTCATTATACCTGTTTTATGTCGTTTCTTTCATCAAAATCAAATGGCTGGGAATCCTTTGATGTCATCCCAGCCATAGTATTTCATTTCTTATTGATTGATCAGGCGGTTCCACTGATCGATCCAGTCAGTTAATTGACCATTTACAAAATCAAAGTCAACTGTTTCTGCACGATCTGCAATAGCACCATACGTCATGTTTCCAGCTTCTTCTTCCGTCAGCTCAACAGTGCTTACTGTCGGTGCCTCATTCAGAGAAAGAGCTTTTGTTTTTTGAGAGTCAGCACTGATTCTGTAGTTGACGAACTCATAAGCCAACTCTTTATTTGCTGCTTCTTTTGGAATGTTGATCGTGTTGTAATTTGCATACGTACCACTCTCCGGAACAACATATTCGATTGAATCAGAATCTCCCTTGATCACATCATAAGCAAAGTCCATTACTATAGCAGCTTCGATTTCTCCTGCTTGGAACATGTTTGCCAAATCAGAGGATTTAGCATATGTTTTTACAATATTTGGTTTCAGCTCTTCCAAGGCTTTGAAAGCAGCTTCGCCGTTATCTTTTGTGATATCTTCACCTGCATAGTCACTTGCAATGTACATCATCAGAGGTCCGGCAGTTGTTGTGATTTCCGGGATAGAGATTTTTCCCTTTAATGAAGAATCCCACAGATCAGACCAGTCAGTGATTTCTTTGCCGACTTTTTCTTTGTCATAAACGATTCCTACACTATTTACAGCAATCGGAACACCTGCACCGCTGTCAAAAACTTCTTTTGCGCCATCTGTTAAATCTGCGATATTCGGGATTTTTGATTCATCTAGTTTTTCAAACATATCCTGTGAAGCTCCATCAGCTGAATTTGCCTGAGCCAGTTCAATCACATCAATACCAGTAGGATTACTGACAAGCTTGGTAAAACGGTCTCCGCTGTTTCCGATATCCATCGTGATTTTCGCATCAAATTCCTTTTCAAACGGTGCCATAACATCACTTTTCACGATATCTTCACTCAAGCCAAATGTTGATACAACTAAATCCTTTGATTCTTTTTTGTCTGAAGAGTTGTCTGAACTTCCTCCACCACATGCTGCCAATGCAAACATGCTTGCCAATACCAATGTTCCTGCTGCAAAACGTTTTTTCACAATTATTTCCTCTTTTCCCTTTTTATTTATTTATCTTCCAAAAGAACGATTTTTCCTTTTGGAAAATATAAAGCGATTGTGTCGCCTGCTTCATAAATTTGCTTATCACTACCATTAACTAAGAATTTTCCAAGCGGTGTAACTACTTCATATTGGTAACTCTTACCAAGAAATGTTCGAACCTCTACCTGACCGTTAACAATATTTTCAGTTGCCCCTGAAGCAATCTCAATGTCTTCTGGACGAATCGTCGCTACTAGTGAAGCCGCCGGCGCTTGTTCATACTCTGTCTCAAAATGAATACCCTTTGCCTCGTAATGATTTCCAGAAGCTTGATTAACTTCAAAAAAGTTTTCAAACCCAATGAAATGAGCCACAAACTTGGTTTTTGGATTACGATAAATCATCTCAGGTGTATCATATTGCTCAATCACGCCATTGTTCATCACTGCAACTTTATCAGAAATCGAGAAGCACTCTTCTTGATCATGGGTAACAAACACCGTTGTGATCCCCAACTGCTGCTGGATTCGTTTGATTTCGATACGCATCTGCACCCGCAGCTTCGCATCCAAATTACTCAAAGGCTCATCAAGCAGCAATAACTTTGGTTCAATAACCAGTGCTCTCGCCAAAGCTACCCGTTGCCGTTGTCCGCCTGAAAGCTGTTTCGGATAACGATCGCCGAACTGTCCCAATCCACAGATTTCCAGCATATCAGCAACTTTCTTATTGATAGTTTCCTTTGACTCCTTGCGAAGCTTCAGACCAAAAGCGACATTCTCTGAAATGGTCAAATGTGGAAATAATGCATAGCTTTGGAACACCATACCAAAATTACGTTTATGCACAGGAACCTTGACGATCTCCTGCCCATCCAAAACAAAAGACCCGTCATTTGGAGAAATCAATCCGGCAATCACACGAAGCGTCGTGGTTTTCCCACAGCCGCTTGGTCCCAATAAAGAAACCAGCTCACCCTTTTCCATAGAAATATTTAATTGCTCTAATATATTTTGTTTACCGTCATAGCTGACACGAATATTATTTAAATTTACAAAGCTCACACATTACCCTCTTTTCTTTGTTGATGGAAACAAAGCTGCTCAGCTTGCTTTCCGATTCTAAAAAGTCCATTTCTTCTATACCCAATTTCTTAGGATATGGATGCCAATCCTAATGTCTTTTCAACGATGAACATCAACAAGATCGTCAGCAACATGATCATTACTGAGATAGCCGATACAGTTGGATCATACGTATATTCAATATAACTTAGCAACGAGGTTGGCAGCATAGTTACTCCCGGTCCGGATAGAAACATGGAAACCGGCACATTATTGAATGAATTAACAAACGCCAACATAAATGCTGCAAAAATTCCAGAAGAGACATTTGGCAGGACGATTTTTAGAAAGGCGCGAACTCGTGTACAGCCTAATGTCCAAGCAACTTCTTCAATTGAAAAATCCAATTGCTCCATACTGGAGCCGACTACACGAATGATATATGGCAAACTGATCAGAAAATGCCCAATCAACAAGCCCTGAATCACTGGTAAACGCAGCTGGATCACTACGAATTGAAATAGAGAATACCCAACTACAATTCCCGGAATCATTGTTGGTGACAGGAAAAAACTTTTCAGTATATTTTTTCCCTTCATATCATAACGAGATAATGCATAGGATGCCGGCACACCAATCAGTAAGGCTAATAATGTCGCACCGATGCCTATTGCTCCACTCAGTTTAAAGCTATTCATGAATGTTTCTGAAGTAAGTGCTTTTTTATACCAATCCAATGAAACCTCTTCAATTGGGAATTGGATAGTTGCGGCTTTCCCAAAGGACGTAACTACGATAACGACTAGAGGCAGAAATAGGAAAGCAAACACTAAAACAGCAATCAATGTCATACCCTTTTGCTTACGCATTATTCATTTCCCTCCGATCTAAACGAGCTGCAGCCATATTCAATCCTTTATTCACGACCAATGTAGTAACGATCATGATCAAAGCGATCACACTGGCAGAAGTCCAATCTCCTAAAGTAGAAGCCTTTTGATAAAGGAAGGTGGCCATCAGCATATTTTTATTTCCACCCAGTAATTGCGGCGTTGTATAAGCGGTCATTGTCCCGGTAAAAACCAAAATACTACCGACGATCACACCCGGTGTACACAACGGGAGAACGATTTTATAGAAAGCTGTGAAGGGACTAGCTCCCAAGGTTTCAGCGGCCTCCAGAGTTTCCTTCTCGATCGTTTCCATCACACCCACAAGTGTCATGATCATTGTTGGAAGAAACAAGTAAACAGAACCGACAATAATCGAAAATTCCGTATAAAGCAATGTTAGCGGCTGATCGATGATACCAATATTCAGCAACAAGCTGTTGATCACACCTGATTTCCCAAGAATATTGATCCACGCAAAGCTTCGAATAACAGAGTTCGTCAGTAAAGGAAACATCGTCATTGCCATCAATAGACTTTTCCATTTTTTACTAACACCTGCAATAAAATACGCTGCCGGAATTCCCAAAGCAGCAGAGATAAGTGTCACGATCACCGATACTTTGATCGTACGAATAAAAATTTTCAAATTATAGTCATCTGTCAAAAAATCTACATATGGCTTGATACTGGCTCCACTATCTGTAAAAATAGTCGGCCATATACTGTTTACCAAAGGTACCAGCATAAAAAATAACAATAAAATAATCCCTGGTGTTACAATCAAATACGGAACATTCCGTTTCATTTTACCTCTCCTCATTCGTTTTTCTGTAACATTATAATCAAAAACACGAACGTTTACAATGATTTTTTTCTAATATTTCACTAAAAATTGGTTTTCATTGCACAAAATGTCTATACATATTTTTTTGTTCGTCTTCTCTTTTTTCGATTTTCTAATTAGATTCCTGCATTTTTAAACTTTTAATAACTTTCAAAATATAAATGACCGTTCATATAAGTTGGTTTACCTATCATCTGGATACTTATGACTCTCGACTAGTTCAACCTTTTTATTTTCTTCTTCATTTGAAATCCCCAAAACACGAACATTATTTAACAACGTGATAAAAAAATAACAGCTCTCTAATTATTTATTCTTCATCAATCAAGTTTTTTTTAATTTATCCGCCCCTGCTATACTATAAGCTTAATAAAATAACTCACTCGGAGAACAACATGAACGAATTCAAATTAAACCCTAAAAACTTACGCACGATCCTCTTTATTGCTTTTTTGGCAGTTCTTTATTGGATAATATTTCCTCTACAAGAGCGTAACGAAATCATTATGGCCACTCTACTACTTCGTTTTTTTACTAGCTTTTCTATTTCTTGACTACCAAACTACACTGATGATCACCTCTGATGAATACATTTTGAAATCTGCCTTTAAAACCCAGTCCTTCAGTAAGGAGCAGTACAAGCTTAGAACTATTGGTTCAAGAAGAGTCGGATATGGAAAGAATCGTTCAACGATCACCAAATCAACATCATTGATCGTCACAACCTCTTGACTGCTAAGGAATTACGGATGAGCATGAACACCAGTCAATACAATGCTATGTGTAGCATGTTGCGGGAACTCAAAGAACTTAACTTACCAACTGAGGGTAAGTCTAAGTAATAGCTAAAGCAAAAAAAAGCAGAAGGAGCATCTACCCGATGATCCTTCTGCTTTTTGAAGCTGCTCATGACAACATATAGATTGTCTGAGCCTCTTCTTTTATTAAATTTTATCGACTTGTTCAAAGTCAAGTTCAGTACTTGTTTCACGACCAAACATGTCGATATTTACTTTCAGCTTTTGTTTCTCTTCGTCGATTTCAGTTACTTCTCCCTCTAATCCGGAGAAGGCTCCTTCAATAATACGAACGACTTCACCAATTTCTACCTCTAGTTCAGTTTGACGTGCACTCATTCCAATTGAACGCAGGATATGGTTGATTTCTTCTTGCAGTAACGGAGCTGGTTTACTACCGGCACCATGAGAGCCAACAAAGCCTGTTACTCCCGGTGTATTACGAACGACATACCATGAATCATCTGTCATGACCATCTCCACTAAGACATAACCAGGGAACGTTTTATGCACAACTTCTTTTTTCTTTCCGTTCTTTTCTTCTGTCGCTGTTTCTTCCGGAACTACTACACGAAAAATGTAATCGCCCATGCCCATGCTAAGTGCACGTGATTCAATATTCGCTTTTACCTTGTTCTCATAGCCGGAGTACGTATGCAGTACGTACCAGTTTCTTTCAAATGTTTCCATTCTCTTTAAGCTCCTTATATCGTTATTCAAATCAATTGATTTTGTTTTTCCAGGAAAATAAAAAAACCTCAGCTTGCCCGAAGTTTTTCTAACACAGTTATTATAGCACTCATTCGAGTAAAATTCCAGTTACAATCAACGAAGAATCCAGCCGAAAGCTGTTTGGATCGCTGTATCCATAACGAAGAACAAGATTGCAAACAATACTGTTGTTTCGATAACGACCAATGTATCTTTGCGCAACTGTTTTTTAGTAGGCCAAGTTACTTTTTTCATTTCGTCTCTGACACTTTTTAAAAATTTCATCTCTACTCCTCCAATAATTACTTTGTTTCTTTATGCAATGTATGCTGTTTACAGTATTTACAGAATTTTTTAACCTCTAATCGGCTTCCGTGTTTTCCTTCAGTTATTGCTTTGGAATAATTACGAGAACCACACACTGAACAGGCAAGAGCTGATTTTTTGACCGCCATACTTCTTCCTCCTCTGTTCATAAAATCACCTATTAACATTATCACTGATTGATCAAAAAGTCAATATCCGGCTGATTTTCAAAAGTTGGAAAATACTTTTCCTACGCCTCTCGCCAACAGGCTATTGTTTTTTTTCAAGTTATGTTATTATTGAGCTATCAGAAGCACTTATTATAAGGAGGGTCAGGCATGTTACTGAAATCTGTCGTTCTAAAAAAGAAAAATTTAACTACAGTCAATGAATCCTGTACTTTAGAAGAAGCATTGAATATATTGGAGGAATCAGGCTACCGCTGTGTGCCGATTCTAGATGAATCAGGTAAAATTTTCCGAGGCAATATTTACAAAATGCATATCTACAGACATAAAGCAAATGGCGGAGATATGAGTCTGCCAGTAACTTATTTGCTGAAAAATGCAACAAAGTTCATTTTTGTGAACACTTCCTTCTTCAAGGTATTTTTCACAATCAAAGAGTTGCCATATATCGCTGTACTAGATGAAAACAATCATTTTTACGGAATATTAACACATAGTACCTTGTTGAATATTCTTGCACAGTCCTGGAATATTGAAAGAGGCAGCTACGTTCTTACAGTAGCTTCTACAGGTAAACAGGGAGATTTGGCAAGTATTACCAAGATTATCGCTAAACACAGCAGCATTGCCAGCTGTATCACACTGGATATCGGTGAAGGTGAATTTATCCGCCGTACATTGATCACGCTGCCTTCTGAAACAACAGAAGAAAGCTGCTCATTGATTGTTGAACAGCTTGAAAGAAAGAATTTCAAAGTAGCGGAAATTGAAAATTTAAAAAATAATAAATAAAAAACAGCTCTTCAGCATAATTTTCTGAAGAGCTGTTTTTTCTAGTCCAGTTGCTTTCAAAGTCTTCCATTATGAAACGTGTTCAATGGTCATAGGATTCTTATTTTTCTTCTCCGATAATACGGACTTCCGTTTCCAGTGCAACATCAAATTTCTCCTTAATGACTGCTTGAATATGGGCAATCAATTCCACATAATCAGTTGCTGTAGCCTGATCGATATTGACGATAAAGCCAGCATGTTTTTCTGAAATCTGAGCACCGCCCCACTTCAACCCTTGCAGGCCTGCATCCTGAATAAGCTTACCAGTAAAATGTCCCGGCGGTCTTTTGAAGACACTGCCGCAAGACGGATATTCCAATGGCTGTTTAGACGTTCTCAGCTCGGTCAGCTCATCCATTCTTGCTTTGATCAGCTCATGCTTCCCTTGCTTTAGAGCAAAGGTCGCTGCCAAAATGATTCCCTTCATTTGCTGGATTGCACTATGACGATAAGAAAAATCCATTTCCTCAGCTGTCATCGTTCTGATATCTCCACTTGGTAGTAAAATATCAGCAGACTCAAATACGTCCTTGATTTCACCATCATACGCACCGGCATTCATATATACTGCTCCGCCAATGCTTCCTGGAATCCCACAGGCAAATTCAAAACCAGCCAAATCATTGGCTAACGCTTCATAGGTTGTATCGATCAATTTGGCACCTGCTGCAGCTGTTACATGTTCAGCTGTAACAGTCACCTGATTCATATCAGCAAGCATCACAACCATACCGCGAATACCACCATCTCGAACAATCAAGTTACTGGCATTTCCTAAAACCAGCCAAGGGATATTCTCGTTTTGGCAGAAAAGAACGATTTGTCGAACTTCTTCTGGATTTTTTGGAAAGCTCAGCATATCCGCCGGTCCACCGGTTTTTGTAAAGGTAAAATTCATCAAAGGTTCATTAAATAAAATAGTTACATTTGGCAGCTCACGCTGTATTTTTTCATTATTCATTGAAAGCCGTTTCCTTTCTCTTAAACATCATTTTATTCTAGCATGTCCCAAGAGAACTTTCTAGTCCGTCTATAGAATATGCTTTTGATGGTCATGAAGTATTTTGCTGCACAGCTCATGACTTAAAAAGACATCTTCTTGCTTCAGGTGTTCATAGCTTTCTGATTTCACACCAGCAATAAATTGTCTGACCAATGGGGCAAATCCTCTTTTATCTAAGGTTGTTGCCCAGTCATTGAAGCCTTCTTTTTTAGTCTCTTTGTCGGTCTGGATCGTCAGCTCTGTCAGGTTTTCCAAAGTGTATGTCCCTTGAAGTGCACTCACCTGATAACTTTCGGTATTCGCCCCGGAAAGAAGATCCATTGAACAAATCGCTGTCGTTTTTTCTGTTTCCAGATGAAGAAATGCACGCTGAAGCTCACCATTCTTTTCAATCACCTTTGTTTGTACCTGCTGGATCGGATCATCCAATAAGTAGACGGCAGTATCAACAACATGAAGAAACAGGTCATAGATCATAAAACCAGTATTTCCCGGAGAATTGATTCTATTTTTTTGAATAAGCAGCAGATTCTTATTTTCCACACGCTTCAATTCTTCAACAAATGGAGCAAAACGACGATTGAAGGCAATCATCAATACCAGCTTATTTTCTCTTGCGTATGCCTGAAGCTCTTTGACCTCTGAAAGATTTTCACTTAACGGTTTATCCACACAAACATGGATACCCGCTTTCAACAGCTTATCTACGATCTCAACATGCGCTTCTGTCGCAACATGGACAAAGCAAGCCTCGATCCCAAATGCAATCAATTCCTCGATTGTTTCTACCACATCTTTAAATCCATATTTATCTTGTAAAAGCGCTCTGATTTCTTTATTTCTAGTTGCGAGAACAAAGTCGCCTTCATTCCGCAATTCACTATAAACTGGCAGATATGCCTTTTGAGCTATATTGCCAAGTCCGATCACACCGATTTTCATAAGAACCTCCCTAGTTCATTTAATATCCCTATTTTACTATATTTCCAGTTTAAATACTTTGATTTGTGCAGAGCTGTTATTCATTTTCAGTATACAGTTTTTTCAAATGTCGCCCCTTTTCAATGTCAACAACTCATAGACAGTCCAATCTGATCAACAAGCTTTCTACCAAAATTTTAGCAAACTGAAAAAAGTTTTATATTTTTTTGCGTAACTTTCTTTGTAAGCCCTGCTCTTAATATGACCGTTTTCCTCGTACATTAACTTAACAATAGACTGGTATAGATTCTATTCAAAGGAAGACTATCAGGCAACTGACCACAAATAGAGGTTTCTCTCTTTAAAACCGTTTCTGATTAGCTGACGAGCAGGCAATAAAAAACAGCAGGATCATTGACTACACACTTCATTTGGGTACAATGAAGAGATGAAGAGGTGAATATTAATGAAATGTATTTCATGGAACGTCAACGGCCTGAGAGCTGTTGTTAAGAAAAATTTTACAGAGGTTTTTCAAGAGCTGGATGCTGACTTCTTTTGCCTGCAGGAAACAAAGCTTCAAGAAGGACAAATTGATATTGAGTTTCCCGGCTATCATCAATATTGGAACTATGCAGAGAAGAAAGGCTATTCTGGAACAGCTATTTTTGCCAAGGAAGAAGCCATCAATGCGTTTTACGGGATCAATGCAGAAGAACACGACCAAGAAGGACGTGTCATCACATTAGAGTATCCCAACTATTTTTTGATTACCTGCTACACACCTAATTCTCAAAATGAGCTGAAACGACTAGACTATCGTATGACATGGGAAAATGCTTTTCGTCTCTACCTTGAGGAATTAAAAGCCAAAAAGCCTGTGATTATCTGCGGTGATTTGAATGTTGCTCATCAGAATATCGATTTAAAAAATTGGAAGACCAATCAAAAAAACGCCGGTTTTACTCCGGAGGAAAGAGAAAAATTTTCAACACTTCTAGATAGCGGCTTTACAGATACTTATCGCTACTTCTATCCTGAAAAAGAAGGTGTCTATTCTTGGTGGAGTTATCGCTTCAACGCCCGTAAAAACAATGCCGGGTGGCGCATTGATTATTTCCTTATATCGGATGACCTTAAGGAACGATTGATTTCTGCAGACATCCATACAGACATTGTTGGAAGTGACCATTGCCCTGTAGAAGTGATCATTGAAGATTTTTAGTCCTTTTCAATGTTAAATTTTTATATCATTCTTCGTTATTTTGATGATTTCCGTGCCAAATCAGTTATAATAGTTTACAGATAACACTTTTAAAAAGTGAGTTATCATGACTTATGTGAAGGAGTCTTTAAAGATGAACTTTTATGCTATTGACTTTGAAACTGCCAGCTATGCGAAGCACAGTGCATGTTCTGTTGCTGTGGTAAAGGTTGAAAACAGCCGCATCGTTGGTGAGTATTATTCGTTGATCAAACCTGAAACTGATTTCTTTTGGAAAAACATTCAAATACATGGGATTCGACCGGAAAATGTAGCGGACGCTCCAAAATTCCCTGATGTCTGGGAACAAATCAGCCCCTACTTCCATTCAAACAGCCTAGTCGTTGCCCATAATGCCGGCTTTGACTGCGGTGTCCTTTCTGGTTGTCTCGACTACTATAATATTGAACAGCCAAGCTATCTGTCTCTATGCACTGTGAAAACCAGCCGCAAGCTGTTCCCTGAATTTCCAAATCACAAGCTGAATACTGTTTGCGAAAATCTGAATATCCAATTGAACAATCATCATGATGCGTTGGAAGATAGTCGCGCCTGTGCGGAGATCCTACTTCATCAGGAGAAGCTTTTTGGTGTAGAGCCATTGAAAAAACTAGTAACATTGAAATAGTGAGCAAAACGAATACCTGCAAAAACTATCGCATCAGATAAAGTTTTTGTAGGTATATTTTTGTGCTTACACTCCTACCTCACCTTAATCAGAATCAGCACATTCTTTAACTGGAACCAGAGATATTTAAGCCCTTTTGTGTCTTGAAAAAATTATCAATTTCTTCTTCAAAAGCAAAGGAAAAAACAGATTTTTCCCTATATTTTTCTCAAAACAGATCAACATTCCCTACCTAAACAAGACTATTTATATAGACATATGGTACCTTATTTCATTTTTCCGATCATTTAATTCTTTCTATAACCGTTGATTTGATAGGTATCCTGACAGTAGTCCTCAGAAAATCCAACATTGAACTCAGCTTTTTTTCTTGGTATAATTACTTATCAAAAATAAGAGGTGAGTTTAATGAAAAAAGGGTTGTCAGTGTTGTCGTTGCTGCTGATTTTTACTTTAGCAGCAGCTGGGTGCGGTAATGGGGAGGACAGCGGGAAAACTGCAAAAAGTACTGCTGAAAGCACTAGTACAGAGAGTACATCCTCTGAAGAGGAAAGTGAGCCTACACGTGAGGCTGATTACAAAGTAGTTTATCGTATCGATAAGGATACAAAGAAAAAAACAGTGATTGCCTCAGGCTATGATTTGAAAATAGAGACTGTTGGGGATACACTGGTCAATGTTAAAAATAGCGAAGGAGCATACTATGCTCAACAGAATATCACGGAGAAAGAAGAGGTCGATATTGAAAAGCTGGGGAAAGGTGATCTTGAACTCATTGTAAGAATCAATGATTCAATTATTGCTACCGGCGAGAATTTATTGATCATGACAACAAGTGATACATTAGTAAATGTTAAAGATGAAGATGGGTCTTATCTTGCTCAAAAAAGTATTGAGCGTGGAGACGTTGTAAGTATTCACATCGATGGCGAAGATTCAAGCGATTCTGATACAGAGAGTTCAAGTTCTTCTTCCTCAAAATCAGATACAAAGACATCAAGCTCTTCTTCTAAATCAAGTAGCGCCTCAAAGGATACATTGCACCTTTATGATGGCGACTATGTCGGCGGGGATTCATACCTACCAGCTGGAAGATATGATTTAGAATTTACAGGAAGCGGCTATAATGATATCCACGACGATGAAGATCTATGGGAAAATAATAATGGCGGTGGAGAAAAAATTCACGGAATCACTATTGTTAAAGGAACAAGTTATTCTATTTCAGGTGAAATAACGCTGAAGAAAAGTCAACCGCCACAAAACGTAGACGGCACTTATTCTCTCTATGCTGGGGAATATATTGGCGGCGAGGACTTACCGGCTGGAACCTATGATTTGGAATTTACCGGTAAAAAATATAATGATATCCATGACGATGAAGACCTGTGGGAAAACAATAACGGCGGTGACGAACGCTATCACGGCATCATTATTCAAGAGGGTGTTACCTACTATATTGATGGCGAGCTAAATCTTACTCTTCTGCAGTAAACAATTATTGTCAAAAGCTTTTCTTAAATCAAAAGCACTCCTTGCCGACATTGGCAAGGAGTGTTTTTTTATAATTCAATTATTTCCTTTTCTTTGGTGATCATTATTACACCGTCACCTAACGGCAGGAGTGTCGACGTCAAATCTGGATGAGTCATAACTGTATCCAGGAATTCGTTCAATTTACGATGAATCGCCCGTTTGCTTCTTGGGATATCCTCCGTTGCTTCAAGGATCGTTCCTCCTTGAAAAACATCATCCACCATCAATACACCGCCTACCTTTAAAAGGCGTAGGCATTCTGGTAAAAATTCGATATATTTTGATTTTGCACTATCCATAAAAATGAAATCGTACTGATCATCCAGTTCAGGCAAGATATCCGCTGCCTGCCCTTCCAGCAAGGTGACCTTATCAGTCAAACCAAGGCGCTCATAGGTTTTCTTTGCTTTTCTGATCATCACATCAAACCGATCGATTGTTGTTACATATCCATCTTCGCCAACATATTGCGCCATCAGACTTGATGAAAAGCCAATCGCTGCACCGATTTCCAAAATTTTCTTCGGTTTCAGCTGCCCAAGGAAAAACTGTAAAAATACTACTGTCTCGTGAGGAATGATTGGTATACCATCACGATGTGCGTCTTCCTCAATCAGACCTAAATCACCTGACAGTTTCTTTTGTCTTTCTCGCATAAACGCCACAAGCTCTTCCTTTACAACTGGGCGATGCATCATTTCATTACGCATTTCTTTAATTCCCTCTTCTTTGTTTATTTCCTACTACAGTTTGTGCTGAATCAATAAAGCAAATCAATGAATTCTCTTTTTTCGATGTTTCCAAAATATTTTTTCACATCGATCTCAGCAACTGCTTCACTGATTGCCTGTTTCTCGTATTTGATTCCCATTAGTTTTTTCTCTACATCATTGATTTCACCTAAACCAAAGAAATCACCGTAGACTTTAATATCCTTGATCAAGCCGTCCTCTACATCCATACGTACCTCAATCGAGCCAATTGGAAAACGATGTCTGCGTTCAAGATTGAAGGAGGGCGATTTTCCATAGTTCCAGTCCCAATTGCGATAGTAATCATCAGAAATCTGATTGATATGCGCCCAGTCTTTCTCTGTCAGCTCATAGGTTTTGATTTCATCAATAGAATCAACACCAAAGATTTTCAAAAGAATCTCCTGACGGAACTCTTCTGTAGTCATCCCTTGCTTCTCTTTTGGAAGAAACGGTTTGATGTTCGTTACACGGGAACGAATTGACTTGATGCCTTTAGACTCAATTTTATCTTTTCTTACCTTCAAAGCATTGACGACTTCATTGATATCGCTATCGAACATCAGTGTACCGTGAGCAAACATTCTACCCTCTGTCGCGTACATCGCATTGCCGGAAAATTTCATTCCATCAATCACCAGATCGTTGCGGCCTTTAAGCTCAGCACCAGAAACCCCCAGCTTGTGCAAAGCTTGAATGATTGGTTTTGTCACCTTTTCAAAATCCCGAAAAGAGTTGCCATCGTCCGGCATGATGAAGCTGAAATTCAAGTTTCCATGGTCATGGTACACCGCACCGCCGCCGCTTAATCGGCGTACAACATGGATTCCCTGCTCCTCCACGTATTCTTTGTTGATTTCTTCGATCGTATTTTGATTCCGTCCAATAATAATAGATGGTTCATTGATATAAAAAAGTAAAATCGGCTCTTCTAACGGCATTTCCTTCAGCAAATATGTTTCGATTGCCAGATTTATCTGCGGATCGTTATTTTCATTGGGTACAAATATCACGTGATTCTACTCCTTTTCTATTTTATCTGTTCAGTTCAATTATAAATCGATGACCAAATCTTTTTCAGCTAAGATTACCGGCATTTGATAATCAGCCGCCTTCTCAGCCTGCGCCTTCAGCTCATCCAGTGACCCGTGCTGCGGCAGATGAGTCAACACTAATTTTTTGACTCTTGCTGCCTTCGCCAGTTCTCCGGACTCCTTTGACGTAAAGTGTGCTCGATGCTTTTCGTTTCCTTCAAAAAGATACGTATCAGCTAAGAAAATATCCGCTCCCTCAGCAAACTCAATAAAGTCCTCTAAGTAGCCGGAGTCTCCGGTAAAGACAAAAACCTTCCCGGTTTTTTCTTCAACAAAACGCATGGCATAGCAAGGAACAGGATGAATTGTCTTCATAAAGGTTATTAAAAACGGTCCCAGCTTCAATTCCTCTGCTTCAAAGTAAGGAATCCCCTTAGAAACACCGTCAAGATCCAATGCTGAAAAATGCACAGCATCCTCAGTGTGTCCGTATATTGGCAAAATCGGTACAGGCACTTGCGCCGGATACAGCTGACGATAATACTGCAGCACACCCAAATCGGCAATATGGTCATGATGATAATGAGACAAAATGACCGCATCCAGTTCAAGAGGATCAAGATGGTTTTCCAGATTGACTAATGTTGTACTTCCAGCATCTAATAATAGTCGAAATCCTTCAGACTCTAACAAATAGGAGCTTGTTCCCTGATCCTTATATGGGTAAGCACCCAGACAGCCTAAAACAGTGATTTTCATACATTTCCCTCCTATTCATGATTTATACATACTTAGGATATACTTGAGAACAGCTATAGAGCCAAAAACTTCAAGCACATTCTAGTCAGCTAATTAAATGATCAATTCTTTTTCTTCACGTATTGAGTCATAGAGACTTGCCAGTGCCACATGGTTATATGGAATGACCCATAATAAACCAATCAGCAAGGCCATTGCACCGACAATATACCAGCCGACAAAAGATAATTCAAGGAATAAATATTGCTTGAAATTTCCTTTCATCAAAGCAAGTGCTTCCTTCAAGGCTGTACCAACACCAAACTCAGGATGATCGATTTTTGTCCAAACTGCAAACTGGAAAACACCGCTGACGAATAGAGAGATCAATAGCATCAGCAAAGAGAAAATGAACATCACTGCGGCAAGGAAAAGGTTGGATGCCATCTCATTTTGGTACTGGGTGACAGAGACAGTATCGAACATCATGCCCAGATAAACCGTTGTTCCGAATGTAATCAATACTGGCAGCAGTACCAGCAAGCCAACAACCAGCTGAACAACATACTGCACTAAATTGATCAACAGCATTGGCAGATAATACTCGCCTTTAAATATAGATAGAACCATCCCTACTTCGATTGAACGACCTCTGATTACTTGCAGAGCCGCATTATACAGCCCATAAGTCAAAGCAAAGAAGATCAGGTTATTCAGTATAAAATTAATGAATCTCCCGCCTGTACTATCACTAGCTACGCCCGTCGCATTACCGATAAACGTACTAACTACAGTTTCTATCAGTACACTGACTAAAACGATCAGCGCCATTTTCCCCCATTTACCGGAAAGCGCATTTCTAGCCCGCTCTCTATGCATGGCATTTGTCATTTGATTTTTCATAAATTTAAAGCTCCTTTGATTTCTTTAATATTCTCTGATTTTACGTACAGTTTCCTGATCCAGACGTTTCACAACTTCTGTTACCAGCTTCACTGTATTCAGGTAATCATCTTCATGAATGATCGAAGTATGAGAGTGCAAGTAACGAACGGGAACCGTGATAGCTAAAGACGGCACACCATTTCTCGCCAAATGCATTTGCCCGGCATCGGTTCCGCCCCCTGCAATCACTGTGTATTGGAAGGGGATATCATTTTCTTCCGCTACCTTGATCACAAACTCTTTCAGCTTTTTATGAGGAATCATCGATGCATCATAAATCAAGATTTGCGGTCCTTCTCCCAATACAGAATCAGCTTCCTCCGGCGTCATTCCCGGTGTATCTCCAGCCGTTCCAGTGTCTAATGCAAATGAGATATCTGCATCAACTAAATTCGCACTTGTCCGTGCCCCTCTAAGGCCAACTTCTTCCTGAGCATCACTACCTGCAAACAGAACATTCGGATGTCCCGATGCTGCCAGATTTTCCAATACCTTGAGGGAAACTGCTGTTCCGATTCGGTTATCCCAGGCTTTCGCCAACATGAATTTTGTATCATTCATTCTGCGATATTCGATATAAGGCGTGATCATATCACCGGGTCTGATTCCCCATGATTTGACCATTTCATCACTGGAAGCACCCACATCAATGAACATATCAGCCATGTCATAAGGCTTGTTGCGAACCTCCGCTGTCAACACATGAGGTGGTTTTGAGCCGATGACACCATGAAATACTTTGCCATTTGCTGCTGTGATCTGCACCTGCTGCGCAAGCATAACTTGTCCCCACCAGCCGCCAAGTGTCTGAAATTTTATAAAGCCTTTTTCAGTGATTTGAGTGACCATGAAACCGACTTCGTCCAAGTGTCCTGAGAAATAGACCTTCGGACCTTCTTTATCCCCAACACGCTTAGCAATGATACTTCCCAGTCCATCATACATGATTTTATCCGCAAAAGGCTCTGCGTGCTTTTTGAAAACAGCTCTCACTTCATCTTCATTTCCCGGCACCCCATTTGCAGAAACCAGCTCTACCAGTAATTCTTCTTCCCGTTTATCCAATACAATAGCTCCTCTCAAAAATCTTATCTAAAATATTATAACACTCATTCCTCAATTAAAAATAGAAAAAGCACAGAGTAGATTTTCTCCTCTATCCTATATGCAGCTTAGCTGTAAAATGGGAATCTGCCGATTCATCAGCGAGTCTCTGACAATTCAGCAAACACTGTTGTCAGGTCACTCTTAAACGGATTGCGTACCAGCTGTGGAACCAATCGAAAAGCTATCAACTCGGTTCGTCCTTTTCTACTATCCAGTAATAGATTTTCGATGTCAGTACATAATAAACAATGTAAATCAGCAGCAGCACCCCACAGGACAGGTACGCCAGTCGATAACCAGGACTTGGAATAAGCTGATTGAATAGATGGACAGCAAAGAATGCGTGAAGGATTCCCAGCAGCATCGGAAAAAAGAAAATGATGATATTTTGCCGATAAATCAGCTGACGAATTTGCTTTTGCGGAATGCCCAGGCGATCCAGCAAACGGTAAGTTCCTCGCTCACGCTCTGCTTCTGCAAATTGGCGAACCATCAGAACACTTCCGGAAATGATCAATGCAAAAATCCCCAGAAATAAAACGATATAAATCAATGCACCCAATAATTTCCTGCTGTAAACCAGCTCAGTCAAACGGCTGCTGTAATTCAAGGTCCAGATTTCCTTTTCTTCTAGGGTCTGCTCAGCTCCACTTTTTTGAGATTGTTGAGACACGTAGCCTGACACAGTATCCCCCTCTTGCTTCAAATCATAATACATGGGAAACTGCCATTCTTTTACAAATTCTTCTGAAAGACGATTAGCCAAATCAACATCCTGACTGTTTCGGAGATTGAAAGCCGTTAAGCTATACGCGGCATCACTGCCTATTTTATCAAAAAGATGATCACTTACTACGATTGTCGGACGATTGTACCGAAGGAGCGGTTCTCCTAAATAATCTGGAGTCTTAGCAGTAACTTTGATCGTTGTTCCATCAGCTAACTGAAATATAGGGTCATACCGAACAAGCGACATCGAGCGATCATCAAGCTGAACTGCCTGATGGTCATCACTTAACTTGATTGTCTTTAAATACGGATTGATTTTCTGATACTCCTGATAATTGGATAATGACAGAATATTGATTGGTTCAAGGACCGTCGTCCCCTCTTTACTGATGGAATAATGGTACTGGCTGCCCACAAGCTTAAAGTTCAGCTGAACAGATTCGGAAATTTCATCCTGTGTTCCTATGCTTTTTTTCACTGTCTCATATAAGCTGCTGTTGACCATAAAATCAGTTGGATTTGTTGCATTCACATGATCCAAACTTAAGGTATAAAACGAAGCAGAGCCTCCTATCACACCAAGTGAGCATGCAATGAATATCGTTATGGTTGTCAAGGTATTGCTTCCCTTATACAGATGCAACCGAGTGTTTCCTGCAACCAGCATCGACAGTCCTTGATAATGCCCCGTCTTCCTTCGGGTAAAGAAATGGATAAAAATATGGATTGTATATTTGAAAAACAGATAGGTGCCGATTGCACACAGCCCCACTAAGACAAAGGGCAATAGTAAAAATCCAATGGTACCCAAAACCGGATTGAATAATAAAGAAACGACTCTGAGAGAAAGGAAGTAGCTGAATAAAATCAATGCAACGCCCAGAACACCTAATATTGCCTGTTTTCCTGTCAGTTTCTTCGCTTCTATCACTGGTCGCTCTTCTTTCTTGAAAAAACCGGACAGTTGATAAGAATAAATCAAATAACTGCTATGAATTGATACCATGAACAGCAGTAGGATAAAAACCAGCACGGTATTGATAATAGAAGGAATCGACAGACTTAAACTGCTTTCCACATTCAGGACCATGACCTTGATCAAAATCATGGAAAAGAGCTTGGAAAAAACAATTCCAAAGAAAATGCCGATCACTAACCCTGCCAGCCCCAGAAGATATATTTCTGAAAAAAACAAACCGGCTATCTGCCTTTTTTTCATACCAATCAATTGATAAATACCGATTTCCTTTGCCCGACGCATAAAGAAGAAACGGTTGATCGTGAACATGAAGCTCAGGATCATCAATGCTATCAGCAATGCGCCAAAGCTGAGAAATGCCTTCAGCGCAACTTCACTGCCGACGCTTTTCAATAGAACCTCGTCGTAAGAAATAGCGTTGAAGCTGTAATAAATCGTTACTGCAAAAATCATTCCTATAAGGTAAACAATGTAGTGGTAGTAGTTTAAGCGGACACTTTTCCACGATAATTTAGAAAGCATCAAAGCGTTTCCCACCTCCGATCGTCGCCTGCATATCGATTACTTGGTTGAAGAAAGCTTCTCTGGAGCCTTGACGAACAACCTCAGAGAAATAAGCGCCATCCTTGATAAAAATAATTCGATTGCAATAGCTGGCAGTATACGGATCATGGGTCACCATGATAATTGTCGCATCATCCTGCTGATTGATATCTGTCATGTACTGCAACAGCTCAGCAGCTGATTTGGAATCCAAAGAGCCGGTTGGTTCATCTGCAAAAATGATTTTCGGCTCCGTAATCAATGCACGTGCTGCAGCCGCACGCTGCTTTTGCCCAATCGAAACAGTGTTCGGATATGCGCTAAGGAATGAATCAATATTCAATAGACCAGCAACACGAGTCAGTCGCAGCTCCATTTCTTTAACAGGAACATGATCGACGGCCAGAGGCAGCAGGATATTATCTTTTATGTTCAACGAATCCACTAAATTGAAATCCTGAAAGATAAAGCCGATTTCCTTTCTGCGAAAATCACTAAGCTGGTTGCTTCTCATTTCCAAGATACTTCTGCCATTGATCTTTACACTTCCGGCAGTCGGCAGTTCGATGGTTGACATCACATTCAACAGTGTTGACTTCCCAGCACCGCTAGGACCCATGATTCCAACAAATTCCCCTTTTTCTACAGAAAATGACAGGTTATCCAATACACTTACCTTGTTAAGCAGGTACCCGTAAGATTTACTTATATGCTGTACATCAATAATTTTATTCATCCTATACGTCCGCCTATCCAGTTTATTGCTTTCATTTTACCAATATTTTCCATAACTGAACATTCTTTCGTATTCTTCCATCTTCCAATTTTGTAAGAAGTTCATTTGATTGATTTTTCACATACTTCACATCAACTATACATAAAACCACTCCACGCCTCCAAAAAAGTTCAAGGTAACACAAACAAAAAGATAGGAATTTCAATAGTCATTTTGATCCGCAAATTTCCGACAAAAATTAATTTTGTCATTGAATCCGTTTCAGTAAATTTTATTCAGCGTTCTCGATTCTTACAAACCTATATAAGGCTTGTTTTCATAGACTTTTCAAAACCGCAACACACAATATATAGATACCTTTCACTGTTTTTTAAAAAAAATAACACTATATATAGTTGAAAGAAGAATAAAATTGTTTTATGATAGATGAGGAATAAGTCATCGAGGAGTTGGAAATTTATGATGGAAATAGGACAAAAAGATTCATTAGGTACTACTGCATCATCTCTGTATGATATAAAGATCATCAAACGAGATGGACGACTGGTTGATTTTGATGACCAGAAGATTTATGACGCTTTGATCAAAGCTGAACAAAAAATTCATGGAAGACTGGAACCTCTGGCACATGAGCGAATTCAGGAAATCGTTGAACGGGTCGATCAGGAAATTTCCGAGCGTTTTGTTTCTGATGTAAAAATTTACGAAATCCAAAATGTGGTGGAACACATCTTATTGGAAAGAAACGAATACGCACTTGCAGAAGAATATATCAATTACCGTACTCGTCGTGACTTCGAGCGCAGCAAAGCAACAGACATCAACTTTACTATAGGGAAACTGCTGAACAAGGATCAAACAGTTGTCAATGAGAATGCCAACAAGGACAGCGATGTTTTCAATACACAAAGAGATCTGACTGCCGGGATCGTTGGTAAATCGATCGGGCTGAAAATGCTTCCTGCCCATGTGGCAAACGCCCATCAAAAGGGAGATATTCACTACCATGACTTGGATTACCATCCTTATACACCAATGACCAACTGTTGTTTGATCGACTTCAAAGGCATGTTGAACAATGGTTTTAAAATCGGGAATGCTGAAGTGGAATCACCAAAATCTATTCAAACAGCAACTGCACAGATTTCACAGATCATCGCAAACGTTGCTTCAAGTCAATACGGCGGCTGTTCTGCTGACCGTGTCGATGAGCTTCTAGCTCCTTTTGCCGAATTAAACTACTTTAAACATCTTGAAGATGCAAAAGAATGGATTGACGGCGAAGCTCGCCAAGAAGAATACGCAAAAGCAAAAACCAGAAAAGACATCTATGATGCGATGCAAAGTCTGGAATACGAAATCAACACTCTTTTCACCTCAAACGGACAAACACCTTTCACTTCCCTTGGTTTTGGGTTAGGTACCAGCTGGTTTGAACGTGAAATCCAAAAAGCGATCCTGCAAATCCGGATTAATGGTTTAGGCAGCGAGAGACGAACTGCAATTTTTCCAAAACTGATTTTTACACTTAGAAGAGGTGTGAATCTGAATGCAGAAGATCCCAACTATGATGTGAAACAACTGGCTTTGGAATGTGCAACAAAGAGAATGTATCCTGATGTCCTAAGCTACGATAAATTGATTGAGCTGACAGGGAGCTTCAAAGTGCCAATGGGCTGTCGTTCTTTCCTACAAGGCTGGAAAGATGAAAACGGCGAAGAAATCAACGTAGGACGTATGAACCTTGGCGTTGTTACCTTGAACCTGCCTAGAATCGCATTGGAATCACATGGCAATATCGAGAAATTCTGGTCACTACTGGAAGAACGTCTGGAAATCATGAAGGACGCGTTAGTTTATCGTGTCGAACGTTGTAAAGAAGCCACTCCGGCAAATGCACCGATTCTTTACATGTATGGAGCATTCGGTAAGCGTCTTTCAAGAAAAGACTCTGTAAATGAACTGTTCAAAAATAAACGGGCAACAGTTTCTATGGGCTATATCGGTCTCTATGAAGTTGCAGCAGCCTTTTTCGGCGGCGAATGGGAGAACAATCCAGAAGCAAAAGAGCTGACTTTGGATATCTTAAAATACTTGAAAACTCACGCAGACGAATGGGGCAACAACTATGGCTACCATTTCAGTGTTTACTCAACACCTAGTGAAAGCCTGACTGACCGCTTCTGCCGTCTTGATGCTGAAAAATTTGGCTCTGTTGAAAACATTACAGACAAAGAGTATTACACAAACAGTTTCCATTATGATGTACGTAAGAATCCAACACCATTTGAAAAACTGGATTTCGAAAAGGACTATGCGCAATACACATCCGGCGGTTTCATTCATTACTGTGAATACCCTGTGCTGCAGCAAAATCCAAAAGCTCTTGAATCTGTTTGGGATTACGCTTATGACCGCATTGGGTATCTAGGAACAAACACGCCAATCGACCATTGTTACGAATGTGACTTTGAAGGAGACTTCCAACCAACAGAACGCGGCTTTGAATGTCCGCAGTGCGGCAATCACGATCCTAAATCTTGTGACGTTGTAAAAAGAACGTGCGGCTACTTAGGTAACCCTCAAGCTCGTCCGATGGTTCATGGACGTCATAAAGAAATCTCTTCACGTGTTAAACACATGAAAGAATAAATAAAGAGATCATAACAGGTCTCTTACGCTTCAAAGAATAAGCCGAAAATGTCAAAAATTGTTCTATAGATTTTTGATGATTTTCGGCTTATTATCGAAGGGACATAGATTCGTCATGCCCCCTTTTTCTATTGGCGGTTTACATGATCACTAAAGAACTGATCTTTTTAGGTTGAGATCACTTGCTTCGATACATCTGATTTTACCTTCAGATAGACCAATTTACTTGCCAATATTGAAAAAGAAACGGGAAGCCTCCATCTTTTAAAAGAAAGACTTCCGCTCGACTCTCTGATTTTAAGAGTGTCAATGAAAGGATGATCGTTCAATGAATAATCCACACCCAAAAGAATGGCGTGCACAAGATTACAGTCAAAACTATATTGCAGACTACAAACCCTTCAACTTTGTTGACGGTGAAGGTGTTCGCAACAGTCTCTATGTCAGCGGCTGTCTGTTTGCCTGTGAAGGCTGCTTCAATAAAGCCGTCCAAAACTTTCGCTATGGCAAGCCATTCACACAGGAACTAGAAGATACAATCATCAAAGACCTTTCTCATGACTATGTACAGGGCATGACCTTACTTGGAGGAGAGCCTTTTCTAAATACTGAAGTATGTCTGAAGGTCGTTGATCGAATCAAAGAGGAATTCGGTGATACAAAGGATATCTGGTCATGGACCGGTTATACCTTCGAAGAGCTTCTGCTGGAAACATCCGATAAGCTGGAACTTCTTGATAAAATCGATATTCTGGTAGACGGACGATTTGAGTTGAGCAAACGCAATCTCAATTTGCAATTCAGAGGAAGCAGCAATCAACGAATCATCGACGTGAAAAAATCATTAGCAGAAGGCCAAGCTGTCATTTGGGATAAATGCCACGATGCCGAGATTTCTTATGAGCAAATCAAAAAATCCGAGCTTATCTGAGCTCGGATTTTTTTGCATTCGATCGCTATACCTTCAGTAAAAATTGACTCGTACTATTAGGTATGATACTATCAGCCTTATCAAAGGTGGGATAAAAATGGACACAATCATATTAGGTATTTTATTACTGAAGGAATCAACCGTATACGAGCTAAGAAATGCAATAAAAACAAACTTTACTTCAATGAGCAGCAGCAGTACAGGTAGTATTCAAGCTGCTATAAAAAAACTGTTAGCCGGAGATATGGTTACCTATCAAGAGCTTGTAGAAAATAGTGTGAATAAAAAAATATACAGCATTACCGACAAAGGAAAAGAATACTTTTTGGAAAAAATCGAGCATCCAATGAAGTACAAAGAAAAAAATATGGAGCTGTCTAAATTCTTTTTCATGGGCTTTCTTCCAGCAGAAAAAAGAATCCCTCTTATCAAGTCCTACATTCAAGAGTTGGAAAAAGAGAAAGCTGCCTTAGAACATATACACACAAAGAATTATGTTGAAAGACAAGGAGTGGAAGAATACAAGTCCTACTTAAAAGAAAGTAATCGACAAGATGACTTTACTCCCTTCTCATTCAACAGAAGCTTAGAAGAATTGATTACGGATATCGCTGATTATCAATACAGCACACTTGAGTTGGGACTGAAAAAAATTGATTTTGAAATCACTTGGTTCAAGGATCAGCTTAATAAAGCAACATCACAAAATAAGCAATAAAGCTATAGTGGAAATTCACTATAGTTTTTTTCTGCTTGATTAAATATTTTAGATACGTTACTATTAGATACACAAGAAAGAGGAATTTATATGATTGAAATAAAAAATCTAACAAAAACATTTCAAGATAAACATAGGGAAGTTATTGCTAACAAGGAAATAAATCTGACTATAAAACAAGGAGAGCTCTTTGGTTTATTGGGGCAAAACGGATCAGGAAAAACAACGATCGTCAATCAAATCATTGGTCTGACAAGCATCGATCACGGTGATATTCAAATAAATGGGTCATCTATTCGAGAAAGTCCTAAACTGGGACGCTTTCAATGCTCTGTACAAGTACAAGGACAGCTGTCATTAGGTTGGATGACTCCGAGACAAGTGGTCACACTCATGGGCGAATTAAGAAATGGGTCCCCAGAAGCAGTCAAAGAAGAAGTGCAGCGCTTGTTCCACTCTCTGGATATAGAAGAATATGCTGATACTCCTGGCCAATTCCTGTCTGGCGGAGTGAAACGTCTTACATCCTTCTGCATGGCGGTCATTGATTCACCTGATTACATTATCTTAGATGAACCGACAAATGATGTGGACCCTATCAGGAGAAAATACTTATGGAAGGAAATTCAAGCATTGACTAAACGAGGCTGCGCTGTAATTGTTGTTACCCATAATGTGCTCGAAATGGAGCAAGTCGTTGATAAGGTAGCCATTATCAAGCAGGGAAGGCTATTATGCTCTGGAACAACACAGGAAATCAAGAAGCTGGTTCCCAGCAACTTACAATTGACTCTAGTCCTGCAAAATAACGAGGCTGCAATTGAATCACCGATTTGGGCTGAGTTAACCATTCAGCAAGAGGATCAGCTGGTTTTATCTTTAACAGCAGAAAATATCGGAGATGCGATTGCTTGGGCAAGACTCTTACTAGAGCAGAAGCTGATCCAAAATTACCAGCTCAGTGAAGTGACACTGGAAGAGGTTTATATTCATTTAACAAAGGAGGAACAGGGACATGGGTTACCTACAACAAACGAAATATGTGTTACGTCTGCAAGCAGCTAGATTAGGAGGAACAATTGCTTTTTACGCGCTCCAACAAATCATAATTTCACTAGGTATCACTATTGGTTTTACTTTTTTATATGCCGAGATAGATAAACCTACGCTACTCTATCTGGCTACCGGAGCTCCAACGATGATTTTTATCATGAGCGGACTAACTGCTTTGCCGATGCAAAATGCTACTGCAAAAACAGAAGGACATCTCTCCTTTCTCAAAACACTGCCAGTCAATAGACTTTCAATCATCAGCGCAGACACCATCATTTGGGTACTCGTAATGATTCCAGGCATTATAATATCTACGCTTTGCGCGCAATGGCTGTATGCCCCAGGTTATGCTCTAAGCTGGACAGTTATCCCTGCATTCCTGATCTCATCAATTACTTGTATCGCCATTGGTTACGGCTTCTCCTATCTGCTAAGTGCAGAACAGACGATGCTTGTCTGCATGGTTCTGGCATTCGGAAGTCTGATGTTTTCTCCTATTAACTTTCCAATAGAACGTTTACCGGAGTGGCTTCAATTCCTTCATCGTCTACTGCCAATCGACGCCATGGCTCAAATTATACGAAGCTCATTTGCCCATACCAGCTTTTCTGCGTCTCCTATTGAGTATATTAAGCTGCTTAGCTGGTGTATTATCGGTTATGCTTCAGTTATCTATTTCATGAATAAAAAATAGCTCCTTCAGACAAACAATAAGAAAAGAACAGTGAAGAGTGCAACGCTTTTCTGCGTCTCCCTCTTCACTGTTCCGATTTATTTAGAATTTTTTAACAGCTATCCTAGCTGTACCTTACCTAAAAAGCTAAGGAAGTCGAATGACCAAAACTGATAGAGCCATCTGTCATCGCTATTTCCCAGCCAAAGCATTCTCCCCCCTGCAGCCTTCTTCCTTTATTCCGATGAATGGATTCTATCAAAATCGAAAGCTGCCATTATTGCTTCTATAAGCGGATATTTCTCCTTATTTCCAATCACTCCATATGAACGCGCTGAAAACTATGTATCCTTCTGCTCTCGCTGATTTTCCTTTTCCCATAGAGGCAATGTGATATTTTCATAGGTCAATGGGTCCAATGTTGTCAACGTGATCCCCAACAGCCTAATCCCATGTTCCAACCCACCCACCTCTTCCCAGATAAGGCTTGCCTGATAAAAAAGCTCCTCCTTCTCCACGATATAATGAGGTAAGGTTTTTCTCTTCGTAATAGTTGAATAATCTGTATAGCGCACTTTTAATACAATCGTTTTTCCATGCCGCTGCACCCGTCGAAGTGATTGCTCTACCTTATCCGCCAATGTACGCAGCTGTGTGATCACTTCATTTTCAGTTGCCAAAGGTGTTCCATATGTATGCTCTTTCCCTACCGATTTCCGATCCCTTGTTATACTGACTGGCGAATCATGAATCCCTCGGACTTTTCTGAATAACGAATAACCCATCTTGCCAAAATGACGAATCAAGGTCATTTCATCCATATTATACAGATCCTCCCCTGTATAGATCCCCAACTCATTCATTTTTGGGACAGTTTTCTTGCCAATACCATGAAACTTCTCAATAGGCAGCGCCTTTAAAAAACCTTCAGCTTCATCTGGAAGAATAACAGTCATCCCTTTCGGCTTCTGAAAATCAGACGCCAGCTTTGCTAAAAACTTATTATAGCTGACTCCGGCAGAACAGGTTAATTGAAGTTCCAACCAGATATCACGCTGGATCAGCTTGGCAATTTTGATTGCAGACTTACTATCGATTTTATTTTCTGTTACATCTAGGTATGCTTCATCGATGGATACCGGCTCTATGATGTCTGTATAGCGTCGGAAAATCTCACGAATCTGCTGAGATATCTCTGTGTATTTTTGATGGTCTCCTGCTTTGAATATAGCATGAGGACAAAGCTCAAAGGCTTTTTGTGCACTCATTGCAGAATGGATACCATACTTTCTCGCTTCATAATTTGCCGTGGTAACCACCCCACGCCCTCCTGTATCACTGGGATGACGGGCGATAACTAAAGGATGGCCGACAAGCTCAGGATGATCCCGCTCTTCTACAGAAGCAAAAAAAGCATCCATATCAATATGTATAATTTTTCTCGATGTATCGTTTTTTAATGGAAACCGTAGTTCACTCATCTTATAAGCCCCCTCCTCCCTCATTATAAACGAACGTTTGTTCATCTTCAATAGAGCAGTGCTTACTCTAAGAATCCTATTAAAGATTCATCATATGAAAAGTGACTCTTGTACCAATTATGTGGTAAAAGAAGTAGGAGCAACTAACGATTTTCTTATAAGATTTATGCAGCAATACTTAAATAAACAGAGTATAGGAACATAATTCATTCCCATACTCTGTTAATCAGATTCTATTCGTATATATGGTTTCCAATAAACTTAAGCTAAAAGCGAGGGGAATATTCCAACTGCCGGTTCCTGTTTTTCCGACAGAAATTTACTTAGCAATAGACAAGGATTCGTTGATTCGCTGCCTGTTGTATAAGCTTTTTGATGGTCTATTGCCAAGTGATCCGCCGTCACTTTTTCTTAAGCTTATGATCAAATTGCCTTGATTCCTCTTTCTCTTGTCCGGATTCGGATAACCTCTTCGATAGGGTATACAAATATCTTTCCATCTCCAACTTCCTCTGTCTGACAAATATCCAGAATAAGCGTGAGAATATCCTCTACCTTATCATCATTTACTACAAAGCTGACTTTTATCTTCGGCAACAATGTCGTGATAACCTCCTGGCCGCGCACATATTCCTTCAAGCCTTTTTGCTGCCCACAGCCTAGGACCTGTGTTACTGTCATCCCGCTGGTTTCTGCTTCATGGTCAATTGCATATTTTAATTCTTCTAATTTTTCTTGTTGAATGATTGCTTCTACTTTCTTCATAGCTACCTCTTTCCGGGCATATTCAGTACGCTGTAAGTACTGCCCAATTATCAAACATCACTCTTTTTATCCAAACGCTTGTATCATTAAGGGAAGATAGTGAAATGTGCTGCCTTCGTTGACTTTAGTCAAAAATAGAAAATCATGAATCCAAGCCCATAAATGTCGGATAGGCTGTCTCATCGTGTTCGATTCGATCCATGCCTAAAGCTTCTTCCTTAGGAGTAACTCGAATCGGCATAAACAGCTGGATCGCTTTGATGATGATAAAACTAGCTAAGCCGGCAAATAATAGCGTAAACAGAATACTTTCCAGCTGGGCAATAAATAGCTGGGTTTCTCCATAAACGAGTCCTGCTTTGCCGCCAACGGAAGCATCAGCAAAAATCCCAGTCATTATGCCTCCAAAAATCCCGCCAATCCCATGACAGCCAAATGCATCCAGTGCATCGTCAAAGCCAAAGCGATGTTTGATAACAGAAATAAAGTAGTAGCAGAATGGGCTGACCAATGCCCCAATCACCAGAGAACTCCAAAGAGAAACAAAGCCGGCACCTGGTGTGATAGCTACCAAGCCAACCACAGCTCCGGTACACGCACCGACAACCGTCGGCTTCCCATTGGTCAGTTTCTCGATCAGCATCCATGACAGCATGGCACTAGCTGCCGCTGTATTCGTTGTCAGCAACGCATGAACAGCCAATCCGTTTGGTGCTAAAGCCGACCCTGCATTAAATCCAAACCAGCCAAACCAAAGCAGACCAGCACCCAAAACAACAAAAGGAATATTATGGGGACGGTACTCCGTTTGCTTGTACTCTCTCCGTTTTCCCAGCACAATCGCCAGAACTAGTCCGGAAATACCGGAACTGATATGTACGACATTTCCTCCTGCAAAATCTACCGACCCAATTGCATCCAAGAAGCCCCCGCCCCAAACCATATGCGCCATCGGATAATAAACAACGATTGACCAAATACCGATAAAAAGAAAAATTGCTGAGAAACGCATCCTTCCAACCACCGAGCCAGTGATGATTGCCGTTGTGATCAACGCGAACATCATTTGAAAAGCTGCAAACAGCCCTTCAGGAATCCCTTCTCCCTCAGTCATTGAAACATCTTTGAAGAATAGCTTGTCAAAATTCCCGACAAAAGAACTTTCTCCACTAAATGACAAAGAATAGCCTGCTATGATCCACAAAACAGAAGCAAGTCCCATCACACAAATGACCATCATCATTGTATTAAGAATATTCTTCCTTCTTTCCAGTCCTCCGTAAAAGAATGCCAGTGCCGGAGTCATTAAAAAAACCATTGCTGTACAAATAATGATAAATGCTACACTTGCCATATCCATTGCTCATCCCTCCAATTACAAATTATAATCAACCTTCATTTTTTGATTATGTCAGATATTCTAACATCATTTTTTGATCATCGCTAGAGAAAACCACTGATTTTTCAAAATTTTCTGAATTTAGTTACCTAACAAGTCATAAAACTTCACATGAAATTGTTTGAAGTCCATTTTCCATTGAAAATCATTGATTAAGTTTGACCATTTTTATATAAAGAGCATGTTCAACAGGATACTGTGCTTAAAGTGTTTTGCTTAAGAACCAACAAGCCTATACCTTTCTGACAAAAGAAAAAAGTCTGAGGAACATTCCTCAGACTCGATTTCTATGTAGTAATCATCTGAATATTTCAAAAGTTTCAGGCAATTACTCCGTATGATACACTTTATACACTTCTTGCTTTTTCACACCTCTTACCTTAGCAGCTTCCTTTATCGCCTCTTTAGACGTCAAGCCGGTTGCAATCAGCTGATCCACATGTTCTATGATCGATTCCGGAAATGATACCTCTTCCTCTTCAGCTTCACCACCAGAAACAATCAGGCAGCATTCTCCTTTGATTGTATGCTCACTCAGATAGTCCACTAGTTCTGCAATCGTCCCACGTAAATATTCTTCATGGAGCTTTGTCAGTTCTCGACACAGCACAACCTGTCTCTCTTCACCATAAATAGGCAGCATATTTTTTAATGTCGCTGCAACTCTATGGGGAGATTCATAAAAAATCTGAGTCGGCGGCAGCTCTTTTATTTCCTCAAAAACAGCTTGCTGCTCTTTTGCTTTCCTTGGTAAAAAGCCATAAAAGGTAAACGGCTGCGGCAGTATTCCTGAAGCAATCAGTGCAGTTATCCCTGCTGAAGCTCCGGGAAGTGCGATCACATCGATTCCTTCCTCAATACAAGCCAGCACTAATTCATGCCCTGGATCGCTGATTGAAGGCATCCCAGCATCACTAACCTGAGCAAGAGTTTCCCCATTTATCAAGCGCTCAATCAATTGAGGAATCCGTTCCTTGTAATTATGCTCATGAAAGCTGACCTGAGGTGTTTCAATCTCAAAATGTGTTAGCAGCTTTTTCGTATTTCGCGTATCCTCACTGGCAATCAAATCCGCTTCTTTCAAACAACGAATACAGCGAAAAGACATATCCTCCAGATTTCCAATAGGTGTCGGCACCAAATACAGTTTCCCTTGAACACCCTCTGTATAGCTTTTTTGCTTCTGCATCGCTACTCTCCTACTCTCTATTTCTTCAATCTAAACAAAAGAACAGAAGCTCGCCATCCGAAAATCATTGGAATAACCACAAAATTCATAAAATAAGTTTTGGCTATTCTGATTCATTTCTCGGAACACAACGCTTCTGTCCTGATTTTCAACTTCTGTTTACTTGTTTCGTTCTCCATAGATAACATCCAGACAAAACGCACATTCTTCATCATTCTCTCTGCGCGAACCGTATAAAATGTTACATACATGAAAACCCTCTTCATAGAGTTTCTCGAGATTCATACGCGATTTTGACAATTCCTGTTTGGAAGGATCAGAGGATGCTTGAGAAATCTGATTCAGCTCTTGCAGATGTTCTCTTAAGCGCTGATTTTCGATTTCCAATGTTGTGTTCTTTTCAACAAGCTCATGAAGTCCTTCCTTCATTTCAGCTAAACGCAACAATGTCTCCTTTAGCTCAACCTCCAGAGAACTCAAACCGTCATATAGGGATCGTTTATCCATCTCAATCCCCCTTTGCTGCAGCCTGTTGCATCGCTTCCTTGATTTCTTCGTATTCATACTCAACAGGTGTTTCTCTGCCGAATAAGCGAACCCTTACGATTCGACTTAAAAGATTCAAGCCGATGACCTTACCCTTACCATCAGGTGTTAAAACTTCTTTACCATAATCAGGAAGCTCTTTTTTCGCTGCTTCGTATTCATCGTTTTCGTATTTCAGGCAGCACATCAAACGACCGCATAACCCAGATATCTTGATTGGGTTTAATGATAGGCCTTGATCCTTTGCCATCTTGATAGAAACCGGAACAAAATCTCCCAAGAAGGTAGAACAGCATAACTGCCGACCACAAGGACCGATCCCGCCAAGGATTTTCGCCTCATCTCTAACGCCGATCTGACGCAGTTCAATCCTAGTTCTGAATATAGCAGCCAAATCTTTTACTAATTCACGAAAATCGATACGTCCATCTGCAGTAAAATAGAAAATCATTTTACTTCTGTCAAACGTGTACTCGACACGAATCAATTTCATTTCCAGCTGATGTTCACTGATTTTATCTTTTGCAGTTGAAAAAGCGGCTGCCGCATCTTCCACGTTCTTCTGTTCTTTTTCCAAGTCTTTGGAAGTTGCTTTATTTAAAATCGGTTTTAACTCTTCAGGCAAATCCTCAGGGTCAATAGATTTCTTCGGTATAGCTACAGTCGCGATCTGCTTTGACTGTTGAGATTCTACGAGGACTTTTTCATCATAGACATACTCTGCCTTACCTGGAGAAAAGTAATATATATGTCCGGCATCTCTGAAACGAACGCCTACTACTTCAACCATTATTATCCTCCTATAGCTAATTTAGGGTGTACCATTCGTATGACAAGCTGCTCACATACGCTCTGCCAGCTGACATTCGCCTCCCATTTCTGATAGGCTGTTAGAATCACTTCTACCCGCTGCGCTGTTTTTCTAAGTTCAGTCTTTGATCGTCCCTCAGAAACTTGGTGCACAAGCAGCTGACGATAATAAGCCAGCAGCAAATCAAATGCCAGCTTTTGCTGATCTTTTTCCTTGAATGCCTTCAGCATTCTTTTTTGTACATAAATGAACGCTTGAAGGTCATCCTTTTCAAGATAATCAAACCACTGCTTAATGATTTCCCTAGCCTCATTAAACCATTCATCACGGGAGATTTCAACCGCTTTAGTCAAACTATTTGTCAATGCTGCTAAAAGAACTGCTGTTTTCTCACCGATCCCCTCATCTTTTAATAAAGACACCATTTTCTCCCTATCTAACGGTTGAAAATGAAGGACCTGACAGCGGGATTGAATCGTCGGAAGGATCTTTCCAATCGATGCAGTTTCAAGTATGGCAACGACTTTCCCTTCCGGTTCCTCCAAGAATTTCAGCAGGCTGTTCGCTGCACCGATACTCATTTTTTCTGCTTGTTCAATGATGAAAACCTTCTGCTGTGTCTCCATTCCGCTTTTACTGTACTCTGCTTTCAACTGGCGAATCTGGTCAACTTTGATCGTCTGTCCATCCGGTCGGACAAACAAGACGTCAGGATGCTCATTTTCATTGATGCGGGTACAGTTGACACATTGATTACAAGGATTTCCCTCTATTATATTCAAACAAAAAATACGTTTTGTCAGCCATAAAGCAAATGCTCGTTTTCCAGTGCCGGTATCCCCCTCAAAAAGATAAGCATGGGCAATACGACCATGCTCAAAGCTTTTTTGAAGCTGTTTATACAATAAAGGCTGCTGCTGTTCCAGCTGTTGGTATTCTTCCATAATCAATATTGATGGAATCCTTCCACCGGCAGAACAAAGACAGTTGCTCCGCCAACCTCTACTTCTACGGGATATGGAACCTGCCCTTCCATCGTAAGATCCAGTGTCACTGGTGCAGATACATATTGCTTACGTGATTCACAGGTTTTCTTGATCAACTCAAGCGCTTCTTCTACGCGATCATCATCTATCCCAATAATAAATGTACTATTTCCGGCTTTCAAAAATCCACCCGTTGAAGAAAGCTTTGTTGCTCGGATATTTGCATCAATAAACTCATTCGCTAAACGATTGCTGTCTTTGTCTTGAACGATTGCCAAAATAATTTTCATAAGACATCACCTTTCTAGTTTCTGAAATAATTTGGATAACGCTTGATAATTGCCTCAAAAGTCGCCTCAACAACTGATTCTAAACTCATTCTTGCATCGATTTTCTGAATTCTCTGCGGATTGTCTTCAACTAGCTTCAAGTATTCATGACGAACACGCTGGTGAAACTCCAGTCCTTCTGAATCCAGACGATCATATTGATTCTGTCTGTGATTTTGGATACGACGCAGCCCTGTATCTGAATCAACATCCAGATAAATCGTAAAATCAGGAACGGTTCCTTCAATAGCAAACTCATTGATTTCTGCTATTGGCTTCACGCCGATTTTACGTCCCGCTCCTTGATAAGCTAAAGAGCTGTCTACGAAGCGATCGCATAATACGATACAGCCTTCCTCAAGTGCCGGCAATACCTTTTCAACTAGATGCTGTCTTCTTGCTGCAGCATAAAGCAGTGCTTCTGTCCGTTCATCCATCTCCATATTTTTTGGATCTAAAATGATTTCACGAATCTTCTCTGCAATCGGGATACCTCCCGGCTCGCGAGTTTTTACTATGTTCTGTGTTGCCGCAAGTGCCAGCTTCGGATATAGTTCCTCTAGTACACTTGTCTTACCGGCTCCATCCGGTCCTTCGATTGTTATAAATAATCCCTGCAAAACTTCTCTGCCTCCATGCTCTCTTTGATCAGCCTCTTTTAGAGCCAATCGATTAAGTTTATTTTACTTGAAAAAGCGAACTCTGTCTAATATACCAATCAGAGCTCTCGACGGCCTTCTACAGCTTTCAGCAGTGTTACTTCATCTGCATATTCAATATCGCTGCCGACAGACAAACCATGAGCCAAACGAGTGACTTTAATTCCTGCCGGCTTGATCAGGCGGGAAAGATACATAGCTGTCGCTTCGCCTTCAGTCGTTGCATTCGTCGCAATAATGACTTCCTGCACCTCATCATCGTGAAGACGTTGAATCAAAGAGGGAATATTGATATCCTCCGGTCCAGTCCCCTCCATTGGAGAAAGCACACCATGAAGCACATGGTATAAGCCATGATATTCTCTGACCTTTTCCATAGCCATCACATCTTTTGATTCCTCAACAACTAGTATTGTACTACGGTCACGTGTTTGATCCTTACAAATATCACAAGGGTCTTCCTCTGTGATGTTGCCGCAGATGCTGCAGAAATGAAGGTCTCTTTTCACGCTGATCAATGATTTAGCAAAAGTGTTAACATCTTCTTCCTTCATATCTATTGTATAAAAAGCCAGACGTGTCGCTGTCTTTTGACCAATTCCCGGCAGCTTCATATAGCTTTCGATCAGTCTGGCGATTGGTTCAGGATATTGCATATTTTTCTATACTCCCTTTCGTAACAAACATTTGCAGTCAGTGCATTTACTATTCTACAACCCCCGCTTCACATCTCTAAAGCTGTCGAATTATAGACATTAGACCTAGACTCAATTCCAACAACTTTTTATACAAAAATAGTTCTTTCATACAAAAAAATCTATGTTGGATTTGAACTAGATCAGAACCCGTTATCTCTCAGTTTCTTTTTAGTTATAGTATCCATTTTAACATACTCTTACCATCAAAAACAAAAAGCAATCCTTCATTTTTTACTGATAGAGCTTTCATCTTCGGTGATTACTTTTTTACCATTCAAAATAGTTTAATCCGGCTGTGAACATAAAGCAAATAGGCATTTCATATCTTCTATCCAAGTTCATCAAAATCAGAATCTATGCCTTAAACTATCTGCTCTACGTTTGAATACTTTCGATCTAAAACTCGAATAATCAATTTTGGAAACAAAATAAGCACAGTATGACCTCACTTGAAGTCACACTGTACTTTTCTATGTTATTACCTAGCTGTCGTATGCTAGAATTTTGTCATTTGATGGAGAGGAAAGATTCTCATGGTCACAACACCGATGATGTCTTCTTTGTCAATCAATCCATAATAACGACTGTCACTGGAATACGGACGGTTATCCCCCAGAACAAGGTATTGTCCTGATGGAATCTGATGTTCCTTGGTCAGCTTATACAAACTGAAATCATCCGTATAATAGCTGTTGGAAGCATCTGCCTGTGCTATCGCATCCGCGATAAACCGCTCTTCCTTTTCTTCATTGTTCACATAAAGTCGATCCTGCTTGTAGCTGATATTCTCACCCGGCAGACCGATGACTCGGCGAACAGAAACACCTTTTCCATTTGGTGTCTGGATCGCCACCAGATCAAACCGTCGAATCGTGCGCTGCTTGGATACAAAAACTGTGTCATTTGCGCCTAATGTCGGCAACATCCCATACCCATCAACTTTTACCGCGGAAAAAAGAAACAGGGAGACCAGCCAAATCAGAGCACCTGTAGCGACAATAGCTACAGCTATTTCAATCAATAAACGTTGAATCATTTGCTTCTTCGATCGTTTCTTTCTTCGCTTCTTTTGATTCGGTCGTTTTCTTTTCTGCTCCAAAGGAGCACCTTTTCTTTTTCCAGCCTGTGATGACGTTTTTTTCTTTCCCTTATTAAGCAGTCTTTGTCTATCCTGCGGGACATTGTTTTTTCTTTTCTTTGTCTTACTTAACGGCTTTGATTGGCCATCCTTGATAGGTTCCTTTGGAGTTCGATCCTTCTGCTTCCCTGACGTGTTCGGTTTCTTTCGTCGTTTCTTCTCAGCTTGCGCTTGGGTCATGCAGTCCTCACTCCCTCCTTCGCTCGGTTATCATGAAGGCCTATTTCTGCTCCTTCAATGATGCTTCATTGACAGAAAAAGTCTTGAATACCTCTTTCTGGTTGCTTCGTACCTTCGCCAAATCTTCCTTAAAATCGGCCAGCTCTTCCGCATTTGTATAAAATCCTGAATTTCTCGAAGCCAAGTTGATTCCCAAATCCTTCAAGGATGAATAATAACGGTTCAACAGCTGCTGGTAGTCACTACCTAGACGGTAATCAGCACGGGCAACCGCAAAGGTGCCCAATCGGGAAGCCAGTGTCGCAAAATCGTTCCCAAGCTCTTCACCGCCTTCGCCGCTTTCCGCTAAGGCCAACTGATCTTCAATATCACCAAGATAGTAATAGCCTTTCACCATCAGCTCCTGATCCTTCTGGTTCAGATTTGTCGACTGATAGTAGATGGTATACGCTGAAGTCCCCGCTCCTGCACCCGCCAAAACGAATAACAAGAGGGCCCATATCAGGTATTTCCGACGTTTTTTTTCTACCCCTCGCCGCTGGCGCATCAGTCGTTTTCGCTTCTTCTTATTCTTTGTTCGAACACGCTTCAGCTTTGTCAGCTGTCTGCCCAGCCGCACACGCAGCACGACCAAAAGAACCGTGAATAGGAGAAAAAGGATCGCTGATGCTAACGCAATTACTGCAATCAAATCCAACGTTGTCATTTTGCTCCTCCTTTCTCACCAAACCAGTCTGCTTCGGTTACTTTTTCTTTTTTCTATTTTTCTTACTGTTCTTTTTCTTATTTTTACCCACAAAGTGAATGATCAGGAAGATCACCACCACCGCGGCAACCACACCACCGACGATCATGGCAATCAGCTGCCAGTCGAGGCCTTGTTCCTGCACCAAGCCGACGGCTTCTCTATTGAACTTGTCTGCTTGTTCTTTGGTGATTTCAAAGGATTCGGTCCATTCCCATTTTTGGTCGCCTAATGTCGCTACCACGTGCGCACGGTATTTCCCCGCCTTCATGGCATCACTCCCCATACTAACAGGGAAATTCAATACTGTATTCGGCGCCATGTTCATGTTCAGCTTCTTCGCGTCATACAGCACAGTATCGCTGGTTTCGCCCATGATTTGCGCTTCCACGGTCATTCCTTTGATTGGTGCTGCAACGATATTACCCAAGTCGATAACAATCGAGTTTCGGTAGTTCGGTTGACTGGCATACGCCTTGATAAAGGACAGATCCGGTGCGATTTCTGTATCTGTTTCATTTAGGACCATCGCTACCACATAGGCATATTCATTAATGATCATCATGCCTTGATCCGCTTCATTCTCTTCATCGTTTGATTGGCGCTGAAGTTGGATACCGCCTAAAATCATGCCGTCAAAAGAAGCTTCCGGCATCGTGATTTCCAAGGGCAAGCTCTTCTCTTCTCCCGGAGCCAATGTCACCGATTCCGGTCCTTTGACGATATCGGTAAATTCATATTTCATTGAGGCATCGGCTTCCAACTTCGTTGGGCCGTATTCAATGACCCCGTTGGGGTTGGTCCGAGCACCGTTCAAGCCCACATTCACCGTCAATTCTTCTTTTCCGTGATTCTTCAATAGGATCTCGACTGTCTGCTGCTGCCCTGGCGCCATTCTCAGGTCAAAATAACCACTCTCACTTCGTTGATTCTCTGGAAACTGTACTTGATATGTAAAGCCGCTGGCTTCTTCTGCTGCTTGAGAAGTTGCCGTTTCTCCTTCTTCTGCATATGTAGGGATACTGAAAATAAAACTAATGCTTAATACTGCCAGTAAAAGCAGCCACTGTTTGATGTGCTTCTTCATAAGCTGTCCTTCCTCTCAAAAAAACAGGGCACTAATTCGATTGACAGAACTAGTGCCCAGTCTATTACTTATTTATTTCGTTACTGTTTATCTAATAAATTAGATACCAGCCTCGATTGTCCACAATACTTTACCAGTGTAAGTAGATGCAGTTTTCACAGTGCTACCTGGTACGAATAGTGAAATAGATCCGTTTTCGATAAGGTTAGCGTCTGTTGCATTTGGAATACCTGTAGTATCGTCTGCTCCGTTTACGCCTGCGCTTGAACCAAATTCAATTGTCCAAGTACCGAAACCTGTTGTTCCGTCAGCTGCGCTCATTACTTCAACTTCATTTCCAGATTCATCTAAAGTGAAGTTACTTGCAGATGCGCCTAATACTGGTTTTTGAGCGTCAGCTCCAGCTCCAGCAATGTAAGGATTTGTGAAAGTCAATGTAGCTCCACCTAATTGGTCAGTAGCTGATGCTTGGAATTGTTGTGACATTTTAGCTTTCAGTGTCCAACCAGTACGAGGGTTAGTTGGTGAAGCCAAACGTTTGTCAGTTACTTGTACGTAGTTACCACGAGTACCATCAGAAACGCCTTCTTTGAATACTTCGATTTGTTTTGCAAAGTATGTTTGGTCAGTTGTTACTGCTTTTTGAGTCATGAAGCTCAAGTTTGTTACCGCATCAACAGCCAATGGTCCGCCATCTGGGTTAGGTACAACTGGTTCAGTTGGGTCTACTGGCTCTTCTGGATTTTCTGGATCGACTGGAGGATTTGGTGTGTTGTCCTCTTCGTAAGTGATTGTTCCGTTACTTGTTAATTTTGTTGCGTCGCCGTCTTCAGCGAATGCTGCTGATGCCGATCCGAATAATACTGTTGCTACTAATGCTGCTGAACATAATGTTTTCAATTTCATGTGTGTTTCCTCCTAGTATTGTGTGTGTGTTTTATTTATGGTAACTCGGCAATGATCCAAGTTAGCACCGTTTGATAGTGTACTGGTTTCTTTTCCACCGAACCGGGTACGAAAAAGGTGATGGCACTGTTCTTGTATACCTGCTTGTTGAAGGTCGCATCCATCACGGCATTGCCGCTCTCATCCACCAACGGTGTCAGAGTTGACGCTAAACCAGCAGTATTTTCTTCTGAAGCACCGAAGGCGATCAGCCAAGTGCCGTAGCCTGTGCCCTGCTTCGCAGTGGCCACATCATACGTCATCCCGATCTTATCTAATTCGATCACATCCTGTTGAAAGCTGGGTGCGTACTTTTGATCCATGATGGAATTTGCCCATGCTTTATCAAAAGATAAGAATGCACCCTTCAAGATGTCTTCAGAATTCTCTACAGAAGTAAAATTCGTTTCCTGACGAACCTGTAACGTCCAACCTGCGCCTGTGGCGCGACTGTCTGTTACCTGCACATAATTCCCACGTGCATTGGTGTCGCTGTGAAACAGCTGCGCATTGACTTCATACGCCTGATCCTTATCAGATACCCTGTTTCTGCCGAAATCCAGCCTTGGCACAAAGTCCAAGCGGAGATAGCCATCGGTTGATGGGGTTTCTCCCGGATCGACCGGCGTTTCAGGATTCTCCGGATCAACAATGATTGGCGGCTGCAAGCTTCGTTCAAACGTAATGTTTCCGTTAGAATCCAGCTTGTCTGCCTCTGCAAATGCCTGTGTCCCAGATAGAAAAGCAGTCAGAAGTCCGGCTGTACATAACAGCCTAAAGGCTTTTTTCATTATGACTCCCTCTTTTCTTTTCGTTTTTTCATCACGAAGAACAACAAGACAAGAGCAATCACTGCCGCTCCGCTCAACATCAACGAGCGTTGAACGACTTCACCAGTACTGGGATACTTTCCTGCCGGCTTTTGAACTACAGCCGATGAGGAAGTTGTCGTACTTGTTGGCGGTTCTTCTGTCGAAGAAGCGACTGGAGGTTCGGTTGTTGAGCTCTCAGAAGGTTCTGTACTGTCTACATAGAACTCGATCACTCCTTGCTGCCCCACCTGACCGCCTTCCATTGCCCAAGAGGACATTGGAACACCAGTCAGAAATACCCCAACAGAGAGCAGTACAAGATAGTGTAAGAAGTGTTTCTTTTTCATTCGTTATACGTCCTCTCTGTTAAAGTGGTGCATCCACTAGTTCCCATGTAATAACGCCTACATAGTCACCAATCGATTGTACGGCACCGATTTTGGTTTCCAGCTTCAAGCCGTCACCGCTCTCTGACCAGCTGTCATTGATTTTGTATACTTCAGTATCAGAATTGGTATTTTTAGCCACTTCTTGTGAACTGGAATCTAAGACCACATCGTTTCCGTTGTACACATAGATCAATGCATCTGTGACAGTGTCTGTTCCGTTACTCAGGTCACTGGTTATCTTCGCCATCAGCTTCCACTGACTGCGAGTTCTCCGTGTGTCCTGAACGGCTAGATCACCGGTCATAGAGGTTGGTTGATTGATTCGTTGAACAGACGTTTTAACTGCCTGAACCCCAAAGTCAATCGTTGTTGGTGCTGAAACAAAGGTCAATCCACCATATAATTCTCCACCTGGCAGACCAATTTCATTGGATTCTGCTTCCAGAGAAATGAATGGACCAACAACAGTTCCGCCCTCAACAAAGGTTGCTTCCTGAGGAGAATCCCCTTTAGCGAATGCTTTATTTAAGATGTCATCTTCTGAAGCGCTGACTGCCTTCATGTCAAAAGTCGCAACGACTTTATTCAATGCTGGAATATTTCCCACATTGATTGTCAACAGACGAGTACTTTCATTGTATTCAAAGCTGTCAGCATCAACAGTGATTGGTGTACCAGGATCAGTTCCCGGTGTTTCCGATGCATTGTACAAGGTGATTGTGATACCATGATTCGCTTCGTCAAAGTCCAGTCCATCTGGCAGTGTATCTTCCAATACAACATTTCCCCAGTTTTCTGAACCGGCTTTTGTATTCGTAGCTGTCAAGCTGTAAGTCACTGTATCACCAACAGAAACACTATCGCCTGCACTTGATGTCACGCCTTTTCTCAAAGTAGGAACTGGTATTACATCTTCCACTGTATATCGTATAGCTGGTTGGAATGTTGCATCACTATACGTAACGCTGTTTGGATATGGATTGATATTTCCATCTACTGTGTGTGTTGTTGGCAATGTTGGTACCATCAATTGCGCAGCGATTTCAGCATCAATTCTTGCAGCACTATCTTGAAGATAAATAGTCACAGTTTGCCCTGTAGCCAAATAGCCAGATAGGTTATACGTCCATGTTCCATCAGCCTCTACAGTACCAGCAGCTATTGCAGCAGCACCGTCAATAGAAAGAAGGACTTTTGCATTCGGCTCAAGATTTTCTGCCTTAAGCTGTTTCGTTGCATTCGTCAATCTGCCGCCAGTTAGCGTTGCTGGTTCCGGCGGAGTCACATCAAGAACAGTCGTTGGCGTTTCAACTCCCGATCGATAAGGTGTCAACACCCCACCAACAAGAGAAGCCTTGTACGGTGTTCCCTTCATGTCCTGACCGGCAATTTGGAATCCAGCTGTTGCATGATCAGCCTTTAACCAGTGAACGTAATTATCAGCTCCACTCACACCAGTATACGTATTACCTAATGTATCTGTGTAATCAACATACGCTTTACGTACCGCATCTGCATAGACTGGTTTGACATAAGCATCCCCATTCGGATCGAATGGATCGCTTCCCCCGACAGCTGTATACCCCAGTAAGATTTGTGATCTCTGAGAATAATCAGCATCTGTCACGGGTGTCCAAATCAACTCTGGATCACTATTCATCCCAGAAATCCGTTTGAAATTTGGTCGGATAAATTGACTCGCAAGATCTGCATCTGTACTTGTCACACCACCATTTGATGAAGCATTAGTCACAGTAAAGTTCTCTACATTCTGATAATCATATGTAGGAGAACCGTCTATGTTCGTGCTGTTATTCCAAATTGAGATGTCTGAATCCTTAATGATGAAACTGTGTGATCCTCTATTGTTTGTACCGTCTGCAAGAAATGCATTGGTCGTTGTTGTACTATTAAATGTGTTCCTAATATCAAATGTATTAGGATTATCTAAAATAAATTGTACACCTGTAGCTCGAGTCCCTAAGGTTCCATACGAAATCACGCCACCGCTGTTAGATCCAACAACAAACAAATTGGATTTCGGCTTCATTTCAAACTTCGTGTTTGTCGGATTACTCTGACCTCCACTCGTTGAATTGACCGCCTGGAAACGAACTGTCGGTTGACTCCCCCTACGAGAAAGCAAGTTGACAGTCGAGCCTTCTTCAGCGGTAAATGTCGCATAATCCTTATTGAAATAAACGGCACTTCCCGGCATATTTGCATTGTAGGTAGCATTTTTCCCGATAGTCATTGAATCCCAGTTTTCATAAACAGCAGGATAGTTAGTTCCATTTGCAGTGTAGTTCAGGTAGACAAAGCTTCCTTCACCAACATCAAATGTTCTTGTTCCAGTCGCATCAACAGCCTGAGCTGCAGTAGGAAGATCCATAAACCAAATTACTGAATAATCATATTCTGCATTCGTTCCTTTATAGAACGAATTTGGTTCAAAAGTCATACCGCCTGTATAGAAGTTTTCTGCACCAGTCACAACCGTGTTGTAACCCCAGACGCTGATTTCTGATAATTCTGCATTTATCAAACGTCCGCCCACACGTTGGTTATTATTTGTTTGGCTAGCATCGTAAGGTGTATAGATATTCCCTATACGGTAATTCCATAATCTACGATTGGAATTCCTTTGACCGTTACCGTTGACAAAAGCCCACGCATTCGAAAGGTTTCCTTCGACTGCTCCATACCCAGTGTTATTGGCAATCTGAAGGTCATGCATGTGAAATACCGGAACATCAGAAAATGCCTTCCCAAAATTGGCAAGAGAAGTCAGACCGTCTACATTAAGAGAGCCGTTTCTCATTTCCAACAAATGGCCTTGACCATCTATTTCGATTGATTCTGTTCTGGAAATTCTGATACTTGTACCATAATAAATATCAGCTTCAATAATAATTTTAGACACTGCGTTATTTTCAAACGCCGCTCTAAATGTTGTCCAATCGTTAACACGCACGACATTGGTTTCTGGACGGAAATTGTATTTCGCATTCCATGCATCGTTTTGCTCCTGATTCAACGCTGAATACTGTGCATTATACTCTGCTTGTGTCATGCCTCCTGTAATTTTCCCATTTGCTCTGGCTAAAGGAGATTGATACGCTGTACCATCCATGTAAGCGGACATTTCGTCTACAGTTATCTCATCTTTCGCTCTCAAATCATCCTCGGTTTCAGGCAAGCCTGTCAATTCTGATGAAGGATCAAACGTTTGAGTACTCTCGACGGTGCTGTTATCGGTCGTGCTGATTTCAGTGGTACTGGTTTCAGTTGTGCTGGTTTCAGTTTCATTTGCCTTGATACTCGTTACTGAATTGAAGAAAACTGCAAATACTAATGAAAAAGCAATCGCCAGCGTTAATAAAACGGAAGCCTTTTTTCTAATTTTCATTTTTCTCCTCCTTTCCTCAATATTTGTGTATCCTGTCTTTCAACAGAAATACATTTATTTCAATTTTCTTGACTACGTGATAAATCCAGGATTTCATATTGTGTTTTCCCCTGTGTCTATCCATTGTTAGAAAATGAAATACCTTTGCTTTCTGTCACCGTCACTCCTCGTCAAAGGAACCGCCATGACTGACAGCTTACTCAGCCAGCATGTATCCTTTGGAGCGGACCGTTTGGATAAGGATTGGATTTGAGGCATCCTTTTCAATTTTTTCTCTTAAATGAAAAATAAGATTCGCTACACGATAATTCTTGTTGTCGAATTCCTTTTCCCAGACAGCTTCGAATATTTCCTGATAAGTAACCGCATTGTTCATATTCTTATAGAAGAAATCAATTGCTCGATACTCAAGTTTTGTTAAAGGAATTTCTTTCTTGCCATCAATTCGCACACTGGAATTTCTTTGGTTCAGTTCAACAAGGCTTCTACTTTGATCTTTTTCATTCAATCGTTCATCATCTGATTCATCATTTATATGTTTCGTGTTTTTTCTTTTTTGAACACTGTTTGAAATGATTAGATGAAGCTCATCTGCCTTACACTCGTCAGATATAACTCCGACAGCACCTAATTGAAGATAAACTATCCGCATGGACACAGCTGTATTGGGTGAGAATACCCAGACAAAAGCATCTGAGCTTTCTTTTATTTTTACCAAGAGCTGACAGGTATGCCTAACGTCCTGCTCTGCGTTTTCTCTGATAATGACTGCATCCAGTTGGTCTATGTACTGTTCGAAATTTTCCATTGTAAGGGGCATAACATTCATGTTATGTTTCATCAACTCTTCTGAATAAGGTTCAGCCAAATTCGCTGACAACGAAATGATCCCCGTATTTACACTCTTTTTATCCATGTTTGCCTCCTTAAACTTAAATTACTAAGTGGTAAGTGCTTTTGATTTTTTAAATATTAGACATTTCTTAAATTCAGTTCACAAAAATTAAAAACAAATTTATTTCCTGCAACCAAATATATCTTTTTATTAATACAAATGAATTTTATATCAAATATTTTTAAAAGTCTATACTATTTCTTCTCACTTTTTTGTTAGAAAAACAAAATTTTTGATAAAAATACAAATATTGATTTTTTATCATTAAAGAAACCTAGCAGCAATAAGGTTTATTTGATTTATTCAATAATTTCTATAACACAATAAATATACAAAAAATTTGTTTTTCGATATATATAAGAGAAATAATAAAAATACAAGAGAAATGTCAGGTGCATATAACTATTATAGATATTACTTTTACGATATAATTGATTTACAGTGATATATTCAACGATTAATTAACAATAATTTTCTAACATTCACCAGATATTCACGCACAAATAAATCCCCAAGCACCTTCTTTTTTATTAAAGAAAATGCTTAGGGATTCATTTTTTATTTCTACTATATAGTCTTTTATTTTATTAATGACACAACAAACGATGCCTCAGTGACCCAATTTTCAGGATTAGGGTCCTGTGCAGGAGAAACATGAGAGATATTGATCATTGGTCCGGAAACATGATAGTCGTTCGCTTCAATCCATGCTCCCAACGCTTGAGATATTTGAGGCATTTGATCAAAGTTTCCACTGAAGGTAACAGAAGCTATATTATATTCCGGTGCCTCAAAGAATGAAGCAGCTTCTCCATCTTTGTAATCTCCGTCAACTTCCAATTGTACTTCAACATCCACATCAGTTTCTTTATACTCTTTATCATGATATAGACTCACACCCAATGTTCCTGGAACAATTTTGGCCCCACTGTTCTTGACTTCTTCTTGCAGCAGTCCCCAAAGCATCCCTTCATCTTGAAATGTAGGGATGACTTTTCTCACACTGATTACCCTTCTTATCGGTATTGTTTTTAATACTACATTATATTTCTCCATATTATTTCCTTCTTTCAATTGTTTTTGCAATTGCCTAATCATTTCTTTTTTCTTTTGTAATGCTTCCATTTCCTGCTGAAGCTCATTTTCTTTGATTTCATAATAGTAATTCAGAATATCTGCTTGCTGCTTTTCAATGATCTCCTTGATCGTCTCAAGAGATAAACCAATTTGCTGAAGCATCTTGATTTTATTTATTGTGCCTATTTGATTTGCTCCATAGAAGCGGTAGCCTGACTGCTGATCAATAGTCGTTGGCAGCATTAAACCTATTTTCTCATAATGTCTTAAGGTACGTACCGTGGTATTTGATAATTTTGAGAATTCTCCAATTTTGAACATGTCCTACTCCTTCTTTCTATTATGTCTCATCGCTAGCTTACTTATACTTTAAACCGTTCCCTTAGGTATGAGTCAACCATTTATTTAATTTTATTTTATAAAAGATAAATTCATCATTATTCCACTCTTATCACGAAGCCTTGAGTCTCGTCAGCAAAGTAAGGTGTGATATCAGGTGATACAGCATCTGCCCTTAGTAATAAAAAAGAACGTGAGACAAAATCAGTCTCACGTTCTTCTACTCTATCTATTAGAAGCCCGGCAAGCCTTTTGTATATTTGCCCATAGTTGCTTCTGTTTCTTTTTCGATTTTTACTAATCCGTCATTAACAGCCATAACGATTAAATCCTGAAGCATTTCAACATCGTCTGCATCTACAATCTCTTCTTTGATTGTCATATCCTTCAATCGTTTGTCGCCTGTGAAAATAGCTGTTACAAGCTGGTTCGTTGCCTCCCCAATAAATTCCTTTTCATTTAATGCAGCTTGAGCCTGTTCCATTTCTTTCTGCATTTTTTGTACCTGCTTCATCATGCCTTGCATATTTCCCATTCCACGCATCATATCTCTTGTCTCCTTCTCTTATCCATCAATTACTTTTTTAAATCTATTATAAGTTTATTAAACGAGTATATAAATCTCCTGTCGTCTAATCGTTTACAACTTCTACAATCTCTGAGCCAAACATCGTTACCGCCTCATCAACGATTTCCTGACGACTAGCAGAATCATTCTCTTCTGAATCTTCTGCTATCAACTGAATATCCCCTTCCGCTTCAAGTACGTCGACTTCCGGCGTCTCTGATTGTCCATCCTTATTCTGCTGAATAAAGGTTTTACGAAGGTTCGGCCAGCTGTCTCTGGTAATGCAGACGATTGTTGGCGCATAGTCGATCAGCTTACTAAGGTTATTTTGAATAGCCAGTTGGATTTCATCATCTCCTGAAGCTCTCGCACAGACAATCTCATAGTCAAAGGCTAGAACGATACTTGTCGGGCTCCCTGCAACCGGCTCGCTTGCCTTCAGCATTGCCCGTTGCGTCACAGACATCATCTGCAACAAGTCTTCCCAGACATCCTTGACCTTTATCAAATGTTCGCGTGTTGCATCTCTAAGTACTTGATACACACGTTCTGTAGGAATCTTCAAGCTATTACGGTTTGCTGCTTGTTGACGTGCAGGTGCTTTAGCTGTCTCCTGAGCTGGAGCAGCGCCATTCTTTTTAAGAAGCTCGACTTCCTGCTGCAGCTTTTGAATTTGTGCCTTCAGTTCAGTAACTGCTTCCGGATCAGCTGCACCTGTCGCTGGCGAAACAGCTGTCGTTGATACAATAGAACGATTTCCCTGAGCGAGCTTCACAGTCCCTACTTCCAAATAGATCGTCGCGTGATTGGTAAACCGAATCTCATTTTGAGTATCACTTAAAATCTGTATCAGCTGATAAATCCTCTCCGGCGCTGTCTGTTTAGCTAAATCCTTGAATGCATCTGTGATAGTGCCCGTTTTCCCCTCCAGCAGCTTAGGAGCTTGCTGATACATCAGTAAGTCTCGGCAGTACAACAAAATATCTTCTAAGAAGCGACTTGCTTCTGTACCAGAATTCAAAATGACCTCCAAGGTCTCTAACCCTTGTTCAACATCTCCTGACAAGCAGGCTGAGATATAGCGGTCCATCATCTCAAAGGTTAAACTCCCAGTTACTTGAAGCGCATCCGCAAGCGTCACCTCATCTTCGCTGAAGGAAAGCGCCTGATCTAAAATGCTCAAAGCATCCCGCATTCCGCCTTCTGCCGCTCGAGCAATCGTGTACAACGCCTGTTCCTCATATTTCAAAGAGCTATCTATTAGGATATGGGCCAAATGGTCAACAATATCCTGTGTCCCGATCCGTTTAAAATCAAAGCGCTGTGTTCTCGAAATGATCGTCAACGGAATTTTATGTGGTTCAGTTGTAGCCAAAATGAAAATAACATTCTTAGGAGGTTCTTCCAGTGTCTTCAGTAACGCATTAAACGCTCCAGTTGACAGCATATGGACCTCATCTACGATATATATCTTGTATTCTGCTTGTGTCGGCGCATATTTTGCCTTGTCACGAATATCTCGGATTTCCTCGACACCGTTGTTACTAGCCGCATCAATCTCAATCACATCATTCAGGCGCCCTTCAGTGATCTCTTTACAGATAGTGCATTCATTACAGGGCTCTCCATCAACGCTGTTGGGACAGTTGATTGCCTTGGCAAAAATTTTGGCTGCACTGGTCTTCCCTGTTCCCCGGGGACCAGTAAACAAATAAGCATGTGAAGTCTTATGCTGCATAATTGCATTTTTCAATGTCTGAGTGACTGCCTTTTGACCGACAATATCCTCAAATCGCTGAGATCTCCACACACGATACAGTGCCTGATATGCCATATTATACCCTCCTCTGAAATTTCGCTATGTACTATTATACGTGATTTTCATGATTTAATCATTAAAAACATTCATAAGCTGTATTAACTAAATGAACAAAAATTAATCCCTGAATAGTCGACTTTCTAAATATATTCAGCAGTTCTTCCGTGATTACTAAGCAATTGCTCTTACAGCTGCTAGCTCTGAGAATGACTAAAGGCAGCCAAAATCCTCACATGGAATTTGACTGCCTTCACTTTACTATAATTATACAGATGTTTCGTCTTTATTCGTCGTCTCATCCATTGCACGGAACATTTGGTTATAGCGTTCTTCATCTTCTTGATTATCTCTGATCACTTTTGCCAGAGTAAATGATGATGAAATCAGACCTACTGATCCCATTAGGTAGTAGCCTTTTACCATCAACGGCTCTTTCAATGTGTATAGGCCTACCAACATAAGTGCTAGAAAAATTGCAAATGATCCCCAACTCATAAACATGAATGCCGGTGTGTTTCTGTACGCTTTCTTTTTCATAAAAATCTCCTTTTTTTTTGAGGAAACCAATCGAACATGTTGTTTCTGCCTCTTGATTTTAACAATACTAACAACCATCAATACCATAAAATTAGAGGTAGTTGCCCCTTCGTGTTCAATCATATCCCAGTTAGTCAAAAATAGTGTTACTCGAATAGTATATCATTATATAGAAGAGAAAGGTAGATTATCTTTATTATTAAACAATAACGGACACTCACATGAATACTATTTTTTCCATAGCTTTCATTGTTCCAAGCTGATTAAGAAAGTTTCAAAGTTCTCTTGCAGCAGCTGCCCATTTTCAACTGGCGACCATGATTTCATCAGAGAAATATGCTGATCGATCACTTGGTCTGCTGCCTTCTTTTGATCCAGCTCGGAAGTATTTGCTAATTTTTCAAACTCTTTTTGAGCCAATAATACATTCCCTTGATAACTGATAACCTTTTTCTGCTCTTCTGAGAGAAGCAGAAGATCAAATTCATAAAGGTTTTCCTTTTTCCGGCCAAGAATCACACTGCTTATTTGGATTTTTGTTTTAAAATTCTGTTGCCATTTACTAAGAACATGAGCAATTCCTCTCGGGATATCTTCAGCATTTGGACTTTGTAAACGAATAGCCGGAAATGGCCAGATGAGAGAGCCGATGTTCATCAACGGAAATTCTTTTAGTTCAATATATTGATCGATGACAGCCTGTGCTATTGGAAGCTCTTCTCTTCCTCCCTCATAAAATCCATGATCATTTCGACCTTCAGCTGCTAAACAGATGAAATACTGTGGAAAGATATCCAACAGCTGTGTCATTCGAGCGATACTGGGCTCATCTATAGTCATTGACTGATGCTTCTCAGAAGAAATAATGAACTTTTCCTGATATTCTTCCGCTTGTGCGAATTGAAAGCCCCAGCTCTCACCAGCTACATTCATTCGAATCAGCCTTCTTCCAGGAACAGCTAGCGTTCCTTCTTCACACAGTCCCTCATTCTCAAAGCAGTACATGCACTTTGGATAGTCGTTTTCTTTCATTATTAATGCTTGCTCAGATACCTCAGTTTCCCAATCATCCGTGACTACTCGAAGAAGGAAGTTTCCATACTTCGTGCTGTATCGATATTCCTTTAACATATTTGGGCTTTTGATATAGCTGCTGCGTTTATTCAGTTCATAAAAATAATCGGTTGCTTCTTCCGGACTCTTGGAATAGTGCTGCGCAAAGAACGCATTCACAACAGAAGGAGGCGGCGCTAACAAATCCAGCAGCTGCACCTTTAAATACTCCCGCTCCTTTCGATTATCTGTGATATTGCTTTGTGTAACAGCATAATCAACTAAAGAGTCTGACAAGCTATCCGCAGAGGTTGAGTCATACTCCGTTTCATAGTCGCTATCAGGAGTTTTCCCGCCGATCATCGTTAATAGTCTATTTTTCAAATATAACCGATCCAACTCCATCCAGCCGCCTGACTGAATAGCTATTGTAATAAAATCGTCCATTACTTGATTGAGCTTCATCATTTATTCCCGCCATTCTTTAAAATTCATCTATAGAAGATTATCTCATGTTTTCTAATTATTTTCATTCCAAAGATATTTACTAAAATAACAGTCTTACTCACTTAACAGTTGGCTTTTTTTCTGTTTTGGTTCATAATGATTAGTAAGTAGAATTATTTTTTACAGAGGAGAGGATAGTTATGAAAAAATTTGTTTCTGGTCTACTGGTGGGAACTGCCGCAACAGTTGCTGCGATTGCCGGTCTTGCTTTTACTGTGAAGAAAACAGTGATCGATCCTATCGAAGAAAAAGAAGACATGATCGAACAAAATCGTAAAAAAGCAATGCGTAAACGGATCGCCCGTTAACAGCAGAACCTCTAAATGATTTCAGCAAAAAAGCTAAAGCAGCTCAGCGTTGAGTTGCTTTAGCTTTTTTAATTATCAATCAATAATTGTTCAGCAATCTCATCTGCTTCACGTAAATTCCATGGGTCCGTTCCCGGTCGAGCAGTCGCTGCTGTCAGCCAATGAATCCCTTCTGTCGGGACACCATAGCAAAACAACCCAGCAATCACATTCCCTTGCCCATCGATCAGCTGATTAGACGTGCGTTCCACATCAATTGCACCAGTGAAATAGATTCTCTGTGCCGGCAGCTCCAACGAATGACGACGACCTACCTCTTCATTCAACAGCTGCTGTATCAACGGGTTCATACTCCTGGCAACATCAACGGAAGGGATTCTTGCCTCCATCAGAAAGAACGACGCAAACCGTTTGTCAGGTACTTCCTTTGAATAACCGACAAACTGACCATCAACTGTATCGACTTGCATATTCGGTGCAAGTAATGTCACAACTCCCGCATCCAATAATGCCTGTAGTTCCTCCATTCGTTCCAATGGCGGGCCAATCGATAGAAATGAGTTCAACGGAACAAACCATTTTAAGAAGACGTCCTGATATTCTTCATTGGTGAACAACTGATGATCCAGCATAAATCGAATCTGATCTCTCATATCCTTCAAACTGTCAAAGGCACTGCTGACAGGTCCTTTTATGTTGCCCTTTTTCGCATCCTGACAATCCTCTCGAATATATTCAGATACAAAAGAAGCAAATCCTTCATATTCCGATAATTCTACATCGGGATGCTCAATGATTGACCAATCCCACCAGTCAGAAGGCTGGATTCTGTATTTTGTCAGAACTGTCGTATCCCCTTTTTTTCTGACAAATTCTTCTGCAAATCTTGCTTGGTTCGTTTGAGGATAGCTCTCTTTGATCAATGCAGAATAATAAACGAACTCGATTTCCTTTTTTAATAGAAGAAAAAAACGTTCAGCAGAAAAATGACCTTGCCGCTTCCATTTATTTAAGTTCTTTTGTTTCAGGAAACGAGGTTGATATTGTTCCCCATATTTCTTCTGATTGTCTCCCCTTGCATGATAAGGAAACCCTCTGCCTGAGCCCGCAACGATTTTCGGTTCATTTCCGGATGGCTGATACTCCAGAACACCAGCTCTTCTACGAAATCGTCCGCCTCTATTCACAGTCAGCATCGTCATATAATCAAAAAATGCCAATCCCAGTCCCTTCAACAAAACAGTTTGCCGAGGCTTCACTGCGTCAAAGAAATTATCAGCAGCATTTTTTGGTGTAGAGTAAAATAGGCGATGCTCTGTAGCATATGCTGCCAGCTTCTGTTCAGTCTCATTTCCTTCTGTTTCTTGGTGCCCAAGAGCTAGAATAACCTTATCTGCTGTGATTTCAACAGATTTTGTGTAAACTAAAAAGCCTTCTCCCTCTTCAGCGATTCGAACAGCACGAACCGTATCATTGAAAAAGGTAACAGAGGTCTGCTCCGTCATTCGTGTTTGAACATAGCGGTAAAACCATCTCTGATAGAGTCCATAAAAAGCTCGAGAACAATGATCGTTTGGACCTAGATTTCTAGCTTCATTGATAAATGCCAGCGAACCTCCTTCATACTCTTGTATATACTCTTCTGCATACTGCTCCGCCCACTCATATAAATTAGGTCCCTTAGCTACCGGACCGCTAGTACTCAATGTTTCATCTGTAAATAGCGTGACCTGACAGGCAACAGAGTTCATCAAAAGAGACAACGGTTGATCCTGTCGCCAGATTTTCCCGCCCGGACCATAAGGATCGAACATCGTGATTTTCAAATTCTTTTCATCTCTGGAGTGCTCAACAATTCGCTCCAATACTGATAGCCCTCTCGGACCGCCGCCAACAATAACGATTTTCATCTTTTTCCTCCTTTTGGCCAAGCTATTTTTTGCCTTCAATAAATGCTTTTAATACAGCGGCATTATTCATGAGTTGATCTTTTGCACTGTAAATAAAAGTAATATTCTCTTTTTCAGCTACAATAGATAAAAGCTTTGCGTATGCCTCTTTATTCTCAACTAATTCCTTTTCATATTTATCTTTAAATAGGTCAAATTTTTCAGGATCATGATTGAACCATTGCCTCAATTCTTTACTTGGCGCAATTTCCTTCAACCAATAATTAATTTTGGCCCGTTCTTTGGAAAGCCCCCTTGGCCATAGTCTGTCTACAAGCACTCGATACCCGTCAGCTTCCTGTGGTTCCTCATAGGCTCTCTTGATAGAAATCATATCGATCCCCCCTATTTCTATTGTATCGCAAAATGATAAAAAAGGAACTATTTCTCATTCCATCAACGAATTCGTACTGCTGTGAATAAAAAAATAGGAATAACGATTTTCATGGGCTCTAAACAAAAAAGGTGCAGGGGTTATACTTCATCCCCGCACCAGCTTATCATCCGCTTATCAATTGACTGCTTTTTTCTTGATTTTCCCAGTCCAATTATCAAAACCGTTTTTCAGTACATAAATATCTGTGTAGCCGGCCTTTTTCAGCTTTCTCGCTACGCGAACGCTTGTTGAATGTCTTTGGTCATACAAATAAACAGGCTGATCTTTACGAATCGACTGCATACTTGTTTTCAGCATGGAGTAAGGAATATTCCGTGCCCCCAAGATATGACTGCCGTCAAATTCATTCTTCTCTCTCACATCAATGACCTGAGCTTTTCTCATTCCTTCACGAAATTCTTCTTCTGTCATCATTTTCGCTGCTGTTTTTCCAAGAATAAATGTATACAGCATATTTCCTGCCATTACCAGCAGAATCGCACCTAAAACAATATTGATTACTAATAACACAGACATGTTAAAACCCTCTCTTATTCTTCCATAAATTTCAATGCTAACGAAGCAGCGCCAATGACACCTGCTTCATTTCCTAGTTCCGCCAGTTTGATCTTTGTACTTTCACGAACTTGAGGGAATGTGAACTCTTCAAAATATTTTTCCACACGACTGCGTAAAAACTCTCCCGCCGCTGAAACACCGCCGCCGATAACAATCGCTGAAGGGTTCAGTACATTTCCGATATTTCCTAATGCCAAACCTAGATAGAAGCAAACCTTGTCGACAACTATCAATGCAAATGGATCACCGTTTTCAGCGTATTGGAAAACATCTTTACTTGTCACTGCCTGTCCATCATCAATCATTTGCTTCAGCTCAGAACGGCCGGCATATTCTTCAGATAGCTTTCTTGCCAGTCTTACAACCCCTGTTGCACTGGCAACTGTTTCCAAGCAGCCTTTTTTCCCGCAGGTACAATCAAAGCCGTTCGGATCAACAGTCGCATGCCCCACTTCTCCTGCACAGCCTGCTGTTCCGTGAAGCAACTTGCCTTCAGCAACGATACCGCCGCCGACGCCTGTTCCTAAAGTGATGAAGACAACATCAGGATCATTTTCACCGGCACCCTTCCAGCGTTCTCCTAAAGCAGCAACATTCGCGTCGTTATCCAATGCGTAAGGAATTCCTGTTCCTTCTTCAATCTGATCTTTTACAGATTGCAATGTTGTCCAATTCAGGTTATATGCACCAATCACAGTACCTTTTTCGATATCTACACTTCCCGGTGTTCCCATGCCGATACCAACAAAGTCATCTTTGTCCATTCCATAAAGGGAAATTCGATGATTAACAGATTCGATAATATCAGGAACAATATGACTGCCTTCGTCCAAGATATTTGTTTCAATACTCCATTTTTGCTGGACTTCCCCGTCCACTGTCAAAATCGCAAATTTGATTGTTGTACCGCCTAAGTCGATCCCTATGATCTTTTTGTCCATTTCATTCGATCCCTTTCTCTGTCATCCTGTTTTCTTCGATTCTGTGCTCTCTATTCAGAATACGTCTGGCATGAAGATAGGTCTCTTTATCAATCAACTGGCCATCGTAGAGATTCTTCAATTCGATCATCATCAATTCAATATCATAGATTCTGGCGCCGACATAAATGTACATCCCAAACCTTTTGAACAGCTGCTGAACATCATATAACGTTTCCAAGATCCAAGCACTTCCTTATCATTATACAATTTAAACATAATTTTTAAAACCTAAGAAGAAGCAAACAACCAGAATAAATACAAAAATCATTCCGGAGATGATTCGTTCATGGATATTGAACTTTTCCGACTGCTTCGGCACTGCTAGAAACGTTGCTGCTAAAAGGCCGCCGATCAAGCCGCCGATATGTCCTAGGATGTCCACAGAGCTGCTGAATAGATTGAATATCAAATTGATTCCAATAAATGTTGCATACCGCTGTACCATGAAAGTAATAGCCGGATTATTTCTAAAATGCCTGCCTAGAATAATGAAGGCTCCAAACAGACCAAAAATCGCTGTACTTGCACCTGCCGAAATGCCATTTGATGCGCCTAAAGAGAAGCTTAGCAGATTCCCCGCAACACCACTCAATAGATAAATAGCGAGATATCGCCAATGACCATACACATTTTCTACCTGAGCACCCACATAATAAAGTGTAACCATATTCAATATAAAATGCATCCAGCCAATATGTAGAAACATCGGAGTGAAGAAACGCCAAAATTCATGATATTCGACAATCATTCGTTTGGACATCGCTCCCCAGTTCAGCAAGACCATTGTACTCTCTGATCCTCCGGAGACCTCCATCCCCAGAAACACGATCGTCGTGATCCCTAATAATATATACGTAATGATTGGCTGATTCATCAGCCTCTTTGCCTTCATCTTTGTTTGATAATCCATCAAATCCTCCTTATTTGATAAACAGTTTGTTTATCTGCTGGTCAAAAGCTTCCGCTTCCCAGCATTCCTGAATTTGTTCACTAAATACCAAACTACAGCTATTCCCCTTGAAATTCTCCAACACTCGGTCATAGTACCCACCGCCAAAGCCTACTCTAAAGCCTTCAACTGTAAATACCACCCCTGGAACAATCAACAGGTCGATTTCCGCTAAAGCGGTCTCCTGTTTTTCAGCCGGTTCCTCCACACCAAAGGAAGAACGAACAAATAGTGATTCCGGCGTGATTTGATGAAACCCCATCCAGCCGTTTTCTACCTTCGGCACCGTCACCTGTTTTCCCTCAGACCATGCCTTTCCAATCACAGGCAATGTATCGAATTCAAACGGCAGCGCCTTGACGACCCCAATCGTCTTTGCGGCCAGCCAGTATTCATCTGCAAATAACTGCTGGATGATCTGCTGCTCCTTGGCTGCTTTAAGTTCTTCATTTCTATACAGCCAATTTAAATTGGCTAAACCCAATGTTCTGATTTTTTTCTTTTCCATATCTTTCCGTCACACCCGAATGAGTTTTTCCGTCAATCTCGTCCCTTCACTTTTTACTATCCAAAACCTGTTAAACTATTCTATGGAATAATGATACTCGTCCATTTATTTAACAAGATTCATAGCTATTCAATATCTCTTAAGTTTATAAAAAAAACGCGTAAATGGCAATAAAAGTCATAGGCCCATATTTTATTTTCAGATGATGCACGCTATTACAGATGCCTTTCCAGCCAACTGCCGATTTTTTCATATACCTGCTGCTTCTCATCCTCAAACAATAGCTCATGTCTCAGCTCGGCGAACAATACCAGTGAAACATCCTTCACACCTGAGTCATTCAATGCTTTCGCTGTCTTTCTAACCCCTTTGCCATAGCCGCCTACTGGGTCTTGTTCACCACTGATCACCAGAATTGGCAGTACCTCTGCAATCGAGTCTGCCCAACCTTTTTTATTCGCTCCATGGATCAATTGAAACAAGGTATGAAACCCATTGTTTGTGAAAGTAAAGCCGGTCAGCTCATCTTCTTCGTAGCTGCGGATATTTTCCTGATTCTTACTTAGCCAATTAAAACGCCCCGGCTCTGGAAATTTCTTGCTAAACGAACCAAAAGCCAATTCATCAAGTAAATGGTTGACCTTTTTAGGCTGCAGTTTATTCAAACCCGCTGTGATCGATAGTGCTGTCGGAATGATTGCTGCACCTGCTCCGGTTCCCATAAGTACTGCACCGGAAATAGTTCTATTGTATTTTTGCAGATAACAGCGTAGCGCAAACGATCCCATACTATGCCCTAACATGAAATAGGGCAGCGACGGATACTGTTCAGCTGTTGCGTCTCTCACTACTTCAATATCTTCGATCACATGCTGTGCCGTTTCTCCTTTACCGAAATAACCATGCTGAGGGTCAAGCTGATCCACTGATTTTCCATGTCCCAGATGGTCATGACCAACAACCAAGTACCCTAGACTTGATAAGTACTCCGCAAAGCTATTGTAACGTTCAATATATTCAGCCATTCCGTGAATGATCTGAATCACGCCTCTTGGAGTCTCTATCGGCTCCCAACTTACTAGATGAAGCTCTGTTTTTTTATCTGAAGATAGACAATACGTTGATTTCATGACTGTTTCCTCACTTTAATTGATACCTCTCATTATATCGGATTGCCCGCCTTCTAAGTAGTAAAAAATGACAGGTTTATAAAAAAGTTTTAAATCCTCTGAAAATACAAAAGAAATAAATACACTGACAGCTGATTTTTGAAATACGTTGCAGCTTCAAGGCATTTCTATATAAGGGATACGCACCCAGAATACACACTCACCCTTCAGATTTTACCACCGGCACCCAAACCTCAAAAACCGCCTTCATCGGATCAGGTTCTAAATACAGTTCAATATCCGGTCCATTTGCATATTCATAACCGGAGCTAGGCAGCCAGTCTGTAACGATTCGTTTTTCCAGCTCCTGAATAGAGTGAGGCATTGGACCACTTCCGGAAAAAATCGCCCATGTATAGCCATCAATCTGGTACTCAGAAAAGCCCTCCGGTACAGGATCATCACTGGTCACAGCAATATAATAAGTTGGCTTCTCTTCTTCCTTGGTAAATCCGGCACTGATTCCCATCACTCCTTCGATCTCATGATTCATCACCGGAAACAGCTTTGCCAGCGTACCATCCTTGGCTGTCTTTGCCCAAAATGCAGGAATTTCCTTAAAATTCGTTTCTATCTCTTTAGACATAGGGATTGCGGCCCCAATTATTCGAAACGCTGATTTTGTCTCTACACGATACTCCATCTCAACATCTCCCTTGATGGAAATTTGAAATTTGATGCGAGGGTAGGATTTTAGAGCAACCCCTTCCTTTTGCGCTTGAGAAGGAGTGATTCCATGAATGTTTTTAAACGCTCGGGTAAAAGAATTTGGTGATTCGTAACCATATTTCACAGCAACATCTATCACTTTCCCCCCATGCTGCAGCTCAACTCCTGCCAAAGATATTCTCCTTCTTCGGATATATTCCGACAAAGGAACTCCTACCATATAAGAAAATACTCGTTGGTAGTGGTACTCCGAGCAGTTGGCGATCCTTCCTAATTTTTTATAATCGATATTCTCTGTCAAATGTTCTTCTATGTAAGCCAATGATTCTTCTAATTTATTGATCCATTCCATACGATTCACTCCAATTCTATGTTTTCTCCTGATTCACTTCTAAAAAAGCAGGAGCCTGTCATTTTTCGTTGTTAAAAAAGGAGCTGAGACATGAATATGCCGCAACTCCTTAAACTCAAAATAAACCCTGTTCTAAAAATAGCTCAGACATATATTGTAAAAAAAGCAATCACTACTGCTGAGCCCTTACTACCACTTACAACTACTTTAAACTAATCCAAAGCCTCTTGAATGATTGGGTTCACAGACTGCTCTACAGTGATTGTTTCTGTTCCATAACGCTCACCCAGAACATACTTCGCCATATGAATTGTTCGGTCACTCATACGCTCCAGATTTGAAGCCGTATCGATAAACAGGATGCCGTCTGCTGCGCGCCCTTTACCACTGTTCATGATTGAGATATATTTCTTCCGAAGATGTTTGACCATTTCATCAATCTCTTCCTCACGTTCTAAAATATGAGCGGCAATCTCTTTATCATCATTTTCAAAAGCAATCAAAGAGTCTTTGATATTCTTAGCTACTTTTTTAAACAGCTCAAGCAAATCTTCATCTGATACAATCAAGGTTGTACGATCAGATGTCTTGCCTTCTTTTTTATCTTTCGCTTTTTGCTTCTTTTCAGTCCGAATCGCTTCATCAATGTAACCAACGATATTTCGACAGTGATCGCCGATCCGTTCCAAATCCTTTGTCAGTTCCAGCATCATCGTCTGTTCATAACTCTCAGCAATCGATAATTCTGCTGATGACAATTGTACCAAATATTCTGTCAGACGGTTATCCATATCATTGATTGCAGTCTCATATTGGTCTGCATTCTCACGATCTACTTTATCTTGTTTCTCATAAAAAGCACTTGTTGCTTCATATGCGCCAACAACATACTCTCCCATCTGAAGCAATTCGATTTTTGCTTGATTCAATGCGACGGTTGGAGAATTTTGGATGATCGATTCATTCAAATTAGACGGTTTGAAGTCGATACCCTCTCTGTCTTTCCCAGGAATAATCTTTCTTACTAACAACTCGATTTTATCAATAAACCAGAATTGGATCATCAGGTTCGCCACATTGAACATCCCATGAGCGACGGCAATCTGCATCGCAGGATTCAAACCAAATGTATTGGATACAGCAACAACAACTGAGGTAAACGGCGAAAGCAGAATCGTGAAAATAATTGCTCCAACCAAGTTGAAAACAACATGAGACGCAGCTGTTCTCTTCGCAGCCACACTTGTTCCAAGCGCAGCAATAACAGCTGTTATTGTTGTTCCAATATTATCCCCAAAAAGAATCGGCAAGGCTGCACCGATCGCTAAGCTTCCTTGTGTATATAATTGCTGTAAAATCCCAATTGTCGCACTTGAGCTCTGCAATACCATCGTCAGTAATGTTCCGATCCCAACACCTAAAATCGGCTGGTGTGAAACATCTACCATTAAGTCTGCGAATTGCGGCAGCTCCTGCAGTGGTGCCATACCGCTCCCCATCAAATTCAAGCCATAAAACAAACAGCCGAATCCAAAAATAATTTGACCAATATTATTGATTTTTTCACGCTTGAAGAAGAAAAGCATGATGGAACCAACACCCATGATCGGCAATGCATACGCGCTCAGATTAAATCCAATGATGAACGCTGTTACAGTTGTTCCTACATTCGCCCCCATGATAACACCAATCGCCTGTCGCAGCGACATGAAGCCTACACTTACCAGTCCGACAGTCAAAACTGTTGTACCAGAACTTGATTGAATAATTGCAGTAACGATCAATCCCGCCAATACCGATCGTAACGGTGTAGAAGTAAACGTATTCAGAATCTCTCTTAAGGAATCACCTGCTGTTTTTTGCAGACCATCCCCCATATACTTCATCCCGAAAAGGAAAATCCCCAACCCTCCGAGAAAAAGAAATATCATTTCTTGATAGGACACCCTTGTACCTCCTCAAACAAAAAATAAACTCACTTTAAGAGTACAAAAAAAAGAGCCAGAAGTAAATACAATATTGCTATTTTCACATAAAAACAGCTTTTATTTTTCATTAAAATTTGTAATCTAAAGAGATAATAACACCGTCTATTTCCATTTCTAATAGACGGTGTTATTCTCTCTCTTTTAGTCAAAAACAATCACATTTTTGAGTCCTACTGCTTGCTGTGCATTATCCAGCGCTTGGGTAAACTGATCGATCGTGTAGCGTTCAGTGATCAATTGTACAACTGGGATTCTACCGCTGGCAATCAGCTTTTCAGATGTACGGTAGCCATGAAGGCTGGCTCTGGTACAACCATACACTCGTAATTGTTTATAGTGAAGGATGTTTGTATTTAAGGAGACATATTCCTTCTCCTTCGGTAATCCTCCAAAAAACAATAGGCGTCCATTCATCGCCATATAATTAAAGCTGGCTTCCTGAGCCTGAGGAGCAGGGGCTGCGACAATGCACAGATCAACGCCATTTTTATTCGTCTCCTCCATGATCTTCTGCTCCAGATTCTCACTCGTCAAGATTACTAGTTCCGGAACCAAGCTTTTCGCTGTTCGTAAGCGCTCCTCTTGGAGATCATTCATGATGACTTTTCCAGCACCTTTACTCAACGCCAGCATGGCATGCATGATCCCGATTGGACCGGAGCCGATAATCAACACGGTATCTCCTGCATGTATACCTGCAATCTCCTGTCCATTGAATACACAACTGAAGGGCTCAATCAGTGCAGCCTCTTCATAACTGATTTCTTCCTGTAGGATAGTAATGTTCCCCTGACGTATTGCTTTTTCAGGAACTTTCAAATATTCAGCAAATCCTCCTGGAAGATTGATGCCGAAAGCTTCATAAGCAGCACATAAATGTGTATTTCCACTAACGCACTGATCACAGATCCCACACCCCATATTGGGAGCCACAGCCACACGCATTCCTTTTTCGTATCCCTTAACTTGTTTACCGATTTCTTCGATGACTCCAGCAATTTCGTGCCCTAATGTCAGCGGATGCTGTTCATCCACACCTGAATACCCATTTTTATACATTCGGACATCTGTTCCGCAAATAGAAGCTGCCTTTACCTTGATCAATATCTCATTATCTGCAATCACAGGCTTAGAAACCACATTCACCTTCAGTTTTTCTTTTCCGAGCAGTTGGACTGCTTTCATTTTATCCTGAGTCATTGAGCTTCCTCCTTATCTATCCAGACAATTCGCTTCTCCAGTAACGAAGTCAAACCTGCATGTACCAGCTTTACTGCCATCATTCCATCATAGCCGGTTACAAATGGTTCACTGTCTTCTAAAATACAATCAATAAACGCTTGATCCTCAGCAACATAGGCATCTGCGAACAGATAAGTCCAGCTATGCATGGCCGGACGGATGATTTCTCCTTCACGATTGGCAATCACTACCTTGTGCTTGCTTTGGTCGCCAATCAATACACTGCCGTTTGTTCCAAGAATCTCTACACGTGCGTCATAACCATACTGTACATACTGAGCACCATCAACTGCTCCTAATTTCCCATCTAAAAACTGTAAATTCATCGAGACTGTATCATAATAATCAGGATAATCCTCTTTTATTTCCGGCGATCGGAAGTTTCCGCCAATTGAATAGATAGACACCGCTTCACTACCTGTGAACCAACGCAATGTATCTAAGTCATGACTGTTTACTTCCCCGATAGGTCCATTACTTTTAGAGATATCATACATCCAAGGCTTGGGTTCACTTGGGCCATGAGTCAAGGACTTTACTAAAACAACTTCACCAATAGCTCCCGAATCAACGATTCTTTTTGCCTCTTGAAAGCTTTCATCAAATCGACGCATGAATCCCACCTGCAGCTTCACTTGATTTCTCTCAGCCGCCGCAATCATTTCTAAACATTCAGCTTCATCCATTGCTAACGGCTTCTCACATAGAATATGTTTCCCCGCTTCTGCTGCTGCAATAACGATCTCTTTATGATAAACAGTTGGTGTGACCACAATCACTGCATCAATTTCTGTATTCTTCAAAGCCTGTCGATAATCTGTATAGGTATATGTCACATTCAGCTCTTTTTCAGCTGCCTTCAACGCTTCTTGGGATGGATCACACAAGGCAATCAATTCCCCGCCTCGAATTTTCGCCGCCATATTCCTGCCATGGATCAGCCCAGCCCTGCCTGTACCTATCAAACACACACGAATCGTCTTCATTTCCTATTCCTCCAAGTCATAAATGTCTTTTTCACGCTTGTTCACGCTTCTTTGCACCAGCTAGTTTGACTGCTGTCACTAAGAATCCGCTAACAGCTGTCCCCACAGCCAATGCAATAATATAAAAGAGAACATTGGACACTGCACCGGGAATCAAGAATACGAAGAATCCACCATGTGGAACGGCAATTCCACAATTAAACAGCATCGAAAGCGCCCCTGTGAGTGCAGAACCAATTGTTACTGATCCTAATACACGAAGAGGATCCGCTGCTGCAAATGGGATTGCTCCTTCTGAAATAAAGGAAAGGCCTAGTACCCATGCTGATTTCCCCGCTTCACGCTCCTCATTTGTATAAAGCTGTTTTCCTAGAACTGTTGATGACAGCGCCATTGCTAAAGGAGGAACCATACCTGAAACCATAACAGCTGCCATGATTGTACTTGTTTCTCCTGCAGCTAAGTTCGTCAGTGAGGCAACGCCAAAAAAGTAAGCTGCTTTTCCTATAGGACCTGCCAAATCTACAGCCATCATTGCACCCAAAATCAAGCCGAGAAGAACAGAGTTGATCCCTGTTAAACTATTCAGCCAATTCATGATCCCTTCATTGATTGCAGTAATCGGCACACCTACGACAAATTTCATAATGCCGCCAACAATCAAAACAGAAAGGATCGGCAGAATCAAAACTGGTAGTAATCCTGAAAAAGCAGCAGGAAGCTTCAAGAATTTCTTTAAGAAAAGAATCGTGTAACCTGCTAAAAATCCACCGAGCAAAGCACCAAGGAAACCAGCATTCATACCTGAAGCGACCATACCTGCCACCATTCCCGGTACCAGCCCTGGGCGATCAGCAATTGAGAATGCTACATAGCCGCCTAGAATCGGCCACATCAAACCCATAGCAATTCCGCCAAGCTCGTTGATCGTCTGGGCGATTTCTCCTTCCGCATTGATCCCGCCAAAGGCAAATGCTAAAGCAATACATAGACCGCCGGCAACGACAAAAGGAATCATATAAGAAACACCTGTCATCAAATGGCTATATATCCCTTTTGCGGGTTGTTTCGCTTCTAACTTTTCTCCATCAGAGACTTTGTTTTGAAATACTGGTGCAGTTAAAGAGCGTTCCAGTAAATTTGGACCAGCATTGATTGCTTCGTTGACATCTACTTCAACCAGACGTTTTCCGTTGAAACGGTCTTTATTGACCGTTGTACTTGCAGCAATCACAACAGCATCTGCTTCAGCAATATCTTCTGCTGTCAGAACATTTTCAGCACCAATAGATCCCTGTGTTTCAACCTTTATCTCATATCCTTTTTCTTTTGCAGCTATTTCCAGATTTTCAGCAGCCATATAAGTATGGGCGATCCCAGTAGAACAAGAGGTAATTGCAACAATTTTCATTTTTTCTTCCTCCTTTTATTCGTCAATGATTGAATAAATCTCTTCTGCATCCACAGCATTCATTAAACGATCTCTAATATCCTGATGCATCAATTTGCGTGACAGCTGGCTCAAGATTCTCAGATGCTCATCATCAGAATTTTCAGGAACGGCAATCAAAAAGAGTAGATGAACGGGCTTGCCGTCCATAGAATCGTAACTGATCCCTTCCTTGCTTCGACCAAATCCTAAAGTTGGGGAAGAAACTGCTTTTGATTTACCATGAGGAATCCCTACTCCAAATCCAATCCCTGTCGTTGCTTCTGCTTCACGCTTCATGACCGCAGCTAAGTAGCTTGTCAAATCAGTTATCCTGCCCGCCTGCATCATTTTTTCTGCAAGCTCTTCAATCCCCATTGTTTTTGACTTACTGTTCAGTTCCAAAACAATTGTCTCTTCTGTCATCAGCTCTTTCAGTCCCATTTAGCTCTCCTCCGTGATCAACGCCTTATATTCTTCAACGATTGAAATACCTGAGCTCGTTCCAAGACGTTCCGCTCCTGCTTCAACCATTGCTTTGGCAGTTGCAAAATCCCGTATACCACCAGCCGCTTTTACTTTGACATCATTGCCTACGACCGACTTCATCAAACGCACATCCTCCACCGTCGCACCACCAGTACCAAAACCTGTGGAAGTCTTTACAAAATCAGGTCGAATCTCCTTAGCCAATTCACATACCTCACGTTTTTCAGCATCGGTCAGGTAACAGTTTTCAAGAATCACTTTGCTCAATATATTATGTTCTTTACAGACGGCAACAATCTTTTCCATCTCCTCGCGGATATACGCCAAATTTCCATCCTTCAGCTCGCCAATGTTGATTACGTAATCAATTTCATCTGCCCCGTTCTCAATTGCATTTTCTACCTCAAATACTTTTGACTCAATCGTTGTCTGCCCTAATGGAAAACCAATCGCTGCCCCAACATGTACCGGGCTTTCCTCTAAAATTTTTGCACATAAACGAACTGGTGAGGAATTGATTGCAACCATTTTGAATCCATATTGATCCGCTTCCCTGCATAATTGCTCAAATCCCGTACGTACTGCATCTGCCTTTAATAATGTGTGATCGACTAAACCAGCAAGTTCTTCTACCGTTAATTGAAATGTCATTGAAATTCCTCCTTGAATTGAATTCGTTTTCATTTTATCACTAATTTTCATTTTGTCAACATATAAAAGCAAATGAAAGTTAAATTACTTTCATTTGCGAATAAAAAGAGTGGGACAATAATCTGTTGCCACTCTTTTCCATACCCTAAATCCGAATAAACGGCGAGTCAGAAGTAGCTCCTACGACAATAAGCCGGAATTCAACAAAAATTTGTGAAACAATTTTCGTGAATTCCGGCTTATTGCTTGTAGCTAAACACTTCTGTCTCAGCCTCTTGAATACAGTTTATTATTTATTTGAGCTGTCCTTGATGCTCCTATCAAGCAGTAATAACTGTCATTTGTTGTTTTAACAGCTCATGATCTCTCTTGTTGATGGTTGTATCCGTTATAAAAATATCTGTCTCATTTGGCAAGGCAAATAGTTTAAAGCTGTCTTTACCAATTTTACTAGACTCACAAAGCATCAGCTTTTGATCGGCAATCGAAAACAACACTTTCTTCAATTCTGCTGTCCCAACATTCGGTGTAGAGTACCCTTTCGTTATAGAAAAAGAGGTTGTTCCTATGATCGCTTTATCCACAAGAAAAGTCCGAAGAGATTCAATAACCATTTCTCCTGAGGCATATTGAAACCCATTTCGTACGACTCCGCCAATCAGACATATTTCATGATCGGTTTCCTCACTCAACATAGACGCAATTTGCAAATCGTAGGTAAGTATTCTCAGTGATTTTACTGGACTATAAATCAATGCTTCCGCAAAGGCCAGACAGGAAGTTCCGGTGTCAATAACTAAAGAGTCCCCATCGTTCAATAAAGTGACCGCTTTTCTGGCAATTCGTCTCTTTTCATCGGTAAGAGCCCTGACCTTTGGTTTATCCTCAAAGCTTCGCTGTGGATTACGGATGGCTCCTCCATGCGTCCTTGTCAGCAAATGTTCTTTTTCCAATTCTCGCATATCTGTTCGAATCGTACTACCTGAAACTTGAAACAATTCAACCAAATCTGTTACCTGAACACGTTCCTGTTCATCCAAAAGACGTAATATCTCTGTTTTCCGTTCCTCCGCATACATAAACTTATTTTCTTCCATTTTCTTACACCCTATCACTTACTTTTATTTACTTTCATTTCAAATGGTAACATGCGTCCTTGAGAAAGTGAAGCTTTTGCTTCTATTTTCAGACAGCACATTGATCAAGAATATCATTGCAACACCTATTTTTATCAAATTGCTTCATCATCTAGCCTGCAAAGTATCATCACGGTGATTACCTCTACTTACGCTTAAACATCTGAGTTGCTGCTACAGCCAGCTTCCAGCCTTCATAAAGCTCGTCTCTTTCACTCTCAGCCATGTTTGATTCAAACAGCCGACCATCTTTAGAAAATTCTTTGATTTCATCAAGATCCTTCCAAAAGCCGACAGCTAATCCTGCTAAAAAAGCAGCCCCCAAAGCAGTTGTTTCCAAGTCATAGGCACGTTGAACAGGTGTATTAAGGATATCCGCCTGAAACTGCATCAGAAGATCATTGTTTGCTGCCCCGCCATCTACTTTCAAAACGGGAATATCGATCCCTGTATCGTCCTTCATTGTATCAATGATGTCTCTAACCTGGTAGGCAACAGCCTGTAAGGTAGCTTTCACAAAATCTTCTCTCGTTGTCCCTCTGGTCAACCCAAATACTGCTCCCCGTGCATCTGAATCCCAATACGGCGCACCAAGTCCGGTAAATGCCGGCACAACATACACTTCATTTTGATTGTCAGAAGCTCTGGCTGCCTCTTCTGACTCTGCTGAGGTATGGATCATCTTCAACCCGTCTCTTAGCCATTGAACAGCAGACCCCGCAACAAAGATACTTCCCTCTAACGCATAATAGATTTTTCCATTGATACCATAGCCAATCGTAGTCAGTAGGTTATTCGCTGACAGTTGCGGCTGCTCTCCGGTGTTCATCACAATAAAGGAGCCTGTGCCATATGTATTCTTGACCATGCCCGGTTCAAAAGCCATCTGACCGAATAACGCTGCCTGTTGATCTCCCGCCATACCGGAAATCGGTGTCTCACTGCCGTAAAAGTGATAGCTCTTTGTCTGCCCATAAATTTCTGAATTAGAAGCAACCTTCGGCAGCATGATTTTCGGAATATTTAATAAATCCAAAATATCCTGATCCCAATCCAACTGATGAATGTTAAACAACATCGTTCTACTTGCATTGGAGTAATCTGTCACATGAGTTTCCCCGCCAGTCAGCTTCCAAACCAGCCATGTATCGATCGTCCCAAAAAGTAATTCTCCTTTTTCCGCTCGTTCCTGAGCACCAGCTACATGGTCTAAAATCCAACGCACCTTTGTTGCCGAGAAATACGCATCGATCAACAAGCCAGTTTTTTTATGGATCATCTCACCATAGCCATCAGCTTTCAGCTGATCTGCGATTTGCGAAGACTGTCTGGATTGCCATACTACTGCGTTATGGATAGGCAGCCCAGTTTTCTTATCCCATACAACTGTAGTCTCCCGCTGATTGGTAATACCAATACCCGCAATATCAGATGGTCGGATATCTGACTCGATCAAGACCCCTGCGATGACAGATTGAACAGAGTTCCATATTTCACTGGCATTATGCTCCACCCAACCGGCATTTGGAAAATATTGAGGAAACTCCTTTTGAGAACTGCTAACCTGTTTTCCCTCTTTATTGAAAATAATCGCTCGTGAGCTTGTTGTCCCTTGATCGATCGCCATGATATATTTTTTTTCTTTCATTCCTTGTTTCTTCCCCCTGACAACTTGAATATCTTTCAAAACCTTGATAAAACCTGAAATTTCTACATTCGTCGTGAACTCCATATAAATCTTACAAGATAAATGGACAAACACTGTTACTCCATCATTCTCATCACATTATCTGTGAGCCGCACGATTATTGAATTTTTTGATACACTAACAAATGCTGAATGATAGCGAGTCATTACAGATACAAATACCTGCATTAACACATTCAGACATATTCAAAATGATGACTTCTTTTTTATTATAAAAGAATCCGCATGGTAAATCATCTTTTGAAGATAATTCTTATCCTTTAATCAAATTTTAGGCTGATCGTCGGCAGTTTCTGAATTGATTCTGCTTATGATCCCTTCATTCAATCCATACGCTGATAGTTAATAACTGATTATAAAAACTCTTTCTTCCTTTAGCACTGTAAACCAGAAATGTATCTTTGAAGGAGAATGACACTATACGGACTGTAAAAAATCCACTATCAGGTATAAATTATCAGACTTAGAGATTAGGATAAAATCCATTTTTATATTGCGAAGAGAATCTTCTTTAGGTATACTGATGAGGTAGGATAGAAATAAATTATTTATCATAAATAAAAACGGCACTTCTTTTTTCGGCGCCAACCGAAGAAACGGAGCCTTGTACAAGCAGCTGCCACTGTTGATACAAATGCCAATAGTTACAAAACAATATCACGTAGTTGATTCTTTCCATTATCTGAGCACGTTCGTTCAAAGGGTTTCTCCTTTCCCGATTTCAGATAATCAAAGTGATATTTGTTATGTAGTATTGACGGTATCAGGTAGCTCTGATACCGTTTTTTTCTATCCTGCTAGTATATCGAAGAGTATTCTTTATAATAGCAGGAGCATGTGACCAAACAGATAACCTATACAGATTCCCTGAGAGACCCATCTATCAACCCTATCTTGTTACTTGGTATCTAGCCTATGGTCAAACAAAATAAAAAAGGCACTTCATCACTGGCGCCAACCAAATGATGAAGCCTTGTATAGAAAGCTGCCACTCTCTATCCAAGTTGCCCTTTGCCAGTACCGAAGCACCAGCAATTTTATTGTACCTAATTTTCATAGAAATATCTAGCTTCAGTCGCTTATTTCTATGTAATTACTCAATAAAGTTTACTTTTTCTTCGGGAAAATCAAAAGGTATGGACGGATAACGCAGCCGTCCATACCTTTTTTGTTCTTCTGGATTATAAGAATCCTCTTCGATTCTATAATGAAAAATAGAATTTTCGGAGAGCTCTTATAAAACTCACTGCTCTTTAAGCATACAATGTATATTCAAAAAGCACATAGTATTTTTAGTATCTCTGTTATTATTTATTGATATTATTTAGACTTACGTTCGTGTCTTCCTTTTCTTCTCCAGAACATCAGTGATCCTGCCAAACCAGTTGCAAGCATCCCAAAGCCTTGTGCAGCAACTGAATCTTCTGCTCCAGTATTCGGCAATGTTCTTCTTTCTGCAGTGGTAGTTGGCAATTGATTCGATGTTGGTGTATTCACTGTAGTTGTAGTAGGTGTCGTCGTCCCGGTTCCAGGAAGAGCTCTCTCTACAGGTTTTGTCAATGTTGTCGGCGCTGTTGGTTTCGTGCTCATTTCTACTGCAACAGGCGCATCAGGCTCAGCCACTTCTACAATATCTACAACCGTTTCTACTGGAGGTGTTGTAGGAGTCACAGATTCCGGCGCAACAACATTCGGAACTACTGGTTCATCTGCTTCCGGAGCAGGCTCAACCGTAATTGGACGTTCTACAGGATCAACACCAGTAACATCTTCTATATCATTTACATCATCCGGAGTAACAGGCTCCACAATCGCGTCATCCGCTTCTTCGCTTTCCCATGTTACTTCTTCAACAGCGTGTGACTGACCTGGTGCAGCAACATCTGCCAAGTAGTCAGATACACGTGCCGTCGTTAACTCAGGTGCATCGATTGCTTCTACATCTTCGACTGTTAAAGTCGATTTGGCTGTTGGCTCAGTCACTGTAAGTGTGTGAGGCGTGATTGTAGAAACAGGGTTCGGCATATTCACCCCATCGAAAACAGCTGGTGTTGCTGGTAACGGATCAACTTCAGGAATATCCGGTTCAGAAATCGGATTGACATCTAATGTGCTTATATTTGTTGTGACTGTTTTTGGAGTAAACCCTGGTATAATCACTGCATCAGAAAGCGGTTGTCCCCCTAACTCTCCATCAAATCCTGAAAAATTAGTGTTATGTTCCGTAATCCAAGCATAGACACTTTGAGTACTTGCATAATAGGGATAACGTACAGCTGTAAGTTTTAGATAATTAACATTTTTGTTATATGCAGATAATAGCTGTTCATACATTTCAACAGTATTTTCAGTAAGCATATCTTTGTCAAAAAAGCTAATAACACTGATTCCTGTTGCTGCTGTAAATTCATCTACTTCAGCTTTCAAGCTATCTTGATCTTCAGACCATTGAGCATCGACTACTTTTATATAATCTTCAATATATGCAAGAATATTAGCAAGCGCTTCACTCCCCTTGGCTTCATAGGCAGCAATAAATTCCTCAAACTCTTCTATTGTATTCATCGCCTGTAATTGTTCATCAGTATAACCTAAAAGTCCATAGTTTCTATCTTGTTTACGTACAGAATTAATAACTGGTTGCCAAATTGTTAATAATTCATTATCAGGATCTCCAGCATTGCCTGTTTTCCAACCATCACGATATGCAGCATAATCACTAAGATATTCATTATAAGCCTGATAATATTTTTCATAAGCCTTAGCTGTTTCCATATTCCCATGCGCTACTTCTTCTACTTCTTGAATATAACTCGCTAAGTTAGCTCCAAATCCAGGAGGATTATATACATTTTCCAATGGATTTACATTAAACGGATCTTTTTTGTATTCTTCATTTGCAGATTCATAAGCCTCAATGACTGGCCATGAAATTGTATAAGCATCATCTAAAGCTGCTTTGGCTAAATCATATTTTGCTTCCCAATTTGCTAATTCTGTTTCAATATTAGCAAGGTTTCCTTGTGTAATTGCACCACTTGGAAAATCAGCCAGTACGGCATTCATATCTATAATAGCAGCATTAATGACGTCCTTTGCTGCATCAGCAGCTAAATAAGCAGCATATGCAGTTTCGTAAGGTGCTCTAGCTGTTTCATATTCACTTACAGCAAGGTCATGTGCAGCTTCTAAATTTTGATACTCCAACATAACGGCCGCACGATCGAGTTCAAGATCTTCCAATAAGCCTTTTGCTGTTGTATAGGAGGTATCAGCGTCTTCCCATGCTGCAAATGCAGCTGTATACTTGCTCAATACTTCCGTCTGCTTTGCATCAAGATCAGCAAGCAATCCAGCAGCATTCCCATATTCTGCTGAAATAGCGTTATACTCTGCTTCATGTGCCGTATACTCTAAATCAACCGTAGTAAATTTACTTGTAGTAAGCAAATACTGTGCATAAACTCTATCATAGTGTTCCTTCACACTAATATAGTACGCTGCCATCGCTTCGTACTCAGCTTCTCGTAGTTCATAGCTTGCTTTTATTGTGTCAATTGCCTGTTGTGCACTTATATATGCTGTTTCAGCAGCAGCACGATCAACTTCAAGTAGTGCCAATTCTTGATCAAGAGCATCTTGTTGATCTTTTGCATCATTGTACTGCGTTTCAAGTGCCGTATATTCATTTTTGACATTAGTCAAAATCGTGTCTAATGCAGAAAATTCCGCTAACACCTGAGCACATTCTATCTCAAGGTCACTCAATTCTTCACGCAATCCCTGTTGGATTATAAACAAACGATCATATTCAGCTCTAGCAGTTTCAAATTGTTCAGTAACAGATTCATACACAGTATTTGCAGCTTCAAATTTGATCAGTACATCATCAAATTCCTGCTTAGCATTATCGTACTCCGCTGTAATTGCCAAATGGGCTGCTGTCAACTGGTCATACTGGTCTCTTACCTCTACTTCTTTGTCAACAACAGCATTATATGCTGTTTCTGTGTCAGTATAAACAAGCATCACTTGATCATACTCAACACTGATTGCTTGATAATCAGCTTCAAGTTTTTGATAGTCAGCTTGCAGCTGGTCATGTTTTGCAACCAAAGCATCATACTTTTGTTTTGTTGATTGATAAGAGGTTAGTATTGTCTGATAATTACTTTGAACTGCTTCATATTCTGTTTGGACAACTTGGTGCTGAGCTGTTAATGCAGCCAATTGTTGTTCTACAGCATCATATTTTTCTTTTGTTTCATTATAGCGCTGCGTATTCTCATTATATGCTGCCAATGCTGCCGCGTACTCAACTGTCCCCTCATCGTATTGCTTCAACACAGATTCAGCTTCTGCACGCTTCGTATTGTAAGAGTCTAGTTCTGCTGTATAGGTAGACAATTGAGTGTCATAACTTGCTTTTTGCTGATTGTAATCTGCTTTAGCTGTTTCATACGCTGCTGTTTCCAGATCATAGTTTTGCTTCGCTGTTTCATAAGCGATTCTTTCAGTATCATACTCAGCTGCCATATCTGTTACTTCTACAGTCAAAGCATCATATTCAGCTAATGCTGTTTCATAGGCATCCTTTGTTGTTGTATAGTCTGCCTTAACTTGGTTATATGCTGCTAGTTTATTCTCATACTCAGTGATCGATGTCTTCAAAGCTGCCAATTGACTTTCATAGTCCGCTTTATCAGCCAGATAATTTTCTTTAGACACATCATAGGCATCGGCGATTCCCTTGTAACTACTCAACGCTTGATCATAAAGTACTTTATCCGCCTCATAGGCTACTTTGGAAATCTCCAAATCATCCTTTAAATCATTATATGTAACCGTCGCTAAATTAAAATTTGCTGCGGCTAAATCATAGTCAGCTTTCTTAGAATCGTACAGGCTCAACAACTCTTCATAGCCCTGTTTCTTTGTATTATAGCTTGCCAAATTATCTGCGTAGGTAATTTTTGCATCGTTATACGTTGTTTTGATTTCTTCGTAGTCTGCTGCAGCATCTTCATAAGCTGTGCGCTTCTCTTCGTATTGCTCACGTAAAGTTTCATAATTATTTCGCTCGATTTCAGCCAAAGCTTTTGCTGCTTCATAATCAGTTACAGCTGTTTCATAGGTGGATTTTGCAATATCGTAATCATCTTTTACAAGTATATAAGCAGCTCTTTCCGCTTCATATGCAGCTTTCTCCTGATTATAGCTCGCTACATTGAGCTCGTACTCCTCTTTGTTTTCTTCATAAGCAACCCGTGCCTCTTCATATGCTGCAGCAATTGGTTCGAATGTCTCCAACTTAGTGGTGTACTGGTCTTTTAAGGTATCCAGTTCATCCTTCAGTACTTCTGCTGCTGCAAATTTTACATCTGCCTCATCTTTCGCATCGTTATATACATCCAATGCATCATTGTAGTTGCTCAAGGTCGTCTCATAATCTGATTTTGCATCCTCATAAGCTTGCAGTGCTGATGCATAATCCCTCTGCACTCCCTGTTGTTCTACAGAATCACTTGGCTGAATAATTGCAGCCAGTGAACTAATCGGACTCGCGGTTCCGACAATCAGTGTACTAGAGTACAGTAAGAACTTGAACGAGCCTCTCTTCCATGAATAATTCATTAGTTAAAACTACCTTCCTTCTTGTTATTTTCCAACACTTCATTATGAAGTAACAATTCCCTAACCCCTAGTAATAACAGCATATTTCGCATAAAGAAACATATAGTTACACGACTGTAATTATACATTAATTCTAAGTAATTTATTTATCATATTTTTGAGTAATTATCTAATTTTTTGAAAAAACATACTGTTGTTATAGGCTTTATACGGTGTAACGAATCATTAACTTCAATCATTTTTATATCAAAAATATACATATTTTATATTTTTAACAATTATAACTATATATATTTCTACTTGTCAAAAAAACAGCATATTTATATTTTTAATACCTTTTGCATATATTTATACAAATATCACTAAGATGAAATCATTATTCTCCTATTTTTGTATGAAAATTAGAACAATGTACCATTTCAGTTAGATTAAACTTACATTCTTCTCACATATTTATAAAATGAGCAAAATTATTGAGAAAAAATCTTTTTCATGATATTATGTATTCAATCTTAGATTTCATATTGTGTTTCCCTTCATATTAGTGTGTGGTATGAGGGGTTTTTTATTTGCCTTTATTCCTGTTCACAGGTAACTATATAACAAAAATCCCCCTTAGAAATACGCCGTTGGTCCGGAATATTTCTAAGGGGGATTGCTATTTTATTTATTCACCTAAGTCAACATTGTGATAGACTTTTTGAACGTCTTCCAAATCTTCTAAAACATCGATCATTTTTTCGAATTTTTCCAAGTCATCGCCTGTCAATGTTACTTCATTTTGTGCAACCATTTCCAATTCAGTTACAGAAAACTCTTCGATGCCTTTTTCCTTTAGCGCTTCTTGAATCGTATGAAGATCCTCCGGCTCACCGTATACAATGATTTGGTCATCTTCTTGAACTACATCACGCACATCGATATCCTTCTCCATCAGATATTCTAAAATGTCATCTGCATCAGAGCCTTCAAAACCAATAATTGCTGTGTTATCGAACATGTAGGAAACAGCTCCGCTGACACCCATATTCCCGCCGTTTTTACCAAAAGCTGCACGAATATCAGCTGCAGTACGATTAACGTTATTCGTTAATGCATCGGCAATGATCATCGATCCATTCGGTCCGAAACCTTCATAGCGCAGTTCAGAATATTGCTCATCACCTGACCCCTTTGCCTTTTCGATAGCTCTATCAATAATATGTTTTGGTACATTATATGTTTTAGCTCGTTCGATGACAAACCGCAGCTTTTGATTTGCATGTGGGTCAGGATCACCTGATTTTGCTGCTACGTAGATCTCAATACCAAATTTTGCATAAACTCGACTATTGTTTGCGTCTTTGGCAGCTTTTTTCTCTTTAATATTTGCCCATTTACGGCCCATATTCTCACTTCGCTTTCTTTTTTTATAAGTAATAACCTTTTCCATTATACTTGTAGAGGCCGCTTTTGTTAAGCATTTTTTATTCGAATAGGAAAACGACCAATATTCTGATCCGAAATATTCGAATCTCCTAGTTGATAAATACGATCGCTCTTCAGTCCAGCTTCAAAATAGCGGCTCATTTGTTTGGATTGCTTGGTCAAAATCGGCAATCCAGCTGCTTCTTTTTGACTTTTCAGATAGTTTTGTCCAGATTCAGACATACCTAATATTCGCAGACTGCTATTCTCCCAGCTCTCACGAATCTCCTGATCTGAAATGCTCAGCAGTGTATAAACAGACAGGCGCTGCAATCTAGTCCAAGTATATCGCTTTGTTTTCACAGCTTCTATAAATTGATGGAAGTTCGCCGCACCAAGCACTTGCTCCTTTAAACGATACTCGAGTCCCTCAGTCATTTGATAAATCTCCCGTAACTCCTCAACTGAGCTACTGATCAGTCGATACTGCAGCAGGGGCCAGTAGTTTTCCCACGAAACAAGCGGGCCTTTACGCAAATCTGTATAGGTCTCTTCCGGAACAACCGGAGCCAGCTCTTGCCAAGCCCCTTTCAACGCTCTCGCTCTAACAGCTGTAGCACTAGCAAATTGTTGATGGATTGTTTCCTCATTGTAATGGGCGACCTCCCGCTTTAATGGAATCAGCTTCATAGGCTGCTTATATTTGGCATTCTCCTTTGCATAACTAAGTCCCAATACATGATTAGGCGAATCAAAATCAAGGTGCAGCTCCGGATACAGCTCTTGAAAAACCCGTGTCATCTGTTGAGGATAATTCAGCTGTTTGTCTGCCAGCTCCTTATATTTTGCTGCAATCAACGCTTCATTTTCAACTGCAAATTGACCAAATGCCGCATAATCGATTGCCTTAGGACTATCTGTACCAAAGCACAAGGAGTGACAATTCAATGCCTGCAGCAGCTTGATCCCCCCTCGGGCAAAATAATCAGCAGACTGAACAGCCCAAGCAACAGGAAGTTCAACAACTAAATCTACACCATTGTCCAGTGCTTGCTTTGCCCGAGTCCATTTATCCAAGATCGCCGGTTCCCCTCTTTGCAGAAAATTACCGCTCATGACAGCCACTACAACCTCTGCACCAGACAGCTCACGAGCTTTTTGTACATGATATGCGTGCCCTTTATGAAAGGGATTATATTCAACAATAATACCACAAGCTTTCATCATTCCATTCCCTCCCTTTTTCTGATGATTGTATATAGAAAAGCTAAACAGACTCGATCAACTTTTGAGTAATATAGGAACCTTATCTGATTTGGTTAGCTAATCATTATGTAACTAAATTTTCTATAGAAAATTTAGCCTTATCTTCGCTTCACATACCATTCTACTATAGGTTCCTACATTTAGTAGAACTGACAATGTTCTTTATCATTGAAGATAAGTTATCTTATTACCGAGGAAGCTAGTTTGTGCAGCTAGACAAATAGAAAAGCTAAATAGACTCGATCAACTTTCGAGTAATATAGGAACCATATCTGATTTGGTTAGCTAATCATTATGTAACTAAATTTTCTATAGAAAATTTAGCCTTATCTTTACTTCACATACCATTCTACTATAGGTTACTACATTTAGTAGAACTGGCAGCTAGTTCATCGCTATGACATAATTTTTGATAAACAAAAATTCCTTCTATTTTCTCTACGCATACCATTCTACTATAGGTTCCCACATTTAGTAGAACTGGCAGCTAGTTCATCACTATGACATAATTTTTGATAAACAAAAATTTCTTCTATTTTCTCTACGCATACCATTCTACTATCAGTTCCTATATTTAGTAGAACTGGCAATATCCTTTATCACTGAAGACAAGTTATTTTATTACCGAGGAAGTTAGTCTGTGGAACTAGGGTAATTAGAAAAGCTGAGAGTCGTCTGATAAATTCATCCGTCCCTCAGCTTTCAATTCTTGTTTATCTTTTACTTTTCACAGACAAAAAACCAGCGTGCGCTGTCTTCCTTCGGCTGCTCATCAGTAAAATCAGCATATACTTGAACATTCATAAAGCCGCTGCCTTCAAGCATCCGCAGATAAGTATCCAAAGTATACGTGCGTTCCTTATGCAGTTCATCTCTACGAACAAAGAGCGCCTTATCTTCTTCCTGTTTCACAAAGAAAGTCAGAAAGTGTTCAATGCTATGCTCTTTTTCTCCTTGGTAACTGTCCCAAAGAAAAGCAAAATCCTCTGTCTGATAATGATAACTATATTCTGGAAAGACAGTGTCGATCTGGTAAATCGAATGAACATCAAAAATAAATGTTCCTTGCTCTTCCAATGCTTGATAAACTTCATCAAAGACTTGCTGAACATCACGGCGGTTCTCCATATAACACAGAGAATCTGAAAAACAAGTGATTGCTTCATACTGGCCAACTTCTGAAAGCTCCATCATATCGCCCTGAACAAATTGAATCTCAGCCTCTTCCTCAACCGCGCGTTTACTGGCAATCGCCAGCATCTCTTCAGACAAATCCAACGCTGTCACGTCATAGCCTGCCTTTGCAAAGTCCACAGCCAGACGCCCTGTTCCACAAGCCAGCTCAAGAATTCGTTCTGTTTGTTTTGGCAAATGCCTCTTAGAAAAATTCAGCCATTGCTCATACAATGCTTCGTCCATCACTTCATCGTAGACAAAAGCAAATGTTTTATAGGTCATTTTAATCTACCCATTGTTCGATGTTCACTAACGGTGCATCAGACCAAAGCTTTTCAAGGTTGTAGAATGTACGCTCTGAAGCCTGAAAAACGTGAGCAATCACATCGCCAAGGTCGATCAGTACCCATTTACCGCCATCTTTTCCTTCAATACGTTTTACTTCAACACCAGCTGCTTCTTCTTGATCAAGAATTTCTTCTACAATAGCATTGATTTGTCTTTCACTATTTGCCTGACAAATCATAAAGTAATCTGCTAAAAGAGAAATCCCCTGGACCTCAAGTGCAACAATATCTTCTGCTCTTTTTGAATCAGCTGCTTTTACAGCAATTTCTAAAATTTTCTGACTATCGATGATAGTTCCCTCCTATTGATTGTTCACGACCCAGCGATTATAGGTTTCAATCGTCTTTGGGTATATTTTTTGTTCCTGATCGATCAAATGCTGCAAGGTATGCTTTGTTTCATACGCTACGGCTTCATCAAGATCGATCAACGCCAGTTCTCTGGCTTCTTTGACTCCCGGAAATTTCCGGTTCGGTTCAATATAATCAGCAACATAGATGATTTTATCCAATAAAGACATTTCAGCTGCCCCGGTAGTATGTAGTCGAATAGCTGTCAGGATGTCCTCATCCGTGATACCCAGCTCACGCTCTACCATATCCGCTCCTACCAGACCATGCCAGATTGCATTACCGTATTCCAACAGCTCAGGATTATAGCCGTCACGCTCGATGATTAGCCGAAACTCATCATCTGGACGTTCCTTTGCGTAATCGTGAGTCAAAGCGGCAATACTGGCCTTTTCTTGAGAATAGCCGTACTTAGCTGCTAAAGCGACAGCGGACTCCTCCACACCGAGGACATGTATAAAGCGTCGTTCACTCATCTGCATCTGAACCTTCTGCATCAATTCTTCCCGTTTCAACGACATATATTTATCGCTAAATTCCATCTGCATACAGCCCCTTCTCGTAGATATAGTTTATCACATTATCCGGAAGAAGGTAGCGAACGGAGCAGTTATTTTGGATTTTTTCTCGTATCATGCTGGAGCTGATGTCCATTTGAGGCGTATCCACCCAGATGATCGGATAAGGTGTCTCTATTCCATAGTTTGGCCGGCGTGTACCGACAAAGCTTGTCATATGGATCAATTCATCGATTTTATACCATTTTGGCAAATACTCTACCATGTCGCCGCCGATAATGAAATAATAGTCCGTATCCGGATTATTCTGAATCAGCGCCTTCATCGTATCATAGGTATAGCTTTTCCCTTTACGAGCTAATTCAATCGGCTCTATGTCCAAATGGGGATTGCCGTCAACAGCCAGCTCCAACATAGCAAGTCGGTGCTTACTGTCGATCGTCTTCTTCTCATCTGCATGCGGCGGCAGATGGGACGGCATCAAGTAGACTTTATCCAAGCCCAGCTGTTGGTGGACCTGTTCTGCAATGACTAAGTGAGTCATATGTACCGGATTAAAGTTACCGCCTAATATCCCTACCTGCTTGCGTTTTTGAAAAAGCTGCAGTTCTTCCTTAACAATTGTTTGAGTTCCTCTTATCGCACTGGCTGTTGCCTTCATCGACTGATTCCTCCAATACTATGCTAAATTGATTTGACCTCTTTAGAGTATTTCTGATATTTTTCTTTAGATGATGGTTTGAACAAAACCAATACCCGTCCAATGATCTGAACAACATTACAGCCAGTCTTTTTTTCAATAACTGCTGCAACATCTTCAGCGACTTCTTCTGTATTCTGTAATAAACTGACCTTGATCAGTTCGCGTTTTTCCAATGCTTCATTGACCTGAACGATCATTTCTTCATTCAATCCGCCTTTTCCTACTTGAAAAATCGGATGAAGATGATGCGCCTGACTTCTTAAATAGCGCTTCTGTTTTCCTCTTAGCTCCACGAAAATCCTTCTCTCTATATGTTTATATCAATGCTTTTCTTCTTAAAACTTCCACGCCTTTTGGTGCCCATCCCGCAACTACACACGGCTCCTGAACAGTGATCCAGCCTAATCCGGCAAAAACAATATCAGTCTTTTCCTTCACTGAAAACTCGAAGCGTACCAGCTCCGGAAAATCAGATACTTCATCTGGCCTTGGGGGCTGCAGCAGTCCACCAACATGCTTGTCATAAAATTGATCCGCATTCTCTAGCTTCGTTCGATGAATCATTAAATCATTAGAGGCATAGGCAATAAATGAGCTGCGTTTCCCCTGAATGAAATCAAATCGAGCCAGCCCGCCTAAAAATAGGGTTTGCTCCGGGTTTAATTGATACACCTTTGGCTTGATTTCCTTTTGCGGTGCAATCAACTTCAAGTCTTTTTTACCAAGATAATGGGCCATTTGATGACGATGGATGATTCCCGGTGTATCGATCAAGAAATGACCATCATCCAAAGGAATCTCAATCTTATCTAATGTTGTCCCCGGGAACTGAGAGGTCGTAATAACGTCCTTCACTCCAGCTGTTTTCTTGATGATTTGATTGATCAATGTCGATTTTCCAACATTAGTTACACCGACAACATACACATCGCGGCCTTCACGATATTTTTCGATTGCTGCCAACAACTCATCCATTTCATGTGTCTTTTTAGCACTGGTCAAAAGAACATCCACCGGACGAAGCCCTTGCTCATGAGCACGCTCCTTCATCCATTGAATCAACTTCCCCTTTTTCAACGATTTAGGCAGGATATCCTTTTTATTACCTACAAGCAATACCGGATTATTTCCGATGAAGCGATGCAGACCAGGTATCAAGGAACCATTAAAATCGAAAATATCTACAACGTTGACAATCAACGCATCTTCTCGTCCAAGCTCATTTAATAGACGTAAGAAATCATCATCTGTCAAATGTACATCTTGGATATCATTATAATGTCTTAAGCGAAAACAACGCTGACAATAAACCTCGCCTGTTTCCATACCTTTATCAAAAGCTGCTTGTGGTGTGTAGCCCAGTTCATTCGGTCTCTCTGTCTGAATTTCTGCTCCACAGCCTATGCAGTGAACTGATTCACTCATTCTAATCCGCCTTTCCATTCCATCTCAGGATGCTTCTTCGCTAGATGCTTCATGATTATTCGTTCAAAAAAGCGATTGATCCGTGTGTTCCAGCCATCGGTATCTACGATTGGACGTACAAGGATGTTTCTGATTCCCGCCGCATTGGCACCTCGTATATCTGTCATGATCTGATCACCGACCATGATCATTTCCTCAGGCTTCAAGCCAAGCTTCTTTTCAGCTTCCTTAAAACCCTTGGTTAACGGCTTCATCGCTCGAGCAACATAGTCCAGCTCGAAATTTTCTACGGCTCGCTTGATTCGACTGTCCTTGTTATTGGAAACAACGATCACAGGCAGACCTGCATTTCTCATTTCCTCTATCCATACTAATAACTCTTCTGTTCCATCTGGATTATTCCACGCAATCAGCGTATTGTCTAGGTCAGTTAGAACAGCTTTGACTCCTAACGCACGAAGCTGTGCAGGGGTGACTTGGTAGATTGCCTCGACCATCCAGGTCGGTTTAAATTTTGAAAACATGGTGACTCCTCTCGTCTATATAAACCCTCTATAACAATACTAGGATTTATTTGTATGTACATAAAAAAATTTTGTTCAGTTCAAACAAGGCGCTGTTAAAAATGAACAAATAGCGGGACAAAGTCTGCTTCTATGAAGCTTCATGACTTTTGTCCCGACCTCTTCTGTAGTATTATACTGCATTTCAGCAAAAATTTCTATAAATGCTGATGATTAGTTCCTATGTTCAATGGAATTTGTTTCTTAAAGCACCTTGCTGAGAAAATCAGCAGTTCGACTATTCTGCGGATGATCGAATACCTGTTCCGGCAGACCTTGTTCGACGATCATACCTTCATCCATAAATAGGATCGTATCACCGACTTCTCGTGCAAAGCCCATCTCATGAGTAACGATTACCATCGTCATTCCTTCATCTACCAGTTCCTTCATCACATTCAGGACCTCGCCGACCATCTCCGGGTCCAGCGCAGATGTCGGCTCATCAAAAAGCATGATGTCCGGTTCCATGGCTAAAGCTCTGGCAATAGCAATCCGCTGCTGCTGACCACCAGATAATGATTGCGGGTAGTCTGCTGCTTTTTCTTCCAGACCAACTTTTTTCAACAGCTTCCATGCAATTTCCTCTGCTGCTTCTCTCGTCATCTTCTTTACCTTCATAGGTGATAAAATTAAATTTTCCATGACTGTCATATTCGGGAATAAATTGAACTGTTGAAAGACCATCCCCATCTTCTCTCTCATTTTGAAAATATCATTTTTCTTATCTGTAATATCTGTTTCTTCAAAAAAAATCTTGCCGGATGTCGGTACCTCAAGAAGATTCAAACAGCGGAGGAAGGTGCTCTTCCCTGAACCGGATGGACCGATGATCACTGTAACTTCTCCTTTTTTTACCTGATACTCGATTCCTTTCAATACATGAACCTCTCCAAAATCTTTATATAGCTGCTGAATATCAATAATCGCGTGATTCATATCATCTCTCCTATCGATGGTATCCTTTTCCAAGCTTCTTCTCGAATGCTGCCAGCGCTCTGGATGTCAAAAATGTCATGACAAAGTAGATTGCCGCTGCAATATAGTACGGCTCCAACGGAATATATGTGCTGGAAATGACAGTCTGCGCACTACTCAACAATTCATTGATTCCAATGATAGACAACAAAGAAGAGTCTTTGATCAAGATGATGAACTCATTTCCCAAAGCCGGTAGAATATTACGCAGTGCCTGAGGTAAGATCACATAGCGCATCGCCTGTATCGGACGCAGACCAAGCGAATGTGCCGCTTCTGTCTGTCCATAGTTGACAGCTGTGATACCTGCCCGAACGATTTCTGCAACATATGCCCCTGAATTCAATGAAAGAACAATCATCCCAGGTACTAAGCGTCCCATATCGATCGTAAGTATCCCCACCGGAATATTAACAGAAGGAAAAAGATTTTGAAGCAGCCCGAAACCTATCAACACCTGTATCAGCATGGGTGTTCCACGAAATACCTCAATATAAATGTTGGCAAGCCAGCGTAGAGGTGAAACCTTGGAGAGCTTCAGCAGTGCAACCAGTACGCCCATCAATGTTCCAAAAAATACAGTAACTAGGGAGATAATGACCGTTACACCTGCTCCGGAAATAAAGTATTGAATATAGGTTTCTAAAAAAGAGAAATTCATGCGTTGACGACCTCCAAACTATTCTTCTGTATTTTTATCTGCTAAGGCCATCGCGTCCTGTACATACTGATCAATAGAACCGTCGTCGATCATTTCCTGTAAAATACTGTCGATTTCCTTTTTCAACTCATCTTGTCCCTTTGGCAAAGCAATCGCAAATGCTTCATCTTCACTTGATGTCAACTCAATATCCGCAATCATCAAATCCGGATTCTGGCTAAGGTAAGACTCTGCAATTGTTTCTTCAAGTACTAGTGCATCGATCGATCCCTGATTTAATTCTACAATCAGATTAGGTACGCGGGGAATCGACACCTTCTGTGAATCCGGCAATTGATCCTCCACTACTCCTTCTTGAATCGATCCCTTTTGGGCACCAACCTTTTTACCATCCAATGACTCAATAGAAGTGAACATATCTTTATTCTTCTTATTGATCACAATTTTTTGAGGTGGATTGTAGTAAGGCACTGAGAAATCAAATGATTTTTTCCGCTCAGCGGTTGCAGAGATTCCTGAAACTGCGATATCCACTTTGTTTTGTTGAAGAGCAACTAACACCGCATCGAACTGCATATCCATAAACTCAACCTCAACACCCAGCTTCTCACCAATCGCTTTTACCATGTCAATATCAGACCCGACAATCGTGTCCTTTCCATCAACTAACGTTTTAAATTCAAAAGGAGCAAAATCAGCTGATGTCCCAACCACCAGTTTTCCTTTTTCTTTGATCTTATCCAGTGCGCTTTCTGTTTTCGCACTTCCGGAATCCTTTGTATCTCCATTTCCACCACACGCCGCTAAAGTAACAACGGCTAAGAGTGCCATTAACACAGTCTTCATTTTTTTCATACGATTGATCCCTTCCTTTTCAGCTGGTCCCCAGCAAGTTGTTTTCTAATTGATTTAATGTTCCTTTTCAAAAGAAATAAATAATCAAGATTCTTAAGTGTTCTTATCATACCATACCAAAAATGAAAAATCATCCATTTTATTCGTTTTTTTGAAATTTTATGCATTAAAAACTAAAATTATAAGTATAATCGTTTATTTTATGCAAAAAAAGAGAGAAATCCAGGTACAATACCTTGATTTCTCTTGCTATACAAATTCTGATAAAGAATATGTAGATAATTGCTGAGCAGCTGCTTCAAAACTTTCGGAATCGTTGGTAGCGTTTCTCTACCAATTCGTCTTTAGATAACGTCGACAGCTCAGTTAGTTTAGCGACTAATGCTTTTTGTATCATGCGATTGATTTTCGGCTGTTCTAATACTTCACCATTTACTTCTTCCGGTATGATACGATCAATGACTGTCAATTCCTTCAGTTCCTTAGCCGTGATCTTCATCAACTCTGCGGCTTCTTTCGCCCGACTACCGTCTTTCCACAAAATCGATGCAAAGCCTTCCGGAGATAAAATTGCATAAATCGTATGCTCCAGCATCCAGACCTCATCTGCTACAGCCAGTGCTAACGCACCGCCACTCCCGCCTTCACCAATAATGATCGAAATGATTGGAACCTTCAAATCCGACATATCCAACAGGTTTCTGGCAATTGCCTCGCCTTCACCACGTTCCTCAGCACCAATACCGCAATAAGCACCTGCCGTATTGATGAATGTGATGACTGGACGATTGAATTTTTCCGCCTGCTTCATGAGACGTAATGCTTTTCGGTACCCCTCTGGATGAGGTGCACCAAAGTTACGATCGATATTTTCAGGAAGATTTCGCCCTTTTTGAATACCAACAACGGTAATAGGCTTACCGGCCAATGTAGCAATCCCGCCGACAATTGCTAGATCATCTCCAAAATAACGATCACCATGAAACTCAATAAAATCATCAAAAACAGTATCAATATACTCCAATGAAGTGAAACGATCCTGAGATCTGGCAAGCGTGACAATATCATTTGCTGTTTTTTCCATCACTATGACCATCCCTCCATCGCATGTATCTTAAGTATTGTTTCTAAAGCATCCTTTAATTGATTTCTAGGTACGATTTTATCCACAAAGCCATGACTTAGTAAAAACTCTGCCTTCTGAAAGTCCTCCGGCAGTTCCTGTCTGATCGTTTGCTCAATGACTCTTCTTCCAGCAAAACCAATCAAGCTCTGCGGCTCAGCTAGAATTACATCCCCGTCCATTGCAAAGCTGGCAGTCACACCACCTGTTGTCGGATCAGTCAGGACAGTGATATAGAGCAATCCTGCGTTACTATGACGTTTCAAAGCTGCAGAGATTTTTGCCATCTGCATCAAGGACATGATTCCTTCCTGCATACGAGCGCCGCCGGAAGCTGTAAAGATAACAACAGGCAGCTTTTCTTTGAGCGCACGCTCAAAGAGCCGCGTGATTTTTTCACCGACTACAGTTCCCATGCTCCCCATGATAAAGTTTGCATCCATTACACCAATTGCAACGGAAACACCACCTATCATTGCTTGTCCTGTCAGTACTGCTTCGTGAAGTCCTGTTTTATCCTGCATCGTTTCAATTTTCTCAGGATATCCGGGAAAGTTCAATGGATCTTCAGTGACAATGTCTGTATCCCATTCAGCAAAGCTTTTCTCGTCTACTGTCAATGCCAGTCTTTCCCATGCATTGATTCGAAAGCTGTACCCACAATAAGGGCATGTCTTTTCCGGCCCCATATCCTTTGTATAAAGGGTCTGCTTACAGCTTGGACACTTCGCCCACATATTATCTGGAACAGCAGGCTTTTTATTATCAGAATGAGCATCACGATTCGGGTTGATACGAATGTAGTTTTTCTTTTTGAATAAAGCCATGTCTAAACTCCTTTATCATTTTGAGGAAATCAGCCAGTAACTGGCCAATTTCTTCATTTTGGAGGTCCGATATCCTCTATTTCTAGGTTCTTGTTTATGCAAGAATAGAGGTTCTCCTTTTTATTACTGATGAAACTGCTCAGGTAACTTTACAGTTTCTTCATTTTGAAGGTCCGATATCCTCTACTTCTAGGCTCTTGTTTATGCAAGAATAGAGGTTCTCCTTTTTATTGTTCTGATTCCGGTTCCCATGCTGGTAAGAATGTTTCTTGTAAAAAGCTAGTATCATAATCTCCGGCAAGTACGCTTTCGTGGGTGATCAAATCCAACTGAAACTCAGCATTGGTTATCAATCCATCTGTGACAAGCTCGCCTAATGCTCGTTGCATTTTCATGAAAGCATCGAAACGATTTTCTCCATGAACGATCACCTTAGCGATCATAGAATCATAGTATGGAGGAATTTTATAGCCGGAATACATAGCACTATCTACTCGCAGACCCATTCCTCCGCTTGGCAGAAGCAGATTTTCAATCGTGCCCGGTGCCGGTGCAAAGTTAAAGGCTGGGTTCTCCGCATTGATACGACATTCGATTGCATGCCCAGACAATTTTACATCTGATTGCTTGATTGTCAGTTCTTCACCTGCAGCAATCTTGATTTGTGCTTTTACCAAATCGATCCCTGTGACCATCTCAGTTACTGGATGCTCCACTTGGATACGGGTATTCATTTCCATAAAATAAAATGCTCCAGAAGCATCCATCAAGAATTCAATCGTGCCGGCATTTTGATACCCAACAGCTTTCGCTGCTCTGACTGCTGTTTCTCCAAGCAGTTCACGCTTCTCATCTGAAATAACGACTGACGGCGATTCCTCCATCACTTTTTGATTATTTCTCTGTAAAGAGCAGTCTCGCTCGCCAAGATGAATCACATGACCAAAATGGTCACCTAATATCTGCACTTCAATATGGCGTGCAGGATAAATTATTTTCTCTATATACATGTCTCCGTTATTAAATGCTGCCTTTGCTTCTTGTTGGGCAGAATCAAACTGAGAAGGAAGTTCATCCTTGCTCATTACCTTACGAATCCCTTTACCTCCACCACCGGCAGCTGCCTTAAGCATGACTGGATAGCCTATTTTCTCAGCTACAGCCAACGCTTCTTCGACGGTATTAAGAACACCCTCGCTCCCTGGAATAACTGGAACATTCGCTTCAATCATCAGCTTTCTTGCGTTGATTTTATTCCCCATTGCATCGATAGTCTCTGATTTAGGTCCGATAAATGTCAGATTGCATTCTTCACACATAGAGGCAAATTGACTGTTTTCTGATAAAAAGCCAAAGCCGGGATGGATCGCTTCTGCATTTGTGACGATCGCAGCACTTAAAATACGTTGAACATTCAGGTAGGATTCCGTGGCTTTCGCCGGTCCAATACAGATTGCTTCATCTGCCAGCTGTGCATGCATTGCATCACGATCTGCTTCGGAATAGACTGCAACTGTACGAATCCCTAGCTCTCTGCAAGCTCGAATGATCCGTACGGCAATTTCGCCACGGTTGGCAATTAAAATTTTTGAGAACATACTCATCTATCCAATCATAAAAGTTATTTCTGCTTCTGCAACTTTTTTACCGTTTACTTTTGCAATTCCTTTACCTGTTCCGGCTACTGATTTTACCTTCAGAATTTCCACTTCTAAAGTCAGTGTATCTCCCGGAACCACTTTTTGTCTAAAACGAACCTTATCCATAGCGCCAAAATAGGCAGTCTTTCCTTTAAATTCCGGCATCGATAGCAATGCTACTGCTCCGGCCTGTGCTAAGGCTTCGATAATCAATACACCCGGCATCACAGGCTCCGAAGGAAAATGTCCCTGAAAGAACGGCTCGTTCATCGTTACGTTCTTCTTCGCAACTACTTTTTCCCCAGCAACCATCTCTTCCACTTTATCTAAAAGTAAAAAGGGATAGCGATGCGGAATGATTTCCATAATTTCTTGAATATTCATCTATTACTCTCCTTTAGCTACGCGGAACAGAGGTTGATTATATTCCACAATGGATTCATTTTCAACCAATACCTCTGTGATCGTTCCATCAACAGTAGCAGTGATTTCATTCATCAGCTTCATCGCTTCAACAATACAAACGACCTCGCCTTTTTTGACCTTGTCTCCTACTGATTTAAACATAGCCTTATCCGGTGCAGGCTGTAAATAAACTACACCAACGAGGGGAGAGGTGATTTCTTCTCCTTCAGTAGAGGCTTGACGCGGTGCTTCTGCCGGTCGGGCAGAAATTACTGGTTCAGCTTCTACAACAGATGCAGTTTGCCCTGATGTCTTTTCTACTTCCGGCTGTGCTTGTACAGTACGCTGTGATGCACTGTTTTTATTCATATAAAGTTCGAATGAGCCTTCTCTTAAATCAAACTCAGTTAAACTTGAACCATCAAATTGTGTTAAAAGTTCTTTTACTTCATTGATATCCATTGTTACTGATCCTCCCAGCGTTTCAGACAGATAACGGCATTATGCCCGCCAAATCCTAACGAATTACTTAATGCATAATCAAAGGTATGAGATTCGCTGTTGTTTGCCACAACACGCACAGTTACCTCTTCATCCTGTTCCTGTAATCCAATAGTTGGAGGGATGAACTGATGCTGCAGTGCATTCAATGTCGCAATTCCTTCGATACCTCCGGCTGCGCCCAGCAAATGCCCAGTCATACTCTTCGTACTACTCACACGGATATCTTTTGCTGCTTCTCCCATAGCTCGCTCAATTGCTTTTGATTCTGCGCTGTCATTAGTGGGTGTACTTGTACCGTGGGCATTGATATAGCCTACTTGCTCTGGCGTGATTCCTGCTTCTTCCATAGCCAGCTTCATCGCTTTTGCTGCTCCACTTCCGTCCGGTGTTGGAGAAGTCATATGGTATGCGTCACAATTCGCTCCATAACCTACAACCTCACCTAAAATCGCTGCTCCGCGTTTTTGTGCATGTTCCAATGATTCAAGAACAAAAATACCGGCACCTTCCCCCATCACAAACCCATTACGGTCTTTGTCAAACGGGATAGAAGCTCTATCTTTATCTGTTGCATGTGATAATGCCGTTAAAGAAGAAAAACCTGAAATTCCGATTTCAGTAATTGATGCTTCTGTTCCACCAGCCAGAATAATATCAGAATAACCATGCTTGATATTGCGGAAAGCTTCACCAATCGAGTGCGTTGCACTGGCACAAGCAGTTACTACTGCCGTACAAATCCCTTTTGCACCTACACGCAAAGCAATATTACCAGCCGCCATATTCGCAATAGACATGGGGATGAATAACGGGCCTACTCGTTGAGGTCCTTTATCATGCATGCGGATCACTTGATCCTGGATTGTTTGAAGTCCGCCGATCCCGGAACCGACCATCACACCAAAGCGGTCTACGTCAATAGTATCCTTATCGATACCGCTCATCTCTACTGCTTCCATTGCCGCATAGATGCCGTAAAGAGAAAATAAGTCCATTCGCTTGCCATCTTTTTTTATAAAATATTTATCGAAAGGAAACTCTTTGACTTCAGCGGCAAGCGTTACACCCGTCTCACTTGCATCAAATTTTGTGATTGGTCCAATACCATTTTTTCCTTCTTTTAAGCTTTCTAAAAAGGTCTGTGCATCATTTCCGATTGGAGATGCTACACCATACCCTGTAATCACTACTCGGTTCATCCGTTTTTCCCCCTAACTGGTTTATCCTTGCATAACCAAGCCGCCGTCAATATTCAACACCTGTCCGGTGATATAAGGACTTTCAGCTAAAAATACCGCAGCTTTAGCAACATCTTCTGTCTGACCATATTTTTTCAATGGAATCTGTTCGTTCATTTTTTTCTTGATCTCGTCAGAAAGTACTGCTGTCATCTCTGTTTCAATAAATCCTGGTGCAATTGCATTACAAGTAATTCCTCGAGCTGCAACTTCTCTGGCTACTGATTTTGTAAATCCGACAACACCAGCCTTACTCGCTGAATAATTTGCCTGACCGATATTCCCCATCAAACCGACAACGCTTGTCATGTTGATGATGCGTCCGCTTCTCTGCTTCATCATGCGTTTAACTGCATGTTGTGTCATATTGAAGGTTCCTGTCAGATTGATATCGATACATTTCGAGAAATCTTCCCCTGACATTCTAAGTAACAGCTTATCATTTGTGATTCCGGCGTTATTGATTAAAATATCAATGCTGCCTAGCTGTTCTACAGCTTTTTCGATCATCTCTCCAGCTGCTTTATAATCAGAGATATCTCCTGAAATCCCAATACAAGTGACACCATTGCTCTCTATCTCATCTATCAATTCTTTAGGTATCTCGCCCCGTCCGTTCAAAATGATATTGGCTCCATGCTGTGCAAAAACCTGTGCAATAGCTTTACCGATTCCACGGCTGCTGCCGGTAACGAATACGTTTTTTCCTTTTAATTCCATTGTCATACCTCGCTTAAAAGTGTTAGGGCTTCTGCCAGTGTTGCACTGTCTTCTACCCGTGCTGTTGAAATTTCCTTGTCAATTTTCCGAATGAAGCCAGTCAGTGTTTTCCCCGGTCCCACTTCAATGATTCTATCTACACCTAATTGCTTCATCTTTTCAATGCTGTCAGCAAAACGAACGGCTTTCATCACCTGTTGTGTCAACAGTTCCTTGATGTCATCTGCCGGCATGATTTCTGCCGTTGTATTACTGATAACTGGAATTTTTGGTTCATGGAAATCAATTTGTTGTAGTTCCTGTGCCAGTTTTTCAGAAGCTGGCTCTAATAATGCTGTATGAAAAGGACCACTAACATTTAATGGAATCATACGTTTCACGCCCTGCTCCTTAAGCAACGCAACTGCTTGATCAACAGCTGCAGCTTCTCCTCCGATAACAATTTGCTGCGGAGTATTGTAATTCGCTGGTGATACGATTCCTAAGGATGATGCTTTTTTACAGCTGTCTTCAATTAATTCACGATCTGCATTCATCACGGCAACCATCTTACCTGTACCTGCTGGTGCAGCTTCCGTCATGAATTTGCCTCTCTTAGCAACTAATGCTACTGCATCCTTAAAAGAAATAGCTTCACTAGCAACCAGCGCACTGTATTCCCCGAGACTCAAACCAGCTACGATATCCGGTGTGAATCCTTTTTCTTTCAGCAGTCGATTAAACGCTGTACTGACTGTCAGGATTGCCGGTTGTGTATACATCGTCTGATCCAGCTGTTCGTTTTCTGTAAAGCAAAGCTCAGCCATATCATATCCAAGTACTTCACTGGCTTCAGAAAATGTCTCTCTGACGATTGCTTCTTGTTCATAAAGCTCTTTTCCCATACCGATATATTGAGCACCCTGCCCACTAAATACAAAAGCTGTTTTCATTGCTAGTCTCCTTTTTATTATTGTGGAAATCAGTCAGGTAACTGGCTGATTTCTTCTTTTCGGTCGTCCGATGTCCAGTTCCCTAGCTTTCTTGATAAAAGGGAATTGGCTCTCCTTTTTATTGTTGTAGAAATCTGTCAGGTAGCTGCCTGATTTCTTCTTTTCGGTGGTCCGATGTCCAGTTCCCTAGCTTTCTTGATAAAAGGGGATTGGCTCTCCTTTTTATTGTTGTAGAAATCTGTCAGGTAACTGTCTGATTTCTTCTTTTCGGTGGTCCGATGTCCATTACTTCTAGAGGTTCCTATACAAGAGTAAGGGCTCTCCTTTTTATTATTGTGGAAATCTGTCAGGTAACTGTCTGATTTCCTCTTTTTGGTGGTCCGATGTCCAGTTCCCTAGCATTCTTGATAAAAGGGAATTGGCTCTCCTTTTTATTGTTGTGGAAACCTGTCAGGTAACTATATGATTTATTCATTTATAGTCCGATGGCTTCTGCTTTTAGATTTCATTTACATTAGGACCATTTCTATTTTTCTTTATCTGAATCGCTCAATTTGTGCATGGATGACTTCTTCTGTTTCCTGCATAAATGATTCGATAATTTCTTTTGCAGTTTCTTCTTTTTTGATCATTCCCGCTATTTGGCCTGCCATAACAGATCCACGCTCCATGTCTCCCTCAACTACAGCTTTACGAAGTGCACCATGACCTAATTCGTCAAATTTCTGTGTATCAGGGGTATCGCTTTTCAACTCTTGTTTTTCAAGCTGATCATATTCTCGGGTCAATTTATTCTTCATTGCTCGTACTGGATGTCCAAAATGCTGGCAAGTCACCACAGTATCAATATCTCTGGCTTTAATAATTTTCTGTTTATAGTTTTCATGAACGGTACACTCTTCAGCCACAAGGAATCGAGTACCGATTTGTACGCCTTCTGCACCCAGCATTAGAGCAGCAGCCATTCCCCGGCCGTCACCTATACCGCCAGCTGCGATTACCGGGACAGAAACGGCATCAACGATTTGAGGAACTAAGCTCATTGTTGTCAATTTACCAATATGACCACCAGCTTCCATTCCTTCTACAATTACTGCATCTGCTCCAATTTTCTCCATTCGAGTCCCTAAGGCAACAGATGGAACAACTGGAATCACTTTGATGTTATGAGCTTTAAAACGCTCCATATACTTACTCGGATTCCCAGCTCCAGTAGTAACGACCGGGACGCTTTCTTCGCAAACCAAGTCTACAATATCTTCTGCAAATGGAGACAGCAGCATGATATTTACAGCAAACGGCTTATCTGTCATTTCTTTGATTTTCCTGATTTCTTCCTGTACAACTTCCTTCGGGGCATTACCGCCTGCAATGATCCCTAACCCACCGGCCTCTGAAACCGCTCCGGCTAATGCCGCATCTGCGATCCATGCCATTCCTCCTTGGAGGATAGGATATTCTATATTTAATAACTTACAAATTTTTGATTGCATATCATTCATACGTCCTTTATCATCTAAAAAATAATTGCTATTGAAAATCAATAAAAATAGGTATGTATACGTGGTGCAGATTCAATTTCAGGCATGAATAAATATCGGGACAGGAGTAGTTTGCTTCAAGAATAAGGTAGATTCAACAACTCTGTTGAATCAATTGTTCCCCTACTGCCTTAATGAGACATGAAAAATAACCCTTTTCATGTTTCAAACCAGACAGTTGAGCTCCTGTCGGACATGTTGAGTATCATCTGCATAGTTACAAATGACCCTGAGCATATACCGAACACGGTGAACATAGCTTCCTTATTTTCTTGAAGCTGAACACTCCTGTCCCAACCTCTTTCAACGGTTTTACAGAAGTTGCTCTTTCGGAAATAAGTTGAAATATCTCAAAAATCTGTAAAGCAATTTTCGGCTATTCCTTCTTATTTCTCAGAGCTGAACACTTCTGTCTCAACCTCTTTCAACGGTGTTACAGAAGCAGCTCTTTCGGAAATAAGTTGAAATATCTCAAAAATCTGTGAAGCAATTTTCGGCTATTCCTTCTTATCTCTCAGAGCTGAACGCTTCTGTCTCAACCTTTTTTGATCGGCCTTCTACTTTATCCAATAAATATTAGCTGTTTTGTTGTTTTTCTACGTATGTTACTAAATCTTTAACAGTCACGATGCCTTCTTCTGATTCGATTTTCACATCAAAAGCATCTTCAATTTCATTAATGATTTGGAATAAGTCCAAGCTATCTGCATCCAATTCTTCTTGGATGTTTGTTTCTAATTTTACTTCTTCAGGCTCTTTTCCTAGTTCTTCTACAATAATTCCTTGAATTTTTTCAAATATCATGCGTATATTCCTCCAAAAGTTTACTTTTTAATTTATATGCAAACAGGTGTTAAAGTGTCAGGAGCATTGTGCCCCAAGTCAAGCCACCACCAAACCCTGTCAACATCACGTTTTGTTGTGTTCCTAATGTCAAAGTCCCCGCTTCAACTGCCTCATCCAACAAAATTGGGATGCTGGCTGCTGAAGTATTGCCGTATTTATCCATACTGGTCAAAAATTTTTCTCTAGGCAATTTCAGCTTTCTCGCCATCTTGTCGATCATCCGTATATTTGCCTGATGTAGTAGAAAATAATCTACTTCGCAATCATTTGCTTCCAGTACTTCCCGAATATCCTTTGCAACATCACTCATTGCAAAATCAAAAATTGCCCGACCATTCATTTCCAACCAATTGCTTTTTTCATCCTTCTGTTCATAAAAAGGACTGTTATTTGATACAAAGCCTGAAGTCAGTGATCCACCCCGACTTCCATCAGAATGAAGACTTTCTGCTAAAACATGCGGTGTATCCGTTGCCTCCAATATTACGCCGGCAGCCCCATCACCAAATAAAACAGCAGTACTTCGGTCATTCCAATCAAGGGTTTTAGATAATGTTTCTCCACCTAAAATAATTCCTTTACTATAGCCGCTTCGAATCATTTTTTCTCCGATGCTCAAGGCATAAACAAAGCCTGAGCAAGCAGCACTTATATCAAAAGCAAACGCATTGACTGCATTGATCCCGGCCTGAACCTGACAAGCAACGGAAGGCATCTGATAATCCGGAGTAATCGTTGCAACAATAATAAAATCGATTGTCTCAGGAGCCAGCTTTGATTTCTCTAATAGATTCAAAGCAGCTTTTGTACACAAGTCAGATGTATTTTCATCTGTAACAACATGACGAGAATGAATACCTGTCCTGCTGCTTATCCATTCATCAGAGGTATCCATGAACTGACTAAGGTCATCATTGGTTACCTTCCTTGTTGGAATATACTTACCGGTACATGTTATTTTCCCATATTGATTCATTTGTTCCTCCCGCATCTTCTCCAGCTTTACTTGTATTCCTGTAAGAAATCATGGAGGTTCTTCAATGCTTTCAATAGAGCTCGTTCTTCTTCCGGCTCCATCTCGTTCAAAATGTTTTTGACCATTTCACGATGAAAGTGTTGATGCACCCGATAAAGCAGCTTTCCTTTTTTGGTCAGCCCTAACTTTACGACACGACGATCATCCTCACTTCGAATACGCTCTACATATCCCTTCTTTACAAGGTTGTTGATTGCCACAGTCAATGTACCAACAGTAATAGCAAGCTCTTTCGCTACCTCTGAAGAAGTCTTTCTCTTGTACATGCCAATAGCTTCAATCGTATGCATTTCCGTGATTGATAAGTCTTTAAATTTTGATTTTTTTAATTCTGACTCCTCGATTGTCAGGATGTCATTAAAGACACTGACAAGATAATCGTTTACTGTTTCCAAATCTGGTTCCATCATGTACACCATCCGTAATTACTTTGATAATCAAATCATTTGACAATCAAACTATATATCATTCATTTAATAATTGCAAGTCATTTCTTATTTTTTATTTCTTTCTTTAAAGAAATCCAATGAAATCAACAGGTCTATTCTAATGAATGCTGCTAAATTGGCTTAGAACAAAAAGAAAAGGTTTGACAATTCAGTCAGAACTGTCTATAGTAAATTTAGTTTGACATTCAAACTATTTATTTTTAAAATACATGAGTACAAGGAGCATAGATATGACTTTAAAACCGCTGGTGATAGATAAACTTGTTGCAAAAATCCCTGTAATACAAGGGGGAATGGGTATCGGTGTGAGTCTGGCAAATCTAGCAGGGGCTGTTGCCAGAGAAGGCGGCATCGGCATACTCTCAACTGCACAAATTGGATACCAGGAAGAAATGTTTGAAAAATCTCCACTAAGAGCAAATATGGACGCTATAAAAAAGCAATTTGACAAAGCAAAGGAGATCGCAAAAGGCGGTGTGGTCGGCTTCAATATTATGGCAGCGACATTTCAATATGAGCGCTATGTAAAACGCTGTGTAGAAGTTGGCGCAGATGTGATTATTTGTGGAGCTGGGCTTCCTGTTAATCTACCTGAATTGGTGGAAGGTAGTAAAACAAAAATCGCCCCCATCGTTTCTTCTAATAAAGCTGCTAAGGTTCTTCTTGGCTTGTGGAAAAAACGTTACAACAAAACCGCTGATTTTGTCGTGGTTGAAGGACCTAAAGCCGGCGGACATTTGGGCTTCAAAGCAGATTCAATGGATGAAAGTATTGAGAATATGGATAATGAATTGAAGGAAATCATTGCAACCGTCAATGCTTTCGGCGAAGAATTCAATCGTACGATACCGGTCATTTTTGCCGGTGGGGTTTATACACGTTCTGATATCGATTATTACCTTAGCTTGGGCTGTTCCGGTGTGCAGATGGCCACCCGATTTGTTGTCACAGAAGAGTGTGATGCACCTGAGTCCTACAAACAGTCTTATATTGACGCAAAAGAAGGCGATATTGGTATTATCAAAAGTCCAGTAGGTATGCCGGGGCGCGCAATCAAGAATCAATTCACAGAAAGAATCAAGCATGAAACGATTCCTATTGAAAAGTGCCGCAACTGTTTATCTTACAAGCACTGTGACCGTAAAACAATTCCTTACTGTATTTCACAAACATTGCTGAATGCAGTGACGAAAGAGCCTAACCATGCTTTGGTCTTTGCCGGATCAAATGCCTATCGAATCAAAGAGAAAACAACCGTTCGAAAGATATTCGAAGAATTGACTCAAGCAAACTAAAAAAGACAGCGGGGACAAATGTCCCCGCTGCCTTTTTCACTCTAAACCCAGATTGCATCTCTCATATCGTATAAACGGTACTCGATGAGGTGCTTCCAGCGCACCCTCTTTTAAGTCCTGAGCAAGGTAAACTCCCGGTCCAATATTATTGGATCAAGTCATAGATCTCCATTGCTACAATATCGATATTATCAAATTGATAGCTTTGCTGACTATCTGCTTCTGTCAATTCAAAAGTATCAGTCGTCTTATCATAATTTACCAGACATTTCTCAACGCCTTCACGTTCAAAACGACGAACTTGTATTTCATTATCACTTGCTTCTGTCATTGCTTCAAGTCTTTTGATGATCGCTACTAACTGTGATTGCTTCATAACTTGACCTCCCTTGGCGAACTAAGTTTCATTCCTGTACCATTGTAACAAAACATTACCTGTCTTGCATGATTTTTCGCAAATTTTTTTCACTTTTTTGCTGTTCCTTAATAAAAATTTAGCAGCTCATCCTTCGGCTCCCCACCAAAGTTTTATCAGAGCTTGTGTCCCATCATTTTCAAACCCTTTTTCTGCTAATCGGCTATAAAGCTCTTCGGCCAGTTTCGTTGAAGGAAGGTCGATCCCCATTGATTTTGCTTCATCCAAAGCAATCCTCAAGTCCTTGATAAAATGCTTTACAAAAAAGCCGGGTGAGTAGTCAGCTTTTAAGATCCTAGGACCATAGTTGTTCATCGACCAGTTTGATGCACTGCCGCCGCCAAGTGTATCGATAACCTTCTCCATATCTAAGCCCGCTTTTTCAGCATATACCAACATTTCAGTCATTCCGGTCATTGTACCAGCAATCATGATTTGATTCGCCATTTTCGTATGTTGTCCTTTTCCGGCAGTGCCATGAAGATTGAATGTCTTCCCGAATGTTTCAAAAACCGGAACAGCGGTCTGATATGCAGCAGTATCTCCACCAACCATAATCGTCAGTGTGCCGTTTTTCGCTCCCAGATCACCACCTGAAACCGGTGCATCTAATGCAGAAGCTCCTTGTTTCTCTGCCTCCTTAGCAATCCTAACAGCCAAGGAAGGTGTGCTCGTTGTCAAATCAACTAAAAGCTTCTCAGTGATATCTGCCTTAAATATCCCTTGTTTGCCAAAATAGACTGCCTCTACATCTTGTGGAAAGCCCACCATCGTGAAAATAATATCGCTTGCTTCTGTAATTGCTTCCGGTGTATCCTGCCAAGCGGCACCTTGACGTACCAGCTCATCTGTCTTGCTCTTCGTTCGGTTGTAGACATTCACTTTTAGTCCATGTTTCATCATGTTTTCTACGATAGAGTGACCCATCACTCCGATTCCAATAAAGCCGATTTTCTTCATAGCTGCATCCCTCTCACTCAAAAATAAAAAACCTTTGTTTATAGTATAAACTACAAACAAAGGTTTTAACATTTTTATTGTTTTCTCAAAGAAATAAATTTTACTTTTATCTTTTCCATAGAGACTAAGCTCTCTTTTTCAGCAAGTGCATGCTCCTGATAGTAAATCAACGTGTCATTATAGAACTCAATCATTCTTTCACCAAAATAGGTAGAAGAAATCTCATAGAGCTTCTTGCTGATGATATGCTGATCACAGGGATTCTTTTCGTGTACATACCCAATAAACGCTTGTGCAAAATCTTCGTCTTTTTCAAATGTTATCCCAAGTGACTTATGATCCAACAGGCCGTTCAGGTAGTCATTCCCTTCAACAACACAAGGCAGCCCAGCAGCAATTGCTTCTGTATACGTCAAGCCTTGTGTTTCAGAAGTTGATGCACTAACAAAATAGTCAGCTGCTTTGTAATAAATCGCAACCTCATCATTCGGCACTTCACCTGTGAAAATAACCTGATCACTGATACCTAACTCTACAGCGAGTTTCTTCAAATCCTCAGCGTACGGACCATTTCCTACAATCAGCAAGCGAGCCTCTGGAAACTCTTCAAGTATTTCCGACATACCATTGAGGATCGTTTGAATATTCTTTTCATAGGATATTCGACTAAGGGAAAGCAGTGTTAAATTATCACTCGTCAATCCCAAATCAGCTCTTAAGTCTTGAACCATCTCTTCAGTAATATCAGGGCGGTCAAACTTATCAATATCTATGCCTGTCGGTATGACCCGCATGGGTGTTTTGATTCCGTATTCCTGAAGCTTATTGCTCACTCTTTTACTTGGACAGACAATCCCTGTCGTGTGGTTAGTGAACGCCTTCGAAAAATACTTTACATGAGCCGGACGCAGCACCTTCCCTTTTGCAATGTAATGCAGATACTCTTCATACATTGTGTGGTAGGTGTGAATAACCGGTATTTTCATTTTTTTGGCAACCATTTTCCCCAGTACTCCGGAGCCAAATTCCGTATGCGTATGGATCAGATCTAAATCCAATTCCTTCGCAATCAAATAAGCATACCACATTCCTCGAACAACGATTCGTCGCTCTTTAAAAGAGACGAGAGGTACACTAGGCATTCGAATCACATCTTCTTCAAAAGTTGGGGCATTTGGATCAGTTGTCGTAAAAATATAGACTTCATGACCATTATGCTCCAGCTCTTCTTTCAATGTCTGTATAGATGTTGCAACCCCACTTATTTGGGGAAAATAAGTATCAGTGAAAAATCCAACTTTCACGGTGTTTTCCCTCCATTAAAATCCATTGCCTTGATGAATAACTGATTGATTTTCATTTTTACTTTCATTTTTCAACACTTTTTGATAGATCTCTTTCAACTCATCACCAATATGCTCAATGTCTTTTTCCTCTGCAGTTAAAAAACCTGCTTTCTTCGTTGACGGCAGCTCATCATTCAGAATCTGTTGAATCAACTCTTCGAACTCAACTTGAGAGCTTCCCATATAACAATTTACATTCTTTTCAAGCCAGCCTTTATAAACTGGAATATCTCGGACTAAAATTTGCTGATGGCTTGCTAGAGCTTCCAAAATGACAATGCCTTCTGTCTCTTCATGAGAAGGGAAAAAAAACAAATCGGCTCCAGAATAAGCTCCTTCTATAATATCACCTTTAATATATCCTGGGAACTCTACATTTGCAGGATGATCCTCTTTGACAATATCTCTGATATTCTTTGGTATAGAATACATCGGTGTATGACCAAACCAGATAAAGCGATACTGTGGTAAATTTCCTGCAATTTTAACGAAATCAGTGATTCCCTTACGTTCAAAGTAGAGCCCTACACAGATGACTACCTTCTCATTCTCTTTGATCTTAAAGTACTCTCTAAACGCCTGTTCCTTTTTCTCTGAAGGCTCAAAACGAGTTAGATCGATCCCATTTGAGATGGCTGAGATTGGTACGGTTATACCATACCCTTCAAGCAGTTCTTTTGAATACTGCGTTGGCGTAATAATATGATCTGCCTTCTTATAAAGACTAACCAAATACTTTTTCACTAAAGGAGAGATAGTATTAGAACCAATAAATGAATTCCTGAAATCTTCTTCAGTAGAATGTGCATGATAAATTACTTTCTTGCCTAATTTCCGTGCTTTACTTACCATTCCATGACTATGTATTCCATACGTGTTGATATGTAAAATATCATAATCTGTACATTCCGGATCTAATGTATACTCGATCCCTGCTTTAGAAAGTGCACGTTTTTGGTGATCCAACGCTCGACCTATACCAGATTTCGCTAATATTTTCTCACCTTCAAAATATAACAATATTTTCAACGTCTTTCCCTCCCAAAACTGGCTATCACAATAAAAACATTATATCATAAGTCAGAATGACTTTATTCAAACTTAAGTCCTAATTTACTCTGCTATTAGAAAACAAATCATAAAACCCTGATAGATAAAGGTTTTTCAAGAAAATCCAAGCCTTCATATTACAAAACTGTTAGATAGAAGCTTATTGCTTTTTTAACAATTATTTCTGAAATACTTTACACTACCATGATTCTAACATACTTCTTACAAATAACACAAAAAAAGCGAAAACCAATTGGTTTTCGCTTAAACTCCGGCAGTAGGACTCGAACCTACGACATCATGATTAACAGTCATGCGCTACTACCAACTGAGCTATGCCGGAATTTTGCGCGGCGGCGTCCTACTCTCACAAAGGGAAACCCTTCACTA
>NZ_JAEDXU010000012.1 GCF_017830045.1 Enterococcus larvae | reverse complement strand
ATAACGAGTCGTTGCTTTGCGCCAAACAAAGCTAAACTTATTGGCATCCGCTTCTATTTTGGTCCCATCAATGAAAATGGCTTCATTATCAATCACTTGATTCGTAATCAGCTGTCGACGAAACAACACAAAGGCTTCGGCTAAAAGATGAGCAGTTGCCCCCTGACTTCTGAAGCGATTGATGGTTCGATAACTTACCTGCTCATGATTAGCTAACCAACGCATACGGTAGCTGTCATCCAACAGAAATTCCATTTTCCGACCAGAAAAGACACGTTGTGTATACGCATATAGAATAATTTTCAACATCATCTTAGGGTGATAGGCCGGGCGGCCTAGTTGTTGTTCCAATTGATTAAAGAGCGTCTGCGGAATGGACTCAACCAGGGCGTTGACGGCAAAAGCGACATCCGTCTCCGAAATAAATTGTTCCATATCTAATGGTAAAGTCGTTTGATTGATGGTATAATTTTTAAACATAAAGCACTCGCTTCCTTTCTGATTTGGTTTAGTCACTTTAATCTTATAGGTCTGAGTGCTTTTTGTGTACCCTTAAATCAAAAAAAGTGGAACAATGATCAGATTTTCATCTGACTAATGTCCCACTCTCTTTTTGTATCCTATGAAATGAAATTACCTTTGCAGTAAAATTTCTTACCCCACTAGCATAATATTCGTGAGAATCAGTGTTAAAATGGTGCCGATAGTCGCTGTAGTTGTCAAGTACTTATGAAGTGTCAGTTTATTGGCAAAATATTTCTTTAGTAGAAGATAAAGAAGAATGCCGGTGATCCCTCCGAGTGTGTTTGTTATCAAATCTGTGATATCTGTAACACCAATGGAGAAGATAAACTGCAGCACTTCAACAAATAAACTGCTTGCGGCAATCAAGAGAATCTGTTTCCAATAGGGAAGCTTTGATGACAAGAGATTGAGGTAGATGCCGAATGGGATGAATATAATAAAATTCCCGAGAACTTCAAGGGTGTTGAAATCTCCCGTTTGAAAGGAAGATTCAGCGAATGGTATTAGGTTGATATATTGAAGGTTCGGAAGATAAGCTGGCGAAAATTGAAATTTGAAGATGATCGCCCAGAATAAGAAGAAAAGATAGACTGTCGTAAGAGTGACAGCAAGTTTTTGAATCGTTGATGATCTCATAGAGAACGACCTCCTTAATAAAGTCTTACCCGCTGGAGAATTCTTTCTATAAATCTGAATGTCTCTCTTAAAGCGAGTTGATGAGTTCTTTTCAGGAAACTTCCCTGAAAGTGTTAAGTAGGAGTATAGCAAATAATAGAATAGAAAAAAGGCGATAGTACTCAGCTTAGAAAAATATTAAGCAACTTTTTGAAGATTTAATAAATGCTGGTATATGGTGTTGATGCGTATCACAATGTTGAAATTATTCATAGAATAGAGAATTAAGAAAAATATTTAGTTGAATATGACCTATCTTTTTTGATCCAGCTTAGATTTAGCAAGCTATTTTGTTGTACTTGTATGAAAACTACTGTAAAATAAATGGGAACGTTAGTTCTGTATAAGCGGAAGGGAATGTGAAAAAAATGTCAAGGATAGATTATTATTCAGTTGCACCAGATGGACTAAATCAGATTATGAAGGTAGAAAATTATGTGAACAAAACGGAGCTTGATAAAACATTGAAAGAATATATCAAGCTGAGAGTATCCTTGATCAATGGTTGTGCGTACTGTGTGAACATGCATACAAAAGATTTGATCAAGATTGGCGAACCTTTTGAAAAAATAGCTTGCGTGTCTGTTTGGGATGAAGCAGATTATTTCACGGAGAAGGAAGGCACAGCTTTAGAGCTGGCTGAGTATGTAACCAGAATTTCTGATCAAGGCGTGCCGGATGCTCTGTATCAAAAGGTAAGGGAGCACTTTAGTGAGAAGGAGTATGTAGATCTGATCTTGGCTATTGCTCAAATCAATACGTGGAATAGAATTTCTATTTCCATGGGGAATAGAGCAACAGCTGAGTAAAGAATCAACTTATACTAAAAAGAGAAAGCTTTTATGGAATCACACAGATTATTTCATAGGGTGTTCTCTTTGTTTTTCTCATTGAAACGGGGGAGTGGAAAATGAATCAATTATTTGATGAAACATATAATGACTATCGTACGATTTGGTATGGCTATTATGAACAATTTGATCAACCTGATTTAATAAAAGAGATGCTGCAAATCATTGAAAACGATAAAAGGATGTCTGAAGCGCAACAAGCTGTTTCCACAAGCTGGGTATTCTATTGTAAGAATCTACAGGGCGATGCGCTTGAAGAAAAAGTTCGTGGGTCCATCATGGTTCGTCTTTTTGATACTCATTACAGCGTGCACTGCAATATATCAGATTTTGAATTTGTGACACAATTTGACGCTATTGAATCTTGGAAAAAGAAACTAGAAGCTGTATTAAACAATAAATGAACATTGATGGATAGGATTAACCGTTGAGCAAATCTGGAGAAGTCGATGATGTACATGCAATATATGCTTTATCTTATCTTAGTACAGGAAAAGCTGAAGCGGGAAAATAACTGCTGATTTTGAAGAAGAGCGAACGGCAGCAGAGGCTATACAAATAGAAGCATGTCTACATTATGAATTGTAGCTGTGCTTCTATTTGTATTTTGTCATGAATATTTGTAGGCTTTTGAACCTTGTTAAAGCAGCTGAAATATTCTTGATAAATCAAAGTATATTTTGTTATTCATTCATATTTATTCAAAAAATATATGTTGAAAAGGTAAGCTGTAGCCTATAAAATGGCTTTAAAGTTATTAATCATACTGTGAGGGCAAGTCACCCTAATGCCTGTCCTTATAAATTGAAGTAAGAGTTTTATCCTATTGTGGGCTATGCTCAATTTATGGGATAAGTTTATTGCATAGATATTTTTATGTCCTGAAAACCACTCTGAGAGTGGTTTTTTTGTTGTGAATAAAGTTATCGTTCCCGCGGATTCGAAAAAAATGAGATAAATAAATAATTAGTAATAAGTTTTATTATTTAATTCAATTACGTTTTGTAAATATTACAAATAATCCTGTTTACCATCCTCAAAGGTGGTTCTATATGCTACTATAAAACTATCTTAAGGAAACGGAGTAGATAAAAAATGATGAAAAAAAGTTTTGGGGTCATGTGTGCAAGCATATTATTGGCGAATAGCTTGTTTATTCAGCCTATGCATGTGAATGGGGAAGAAAGTACTGAGATACAGGCACCTGCCAGTTTACTCGTGCAGCAAGCTACTTTGGTTACACCAGATTCATTTCGCTTAGGAATTGATGATTATGTGACAGGATTTTTAGACACTTCGGTGAAAAAGGTTGTACTGTATGTCAATGATCAAAATATCCGAAATGGGTATGTATATTCAGATGGCACTTTTGAAGTAGAAGCTGGTGATGTGATCACTAATATCGAGGATAAAGTAGAGATTGCCGGCTTAGATAGAAAAAACAATGAGCTTGATCGTCAATTAGTTTCTATTGAACAGAGTGAAGTGAATCTAACTGCGGATGACTATACATTATTCGATGAGGAAATACGTGGTATTGCAGGGAATCAAATGAGTGTCGTCAGCTTAATGATCAATGATGAGCTGATTCGGTCAGTCAATGTCAACAGGGATGATACGTTTGTATTACCTGTTGAATCCGGAGAGATTATTGAAACAGAGGATTTTGTGGAAATCGTTGGATCAAATAGTGGAAAGGAAATTGCCAGAATCACTGTTCCAGTCAATACACTGGAATTACAAGTAAAATTTGATCCGTTTCATTTTGAAGAAGACAACATCATTTCAGGATCACTTTCCGGTAAGGCTCATTCAAAAGCGAAGACAGTTCAGCTATATGTAAATCGCAAACGCTATGGCAAGAGCACTGTGAATGCTGATGGGACTTTTACTTTAAATTCAGAAAGAAATATCACTAGTGTGAAGGATAATGTTGTTGTTGCTGTGCTCAATGAAAGCAATGAAGAGTTAAGCCGTTTCCAAATGAATCTGTATGGAGGACAATATGGCACAGTTGATTGGACTTGGGATGAAACAACGCAGACGATTACATTCGGCGGTGGAGAGTTCCCTAATACCGAAAGTTGGGGAGGAGGAATCTCTAGGATTCAAAATGATTCTCGTGTAACTGATTATATTGAGAAACTCGTCTTTACACAGCCAGTAGTTGCTGCAGTTGATTCTTCACATCTATTTGCTGGATTGTTTTCTTTAGAAGCCATTGTCGGTTTGGAGCAACTGGATACAAGCCATGTTCAAAATATGGCAGGGATGTTTGCGAGTCTGGAGAACTTGAAAGAATTGAACTTAGATTCTTTTAATACAAGCAATGTAACTGACATGAACAGCATGTTTTATGGAAGCAGAAAGCTTAAAAGTCTAGATTTGCGCAGCTTTGATACAAGTAATGTAACAAACATGAACTATATGTTTCATACTGTTCATACTAGTGGTGGCGATGCATTATTGGAATCAATAGATATAAGCAGCTTTGATACTAAAAATGTGACTGAAAAGCATGGTATGCTTTTTGTCGAGGGACTAAAGAGTATTACTCTTGGTAATAAGATCACATTGGGTAAGGAAGTTGGCATCATGCCATTAGTTGATTACCCGGAAGCATTTACCGGCAGATGGATCGGCCCTAATGGAAAAGAAAACCCATCAATTATTTTTGATTCTAGTGAAAGCTTCATGTTAGGATATGATGGCAGTCAGCCAGGCACGTACGTTAGAGAAGTAGCAGAGCAATAAAGATGCTATGTTCTGTTAAAATACAGAACATAGATAAACAATGTATGGTAGAAAATAACCATATAAATAGGAGTGAAGAGAATGAAAGTTAAAAAAATTTTAGGTATGTTAGCGGTCATTGGTTTTTTGTATAATCTGACTCTCAGTAGCGACTTAACCGCATTTGCTGAGGAACAGGAAGAGGAGAAGATTTATCTATCTGATTATGGCTTTAGAGGAGCTGTTATCAATCAAATAGAACAATATGGCGGAATAGTGAAAAACGAACTACCAACCGCAGGTCAGATGGAAAGCCTGGAGAGACTTGAACTTACTGGTCCCGAAGATCCAAAAAGTGCGAATATCAGCGGTTTACAGTATGCAGTGAATGTAAAACAACTGCACATTTTCTATGCATCTAACGTAAAGGATTTTCGTTCTCTATCAGATTTAACAGAGTTGGAACAATTCTATTATGCAATAGAGGGGAAGGACCCTGGAGAAAGTGAATTTACAGATATTCGTTTTATGTCGAATATGAAAAAGCTGAAGCAACTGTCTTTCAGCAAAGCTGTGCTTGACCTGTCTCCGTTGAATGACTTGGAACAGCTTAAGATGATTCGCTTTGAAAATGTTGATGAAGTCGCTACAGTGAAGCATTTGGTTTCTCGAAAGACAAAAGAATTGACCTTTGCTAACCCGATTACTTACTCGAAACAATTTGATGATCTGGAACTGCAAATATATTCTTTAAGCGAAGCTGAACACATTCTGATCAGTGAAGATGAGAAGGTGATCACAGTCAGTGAAATTGCGGAAGAAGCAGAAAGTATCATGATTCATTTAGGAAAGACAGATAATGAAGAAATCACCCATGAGATAAGATATGAGATTCCGTTGGTGTGGTATTAAAGAAATGATTGTTTCTCAACAGATTGAAATGAGTACTGTAAGATAATTTCTAAAATATCTAACTCCTTTAAACTTTAAAAACAAAAAACTCCCAGAATAAGACAGATATCTTATTCTGGGAGTTCTTTGTAATTCTAGTATCGAAGTTAGGAATAAGGAGGAGAAAAGTAATAGGCATATAACAGAGGTGAGAAGCTTGTTGATTACAACAAAGCTATAATACTTTAGAAAAGCCATCCAATAATTCCAAAATGGCTTCAATCTTCGATGCATCCTTAGGTTGAAGTACTTTTTTTGTAGGTTCAAGAGCTGCCAGTAGGTCTAAGCAGATTAGAATCCAATATGCCAGACCATGGTATTATTCGCCTGTTTGTATTACTCTCTGCGGCTCTGTTTTCACGTATTTCTTGAAGAACATGTTCAATTCTTTCAATATCCTCAGATCGCAAAATATCTAGAAGGTAAATTGTATAATCAGCATGAATATTTTCCATTGGGACAAGGCTTGTTGTTAGAATCAGATCAGCATGATGTTCCGAATCTTTTGCAGTAGAGCGCTTAACAACTAGATTGAAGTCGTTATGGAAATAATCATAGACGCTATCTACTAATCGTCCTTCAAGGAGCTCTGGATAACCTGTATCAAAATATATAGTGATCGGTTCTTCAAAAGAACTGATGTCAGTAAGCAATGAGAAAAACAAAGCATATCTTGGCAATAGGAAATTTCTATTTTGTAAAAGTGGAAAATCAGTTTCCAGCTTCATTCTATTTATTAACCTATCCAATTTTTCTGTCAGTATAGGAAATCGCTCTTCGATAACCCAACTGCTTGCAAAACCGCTCATTCCTACAGGAAAATGATTGAACATGGCACAGAAAAAATGATCAGCAAATATATAAACATAGAAATCTTCCTTATTTTTCTCAGAAAGAGGAAAAATCATTTCTGAGAAATAATTGAAAAACATCTCTGTTGCTTCATAGATGTCAGAACGTGTCTCCTTGTGAAACGTCAAGACAGGCTCTTTAAAGATTGATATGGAAAGGAACTTCTCTTGCGTTTGAGCCAGTAAGAAGAAGAACATAACCTCTTCTTCTGGAAGCTGGTAGACGTGTAACCAAGGCTTAGGTTCATCTAGATAGTCCTGTGTGAAATACATGTGAAGCTGTTCCTCAGTAAATTCAATCTTAAGACCCTTACGATAGCGTGTAAGATTGACCGCTAAAACATAGCGTATTTGATGTTCATTGGTCTCATTCCAAGCGTAGGAAAATTCTTCAAGAAGGTAATTAGAGACTGCGGTGACTTTCTTCTCATCAATTGTTGGAAATGGCCATTTTCGCCCTCTATACAGCTTCCAAAAAAAATTGTAAGCAAACATCCTGATTCGATGCTCCCGACCAACAAGAGTAAATATACCAGCTTGTCTGGAAAGCTCCAAGTCATATTTTAAGAGAAATGATTTCAATGGCTTCAGTCGTCGTTTGAATGTAGACTCGCTAATGAAATATTTATTCAAGCAATCATTAAGTGAGACACTCTCTCCTAAAAGCAAACGCTCAAGTATTTGAACGGGTAAGCTATTTTCAAGAATATATAGATAGAGGGAACGAAAATCTTTATAATCCGTATAGGTGATCCGAATCATGTTTTCTTTTTTTACAAAGGTTAGCTCAGGATGATCATAGGAACAGGAATCTTCTAATAGTGAATCAACATATCCCAGTACAGTTCTACGCTCCCAATGATTTTTATCTGCAAGCGTCTGAACTGAGATATAATCACGGGCATCCTTAATTTGTTCTAAAAGAATAAGCTTTCTAATTATAACGGTATCTAGTATTTCCCATAAATCGTCCATAGCGATTCCCTCCTGACGACTCAAGTATAAGGAGAATTCTAAAAAACACAAAGCAGGAAGCTCAAATAGGTTGTGTTTGTCTGAATGGTATCTTCCACATAGAAATCTGATTTGTTAAATACTTTAGAAATAAGAACATGGGTGTGGCTATTGTCATTAATAATACATGTAAAAACATGACGATCAATTAGTGACTTATTAGATTCTTGGATCAAATAGAGCACTGGAAGGAGGAGGAGGACAAATCTCGAATTAACTATTTTCTTATAAGTTTTTTGAATAGCTGCCTGTCATTTTTTACAGGTAGTATCTTTATAAAAAAATTATTTGTTTCTGCTAAGTACAGTTTCGTCAAGTTGTGGCTAAAAGCTAGTGATGGTACTATACTGGAATCCGTAGTTCAATAATTTACAGTATGTTCGAGGAATGTAATAGTACATATTCTTAAAATTATAAATATGAAAACGGTTTAGGTCAAAAATTACTTTTTGAGAAGAGTTTATTGGTATGGATAAAAGAAACTGAGTTGTTACAATAAGCAGAGCTGATAACAATATAAATAAAAAAAATTTCTGAATTGTACGACAATCCAGAAATTTCTATCAAATTCAGCTGTTTATGTGTTGTTCATTAAAAATATTAAAGCAAAATTTTATTTTAGTCAACACTTTTTTTGAAATAAAAAATAAAACAGTGATAAAAACGAGGTTTTTATTGTATTTAGCGATATTTATTTATTCGCCGTCAAAAAAACCGTCAAATTTTAAGAGGGAAGTGATCGATTTGGCTAAAAAAGGTGAAAATATTTATAAGCGAAAAGATGGACGTTGGGAGGGACGCTATATAAAAAATCGTGATGTATCTCATCGAATCATCTATGGATACGTTTATGGGAAAAAATATGGAGAGGTGAAAGAAAAGTTAACAGTAATGAAGGCAAAAATAATTGCTGCTCCTTTTGCAATCAACAGGTACCATGGCACGCTTAGTGATTGGCTTTCTTTCTGGATGACGGATATCATGAAAAAGAATATCAAAAGTACAACCTACTACAGCTACTACCGCCTGATCGATAATCATATTCTCGGTACATTAGGTGAAGGGTGTCTACATGAATTTAGCAGAAGGACGATACAGGACTTTATTGATTCATTAGAGTACAGTGGTTTGTCATCGGGAACAATTCGAAACATCTACAATATTTTGAAAAAATCTTTGAATGCTGCAGTTCAAAGAGAGTATCTTGAAGCGAATCCCTGTAAAGATGTTATTTTACCAAAATATAGAAGGAAGAAAGTTCATGCTTTGACCTTGGTTCAACAGGAAATGCTCGAGACACATGCCTTTAGAGATAAAGACTGTTCACCAATTATATTGGCTTTGTATTCTGGGATGAGGATTGGGGAAATAAGCGGCTTAAAGTGGTCCGATATTGATTTTGAGGAGAATACTATATCGGTAAAGCGAACAGTTTCGAGAATATTAAATGAAGCTACTGCTGCTTCAAAAACAAAAATAGATATGAATACACCAAAAACATGGGAATCAGAGAGAAGTATCCCGCTAGCAGAAAACTTGAAAAATTATTTGCTGGAGAAAAGAAAATATGCCTGCTCAGATCATGTGATTTCTTGTCGCGGCAAATTTGCAGAGCCGCGGGTGATCAACTATCGCTTTCAAAAAATCGTAGCATCTGCTGGGCTAGAGAAGACACATTTCCATGTGTTAAGACATACCTTTGCAACGAGGTGCTTGGAAAACGGTGTAGATATTGCCAGCTTAAGTAAGCTGCTGGGTCATCAATCGACGCGTATGACACTTGATACATATACGGATTCTATGTTGGAGAAACGACAAGAAGCTATTCAGATTCTTGATGAACGATTAGCTGGAATCAGTTGAAAAAAATACCCCTATAAAATTTTGAACCTTCAAAATTTTATAGGGGTATTTTTTTACGAATTTATTCGCCGTCAGCAGCATCGTCAAAAAATCGATCCATCCCTTTTGGCACAAGTGATCTCAGCAGCTATTCTGCATTGTCGTACAATTCAGAAATAAAAGAAACAATAATGATAATAAATAAGAGTAACTTTGTATATATTTTATGTTTTTGTTGAAAAAAATCAAAAAAAAGGCTCAGAAAATAAAAAATCGATTAGGAGGATGGGCTATGAGTACAGTGAGTGTTATTAACGTATCGGGAGAAATAGAACAATCATACATAGAGGAGCTGGAAAAAAATGAACATAACGTTCGGTCTGTAGCTTCGGACGATATAGATTCAGCTATTGAGAAGACGGATATCATTATTATATACAATGAAATTCAACAAAACATGAGTGAAGTTTGTCGTCTTATTTTGAAGATAAGAGAAGAAGCGGATTCTTCTCTGTGGGTATTCTCAAAAAAAAATTCAGAAACAGATCGAATACTTTATCTGCAATTAGGAGCTAACAATAATATTGATGGTGAATGCCCTCCGGAAGAGCTGCAGTTGATCGTAAAAAATGAAGCTGCTTTAAAGAGTGTGACATCTGGATTTGTGAAAGACAGGATACAGACTGAAAATTCAATAGGTTCAAAAGTTCAGTTGAATGCAAAAAATCAAAGTGTTTTGAGTAGTGATGGACGAGAAATAGAGCTGACTAAGTTGGAATATAAGATGATGGAGATTCTAAATAGTACGGATGAAACGGTCGGCTATAAAGAGCTTTATACACAACTATGGAGCAGCTATCAAAAGCATTCCAAAGCACGTATCGCCAATTTGGTTTTTCACCTTCGGACGAAATTTCAGGAGAATGGTGTATTGGATATTGATATAAAGACTGTTCGTTCTCAAGGATATCGCTTGATCACATGGTAAGAAGTGATAACAGTCATGGCGTCTTTTGAAAAAAAGTGACGGTGACTTAATTCTGTATTTCATTTTTTACAAAATAGAGGGTACAGATGAAAAAATACAATATGAAATCTATACTAAACTCATGTTTTGAAGAAAATTGAAATAAATTATGTGTTCTTCAATAGAATGAGCACATAGAAATAATTGAGGAAGGAGGTAAAACATGAAATTAGGAAAAAAATCCTTGTTAGCGGCTTTAAGCTTAATATTTTTGAGTGTCGGTTTTGCAGGAAATGCAGAGGCAGCTGTGACGGATACTTCTATTTCAGGAGAGTTGGCTGGAACGTCAGCAACTAGTTTGGTCGTTGTTCCTTCACCAGATGGCAGCACAAATAAGGAATATGCGTCAACAGCAGCTGGATTGAAGCAAGCACTATTTGATTTGTATCAAAAGAATGATAACGGAGAATACGCGATCTATATCGGTACAAATATCACCAACCTAAGTGGTGCGGTAGATAAAAATCCACCAGCTTCACCAAATGCAGCAGATATGACTTTTTCAGCATTGGAAGGTCGCATCAAAACCTTGGTTTTAACAACAACAACCTCTGATATCATCTCAAATAACACAGGAGCAGCCACTGGCGCTAAAACAGTGACGTTTGGTACAAACGCTTATATGGGAACGAATGTGATTTTGAGAAATATCACATATACAGGTACAAATTTGTATATGAATGGACATGATTTATCTTTAAATGGTAATTCTCAGGGAAATGGATTGAGTGTGTTTGGAGGATCAGATACGTCTAATGTAACAGGTTCGCCAACAATTACTGTGAATGCAACCGGAACTGGAACCTGGAACTTCTATGGTGGTAACAACACCGGAGGGACATTAAATGGTTCAACTTCACTAGTATTCAATAATACTACTGGTAATGTAACTACGATCGCCGGTGGTGCTCGTGTGGGTACTGTAACTGGAAATGTTGATGTGAAAATCAATGATTTTGGCGGCAGTATCGCAAATTACTATGGTGGAGGTATGGGAACCGGTACATCAGCGACCGCCAATGTAGGAGGGAATGTAACGACAACTATTGACGTGCAGAATGCGTCTACTAAATTATCACTTTCTGCTGATGTTCTTTATGGCGGTGTCCAGTACGGGAATATCACTGGCACAATCAGTAATACCATCAAAGGGTATGGCTCATTCAATGGCAACAATACAGCTGCTGGAGCTGCCTCACCCGGGTTCATTGGTGGTTCAAGAGAGGGAAATATCGGTTCTGATCGAACAGTAGCAGCAATCACGAATGATGTTGATACCAGCAACTATTCTGCCGGAAGTACTGCGTACTCTGGAGGAAATAATGTTCGAGGAACAATTACTGGAGCTATCAAGAATACTGTAAAAGCCGGAGGTTACCAAAAAGGAAGCTTCAATGGTGTTTATGGTGGTGGTAGTCGAAATATTGATAGACTTACTGCGGCATTATTAGGTACTTCGGGATCGGTTAATGCAGCAGCAAATACCAATTTTGATAATTTGGGTAAAGATGCCAGAAGAGCAAAGGCTGAATCAGCAGCAACTTTCCGGGTATATGGGGATATTACCTTAGACATCCTTGCGGGTGTTGTTAGTGTCGATACCGATCCTAGTTATACCCGAGCAGCTGGGTATGGCGGTTATATCGAGGGAGATACGACAGTTACGTTAGGAACGTTGAATGAAGATGGTTCGACTGGCGGAGCTGGAATGGTGTATTCACAATATACACATACGAACAACTTGAATAACACTGACTATGATAAGACGAAAAATAGACGTTCTTATAATACTGGTTATGATGTTGTTGGAGGAGGAGGCTCTCCTGGGGATTCTTGGTCAATCTACATTTACGGTCGAACAAAAACTGTGATGAACAATGTAGTTGCTCGTTGGACCTATGGCGGGAACTTCTCTGGTGTTGTCGAGCATCCTGACGGCATTGATGCAGATACGTATGCATCTGAGTACGTCATGAATGCAGGGATTGTGGATACAACCGAAGGAACTGGTTATATCGGCCAGCGAACGTATGGACCTAGTCACACACAAATCAATAACGGTCAGGTCGACTGGTTCACTTCCGGCGGCGGCTGGTGGGACTGGAAACAATTCGGGGATGCCTCTGTTGAATTTGTAAAGGGAATCCATAATGGAACTGTAGGTGGTACTTACGGGTATTCCGGTGTGGATAACCATGTAATCGATGGAGATGTATCTGTGACCATCTTAGGTGGTGACTTCTCTGGAACACCGAGTCATACGGGAAATAAAAACTTTTCTGCTGGTCCTTCTCAGCAAGGGACAGTAACGGGAGATGCTACGCTAACAATAGACCTTACAACTGAAAATGGAAAAACATTTGTCCCACCATCACAAGTCCAAATAGCAGCAGGGCGTTATTATAATGCAGGTACCAGTGTTGCTCTTGGTAGTGGTGACAATACGGTTACCTTGAATGTTTTTGCTAATGAAGAATCTGGGGATGTACTGAATGGTGCAACGATCTATGGGGATGGCGGTACCAGAAATAACGAGAGTAAGATAGGCAATATCGTTATGAATATCGATGCACCCGGCTCTACGATCGGAACGCTGTATGCAACACAATACAGCAATATTGCTTCTAATACATTATTACGTAATGTAGATGTCAATCTTCAACGTATGAAATCAATTGGCGGTATTTCCGGAGGAAATGCCGGAGATAACATCAACAATACTGTTGCTGCCAATAGTGCGGCGATCAATCGATTCTCTACGTTTAAAGTAGGCGTTTCAGCAGATCCAACAGAAACTGAGCCACAATATCAAACGGATCCTATTATGGTCAGTGGTATTGGCTTGATCAACTTCACAAGCTTGCTTGTTGATAATGGAACAACATTGACTGCTTCTTCAGGAAATATCAAAAACGGCGGAAGTGCGACTAAAGATAATCATGCTTCAACTTATAGTACTTTCGGAGACATCCGTTTGAGAAATAATGCTGGTCTGGGTGTTACTGGAACGAATGCATTTATTTCTGGAGGAAAGCTCACTGTAGAAGACGAGAACCAGATTGAATCTGGTCAGGGAACTGGAATCATCAATATCAGTGATATCGATTTTACAGATCCTGATAACTCTCGTTTGACATGGGTAAAAAATAATACTGCAACAACTCCGACAGTCAGTGCAAATGGTACGTGGTTTGGTGTGCAGACCGCTTATCAAGTACTGACAATCAATCCAACAGTTGGAAATGCATCTAAAATTACGCCGTTTAACTTTAAGGGTTATGAAAAGGCAACGGGTAAAACATTCATTGGTGACAATGATGTGACCGGTTCTGCTAATGGTTACGGTATTATGATGCCTGGTTCTGTGATTGACTATGTTGTCAAAGATCCTGTAGTAGATGGCAAAGGTGATATTGAACACAATGTAACTGATGTGAAACTAGGTAATCAGCCTACACCGCTGAAAGTCTGGGGAACAGAAGTTGCCGGAACAAAGGTCCAAAAAGGACGTTTGATTATTCCGTCATCATCGAATATTTCACCTAAAATGACATTTACACCGGAAACAGCAACAACAGGTTCCTGGTTGTATAATGCAACGATTTCTTCATCAAAGATTGGATCAACACCTGAAGTGATTGATGAACAACCAAACTCAAATCCAGCTGACTGGACATCACCTGATGGCACATACAGCTATGATATTGAGGTTCGCTATTCTAATAAAGTAGAGCTTGATGCACGAAGTATCATCCTAACTGAAACGGAAGCTGCTTCAACATCAAAAGCATCTATTGAAGCTTTCACTGAAGTCGATGGACGTCCGTTTTTGACTTCGAATATTGATAGCGTATTGGCAGAAATTCAGGCACCTTTAGGGGAAGATGAGTATTCACGCCAAACAGTTGTCAATTATACAGCAGGGACTGCTGCATTGAATCCGGCAAACTCAGAAACAAAATCAGTGAATGTGATTGTTGTAAAAGACGGCTCCATCATATCTGCGGATCGCCATGGAGCGATTTTTGCAGAAGATGCGATTTTGCGACTGCAGGAAGTTCATGATTTGAATGGTGATCAAATCGAATTTGAAAAGCAGTACACGAATGTACGCAGCTTCAAATCTGATGGAACAACAACTGCGGATGGCACGACATCACCTGATGTTACAGCTACCCCAAGTACCTATTATGATCGACTTGATGCTTTGACTGATGCAGATGTACAGGATGACTCTCAAGTTACCTATAAACTGCAATATGGAGCAGAAGTAAGTGAATCAGTTGCAATTACTGTGAATGTTACAGTAATGCCGAATACAACTACTTTTATTGTTAAATTTGTGGATGAAGATGGTAGTGAACTTTACACACCAATTACTTCGACAGAAACAATTGGTTCGACTGTTGATTTGACGACAAATGATGACGTGCTTGCTGCAATTGCAGCAGTTGAGGCACAGCATTATGTGTTGGAAGAGCGTCCGGGACCGGATGAACGTGCGATTCCTGTTGTAAGTGGAGGAACAATCGTTGAATACAAATTCAAAGGTATTCTGACACTTTCAGCACCAACAACGATTGATTTCGGTGTTCAAGCAGTGAAATCATCCGTCAAACGTATCAATCAACCAACCTCAGTAACAGGTGACCTGACTGTTCAGGATACTCGGAAAACTCGCAGTCAGTGGAAGCTGATGGCGAAATTGACTAGTGATCTAAGTAACGGAACAAACACTGTCACAGATGCATTGATCTATGTGTACAACGGTAACGATGTAGTTTTAGGCTCTGGTTCACAAGAAGTCGCTAAAAATACTAATATCGATAACGGAATATACAAAATCAATGACAGCTGGTCAGAGAGCGGCGACGGCTTGAAGCTGGAAACCAAAATTGGAGCAGTCAAATCGATTGGTGACTATGTGGGAACCATTACATGGGAACTGGTGGAAGCACCACTTTAACAGAGAGGACGTATAACGAATGAAAAAGAAACACTTCTTACACTATCTTGTACTGCTCTCTGTTGGGGTATTTCTGACTGGTGTTCCAATGTCCTCTTGGGCAATGGAAGGCGGTCAGGTGGGGCAGCAAGGAGTGATCGAGTTCTATGTAGATAGTACAGAACCTTCTGAGAGCTCAACAACCGAACCTCCGGTCGCTTCTTCGACAGAAGAACCGCCTGTAAGCACAAGCACATCATCATCGACTGTGGTTCAAAAGCCGGCAGGAAAGTATCCCAGTACCGGTGAAGTAGTCCAACGCTCGTTGATGTTGAGCGGAGCGGCAGTGATTGCTCTTGTCTTGTTGTTCTTCGTGATGAAAAAACGAAAAGAAAAGAGGGAGTCATGATGAAAAAAGCCTTTAGGCTGTTATGTACAGCCGGACTTCTGACTGCTTTTCTAGCTGGGACACAGGCATTTGCAGAGAGTGAAAAACTGGAAACAGAAGGCAATATCACCTTTGAACGAAGTCTGGAACCGCCAATCATTGTTGATCCGGAAGAACCTGGAACACCAGTTGATCCGGGAGAAACGCCATCAACCGATGGCTATCTCCGCTTGGACTTTGTACCAAGGCTGGATTTCGGCAGAAACAGGGTATCTGATAAGGATCAGGCGTATGAAGTCAATGCGCAGCTGTTTCACAGCGACACCAATGCACGTGGGAATTATGTGCAGGTAACGGACAGTCGCGCCACAGGCGCAGGTTGGACCTTACAGGTTCGTCAGGAAACGAATTTTACTTCTGTAGAGAATTCTGAAGACATCTTGAAGGGTGCATTCTTATCTTTTGATAAAGCATGGGCAAATTCAACCATGGATCAAAAGTACGCACCCAGCTTTCAACAGGATGTGATCGAATTAGATAAGATCGGGATGACGTATGATATTGCAGCTGCAAAGCAGGGTGCAGGCTACAGGCTACGGTACTTGGATGATCGAGTTCGGTGCTTCAGAAGAAAATACTGCTGGTTTAGCGTCAACTCTGACACCGTTGGTGGATGAGAGCGGCAATGCCGTGATGGATGCGACCTTCAACAAGCAGGTATACAAGAACAGCGCCATCACCTTTTTCGTACCCGGTTCGGTGGAAAAGAAACCTGTACACTATCAAACGGTGCTAACTTGGATTATTGCCGAGTTACCATAAATAAAACACACACACAATACTAGGAGGAAACACACATGAAATTGAAAACATTATGTTCAGCAGCATTAGTAGCAACAGTACTATTCGGATCGGCATCAGCAGCATTCGCTGAAGACGGAGATGCAACAAAATTAACAAGCGAAGGAACAATCAAGTATGTAGAGGATGATACAGTAAATCCTCCAGTCGATCCAGAAAATCCAGAAGAGCCAGTAGACCCAACTACACCAGTTATTCCTAACGAAAACGGCGGACCATTGGCAGTTGATGCGGTAACAAAACTAGATTTCATGACTCAAAAAGCGGTAACAACTGACCAAACATACTTTGCAAAACAAATCGAAGTATTCAAAGAAGGCGTTTCTGATGGTACTCGTGGTAACTACGTACAAGTAACTGACAAGCGTTTGGCTTCAGAGACAACACCACGTACTGCTTGGACATTGTCAGCTAAAATGACACAACAGTTCACATCAGACAGCGTTGTATTAGGTGGAGCAACTTTGACTTATACAAATCCTTACATTGATGGAGCTGGTGCTGACGCTCAAAAACCAGTATTAGGCGCATCTGCAAGTAACTTTACTTTGGACGAAAGCGGAAACTCAGTAAACGTTATGGGTACTGCTGACGGAACAACAGGTTTCGGTACTTGGACAATTGAATTTGGTTCAAGCGCAGGCGTAAACGGAGCAGAAGATACTACAGGTACTCCAAATGGAGCAGACGCTAACCTTATCGAAAACGGATCTATTTCACTATTCGTACCAGGTAACACAGTGAAAACAGCTACTGAATTCACTGGTAAAGTATTATGGACTGTAGCAGCTACACCAATTAGCTAATTTGACTGATGACATAAATCAGTAAGAATAAACTGGGCACTAGTTTTGTCAAAAGAATTAGTGCCCTGTTTTTTTGAGAGGAAGAATAGTTTATGAAAAATAGAATTAACCAATGGATTTTTCTAGTCGTATTACTGGGAATCAGTCTCGTTTTCAGTGTACCTACATATGCGGAAGAAGGAGAGACGGCAACTTCTCAAGCAGCAGAAGGAGCAAGTGGATTTACATATGAAGTGATTTTTCCCGAAAACCAAAGAAGCCAAAATGGTTACTATGATCTTCGGATGACTCCGGGACAGCAGCAGACAGTGGAGATTCTATTGAAGAACCATGGCAAGGAAGAGATAGTAATAAATGTGACCTTGAGTGGTGCACGGACTAATCCCAACGGGGTTGTAGAATATGGGCCGACGAAACTGGAAGCTGATGCCTCGATGAAATATGAATTTACCGATATCGTGAAGGGACCGGAATCGGTAACACTGGCTCCGGGAGCAGAAGAAGCGGTACGATTGGATATTACCATGCCGGAAGCTTCCTTTGACGGTATCATTTTAGGGGGTATCCAGATTCAGCGTCAAGCCGGAGAGACTGAACCAGAAGAAAAACAGGGTATGATGATCGTCAATGAGTATGCTTATATCGTTGGAATGATTTTAAGTGAGACAGATGCAGAAATTGTACCGGAAATGTCCTTTATCAAGGCGTATGCCAGTCAGCCGAATTATCGGAATACGATTGTGATTGATCTGGGAAATATTGTTGCAGCGCCTCTCAAGGGTGTAACGGTGGAAGCTCAAATCATGGGTGAAACCAGCGATACGGTGTTGTATGACGCGAAAAAACTGAACATGAACATGGCGCCGAATACAGTATTGAATTTCCCTGTCAGTATGGGGAGCGATGCTATGGAGGCTGGAAAATACCGTGCACATGTAACTGCTACTTTGGGCGATCAAAAGTGGGAATGGACTGAGCCGTTTGAAATCACCAAGGAACAAGCAGACAAGTTCAATAGAGAAGCCGTCGGCTTGGTGCAGGAACAAGGCCTCGACTGGCAGTTGATTGCCATGATCGTCGGTGGTGTGGTTGCCGTGGTGGTGGTGATCTTCCTGATCATTCACTTTGTGGGCAAAAATAAGAAAAAGAACAGTAAGAAAAATAGAAAAAAGAAAAAGTAACCGAAGCAGACTGGTTTGGTGAGAAAGGAGGAGCAAAATGACAACGTTGGATTTGATTGCAGTAATTGCGTTAGCATCAGCGATCCTCTTTCTCCTATTCACAGTTCTTTTGATCGTGCTACGTGTGCGGCTGGGCAGACAGCTGACAAAGCTGAAGCGTGTTCGGACAAAGAATAAGAAGAAAAGAAAGAGACTTGTTCGTCAGCGACGTGCAGTGGAAAAAAAACGTCGAAAGTATATGATATCTGCACTGGCTTTGTTTATTCTGGGTAGTGCAGGAGTGGGAATCTCCGCTTATACTATCTATTATCAGTCAACGAATCTGAATCAAAAGGAGCAGGAGCAGATTGTCAAGGGATATTACTATCTTAACGATATTGAAGATCAATTGATGCTTGCGGAAAGTGGAACAGGTGGAGAAGAGCTGAGCAGTGATCTGACAACTTTGGCATCCAGAATAGGAGCGTTTGCAGTTGTACGGGCGGATTATCGTTTAGGTAGTGACTACCAACAACTGTTGAATCGATACTATTCTTCCTTGAAGGATTTGGGTATCAACCTGGCTTCTAGAAATCTAACTTTTTATGATAATGTAGAAGAGTTGGCAGATTTCAAGGAAGATGTAGCAAAGGTACGGAGTAACCAGAAAGAAGTATTCAAAGCCTTTTCTGTCAATGAAGATTCATTAAAGGAGCAAAAATAGAGTACCTTATATAGCTGAAACAGGGAGGAGCGAGGACTGCATGACCCAAGCGCAAGCTGAAAAGAAGCGACGAAAGAAGCCGAATATGTCAGGGAAGCAGAAGAATCGAACTCCAAGGAAAAGAAGTAAGGATAGGTTGAACAAACCAGGTAAGGAAAGCAAACGAAATCCAACTGGATCACTGGGGAGACAAAGAAAAAAAACTCTCTCAGGACAGAAAAAGAGACAACCAAATCAAAAGAAGCGTGAAAAAAGACGATCGAAGAAACAAATGATTCAACGATTATTGATTGAGATAGCTGTAGCTGTCGTCACAACAGGCACTCTTATTTGGTTAGCATCTCTCTTTCTCTTTTCCATTGTAAAAGTAGATGGTTATGGTATGTTGCCGACACTTGGCAATAGTGACACAGTCTTTGTGTATCGACAAAGTACCATTCGACGATTTGATTTAGTGGCGATTCGAACACCGAATGGCAAAGGGACTTCTGTTCGACGAGTGGTTGGTTTGCCAGGAGAGGATATCACCTACAAGCAGGATCGACTTTATGTGAATAATGAGGAAAAAGAAGAAGTGTTTATTTCTGAAGCAATCGCGCAAGCAGATGCTTCAAATAGTTACTATACAGAGGATTTCAGTTTGTATAAATTGACAAAGAAGCATCAGATCGATTCAGGAAAATATCTCGTTTTAGGAGATAACCGTCCGTATTCCAGTGACAGCCGTTACTATGGATTGATTGATAAAGAAGATATTATTGGTGTTATTAAAATACGGATTCTTCCCTTTCATCAGATGACAAAATTTTAGAATAGTGAGAATGGCAATGTGATTTTCAGCAAAGCTGCCGAAATAGAAATTGATAGTAGCTGTGTAGAAGAGGCAACTGATTTAAAAGGAAAAAAGTAAGCAAAATCACCTTGAGCTAAGCAATGGATGGAACCACCCAAGTGCTTAGCTCAAGGTGATTTTTTATGATCACAATAAATTCCGATTAACAGCATTCTCATTCTATCATCAGGCAATACTCTTCAACGGCTTCATCACGAATTCTCGTATGAAGGAATTCGGATTTCTGACAATAAACTTTTCGATCACAAGTTGATTTCGTGAATTATAGTGACCAAATACAGACAATTCAAAGGTATTATTTTCTAGAAACATGACCAGATTCGCCAATTCACGCTTGGCAATCAAACAGTTGATGTCCTCTCTTGGTGTGTGGAGAGTTAAGCGTACCAGCATATTGGGAAATGCTGAAACAAGCCTGATTTTATCGGCCATACCTACATAGCTGCATGTTTTCATGATCATTCCTCCTTAGACTTCGCTCCACTTATGGAAGCTTTTCAGTGCAACGTGATGTATTTCTTCATAAAGGACAAGCTTTCCATCAACTAAGATTCCCAGCTCATCGAAGCCCATGATTTTTCCGGTGATATCTTCAAAATAATTATTATCTAAATCTTTCATTTCCAACTGTATGACAATTAGGCTTTGTGTTTCATATGCGGAGGCCAGCACCTGTTGAATGTCCTGCTCAGACATTTTTCTTTTAGCCGGTATCACCTTTTCTTCCTCCTGTTGCTCCTTTTCCATTTCAGCAGTATGTTCAGACAGGTACATGCCCTGCCATTTCATAATTCCTCGATCCACATAATCATGGAAATAGGAATCGCTCCAATCAATTTCTTTTGGCATCGTACTCACTCCTTAATCCATCCATTCCACCTGCATGTCCGCCAATCAAGGAAGCGCGGCTGATGGCTGTTCCGCCTTCCAATAATGAATTTGCATGGACAATAGAGGTAAATCCGTATTTTTTCCTGATAGCATCGATCAAGAGGTCCAATCTGTGTTCGTTGATCGGTGTCTCAGCATCGTTGAACAAATCCAGCTGGATTGCTTCAGTATAAGTCAGTTTTGAGAAAGAAATGCCGACCCGACGCACTTCAACACCTGTCCAGTTTTTTCTGAATATCTCTAAGATATATTCCTTCAACAGCTTCGAGCGGTTGGTGGGCGGAATCTTCATCTGCTGGTTAAAACCCTTATTTCCTTGTTTTCTATACCAACTGGAATAGCCTATGTAAAGAGAGACACATTCTGTCTGTGCGTCATGCTGCCTTAATCTTGCTGCTACCTGATCAGAGAGCTCTTGAAGAACGATTTCTATTTCTTGTTGGAAACGATAATCTCGCGGCAGTATCTGATTATTATTGAAGGACTTTTCCATGGGTTTATATGTATCAGAAAGCTTGCTGCGATCTATTCCCCAAGCATGGGCATGAAGCTGAACGCCAATCACACCTAATTCATCCTTTAATTTTCCTAAATCGCCGTGAGCCAAATCAAAGACGGAATGAATATTCAACTTATCAAGACGCTTAGCTGTTCGTCCATTGATTCCCCACATCTCGGTGATTGGGTTGACCTTCCAAAGCGTTTCAGCTATGTTTTCATACCGCCACTCAGCAATCGAGTTCGCTGTGTGTTTTGCTTGGACATCCAAGGCTACCTTGGCAAGCAAGGGATTATCACCAATGCCAATTGTTACATATAACCCAGTTTCCTCCTTGATCCGCTGCTTGATTTCTTCCGCAAGTCCAAGTGCATCCTTGCCAAATAACGTTTTGCTGTCAGTAATATCAATAAACGTTTCATCAATTGAATAGACGAGGATGTCGCTGCTGGCTGTGTATTGCTTGTAGATCGCATTGATCTTCATATTTTCATCAATATACAATTGCATTCTTGGAGGGACAATCAGTAAATCAGGGTGATCCGGAAGGTCCCACTTACGCATGACATTAGAAAGTCCCAGTCGTTCTTTTGCAGCAGGGGAAGCGGACAGAATCAGCCCGCCGGCATTTTCTGCGTGACTCATGACGACCAGCATCGTATCGATAGGCGATAGCTCACGCTGCACACATTCAACAGAAGCGTAAAAGGATTTAACATCGATACATAAAATATCTCTGCGGGGTTCTTTCGCATAATCGAATTCCATAAGCTGCCTCCTTTTAAAAAATCATTTTCAAATCAATTATACGAACGTTTGTTCGTTTTGTCTAGCGTAAGATAGTTTACCGGGTGCTAAAACTTTTATTTTATTGGATAGAGTGGTGCTGTTTCTTTAACTGAGAAGGAATTTATTCGCTGAATGATAGAAGAAAAAATAAGTATGCTTATAAATACATAAGTAAATCCCTTACGAACGACAGAAGAATATAGTATAATTGAAAGTGATAATCATTATCAATTAAAAAGATTAAATTAACGAAAGGATGAATGCTGTGATCGTTCAATCAGTTACTTTTATTGTAAGAAAAGAAGGCAAAGAGCATTTTGAGAATAAGACCAAGAAGGATGTTGCTTCAATGCTGGAGCGAGAGGCGTGTCTTTCAAGTGAGTGCTGGTATGCAGAAGCAAAGGATAGCTGTGAATTTACGCTGGTTTCCAAGTGGCAGACCAAAAAGGATTTTCAGGAGTGGTTGAAACGTCCTGAGCATTTACAGCAGCATAGAGAGGCTCATAAGAACAAGGATGCGAGTAAGCCAAGTCTCGTTTTAGAAAAGAGTCAGAAGAGTTATATTGTTTTACCGTAAGATAAGAGAAGAATAAAAAGTACACATTTACTGATTCGCTTTTTGAGCAATTTGGCAAATGTGTCTTTTTGTGTTCAATATCCCAAGGTGCTGGCATATTGGACTTTCAGGAAAATTAGATGCTGATTTTATCCCGAAGCATGCCATGCATACCTAAAAAAATAAAAGAGGGGGTAGAATATGCATGTGCAACAAAAAAATATGGAAGTTTAAAAAGTAAGAAAATTCAATATTTTCTTGTGCTTCTTGATAAAACAGCTGGATATCAGCAGTTTTTATAATATACATGACCTTTTGTTTTGTTGTTTTATCTATCATTCAGACTATTTTTAAAGGTTATATATATTTTTACATGTTATTTATTTTGATTTCTTTAGATTGTGGACGGATATTGCTGACTAATTGTACATGCTTAGGAGGGGAGAAACATTAGAAAATTCTTATTTTTCTTTTTTGTGGATTTATATTAATTTTCAAAAGACCAGACTGAAAATTTTTCCAAAAGAATGCATATATGCATTCTTTTTGTATAATGAGAAAATTTCGACATTTGCAAAGGTAAAAACACGATGCGGAAGCGCTTTCAGTTTGTTAGCATTGAGTTGTAAGAAAGAATAGAGGGAGGAAATAACTTATGGAAAAAGCTATCAACGTTTTTTCAGAAATTGGGAGATTGAAGCAAGTCATGCTTCATAGACCAGGAAAAGAATTAGAAAATTTAATGCCGGATCATTTGGAGCGCTTACTTTTTGACGACATTCCATTTTTAGAGCAAGCTAGAAAGGAGCATGACATTTTTGCGGATACACTTCGATCAAATGGTGTTGAAGTTCTATATCTGGAGGACTTAGCAGCAGAATCGTTGACATCACAGGAGATCAAAGAACAGTTTCTGACTGAGTATTTGGATGAAGCGAATATCAGCGGTACAGGAATCAAGGAGGAAATCAGAGCGTATTTCTTATCACTTGATTCAAATCGTGAACTGATCGATCAGTCGATGGCGGGACTTAAGAAGAATGCGTTGTCGTTGAATGGCAGTGCAAAATCACTGACTGATTTAGTAGATGACAATTACCCATTCTTTATTGATCCAATGCCGAACCTTTACTTCACCAGAGATCCATTTGCGACAATCGGAAATAGCGTTTCGTTGAATAAGATGTATTCAGAAACACGTCGTCGGGAAACACTCTATGGCAAATATATTTTCAAGTATCATCCAATGTTCAGAGATAATCCAATCAATCTTCTTTACAATCGTGACGACAGTACAAGAATCGAAGGTGGAGATGAACTGGTATTATCCGATAAAGTACTGGCAGTAGGAATTTCTCAACGGACAGATGTTGCTTCCATTGAAAAGCTGGCACGGAATATTTTTGAAAGCGAGCTGAGCTTCGAGCATGTTTTAGCGTTTGATATCGGCGAGGAAAGAAAGTTCATGCATTTGGACACTGTATTTACAATGGTGGATTACGATAAATTTACGATTCATCCGGAAATTGAAGCAGATTTGACTGTTTATTCTATTTCAAAAGAAAATGGCGAAATCAAAATCTTAGAAGAAAAAGACAGCTTGGAACACATTCTATGCCGCTATCTGAATATTCCATCGGTTATGCTGATTCGTTGTGGTGGAGATGATATTACCGCTGCTGCAAGAGAGCAATGGAATGACGGATCGAATACATTGACGATTGCACCGGGCGAAGTGATTGTATATGACCGAAATGTGATCACGAATAAGAAGATGGAAGAAGCCGGCGTCAAGCTGAACTATATTCCAGGAAGTGAACTGGTACGTGGTCGTGGCGGCCCTCGTTGTATGAGCATGCCGTTTGTCAGAGAAAATATCTAAAAAAATTAGGAGGAAAAAATAATGACATCAATTTTTCAAGGACGTAGCTTACTAGCAGAAAAGGATTTTACAAAAGAAGAGCTGGAATATTTGATTGATTTTTCTATTCATTTAAAAGATTTGAAAAAGCGGAACATCCCTCATAGATATCTTGAAGGAAAAAACATTGCACTATTGTTTGAAAAAACTTCAACACGTACACGTGCTGCATTTACAACAGCATCTGTCGACTTAGGCGCACATCCGGAGTTTCTTGGAGCAAACGATATTCAATTGGGAAAAAAAGAATCTGTTGAGGATACAGCGAAAGTATTAGGCAGTATGTTTGATGGAATCGAATTCCGCGGATTCAGTCAGGAAGTCGTAGAAGACTTGGCTAAATACTCAGGTGTTCCTGTCTGGAATGGTTTGACGGATGAATGGCACCCAACACAAATGATCGCTGACTTCATGACAATCAAAGAAAACTTTAATACTTTGAAAGATATCACACTTGTTTATGTCGGTGATGGCCGTAACAATATGGCGAACAGCTTACTAGTTACCGGAGCAATTCTAGGTGTAAACGTACGAATCTGTGCACCGAAAGAGCTTCATCCGGAACAATCAGTTGTTGATTATGCAAATAAATTTGCTTCAGAATCTGGAAGTAAGCTGATGATCACAGATGATGTTGCCAAAGGTGTGAAGGACGCGAACGTGTTGTATACAGATGTTTGGGTATCAATGGGTGAAGAAGACAAGTTTGAGGAACGTGTAAACTTGCTGAAGGACTATCAAATCAACATGGATATGGTAAAAGCTACAGGAAATGATGCAGGCGATTTGATTGTACTTCATTGCTTACCAGCTTTCCATGATACAAAAACGGACTATGGAAAAATGATCAAAGAAAAATTCGGTATCGATGAAATGGAAATCACGGATGAAGTATTCCGCAGTAAATACGGCAGACAATTTGAAGAAGCTGAAAATCGGATGCATTCGATCAAGGCAATCATGGCAGCTACTTTAGGAAATCTATTCATTCCAAAAGCATAGAAGCAGAGAGGAGCAACTAGATTGACTCAAAAGAAAAAAATAGTCGTTGCTTTAGGAGGCAATGCGATCCTGTCCAATGATGCAAGCGCACAAGCACAGCAGGAAGCACTGGAAATGACCTCCAAGCATTTGGTCAAGTTGATCAGCCCGGAAGTCCAGCTGATCATTTCACACGGGAATGGACCGCAAGTCGGTAATCTGTTGTTGCAGCAACAGGCGTCTGACTCGGAAAAAAATCCCGCAATGCCTTTGGATACCTGTGTCGCAATGACACAAGGGAGCATTGGGTTTTGGCTGCAGAATGCATTGGAAAGAGAACTGAAAAACGCCAACTTAGAAAAAGAAGTAGCAACGATCGTAACGCAGGTGATTGTTGATAAAGAAGACGAAGCGTTCAAAAATCCCAGCAAGCCAATTGGTCCATTCCTTACGCATGAACAAGCTCAAGTCTTGGAAAAAGAAACCGGAGCTGTTTATAAAGAGGATGCCGGCCGAGGCTGGAGAAAAGTCGTTCCAAGTCCGAAGCCAATAGCTATCCAAGAGCAGTATAGCATAAATACGTTGATAAATAATGACATCATCACAATTTGTGCCGGTGGCGGTGGAATTCCAATCGAAAGGCAGTCATCTAGAGGAGTAGAAGCTGTGATCGATAAGGATTTTGCTTCTGAAAAGCTGGCAGAAATGATTGACGCTGATCTATTCATTATCTTGACCGGTGTGGATCAAATTGCGCTGAATTTTGGAAAAGAAAACGAAAAATGGTTGGATAAAATGACTGTTTCTGAAGCAGAACAGTATATGGAAGAGGGGCATTTTGCACCAGGCAGTATGTTGCCGAAGGTCGAGGCGGCTGTTCAATACGTGAAGGCCAGACCGGAGTGTAAGGCGGTTATTACGTCATTAGAGATGTTGGGGAATATTAATAAGGAGAGTGTTGGAACAGAAATCGTCTATTGATTGAATCAATAGGCGAAGGGGGAAAAATAGTATTTGGAGTGATTCATATGGAAAAAAATGCTAAAACTTCTAAGTTATCAATAATAAACGAACATCCTTATTTTTCCAATTTGGATGTGGAAAATCGTGAGCTTTTAGAGGAGAACATGTATTGCCGTTCCTACAAAAAGGGACAGGTTCTCTTTGATACTGGGGATAAGCGGGACAGAATATTTTTCTTGAATAAAGGTCTGATTCGTATCGAACGATTGGATGATACTGCATCGTACAATTTCTTAGAGTTTATTAGTGAAAAGCAGTCGTTTCCGCTATTAGATATGTTTGAATCTGAAAAATACTATTTTTCTGCGGTTGCCATCACAGACATTGAAGTCTGTTATATTTCCTCCGGTATTTTTGAACGAATCGTTCAACTGGATCTGGAGCAACTAAAAATATTCAATACAGATTTGAACCGTCTTGTAAAAAAACAGATGCGAAGAATTCAGTATTGTATTACTTCTAAAGCCAAACAGCGAGTCAAAAATACCTTATCTATTTTGATGGAGGATTTGGGTGAACGGGAGGATGATAAAATTGTCATCCCCCATCCCATCCTCATCAATGATATTTCAAAGTATAGTGGGACGACACGGGAAACAGTTGGCCAGACAATCAAAGAACTGATCAAGAATAAAAAAATAACTTATAAATACAAAGAACTGGTTTTTATTGATATTGATTACTTTAAATTAGGTAAATGAGCTATATGAATACAATTGGATAATCAATCTGTAGAAGGGTTGCTATTGTTTACACAGAGAGAAATAGCTATTTTTCATGCAATGGATTCATATAACTGATTACTAAGGAAAGGAGAAATATGAAGGAGCTCTACTTGAATAGTGAAGAGCGAAAAGTGCCTTTCTATGGGGCTCGTTTATATCGTAGCAGACTATGGTGACTAAAAAAAGTAAAAAAGAAAGAAAATCGATCTCATCATTCAGTATTCTGTTTATCATCCTCATTGTACTGACAATTGTTTCTTGGATATTTTCCGGGCAATCGTTTACGCCTACAATTCCGGCAGGAGGGACAGAGGAAGTCAGTCAGGTAGTTGGAGCTAAAATTTCAGATTTAGTCATGGCTCCCTTTAATGGTTTTCGAGATGCTATTGATATTTGTGTGTTTATTCTGATTCTAGGCGGCTTTTTGAATATCGTGAATCGGACAGGCGCATTGGAGGCAGGTATCCAGCATATTGTAAGGAAGCTGAAGGGGAATGAATTAGTTCTGATTCCTATATTGATGATCTTGTTTTCCATTGGCGGATCAACGTACGGGATGGCAGAGGAAACGATACCGTTTTATTCTCTGCTCGCTGTGACGATGGTCGCCTCGGGCTTTGATACGATCGTCTCAGTAGGAACGGTCATGCTGGGAGCCGGAGCGGGAGTTATCGGCTCAACAGTCAACCCCTTTGCGACAGGAGTAGCGATGGATGCTCTTAGAAGCGTAGGTGTTACACCGAATACTGGTGTGATTTTGGCCATTGGCTTTGTACTATGGCTAGTAACAACAGCCTATTGTATATTCTGTGTGATGGGGTATGCAAAAAAAGTAAAAGCAGATAAAGGATCAACGATTCTTTCTTTGCAGGAACAAAAAGATATGGAGGAGTCCTTTGAAAAAATTGGGGCTCAGGAAATGGAATTCACAGGGAAACATAAAGCGATTCTAAGCGTCTTCGCTTTCTCATTTGCAATCATGGTTATTTCTCTTATTCCATGGGGATCATTTGGAATCAACATATTTGACGGTTGGACGTCATTTCTGACCGGAGAAAGCTTTGGCGATTGGTACTTTGGTGATCTGGCTATGTGGTTCTTCCTGGTCAGCTTGATTATTTCACTGATTCAAGGCTTCTCAGAAAAAGAAATTATCGATACCTTCATTGATGGTGTAAAGGATATTCTATCCGTTGTACTGATCATTGTTGTAGCACGTGGTGCTTCTGTACTTATGCAAGTTACAAGTCTGGATCTGTTCATCTTGGATAAATCAGCAGGACTGCTTCAAGGACTATCACCGGTTCTATTCGTAATTGGAGCATATGCATTGTACCTGTTCCTATCCTTCCTGATTCCTTCTACCTCAGGCTTGGCGTATGTGTCAATCCCTGTTATGGGGGCATTGGCAAATAACATCGGCTTGAATCCGAACGTGATGGTCATGATATTTACAGCCGGCTGTGGACTGGTCAACCTCATCACGCCAACCTCAGGTGTTATCATGGGTGGTTTGGAAATGTCCAAAATCAATTATTCCACTTGGACGAAATTTATGGCGAAGCCGCTAGTCGTCATAGGGCTCAGTAACTTGGCGATCCTTATAGCAGCAATGCTGCTTCTCTAAAAAATCGTTTTGAAGGATTGCTTATTCATATGAATCGTGCGTAAAATCGAGACTTATATTATGTCTCAGGGAAGTAAGTAAAAATAAAAACTGTCTTTTATCTCAAAAGTCATAACGGAGCGGAGCTCGTGGAAACAAACGACCTTTCATCTTATTTTTCTGCGAGTCTTCCGCTTTTAAGATAAAGCAGCTTCGGATGATCGATATACAATGGATTGATTTTTTAGTGAAAAACAAATTGATCGATCGTCTCAGGGAGTGCTGTATCCGTTTCAATTATTAAGGTGAAGCAGGTGAAGTTTGATATGAAAAAAAGTGATCGGCATGACATCATCAAGAGGATCATTGTCGAAAATGAAATCGAAACACAGGATGAATTATTAGACTGTCTCAAACGTGAAGGATTCAGCTTCACACAGGCAACGATTTCAAGAGATATGCGAGAGCTGAATATTGTGAAATCCTACACGAAAGAAGGCAGAAAGAAATTTACATTATTGGCAGTAGACAAAAATGATTCCGGCTTAGAGCAGAGAATCAGAAAAAGTATGAACGATTACACTCAGTCGATCGAAAGGGTCAACTTTATTGTAATCATTCATACTCTTCCAAATGGTGCGGATGTGATCGCAAACTATATGGATGAAAGAAAATTTTCTGAAGTTGTTGCTACTGTTGCAGGCTATGATACCTTGATCATCGTGACGCGTTCAGAAAAAAATGCAGATGAGTTCATTGCTAAATTGAACATGTACCTTGATGAGTGAACAGAATAGACAGCTGAGCTGAAAAGAATGATTTGAGCAAAGACTGTTACTGGTACACCGTGTATAAGGTTTTTTATATAAGAAGAGGCTGAGACAGAAGTGTTTAGCTACAAGCAATAAGCCGGAATTCACGAAAATTGTTTCACAAATTTTTGTTGAATTCCGGCTTATTGTCGTAGGAGCTACTTCTGACTCGCCGTTTATTCGGATTTAGAGTATGGAAAAGAGTGGCAACAGATTATTGTCCCACTCCCTTCTTTTTCTGAAAAATCGGATTGCTGAATCAATTCCTTCTTCCGAAAAAGAATGAAACAACAATAACAACAATAGCTGCGCCTAAAATGGATGGAACAATAGCCATTCCAGCAAGTTTTGGTCCCCAGTAGCCAAATAGCGCTTGTCCAACGGATGAACCGATCAGCCCTGCAATGATATTAAATAGACAGCCCTGTGGTTTGTCTCTATCAGTAACTGAACCGGCAATTGAACCAATCACTGCGCCAACAATCAATGTCCATAACCAACTCATATAAAATTCCTCCTTAACGTTCGTTTCTTCCTTTATAATAACACAAACCATTTTGAGGAAAATCGGGCGGAAGACCTATCTAAAAGCGAGACTTATCGTTATAATTAGGGAAAAAAGGAGGCTGGAAACATGCTTACAAAGGAAGAACAACGAATCAGCAAGACGATTTCCTACGCATTGAGACATAAGCCAGAGGAATTTGAGCTGCTGTTGGATGATGAAGGCTATACAGATTTAGCAGAATTTATTGAAAAGATGAACCGTAAAGCTGAGTTAGGTCTTACGATAGAGCTGGTGCATTCTTTACTTGAACGAAGTGATAAAACTCGCTGGGAAATCACCCAACAAAGAATCCGAGCAGTTTATGGCCATAGTATCGAAAAGAAAGTAGTCAAACAGGCTGTGACACCACCGAAATACCTTTATCATGGAACGGCGCATAGGTTTGTTGAGAGAATTTTGACTGATGGACTGATACCTAAAGAGCGGCAATATGTCCACCTATCACAAGATAAGGAGACGGCCATCATGGTTGGAGAACGAAGAGATACTTCTCCGATAATCTTCAAAGTGAGGGCTCTGGAAGCATCACAATCCGGCGTTGAATTCTATCAGGAGCTGGAGGGAATCTGGCTGAGTCAGGCGATTGCACCTCATTATTTGATAATTGAAGAGTAGGGGCCAGATGTTGTTTAGGTAATAGAACGTAAATCACATGAAAACCGCCGAAATCTTGATGTTTAATAGGATTCCGGTGGTTTATTTTGTTTAGAGATCAGTTAGCTTTTCGGCGGAAGGCGCCTTTTTTAGCGTCAATGAGGTATTCGTCAGAAGAATAGCCAAAATGCCCATAGTGACTATTAAGGCAGCCATTCCGTATTTTCCGATAGCGGGAGAAATCATCAGAGAAAGGGAAGCGAGTATTTTCCCAAGCTGAAAAATGATGCCGTTAAAGGCGACATACGAGCCGCGGCTGGATTCATCAATGATTTCTGCAAGAATCGTCTGTCTAGTAGGTACGTAAAGCAGCTCCCCAAAGGAGAAGATGACGGTTGCTGTAAAAAGGACAAGCAACTGATTCGAAAAGGCAGTAACTGCATACCCCGTACTGAATAAAAGAAATCCGATATACATGATTCGTCGCTGTGCTTGTCCGGTAACCCACTTGGCAATTGGTCCGGTAAATAAAATGATCATGCTGGTATTGACCGCAGTAAGCAGACTCAAGATTCTGACTCCATCAAGACTGAGTTCACCAAGAGCCCCAAGATTGACTGTCAGGTGCTTCAGCTCTTCCGCCAACCGTACAGAAACAAAATTATTTCGCTGGTATTCGACGGTCATAAGAGCAATCCCTCCCAAAGTAAATAACAGGAAACGATGATCATGCATGACTTTTTGATAGCTTTTGAAAACTGCTGTGATTCCTACATTTCCAACAGTTCTTTTTTGCTTGGCCAGAGTTTCAGAGAGCAGACGAACAGTAAGAGCAGTGGTTAATAGAGAAAGCAGAAACAGAGCAATAAGCAGCAGGAAGAGATGGGATTGAAAGAACCAGCCGCCGACCATTACGCCGATCAGGACCGATAAGTTATTTACCCAGTAGCTGATAGAATACATAAAAGCTCGATTTTCCACCGTGCTGACATCGATCAGCATAGCATCTGCTGCAGGGTTGATCATTCCTTGAGCAACGCTGACGACCAGCATCATCAAAAATGTCAGCCAGACCGAATGAAGCATAGGAGAATTTGCCAAAAGCATGCCTAGATAGGCAACTGATTTTAGAGCTTCTCCTGCAATCATCAGTTGGCGTCGCCCGAATAAATCCGTCAAATGCCCGCCGTAAATTCCGGCAATAAACTGGATAATGACATTTACTGTGACTAGAATACCGGCAATTCCACTATTCAGCTCATTTGTAAAATAGACTGCCATAAAAGGAAAAATCATGGAACCAACGACTTTACTGAGAAATTGAATAAGGATTCTTGCTCGAATATTTGGGTGCAGTGTCTTGAACATGGAGTCACTTCCTATCTTTGTTTATAAAAGAGGCTTTGATCAGCTCGGATAATGTGAGTATGAGTAAGCCTTTTTCGTTTGAAATTGTCATAGAAAAAATATTGCACTTCATTGTAGGTTTGTTATGATTATAAAAGAGGCTTTGAAAATTAAAAAGGGATTAAAAAAATTTTTTATGTCCCCTTTTATAAGGAGTTGAAGAAATGGATTTTGTCTATTATCAATTACGGGCGCACTTTTTGAAAAAGGAAGAGAATCGACAGGTCTCGTTTAGACTAACGGAGTTGGAGGAGCTTTGGCTATGTACTATAAAACAATGCAAGCGACGTTTGAAGCAATATCAGGAATGTGGTCGACTCATTTACATTCCGGGAAGAGGTAGAGGAAATTATTCAACATTGATTTTTCAAGAGGATTTCCAAACGGAGGTTCAGTTGATTGTTGAAAAGGCACTTCAGGATAACTCTCTGACAGATGTTATGGAGCTGCTCCAGTTGGAAATTCCTAAGGAATGGTTTGAGGAGGTGTTCAAGGAGATTCAGGGATTATTTGGCGTGCAGCAAAGCTCTGATGATCAGGACATTCTGCGTTATGTTTTGCGTAGACCGATTACATCTCTCGATCCTTTGAAAACAGCGGTTTCTCGAGAAGCCTTTTTGATCCGTCAGTTTGGGGATAGTTTGCTGATTTATGATGAGAGAAGTCATCAACTGAAGTCGGGACTCGCTCATCACTGGAGTGCTTCGAAGGATTATTGCAGCTGGACGTTCTTTTTGAGGAAGGGCGTTCGATTTCATCATGGTCGGACATTGACCAGTGAAGATGTTCGTCACACCTTACTGCGAGGAAAAGATGCTAAATCGGTAGTGGCGTGGCAGCTGCAAAATATCCTTGAGATCAATTGCCCGGATAAATTTACTGTTACGATCAGATTAAGTAAGGGAGAGCCTTTTTTTGGTCACTATGTATCAACTGGAAACTTGGCAATTCTACCGCATGATATCGTTTTTGAAGAACGGAAATGGGTGTCGACCGGACCGTTTCGAATCAAGGAGTTTTCAGATCGAAAGATTGTCCTTGAAGTATTTGAAGAATATTATGGTGAACGCCCGCTGATGGATCGTATCGAATTTTGGGTGATTGAAAGTCGGGAATTACCTGTTACGGTTTCAACACAGGCTAACGTATCTGAAGCGGATGAGTATGTGGAGCGACGTCAAAAAGATGTGGGTGTAGATTTTCTGATATTTAATTTTCAGCGTTTGTCAGTGGTGCAGAAGCCTGAATTCCGTGAAGCACTTTATCATTTATTGGATAGCATACAAATGGCCGCCGAGCTGGAAATTGGAACGCCGGCATCAAGGTTTTATCCGGAAAAATCTTATTTTGAAACGAAGGCAGTAAGTAAAGTAGATGCGCTACTCAAAAAAGCTGGCTACAAGGGAGAAACGCTCATACTTGGAACGTTCAATTCTCTTGAGGCGAGATTGAAAGTACAGTGGTTAAAAGACAGAGCAGCAGAATTTGGTATCATGCTGGAAATAAAAGAGCTGTCCATAGAGGATTCCTTTTATACAAAAGAGTTTGAGGCGCAAACGGACATGATGATGATGGGTGATATCCCTGCAGCAACAGATAGGGAGTTGGCGTTCTTAGATTTTTGCTGTAATCCGAATTTGCTTTGTCAACGTTTCTTTTCCAATGAGATCCTTACAATACTGAATCATAAGGTTGAAAAAATGAAATTCAATGAAGATTATGATCGAAGACAGCAGAAGTATGAGGAAATCGATCAATGGCTGACAGAGAATCATTATTTAGTTTATGTTTCTCATCCTATAAAACGAGAGCTGGTACATTCCACGATCGAGCATCAGGGCGGAGACTCATTCAGCTATTTGAACTTGCGGACAGCATGGGCTGAATAGCTGATTTCCTGCAAGCCGCTTATTTTATAGAGGTGGGGAACATGTCAAAAAATACTGATGATTTCAGAGTTCAATGGAATCTGCCAAACAAAAAACGAGAAAATTGAGTATTCAATTTTCTCGTTTTATCTTGTTTTAAACAATCAAGAAGTAGAAGATCAGCATTCCTATCAATGGTATTACCATGATGATACTGATAACTAAAGGAATCAATGGAATAGCATACCAACCATTTCCAAATTTCTTTTTCCTCTTAACTGTAGCGAGTGCACCAATAGAGAATAGACTTAGAATAAACGTAATGATGCCAGTTAAACCAACAATTAGGATGCCTCCTAAAATAACCAGAAAAGCAATGATGAAAAGCAAGATAAATATTCCCATTAAAACCAACCCCTTTTTTTAGTAACTCTGTCTTTTTATTTTCTTGTCAGTTTGACAACGACCTCGCAGCGAGCGGTTTGCGGAAACATATCGACAGATTGCAGATAGTTGATATTGAAGGTTTTTGCCAGCTGTACGAGATCTCTTGCCAAGGTAGATACATTACAGGAAATGTAAACCATTTTTTTAGGTGGATGCTTTAAGATTGCTTGAAGTAATTTTCCATCTAAACCTGTTCGTGGAGGATCGACAATGATCCCGTCTGGACGGAAACCCTCATCCAGCCATTTCGGCAGCAATTCTTCTGCTGTTCCGACTTCATAGCGGGTATTCGTCACCCCTAAAGCAGCCGCATTCCGACGTGCATCCTCGATTGCTGCGGGTATCGTATCCATTCCACGAACTTCTTTTGCTTGTCTTGCCAGACTAAGACCAATCGTTCCCACACCACAATAGGCATCAACAACAGATTCATTCTGTTTCAAATTCAATGCTTTTCGAGCTTCCTCATATAGACGCTCTGTCTGTTCAGGGTTTAGTTGGAAGAAAGCTCTTGGTGATAAATCAAAGGTGATTTCACTGATCTTTTCTTCGATGCTTTCTTTTCCGGAAAGATGAAGAGTTTGATCTCCCATGACTAGAGAGGTTTTCTTATTTTGAACGTTCTGCATAACAGAAACAACCTCAGGAAGCAGCTGTTCAATGTCCTTAAGGATTGCCTGTTTTTGCGGGAATTTTTGAGATTGGGTAATAAACACAACTTGTACTTCATTTGTTTGGACACCGATACGAACCATTAATGTTCGGAAGATCCCGCTGTTTTTCCGTTCGTCATAAATCGGCAGCTGATATTTATTCAATAGCTCAACCAGTATGTTCGTGACCTTTGTAACTGTCTTATCTTGTACTAAACAATCGTCGATAGGAACCAGCGTATGGGAATCCGGTTGATAAAGACCCGCTTCGACCTTGTCTTGATTCTGCCGCAATTGAAACTGTGCTTTGTTGCGATAATGCCAAGGGTCAGCCATACCGATCGTTTTTCTAAGCTCATAATTTTGATGGTTTGCCGGCTTGAATTTTGTCAATGCTTGCTTCAACAGGTCCTTTTTGTAAACTAGCTGAGCAGGATAGCTCAAATGCTGCAGCTGACAGCCGCCGCAGGTTTCATAGACAGGACAAGGTGGTGTGATCCTGTCAGGAGAAGGTTTCGTGATTTTCAAGAGCTGAGCTTCCATAAATTTAGGATTTACCTTAGTGATTTTTACAGAGACTTGTTCATTGGGAAGAGCATTTTGAACAAACACGATTGTTCGCTTGTAATAGCCCAAACCTTCACCATTGATACCTAAACGTTTTATTTTTAAAGGAATGATTTGTCCGGGTTTTACTTGTTGAGTATTCATGAGACCGTCCTTTTAAAAGATTTTTTTATTTAAAACACTTGATTTTACGTATCTTTACATTGAATCAGTTCTTGTAGTTTCTTTGCTAAAAAGGCTGTAAGAACAAAAATCAGTTTTGTCAGCCAGAGTGGCGCAAATAAACTGTTTTAGAACATTTACAAATTCACTGTTCTTTCTAAAAAATAAGTCAATGTCACGACTTCCTTCATTTTATCATAGATTTTTGGGTTTGGCTCCTTCATAATATGTGATATAGTAGAATGTATGTTCTGATTTAAGAAAGGCGGAAAGAGATGGAAACGATCGTAAAAATAACAAGAGAAAAAATGCAGTTCTATCTTATCTGGCTGTCTTCCGGAGAGAAGCTGCGTGTTTCAGAAGATATTTTAGTAAAATACCGATTATTGAAGGGTCAGGAAGTTTCAGAACAGCTGATTGCAGAAATCAAAAAGGCCGGTTCTTATGACGTTGGATTGCAGATGGCGTTGAATTATCTTAGCTATCAGCTTCGAACAAAAAAAGAAATTCGGGTTTATCTTAAAGAAAAGGAAATCGAAAAGCAGGATCAAGAGAAAATTATCAAGCAGCTTCAGGAGCTGCAGCTGCTTGACGATTATTTATATAGTGAAAGCTACGTCCGCACAATGATGAAAACATCAGATAAAGGACCTGTTCAAATCGGACAGCAGCTGAAGCAAAAAGGGATCGAGGAAGAAGCTGTTCAACAAGGGCTGGCACTATATACATCGGAAGAGCAATTGGCGATTGCATCAAAGGCAGCTGAAAAGGGAATGCGGCGTTACCGAGATAAGAGCTTCAAGGATGCGACACAAAAGACAAAAATGTATCTTATCCAGAGAGGTTTCTCAAAAGACATTGCCGATCAGGCGATGGCTGAGTTGGCCTTTGAAAAGGATGAAGACCAGGAATTGGAGCAGCTAAAAAAGCAAGGTGATAGACTGTGGGCAAGGCATCAAAATCTGGATGCAGGGAAGCGTAAATTAAAAATTAGGCAGTCTTTGTATCAAAAAGGATTTGATTACGATCTTATCTCTCAATTTATCAGTGAAAAGGAATTAGAAGATGACGAAGAATAAATGGGAATCATGGACGCCTGAGAGAACTCAGACGTTTCAGGCAACATTCATTGCTTGGTATGAAAAGGAGAAGCGGAATCTTCCTTGGCGGGTAAATCAAGACCCCTATAGAATCTGGATATCTGAAATCATGCTGCAGCAAACTCGAGTGGACACAGTAATTGATTATTATTATCGATTCATGGATTGGTTTCCGACAATCCAGGATTTAGCAGAAGCACCAGATGAAAAGCTGCTGAAGGCTTGGGAAGGGCTTGGTTACTATTCCAGAGCGAGAAATCTAAAGGTGGCTGCTCAGCAGATCGTGGCTGATTTCGGTGGACAGATGCCTGAGACAATTGAAGAAATCAGAGAACTGAAGGGGATTGGGCCATATACTGCGGGAGCTATTGGGAGTATTGCTTTCGAGCTTCCGGAACCAGCAATCGATGGAAATGTGATGCGAGTGGTCAGCCGCTTATTCGAAATCGCCGATGATATAGCTAAAGCCTCCAGCCGAAAAGTCTTTGATGAAGCAATGCGAGCAATCATTGATAAAGAACGCCCCGGGGATTTCAATCAAGCAATGATGGATTTGGGCTCTGCTGTCTGTACACCAACTTCTCCAAAGTGTGAGGTCTGTCCAATCAGTGCGTATTGCAGTAGTTATGAGCAGGGAACGATGATCAGCTATCCTGTAAAAACGAAAAAGCAGAAGCCGAAGGATGTTTACTATATTGGAACAATCATTGAAGACAATCAGAAGGAATTCTTGCTTGATCAACGTGGAGAGAGCGGTTTATTGGCAAACATGTGGCTGTTTCCCATTCAAGAGGTCAATAAAAAGGAATTCGAACAATTGAAAGCAGAGTGGTCGGGAGAGGAACAGCAATTATCATTGTCCTTAGACCAAGAGCAGGAGTTGCTGGTTGCTGAGGATGGTGCAGGACCTTTAGAAAGCTATGAGCATGTTGTTTGGCAGAAACGGAACCTTGGTGAAGTGACGCATATATTCAGTCATTTGAAATGGCATATTTTAGTCTTTTATGGTCGGAGTACTAGCTTGATGACTCTGAAAGAAAATCAGAGATGGGTGTCAGCCGACCGCTTTGCTGACTTGGTATTTCCAAAGCCTCAGCAAAAGATGGTGGCGCTGTTTGAGAAGGGACAGCAATAAGTGGTTTGAACCGAACTGTAATTTTGTTATTTTAATTATACAACTGACAAAAGTGAATAGCTTGAACCATAAAAAAGAAGAGGAAAATTTCCATGAAAACTGGATTTTTTTCTCTTCTTTCTGTTTCTATATTACTACAAAATCAATTGAAATAATAGTCTGTTCATTTCTGCCAATCTGTGGTATTAAGTATTAACCATGAAGGAGGATGAAGTATGAGCGACGATATTGTTTCGTTATTTAATGAACATTCACCCAAAGATACAAAAGAGCTGAACCAGTTGATCACACATCAGGAGCTGCACTTGTCAGAAGTTCAGCTTCAGGAGCTGTCTTTAAAAAAAGTAGAGGCGTTGAAAGCAAGTCATCTGGTGGATCTGTCCTCCAAAACACAGGAGTATCTTGTCACTCAACTGGATCAGTCTACCCTTACAACGAAGGAAAACTACTTTCAAAACCTGATCGATCTGCAGGAAGGGTTCTATTTTCTGCGAAGTAATCTGCCTTTTTCTTATTCTGATGACGCGTTACTGGAAAGACTGTGGGCTGTCTTTGAAAGCTGTGAAGGCTCAATCTTCCATATACATGGAGTTCTTGAAGAGTTGATAATCAAAGAAAACATGGAGGGAGGTTTTTTGAATGAGGGAACTGACGACACACTTTGAGCAGCAAGATATTCTGTTGCTGTTGAAAAAGCTGATGCTGGAAAAAATGAGTGGAACAACGACGATGCCTGTTGATGAGGTTGAAGGCTTATTACAATCATTGCTGTATGTACTGGACTTTTCCAAAAGAGGGAGCGAGAAAGAGTTTTCATCTATTTTTGAAAGCTTTGAAGAAGGAAAAAGGAAGATACGAAAAAAAATCAGGGCCTCCGAAGAACTGTATAAGCAAATTCTTCAGACAAACATTCAACTACCTATCGATTCCTATCAGAATTTGCTAATAGATATTGCTGCATTTTTTGAAAGCTATGATATCGATTATGCTGCTCATCAGACTGGTGCTTTGTGGATCGATTATCAGTTGGCTTTTCCCGTAGATGATCAGAAATTCAAAGGCATCGATTTTGTCTGGTCGTACCTGAGCAGTCTTTTATGGGAGAACCTTTTTTGTAATGCTTTTCATAAAAACGTGCTATTAGAATTGTTTGAGGCTTACGGACAGCAGCTGCAGATGGATTATTCCGCAGATATCAACAATGTTTATGATCGCGTATTCTTTCAAGCTGTCGGGTGTTCATTCGCCGGAAAACGACGGCGTTCATCATTACTTATGACAGAAGAAAATTTCGAGCATTTATTGACGATGACTGCACATCAGGATGAATCACAGCTGAATGAACGGTTTCATCAGATTCTCGAATATTTGGGACTTCAAGGGAATGCGTATTACCAGAAGACCTTTGAATTGTTTATGGAAAAAATGAGGGAAGATGATCATGTGGAGAGAAAGCATACTCTGTTTATCTTTGAACAGCCATCTCGCTCGCTTTTCTTATTGAATGAAGGGATGACTACAGCAGAATTTTCTACGATAGCTCTTCGAGCTGAACAGATAGAGGGAGAAGAACGAATCGAGTTATTGCTGAAGAATTTTTTATCCATCTATGATTATCTGGATTTTTTTGAGTTGGGACTATTGAACACAGAGGAGTACATGCTGTTATTCAACATGCTGGGAGTTGAAATGCTAACAGTTTTCATCAAGCTGGCGATGCGGGACGAACGAGAGGCAACGAGCCAGATAACTTCGTTTATTGATGAAACGCTTGAAGAAGCTTGGAAGCAACAGCTACAAAGGTATTTATGCAAGCTTGATGATGACATGAAGGCGGAGCTGAACCATTGTTTGGGAATGATCGATCTGCCTGCGTTGGATTTTCATTGAGAATAAGGAACTCACCTGTATGCAAAAGGAAAAATTGTGCTATAATTAAGAGGATATCGATGTAATGAGCACCTGGGACTGTGATATAAGTCATTTGGCAACCCAAAAATTTGAATAAATGGTGTTCCCAAAATAACTCTTGTCACAACCTCACGGGAAAGTAGGGGTACTATGAAGATTCCTAAAGAAGGAGAGTTTGTAACCATTCAGAGTTATAAGCATGACGGTCATTTACATCGAACTTGGCGAGATACCATGGTATTAAAGACAAGCGAGTATTCACTTATTGGCGTGAACGATCATACACTGGTGACAGAGTCTGATGGACGCCGCTGGGTCACTCGAGAGCCGGCTATTGTTTATTTTCACAAAAAATACTGGTTCAACGTAATAGCAATGATCAGAGAAAAGGGGGTTTCTTATTATTGCAATCTGGCTTCACCGTTTCTTTTAGATGACGAAGCTTTGAAGTATATTGATTATGATTTGGATATCAAGGTTTTTCCTGATGGCGAAAAACGGCTGCTTGATGTGGATGAATATGAATTTCACAGCAAGATCATGAATTATCCAAATGATATTGATTTTATTTTGAAGGAGAACGTGAAAATTCTCGTAGATTGGATTAATAATGAACGCGGTCCGTTTTCTGAGGCTTATATTGATATCTGGTATCAACGTTACCAGCAGTTGGCTAAGAAGTAGTCGATGTAAAAGATCTGATTGACTATAAAACCCCCTGTGCATTTTGCACAAGGGGTTTTATTATGTTGTCATACGTTTATGCAGTTGATATAGACAACCATTGTCTAATCAGCTTCTTTGATAAACATCAGCCAGCTTTTCAACTGCCGCTTGAACATAGGGCTCGGTCGTAGCTTCAAGGCTGGCAAACATCAATGGTTTATCGTGTTTCAAGAAACTGAGGATCTGGTCATATTTCATCCAGCCTGTACCAACAGGGACGATTTTCACTTGATTATTTTCAATCACAAAATCCTTGAGATGGAAGCAGCTGATGTCATCACGCAAATCATTGAGGGCATGAAAGACGACCTCCTCTTGCTTTTGGTGGTTATCAACGGATATCAAATTGGCACAATCCATGATAATTTTTAGATTGGGTGATTGGACTTCATCCACTAGACGACGTGCTAATGCAGAGGTATGCAATGGATGATTGATTCCAGCTTCAATACCAACCGTTACGCCAAATTTTTCAGCAAATGAAACCAGCTCAATGACTGATTCACGTGCGAGGACATAGGCCTCCTCTGTATAGTTCTTTGTGGTATATCCATTGCCGACGCTGCCTGTCTCGCTTCCCACCAGTGCGGCGTGGTAATCTTTTGCTAACGTGATATGATGCTTAAAAATGTTGAGTTCCTTTTCTCTGATCGAAGGATCAGGGCTGGCGAGATTGACATAGCAGCCGAGAATAGAAATTTTTATTCCAAGGTTTTGAAGATAGTCACCGATATAGCTTGCCGTTCCACTGGAGATGCTAGTCAGGTCAGGAGCCAGTGCAGGAAATGATTTTTTCACAGCAAACTGAATGTGGGAAAAGCCGTAGTTTATGATTTTTTCTCCAAGCTCTTCACGTGTTTTGGCGGTAAGATCATGGGCTCGAATACCCAGATTCAAAGGGATCATTAGTCAGCCTCTTTTCTTTAGTAATGGATCAAAAGCAGTACATTCAACTTAAAAGCCGAAGTAGTTTTCCGCATTTTTAAAGCTGACAGCTTCAACCAATTCGCCTAAAATGATTTCATCTGCCGGTGCTTCACCGCGTTCAACGATCTCACCGATAAATTCACAGAGTACACGACGGAAATATTCATGACGCGTATAGGAAAGGAAGCTGCGTGAATCAGTCAGCATACCAACAAAATTATGCAGAACACTGCCGTCTGCTAATTGGGTTAGTTGCTGGCGCATACCGGCACGTGTATCGTTGAACCACCAGCCGGAGCCTAACTGAAGCTTTCCGGCAATCTCTTTTTGGAAGCAGCCAAGCAATGCAACCAGTGCCGGATAATCATTTGGATTTAGAGAATATAGGATTGTTTTCGGCAGCTGGTTCGTTTCCTCGGCACGATCAAGTAATTTTTGCAATGGGATTGTCAATGAAAGATCATTGATACCATCATAGCCTGTGTCAGGACCTAGCTGTTTCAGCATCGCTTGATTACAGTTACGATAAGCATGAATATGCAGCTGCATCGTCCAGTTGTAGCTATGGTAAAAACGAATCAAACGAATCAGTGTTTCTGTACGATAGGCGGAAATCTCTTGCTCAGTCAGTGTTTCTCCCAGCAAACCCTTTTGGAAAATTGCTTCTAATTTGTCATCGTCTGCTTCTGCATAGCGAAGAATGTCCAGTGCATGGTCAGAGAGTCGTCCGCCTAGCTTATGGAAGTAGTCAACACGACTACCAAGTGCAGCAATCAGTTCTTCATAGGTAGTAACTGGCTGTTCACAGGCCTCTGCCAACCGAGTGATCCAAGCTGAAAATCCAACTTGATCGATATTCAATGCTTTGTCAGGACGGAAGGAGGGTAATACTTTGAAACGAGTCTCTTCTTGCGACAACAGCTTATGATAGCTCAAATCGTCAGCAGGGTCGTCTGTTGTACAGACAACTTTCACATTAGAATCACTGATGATTTCTCTACGTTTGAAGCGATCCTCCGCCAATTTTTCATTTGCCAGCTGCCAAATTTTTTCTGTATTTTCTTTGTTGACCAATAGATCGATGCCAAAGAAACGTTTCAATTCTAAATGTGTCCATGTATAAAGGGGATTACCAATAAGTTTTGGTACGGTTTCACACCAGACTGCAAATTTGTCATAATCGGAAGCGTCGCCGGTAATATGGGATTCAGGAACACCGCAAGCCCTCATCAGACGCCATTTATAATGATCCCCGTAAAGCCAGGCAGCGGTGATATTTTCAAATCTTTGGTTCTCGTAAATCTCTTTTGGTTCTAAGTGGCAGTGGTAGTCAATGATCGGCATATCTACCGCATGATCATGATAAAGCTTCTTTGCCCATTCAGTGGACAATAAAAAATCGTCAGATAAAAACATATAAATTCGTCCTTCTTTCTTTAATATAGACTTTATGAAAGTAATGCCAATGGCTTCTAATTCCTTTGTTGTATCTATTGAGCACAGGTCACTTATCGTGCAATGGATTTTTCATAGGATTTATAGGGGGATGGTGGTGCGATCCACAGAGCAGTAGTCAAAAATAATTACGCGATATTGTCATTTGCTTAGTGTTTTCTTTAAGTGAGATGAATCACAAAAGCGTACAATGGCATGCTCCTGATTGGTTCCTGTAAGAATCAGTGTTCAGACATAAAAGGACTTTTCATGTCTGAACACAAAATAATTTTTAAAGGGTAACACCGTTTTTGAAGATCGCCACTTCACGTACATCATTTTCTTCATTTCTTGTCTGTTCACCGCTGGCAACAGCAATGAGCTTCGTAATAAAATCTTGCAAAACATCTTCCATTGGTTGTTCAAGCAAAGAGCCGGCATTGAAATCCATCCAGTGTCCTTTTCGCTCGAAAATCGTATTGTTGGTTGCAACCTTGACTGTTGGCACATAGGCGCCAAAGGGAGTACCGCGACCAGTTGTAAATAAGACCATATGGCAGTCGGAGGAAGCAAGTGCAGAGGCCGCCACCAGATCATTTCCGGGAGCCTGTAAAAGACTTAATCCCTTTTTAGAAAGCTTTTCTCCATACTTCAAGACATCAATAACAGGCGCTGTTCCGGCTTTTTGTGTACAGCCTAGCGATTTGTCCTCAAGTGTCGTGATTCCGCCGGCTTTATTTCCGGGAGATGGATTTTCATAAACTGGTTCGCCATAGGATAGAAAATATTGTTTGAAATCGTTGATTAGATGAACAATATCGTCAAACACTTCTTTATTTTCTGCACGAGCCATCAGCATTTGTTCTGCGCCAAACATTTCCGGTACTTCTGTTAGGATCGTGCTGCCGCCTTGGGCAATTAAGAAATCAGAGAAGGCGCCCAGCAGAGGATTAGCTGTGATTCCTGAAAAGCCATCAGAGCCGCCGCATTTCAGTCCTACATTCAATTCTGAAAGGGGAACGTCCTCTCGAAAGTCATTTTTTGCTGCCAGATAGAGCTCTTCCATAAGCTCCACACCCTTTTCAACTTCATCATAGACTTCTTGAGCAACTAGGAATTTCACTCGATTCTCATCATAATCGCCCAGCTTCTCTTTGAATTCCGGAATGGTGTTATTCTCACAGCCTAATCCGAATACCAGCACGCCCCCTGCATTAGGATGGTTGACGGCATCAATCAGTACATCACGTGTATTTTGATGATCCGTTCCCAGCTGAGAACAGCCATAGGGATGCTTTAAAATCGTGATATTGTCAAAGGGTCCGAGATCTGGATGATTGGTTTTGAACTCCTTCAGCATTAGCTCAGCCATACCATTTACACAGCCAACTGTAGGGATAATGAACAGATCATTACGTATGCCGACTTTTCCGCTTGCTCGTTTGTAGCCTTTGAAGGTCAAATCGGTTTTAGGATAATGCACCTGCTGTAGATTTGGCTGATAAGAATAATCCAATTCCCCAGACAGATTGGTTTTGACATTGTGGGTATGCAGCCAGTCTCCAACAAAAACATCACTTATCGTGTGCCCGATGGGATAGCCGTATTTGATAACATCATGGCCTTCAGGCATATCGTTCAAGGCAATTTTATGTCCTTGTGGAATATCATGATTAGCAGTAACTTTCTGCTCGCCTAGCGTCAGCCGTTCGCCTTGTTCAATTGGTCGAAGAGCGACAGCAACTGTGTCATTTGGGTTGAGCTTCATTAATGGTGATTTCGTCAATAATTCAGGCATAAACTTTCTCTCCTTTGTTTAATTTCTGGATCAGTTTTCTGGAGCCAATCGTTTCCAGTTGTTCAATATAGTGTTGTACTTGATTGGGCAGCTCTTTTATAGTAGTGAGATCCTGTCCCCACAGGGATTCTTTTGAAAGAATGACTTCGACTGCGGTTTCCGGTGTCTGCCAAGCATCAGCAAAAATCGCAAGAACAGCCTCATCATCTTGCGGTTTGATTTTTTCTCCACGATAAGAAAGAATCAAGGCTGCCAGTGCAGCTGTCATATAAGGCGGCAGTTCAGATCTCCTCTGTTGATAATCCAAGAGTACAGGGAGTAGACGAGCCTTATATTTTGAGACACTGTTCAAAGCAATAGAAGTCAGCATATGATGAACAAAGGGATTCAAAAATCGTTCCTTGATCTGTTCCGCATAATCTGCCAGTTCGTTTTCCGGAAGACTAAGCATTGGAATCAGCTCATCCGCAAACAGATGATCAACAAAGTATCTGAAATCCTGATCCTTCATAACGTCCTCAACTGTTTCAACGTCAGCCAGTAAAGCTAAAGGCACCATCGTTGTGTGAGGACCATTTAGTAAATGGACTTTTCTCTGACGATAAGGTGTCATGTCGTCTGTGACAATAACATTCAGACCGGCTTTTTCTAATGGTAGTGTCTCTTTCAAAGCTTGCGGACCTTCAATGACCCATAGCATGAAAGGCTCTGCTTTGACCATCAGCTGATCCTCGTAACCATGTTTTTCATTTAACTCAGCAGCTGAATCTCTTGGATATCCTGGAACGATTCGATCAACCAGACTACAACAAAAAGTATTTTCATTTTCGATCCATTGTTTAAAATCATTACCTAGTTTCCAATCTTGGGCATAGGTCAGAACAATTTCCTTCAATTTCTCTCCATTACGATCGATCAGCTCACAAGGGATGATGGTAAAGCCCTTTTTTCCTAACTCAAAACGTTTGTACAATAGAGCAGTCAGTTTCCCAGGGTAGCTTTGCTGAGGCATATCTGATAGTTGGTCCTGTGGGTTGTATTGAATCCCAGCTTCTGTCGTATTGGAAACAATGAATTCGATTGTATCGTTTTCGGCCAAAGCTAGATAGTTGTTCCAATCTCTATATGGATTGATGACGGTGTCGATCACAGAAATCACTTCTGAGGTGTTGATGATTTCCTTATTCAGTAATCCTTCCAGAATAACGGTATAGAGATAGTCTTGCTCCTTCAGCATATCACCGAGCCCTTGATCGATGGGCTGGACAACAGCCACATTCCCCTTGAACAGCTGCTGCTTGTTCATTTCTTGAACCTGCCAGTCCACAAAGCCTCTCATGAAATTTCCTTCTCCAAATTGAATGATTTTGATTGGCTGTTCCTTTGTTGTTTCGATTAATTTTTTTGATAGTCTTTTCATTGGTTGATCAAACTCCTTTTTTTATTTTTATGCACACGTGAACATTTTTATTCAAAACAAAGACTTACGTCTTTGAAATAGCTGAAACAGATTCTCTGATTTGCAGACTGGTTTTAACTCGGTATTGCTGCGGCTCGATTTTTTCTCCATCAATCATTTTTAGTAACAGCTCAGTTCCTGTCTGACTGATTTTTTTGATTGGTTTATGGACTGTTGTCAGCGGTGGATTCAGATAGGCAACTAGCTTGCTGTCATCAAATCCAATCAAGGAAATATCTGTTGGAATTTGAAATCCTTTTTCCGCAGCGGCACGCATCGCACCGATAGCCATATCGTCATTTGCACAAAACACAAGTGTAGGAAGAGTAGATAGGGCTAAGATATGCTTCATTTCGGCAAACCCGCTCTCAATGCTGTAGTCACCACGAAAGAAAAAGTCAGGATTTATCGGCACCTGATTTTTTTCCATACTGTTGATTAGACCTTGCTTACGTTCATTGGAAGAGCGAAAATCGTCTTTTCCTCCAATATAAGCAATTTTTTTGTGTCCTAATTGTATCGCATAATCAATCGCTTCCGTCACACCTTCAGCATCATCAGCAAGAACATTGATAATCTCTTTATCCTCCAATGGACGATTCAAAACAACAAAAGGAATCTTCTGCTGCTTGACATAGTCGATAAAGGCACCATCATTGTCACTTTGGCTCATAATCACAATGCCGTCATAACGCTGAAAATTGACCCGTTCCAGTGCTCGAATTTCATCGATACCCTCGACAGATAGACTATAGCTCTCATCTAAAATAGAATGAATACCGGTGATTACATCGACTAGAAAGCTTGAACTAGTCCCTTGATCGATACTGGAAAAAAACAGTCCAATCATGTAATTTTTTTGATTGACCAAGCTTTTAGCATTGAAATTCGGAACATAATTCAATTCTTCTGCAATCTGTTGGATTTTTTTTCGTGTATCGAGCTTGATCAATGGGTTATCATTCAATGCACGAGAAACAGTCGTATGAGAGACGCCTGCAACTTTTGCAATGTCTTTTATGGTTACCATAGCTCACCTCGTTTTCAATAATTGTGAACGTTAACATCATAGTATGAATTTCTTCTGTTGTCAATATAAAAAATCCTTGTTTAACAGCAATGCACACGTGAAAATGTGATTGGATTTTCTTACAAAGTATGATAGTCTATTGTGGAAGAGACGATTCTGCGGTAAAAGAGTTGTCTGGAAATGAAAAGGCATTCAATCAAAAGAAGCGGTAAATTGTAACTAAAGACTTTGGTTAGAAGTAGGAGGAGTTTAAAATCTATGAAATTGGAACCTGTGAAAGAGAGCATTTATACCGTTACAGATTTTGGTGCATCACCCGATAAGAAAATGAATACTATTGCAATTCAGCAAGCAATTGATACGGCAGCTGAGAATGGTGGGGGAAGGGTAGTTATTCCAACAGGGATTTTTATGACAGGAGCACTTTTCTTGAAAAGTAATATTTCTCTTTATTTAATGCCTGGAGCTATTTTAAAATTTTCTGACGATCAGGCAGATTATCCTGTCGTTTCTTCTCGTTGGGAAGGGGTGCAGCAGCAAGTCTATGCCTCTTGTTTATATGCAGAAAATGCAGAAAATATCTCGGTGACCGGCTTTGGTGTGATTGATGGTAATGGGAAAAAATGGTGGCAGCTATTTCGCAATGAGCGGGAGAAACTTAAGTTTCCAAGACCGAATCTGATTAGCTTTCAAGAATGTACTAGGATAACTATCAGAGATGTTCGCCTAACGAACTCACCTAGCTGGACAGTTCATCCAATTATTTGTGAAAACATCACAATAGACAATGTATCGATCTTGAATCCAGCTGATTCTCCTAATACAGATGGAATCGATCCGGAATCCTGTAAGAATGTTCGTATCAGCAATTGCCATATTGATGTTGGAGATGACTGTATTGCAATCAAAGCAGGAACAGAAGAGACGGAGGAGTGGATTTCCTGTGAGAATGTGACGATCACAAATTGCACGATGGTTCATGGACATGGCGGTGTTGTTCTGGGAAGTGAAATGAGCGGTGATATTCGTCATGTGACGATTTCTAATTGTGTGTTTCAAGGAACGGATCGTGGGATTCGCTTGAAATCACGTCGTGGAAGAGGCGGCATTGTAGAGGATATTCGCATCAGCAATATTGTCATGGAAAATGTAGTGTGTCCATTTATTATCAATTTATACTATTTTTGGGGGCCGAAGGGCGAGGAGAAATATGTTTGGGATAAGAATCCTCAGCCAGTCACAGATGAGACCCCTTGCTTTAGAAGAATTCATTTCACGAATATCACAGCTGAAAATGTACAAGCCTCGGCTGGTTTCATCTATGGCTTAGCGGAGCAATATGCCTCTGATATCACTTTTGATAATGTTCGAGTTTCTTTAGCTGAAAAAGCAGAAGCAGGTGAGCCGGCAATGATGATGGGCATCGAAAAAATGAAAAATCAAGGCTTTATCGTTCATTTTGCAGAGAATATCATTTTTGAACGAGTAACAATAGAAAACCATCTAGGGGAAGCGTTTCAGATTGAAGATTCAAGAGAAATAGAGATCCTGAATTGTCGTGCAAAGAGCTTGGGAAAGAATCAATTTGACAGGATATGAATAGAGCGGGAATAAGAGAACTATTTTTATAGAGAGGATCGATCAAAGGATGAAGGAAAAACAAGAAAAGTCCCGTTCATTAAATACAGTTCTCAACACGTTTTATATTTTATTTGTGGCCGTCATCATTATATTTTCATTGATATTTTCCAGCGTGACGACAACAAGAGAGGTAACTGATACTGCCTATACAAATGTAGAGAACACTGTGAAGGATCGATACAGTGTGCTGGAGCGAACCTTTGATCAGATGTTCGAACAGGTCGTAAATCTGAATAATAATCCGAACTTGCTTGAGGTGATCAATAATGAAAGTGATGCACTGAGGCAAGCCGTCAATATGAACAGCAGCATCAAAGACCTGTACTATCGATTTCAGGATATTCTTGATTCGATTTACATCAATGTAAATGACGGGGAGTTCTTCTTTAATGGTGGTGAGATCGCTCAGGGCCTGAATGAAATCAATTACCATACGTTTTTTGATCTGGCAAATGGTGAAGCTAAATATTTCTGGCTGGATTTTACCGAAAGTCCTTTTTCCCAGAATGAACGAAAAACAATTTCTATCTGCAAAATCATTGGGGACAGCTCCTCTGAGGCAAGTGGTGTGATCGTCTTTAATCTGCGGTATGAATATATTGAAAATCTTCTGAATGAAAGCTTTATAACGGATAATGGTCGTCTGTTTCTAGTTAGTCCGACAATGAATATTTCAAAATCTGATCGATTATTCCCCAAAGAGCTGTTTCAAGATCTGGATGATAATTGGCAGGTCAAATCTGCAGATGGTATGAGCTATCATATTGAAAGTCAAACCTTTAGCTTGAACCAATGGCAGCTAGTGGCAGTGTTTCCGGATAAGGATTTACAGAAAAGTCAGTCGGCCTATCTGACCTTGGCGGCAGCTTTGTTCTTGTTTTTATTTCTTGCCGGGACACTAATGGTGATCGTTGTGGGACGTTATATTTCAAAACCGATCCAAAATCTAGCGAGAGAAATCGAAGCAACCAGTATCACGGATCATAAAGGACCTCTGGCAATCAATCAAAAGCATTTTAACGAGCTGGCTGTTTTATACAGCAGCTTCAATTCCATGATTGAAAAAAATGAGCGACTGCTTAATGAAAACGAAAAAAATTATGATGAACGAAGTCGTTTGGAAATCGAGCTGCTGCAGTCACAAATCAATCCGCATTTCCTTTACAATACGTTGTACTCTATCCAGAGTTTAAGTGATATGGGAATGAATAAGGATGCGTCACTTATGACCCGTTCTTTAGCAGAATTCTATCGAACAGGGATCAGTAAAGGGAATTTACTGATCACTCTTGAAGAAGAGCTGGATCACGTTCAAAACTATTTGATGATCATGAGTTACCGCTATAGAGATCGCTTTGATTATACGATAGCAGTAGAGAATCCGAAGCTGCTGCAGGCATTGATCCCTAAAATTTCACTGCAGCCGGTTGTTGAAAATTCGATTTATCACGGGCTGAAGGAGTTGACTGGTAAAGGACTTTTAGAGATTCAGGTAAAGGAAAGCAACGGAGATGTCCTGTTGATCATAAAAGATAATGGTCGAGGGATATCAGATGAACAACTGGAAATCATCAATGAAGAAATCAATCTGTCTTCTTTAAGCAGTCGTAAAGTGACTGGAATCGGTCTGAGAAGTGTCAATCTGCGAATCAAAAACTGCTTTGGTTCTTCTTATGGACTATGGATCGAAAACTGTAAAAACGGAACACTGATCAAAATCGTGATACCAAAGGGAGAGGAAAAATAGAAGGGCATTTCAAAAGACATGATTGGGATTGCATCAATCAATAGTATCGGAGAATCAGATGGGTGAGGAGAAAAGACAATGAGAAAGCTATTAATTGTAGAAGATGAGTGGATCATTCGCAAAGCATTGATGTCCCTTCCTTGGGAAACCATTGGTGTGACCGAGATATTTGAAGCAGATAATGGACAAAAAGGACTTGAATGCTATAGAGAGAACATACCGCAAGTTGTTTTATCAGATATCAATATGCCCTTTGTTGATGGGCTTGCGATGGGCAAAGAGATCGCAAGCTTGAATAAGGCCTGTCAGATTATATTTTTGACAGGATACAGCGAGTTCAGTTATGCACAGTCAGCAGTCAGCTTGAAGGCCTTTGACTATATTTTAAAGCCAGTCGATGCGTCTGTCTTACTGCCTCAGGTTGATGAAGCATTCAAGCTGGTGGAAGAGGAAGCGATGAACGAACAGGCTTCTTGGGAATATCAGAGAAGAGAACTGGTAAAGGGAATTATCCTGTCAAAGAAGCAGGAAGGAAATGAGCAAATCAATACATTGTTTCCAATCGACAGCAGTTATTTATGTATGTGCTATTTTCTGAATAAGGGAACACTTGAGATCCCATCAGGCTTTCAAAAAGAAGTTCTTCGATTGGAGGATAATACGTATTTTGCATTGATTCATTTGAGGGATCAGCAGGAGGCGTTTTATAGATGGCAGAACAGCCCGGAGCTTAGGGAGTTTTTAAATAGGCAAGAAGGCTGGATCGGTCTTAGTATTATCAGTGATCAACCGGAGGTTCTTGGAGAGAAGATTGTTGAAGCGCGCATCAGCTTTGAAAAAAGTAAATTTGATCAGCCGGGCGTCTATGTCTATGATCCGCAAAGATCTCGTTTGGATTTTTCGCCGGTACTGATCGAGCTGGAGCAGAGATTAGGACAGCAAATCGAGAATCGAGCACCAAAACGGGTCTATGAAATCCTAGACTCCTTGGAGTTGAATGGTAGCCTAATGACATTGCCGCTGTCGCAAATTCGGCCGTTTTTGATGAAGCAGGTATTTATGCTTTTTCAGGCGGCACAGCATGCAATCGTATATGATGAGTTTACTGTGTATCAAAAAATCACATCCAGTACTGTGGTGGAAGAAATGCTGTCGGCAGTGAAGGAAATTGCAGCGATTTGGCAAAAGAATCAAGAGGTTGGCAGTAAGTCAGATACGATCATTCAGCAAGCGAAGCGATTTATTGATGCTCATTATGCAGATGAGGATATCTCCTTGCAGCTGGTTGCCGAGAACATCCATGTTTCCCCACCGTATTTAAGCAATCTATTCAAGAGTGAAACTGGGAAAAATTATACAGAGTACTTATTTGGGCGGCGAATGGGGGCAGCCTATCAATTGCTTCGTCATACAAATAAAACAATTACGGATATTTCATTGGAAACAGGCTTTACGAATCCTAATTACTTTTCCAGCTGCTTTAAAAAGGATAGCGGATTATCGCCGAAGCAGTATCGAAATGTTTATAAGGAAGAAGAAAAGAAAGAAACGATCAAATAATCCTTTGTAGAGAAAAAGACTGATGTCTACAGGGAAGAAGAAGAAAAATAGGATGCAGGTTAAATCATTTAACTATCTATTTTTCTTCTTTTTGTATTTTTTCGTTTATGGCTGCTTCTACATAAACGTGCTTAATTAGGCGTTTCAAAATTATTTTATTTGTGAAGAAACACACGCTATTTCCTCCTATCTTAAAAAATTATACATTTGTCTTAAAATAATGAATGTTGGTTGTAACCGTTTTCTAGTATTTTATTAGTATAGATGAACGTCACTGAATGATAACAGCGAAAATAGTTTCTATTAGTCAATAGTCGCATTTTGTGCAAGATATTTTTAGTGGGATTCATATGGAAAACGTTAGGAGGAGAAAAATGGAAACAGAAGTTACACTGCCGAAAGTACAGAAGAAGAAGAAAAAGCTGCAAAAAGCACCCTACTTGCTCTTATTACCGACATTAGTCATGATCACTGCTCTTTTGTTCTTTCCGATGGCTAGAATCTTCTATTATAGCTTTCAAAACTACGATATCTCGGCACCGTTCTACGATTCATTTGCCGGCTTCGATAATTTTGTGAAAATATTTACAGAAGATGCTTATTTTATTCCCAGCTTGATCAACAGCTTGAAATGGGTTGTTTCTCAAGTAGTGCTGCAGCTCGGGTTCGGGATGGGGATTGCGTTGATCCTGAATAAAAAATTCAAATTCAGGGGGCTGACTAGAGGATTTGTCTTTGTCCCTTGGGCAATTTCAGGAGTACTTACTTCAGTAATGTGGAGTTTGATGTATAACGAGCACATGGGGGTGTTCAATGATATTCTAATGAACCTTGGACTGATCAATGAACCACAAGCCTTTCTGGCAAGTACAAACAGTGCGTTTATCGCTGTGGTTGTTGCAGAATTATGGCGCGGGATTCCGTTCTTCGCTGTGACGATCCTGGCTTCCTTACAAAGTATTCCAGAGGAGCTGTATGAGGCAGCTGCTATGGACGGATCAAATCGTTGGACGTCATTCATTAACATCACATTGCCGCAATTAAAGCGGACGATCGTATTGACAACATTATTAAGAACCGTGTGGGAATTCAACAATGTGGATCTGATGTACAATCTGACCAACGGTGGACCCGCCAACTCAACGATGACCTATGCAATGTATATAGCTAAAACAGCTGTACACGGTAGTGACTTTGGTTATGGATCAGCATTGACGGTTGTGGCATTCTTGATTCTGACAATTATTGCATTAGTATATCTGAAAATTTCTAAATTCGAGGAGGCATAGTCTTGTGTATAATAGACAGGGAAAACTAGATAAAACATTGACCTTTTACTTTCCTTTGGCCATGATGCTGGTCTGGACATTGTTTCCGATTTATTGGACATTGAACACGGCATTGAAGCCTGAAGGAGATATCATACAAACACCGCTTCAGTATTTACCATCCAGTCCAACCTTCCAGAATTTCATCAATGCCTGGAATGACGTTGGGTTTGAAAAATATTTTACCAACAGTGTCGTTGTTGGTGTAGGCACCGTTCTATTGACACTGGTCTTATCTGTATTGGCCGGCTATGCTTTAGCCCGGTATGATTTCAAGGGAAAACGGGTATTCATGCTGATTCTGTTGATGACACAGTTCATCCCGCGTTCGATGCTGATCATTCCATTGTTCGTTATGTTCAGCAATATCGGAATGATCAGTAATCCGATTTCATTGATGTTGGTATATTCAGCTGTACAAATTCCTTTCTCAGCGATACTGATGAGCGGATTCATCTCCGGGATTCCGGCTGAGCTGGAGGAAGCGGCAGCGATCGATGGTGCGACAAGAATGCAGGCGATCCGCCAAGTTATCGTGCCATTATTATTACCGGGAGTTGTAGCAACTGGAATCAATATCTTCGTCTATGCATGGAACGAGTTCCTGCTGGCACTGATGTTGACGAATGTACAAAGTAAATTTACCTTACCAGTCGGCTTGAGCTTTATGATGGGTGAGTTTAACGTGAATTATGGCGCATTAGCGGCAGGTAGTATCATTGCTTTGATTCCATCGATCATTCTTTTCATGTTTGCACAAAAACATTTAGTGAATGGTATGGGCGGAGCTGTCAAAGGATAAATTAGGAGGAATAAAAATGTCAAAGAAAGCTTTAAAGTTAGCGGGTACATTGGCGTTATCAGGGTTATTATTGGCTGGCTGTGGTTCGGGAAGCAACAGCTCGAATGCAGCAAAAACTGGCTCCGGTGAGGGAGAAGAAGTGAAACTGACTTTCTGGGATGAAAATTCCGGTCCTGACAGAACACCGATTTGGGAAAAACTGATTGAAGATTTTGAAAAAGAAAATCCGAATATCACAGTTGAATATGTTGGTTTACCGAAAGACGAGGCAAAATCGAAACTGGATGCAGCGATTGCGGCAAATGACACACCAGATGTTGCTTCTTTACAATCCAGCTGGCTGCCTGAGTTTTCAATCCGTGGTGCGTTACTGCCTTTGGATGATTACCTGAAGGATTCCGAGCTTAAAGAGCTAATCAATGAAGGCGCAATCGAATTCAACAAAGAAATCGTTCAAGATGGCAAGCTTTATGGGATTCCGTACACACAAAATTTGGATATCCTGTGGATTCGTGAAGATGTATTCGCTGAAAATAATTTAGATGCACCTGAGACTTGGGATGATTTCTTCACAGATGTAGATAAATTGACGACAGACGATATGTACGGCTACACGATTCGTGGTGGTGCCGGCGGATCGCTTCAGCTGCAGCGTTTGATGTATGCTTATTCAGGTATCACAGAATATGTTGATAAAGATGGAAAAGCAACTGTCAACGATCCGAAGCACGTAGAGTTTCTTGAAAAATATTTTGCGCTATACCAAAAAAACACACCGAAAAGTGATATCACAAATGGCTACAAAGAGATGGTTGCTGTTTTCGATACAGGAAAAGCAGCGATTCTGCATCACAACATTGGTTCGTTCGGGGAGCACAGTAAATCGCTGGAAGCGGATCAGTTTGAAGCAGTACCATTGCCAAAATCAACAGAAGGCAACTATGTAGCTGAAGGCGGGAACACAATTGGAATCTCGGCATTTGCCAATACAGATCATCCGGAAGAAGCGTGGAAACTGGTTGAATTCTTGAATTCAGCTTCAAGCCAAAGCTACTGGAATGAAAAAATTGGACAAATCCCTACAAACTCAGATGTATTGAGTGAAGATTGGATCAAGGATGCACAGCATATCAAGGTAGCCTTTGATGTCTATGACGATCCTGATACAGAGCTTTACCAGCCGCCATTCTACTTGCCTGACTACCGTTCTATCTTGGACAACAAAGTAGATCCTGGTATCCAAGCAGTGATGAGTGGAGACAAAACAGTAGAAGCCTTCCTTGATGAATGGGCGAAAGCAATCGAGGATTCAAAAGTTAAATATGACGATGCAATGAACTAAATGCTCAAAAACAAAGGTATCCTTCGTGTAAGAATAATAGAAAATAAACAAAATTGTTTTAAAACGATTGGGAGATAGGATTAGAACGATTAGATAGATAAAACAGGAAGAAGACCGTGCTGTTGTGGTGCACGGTCTTTCTTTGTGCCCTATTTTTGTAATGAAACCAATAAATAGCAGCTTTGGCTGATGACTTTTAATAAGTTGGTGTAGGCTGAATAGTTGTAGAAAGTAAATGAAGCTACTATGATTATTCTATACTAACAAGGAAGAAGGACTTTTCATGACAAAAAGAATTTCTTTAGAAAAAACAGCACTTGAGTTTAGTGAAGCAAACGCAAATCCGCCATTTATCTATCAATTACCTGTTGAAGAAGCACGTGCTTTGTTGGAAAAGGTGCAAAGCTCCCCTGTAGAAAAGCTTGATGCGGCAATTGAGGATCAGAAATGGGATCTTGGCGATTATGGGACAATCAATGTACGCACTGTAAAACCAAAGGATGCGTCAGGGAAATTACCGGTGATCCTTTATATTCATGGTGCTGGTTGGGTGCTTGGCAGTGCCGATACTCATGATAAATTAGTGAGAGAGTTAGCTGTGAGAACGAATTCCATCGTTTTTGTTCCTGAATATGACCGCTCTCCTGAGGCAAAATACCCGACAGCAATCGAGCAAAGCTATGCAACCCTATTGAAAATCGTTGAAGATGCAAGTGGAAATTATGATATAGATCGACTATCCATTGCTGGTGACAGTGTTGGCGGGAATATGGCAACAGTCGTAACAATGCTGGCGAAGGACAGAAAGGGTCCTAAAATCAATCAACAACTCTTGTTTTACCCTGTAACAAACCATGCCTTTGATACCGAATCCTATAACCAATTTGCAACAGATTATTTCTTAGCAAAGGATGGGATGAAATGGTTTTGGGAGAACTATCTACCAGAAGGGCAAGATTCTACAATCAAAACAATCTCACCGCTGCAAGCAACAAAGGATGATTTAACAGGACTTCCAGCTGCTATGATTTTAAATGGTGAGGCAGACGTATTAAGAGATGAAGGGGAAGAATATGCACGTCATTTGCGGGAAGCCGGAGTAGATGTGACCCAGATTCAATTCCAAGGAATGATCCATGACTTCGTGATGGTCAATTCGATGGACCAAAGCAACGCAACAAGAGCTGCTATGGACACTGCAACGGACTGGTTAAACAAACGAAATGCTTTAAAAGAATAGAAATAGACCAAGTTTCTATTTGAATTAGCACTTAGAGCGGACTATAAATCAAAACCTCCAGTGTGAACTGGAGGTTTGCTCTGCGGCTGTAAGCCTCTATTACCGGCCAGAGCCTGAAAGGCTCACTGAAGAAAAGGTCTCCCACGTGCACCACATTTCCTCACGGCTCCTTAAAGGAGCCCTTTTCTACTTCTTCCGATTTTCTTTCCCTGTAAACGGATCAACTTCTTCAAATAGCGTTAGCTGATCTGCTACTAAATCCTCTTGAAGTTGATTACGAATATATTCTTCTATTTGCTTCTTGTTTCTTCCTACCGTATCCACATAGTATCCTCGACACCAAAACTTTCGATTGCCATATCGATATTTCAGATTTGCATGTCTGTCGAAAATCATTAAACTGCTTTTTCCTTTCAAATAACCCATAAATTGAGAAATGCTTAATTTTGGTGGTATACTAACTAGCATATGAACATGGTCTTTACATGCGTTTGCCTCTATGATTTCTACCCCTTTTCTTTCACATAGTTCTCTGAGTATTTCACCTATACTTGTCTTGTATTTTCCATAAATAATTTGCCTTCTATATTTTGGCGCAAATACCAAATGATACTTACATTTCCATACTGTGTGTGATAAACTTTCGTTAACCTTTTTCATAAAGGTACCTCCTAAAATTTTTGATGTGGCGGTCGGGAAACCAACCTCATCTTAACAGTTTAGGAGGCTTTTTTGATACCACGCTGGAAGCTCTCCGGAACCCCTAGCATAGCTAGGGGTTTTCAGAACATACAATAAAAAATGAAGCTTTTCTGTCAGGAACAAATGACAGAAAAGCTTCATTTTCAATTAGAATAGATTGAAATATTGGGAATACAGCTTTAAGAAGTACATCTCCATCAAACAGATTTATCCATTTGATAATGGGGAATATTTGCATCCATGAACTGCTCACCGTGCTTTGAGTAACCAAGCTTCTCGTAAAATTCTACCGCAGTCAGCTGAGCTCCTAAGGTGACCGTGTTATAGCCTTGTTTTCTGGTAAATGATTCTGTTTCACTAACGATTTCTCGTCCTAAGCTTTTTCCTCTATATTCCTTTAAGACAGCCATTCTCTGCAGTTTCATCACGCCATCTTCTAGCGGAAGCAGTCGGCAGGTAGCTGCAGCCTGATCTTCTGTATATAGAACAAAATGAACACAGGCAGCCTCATATTTATCGATTTCAATATCCTTTGGAACACCTTGCTCGATCATGAAAACTTGATGACGAATTCGCAACGCGTCAAGATAGATGTCACTCATTGTATCCTTAGTATGAACGATTTTCATAGTTGACCTCCAAAAATAAGATAGCTTGATTATACTACAAACAATTGTGTTCATGTTATCAAAGGGCTGAAAATGATTTGCCATTACTACAAAAATAATTTATTGATCGACTAGAGGGACCTTTAGAAAATAAATTGAGGCAGTCGAGCGCTTGTGATGTTATTAGAAGAAAGTTTTTTGTCAAAGTAATAAATTTTTTAGTTGATTTGCTTAGTTTTTATTAAGTTTCCAGTTGTTCTGCAAAAATGGGATTCTTCTCTGTTGCTGCTAGTGATAGAATAGAGAGAGCATGATTACTGTTCTTTTATCTATGAGGTATGCTAAAATCTATTAAATGAAATGATTGTTAGGAGGGGTATATTGTTTGACAAGTTAAAGCAGTCGAAGCTGATGTTCTGGTCAATTGAATTGTTGGTATTGGCAACCCTAGTATGGGTTTCTACAAAAATCAACTTCCTGTTTGAGCCTATTGGAACATTTTTCTCGACGTTATTTGCACCTGTATTGGTTGCAGGATTTTTGTATTACATTTTGAATCCGTTAGTAAAGCTGTTGACGAAGCTGAAACTTAAGCGAATCTATGCAATTATCATTGTATTTGTTCTATTGCTTGCTGCTATTATTTGGATATTAGTTAGTGTTATCCCAAGCTTAGCGAGCCAGCTCTCCAGTCTGGCATCAAGTATTCCGGATGTTTTCAAAAGTATCGAGGAGTGGATTTATCAAATTGCGGCACTGCCGGTATTCAAAGACCTCGATTTAACAAGCTATATTGAGCAATTGGATATCTCTTATGGAAATATTATTCAACAATTCCTTAGCGGCTTGTCCAGTAGTCTCGGATCGATCGTATCTACCGTAGCGTCAACGACAATCGTGATTTTTACAGCACCATTCATTTTGTTTTATATGTTGAAGGATGGTGAACGTCTGGTTCCGGGGATTCAAAAATTCATGCCGGAAAAACGAAAAGCAGATATCGTTAATTTATTGGAACAGCTGAATAAAACCTTATCCAGCTATATCAGCGGACAGGCAATTGAATGTTTGTTTGTTGGGACATTTACGATCATCGGCTATTCCTTAATTGGTGTACGATACGCCTTTTTATTCGGTGTGATTGCCGGATTAACGAATCTGATTCCATATTTGGGTCCATATTTAGGACTGGCACCGGCTGTGTTTGTGACTGTTTTCGATGAACCGTTCAAAGCATTGTTATGCTGCGTGGTTGTAGTGATCGTACAGCAGCTTGATGGAAATGTTATTTATCCGAATGTGATCGGTAAAACATTGAAGATCCATCCATTGACGATCATCTTGATTTTGCTGGTTGCCGGAAACCTTGCCGGACTATTGGGAATCTTCCTTGGAGTACCTTTTTATGCTATTTGTAGAACAATCGTTCTTTTCATCATTGAACTCGTTCAACGTGGTAAAAAGGAAGAGCGGGCAGCCCTTGTTTTAGAAAATTCAACTGAGACGAAAAATAGTGGACAATGATTGAAATAATTATCCACTTGTGATACGCTTTTATCGTGACTACTGAATGGATGTAGTCACGTTTTTTATCACTTTTTTTGAGAAAATACCGTCTTTTTCAATGCAATCAGGATAGATAAAACCAGCCTTTATTTATTCAGAAAACCAAATAAGACAACAGGATCGATAAACGAGTGAGAAATGAATAGAGGATCATTACTCTGATGTAGGAACATCTAGAGATAATGGACATCGAACTACAAGAATGAAGAAACTGTACAGTTACCTGACCAGTTTCATCAACAAGAAAGAGGAGAACCGCTATTCTTGCTTCTTTAGAAGCTTAGAAGAGGGGATATCGGACCTCAAAAAAGAAGGAACTACGAAATTATTAGAGTAGTTCTAACCACAAGAAAGAGGAGAGCCATTATTCTGTTGCAGGAACATCTAGAGATAATGGACATCGAACTACAAGAATGAAGAAACTGTGCAGTCACCTGACCAGTTTCATCAACAAGAAAGAGGAGAGAACACAATTATGAACAATGCTGACCCCGAGAGTCAGTCGCTTATCGCGCAAATTTTATTACTAGTCGTTTTGACATTGATCAATGCCTTTTTAGCTGCTGCTGAGATCGCTGCCGTCTCTGTCAACAAAAACCGTTTGGAGCAAAAAGCTGAGGAAGGTGATACCAAAGCTGGAAAATTATTGAAGATTTTAGATGATCCCAATAACTTTCTTTCTACGATCCAAGTTGGGATCACGTTGGTAAACATCCTGTCAGGGGCATCCTTGGCAGATAATCTATCTTCACGCTTGGCACCGGTACTTGGTGGCGGGGCGTTTGCCAAAAATTTAGCAAGTATCATTATTTTGGCGTTATTGACCTATGTATCCATTGTGTTTGGTGAGCTTTATCCAAAACGAATTGCGATGAACAAATCTGAAGAAGTGGCAAAATTCACTTCCGGTCCCGTTCAATTCTTAGGAATGATCGCTCGACCGTTTGTCTGGCTGCTTTCAGCTTCCACGGATTTGATTTCACGACTGACACCAATGAAATTTGATGATGAAGATTCTAAGATGACAAGAGATGAAATGCGTTACTTATTGGAAACAGAGGGCGTTTTGGAAAATGATGAGCTTGAAATGCTGCAGGGTGTTTTCTCATTAGATACTAAAGTTGCTCGTGAAGTAATGGTTCCGAGAACAGATGCATTCATGATCAACATCGAAGATACTGTTGACGAAAATATCAATCTTGTTTTATCTGAGAATTTTTCAAGAATTCCTGTTTATAATGATGATAAAGATAAAGTAATCGGAATACTACACACCAAAAACTTGTTGAAAGCAGCACATGAGAAAGGCTTTGACAAGATCAATCTTCAAGAAATCATTCAGGAACCTTTGTTTGTACCTGAAACGATCTTCATTGATGATTTGTTATATGAGCTGAAACGCACGCAAAACCAAATGGCAATTTTGCTTGATGAATATGGTGGCGTCGTTGGTCTGGCTACTCTAGAAGACCTATTAGAAGAAATTGTTGGTGAAATCGATGATGAATCTGATGAGATAGAAAACCTTTATTCAAAAGTAAATGATCACGAATATCTTATTCAAGGACGAATGCTTATTGATGAATTCAACGAAGTATTTGAAACGGACTTGCATATGAGTGATGTCGATACGATGGCAGGTTACTTGATCACTGCTTTAGGAACGATTCCTGATGAAGGTGAGAAGCTGTCTTTTGATGTTGGAAATGTCACGCTCATTTCTGAAGAGATGGAAGGAGCAAGAATTCTTGTTCTGAGAGTCATTTTTCATGACGAGGAAATTGTTAATGAAGAGCCTGAAGAAGGCCGACGACTGTTCCGCAGAGATGTAGAGGACGACGAACCAAGACGTTAACAATAAAAAGAATAAAAGAGAAGAGAGTGGGACAATAATCTGTTCCACTCTTTTCCATACCCTAAATCCGAATAAACGGCGAGTCAGAAGCAGCTCCTACGACAATAAGCCGGAATGCAACAAAAATTTGTGAAACAATTTTCGTGAATTCCGGCTTACTGCTTGTAGCTAAACACTTCTGTCTCGGCCTCTTTCTATTTTTTCTCATGAGTATTTTTATTCATTTGGACTTCTTTCAAAGTTTGATAGAGGTCAATAAATTGCCGATGATTATCCAGTGAATACCTAAAAACAAATTTAGGTACAGGACAATACTCAGGTAGTAAATAAGAAGAAGTAGCTACGATCAGATCGAAATCCATACAATTGTCGCTCATAGCACCGAGCTCGACAAAGACAAATTCATCCAGATAATTGATCAGCTGCTGTGTCAACAAGTAGTTTGACTCAGCAATCAAGCCGACTTTGATTGTTCTGTTGGTCATTAGGTTTTCCCAAGTTGGGTACAGCAATAGAGCAAAGGCTGTTGCTATCTGATTGATATACTCTGTGATCCAACCGTAGTTTTTTCTTTTGGATACCTTTTTGAAGAAAGACTTGAACGCCCCAAATAACTCCAAAAAATATTTATTTTGAAGGAAGCTTGATTTTGCATTTACGGTCAAGATACCAGGTAATGTCTTCTTAAAAATGATTACTGGAAAAAGAATGTTGGCAGTATTGCCGTAAAGAACTTTATGTTCTAAACTGTTAAATCCGTATTCCTGCTCCAAAAATGTCCAAAACTCTTGGAAAAGTGTTGTTGCCTGATTTTCTTCTGTTTCAAGATACAGTTGAAGCAACGGGAAGCGTGGATCAGATTCAGTATAAAAGTTAGGCGTGATAATCAACAGCAGCGCAGCGAACTGACACTCTGCTGCTAAGACGGCCGGATCTTTTACAATCGGATCGAAAAAGTCCTTTCCCCGCTGGAGGCTCGTTGGAACATAAGAAGAGATTTTTATCTGTTCTCTTAAAACGTTGCCATTTGTAACACGTAAGTAGATGATATCAAGCATCAGGCAAATCTGTTTTGTTGCAGAATAGCTGTGACTTTCCGGAAAACAAGGGCTGATGTTATCAATCACTCTCTTGTAGTCTATTTCGATATTTGCCTTAGGCAGATTGACACTTTGAGAAGTGAACCAAATCAAGGTGTACAACACGATTCGAATAAGACGCTCTTCGCCTGACAGTTTAAGCTGAGAGATATTCAGCTTGATGTTAAAGTTTTTAAGGTAATCATTGAGGGGCTTGGACTTCCTAATAACAGAAGCCTTGCTCAAAAAATTTTTCCTGCAAAAATCATCCAGACTGTCTTTTGGGTAGTAAACAATAGAAAGAATCAGTAAATAAGGGATACTTTGGGTAATCAGGTATTGATAGTATTGATCATAAGAGACGGATCGATCGTAATGGATGCCTTGTTCTGTTATAAATGAGACAGGTTCTTGTCTGATATCATCAAGATCCTGCTGAATCAATTCCAACAGATAGGACACCCGACTATAAGAGTAATCCAAATTGTTTTCTAAGAAATTGATACTATAGTAATCATCCGGTAGTTTAACCAGTAGATTAAATAAGGTCAGCTTTCTTTTAGTAACTTCCTCCAGAATGAGTTTTTCAAACATGAGGTGCTCCTCCTTATCCTTCTGTTGTTTCAAGATAATTCTGACAATTACATAAGACTACATCGTTCAATAACTGCTCTCTTATACAAGCGACTTGCTAAAAACAACTAAGTGTTATAAAGATTATATATTATTTCTCAGAAAAAAGCTTAAAAAAGTACACAATTTTAAGGAAACTCACGCATTTATAATTTTGAAATTACTCCCTATTCCATGATATACTACACTAGTTGAAATTATTAACAGGAGAAGGCCAATGTAGACATAAGTAAATCAAAGATTAACATATATGTATAAATCCTATTAAAGAATAGAGGAAGGTTTTGCTGCCATTGTTTATCTGATGGTCAAGGACCGTTTCTCACATGATGAACGCTTTAACAAGATCTATATATTTTAAATTTTAAGGAAATGGAGCACGAACTATAATGAACAATCCACATTTAAAAGAACAGGTAGATAGTCGCCGTACCTTTGCGATCATCTCTCACCCGGATGCGGGGAAAACAACAATCACAGAGCAGCTCTTACTGTTTGGCGGAGCGATTCGTCAAGCGGGAACAGTCAAAGGGAAAAAGACAGGGAACTTTGCGAAATCCGACTGGATGGAAATTGAGAAGCAGCGTGGGATTTCTGTAACAAGTTCTGTTATGCAATTTGATTATGATGGTAAAAGAGTCAATATACTGGATACTCCGGGACATGAGGACTTTTCTGAAGATACTTATCGGACATTGATGGCTGTGGATAGTGCGGTCATGGTTATTGATAGTGCGAAAGGGATCGAAGCGCAAACGAAAAAGCTGTTTCAGGTAGTTAAAAAAAGAGGGATTCCAATCTTTACTTTTATCAATAAACTGGATCGTGACGGAAGAGAGCCTTTAGATCTTTTGGAAGAGCTGGAGGAAGTTCTTGAGATTGAATCTTATCCAATGAACTGGCCGATAGGTATGGGTAAAGGACTTGAAGGCCTATATGATATCCATAATCATCGTGTAGAGCTTTATCGTTCCGGTACAGAGGACGAGCAGCGCTTCATTCCGTTGGAAAATGGAACGATTCCTGAATCCCACGAGCTGAATCAAAACAATCTTTACCATCAGGCATTAGAGGATGTAGAGCTGTTGATAGAAGCAGGAGATTCCTTTGATGAAGAGAAGATTGCTCAAGGAAATCAGACACCTGTCTTCTTTGGTTCTGCATTGACGAACTTTGGTGTTCAGACGTTCCTTGAAACATTCCTTAAGTTTGCCCCTGCGCCACATGCTCATAAAACAGAGGATGGCGAAGCAGTCAGCCCTTATGAAGAAGAATTTTCCGGCTTTGTCTTCAAAATTCAAGCCAATATGAATCCAGCCCACAGAGATAGAATTGCTTTTGTCAGGATTTGTTCGGGAACCTTTGAACGAGGGATGGATGTGACTCTGGAAAGAACGAATAAAAAAATAAAACTCAGCAATGTGACGCAATTCATGGCAGATGCTAGAGAAAATGTTGAAGAAGCTGTTGCCGGCGATATCATTGGTGTGTACGATACTGGGAACTATCAGATTGGTGATAGTTTGTATGAAGGGAAAATGAAGGTTAGATATGAAGAACTTCCATCCTTCACACCTGAGCTGTTCATGAAGGTCACAGCAAAAAATGTGATGAAACAGAAATCCTTCCATAAAGGGATGTATCAACTGGTACAGGAAGGAGCTATTCAGCTTTATAAGACGTACCTGACAGAAGATTACATCATTGGCGCTGTAGGACAGCTTCAGTTTGAAGTTTTCCAGCATAGAATGCTGAATGAGTACAATTCTGAAGTGATCATGACACCAATGGGCTCTAAAATTGCCCGCTGGATCAAACCTGAGGACTTGGACGAGCGAATGAGCTCCAGCCGAAATATCTTGGCGAAGGATCGTTTCGATCAGCCGCTGTTCTTGTTTGAAAATCAGTTTGCGATGCGTTGGTTTGCTGACAAGTATCCTGATGTAGAATTGAAGAGTTTATTATAAAAAAATACAGATTCCGATAAATGCTATCGGAATCTGTATTTTTTTCAGGTTCTAACTAAAGCACCTGTCAGCGGGATCGATATCTCTGTAATCCCCTTCAACTCGATCATTTCAATTTTATCTTTTTGGATCAATTCTTTCGGAATACGCTTTATGAAAAACTTCAGAATCTCATTTGCCTCAGCTTTTCTGATTGCTCGTTTTTGGTTCAGGATCAAGATCTCGACATGCTGCTCCGCTTCAGAATATATCGCAGTCGTGTTGCCGGCAGAATACACTTTGACAAGATGAGCGTCTGTACTTTCCAACTGCTTGTTTACCATTTTTCTATGGCTGTTGGTTACATTGATTAATTTCATGTTATCACCTCTCTTTTTCTCATTTGTTATTTAGGGATATGTAAACTATATAGCACAATATCATTATAGAATGCTTTTGCGAAAATAAAAAGAATTATGCTTAAATTTTACCACAAATCATCACAAAAATATGTTCAGAAATACGATTTTTTTTGTTTTTTATGCAATCAGGTGATTTTGTATAAAAATAGTCTGAATCCGTAAGGTTGATAACTTGGACTCAGACTATTTATTTGCTGCTCATTTCATTTACTGTTATTAATTACTCAGCGTCACTTTCAGCTGTTTCAGCTGTTGGTTCGACTTCTGCTGCTTGACCAGTAACGATGATTTTTTCATCATCTGTCAAAGCGGCAGTCAACTCATGTTCTTCCGGATGATCCAGATAGTATTCAGCGATACCATCTTCAATTTGTTCTTGGATTGTTCGACGCAGCGGGCGAGCCCCCATTGCCGGATCATAGCCAAGATCCACTAGTTTTTCTTTTACATCAGTCGGTACATCAATGTGAATCTTTTGCTGAGAAAGAAGCTTGTTGACATCATCCAGCATCAAGCTGACGATCTTCAATAGATTTTCCTTACTCAAAGCACTGAATTCAACGATGCCGTCAAAACGATTAAGAAACTCTGGTGTGAAGAAATTATTCAACTGGCCTAGGATCGAGCGAGTAACACCTTCACGTGCAGCACCGAAACCAACGTTGGCTTCAATCTTACCACTGCCGGCATTACTAGTCATAATGATGATCGTATCTTTAAAGCTGACGGTTCTGCCTTGTGCATCTGTCAATCTGCCATCATCAAGAATCTGCAAGAACATATGCAGGACATCTGGATGAGCTTTTTCGATTTCGTCAAGAAGAATCAAGCTATAAGGGTTGCGGCGTACCTTCTCTGTCAGCTGTCCAGCCTCTTCATAGCCAACATAGCCTGGAGGAGAACCAATCAGTTTAGAGACACTATGTTTTTCCATATATTCACTCATGTCAAAACGGATCATCGTATCTTCTGAACCAAATAGTTCAAAGGCCAGCTGTTTAGCCAATTCAGTTTTACCGACACCAGTAGGTCCAACGAACAGGAAGGAGCCGATAGGTCGATTCTTTTTACCTAGGCCGACTCTGTTTCTTCGAATGGCTTTCGCAACCTTATCTACAGCATCATCTTGTCCGATTACATTTGATTTTAAATCGATAGCCAGATTTTTTAACTGAGTCTGTTCTTTTTCTTTCAAATCACCAACAGGAATACCAGTCCGTTGTTCTACGATTGCTTCGATAACTTTTTCAGTAATGACCGGTGTTTCCTCATCACTGATCTGTTTATCCTTCATCGCCTGCAGCTTATTGATCTGATCACGATAATAGGCAGCTTTTTCAAAGTCTTCTTCAGCAGAGGCCTGTTGTTTTTGCTGCTCGGCATCTGCCAGTTTCTTTTCGATTGTTTTCGGATCGGCGATTTGAATCGTCAAGTTCATTTTTGAACCGGACTCATCCAACAGGTCGATGGCTTTATCTGGTAAGAATCGATCCTGAATATAACGGTTTGAAAGATAGGCAGCGCCTTTGATTGCTTCATCTGTGTATTTTACATGATGATAGTCTTCATAACGTTTTTGCAGACCCTTTAAGATTTCGATCGTTTCATCAACAGTAGGCTCATCTACACGAACTGGCTGCATCCGACGTTCTAATGCCGCATCCTTTTCGATGATCCGATATTCTGTCAGGGTTGTTGCGCCAACCATTTGCAGCTCACCGCGTGCTAATGCTGGTTTTAATATGTTGCCGGCATCCATGTTACCGTCACCGGCAGCACCTGCACCAACTAGTTCATGGACTTCATCAATGAAAAGAATAATATTTTCTGCTTGTTTGATTTCTTCAATCAGCTTTTGCATTCTTTCTTCAAATTGACCACGAATACCTGTCCCTTGAACAAGAGAAGCAACATCTAAACGAATGACTTCTTTTTCCAAAAGTTTTTGAGGAACATCACCATCAATGATTTTTTGAGCCAAGCCTTCTACGACAGCGGTTTTACCCACACCAGGCTCGCCGATCAATACCGGATTGTTTTTCGTTCTTCTATTCAGGATTTCAATCACTCGTTTGATTTCTTCATCACGACCGACAACGGGATCGATGTCGCCTTGTCTGGCTGCTTCGGTTATGTTGATGCCGTATTCGCCTAAAAGGCCTTCACCTTGTCCACCTCTTCTAGGAGGCTGACCGTTGATGCCGTTACCGTCTCCAAATTGGGTTGGGGGTGTTTGCTGACCAAGTTGATCTCCTTGTTGCATTTGACGAGAAAGTGAGCGATATAAATCATCTAGGCTTCCAAAACCAAATGGGTCCTGAGACATCGTTGGTTGCGTGTTATTTGCTTGTGATTTTAATTTTTGATAACAGCTTTGGCAATAGTCCAATTGTTTTCTCTGACCATTGACATTTGCGTATAAGTGAATTGTAGCTTCATTCTGCTTGCAGTTTTGGCAAATCATCTACTAATGCACGTCCTTTCACTTGTAAGACTGAAATTTAAGTCAAATTTAAAGATCAAAAATATAACTGACCTTTTTTGACCTTTGAAAATATTATAGCACGTTTTTCAATAGAATCAAGTATTTGGCTTTGAAATTAAGCATCAGCAACAGGTGGATTCTAATAAATAAAAGCTGGATTTTTTAGACAAATACTGTTCTTTCCTTTAAAATGGGAACAGTTTAAAAAAGCACCCTCTTTGCTAAAACTATTTATAGCAATAAGTTTGAGGCGCGCAAGAGAAACTAGGCTTGAAAATAGACAGTGTTGACTGATTATTGAAGACTGCGGTGTTTGAAGAGACAGGATGTCTCCAAGAAAAGAAAGAGAGTGGGGTTTTCTATGTTTGAACATTCATTTGAAGAAGAAATCCAGCAATTGAAGGAAGGTACGATCACGGAGATCGTCATCCAGCAGAAGGATTTCAGTCTGTTTAGGGAAGCTTGGAAAGTGCAGGAGGATCGTGAGAAAATAATCGGTGAGGCAGGATTGAATGGAAAAATCATTTACCGATTTGTCAATTAATTGAAAAGGTTTACGCTATTCCTTAAAATTTCGTTGAAAACAGTTGTAACAACTTCAAAAAAATGGTAATCTTAAAAATTGAAAGGGTCGTTTTTTATACAATTGATGTATGGATAGAAAACCCTAACATAAAAAAATATTTTACTTACGAAGGAGACCGATTCATATGGAAAAGAAAGACTTTCACGTTGTAGCAGAAACAGGGATTCACGCACGCCCAGCTACATTACTAGTACAAACAGCAAGCAAATTCAACTCTGATATTAACTTAGAGTACAAAGGTAAATCAGTTAACCTGAAATCAATCATGGGCGTTATGTCTCTTGGCGTAGGTCAAGGTTCTGATGTTACTATCACTGTTGATGGTGTTGACGAAGCAGACGCAATTGCTGCAATCGTTGAAACAATGAAAAAAGAAGGACTGTCTGAATAATGACTGAGATGCTTAAGGGAATTGCCGCAAGTGATGGTGTTGCAATTGCTAAAGCCTATCTTCTTGTTCAGCCGGACTTATCATTCAATAAAGTTTCTGTAGATGATATTGCTGCTGAAGAAAAACGTTTAGAGGATGCTTTGGCTAAATCTACAACAGAACTTCAGGCTATCAGAGAAAAAGCAGCTAAAAGTCTTGGTGAAGAAGAAGCGCAGGTTTTTGACGCACACTTGATGGTTTTAGCTGATCCGGAAATGATCGGACAAATCAAACAAAATATTCAAGACAATAAAGTAAATGCTGAATCAGGATTGAAAGAAGTTACTGATATGTATATCGGTATGTTCGAAGCGATGGACGATAATGCGTACATGCAAGAGCGTGCAGCAGATATCCGCGACGTAGCGAAACGTGTTCTGTCTCATTTACTGGGAGTAACATTACCGAATCCTTCAATGATCAATGAAGAGGTTATCGTTGTTGCTCATGACTTGACACCAAGTGATACAGCTCAGTTGGATAGAACTTACGTAAAAGCCTTTGTTACTGACATTGGTGGACGTACGTCTCACTCAGCTATCATGGCTCGTTCACTTGAAATTCCTGCAATCGTAGGAACAATGGAAATCACTGCTAAAGTTAAGGCCGGTGACATGTTGGCTGTTAACGGTATCGATGGAGATGTAATTATCCACCCATCTGATGCTGAAAAAGCAGATTTCGAAGCAAAAGGACAAGCATATGCTGACCTGAAAGCTGAATGGGAAAAGCTGAAAAATGCTAAAACTGAAACAGCTGACGGTAAGCACTTTGAATTAGCTGCCAATATTGGTACACCAAAGGATCTAGAAGGCGTACACAAAAATGGCGGTGAAGCAATCGGCTTGTACCGTACGGAATTCCTTTATATGGATTCACCTGATTTCCCAACTGAGGATGATCAGTATGAAGCATATAAAGCAGTTCTTGAGGGCATGGACGGTAAACCTGTTGTTGTTCGTACGATGGATATCGGCGGAGACAAAGAGCTGCCATACTTGCAATTACCTCATGAAATGAATCCTTTCTTGGGTTACCGTGCATTACGTATCAGTTTATCTGAACAAGGAGACAGCATGTTCCGTACGCAAATGCGTGCATTGCTGCGTGCTTCTGTTCATGGTAACTTGCGTATCATGTTCCCAATGGTAGCTACTCTGAAGGAATTCAGAGCAGCGAAGAAAATCTTCGATGAAGAAAAACAAAACTTAGTAAGTGAAGGAACAACAGTGTCAGATACGATTCAAGTTGGTATCATGATTGAAATTCCTGCTGCAGCAGTTATTGCTGATAAATTTGCTAAGGAAGTTGACTTCTTCAGTGTTGGAACAAATGACTTGATCCAATACACAATGGCTGCTGACCGTATGAACGAACGTGTTTCTTACCTATATCAACCATATAACCCATCAATCCTACGTTTGATCAAAAACGTTATTGATGCAGCGCATGCTGAAGGTAAATGGGCTGGTATGTGTGGTGAGATGGCGGGAGATCAGACTGCTGTACCTCTATTAGTAGGTATGGGTCTGGATGAGTTCTCAATGAGTGCGACATCTATTCTGAAAACACGCAGCTTAATGAAACGTTTGGATACTGGTAAAATGGCTGAACTTGCGGAGCGCGCCCTTAACGAGTGCGATACAATGGAAGAAGTTGTTGAACTAGTAGAAGAATATACAAAGTAATCAATTGATTATTCAAACCGCAGATGGCGAAAGCTGTCTGCGGTTTTTGTGATGCAGCAGATGAAGAAGAGGCAAAAAAAGCAGTTACATTGTTTCTCATATTTTTACCTATTCGTCCTTTTATTTGGAAGAAAAATGAAAAGAATGACGTTGTGTGAACCTTCTGTTTTAGTTACAATTATAATGATGGTAAAATTATCATCTAAAATAATCAAAAGGAGACGGAATAAATGAAAAGAATTAAATTGTTGTTAGCAATGGTTGCTGTTGTAGTTGTATTAGCCGGTTGCGGAAAATCTTTGGCGAGTACTTTGACTGAAGGAGACGGAAAATGGTATTTGAGTAATGAACTGACAGATGGTGAAATGACGCTGATTTTCGAGTCAAAAGAGGATGTTACTGTTGAATTGTACGGAGAATCTGAATCTACAACCTATTCTGTTTCAGAAAAGGACAAAACCATTACGCTAAATTCCCCCGATGATGAGGATGAAGAGGCAATTGAGATGAAGGTGATCAAAATTCAAGAGGACACGATTGAAATTGAAATCAGTGGAACTGAAGGAACATTATCTAAAGAGTAAATAATAGTAGGAAATTAAAAGAGGCCGAGACAGAAGTGTTTAGCTACAAGCAATAAGCCGGAATGCACGAAAATTGTTTCACAAATTTTTGTTGCATTCCGGCTTATTGCCGTAGGAGCTGCTTCTGACTCGCCGTTTATTCGGATTTAGGGTATGGAAAAGAGTGGGAACAGATTATTGTCCCACTCACTTTTTTGTATAGCAGCAGCTTTTTTAATCAACGATTACAAACAATCTCATATTTTATCCCATCTGGATCTTTAAAGAATAATGCATAGTAATTAGGACCGTGAGAAAGATGGACCTGCGGGGGATCAATGATTTCTGCCTTCAATGACCGCAGCAGATCATAGATGGCATCCACCGCTTCTCTTGTCGCCGCTCGAAAGGCAACGTGGTGTACTGCGCCGGGTTTCCGTCGATGAATCAACTCTTCCTTATATTCAGGTAAAGGGGAGCAAATACCAAAGTCATAGGCATCACTCAAGTATTCAATGACTTCCATGTTCAGCTCGGGCAGATAGGCATGTACTTTTTTTGAAAGATCAAACCCTAAAGCTTCACAAAGGGCATCATAAAATATTTCCGCATTTTTCAAATCTTTAACAGTTACCTGTACATGGTCAATTAGATAGTTCATTCGTAGCTGCTCCTTTCAAAATGTTAAACCACCCAGTATTTTTCCCCATCAATCGTTCGTCCAAGCATGCCGTATTCGATCAAGTATCGTCGAACAGTGACATGATCATCAAACATCGTTGCAATCGTCTCATTCACTTCTTTTTCAGTGTAGTATTTATCAGGTAAAAAGCGTTCCATAAGCTTGCGAAACAGAATCAGACGTTTTTTCTCCTTTGTTGGTATTTTTACTGCGTGACCTAGCTCATCAAGGAAGGCTGTGAGAACTTTGTCATCATTCTTACTCGTTAAGGAGAGGCGAGGAGCGGCTTCAATTTGCTGTTTATTAGGAGTTTCAAGTAGATCCAGCAATGCAATCAAGGCAGTTGCCTGACGTTTCTTTTCCTTTAATTTAAAGCGATGGTTGCGCACCGCAGACTTTGAGATATTCATTTTTTCCGCAATTGCTTCATCAGAAAGCCTTTGATTAACTAGGGAAAGAAATTCTTTTTGAACTTCGGTCAGTCCTGTTTCACTCTTATCTAATTGGAGCAGTGCTTCTACGGAATCGCCATGTTGGGATGACAAGTGCTTTTTGATCATATATTCAGCTTTAGCAAAATTTTCATTGTAAGGATATACGAAAGAGTCGTCGTAGATTTGATTGCAGTATAGGCATAAAAACTGAGTGTTTTGCTTGATGTAACCATGCTTCATATCTTCTATAGTTATAGATTTCATAAAATCACCTCGAATAAATACTAACATATTTTTGTTTTGCAATCAAATTTAGTTGCGTATTTAAATTCAGTCCTTTTTTGTTATGGTTGTTGGATGATGTTGGAACAGAATAAGCGGCGATGAAGGCAGGAAAACAGATAAAAGAACCACGATTGCATCGACGATACTGGATAATTGTCAAAAAAGAATAAGTTTGCTTAAATAATGATAATTGATTAAATAATTAGGAGTGATATGTGATGACTTTGAATTATAAGAAAATTGAACAGGCAATTGCTGAAGAAGAAAATGCCGGCGGATTTGCTGAGCTTATAAAGAAGTTTAAAGCATTGGGGATCAAGAAGTACGATTATTTCGTAGATAAAGGGGTCTATCGTTATTACGACGGCGAATCGTTTGTTGATAGTCAAATGAATGGCGAAGCTCAGGAAGTGGGGCAGGCTGCAACAGAAGAAGGAATAAGGACAGCCGTAAAAAAAGCTCAGGCGGGAGAGGTAGATTTTGTAGAATTTTGCCTTCTTGCAGGGCAAGCCGGTATCAGTTACTGGACATCAGATTTAGAAAAGATGATTGTGTCTTACTTTGATCAGCAGGATTTTACAGTTTTGGTTGAGCCGATTCCAGCTATTTGAAGGCGATTGGATTAAAAATTTATCGATTTCAAAAAAAAACCTTTTTCTATTATCGGATATCGTCTAAAATATTTACATTTTCCCAGTGATAGTGTACTATTTAAAGGTATGCATAGCAAAACTATAATGTATAAATAAAAGTTATTCGGAGGGAATTTAATGTCTGCGAAATGGGAGAAAAAAGGCACAAACGATGGTGTGCTTACTTTTTCAATCGATAGTGAAACAATCGAAAAAGGTATGAAGCAAGCGTTTAACAAAGTGAAAAAAAGTCTGAATGTTCCAGGATTCCGTAAAGGAAAAGTATCTCGTCAAGTATTCAACCGTATGTACGGGGAAGAAGCATTGTACGAAGATGCATTGAACGCTGTTTTACCAGAAGCGTATGAAGCTGCTGTAAAAGAAGCAGGAATCGATCCGGTTTCTCAACCAAAAATCGATGTAGAGAGCATGAACAAAGGCGAAGACTGGGTAATCACAGCTGAAGTAACTGTTAAGCCTGAAGTGAAGCTTGGCGAATATAAAAATCTGACTGTTGAAAAACAGGACCGTGAAGTAACAGATGCTGATGTTGAAGAACGTTTAGCTGCTGAGCAAGCTTCTCAAGCTGAATTAGTAATCAAAGAGGATGAAGCAGCTGAAAGCGGAGATACAGTTGTCATTGACTTTGAAGGCTTCAAAGATGGCGAAGCTTTTGATGGCGGTAAAGGTGAGAACTATTCTCTTGAATTAGGTTCTAACTCTTTCATTCCAGGATTTGAAGATCAATTGGTCGGTAAGAAAGCTGGAGAAGAAACAGAAGTAACTGTAACATTCCCAGAAGATTATCAAGCAGAGGATCTTGCTGGTAAAGAAGCTGTATTCCAAGTGAAAATCCACGAAGTCAAAGCAAAAGAGCTTCCTGAACTGGACGACGAATTTGCAAAAGACATCGACGATTCTGTTGAAACTTTAGATGAATTGAAAGAAAAATACCGTAAAGAGCTGACTGAATCAAAAGAAGCATCTGCTGAAGAAGCAAAAGATGAAGCAGCAATCCGTTTGGCTGTAGATAACGCAGAAATCGTTGACCTGCCGCACGTAATGGTACATGATGAAGTACACCGTTCTATGGACGAGTTCTTGAACAATATGCAACGTCAAGGAATCGCTCCTGACATGTACTATCAATTAACTGGTACGACTGAAGCAGACCTGCATAAGCAATTTGAAGGTGAAGCTGAAACACGTACAAAAACAAATCTTGTGATCGAAGCAATCGCTGAACAAGAAAACATTGAAGTAACTGCTGAAGATATGGATGCAGAAATCAAAGATCTGTCTGAACAATACAACATGCCTGAAGATCAGGTTCGTCGTGTGTTGACAGAAGATATGCTGAAACATGATATCCGCATGAAGAAAGCTGTGGAAGTTGTTACAGAAACTGCAGTTGAAAAATAAGAATTGAAAACAGAATTAGGAACAGAAGTCTCTGACTTGAAACAGGAGAAGAATTGTCAAAAATCGTACAAGTGATTTTTACAGCTTCCAACCAAGTTTCAAAACAGCAGCTTCTGTTCTGCTTTTTTCTGAAAATCAACAGCCTAAATCGCTGCTGATTTCTTTCGTTTCAGTTCGAAGAAAGAAGTGGGGATTATTTATCATTCCTACCTCTTTTTTTATTTATATGATCCAAAATTCAAATATGGCGTATTTACGCTTCATATGCTATAGTTTGAAAATGGAGAGCTCTATTCAAAGTAGAAATCGAAAGATACTATGATTTGCGTTACATAGAATTTGACGAGATTTAAAGCAGCTGTTGTTTCTATTTGTTTTCAGGCTGCTGCGATTCTTAAAGCATATAAAATCTATAACTTGATCTATCCAGATATAGTGGATGGAGGGATGCTTGTTTAGATTATTGCTTTTTCTTTGCTTCGCTTGAAAATTTGTTGCATGGTTAAAAGACAAGAACAGACAGATGTCTGAATGGATGATAAATGAAAAACTGTAAGAGGGAAGTTGAGGTGAGTAAGTCGAGTATGAAGAAAACAGGAAAAATTTATATGCTGGCTCAATTGAATTGTCGTTCGATGGGTGAATCAATTGATCTTTTAAAGGATTGGCTGAGTTTTGTACGGATTATCACTGAGCCGAAATATTATAAAATCGATGATGGAGCATCACAGCCATTTGATCTCTTATCAATAAAGACAGCCTTCGAGAATTTGACGGATGAAAGTAGCCTTTGGGTGAAGATCTATGCTGCTGCCGGAGAATTTCAGGTACATATTTCCGGTCATTCCGTTGTGGAAAGAAATATCATTGATGGTAGTGTATTTTTGAACTACCAAAAAATGATTGAAGATTATAGCGATGTCCGAATGGAGACAAGTGGAGTCTATGGTTATATCCGCTCATTGGATGAATATTTGTACCATAATGTTGAACAGATGGAGAAACGAGATTTTGATACAGCGGAAGAGTTATCATTGTTGCCGAAGCGCTACAATAACAACAAGGAAATCATCGTCGACTGCAATCAGTTTTCCGGTTATGATATCTTTTTTAGAGGACTATGTCTGACAGCTTGCTGGAAGATGTACTATTCCAGTTTGTACTTTCAAGTCATTCCAAGGCAGATATTCCTTGAAGTACAGCAGGTCCAGACTATTGAAGAGCTGAAGAATGATATGATCAAAATCTCTCTATTTATCGATCCGTTGAACTGGGAGGCCGAAGCGAATCAGCATTTCCAACAGTTTTTCAGAGAGCAGATGGGCTTTGACCAGTTGGCGTGGAATAATGGTGTGGGCATTCTTCGCCCTCCGCTGATTGAGTTTGCTTTCATTGAAGAGATGGTTCAGACTGTACAGTATCAAAACAGTCAATTTCAGCCTGTAGAGAAGAAGAAGGCGACTTACTTTGTGACTAGAAGCAGTGATTACGTGCGTAAAGAGTATTCAGAAAACCGTACGAAGGGTGTTTTGAATGTTCAGGCTTATTTTCCTTGGATCGATCATCAGGGAAGAAAAATGATGAACTATCGTGTAATCAATCCGCAGTTAGCGATTGACGGGGGGTTGGCAGCCTATGAGTTCTATATTCGTCAGTATTTGGAAATCAATGTAGTTGATGAAAAATACAACACATACCTTGCTGTTCTTCGTTTCTATCTACCGGAAGCAGCTCTTGCTGAACTTCCATTAGAGGAGTTGATGGAGAAGCTGTGGGATGTTAATATCAGCAACCTGGATCAACAGGAATCAGTAACTGCCTTAGACCTAAAGAAAGGCGAGAGTCATCTAAGAGTGGCTTTTGTTGGTGCTGATCATTTAGAGATAAAGGATTTAGAGAAAATCGACGAAAATGACTGAAATAAAAAGCAGCACATCGACTATCCTTTAGGGGAGATAATCGATGTGCTGCTTTTTCATTTTATGCCGCTTCAGCAACTGGTTTTTTCAGCATTCCGACAATAAATGCAGAAACAACTGATCCAATAAAGATGAACAGCAGATACATCAAAGGATTACTTAGAAGAAGGGCAACGAAGACACCACCATGAGGTGCCAATAGACGAATACCCATGCCGCCGACTAACCCTCCGGCTAATGCTGAACCTACAACAAAGCCTGGAATCACTCGAAGCGGGTCAGCTGCAGCGAATGGTATAGCACCTTCAGTAACGAAGGAAAGCCCCATCACCAGATTTGTCAGTCCTGCATCTTTTTGATCCTGAGTGAATTTATTCTTAAAAATCAGTGTCGCAATAAAGATTGCCAATGGAGGAACCATACCGCCAGCCATTACAGAGGCCATGATTACACTGCCTCCTTCGGCTAGTGAAGTTGCGATAGATGCTGTACCAAAGACATAAGCAGCTTTATTGATTGGACCACCTAAATCGATTGCCATCATACCACCAAGTAAAGCACCTAATAAAGCAGCATTTGTTCCATCTAAACCAAGAAGGAAGCTATTTAAGCCATCGTTGATGATTTTCATTGGGACATTGATCAATAACATTGCCCCCCCTGTAATCAATAGACCGAATACAGGATAGAACAAGATTGTTTTGATGCCATCCAAAGATTTTGGCAACCCGCTGAACACCTTCTTCAACAAGATAATGACATAGCCTGCTAGGAAACCACCAATCAAGGCGCCGAGGAATCCAGCACCGCCAGTATTGGCAAGAGCACCAGCAGCGAAACCGACAATCAGACCTGGACGATCAGCGATACTTGCGGCGATGAAACCTGCCAGAACAGGAAGCATAAAGCCAAATGCTGCACCACCGATTTGATTGAACCAGCTGGCCATTTCATTGTAGCTTCCAAGGCTGGCTAACTGGGTATCGGGGACACCCATGAATTGGTCAATCATAAAGGACAATGCAATAGCAATCCCGCCGCCGATAACAAACGGCAGCATATGAGAAACTCCGTTCATCAAATCTTTGTAGATCCGTGAACCGATAGAACCTTCCGCTGAGCTGTTTTCAGAAGATGCATCTGTACCGCTTCCGTGGAAAACCGGTGCATTTCCGCTTAGAGCCAGTTCAATCAATTCTGATGGTTTACGAATCCCATCACTGACTGGACGATTCACCAGATTTTTTCCATCAAATCGATTCATTTCTACTTTTTTATCCGCTGCTACAATCACGCCATCAGCTTTAGCGATATCTTCTGCTGTCAAGCGGTTTTTGATGCCTTCAGAACCATTTGTTTCTACTTTGATTGCGACACCCATTTCATTTGCTGTCTTTTTCAGTGCATCTTCAGCCATATAGGTATGGGCAATTCCGGTAGGACAGGCAGTAACTGCAACAATGAATCTCTTCGTTGAATCATTGGCTGCGGCTGCTTGTTCTTCTTGTTCTTCCAGCTTTTTCTGTTTTTCTGCCCGATCGAACAGCTCTTGTACTTCCTCTGGTGAATCAGCCTTTTTCAGCTGTGCAACAAAGTCAGGATTGACCAGTAATCTGGAAAGTGCTGCTAAAGCCTGCAGATGAGTATCGTTTGCGCCTTCCGGAGCCGCAATCATAAAGAACAAATAGGTTGGCTGTCCATCTAAGGACTCATAATCTACTCCATTACTGCTTTTCGCAAATAGAACAGTCGCTTCTTTCACTGCTTTGTTTTTGGCGTGAGGCATGGCAATTCCGTCACCTAAACCTGTAGAGGTCTGTGCTTCTCGATCTAAAATCCCCTGTTTATACATTTCTCTATCTGTGATTCTTCCACCCGCATACATCTTATCAACCATTTCTTCGATGGCTGCTTGTTTCGTTGTTGCCTGTAAATCCATGATCATTACATCTTTAACAAGCAAATCTTTGATATTCATTCTAACTCCTCCTTATAATTGCTCAATACGTACTTCATCCAACAATTCATTGATAAAAGCAGCTTCTGCCAAATCATCAGAAAAGGCTGTTGCGCTGCCGCAGGCGACACTCCACTTGAAGGCCTCGATCGGATCATTTGTTTCAGCAAATTTTCCAACAAAACCGGCAATCATTGAATCCCCTGCACCCACAGAATTTTTTAGCGGGCGCTTTAAGATATTTGAACGATAAACGCGGTCATCTGCGAAAAGTAAGGCACCGTCTCCAGCCATGGATACGATTGCATATTTTGCACCTTCATCTAGTAATGCTTTCCCATAAGGGAGAATGTCCTCTAGTGTATGAAATTCTGTTTGATACAGTTCAGCTAGTTCATGGTTATTGGGCTTGACCAGCAGAGGTTCATGGCTCAAGGACTGCTTTAGGTCTTTCCCTGTTGTGTCGATCACAAATGCTGCACCGCGAGTTTTGATCAGCTGGATAAGTTCAGCGTAAAATCCCTGAGTAAGAGAAGCAGGTGTACTTCCAGATAGGATCACAATATCGTTTGATGAGAGTTTTTCGAATTGCTCTTTTAACTGATTCATCTCCGACTGTTGAATAGTGGGGCCCGCACCGTTTATTTCAGTTTCTTCTGCAGCTTTCAGCTTGATATTTATTCTGGTATCAGCGTCAATAGGTGTGAAAGCTGTCATGATTGCTTCAGAGTGAAGCCAATCGGTAATGAAATTCCCAGTGAAGCCGCCCATGAAGCCAAGAGCTGTTGATTCAAGTCCTATTCTCTTCAATATCCTGGAAACATTGATTCCTTTTCCCCCTGGTAATTTGAGATCAGAGGTCATTCTGTTCAACGCACCGATTTCCAACGTATCTACATGAACGATATAATCGATGGATGGATTCAGTGTCACTGTATAAATCATTTTGCAACCTCCTTGATCGTTGTTTTTTGTTGTAATTCATTCAATAGTTCCTTAGGGCAAGCATCCACAAGCAGAGTAACCTGCTGGACATCAGCTACCTTTGTAAACGAAACTTTGTTTAGCTTACTATGATCAGCCAAAACAAACGCATGCTCAGCATGGTGGATAGCCAGTCGTTTTAAAGCAGCTTCTTCAGGGTCAGGAGTAGTCAGCCCGAATTCCGGATGAATACCGTTCATACCCATGAATACTTTATTGAAACGAAACTGCTTTAGCTGCTCCATACTGGTTGAACCGATGATTGCTTTCGTTGAAAGTTTCAGTGTACCGCCTAAAATAATTGTATTGATATTCAGATCGATCAGCTTTGCTGCATGGTGAACAGAATTAGTTACTGCTGTAATGTCTTTATCCGCTAGATAAGGGATCATCTCCAGAGTGGTTGTCCCTGCATCCAAATAGATCACGTCGCCTTCATGGACAGTTTCTGCAGCTGCTTTAGCAATTGCTTGTTTTTCTTGAATGTTTTTGATCGATTTTTCGTTCATTGATTGTTCAGTACCAAGGTCTGATTTTATTTTTGCGCCGCCATGTACCCGCTCCAGCAGTCCAGCTTTTTCCAACTCCTGAAGATCTCTTCGTATTGTTGATTCTGAAGCGTTTAATGCAGCAGAAAGTTCCTGCGATTTCACGATTGATTCTTGGCTCAATAGATCCATTATTTTTTTGTGACGTTCTTCTGTAAGCATTTCCATCCCTCTCTTCATTGGATATAATATCATGGATGAATAGTGAAATCAATAGAAAACAGTCTAAAACATTCAAAAACGATCATAATCGTTCATGGAGGGGATGCACATTTGCTGTATTAAATTTTTTTGAATTATTATTGAGATAATCGTAAAAATAAATTCATTTTAAATGTAAAAAAAATATTTTTTTGTCTAGGAGATTACAGCAATATTTGATAAGCTAGATAGAGAAAAACAAATCAACTGCTTGTGTATTTTCAACTGCTTGAATGTGATTTTATTGATATAAATAACATGATATAAGTATGTACATACTCATATAACCGAATAGACGTTGCTTCAATCGTTTTGTGTTTCAAGAATCGCAACGAAGCAAGTCCTTCTATACGTTGAGAGTCAGAGCATAACGAGAATCGTAGATACAGAAGCTTTGTCACAATCTCATGATTTGAATAAACTATGGATAAGGATGTAAAAGATGAAAGTTGATAGTGAAGAGAAGTACATTGAAGGGGCAAAATTTGCCAGCTTGTTTGCGGGCTTCATATGTGCCTATTTAACATGGGGAGGTTTAGGAACAATCTCTGATGAAATGTTCTTATTCTTTCCAAAGATTTTTCCAGTAACACTGCTGGTCTTGTTTATTTTAACTGTTTCCGAATTGAAGAAAGTGGAGCGATTTTTTGCAGGAGGCTTATCTGTTTTAGCTTTGATACCAGCAATGTTCTATTTTAATAACTACTTCCATTTGAGCTTTTACTGGCATATCCCGCTTTCTCTGATTTTTATTTTTTTAACTGGTAAACTATCATTTACTGAAACCCACCGAAGACTTCTGACATATTTTTCAGGGGGATATATTGGCGTGATGCTGGTCAAGCTGATCATGGTTACATTCAATCTTGGCAACCTGGAGTTATGGATCAATAAGAATCTGATTGCGGGGGCGACTTTCTTTGCCTGCATGTTGACAGTCATCTTGATAGATAGAATGAGTCTGGACTATTCACTACCTATAGAAGGGCTAGTAAGCTTAGTCGGAATCACGGTATTCTATCTCTGTGATTCTTGGACCCCGATGATTTCGTATGCAGGATTTCTGCTAATAAGCGCAGGCATTAAATACAACTCAAAAATCCGTCGTTCTTTAGAAAATAGCAAGGTTTGGATCGTGCTGTTTTCTGTCATGTTCCTGTTTATCCCAATCATCACCTATCTATTTGCTGCAAATGATGGATTCGGTATTCAACTAAGCGGCAGAGTAGAGATATGGCAAGAGCTTTTCTATTCATGGACCAGTGAGATGGGTAATCTGTTGATCGGAGCAGGAAATGGCTTTAACGCTGTAAGAAGCGATTTACCGGCTCATAGTGCTTATTTAGATATATTGTGGCGTTATGGAATCATTGGTTATGTCATCTTTTTTGGAGGGATCGTTTTATTGATGTTTAGGCATAAGCAAAGGAGATACTCTACGAACCAGCTTCTTTGTTTGGCTGCGTTTCTTGTTACTTGTATCCATGCAACAATGGAAAACTACCTAAGCAGCTTTCAATGGATTCCAATAATTTTTATTTTTCCGGGGCTGCTTATCAGTCAATCAGAAAAGGCTTCTGCTTTAGAGAAAGAAATAGGATTACTGAATGAAGTAGAAGCTTACGATGAATCAGCTCTAACGGATTCAGAAACCGTAGACATTTAATATGATAAAAGAGACGAGTTCTCCATAAAATAGCATATCTATATTTTGACTGGATATCCTAAAAAAGAGGCTGAGACAGAAGTGTTTAGCTACAAGCAATAAGCCGGAATTCACGAAAATTGTTTCACAAATTTTTGTTGAATTCCGGCTTATTGTCGTAGGAGCTACTTCTGACTCGCCGTTTATTCGGATTTAGGGTATGGAAAAGAGTGGCAACAGATTATTGTCCCACTCTCGTTTTTTTGAAAAATCGATAGAAAATTTCTGAGGGGAATTCTTAAAAGTGATAGCTGTTTTTAAAGAATTTCAGCGGTATCTTTGGTATAATGATAAAGATTGAAATTTAAGGGAGGACGTTTTACATGGCTCCGAAACATACTTTGATTCAGGGAATGAATCCTAAGCAGGCAGAAGCTGTTCTGCACACTGAAGGACCGCTATTAGTAATGGCCGGTGCCGGTAGTGGGAAGACACGTGTCTTGACCCATAGAATCGCTTATTTGATTGAAGAAAAGGACGTCAACCCATGGAATATCCTGGCGATCACGTTTACAAATAAAGCGGCAAAAGAAATGAAGGAGCGGGTTGCTCGATTGTTGGAGCACGGCGGCGAAGATGTATGGATATCGACCTTTCACTCGATGTGTGTACGCATCCTGCGCCGCAATGTCGATCAAATCGGCTATAACCGAAACTTTACAATCATCGACTCTTCTGAACAGAAAACATTGATGAAGCGAGTAATGGCTGAGCTGAATATCGACCCGAAAAAATATGACCCTCGAACACTTCTTGGAACGATCAGCAATGCAAAAAATGAATTGCAGACACCTGAGAAGATGGCTGAGCTGCAAGGCAGCATCTATGAAGAGATTGCAGCAAAGTGCTATGATCGCTATCAAAGAGAATTGAGAAACAATCAATGCATGGATTTTGATGATTTGATCATGAACACGATCAGGTTATTCGATGAACAGCCGGATACACTGGCTTTTTATCAAAATAAGTTTCATTACATTCACGTGGATGAATATCAGGATACCAACCATGCCCAGTACATGCTTGTGAATATGCTTGCTGACCGCTTCCGCAATCTCTGCGTTGTTGGAGATGCGGATCAGAGTATATATGGTTGGCGAGGAGCTGACATGCAGAATATCCTTGATTTTGAGAAGGATTATTCAGATGCTTCAGTGATTTTATTGGAACAGAATTATCGTTCCACAAAGAAAATCCTGTCAGCGGCAAATGATGTCATCAAAAACAATCGCAACCGAAAAGCCAAGAACCTTTGGACTGAAAATACAGACGGAGAAAAAATCGTTTATTATCGCGGTAATACTGAGCGAGATGAAACCCAGTTCATCGTCCAGCAGATTCAAAAGGAGATGCAGGAAAAGGACCGGATATACGGCGACTTTGCGGTATTGTATCGGACAAATGCCCAGTCACGTGTCATGGAGGAAATGCTTCTGAAATCCAATATTCCTTATACGATGATCGGGGGACACAAGTTCTACGATCGTAAGGAAATCAAGGATATTTTAGGATATTTGAATATCATTTCAAACCCGATGGATTCCCTCAGCTTTGATCGTGTAGTTAATTCTCCAAAGCGTGGGATTGGAAAAACATCCGTTGAAAAGCTGCGTCAGTTTGCAGAAATGCATGGCTGGTCTCTTTTAGAGGCAGCGCAGAATGTCGACTTGGCCAATATCTCCGGAAAAGCCGGAAAAGAACTGGGAAGTTTTGGCATCATGGTTCAGGAGCTGACACAGATGGTTCCATACCTGACAATCACTGAGCTGGTCAAAGAAGTTTTGGATCGCAGCGGATATAAAGAGGATTTGATTCGTCAGAACAACTTAGAATCTCAGACAAGATTGGAAAATTTGGATGAATTTCTGACTGTTACACAGGAGTTCGATAAGCGTTATGCAAAACAGGATGAAGAGGATGCAGATGCACCGGAAGAGAAGCTGGCCGTGTTTTTAAATGATTTGGCACTGGTTTCTGATATTGATGATTTAGAAGAAAGTACCTCACAGGTTACTTTAATGACACTGCATGCTGCAAAGGGGCTTGAATTTCCTGTTGTATTCCTGATTGGACTTGAAGAAGGGATATTTCCGCTGTCTCGAGCAATGATCGAGGAACAGGAGTTGGAGGAAGAAAGACGCCTTGCCTATGTAGGTATCACTCGGGCAGAAGAAATCCTTTATATGACCAATGCCTATTCACGGACGCTGTATGGAAAAACTCAGTACAATCGTCCTAGCCGATTTTTAGGCGAGATAGAAGAGGAGCTGATAGAGCCTCACGGAATGGAAGCGTCAAGTCAGCAACGCCCTGTAAGAACACAGGAACCGCGTATCTTCAAACCAGCATATAATCAACCGGCTCAAAAAGCTGTTTCAGATAAGACAGCCAGCGGTGGTGAATCATTGGGCTGGAAAGCCGGCGATAAAGTAAAACATAAAGCCTGGGGAACAGGCGTGATCGTTAAAGTAGGCGGCAGCGGAACAGATCTTGAACTGGATATTGCTTTTCCGGAAAAAGGGATCAAGCGTCTACTGGCGGCATTTGCCCCAATCGAAAAGGTATAAGGACATAGGAGGTTTGTTAGAATGGAAGATCGACCACTGACATTAGGAGAGGCCACAGAAAAAGCGAAGCAGCTGAGAATAGATTTAACAAAATATTCACATGAGTATTATGTTGAAGACACGCCAACTGTAGAGGATTATGTCTATGATCGATTGTATCAGGAACTCGTTGATATTGAGACAGCATTTCCTGACTTGATCACCTCTGACTCCCCAACACAGAGAGTTGGCGGAAAGATTCTTGAAGGTTTTGAGAAGGTCACCCATGATGTACAGATGTACAGTCTGAATGATGGTTTCAGTAAAGAGGACATCTATGCATTTGATGAGCGTGTTCAAAAGCTGGCTGGACGTCAAGTCAGCTACTGCTGTGAGTTGAAGATCGATGGATTGGCAATTTCTTTAAAATATGAGAATGGCGTATTTGTTCAAGGTGCAACCAGAGGTGACGGAACAGTTGGGGAAAATATCACTGAGAACTTAAAGACAGTGAAATCGATCCCGTTAAAACTGGAGCGTCCAATCTCGATTGAGGTTCGCGGAGAATGTTATATGCCAAAAAAATCTTTTGTGAATTTGAATAAGGAGCGGGAAGAAGCCGGTCAGGATATTTTTGCTAATCCTAGAAATGCGGCGGCGGGTAGTCTGCGGCAGTTGGATTCAAGTATTACAGCCAAGCGCAATCTAAGTACATTTTTATATACAGTAGCCGATTTTGGCCCGATGCAGGCGCAAACTCAGTTTGATGCGCTAGATGAATTAGGAGCAATCGGGCTGAAAATCAATCAGGAAAGAACTTTATGCAAGGACATTGATGAGGTCTGGGCATACATCGAAGAATATCATGAAAAACGTGAGCAGCTGCCTTATGAAATCGACGGAATCGTGATCAAGGTCAATGACTTTGCTGTTCAGGATGAACTTGGCTTTACCGTCAAGGCACCACGCTGGGCGATTGCCTACAAGTTTCCGCCGGAAGAGGCTGAGACGGTGATCGAAGCGATTGAATGGACAATCGGCAGAACAGGTGTCGTCACACCAACAGCTGTCATGACCCCTGTCCGTGTAGCTGGAACAACTGTTTCTCGGGCTAGTCTTCACAATGTTGATTTCATCAATATGAAGGGGATTCGTTTGAAGGATCACGTGATCATTTATAAAGCTGGAGATATTATTCCAGAAGTAGCTCAGGTTCTGATTGACAAGCGTCCGGCTGACAGTGAGGAATTTCTGGCACCGACTCATTGTCCGGTGTGCGACAGCGAGCTGGTTCATTTGGATGAGGAAGTAGCCTTGCGTTGTATCAATCCAAAATGTCCTGCTCAAATCAAAGAAGGTCTCAGTCATTTTGTTTCCAGAAATGCGATGAATATTGATGGTTTGGGACCACGTGTTCTTGAGCAGATGTTCGACAGGGAATTAGTTGCAGATGTTGCAGATTTGTATTTCTTGACAGAGGAACAGCTGATGACTTTGGATAAAATCAAGGAAAAGGCTGCACATAATATCTATACGGCAATTGCAGCAAGTAAAGACAATTCTGTTGAACGGCTGATTTTTGGTTTGGGAATTCGTCATGTAGGCTCTAAGGCAGCGAAGGTGTTGGCTGAGCATTTTGGGAATCTTGAAACGATTGCGAAGGCAACTAAAGAAGAGGTTGTAGCCCTTGATTCTATTGGAGAAATCATTGCCGATAGCTTAGTGACCTATTTTGAAAACGAAGAAGTTCATGAGTTGATGGCTGAATTTGAGAAAGCCGGAGTGAATCTGGAATACAAAGGAATTCGTTTGTCACAGTTGGAATCAGTAGAATCTCCATTCAAGGATAAAACAGTTGTTTTAACAGGGAAATTGGAGAAATATACACGAGAAGAAGCCAAAGAGAAAATTGAAAGTCTTGGTGGTAAGGTCACCGGCAGTGTTTCGAAAAAAACGGATATTGTCGTTGCAGGTGAAGAGGCCGGCAGTAAGTTGACGAAGGCAGAAAGCCTAGGCGTAGCTGTTTGGACAGAAGATGAGATGATCACAGCAATTGAAGATAGCCATTTTGATCAAGAAGCTTGAGTAGTGGATACAAGGTTTTGACTTAAGCAATGGATATCTGGACAAAATCTGAAAAAATGAAGTAAAAACGTAGATAAATCAGGAAATTTTCAAGACTTTTTCAATCATCAGATAATTTTATGATAGAATAGAAAAAACAGTCTTTTCAGAAGGCTTTCGCACTTTTAGAGGAAAGAAGGGTAATTATGGCAATCAGTGAAGAACAAGTAAAACACGTAGCAAAATTAGCAAAGCTGTCATTTTCTTCAGAGGAGCTGACAGGATTTACTGATCAGCTTGGCAAAATCATCGATATGGTCGAGCTTCTTGAAGAAGTGGATACAGAAGGTGTGCCGTTTACATCAAATGTTGGTAAAACAATCAACGTGATGAGAGAAGATAATGCAGAACCGGGAATGAACAGAGATGAACTTATGAAAAACGTACCACAATCACAGGACGGTTATATCAAAGTACCGGCAATCATTGATAATGGGGAGGCTGGTGCATAATGGAAAAATTATATGATAAATCACTGACAGAGCTGCACGATTTACTTGTGTCAAAAGAAATCACAGCTGTCGATCTGACAAATACAACATTAGAACGCATCAAGGCAACAGAAAAAGATGTAGAGGCATTTATAACCATCAATGAAGAAAAAGCGTTGGATATGGCGAAAGCGATCGATTTAAAAGGGATCACTGAATCAAATCCTTTAGCTGGTATCCCGATCGGGATCAAGGATAATATTGTCACAAAGGATATTTTGACAACAGCAGCTTCTAAAATATTAAGCAACTTCAACCCCATCTATGATGCAACCGTTATGGAAAAGGTATACCAATCAGACTTGATTCCTATAGGGAAGCTGAATATGGACGAGTTTGCGATGGGCGGAAGTACGGAGAACTCTTACTTCAAGAAAACAAAAAATGCTTGGGATCATACCAAAGTACCAGGAGGCTCTTCAGGTGGTTCTGCAGCTGCAGTTGCAGCTGGACAAATCCCTGTTTCTCTAGGAAGCGACACTGGTGGTAGTATCCGTCAGCCTGCATCCTTCAATGGGATCGTCGGCATGAAGCCGACCTACGGCCGTATCTCCCGTTATGGCTTGATTGCTTTTTCTTCAAGTTTGGATCAAATCGGTCCATTGACAAGAAATGTAAAGGATAATGCGTTAGCATTGAATGCCATCAGCGGATTTGATCCGAAGGACGGAACCTCAGCAGGGGAATCTGTTCCTGATTTTACGGAAGGCTTAACTGGCGACATCAAAGGAATGAAGATTGCCTTACCGAAAGAATATCTGGGCGAAGGCGTTGCTCCTGAAGTTCGTGAAGCAATAATGAAAGCTGTTGAAACCTTCAAGAGCTTAGGTGCTACAATCGAAGAAGTCAGCCTGCCTCATTCTAAATACGGTGTTGCTGTTTACTATATCATTGCTTCATCGGAAGCAAGCTCTAACCTGCAGCGTTTTGATGGTATTCGTTACGGTTACCGTTCAGAGGATGTTCAAAACCTTGAGGATGTTTATGTAAACTCTCGTACCGAAGGATTCGGCTTAGAAGTAAAACGTCGTATCATGCTAGGTACCTTCTCATTGAGTGCCGGCTATTACGATGCGCATTTCAAAAAAGCCGGGCAGGTTCGTACGTTGATCAGCCGTGATTTTGAAAAAGTCTTTGCTGACTATGATTTGATCATCGGTCCATCAGCACCAACTGTTGCTTATGGCATTGGAGAAAACATCAATGATCCAATCACGATGTATATGAATGATATTCTAACGATTCCAGTAAACTTAGCTGGTTTACCGGGAATGTCGATTCCAGCCGGCTTCTCAGAAGGCTTACCGGTTGGCTTGCAGATCATTGGGAAACCATTTGACGAGCAAACAATGTATAAAGCAGCGTATGCCTTTGAACAGGCAACTGATTTCCATACAAAAAAACCAGTGATTTTAGGGGGAAATGATTAATGAATTTTGAAACAGTCATCGGTCTGGAAGTCCATGTAGAATTAAAAACCAACTCTAAAATCTTTTCACCGGCACCTGCTCATTTTGGAGCGGAGCCAAACAGCAATACACAGGTGATTGATTGGGGTTATCCCGGCGTTCTTCCTGTTATGAATAAAACAGCGTTGGAGTTTGGTATGAAAGCAGCACTGGCATTGAACTGTCAGATTTCTAAAGAGACTCATTTTGATCGTAAAAACTACTTTTATCCGGATAATCCGAAAGCGTACCAAATTTCTCAGTTCGATCAACCGATTGGCCACGACGGATGGATTGAAATCGAAGTTGAAGGCGAAAAGAAAATCATTCGGATTGAGCGTGTTCATTTAGAAGAAGATGCTGGGAAAAATATCCACGGTACAGACGGCTATTCTTATGTCGACTTAAACCGTCAGGGAACACCTCTGATTGAGATTGTTTCTGAAGCGGATATGCGTTCACCGGAAGAAGCTTATGCTTATTTAGAAGCATTACGCTCAATCATTCTGTTTACAGAAGTATCTGATGTGAAAATGGAAGAAGGCTCTATGCGTTGTGATGCTAATATCTCTTTACGCCCATATGGTCAAGAAGAGTTTGGAACAAAAGCAGAGCTGAAAAACCTGAACTCTATGAGTTTTGTTAAAAAAGGCTTGGCATTTGAAGAAAAACGTCAAGCAAAAGTGTTGTTATCTGGTGGCGAAATCCAACAAGAAACACGCCGTTTCGATGAAACAACCAATAAAACATTATTGATGCGTGTCAAAGAAGGATCAAGTGATTACCGTTACTTCCCAGAACCGGATATTCCACGTTTTGAAATCGATGATGCGTGGATCGAGAAGGTGCGTGAGAGCCTGCCTGAACTGCCTGCTTCACGTCGTCAGCGCTATACAAAAGAATTTGGATTACCTGATTATGATGCAATGGTACTGACACTGACAAAAGAAATGTCTGATTTCTTTGAAGCAACGTTAGCTGCCGGAGCAGATGCGAAACAAGCATCTAACTGGTTGATGGGTGAAGTTTCTGCTTATCTAAACAGTGAAAAACTTGAGCTGTTGGAAACAAAACTGACTCCAGAAAATCTTGCAGGAATGATTCAATTGATTGCAGATGGCACAATCAGTTCAAAAATTGCGAAAACTGTTTTCAAAGAATTGATTGAAAATGGCGGAAATGCGAAGGAAGTTGTTGAAGCGAAGGGTCTTGTTCAGTTATCTGATCCATCTCAGCTTTTACCGATCATCAATGAAGTGCTGGATAACAACCAACAGTCTATTGATGATTTCAAAAATGGAAAAGACAGAGCAGTTGGATTCTTGGTTGGTCAAATCATGAAAGCAACAAAAGGAAAAGCCAATCCTGGTGTTGTGAATAAGTTGTTGCAGGAAGAGTTAGCAAAACGATAAGAAAGCGGCTGACATGATATGAAAAAAGCAAGAGTAATTTATAATCCAACATCTGGAAAAGAATTGGTAAAAAAGAACCTAGCTGACATCCTTAACGTTTTAGAGGAATCCGGTTATGAGGCGAGTGCGTTTGCAACAACTCCTGAACAGGATTCTGCAAAGGATGAGGCGAGGCGAGCAGCCTTAGCTGGTTTTGATTTGATTGTTGCTGCCGGAGGAGACGGGACCATCAACGAAGTTGTTAACGGACTCGCTCCTTTGGAGGATCGTCCATTAATGGCGGTGATTCCGGCAGGAACAACGAATGATTATGCCAGAGCATTGAAAATTCCAAGAAATAACATTCTGGAAGCTGCGAAAGTCATCAAGAAGAACCAGACCGTGAAGATGGATATCGGTAAAGCAGCAGAAAACTACTTTATCAATATTGCAGCGGGCGGCCATTTGACAGAGCTTACCTATGAAGTTCCTTCAGAATTGAAGAGTATTTTCGGCTATCTTGCTTACTTGGTCAAGGGGGCAGAAATGCTTCCACGAGTGAAACCCATCAAGGTGAGAATGACCTATGATGACGGTGTCTACGAAGGCAACGCTTCTATGTTTTTCCTTGGTCTAACGAATTCTGTCGGTGGTTTTGAACAAATCGCACCTGATGCAAAGCTGGATGACGGGAAATTCTCATTGATCATCGTTAAAACAGCGAATGTTCTTGAAATCGTTCATTTAGTTGCTTTGATGATGAATGGTGGGAAGCATGTTGAGGATAATCGCGTGATTTATACAAAAACCAATCATCTTCAAGTGGAAACCATGGATGACAAGCATCGAATGCTGATCAATCTGGATGGCGAATATGGTGGAGAAGCGCCGATGGTCTTCCAGAATCTGCATCAGCACATTGAGATGTTTGCAAATCTGGATGATATCCCTTCAGATGCAGTTATCGGTGAGCAGCCGGAGATTGAAGAAGCGGAAGAAGTATATAAAGAAATCACTAAAGGCTTTGTCAAAGAAGTAGAGAAGCTGACGGATCAGGATATCGATGGTGATGGTAAAATTGCCGGAGAAGATCCGAAAGAAAAAAATTGATTATCTGATGGCGGCAGCAAAAGCTCATAAAATCTGGAATTGCAAGCACGTGATTTCACATGAAGCTGGAGGAATCAACTATGTCTGATCTTCGTGAATCATGATTGTATCACTGTAATTGACTGACTTTAAAGAGCCTGTTTTACACAAATAATCAGTTAAATGAAGACAGGACGATTTTCAGTTTGAATATTGTCCTGTCTTTATTTACATATTATACGAGTTTGAAGAAAGAAATGAAGGAAAGAATTAGTCTTGTATATAGGCGGTAGCGAATACTGCTGGTTCATTGACTGATTTTGCACGACTAGATATAAAGAAGCTCTAAAAGAGAAAGGATAGCTATGGTTTCAAGAATAAGAGGATGGTTCAAGAAAAAATCCTTCAATTTGCAGACAACAATCATCTTTGTTGTTTGTTGCTCAACACTGGTTTCATTGATAGTATCAGCTATTTTGATTAGAAATTTTATTTTAAGCAGGAATGATGAAACCACTAATGAAAAAATATCAAGTATTGCCAAAATCGTTTCAACAAATGAAATCGTTATAGAGGGTTTGCTTAATGGTGATCCGAATCTAACTGTTCAATCCTTTGCGACAGATGTTATGGATGCAGCAAATCTGGATTTTGTTGTAGTAATGGATACGGATATGGTTCGATTATCGCACGCCGCTCCTTCTTATATCGGTCAAAAGTTTTCAGACGAAGGCGATGCTCGTAAAGTCCTTTCAGGAGAATCTTTTTTTTCCAGAAAAGTCGGGGTTCTAGGTAATGGTTATCGCTATTTTGTTCCGGTTTTTTATGAAGGGGAGATTATTGGCGGAGTCTGTGTCGGTTTGACCTCTCAAAGTATGGGGATTTATGTTTCTGATGCACAAAAGAAGATTCTCTTATCCCTCTTACTCGGGTTAACAGTGGGAATCATCGGCGCGGTATTTCTTGCACAGAAGATGAAAACAATCTTGCTGGGATTAGAGCCGGAAGAAATTGCAGCACAGCTGAGTGAGAAAGAAATCATTGAAAATGAGGTAGAAGAAGGCTTGATTGCCATTTCGCCTACAAAACAAATCATCTTACTGAACAGGGGCGCAAAGGAGTTGTTTGCCACTTCAAGCTTGGAGATGGATTCTCAACTGGGAGAAGTGATTGATGAGAATCTTTATGAAGTATTATTTAGAGCAACATTGGAAGACAAGACTGAGATTCGCAATCAATATATGTATCTAAACGGCATTGAAGTGATTGCCAGTGTATCGCCAATTTTTAGTGAAGATCAGTTTTTCGGCGCAGTAGCAACATTAAGAGATCAATCGGAAATGATGAAGCTGTTGGAGGAACTAGGTGGCACAGAGCAGTATATCAATTCGTTGAGAGCACAAACGCATGAATTTTTGAACAAGCTGCATGTTATTTCGGGATTGATCGACTTGGAGAAGTTTGAAGAGGTATCGGATTTCGTTCAACAATTGAATCATCATTACACGGTTGAAGTGGGTTACATCACAAAGCTCATCAAAGTACCTGCGATTGCCGGCTTCCTGTTAGGAAAAATCAATGAAGCAAAAGAGCAACAGGTAGAGATGATTTTAGCCAACGACTCCTATGTTCCTGAAATGATTGTTGACGAGTCGGTTCATGCATTGCTGCAGATCTTGGGAAATCTGCTGGATAACGCGAAGGAAGCTGTATTAAAAAAGGGAGAAGGTCAAGTTCGAATCCATCTGACTTTTGAAGAAGAAGGAGAAATCTTTATTCTGGAAGTTTGTGATGATGGCATCGGATTGTCGGAAGAAGCACATAAGCAACTCTTTCATGTGGGTTTTTCGACTAAGGGAGAAAATCGTGGTTTTGGATTGAATATCGTGAAACGGATCATTGAAGAATACGATGGTGTGATTGAATTTTCCTCTAGGAAGGCTGGAGGGACGGTTGTTTATCTGGAACTGCCTAATAAAGTGAGGAAGAAGAAGTGACCAAAGTACTGATTATTGAAGATGATCCGATGGTGGCTGTCCTGAATCAGAGTTTTGTAGAGCAATTGCCTGATATGACAGTCGTAAAAAACGTCCGTTCTGCAGATGAGGCGAAGAATGTTCTAGACAAAAACTCGATTGATTTGATTTTGCTGGATGTTTTTTTACCGGGAGAAACAGGGATAGAGTTTCTGACCTGGTTGAGAATGGAAAAAAGCAATGTAGTGGTTATTCTTATTACTGCAGCAGATGATGTGAAAACAGTGAAGGAAGCCATCCGATATGGGGCAATTGATTATTTGATCAAGCCATTTACATTTGAACGTTTCAAGATGGCTATCGATAAATATCGAAACCTGACCTTTGCTACAGAAGAAGGGGATCGAACCAATCAAAGCGCAATCGATCGCTACTTGAATCATGCCGAAGCACAAGACAGACAGAATCGATCGGAGGAGAAAGAACTGCCGAAAGGTTTATCCAAGCTGACCTTGAAAAAAGTCAGCGAAGGAATTCAAGAATTAAAGGAGCCCTTTTCAACAAAGGATTTAGCAGTGAAAATCAGTCTATCAAGAATTTCCACAAAGAAATACCTACAGTTTTTGGTAGATTATCAGGTGCTAAAAGAGACAATGATTTATTTAGAAATAGGCCGTCCATTAACTAAGTATGAGATCCAAGCTGATTTTACAGAAAAAATTGAGGAATACCTATAAATAAACATCTGTCGACCGTTGATACTTTTTACAGTATCGGAGGTCGACAGATTTTTTAGGAAAGAATAGTTTTTTATGAAAGAGTAGAGGAAAATTGAAAAAGTTAAGATTGTCGAAAAATATAAGTAATGATAGAATTATTAGATAATAACCAAATGGAGGTATACCTTATGTCAACTGAGGCAGTTAATTCAAATGTAGATATTGCAGCTAGCTACACAACTCCTATTTCCAGTGCGAAAGATTCAGCACTTCAAACAGAAGTCAATTCTTCTACTATCAGTTTTTCTAATTTATCGGTATGCGAAAAAGTAAAAAGTATCAACGGGAAATCATTAACAAATACGAGCCAATATGGCAGTGCATTATCCAAAGATTTAGACAATTTCACTACAATTGCGGCTACTTTTGCTGAAAAAGATGCACAAATTGCTAACGGAGGATAGAAGATGGCAGGAGAAAAAAACGATTACGTAGATGAAATGAGTCAAATCAATCGAGAGTTACAAACGATAACCGATGATTTGGATATAAATAAGAAGCAAACGGAAAAGCTTTCAGAAGCAGAAGATATCACTCAACAAATATACAAAGAGAATTCAGCTATCTTAGACGAATTAGCTTATTATTGGAAGGGTGATAAGGCAAATAGGTTTTTACATAGTGCTTATGAAGAGAATGAATATGAACAGAAACAATCCATGATGAGCATAGACGATGCTCACCTTTATTTACAGCAAGAACAAAAAAGGCTTATGAAGAAGGAAGAGGATTTACTTAACAAACAAGTAAAGTTAAAACAATTCGATAAGTAAAGGAGTATTTTCTATTGGGATTAAAAATAAGAGTAGGTGAAATCACTGGTTATTTGGATCAAATAAATAGCTCGCTGACGAATAAGAATGAAGGGTTGAATCAAATCATGCAGGGGATCCAAAATTTCACTAGTGCACCAGAATTGACCGGTGATGCATGGAGAGCCGCTAAAAACTACACGGAATCTGCTCACATTCCACTTTTACGTGGTCAAGTTCGGGCAAATGATGAAATCATGAACGATAATGTTACCTTTGCCAGTCGGATAGCAGAAAAAATTGAGAATGAAGAAATTGATGAAGAAGCATTGAACCGAATCATTGAACGTCTAGAGCAACAAAAGCGAGCCACACTTTACAGAAACAGTTTATTAGATAACAGCCCTTCTTTTGGTACAAGAAATGTCAATGCAGACGATGGATCTAATGCAATCATTACTCAAATTTATGAATTGAAACAAGAGATCCAATCGATGTATGACTTAGACAGTTCTTGTTCCGGTTTATATGAAACTGCTGATTCTTTGCTTGATAATGTGAGTCAGGGGTTGTCGGCTCTTGCCGGTACGAATTGCTTTGACAGCGCAACTGGAATGTACAGTACAGATAAACTAAAATTGGACTGGGCAAAGAACATAAATAAAGAATGGAAAGAAAACTTTGTATTGCCATTAGACTATGCGAAGCTTGTTCAGGGAATCAAGGATGACAAGAATCTATCGCCTACTGAAAAAGCTGAAAAAATCGCTAAAATTTATGAGGATTATCTTTATTCTTTAGCAAAGGTTGCTTTTGATGAATATGATAAAACTAGACTTAATTCGAATGCCTCCGAAAAACAAATAAAGAGTGCAGAAGCTAAGCTTGCGAAAATACTGCAAGGTCTTGATGTTGATATTAAAGCAATAGTCAGAAAACTAGGGGATGATGCTATAGCTGTTTCTGATAAACATGTTCGTGAATTTATTGCAATGGTAAATACTGGTAAACCATTAGATTTAAAAACACGTATTTTCCATGAATCCCCTGATAACGAAACACTTAACTATTCAATTTGGTCAAGAGGTTGGAATAAGGAGAATCCAGATTATCTTGGAAATTATTTATTTGGCTATTATGGCCAAGGTGCGTTTATGTTTAAAAATGATGCTTTGAAATACGGGGCTGGAGCAGCTCAAGGATTCTTTTCGGATAAGGATATTAAAAAGTGGGTTGATAATCTCAAAAATGGAAATTACGGCGACAATGACGGTGATGCTGAGATGATACAGGAAGGGATAGCAGATTTTGAAAAATATAATAAAAAGAATTAGTATTATTGGTGCATCTATAGTATCTGTAATTGTGATTATTTACCTTCTGTCAAATGTTGGTCTAGCCTACCAATCGCTATATTTTCCAAATCAAGAGAAAGAATTCAAAGTGAAAATTGATGAAAGAAATATTGAACCGCAAATTTCAATATATATAAAGAAGAATAAACAAGAGACTTTTGAAATCGAAGTGATTGACTCTGATGGAAAATCAATAGAACCAGATTATATTGGAGGAGATCGCTTTACATCGAAAGATAAATTTTACTATAGTTATCGCATATTTACAGGGAAAGGCAAAGAATATACTGTAAAAATAAAGAATAAAACAGACTCATTTGTCTATAGCTATGTTAGCGTGAATAACAATAACTAGATAAAAGCAGATATCATTATGGATAGAGACAATGATAAACTTTTATTAATTGAGAACAGTTGATCATCTGTCGACCGTTGATACTTTTTACAGTATCGGAGGTCGACAGATTTTTTAGGAAAGAATAGATGGAAATCCTGATAGATAAGATTTTTACTTTTTTAAGAATGAGGAAAGGGGGAATAGTTATTGTCATTTTTTCATTTCCACTGCCATTATTTTTCTCGCAATTTCAGTCAGTAAAAAAAGACAAAGCTGGATTTTTTTAGTATGATTGAGTGGAAAAGGGGGGAACACGATGGACAAAGCCCAAAAATATATACCTGAGCTGTCCTCAGAGCTAAGACAGAGTATCATCAAGATGCCCAAGGCGATTCGTGAAGCAAGTGGAATCAGTATTTACGGTAAGCGGATCAAGAGTATCATCTATACGATGGATGTTGCAGTGATTGCCAATAATGATGCAGACGCTATTCTTGCCGTTTATCCATGGACGCCCAATACACGAATTTTATCAGCTGTCTCTCAGGTTTCTCAGGCGCCGATTTTTGCAGGTATCGGCGGGGGGCTGACTTCAGGAAATCGTTCTGCTCGATTGGGAACCTTTGCTGAAGAACAAGGGGCTTATGGTGTCGTGCTGAATGGACCAGCGGATATGCATACGATCGAGGTAGTCAATGAGTCAGTGGATATTCCGATTATTTATACTGTAGTAAATGATAAACGAGATATGCAGAAGCTGATTGAAGCTGGGGTAGATATCTTTAATGTAGCTGGCGGGAAGGATACGGTAAAGCTTGTTAGCTGGATCAGAGAACAGTTTCCAGAGTTTCCAATCATCGCATCCGGCGGTAAAACAGAGGAACAAATCAAAGAAACCATTGACGCTGGAGCGAATGCCATCACATATACAACTTATGGGAAAACGGAGAGCTACTTTCAGGAAAAAATGGAGCAGTATCGAGAACAAATGTTGGATGATAATGTTGATGTGTGAGTACACTTTAGTAACCTATATAGATAGAAATAGAGTCAGGAACAATAAAAAGAGAGTGGGACAATAATCTGTTCCACTCTTTTCCATACCCTAAATCCGAATAAACGGCGAGTCAGAAGCAGCTCCTACGACAATAAGCCGGAATTCAACAAAAATTTGTGAAACAATTTTCGTGAATTCCGGCTTATTGCTTGTAGCTAAACACTTCTGTCTCGGCCTCTTTTTTTATTGTCATTTAAGCTGTCTGTCCGACTTTCGGAAGCTCTAACTCATTGATAGATGTTCCTGTTGTCAGGGTATCATTGAAATTTTCAAAACTAGTTGTGATCATATTGCTAAGAGCTTCATCAGTATTTGATCCGATGTGAGGGGTTACCAGTACTCTTGGATATAGATCGATCAGTCGTTGAACCGTTCCATCCGGTAGTGCTTGCCATGGCTGAAATGCTTTGAAGAAAAGATCTTTTTCATTTGCGAAAACGTCTGTTCCAAATCCAGCTAAATGATTGCTTTCAAGAGCATTCAAGATCGCTTCATTATCCTGTAATTCACCACGGGCAGTGTTAATAAGAATAGCACCAGGCTTCATTTTTGCAAGGAAATCAGCATTGATCATTTGATCGTTTTCACCTGGAATAAATGGTACATGGAGGCTGACGATATCACTTTCAGCGAGTAATTCATCAAGCTCTTTGAATGCTAAGACTTCTTTTGCAGCATCTGATTGATAGATATCATAGCCGATGACTTTTGCGCCTAGGCCCTTGAACAGGTTTGCTTCTGTTAAGCCAATTTTACCCGTACCGATCACTCCAACTGTACAATTTCGCACTTCTTTACTGAACATTTCTTCATCGACAATAAAGTTTTTATAGGAAGTCCGCATGGTTGTGTAAGCTGTATGGCGCAGCAGCATCATTGCTAGAGTCAGTGACAGTTCAGCGATCGCATTTGGAGAATAAGAAGGAACACGTGCAACCTTCATCTCGTATTTTGCAGCTGCCTTTAAGTCGATATGATTAAATCCTACTGTACGAGTAAATACATAGCTAATGCCGTATTCATTGAATTTATCAATATTTTTACTATCTGCTACACAGTTGCCTCTCAGTAAGACTGCATCATGCCCTTTAGCAGTTTCGATATTGTCGTGTGTTAGTAATCCTTCAATCAATGTAAGCTCGTAATTGTAAATATTTAGTTCATTAAAAAATGATACTTCATTTGGTCTGACGCCGTAACAGGCTATTTTAAACATGGTAGATCCTCCTTGAGTTTATTCTTTTCTTAAAACATGCCGATATTTTTTATGACTTCCAATACGATGATCCAGATAGGTGTCATCGCGACTGCCACGACCGTGGAAAGTAAGGAAGCATTGGATGCGAGAACAGCATCTTTGTCAAAGCTGATTGCATACGCAGCAGCTACAGTTGCAGTTGGTGCCGCCATCATGATAACGATTGTAGCTAATGATTCGAAGTTGACCGGCAGGATGTTTGTCGCTGTAAGTAAGGCAAGGCAAACGATATTGACTGCTGGAACAAATACGATTTTTACTAAACTGTAATACCATGAAGTTTTGTCCGCTGCTGCTTTCTTGAAGCTAACTTCACCTAAAGTAGCTCCGATAGACAACCATGCAAGTGGAGAGGAAAGACCAGCTAGGTAATCCATTGGTTTGAACAGCCATACTGCTGTTTGATCGATTCTTAAAAAGGCAACCTGAGTTGTTCCGCCTTCCGCAAGAGGAACAGTCACCTGCGGCAAATATCCTTGGAAAATCCAAATCAATAATCCTGCAAATGTTGCAATGATGATTGGATTCATAAACATTGTTTTGATATTTTTCAATTCCATCTTCAAACCGCTCATCTTAATGTAGCCGTAAGAATATAGGAAGATACGGTAACCGATATTGAAAATCGAAGAATACATGACACCAACAGAACCATAGATGGCGCTGACGATCGGCGTACCGAAGAAGGTCGTTGATCCAAAGATAGTTAGGACACGTAGTGTATCCTGTTTGTCACCTTTATAGCTAAGGAAGAATGGTTTAGAGATGAAGATCAACAGAATATAAATCACTAATCCCCAAATCAGTACGTTGATTCCCTGCTTCAGTAAATCTGGGTTGATATCCTGCATGAATGCTTTAAAGGCCAACGCCGGTAAGGCAACTGTTAGAACAACCTTTGAAAGGATTTTTCCGACTTGATCAGTAAAAATTCCCTTTTTTCGGCATAAGAAGCCAAGCATGATGATGAATACGGTGGATGTGATTGAGCTGACGATGCTCATATCCGTGAGTGTTGTTTTGAAAATGTCCAAAATGTTCATAAGTTAATAAGTCCCCAATCTTGTATAATATTTCACAATATAGTGCGTATAGAAACAACTAGTACTCATTTCTATAACCTAAATAATAAAGTTGTAATGTGAATAAATGAACAATTAGAAACTAAACTAACTTATGTAACTTAAGTAAGCGGAAGGATTGTCGGATGTCTCTTACTTGCTTAGTTAAATAATAGATATTTTGTAGAGAAAGGCGTGTTCATAAAAGTATGGAAAAAGCATGAGAGTTGGTTGCTTTTACACGTTTTTTTCATTAGAATGGAACAAGTGAGAAAAGAAGGGACGAATTATGAAAACATATCCTGTTAAGAAGAATGAAACGATTGAAATTGATATTATTGATTTGACGCATGAAGGCTTGGGGGTAGGTAAAGTCGATGGCTATCCTCTATTTATAGAAAACAGTTTGCCGGGAGAGAAAGTAAAAGCGCTTGTTCTTAAGGTAGGCAACAAGTTTGGCTATGGGAAAGTTTTAGAACGACTTACGGATAGCCCGGATCGAGTAGAATTGACCGATGAAAGTCTGTTGAGAACAGGGATTGCTCCGCTTCAGCATATGACTTATGAAGCTCAGCTTCTGTTCAAACAAAAGCAAGTAGAGAATGTTCTGAATAAAATCAGTAAAATGCCGGATGTTCCCGTTTTGCCAAGCGTAGGCATGGCGAATCCTGTCGGGTATCGAAACAAGGCGCAGATTCCTGTTCGTAAGGTAAATCGTGAGCTGGAAACTGGTTTTTATCGTAAGAACAGCCATGATTTAGTACCAATCACAGATTTCTATATTCAGGACCCAGTCATCGATCAGGCGATCGTGACGGTTCGTGATATCATGAGACGCTTTAGTGTGAAGCCTTACGATGAGGCAGAGCATACTGGTAATTTACGACAAATCATTATCCGTCGAGGTCATTACTCTCATCAGATGATGGTTGTGCTTGTGACCAGAACAGAAAAGATTTTCAAACATGAACAAATCGTTGAAGTGATTTTGAAGGAGCTGCCTGAGGTTGTTTCTATTATCCATAATATCAATCCGGATAAAACCAATGTGATTCTAGGAAAAGAATCACGAGTACTGTATGGTCAGAATTATATTGAAGATCAGCTGCTTGGAAAAACCTATAGAATCTCAGCGCCATCCTTCTATCAGGTAAATACTGAACAGACAGAATATCTTTATCAAACAGCAATGGATTTTGCAGGATTGACAAAGGATGATATCGTGATCGATGCGTACTGTGGAATTGGCACGATTGCTTTGTCTTTAGCAGATCGTGTGAAGCATGTCTATGGTGTTGAAATCGTGAAAGAAGCGATCGAGGATGCAACAATCAATGCATTCCATAATGAAATCGACAATGTGACCTTCAAAGCTGGTTCAGCAGAAAATCTTATGAAGCAGTGGAAAGAATCTGGTATCGATCCAAGTGTTCTGGTTGTCGATCCGCCAAGAAAAGGGCTGACGCCGTCATTTATTGAAACAGCTGTAGAAATGGCACCGGAACGAATCGTATATATTTCTTGTAATCCGGCAACATTGGCACGAGATTTGAAGTTGTTTGGTTCAGATTATGAAGTGAAGAAAATTCAGCCAATCGATCTGTTCCCGCAAACAGCACATGTGGAAGCTGTAGCATTATTGGTAAAGGTGGTGTAACGGATGAATAAAAAGGATAAAGAGAAGATGTTAGAACTAATCAAAAAGAAGCAAGGCGGCGGGCGATCAGAAAAAATGGAAACACCTAAAAATGATCGTACTAACATGCGCAAGGGACCGAAGATTTTTAATAAATAATCTGAAACCCAGCATTTAAAAGCAATAACTGCATATACAGGCATGGCTAAAATAGAAAAGGGGTCGATAGTTATTTTTAGAATAGCTGTCGACCTTTTTTTATTTGACAAGAAAATAAGTGAGTGGTATTATTTCGTTATGTTTCCAAGGAAACATAAATTCAATTCAAGAATACCAAGAAAGAAGATGTAGACAATTGTTTTATAAATTAATAAAAATAAATTGTTATGCCCGAAATAAACTGTTGAAGAAGCTCGCCGGCAATCTATTGGAAAAATTCTATGGCTGTGAAATCAATTGTATGGAGATTGATCCCAGTACACTATTTGCCCATCATGCTCGAGGATGTACGATTGTTGCTTCAAAGGTTTGCGCAAATGTTGTATTTTATCAGAATGTCACAATCGGCTCAAACATGAAATACAATAAGGTTCTCCATGAATGGGAGAACGTGGGGAATCCAATTATTGGAACAGGCGTGGTTATTGCTGATGGGGCGAAAATTCTGGGGCCGGTGATCATTGGTGAGAATACTACGATTGCTGCAGGAGCGATTATTACCAAAAGCATACCAGCTGATAGTGTGGCATTTGGTGTGAATCAATTCAAACCTAAAAATCCTGACTATGAATTAGTATTTTACTCTGATATGATCGCACCGGAGAAAATCATAGAAGCCAATCTGCAGCTCATAAATGAATATGAAGGTAAAAAAGACTGAACCAGCATACAGGGCTTCAGTCTTTTTTCTATATAAAGTCCATTGAAGAAATATCAATTGCTTCTAATTCCTTTACTATACATTTTGTGCAAAGAGCACTTATCATGTAATGAATATTTAACAGGATTCATATAGAGTAAAAATATTCTCCTTAATTGGCAATTTTCACAAAGATTTTTATTGAAAAAGCTTATTGAGAAAAGTTCTCAGTGCTTTTAGTGAATTAATTGTATATTTTTTCACAATTAGACTTTGGTTTTTGATATAATTAGGCTGTCTAAAATGAAAGCGTTATCCAAAATATAATAATATAATCAAATGATTGATTGAAATCAGAGAAAGGAGATGAATGATGATGAGTGTAAAAGAAGCGTTTGAATTTATTGAAACAGAAAGCCAGCATCAAGAATTTGAAACCAGTTTAGGTTATCTGGTAGGACAGGAAGGCGCCCAAATGCCGGCTTTACAGGAAGCACAACGAATTTACAGCTATTTACCGATCGAGATATTAACACGTATCTCTGAACGGCTGGATATCCCTCTGGAACAGCTATATAGTACGGCTACGTTCTATTCGCAGTTTTCATTTGTGCCAAAGGGTGAATATACGATCAGTGTCTGTCTCGGAACTGCCTGCTATGTAAAGGGCGCAGGGAATATTCTTGATTCGTATGAAACAGAATTGAAAATCAAAGCCGGAGAGACAACGCCGGATCGAAAGTTCACATTAGAGTCTTGTCGCTGTATTGGTGCTTGTGGATTAGCTCCCGTTTTAACTGTTAATGAAGAAGTTTATGGCCGTCTGACCCAGAAAAAAGGAGATAAGGTTCTCGTATCTTATTTGAAGAAAGCTTAGTCTGTTGCTTAGGTGTTAAAACAGGAGAAAGTCTATGGAAAATTGGAGTCAATTAAACGAGCTTCGAGATGTCTATCGAGATAAAATCAATATTCGTCTCGATGAGGGTGGTGAATCCCAGTACGAGAAAGAAATCATGGTTTGTGCAGGTACTGGGTGTTTATCTTCAAAAAGTAAGGAATTCATCACTGTATTAGAAGAAGAATTGGAAAAAAATGGGATTCGTGAAACGATCAATATTGTTTCTACCGGCTGTTTCGGTCTGTGTGCACAAGGACCGATCGTGATTATTTATCCGGAAGGAACCTTTTATCGTCAGGTACAACCAAAGGATGCAAAAAAAATTGTTGCCAAACATATCATGAAAGGCGAAGTTGTTGAAAAGCTCTTGTATCATGATCATGAATCAAAAGAGATCATCAATAAGCTGCTGGATACGCCTTTTTACCAAAAGCAGGAACGGGTTGCTTTACGTAACTGTGGTCGCGTCGATCCAGAGAAAATTGAGGAATATATCGCCTTTGATGGGTATCAGGCACTGGCAAAAGTATTGAATGTCTTTACCCCTGATGATGTATTGGAAACCTTGAAAACATCTGGCCTTCGTGGTCGGGGAGGAGCGGGATTTCCAACCTTTATGAAATGGAGCTTTGCTAAGGAAAGTCCGTCGGATCAGAAATATGTGATCTGTAATGCAGATGAAGGCGATCCGGGTGCTTTCATGGATCGCTCTGTTTTAGAAGGTGATCCTCATGCGATTATTGAAGCGATGACGATTGCAGGCTACACGATTGGAGCAAATCAGGGCTATGTATACGTGCGGGCGGAATACCCGACTGCTGTGAAACGATTACGCATTGCAATCGAGCAGGCACGTGAAGCAGGATTTTTAGGCGAGAACATTTTAGGAACAGCCTTTAGCTTTGATTTGGATTTGCGTTTAGGGTCAGGTGCCTTTGTCTGTGGAGAAGAAACTGCTTTACTGGAAAGTATTGAGGGCAAGCGAGGCGAACCACGCCCGCGTCCGCCGTTTCCTGCTGTCAAAGGACTTTTTGGCAAACCTACGATTGTGAATAATGTGGAGACTTACGCAAATATTCCGCAAATCATCGTAAAGGGTTCTGAATGGTTTGCATCGATGGGAACAGAGAAATCCAAAGGAACAAAAGTATTCGCCTTAGGAGGAAAAATTCAAAACACAGGATTGGTTGAAATCCCAATGGGCACAACCTTACGGGAAATCGTTGAGGATATCGGTGGTGGTATCCCTGATGGAAAGAAATTCAAGGCGGCTCAGACTGGTGGACCTTCCGGAGGTTGCATCCCACCTGAACATTATGATGTGGCAATCGATTATGACAACTTGATCGCTATCGGCTCCATGATGGGATCGGGCGGATTGATCGTTATGGATGAGCAAAACTGTATGGTGGATATTGCGAAATTCTTCTTGGAGTTTACGGTTGAAGAAAGTTGTGGGAAATGTGTACCTTGTCGAATCGGTACGAAGCGTTTATTGGAGATTCTAGAGAAAATCACCATGGGCAAAGCAACACTGGAAGATCTGGATAAGATGGAGGCTTTATGTCACCATATCAGTGAAAATTCCTTATGCGGTTTAGGACAGACAGCTCCAAATCCTGTGTTGTCTACCTATCATTACTTTAAAGAAGAGTATCTGGCACATGTCTTGGAGCATCGTTGTCCGGCAGGTGTCTGTAAGAATCTTATTCAATACACGATCGATCCTGAGAATTGTACCGGCTGTACAGCTTGTGCTAAAACGTGTCCAGTTTCTGCGATTCACGGCGAGGTCAAGAAGGTTCACGAAATTGATCAGGCTGTTTGTATTAAGTGTGGTTTATGTATCGATACCTGTCGTTTCAACGCGATCAATGTGGGTTAGGAGGTGGAACCTGTGAAAGAAATTACGATTACAATCAACGGTAAAACATGCAGTGCTCCTGAAGGGTCCACGATCTTAGAAGCGGCACGCTATAACAATATTGATATTCCAACACTGTGTTACCTAAAGGAAATCAACGAAATCGGCGCCTGTCGTATGTGCGTCGTCGAGGTAGAAGGAGCGAAGAGTCTGGCAACTTCCTGTGTTTATCCTATTCGTGAAGGGATGAAAATCGTTACGAATTCTGAACGTGTTTTTCAATCACGAAAAATCAATTTGGAACTGATTCTTTCTACGCATGAGCGGAAATGTCTATCCTGTATCCGCAATGGCAACTGCGAACTGCAGCGGCTATGTAAGGATTTCAATGTAGATGATGAAGATTATTATAATGGGGAAAACTATGAGTATGATTTCGATGACAGCGCTGTGCATATGTATCGGAACAATAACAAGTGCATTTTGTGTAAACGCTGTGTGGCAGCTTGCTCCAAGGTGCAGGCGATCGGTGTGATCGGTTCGAATGATCGCGGCTTTAAAACACATATTGGCTGTGCTTTTGAACAAAACTTAGGCGAAGTATCTTGTATTTCCTGCGGGCAGTGTATTGTTGTTTGTCCAACAGGAGCAATTGCTGAAAAAGATCAGACGAAAGAGGTCTGGGAAGCGTTGGAAGATCCATCTAAATATGTTGTGGTCCAAACAGCTCCTTCGATTCGTGTGACACTTGGGGAAGCCTTCAATATGCCGATCGGAACGAATGTAGAAGGAAAAATGGTCGCAGCTTTGCGCCGCATCGGCTTTGATAAGGTTTTTGATACCAATGTTGCTGCAGATTTCACTATTATGGAAGAAGCGACGGAGTTCTTGAATCGAGTAGAAAATAATGGACCTTTCCCATTGTTTACTTCTTGCTCACCGGGCTGGGTCAAATATTGCGAGTCCTATCATCCGGAGCTGATACCGAATCTTTCCAGCTGTAAGTCTCCGCAACAAATGTTCGGAGCCTTGGTAAAGACATGGTATGCGGATAAAATGGGTGTCGATCCAAAGGATATTTTTGTTGTTGGGATCATGCCGTGTACGGCTAAGAAATTTGAAGTGACACGGGAAGATGAAGCGGCCGCAGGCTACTCAGATGTGGATGTTGCATTGACAACACGTGAACTGGCTCGAATGATTGATAAGGCAGGAATCCGATTCACAGAATTGGAGGATGAAGCATTCGACAATCCTTTAGGGGAAGCAACAGGTGCCGGCTATATTTTCGGAGCAACAGGTGGTGTGATGGAAGCCGCTTTGCGAACTGCAGTTGAGACGCTTTCAGGTGAAGAATTACAGGCGCTTGATTTTGATGAGGTTCGCGGTATGGCTGGAATCAAAGAAGCGACATATGAGGTGAACGGTATAGAAGTCCGAGTTGCCGTGGCTTCCGGTATTGGAAATGCCAAACGTCTAATCAAAAAGATTCAGAATAATGAAGCATTTTACCATTTTGTGGAAATCATGGGCTGTCCCGGTGGTTGTATCAATGGAGGCGGTCAGCCTGTCCAGCCTGCTTCAGTTCGAAACTTTATTGATTTGAAAGCCAAACGGGCGGCTGCTCTTTACGTGGAGGATTCAGCCAGGAAGCTGAGAAAATCCAATGATAGTCCAATCGTCCAACATTTGTATAAGGAATTTTTGGAGTATCCGGGCAGCGAAAAAGCGCATCATCTGCTTCATACATCCTATAGAGACCGCTCTGTTGTTCATCATTCATAACTAGCTTAGAACGAATGTACAATAAAAAAGGCATGAGGTGATCATCTGGAAAGACAATCATCTCATGTCGTTTATGAAATATTAACTTTCTTGCGGTAATGCTTTTGTCAGTAGCGGAAGAATCACTGCTGCCAAAACGCCGCCGATCAACGCGGTAAATAGCTGTGGAAATGAAAATGCTGCTGATACAACGCTGGCATTAGGCTCTGGTATACCTAAAACAATAGGCACGACCAACTTCACAACCAAGCCGTAAAGGACTAAAAATTTAGCAGCTGCAGCTACGATAGTGGAAACAGTGAAGACAACAAGTTGGTTCTTTGAAATATGTTTGAATAAGTGCCAGAGAATGACTAGAGTGGCGTTTCCAATAGCGACACAGAGGATGATTTGCCAGAATTTTGGTCCAATACCAAACATAAAAGCAAAAAACGGAGAAAGCAGAGCAATGGTCAATCCGCTAGGTAATCCAACGGTGACAACGCTTACAATCAAAATGAAATTAACAAGTGAGCCGGTCAGTAAGGTGCTGCCAAAGCCGGAAGTAACGGCCTGTACAGCAATCAATAGGGCAAGAAGTACAGCAGTTTGAGTGATCCATAAAGCTTTTCTGTTCATAATCAGCGGCGATTTATTCAATTGTGATAAAAATCACAATAACGCCTATTCACTTCCCTTCATCAAATTTAGAGCGTGCTGTTGAGGACAAAAGCCTATTCAACAATGACCTTTCCAGATGAAGAAGCTCATGCTTCTCAACAAAATCTTTACAAGGTCATTGTAACAGATTTGCTCTTTCTGTTTAAGAATAATTTTACAGTCTGTGTAAGAGAAGAAGTTTTTACTTCGGATCGTTGAGTTGAAAGTAACAGATAAAACGGGTATTTATTTGTTGGGAACGGCCATAATAAGTGTACAAAGGTTCATTCTACTATAGCGTGTGTCCCAATTGATCCATTTAATTTTTGTAGGATAAGAGCTTTACTATCAACATAGTAGCTCTATTAAAATAAACCATTTAAAAAAAAGAGAGGATGACCATTTTATGACAGTAGCAAAGATCGTGTACGCAAGTGCAACAGGAAACACAGAGGGAATTTCTGAAATTTTAGAGGCAGCTTTTGAAGAGCTGGATATAGACGTAGAACGCATCGAAGCGGATGATGCAGATGAGGATACTTATGAGGATGCTGATATTTGTGTATTAGCAACTTATACAGATGGTGATGGTGAACGACCGTTTGATCTGGAGGACTTCTATGAAGAACTGCCGGAGCAAGATTTATCAGGAAAAGTATTTGGCGTTGTCGGCAGTGGAGACAGTGAAATCTATCCGGATTATTTCTGTCAGGCTGCGATTGATTTTGACGAAGCATTTGCGAAGACAGGTGCAACAAAGGGCGCTGAATTGGTAAAAATAGAAAATGACGCAGATGATGAAGACGAAGAGGTTTTGAAAGCTTTTGTAAAAGCCTTGGCAGCAGCTGAAGCGTAGAAGGACGTGTGAGTAATTTTGTTTAAAATAATAAAACGTAAAGAACTAGCACCTACTGAATTTGACATTCTGGTGGATGCACCTCGTATTGCTAAAAAGGCACAGCCAGGGCAGTTCGTCATTCTGCGAATTGATGAAGCTGGGGAACGTATTCCATTAACAATCGTAGATACTGATGCAGAAAAGGGCTGGGTGCGTTTGATTTTTCAAGTGATTGGTAAATCAACCGCTCAGTTAGCCACAGTCATGGAAGGCGATGCGTTGATCGACTTAGTAGGCCCGCTGGGAAAACCAACTGAAATCAAAAATTACGGTACTGTTCTTTTAGTTGGCGGCGGTGTGGGGATTGCAGCACTGTTTCCAATTGTTAAAGGATTGAAAGAAGCCGGCAATCGTGTTCTCACGATTTTAGGAGCGAAGACTTCAGAATTACTCATATTACGTGATGAATGTGCAGACTACTCCGATGAATTGATCCTGATGACGGATGATGGTTCTTTGGGAGAAAAAGGATTAGTGACAAAGGCAATGGAGGATGTTTTTCAACGGGAGGATATCGCTTTTACTTGGGCAATTGGCCCAAGTATCATGATGAAGTTTGCGACGATGACAGCTGATAAGTATAATGTGCCGATTTATGTTTCCTTGAATCCAATCATGATCGATGGAACAGGAATGTGCGGCGGCTGTCGAGTGACGATTTCAAACACGATCAAGTTTGCTTGTGTGGATGGACCGGAGTTTCTTGGAGAAGAAGTCGACTGGGATGAATTTATCAATCGAATGCAGCAGTATCGCGGGGAAGAAACCCAGTCAAATGAACGATATGAAGAGCAGGTGAAGCAAAATGGCTAAAGTGAAAAGAAGTTATACACAAACGCCGATGAGGGAACAGGAGGCAGCTGTTCGCTGTCATAATTTTGATGAGGTTGCTTTTGGCTACAACATGGAAGAAGGACAGTTGGAAGCCAGTCGATGTCTTCAATGTAAAAATGCTCCTTGTATCGAGAATTGTCCCGTCATGATCGATATCCCTGGTTTTATCAAAGCAATAGAGGATGGGGACATGCCGAAGGCTCATGAGGTATTAAGCAAATATACAAACCTTCCTGCCATTTGTGGTCGCGTATGTCCACAGGAAAAACAGTGTGAAATGGTTTGTCGATTAGGGCGCTCGAAGAAATTTGAACCAGTCGCAATCGGTAAACTGGAACGTTTGGTGGCTGATTGGGCATTAGAGCAGCCAATCGAGTACAAAGAAGTTACAGGCAATAAAGGACGAGTAGCGGTTATCGGCTCAGGTCCTTCTGGTCTAACTACAGCCGGTGATCTGGCAAAGCTGGGATATGAAGTAATTATTTATGAAGCCCTGCATGCTCCCGGTGGTGTGTTGACTTATGGGATTCCTGAATTTCGTTTGCCAAAACGAATCGTGAACAAAGAAATCGAACGAATCGTCGCTCAAGGTGTGACCATTGAAACGAATGTTGTGATTGGTAAAACGATCACGATGGAGGAAATCATGGAGGAGTTCGATGCGTGTTACCTATCCGTCGGTGCTGGTGCACCAAACTTTATGGGCATTCCGGGAACCTCTTTAAATGGTGTTTATTCATCTAGTGAGTATTTGACCCGTATCAATTTGATGCATGGCTATGAATTTCCTAAGTATGATACGCCTGTCCAAAGATCAAAAAATGTTGTGGTGATCGGCGGCGGTAACGTTGCAATGGATGCGGCACGCTCGGCTAAACGATTAGGCGCAGACAATGTATCAGTCATTTATCGACGCTCGTTGGAAGAACTGCCGGCACGTATAGAAGAATATCATCATTCTGTGGAAGAAGGCATCGAGTATCATTGGCTGACAAATCCTATTGAGTATATCAGTGATGACAAAGGAACTTTGACAGCAGTGAAATGTGTCAAAATGGAGCTGGGAGAGCCTGATGAATCCGGTCGGAGACGCCCTGTAGTGATTCCTGATAGTGAGTTTATCATCGAAGCAGATACAGCAATTGAAGCCATTGGACAAGGGGCAAATAAAGTATTGTTAGATACATTCCCAGAGCTTGGGACAAATAAATGGGGGTATGTCGAGGCAGACCCTGAAACAGCTGCCACAACAATTCCAGGCGTTTTTGCCGGAGGAGATATTGTTACCGGAGCGGCTACCGTGATTTTGGCAATGGGAGCTGGAAAGATAGCAGCTAGAGAAATCGATCAATATATTCAAAAAGTGCGACAGGAAATGCCGGTTTAAGTAATCAGTGAGGTGGTAAAAGAATGAAGAAAATGAAGACAATGGACGGCAATACAGCTGCTGCTTATATCTCTTATGCTTTTACAGAAGTAGCTGGAATCTATCCAATCACACCAAGCTCAACCATGGCAGAAGTTGTGGACGAGTGGGCAGAAAACGGCTTGAAAAATATTTTTGGCGAAACAGTTAACTTGATTGAAATGCAGTCTGAGGCTGGCGCTGCGGGAACGGTTCACGGTTCCTTAAAGACGGGTGTTTTGACAACGACGTATACAGCTTCTCAAGGGCTGCTTTTGATGATTCCTAATATGTTCAAAATTGCCGGTGAGCTTTTGCCGACGGTCTTTCATGTGGCAGCAAGAGCAGTTTCTACAAATGCGCTAAGTATTTTTGGCGACCACAGTGATGTGATGGCAGCTAGGCAAACAGGCTTTTGTATGCTGGCAGAATCAAGTGTTCAGGAAGTCATGGACTTATCTGCTGTTGCTCATTTGGCTAGTATTGAAGGCAGTTTGCCGTTTATGAATTTCTTTGACGGCTTCCGTACCAGTCATGAGCTGCAGAAAATCGAAGCACTGGATTATGAGGATCTGAAGGCGATGGTAAATTGGGAGGCTCTCGAAAATTTCCGTAAGCGGGGAATGAATCCCAATCATCCAACTGTTTCCGGGACGGCACAGAACCCGGATATTCATTTCCAACAGCGAGAAACAGTCAATGCGTATTATGATGAAATGCCTGCAATCGTACAAAAGTATATGCAGAAAATCAATGAATTACGCGGTACGAACTATGATTTGATGAATTATTATGGTGATCCGGAAGCGACAGAAGTCATCATTTCCATGGGTTCCGCTTCACCGACGATCCAGCAGGCTGTTGATTATCTGAACAGCCAAGGACGTAAGGTTGGACATATCGATGTCCATTTGTATCGTCCATTTCCAGCTGAAAATCTGTTGGAAAAGCTGCCGAAAACCGTTGAACGTGTTGCGGTTCTTGATCGGACGAAGGAACCGGGCTCTGATGGCGAACCATTGCTGCTTGATGTTCAAAGCGTACTATATCGTCATGAAAATCGACCAATCATTATCGGTGGTCGCTATGGGATTGCTTCGAAGGATGTGACACCGGATCAAATAGTAGCGGTGTACGACCATCTGGTATTGCCGATAAACGAGCTGAAGCTGCGCTTTACCATCGGTATCATTGATGACGTAACACATCTGTCGCTGCCGATGACAGAGATATTGGATTTGACGAAGGATACCACCTTCCAAGCGAAATTCTGGGGCTTCGGTTCAGATGGTACTGTGGGAGCAAATAAACAGGCAATCAAAATCATCGGGAATAATACAGATAAATATGCGCAGGCGTATTTTGCTTATGATTCGAAGAAATCCGGCGGTCTGACAGTTTCCCACTTACGTTTTGGAGACGATCCGATTCGTTCTACCTATAATGTGGAATGTCCGGACTTTGTCGGCTGTCATAATGCGGCCTACCTTCATAAGTATGATTTGGTTAAAGGTTTGAAGGATGGCGGGACTTTCCTGTTGAATACAGTATGGGATGTTGAGCGTGTCAAAACGCATTTACCAAAACCTTTGAAGCGTTATTTAGCAGAGCATAATATTGAATTTTATATCATCAATGCAATGGAGATCGCACAGCGGCTTGGATTAGGTCGACGGATCAATACGGTCATGTCAGCGGCTTTCTTTGAAGTAACAGATATCATGGATCGTGAAACCTTCCTGCCTCTTTTAAAAGAGGAAGTAAAAGCAACCTACGGTAAAAAATCAATGGTGATCGTTGAGAGGAATTGGGAAGCAATCGATGAAACTTTCGGGGCATTGACGAAGGTTGATATTCCAGAAGAATGGAAAGCACTTGAGCTTTCTGCGCCAGTTGTGGATATTTCAAGTAAGCCGGCATATGTTCGCAACATTCTTGAGCCGATCAATCGTCAGGAAGGCAATCAGCTTTCAGTCAATGACTTAATTGAAAACGGCATGCTGGGCGGTGAGATGGCGATGGGCACAGCAGCCTTTGAAAAGCGCGGGATTGCATTAGAAGTGCCTGAGTGGATATCTGAAAACTGTACGATGTGTAATGAGTGTGCCTTTATTTGTCCACATGCTGCGATTCGTCCGTTTCTGGCTGATGAAGAAGAGATGGCAGAAGTACCGGATGGCTTTATTACTCGAACCATGAAGGGACCGGATAATTTAGAATATCGAATCCAAGTATCTCTAGAGGATTGTACAGGCTGCGGCTTATGTGTCGAAATGTGTCCGGCAAAAGAAAAAGCGCTGGTTCTGAAGCCGTATGACGAGCAGAAGGAACAGGCAATCAATTGGGCTTTTGCCATGACCTTACGTCAAAAAGCCAACCCTATCAAGAAATTCTCTGTTAAGGGATCACAGTTTGAGCAGCCGTTGATTGAATTTTCAGGTGCCTGTGCAGGTTGTGGAGAGACACCTTACGTGAAGCTGTTGACTCAGCTTTATGGCGACCGCATGATGATTGCCAATACAACTGGTTGTTCATCAATCTGGGGGGCTTCATCTCCGGCGACACCTTATACTGTAAATGCAGAAGGCAAAGGACCAGCATGGAGTAACTCGTTGTTTGAAGATAATGCGGAATATGGTTTGGGGATGTATATCGCTAACGAAACGAAACGTAAGCGAGCGGCTAATTTGATACAGACGGCTGTTGATAATGGCTATGGTTCCGAGACAACACAAGCACAGCTGCAGGACTGGCTGGATCATGCGACTGAAGGCGAGGGAACACAGCAGCGGGCAGCAAAACTAGCACAAGCTCTTCGTGAAGATGACGATGATCGAATCAAAGATATTTTGACTCATGAAGAAATGTTTGCTAAACCGAGCCAGTGGATTCTTGGCGGTGACGGTTGGGCTTATGATATTGGTTATAGTGGAATCGACCATGTTCTTGCGACCGGAGCAGATGTTAATATCTTTGTTATGGATAATGAAGTGTATGCGAATACTGGTGGACAAATGTCCAAAGCAACACCAACCTCTGCTATTGCAAAATTTGCAGCAGGAGGAAAGAAAACCAAGAAAAAAGATTTGGGCTTGATGGCCATGGCATATCGAGATGTGTATGTTGCATCGATTTCAATTGAAGCTAATCCGGCACAAGCACTAAAAGCTATTACTGAGGCGGAAAACTATCCGGGACCATCCTTGATCATTGGTTATACACCATGTATCAATCATGGGCTGCGCGGCGGTATGAGCCAATCTATCAAAGAATCAAAGGATGCTGTAGAGTCCGGCTATTGGCCGCTTTATCGCCACGATCCTCGATTGAGAGACAAAGGCAAAGACCCAATGCGGGTAGACTTCAAAAAAGCAGACTTCTCAAAAATGGAAGACTTCCTACGCAATCAGGTTCGTTTCTCTGCGTTGCATAACGTGAAGGACAGTGAAGTGGAAGTAGAAGAAATGCTTCATCAAACCGTTAAAGACATGGAAGAACGCTCAGAAAGCTATACACAGTTATTGAAGAAATAGAAAAAAGGGTTTGCTGCAAGTCAATCAATGCAACCTTTTGAATGAGAGTGGGACAATAGTCTACTCTCAAAAAGAAAACAAGTCTGATTTTGATGATCAATATCAAAATCGGGCTTGTTTTTTCTTCTTTCCGTCTCTTTCTCTCCATGTGCTTCCCTAATTTCC
>NZ_JAEDXU010000011.1 GCF_017830045.1 Enterococcus larvae | reverse complement strand
GCACGCTCCTTTTGATTGGGTTTAGGCACTTTAATCATACAAGGTTGTGTGCTTTTTATGTACCCCTAAATCAAAAAAAGTGGGACAATGATCAGATTTTTTTCTGACTATTGTCCCACTCTCTTTTATTTATATACGGATTAGTGTCTCTGATGACCCCTTCTTATCCTTTGGTAACTATAGCGAAGCGCTGAAAACAGCAGAACCACTGGGTAAATAACGATACAGGCACCTAGCCATTCTAGAGAATAACTTCCTGCTGCCGGCAAATGATAAGTCACTGCATACACTAACGGTAATCCTACCGAAAGCAGCATATAGTAAAGTGTCAATTCAAAAACAATGGATTTAAATGACTGCATTTTTCTACCCTCCATACGTTGATTGTCTCTGTTTTCTCTTCTACGAAAACTTACTCTTTCATTGTAAGGAGTTTTTTTCTTCAGTACATCATTCTTTAGTCTGAAATTTCAGTGGAAAATAGTCTGATTTTTTAATTGGATGCTTGAAAAACATTGAGCCAAGCGTCTGTCCCCTGATCGACCATTCGATAGGTTTGATCGAAATCTCCCGTGTAATAAGGATCTGGTACTGCTTCTCCCTCATGACCTTCAACAACAGACATAAACAGCAAAATTTCACCGTCCCAGTCTGTCGGCGCCATTCTTTTTAAATCAGCAACATTATTGTGATCCATCCCAATAATAAAATCATATGTCTGGAAATCCTGTTGAGTTACTGGAGTAGAGTACATACCATTGACAGAAATTTGATGTTTTTTCAATATTTTTTGTGTGCCGCTGTGGGGCGGATTTCCTTCCTCCCACCGACTAGTGGCTCCTGAGGCAACGAGAATCTCATTCTCCAATCCCTCTTGTGTGACCTTCTGGCGCATGACAGCTTCAGCCATCGGCGATCGACAAATATTGCCTAAACATACAAAAAGCACTTGCTTCATTTCTATCTCCCCTATCTTTTTTATTCCAGCATAGCAGATTTTCTATCTATATAGAACCTATTAAAGATTCATTACATGAAAAGTGACCGTTGCACAAAGAATACAGCAAAGGAGTTAGATGTAACTGACAGGTCTTTAACAGGATTTATTAATTGTAAAACGTTTCAGGCTGATATACGAGCTTCCTAAAGGATATAAGCGAATAAAGAACAGTGGGTAATCATTATTCCTTTAAACCACAACCTACACAAATAGTCGAGGCAGTTATTTTGCCTCGACCTGATTGCCCTATTTTATTCTGTATATTACTTTACTGTTCAATCTGGTGTATCGCTTTATTCTGCCTGATTTTCTTCAAACCATTCACTGAATTGTGGTAAATACGTTTGATTTGCCCATAGCATATCCTGTAACACCTCACGAGCCTTATCACTGTCATTCACCAGAGGGTTGATCGTCAGCGCCTTCAATGCGGCCAAATAGTTTCCTGTCACACCTGCTTCAATCACAAGCTCCTCGTATGCCTTCATCAATGAAATCTGTCCTCTGACGCTGGTTTCCAGCTTACCGACAGTAATCGGCAGCGCCCCTCGATGGGTGACTACACAATTACATTCGATTGCGGCATTATCCGGCAGTTCCGGTAGCGTACCGTTATTCCTGACATTCACATAGTGGATTTTTCCATCCCCATTATAAATGGAATCAATCAAATTAACTGCGGCCTCGCTATAATGAGCTCCGCCTCGCTCTTCCAGCTGTTTAGGCTTTACAGCCAGCTCCTCATCTTTATATAATTCAAACAATTCTTTCTCTGTCTGAGTGACGACTTCTCCTCTTGTTCCTTCTTCAGTAGCAGCGCGTTTGCAATCTGCCAACATTTTTTCTCTTGTATAGTAGTATTTCAGGTAGCCTGCCGGAACCATCCCGATTGCATCCAACACATCATCAGGAAATGAAAAATTTGGAATATTCTTCGCTGATATTTCAGAGCCATCCTTGATTTTTTCAATGACTTCTCTGCTTACGTCCTTGCCATTGACATAGATGTTTTTCCCGAAAACAAAATGATTCAGACCGGAGAACTCAACCGATACATTCGCTGCCTCTGTTTCATACAGCATCGCAATTTTATTGACGATACCGATGGGAATATTACACAAGCCAACCACCTTGATTGCGGAATGCTTCAACACTGTCTCTGTGATGATCCCTGACGGATTCGTGAAATTGATCAACCAAGCATCCGGACAGAGCTCCTCCATATCTTTACAAATATCCAGAATCACCGGAATTGTTCGCAAGGCTTTCATTGCCCCTCCTGCTCCATTCGTTTCTTGCCCGATCAAGTCGTATTTCAAAGGGATTTTTTCATCACGAATTCTTGCGGGAAGCAACCCTACACGAAATTGAGTTGTCACAAAATCTGCACCTTCTAATGCTGCTTTTCTATCTAAGGTTAAATGGATATCAATGTCTGCATTAGCCTTATCCACCATTCTTTTGGCTAATCCGCCAACGATTTCCAGCTTCTCCTTCCCTTCCTCAATGTCGACTAAATAAATTTCTTTGATAGGAAGCAAGCCATCCAGCTTCTTTTGAATGAAGCCTTCAATGATTTCCGGTGTATAGCTTGAGCCGCCACCGATCGTTACGATTTTCAATGCATCTTTAGACATTCTATTTCTCTCCTTCTATGTTCGATTAGATATACTTAAGCACCTTGTTCCTGAGGAATCTCAGTAATCATTGTGCGCGCCTCTTCCTCTTCTTGTTTTTCTGCTTCAGCGGTTTGCTGATCAAGTACTCTGAAGAATGGGTAATAAATAGCTATGTTGAAAACAATCAGTCCTAGAACAAATATACCTGCTCGGATATCCATTGTTCCCAACGCTGCGCCAATTGGTGCCGGCGTCGTCCAAGGAGTCTCCACAACGCCTTTACCTATCCAGCCAAAGTACATAAACGTGTAACCGGCTATTGCGTTAATTACTGGTACAAAGATAAACGGCAGCATCATAATTGGATTCAACACTAGCGGTGTTCCAAATATCAATGGCTCATTGATATTGAACAGGGAAGGAATGATCGATATTTTACCCAGCTGCCGCATTTGTGCAGAACGTGCTCTCAGCATTAGAATTGCTAATGCCATCGTTGAACCGCCTCCACCGATTGCAATAATATAAGACCAGAACGGCTGTGTGAAGTAATGCTGTAAAGTTTCTCCATTAGAAAAGGCAGTTGCATTCGCAATGATGTACGCACTCATGAACGGCAGACGAACGAACTGTGTGATACTGGCGCCATGCAATCCGAAAAACCAGAATAGCTGTGCCAAGAATGTAATGAGACAAATACCTGCTAACGAGTCTAAGCCAGTCATTGCCGGAGCCAGAAGCTTCATGATAAGCGCCGGAATCAGATCCCCACCTGTAAGGTTCTGAATCAGCAAGCTCACGCCATAGAAAAGGCCCGTACAAAGAAATAATGGCAAGATTGCATCAAATGACGCTGCAATTGCCGGCGGAACGCCATCCGGCAGCTTAAAACGAATATTCTTTTCATTCAAAAAGCGCATGATTTCCACACAAACGATACTAACAATAATAGCGGTAAAAATCCCTTTTGCATCTAGATACTGCATGGGCAGACTTAGCAGGCCCAGCGTACTAAATTCCTCTGATGACATATTTTCAACAAGCTTATCCAAGGGAACACCTGAGAACGCTGGTGAGGTTACCAGTAAAAATGTCACAGTAGATACGATTGAAGCATCTAATGCAGGAATTTCATACTCCTCTGCTAAATTGTGGGCAATCGAGAAAGCAATGAACAGTCCCATTAATCCCATACTCATCATGAACGGCAGCTTCAACGCATAGGCATTTGCCTGCGCCCAGTCATACCATGCGGATAAAAACCCTGTAAATATATTCTTCTGAGTCATCTGCTCCGGATTGAACGGTGGTGTTGCAACAATTAAGCTCACTCCACCTAAAATGGAGAGGGGGATCGAGGAAACCATTCCGTTTCTCAATGCAGTCAAATGTCGTTGAGCGGCAAGCTTGTTGGCAATAGGCAGCAAGCTTTTTTCAGCAAGCTGATTGAACTTATCCATAATACTCATTTTTTCATCTCCTTCATTTTTTCGATATGAACAAATATTTCTGTTCAAAAAACAGCAACGGCCTTTTCGTTTTTCCCTTTTCCGTTACCCAGAGTATAGCGCTTCCAACTCTGCTGAAATCAAAATTTCCATGATTTGGAAATCTTTTCCAACTATTAAAAATATTGCCGGTCCACGAGAGAAAGTGGATATATTGTAATTAATTGATCAACGAAAGGAGTAGAAAAATGAAATTAATCATCAACGCGGATGACTTCGGTCTAAGCAACGGACAAAATTACGGAATCATCGATTGCTTCAGAAACGGTGTTGTTGCAGCTGCCACTCTTCTTAGTACAGGCGCAGCCTTTGACCATGCCTGTGGACTGGCAAAAAAGTTCCCGGAACTGGATATCGGTGTTCACCTCTCATTAGATCTGGGCACTCCCCTTTCAGCCGGCCACACTATTCCCAGTCTGCTTGATACTGACGGTAAATTCCGCCGCTATAATCTGGAAGATAACTATATAGAGGTTCAGCCTGAGGAAGTTTATACAGAATGGCGAACCCAGATAGAAAAGGTTTATGCCTCAGGTCTGACACCTAGCCATATAGATTCCCATCATCATATCCATATGATGATAAATATCTTTCCAATCTATCTTCAATTAGCCAGAGAATTTCAGCTGGCTATCCGTTTCCATCCCAGAAAATGGGATGAACAGCAGATCCGCCAAGCATTGCCGCTGCTTGATGGTTTAGCACATGCGGATCATTTCTTGAACACGTTCTATGGAACAACTATCACACCTGATTTTTTTACAGATCTGCAGTTGAAAAAGGACTTTACTTATGAAATGATGTGTCATCCCGCTTATCTGGATCAGTGGATCATGGGAAACAGCAGCTATAACATTCAGCGCTCAATTGAAGCCGAAACCCTACAGTTGTCCCAAACATCTGATATCATCCAGCAGCGCGGTATTGAGCTTATCAATTTCAACCAGCTGAACTCCCTATAGGCGACTACAAAAAAACATCTTAAGAATGAGCAAAGCTCATCACTTAAGATGTTTTTCATTTTTATTTTTTTGCATATATACTTCCAAAGCCAAAATTCCTTTGATCGCTTCGAAAGCATAGGGATACGCAGTAAATCCTTCTTGCTCATCATAGTAAACAAACTGATCAATGTACTTGTTTGTACGAAATCCTCGATTCGCTGTGATCATGACAATTTTAGGTCGGTTACTTTGGCTTAATTGAAGATCATGGATCAAAAAGCGTTTCAGATGACTCCCACCTCTGGAAAACAGCAGAATCAACGTTTCGCTGTCCGCTTCCTCAATGTATTCCAACTGCTCCTGAAATCTGGTTCTGGTGTCCATGACAATACCGCTTGTCAGAAGATCTGTCTGTAAGTTTAAGACCACACTCTGAGAGTGGAGAGACCCGAAGGCCGCTACCTTGGAAAAGGTCAAAATATCCCTAGCCAGCTGCTGCAGCTCTTGCGCCTGTATACTTTTTTTAAGCAACTGCAGATTTTCAATGATTCCATCGATATAAGAATCCTTCAATGCTTCTTCACGGCAGCCCTGATAGGCAAACTTCTCTCTGCCAATATCAGTCCATTGAAAAAATTGATGCTTCAATTCATTAAAATCACGAAATCCTATTTTTCGACAAAACCGAGAAATACTGGAATTCGAAACAAAACAGGCCTTCGCAAGCTGCGAGATATTGTACTGGTGTATCTCCTTCAAATTACTCAAAATGAACCGGGAAATTCTATAATCATTCGTTCCTACCGGCTCACTATTCAATGTCGCCAACAAAATAATCACCATATTAAACATTTGCTGTCCTCCTAATGAGTGGTTCCTTACGATTCGCAGTTCCTCAATCTATCAAAAAAACAATACCTGCTGCGAGACAGCCGTATTATTGATTTATCCCTATTCCCCTCATTACTACCATATCATCTCTCTTCATTCTGTCAAGAAAAGCTCCAGCTTCCATGCTGGAATTGTTAGATTTCAGCAAAAAAACGACCTGCAGCACATCATACCGCAGATCGTTTTACTATTTCATCTATGAGCAATCATCCGCTCAGTCATGCATTAACGGAACATCGTGTGTGTTGCTTTTGCAAGAACCTTCGGATTTCTATTATGTGCCGTCACCGGAATCACTTCCTTGTCAACATTGAACAGCTTGTAAACAGCGGTCCGAGCTGCACGAATCGAATACTCTTCTGTAAAGACCATGTCTTTTGGTATCTCAACAAATTGGCTGACCATCGCAAAGTTCGTACTTCTATCTGGTACAACCTTCGGACGATCTGACATCTTTCTAGGCTGAAACTGCGCATCGATATACGGCATGTATACTGGAATCACATTAACGATATCCTTCTCGATTTCATCCCAATCATCCTGCCAGCCCATCTGAGAAACCCATTCATAAAGAATCTCTTCTCCTGTACACTCTCTCATTGTTTTCTTGACATAATCTCCTATTTTATCGGTAAAGATACCATAACCCCAGAAAATCGTCGTATTCGCAGCCTGATTACCAAAGTGAGGCTGAGCTGCAACAACCGTACTCATCAGCCAGCTTGAATCCTTCAAGGTCATCAATGCACCTGAACCTGGAATATTTCCGGAAAATGCTTCGATGCGTTTCAACAAGCTGTTTCCTCTACAGGTAACTGTGAAGCTTTGCCAATTGGTCTCCTGCTCGTTCCCAAAGAACGGCTCAGGATTCCCTAATCCTGGCTTCTTCGTCGCAATATTTCTCCACAGCTGTGCAGAACGCGGCATTTCAGTTGTTTCCGGCGCAGGCGTGCCCCAGCTTCCTTCGGTTGTACAATCCGTCATGGTTCCATTGGTCATCATCACGACATCATTATCTCCCAATGCCAGACTCGATCCATCCTTCAATACCAACTCTGTCACAGTGATTTTCGATCCCGGCTTAAAGACTAAGTCAACAACATCCATATTCAATGTAAAATCGACACCTTGCTTTTCCAAATGATCTTTCAATGGAAGAATCAAGCTCTCGTATTGGTTCAGCGGTGTTCTCGTCACCCCTTCCAATGTGTTGATTCTTGAAAATTCCAGGATCATTCGATTCATATAACGGCGAAGCTCAAACAAACTGCTCCACTTTTGGAAGGCAAACGTCGTCTGCCACATATACCAAAAATTCGTTTCAAAAAAGCCCGGTCGGAACCAGTCCTTTATCTTCAATCCATCCAGCTTTTCTTCCGGTAGTGCCAAAAGCTTAGTCATAGCAATCCGATCTTCATTACTGAAGCCCATTGTATACGTATCAACAATTTCTTGGTTTTTCGTGACTAATCGTGCCTGAGAATGTGTCGGATGCAGATTATCAAAATTCAATATTTCTTCAGTGACACTGTGATTCGGCCATTTAAGAGATGGGATGCTGCCAAAAAGCTCCCAAAGATTCTCAAAGGTTTCCTCATTTAGCATACGACCACCGCGAGCAACAAATCCTTGCTCATTCGTTCCTGTCCCGTCATTACTGCCGCCAAGAATATGACGTCCTTCAATCACGTGAATATTTTTTCCGTCAACATGCGCGTCACGAATCAAGTAAGCTGCCGCTGCCAGCATCCCAATTCCTCCGCCGATCAAATAGATATGTTGTTCCTTCAATTTCCGTTTTCCATGAAGCATCTGATTATTTCCAGTTTTTTTCTCTGTCTTGTTCTCTGTTTTTTCTGTGTGCACTTTTTTAGCAAGATACATTGCTCCTAATGCACCCATGATCGCTAAAGCTGCATTTCTCTTTTTCATAAAACACCATCCTATCAATAAGATAGGTATATATTACATTATTTCTTTATAAAAGTCTCTCTTTTTTTTCTTTTAGAAAAAATAATCAATCAAAAAACCGAATCATCAATATCTTGCTGATAAATTCGATAAGAAAAAAATTCGATATCTTTTGCCAACCGAAAAAGCTGTGTAGCAATCGTCAACGGTGTTTCCTGATAACCAGCCAGAATCCAATTCAGCAGCACGCCGCTGCAGCCGTAGGATAAAAAGCGGGCATAAAATTCCTTGTCTTCCGGTAAGAGTTCTTTGTCTGCATCCATCTCCTCGAACAAAGCAAATAACAGCTTCTTGGTTACAGCAGAAAAATCATTCTGGAGAATATCCGGGCAGGCCTTGACTGTATTGAAGAAAAAATCCTTCTCTTCGATAATCGCCTTCAGCATTTTCAATGCCTGCTCTTCCCAATTATCAATATTGACATCCTCTGTGTTCAAGTAAATAAATGCATCCTGCTGATAAATCCAGCGCAGCAAATCGAATTTATCTGAAAAGTGATAGTAAAATGTCTGCCGATTCAGACCGGCTTCTTTTGTAATATCCTGAACACTGATTTTATCAAATGCTTTTGTCTGGCTCAGCTTGATCAATGCCAGTGCAATCGTTCTTTTTGTTGCTGAAGATCCGCCCATCTATCTTCCTCCTCTATCAGAGATCTATCCTTTATCTTAAAACAGTTATTTTCTTGTATTATACTATACTGGCTTCGAGAGTTACATTCTGGATAAACTTTGGCAACAAAAATGGAAGGCTTCTCTCAACTTTTTTGTTTATGCTGTAGGCAAAGAACACTAATTCAACATTTGGTGTCGTCTCATTATAAAAATCAAGACAGAAAAAAGGACACCCTAGCTAAAAGTGTCCTCTTCTCCTCTATTATTTAACCAGACCCAATTAAGAACAATCTATCATTGCCCTATCTCTTTTATTATCGATAAATAGCACTTTATTGATTATTTACCGATAAGAAAAGAGGCATCCAACCACAACTAACACCATCTCCCCTTTCAAAACAAGTTGTTTATTAGAAAAATCGAACCATCTTTGATTGTTAGACAATCTCGGATATTTCAACTTTATCAACAATATCGCTGCTTAAGGAAAGAATTTTTTTTTCCCATTTCTTTAGCATGATGATCTTGAACAGCTCACCATTTAAAACTACCTTCAACAATTTTTCATTTTCCTCTTCATTATGGATGACAAGGTTTTGAATGGTTATTTGCTTGGTTTCTATAGAATACTCTACCTTATCCAACCGTTCTCCTCCTTTAATAAGCCACCCAATGTGCTCCTAATTTAATTAGAATTAGTAAACTGAATAGAACACGCATCTATACTGCCTCCTCTGCATTCATAGGTTTATTTAACATGAGTACAGTATAGATAATTACTAGATTATTCAACAGGACATAAATGTCCTGTAAAAAAAATCCAGACTATTTTAAGTCCAGATTTTCTCTTAATTCTGATAGTCGTTTTTGAATTTTTCCAAATCAATTTCCCATTCTTCTAAAATCTTTCCACTTAAAAATGAATCTCCGAACAACTTAGCACATTGTGCTCCATCTACATATTTCTGTTTTGCTTTTTCTACATCTTTTTGAGAGAAAAGCCAATATTTCCCTTCACACATATCAATAGCTGGCTTCTTTTGAAAATCTTGACTTATCTGCATGATAACATTTGAAACCTTGACAGCGTCTATCAATTTATTATAGTTATCGTATTCCATAAAAACGCTAATAGCTATCAACAAAAGTTTATTGAGTAAAAATAATTCAATATCTACAGAATAGTCTATCTGCTCTATTACTTTATTGAACAGAGACATAAACAATTCTTCATCATAATCTTTAAAATGAATACAGTGAAAATATAGTTCGATAATTAATAGGTCGTTAATAGAATACTCAGTTTTATTAATAATTTGAGAAAAGTAATCGCTAAGAATCCCTTCACCGAAATCAGCATTTTCTGCCAGATGAACATCCATCGTTGCTTGTTGCACATCAATCGCTAATTGTTCTTCTTCTGGTAAATTATCATAGTAGTTCTCATAAATTTCATCAAAATATTTTTCTCTTAGAGTCAATCTTTCCTCTTCGTTATAAGTAGCTACTTTATATAACTTATACTTCAACTGTAGATATCGTTTCGGCAATTCAATATGTTCTTCATCAATCAAGTGATGGATCGGTATGGCTAGGCGTTGTGAAATAAATGTCAATTTAGGCAATGTCGGTAGAGACTGTCCCGCTTCGATTCTCGTTAACTGTCTTACTGTCAGTTCAAGTTCATCGTCACAGAAATCTTCTCTAGTCAAACCCTTCTTTTCTCTAAGCAATCTGACTTTCTTCCCTAACTCGGCTTTTATATCCATAACTATCCTCCCCTGTTCCCTTTTTTCTTTATTGTATCTCTATTCACAAACATTAAGCAACAGCTATCTGGCAATTTACGTATAAATTAGCAATTTTTATGCAAACGTCATGAAGCCATCATCAGATTTAAAAGACTACTTAACATTTTTGTAATAAACCTGCCATTTTCCAATCAAATAACATATGTTTTTTATGAATTATGATAGAATCATTCTCGATCAAAGTAAGGGAAGTTGAAATGCTCATAGGCTCTTGCCGTCGCGATCCTGCCTCGAGGAGTCCGTTTGATAAAGCCTCTCTGGATCAAATAAGGCTCATACATATCCTCTACTGTTTCAGTCTCTTCTCCGATATTGACAGATAGCGTACTTAATCCAACCGGACCGCCTCCATATAGCTCAATCAACGTTCGCAGCAGCTTCTGATCAACATAATCCAGCCCTTGATTATCCACCTGTAGTAATGTCAGCGCTTGATCGGCAACAGACTTATTGATTACGCCATCTGACTGTACCTGTGCAAAGTCTCTTACCCGTTTCAACAGCCGATTAGCGATTCGCGGCGTCCCACGTGAACGTCTGGCGATTTCAAAAGCTCCTTCTTCTACAATTTCTGTTTGAAAGATATCTGCTGAACGAAGAACGATTTCCTTAAGATCCTGATCTTCATAGTATTCCATGTGAGACACGATCCCAAAGCGATCCCGTAAAGGGGCTGAAAGCATCCCTGCTCTAGTTGTTGCACCAATTAGGGTAAATGGCGGTAAAGGGAAATGAACTGGATGTGCCGTTGTTCCTTGACCTACCATGATATCTACAAAGAAATCCTCCATCGCTGAATACAGCATCTCTTCCACCACTCGAGGCAAGCGATGAACTTCATCGATAAATAGAACATCTCCCGGCTCCAACTCATTCAAGATTGCAACCAAATCACCAGGTCGCTCAATAGCCGGCCCGCTGGTGGTACGAATATTCACTGCCATTTCATTAGCGATGACCATTGCCATGGTCGTTTTCCCAAGTCCCGGTGGTCCATAAAGTAGTGTATGATCCAATGATTCCTGCCGTCTCTTCGCCGCTTCAATATAGATGCTCAATTCCTGCTTTACTTTATGCTGACCAATGTAGTGCTTCAATAATTTGGGACGCAAGGAGACTTCCAAAATCTCTTCCTGCTCGTTCCCTTCTGCTGAAAGCAGACGCTCTTCTTCGTTGTTCATTTGTCTGCCTCCTCCTTTAGCGCTTCATCATCAGCTTCAAGGCTGTTCGTAAATATTCATCCGTCTGTGCCGGTTCCAGTTCTTCCAGCTTCGGCGTGACTTTCTTGATTTCTTTGTCACTGTACCCCAATGCTCCTAGTGCTTCCAGGGCCTCTGTCAACGCTTGATTATTACTTGATGGTACTGATTGTGCCATTGCCGCTACCGCGGATTCCGAACGTTCAAGATCCCCTAATTTCCCTTTCAGGTCAAGAACCATCTGTTGTGCCGTTTTCTTCCCAACTCCCGGGAATTTCGTCAGATAAGCCGCATCTTCGCTTTCGATTGCGTTGATTAGCCCACCGTGATCTTCTGAGGCCATGATTGCCAACGCACTCTTAGGACCGATGCCGGAAACACTGATCAATTTCAAAAATAATTGCTTTTCTTCCAGATCGCCAAAGCCGTAAAGTACATGTGCGTCCTCGCGAATCACTTGATGCAGATACACCATAACTGCTTCCGTCTTTCCCGAATATCGGTAAGGATTACCGACAGAAATTTGATACCCAATACCATTTGTTTCTAAAACGATATAGTAAGGGCTGATATATGTAATTGTTCCAATGATATACTCGTACATGCTGTCTCCTCTTTGTCTTTTACTAGATATTTTCGCAGAATTATTGAAAAAATCATCGCTGCTTTTCATACCTGAATTGTCTATAGTTTATCATAAAGAGAGGCAAAGCAATAGCTTCTAACGTACGAACATCAGTTTTCTTAGCAATTCTTTAGAGTATGAAAATAAAGGACTAGGAACATCAGCCATATTGCCAACATTCCCAGTCCTTAAATACAATTGAGCAAAGTTTATACCTAAATACCGCAACTTTACTATTGTAAACTCCCCAACTTCTACGAGAATAACTTCTGTAAAACCACTCTCCAAAGCTGAGTTGACATCTATCGAAAGAATATAACACTGCACTCACTTAATCATTGAAAGAACCATTGGCATTTCAATTATTCTTCAATGTACGTCCATTTGTAGTCATATTGTGCACCAGCTGCGTGAGCAACTACACCTTTGACTTTTGAACTGCGCATATGTGCTTCTGATTTTTGGTACATAGGAATCACACCCATGTCATCCATCAATAGCTTCTCAGCTGCAACCATGTCATCCCAACGAGCTTCAGGATCAGCTGCATGAGTTGTGTTGGAAGCTTCGATCAGCTTGTCGTATTCTTTATTAGAGTAACGTCCTCTGTTATATGAGTTTCCTGTTACAAACAGGTCCAGGAAGCTGCTTGGATCAGCATAGTCGGCACCCCAGCCGCCCATGATTGCTTCGAAGTTCCCGCTGTTCCCTCTATCCAAACGTACAGAGAATGGTACAGGTGTTACCGTTACATTGATACCATCTAATGTGTCATTCAATGCGCCTTGAATATATTCCGTCAATTTCTTCGTTGAATCGGTATCATCATGCACGATATCCATATCAAATGTTTCGATACCCAATTCTTTCTTCGCTTTCTCCCAATACTCTTTTGCTTTGTCAGCATCATAAGTCAGAACAGTCTTATTCTCTTCTGAGAAGTCTGTATTATCTGTTGGAGAGAATGAAAGTTCTGAAGGTACTAAACCTTGTGAAACGATTGAGCCATCTCCTAAGATACTGTTGACCAATGCATCTCTATCAATTGCATAAGAAATTGCTTTACGCAGGTTTTCATTATGATATGGAGAGTCTGCATCACGCTGATTCAACTCCATGTAAACCGTACGACCATCTTTTTGGCTGACAAATTCTGGATCGTTCGCCATTTGTTGAGCCAGCTCACCATTAAGGATCACGTCATCCGCCTGACCATCTTGGAATAGGTTCAATGATGTCGGTGCTTCTTTTACCACGTCAACATTGATCTTATCCAGTTGGACAGTATCTTTGTCCCAATACTCCTCATTCTTCGTGTAAGACCATTGTGTATCTGTTCCTGGTCCATCAAAGTCCGTTAAAGTAAATGGTCCGTTATAGATTGCATTGTCGCTTGATGTTGCATATTCTTTGCCGTGTTCTTCCACAACTGACTGTTTTTGCGGGAAGAATGATGGGAATGCCAACAGGTAATCAAAATACGGCGTTGGTTTTTCCAGTGTGATTTCCAGTTCATGATCGCTCACTGCTTTGATCCCTAATTCTGACGCATCTTTTTCTCCGGCACTGACTGCTGCTCCGTTTTTAACTAATTCGAACAGGTATGCATATTCTGCCGCTGTCTCAGGGTTTGCTGTACGCTGCCAGCCATAAACATAGTCATCTGCAACAACAGGATCACCATTCGACCATTTTGCATCTTCACGCAACTTGATTGTATACGTTAAATTATCGTCGCTGATTTCAGCCATTTCAGCAGCTCCTGCTGCTTGAGGTTTGCTGTTCTCATCTAAACGATATAGACCTTCATAAACATTGTTCAACGCTGAAAAGCTGATTGTGTCTGTCGCTAAGGACAAATCCGCACTTGGCATTTCCTGTTGAACGACTACTCTAAATAATTGCTCCCCAGAAGCATTCTTTGAGTCTGAACCACCACTTGTACTTGATGAATCTGAGCTTCCTCCTGTTGATCCACATGCTGCTAGAACCAGCGTAGACAACAAAACGATACTGGTAAATTTCTTCACGCTATTCCTTTTCATCTTCTTCTCTCCAATGCTTCATATTTTTCTCTTTGTTTTCTAATTTTTAGAATATTCTTATAATACTAAAAAATAGGAAGCAGTGCAATCATTTTTTCTCGATAGAAAGAAAAAAGATTGTTTTTCTTAGAAGCAAACAGCTGCATAGCTTTAGACAATCTGTGATTAAATAATTATTAAAACCCTGTAGCCATCTTCTTTCTGTCTCATTTCGTTCATGTTTTTTATTTATGTTTTATGCCTAAATAAGCAAATAAAAAAATAAGTGAACAAAAGTCGTTTTCACAACTTTTGTCCACTAAGAGCATTGGATGACTGCAGAGTCTGTTAAATAAAAACTCTGAGGGGCTATCAGCCAATAGCAAAACTCTTCATTTTTAATTACGTGCCTCTTCTCTGAAAATGAGAAGTTCTCACAAAGGCCGTTTTGACTTTCCTCACGATCCTTGCAACAGCTGCAAGCTCTCCTTCAATACGGCTTCTCCATCTAAGGTTTCATAATCCTCTTTTGAAATCAGCTTGTAAGGTACTGCTTTATAGTTTAGAAAATCCTTCAATCGATTGACTTCATATTTGGATTGCGGTCCAATCAGCAACGCATCCACAGCCTGTGTCTGAATAATTTGCTCAGCAACGATAGCCGGAGCAGAATAGACATGAACATCTACACCTTGTTCATCTGCCGCCTGCTGTACATTTCTTACCAAAAGCCCTGTAGTGATCCCTGCTGTACAGATCAACAGGATCGTTTTTTGTGCTTCATTCTCGTTAGCCATTGCCTCTGTCCTTTCTTCCGTCTTTAAGAAATCTTTTTCTTCTTATTGTAGATATCCAGAACAACCGCCAGCAACAGGATCAAGCCTTTGATCGCCTGCTGCCAGTCAACCCCGATACCCAGAATCGACATCCCGTTATTCAGTACACCCATGACCAGACCACCGACAATCGCACCCATGATTGTTCCGATACCACCGGAAGTAGACGCACCGCCAAAGTAAACAGCTGCCATCGCATCCAGCTCCATTGACGTCCCAGCCTGTGGAGTTGCTGCATTTAGACGAGCAGCAAGAATCAATCCAGCCAAAGCTGCCATCGCACTCATATTGACAAACACCCAGAAGGTGATTTTTTTCGTTTTGATCCCAGATAGTTCGGCTGCTTTCTTGTTGCCGCCTGTCGCATAGATTTGACGACCGGCTACCGTTTTATTCGTCAGGAATCCATACACAGAAACGATGACACCCAAAATAATCAGGATGATCGGATACCCTTGATAGGCAGCAAATATGTAGGTCACGCCGACCACGATAATACCAGTAAAGATCGCTTTAATGAAGAACGCATTCATGGATTCTACTTCAAACAAATTCTTTTTACGACGTTCTCGTGTTCGCCACTGTCCCAATATCAACACTGCTGCAATGATTACACCAATGATCATCGAAAGGAAATGAAGATGTTCACCACCCGCTATATCCGGCAGATATCCAGTGGAAATTTTTTGAAAGGCGCTTGGAAACGGCGCTAGTGACTGCCCACCCAAAACAACCTGAGTCAAACCTCTGAACATCAGCAAACCCGACAGAGTAACAATAAACGCCGGAATCCCTACATAGGCAACCCAGAACCCTTGCCATGCACCAATCAGGGCACCGATACCGATACAAATCGGCACTGCCAGCCATGGATTCATTCCGTTATTTACCATCAGCATGCCGGCAATTGCACCGACAAACGCCATCACTGAACCAACCGACAAATCTACATGTCCCAACAGTACAACCAGCAGCATGCCAGCCGCCAGAACTAAAATATGACTATTTTGCAACACCAGATTGGTGATATTCAACGGTCGCCAGAAGATACCATCTGTCATTATTTGAAACGCAATCAACAGCACGACTAAAATGATTACCATACTATAGCGGCTGAAGATGTCCATTGCTTTATCTTTTAAGTTAAATCCTTTTTTCTCTTTTCCCAATTTATCTGTATTTTCCATATTCGCTCACACCCTCTTCTTCCATGGTCATCAAGTTCATCAATACCTCTTGATTGGCATCTTCTCTCATCACTTCTCCTGTGATCCGACCTTCATTCATCGTATAGATCCGATCACACATTCCAAGTATCTCCGGCAGCTCTGAGGAAATGATACAGATACTTTTTCCAGAAGCCGCCATTTCTTCAATGATTGTGTAAATTTCATATTTCGCACCAACATCGATTCCTCGCGTCGGTTCATCTAAGAAAAGAATATCCGGCTCAGTCATCAGCCACTTTGCCAGAACGACCTTCTGTTGATTTCCTCCACTGAGGCTGCCGACATTTTGGAAAACAGAGCTGGTTTTCGTCCGCATTTTTTTGCGGTATTTCTCTGCTGCCAAGACTTCTTTTTCCTTATCGATGACGCCGCTGCGGCTGATTTTCCCCAGACTGGCAATCGTTGTATTCTCACAGATATCCATTAAAAGATTCAGCCCTAATGCTTTTCGGTCCTCAGAAACATACGATAAGCCATTTTTAATAGCTGCCGGGACATCCTTCACAGATATTTCTTTTCCTTCTTTATAGACTTTTCCGCTGATGTTGCTTCCATAGGAATGACCAAACACACTCATCGCGAATTCTGTCCGTCCCGCACCCATCAAACCAGCAATACCAATGATTTCTCCCTTTCGAATCTTAATATTGACATTGTTGTTCATGATACGATTGCTATCAATCGAATGATGGACCATCCAGTCCTTCACTTCAAAATAAACCTCGCCGATGTTTGGGTGTCGATCCGGATAACGGTTTGTTAAATCACGCCCAACCATTCCTTTGATGATTCGTTCCTCGTTGATATCCTCGTTCTCCAACGTTTCGATTGTTTGACCATCCCGCAGGATCGTGATTCGGTCAGCAACCGTTACGATCTCATTCAGCTTATGGGAAATAATGATCGATGTGATCCCCTGCGCTTTAAATTCTTTGATCAGCTCCAATAGATTCGCACTTTCTTCTTCATTCAACGCTGCAGTCGGTTCATCTAAAATCAGTAATCGAACAGACTTGGAAAAGGCCTTAGCGATTTCCACAAGCTGCTGATGTCCAACCCCAATTTGTGAAACCAACGTATTCGGATCGATCTTCAATCCAACTGTTTTTAGTAAATTATCCGTCTTTTTCTCTGTCATATCCCAATCAATAATGCCGTGCTTTGCTTGCTCATTGCCTAAAAATATATTTTCTTTTATGGATAAATAGGGACTTAACGCTAATTCTTGATGAATAATAACAATTCCTTTATTTTCACTGTCACGTAAATCTTTGAATTTACAGAGTTCTCCGTCATAGATGATCTCACCCTCATAGCTTCCATAAGGATACAATCCGCTGAGAACGTTCATCAATGTCGATTTTCCCGCGCCATTTTCACCGCATAATGCATGAATCTCACCGCGTTCGATATTAAGATTGACATTATCGAGTGCTCGGACACCGGAAAATTCTTTGATGATATTCTTCATTTCCAGAATATGATCTGCCATCATTCCCATCCTTTCTTTTCATTTTTTAAGAGGTTGTGCCAGAAGTGCTGCGCTCTGAATAAAAGGCGACCAAAAGTCAGATGTCTCGGAAAGCTTCCGAATCCCATTGACTTTTGGCTCAACCTCTACCTTTACATGCTAGTTTTTCAACTCAGCTTCTGTGTAGTAATCTGTATCGATCAACTCTTCTTTGTAGTTGTCGATATCAACAGAAACCGGATTTGCCAAATACGTCGGAACGACTTTCACGCCGTTGTCATAGGTTTCCGTATCATTGACAGGAACATCTTCGTCTTTGTTGATGGCTTCAATCATTTCGATCGTGTTTTTCGCAAGAATACGAGTGTCTTTAAAAATAGTCTGCGTCTGTTCTCCGGCAATGATTGATTTCACACCGGCAACGGTCGCATCCTGACCTGTGATCACTGGTAATGGTTTATCCGTAGAACCATAGCCTACCCCTTTAAGAGAAGAAATGATTCCCAGACTGATTGGATCATATGGAGAAAGTACTGCATCCAATGTTTTGTCGGTATAATTCGCACTTAACAGATTATCCATCCGAGCCTGAGCCGTAGAACCATCCCAGCGCAAGGTTGCGATTTGGTTGAAGCTTGTCTGACCAGAAGGGACTTTCAGTTGATCGCTATCCAGATAAGGCTGGAAGACAGACATCACACCATTGAAGTTGATCAGCGCATTGTTATCATCCGGCGAACCGCCAAACAACTCGATGTTGAACGGACCTTCGCCGTCTTTCAAGCCCAGCTTGTCTTCAATATAGGAAGCCTGCAGGACACCTACGCCAAAATTGTCAAAGGTTGCATAATAATCAACATACTCGGAATTCATCAGTAGACGATCGTAGGCAATCACCTTGATATCTTCATTGTGAGCTTTTTCCAGAACATCTGTTAACGCTGATCCGTCAATTGAAGCGATAACCAATGTATCTACACCCTTCGTGATCATGTTCTCGATCTGAGCTACTTGGTTTTCTACCTTATCCTCCCCATATTGAAGGTCTGTTTTATACCCAAGCTTTTCAAGCTCATCGACCATGTTGTTGCCGTCAGCGATCCAGCGTTCCGCTGATTTAGTCGGCATTGCGATTCCAACATACCCTTTGTCGCTGCTCCCTGCAGAATCAGAGCCTCCGCTACAAGCTGTTAATATCATTCCTCCAGCCAATAACAATGCAGTGAGTGCCGCAGCTTTCTTAAATCCAACTTTCATCTTTATCCCTCCAGAATTTATAATTGCTTTACACTCAGAAGTATAGCCTTTAAAGACACCGCTTACATTAAATGTTTTTCATCTTTTCTGGAAATTCTTTTTGCTCGCTCCTGCACAAAAGATCTTTTCTAGGAATTCTTTTGATTCTCTTGATTTTTTTTCGTTTCCAACAAAGCAGCACCTTAAACAGGCAATAATTTGGTAAAATGAAGATAAGAAAACGCTTTATATAGAAAGAGGGAGGACTATGAAAAAATTACTGGCTGTTCTTTTTCCATTGCTGTTTCTTTTAAGTGCCTGTACAGCAGCTGCCGATGTAGAAGAAGAGAAAAGCTTGGTCATCGGCTTTTCCCAATCCGGAACAGAAAGTAAGTGGCGCAAAAGACATACAGACTCCATCAAGAATGAACTGGAAAAGGAAAATCAGGTACTGTATCGAAACGGCTACATGAGTCAGGAACGGCAAATTCAAGATATTCGTACCTTTATTGCCTACAAGGTGGACTTGATCGTATTCACTCCTTTGCAAGAGGATGGCTGGGAGCTCATATTGAAAGAAGCCAAGCAGGCTGAAATTCCTGTTATTGTCGTTGATCGCCATATCAGCGTCAGCGATCAAAGTCTCTATATCACACATATCGGTCCCAGCTTCAAAGCAGAAGGGAATCGCGGCGGTTTATATGTAACCAACTATTTTTCTGACAGCCCAAAAGAAGAAATCAATATTTTGGAGCTTGCCGGACTGACAGATACCTCACCGACGACCTTACGGACCGAAGGCTTTCAAGAAACGATTTCCCGTGATCCCCGCATGAAGGTAGTGGATACCTTATCCGGAGATTATGTCCGGATGAAGGGCAAGGAACAAATGGAGGCATACATCAAAACCCATGACCTATCTAAAATCGACGTGCTTTACAGCCATAATGACGAAATGACACATGGTGCTCTTGAAGCACTTGAAGAGACGGACATTATTCCAGGAAAAGATCTCGTGATTGTCACGATCGATGCACAAGAGGATATGATCAAAAAGCTCCGGGCCGGAGTCGTCAACTGTGTGGTGGAATGCAACCCGAATGCCGGCTGGTTTGTTGCTAATGCCATTAATCGATATTTTGACGGAAAAGATTTGTCCCATGAAATCTACATGCCGGAAACTGTTTTTTCTGAATCAAATCTGGATACGATCCCTACCAGAAACTATTGAAGGAGGGCCTTATGAAGAAGAAAACACCCAGCATTCAGCAAATTTTTTCTCAGGCAAATAAACTGATGTTTGCTCTGGCTGTCATTCCTTTACTGATCAGCATCCTCCTTTATTCCAGACAGCTGTTCATTTACCAACGAACAGTCGCCAATATTCAGGAAGCTAGTGCCATTGCCGCTAAGGTAGATGATACGGTGTTAGAGGAAATGTGGGATGTCGTGACTGGACAAGTACCGTTGAAGCAATATTCAAAGAACAGCATTGTCGATGAATTACGTACAGATATCTCCCATATTCAGGATAATATCAGCACAAAGGGGGAGCGGAGCATTCTTGAAGTTGCCTTGAGGATCATCGACTCCATGGAAAGCTATCAAGAAGATATTCTAAACAACCTGTCTGAAGAAAACTCCTATGAAAAAAACAAAGAAGTTATGACGCAGGTCGAATCTGTCACACAGCTGCTTTCAGATATTCTGCAGGAGTTCGTCCGGATCGAAATCAATCTTGCCAGTCAGAAAAATACTGAGATGGTTCAATCTGTGATGGTCCTCAGTGTTGTAGAGCTATTGATTGTTGTCGCTATTATCTATTTCGTTCGTAAAAATCGCCGCTTCTTGAATGAGCGGATTCAGGTTCCACTGAACGATCTGATCCACATGTCTAATGAGCTGGCAAAGGGTCATCTAGGCTATCGCCTAGCTTTACCGGAAACACCGGAGCTTTCTTCTTTAACGGAAAGTCTTAATAAAATGGCGGACGATCTTACACAGCTGTTGGAGGAAAACGCCTTGAAGCAATACCATCTGGCTCAAAGCGAGGTACGAGTACTTCAGGCTCAGATCACTCCGCATTTTGTCTACAATAGTCTGGACGCCATCGTTTCCTTGATCGAACAGGAACATTATGAGAAGGCGAAAGAAATGACCTTTGCCTTATCCGATTTTTTCCGTATCTCTCTGAGTAAAGGAAAGGACTGGATCAGTGTCGACACAGAAATCAAACACATTCAGGATTATCTGGTTATTTTACAGATCCGTTATGGCGAGATGCTGCAATTTAAGATTGATGTTCCTGATTCACTGCGTGACTACCAGATATTGAAAATGATTTTACAGCCATTAGTTGAAAATGCTGTTTACCATGGCATCAAGTTCATCCGTCGAGTTGGGCTCATTCAAGTCTCTTTAGAAGAGCAGGGAGAAAGTCTTGTTTTCACTGTCACGGATAATGGAATTGGTATTTTACCTGAACGATTGGATGAAATTCAAGAAGAGCTGGCAAAAGGTGTCGACTCTGATTTCAGTACCGGGTACGGATTATACAATGTCAACAAACGATTGCTGCTCTATTACGGCAGCGAGGCGGGGATAACGCTCGAAAGTCACTACCGGAAAGGAACGACAATCAAAGTGACCGTTCCTAAACGACAGGAGGGACAAAAAGATGTATAAAGTTTTTATTGTAGAAGACGAGCATTTGATTCGCGACACGTTACGTAAACAGATTGTACAACTTAGTGAGAATTACCCGATTGCCTTCAGTGGAGAGGCTGGAGATGGGGAAATGGCGCTCGCTTCGATCTTGGATCTGCAACCAGATATTATTTTGACAGATATCAAAATGCCATTCATGGACGGATTGACCTTCGCCAAAGAAGCCCGCAAGCTTTTGCCTTGGACGCGAATCATTTTTATCAGCGGCTTTGATGATTTCAGCTATGCCAAAGGAGCCATTCAGGTCCAAGCCGACGAATACCTGCTGAAGCCCTTCAAAAGCAGTGAGCTGGAAAACACCATTGCCAAGGTTGTGGAATTGCTGGATCGACAAAAGCAAGCGGCAGCTCCTAAAGCCAACTCAGATGCCTTTCTTTTAGATGTAAAAAAGAACCATTTTTTAAACGGTCTTTTCAAGGGAGAATTAGCGATTTCTGCAGCTATCAAGGAAGTGGAAAGCTTTCATCGGTCGATCATCGGAAAAAAATTTACCGTACTTTTAGCAACTAACCAGTTCAACAGTGCCTTTGAAGATTATACTCACTTCAGTGAATATTTGAATTTCCTTTTCAACGAGGATGATACCTTGCTCTTTTCCAGCGTCTCCTCTCGCTTCATCAAGTTTCTGATTTTTGACAGTAAAAAGGAAGCTGTGTTGGAAAAAAGCTATCAAATTGCGCATACCTTGATTCATGAATTGGAGCAAACTTCTCAGGATGACCTAGCTGTCGCAATTGGTCCTGTAGTTGATCGACTAAGTGAAATTCCAGATTCCTTCGAAAAAGCCAGAGAAATGTTGGGAACCTATGGTTATTTTCGAACAGAAAAAATCATCAGCTACGAGGATGATATGAAAGAAGGCGAGCTTTCCCCGACCCATCCATTCAAGATGGATCTTGCAAAGGAGATTTCTGCTTTGACGCAGGATAACAGTGAGAGCCTTATCCAAAAGCTGACACAGGAGCAAGGCAGCTTCGAACGTACGCGGATGATCCGCTTCTTTATTCTGACTGAACTGAACGGATTGGTAAAAAAGAAACAGCAGACTGCTGCCGTCGCCTTTCCTTCCCAAGATTCTCTGACTGATTTGATGAGTGTTTCCTCTGACAGTAAAAAGTACGACCAGCTGTTGCGGAGTATGATCCGTTATCTGATTGAGGTGAATATCCACCCATCCATGTCGAAATATCAAAGTGTGATTCATCATGCTGTTGCCTTTATTAATAATAATTATACAGATCCTGATATTTCATTAAACATGGTGGCAGATGAGCTGTCCTTGAGTCCCGCCCACTTCAGCACAATATTTTCTCAATCGATGGGAAAGACCTTTATTGAATACCTGACGGATCAACGAGTGGGGTTAGCCAAAAATTTACTAAAGGAAACCAATCAAAAGCTATCCGAAATCGCCTTTGAAATTGGATATAACGATCCGAATTATTTCAGCTTTCTTTTCAAAAAGAAACAAGGGATCTCCCCAAAGGAGTATCGACAAACACATTAGGATCAATTATCAGTAGACATAGAAAGGGTCTGAAGCCTTCGTCAAAAAGACGTTGCTTCAGACCCTCTTTGTATTGTTGTTAGACAGAAATAAGCTCTGTTCTACTTATCAAAAGTAGATAAATTTCCAAATTCTTCATCCAGTGTATGACTGAACCAACGTCCGTTCATGACCTCAGCTAACAAAATTTTCTTCTGTTCATCAGTAATCGAATCATCTTTTTTGATTGCTTCTATCACTTGCTCGTAGTCAAATTCTTTCTTGCCCATTTCAGCAGCTGCTGTTGATTTATCCGCATCAAGGAATAGAATATTCTTTTCTGCATCCTTTTTCCACTCTGTCCATTCAGTCAAATCAACCCCATTCGGATCACCGTTACTAATGAATTCAAACAGATAGTTTTGGAACATGACACTAAGCTCCTTTGCCCCATCTGATTCATAAGAATCAGTGACTAGCCCAGCATAGTTCTGACTGTCAGTATCTAGCAACGGGACAAATACACCATGGAATGAACCTAACTTCGCCATTTCTTCACTGACAGCATCTGCATTTTCTCCAAATAGAATTTCCATACCGTAAATAGGTGCTTCATAATTGTCACTCATCTTTTGTGCAGAATCTTCTAAATTGAACAGGCTATACAGCTGCCCGCCATACGTATTCACAAAGTCGTATTGATTGGAAATCTCTTTATCAGTATCGATTGAACCATCTGCAACGTACTCACCAAAATACGAATCAAAGCGACCGAACAGTGAAAATTCCTGCTCCCCTGTCAGCATCAATAGCGGAACAGAATTGTAGCTGGTTGTATCAAAACCGTCTTCTGGAATCACAGTCCCATCGTTGTATAAGTGTGGGAAGACACTCATACGAATCCCCGCATTCCCCATCAAGCTGACCAAGCGATCCCCATCTAAATCATAAAGATAGTCTTTAACCTCCGTCTCTGAAGTCAACAACCACTTTTCAGCCTCTTCTGTCGTTTCTTTTACGCCATCCTCAACAACCAATGGGGCAATCGCTTCTGCAAAAACAGTCTGACTCTTCTCCTCATCTGCAATGGTCATTCCTCCGCTGAATGAGACAGCTTTATCGAATTTCCCTTCAAACGTTGGAGAAATCAGCATAGCCATCACATCCCGACCACCTGCAGAAAATCCGGCAATCGTCACATTTTCACTATCTCCGCCAAAATTACTGATGTTTTCACGTATCCAATCTAATGATTTCGCCAGATCAAGCATCGTATAATTCCCAGAATTTTCCTCTTCACTTCCTGTTTTCAGTGCCGGCAATGGATTGAACCCTAGCGCACCCAATCGGTAATTTACAGAAACCACTAACGCATCATGAGTGCTTACAAAGGATGTCCCTGAAATTTCCTGTGCATGCCCTGTCTGGTTATTACCGCCATGCACATAAACAAGTACGGGTAATTTTTCTTTGTCATTATTCGGACGATAAACATCCAAATTCAACGCATCCTCTGATCCCACAACACCATCGGAACCAGCTTGTAACGCTAAGCTGCCAGCTTCTGTTGCATCCAACTCATCTGTCCAAGGTTCAGGATCGGTCGGCGCCTTCCAGCGGTTTTCTCCCGATGTATCTCCTCCATATGGAATCCCCTTCCAAACCAATGCCTTCTCGGACTCAAGTCCTTTTACCTTCCCAAATGCAGTTTCCCGAACGACAGTTGTAGAAATTTCTTCAGAGCCTGCAACCGTTGATTCAGAAGAATCGGTCCCTGCGTCCTTCTGCTGATTACATCCCCCAATAAATAATACTGTCACTGCTAAAACCGCTGCCCACTTCATTTTTTTTAGCTTCTTCACTTCTTTTCCTCCTTTAAAAAATATAAAAAACCTAAACACCTCCTGAAAATAATTTTCAAGAAATACTTAGGTTATGCCCGAATGGTAACATTCCATAGATTTTTCATTCAATTTTTTTATATTATATACTAATTGTAAAACGCATTCAATAACAATATTTATTTTTTATTTGAATTCCATTCAAAAACTATAAAAAATGGGGTTATTAATCACAGCGATTTTCGATATATTCTGTTCATTTTTCGGGCATTCTGCTTGCTTAAGATATGTGTACATTCCTTCAACTAGTTCTTCGAAATGCTTACCCACAGCTGATTTTACTCTTTGATAAAGAAGAGGTGCTCACGATAATAAATGTGCCATCGGTATAAAGCGAATACCATTGATACTTTGCTCCTGATCCAAGACTGTAAATCCAAGCCTTTGATAAGCAGTTACTGCGTAAGGAGAGGAATTGACTGTTACTGTGTTACAGCCAGTATTCAGACAATGATCGATCACTGTTGTGTATAGCTTCCGTGCGATGCCTTTACGATGATGCTCCTTAGCAACAAACAATAAGGAGATATGGCTGTTGTCCCGCACCGCAATCATACCAGCCAAGTCATCTGCTTCATAGAATCCCCAAAATATCAGGTTATCCTCTGCTATTTTTTCTCTTATATTAGTCGGAGCTATAAATTCTTTGAACTCTTGAATGCCCGCTTCAGAATAATCCGGCGCTTCAAATTCAAGAAACGTGCGCCACACTAACGCCAAAGCTTCGGCTAGTTCAATCGGATCGTTACTAATGTTTTTTATCATCGTTTCCCCTCACTTTTTTCCTATACACGCTCGTCTTTTACTCAGGATTCAAACGCCTCTGCATGTTGAATAAATTCCTTTAAATTTGAAAAAATTTCCTCCGGCTCCTCATGCTCATGGTTTTTATGATAAATCCTTGATTCCCCGCTCATCATACAAAGAAAATTCCCAGTTCCATTTTCTGCAATAGCAATAAACGCTGAAGGTAATCCCTCTGTTCTTTTCAGCTTTGTGTTTCTTACCACATCATCAAAGGTTTTCTTTAGATTGTTCTTGTCCTTTATAGGATAGAAGCACCATTCTCCATATTCCGGAGCATTCACGATTTTAATTAAATTCTTGTATTGTTCATCTAATAGTACAGCTAATAATTGTTCGGTTTCTTGTAAACATAAAGCGGATACTCCCTTTTTCTTTGTAGCACTTTTCTTTGCAAATTGCTCCATTTCATTCTCCATTGTCATCCTCCGATTTGTCCGGATATCGTCGTCCCTTTGTTATACTATTATTAGTATAACAAGTTTAAGAAGTCCTGAATACTGGCGTAAAATCATTGATGGGGTTTAACGATAATTAAAAAAGCTGTAATAAGCCTCCCTCATTCAGGTGCCCACTACAGCTTTTATGACTAAACAAACAAATCTTTGTATTCCCCGTATCCTTCTTTTTCAAGATCTTCAACAGGAATAAACTTCAACGCAGCTGAATTGATGCAATAGCGCAAACCACCAGCATCCTGAGGCCCATCCGTAAATACGTGCCCCAGATGTGAGTCAGCATCCTCACTGCGAACTTCTACACGATGCATGCCGTGAGAGAAATCCGCTTTTTCTTTTACTACTCGTTTTTTAATCGGCTGAGAAAATGCCGGCCAGCCGCAACCGGCGTCATATTTATCTTTAGAGCTGAATAACGGCTCTCCACTGACAACATCCACATAGATTCCTTCTTTGTAAAAATCATCATATTCCCCGCTAAATGGTCGCTCAGTCGCACCTTCCTGTGTAACTGCATATTCCATGTCTGTCAAGCTCTTCCTAAGTTCATCTTCTGATGGTTTCATAGTGAATCACTCCCCTGTATTTATTTTTATAGTAGCACGCCTTTTCAAAAAGCAGAAGCAGGAAGTCTTGTATCTATATAAATCCTGTTAATCAAATGACAATTACTTCTAATTCCTTTGCTATATGTTTCTGGCAAAGATCACTTTTCGTGCAGTACTATGTTTTCATCCTTCTATAAAAATAAACCCTGACAGCCTTTCAGAGATCACTTTACTTCCAGGGAGTATCTAAATCGATATGTGCTGCAAAATCCAAGCTTTCAGATCGTTTTTGTTGTCTAACAGCTCTTCGTTCCTCGTATCCTGCACAAATAAATCGTTCTTCTTCTGTAACAGGTTCAATCATCGGCAACTCATGCCCCTTAGGAACAACAAAGGTCATAAAGCTGGTTCCCGCAAGATAACGTTCACCAGAAACCAGATCCTCTCCAATCACCTTAGCAAAAACCTCCATGGAACGACGACCAGCTCCGGAAATAAACGTTTCTATGCATACAGAGTGTCCCGCTTTCAAAGGAGCTAGAAAATCCAGATGATCAACAGAGGCTGTAACAATAGGCACTCTTGCTAGACGAATCGCAGATATCCCTGCTGTCTCATCCAGCCAAGCCATCAACTGACCGCCAAATAGGGTTTCATGGAAATTCAAATAAGGAAATGTAATAATATGTGTCTGTACGGATCTTGTTTCAGAGCATTTCACAGTTGTTCACCTCTATATCTGTTCATAGTCATGCTTGAGCATTCTGGCTAATGTAGCAATCGGCAGCCCCATGATGGAGTAGTAATCGCCTTTGATTTCCTTCACCAGCAGCGCCCCTTGCTCTTGGATGCCATAAGCGCCGGCTTTATCCTTGTACTCATCGGTATCCAAATAGTCTTCGATTTCTTTTTCAGAAAGCCGATAAAACTCAACTTCTGCCGGAACAACCGTGGTCACTGTACGACCTTCTTCCATAACAGCAATAGCTGTATAAACTGTATGTGTCTGTCCGCTCAGCTTTTTTAAAATTTGAAAAGCATGTTCTCTTGAAGTCGGCTTTCCAATAATTTCGTCCTCGTACACAACAATCGTATCACAGCCAATCACTTGATCTTCTGGAAATTGTTCAAAAATACTGGCCGCCTTTTCCATAGCCATATCGTGAACATATTCAGTTGGCGTAATTCCCGGACGCACCTCTTCGTTGATGTCTGCAACTTGTATTTTAAATGACGGCACGACTCGCTTCAGCAGCTCCTGCCTACGTGGTGATTGGGAAGCTAATACTACACCCATCTATGACAACCTTTCTTTTGATCAATGCGGATCTTGGATTCGCTTGAACATTTTTTCCATATCTGAATTGGTAAAATGAATCAACACCGGACGACCGTGCGGACAGTTGAACGGGTTCGCACACTCTGCCAAATCATTTAGCAAGATTCGTGCCTGTTGCTCGTTCAAATAGTGATTGGCCTTGATCGAGCGTTTACAGCTCATCATGATCGCTGTCGCTTCACGGAATTTCTTCACATCGACCTGTCCTGTCAGCAGCAGCATATCGATCATGCCTCGAATGATTTCTTCCTCTTCGCCACCTGGATACCAGGTCGGATGAGCTCTGACTATAAAGCTGTTTTGCCCGAAGTCTTCCAGATAAATGCCGACACCTTCCAATTTCTCTTTTTGTTCATTGATTTTGATAACATCACTGTTTGGGTAATCTAATACGATTGGAACAAGCAACTCCTGTAAATCATTCGATACTTCACCAATTTTTTCACGGAAATATTCATACTTGATACGTTCTTGTGCCGCATGCTGGTCAATGATGTAAAGCCCCTCCTTGCTTTGAGCAAAAAGGTATGTACCATGCATTTGACCGAAATATTCCAGCACGGGAAAACGTTCCGGCTTTTTCTCATGCTCCAAACGATCCACTGTTCGATTCAGCTCTTTGACTGTATCCTTGCTTGTCATATCAAAAACAGGATGATTGCGTTCTTCCTCTTCCGCAGTAACAATAAACGAATCTGGAGATGGTTCTTTTACCTCCTGTTGTTGCACCTGCTCAATAGTCCCTTCAGGCAAATGCTCTTGCGGCAAGGATTCTGTTGTTTCTGATATTTCAATATTCTGTGTATCCAATGGGTGACCGGCTGTCTTTTCAGTCTCTAAAACTTTCTCAGCAGAATAATCGACCGCAGCACTCTCTTCAACTATCATTGCCTCGCGGTCAACGGTAGTGTCATCTGTAGTCGGACGCTCTGCTGTCTCAGCATTTTTTTCTCCTGCTACGAAGAAGCGGCCGCTTTCAGAATCATAATTCAGGCTGCCTGGTTTACGCACGCCGTCAGAGGTGTATGTGCTGGTTTCTGTTTTTTCTTCTGCTAACGGAATTTCCATCTGCTCGACAGCTTCCTGTCTTTCCACTTTTTTCTTAAATTGAAGATTCGCTGCAGCGTTTGGAATCAACTGTTCCTGACTTAGTGCCTCTTGAATTGCCTGTGTGATCAGTGCCATCAGCTCTTTTTCTTTACTCAGACGAACTTCCTGCTTCGTTGGATGAACATTCACATCCACTAATAGAGGGTCCATTGTCACCTCTAATACCGCAATCGGAAAACGACCAACCATTAATTTTGACCCATATCCATTGATGATTGCTTTGTTCAGCATAAAATTCTTGATATAGCGCCCATTGATGATGGTTGATAAGTAATTACGACTGGCACGGGTCACTTCTGGTAAAGAAACAAAGCCGCTGACTTCAAAATCCAAATCCTTTGCTTTGATTTCCAGCATTTTCTTAGCGGTACTGATTCCATAGATACCGGCAACTGTCTGCTTTAAATCACCACTGCCTGTCGTACTCATCATTTTATTGCCATCATGAACCAGTCGAAAAGCGATCATCGGATGGCTCAGTGCTAAACGATTCACGATATCCCCAACTGTTGCCAGCTCCGTCTGAATCGTTTTCACATATTTCAGACGAGCCGGTGTATTGAAAAACAGATTCTCTACGGTGATTTTCGTTCCTTTTCGAAGAGCACCAGGACGATGCTCTTCGACCTTACCGCCAATCAGCTTTACATAGCTGCCCTCTTCTTCATCAGCGACAGCTGTCTCCAACGTCACCTCTGAAACAGAGGTAATACTTGGTAAGGCTTCTCCACGAAAACCAAGACTGCGAATCCTGAACAAATCATCTCTAGTATGAATTTTACTGGTGGCATGTCGCTTAAAGGCGTTCAACACATCATCCTTCGCGATCCCGTCACCGTTGTCGATAACCTGAATGGTTTTCAAGCCCGCTTCTTCAATAAAAATATCGATTTGTGTACTGCCCGCATCGATTGCGTTCTCTACCAGCTCTTTGACGACAGATGCAGGCCGCTCAACCACTTCACCGGCAGCAATCTGATTCGCCAGCTGTTCGGATAGTTCTTTGATTTTTCCCATCGATTTTCCTCCTCTTATGGAGACTTAAATTCGTTTTTGCAGATCATATAAAACATTTAACGCATCCATCGGCGTCATTTCCAGTAAATTCATCTTTTTCAACGTATCGATCACGCTTAATTCATCCGTTGATACTTCCTTGAATAGAGACAGCTGTTCACTGTCCTCGTTGATTATCGGCGCTTCATTTTTGATTGGCGCATGACCGATTTCCTGTGATTCTAATGCAGATAGAATCGTTGCCGCTCGTTCAAGAAGCTCTGTCGGCAATCCGGCAATTTTCGCTACATGAATCCCATAGCTTTTATCAGCAGGCCCCTCCATGATTTTATGCAGGAAAACAACCTCGCCGTTTTTCTCTACCGCTCCTACATGGATATTTTTCAACCCCTTCAAGGATTCGTCTAAAACAGTCAGCTCATGATAATGCGTTGAAAACAAGGTTTTTGCCTTAACATTCTTCTGGATATACTCGATGATTGCCTGTGCCAGTGCCATCCCATCATAGGTTGCTGTTCCTCGACCCAGCTCGTCAAACAACACCAAGCTATTTGGCGTTGCATGACGCAATGCCTGATTGGCTTCCATCATTTCCACCATGAAGGTACTTTGACCGGCAATCAGATCGTCTGATGCCCCAATACGGGTGAAAATTTGGTCAAAGATCGGCAATTCTGCCGATTCAGCAGGAACAAAACAGCCAACTTGCGCCATTACAACCGTTAATGCCAATTGACGCATATAGGTACTTTTACCAGACATATTCGGACCAGTGATCAGTAGAATCAAATCTTCGGGATTCATATGAATACTGTTAGGGATATATTCTTGATGCCCCAAAACCTTTTCCACAACTGGATGTCGTCCTTCTTTGATATGCAGCTCGCCGTTTCCAGCCTTCAAGGTTGGACGGACATATTGGTACCGTTCACTCACTGTCGCAAAGGCTTGTAGAACATCTACCGTGCTCAATGATTTTGCCAAACGCTGTAGACGATCAATACTGCCTTTGACCTGTTCGCGTACTTCTAAAAACAGCTGATACTCTAAATCGACAGATTTTTCCTCTGCTTCAAGAATCAATTTTTCCATTTCCTTCAATTCAGGTGTGATAAAGCGCTCGGCATTCGCCAAGGTTTGTTTTCTATCATATTTTCCTTCTTCGAGGTTCGCCAGATTGGCTTTGGTTACTTCAATATAGTAACCAAACACTCGATTAAAGCCGACCTTCAATGTCTTGATGCCAGTTTCCTGACGCTCACGTGCTTCCAATTCAGCCAACCATTTTTTACCATTTCGCATTGCATCACGGTATTCATCCAGCGTTTCATTATAGCCGTCCTTGATCACATTTCCTTCTGTGATCTGAAGTGGTGCTTCCTCCATGATTGCTTCATCGATCAGCTCGACAATATCCTCAATCGGGTTCAGCTCAACCAACAGGTCATTCCACTCCCCCTGATTGATCCCGATGATCAATTCACGAATCATCGGCACTTGCTCCAAAGAGGTTTTCAACTGGATCATGTCTCGTCCATTGATACTACCGAAAGCCACTCGTCCGGCTAAACGTTCTAAATCATAAACTTTCGCAAATGCCGCCTGTAGATCCACACGTTCAAAATAAGCATTCAATAGAGACTGAACCATTTCCTGACGCTTGAATATCTGCTTCTCTTGAATCAGCGGACGATCAAGCCACTGCTTCAATAAGCGGCCGCCCATCGCTGTTTTCGTTTCATCCAGCAGCCATAATAGTGTGCCTTGCTTTTTCCCTGAACGGATAGAGCGAGTCAGCTCCAAATTAAATTTAGAATAATAGTCCATTTTCAAATAATGATTCGGCTGATACTCCACTGCCTGTTGAATATGTCCCAAACTTCTTTTTTGTGTAACTGCCAGATAAGTCAGAAGCTTTTGTGTCACGTCGATTTCAACGGGTTGTGACAATGTGCTTGTCAGAAAACTGAACTCTGCGTTCTCTTCTACTTCAAACTGCTCAGAAAAGACCACTGTCAAGCGTTGTTCCAAGACCAAAATCAAGGATTCCGGTACATTACTTCCAAGAACGATTTCCTTAGTTTGTAAAGCAGCCGCCTCATTCACGACATGCTCCTCTTCCGTCAAAGTCGTACTTTTCAGCTCTCCGGTAGATAGGTCCACATAAGCCAAGCCATACTGCCCTTCACTCTCTACGATCGCTGTCAGATAGTTGTTGTCCTTCGCTTCTAAACCCTTACTCTCCATAACAGTTCCGGGAGTTACCAGCTGAACAACTTCACGTTTGACCATTCCCTTGGTAGTCTTAGGATCTTCCACCTGCTCACAAATTGCGACTTTGTAGCCCATTTCAACTAATGTATCGATATACCCCTGTGCCGCATGATGAGGGACACCACACATAGGGATTGGATCGTCGGCATTTCGATTTCTACTTGTAAGCGTCAGTTCAAGCAACTGTGTCGCCTTTTCCGCATCTTCATAGAACATTTCATAAAAGTCACCTAAACGGTAAAAAAGAAAGGCATCCGGATACTGCCCCTTTATCGTCAAGTATTGTTCCATCATTGGTGTGTTTTTTGTTTTTTGAGGCAAATCATAGCCCTTCCTTCTCTAGTTGATCATTGATCCCGCGTTGGATCATTGCTGTAATATGCTGCAAGAGGTCATTCGCCTCACTTAGCTGTTCTCTGTAGGCAACGACTAGCGGGTGCTCATCAAATTGTGCGGTTAACTCATCTGCACGCTTGATTGCTTCCTGTTCAGCTGTCGGCTTACCGTAATGGGCAAACTGGACAGCATCCTTTTGCGCCTGCTTGATTTCTTCCACAAGCTGCGTCAGTTTTTCATTGTTCTTTACTCGTTGTTCAATCTGTTTATAGCGTTGGATCGTTTCATTTTGATCCAACATTTCCAGCAGCTTGTCCAGCTCTGCTTCAATATTTTTATCTCCAATGGAATAATCCATAGTTCACACCTTCACTCATTGATTTTATCAAAATATGTATATTTATTTTAACACATTCAGTTTTTTTGCCAAATCCGTTTTTCGCTTAAAAACACAACTATTTTTCCTTTTTTTGATTTCCTGATTTTACTCCTGCTATGGATTCTTTCTGATATACTGATATCATACTTAAACTAAGGAGGGTATCTATGGAAAAGAAAATGACTCCAACGCAAAAGAAAAAAATGCTATTTGGTACATTAGTTGCTGTTGCAATGATCGCGGCATTGATCCTGTTCATTATTTTTGGAACTGCAGGTGGGAAACGATGGCAGAAAAATCTACAGTCCAGTGTCAACAACGGCTTGAACCGTGAGATTTTAGTTTATAATGCCGACGGTTCTGTCATCTATGAAGAAACTGGCAAATTTGATATCAATTACGGTGATGGACGAATCGAATATATCGATGCCGACACCGGTCTCAAAACAAACATCTATATCGGCTATAATGCAACCGTGATCGTTAACGAACTGGAGTAAACAGTTCTGTCATAATAAAAAAGTTGAAGCACGTAACAGCTACCTGCTTCAACTTTTTATTACTCTTGAAACGGGCGATCTTCGCTGATTTGAATCAATTGAATATCTTTGGCACGCCCTGTTAAATCATCCAGCTCAATAAAGCAGGCAGATAAAATACTGCGGCCTTTTTCAACAACCTCAAACCTTTGAGGCAGCGCTGTCCAGAATTTCTCCAGTACTGCTTCTCTTTTCATCCCCAAAATTCCATCATATGGACCCGTCATCCCAACATCGGATAAATACGCTGTCCCATTTGGCAAAATTCTTCTATCGTTCGTCTGAACATGTGTATGTGTACCAATCACTGCGCTGACCTTGCCATCCAAGAACCAACCCATCGCTTGTTTCTCACTCGTTGTTTCTCCATGAAAGTCAACAAAAATCAGCGGTGTCCGCTTTCTTGCTTCCTCAACCAGCTGCTCGGCTTTTCTAAATGGATCATCCAAGTCCACCATGAATGAACGTGCCTGTAAATTAATGACTGCCAGCTCAAGCTGATTGACCTTGACATAGACGATTCCCTGACCCGGAGTTCCTTCCGGAAAATTCGCCGGCCGAACCATTTTTTTTGCATCATTGATAAATTCGAAGATATCTCTATTGTCCCATGTATGATTGCCTAGAGTAACGACATCAACACCATCCTGTAAAAACTTCTTATATATTTTCCCAGTGATCCCTCTGCCGGCTGCAGCATTCTCTCCGTTCGCGATCGTCACCTGCGGCTGGTACTTCTTCTTCAACTTCGGCAAGTATTCAGTGATCGTTTCTCTTCCAAGCGAACCCACAACATCTCCAATAAATAATATACGCAAACACTTTTCCTCTTCTCTCTTAGTCTTACTGTTTTATTATAGAGGTTTTCTTCCAGAATGAAAAGATTTGTTGATTAAATAAAGGAAAGCTGAACAGACTTGCTCAACTTCCGAGCAATAAAGGAACTTGACCCAATGATGCCCTTTATCATTGAGGGCAAGTTATCTTATTGTCGAGGAAGTTAGTCTGTGAAGCTGGATAAAAGGAAAGCTGAATGAGTTTGGGTAGGTTTTGAGTAACCAAGTAGGTACTGTTCAACATCAACTCATTCTTCCTTGTACTGCGCAACAACTAAAGAAAAAGAGAAGAAGCAATTTTCTGCTTCTTCTCTTTAATTGAATAGCTATAAAGCTTACTCTTCGATATATGCCCACTTGAAGTCATATTTCGCTCCAGTAGAGTGATAGAACATGTCTTTCACTTTTGGAGAACGTAAATGAGCTTCTGCTTTTTGGTAGATTGGGATAATACCCATGTCATCCATAATCACTTTTTCTGCATCCAGCATATCTTGCCAGCGAGCTTCCGGATCATTAGCATTTGCTGTAGACGCACTTTCAATCAGCTTATCATACTCTTCACTAGAATAACGTCCACGGTTATAAGAGTTTCCTGTCACAAACAAATCAAGGAAACTACTTGGATCTGCGTAATCTGCTCCCCATCCGCCAACTGCAACTTCAAAATCGCCCTTGCTTGTGCGATCCAAACGTACAGAGAATGGTACAGGACTGACAGTTACATTCAATCCTTCTAACGTGTCACCAAGTGAACCTTGTAGGAATTCAGCCATTTTCTTAGAACCATCTGTATCATCAACTAACAGATCCATGTCTAAAGAGTCGATTTTTAGTTCTTTCTTCGCTTTTTCCCAATATTCTTTGGCTTTATCTTCATCGTAAGAAATCGGATTGCCCGCTTCTTCAGCAAAATCTTCGTTTGTATCAGGGTTGTTTGACAGCCCCTTTGGTACTAGTCCTTCAGCAACAGTTGAACCGTTAGCCAAAATTTGAGTAACCAATGATTCACGATCAACTGCATAAGCTAATGCTTTGCGTAAATTGATGTTATGGTACGGTGAATCTTCGTCTCTTTGATTCATTTCCAAATAAAAAGTAGACGCATCTTCAAGAATAAGATAATCAGGATCGTCTTTCATTTGTAGAGCCAGTTCACCAGTTAAAGGTGTATCATCTGTCTGACCATCTTGGTATAAGTTCAGAGATGTTGGTGCTTCTTTTACCACATCAACAACAACTTTATCCAATTTCACTGTATCTTTGTCCCAATAAGTATCATTCTTAGTGTAAGACCAAGCTGTATCCGTTCCCGGACCATCAAAATCAGTTAAAGTAAATGGACCATTGTATACTGCATTGTCGCTTGTTGTTGTATAGTCTTTACCGAATTTTTCAGCAATATCCTGACGTTGTGGTAAGAATGAAGGGAAAGCCAATAAGTAATCAAAGTAAGGTGTTACTTTTTCAAGAGTGATTTCCAATTCATAATCACTAACTGCTTTGATTCCAAGTTCTTCTTTATCCATTTTGCCTGCTGTGATTTTTTCAGCATTTTTTACAGGTGCAAACATATAAGCATATTCTGAACCTGTATCAGGATCTACCGTTCTCTGCCAACCATATACATAATCATCTGCTGTTACAGGCTCGCCATCTGACCAGACTGAATCTTCTCTCAGCTTGATTTTGTATGTCAGTCCATCTTCGCTGACCTCTGCTAATTCTGTAGCACCTGCTGGTTGCGGATGATTATCCTTATCCATACGATAGATACCTTCATATACATTGTTCAAAGCGATGAAACTCACTTCATCTGTTGCTAAAGATGGATCTGCACTCGGCATTTCCTGTCTTTCAATGTATTTTAATACTTGTTCCCCACTTGCAGAGCCACCGCTATCAGATGTATTGCCTCCTGTGGTTGTCCCACACGCAACCAAAGTTAACGTACAAATAGATGTAACAAGCCCTAAAGCTGCTTTTTTCTTGATCCCCATTAGAAAACCTCCTATATTTAATTAGACCTATTAGAAATATATCAAAGAAATACTAATATCGCAATGATATGCACCTCTACTAAACTAAGCAAATAGTAAGTTTTCATGAAGAATCAAATGAGAAATTTCCTATTTATTTTCTTCCCATACGCTATCCGACTGCACTTGCCATTGTTACTCGGCATTTTTTCTTTCTGATTTCTATTTTTCACTATAGTTACTTTTTAACCAACAAAAAAACTGCCTTCTATCGAAACTGATAAAAGGCAGTTCTTTCTATTTAGCGTAATCTACTGCTCTGGTTTCTCGAACAACAGTTACTTTGATATGACCCGGGTAATCCAAATCATCTTCAATTTTCTTACGGATATCACGTACTAAGCGTACGGCTTCCAGATCAGAAACTTCTTCTGGTTTTACCATTACACGAATCTCACGACCTGCCTGTACAGCAAAGCTTGATTCTACTCCGGCAAAACCATTCGAGATATTCTCAAGGTTTTCTAAGCGACGGATGTAATTTTCCAGAGATTCACTACGAGCACCTGGTCTTGCTGCTGATAACGCATCTGCTGCTGCAACCAGTACGGAAATAATCGATGTTGCTTCGATATCACCATGGTGAGAAGCAATGGCATTGATTACTGTTGCGTTTTCCTTATACTTCGCGGCTAATTCTGCCCCGATCTCCACGTGGGAACCTTCGATTTCATGATCCAAAGCTTTCCCTATGTCATGAAGCAGCCCTGCCCGTTTCGCCAACTGAACGTCTTCTCCCAGCTCAGCTGCAAGTACGCCTGTCAGTTTAGCAACTTCTATCGAGTGATTCAAGACATTTTGACCGTAGCTGGTACGGAAACGTAAACGTCCAAGAATCTTGATCAAGTCCGGATGCAGTGTATGAGCACCGACTTCAAACGCAGCCTGTTCCCCATACTCACGAATTCGTTCATCCATTTCTTTACGAGACTTCTCTACCGTTTCTTCGATTCTGGCTGGATGAATCCGTCCATCCTGAATCAATCGTTCAAGAGTCATACGTGCAATTTCTCTTCGAATCGGATCAAATCCGGAAAGTACTACTGCTTCCGGCGTATCATCAATAATCAAGTCGATCCCAGTCAATGTTTCTAATGTTCTGATGTTTCGACCTTCACGACCGATGATCCGACCTTTCATTTCATCGTTCGGCAAGCTTACTACCGAAACAGTCGTTTCAGATATTGAATCTGCTGCACAACGCTGGATTGCTAGAGAAAGCAGGTTCTTCGCTTTGCGATCTGCTTCTTCCTTCGCGCGCTGCTCTGATTCTTTTACCAGTACAGCAAGTTCGTGGTTCAATTCTTGTTCTGTTGATTTCATGATAATGTCTTTTGCTTCATCTTTAGATAGGGATGCAACACGTTCGATTTCCTGATGCTGCTTCTCTACCAGCTGTTCTACTTCTTTTTCCCGCTCATCAATTAATTGCCGCTTCGCGACCAGCTTGTCTTCTTTGTCTTCCAGTGAGCTTTCACGCTTTTCAAGAATGTCATCTTTACGATCTAATGTTTGTTCACGTTGTAATAGACGATTTTCCTGTGTTTTTAACTCTAATTTACTCTCTTTTAACTCACTTTCAATCTCTGAACGATACTTCTGGTTTTCTTCCTTGGCCTCCAGCAAAAATTCCTTTTTTAAAGTCTCTGCTTCTTTGCGGGCATCTTCAACAATACCGACAGCGGAGTTTTTTGCACCATCCACTGCCTTTTCATGACGGGATTTTGCAATTAAAAATCCTCCTCCAAGACCGACAATTAATGCGACGATAGCAAGGGGAATTACTAAACCCATTGTTTCCACCTCCATACTATCTATTCACTTCAATATTCATGTAGTTTTATTGACAAAAATTATTGTCATTATCAATACATCAATCATGTATGCACAGAAAATGCACACAACTTTATTCTAATTGTTGTCAATGAGTGTGTCAACTCAAAATAGCTATTCTACTCCACGCTCGCTCTATTGAAAACACCTGTTCTGAATCTAAAAATGGAGCACACAGAAAATCACCTGACTCTCTCGGATAAATACCGAAGAGCATTCATGCAAAAATCAATTCTAAATCCTGTAAATAAATGCCTGTCGATTTTAAGAAAGGCTTTTCATAATGTCCATTGTTCCAGTAATTCCCCCTGTAAATAATTGTACTTGAAACAGTGAGCCACTGTATCTAAAACGGCACTGTTGACAGTTCCTCTTCTCTCTCGTTCAAAGGATGCCCACTCCAAGAAAAAGGAAGTGATATAATGCTGATAATTGTTTAATTCAGGTAGAAGAATATATAATTGTGAAGAAACCATTCTTACTACAGTTATTGAATTAGCCTTTATCGCTATAGTGATTTATGCCTCGTTCTTCACCTGTGAAACACAGAGAAATTGAGGGTTATGAAATAGAAGAGGTGTTTATTAATAGGCAGTGAATAGCTGTAATTGAACATCTTATCTATTGAAAAGGAGGGCGCAGTATGACTCGTCTGCAGAAATTCATCCGTGTACTACCTTTTTTAGGACTATTCATTCTTTTCAGCTTAGTCTTGTACGGCCTACATCTAGGTATTTTCAAATCGCCAGTACTTCTAAAAAATTTCATTCATCAGTTTGGACAATGGGCAATCCTTGTCTTTATTCTGCTGCAAATCGTTCAAGTAGTCATCCCGATTTTACCCGGTGGTATTTCTTCAGTCGCCGGTATGCTGATGTTCGGGAATATCTATGGTCTTATTTATAGCTACATAGGTTTGATAATTGGTGAAGTGCTTGCCTTTTTACTAGTACGACATTACGGGAAAGGGTTCGTCAAAGCCATTTTATCCCCGAAAAAATATGAAGAATTTACAGACTTGGTCGGTACCAATGATGAGAAAAAAATCCAAAAGCTGCTGATCTGGACATTGCTCATTCCTTTTGCGCCAGATGACATTGTTTGTCTAGTTGCCGGTATGACAGATATCTCCTTCACAAAATTTTTAAGAATCATTCTACTCCTGAAGCCTTGGTCAATTGGTGTTTACAGCTATATCATGGTTTATCTGTTTGAGCATCATCCTTTTTGAGGCAGTCTAAGCAGCATTGCCAATTACCCGAATTAAACATGCCCTATTTTTTAAGATCGAAAGGAGCCGCTATGAAAAGACAGACAATCATCAATACTATTTTTAGAACCTTGCGTTTCATCCTCATTATCATTGCAGGTTATCTGGTCTACAAATCCTTGTTTGAAGAAATTCTAACGAGAAAAATCCACATCATCACATATGTCATTCTATGGCTGTTTAGCTCTTACCTCGTTCTTCCATGGATCAATAAAATAATGACCAATCGTTACTTACCTGATTATTTTATTGGCCGATCACGGACAAGCGACGGATTGCTTGGCGATCCCATCAATTTAGCCTTTATCGGCGGAGAAAACGAGCTTATCCAATTATTTGCAGACAGCGGATGGACCTTAGCAGAACCATTGAGCTTTCGCTCCAGCCTACACATGGTTCTAGCCAGTGTACTTGGGCGCTCCTACCCCAGTGCCCCAGTCAGTTCATTATTTCTATTTGGCAAAAAACAAGCATTGGCCTTCGAACAGGAGATTGAACATAATCCAAGAAGGAGACACCATGTCCGAATTTGGCAAACACCAGAGGATTGGTATCTACCGGGAGGAAAAGAAGCAGATTGGCTTGCTGCTGCAACCTATGATCGAAAAGTTGGATTTTCTGCATTTACCGGACAAATCACCCATAAAATCAATTCAGATATCGATGAAGAAAGAGACTTCGTTTTGAACACATTCAAGCAATCTAAGCTTCCTGTTACTGTTGAAGTCATCGAGCATTTCACCACTAGCTATCATGGACTTAATGGAGGAGGCGATACTATCTACACCGATGGGGCACTGCCATTCATCAAAATCGAGCCTAAATAGTTACTTAAGAAACCTAAAAACTGCTCCTGATGAACAAGAAGCCTTCTTGTCTCTCAGGAGCAGTTCTATTCTAGTAGAATAAATCTACTATATTCTATTCTTCGTCATCTAGAGGCAGTTCTTCTTGCCCTTCTACTTCTTCAACAACAATTGATCCATCACCGATACCAAATGCAGACCGCACTTTAACAGAAAGCTCCTCAACCATTTCAGGATGCTCCATCATATACGCTTTTACATTTTCACGTCCTTGACCAATTCGCTCGCCGTTGTAGCTGTACCAAGCACCACTCTTCTCTACAAGATCCTTTTCAACTGCCATATCCAGTAATTCACCTTCTTGGGAAATTCCCAAGCCGTACATTACATCAACTTCGGCTACTTTGAAAGGCGGCGCTACTTTATTTTTTACTACCTTGATTTTTGTTCGGTTTCCGACGATATCTGTTCCTTGCTTCAACTGTTCCGCACGACGTACTTCCAATCGGACTGTCGCATAGAATTTCAGCGCTCGTCCACCGGGAGTTGTTTCCGGATTACCAAACATCACGCCGACTTTCTCACGGATTTGGTTGATAAAGATAGCAATCGTCTTTGTTTTATTGATAGAGCCGGAAAGCTTACGCAACGCCTGAGACATCAAACGCGCCTGCAAACCAACGTGGCTGGCACCCATTTCCCCATCTATTTCCGCACGAGGGACTAAAGCTGCAACCGAGTCAATAACAACAATATCAATGGCACCACTTGATACTAAAGCATCAGCGATTTCCAAGCCTTGCTCACCTGTATCCGGTTGTGAAAGCAGTAATTCATCAATATTCACACCTAGTTTTTGCGCATACTGAGGGTCCAATGCATGCTCTGCATCGATAAAGGCAGCTGTTCCGCCTTGTTTCTGTACCTCTGCAATCGCATGAAGAGCAACGGTCGTCTTACCTGAGCTTTCAGGACCATAGACTTCAATGATTCTGCCTCGAGGATATCCGCCGACTCCTAAAGCAACATCTAAAGCCAGAGATCCACTTGGGATTGTAGATATTTGCTGGTCAATTTTCTCCCCCAGCTTCATGATTGAGCCTTTCCCGAAGTTCTTTTCTATTTTTTTCAACGCAGCATCTAATGCTACTTTACGATCATCAGCCAATTGATAATCCTCCTTATATATAAACATAGTTTTATTTCCAGTGATTATATCTTACCTGTTTTATCAATAAAAATCAAGAAAAAACGAACAGACATTCGCATTTTTATTTTTCCTTTAGAACTGCACGACGAATCAAATCCAAGCCTTTCATGGCAGCACTGTATCGAACATACTGTCGATCCCGACTGAAATGATAAAGTTCGGCAGTCGGTTTCTTGCCCTTTTCTGCAATCCCTATCCACACAGTTCCAGCTGGATGCCCTTCCAGTTCATCCGGACCAGCTGCTCCAGTAAAGGAAACCGCTAAATCTGATCCAACAAGTTGTAATGTACGTTCAGCCATAGCAATTGCACAAGCCTCGCTGACAGTTCCATGCTCTTTGATCAAACTTTCTGGGATTCCCAGCAATTCCGTCTTCATTGCTGCTGAGTACGTAACAAAGCCGCCTTGGAGTACTTTGGATGCACCCGAGACATTCCCAATCATACTCTGGAAAAGTCCTGCTGTCAGGCTCTCGGCGGCTGCCAGAGTCTTATTGTGTTTCGTCAATAGTCGAACAGTTGTTTCTTCCAGACTATTCTCATCGCCATAACCGTAAAAGAACTCTCCCACGATTGCCAGCACCTGCTCCTCCAACTGTTGAAGCATTGCCTCACCTTCAGCTTTTGACGAAACTTTGGCAGTTAAACGCAATGTCACTTCATTCGGCTTGGCGTAAGGAGCCAAAGTCGGATTGGTCTGCGCATCAATCAGCTCTTTCAAATCAGTAACAAGCTGTGACTCTCCAATTCCATAAAAACGTAAAACTCTTGAGAGCAACTGTTCCTTCGTTGGAAAAAGTTCCTGAAGCAACGGACGTACATGCTGAAAGAACATCGGTTTCAGCTCGCTTGGCGGTCCCGGCAACAATAAGTAGCTAGTTTCTCGTTCCATCACGAGTGTTCCGACAGCTAGTCCGGTAGGGTTAGGGATACTTATGCCGCCTTCTATGATCAATGCCTGCTGTAAATTATTCTCTGTCATTTTCCGTTGTGAAAATCGGAAAAATTCTAATAATTTAGCCATCCCTTCTGGGTCTTGAACTAGTTCTTTTTGAATGTGCAGTGCAACGCCATCCTTTGTCAAATCATCCTCCGTGGGTCCTAGTCCTCCACACAGAACAATTAAATCACTTCTTTGCTCTGCTTCATTCAATACATCAAGCAGACGTTGCAAGTTGTCTCCGACTACTGTATGATAATAAACTTCTATACCTAGATCTGCCAGCTCTTCTGAAAGAAAAGTTGCGTTGGTATTTACTACCTGTCCGAGCAGCAGCTCTGTTCCGACAGCGATAATCTCTGCTTTCATGTTTTACCTCTTCTCAATTAATCTACGTAAAAAAACATAATTTCATTTTAACACATAGAAAATTCCATTCAAAAACATTCTAAATATCGCAACGATTCACTTTACTCCTAAAAAACAGGGGGGAACAGCTATTTGTATGACCTATTACTGCCCAAAACAGAAATCATGAATAAACACTGATCCGCTGGTTCAAATGAGCAGCATGTTCAATCTCATCTGCCAACGCAATAGCATAATCAGCGTAACTGATATAGCTTTTCCCAGCTGCGTTTCGTGTAAGAACTTCTCCTGCCAGCTGATAATGACCAGTTCTTTCACCATGCGCATCAAATGTTTCCGCCGGACTGACATAAGTCCAAGTCACACCAGACGAGTGCTTCAACAGCTGCAGGCTCTCACTCATAGCAGTCGGAACTGCTTTATATTCCTTCGGAAAATCAGGGCTATCCTTCAATTCTATTGTTTGCTCTGCGTCTATATAGAGGCTGCCAGCCCCTCCCACTACCACTAACCGTACAGAAAGTCCTGCTAAAATAGTAAGCAGATGCTCCATAGAAGAAGAAAATTCTTCAACGTGGTCTCTAAAACCAAGCGCACAGACCAATACATCAAAGTCTTTGATATCATTTGCTGAAAGTGAGTAAATGTCCTTTTCAATTGTAGGTACCTTCTCTTCCAACTTGTTTTTCGACCGAACAATTGCAGTAACATCTAAATTCCTTCTTATAAGCTCTTTAATAATCAATGAACCGGCTTTACCATTCCCACCTAGTACAGCGATTCTCATGTCCAGACACCCCTTCTAGAATTTTTGACTGAAGATCGAGCCTTTATAGATAAGCTCAATGTTCCTTCTTACTACAGTAAATTCTACTGTCCTCAAGTGTTTTAATCAAATAAGACGAGTTTTTTTATTCATCAAATGAAACATAAATTTATTTTTAATTAATCTTGTGGATTTGCCTTTAAAAAACATGGTAGAATAGCGATAAAGAGAATTTACATATTTATTAGTTTTTGGCGCATAAGGAGGAAAAGTATGAAAAAAGGGATGTCTTTTATTTTATTAGGCATTTGCTGTTTTGCTATTGCTGCCTGCAGCAACAACGAAAAACCGGCAACATCCAATAGTTCAGCAACAACAACCAACAGCACCACCATCACTTCCAGTGAAGCTCCTGCACAGCCTCTCATCTCTGCACAGGAAGTTGTCCAGAAGTTTCAAGAGGCAGGCCTTGCAGTCTATGAAGAACGAGATATGACTGAAGCTGATTACGGCCTGGCACCTATGAAAGCTTCATCGGGTGTTATATTCGGTGTGTATTACTCAGAATACTCTGCTTCCTATTTGAATGGTCGCCTGACTGCTTATACCAATTTGGCAGACTTACAGGAAGCTAAAGCTTTCTATGACAATTTAACAGCTGAAAACGAACAGTACAAATCATGGACAGCTGTAAATGAAAACAAATTGGTCCTACTTCAAATGAATGGCGGGATCGACGAAGTGGCTTTCAGTGAGTTCCAATATGTTCTGGAAAATCTACAATAGATATCCCAGATCCAGATAACGATACACAATGACATAACGACAAAAAAGGCAGTGTTAAACAACCCGTGCGATTGCACCTAGTTGTTTAACACTGCCTTTTACTAATTATTGAGACTACCACAGTCTACCCAGACGAATAAAACCTGCTCATAATTTGTACGGAAAGAAATATTCTTCTTTCCGAGAAAAATTAAAACCCCGTAAGAACATTCAATGGCAATAGCCGAGCCTTTACTATACCAATAATCTGTTCACTGGTAATCAACCCGTACTCTCGACTGTCCGAGCCGTACTCTCGATTATCTGCCAGCACAAGATAGCACTTATCAGGAACAACCTGCGCCCCACTGATAGCCAATAACTGAAAGTCCTCTGTATATTGACCACCATTTTTCTGCGCTTCATTGATTTCATTAATAATAAACTTTTCATCAACAGCCTCGCCATTCACATAAAGAACATCATCACTATAATAAATCCGTTCCCCAGGCAAGCCAATCACGCGTCGGATCTGTTGTACTTGTCCCCGCTGAAACAGCACCATATCCATTCGTTCCACGTCTTTAGACTTCCGAATGAAGACAGTATCCCCATCCGTTAAAGTCGGCATCATACTGTATCCATTAACCTTCTCCACACCAAAGAAAAGAGTGCTGATAGCCAAGGAAGCAAGTGCCGTCACAAGTAGGACCGCCAAAAAATCATGAACACCCCTACGAACTCCTGTAAAGAAAATACGCTTGCGCCTTTTACTCTTTCGTTTTCCAAATAACCTTGTCTTAGACTGCTTTTTGAAAGAGGAAGCTAGCTTATTTATACGAGGCTGTGATTTTTTTGAAGACAGCCGTTGTCTTGGTTTCTTTCTTTTGGGTTGTCGTTGTAAAGATTGGCTTCTCTTATTCTCAGAGCATTGTTTTTTTTTCTTTGATTGCAGGTTTGCAGCACTCTTTCTTTTTGATGGTTGTTCGGTGTTTTTTTTGGCATTTTTTTCAACATTTCCAACAGATCGCTTTTGTACTGCACTTAGCTTTTCAGATTGTTTCTGCTGTCGCTGCCTAGGGTTCTTTCTTTTCTGTCCTTTTGTCATTCATCCTCACTTGCTCCTTCTTCCTCAAGCGCTGATTGATTGACCTTGAAATACTCAAAGGCTCCAGCTTCATGGGTAATAGCCTTTTCAATATCTACTTGAAATTCTGCTACCAGCTCGCTGCTGCCATAAAAGTTATTACTCACTCGTGTCGCATTCACTCCAAGTTCGGACAAGGCGCTATAGTAACGGTTCAGAGTAGATTGCCCCTCTTTAGTATTCAATGTACTCGCTTTTTTCGTTGAATACGCCGCCAGAGTAGTCGCTAAATAGCGGATATTTTGCTGAGAAGCAGCCTGATCCTCAGTCTGATCAGCCGCTTTCTCCAACTCTTCCTGAAAATCTCTCAAAAGATAGTAGGAACGGACAATTAGAGCAGAATCATCAGAGGAAAGATTGATGGACTGGTAGTAACTCGTATACCCAGCAGCGCCCCCGCTGCCGGCTGCCACTATTAATAAGAGAACAGCAAAGACAACGGACTTTTTTCGCTGTTTCTTTAATTTTATTTGCGCTGCCTTCCATCGCTTTCGCTTTTTTTTATTTTTTGGTGGACGCTGAGGCAGCTTTTTCAGCTTCTTGCTTTGAAATATACTCCTGACTAAAAAGTACATTCCAAAAAGAGCACAGAGAATCCCGCCGATTACAGCCCCCATAATGATCCAAGCCAGTATTGTCATATGTGCCGCTCCTTATCTTCTTTAAACTTTCTTCTTCCTTGATTCATTTCCTTTTTTCTTAGATTTCCCACCCTTTTGTTTCCCTTTCTTCCTTCGAAGAAGTGTGGCAACTAAGAAAATCACGACAACGAGCCCAACAAATCCACCGACAATCATCGCCACTAACGCCCAGTCGATTCCCGTTTCCTGAGTCAAGCCGACATCTCGTTCATTGTATTTCTGAGCTTCTTCATCCGAGATTTCAAACTCCTCTGTCCAATCCCAGCTCAGTTCCCCAGAGGTCGCGATCATACGAAGAGTGTATGTGCCTGCCTCCATTTGATCACCATTCATTGTAATCGGAAATTCCATAAAAGAATTCGGCGCCATCCGCATAGAGGTCTTTTTCGCTTCGTACAACACAGTACTGCTTCCTTGCTTCATTACCTGTGCTTCCACAGTCAGATCATTCAAATAAGCAGCAACCACATTCGAGAAGTTGGCATAAACTGAGTTACGGTAATTCAGCTGACCTGCATAAGCACTATTAAACTTCAAATCTGGAGTCAGATCCATCTCACTTTCCTGTAATAAAATGGAGATCACATACGCATATTGATTGATGACAGTCGAGCCTCCGCTTGTATCAGCATCCTCTGCTTGTCCAGCCCTCATCAACTGGATACCTCCAGCTACCACTCCTTCAAAACTAGTTTCCGGCATTTGTATTGATAGATCTACTTGTTTGGTTTCGCCAGCAGCCAAGTCAACTGATTCTGGTCCGGTCACTAAGTCCTCAAAAGCAAAGACAAGAGAAGCATCATTTTCAATTTCACTGTTCGCATATTCAATAACACCATTTTTATTTGTTTTTGCTCCATTCAAAGCTAAATCAATTGTTATTGCTTCTGAACTAGAGTTATTTAGAACGAAAGAAATAGTCTGTTGTTGCCCTGGTGTCATTCCCAATCGATAATACCCCAAGCTGCTATCTGTTTGATTTTCCGGATAAATTATATTGTATGTAAATCCCGAGGCTGAGACTGCAGAAGTTTCCTCTGCTTCTTCACTATCCGCTGTTCCCCAAGCTGTTGAGTTCCCTGTAAATGTTGCTGCAAAAAACAAAAGGGTAGTTAATAGGGTGATTCCAAATCTTTTTTTCATATCATTGACCTCATCATTCTTATTTGTGAGCAGAACAACTGCATTAGCCGCTTGTTCTATGTATACAGCTTTTAAATAGACAGAAGTAAGCTGGCGAGAAACTCACCAGCTTACTAGTGAAACATAAGATACTAGCTTATTAAAAGCTGATTGCTAATTAAGCAGTTGCACCCATTGTCCAAGTTACTGTTGCAACATAAGTTGCTTTTGCCATTGAAGAAGCAACGCTTGTAGGAATTTCTAAAGTAACAGATTCTGAATCAGTACCAGCAGCTCCTGTATAAGCAGCACTTTGTCCGAATTCCAGTGTCCACAAACCACTTCCTTCACCATTTGCAGCTTTAACGAAGTTTTGTGGTCCATTTTCTGTACTCAATGTTACAGAAGCTGATGGTGCCGCAGTGATTGATCCTGTACCAGAAGTTGCTAGTAATGGATTTGTATAAGTGATTGTTGAACCATCCAATGCTGCAGTTCCGTTACTAAATTGACTTGTCAGCTCAGCTGAAATTGTGTAACCTGTGTATTCACCAGTTACGTCACCAAATGAAACAATATTTCCACGAGTTTCGCCAGCTTTGCCGCCGATCAATTCAATCGCTTTTGCATTAGCTGTTGTTTTACCAATTGCGATCGTACCAAAATCTAAATCAGAAACCGCAATAATCCCTTTGTCTTTGATATCTGGATTTGGAGTAACGCCTGGAGTGTTAGGGTCAATTCCAGGTCCGTCTGGATCTTCCGGGTCAACGATGCTGTCTGGATCAGTTGGATCGATGATACCAGCGCCAACCTCTACTGTACCTTTAGAATCCAAATCTGTTTGAGCATATGCTCCTACTGGTACTAGTGATGCTCCAATAACTGTTACTAATGCTGCTGCACATAATGTCTTTAATTTCATTTCTTTGTTCCTCCTAAATTTTCTGTGTTTTTTATTTACAAATGGGATTATCCCAGTTTGTCTAACTTAAGGTAGTGCGTGTGTTATTCCGTTGGTCCAGCTTCTAACGTCCATGTTAGAGTCGTTGTATACTGAACAGGATAAATCTTAGTCGTATCAGGTACTGTCAAAAATACTGCGCTATTGCTATGCGCCTGCTTATTGAAGGTTGTATCCATCACAGCATTCCCTTCTGAATCTTTCAAAGGTGACAGTGTGTTTTCCTGATTTGAGGTATTCTCTGACGAAGCACCAAAGGCAATCGACCAAACCCCTTTTCCTTCTTTGCTTCCAGCCGTAGCAACAGTATACGCAGTACCCATTTCATTAAGGCCTAGCGTATCTCTGCTAACCGTCGGCGTTCCGCTGCTTCCAGCAGAATTTGCCCAGCCATTGCCAAAAGAAAGTACTGCACCATCCAAGCTCTGATTCTCCAAATCTTGAATAATCGAGCTATGAAATTGGGCATCCTGAGACAAGGTTAGTGTCCAGCCCGCTGCTTCACCGCGGTAATCACTTACTTGAATATAGTAACCGCGAGCTTCTGTATCACTGTGAAACAGCTGTGCCAACGAATCAAATTGACGATCCGTTTTGGTAATTTCCGCCGACCCAAAGTTCAAAGCAGAGGCAAAATCAATTCTGAGGTCGCCTTTTGTCGACGGCCCTTCACCAGGGTCTACTTCTTCTCCCGGTTTTTCCGGATCTATCGGATCACTGGTATCTTTTCCTTCAACAGTTACAGAGCCGTTAACACTGTGTTCTGTTGCTTGTACCTGTTTTCCGCCAATTACTGTTGCACCGGATAAAAGAAGAACAGCTATAGAAGCTTTTAAACATTGACTTATCTTCATATTTGCTCTTCCTCCTTCTTCTTCCGTCGATTCCAAAGAATCAGTACAAACAGCAAGATAGCTCCTACACCTGCAAAGCTGTAATTACGAATCATTTCACCTGTACTTGGATACGATCCCTGAGGTTTTGTAGTACTACCGGAATTAGCTGCCGCCTCTGACGATGAATCAGAAGTGCTGCTGGATTCCCCTGGTACCTCTGACGAAGAAGTCGACGTTGAAGTCTCTGTCGTCGAGGACTCTATGGTTGAAGATTCTGTCGTTCCCTCATAGAATGTAATCTGACCTTTAACACTGACCTGACCTCCAGCTCCTGTTGTTGCCGAAGCTGCCGCTGAGAATCCAACTACACCAAGTAAAAATAGCCCTAAAGTCAGGAGAAACGCATTTTTTATTTTCATTTTTCCCCTTCCCTTCTATGGTTGTCCTGCCATGATTGTCCATGTGACAACACCGGAGTACTTACCAACACTTGAAACAGTTGTTTTCGTCGGATCAGCAATCAGCTTCAACCCGGGGTCATTTGATGTATTCCCCCAAGTACTTGTTATATCAAAGCTTCCGCCAGCACTGCTGGTGTAAACAGCCTGACTACCATAATCCAAAGTCAGTGGGATTTCATTCCCTGAGCTATCCACATACCATAAGGCTTCGTTCATGATTGAACCAGTGGAAACATTGATCATGTTTTCTGTCAGTTCTGCATAAAGTGTCCAACCATCAGTTGTATCTGCTCGTGTATCTGTCACAACTAAATCATCATCTGTTGTTGGATTGTCTACACGTTGTACCTTAGCATTGTACGTAAGGCTGCCAAAATCGACCGTTGCCGGTGCTGAAGTCAGCTCTAGAACACCTTTAAATTTATACGTTACGGTTGTTCCTGATGCGCTAACTACAATCCCAGCTTCAGAATCAGGACGATTTGTGATTACATAGCTTCGACCTTCTACATCTGCAATTGCGTCTAAGACACTTTGCGTCGTTGTCAGATCGACCGATTGACCGATATCTGCTGTAAGAACGATTTCTTGATGCAGCTCCTCATCCAATTCATTTACAAATTGAACAGTTACTGTACTTTCACTTTTTTCAACAACTACTGTAATCGTCTTCGTCAAGTTTTCGCCTGGAACACTCACTTCTACCTGATAACTGCCATCTAAAGAATTTAAGTTCAAGCTTCCCAAGTTTGAGACAACAATCTGATCTGTTAAATCAACTTTTGCATCATTTTCAATTTTGAAAGCAGCCGCATTACTCTCAGCAAGAATGAATTCTTTTAGCTCATCCAAGGTGTTGAAACCTCTTACTACAGCTACACTCGTCGTTACATCATCCGCTGTGATTTCACGGTCTGCTGCTAAAACGTGAAGTTTTGCTTCCCATGGTACATCACTTGGATTCATATTCGGGGAGGCATTGCCATCTGCATCAACTGCACGGTCTGCGACATCCAGCTTCACGTCATAAACGCCCACTGTTGTCATCCAACCGTCGATCATCGCTTGAGGACTTGCTGCATTATAGTAGGCATCCCAAACTGCCGGATTTACTCCTTTATCCGTAACGGAAGAAACAAACTCTGAAGCTGCTGGCGACGCACCGTTGACAACGCGATAAATATCCTTCGTTACAACCTCCGGTGCTGTTTTATCCAACACAACAGTCGTTGCATCATTTTCCTTACCATAGCGCCATGAATGTACACGGATCGTATCTCCTACATACAAGGTCACATCATTTGGTAAAGTAAATGTATAATCACCACTTGCATCCGCATTGACATGGTAGTTATAGCTAGTATTGCTTGCCCAATCATCTACTTCGTTTGCCTTATTCGCACCACTTAGCTTTTCCTCTGTTGAAGAACCCGCACGAGTGATATAGATAGTCACCATTGCCAACGGATTGGTACGACCTGAAATCTGTTGGCCGCTTAAAATCGTTTCATTGTCTGAGACTTCGCTTATCTCAACCTCAACATCCGGTATCCATTCATAAAGTACTCGATTGAAGCTTTCTGTACGATAATTAGTTACAAAATCATTTTTAGTCGCCGTTGACACACTATTTGCGACAACATCGGTTGTTCCAGAACGTGCATAAGTGATCTGAGCATTGTAAATCGGCGTCCACTCATAATTGGAAGCAGTTTTATCATCTGCAGAATTGCCTTTATTCCATGCATAAACTGCTTGAATATCCGCATTAAAAGTACCTGCCATATTTACCAGCTCTACATTGTCATTTCCTTGTGCATTCAAGTCAACTCGATAGGCATCTGCAAATGTGAAGCTTCCATTTCCGACATAGAACATGTTTCTGCTCCCTGTCCCATCATGAACCTTCATATCAAAAATACCTTTTCTCCCAACTGTAAATGATCCACTATCTACTTGAAGTATATTAGCTGTCGCACTGACATCATTTATAGAAGTTAGACTGGTAGTCCCTGTATAGGCCGTACCAGTTTGGCTTTTGACATCGAAATTAACTTCACCTTCGTCCTCCACCACAAAGCTAGAGTTAGCACCAACCATTTTGAGCGCTGATCCAAAGGAACCGTTCATATTCAAGTTGAATGCTGCTTTGGAAGAAACGTATATGCTGCTGTTCGCAGCCATCCGAATCCCCTGAACATAACCTAAAGCTGCTGTACGATAATACCGAGAATTTTCCATGGTAACATCTAAAACGGCGTTTTCGTCAGACAAAATGATTTTAGAATAAGAATCTAAAGTCAACCCGGAATAATATGGATAAGTAGCTGCTGTAACATTCGATATTCCTGTGCTGCCAACTGAACCAGTCTCCCATTGTTGTCCAATACGTTCATCAGTAATAATTTTCAACTCAGCATCTTTACCAATATTCACAATTGTATTCCTTGAACTGCTCCCGCCTGTCAAACGCATCCCAGCACGATGTGTACCAGTAACATCGACAGTCATTGAAGCTCCTTCATTAAGAATCAGACTACCGCCATTTTGAATATTAGCTCCTGCATTAACAACTCCACTACTCGCGTTATAAGAATAGCTCTCTCCACCATCACCCTTAGATGTAACGTTTAGTGTTGCATTTTTCTCTAAGTATGCATAAGGAGAATTCCCTGCATTTTGTGATAGGTAGCCGCCAATCAGCAAGCCATCTCCTTTTCCAGTGATGAAATTTGTTATACTATCTTCTAAAATAATCGCACGATGAGCTTCCAAACCAGAGGCAACTGTTGCAACACCATTATTAGTGACAGTATTAGTTACTCCATTAATTGTGTAAGTGTAGTTTGCATTTGCCGAAATCACCGTGTTTGTCCCTTTGAAAACAAGGGTTGCATAGTATGCAGCTGTCAGCTGAGAACCTTCATAAGTTATATTGTCATAAACAATATATTTGTTTTGATAGACCTCTGTAGAAAAACAGCCATACGGAGAAGAGCCATACATCGTTAGATTCTTCAGATAATATCCTCTAGCTGTAGATCCAGTCATCCAATACGAAATTTGTTGTGTATTCAGTTTATGACCATTTCCATCAACAACTAGGCTAGGTTTGGATGTTGATATGATTGTTGCCGTACTACCTCCCTGAGTTGTACTCGGGTTGTCAATATCCGCCATCAACTTAATATAAGTTGTTGTACTGTCAATCATAGCCGCATTAAATTCAGTCCAAGTTGAGACTTCCTTATACGCTGTACCGGATGGCACGGCATCTACATTTGGGTTACCCCATATTGAATACGTTTTGTCATCTGAATATGGTGGTTGTGTCGTATCGGCAAGGGGAGAAACTAAACTAGCCGGATCACTTGATACCTCATTTATCTCTGTTGAACCTCCTAAATCAGTAGGATCATCCAGCATGCTGTCTACATCGAACGAGCTCGCTAGAGTTGACGCATCTCCTGATTCTTCCGCTTGTATAGGATCTATTCCCTTAGATAAAAACACTCCCAGTCCGCCAACAGTCAATACTATTGTCGACAATAAAAAAATCATATGTTTCTTGCCTTTTTTCATTCTGTATTTTCATCTCCTTTCCTTTCATATTTGTTTGCATATCTAAAGGCAGATATACATCTATTTCAATTTTCTTAAAAATGACTGGTTGCGGATAAGATTTCATATTGTGCTTTCTCCAACATAACCCTTTCACTCTTTCAGAAAACGAAATACTTTCTAACGACCTCCTGAAACACGCGCCCAGTATCTATTTAAGCTTCAGACAGCATGTACCCTTTTGAACGAACTGTACGAATAAGTGTTGGTTCTACGCCAGATTTCTCCAGCTTGCTTCGCAAATGAAAAACTAGATTTGCTACTTTGTACTTATTATTCTTATATGGCTTCTGCCAAATATGCTCATGGATTTCCTGATAGGAGACACCTTTTAAATAGTTATTACACAGCAGTTGCATCAGTTGGAACTCCAACCTTGTCAGCGCTATTTCCTCTGTAGAATCTGAAAATTTGATACTCAAGTTATGTGGAATCAGTTCAATTCCATGTATATGTTCGGCAGGTTTTTTGATGACCTCCACCTGCTTCTCTTGATAGTATCTTTTTAATGAGTTATTGATGATTAGATTGATCGCTTCCGGCTCATCTTCTCCTGTAAATGCTCCATCGGCACCCATTTGGAGATAAATAATTTTTTGAATCGAAGATGGTTCCTCCGAAAATACCCATATGAGTGGATTGGATTTCTCTTTGATTTTCATGATCAAACCACAAATCTTTCCAATATTCTGATTCGTATCCTCTTTTAGAAAGACACCATCTAAGTTGCTGATTATCGCATCCATATTCTCCGAATCAACCTGAATAAGATTGCATTTGGAATTGCTCAAGTTTTCTATGTATGTGTGCTCAAAATCTTCCGTCGGTTGATTAACACCTATGTTGTACATTCTGCATCCTCCTTCTCATGAAATTACAGCATAATATTTTCAAAATTTTTACCAATGTTTTATTATTAATAAAGCAAACGAACAAAGAAAAACACTCTTCTTGTAATTTAGTATTACAAGAAAGCCTCTGTATTCCCTAGGGAATACAGAGGCTTCTAAATTTCTGACGGTTTTTCTGACGGCGAATAGATGACTATCAGAACTCTTTAAACTGCAATCGATCAATTATTTCAACTGCTTCTTTTCTTTTTTCCCACAAAGAATCTGTATAAGTATCTAAGGTCATTTTTACAGAATTATGACCCAACAGCTTACTCAATGAGGAAATGTCTACATTGTTTTCTATACACCTTGTGGCAAATGTATGCCTTAACACATGGAAATGAAATGTCCCTATTTCAGCTTGCTTAATCAATTTCTGCAATCTATAATTGATAACTCTTGGTTCCGCAAAGCTTCCATTGCTGGACACTACATAATCTGAATCATTGGTACTTCTTCGCTCCAGCAAATACTCCTTGAGATATTTAGCTAAAGGTATCTTCCTAAGAGAGCTTTTGGTTTTTGGTGTATCTATCAATACCTTTGTTCGGTTGAGATTTTCCGGATCCGGGATTCTCTGCAAAGTGCAATTCACATTGATTATTCCATAGTTAAAATCGATGTCTACCCACTTCAATCCGCAAATTTCTCCAATCCTCATTCCCGTTGCTAAACTAATGATAACTGCTGAACACCCAGGTTCCTCAAACGCTAACTCTTCGAGTTTTCGCTGTTGTTCAATTGAAAGTGCATGAATTTCCCGAGCCCTATTTTGGGCAGAAAAAGGCAAACCTCGACAAGGATTGACAACTAAATTACCTGTTTCAACAGCATAATTGAAACTACTGCTTAATATAGTAAAAATGTTTTGAATCGTATTCTCTGAATACTTTTCAGCAATTAAATGCTGTAAAAAAGTATTGATATGCTTCTTTTCTATTAAGTGAAGCTTTTTACTCCCAAGAAAAGGAACAATGTGGTTTCGAAGTTTAGACTCATAACTTGTCCAAGTTGATTGCTTCACTTGATTCTTAATGGCAATATGAAGCCAATAATCCAACCATTCAGAAAGTGTTCCGTCAAATGTACCAAGTGACATCTCAGGATAATATACGCGCTTTTCTGACATTTTTTCCCGAACTTCGCTATATTTCTTACCATATATATAGCCATATACAATCTGTCCATTCTTATTTCTAGATTTTTTGTACCTTCCTTCCCATCTTCCATCTTTTCTTCTATAAATATTTTCTCCTCTTTTAGCCATTCTTCTCCACTCCCATTTGACGCTTCATTTGACGACTTATTCGTCATTTCAAAAAGCAAACTACATAAAATAACTTACAATACATCAAAAATAAAAAAGTTTCTCTCATTTTTTTGTTTATTAATAAAAAAACATGAGAGATATTTTTCATTTTTAGTATAGACTACCGAAAAAATATGAATTATAATTTGATTACATCGAAATAATATCAATTTTTTCTTTTCTTGTAATACTAAATTACAAGAATCTTATTTTTTATATAAATAAAAAACAAAAAAATGCATAAACATATATAATCAAACACTATTTCCACCATGTTTCAGTATTATCCAAGCTATTTTCCTTGATGTCAATAGAAGTAAAGCTTTCAACCTCACTACCCCCTCTTTTAAGTAGCCTATTAAATAGCATTTTCTCTTCTATTCATAATCTTTTTTCCGTAAGTATAAAAAAACACTATTATTTTTATCAATTAAAAACTAAAACAATTTTTATTAATTGCATCAATATGAAAATTATCAACACATCTGACATTCCTTCATTTTCTTTCCCGCCTTCAAACTATATCAGAAGGGTTTAAATATCCTGAATCTCACCTTACCAACTTCAATATGCAGCTGCTCGAATCAAAGCTTTTCATTGCTGAGAGAAAAGAAAAAATAACAATTAGGGTGATCGTTCGTTTATCTATCTGTTTTTTACATAAATAATAGGAAAGCGTGAGACAATCTTTTGTCTCACGCTTTCCACACTGCCAATGCTGTTAGGTGTCTGGGTCTTACTATGCAGGGAATCGCTTGTTTATCAGGTCATAAATATAGTTTCATTTCTGAAAGCTGTTTAGCGATTGGCAGCATGTTGAAAAGTTTCCCGCTTAAAGCCTTTCATTTTCAGTAATAGCAGGTAAACCAAAAAAAAGCAGCATTGAGGGCACAAATGTCTACTCTCAATACTACTTTAATCAACAAATATATAGCCTGTTTTCTTCTACCCAATCCCGTTCGGCTCTTTCAAGAAGCCAATCCGAAACAATCATTTTTCTTTGTCCCCTCCCCATTCCAATTCTCCAAACAATAACATAAAGAGAAATAAAAGAGTGGAAATTTCCAATGAAATTGAGTAAAATAAATACAGGTCAACGCTCGCGTTGGCTGATTAAGGCAACTTGTATTGATAGGTCACACTATCCTTACAGGGCTTTGTTTCATGGTTGCCGCCATGAAGCAAAGTGCCTTTTTATTTTGATTTACACTACTATTACATGCTTTATTTTAAAGAGAAACCGTTTAATAGTCAAGCTAAAATAGCGGAATCACGGACAATTCTCACGGAATTCGAGCTATTACAGCTCTCTAAAAAACTTACTTCCCAAGTTAAATATACTTAACTGATCGTTCATCAAAACAGCTATTTTAACGAATCAAGAAAGTGAGCGATGTCACAGTAAGACTTTCCCATACCCTCCTACCCTATTTCATCGGACTACTACTAATCAAAAACCGCCGGTTCTTATCTTCTTTCTTACCACCTAGAATTCCCCCCAGACATTTGATTCAGCAGCAGCTCTCATCAATAGTAAATTTAAAGCTTACCTATGACGAAGCTACTCCTTTTCTTAGCCTACCCCGCTTTCTAGACTATCCTTTCATCTATCCATTGATTATAATAAATAAGAACGGAATAATATCGCTTACACTAAAACCTGATTGAAGAAAAATAAGGAGGGATTGATTTGGGAAAAAAGAGGCTGACATTACCCAAAGATTTTGCAGAGCTATGTGAACGAGGAGATCTTGACGAGCTGAGGGCTGTTTATCAAACGTGCGAATTAGAAGCTTATACCGGCTATAGTAAAGCAACTGCCTACAGCTGCTTTGGTATTCCCGAAGCTTTTATTATCTGGCTGAAGGAGAAAGGAGCAGATATCAATGCTCGAGATACTTACCAAAAAACAGCGTTGCATCATCATGCTGTCTATTGGAAGTCCAGTATTGAAGCATTGCTGAAAAACGGAGCTTCCGTTGCATTAACTGACTCTCAAGGAAACACCCCTTTACATATAGCAGCAGGAGCTTCCAGAACCACGGCAGTAAACTCCTTACTTGTTTATGGCACACCTGTTGATGTGAAAAACAAAATGGGACAAACACCTTTAGAAGCCTGTCTGGCACAATGCACAAATGCCAGCCTCACAGAAACGGCAAAAGTAGTTCTATTATTATTAGAGAGCGGGGCTCAAAAAACAAGCAAGATGACTGCCTATGTGGAAAAGATTGGAGAAACCTTTGAATTCTACCGCAGCAACTTCAATCCAGAAAGCCTTGCAGAAACCGAGACAGCACTACAAACACTATACACACTCTTCAGTGTTGCTCCCGCAGCCAGAAGAAAAGAGCACGATGGTACATCACCAATCGTACTAAGCACCAAAACCTGGCAAAAACAGCACGAAGAATTGTGGGAGTTATTGGTTCCCGGCAGTGGTTCTTGCCAGACATTGCAAGGGGAGGTTATCCGAATCACTGGAAAGGTAGCCGATGAAATCTTCCGTAATGGCGGAGGTAATTGGGATCGAGACTTCAACATGATGGTACATTCATTGAACAATTCCTTCAAAACCGGAACCCCTCTATCTGAAAATCAATTACAAGAAACCGCTCTGCTGACAAAAGCGATTGCCAGAGGAAACGGCGACGAGGAACTGGCACGACTTAGCGAACTAGCTGTTCACTGGGTGCTATTGAATCCTACGCCAATAGCACTGGAAAAACCAGCTTATAAAAGATAACGCAAATAAGCCTTGAAGACGATTTATCTTCAAGGCTTATCTTATAATCTGCTACATACAATTTCTGTGCATTTTCAAGAAATATCAGCTGCCAGTTCAACAAATATATTCTATTCTCTAATTTTCCAGACTACCATCAATCAAGCTCATCAACTCAAATCCAGTGTTCATATCAGAATAAATAGAACAGACGACAAACCGCTCTTTGCCGGCAAACTCTACTACTTTATATCGACCAAAGGCAGCAGGGATATGATGATGGCCGTGAATAGCACCGATGATATTGTATTGTTCAAATAATTGTTCAATCGCCGGTTCTGTGCAAACATACTCCTTGCTATAGGACTTACTTCGTGGCGATAGCCTACTCAACTCATTAAATAGCGGGGCATGGGAAACGATCACCGTAGGTATATCTTGTTCCTTACCAAGCAGTTTCTTCAGGGATTTCAAAATAAAGCTTTGCAGTTTCTTCCTTCGTTTGACCAATGCGACAGGAATCGTAAGACCGATGTAGCGAATGCCGCCATGGACCGTGCTACTATTATTAAGCACCTGCATTTTTGGGAAACGTTTCTCAATCTCACTTTTCACGACTTCATAATACTGGTGATCCCCCACAGGCAAAAGAGGCCATGCATCATCCGGGCTCTCTCTTATAAGCTTAAACCATTCATAGTTAGAGAAAGGAGCCCATTTTTGCCACTCTTCACTATTCACATCTGGATTTTCCGGCAAGACAGCAGCCAACTCATGGTTTCCTATCACATAGATACCGCTTATTTTTTCATTCGTCATATGTGAATCCATCACATCTCCAGCCAAGATATTAAAATGCTTGTTACTGAAGGGAAACTTCCCATCGATGATATGCATATCTGAAACGACATTGACTATATTCGTACTTTCTGTCGGCAGAACATTTTCAAAATATTGCTTTAATTCTTGAGGATCGACACTATGCGCCACATAATTTTTTCGAACATCGGATAATTCCTTTCCGAACTCTGAGCGTAAAAGCGGTTGGTTATTGGTAAGCATCGGCTGGGTGGTGTTGATGATCGAACGCTCAATATTTTGTTTCACTTCTTGCGGAAGCAGATCCAATGCCGGAGCAATATCCGAGTCAAAGGTTAGTTGCTTATGCATCTCATCATCTAGGGAAGCGTCTGATATCGTTGATTCCAGCAGCTTCATATTTTTTCCATCTGTCGTTAGCGGCAAGGCTTGTGTAAGCTGAACAACAAAGTTAAGATATTCAGAAACATAACCGGCAATTCCTGTTTTTACATTTTCACTAAACAAGAACTTCCCAGCCAGATTGGCTGAAAGCGGGCCTGTTTCGTCATGCTGCAGCAATCGTCCCAAAACTTGAATCTCAAGTAACGGGTTTTGAACAATTGCATTATAGGCTTGAACAACTTCAGGGGAGTCTTTACTTACTCGCTTTTTCGTTACTTGAAAAATGCTCAACACCAAGTATTGCTCTATGTTTGGTTTATGCATTTCTATGTAATGACGTACCTCTTCCGGATGGAGCAGGTATTGGATCGCTGCACGCTGAATATAATTCCTTGCTGTATCGTAAGGTATTGCCGAGTAGACAAGGTCGCCCCTAGATGAGATGGCCATAGAATGATCCCTCATGTTGCAGGTCAATTGAAAATAATCATTTCGAAACAGGGTCTTATTCACGGGACGCCGCTTATTTTCCGGATAAAGCTCAAAACGATCAGCGAGCTCCACCGGTAATCCTGCTTCAGACTTTATTGGTGAAAGTGACTGATTTTTTTTGATAATGAGTTCTTTGCCTCTATTCAATTTCATTCATGCACCTCACTTTTAAGGAATAGTAGTTGATTTTCTGTAGTTTTACAATTATGTATTTTATTAGGTTTATTATAGCATTTCTTCGGTTGTTGAGAAGGTAAGATTCTCGATCTGAAAAAAAGACACCATCCAAAATATGGAAAGTGTCTTAAATGCATTACATACATACTGACATAACTTCATGTGCTAAAATCCGATCTCTCTTAAGAGCTTACCATTCACAAGTCCTGTGAAACTTCAGCAGGTCATTTCACCGCACACTATCAGATTTTTGATTATTCGTAATGAAATAGAATCATTTACTTAGAAACGATCCCCTCAGTTCACTTCTTATCTTTATCGATAACTCTCTATAGAACCGTCAAGTCATTGGATACCATCCGGCATAAAAAACATATATTTTTTCTCTCAATTCTTTACTTAGCGCACTAGACACATCTTTAGAAATTGATTCTAAAACCAATTTATTTTTTTTATTTATTTCAACATAGCTCTCTTTATCCTTTGAATTAAATACAGGTGTCTTATAATTTACATAGAAAACCAACGCTGTGTTTTCAACTACATTCTCTATATTGCTGCCTTGCGTATAAGACAATTTAGATGTATTTGCAAAATTGTCAGGCTTTACCGAAAGAACCTCTACATACGTATTTTTCACTAAATCAATTCCTTGATCCTCATTCAGATTCTCACTATCCTTCAGAGATACTATCTGTTCTTCTGTCAACCGTTCGCAATGGACATTATTCCGCAAGTAAATATACTCTGAGCCCAGCTCGGAAATGCGAAAATAATACGGCTTTTCTTTTAGTAATTCAAAGTCATTTTCTTTAAGCGTTTTATCTATTTCCTTAAAATCATACAGACTATTCAAATAGATACTCAAATAGTTCAAATAATTCTTTTGAACCAAAAAATAGTCTTCCTTCTTGCCAATCCCTTTTTCCTCTGCTTCCTCTAAATCGAAGTCTAACGGATAGATTTCTGAACTAATTTCGCTTATTGATTTCATTGGTGGTCTTAAACTACAGCCACTTATAAATAAGAGCGATAAAATGAAAACAGTTAGAATTTTTCTATTCACGGAATTTTTAATCGGCATAGCATACCCCAATTTCTCATACTTTAATGATATTGATCTATTGCGTGATATTTATAAAGTAAACAATTATTTTATATTAAGGTTTTCAGTAAATAGAACTGTAACAGGAATACCTTCATTATTTTCTGATAATTCTTTTTCCGCGTTTGGAACAAACACCTCAGACAAAAAAGTCAATCGTTTATCATCTGTCTCTCCATCTAAAGAATTTCCTTCCTGATCATACTCGTTTTGATAGGCAACCTCTAAAACCACAGCTTCATTCAAAGCATTTGGTTTTAATGACCGGTCATAACTTGCATATTCTATCTCGCTCTCTTTCTGCCTTATAACCATTAAAAATGTCTTCTTTACAATTGCAATCAAACTAGAATCAGATGCAAAATTAGAGTCCTCTGCTTTTTCTAAAAAAGTATCAATATTTCCCTGTGACAGTCTTTCTACGTAAATATTATTTCTTAAATAAAAATAGTGTGTATTCAACCCAGAGGTTCCTTGATAAAAATCTTTTTTCTCCTCAGGGACAGATGGAAAATATAAAGAATTATTCTTTAATTCCGCATCAACTTTTACAATTGGGAGAATCCCTACTAGATAATTTTCAAGAATCCTTTTGTACATATTATGAACAACTTGAAAATTACTATTTAACTCTTCTCCTGAAGCCATCCCTTTTCGTTTAGCTTCCTTAAGATCATAATAATCGGGATAAGATTGCGTTTTGATCTCTTCTACACTGGGATTTAGAAGTCCATTATTTTTCAAAGCTTCTTGATCCATGCTATCTTCCTCCTTTTTCTGTGAAAAGCAACCAGAAAATATTAGTAGTGTCGTTAGAATACAAATTAAGCCTAAAGACTTTTTTTTATTCATAAGTGATTACCTCTAGATCTCCGTTTTTACATTCCTTTGTCTTTATTATATACCGTTCCCCCCACGAAGAAACGATTAAATTACCTTGATCGTCTATCCCAGTAACAGCCATGATATGTCCTTCATTTTTCCCCATAGTCATGTATTCTGACAATTCTCCGTTATCACTTTCCTTATAAATGGTTTCTCCTTCATAGATTTTAACCATTACATCTCCTTTTTTCAGCAAATCATTATAAGAATTTACTGATATTTTATGACCAGAATCAACGGAAGCACTTATTCCTGCGTTATGATCATCCAAATATTTTTGAATTCTATAATTACGATTATCTGAATTAGTTCCACTACCCGTCTGATCCTCAGTAATCTTATAATCTTTTTTATCTCCATCTGTTTTATCATAGTCTTCAAACTTATTAACTTTATCTCCTATCGTAAACCAAAGAAACTTATCTGCGTTATGGTTGTCTGTTGCACAGTATAAATCAACAATTAGTGCATTAAAATTATATTCCTTCTTACCAGAAGCGCTAGTCCGAAACATTGGAAAACCAAAAGTCTTTTCAAACTCCTCTTCTTTTCCTTTATATTGAATAAATAACGAGTTAGTAATCGCAACATATCCACATCCCTCATTGTTTAATCTGCTAAGAAGTATTTTCATTTCATCTTCAGTCATATTTGGGTAGTACTGCCTGATAATTTCATAAATTCTTTCTTTTTCCTCACCAGTTGCATAACGCGCTGAACCTTGATCCCCACCATATGGCTCCTTAAATATTTCTGGCTCCTTCAATTCTTCCCAGGTTTCATGTACCCGTGTTTGCCAATTAGTTTCTATTTTTGTAAATCCTTGTCCATTCCAAGATCCAGTTCCAATTTTTCCAGTTGAAATATCTCCCCCCAGTAACGACAAACCTTCATTCATCAAACCCTTAGTTTCTTCTGTAATACTAAAATAAGCGGAAGACTGCCCATTAAAAGTGAGCAGCTTATCCAACTTCTCTTTTAATTTGCCTCTTTCTTTTTCATTAGTTGCAATAGAGGATGCTAAGCTATTTATATACTCTTGATATTCCTCACGAATCGCTCCTTTTGTTGCAATATCTTGGCCCCTATACCACTGTTCTTGACTTGCTTTAGATGATTCCAGACTCTGAATAGATGAATCATAACTTGCAATTTGCTTTTCTAACACTTCAGAATCTAAAGATTTCCCTCCGCACATCGAAACATAACCATCTACATAAGCCTGATTCGCTTCCTCAATACCGTCCGCATGCATGATCATCGTTTTTGCTAACGCAGGATACATAGATGACAAATATGATTTAATTGAGTTACCCGTTTTGCCGCTTATCCCTATTTCCAACCCAATAGCTGATGCTACAGAATTTAAATTATTTGCACCTTCTCTCAAAGCTCTGCAATAAGATTTAATGTCTGCAGTTTGTGTCCGCACCTCTCCTAGATTCATTTTAACCATGTTTGCTCTCCTTTAGTTCTTTGCGTTCTTCCTCATACAAGGTCTCATTTTCTTCTGATAAACGCATGCTTTCTTTTGAAAGAAATCCCGAAATTTTTTCACTACTCTCTAAGAATCTATCTTCATCTCTACGTGTTTCTTCCAACCCATCCTCAAATAAGTATTGCTCCGGTTCACCATAAAAATATTCCAACACTTCCTCTTTCAATTGTCGGTTGTGGAAATAAGTTTGTCTTATCTCATCCTGTTGAAATTCAAATTTCTTTCGACTTAGCAATAATTCATCTTGAGCCTCTTCGTTTTTCCTTCTTTTTAAACGAATCTCATCTAATCTCATTTAAAAGCTCCTCCACTTAAAAATTGATTTACAGATGATACTTCCAACTGATTTTTAATTTTTTCATCCGTTCGAGTAAATGTTGAAATCACACTTTGGATGGCTTGGACATCACGAGTTAAAAGTTGCTGGGCCATTATTGTTCCTTTCGCCAATGATTCAAATGTACTTTTTGCATTGCTATTCCCTGAAATCGTCGTATTTTCTGAAAAAGTTACCGTCTTTGAAATAGACAACCTATCACTTGCCTGACAAATTTTCGTCGCTTGAGTACGTGCGGATATTGGATTAACATCAATTGCTCCCATTAGTTCCCCTCCTTTGATTCACTTCGACTGTCTTCATTCAGTTCGTACTTATACGTATCATTTTCATTTCTTAAAGCGCTAGCGTAATCGTACTAAACTCTTTGTTCACATTATACAAAATTTGTAAAATTAAGTAAAATTCACATTATTCAGTATCTACTTCTACATACTTGAAGACTGTAACTCATTATCGGTTTTTAAAATATTTATTATCCACTCTTTGTGCTCCAAATGAATTCTATCTCCTCGCTACTAAAGAAATCACTTTTAGCTGCACACTTTCTATCCACTACTTAAACAGCAGACTGAAGTTCGCTAGAGCCTATTTATTCAAATAAACAAAAAAAGACACCTTCCAAAAATTGGAAAGTGTCTTGAAACATTCTAATTGAATGGTACTCGATTTCCGTAGAAATCTCCGTCCCATACTGTATTCGTAAGCGAATAAATCCGCAACGACTCCAGCAATTAACGTTTTGAGAACTGTGAAGCTTTACGGGCTTTCTTAAGACCTGGTTTCTTACGTTCAACCATACGTGCGTCACGTGTAAGTAACCCAGCGCGTTTTAGAGCTGAACGGAAATCTGGATCTACTTGCAGCAATGCACGAGCGATTCCGTGACGGATAGCTCCTGATTGTCCAGCGTATCCACCGCCATTAACGTTTACTAAAACATCGTAAGCGCCTTTTGTTTCAGTCACGCCGAAAGGCTGATTGATAACTTCACGCAAGTCAGCGTGTGGGATATATTCTTCAACATCTTTTTTGTTTACAGTAATTTTACCAGTACCTGGTACTAAACGTACGCGGGCAACTGCATTTTTACGACGGCCAGTGCCGATATATTGTACTTGTGCCAATGAATTTTCCTCCTTAAATTAGGTTTGTGATATCTAAAACTTCTGGTTGTTGTGCAGCATGTGGATGCTCAGCTTCACCATATACGTTCAATTTAGTAAATTGTTTACGGCCTAAAGTGTTTTTAGGAAGCATACCTTTTACAGAATTTTCGATTAGACGACGAGAGTTTTTCTCACGCAGTTCACCAGCAGTAACAGACTTCAAACCACCTGGGTATTGGCTGTGACGGTAGTAAATCTTGTCAGTCGCTTTTTTACCAGTTAATTTCACTTTGTCAGCATTGATTACAATTACAAAATCTCCAGTATCCACATGTGGTGTGAATGTTGGTTTATTTTTTCCACGTAGCACAGATGCTACAACTGTTGAAAGGCGTCCCAAAGGAACATCAGTTGCATCTACTACGTACCATTTACGTTCTACTTCGCCAGCTTTGGCCATATATGTTGTACGCACGTTTTTTTCCTCCAATTTTCGATTCGATGTTTGACTTACACTTGAGTTTCCGGGGCTCTTGTGGGGCAAACAATACCATTTAACATAATACCGTCTATCTCGCATAAAGTCAATGATTTTCAAGCCTTTTTCTTTACTTTTCATGAATTTTTTTCAGAGTATTTACTGAAGAGGGAATATTTCTCGCTACCAAAGACATGATATAATAAATAAAAAGGAGAGCTGCTGCTGTGACCGATAAATCATTAAAAGAACATTTAGCCCATTTCGGACTGCTGACCTGTAACTCTACATCGACGATGCCTAACATTACTGATTTAGGATTCAGTTGGTCTGATGCTACAAATTTAATTGATAAACACGAATTATTCTATTGCAAGTCCCATAAAAATCGAACAACCTACTTATCTCCGGAGGCTTATTATCTTATAAAGAAATACAAGAAACAGAAACCTATGAACGCCCAGGCAAAACAGATCTACCAGCTATTAGAACAAAACGAAATGGAGACGATCGAGCTCAAAGCCGTTTCCTTCATGAAGCAAACGGAATATAAAAAAGCCTTCGACTTCCTATTGAAAGAGCGCTACATAACAGCCATCAGAAATGGGCGGATACTCAACCCTAACTGGTCAACCTATGTTTATGCTGCGGCAGAAAAATGGGAGAGCTATACACCTGAACCTACGCTTGGTCCCAACTCAAAAGAACAACTTATCGCCCTGTTAAGCGTCTTTATGACTGATAGGGAGATAAAGAATTTTTTAGATTAGATAAACAGAAAAACACCTCTGCTGCTTCGGCTTACCGAACAAACAGAGGTATTTCTTTATCTTTAATTATTCAAAAGTTTATCTTTCTCCTTCGGATCAAATCGCTATCTATATCAAAAATCTATCCACACTTCACTATTTTAAGGATCTGATCGTTTCCTTAAAATCTTCCACTTCATCTCGTATCGTATATTTCAACTCGCGTCCTTCTTCTCGCATCCCTTTGACCGTCGAGGTGATCTCGCTTCTCAGGTCATTCATGGAGCTTCTGATTTCCAGTGCTCCAACACCGGCCATCCCCAGAACACAAATGATCCCGATCGATACCATGATAGCTGTTGTTGCTTTTTGTAGTCTTCTCATTTGTCATCCCTCCAACGCTTCCTTCTTATAGCTCTATTTTATAGGAAATCAGCTGTTGTTTCATCGTGCCTGAGACTGAAAATGACACGGAACTTTCTCCAACCTAGGTCCCAAACATCTCTGGCGCCTCTTCATTTAGATACCAAAATAAAGAAGGCTTGAAAGCAACGGAACTAACTCATTGTTTTCAGACCTTCTTTATTTATAACAAACGAAACTGGATCAGCTTCAGTGCATCCCTCAATAGCTCCTCACTATCAATATCAAAAACTAACCATTTACCACCGTTTAAAAAATCATATTTTTCATAAGCCAGCTGGATTCGGTTATCAGATACTGCAATCAATGCCTCGATTTCGGCTTGATACTGCTGATTGGCAATGATCAACACCTGAACTTTCCCTTCCTGTGGATAAGCTGTGCATAAGTTTTTTCCCTTTTTCTTGAACTTCATATTCCAACCAGGGATCGAACACCGACTATGCTCCAGCTTAGGCTTAGCGCCAATCACTTCAGTCAACTCATGAAAAAGTACATCCCATTCCTTCGTATCGATATACTCAGCAACATCGGCTATTTCCGGCTGATTTTCTCTGGAAAACTTCTCATTCCATTCCATATTTTTTGCCTCCTACTGCTTATTCATGTCCTCCCAGTCCCTAACTGTTATTCCTTTGATAACATCTGTCGCGATTTTACCTTTACTAATGCGAGCATTTGGAATTATTCCTTCTTCCTTCATCCCCAACTTGTCCATTACTTTTCCGGAATTCGGATTATCTATATCATACTTAGCATATACCCTGACTAGATTCAATTTTTCAAAGCCAAGCTGAATCAGCGTCCGACCAGCCTCCGCAACGATTCCTCGACCCCAATAAGCCTTATTCAGTGTATAGCCGATTTCAGCGATTCGATTGGTTTCATCTACACGTAAGTCGATTGAACCGATCATTTTCCCATTTTCCTTCAGCTCAATGCCGTATTTGCCCAAGGGGTCTTTTATAAAGTAACCGGCAATTGAAGCTTCGGTATCCTCGATTCTATAGTGAACGGGAAAAACGTAGGTTGCTGTTTCTTCATCTGACGCATATTCAAACATGTCCTCAGCATCATTCAGAGTCACTGGTCGAAGGAGCAGACGCTCTGTTGATAAGTACTGATTTTTTGCCAAGATTAAATTATAATTGATCATCATTTCCATCTACTTCACCTGCTTTTTATTTTACTTTAACGAACTGACACGCAAACTTCAACCTAAATTAGCCGATTTCTATTTTTTTTATTTAAGTCCGTTTTAAGCTTGAATCGGTATCTTTAGAACATCAAAAAGAATGACGGGGACAGAATATGAGGAGTAAAAAGCGACGAACAAAGCGAGTATTGTTTTTTCTTACTATTATTTTAGGGGTTGGTACTGCCAGCTATTTTAAGTTTCGTACAACAATTTTAGGAACGAACGCTGCAGACGAAGCAGTTGCCGAGAAAGAATCACAAAAAACATTGGCCATTGCCAGTACGAATGAAACATCAGAAGCAGAAAGCCTAACGACAACAGTCGTTCAAATCGGTGAGGAGGATATCCCACTATACAGTCAACCTGATGCAGACAGCACAGAAATAACGACAGTGACACGGGGTGAGTATGTAGAGTTTATTGATGAAAGCTATGATTGGTATCATGTTGTTGTGAATGGAGAATACGAAGGTTATGTATCTAGCTTATACAGTGAGTTATTGGATATCGATGAACCCGTTACTCCCACCTCTTTAGAAAATACGGTAGTGGTTCTTAACCCCGGACACGGGGGAGACGATACCGGCGCTCTCAGTAATGATTATTACTACTATGAAAAGGATATTACTTTAGCTACTGCTCAGGTTATTCAGGAAACGCTGGAGGCTGTCGGCTGTACCGTCATCCTCACTAGAGACTCTGATACGACAGAATCCTTGGATGAAATCTGTGAAGACAGCATCGATAATCAGGCAGACTTTTTCTTTAGTCTGCACTACGATTCCACGGACTATATGAATGATGCATCAGGAATGACGACCTACTATTACTATGAAAAATATGCAGCTTTGGCTGAAACTATCAATCAGGCTCTGGCCTATACATCTCCATTGGAAAATCGTGGGGTAGAAGTGGGGAACTTTCAAGTACTGCGTCAAAATACCAGACCCGCTCTACTCTTGGAGCTTGGCTATATGAACAACGATTATGATCTGGCAACCTTTGTCACAGAGTATTATCAGCAACAGGTTGCGGACGCTTTATTGGAAGGAATTACGGAGTATATCCAATCTTAATGAATGCTATTACGATAAATAAAAAATCCAAATAACACATACCTTATCTTCTCCATATCTTTTGATTATACTTATCAATAAAAAGATATGGAGGATTTTTATTTTGAATCAATGGATTTCAGATTTTTTGATTTACAAAAAGAACTACCACAACTTATCTTCACGCACCATCAAGGCTTATGAATCAGATCTCAACTTACTAGCCATCTTTTGTTTGGATAAAAAGATCCCCGTAGCAGATGGCATCATTCCTTTTATAAATAAATTAAATCAAGAGGATCAATTGAAAATATCTTCTCTGAAGCGAAAAATGATTACCTATCGAATGTTCTATAAGTATTTGGCGAGTAATAATATCATCCCTAGGAATCAGCAGTTTGAAGACTCCCGCATCAGTTATCCCATACAAAAGAAAATGCCTAAAACATTGAAAATCAGTGACATCGACCACTTATTATCAACGATGTATTTTCGGTCACAAAATGAAGCAGTCAGTATATACCAAAGAAAGAATTGCACCCGAGATATTGCACTCCTCGAATTGCTCATTTCTACAGGAATACGTATCAGCGAAGCCAGTAGCATTGATTTATCTGACTATGATCAAATGGATAATTCTCTTCTTATTCACGGAAAAAACGGGAAAGAGCGGTTGATCTATCTTTCCAGTCATGAAACAAAACAAGCAATAACTACCTACTTAAAAATCAGAGGAACTTATCATCCTGTTGATCAAAGCCTGTTTGTTAATAAGTATGGAAAACGCCTTTCGATTTATGGCATTGAAGATATATTTTCTAAATACTTAAAATTGGCTGATATCCAGACTCCAGCAACTCCGCATCATCTAAGACACACCTTCGCGACAGAGTTGCTGAATAACGGAGCAAACATACGAGAAGTTCAAGAACTACTTGGTCACTCAAGCATCGTGACTACCCAAATCTATACAGAAGTCTCTATGGAACGAAAACGCCATGTACTGGACACCTACAATTATAGAAACTCTTTGATCATAAAAACCTCCAAATAACTACAAATTATTAGTACATTATACCGAAGTATTCGTGTTTTAAACACCATCATTTTTTACAATAACTATGGAATAGTTATTTAATTACTTCAAAAAATTACATAAAAACCGAATTTACTTCCATTAGGAGTGATCCCCTTAAAGAAGTAATTCGGTTATTTATTTATTTTTATTCTATTCCTTCTCCCCATTTTCCACATAAGTCATGTCATTGACAGCGCCCACGCTGTACTTGCCATCCTTATAGGTCACGGTAGAGATACTCGCGTTTTTCAGTCCGGTTGGTGGAAGCTCCGCTTCGCTGTCCAGATGTCCCAGCAGCGTGATGATGCTCATGCCGTGCGAAACTACTAATACATTGCTATGCCCTTCTTTTTCTGCATCTGCAACGATATCATCCAATGCAGCAGTCAAGCGGTCAACGATGGTCTGGCTGTCTTCTGCTGCCCAGTTGACGCCCTCTTCAACGTTTTCTTTATCTAACTCCGCCAGAACATCTGCAAAGTGCAAAATGGATTTGTAGAAGCCGTCTGTCTGCATGTCCTCCATAAACTCTTCATAGGTTTTTCCATCTGCTTCGGCAACGGCGCTCTGCATCTCTTCATTCATCATACCTTCGTAAGTTCCAAAGTTATACTCTCGCAGGCGTTTGTCTCTTGTATACTCCATGTCCTTTTGACCATTGTTTTCCAAAATCAGTTCTGCAGTCTCCATCGTACGGCCGGAGCTGCTAGTATAAACCTTGTCAAAAGTAATGTCGGCCTCCTTCAGCCCTTTCCCCAAGTACTCAGCTACTTCGATTCCAGCGGGCGTCAACGGTGCATCGATCCACCCCTGAGAGCGATCCACAGTATTCAGCATCGTCTTACCATGTCGGGCAAAGTAAATCGTTACCTCTCCGTTTGCCGGTGTCGTACTTTCTACGGTGTTTTCTGCCTTATCTGCTCCCCCAGCACATCCAGTCAAAAATACCGCGGCCGCCATTCCTACCAATAATTTCTTCACGTTCATTTTTATGCTCCTCTTCAAATTATTTGCCGATAGTCGATAATGACTCGAGTGGTCGCCCCCTTCTTTAAAAAAAAGAAAAAACCCAACCATACTGATTCCCAAAAGAATCTGCATAATTCGGTTTAGCTTGTCTAAAACAATCACTATCCTACTATTCAACTACTTACAGTATACAATTAAACGGAAAGAATGAAAACCCTTTCTTTTTATATTGTTTATTTCTTTCGTTTATTGAAAAGACAGAGCACGCTTCAATTGAAACGTGCTCTGTCCTTAAAAATTATTAGTGTATCAAAAACCGGCTTGTATTCTATGCAAGTGATTCTCTCAGCCTTAAGCTGCTCTGCTCCGACATTGCTGCATATACTTTACGCCCACATGCTATCTCTTGTTTGCACTGAGGATAACGACTACTCTTCATTCGCAGAATCAGTATAGCTTACGTCATTGACAGAGGTCACACGGTATTCACCATCCTTGTGGGTCAATGTAGATATGCTTGCATTCTTCATGCTAGTCAGTTGAAATTCTTCTTCGGTGTCAAACTGCCCTAAGATCGTGATGATGCTCATCCCATGGGAAACAACCAAGACATTTTCATGACCTTCCTTTTCTGCATCTGCGACGATTTCATCTAAGGCCGTCAGTAAACGATCCAAAATGGTCTGGCTGTCCTCCGCCAGCCACGTTTTTCCTTCTTCTGCATTTTCCTTATCCAGCTCTGATAAAACGTCTGCCAAGTGCAGGACTTTCGGATAGTAGCCATTCTTTCTAAGGTCGCCGACGAACTCTTCATAGGTTTCTCCATCAACCTCAGCAACCGCCGTCAGCATTTCCTTATTCCGCGCACCCTCATACGTACCGAAATTATATTCTCGTAGACGTTCATCTTTTGTATAGGTCATATCTTCCTGCCCATTGTTTGCCAAGACCAGCTCTGCTGTTTCCTGTGTCCGACCACTCGTACTGGTATAGACTTTATCAAAGGTAATATTTGCTTCCTTCAGCCCTTTTCCTAACGCTTCAGCTCCTTTGATCCCCTCAGGTGTTAATGGCGCATCCGTCCAGCCCTGTGCACGTTCTGCGGCATTCATCATCGTTTCACCATGTCTGGCAAAATAAATCGTTACCTCACCGTTCTCTTGTTTTTTACCGTCCGCGGCTGTCTTGACCTTGTCTGCTCCCCCAGCACACCCTGTCAAAAATAATGCGGCTGTTGCCATCCCTACCAATAATTTCTTTGCGTTCATTCTTAAACCCCTATTCATAAATATTGCTGACAGCTTGATAGTGAGACACAGCTTCTTTTTTTCATAAAAAAGAAAAACCAACCTATGCCGATTTCCAAAAGAAACCTGCATAACTCGGTTTAACTTATCCAATGTACTCACAATCCAACTATTCAACTAGTTATATTATACATTCAAAAAGAAAGATTTAAAAGACTTTATTGAAGATTGTCTCTATTATTTTATCCTGCAATAAAAAAGTGATCGCTAGTTACTGAAACAGCTACCCATACCTTTGCAGAAGTAAAGGACTTGAGTTCCTTATACTGCTGAGGCTTCCTTAACAAAGACGGCTGCTTCAGTTCCTTTGCCTTCCTTCAGCAGCTGAACGATTTTACTACCGACGACCACACCGGCACAACTCTCTCTAAAGCGTTTGACATGGTCGACTGTCGACACACCAAATCCAGCCAGAACTGGCTTATCACTTACCTTTTGAATATACTTCAAATGCTCATCCAGTTCTGATTGATACTGTCTGCCAGTGCCGGTCACACCATTGACTGCAACAGCATAAATAAATCCTTCTCCTTGTTCTGTCAGCAACTCTATACGCTCTTTCGGTGTAGTCAATGCCACAAGCGGAACCAATGAAATATCCGTCTGTTCCAGTAAAGGCTCTAAGTAGCCTCGATGCTCATACGGCAAATCAGGAATGATTAATCCCTTCACAGGGGTATTCTGCAGTTCAGCGACCAACTGTTCCAAACCGAAAGAATACAACGGGTTAAGGTAGCTCATGATGATCAATGGAATTTCTGTATCCAGCTGTTGAAGTACCTTGATGATCTTTTCCAATGTCACGCCTTGCTTCAGCGCGTCTAGTCCTGCCGCTTGGATTACTGGACCATCTGCAACAGGATCAGAGAAGGGGATACCCAACTCGATCGCACCGGCACCAGCCTCCTCCAGCAGACGAATTTCCTCACTTAACTGGTCTAATCCCTGCGCTCCCGCCATGATATAAGGAACGATGATCGTCTCACCATTCTCCTGTTTCTGCTTCAACTGTTTGTCCAATGTCTTCATTGCTTTGCCTCCTTCTCTAAACGTTCCTTGATTTGCATAACGTCTTTATCGCCTCTACCTGATAGACAAATAATCAACTGCTTGTCAGGTCCAAGCTCTTTAGCGACCTTTACTGCATGGCTAACTGCGTGAGAGCTCTCCAATGCCGGAATGATCCCTTCCGTTCGACACAACAATTGGAAAGCTTCAAGTGCTTCATCATCTGTTACAAACGCATAGCTGGCACGGCCAGTCTCATCTAAATAACAGTGCTCAGGTCCAAGTCCCGGATAATCCAGACCAGCAGAGATCGAGAAGGCTTCCTGAACCTGTCCGGCGTCATCCTGCAGCAGCTTCATCATTGCACCATGTAAAATACCTGTCCGTCCTTTGGTGATTGAAGCCGCATGTGCACCAGTCTCCAAGCCCAAGCCTGCCGCTTCGACGCCGATCAGCGCCACATCATCATTGATGAATGGATAGAATATCCCCATCGCATTACTGCCTCCGCCGACACAGGCAACGACTGCGTCCGGTAGCTTCCCTTCCTCTGCTAGAAATTGCCTTCTAGCTTCCACACCAATCACACTTTGATAATCACGAACGATTTCAGGAAAGGGATGCGGACCTAACACTGAGCCCATGACATAATGTGTATCCTCTACATTGGCAACCCAATAACGCAGCGCCTCATTTACCGCATCCTTCAGGGTTTTACTCCCCGATTCCACACTTTCAACCGTTGCACCCAACAACTCCATGCGAAACACATTCAACGACTGGCGAGCAACATCCACAGCTCCCATGAAAATTGTACACTCCATACCGAACAACGCCGCCACTGTTGCAGTTGCTACCCCGTGCTGTCCGGCACCTGTTTCTGCTACAACCTTCTTTTTCCCCATTTTCTTCGCTAACAGAATCTGTCCAATCGTATTATTGATTTTATGGGCACCAGTATGATTCAAGTCCTCACGCTTCAAATAAATTTTTGCTCCGCCGATTTGTTCTGTTAAACGCTGTGCGTAATATAGAGGATTTTCTCTCCCTACATACTGCTTCAAATAATAAGCCAGCTCTTGTTGAAATTCTTCATCTGTCTTTGATGCCTCGTAGACTTCCTCCAATTCCTTCACAGCATACATCAATGTTTCCGGAATGAACTGACCGCCGTAATTCCCATAAAAGCCTTCTTTTGTTGGTTGATTGTACATTATATTTCCTCCTTCGCACGCTGCAAAAATTGTTTAATTTTTTCAAGATCCTTTTCTCCGTTGGTTTCTACACCACTGGATACGTCAACCGCATAAGGATCGAATACTTTTTTCGCCTTTTGGACATTTTCAACAGTCAAACCACCAGCAATAAAAACCTTCCTATCTTCTAATGGTTTAAGATCCAGTGTTTCCCAGTCAAAGGTTTCCCCATTTCCACCAGCATATTGCTTCGGTGGAGCATCAAAAAGTACATACTCAGCTGCTTTTGCTGTTTCGAGAAATCGATGGTTTCCCTTGTTGACCGATACAGCAGAAATGCAAGGGACAGAGGGTGTTTCTATTAGCTGTTCCCCATGAATCTGAATCATATCCAGACCGGCCGCTTTGACTGTCATTTCCACCTCATCAAGCGTTGGTGAAACAAAGACTCCAACTTTTTTTACATCCAGTGGAACATCGGTCGTGATCTCTCTGACTAATTCAGGTGCTATCCTCCGCTTACTTTTTGCAAAAACAAAACCGATGAAATCTGCTCCGTTGTTGACTGCGGTGTCTACCGCCTCTTTGGTTTTCAATCCGCAAATTTTGACCTTCATCGTATCACCCGCAATTCTTTGACTTTTTCGGCTGGCGAAGCGGCTCGCATCAACGTTTCTCCAACCAATACTCCCTGATACTGCTCACGAATGCTCTCTACTTGTTCTGCCGAGGTAAAGCCTGACTCACTGATGTAGACTGCGTCTGTTTTCTGCAGAGCCCCTAGTTTTTGACTAGTCTCGATTGATACCTCGAAGGTTTTTAAATCTCGGTTGTTTACACCGATCAGCGGAGCCTTCAAGGCCTCTGCTGTTTGCTGTTCAGCTAAATCATGTACCTCCAACAACACCTCTAAGCCCAACTCCTCTGCTTTAGCAAAAAGACGAGACAGCTGCTCTTCATGCAATGCTGCAACAATCAACAGAACCATCGTTGCTCCGGCATTTCTCGCACGAATCAACTGCTTTTCATCGATGATAAAGTCTTTACAAAGGACAGGGATCGTCACAGCTGATGCAACTTCTTTTAAGGTTTCGATCGATCCATTGAAAAATTGCTCATCCGTCAATACGGAAATCGCAGAGACTCCTGCTGCTTCATAAAGCTTTGCCTGCTGGATACTGTCCACCCCCAGATTGATCGCTCCCTTAGACGGTGAAGCCCGCTTGATTTCTCCAATAATATGAACTTGATTTGGTTGTTCCTTCACTCGTTCGACAAAGGAGGTCGTCTGCCTCAACGGCTGAAGCTCCTCTGCTGCCATTGCTATAACCTCTGATTGCTTTTGCAGCAGTATCTTTTCTAAGAAATCCATTCTAGGCTACCTCCTTCTGTACTTTAAGAAATTCCTGCAGCTTATCCATTGCCGCCCCATCTTTAACACATTGACGAGCGAGATCGATCCCCTCAACAACAGAAGCTGTTCTTCCATTGCTGAAAAATCCAAGCCCGGCGTTCAACAGGACTGTATCCAAATAAGCACTCGCTTTATTTTTTAAAACGGAATATAAAATCGCTGTATTCTCTGCTGCATTCCCACCGCGAATTTCCTCTAACGTGATACGTTCAAAGCCCAACTCTTCCGGTTCGATTGTGTGGACTTGAATGCCGCCATTTTCCAGTAATGCATAGTGTGTCGTTCCGGTGAGGGAAGCCTCATCTAAGTGCCCTCCGCCGTTTACTACTACTGCTCGTTCACGACCTAACTCACCCAATGTTTTCGCTGTTTCCTCTAGCAAATCCAGTCGATAGGTACCCATCAGCTGCGAACCTAACGCAACTGGATTCGTCAATGGTCCAATCAGATTTAGAATCGTCGGTGTTCCCAACTCTTGACGAACCTTCATCACGTGGCGCATCTTCGGATGCATATGAGGCGCAAATAGAAATGCCAGCCCTACCTCATCCAACAACAGCTCCAGCTTATCTGCCGAGAGATTCATATCAACCCCTAAATGTTCAAAAATATCCGCACTGCCGGAACGACTGGAAATACTGCGATTCCCATGCTTGGCAACCGTTACTCCGCCAGCTGCCAAGACAAACGCTGCAGTCGTACTGATATTGAAGCTATTAGACTGATCGCCGCCGGTACCGCAGTTATCCATGATATTCTCCCTGCTACTCTGAATCTTCATCGCCTTACTTTGGATCGTTTCTGCAATTCCTGCCATTTCTTCAGCCGTTTCCCCTTTACATTTCAATGCAGTCAGAAAGGCGGCCAGCTGGCTATCCGTCAAACGTCCTTCAAACATGTCTTCCGCAATCAGCTTCATCTCTACCCGTGATAAATGCTGTTTCTGATATATTTTTTCAAAAAGTTCATTCATTGTCTTTCCCTCCGCATAGTTGAATAAAATTATGGATCATTACCGCTCCCTCACTCGTTCCAATCGACTCCGGATGAAACTGGATCCCAAAGACTGGGTAAACCTTATGCTCGATTGCCATGATCTCCTGATCCTCTTCAGAGCGTGCCGCAACCTTAAAGTCCTTCAACGCTGATGCGCTGTCGATAACCAGTGAGTGGTAGCGAATCACAGAAAATGTCTCATTCAGGCCTTGAAATAAACGACCATTACTTTGTCTGATGACAGATGACTTCCCATGATAGATTTGTTCTGCCTGAGCGATCGTCTCGCCAAAGGCAAAGCCGATTGCTTGATGTCCGAGGCAAATACCTAGAATTGGTTTTTCTTTATAAAAACGACGAATTACTGTCAGTACTTCTCCTGTCTCCTTCGGCGTTCCCGGTCCCGGGGAAATAATGATGCCTTCCGCCTGCTCCGCATACATGCTCAACGACGGATCATCATTCCTAACGATAAGAAGGTCCGCTGTTTGACCAGCGAGCTGTGCCAGATTATACGTAAAGGAATCATAGTTATCGATCAATAAGATCATTTGCCCACCTCCAGCAACGCTTTTGCCTTTTGCAGTGTCTCTTCATATTCTTTCTCTGGGTCTGAATCGTATACAATGCCTGCTCCTGCCTGAACATATGCTTTGCCTTTATGAATGACCATCGTTCGGATCGCAATCGCAAAATCTGCTTGATCATTCTTAGACAGGTAACCGACAGCCCCGGCATAGATTCCTCGTTTGACCGGCTCCAGCTCGTAGATTCGCTGCATCGCCCGAATTTTAGGAGCACCACTGACAGTTCCTGCCGGCAAGGTTGATTTTAGCGCGTCCATTGCTGTATAGTCCTGTTTCAGCTTTCCTGTCACAACTGAGACAATATGCATCACGAAACGATATTTCTCAACGATCATATAGGTTGGGATCTCCACCGTCCCCAACTCGCTGATTTTACCGATATCATTTCGTCCCAGATCGATCAGCATCAAATGCTCTGCCCGCTCTTTTTCATCCTCCAGCAGCTCCAACTCCAAGCGCCGATCTTCTTCCACTGTTTCGCCTCTTTTTCTAGTACCGGCAATTGGATTGGTTGTGACGATCCCCTCCTTGACACTGACTAAGCGCTCCGGTGAAGAACCAACAATAAAAGTGTCTGTAAAGTCTATAAAATAAAGGTAGGAGGATGGATTCTCCACCCGTAGTCTTCGGTAATAATCAAATGGTTCATCGAGACAATCTGCTGTCAGCCGCTGAGAAGGGACCATCTGAAACATATCTCCGGCAGTGATATAGGATTTGATTTTTTTGACTGTCTCTTGAAATCCCTCTTTGGAAAAATTACTTGTGTAGTTCATCCGCTGCAGCTTCACTTGCTTACTTTCCTCAGCCGAGGGCAGCTGTAATTCTGTTTCTATTTGCAGCAATGCCTCTTCAAGCGCCTCTTCAGATCGCTTGGAATAACTGTCTGATTCCACTAATAAAATACTTTCATTGATGTGGTCAAACACCAGAAACGAATCAAATAGATAAAAATGAATATCCGGAATCCCCGTTTCATCTATAGGAATTTTCCCTAGCTCTTCATAATTAGCGATTACATCATAGCCGACATAACCGATGGCACCGCCTTGAAATGGAAGTCCCTCTATCAGCGTTTCGGAGACAAGGATCTGTTGCTCTAACTCCTTTAGCGGATCATCTACTTGATAAGGAGAGGCTCCGGAAATCTTGAAGCTCTTCTCTTTTACAGTGATTTCCTTTACCGGATTCCACGCAATGATCGTGTACCTTCCTTGGCTTTTATCTCTGGGTATGCTTTCCAACATACATTTATTTCTCCCTTGAATTCTCAAAAATGCGGAGACCGCTGTTAAATAATCCGCTTGTATTTTCTTCGTTTTCTCCATGATTTTTCCCCTCCATCTCAATCTTTTCTCGCTTTTACGCCAAACAAAAAGCCCTCAGAAAACAGACCTGCTGCTTTCTGAGGGCGAATAATCAGTTTATCCACGGTACCACCTCACTGGAAAAATGTTTTCTTCGATCATTGAACGACCTGCCCTGAATAAAACAAAAAACCCCCAAACCATAAAAAACTATGGTTTGAGGGTGAATATTCACGGTGCCACCTCAATATCGAAAGAATCACTCTTTCCTCTCTGTCAGTCGTCTAACAACGACCTTTCTCTATAACGGGAGTTCCCGGAAACACCTACTTCTATTCAGCATTTCGCTCGAAAGTCCATTCACAATCCCTTCCCTGCTGATTTCCACCGCCATCAGCTCTCTGTAAAGTACCGGAAATTGCTACTCCTCTTTCTCAAAGCTTTGATATTGTTAACTATCATATTAGAGAATTCTCATTTTGTCAACAAGTTTTTCTTACTTTTTTGATAAAAGCATACTACAGGCATTTAGCCCATATTTTCCTTAACGATCTCAACAATTGTCAACGCTGCCTGTTCCATCGCTTCCAGGGTGATAAATTCGTATTGTCCATGAAAGTTCTCGCCGCCTGTAAACAGGTTTGGTGTCGGCAATCCCAGATAAGAAATTTTCGAACCGTCCGTTCCTCCGCGAAATGGAGCGATCTTCGGTTCTATCCCGAGATTTTTCATCGCCTGTACAGCCAGTTCCACCGGACGCATATCCTTCTCAATGATTTCCTTCATATTGTAGTACTGATCCTGAATGGAGATCGTACATCTAGGACGGTCCAGTTGTTCATTGATCAACTGAACCTGTGCCTGTAAGAACTCTTTCCGCTTTTCAAATAAGCCCTTGTCATGGTCACGAATGATATAGACTAGTTCCGCATGATCCAGTGTTCCTGAGAATTTATTCAACAGATAGAAACCCTCATAGCCTTGCGTTCTTTCAGGTACTTCTTCCTTAGGCAGTAAGGCATCCAATTGCTCCCCCACCTTTATTGCATTGACCATCATGCCGTAGGCCGTTCCAGGATGCACGCTGGTACCCTCGATTTCAACCACTGCCTGTGCAGCATTGAAGGTTTCATATTCAAAGCTTCCGACTCTGCCGCTGTCTACTGTATAAGCAAACTGAGCAGGAAAGTTTATTACATCAAAGCGATCCGCTCCTCTGCCAATTTCCTCATCTGGACCAAATGCGATCCAGATATCCCCGTGGATGACTTCCGGATGAGCAAGTAAATATTCTACTGCTGCAAGAATTTCTACAATACCCGCTTTGTCGTCTGCACCCAACAGAGTTGTACCATCTGTTGTGATCAGGGTTTGGCCTTGGTAGTCCTTCAAATTGGGAAACTCTGTCACTTTCATCGTTATCCCTTGTACGTCATTCAGCACTACGGCATTTCCATCATAGTCAGGAAAGAGTTGAGGATCGATCCCTTCAGCATTGAAATCTGCTGTATCCAGATGGGCAATAAATCCGATTGCCGGTACGGTATGTTCCGCATTCCCTGGAAGTCTTGCAGTCAAAAAGCCATTCTTCTCGTTGTAACGAATGTCTGCCAGAGTCAATGCCGTCAACTCTTCTTCAATGATCTTAGCCAGTTCTACTTGACCGATCGTTGTTGGTATACGTTCACTTCCTGCATCAGAACGAGTATTGACCTTCACATAGCGAATAAAACGTTCCAGTAGTTTCTCTTTATCCATCTTATCTCTTACTCCTATTCTTCAAGATACGCTGTTCGCAGGTTGAAATAATCACCATACAGATGGTAGCTGATTCCTTTCAATGCCGGATTGATCAAGTAATTTGAAGCACTTTGATAGATTGGTACTTGTGCCGCATCTTCATTCAACAGGATGTCCTCTGCCTTTTTGTAATCTTCGAATTGCTTGTCTGGTGTATTTGCATCAACAGTTTTAGCAGCATTCACCAGCTTATCATAGGCATCATTTTTGTAGCCGCCATAGTTATAAGCTGAACTTCCTTCATACAAATTGAAATAAGAATCCAGATCACTGCTGCCGGCAATCCAGCCAGATAGAGACAATTCATAATTTTTATCTTTACGTGATTGTGTCACATTGTTTTTCGGCTGTGCAGAAATCACGATTTCCAACCCATCCAAATTGTCCTGCAATTGACTTTGGATGTATTCTGCTACCTTCTTCCCTTGATCATCATCAGAAGCAAGCAACGTCAGCTTCACCGTATCGCCCAATTCCTTCTGTGCTTTTTCCCATTCTGTTTGTGCTTGGTCGACATCATAAACTAGATAATCACCACTGTATGCTCGGAAGTCCTCTGATGTATTCGGATTAGCATACAAATTTGCAGGAATCAAGCCGTTCAAAGGTTTAGAACCGTCATTCAACACGCTGGTTGTCAGAGCTTCTTTGTCAATAGACTGTGCAATTGCTTTACGAAGATGCACATTTGCCAGTGGTGTTCCTGCTTTTTTATTGAAATCCAGATAGTTATTCGCCACATCTGAATGCGTAATATATCCTGGATCATCACTGTACTGCTGCACATATTGTCCGCTGATACGTGTCAAATCCAACTCATCAGACTGATATAGATTGATCCCTGTATTCTCTTCTTTCACTGTACTGACTGCCACTTCGTCCAGTTTTACTTCATCTGCTGCATAATACTCAGTATTTTTCTTCAGCGTCCATGTATCAGAAGAAGCATCCCAATCTGCTAAAGTATAAGGTCCGCTGTAAATCAGGTGTTCACTATCTGAACCATAAGACTCGCCTTGCTCTGTCACATATGCTTCATTTTGAGGCGCCAACCAGCCAATCGATACCACTGCTAAAAATGACGGCTGTGCTTGATCCAGAGTCACGATAAACTGATCATCAGTTGCCTCGATCCCCAATTCTTCTACCGGTTTTTCTCCTGTTCGAATAGCCTTGCTGTTTTTCACATTATCTAATAAATACGCATTCGGCCCAATCGTTGCAGGGTCAACCAGACGTTTCCATGAAAATTCAAAGTCTTTTGCTGTGATCGGTTCCCCATTGCTCCAGTTGATATCGTCCCGCAGCGTAAATGTATATGTCAAACCATCTTCACTGACATCTACCTTTTCAGCTAAGCCCGGGATCGGATTGCTGTCATCATCGAAACGACAAAGCCCTTCGAATAAGTGCTGAATCATGGTAAAGGTATTTTTATCCATTGCCTGTGTCGTATCCAAGGTTGAAATTGGTGCCGGCGAACTGATTGATATTTTCTGTTCTATTGCCGTTCCTTCACTTGATTTCGTTGTTTCTGCCGCCCCGCCGCCGCAAGCCGTCAATAATAAACCAATAATGACAAGTCCTGCTGAAATTGCTTTTTTCTTCATACTTCTTCCTCCTCGTTTATCTACACTATCTACAGTGACATGAATAACACTTGAATCAACGACCTTGAATGTACCTTCCATTACTTGTAAGTGGATGCTTTTATATAGAACTTTCGTCACCTCTGACATCCACTGTTTCATCAATCAAGAAAACCTCACGAAATTTCTGATATGGCCCAAATGTACACAAAAAAGCCCTCATCCTTAAAAAGGACGAGAGCTTGAGCTATCGCGGTACCACCTTTAATTGACTATAAAAAAGTCCACTCTACCAGTACAAACATACTGTGGCGCTGTAACAGGCGCTCCTGTATTGGTTTAAAAATAGTCAACCAATCTGTTCAAAGGCCATTTTCTTCTTCAGCGTCACTGTCTCTTCCCACCATTCGAGACTCTCTTGGAGCTATTCTGAAAAGTACTTTCCTTCTCTTCACATTTCTATAGATAACATATTAATGAGAAGTTTAACAGATTTTTTTTCTGTAGTCAATTTGTTTTATTACCTTTTTTTAATTTTAAAAAAATCCCGGTAAATGTCATAATTTACCGAGATTTTTCCTATGATTTATTTTTTAGTCTAATGCTTTTGTTACGTCTTCGATCATCAGATGAACAGATTCCAGTCCGCCGCCGCTCAAATACCATACGTCAGGCTGTAATGTGATCACTTTGCCGTTTTTACCGGCATTTGTTTGTTTGATCAGTTCATTGTCTGTGATGTTGTCATTTGTTGTATCCCCACCGATTGCTTGTGTACGGTCTACGACGAATAGAATATCCGGATTTTGTTCCAGAACATATTCATAAGAAACACTTTGACCGTGTGTAGATGCTTCAATGTCTTCATCTGCTTGTTTGAATCCGAATGTATCATGGATGATACCGAAACGAGAGCCTTCTCCATAAGCAGATAGCTGTCCTTCGTTCAGCAGTACAACTAATGCCTTTTCATCTGTTGCTTCTGCTTTTTCCTTCACATCCGTAATCTCATCTTCCAACGCAGCGATTTTTTCTTTCGCTTCGTCTTCTTTATCGAAAATTTCAGCTAATGTTTCAATATTTGTCTTTGTCGAATTCCATGTGTCTGAAGCATCAACAGAAAGATAAATGGTTGGAGCAATCTTGCTTAAATCTTCTTTGAAGTCCTGCTGACGACCGGAAATGATGATCAAGTCAGGCTGCAGCTCATTGATTTTTTCTAAATCAGGTTCTTTGATCCCACCTGCTGATTCTACATCTGCATAATCGCTAAGGTATTCAGGTAAATTAGAGGTCGGTGCACCAATAACTGCATCGCCCACACCTAAAGCATCTAGTGTATCCAATGAACCATTATCAAAAACGACAACTTTTTCCGGATTTTTCGGTACTTCGACAGATTCCTCAGAATCTTCTACCGTGATCGTTGTTGCTTCACTTACTGATGATGAGTCCGCAGACTCCGCCTTGTCCCCACTATTTCCACAAGCGCCTAATGCTAATAATGCTGCTGAAAATGCTGCAAAAGCTAAAATTCTCTTCTTCATTGTTTCCCTCCAAAATTTGATTGATCTTTTATTTGATTGATTCTTTTACTATGGGACTGTGACATGAGTATGTCGTAATCCTATAAAACCGAACAAACGGTGTGCTAAAGCTCATTTACTAACTAAAATACATGCAGAATCTTTTTCCCTCGATTTCGCAAATGCGAATATTCATATCATATAAACGATTCAATGTTTTCGACTGAATGATTTCATCTGTAGTACCATGAGCAAACAGTTTGCCGTCCTTCATTGCCACGATCTCATCCGCATAGCTTGCTGCAAAATTGATGTCGTGGAGCACGATCACAACTGTCTTGCCAAACTCATCCACCAGACGACGCAGTATCTGCATCATCTGAACCGCATAATTCATATCCAGATTGTTCAACGGCTCATCCAACAGGATATAATTCGTATCCTGTGCAATAACCATCGCAATATACGCCCGCTGCAGCTGTCCTCCTGAAAGAGTATCGATCAAGGTATCTGCCAGCTCAGTCAACCCAAGATGAGTCATCGCTTCCTCAACCTTTTCATCGTCTTCCTTTTTCAGCCTCCCCTTTGAATATGGGAAACGTCCGAAACTGACCAGCTCTCTTACCGTCAGCTTCAAGCTGATATTATTTGCCTGCTTCAGAATTGAAAGCTTCTTCGACAGCTCATTTTGCTTCCACGTCTTGACTTCATTATGGTCAAGGTAGATTTCTCCGGTGTCCTTAGGGATCAATCGGCTCATCATGGAAAGCAGCGTACTTTTCCCAGCACCATTTGGACCGATAAAAGCAGTCAGTTTCTGCTCGGCAACCGGCAGCTGGACTTCTGAAACAACGAGCTTATCGCCATATTTTTTCGATACATTTTTGATTTCAATCATTTCTGCTGCTTCCTTTCACTAATTATTTTCCCGACAAAATAAACACCGCCGCCAAACTCAATAACAATACTTAAGGTCGTGTTCAGCGCAAAGACTTGCTCTACCAGAAACTGACCCAATACCAGTAATAAAATTGCTAATAGGCTCCCTCCGACAAATAGTTCTCGATGTCGGTACGTCCCCATCAGCTGATAGCTCATATTCGCCACGATAAATCCTAAAAATGTGACCGGTCCGACAAGAGCGGTAGACAGCCCGACGATACCGCTGATCACAATCAACAACAGCAACTGGAACCTTGAGACGTCGATCCCCAGATTCATCGCCTGGTCATTCCCCAGATGAAGCACATCCAAAGAGTGGCTCTGACTCCAAAGAAACGCAGTAAATATCAGCATCAGGATAGCTGCAAGCAGCAAATAATGACTATTTACATTGCCAAAGCTGGCAAATAATTTCCCCTGCAGCAAATCGTATTCATTCGGGTCCATGATCACCTGTAAAAAGGTACTGATACTGTTAAAAAATGTTCCTAAAATCATACCGATCATCAGTAATAGAAACAAATCGCTTTTCCCTTTTCCTAATAGAAACTTGGACAGCAAAATACTGACCATCATCATCAAAACGATGTTTCCCAAGAACTGAGGAATCGACTCTTGTCCCAAAATCACCTGACCACCCATAAAAAAGAATAGAACAGTCTGAATAAAGACATACAATGCATCCAGTCCAAGGATGTTCGGCGTCAGGAAATGATTTTGCGTGACCGTCTGAAAACTGATTGTAGAAAATGCCGCCCCTACACCAACAAGTACAAAAGCTGCTAACTTTTTCCCTCGCAATGCCAACGCAAAAGACCAGTTTCCATAGGTCTTATACGTTAAGTAAAGAAAGCATACAACGACTACCCCAACGAATAGAAGTAAAATTTTCGTCAAGGAATGATTCAAGAATCTCTTCATGCCGTTCGCCTCCTTAACAGGAGAGCGATGAAAATCACACTTCCCAGAACACCAACTACAACGCTGACCGGTATTTCATAAGGTGCAATCACTACGCGTGCCAGAATATCACAAATCAGCAAGAAAATGCTGCCGCCGATTGCTGTGACACTTAGGGTATTTTTCATATGGTCGCCATAATACATCGCTACCAGATTTGGAACAACAACACCTAAAAATGGAATGCTTCCTACCATGATCAGTACAACTGCACTGGATAAGGCTACAATACTTAAACCCAAAAGCTGCGTCCGCTGATAATTAAGTCCGACATTGGTTGCCATGTCTTCCCCCATACCTGCAATCGTAAAACGATAAGCAAATAAATAAACCAGAACCAGTAACGGCAGCGTTAGATATAACAGCTCATAGCTGCCCTTCATCACTGTCGAGAAGTTTCCCTGCAGCCATGAAGACATATTCTGCACCAGCTGAAACTGATACGCGAAAAACGTAGCGATCGATCCGATGATGTTCCCAAACATGACCCCAATCAAAGGAATCATGACCTGATTCTTTGCAGGCAGGAACCGTGTCAAGGATAGAAAAATCAACGTTCCTCCAAGAGCAAACAAAAAGGCAATCGCCGAGCGGAACAATAGAGGTGCCGTCGGGAAAAAGATCATGACCACCAATATGCCTAATCGAGCACTATCCATCGTTCCGGCAGTACTTGGTGAAACAAACTTGTTTTGCGTCAAATGCTGCATGATCAAGCCGGAAATACTGATCGTGCTGCCGGCGATCATTAAACTCACTGTCCTCGGAACCCTAGTAGTCAGCAGAACTAACTGCTGTTCAGAATCCCATTGAAAAAGCTGGGTAAAGGAAATGTCTTTTACACCAACGAATATCGATATGAAAGCCAAAAGGAGTAAAAACAAAAATAGGCCTATTTTTTTCATGCATATGCTCCTTTTTCTAATTGAGAATGATTTTCATTCTTATTTATAGTTTATGCGAAAATTTTTACAAAAGCAACAATTTTTGTGAAATTCTTCCCTAATTTCTGCTTAAGCAATGAAAGATATACTTTTCATCCCTCCATCTTTTTTTAGATAGTATGGTATAATCAAATTAGATGACTACACAGAAAAAAACCAGCTATAGTTAAGGATAATTAGTTTTCATCTTAAAAATTTCAGCCTTGTGACAGCGACATACTCAAAACTGACACAAACAGAATCTCGAATGAGAAATCCGCTGATTCATTTCACGAAAAAGGCGATCGCTCTTTTCACTTAGCCTGATAAAGCTGGGGTTAGACAATCGAAGGAGGCTACAATGGGACAAGATGAATTACAGAAACATCTGGATAAATCCCGCTACGGGACACCGCAGCTAAAGCCAGATGAACAGCGAAAATATATGGGAACATTTAGAGAGCGCTGCTTTCTTACCATGACAATTGCACAAATGAAAAATGAACGAGATAAAAAGAACTTTCTAAAAGAACTGGCGGCACATCCTCAGGGAACAGTTTTGCTAAATGGAAAGATGGATATTTCCTTACAGTCCGCTTATATCAAGCTGATCAATGCCCATGGTGGACATTTTACTGTTGTCAACGAAGCGCAGAGCAGTGAGCCGGAAGCTTTAGGGCTGGTGCTTGCTGCTGATCATGCTGTTGATGTAGCAGAGGTTGATATCGATAAAAAATACCCCGATACTCCGGAGCAAAAGCCTGCCGAAAAGAGTTTTTGGAAAAGCTTATTTCACTAGAATATTACCGAAAAAACCAGACACCACTGTACTTTTCAGCTGTGTACTACACTAGGAGGGAACGACATGATTGAAAAGCAATTATTGAAGGAAGAATTGGCACAGGCGTTGACGACTCATATCCGCTTATTGAAGGATGTGGAAGAATTCGAAAGTGAACATACAGATGCTTTATCGTTTATGATGCGCAGTTTTGGTTTCATGCTGGATGGTGCTCCCGGAACCCTTGTCAGTGAGGACGAAGAGGCTCTCCACTATATGATGTTTCAATATTACAGTCTATTGACCGAGCTCAAATATAATCTGATCCTAAATTTCCCTTACTCACAGTTGAATGGACGCAAGGTTATCGACGTGGTTGACCAATTCCCCATCACTTATGAAAAAGAGATGAAGCACTGGTGGGAAGCAATGACTGGTCTGGATGTGGAAGAAACAAAACAGACAATTGCTATTAAGGAATTGGAGTACTAAATTAATAAAGAACAGATATTCAGTGGTAGAAAAACTACATTGAATATCTGCTCTTTTATTTTGATTCGCTAAAAGTAATTAATTAAAGTAATCATATACTCTTGCCAAGCCCTGCGCTTTGATTTTTGCTACAGTTGCCGTGCCAATTCCTCTAACATTCAATAAATCATCCAGACTGTTGAAACCAACTGTCTCACGATATTCAATGATTCTCTGTGCCAGAGTCACACCAATACCATCCAACAACTGCAGCTCCTCATAGCTGGCCATTGTAATCGGCACATAGCGTTCCAATACAACTTGAAAATTACGGAAGCTGTATTCTGTTTGTTGACCAATCGTTTTCGCATCTACATCAACAAATAGACTGATATGACCCGCAAACCCGTCGGACAACGGCAAATAGAAGGTCTCATACGCACTTCCCTGATACGTGAATATTTGAGAAGTTTCATAGCCATGCTCTCGAACCGTACCGTAGTAATAATAAGGTGCAGAACCAACATTGCTGCCTACAGAAAACTGCGAGCTCACATCGCCCTTAGTTTTCGCTGCCTCAAATCGTAGGATTGGATACACATGATAAATTTCCTGTTCAGCCAAATCACTTCTTAATTGAGAAATTGCCTGTGCAGCTGTCGTTACTTGATTCGTATACAAAGTCCCCGTTTTAAACTGCTCATAAGAAAACTCAGGATCTTCTTCCTGATGCATCCGATTTTCTGTTCGAGTATAGCCAACCGCTACTTGCTTTGTATTTGCCGGATCCAACACGAAATAACCAGTCATATCTGTCCATGATAGTTGCTCTGAATAATCCTCTGCTGATATAGTAATCAACCCGTTTTCTCTGTTAAAGACATCGAAATACGGCAGCCCGCCGCCGACAAGCGACATACCTGTTGACTCACCATTTACTGCTTCGCTAGAAAGATTCGCAGTTCCAAAAGACCACGTCTCACCTGAATAAGCATCTGTAGTCTGAAGGATAGATAACGTCCCATCTTCATCAATTACAGGATTAAAATAAAACGACGTTTCCACACTTCCTTCAATAAACGTCCTAGCTTCTGCCTGCTCATTATCTAAACCAATAGCCATACTGAATAGAACGCCCACCGCAATCAAAGAGCTGTACACATTTTTTGCTTTCATTTTTTCCCTCTCCTTCTTAAATATACAAAGTTTTTTCACTTACCACGTATAGCCTCTTAAGAATCGATCCATCCTAATTAAAATAGTTTGACACTCTTGCCAGTCCCTGCGCGTTGATTTTCGCCAGAGTAGCAGCCCCAATCCCTTTAACATTCAGCAAGTCATCCAGACTGTTGAAACCAACTGTCACACGATATTCAATGATTCTCTGTGCCAGAGTCACACCAATACCATCCAACAACTGCAGCTCCTCATAGCTGGCCATTGTAATCGGCACATAGCGTTCCAATACAACTTGGAAATTGCGGAAGCTGTATTCTGTTTGTTGACCAATCGTTTTCGCATCTACATCAATAAACAGCTTGGATGGTCCGCAAAAATTCTCCGCCAACGGCATATAAAATTCTTGATATTCTCTGCCTTGATAATGATAGACTTGAGAGCCTTCACTTCCACCATGAAGAGGGATTTTCCCATATTGATTATAGGTATAATTTCCATTATTCCCAAGAGCAAACTGCGCTGTGCAGTCTCCTTTAACCAACGCTGCTTCGAATCGTAAAACCGGATGTGCAAAAATTTGATTCAGTCGAACTTCACTTTTCAGCATTTCCACTACCATATACAATGAGTGCGCCTCTGAGAACAATACCCCAGACTTCTCAGTCTCATAAGAATATTCTGAATACTCCGGTGTTTGCAGCCGTTTTTCTGTTCGTGTGTAGCCGATATTTACTCGATTTGTCTGATTAGAGTCAAAAACAAAGTAACCGCTATCATCTATATCGTAACTGTATTCTGATTCAACATCCGCCACCGTGAAAACTCCGCCAACTTCATCGAACTGCCTAAAATCCAACATATTACTTACCACATAAGCCACCTCGGGGCCAATAAGCTCACCGTTAGCAATTGATGTGATGCTTGCTTTTCTACCTGAAAACCAGTCTTCCCATGCATTCCCCTCAGCAGTTCGGTTGATTTTCAAGGTGCCGTCCTCTTGAACATTAGGAATAAACTGCAGAACAGTTTCTTCATTTCCCTCAATGATCATCTTTGCCTCTGCCTGCTCGTTCCCCAAACCAAGAGCTCCACCAAATAACGCACCCGCTGCAAACAAATAACCAAGTATACTTTTCGTCTTCATCTTCTTCCTCCCAAACGATATTTTATAACAAATGTTACAAAAATAATTATAGACTACAAAATCAACAAATTCAACACTTGAAGTAATTAAAAAAGCACATTCAATTCGCTTTAAAATAACATATGATTGTCATTTTTATCTACAAATATTTTTTCGAAAACAATGAAATATCCTCTCTCTAACTTCATCGTTTTATCTCCCGTTAAAGCAAAAAAACACTGCCCAGACAAATCACTTTGTCTGAACAATGTTCTTTTTTCACCCTTCAAGCCCATTACATTAAGGAATCAAAATCTTCCCAAAGTCATTGAGTGCATCCTTCCAACTATAATTTCCAGGATTGTCTGTTACCGGAGCTAGATAAATCGTTACCCAGTACTCCGTGTCATCCGTGAAATCAATCTGGATATCTTTAGAGGTATTCATACCTGTCGAATCGTACTCTCCATTAACAGAAGAGATCTTATAGCCTTTGTATTCATAATACTGAGGCGTGATCCAGGTCAGGCCATAACCCATATAGTCCTTGGAAATCGGCAATACATAATCTGAATATTTCGCAGATTGACTTTCTTTTCTCGAAGTCGTTGTGATATTCATTTCTTTGTCTGTAAATGTCCAGCTAGTACCTGGTTTTCCTTCTGTCAGGGTCATATACCCGGCAGTCGGAACTTTTACTTTCGTGTTGCTGTCAACAATCACCTGACGCACATGAAGCTGTGCCACAGATGGCGGAATCTCATAGACAAAGATAATGGTGATCTCATCTTGATTGGAAGGTACCGTATAGGCAGCATTTCCAGCTGCATTCAGTGGTCCCAACTGATCCAGATCTACTGTGGTTGGATCAGTTACCTGCCCATTAACCACATAGTATCCGATTGCTTTGTAGCCATCCGGCAACGTGTAATCTTTTGGTGCCTGTGTATTACTGCTGCCCTTCACTTCTTTTCGAGAAGCAATATCCCAGCCATCCATAAAGACTAGATTATCCGCATCCTGACCGTTGATCCCTACAAAATTGACAATCGTCTTTTTCTCATAGACAAAAATCACTGTCAGCTCATACCCATAATCACTTGGTTTAAATGAAGCTGCACCACTCTCAGTGCTTGTATAACCTGAAATATCTGTATCCGTTGCTCCGGCAGCTAATTCCCCACTGATCACTTTATACCCAACCATGACATAGTCATCATTTGAATAAACAGGTGTTTTTGAATGCGTGGTATCTTTTGCCAAGCGCTCTGAATTCATCGAAAAATCAGTAAGCAAATTGTCTGAAGCTGCACCTTTATCAGCAGCTACATAATGAACTAATGGTGCTTTTTCATAAATATAAACAACAGTATACTCATCTTGTCCGCTAGGAGGTGTATATTCAGCTTCTCCTCCACTGTTCAAGCTCTGAACGGCTGTTGTCAGGTCTAGTGTAGATACGTCTGTTACTTTGCCGTTGAAAATCTTATAACCAATGATCGCATATTCAGAATCGATCGCCCCGTCGTTCGGCTCATGGGTAAATACTGTATCTTTTGAGGTACGGATATTTTCATCCACAAAGTCGATAACACGGGTATAAGGAGATACACCTCTATCAGCACTGATAAAATAAGCCATTGGTGCTTGTTCGTAAACAACGATCACTGTCGCATCTGTTACAGATGTATCCCATGGAATTGTAAACACCATATTTCCTTCTGTATTCAAATCTACCACCCCTGTGACATTGACAGGATCTAAAGGTGGAGTTGTATAAACTATCTTATAGCCCTTGATCTTATAACCACTGGCTTCAGAAAGCGTTGGCGGTGTTCGAGTATATTCCATATCTTTAAACAGCTGATTTTCCGGATTTGGCGTCATAGAAAATTCATCGATTCGATTTCCCGAAGCATCGACACCAATATAATGAAGATTAACTAACGCATCCGGATTTACATCATAATGAAAACTATGCGTGTACACATCTGTTACTGCCAATTCTCCCGCTGTAGACGTGATATCATCACTATTATCAGCATCGACACCATTCAATGTATAAACTTTGCTGTCCGCCTGTGGTGTATACCAAACCCAATATTTCGTCAAATTAGCATCGATTGCTTCTAACTGAGCATCAGATAATTTGCTTACTTTCACTTCATCATAGCCAAATGTTGGCGGATTAGTGGTCGTTCCTATGATATTACCATTTGTTTCTAACGGGAACCCGACCAACTGATCAATACCGTCTTGCGTAATTTTTGTAATGTTTTCCGCGTTGGAGCTATACACTTCTCTACTCAGATCATTATGATCTACACCGACATGATCTAAATCAAGCTCTGTGTAGAAATTATCAAAGGTATACGCTTGTAGTGTATACGTTGTACGACCATAGGCTTCATCCTCTATCATAATCCACAGCTTACCGTTGTCCTTCGCAGAAGGTACGTCAAAAGCTACTGTTTTTGGTTCATCATCCGATGATATCGCTGTATCAACCAAATCGCCCTTGTTCGCATCGTCAGCACGGTTATACAGTTCTAAAAATTCATCTTTTGTCAAAGAAGACTTAGTAAAGTCTGCATCTGTTGTATCATAAGGTAAATAGACATATTTCAAATCCTTCAAGATTGCCTGCATATCAAAATTCATGTTTGCATCATGGAATGATGCCGGAAATGATGTTTCCACTGATACAGGGGTTTCTTCTCCCGTTGACTTATAAATCTTTTTCGGATTAGATTTGATGCTTAATCCGATATTGTCAATACTCGGCGAACCCCGCATCCACATTACTTCATAGGTATAACGATCATACAATCCATTAACCAGATCACCATTTTGATCATATTGACTTTGATAATCCCAGCCCCATGCAATTGAACCAGAACCATCATTCCCCCAACGAAATAGATTTCCATCTTCATCAATGAACATTGTTGAAGAGCGTTGACTGAATATAGCCGAGATTTTCGGAATTGGTGAAAATGCTAGATTCTTCCATTTGTCTTCCGAAGGGTCTGTATATTTCTTATCATAGATGGTTGGATGTAGTTGATTGAATGAATAGACACCATAGGTTCCAGCAGCCCTTCCCTCTTCAGGATCTTTTGGACTGGTATCATAAATCTGTGTATCTCCATCACCAATCACCTTAGGATATTGAACAGCTTCAGCCTCCATCTGGTCATTCGCATCTTCATACCCGCCTTCACGGCCAAAACCAAAATAGCGACCGCTTCCCAGTGCCCATGAACGACCGTACTGGTCGATAATATAGCTGACACTTTCACCGGCACTTACCGCTTTAGGAATTGGCGTATAGCCAACTTTCACTATTTCTGAAGCACTGAACTTGACCTCAACTGGTGTGTCATAGCTTGTCGTAGTAGCTGTTCCGCCACTTACACCAAAAATGGTACCCCATTGCCAAACACGACCATTTTCATCCAACGCTATATTCCAGCGATAACTACTGCTTATATCCACAAGCTTACTCATACCAGCAGTAGTACTTACAGGAATTTTCACCGGTGTCGATGTATACTGTGCACCAGATCCCATACCACTGATTCCTAGCACATTTCCATTGTTTGTCCCCCATGCCCAACGATCACCATTGCTATCAATGACATGAATATATGGACCATACGCATAAGATGCAATAGAAACCTTAACAATATCAACATTTTCACTGAAAACAACTTGGTGAGGAGTTGCTTGATAAGCGTTGGTACTTGTTGTATTTCCTTGACCGTGTATACCATAGTTGTTGGCGCCCCAAATCCAAAGTGAACCGTCTTCGCCAATTGCTGCTGCTGCCATATACGTATCATAGCCATTCGTTCCTGAAATCGATTTGATTTTAGGAAGTCCCGCTACTTTTACAGGAATATTTTGAGAGTTATTAATCGCAGCGCCAGTTGTCATGTTTCCGCCAACAAATCCAAGCTGTTGACTTCTGTTATCTCCCCAAGCATAGACATTTCCTTGGTCATCCAGAGCATAATAACTGTAAAATCCTGCTGCAATCTCAACAATATTGATATTATTATCAACAAAGTATGGTACTCGGACAATCCCACCGGCATAAGCAACACGAGTACTCGTTGATGTACCAGTTCCGGCAAATTGCTTACCATTTCCCAGCTGTCCAAAACGGTTATCTCCCCATGTCCAGACCTTCCCCGCAGAATCCAGCGAAGCGCCACCTAAATAACCGGCAGCAGCTTTAGTAAACTTGACTGCTGACAAGATACCAATACTAGGTGCATCCCATGCACCCACACCCTGATATCCATCATTGGTTTTATCATAATCTGTTGGCACACCAATAGAGAGGGGCTCCCCCAACTGCTGTTTAACAACCGATCTGTTTTCATTGCTTTCATTTGCTTGAATTTCTGTTGTTTGCATCGCATAACCTACACCAGCCAAAAGGGCTAGTAATGAAATGATCGTTACGACGGAAGCAAGTAGTTTATGCTTCTTGATTGTTTTCCACATTGTCTAGCTCCTTTCTAGTCGGCCAATGCCTGTAATGCCTCGTCAATTGATTTCAATGGATCATTCACCTGTGCAGTATCCTTATCCGTATTCCACCAAGAAACGCGATATTCATTATTTCTGGCATCAACAGCTTCAGATTTTACTACAATTTGGAATGATGCATCACGATATGCTTCTTTTGTTTCGTCATCTCTAAATTTGATCGTAACGCCCTTGAACAGGATCTGACTGTCAAGCTCGTCATTATCAACCTGTTCTTTTGTCTGTCCAGAGTCCAATACACCAAGATAGTAATAATACCCATCATCGCCCAACTGCCATTTATTTTCTTCAAATGTCGTTGTCGTGTTGGCATCATCGTAGACAAGCTCTATCCCATCCGTGATCGGCAATGGTACTTGACCTTCATCTGTTGTTTGATATGCAACTGGAAAAACCATAACTCGAACAAATGCTGCAAGGTCTTCTGGATTAAAGACACCTACTTTTTTCGGAACCAATTGATTCGGAGAAACAGTTTCCTGCTTTTCAAATTCATCTACCAGCTCGACATCAAAATCAAAGTCAGAGGTAAATTCATTATCTCGTGCATCAGTTCCGGAAAACCAAGCAAAGGTGGACGCAAGAACGAAGATGATTGTACAAACAGATGCAATAATCCCTAATACAGGTCTATTTTTAAGCAGCATCTTAAATTTTTTCTGCATAATCACACCTCACTTTTTTAGTAAAAAAGGGTACATGAAATACATGCACCCTTCATTTAACATCCATGATCATTTCGTACGCTTGTGGAACGATCGAAATCAGTTCGTACCTTCTGTATCTGAATCTTTTCTAATATAAAAAATATAGAATAAGATAGCCGTTATAATCAGAAAGATTCCACCTAAAGTAAAGAGGATCTTCGCTGGCAGCTCACCCGTACTTGGGTAGCTTCCAGTTGGTTTTGATGTAGACGGTTTGGTCGCCGATGAGGAGATTGGTTCTTCCTTACTAGAAGAAGAAGGCTCCGTTGTCGACGGCTCAGTTCCAGAAGTTGATGGTTCTGTTTCGGTCTCAGCTACGAAGGTCCAAGTAACAACCGCTTTACTCGGCCCAGACATAAACTCATCAAAAGGGATGTTGTTTAATACTCTTAAATTGATAGCTATTGTCTGTTCCGAGCCGGCGGCAATAGTTCCAAGGTCAACTTCCCTTGAATCTACTGTCGCACCATTTTCATCACTTGAAAGATTGCCTTCATAAATAAGGCGGTCGTTTTGAGTAAAAGTCATTTCTATGCTTTCGATCAAATTGACTGGTCCTTCATGAGATTTTGGTGTGATGATCATCTTTAATCGATAATCCTCCGAACGATTGTTTTGGATAATCAAATTCCGAGTTATAGTATCTCCAGGCATCAGATCGTCAAGGTTGAAAAAGTAGCCCCCATCTTTCGTTACACTGATTCCACTGTCATCCCCGATGAGAAATCCATCAGGGATATTGATTTCTTCAGCTTCAACTAAATTGGGAAAAGCCAGACAAAAGAAACCAATTACCAGACAAGCCAGTAATTTTGTTATTCGATTCATCGTTATCCCCCTTAAAGTCATCTGCTTTGTTGGAGATGATACTCTTTAATTTTTCTAAATAATTAGTTCGTTGCAGCTGCTTCTAATGCTGCTTTCAGAGCTGCATTTGCAGTAGCACCTGGCCAAGCTTCGATTGCTTCTGCTGTTCCTTGCAATGCTTCTGTTTTAACTTGTAGTGTGTAATCCATATACATGTAGCTGTTTCCTGCTGATTTGTCTAGCGTTACAGATGTCATCAACAATGGTGATACTGTTCCTGAAGGAACGATACCTACATAGTAGAACCAGCCGTCAGCGACATTGTAGTACCATTTGTCAGCAGTTGGTGTTGCAGCGATGTTTGCATCATGGTATTGCAGAGTGATCAAGTTATCTGATTCGAATCTGCCGATGTCGCCAGTACCAACGAATAATGGTCCAGCTGTCCAGTTGAATGTTTTCACAGTGTCTTTTTCATAATAATCATACGTAACGTTTGCCGCAGTGATTGTTTTAGCTGTGCTGTCGATTGTCCAGTCTGCACTTACTTTACCATTTTGATCAGAAACTGCTAATACAGCATATTCTGACAAAGTAGCAGAAGCAGCGATTTCTTTCACATAAACAGTTACACCAGCAGGTGCGCCTGTTACAGTGAATCCTTCAGCAGCTGCTGTAGTCCAAGAAGTAGTATCCGTTACTGGAACTGGCATGAATGTGCCGCCGTTAGCAAACAAATCAGCATCTGCTTTTTTAGCTGCTTCTTTGAATACTGTCAAGTTTGGCTGAGCCGCACCATCGTTCTTGAATTTGTGAACCATTTCTTCAAATGACGCACGTACAAATACATCAGACTCACCTAAGTTGGATACCCCAACATCTTTTTGAACTTTTGTTCCAGGTGTTGCTTTTTCCGCTTCTTCTTCGTCAAAGATTTCCCATACCTTAACAGATCCATCAGGAATCCCGCTTGTCTTGAATTCGTTATCCACTGAATCTTGTGCTGAGAACCATGCAAAAGTTCCTGCTGCCAACATCAATAATGTCAAGGCTGCCGACGCACCCGTCACAAATTTTTTGTTCTTTCTTAGATTTTTCATCCTTGTGTTTCCTCCTAATAAAATTTTTATTTATATAAATCTTTGCCTACATGCTTCTTGATGCATGCAAAGAGCTATATCCTTTTTTTAGTGTTCTTTCTTTTTTTTGTTTCCTTTTTTTCCTCTTCCGGCGCAAAATACTGTCGCAGTAAAATGACCAGCAAGAAAAAAGAAACAACAATGATAATGACCGGAATCGTATGATTCTTGATCAGACTGAGAATTTTCCCGGCCTTCGGAATGGCAAACTGGACAACACCAATCACACGATCTCCGGTGACCGGCGGATCAGCCATATTATTGGCATCCCCCTGTGTTGTGAAAACAGGGTAGCTTTCAACTGTTTTTACCTTGCCGTCCGCCACTTCCGGTTCGGCCTTTTCAGGCTCTTCTTTCGCAATAACTCTGTGGGTCAGATAGGTGTCCGGTGACTGTTGATTCGGTACAAAAGTGATAATATCTCCGACCTTGATTTTTTCCGAGTTCTCAATTTTGACAATAATCATATCTCCAGCAATGAAATTCCCTTTTTGACCATCCTGTGTCTTTCTCATTGAGTTCGTGTATACTTCATAAAAACGATAGCCGTAAAAGGATTTATCATTTTTTTCACTGATTGTGAAAACCGCAGCTCCTCCAAGCATCAACAAAATGAAAACAAAGAACAAAACATCAAACAACGCTGCAATGATCTTGTTGGATTTTTTCTTTTTGCCTTGTTTACTTGTTTTACGTACATCAGCTTTTTTTAATGTTTTTTTCTGCTGAGTTTTTCGCTTCTTCTTTTTATTCCCACTCTTATTCAACGTATTCTTTTTTTTATTCTCAGAAGAAGAATCAATTGTTCGTTCTTCCGAAGGTCGCTTTTTTCTTTTTTTCCCATTCGACCTGTTCGATGCTTTTGGATTTTGTTTGCTTTCACCGTTCTTTTTCTTTGGACGTTTTACCATCTGTGTTTCCTGTATGGTCAAATCTTTCTGCCTCCTGACTTTACAAATGACCGAGTATACCAAGCGCTGAACAGCACAGGGCAGTACCAGCTGTTCGCTTTTTCGATTCTGGCTCTCATTCAACACTTACTTCGATACAATCAACATATATCCTCTTGAACGGATGGTTTTGATATATTGCAGATTTAGCATGTCTTTTTCAATTTTCTTTCTTAAATGAAAAATCAAATTTGCTATACGCGCTTTAGAGACTACTTGTTTATCGCCCCATATTTCTTGATGGATTTCTTCATAGCTCATTGCCTTACCACAGTTCTCGTACAACACACCAAATATTTGAAACTCCAATCTAGTTAAACTCACTTCTTTTTCACCTTCGATAGAAACACTTTGATTCGCATGATTGAGTTGGATATCCACCGCAGGCTTCTCCTTTTTCGTCGCCTTTTCTTTATCCCGTTGACTACTGTTCAGTGTATTGCGAATGATCAGACGAAGTTCTTCCGGATCACACTTTTGCTCAATATTTCCTGAAGCTCCTAATTGCAAATAAACCAATCGATTCACACTTGGGATATTCCTTGAGGCAGTCCAAACAAGCGCCTGAGATTCTTTTTTGATTGACAAAATGAGATTACAGACCCCACCTACATTTTCCTGATTTTCATCAAAAATAATCACACCATCAACCTGCCGAATAGTATCATCCAAATTTTGCTCAGATTCGATGGAAACAACCTGATAGTGCTCTTTTTCCAGACTATCTATGTACTCTTGCTCCAATTTTCCAGATATGTTCAAAACGCCTATTGTATGCATAATACTTCTCCTTTCCTGATTTCTTTCATATAATTTATGGGATAGACAAAAACTGACTATCGTTATTCAGCAGTTAAAAATAATGAAGTTTTGTATGGCGGCAGACCATTTAGCACGTTTTTTATAGCTTTCTTGTTTTTACTAAAAACAAGAAAAGAGAAATAAACATTGTTAAATCAAAGAGAAATATTTTTTTGACGGTCAAATTGACGGCGGAAATGAAAAAGAGGGAGACCCTAATCAATAGGTATATTGATTAGGGTCTCCCTCTAAAAATGAATAAACATTGATTCCGTTGATATTTTCTTGAATAGCTTAGCTTCATCCTTGCATCCCATCCTTCTCAGGAAACTAACAGTTCTACTGCCCGTCTTTCTTCACTCCGAGTTGAATTTGTATATATGTCCAATGTTAGTTTGACCGATGTATGTCCAAGCAGTGATGAAATTGCTGCTACGCTGATCCCGCATTCCAAACAGCGCGTAGCAAATGAATGTCTCAATGAATGAAAACTGATCGATAATAGTGGTGTGTTGGCAATAATACGCTTAAAATGATTGCTGATCGTTCTTGGTTCCATCGGTTTTCCTTGTACAGAAACTACATATTCACTATCAGATTCTTTCTTTCGTTTCCTTAAGCATCGAATCATTTTTTTTGAAAGCGGTAGTTCTCTTTGTGACATTTGAGTTTTCGGACTTCCTTCCAACAAGATGGTTTTCTTTCCTTCAGAAGAAAACGTCTGAACACGCTGTAACGTTCTGGAAACGGTCAACGTTTTAGATGAAAAATCAATATCCTCCCACTTTAAACCTGCAATTTCCCCAATCCGAAGACCTGTTTCCAATGAAAGTATGATTGGAAAACCGTAGCTGTCTTTTTCCGCCAACTTCGTGATTAATTGACGTTCATCTAAAGAAAGAGTTTGTACCTTTCGCTTGTTTACTTTCGGCAGCTGAATATCTTCCAATACGCAGCTCTCTATAAGGCGTCTCTTTTCCGCCTCCTTCAAACAGCTTTTTACAATTTGAAAGACTGTACGAATAGAAGAAGCTGATAATTGTTTTTCCTGCATCTTTATCATTTGATTCAGTTGTCTGGATGATAAAATTTTTAAGGTCAAATGTCCGATATGCGGCTTAACATACCGTTCTAATTTATTTTTATAGCTATTATAAGTGCTGATTTTTACAGTTCCACTGATCATTTCCAACCAATAATCAATCCAAATCGCGACATTTCCTTCAAAATCCGCTTGTTCCGGGTCTGTTTGTTTCAACATAAATTTTTGTGTGATAAGCTTCTCTTTTATTTCCTTATAAGAATAAGCATACAAATAACCATAACGAATTTTCCCATCTTTGTTTCTTCCTTGAACATAGCGGCCCTCCCAACGACCATCTTTACGTTTGTATATATTTTCTCCTCTGCGAGCCATAAAAACTCTCCTCTTCTTTGTTTTTTTGACGGCTAAGATGACGGCAAATATAAATAATAAATGGATATTTCTCAATTTTTTTCACTTTTAATAAAAAATATGATAGAATATTAAAAAATTAATGTTGTATAATAGATTTATTCAGAGCAACAATAAATTTAAATTAAATTATTTCAAACGAATAAATAATTTAACATGAAATGATCTCTACATATTGAATTTTTCCCCCTTTCTTGTTTTTAGTAAAAACAAGTTTTTTTATTTTTGTTTTTATTTATTTATCGATTATTACATATAAAACAAATCAAAAGCGAGTTCTTTTTCAGGCTATTCTTATAATCATTTTGAAAATTGTTTTTCTATTCCCGCAATTGTTACCAGAAGAATCCATATAGATAGGCATAACAACCCAATTGATTAAAATAAAAAAAGGATATATTCATACAAATATCCTTTTTTGCTCATCTCATTCTTTAATTTAAATAAATGTATTCTGTGTAAACACAAATAAAGAGGAGCTGCTTTTGCTGAAGCGGCGCCTCTTTATTTTAATCATGTTTATTTAGTAGCTATCGTTATTTTTCCAAAGCTGCTGCAGCTTCTTTATCCAAAATCACCGTCAGATTTGGATGCAGTTGTAAAATTGATGCCGGCACCTCTTCACTTACCGGTCCAGTCAGAACTCTTCTAACCATCTCAGCCTTCTCAGAACCATTAACAATCAAAATTAAATGCTTTACACGCATGACGCTGACAGGTCCCATCGTAACAAAAGACATTCCCTTTTCCATCATTTCAGGCACAAACCATGATTCTTCACCAGTCACCGTTACCTTATACGTCAGTTTGTTGAATGCTGTCGTTCCAGGCATATTGCCGCAGAAATGCCCATCCTTTCCTAAGCCGATCAGCATCGCATCCAGACCGCCTGCATCTTCCAATGATTGATCCTGCGCCACATAATTTTCAGGCGTCAACGGATGGATATTCTCTTCATTAATTGCGGCTGGCGTCAAGTATAATCTTCTTAAGTCACTGATTGTGATCCCTTCTTTTTGACCTTCTACAGGAATCTCATCAAAATTATAATAATGGACATTCTCATAATTCGGGTTCTCTTTTACTGCCGTTACCATTTTTTCATAGACCTTTACAGGTGTATTTCCACCAGTGATTGACAGATTCACTCGCTTCGCCTCTGTCATATGCCCTAATAAAATATTTTTTGCTGTTTCACTCATCGCTTCGAAATCGCTTTCAATAATAACTTTCATTCAATTGTACCTCCATTTATCTTTTTCTTGATTATAATTTGTGGGAACAATCCCATGTCAAGATAAAAAATACAAGAAATTGGAAATCCTTATGAATCGGAAAAAAGCGATGATACCGCTGTGATGCAAGTCCTTGAAACAGAATAAACGATATCTTCAAAAAACTGCTATCAGCAGTTTTTGAAAATACCGTTATTCGTTTATCCGCTTATCTTTCTACTAATCGATAATAAACCTTTGATGTCCGCCAATAAATAATGAAGTAGCAGAGAACGAAGATCCCCACACAAACAGTGGTTGTCATCAACAGTAATGCACCATTTGTCAAACCAAAAAGAACCAACAACTTTTTGATGATCGGAAAAGCAAAGGATAGATGCAGGACAGCTACAACGATCGGCAGGAAAAAGACCAGTAGAATCTGATGCTGGATCGTCTTATGCACCTCTTTATGACTCAAGCCAACCTTCTGCATGATTTCAAAGCGGTCATGATCATCATTGCCCTCTGAAATCTGTTTATAGAAAATAATCAGCGTCGTTGCAATAATGAAGCTTAACCCGAAAATCACTCCAATGAACAGGAAACCACCCATCATCACTTGATTGGATTCTCGATCTTCATCAAGAGAAGATACCGTCACATCCAGCTCTTCCATCCCCGCCTGCTGTCCAAGGACAGCGAAGTCGTTACGTAATGAGTCAACTACAGTCAGCCGCTGCTCTACAGTACCCTCCAGCTCAAAAAGCACACTACTTTCCAGCTCTCTGGAAAACATAAAGGCACTCTTTTCAAAATCCTTCTCTACATTTGACAGTATTTGTTCAAACTGATCATCTGGGACAAAAACAAGGAAGCCTTTTAATGTCTCATCTTCTTTTTTAGGTGACAGAACAAATTCCTCCGGTACATCCTTTACCGTGAATTGCTGTGAACCAATCGTTATTGTTGAACCTGTATAGCCGCCATATACCGGGTAAAGAATCACTTCATTATCATTCAGCTGCTCATTTTTCTGTTCAACACGGTTGTACTCACTTAGTTTGATAAACTGAAACCCATTCACATCGCCATAATTACTGATGGATTCCTCTTCCGGAATATAGATGCCCTCTGATTTTCTTACAGTGAGTGCACTGGAGGACGAAGTGATATACTGTAAATTTTTCACAGGGACACTATTATTTTGTGCCGCAGCCTCTACGATTCCTTCTACTTCTTCAGCCGGTAGATTGGCACTGATTGAATTTTGAAAAGGATTGCGGTTTTTGATCATATCTTCTCGCCCCACGTAGAGAGAGACAGTGGTTGAAATTGTCACTAACGCCATCGTACATAAGATACAAATCGTTGCCAGTCCCGCTCCATTTTGTTTCATTCGGAAAATCATACTTGAGATAGAAATGAAGTTAGAGGGTTTGTAATAAAAACGCTCTCTGCCCTTCAAAAATTTCAACAGCGTGATGCTTCCTGCAACAAATAAGCTGTAAGTACCGATAATAACCAAGACAACGGCTACGAAAAATAATGTCAATGCTTCCACCGGTGATTGGATTGTCAAGGAAATACCATAGCCAACGCCCAAGCAGCCGATACCAAGAATAGCCATTATCCATTTAGCTTTCGGTTCTTTTTCACCAGATTTCGCCTGACCAAGCAGTTCGATCGGCTTAGATTTTCGTACCTCCCACATATCATAAAGGAAGGTTACCAGAAAAATTGCCGCAAACAATGTCACTACTCGAAGCAGCGAAGCAAAGGATAAATCGAACACAAAATCATCACCGAAACCAGTCAGTTTTTTCAGCACCAAAAACATCAGCTTTGAAAAAATCACACCGGAAATGACCCCACCTACCATCACAATCAAGAAGGTGTATAGATTTTCAAACAGCATCATGATCGTCAGGTTGCCTTTATCCATTCCCAAAATATTGTATAAACCCAGCTCCTTCTTTCTGCGCTTGATCAAAAAGCTATGGGTATAAAATGTAAAGACGACAGAAAAGATCATGATCACGATACTGCCAAAGCTGAACATCGCCTTCACAGACATTGCCTGCGGCAGAGAATTCATCCCGTCATTATGGAGCATCACTTGCATGATAAGGTTTAGTATGACGGTAAAAATCGTTGCTAGACCAAAGGGAATATAGACAGCGCTGTTCTTTTTCAAATTATTGTATGCTAAACGTGAATACAGCATGTCTCCTCACCCCTTTGCCAGTAATGTCGTCATTGTTTTTGAAATTTCCTCAAATAGCTGTTCATTGGTTCGCTGACCTCTGTATAGCTGATGAAACACCTGACCATCCTTGATAAACAGAATACGGTTAGCTCTGCTTGCCGCCAGTGCACTATGGGTAACCATCAAGATTGTCTGGTTTTGATGATTGATTTCCTGAAACAGCCCCAATAGATTTTCTGCACTTTTAGAATCCAATGCTCCCGTTGGTTCATCTGCCAAGATGATCTGCGGCTTGGTGATCAATGCTCTAGCCACTGCGACCCGCTGCTTTTGACCTCCCGATATTTCATACGGGTATTTTTCTAAAAGCTCTGTGATACCCAGAATTTCTGCTAATGGCTGTAGACGCTGAGTCATCTCACTAACTGACGTCTTTGACAGTACTAGCGGCAGGAAGATATTATCTTTTACAGAAAAATTATCCAATAAATTGAAATCCTGAAAGACAAACCCAAGATTTTCTCTTCGAAAAGCAGCCAGCTTGCCTTCGGGAATATCTGTAATATTCTTCCCTTTCAGCTGTACCGATCCCTGTGTCGGCATATCCAAGGTTGCCAATATGTTCAGCAGCGTACTTTTTCCGGAGCCCGATTCACCCATGATTGCAATGTATTCTCCTTCTTCCACCTGAAAAGAGATATCCTTTAGTGCAGTTACCTGATTACCGCCGAAACGGGTTTGATAAACCTTTTGTATATGTGTTACTTCCAGCATCGTCATTCTTGTTCCTCCTTTGAAATAGGTGTGACAACCAGCTTGTATGAGACGCAATCCCTTGTGTTTTCTCTGACCTTTCGTCGTTGGAGATGCTGTGTCGCGACCTCTCGCTTTCTTCTCCTTTATGGTAAACAAAACAGCAGTCGAAAGCTACTTACACTTCGGCTGCTGCACTTACATTGATGTAAGGTTCATTCCATTTTATAGCGATGCTGGCTCAGGTTCAGCCAGGCTTTCGTCCCTGAGCCCACTTCAGAGGTCAGATAGATTTGATGCCCCAGTTTTCGCATGATCTCTCGACTCATATAAAGTCCCAGACCTGTTGCTTTTTGCTCATTATGACCGTTATAGCCTGTATAGCCCTTTTCAAACACTCGATCGATATCCTCCTGTAAAATACCGATTCCAGTATCCTCGATTACAAGCTCCTTTGGCTTATTGGGATTACTATATATCTTAATACCGCCTTGACGTGTATACTTGATTGCATTCAAAAGGATTTGCTCCAACACAAAACCCAGCCATTTTTTATCACTGATAATTACTTGACCTGTATCTTCCAGAGAAAAAGACAGCCCTTGATAAATAAAGAATGTCGCATACTTCTTGACAGTTTCCTTGATCAGCCGATCAATGTCTACTTCCTCAAAAACAAAGTCCGTCTCTGTGTGATTCAACCGCAAATACTGAAGCATCATATCCAGATACTGATCGATCTTGAACAGCTCCTGCTTCAGCACGGTATGATCCAATTGATTTTCCTGCATTTTCAAATTCAATACAGCTAACGGTGTTTTGATTTGGTGACTCCACATACTATAGTAGTCCATCAAACGATAGTTTGCCTGCTTTGAAGCAGCCACATCCTCTCGGCATTCCCGATCTAATGTCTCTAAAAGGCGCTCATAATCCTCCTCGATCAGCTGGCACTGAGATTTGCGGCTTTGTACATACAGCCGTACAGCTTTCTTGCCATTCAAAAGCTTCAAATGCTGTTTTCGATAGCGAATATATTGCACTGCAGTCACAAGAATCAGTAAAAATCCGGAAAAGAGCAACGCATCTCCGTACACCTCAAAGGGCACATCATATAAAAAAAATGTACTGATGAAAAGTGCCACCATCCCAATATAAGTAAGAAGAATAACCCTTCTATCCGATAAATAGCGGAAAAATAATTTCATCCTACTCATCCTTTCCTAAGCGATACCCTGTTCCCTTCTTCGTTTGAATATACGTATCCAGTCCAATCTCACTGACTTTCTTTCTAAGACGGGCCATATTGACTGATAAGGTATTGCTGTCAACAAATGCTTCATTTTCCCACAGCTTTTCCATGATCAGTTCCTTGGCAACCACTTTTTCAGGCTGTTGAAAAAGCAGATCAAGGATTTTCGTCTCATTCATGGTCACTGGAATACAGCGATCCAGCAAACAAACCTCAAAAGCTTCTAAGTCTAATAAATAGTCGCCATAACTTAAGGTTCGCTTATCGGTAAAGCTGGGATTCCTTCTTAGGATTGCCTGGATTTTTGCCACAAGCACCTCCAAATCAAAGGGCTTGGGAATAAAGTCATCTCCGCCCATGTTCATTGCCATCACAATATTCATATTGTCACTGGCTGAAGATAAGAACACAATCGGCACATCTGATTGCTTACGAATCTCATTGCACCAGTGATAGCCATTATAAAAGGGCAGTGAGATATCTAAAATAACCAAATCCGGCTGATATCTGTCAAAATCTGCCAGCACCTGTTGGAAATCGGTCACTGACTGTACATCAAAATTCCATTTTTCCAAAAATGCTGCAACTGTTTCAACAATTCGGCTGTCATCTTCAACAATAAATATTTTCTTCATTTGCTGCTCTCCCTTACCCACTACTCAACTACGTCTTTTTCAGTTTACCATATGAGCGCTTCGTTACAATAAAAAATCCGTACATACTGATACAAACAAAAAATGAGTGGAACCATGTGCGTCCCGCTCATCGCTTATTTCTCACACAGAAGTGCCTTGACAGCATAGAAAGATTCAACCCTAATTTCTCTGCCAGTCCTCTTCCTCCAGATAGACTCTATTTGTTTCCTTTTGAAATTCATTGACTGCCTCTGTTCCCCACTCCGGATAATCAGTGACTAATCCAAGGACACCTAGATCAAGTAATTGTCTCATGCTTTCCTTTTGATTGACTGTCCAGACATAAACCGGCAGCCAAGCTCTACGGAACTCCATGAGATATTCCCTTGTTGCCATCCATTCTTCAATGAAAACAAAATCGATATTCATGGTTCGAATCACACCCGGATCAAGGACCCCCATACCGCCAAATATGCAATAACCGCTGATTGTTTTAGGGTATTTGGTATTCATTTCATCAACCAATCTATACTCCAATGATAAGAAAATCGATTCCTCCAGTAGTCCATGCTCTTTCAATACATCTGCTACTTCATCCACTAGATTTTCTTTTTCGTGACCATGCCGCTTCAATTCAACTGCCAAATTGATTTTCCCTTTAGTCAGCTGAGCCACCTCTTCCAACGTTGCAATTTCGCCCACCATGCCGTTTTGCTTCAAAGCAATCTTACCTAGCTCCTCTGCTGTCAGCTCATGAACGGATTGGTCAATATCTGCCAAGCGCTTCAACGAATCATCGTGGATAACCATCGGGATACCATCGGCAGATAATAGAATATCGATTTCTGCATACTCGGCTCCTGCATCGATCGCTCCTTGAATAGCAGCGAGTGAATTCTCCACACCGGCAACACTCCCCCGATGCCCGATCACGATTGGCTCATGGAGATCTTCTGCACCCTCGATCATTCGATAGAAGGACCCAATCATCGGAACAATGATCAAAACTGCCAGAAGCAGCACGACGCCTTTTTTACTCGTAAGTTTTTTTCCAAAAACCCCTATGGACTTTTGGGCAGCTGCCAATTTATTGTCCACAGCCTGTTCCTTCTCCAAATCGATCACCTGATTATTTTCCGGAGAATAAAACATCACGACCATTGAAAGTAGGATCGGCATCAAAACAAACTTTCCTATATAATAAAACAGCAAAATAACGCTAAAGCCCAGTGTCGGCATCGACAAGCGATAGGTCTGATAGATTGCCTCAAAATTGACTGCTGTTGAATGAAGCATTCGGAGAAACACCTCACGGGGCAGCCAGTCAGCTACCAGCCAAACAACACCATATAGGGCAAACAGCTTGAAAACTGACTGCTTATTTTTCCATACATAATAAATGCTGCGCTTAAATGCTTTGAAAAAACGCCATTGTTCTAAGACCATCATTGGGATCGTATAAATAAATAGAAAGAATAACAATGTTATCAGTCCGTAAATAAGGAAATTCGCCAGACCGCCCCAGCTGTGTTTAGTAAGCTCACCTGTAATAAAATTAGGGATCTGAAACCGTGAAAACAAAGCACTGCTCAACCCCATTCCTGATACAGGCAGAAAAATAAACACATAGAAAAAGTACCCAACTAAACTAATGCCTCGTAAGCTGGAAAAGGTCGTAAGCGCCTTTTTTATTGCGTCCTTCAACGACAACAGCTTGCCGCTTTTCAAATATTGACTCAAAATAACAATTACTGAAAATTCCAGATAAGCGGCATATGAAGCAATTCCGATAATTAGGAGCGCCGCCAGAATAGCCTGTGGTGTAGAAAAAAACGAAAGCATATCTGTATTAAACAGTACTTGATAGCCTGTAGTTTGTAGTGCCATAAAGAAAATAAAATTTGTCAACGGCTGTAAAATAAGCCTGTGCAAAACATTCACGACCAACATAAACAACACCAATTGACCCGTCCATTTCAATAATAACTGCCTATTTCCCCTTATATCCATACTTCTCCACCTTTTCGTCCTATTTTATAACAATCGTTATCAACAAGGATATTATAACCTACTTCACGCTGAATAATTAGCTAAAATTGATGCCTACCCATTTTTCTGATAACGATAAACAAAAAAGGAGCATTCTACTCCTCTACCAGAAAAAATAAGTCTTAAAGAGATGTTTTTACAACAAATATCGCAATAAGTATTAACATACGTACGAATTAATGTTAAAATTACTTTATAAAAAGTAAGGAGGGGTATGCAAATGTGGATTGATATCGTTCAATATTGGTTAAACGTAACATCTAACTTCTTCAACTTGTTCAGATAAGAGCATCTGAAGACAATGTATTACAAACTTAAAGCCCTTTGGATAAGACAGTATCTGGTCTTGTCCATTTTTTTGTTTTCAGCAAAACACATTGGCCGTCAATAAACAAAGTTTTTCTCTTTTGCCTCTTTTAGCTGTCATGCCCCTATGCTATACTTGGCATTCAAAGAAGAATTGCCTAATGCAGTAATTGGTTGCTATGCATTTACAGGACTCTTTGAACATTAAAATAAAGCTTGATAGGGGAGCGAAAAAAATGAAGAAAAAGTGGATATGGTTACTGGGGATCATGTTAGTTGTAGTGGCAGGTTGTGCCTCCAGTACTGCCGAGGAAATCGAAATAAACGATGATAAGATTCCATCTGTTTACAAGGTACTCGGAGAAAAGAAAATCACCGGCACAAACAGCAGTATCAAGGATGATGTACGGACGACAGAACTCACTTACAAAGCCGGCAGTATCAGCGAAGAAGAGCTCGTTGAGTACATGACCTACCTAATAGAAGAAGAAGGGTTTATTCCTACTATCGATACAAAAGAAGAGGATGGCAAGCTGACTAACCAATTAGGGGCAGAATCCGTAACAGATGAGCATATCGTTCTTATTGATCTGACCTGTTCAACAGATTTTGAAGGATCAACTGTCATCACTTACCGATCCGGACCAGGACAAATCACAAAAAATAACGAATAAACAACATCATAAAAAAAATAAACAACCCGCAGTTGATGTCTTGCCCCTTTAATGGGATGAGATATCAACTGCGGGTTTATTACATAAATAATTATATAGAATCTGATTGCTCAAACAGCTCTGGATAAAGCAGCTTGAGAACATCCATGGTCAAGTGTCTGCCAGTTCCGGAATAAGGATAGATATGCATGTGCATCGCAGGATTGAAATTCGCTTCAATAATGCCGTATGTGTGCGCTCCCTTATCTGCCGGAATCGTCTTATCCGGAATGATCAAATCGATTCCGCAAATTCTAGCACCTAACGCAGCAACTGCATCGATTGCCAGTTTTTTGTAGCTTTCATCGAGCTGATCGGTAACATCGATCGAATCTCCGCCCGTACTGATATTGGAATTCTCTCTTAAATAGACTACCTGACCCTTTTCAGGAACAGCGCTAATGATCAACCCCTGTTCCTTCAGCATCAAACGCTCCAGTTCCCCTAACTGAATCAGCTCAAGGGGAGCTCGATGATTTGTGCCCCGCAGCGGATGAAGATTCTTTTCTGCAACCAGCTCTTCTACTGTCTGCACACCATCTCCTACAACATTGGCTGGGATTCTCAACAGGATCGCCTTCACTTCATTATCGAGGACAAAAAAGCGATACTCTGTCCCTTCCATGAATTCCTCGATCAAAATAGATGTATCTTCTTTAAAAGCCAACGACAGCGCTTCGAGATAATCCTTACCAGAAGCCCCATCTTTGAAAATGGATATTCCTACACCATAGTTTGTTGACTTCGGCTTGACTACAAACGCCTGATTTTCATATTTCAAATAGGCCCGTTCCGCATCTTCTAGAGAAGTGAATTCATCTCCTCCCGGCACTCGGAAGCCTGCCTGTTTCAAAATCTTTTTCGTGACGGTCTTATTCTCCATGATCAGAGGAACAATATACGTATCCAGACTGGTCATATTGGCGTTTTTCACATACTCTACATGAGCTTTATGCTTCAACTTCAAAAACTGCTCATTTTCATCCAATATCTCTACTTCCAGCCCTTTTTGAATGGCATCGAAAAGAAATACCTGTGTAGATAATTCCATATGACGAAAGCCAGCAAGCTGATAAGGACGTTCAAAAGCAATCGACTGGTATTCTTTACCATACACGATTCCCAGCTCAGTATTGGAATTCGCTTCAATAATCGTCCACATTTTTCCAGATATTGTCATTTCCGGTGTCCGCAGCTGCTCTTGATACGTCGTTAGCAGCTCCTTTTGACCATAAATGCCCAGCTCAGTAACCATATCCATCATTTCAGAAAAGATTCGGTCCCCCTCTGCCGGCAATGTAATTTGTGCAAAAGGATGCGTCAACGCAATCTGCTCATTCAACAGTTCGCCTGTCGCCACCCATTCATCAGCCTGCTCCTTCTCTTCTGTCCACAACAGAAACAGCATGAACAAGTGCATAAACTGCATCGTGTCGCCATCTATCCCCATAGGTGCAAATGGATTCAAATCAATATTTCTAAGCTCAATATAACGAATCCCTTTCTTCGGCAGATCCGCCATACATTTTCCGCCCCGTAAACGAACCGGTGCATAGAACTCCTTCTCTTCAGATAGAACCCCGTTCTCCACCATGGTTTGAATGTCATCAATATACTCTTCCAAAGAAGTATAGGACACCTTTACATCTTCACGGTTTCGATAGCCAAACGAGCTGTTGCGGATGCTTCGAACCGGCTCTGTCGGACGATTCTCTTCTTCTGTGAAGTAGCCCCACTCACTAACAGGCGACGCACCAAACAAATAGGTGATCAGCCAGCGATAGCGTAAGTAATTCCGTGACGCCTTCATATAAAGTACATTCTTGAATTGTTCAATTGTCTTACATTCTTCCTGTGCCTTATACATACGAGCGATCAGCTCTTCTCCATACTCAAAATTGAAATGGATGCCGCTGACCATTTGTTTTCTTTTACCATATTCTCTGGCAAGGTAACGTCTGTAAAGAATATCTTCGTACTTATCCAACTTGGCAATCTTGATATCCCGATCATTTTCAGGTAGTCTTGGCGGCATACTTAACGGCCAAAGCATCTCACTTTTTCCGGTTGAACGAATCGCCACATCATGAACAGCAGCTAGATACCGCAGAGTTTCCATGATCGAATCTGCTACTGGCGTGATCAGCTCCATCTGCGTCTCACTAAAATCAGTTTGAATATAGGGATGATAAGAACGATTTCCTAATATCTGCGGGTGTTCCGTTTGTGCAAGTGCACCATCCAAGGTTACTCGCTGACTCTCTTTTTCCAATCCAAAACGAGCAGACATCGCATAGGGCCGCACGTCAGTTTTGATCAACAATTCTTTTAAATTCATTTATTTTCGCCTTTCTGTCTGTCGAATAATTCACATCACTTACTATTATATAGAAAAATAAACAGAAAGAGAATCTTTCTGTTTAATAAAAATCGATTGTCTAAGAAAAGCAGTCTAAGCACATCGAAGTCTTTCACTTTCTACGGCTTGCTGTATCAGCCTTTTCTGCGACGGGCAAATTCAATAAAACGAAATTTATCCAAGCGGTGAATCGATTCAGTATATTCAAAGCACGTGGTATCTTCTAAATACACTAAACTTCGTACAACCACCACATGGCTGTCTCCATGCAGCGTCATCAGTTCCTGCATCTCTTGTGTCACAGGCTCCACAGTGATTTCCTTTTGTGCATAAGAAATAGCCAGCTGCAGATCATTTTCAAAATACTCATAAATCGAATCCTGCGCTCGTTCCTCAGGCAGCTCAGGCACGACTGACTGCAACAAATAATCCTTATCTAAAATTGCAATTTCGCCGTCGATCTTCCGCTGACGAATCAGCTTCCATGCCATCTCTCCCACTGTCCACGCTGTTTTTTCATTCAACTTTTCAGTGACTGGTACCTCTTCCAACACACGGACGATCGTCTCACTGGGAATACGCTGTGTTTCCTGCAGCTCCTTATAGCTCGTCAAGCCGGCAATCGGAAAATCAAACCTATTCAGGTCCAACACGATAGAGCCCTTTCCCTGTTTCTTTTGTATATATCCTGCATTCAGCAGCAAGTTCAACGCCTTGCGAATTGTCTCTCTTGAAACACCGTATACTTGGATCAGCTGGTTTTCACTTGGCAAAAGAGTATGTGCCGGATATTCACCTGCCAGAATTTTTTTCTCCAAATCCAGGAAAATCTCATTAAATTTATTCATCACTATCTCCTACCTCCGTCGATAGTTATTATAATGTCTAGTAAATCAAACTGCAACCTTTCCTAAAGCGTTTACTTTTTTATCCGTCGAAAAAATGGCTTTTCTCAAAAACCAGAACAACTTCTTCATACATAAAAATCCTTTTTATACTGCACCTATTAAAAGCTGCAGTATAAAAAGGATACTCACATTTATTTCATCAACAGCTGTTCGATGTCCAGCTCATCCAGACGATGAACCAGCTCGTCCGCTCCAGTCAACGGACCTTCCTCGATCACACCAACAGCATACATTCCTGCTCCATTGATTGCATCGATCCCAGCCTGTGCATCTTCAAAGCCAACCGCTTCTTGCGGTGTAATAGCTAATGCTTCCGCTGCCTTGAGGAAAATTTCCGGATCAGGTTTACCTTTTGCTAAGCTGTCCGGGTCGACAATATAGCGAAAATCTTCTAAAACACCCAGCTTTTCTAAAATAACCGGTGCATTTTTTGAAGCAGAGGCTAATGCACAAGGAACTTCTTTGGCTTTCGCCTGTGCCATAAACTCTTTCACTCCGGGAAGAAGATCAGCTGGTGTCAAGTCTTCCAGAAGACGAACATAGTGATCATTCTTCTTTTTAGCCATCTGTTCTTTTTCAGCTTGTGAAAAGTCATCAGATTTTCCGCCAAAGGCTAAAATCCGATCCAAAGAATCCATTCGACTGATTCCTTTCAACTGTTCGTTGAACACTAGGTCGATCGTAATGCCTATCGATTCTGCCAAATCCTTCCACGCAAGGTAGTGGTATTTTGCGGTATCTGTAATGACACCGTCCAAATCAAAAATGAATCCTTTTCTCATCACACATTGACTCCTTCATAGAATATTTCTTTTGGCTGACCGCCAATTAGAGAAACTGCTCTGCCTCCAACAGTCAGTGAAACTGATTGATCCGCTTTGATCCAGATTTTTTCTTTATCGATCATCACTTGATAGTGAACATTGCGGATGTTCAAACGGAACGTGATTTTCTGCCATTTCTCAGGCAGCTGCGGGTGAATCTCCAATGCTTCTTGTCGAATATCAATACCAGCAAAGGTTGTTAGCGTGATAAACAATGTCGCTGCCATCACTCCGGCATGAATCCCTTCTGCTGTCGTTCCGCCTTGAATATCCTGATAATCAGAATATAAGGCTTCCTGATACAGCTTCCATGCCAGTTCTTTGTCTTCCACGATAGAAGCCAGCTGCGCATGCACGATACGGGAAAGCGTCGAGCCATGAGACGTTCTTGCCAAGTAATAATCCAGATTTTTTTCAAGATAATCCTTCGGCAGTTCGTAGCCCAAATCCTCCAAGATTCGATCCACCATTTCTTTTCGGAAATTGTAGAAAATCATCAGACTGTCCGCCTGCTTCGCAACCTTATAATCGTCTGCGCTATGACCTTCTGCCCGTAAAATTCGATCCATACGATAAATATTCCCGTATTTTTCTCTATAGTAGTCAAAATCGACTTCCTTCAAATCAAAGTAGCCATCATATTGTGCGATGACCCCCTGATCATCAATCTGCAGATTCAATTCCTGTCTGATTCGATTCATCTGAGCCAGATCATCCTTCGTCAAACCAACCTTCTTTTGTACCGCCATTAAATCATCCGCATCATAAGCGGCATACAATTTTTCGATCTCTTCAAAAAGCCACACCACCATCATATTCGTGTAGGCATTGTCCGTCAAGCCGCCTTTTTCACTACCTGGATAAGCTTCATGAAATTCGTCCGGTCCCATCACACCTGAAATAGAGTAACGTCCCTTCTGCTCATCGTACATTGTAGTACTTAGCCAGAATTTCCCAATTTCCAGTAACAGCTCGATACCATAATGAACCATAAATTCCTTGTCTTCTGTATTCATATTGTACAGCCAGACATTATAGGCAACAGCTAAAGATACATGGCGCTGAAGCTTACTGTGATCTTCGCCCCATTCTCCACTGATTGGATTCAAATGCAGCTCTTGAGACTGCTCTGTTCCATCCAAGCCGGATTGCCAAGGGAACATCGCTCCCTGATACCCCGCTTTTTCAGCGCTGGTTTTTGCTGCTGGAAGACGATTGTAGCGATACATCAATGATTGGCGCGCAATCTCTGGGAAATGAATGATGTAAAACGGCAGGATAAATAGCTCGTCCCAGAATATATGTCCTCTATACGCCTCTCCATGCAGCCCTCTCGCTGTAATCGATACATCCAATGACGGATTAGCAGTCGGTGAACCGGAAACCAGCATATGATAGGTGTGCAGGTGCAGCATCTTTTCAGACATCATATCCCCTTCGACTGTCATTGCCGCTTCTTGCCAGTAGCCGTCCCAAACCTTCGCTGAAGCCTCCTGAATATCGGAAAAACCAGTAATTTGAAACTCGTCAAAGCTATGATTTACCTGTTGCTCCTCCGACTGGTAAACGTGGACCGCTACACTTTTTTCTAATGTATAGCCCTCGCCTTGAACAAGCTCAGCTGTTACAGACTGAAGAACCTTCTCTTCTGTCTTCTCGTTCTGCAAATCATTAAGGTCCAGCTCTTGACTGAACAGCTGTGCCTCCTGAACGATTGTGATATCTGAATCCAATGTTTTAGCAAGCAAGCGACTCTTCGAACCCTCTACTGCTGTTTCCGAAACAGCCAGATGCTGCTTCGTCAAGCTGCGATAACGGGCAACATTGTAATTGAATACTGTCCCATCCGCCTCTGTCAGAAAAATAACTGATCCACTGAAATTAAGCGGCGTCACTTGATAGGATACACTGTATTCGTGCATATTCGCCATACTCACAACACGCTTTGCAACGATTTCTACCTGTTTGCCGGAAGTCGTTTCGAAAATACCGGTTGCTTCAAAAAGACCCGTGCGCATATCCAGTGTACGCTTGAAGGCTTTCACTGTTTCTTCTGAAAATGACAGGATTTCTCCATCAATGTTCAGTGCAATATATTGCAGATTCGGTGCATTAACAAAATCTTCGTTTTTGATTTCCTGTCCTTCAACGATTGAGCTTGCTGTATTATATAGACCAGCAAGATATGTTGCCGGATACGTGTCTTCTGTAATACGCATCTCAGGTGTTGTTCCTCGTAAACCAATGAAGCCATTTCCAGTTGTTAGTAAAGCTTCTGCTGCGTATTCATCCTTCCCTTGACGGAAGTCATGATAGACGAGCCGCCAACTGCAGGTTTCCCGTTCATTTTGCAATGCCGCTTCAACAGTTGTTTCGATCGATTCGGCAAAAATAACCGGCATATTCAGCGCTTCTTCTAATAATAGACGAAACTTGTCTAGCTCTGCTGCTTCAATCGAAGAATTCTTTTGGCGAATCACACAGCCATCCAGCTTTTTCTCTCCCAATACCTCACTGAGCTGTTGAATACTTTCTGCACTATCATAAGAAAACTCCATCTTCTGTTCATCTGTTTCCACGAGTAATTGCTGTCCAATTACACTAATCGTTATATACTTCATGAGCCGCCTCTCCCTTACTTGTCTATACATGTTCAAAATCATTATACAATCCTTGATTCCTTTTTTCAAGCGTTATCATCAGGATCGGCAAATTCTCCTCATTTGTTTTTTTATCTTCTATGTAAATAGGTATATCCCAATCAAAACATTGAGGCACATGCAACTCCAAACTTGTCTATTCTACTTTATTTTTCTACTCGTTATTTTTATAAAAAATGGGGCAGAATAATTTTTTTATTGTAAAACGCTTGCATTTTTTTATATAAGCGGTTATTATTAAGTCGAATTAAACAACTTGTATACACAAGTTAAACGAAAGGAGTTTTTCTGATGGGTAAATACACAGCAGATGCAGAACAGCTATTAAAAGATATTGGCGGTAGAGAGAATATCGCGGCTGTCAGCCATTGTGCCACCCGTATGCGTTTTGTACTAAACGATCCGTCTCTAGCAGATGAAGAAGCAATCGAGAACATTCCAAGTGTAAAGGGGATGTTTACGAACGCCGGTCAATTTCAAGTAATTATTGGGAACGATGTGCCATTATTCTTTAACGATTTTTCAGCAGTTTCCGGAATTGACGGGGTTTCTAAAGAGCAGGGGAAAGCAGCAGCGAAACAAAATCTAAATCCCGTTCAACGAGCAATCGGTGTACTGGCAGAGATTTTCACACCAATCATTCCAGCGATTATCGTTGGTGGATTGATTCTCGGCTTCCGAAATGTACTTGAAGGTATTCAGTTCAGTTCCCTTGGTGGACAAACAATTGTGGAATCCTCTCAGTTTTGGAGCGGTGTCAATCATTTCTTATGGCTTCCGGGTGAAGCAATCTTCCATTTCCTTCCTGTAGGGATCACATGGAGTATTGCGAAGAAGATGGGGACAACTCAAATTCTCGGTATTGTACTGGGGATCACGTTAGTTTCTCCACAATTGCTGAACGCTTACGGCGTAGCAGGAACTGCCGCTGCAGATATTCCATTTTGGGATTTCGGCTTTGCGCAAGTTGATATGATTGGTTATCAAGCGCAAGTTATCCCGGCAATGCTGGCAGGATTCATGCTGGCTTATCTGGAGATTTTCTTCCGCAAGATCATTCCACAAGCCGTCTCAATGATTTTCGTACCATTCTTTGCCTTGCTGCCGACCATTCTTGCAGCTCATTTGATTTTGGGCCCAATTGGTTGGACGATCGGTAACTTTATCTCTAATATCGTGAATACAGGTCTTACTTCTGCCTTCAACTGGCTGTTCGGTGCTGTATTCGGCTTCTTATATGCACCATTGGTTATCACAGGTCTGCATCACATGACCAACGCAATCGATACACAGCTGATTGCAGACTTCCAGTCAACCAACCTTTGGCCAATGATCGCTCTGTCAAATATTGCACAGGGTTCTGCCGTGTTAGGTGTTATCTTCCTACACAGAGGCAACAAAAAAGAGGAACAGGTTTCCATTCCTTCTATGATCTCTTGTTATCTTGGTGTAACTGAGCCGGCAATGTTCGGTATCAACCTGAAATATGTATATCCGTTCGTAGCAGCCATGATTGGTTCCGGTCTGGCAGGGATGTTCGCTACATTAATGGGCGTACGTGCTAATGCAATCGGTGTTGGCGGGCTGCCTGGTATTCTGGCGATTCGTGCACAAGATTGGCTAGCATTTGCAATCGCTATGTTGATTGCCATTGCCCTACCATTTGTTCTAACGATTTTCTTCCGCAGACAAGGGATTTTCAACAAGCTTGATCCAGTCGATGAAGCGACAGGAGAATTATATGCTGATGAACTGGCAATGGCTGGTAATGTACCACAAAGCTTTGCAGTAGACGCAGTAGAAACAACAACAGCTACTCCAACAGGATCAGAAGAAGAAGCACTATTCGCGCCTGCTGATGGGGAAGTCATCACGATTTCAGAGGTAAATGATCCGGTTTTCTCGAAGAAAATGATGGGTGACGGCTTCGCTGTTCGACCAGTCAATGAAAAAGTGTACGCACCGGTTTCCGGAACGATCACAAACATTTTCGAAACAAAACATGCAATCGGTATTCTGACTGATACAGGACTGGAAGTACTTGTCCATATCGGATTAGACACCGTTGAACTGAAGGGTGAACCTTTCCGCCTTCATGTTAAAGAAGGGCAAAAAGTAACAGCAGATACATTGCTTGCAGATGTTGACTTTGAAAAAATCAAAGCAGCCGGCAAGGGCACTGATATCGTTGTCGTTATGACAAATATGGACCGTGTATCCAATGTATCTATTGATAAAACCGGCTCTACTTCTAAGCATAATGGAATTGGGCATGTAACAACGAAATAACAAAGAAACACAGGTAAAGAATCTGATCTTAGATTTCTTTCCTGTGTTTTATTTATTAAAAAAGAGGATTCAAAGAATGATGTGGATCATCCGTACTTTATCTTAACCTTATTTTTCATTTTACTGCTTTTAAGAATATACTCCTGTATCTTCAACCAACTTCTATCTAAATCATTGCTGCCGCAACCACTTCTGCTGCTGCATTCAATTCCTGTATTGCTTGCTTCACTGAACTGCTGCAGTTCCTTTTCGATAGTCCAATTACAGCCTCCTACTCCTAAAAAGTCTGTATGAGCTACTGTTGAAAAAGAGTGCAGCACCACGTTCGAAGCCATTTACTTGATTCAACTACTCTGCCTCTCTCCTTGTTGAAGCAGAGCATTCAAATCCACTTGTTTTGTCCACCTTCTTTGAATCCATCTTTTTTACGATTTCCGAAGAGCCTGCAGCCCAAGTCAGACCTTTGCTCTTGCTCGTTGCCAATCGAGCTGCAGCTCTTTTCCTACCGATGCATCGACGCTGTAAATCCCGTACCAACAAGGTCTCTTCTTATGTTCATTTCAGAGACGATCGACACGACACTTGTTGCCCGCACACATCTTTACATCAACATTTTTACATTCATTTGCTCTTGATAGTTTATTGTAATGAAGATATCCTGCCGTTTATTTCCATTCCTCTGACAAGATTCTTCTAGTTCTTTTTCCCAGCAAGCTTACGTGTAATGATCAATACTGCGGCAACCAGAACAGCAAAACTGCCTATAATAGAAAGTGCTGCGTTTACCGTTGCTCCGGTTTTTGGAAATTCTTTCGTTCCAGCCGGCTTCATGACAGTACTTGTAGAGTCCGTTGTCCCTGCTTTTATCGGTACTGCTGGAATCGTGTATTCATATTTTTCTCCAAATATACCATCATGAAATGGTTTTAAAGATATCGCTGTACCAGCTTCCAGTTCTCTTACTATAGTAAACTTCCCGTTCTCATCTGCTTGATACGTACCATAGGCACCATTCATAACCCATAATCCAATAGATGCATTTGGTGCGGTTTCTCCTGTAAGCGTGTGTGTCGCATGGTCATAAGACACATTCTTGATCTTCATAGAATTTATGAACGCCTCAGAAGGAATCGTATAATGGAAGGGCTCTCCCTCATTGCCAAAGCCGTCACCAGCTGTCAAAATAATCTCTGTTCCCGGTTCAAATTGATCTGTTACACTAAATAATCCAGCGCTATTTGCTGTAACCACATTCTGATCCTCTTTACCAGGAATAATTGCATATATCGTAACATTTGGCGCTGTTGCTCCGTTGAACGTCTGTGTTCCAATATCATAACTGACATAAGTAATATTCAAGGATTTCTCAACATTCGGCTCTTTTACCTTGATTTCATACTGCTCACTTTTTCGACCATCTAAATATGCTTCAAACTTGATCACTCCGGCAACCGGATTACTATACGTAAATATTCCAGATGCATCAGCTCTAAGTGTTCCGCCGTTTGAGTTTCCTGTATTTACATGGATGATCAGAACGTCTGCATTCGGTTCTGTTTTCCCTGTGATTTGGTCATTTTCAGCATCGTAAACAACATCCCAAATCTTCAATTCATTGGCTATCTTTGCTTGTCGTTTTTCCGTTATGTCAGGAGCAACCGTTTCTTCCTCAGTTGAACTTTCCTGAACGTCATTTTGGAGGTTCTCACTACTCTCCATTGCCTCTGATTCTTCACTTGTTTCCTCTGTGCTTATTACTTCAACCTGTTCACTGCTCTCTGCTGCGACTGATTCCGCAAAAACTCGACACGGAGCAACAGCAATCATTCCCAACAATAACCCTACACCTAGTAACCTAAACTTTTTCACGTTGAACGCTCCTTTCTACACATATATTACCCAACGAAATCTTTGTAACATAAACGAAATAAAAAACAAGAATATCGATTTTCCGACTGTTTCTATCTAAATTATTTTCTCGTTTTCACACGAATCTTGTAAAAACCACCTGCAAAGACTAAGAGGAATACACCGATTGCTGAAACAAGTCCGCCACTATTTTCTCCGGTATGCGGGAACCAGCCTTTCGCTTTTTCGGAATCTTCAGTTTTTTCAACAGTCGAGCTGCTTGTAGTTGTTTCTGTACTGCTTGTTTCCGAGGTCGCTGTTTCCGGCACCACAAATCTATAAGAGGCTCCTACCTGACCGTTGATGTCTGAAGCAGTAAAGATAACTTCCATGCCAGGCTCGAAATCATCTTGCACAGAAAATGCGCCACTTTCATCTGCCGTCACGAATCCTTCTCCCATGGTGCTTGGTACATACATATGAACTGTTGCATTCGGTGCTGTTTTCGCTGAAAATGTTTTTGTCTTCGTATCATAGACAACCTGTTCGATCTTCAATGACGGTTCACCATTTTTCTTGATTACTTCCACCATGACCGGAGCACTTACTTTCCCAGTAGTTTTTGACTTTGCCTGTATCTTGACATTCCCCGCAGGCGGAGCAATGACCACAAAACTCCCATCTTCGGCAACCTGGAAAATTCCTGCCTCAACAGCATCTTCAGAAGAATAGCAGGCAATAATTGTATCCGAATCTGCTTTACCGATGATCTGGTCCTTCTCCTCATTGTAGACCGCATCATAAATTTTCAAGTTTTCATCAATTTGATCTTCCGTTCCTTCTGCCCCAAAGGTTTCAATCATCGCATTTGACTCTTCTGTGACTTCCCCATTACTTTCCTGTGTAACAACCTCTTCAGTTGATGCTTCCATCTCCGTTGACTCATTTGATTCTCCGTATACCTCTGTTCCACCATATACTAATAAACCAATTAACAAACCTAACCCCAACAACTTTACCTTTTTCATTTCAATCACTCCTGTTTAGAAATATTTAAGTCACTCTTTCGAAACAATTGTAACACAACTGAAATATAATGAACAACCATTTTTATTTCTTAAGGTTTTCTTAATAAATAAATGACAGATGTTTTGGAATAGAGAGGAATCAATTTGAACAGCAGCAGAATATAACAAAAAGAGAGTGGGACAATAGTCTACTCTCAAAAAGAAAACAAGTCTGATTTTGATGATCAATATCAAAATCGGGCTTGTTTTTTCTTCTTTCCGTCTCTTTCTCTCCATGTGCTTCCCTAATTTCCT
>NZ_JAEDXU010000010.1 GCF_017830045.1 Enterococcus larvae | reverse complement strand
ATCACCGTACCGGTTCGATTCCGGTCCTCGGCATGAGAAACAATATTTGCGCCCATAGCTCAATTGGATAGAGTGTTTGACTACGGATCAAAAGGTTAGGGGTTCGACTCCTCTTGGGCGCGTGGTCTTTTTTTATGGCTAAATACCATAATACAGAGTACCGGGAAGTAGCTCAGCTTGGTAGAGCACTTGGTTTGGGACCAAGGGGTCGCAGGTTCGAATCCTGTCTTCCCGATCTTGTTTTGAAAACATCAATGAAGATTGATGTTTTTTTGTTTTTAAAAAGAGAAACAGAGAGATTTTTAAAGGCTGCTAATCCCCAGAAGTTAGACCTACCACTCTAACTTCTGGGGACTGCTTCATGTTTTGCTTTTTATTTCTTCTGCGCACGTGTAATGAGCCTAGCAAAGCTTTCTTTACTATATATGGTAACAGGTCCATGTCCGCAGAAGATGTACTGAAGAGTCTCTTTTTCACACAGCTGTTTGACGGACTCAATTGCCAACTGCTTATCAACGGTGGCCATCGCAGGAAATGGAAATAGCCAGCGTATATCACCTGAAATGGCTAAGCCGCCCTGTGATTGAAGTAAATCGCCAACATAGGCTGTATGGGTTCTTTGGTCAATCAAAGAAATTGAACCATTTGTATGTCCAGGTGTTTCACGTACCAGCAGGCTACCGATAGATTCTCCTTCAAAGAGAAGTGTATTCGGTTCAATAGGCATGCGAATATTGTGTACGTTATTCTGGCTGTCTATATACTCCTTCTTTCCTATACATACCTCTGCATCTGGGAAATGGGCACTGATCTTCTGAATATCACCTGTATGGTCTGAATGCGCGTGGGTAAGGATAATATATTTTAGCGGCAGCTGTGTCTCCTCAACTGCTTGAATGATGGATTTAGCTGTCCCGCTTTTGCTGCAATCAATTAGCGTACAATAATTTTCTTCCTTTACGATGTAGCAGTTGATTGGAAAGATAGGTGTGGTCAGTTGTAACACATGTGAGGTTGAGTGATTAATGATCTTCATAAGGCTCCTCCTTGATTTCATCAAATAATTGTTCTATAAATCCATCTAAGCGACGTGCGTTTCCTGTCCCCAGCTCTTCTGTCAATTGCTGAAAAGTACCAGGATAAGGTAATTGCTTCAGCAAAGTCAGGATTGATTGGTAATGGTGCATAACCAGCTCCAGATCTCGTATCTTCTTGTTCAGCAGTGTCATTCCTTCTTGATTGCATTCCTCTGACAGCTCTTGATCGAAGAGTCCCATAAAACCTTTGATTTCCTTTATAGAGAACTGGGCATATTTCATCACTGAGATATATTTCAATTTTAGAAGCTCTTCTTCCGAATATACTCGATAATTGTTTTCCGCTCTTTTTGGAGAGATCAGCTTTTCTTTTTCATAATAGCGAATGGTATCTTTCGATAGGCTTGTGCGTTTGGCTATTTCATTGATTGTCCATGCAGTAGTCATCATATCGCCTCCTGTTGCTATGATAACATTGGATAGAACTCCAAGGTCAAGTGGAAATTATTGAATTTATTCTGAAAAGTTCTTGTTTTTCTGTAAAGTGGAAGCTTTCTTCTTTATTTACGCTCTTAAATTCGATATAATTATGGTCAGTAATAGTCAAGGGAGAAGGATGGATATTATGAACAATCAAAATACTTCTGATTTGATTGAAGCATACTTAAAGAAGATTTTGGAAGATAATAGTAAGATTGAGATTCGTCGTGCAGAGATGGCAAATTTATTCAATTGTGTCCCTTCCCAGATAAATTATGTGATCAATACTCGTTTTACAATTCAGCGAGGTTATTCTGTTGAAAGTAAACGAGGCGGAGGCGGATATATCCGTATTGCGAAGGTCACAATATCAGATAGTACACAGCTGTTGAAGCAAATTGAAAAGTTTATCGGCGATCAGTTATCAGAAAAAGATGCACTGACCTTTGTTCAGAAATTATATGAAGAAAAAGTTGTCACAAAGCGTGAGGGAAATATCATGCTCGCTGCTTTAGGAAAAAATGTACTTGGAAAATTCGGTGTTAAAGAAGATTTTTTACGAGCTCAATTGATGTATTCCTTTCTGGAACGCTTGAGCTATGAGGAGGAATAGTTATGGACGAGTTATTTACAGATAGTGCCAAAGCGGTTTTAGCAATCGCACAGGAAGAAGCCAAGTACTTTAGACATCAGTCTGTTGGCTCTGAGCATTTATTGTTGGCCTTAGTCATAGAGTCAAAAGGAATCGCAGGAAAAACGCTGCGTCAGCTGAATGTCGATAAGAATGATATACGAGAAGAAATCGAGCATTTGATGGGATATGGGGTAGTAAAGTCTTACCCTAAAGGTGCCTACCTCCCTTATTCTCCTCGCGCAAAACAGATTTTTGCTTATTCAGGTGAAGAAGCAAAACGATTAGGAGCTCCAAATATCGGGACTGAGCATTTATTGCTGGGGCTTTTGAGAGATGAAGATATTCTTGCTTCCCGTATCCTAGTAAATCTAGGCTTGAGCTTGATCAAAATCAGACAGCTGTTGATGAAAAAGATCGGTATCAACGATCCTCAAATGGCGATGTCCGGAAGTAAAAGAAAGAGCCAAAAAGGGGGTGCTCCAAAAGGGGGTACGCCAACATTGGATTCTTTGGCAAGAGACTTAACGAAGCTTGCAAGAGAAAACAATCTTGATCCAGTAGTAGGCCGTTCTGATGAAGTACGCCGACTGATCCAGATTTTAAGCCGACGCACTAAAAACAACCCTGTTCTTGTCGGTGAGCCTGGTGTGGGTAAAACAGCCATTGCCGAAGGTTTGGCTCAAAAGATAATCAATGGCGAAGTGCCTAAAGCGATGCAGGAAAAACGTCTGATGATGCTGGACATGGGAGCATTAGTAGCCGGAACAAAATATCGTGGTGAATTTGAAGATCGCCTGAAAAAGGTTATTGATGAAATTTATCAAGATGGTCAAGTCATTCTATTTATCGATGAACTGCATACGTTGATTGGTGCTGGTGGTGCGGAGGGTGCAATCGATGCATCCAACATCCTGAAGCCTGCATTGGCTCGTGGAGAGCTGCAAACGATCGGTGCAACGACACTGGATGAATACCAAAAATATATCGAAAAGGATTCTGCATTGGAGCGAAGATTCGCGCGTGTGCAAATCGATGAACCAACACCGGAAGAAGCTAATGAGATCCTTAAAGGCTTACGTTCGAGATATGAAGCCCATCATGGGGTAGAAATCACTGATGGTGCGTTACATGCAGCAGTCCAATTGTCTGTTCGTTACATTAATTCACGTCAATTGCCGGACAAAGCAATCGATTTGATGGATGAGTCAGCTGCAAAAGTTCGTTTGGATTTAGCAGATGAACCGTCTGCAGTCAACTCTCTGCGGACTGAGATTCAAGAGTTGTCAGATGAGAAGGAAGAAGCAATTCATGAGCAGTCCTTTGAAAGTGCGGCTCGCCTAAGAACGAAAGAGAAAAAACTGCTTAAAAAACTGGAAAACTTACTTCTTGTAGAGCAAAAAGAGGCTTCTGGTTATACCAATAAAGTTACTGAAGAAGATGTGGCATCTGTTGTATCACAATGGACGGGTGTACCATTACAGCAATTGGAGAAAAAGGAAAGCGAGCGCTTGATGGAACTGGAATCAATTCTTCATCATCGTGTCGTAGGGCAGGATGACGCTGTTAAGGCTGTTTCCAGTGCTATTCGCAGAGCTAGAAGCGGGTTGAAAGACCCAAATCGTCCAATTGGTTCATTTATGTTCCTTGGGCCAACAGGTGTTGGTAAGACGGAGCTGGCGAAGGCGTTGGCGGAAACGATGTTCGGCAGTGAAGATGCGTTGATCAGAGTTGATATGTCAGAGTTCATGGAAAAATACAGTACTAGCCGATTGATCGGTTCGCCTCCTGGTTATGTAGGTTATGAAGAAGGCGGTCAGCTGACTGAGAAGATTCGCCAAAAGCCTTATTCTGTTATTCTGTTGGATGAGGTGGAAAAAGCCCATCCGGATGTGTTCAACATTCTGTTGCAGGTACTGGATGATGGCCATCTGACAGATTCTAAAGGTAGAAAAGTCGATTTCAGAAATACAATTCTGATCATGACATCCAATATCGGTGCAACAGCAATCCGTGAAGAAAAGAATGTTGGTTTCAACGTACAGGACTTGACGAAGGATCATAATGCGATGCAAAAACGAATTTTGGAAGAGCTGAAAAAGGCTTTCCGTCCGGAATTCTTGAACCGTATTGATGAAACAATCGTCTTCCGTTCTCTGGATCAGGATGAAATTCATGAAATCGTGAAAATCATGAGTAAAGCGATCATTACACGTATGACGGAGCAGGATGTTTACTTGAAAATCACAGCAGCAGCTATTGATGTGATTGGTAAAGTCGGCTTTGATCCGGAATATGGTGCGAGACCGATCCGTAGAGCCTTACAGAAGGAAGTTGAGGATCGTTTGAGTGAAGCATTGCTGTCTGGTCAGATTCATCTAGGCGATAAAGTAACGATCGGTGCCAGCAAGGGGAAAATCACCTTAAGCGTGAAGGCGCCGAAAGAACAAAAGGAATTAGAGCCTGTGAATTAAGCAGCTTGGCTTTCCTGAAATGAAGGATTGAAAATCACTACTACTCTGTGGGTATCAATGGTTAGTCATTGACGCTCACAGGGTATTTTTTCGCTAATTTGAAAGAACGTCCTAGTGGGTTTGATCATTCACTCACTAGCTTACGAAAAGCTGTTCAGGTGCTTAGACTCAGGTTCAGCTTAATTATCAACAATGACATAGTGTCAATCTTGGTTTGGCGGGCATGCAGTAAAGTCTATGTGGAAGCGTCTGATAAGAGTGAAGTATTGATTAGAAAGTTTGTGAAAGAACGATGAAAGTCCGTGATAGTATTGGAAAGTTTGTGAACCTATGATACTATAAAACAGTCGCTAAAGGAGGAAATGTGATGATAGAAATTATTGCTACAGCGGAGTCGATCGATCAGGTAAAGCTGTTGCTGACTGCAGGAGTAGATACATTATATATCGGGGAAGAGACCTTTGGGCTGAGATTGCCGGCTTCTTTTTCCAGAGAGGAACAAAAGACGATCATTGCTTTGGCTCATGAGGCTGGTAAACAGGTCATGGTCGCAGTAAACGGCATCATGCATCCGGATAAAATGAAGCTGATTCCTGAGTATTTGGAATTTTTAAAGGAAGCAGGACCGGATAAGCTGGTAGTGGGAGATCCTGGTGTGATTTTCACGCTACAGCAGCAGAAAGTCGAGATTCCCTTTGTCTATGACGGTGAGACGATGGTAACAAGTTCTCGTCAAATCAATTTTTGGGCTAAGAGGGGTGCATCAGGTGCTGTTCTGGCACGTGAGGTTCCGTTCGAGGAAATGACCGCAATGTCAGAAAATCTGCAGGTTCCGGTGGAAGTCTTGGTTTATGGTGCAAGCTGTATTCACCAGTCTAAACGTCCCTTGTTGCAGAACTACTATAATTATACGCAGCTTGGAGAAGACAAGAGTAAGGAACGTGGTTTGTTCTTATCTGAGCCTAAAAAAGAAGAGACACATTATTCAATTTATGAAGACAGCCATGGTACACATATTTTTGCGGATAATGACATGAACATGATGGGTGAACTGGACAAGCTTTATCAACATGGTTATACAACGTGGAAGCTGGATGGGATTTATGCCCCAGGAGAAAACTTTGTTGAAGTCAGTAAATTATTTGTTGAAGCAAAGACTGCATTAGAAGCAGGAAGCTGGTCTGAGGAACAGGCAGAAGCGTGGAGTGGGAAGGTTCAAGCACTGCATCCTGAAAACCGTGGTCTGGATACAGGATTCTTCCATTTAGATCCAAATGAAATCAAGTAGAAAGAAGGAGCAAAGAAAGATGGAAAAAGAACGAACATTGAAGCGTCCCGAGGTGCTGGCACCAGCCGGGACGCTGGAAAAACTAAAAGTAGCAATTCATTACGGCGCAGATGCTGTGTATATCGGTGGAAATGCCTACGGACTGAGAAGCCGTGCCGGTAATTTTACGTATGAGCAAATGCAGGAAGGGGTGGCGTTCGCTAAAGAGCATAATGCAAAGGTATATGTTGCAGCGAATATGGTCACTCATGAAGGGAACGAAGAAGGTGCTGGAGACTTTTTCCGTGAGTTGAGAGACTTGGGGATTTCAGCCGTGATCGTTTCTGATCCGACACTGATCGAGATATGTGCAGAGGAAGCCCCGGGATTGCCGATCCATCTTTCAACACAGGCTTCAGCAACAAACTATGAGACTTTAGAATTTTGGAAAAATGAAGGTCTTGAGCGTGTCGTGCTGGCACGTGAAGTATCCATGGAGGAAGTTGCAGAAATACGCAAAAATACAGATGTAGAGATTGAAGCGTTCATCCATGGTGCTATGTGTATTTCTTATTCAGGACGTTGTACTTTGTCTAATCATATGTCCATGAGAGATGCGAACCGTGGCGGCTGTTCTCAGTCCTGCCGCTGGAAGTACGATTTATACGATATGCCTTTTGGAACGGAAAAACGCAGTCTGACGTCTAAAGGTGCTGTCGAGGAGGAATTCTCCATGAGTGCGGTGGATATGTCTATGATCGAGCATATCCCTGAATTGATTGAAAATGGCGTGGACAGTTTTAAAATCGAAGGACGCATGAAATCGATCCATTATGTATCAACGGTTGCGAATGTTTATAAAAAGGCTGTTGATTCCTATATGGCTGATCCTGAAAACTATGAGTGTAAACAGGAATGGATCGATGAGTTGTGGAAGGTGGCACAGCGTGAGCTCTCTACTGGTTTCTATTATCATACTCCTACAGAAGAAGAGCAGCTGTTTGGCCCCCGCAGAAAGATTCCCGAGTATAAATTTATCGGAGAAGTGATGGCTTATGATGCTGAAACGAAGACAGCTACGATTCGTCAGCGAAACCATTTCAGTGTCGAGGATGAGATCGAGTTTTATGGTCCTGGGTTCAATCACTTTTATCAAACGGTGGAAATAATGTACAATGAAGATGGCGAGTCGATCGATCGGGCACCAAATCCGATGATGATTTTGACGATGCCGGTTGTTCAACCAGTTTCTGTCGGTGATATGATTCGAAAGAAAAAATAATAATGTACTATCGAGACAGAAGTGTTTAGTTTCAAGAAAAAGCAGAGAGCTCTAAAAATTTTTATGATTGAATTTTTAGAGCAGCTGTGTATTTCTTAAGCGAGAGCTTTTGTCTCGTTGCGTTTATTACTGGGATATTGAAAAAGAATTACGAGGAGGAAAACAATGACAAAGCAATATGATTATATTGTGATTGGCGGCGGAAGCGGCGGGATCGCATCAGCAAATCGTGCAGGGATGCATGGAGCAAAGGTATTACTGCTTGAAGGTGGAGAAATAGGAGGAACCTGCGTCAATGTTGGTTGTGTGCCTAAAAAGGTCATGTGGCAGGCAAGTACGATGATGGAGATGATGCATCGAGATATGGAAGGCTATGGCTACGATGTGTCTGTGAAAAATTTTGATTTCCATAAGCTGGTTCAAAATAGAGAAAATTATATCGATTTTTTACATACAGCATACAATCGTGGATTAGACAGTAATCATATAGAACGGGTACAGGCATATGGGACATTTGTCGATGCCCATACCATCCAGGCGGGAGAAGAGACGTATACAGCGCCGAATATCCTGATTGCTACAGGAGGACGTCCGAAGAAGCTGGGAATACCAGGAGAAGAGTATGCCATCGACTCCAATGGCTTTTTCGCATTGGAAGAATTGCCAAAGCGGATCGTTGTGATCGGAGCAGGTTATGTGGCTGCTGAGCTGGCCGGAACGGTGCTGGGATTAGGAAGTACAACGCATTGGGCTTTTCGCAATGATCATCCATTGCGCAGCTTTGATGAAATGCTGTCAACGAAAACAGTGGCGCATTATGAGGAAGCAGGTATGATGATCCATCCGAATTCTGTTCCGAAATTTATTGAGAAAAAAGAATCCGGCGAACTAGTCATCTGCTTTGAAAATGGAATGGATATTACTGCAGACTGTATTATTTTTGGTACAGGCAGAGAGCCGAATACAGATCAGCTAGGCTTGGAGAATACTGGCGTTGAGCTGGATGAAAGAGGTTATGTGAAGGTTGATAAGTACCAAAACACGACACAGGAAGGAATCTATGCTGTGGGGGATGTTATCGGTAAAATCGATCTGACACCAGTAGCTATCGCAGCTGGTCGCCGTTTGTCTGAACGATTATTCAATGGAAAAACGGACGAGCATTTGGACTACGAAACGATCCCTACTGTGATCTTTACGCACCCGCCGATTGGAACGGTCGGTTTAACAGAAAATGAGGCTGTGGAAAAGTATGGAAAAGAGCAGATAAAATTATACACTTCCAGCTTCACACCAATGTATTTTGCCTTAGGCGAATACCGACAAAAATGTGATATCAAGATGATTTGTGTTGGAAAAGAGGAAAAAATTGTTGGACTACATGCAATTGGTCTAGGTGTAGATGAGATGCTTCAAGGCTTCGCTGTTGCAGTTAAAATGGGTGCAACGAAGAAGGATTTTGACAATACTGTGGCGATCCATCCAACCGGAGCCGAAGAGTTCGTAACGATGAGATAAAGTAGATAAAAAGAGAGTAGGACAATAATCTGTTGCCACTCTTTTCCATACCCTAAATCCGAATAAACGGCGAGTCAGAAGTAGCTCCTACGACAATAAGCCGGAATTCAACAAAAATTTGTGAAACAATTTTCGTGCATTCCGGCTTATTGCTTGTAGCTAAACACTTCTGTCTCAGCCTCTTTCTGTGGTGATCTATCTTTAAAAAAAGATTTTACGCTATTTTTTTTCTTCAGTATCTTTTTCAAAATTCGAGTTCAAGTAAAAGCGTTCACTTGAGTTGATGCGCCCTTCTTCATCAATAAAGGCATATTCCTCGCTTAAAGATACGTTGAATAAATCTTCCAACGTGTTTTCTTTTGGCGCAAAATTCCCCTTTTTATCTTTACTTAATTCCATTTTAAAGCTGACAGGCTTCTTCGCCAAAGGAGCGATGTTCTCTTCGAGATACATGATCTGACCAAATTGTGTTCGTACGCTGGAGAAAGGCTCTTCTGTATTGAAATAACCGGCTTCTCCGACGTAATCAAAAAACACATAACTGACTTGGCGTCCAAAAGTGCTGGTGGAAACTGGATAAATTTCCACTTCAACAGTTGCGTTATCACCATCAACTTTAGAAGAAAGAACTTGGTAATTAACAATTTGCTTCACTAATGCTTTGACTGAGTTAGCTCTTGCCTTAGCTAGTTCTTCCGGTGTAAAGGTACGGTCTTTTACAATCACTCCGCGACTGTCTTTCGTCACCTCATCTTGATAAGCGTCCTCCACTTTTTTCCAAAAGTCTTCTTCTGTAACTGGCAAAATCTCTTTGCTGTCTTTGAATCCATCTCCGTACAAGCTTTTCATTGTCATGTAGGCACTATACTCAGGGTCTGAAAAGGCCTCTTTCTCAAATGTCTGCTTCGTTGTTTGATAGGGTTCAGTTGTGGTAACATCATTATTTTTATCATAAACATCTATCACATCCGGATACTCCTGAGCAACCCCATTTGCCGGAAGCAGCATGATACTCAACATTCCTACAGTAATACATCCAACAATCCCTTTTTTCATTTATTGTCTCCTTTATACTAAAAAATTAATACCATCTGCTCTATTATAGCATTCCTGTTTTTCGAAAAAAAGATTGTTTTTCCTGTTAAAAGTTTTATATAATGGCTTAGAATGCATTACTTTTTAGGAGGAAAAAATGAAAATAAAAAAAGGGGTTATTTTTAGTCTAGTTGGGCTATTGGCCGTTGCCGTGGTAAGCATCGGTGCATATTTGTATTATGTAAAACCAAATCAAATCAAAAGCGAAGCAATTGCTTACGCAAAAAAGAACCACAATCAAACAGTGGTCGTAAAAAAATTGGAATACGCTAAAATCTCTGAAAAGAATTGGACAGCATTAGTTGCTATAAAGGAATTTCCAGATGTAGAATATACGATTTCTACCAAAAATGGCAAAAGGCTGAGAGATACTTTTGGCTACGACGATTTAGAAGAGTTGATAGCACAGATTGGGGATAAAAGCTTTAATAAAAAATACCGCAAGTTGATTCAAACAGAATTGAGCGATGACTCACTTGTAATAAGTGATATTTCTGTTCCTTTAGAAAGCGAGCCAGCTGATGGGGTGGAATTCTTGCAAGACTATCTTAGTTTCACTCAGAAAGTGGCTGAATCAACGAAAGATTTAGAGTTTGAAGCGACAATCTCTAATGGGGTAAAAGCACACACCTTAACAAATATTTCTGAGACCGCAATTACCGAAACAATAGACAGCCTGTACTCTATTGCGCCTTATTTAGTAAAAAAAGATTCTTTGAAAATCAGTGATACATTGAAAAAAGCATTAAAGGATCAAGGCTATACAGATGTTCAGTTGAATTACACCAAGAGTCCGGGAACGAATAAATATTTTGCTTCGCTGGCAATGGTTTATGACAATCTTAGAAACGATAATATCGATAATAAGGACGGCTTTGATCCAAATGATTTATTAGTTGAAAAAGATGGGAAAAAATACTATGAGTTTGAAAAGCAGCTTGATCCTGAATATACAACTGATCAAGGTCTTGCGCTGACAAAAGAACTGATTAAGGACGAGCTGTCTGTTTATGAAGTGACGATCAGCTTTACATCGGGTTCTTATGGTTCTCAAGAGGAATATGCGGTCTATTCGCCTATCACAATCACTGAGCCTCTTTCTGTGACAGAACCCGGAGGTATCTATGGAGGAATGCTGTCCGCTGATACAATCAATGCTTATGGTCTTGATTCTGGTTCCTACTACCAAGAAGAACTTAACAATGTGGCTTTACCTGGACCTTTTGAATGGGTGAACGATGAAGTTGGGTTGCCGATTGTGTTATCTGATTATACAAAATCAAATTTTGGCGTTGTTCTTTCTTATGATGGGGCATTGGATGATTTAGCTAAGGAAATCCCAGAATTGAACAAAAATCTGGAAGAAGGAATGTCTGGTCTCTATGCCCTTATTATGATCAAGGGTAGTCCCGTATCTTACTATTTCCAGACAACTACCAGTCAATCGAACTATCAATTATATAAAATTGATCAGGCAGTAGTAGAAAATTTAGTAGCAGCTGGTTCAGTGGCTAAAGAAGACAGTTACGGTTTTTAAGAATACTTGTTTGAATCGTTAAATCAAAAAAAGTGTAAGACAATAATCAAATTAGAAATTGTTTCACACTCTAAACATGAATAAACGGCGAGCCAAAAGCTGCTCCTTCCGAATTAAGCCGAAATATACTGAAAATATGAAAAATCATTTTCGTCTATTTCTTCTTAATTCTCAGAGCCTCCCGCTTTTGGCCCAGCCTTTTTTTGGTATAGCTGTTTTATCAGTTTTCTTAACTTGTACGATTCAAGATTTTACCAGTAATATCTAATAGCAATTCTTTTGTATGCAAGTCATTAGCCGGCAGTTTTTGGATAGCCTTCAATGCTTTCTGTGTATATTTTTCAGCCAGTTTCTGGGCGTTATCCACACCACCAAGGCTGTGGACAAGTTGATAGACCTCTTGTGTTTCCTCTGTGGATAAGTTTTCCCGTTTTTCTAAATAAGGCAGAAGCTTCTTTTTATCCTTTTTCAATGCGTAGAGCAGAGGCAATGAATAGACACCTTGTTTCACATCTTCTAAGACAGGTTTTCCGATATGATCAGAGGACTGTGAGTAGTCGAGAATATCATCGATGATTTGGAAGGCGATCCCAATATTTTTCCCGATTTCTCTACATTTGTTGGCGAATTGATCCGAACAGCCGCTTTCGTAAGCACCGATGAAGCTGCTCAAAGCAAAAAGCTCGGCAGTTTTTCCGGAAATATTGTCGATGTATTGATCAATCGTCATAGACCAATCGTAATGAGTATCCATCTGGCCTAATTCACCGGAAAGGATTTTCTCCATACTTTTTGAATTCAGCTGAATGCTCTTTAATGAAGAAGAGTATTCTGCTAAAAGCTTGAAACAGCAAATAAACAGGTAATCTCCAGCATAGACTGCTGTTTGATTGCCGAATTGCGAGCGAATCGTCGGCAGGTTTCTTCTTGTATCCGCGTGATCAACAATGTCGTCATGAATCAGCGTTGCTGTGTGAAGCATTTCGATCGATGCAGACAGAGCAATCGCTTTTTGTTCATCCTTTGCCGGCCCAAATTGGGCAAACAGTAATTGATAGGCGGGGCGCAGCAGCTTTCCGCCAGAGTGGATCATGGATAAGATCGCCTGTTCCACCTCTTTATTTTCGATTTGAATACTTTCCTCCATAAGGTGCAGTGTTGCTTCAAGCTCTTCTGAAAGCAGAGGATAAGGATTCCACATTTGATGGATATTCATAGGATAGCTCCTTTAATTCTTTTTAAAAAATTTCCCATTTTTGTTTAGATGTCTGTTCATAATCAAGCTGAAATTTTTTCAACGTCTGTACGTGCTGCAGCAAATAGTTTGCGGCGATCCCAATAGCGATTCCTGACAGCAAGCCTAATATCGATAGGAAAGGCAGGTACAGCATCGGCGCCCATGACTGAGCGAAAAACGAGGTGGTCAACAGCTGTCCGACATTATGAAGGAAGCCGCCGACTGCACTGATTCCGATAATACTGACGCGCTTTGGTCCCAGTTGTTTAATCAGCAGCATGCCAAGGAAGCTGAGATATGCACCGCTGGCACTGTAAAAGAAGGTTGAAATCGTCCCTCCAAGAAGTGTAGCCAGCACCAGACGCATTGAAATCAAAAAGACAGTCTCTCTTTTTTTCATCGTAAAGATGGCAATGATTGTAATTAGGTTTGCCAATCCCAGCTTAGCTCCGGGAGCAAAAGCGAAGGGGTAAGGGATCATGTTCTCAATTAGAGAAATGATGACGCCTTGAGCAACCAGCATAGAGATGTAGATGTTTTTTTGTAATTTAGTCATGATTGGTATAGGCAGTATCAGTAAATCAGACTGCCGTCCTCGTTTCCGTCGGAAGCTTCGACCGTGATAAATAAATTGTGAGGCAGACAGGCGATCGGTGTTTCACCGGCATTGGATATCCAACCGCGGCGAACACAAGCGAGGTCTGTGCAATTTGCCTCTTTTATACGAATCCGGTCGCCGTCAACCTCGATCAAGTTGTAGTCACCGTCCGGATCTTCGTATTTGTATGTATAGGCAGGTGCTCCTTTTTTTAACTCGAAGGTCTTGATGATTTTTCCATCGACCTTTAAGACGGCCTGCTTTGTTACAGAATCAGTATTTTGGGTACTAAAAACAACAAGGGGCAGAAAAGAACCGACAGCCAAGACTAAAATGATGATGATATCCCATGGGCGTAAGTAGCTTTTCTTGATGAAATCCTTTACGTTCATTGTTCTTTCCTCTCCTTTGTAGTTCTTCATTTTAACACACTCAAAGAAAAAGCTGAACGAACGCGTTCAGTTTTTCGATTATTCAGCTTCCCAAGTTCGCTCAGATTTTCTACTTAAACAAATGGCGGGACAGAAGCAGTTCTCTTAGAGATAAGTCGAGGTTTCGCAAAGTTTTTTTGGAAAGCTCTTCTTATTTCCCGGAGTTACATACTTCTGTCCCGACTTTAACTGGTGATAAAACCAGCTTAAACGGTGTTTTAGAAGCAGCTCTTTCAAAAATAAGTCGAATGATCCAGAAAATATGAGAAGCTATTTTTGGGTCATCCTTCTTATTTCTCTGAGCTGTTCACTTCTGCAACAACCTCATTTTTATTATATGGTAATGCTACTTGGTTCCGTATCTGGATTTTGGTGTCCCGTACCACCATTTACCTACTGTACGTTGAACCCAAGGGATAACCCAGCGATCCAATCCTAGTGCACGTCCGGAGCCGTTCATTAGAGCAAATGCTACAAAGACGAACCAGATATTTACCCAATAGAACATACCGGATAGACTGAAGGCAGCCACCAATCCGATTGTTGCTGCACTACATAACCAAGTGAATAGACCGGCAATCAATGCTAATGCAATCAGAATCTCAACGATCGTCATGAATTTCTGGAAGAACAAAGCAACTTCCTGATTCGGCATCATGAACTTCATTACACTTTCAAACCATTTCGGCATATGATCGAAGACCAGCATTGGTTCTTCGCCGTAAGCGTAGTTCAATCCAAAATGAGCTGCTTGAGTAGCTGTTTCAGCTGCGGCATCTGTTGCACCGCTTGCGGCTGTAGTTGCATCAGCTGCTGCAGAGGCACCAGTAGTTACTTGATCTTGCAGCCATGGGAATGGGAAGACAACGGTATCAGAGAACCATGAACCTTCGCCGAACCATGTTCCTGGTTTCAGGTATTCACCATTTCCGACGACTTTCTTCGCCGCTTCTACAAACCACATCAAACCGTAGAAGACACGTAAAGGAACACTCCATAAAATATTGCCGTAACGAGAAGAGTGACCTCTTGCCACATTGCGGTCGTCTTTGATATGGAAGAATTCATGCATCATGTATTGGAACATATAGTAGCCTGAACGAATATCGAAGAAATATTTCAGGTTGACGATATGCTTCATGATGATAGCTAAAAACCCGCTTAAATGGATCTTATCAAACAGGTTCGCAACACCCCATTTCGCGCCGATGGAAACCATGAAGCCTTGATAATTTCCTTTGAATTTATGCTTTTCGCCGCCCTTGATATCAGCAACGATGTTTGCTGCAGCTGTGTGTCCAGTTTGTTCAGCAGCCTGAACGATTTGTGGTGTTGGTGTATCTGGAAATTCTTCGTAATAAACCAAGTCACCGATGACATAAATATTTTTATCTTCATATCCTTTGGCTTGCATGAACTCATTAGCAATCAGACGATTACCGCGAGCTGCTTCCAATCCGAAATCAGCAGCATCAGATGTTGCTTTAACACCAGCTGTCCAGATAAGGGTATGTGTTGGTACTTGTGTACCGTCTTTCAATTTGATATGATCTGCAGCTACTTCTACGATAGGAGAGTTTTTCATTAATGTTACTTTCTTTTTCTCCATATATCGCTCTGCTTTTGCCGCATCATTACGTGTCAGCATATTCAGAATCGTAGGCATTGCTTCGACAACCATTAAAGTGATTTCGTTTGGATCGATTTTTGTTTCTTTCGCTAAACGATCTTTCCAGTCAATCAGCTCACCGATCATTTCGATCCCGGTAAATCCGGAACCACAGACAACAAATGTCAGCATAGCTTTGCGGACTTCTGCATCAGGCTCGATCGCTGCTTTTTCTACTGTTTTTTCGATATGCTCACGAATTCTCACAGAATCCTCGAATGACCATAAAGTAAAGCCGTTTTCTTTAACACCAGGTGTACCGAAGTCGTTTGGCTCACCACCCATACCGATGATCAGTTGATCGAATTCATAAGAACCCAGTTTTGTTGTAACGACTTTTTTGTCTTTATCGATTCCTGTTACTGTATCTGTGACAAGCTTAACATTCTTTTTGCGTGAGAACAGTCGTTGTAAATCATATTGGATCGCACTTGGTTCTACGCGGCCCCCTGCTACTTCGTGCAGCTCTGTCATCATAGTGTGGTAAGAATGACGGTCGATCAAAGTGATCTCCACGTCGTCTTTTTTCAGCTTTTTAGCTAGAAATTTGGTTGCTGATACCCCAGCATACCCAGCACCTACAACGACAATTTTTTGCTTTGTCATTGGTAATCCGCTCCTTAAAAAATAAAAGTATAATTGATCATAATTTCGCAATCGAATCCATTATATAGTGAGTTTAGCCTTTTGTCTAATAACAATTCCTATAATAAAGCAAATAAATGATTTCAGATTAAAAGAATATGAAAATGCGATAAGTTTTCTGAATTATTCTAATGTGCAGTTGACAGAAAAAGATAAATCGTTAGAATGTTAATTGAATCACAAAGTTTTTGTGAAAAATTTGTGACTATATACACCTTGCTAAAGTTTTTATTGTGTGAGAAGAAATCTTTGAACACCGTAAAAACAAAGGAAATGAGCACATTTTTTATTTTTTCACAAGATTTATGTATGGAGACCGTTTGGTATTTTATCTCACAAAGATTTACTGAAGGCGATAGTGTGAACTATCAAGTTCCTGATTTTTGTGCCTATTTATCAACAGGATTCATACTAAGGTTGACGTATCATTACAAAGGAAAAGGTGGAAAAAAATGAAAGCGAACAAATTTATCAAGAGCGTTGCAGCAATTGCATTGACTACAATGGTTTTAGCGGCATGTGGATCAGACAGCAAGGATACAGCTGATTCTTCAAGTGCATCATCATCAACAGCGGCTTCTTCTTCAGCAACGGAAGAATCAACAGAAGCAGTAAAAGAAGCGGGTGGGGACCTGCAGGACGGTACGTATAAATTAGAAGAGAAAAACTATTCTAACGATTACCGTGTATCTTTTGAAATCACTGTGAAAGATGGAAAAATCGTAGAATCTAACTACGACAACATCAACGAAGCTGGCGAATCAAAAGTTGACAACACAGAGTACAACACAAACATGAAGGATAAAGCAGGTGTAAGTCCGGAAGAATTTATCCCTAAATTTAATGAAGAGCTGGTTGCAAAACAATCACCTTCTGATATTGATGTAGTATCTGGCGCGACTCACTCATTCGAGTCATTCCAAAACTATGCACAACAATTGATCCAAGCAGCACAAGCTGGAAATACAGATACAATTGAAATCGACAATGGTGCTGAACTGAAAGACGGTTCATACACATTGAAAGAGAAAAACAATTCAAATGGTTACCACACTGAATTTACAATGGTTGTAAAAGACGGCAAAGTAACAGAGTCTAAATATGACAACGTAAATGATGAAGGAAAATCAAAACAAGATGATACAGAGTACAACGAAATGATGAAGGAAAAAGCTGGTACAGATCCATCTGAATTCATCCCTACACTTAACGAAGAATTCGTAAAAGCAATGGGCGAAGAAGACGGCTCTCCTGCTGAAATGGATGTTGTGACTGGTGCAACACATAGCTTCCACTCATTCGTTATCTATGCAGAGCAATTGATCAACGCTGCTGAAAAAGGCGACACAACTGAAATCATCGTTGACAATATCGTAATGGCAAAATAACAGGCTGTGACGGAAGATACTTCCAGAACACCATTTACTTGAATGATAAGCGGTGAAATATGCTGCCTAAATAAGACATTTTCTGTCTTACTATTCATTCTAGTGTAGAAGGCAGGACAATTTTCACTATGATGATTGTCCTGTTTTTTACGTACTTGAAATGACGGATCTGTATCCCTGTTCGTATTTACTGGAATAGTCGTTTTGAGAAAAAATACATAGTATTATAATATAAAAGAGATTTTGCTAGTGAAATCAAGTGTTCTGCATTATACTTGGAAGTGTTTTGTTAAATGAAAGAAATATATTTATTGAATAGATAATGAATAAGGATGTGGCGTGATGATGAAAAACCGACGATTTTGGGTAGGCTTCAGTCTGCTGTTTGTTCTAGGATTGGTGATTGCTGGCTGTTCGAGTAATCAAAAGGAAGAAACGAAAGTCAATAAGGACCCGTATTCGAAACAGGAGCTATTGCTGGGGACCTATGTACAGATAAGAATCTATGATGATGGAAAAGAAGAGGTTCTGGATAAAGCGTTTGATCGGGTCAAAGAACTTGGGGACAAAATCACAGTCAACGAGCCTGGTTCTGAAATTGATGCCGTCAACGAAAAAGCGGGAATCGAGCCTGTCGAAGTCTCGGATGATGTATATACATTATTGAAACGGGCGTATGAATACAGTGAAGATTCCAAGGGCGGCTTTGATATGGCGATTGGCCCAATCACGCAGCTGTGGCATATCGGTTTTGATGATGCTCGGAAGCCGTCACAAGAAGAAATCGATCAGGCGCTGAAACTAGTGGATTATCATAAAGTCGTATTAGATGATAAGGAAAAAACGGTTTACCTTGAAGAAAAAGGGATGGAGCTGGATCTTGGTGCGATTGCCAAAGGCTATATCACTGATGAAGTGGTTAAAGTATTAGAGGATAACGGCGTGACAACAGCGATCATCGATCTAGGCGGAAATGTGTATGTTTTAGGACACAGTCCACGAGGCGAAGATGAGGACTGGAACGTTGGGATTCAAGATCCGAACAAGGCAAGAAATACAGTTATTGGTACAGTGAAAGAACGCGACAAGACCTTGGTCACTTCAGGTATCTATGAACGATACTTGAAAGTCAATGGGGAGACTTACCACCATTTATTCGATCCGACAACGGGCTATCCTTTCGATAACGATATTGCCGGTGTAACGATCATCACGAATAAATCAATTGATGGTGACGGGCTGTCGACTGCAGTATTCTCTATGGGCGTGAAAGAGGGACTGGAATATGTGGAAGGTCTAAAGGATGTTGATGCGATCTTTGTAACGAAAGAAGACAAGGTATATATAAGTAAAGACATCGAAGAAACGTTTGTACTGGGGGAAGATTCCGGCTATACGATGGGCGATCGTTCAGAGCTGAAGTAAGGAGCAGAAATGTATGTCAATAAAGGTGTTTTTAGAAGTAGTGGAAATTCGAACGAAGCTTGCAAGTCTGTTTCCTTTTTTTGTGGGTGTTTTATTTTCAATGGCTCATTTTGACCAGTTTTCATGGTCACATACACTACTGTTTTTTATCGGGATGATTGTTTTTGATATGGCGACAACAGCGATCAATAATTACATGGATTTTCACAAAGCGAAATCAGAGACCTACAAGTATCAGGAGAATGTCATCGGTGTTTCCGGTGTTTCGCCGACTTTGGTAAGGAACATGATTTTCGGGATGATTGGTTTTACTGCTGTAATTGGGGTGATATTGACGATTCAGACAGGCTGGCTGCTGCTGGTCATGGGCGGACTATGCTGTTTGATCGGGATATTTTATACCTTCGGACCGATTCCTTTGTCTCGGATGCCGTTAGGCGAAGTGTTCAGCGGTGTAACAATGGGGCTGGGGATTTTTGCGATGACGGTTTATCTGAACGTAGGAACGAATCCTCCATTTTACCTGGACATCTCCTTTATCAAGGGAACCTTTGCTTTAACAGGAAATATTTGGCAGACATTAGCAGTCATCTGGGCATCGCTGCCTCTGGTGCTGACGATTGCCAATATCATGCTGGCTAATAACCTGCGGGATTTAGATACGGATATAGAGAATCATCGGTATACATTGGTTTATTATATTGGACGTAAAAAAGGCGTTCTGCTTTTTCAGCTGATGCAGCTGTTTTGCTACGCTATTATTTTCTTCGGCATGGTTTTCGGTGTTTATGATTGGCCGATCCTGCTGGTTTTGATTTCCTTTCCAAAAATCCGTAAAAATTTGCAGCAATTCAAAAAGGAATTACCGCAGCCGCAGAGCTTCCGCTTTTCAATCAGTAATCTGATTCTATTCAACGGAAGCTATCTGATTGGTTTGTTGGCTACGATTCTTTTGAATAAGCTCTCGTAGCATCTACCCATAAAAGATTGAGAGATATACTTGAGTCATCTTCTGAGTGCTGAAAAGCATTTAGAAGCTGGCTTTTTTTGTCGAAGCTGACTTTGCAAACGGCGCGTCGATTTCCATCAAGAGGAAATAAAGGCGTGCCTTTTTAGAATTTTTGACGAGCACGGAATATAGTTGGAGACTATGCTGTAGATCAAATGAATATAGCATACTTCTTGCAGCTTCTAGAGCGATTAATGACTGAACGATATCTATCTCTGAGGAACATTGGATAAGCTGAAAAGGCGTTAAAAACACCATGTTCTCCTAAGTTCAGGTTGTACGAATTTTTTTACTGAGATTGCTAGTGAATGGTATTTTTGTTATAGTATTTTTGGTAGTTAAAAACGAAAAAGAAGAGGAGACCGAAAAAAATGAGAAAATTAGGGTTATCATTTGTTTCTGTGGCAGCAGTTGTTCTACTTGCTGCGTGCAACACTGGTGATGCAGGGAAAACAGAAAAAGGAAAGTCTGATGTTGCGTCTATCGCAATTGAAGAAGGGGAATATATCATTCCTCAAGCCAGTGAGGCAGAAGCTAGCGAAGGGGACGGCTTTCTGGCACTGAAGGTTAAAATCACAAACGAATCAGATAAAAGTATCGACTTGGCTTCAGATGATTTCATGCTTTATGATGAAGAAGACAATAAGATCTCTTTAGAGAACTTTTACATGAGCGAGACAGGTATCAAAACTCTTTCTTATGAAAAAATCTCTGCCGGAAAAAGCAAAACCGGCTACATTATTTTTGAAGTAGGAAAAGACGAAGCCTATCAGCTGCACTATGAACCAACGATCTATGAAATCGATAAAGAGTTGGACCCTGTTGTTTTGGATGTGAACACAGGTGATTACGAAGACAATAGTGAAGAAGCAGTGAATGCAGCAACTGCATATATTGATGAAGTATTCTTGGCAACGACAAACGAAAACTACAATAAATTAGTCAGCAATGACCGTGATGCACAAATCAGCGCATTTGATTCAAACTTTACTAAAGGACTCAAAAATGCTTTCTACTACTATAAAGTGACGGATGATGAAGCAAGCTCAGTTGGAAAGGCATTTAAGGAAGCGAATGGAGAAGTAGCAGAAGTTACTTATGAAGTCACTTCTTATTTCCCTGATTCTGCGGAAATCGCCATCAAAGCGGAAGTTCTTTTGTTTGATGAAATGGAAGACGAAATGGATAGAATCGAAGAAGACTTCGTAGAATCTAATAATGATTTAGATTATGAAGCTCGTTGGGAAGGTGCTGACAAAGCTGTCTTGGCAAAACTTCCTGAGCTGTTCAAGAGTTCATTCCCGGCTGAAGCAGAAAGCTATAGTGATTCATTCAAGATGGTCTTGAAGAAAAAAGACGACAAGTGGGAAATCCAAACAAAGAGTTCTTACTCTAGTTACTATGACTATCTGGAAGAAGCATTCCGAGGCGGACTTTATAAAAACTAATTAGAATAGAAGCATGAGACACAAGAGCCCTTCTGGGAAGTTATTCACGAAATAGCTTTCCAGAAGGGCTTTCTATTTTTAGGTACTTTACTTGATTTCGCTTAAGCTGACTTCTCCGGAAGAGAGTATTTTTTGTGTACCATCTTTTAGGCGCACAATCAGTTCTCCTTGTTCATTGATTGTTTCAGCTGTTCCGTTGAATGGAGTGCCAGCTTGGGTGAAGGTCACTTCTTTTCCTAGAACAAAGGACTTTCTTCGGTAATAATCAAGAAAATCCGTATTGTTTTTGTCAAGGATAGCATAGAATCGGTTCCAAATCGCTGCAATCAATTCATTTCGAGTTAGTGTCGGCTGCTGGTCGCTGAAAAGCGAAGTAGCTTTTTCCTGTATATCCTTCGGAAATTCCTCCTGCTTGATGGAGAAGTTGATGCCCATTCCAATCACGATATTTGTAATTTGACCGGATTCTACATCACTCATTGCTTCAGAGAGGATGCCGCAGATTTTCTTCCTATCTTTATAAATGTCATTGACCCACTTGATTTCTGTTGTGATTCCAGTAGTAGCTTCTATAGCTTCTGAAATGGCAACAGCCATGATGATTGTGTATTGGGCCATCTCTTCAAAGCTTTGATTCGGACGTAGAAGAATGCTCATGTAAATCCCGCCGCCCTTACTGGCAAAAAATGGACGGCCAAATCGTCCTTTCGGGGCTTCCTGCATATCGGCAATGACTAGCGTATTTTCCGCTTCACCATCAAGTGCCGCAAGCTTGGCATCCTTCATTGTGGAAGAAGAGGAGCTCAATAACTTGATCGATAGCTCCGGTGTCTCTTTTGCAAGATGGAGTCGAATGCCTTCTATAGATAAAATATCCGATGACTGATATTGATAGCCTTTTCGATCACTGTTGATCAGATGTCCTTCCTTTTTTAGTTCATTGATGGCCTTCCAGATCGCGGTCCTTGAGACATTCAGCTGCTGTGCCATTTCTTCGCCGGAAATGAATGCAGGAGATTGTTCCATCAATAGGGAAAGGATACTGCTTTTTACGGTCATTTCGTCACGTCCTTTGTTGTTTTGTCTGTTGTCCTAATCTAAAAACGTATCGTTTCTGATTGATGCTGTCAAAAATAGTGAAATACTATTGAAAATTCATTCCTTAGATGTATGTGCAATGCGTTTGATTTTGATATAATTTTATCAACAACAACAGAAAAGAGGAAGACAAAAATGGAAAGAAAGCAATATGTTTGTGATAAATGTGGAAATACTCACTATGTTTCAGATCAGTTTCAAGCAACTGGCGGCAACTTTGCCAAGATCTTTGATGTACAGAACAAGAAATTTATTACGGTGAGCTGTTCAAAATGCGGTTTCACAGAACTATACAGAGGACAAACATCAGACGGCTGGAATGTCTTAGACTTCTTGATCGGTGGCTAATAGTTGAAAATAAAAATACGGACGAGCGTTCCAGTTGGAACAGCTGTCCGTATTTTTTTGTTTGCATAAAGAAAATCAAACTAAGAGCAGCTGATCATCTTTTAGTTCAGTACCACTGTTTTTATGGAACAGCTCCATCAATTCGTTGACGGTCAAATTTTTCTTCGCTTCAGCATCTACATCTACTACGATATTTCCTTGATGCAGCATGATCAGACGGTTGCCGTAACGAATAGCATCCTCCATATTATGGGTAACCATAAAGGCGGTCAATTGCTGCTCTTTGATCAAACGATCTGTCAGCTCCATAACTGTAGCTGATGTTTTAGGGTCAAGAGCCGCTGTGTGCTCATCCAGAAGAATAAGCTCCGGTTGTATCAACGTTGCCATCAATAAAGTAATGGCTTGACGCTGTCCGCCGGAAAGCAGTCCGATTTCAGCAGTCAGCCGATTTTCCAAATTGAGGTTTAGTTTTGCCAGATGTTCTTTGAAAAATTCTCGGTCACTTTTACGAACGCCGCTGCCTAAGCCGCGCTTTTTCCCACGCTTCATTGCCAGCGCCATATTTTCCTCCACGGTCAATCTGACAGCAGTGCCCATCTTCGGGTCTTGGAAGACACGACTGATTTGCTTCGAGCGAGTCATGACCTTTTGCTTAGTAATATCCTTTTTATTCAAAAACAGCTTGCCTTCTTCTATTGGCAATGTTCCGGCGATACTATTCAACAGGGTTGATTTCCCAGCACCGTTTCCGCCGATGATCGTGATGAATTCGCCTTTGTTGATTGTCAGGTTGATGCCCTTCAACACATGGTTTTCGTTGACGGTTCCTCGTTCGAAGTATTGATGTAAATTTTCGATAGTCAGTACAGCTTCCATTAGCGAGCGCCTCCCTTTTTAGGTAGTTTCATTTTTTTCTGGATCAGCGGTGAAGACAGACACAGCACAAGGATCAGTGCGGAAAAGAGCTTAAGATCGGTCGGATCGACATTGAATTCCAGAACTAACGCCAGAATGAAACGGTAAAGGATCGCGCCTACAACGATTGTGATCATGCGGGAAAACAGTGGTCTGTTTCTAAGCAGTACTTCAGCAATGATGATGGAAGCTAGTCCAATAACGATTGTCCCGATTCCAGAGTTCAAGTCTGCAAAGTTATTATTTTGAATCAGTAATGCGCCGGCTAAGGCGATGCAGCCGTTAGAAAGCATATAGCCGATCATCTTCATTCGGTCTGTATTGATCCCATTTGCCTGGCTCATTTCAATATTATCTCCGGTAGCACGAGTGGCTAACCCGATTTCTGTTTTGAAGAACAGGGTCAATAAGCCAATCACGATCATCACGACGATCAATCCTACGATGATCACGCTAGTTACTCGATCGATACCAAGGCTTTGAGCCTGAGAAAAAATCGTTTCTGCACCTAAAAGTGAAATGTTTGGTGCTCCCATGATCCGTGAATTGATACTATATAAGCCAGTCATTGTGATAATTCCGGCCAATAGGGCAGGGATTTTTAGTTTCGTATGCAGAATCCCTGAAACCAAGCCGGCAAGTGCGCCTGCGATAAAAGCAAGAATAAGAGCAAAAATAGGCAGGACTAATGGATGGCTTGTAAGAATTGGTTGAAGAAAATCCGGCCAGGTTTCCGGTTCTTTTACCAAAATCACAGCCGCAACGGCTCCACCGAGAGGGAAGCTGCCTTCTGTTGTTAAATCGGCAATATCAAGAATACGGTAAGTCAGGAAAACACCAATAGCCAGTAACGACCATAAGAGCCCCTGTGAGGTTGAAGAAAGTAAAATGTCTATCAAAAAAATCAGCTTCTTTCCAGTAAGTTTTATGTATCGAGGTGTGCCAATGATTCGCTATCTGTTGCTTCGATTTTCGAAGCTGGGGAGTTTTTACATCTAGGGTTTTTGCTTCAAGCTGAGAAAGTGCTTTTTGCATGCCTTGTTAAAAAGTACTCAATTCTCGTCATAAAACACCACGTCTTTATGAGATTCTCTGCGACCTTCGATGTCAAACAGCGATTGGAACACCGTCTATTCGAATTTGTAGGGGAAATAAGTCTGACGACTCTGATAGTCAGCTTATTCCCTCTATTTTTTTGTTTTCATATTAAAGTTAAGCGAGCGTTGTTTACTTTGGTACTTGAATGCTGTCTGGGTCGATTCCTAAAGCAGCAGCCATGTCTTCATTGACATATAATTCCAGTTCGTTTGCACTTTCAACCGGCATTGTTGCGGGTTCTGCTTCGCCCTTCAGGATTTTCGCTGCCATCACACCAGTTTGTTTTCCTAATGAATGGTAGTCGATCCCGATTGTTGCTAGTCCGCCTTCTTTTACTTGATCGATAGAAGCAGGAACGATTGGTATTTTCAGTTCCTTAGCTACGTCGCCGATAACGGCAGAAGCAGAAGCAAAGGTATTATCCGTAGGGATGTAGATACCATCCACATCTTTTGCCAGACTGGTTGTTACTTGCTGAACATCGTTGGTAGAGTTGGCAGTCAGTACCTTAACACCAACACCCGCTTTCTTCAACGCTTCTTCTGCTAGATCGGCTTGGATTTTTGAGTTTGCTTCTCCGGCGTTGTACATAATCCCGATTGTTTTTGCATCAGGAACGATACTTAGCAGGAACTCGATTTGTTTTTCGATAGAAACCATGTCAGTTGTTCCAGTTACGTTTCCACCAGGCTCTTCATCTGATTTGACTAGCTTGGCTCCGACTAAATCAGTTACTGCTGTAACGACCATCGGAATTTCTGTTGTTTCATTTAGAAGAGACTGCGCTGCTGGTGTGCCGATTCCAAGAAGCAGCTCCGGTTTTGATTTAACCAGCTTTTCACTCATTGTTTTTAGTTGAGATTGATCATTTTGAGCGTTACTGTATTCGAAGGTCACGTTTTCTCCTTCTTTATAGCCGTTTTCAGCCAGCCCTTCCTTGAATCCTTCGTATGCAGCATCTAAAGAACCGTGTTCAACCGGCTGTAAAACCCCAATTGTAATGCTGTCACTACTGCCGCTGTCTTCCTTTTCATTTCCGCAGGCGCCGAGAACGACTGCCGCTGTTGCCAATATGCCTAATCCAATTAATTTCTTTTTCATCTTTTATTCCTCCGTTTTCTTTTGTGAGTTGTCATTGAAACAAAAAATCCATTTAGACAATATGCCTAAATGGATGATAAGAACAAATCAAGTACGTCTCTTATTTTCATAGCCACTTAGAAATATCGTCTACGCGGCTGTTTTGTTCGAAGCAAAGTGCTCTAGCCATCATAGATACAAAAACGAGTTTGTCCGTCTGTACCCATGAAGTATGAATACAAACCTATCTAAAATAGCTAAAGTAGTAATTATTCAATTGTGCGTGAATGGATAAATGTGTCATAGGAATTCTCCTTCGCATGATTGAATTGTTCCTAGTATATACAGACGAGGAAAAAATGTCAACAGATTTTTAGAATTTTCTGACGAATTAAAAAACAGTTGTAATGAATGATGGTTTTACTATTTGATTATTGCAGAGCAGAAAAATGGCATAGAAGATACTTCTAAATATAGTGACTGATTGAGCTTGCAGCCACAGCAAGCTAGTCAGGTTTTTGAGAGAAAGGCAGGTGGTGAAAAAATCTATTTTATTATTATTTTCTAATTATATGTTGAATTGAATTTTAATATTGTGATAGCATTTTGGTTAGGGTTAGTGTTTTGGGACAAAAAGGAGGAAACAAGTGATAAAAATAAATTTTAAAAGTACAAAAGTAATGGTTAGTATGTGGGTTTATGAGAAAGAGCCCGTGAAAAAAAGGAGAAATGAACCAATGATGAAAATGCGTGAAAATAGAAGGCTGGTGGTGGTAATTTATGACTAAGGTAAGTACGGATAACGGTACAGTGACTTCGGTCACTTCTGGCTTCAACTCAAGCTTAAGCGGACTGTCTTTTTCTTGTAAAGAATCCATCAGCTACTCTGACAGTACGGCGATGAACGGCTTGATCTTATGTTTGGCGTATCTAGATACCTCTGTACAAACCTTCCAGAGTACCGCCAAAACAGATGTACAAAATTTAACAAAAATTCATACTTACATTCAAGAAACAGATCAGAAGCTTGCTCAGGGAGGTTCTTAATGGATCGACAGTTTAGAGAGCAGGTAGCTCATCATGAAGAAGAAATCACTAGTCTTAAAAACAGACGAGAGAATGCCAAGAGCATTATTCAGGATGCTCTTGCCAGTTATAAACGAGAACAGGCAATTCTTGACGAGATTCTTTTTTATAGCCAAGGGACAGAAGCTGAAAATGAGGCTCGCTATCGATTAGAGGATGCCTACCATGAAGAAGAACGGTACAAGCATACTTTCGAAGAAGGCAAGGAAGAGCTGAATCTGATGGTTAAGGAGCAGCAGAAAGCCCTAAATGAGACGGAAGAGGCTTGGTCTGAATGGAGAGTTTCACAAGCCAAGGAGGAAGAACATGCCCAAAATTGACTACAGTGAACTGCAGACGGTATCCGCTGAAGTAAAGCGGCTGCGCCGAGGGGTCGTCACGCAATTTACTGCCTTTACTGTAGCCAATCAAACCTTCCAAGACAGTTCGGGGAAACTGACTGGGGATAGTTGGGATTCTGCCAGAGCCTATTTTTCTCCCTATGAAGAAGTTGCCAGCGGCATTTACAATGCACTATACGATGTAGATGATGCCTTATCCAGCTATCTAAATGATTTCGTCGGATCAGTTGGCGCTGCAAAAAATCGATTGGATACAGACAAGCTGGAAGAACTCCGCAACCAGCTGCGGCAAGAACAGCTAAAGAGAAATGAGATCAATGAAGCTTTAGCGGCAGCCTTTAAGGATATTCCTTTTATTGGCAACTGGTTTCAGGAAAACACGATGGTGGAGACGGCTTCTGAAATTGCCGTTTTAGAAAAATATCAGGCATTTGAAAGCGCTCATGCCGGTGATTTCTCCGGATTGTGTACCACATTACAGGCAGTAAAAAGCGGCATCGATTTTTTAGGATCATCTGGGAACTTCACCGGAGGAAAAGATGGGTTCAAGTTGGTAGACTATACTTCTGCGGCTTGGTATCAAACATTGAAAAAAAGGAACGATACTGCGCCAAAGGATCGCTACGAGATATTAGAATTCGCAGATGGCGTTGTTGTCTTGAAGAATGGGGTACAAGATCCAGAAAAGACAGCGGAATACAACTGGTTGATTACACACAAGAATTGGGATATGCTGAAAGAGTTGGGACCGGAGATCATTAAAATTTGGCTAAATTTGGATGATGTGGAAGTACTACTAGATAGCGAGTCAAGTACTGTGCAAAAATCAGCTGCCAGTATTTTTCTTTTGATGAGCATCTTGCCGGCTGATGAGATCGAAGCGCTGATAAAAACAGCGAAGCTGCTGAAAAATGGCGATACAACGATGGATGCGATCAAGTTATCTTCAGCCAGCTGGGAAGCATTGAAAGAAGCACATGCGGCAGCCAAAGTGGTCAAAAAAGTGGAGATTGCTGATGATGTGGTGGATGCTGGAAAAGTTGCTAGTGGTGCCAATAATATAGTCAGCTATGAAAAATATAAAGACATTTTAAGCACAACAGAAAAAGCAAATCCATTAGTAGATAGTCTCAGACAGACTGGTAACTTACCAAGTAATTACCTTGATCATAATGCTGCGAGACTCGCTGGTTGGGAATCAGGAAAAGCATTAGAAAATTATGTACATGGAGGTCAAATTGGTGGTGGAATTTATAAAAATAAAACCAAAATTTTACCAGAAAATCCTGGTAGAATTTGGCATGAAGCTGATGTAGGACTCATCGGAACAATGTCTCGGGCAAAACAACCTGGAACAAGATTGCTATATTCTAATGATGGGTTATTATATATAACTACTGATCATTATGAAACAGTTCATTTTATCGGAACATACTTACCATAAAGGAGAATAGACATGGAAGAATCAAGAAAAGAACAAACAGTTATTGATGTAAAAGGCATACAAACAGCTAAACAACTGCACATGGTACTGAAAGAAAGTCTAGATTTCCCAGATTTTTATGGGAAAAATTGGGATGCTTTTTGGGATGCTATAACTGGATTAGTAGCAATGCCAAAAAATATAGTATTTGAAAATTGGATGGATTTAGAAGGAAATTTACCTGAAGATTCTGCTCTTTTAAAAGAATTACTAGATGACTACAACAAAGAAATGCCTGGAGATAACTGGAAAGTAAACATCTCCTACAAATAAATATCTGTAGTTCCTACTTGTCTCTGGCAAGGGTAGTAAGATAGTAAGTGGCTCGCCGCCACTTACAAAAAATTCAAAGAGAGCCAAACGTGGAGATCTGCGTTCTCTGCGTTTGACTTTTTTATCATTTCTAGTTTTGGATAATTACCTATATTCTGTTCCAAAACCTTAAATAGGAGGTAAGCATAATAAGTGATAAAAAAATAGCAGATATCATACAATCATGTGAACAACAGCAACTATTTAAACTAGAGGATTTTTTACTTTCAGAGATGGATGAAGATAATTTACAGGAAACAATAGATTTTGTAGTTTCTGATGATAATAGTAAGAAGACTAATTTTAATGATGAGCTGTACGAGGGAAGCCGATATGAGGGTATATTTTTAGAAGGTAATCAATATTTATTATCTAGTTCAAAAGGAAAAGTAATGATAATTGATTTATTAAGTGAAATTCATGGTGTCAATATAAAAGATACTCGAGTTCAATTCGAGGAAGAAAATTTTATCAAACTAATTATGAATAAAAGAGAAACACTTAATTGGATTAAAAACTATAAACTGGATAAGCAAATGTAATGGAAAACGACACTTTATAATCTGGTTGGAGTTGGATGGTAACATGACAGAAAATTTTGAAGTACTGACGCTTAAAAGCGAAATTGATCAATTAATGCAAACATATTTTTCAGTAATCAATAGTAAATTGAGCAAGGCTCTAAAACTGTTTGCAAATAAAGAAGGTTATGGTCAAGAAATAGTTTTTGTTTCTTTTCAATCGGATTTAGATGATTATGATATGGCTCAACTGCCCTTACCATTAGATGATAAGCATGTTCTAGTAGAATTAGGGGCTCCTGCTGTCGAAGTAGAGCAGTTAGCATATTTAGATTTTGAAACTTTTTATAGCTATTTAGATCGAAATGTAAAAACCGAGATAGAAAAGAATCCTGATGATTCAGAATTGCTAGATCTGCTAGAAAAAGTAAAGCTGGCTTTAAATATCTAGCACCGAATCAAGCGATGAGTTTCTGGCAGTCATCGTGAGTCTATATACACTTACGAAAAAACAAACAATTTATAGTTGGTAGAGTAAGTAACCTCTTGTCTACGAGCCTCATGAACGAAATCCCTCACAACTATAGAATGTATACTGAAGGGTATAAACCATGAAAAACAATGAAAAAATAACTCAATTTTACAAAGAGCAACTACAATTTGGCTATATTGAATCTTTAACTATTTATAGAGATATTGAGGATGAAAATGAATTGGTTAATAATTTAAAGATTTCTTTTTTCTCTTATCCTTATACACTTGGCGATAAAAAATTAGTAATGGATTTTCAAAATGTTAAAGATTTGAAAATAAAGGATTTAGACGGACTCTTTAAAACTGTTCTTTCTATTACGGATATATCTTCATATCAAATGGAGGGTATCAACTATAGAATAGTTGAAGATGAGAACAGTTTATTCTCTTTTGAGTGCAAAAATTTTGATTTTAGTGTCTTAGACACATCTTTCGAAAATTGAGAATATGTTTCTGGCAAGCATAGCAAGTGGCTAGCGACTCACAAAAGATCAAAGGAGAAAATTACAGATTTTCCCCTTTGATCAGTTCTATTTTTGGGATAACTACCCTGATACAATCGAATTATCTTCTGCGGCTGGGAAAACTGCTAATAAGGTCATAACAATTCCAACTGAAAGTATCAAACATGCTGATTTAAAAGAAAATATAGAATGATTGGATCACACTGCCATGGAGAAGGAATTTCATATTTTAGAGGAAAAAAAGAGCATTGATGAGCTAATGTCAACTTATTTCAATTTTATTAATAGAAAGTATTTAAAAAGAGCTTTAGAATACTTTGCAAATAAAGAAGGTTTTGGTCGAGAAATAGTTTTTGTTTCTTTTCAATCGGATTTAGATGATTATGATATGGCTCAACTGTCCTTACCATTAGATGATAAGCGTGTTCTAGTAGAATTAGGGGCTCCTGCTGTCGAAGTAGATCAAATAGCATATTTAGATTTTGAAACTTTTTACAGCTGTTTAGATCGAAATGTAAAAACCGAGATAGAAAAGAATCCTGATGATTCAGAATTGCTAGAACTACTAGAAAAAGTAAAACAGACTTTGAATATATGACACTGAATGAAATGGTCAGTTTTTAACAAACGTCGTACGTGTGTATACACTTAAAAATAATTAATAAACGCAGTAACCGGGAGAATTCAAGGTTGCTGCGTTTATTTTAGTAAATCATTGGTTTTAGCTCGATTGGTTACTTTAACAACATTTAGCGAATAAATGAGCCAAGTTTCAAGTGCTTGTGCTGAACGCATTATCGGTATCAATGAGAGCCTAAGAACAATTGCACAAAAAAGATCGCTTTTTCATAATCAATGCGAGCGCAAAGAACTTCGATAGACCCCTTGACTTTTACTATAGAAGGAAGTAAAATATATAGATGCAAAAACTATCTAAAAAATGACGAAGCAGGAGCGAAATATTGTCCGTTCCGGTTTTAAATAAGGAAACAAAAGTAGAAACACTTGATTTATTGATCATGAGGATGTTCTATTTTTGGTTTTTTTTTGCCTAAAAACCGCAAAAAATGCTTTTTGTTACGTTAATTTAATATTCGTAACTTAAATGTAATTGTTTTGGGTAGAGTTTTGACAGACTTATATCTAGAGGGGTGAAGAGCTTGGCTGGACACGTAGTAAAATACGGAAAGCATCGCGAACGTAGAAGTTTCGCGCGTATCAGTGAAGTGTTGGAATTACCAAATTTAATCGAGATCCAAACAGACTCTTATCAGTGGTTTTTAGATGAAGGGTTACGCGAAATGTTTGAGGATATTCTGCCAATTGAAGATTTTCAAGGAAACCTGTCCCTGGAATTTGTAGATTATGAATTGAAGGAACCTAAGTACACAGTAGAAGAAGCACGTGCGCATGATGCGAACTATTCGGCTCCTTTACATGTGACGTTGCGTCTGACAAACCGTGAAACCGGAGAAATCAAATCTCAAGAAGTATTCTTTGGGGACTTCCCATTGATGACTGAGATGGGAACATTCATTATCAATGGTGCAGAACGTGTTATCGTTTCCCAGTTGGTACGTTCTCCTGGTGTTTATTTCCATGGAAAAGTGGATAAAAACGGAAAAGAAGGCTTCGGCTCAACAGTTATCCCGAACCGTGGTGCATGGTTGGAAATGGAAACTGATGCGAAAGATATCTCTTATGTTCGTATTGACCGTACACGTAAAATTCCTTTAACTGTCTTGGTACGTGCATTAGGTTTTGGTTCAGATGATACGATTTTTGAAATCTTTGGCGAAAGCGAAGGACTTAGAAATACAATTGAAAAGGACTTGCATAAAAACGCAAGTGATTCCCGTACAGAGGAAGGCTTGAAAGACATTTACGAGCGACTCCGCCCGGGCGAACCGAAAACAGCTGACAGCTCACGTAACTTACTGACAGCTCGCTTCTTTGATCCAAAACGTTACGACTTGGCAAATGTTGGTCGTTACAAAGTAAATAAAAAATTAGATTTAAAAACTCGTTTGTTGAACCTGACATTGGCTGAAACGCTGATCGATGCGGAAACAGGAGAAATCTTGGTTGAAAAAGGCACTGTCCTGACACACCAAGTAATGGAAACATTAGGCGCACACATTGATAATGGTCTGAACAGTATCACTTACTATCCTAGTGAAGATGGTGTTGTAACAGAACCAATGACTGTTCAAGTGATCAAGGTGGAATCACCAAAAGATCCTGAGCGTATCGTAAATGTGATCGGTAATGGCTATCCTGATTCAAGCGTGAAAACTGTTCGTCCTGCGGATATCGTGGCTTCAATGAGCTACTTCTTCAACTTGATGGAGGATATCGGCAATGTGGATGATATCGATCACTTGGGTAATCGTCGTATCCGTTCCGTTGGTGAGCTTTTACAGAACCAATTCCGTATTGGATTGGCTCGTATGGAGCGTGTGGTTCGTGAAAGAATGTCCATTCAGGACACTGAAACATTGACACCGCAACAGTTGATCAACATTCGTCCAGTTGTAGCAAGTATCAAAGAATTCTTTGGTTCTTCTCAGTTGTCACAGTTCATGGACCAAACCAACCCATTGGGTGAGTTGACGCACAAACGTCGTCTATCTGCCTTGGGACCTGGTGGTTTGACTCGTGACCGTGCCGGTTATGAAGTTCGAGATGTTCACTATTCCCACTATGGTCGTATGTGTCCGATCGAAACACCTGAAGGTCCGAATATCGGGCTGATCAACAGCTTGTCAAGCTATGCGAAAGTAAATAAATTCGGTTTTATCGAAACACCGTATCGTCGTGTGGATCGTGCAACTGGTCAGGTAACTAGCGAAGTTGATTACCTAACAGCTGACACAGAGGATCATTACATTGTAGCTCAGGCTAACTCTAAGCTGAACGAAGATGGAACATTCGCTGAAGATGTTGTTATGGCGCGTCTGCAAAGTGAAAACCTGGAAATTGCTATCGATCAGGTCGATTACATGGACGTATCGCCAAAACAGGTAGTTGCTGTAGCGACAGCATGTATCCCGTTCTTGGAAAACGATGACTCCAACCGTGCCTTGATGGGTGCGAACATGCAGCGTCAGGCCGTTCCTTTGATTCAGCCTCGTTCTCCGTTTGTCGGGACAGGGATGGAATACAAAGCAGCGCATGACTCAGGTGCTGCCCTGTTATGTAAACACGATGGTGTTGTAGAATTTGTTGATGCTTCTGAAGTACGTGTCCGTCGTGACAATGGTGCTTTAGATAAATATATGGTAACGAAATTCCGTCGTTCTAATTCAGGAACAAGTTATAACCAGCGTCCAATCGTGACTCTTGGCGAAAAAGTCGAGCGCGGCGACATTCTGGCTGACGGACCATCCATGGAAGAAGGAGAAATGGCTTTAGGACAAAATGTTCTAGTCGGCTTCATGACATGGGAAGGGTATAACTATGAGGATGCGATCATCATGAGTCGTCGTCTGGTAAAAGACGATGTGTATACATCTATCCATATTGAAGAATATGAATCAGAAGCTCGTGATACAAAATTAGGACCTGAAGAAATCACTCGTGAAATTCCAAACGTCGGTGAAGATGCACTGAAAGATTTGGATGAAATGGGTATTATCCGTATCGGTGCAGAAGTAAAAGATGGCGATCTATTGGTAGGTAAAGTAACGCCTAAGGGTGTAACTGAATTATCTGCAGAAGAACGTCTGCTGCATGCGATCTTTGGGGAGAAAGCCCGCGAAGTTCGTGATACTTCTCTACGTGTGCCTCACGGCGGCGGCGGTATCGTTCATGACGTGAAAATCTTTACCCGCGAAGGCGGCGACGAGCTGTCTCCTGGTGTAAATATGCTGGTTCGTGTTTATATCGTTCAAAAACGTAAAATTCACGAAGGGGATAAAATGGCCGGACGTCACGGAAACAAAGGGGTTGTTTCCCGAATCATGCCGGAAGAAGATATGCCGTTCTTACCTGACGGAACACCAATCGATATCATGCTGAACCCATTAGGGGTACCATCACGGATGAATATCGGACAGGTGCTTGAGCTGCACTTAGGTATGGCTGCCCGTCAATTAGGTATTCATGTTGCTACTCCTGTATTCGATGGAGCTAACGATGATGATGTGTGGGAAACTGTTCGTGAAGCTGGTATGGCCAGTGATGCGAAGACCGTTCTTTATGACGGACGTACAGGGGAACCATTTGATAATCGAATTTCTGTCGGTGTCATGTATATGATCAAATTGGCCCACATGGTCGATGATAAACTGCATGCTCGTTCAATCGGACCTTACTCATTGGTTACACAACAACCGTTGGGTGGTAAAGCACAGTTCGGTGGACAGCGTTTTGGTGAGATGGAAGTTTGGGCACTGGAAGCTTACGGTGCTGCTTATACACTTCAAGAAATCCTGACATACAAATCAGATGACGTTGTTGGTCGTGTGAAAACATACGAAGCAATTGTTAAGGGTGAACCAATTCCAAAACCAGGCGTACCGGAATCATTCCGCGTATTGGTAAAAGAGTTGCAGTCGCTTGGTCTGGATATGCGTGTCCTTGATATTGAAGAACAAGAAATTGAATTGCGTGATATGGATGATGACGACGATGATTTGATCACTGTCGATGCATTGACTAAGTTTGCTGAACAGCAATCCGCAAAACAATTAGAAAAAGAAGCGGCAGCAGCGAAAGAAGCAGCTGAAGCTGATGTTGTTCAAAGTATAGAAACTGCCGAAGATCGTCAAGATTAATGAGGTCGTGTCTGGAAAATTCAATTTTCCAGACATAGCCCAGGTGTTGAATTACTGATGAGTTAGACGACTCGTGCAGCTTTTCGCTGTCTAGCTTCACAAGTCAACTCTATCGACGATAAGTCAAACGAACCTCATGATAAAGAGCATCATGTGTTTTGTTCGAGCTTATCGCTCATGAGTTAGACGACTTGTTCAGCTTTTCTTATTATGAAATGGAGGGAACCCCTTTTGATCGATGTAAATAAATTCGAGAGTATGCAGATCGGTTTAGCTTCGCCTGAGAAGATCAGAAGCTGGTCGTATGGGGAAGTAAAGAAACCAGAAACGATTAACTATCGTACGCTTAAGCCTGAACGTGAAGGCTTGTTCTGTGAACGTATTTTCGGTCCTACCAAAGATTGGGAATGTGCTTGCGGGAAATATAAACGTATTCGTTATAAAGGTATCGTCTGTGACCGATGTGGTGTAGAAGTGACTCGTTCTAAAGTTCGTCGTGAACGTATGGGTCATATTGAATTGGCTGCACCAGTATCACACATTTGGTACTTCAAAGGTATTCCTTCTCGTATGGGGCTTGTGTTAGACATGAGTCCGCGTGCGTTAGAGGAAATCATCTATTTTGCTTCTTATGTTGTTATTGATGCCGGTGATACTGGACTGGAGAAAAAACAACTGCTGACAGAGCGTGAGTATCGTGAAAAACGTGACCAATATGGTCAAGGATTCTCAGCAGCAATGGGTGCAGAAGCAATCAAACAGCTGTTGGATGCTGTTGATCCTGATGGCGAAGTTGCCAGCTTGAAAGAAGAGCTGAAGACTGCCCAAGGACAAAAGAGAACACGTGCAATCCGCCGTCTGGATATTTTGGAAGCTTTCCGTTCATCCGGAAACTTGCCAAGCTGGATGGTCATGGATGTTATCCCAGTTATTCCACCGGATCTTCGTCCGATGGTTCAATTGGAAGGTGGACGTTTTGCGACAAGTGATTTGAACGACTTATACCGTCGTGTGATCAACCGTAACAACCGTCTGAAACGTCTGTTGGATCTAAATGCACCAAGTATCATCGTTCAAAATGAAAAACGTATGCTTCAAGAAGCTGTTGATGCATTGATCGATAACGGTCGTCGCGGACGTCCGGTAACTGGTCCGGGTAACCGTCCATTGAAATCTCTTTCTCATATGTTGAAAGGGAAACAAGGTCGTTTCCGTCAGAACTTGCTGGGTAAACGTGTTGACTACTCTGGTCGTTCTGTTATCGTCGTTGGTCCAAACTTGAAGATGTATCAGTGTGGTTTGCCGAAAGAAATGGCAATTGAACTATTTAAACCATTCGTTATGCGTGTATTGGTTCAGCGTGAAATCGCAACGAACATTAAAAATGCAAAACGTAAAATTGAGCGCGGAGAAGATGAAGTATGGGATATCCTTGAAGAAGTCATTCAAGAACACCCAGTTCTACTGAACCGGGCACCTACGCTGCATAGATTGGGTATCCAGGCATTCGAACCAGTATTGGTTGAAGGTCGTGCAATCCGTCTGCATCCATTGGTATGTGAAGCTTACAATGCCGATTTCGATGGAGACCAAATGGCTGTCCATGTGCCGTTGAACGAAGAAGCACAGGCAGAAGCACGTATGCTGATGCTGGCTGCTCAAAACATCTTGAATCCAAAAGATGGAAAACCGGTTGTAACACCGTCTCAGGATATGGTCTTGGGTAACTACTACCTGACAATGGAAGAAGACGATCGTGAAGGCGAAGGTATGGTCTTCCGTGATATGAATGAAGCTGTACTGGCATGGCGTAATGGTTATGTCCATTTACACTCACGTATTGGTGTTCAAACAACCTTGTTGGGAGACAAACCATTTACAGACTGGCAGAAAGAACGTCTGCTGATCACGACTGTCGGTAAGATCATCTTCAACGAGATCATGCCTGTGGAGTTCCCTTACCTGAATGAACCAACAGATTACAACTTGACGGTTCAAACACCTGATAAATACTTTGTTGAAGCTGGAACAGATATTCCGACTTACATCAAAGAACAGGAACTGGTTTTACCGTTCAAGAAGAAAAATCTTGGAAATATCATTGCAGAAGTATTCAAGAGATTCCATATCACTGAAACTTCTAAAATGCTTGACCGTATGAAAGACCTTGGGTACAAGCATTCTACTCATGCCGGTATCACTGTAGGTATCGCTGATATCATGGTTCTTCATGAGAAACAAGAAATCATTGATGCAGCACATAAACAAGTAGAAACAATCACGAAGCAATTCCGTCGTGGTTTGATTACAGATGACGAACGTTATGAACGTGTTATTGCTGTTTGGAACGGTGCAAAAGACGAGATCCAGTTGAAGCTGATTGAAAGTATGGATGCAAAAAATCCAATCTTCATGATGTCGGATTCCGGAGCCCGTGGTAACATCTCCAACTTTACTCAGCTTGCTGGTATGCGTGGACTGATGGCAGCACCAAACGGACGTATCATGGAATTACCGATCATCTCGAATTTCCGTGAAGGACTATCTGTCTTGGAAATGTTTATCTCTACCCATGGTGCTCGTAAAGGAATGACCGATACAGCCTTGAAGACAGCCGATTCAGGTTACCTGACTCGTCGTCTGGTTGATGTGGCACAGGATGTTATCATTCGTGAAGACGACTGTGGAACAGATCGTGGTCTGGAAATTGCAGCAATCAAAGAGGGTAATGAAATCATCGAGTCTCTGGAAGAACGTTTGCTTGGACGTTATACACGTAAAGCAATCAGCCATCCTGAAACAGGTGAAGTTATCATTGGTGCAGATGATTTGATCACAGAAGATATTGCGAAGGAAATCATCGATGCTGGTGTTGAAACAGTAACGATTCGTTCCGTATTCACATGTAACACGAAACACGGCGTATGTAAGCATTGTTACGGACGTAACCTTGCGACTGGTTCAGATGTCGAAGTCGGAGAAGCAGTTGGTACAATTGCCGCTCAGTCTATCGGAGAACCTGGTACACAGCTGACCATGCGTACATTCCATACCGGCGGGGTTGCCGGTGACGATATCACTCAAGGTCTGCCCCGTGTTCAGGAAATCTTTGAAGCCCGTAATCCGAAAGGTCAAGCGGTCATCACAGAAGTTACCGGTGAAGTTATCGATATTTCTGAAGATCCTGCAACACGCCAAAAAGAAGTAACAATCAAAGGAAAAACAGATACACGTACGTATACTGTTCCATATACTGCCCGCATGAAAGTGGCAGAAGGCGATACGATCCACCGTGGTATGCCTTTAACAGAAGGTTCGATCGATCCGAAGCAATTGCTTCAAGTTCGTGATGTCCTTTCAGTTGAAAACTACCTGTTGCGTGAAGTACAACGTGTTTACCGTATGCAAGGGGTGGAAATCGGCGATAAGCATATCGAGGTAATGGTTCGCCAAATGCTTCGTAAAGTCCGCGTTATGGACCCAGGTGATACAGATATCTTGCCGGGAACATTACTGGATATTGCTGAATTCAAAGACCGTAACTACGATACACTTGTTGCCGGCGGTGTTCCTGCGACAAGTCGTCCAGTATTACTTGGTATCACGAAAGCCTCTCTGGAAACAAACAGCTTCTTATCTGCTGCGTCCTTCCAGGAAACAACTCGTGTGCTGACAGATGCTGCGATCCGTGGTAAGAAAGATCCTCTACTTGGTCTGAAGGAAAATGTTATCATCGGTAAGATCATTCCTGCTGGTACAGGTATGGCTCGCTACCGTAACATGGAACCTAAAGAGGTTAAAGTAGCCAGCGAGAATGTTTACAGTATCTCTGATATTGAAGCACAGATGGCTGCTGAAGATGCATTGAATGAGCTAAACAAATAAGAAGATACGTTCTTCTTGATAGTTAAAAAACCGTTCCCCAAGCCTTAAGACTTGAGGAACGGTTTTTTTATGGTTAGAGCTACTTCATGAGTTTCTTCAACGCAAACGACAAGGCGAACCAAAGAAAAGCACTGAGCATGATAGTAATGATCCAGCCAAAGGTGTTTTTTTCCAACGGTAAGGGCATGTTCATGCCGAAGAAACCGGTGATGATGGTTGGAACAGTCAATAGAACAGATAGAACGGTCAAAACACGCATCCCTTCATTCAAGTTATTGTTTAGGATATTGGTATAGGTGCCTGACAATTGCTGAAGAATTTGTGAAGACAGCTGGGTCATTTCAACCAGCTGTTTTGCCTCAATCAATGCATCGTCCAGCTCTTCTTTTTCAAACTCAGATAGTCCTTTATAAAGTTGATGGGTTTTTACCTGTTCTAATAGCACCACATTTTGCTTAGAAGCAGAAACGAAATAGACAATTCCTGTCTCTAAATCCGACAGCAATAGTAGATTTTGCTTGCTGGTTTTTTCTTTCAGCTTGTCATTGACCCTTTTTCTGCCAGTATTCATCTCTTCGACATAAGGGAAAAAGAGATCAGTGATCAGAAACAGCGTGCTGAACAGAAATTTAAAAATTGTTATTTCCGGGTTTCCATCTAAGTATTTTTCCATTTCCAAGAAAATATATTTATTCTTTTTATTGGTGATAGTAATGAAGCGATTGTCCTTGATGATGAAAGTCATCGGGATCGTTTCATAGTGGTTATCGATTTTTTGTCGATTCGGCACATTGAAAATAAGAACAAAGGTATTTGTCTTTGAATCATAGTCTAAGTGAGCCCGCTCATTTTTATCCAGAGAATACTCAACAATTTCATCGTCGATCCCATATTCTGCGTAAATGTTTTTCAATGCTTCTTTATCTTCAGTATTTATATTGATCCAGCTGGATTGTTTGTTATTGAATGGTATTTTTTTGATCATGTTCTTTCCTCCTGATACGATGTAAAAGCCCTCAATAGTTTACCAGTCTTTAGTGAGAAATGACAGACTAAAAAAGTAGAATGCAAATTTTCTTGTATCCGAAGTAGTTTACCCATAGAATAATAGCTGATAGGATTGATTTTTTGTTGAAGCTGTCGAAAGAAACAGCAGTTGATATTTAGAATGGATCAACCTTTCCTGCTAAGTAGGTGAGATGCTGTATATAGGATAAAAATTAGAGAATAGGAGGACGAGCGTATGCGCTTTTTGATTGCACCAGATTCGTTTAAAGAAAGCTTGTCTGCATTAGAAGCAGCGCAAATCATCAAAAGGGGATTTGAGAAGGTTTTTCCGCATGCTGATTATGAATTACTGCCAGTAGGTGATGGTGGGGAAGGCACGGTAGCTGCTTTGTCTGCCAATATGGGATTGACAGAAATGAGTAAGAAAGTGGCGGGGCCATTTGGTTCTGAAGTAAAGATATCTTACACCTCAGATGGTAAAACAGCATTAGTTGAAATGGCGGCATTAGTTGGTCTGCAGGCTATTCCAAAGGAAAAAAGAGCGCCGCTCCGCCTATCAACCAGAGGTCTAGGAGAGTTGATCCGAGACTTGGCAGAGGAAGGTGTCGAAAAGCTGTTCATTGGCGTCGGTGGAAGTGGAACAAACGATGGCGGCATTGGTATGGCGGAAGGTTTGGGCTATACTTTTTTTGACGAGGCTGGTGATAGGCTTGAAGCGATTGGTGAAAATTTGGGGAAGGTAGCTTCTTTTCAACCGCCGCAAGGGTTAGCTGAGCTGAAGCTGCCGGAAATCACTGTAATCACAGATGTGGCTAACCCTCTATGTGGAGAAAATGGTGCAGCATATATTTTTGGCCTTCAAAAAGGTTTGGCTGAATCACAAATGGGCGAGGCAGATAAAGCTATGCATCATTTTTATTCTCTGGTTTCCCCTAAGATCATCGATGTGCCGGGAAGTGGAGCAGGTGGTGGTATGGGAGCAGGATTAGTAGCTTTCGCTCACGGAAAGCTTGTCTCAGGGATCGATTATGTACTGGATCTATTGGCGTTTGACGAAAAGGTGGTTACAGCGGATGTTGTTATTGTCGGTGAAGGGAAAATGGATGGTCAGAGTATGGAAGGGAAAGCTCCTGTTGGTATTGCTCGCAGAGTCCCTAAGGGTATACCGGTAGTGGCAATCTGTGGAAGTACTGGTGCTGGGAGTGAACAAGCTGTTGAATATGGGATTGATGCTGTTTTTTCAACAGTCAATGAACCGGCAGATCTACAGACTGTTTTAGCTGAGGCGGAGACAAATCTGGAGCGAACTGCTGAAAATGTAGCAGCTTTGATAAAAGCTGTTGGAAAGCTATCAAACCAATAGCAGTGCTAGATAGAAAGGGGGGATTTCTTGAAGAAAGAACAGGTTCAGTGGCGAAGCTATCAGACACGAGTGCTTGCCAATTTAGAGAGTTATTTGGATGATCAAAGTATTCATTTGATTGCACCGCCGGGTTCGGGGAAAACACTATTAGGTGTGGGTATCACGCATCGCCTGCAGAAAAAGACATTGATTTTAGTACCGTCCTTGATTTTGAAGGAGCAATGGTTGGCTGTTTTAAGGCAATATGATGATTCTCTGGCTATCTCAGAAAACCTGCTTGATTCAGAGGTCGTTACAGTAACAACTTATCAGGAACTGTACAGCAAAAAAAGGGCAGAACCGCTCTTTTTTGCAGAGGAAGGTATTGAGTTTTTAGTATTGGATGAAGCACATCATCTGAAAAACAGCTGGTCAGAGGTCCTGCTTCAGCTAAAGGGAAATGCTCCGGATTTGCAAACCCTATCCTTGACTGCGACACCGCCCTTTGATGCAGCTGGGAAGGAATGGCAGCGATATGTAGAATTAAATGGAGCGATCGATGAGGAAATTTCAGTTTCAGAGCTGATCAAGGAAAAGGTTCTTGCACCGTATCAGGATTACGTTTACCTAGTTCCTGTAACAGCAGAAGGCTATCGAAAATTTGAACAGTTTTTATATGAACAGGAGCAAATCAGGCAAGTGCTGTGCAGTGATCAGGAAGTCACCGACTACTTATTACAACAGGATTTTCTACAAACGCCTTTGGAAGAAACTGAATTTATTTATAAAAATTTTGATTACTATCTTAGCTGCTTGTTTTATTTGAACGAGCAAGATTACGAGTTGAGTAAGGATCATTGGCTAGTGCTTGGATTGGATAAGCGAATGACAATTCCTGAACAGTCGAAAAAATCGCTGATTGATTTGTATACACAGTTATACAAGAGCCAGCCTGAGTTAACTATTTTTACTTATCTGGAGAAGATGAAATGGTTTTATGATAGTAAACTTCATCTATTTCCGGAGTATACCTTGAACAATGAATATAGGCAGAATATCCCGCAGCTGAAAGAGGCAATCAGCCATATTGTGATCAAGGAAGAAAGTTATTTGGGGCAGGAACTGTCCTGTGTGGTTTTTCTGGATCGTATCAAAAAAGAGGTTCTGCAGGGGGAGGATATGGAATGGTCCTACGGTGTAGTTCCGATTTTTCTAACCTTAAAGGATCTGATTCAACCGCAAACGGAACTGGCAGCGATTTGCGGAGAGTTTCTATTGATCAGTCAACAGCTGGGGGACAGGTACTATTTAGGTTACAGCGAATTTTTTCAAAAGCATCCATTATGTGATGGTTACTACTATCTACCATTAACTGAAAAAAACAAAGCAGAAATCTTATCACAGACGACACAGCTTTTGGATCAAAAAAGGCTTCATATTTTAGTCGGAACAATCAGTCTGCTGGGTGAAGGCTGGAATTGTCCGGCAATCAATACAGTGATTTTAGGGAATCGTTCATCCTCGTACGTTCAAATCCAACAAATTCGCGGGCGTGGGCTAAGAAGGTCTTCTGAGAGTAAATTAACAAATATCTGGCATTTAGGCTTGGTTTTTCCCAATGTTCCCTTCGCTGAACAGCCGGATATTGCTCCTATCATCAAGCGCTTGTCGTATATTGAAGGGATAAATGAGTTTGAAGCACCACCACTGATCACGACCGGCAATGAACGGTTTGATCTTCCAGGGGAAGCAACATTGGAGCAAATCAATACCTATACGCACCAGCAATTGTTTATGGCGGCTGAAAGAGAGCAGCATCGGGAAACTTGGCAGAAGGCGCTGGTTCGAGGGTCTCGCTTGTCGATGCCGCTTTTCCTCAAAGAGATAAGTAAAAAAAATGAGCAGCAGCATTTCCTGACAATCAAGGAACAGCCGAAAAAGGGCTTTTGGTCTTCTCTAACAGCCGGAGAATTATCCAACTATTTCAGTGAAAGAAAACGAGAGCGAAACTGGCGCAGGAAATGTCGGCAAAAGGAACAGCTGCTGCAGGCTTTGTTGGATTTACTGAAGCAGGACCAGCTGATTGCTGAGGAAGATCAGCTTTACACAGCTATTGAGGCAAACAGCTTCTATTGTGAAGTGAAGACAGTCAGTTATCATAATGAGCGACTATTCATTGACGCAGCAAAGGAGATGCTTGAAGCAATCGAAAATCCAAGGTATTTGCTGCTGATTGGAGGAAATACCTATGCTGTACCAGAGCGTTATGGAAGGAAAAAGCAAGAAGCCGAGCATTTCTTGAAAGCAATCCGTAAAAAGATTCCAAGTGTTTCCATTGTCTATACTAGAAATCCAAAGGGACGAAGGTTGCTGGTTGAAGGACGGATGCAGACACTGATTCATGAGAGAAGAGAAACAGTTATTCAACAGAAAATCTGGCGTTGAGACTATTTCCTATATGATGGCAGAGACGCTTGATTAATATAGAAGCAATCTAGTAAAGAAAAAATGAACGGTGTGCTATTCATCATAAAATGACCGCCCAAGGCTAGGAACGTAATGCTAGCTTTGGGCGGCTGCCATTTTTTTTATTCGCTGCCTAATATCTGATTGATTTCTTGGCTGAACAGATCAGCTTTTCCACCGAAGACAGCTTGAATACCACCATCGATTTCTAGTACAGCTACGGCCCCTAAACGTTTGATCTGATCCTTGTTTACAGCGGTGCTGTCCTTGACGGCTACTCTTAACCGAGTGGCACAAGCCGTGACAGAATCGATGTTTTTTTCACCACCGAGGGCGTCAATGATAATCAAGGAATCATCATAAAGTGCATTGGTTCCCTTTGAAGCAGGAGTTGTTACAGCTTCTATTTCATCACTACTCTCCATTCCGGGAATTGCCACCTTGAATTTTTTGATGAAGAAAGTAAAGACGAAGTAGTAGATTGCTGCCCAGACTAAGCCTAATGGGATTACATAGAGCCAATGAGTGCGATCCTGTCCTTGGAAAACACCGAACAACAGAAAGTCGATCAAACCGCCGGAAAATGAATTTCCAATGCGGATATTCAATAAATCGGCTGCGAGAAATGAACAACCATCTAAAAAAGCATGGATAACGTACAGCCATGGTGCCCCAAATAAAAACATATATTCAATCGGTTCTGTGATCCCTGTCAAAAATGATGTCAATGCGCCGCTGGCATACAGGCCGCCGGTATTCTTTCTATTCTCTTTAGGAATAGCTCGATACATTGCAAAACAGGCTGCGGGAAGCCCGAACATCATTGTTGCAAAACGCCCTGCAAAAAAGCGTGTACCATAAGTAAATAGACCTGTGTGATTTGAATCTGCCAGCTGAGCAAAGAAAATATTCTGTGCCCCGACAATTTGTTCACCGGCTACAACTTCTACGCCGCCTAAAGAGGTGTACCAGAACATCGGATAGATCGTATGGTGTAACCCGACGGCCCCTGTCAAACGAAGTAAGAAACCGTAGAGGAAAGTCCCGAAACTTCCCATACCTGCAACTGCTTCTCCTGCACTAGTCATTACTTGTTGGATCGGCGGCCAAATCAGAAAGAAAATGACACCGATTACAATTGCTGCCATGGAAGAAATGATGGGTATGAAGCGGGAACCGCCAAAGAAGCCTAAGAATCTGGGCAGCTCGATTTTACGGTAACGATTATGGAGAAAAGCAACCGTTCCACCAATAGCAATAGATCCGACAACACCAGTATCGATCGTGTTGTCAGGCGAAAATAATTGCAGTAAACCACTGATCGTTGCAGTATAAACAAGGAAAGAAACTCCACCAGCCAAACCAGCAGTTCCTTTGTCCCCGTTTGCCAAACCAACAGCCAAACCGATAGCAAAAATAAGTGCTAAGTTACTAAAAACGGCATTCCCCGCATTGCTCATGATCGTTAAAATAGTCTGCAGCCATTGCTGATCCAGCCAAGGATATGCTTGAATGGCACTGGCATTTGACAACGCTCCGCCTATACCTAGCAAAAGACCAGCAGCTGGTAAAATAGCAATAGGCAGCATAAATGCTCTTCCTAACTGTGAAAATTTCTTAAACATAAAAATCCTCCTTCATCTTTTGGTAACTCCTTAGTTGATTGCATCAATAAAACGTGCAGCGATTTCCTTCGGACGTGTGATTGCACCGCCAACGACGATTCCGGCAACACCTAGTTTATGAATTGCAGCAGCTTGCTCTGGTGTGTGAATTTTCCCCTCTGCAATAACGTCTATTCCAGCAGCAGTAAGCTGTTGAATCAAGTTGAAATCAGGCCCGTCAGATGGTGTACTTTCCTTCGTATAGCCAGCCAATGTCGTTCCAACAAAATCTACTCCCGCCTCCCAAGCGAGGATACCTTCTTCAACTGTGGAAATGTCTGCCATCAAAAGAATATCCGGATATTTTGATTTGATTTCCTGTATATTTTGAGCAACGGATTTTTCGTCAAAACGCTCTCTTTCTGTGCAGTCTAAGGCGATAACAGGAACGCCGGATTCAGCTAATTCATCCACTTCTTTCATCGTTGCGGTGATAAAAGGCTCTTGGGGTAGATACTCCCGCTTAATGATTCCGATGATTGGTAAAGATGTCACCGCTTGAATTTCTTTGATGTCACGTACAGAATTTGCTCGAATCCCCACTGCACCAGCCTCCTGGGCAGCTTTAGCCATCAGGGGCATGATTCCGCCTAGGGCGGAGTATAACGGTTCGCCAGGGAGTGCTTGGCAGGAAACGATAATGCCGTTTTTTATTGCGGATAGAAATTCGTTCTTTTTCATTTTTTCCTCCAATATTTTATTTTCGGAGAAAAACTCCGAATTTGATTCTAATATACTACACTCCTCCACAAAAGTAAATATGGAGGGGCGGAGAAATTTGACAAAATTTGTAAATCAATGGAAAATAGAGAAAACATGAAAAAGTGGAGCGTACTTATGAGCTATTTAGAGAATATACATGCCAATTACACCTATCTAACAAAATCAGAAAAAAAAGTAGCTGATTATATCGTTTCTTCGGGAGAGAAAGTCCTTCATCAAACGTTGGTAGATATAAAAAAAGCGACAATGGTCGGTGATGCTACGATTGTCAGATTCTGTCAAAAGCTTGGCTATAATGGATTTTCCGATTTGAAGATCGATATTGCTAAAGAAGGATTCCCGTCCTCGGCATCAAATCATGCTGATTCTTCAGAGAAATCATTTGTTAAAGTGGTGGAGAATCGCTTGATAAAGGCAATACAAGAGACCAGTGTATTGGCGGATGAAGAAAAGCTGAAAGCAGCTGTTGAATACATTTACAACGCTAAAAATATCTATATATTTGGTGTAGGTTCCAGTGGGATAACTGCGAGAGATATGGAATCACGTTTTTTACGGGGTGGTGTCGAAGCAAAAGCAATTACAGATTCGCATTATCAAGCGATGAGTGCTTCACTGTTTACTAAAGAGGATGTTGTGATCGCTCTGAGTCTTACTGGAAAAACTAAAGATATCTATGATGCATTATCAATTGCCAAAGAAAACAAAGCAACGATCATCGCCATCTCCAATTATGTGTTGTCTCCGATTGCTCAAATCAGTGATGTCGTGTTGCAGACAGCGATCGAAGAGTATCTATTGAATGGTGGATCTTTGACAGGAAAGGTTTCTCAAGTATTTGCAATTGATTTATTGATCACATATTATGAGAAAACTTATGGTATCAACGAGCTTCAAATGAGGGAAAAAGTGGCACGCTCTATCATCAATAAGCAGATGAATTGAGGCCGTTATAGCAGCTGTATCTTCGGGTTTAAGAAAATCGGGTAGAGTATACTATAGCTGCGTTGAAGTAGCTGTATTCTTGAGTGGGCTGAACAGAGTTTTGAAAAGGATCAATGGAAATGATTGTTTATTTATGGCGCTCTGACAGATCGGTGTCAGAGCTCCATTATCCTTTTAGAGTGCAGATAATTGTTGTTCCTTCTGGAATAAGCGTATGATGAAGAAAAAAAGTGGAGGGACGATCATGAGTATGCAGTATGAAAAAGCAATTTTTGCCGGAGGTTGCTTCTGGTGTATGGTACATCCTTTTGATGAACAGCCGGGCGTTATTTCTGTCGTGTCCGGATATACCGGAGGACATGTAGAGAACCCAACCTATGCGCAGGTAACGACTGGAACCACCGGTCACACAGAGGCTGTTGAAATCACCTTTGACCCAACAGTTTTATCGTATAAGGATTTAGTAGAAATCTACTGGCAACAGACAGATCCGACTGATGCATTGGGGCAATTTGCGGATCGAGGAGATTCCTATCGTCCAGTGATTTTTTACATGAACGAGGAACAGAAGGAGATTGCGGAGGCATCGAAAGCTGCATTACAAAATAGCGGTCGCTTCACCAAACCAATCGTAACAAAAATTGAGCCGGCACAGCCATTCTATCCTGCTGAAGAGTACCATCAGGATTATTATCAAAAGAACAGTCTGCACTATAATCTATACAGACAAGGTTCCGGCCGTGCAAAATTTATCAAGGATCATTGGAAAAAATAGCAAATAAAATCGAGGACTGAACCACTTGAACAATCGCCCAACACAGACGAGCAGTTCAAATGGTTCTTTTATTACTCGAGCTACTTAAATAGAAATACTGAGAATAATCCAATTGTTAAAAAAGGGACGAACGGAAGCTGTGTGATTCTCTTTCGAAAAAGGAGCTGCTGGGTCATGCTGTAAAGCAGTGCACTTGTACTTGCTGAAAATAGCAGTAGTAAAATGCTTTCCCACCCAAGCAGCAAGCTCCAACAGCCTAATAATAAAATATCACCGCCGCCGATGGCTTGTGGAAAGAGCTTGTTCAAACCGCAAAGAAAGAGGCTTATGATAAGACCGGCGGCTAGGTGCAGGGAGAATGAACACCAAAGCTGCCAAGCCAATAAAGTGATAGAAAAGGAATAAAATATCCTTGGTTCAACAATCAGATAGAAGCAGTCTGTCAATGAGAGAAGCAGGCCCATACTCAAAAATAAGAAGAGATAAAGGGAGGAGGGATGCAGCCCCTGAGCAAAGCAGAAAACACAAAGAAATCCGCCTGCCAGTTCACTGATAAAATAGATGATTGGTAGTTGTTTAAAACAAGATCTGCATTGGAATTGTTGGGTTGTGATGGACAGCAATGGGATCAATTCATAAAAAGAAAGCCTTTGTCTGCAATAGGGACAGTGTGAGGCTGGGGAAAGAATAGATTTCCCTTGCGGCACTCTTTCTGCAATCAGACAATAGAATGAACCCAGACAGCATCCCAGAATGAATAGTATTACTTGTGTCATATTATTCCTCCCTTCAAAAGAAAATACGCAAAAATAGTAAATTTTTTTATTTCAGGTAGACTTTTCGGAATCTTTTAGGAATAATAGACTATAAGAGTAGTTGAATAGATAGGAATGACAGAGTACATAGATGGAGGAAAAAACACATATGAAAAAAACTGCATTGTTCATAATTGCTGTTACAGCGCTAGTTCTTACCGGCTGTAACAAAGCAATACCAGCGGATGAAGCCGGAGAGCTGCTTATCGACCGTTTGATTTATCAGGAACGGACGAATGAATTTGCTGATGCTTTTGAGGATGGTGTGAAAACCGGAGAAGAGCTGGATAAGAATGCTGAGAAGTTTGAAGATGATTTTTTGGAAGGGTTATTAACAGGTGACGAGAGTGTTTCTGAAAGAGATGTTGCCGGACTCACTCAAGAATTGCTGAAGCAAATGAGAGAGAAGACAAGTTTCAAGGTTGCCGGAATCAAAGAGGAGAAGGATACAGCGACGATCACTTACTTTATTACCGGATTGGATCTGGTGAACGCAGTGAAGGAGATGACCCGTACGCTGATTCGAGAGGCGAGTGAAGCGGCAGAACAATCTGAGGATGAGGCAAGCGGTGAAGAGACTCTTCAGTCTGCTATTACAATCTTGACCGAACGGATACAGGTTATAAAGATAGAGAACGACTCTATTGAAATGGATTTGAGGCTGGAGAAGGCGAATGGCAAATGGTTTATTCCTGACGATCAGAAAGAAGTAGTGTCTAATATCTTTATGGCGTTTATTTCCGGAACAGAGAAACCTGAGGAACTGGATGAAGCACTCAACGAAGTGACGGATGAAGTGATGAATGAATTATTAGATGATCTTTATAGTCAGCCGGCATTGGATGAAAATACTTCTGATGATGAGCTGAAAGATGCTGTAGATGACCTGTTAAGAGAAGCGCAGGAAAGTACGGAGGAGTCCTCAACAAGCGCTTCGGAATAGAATGTAATTATTATCAAAAAATAAATATTCTAATTTTGAGTGATTTTGTTGTACTTTCCATTCATTTCATAATACAATGATAGTATAGAATATTAGGTGTATGGAACTCACGAAATAATACTTTATACGAAAAATGACGATTGTCTGGCACACAGATAATAAAGGTCATTTTTACCATTGTTTATTTCGTCGTATTCATATAGAAATAGGAGGATGAAGAAATGAAATTTGAACAAACAAAAGAAGTATTGAATCAGTTAGTAGCAGATTTAAGCCAGTTTTCAGTAGTTATCCACCAAACACATTGGTATATGCGCGGCCCTGAATTTTTGACGCTGCATCCATTAATGGACGAATTTATGGATGAAATCAATGATCAGCTGGACGTGGTTTCTGAACGTCTGATCACTTTAGATGGTTCTCCTTATTCTACATTAAGAGAATTTGCGGATAATACCGGAATCGAAGATGAAATCGGAAATTGGGATCGTACAATTCCTGAACGCATGGAAAAATTAGTAGAGGGCTACCGCTACTTAGCTGATCTGTATCAAAAAGGGATCGATGTTTCCGGCGACGAAGGCGACGACTCTACTCAAGATATCTTTATTGCCAACAAAACAGATATCGAAAAGAAAATCTGGATGATTCAGGCAAAATTAGGAAAAGCACCTGGCATTGATGCAGATACACGTACTAAAACCAGATAATTAAGACTTGAAACTATAAATAGCTAGAAGAAGAGCGAGACAGTGACTCCGGTTGGAGTAAGTCTCGCTCTTTTTCTTTTATTCTCCAGCTAATTGAGCCGTGGCTTTATTAATTGCAGCTGTTACCTGCTCAAAGCCTGTACCACCCAGTGAATGCCGACGCTCAACAGCTGTCCGTGAAGCCAGTGCAGTGTAAATATCTTTTTCAATCAAAGGTGTAATGCTTTGATACTCTTCTAACGGAACATCCTGTAGATAGGTGCTTCTTTTCGTACATTCTAATACCAACTTGCCGACGACCTCATGAGCTTGTCTGAAGGGCATACCCTTCGCAGCCAAATAATCAGCCAATTCTGTTGCATTAGAGAAGTCTTTCTCTGTGGATTTCTCCATGATTTCCTCGTTGATTTTCATGGTATCGATCATGCCAGCCATGATATCCAAGCTGGTCAGAATCGTATGAGCAGTATCGATCATGCCTTCCTTATCCTCTTGCAAATCCTTATTGTAAGCCAGAGGAAGACCTTTCAATACAGTCAGCAAACCAAATAAGTTGCCAAAAACCCGTCCAGATTTCCCACGAATCAGCTCAGCCATATCTGGATTCTTTTTTTGCGGCATGATCGAGCTGCCGGTGGAAAAGGTATCCGTCAACTCGATAAATTGAAATTCATGACTGCACCATAATATAAGTTCCTCGCAAAAACGAGTAAGGTGCATCATCATGATCGAGCTGTTGCTCAAAAATTCTAAGATGAAGTCTCGATCACTCACGCCGTCCAGACTATTTTCATAAACAGAAGAGAAACCAAGCTCTTTTGCTGAATATTCTCGGTCGATTGGAAATGTCGTCCCTGCTAGTGCAGCACAGCCTAAAGGAGAAATGTCGATCCGTTTCAGGCTTTCTGAAAAACGTTCCTGATCTCTTGTCAGCATGCCGTAATAAGCCATTAAGTGATGCGCAAAAGAAATCGGCTGTGCATGCTGCAGGTGAGTATAGCCGGGCATGATCGTTTCTACATGCTTTTCCGCCTTCTCCACCAGAACATGACGGAAGGTATGGATTTTTTCGATGGTTTGTTGAACAATTGTCTTCAAATACAAATGCATATCGGTAGCGACCTGATCATTTCGACTTCTGCCTGTATGGAGCTTCCCAGCTACGGTGCCTATCTCCTGGTGAAGGAAGGTTTCTATATTTAAATGGATATCTTCATTTTCAATGCTGAAGGTCAGTTCCTCGTTCGCCAGCTTTTCTTGAACTGCTAACAGACCGTTCTTGATGGTTTCCGCTTCATCTGCATGAATGATTCCTGTATGTCCCAGCATTTTCACGTGAGCCAAGCTCCCTTGGATATCCTGTGCAGCCAATGCCTGATCGAAAGAAATAGATGCACCGAATTCATCGATCCAGCTCTCGCTCTTTCCTTCGAAACGTCCGCCCCATAGTTTTTTCATGTTCGTCACCTCATTATGATTTGTTTTTTCATTAAAGAAAAGGACGGTTCGTCTATCTCTACTTCATAGACGAACCGTCTGTATTGTATTTCAGGGGTAATCACACCCACTCGGAAGCGATATCTGAGTGGATATGATTCGTGATGAAAGCCTTGCTGTACTCGTTATTTCATCCCGCAGAACGAAAGGAGCCTCTCTAGAAGCAAGTATCGAAAAAATGTGTTGGGTATCCTTATTTACAGCGCGCTGTAAAGGTCATCTCTCTATGAAACACATTCTATTCTTCTTTGTTTACCTGTGCCTGTACTTCTGCATGAACCTTCGTCGGCAAGCCCCACAGCTTGATAAAGCCGATTGCTGCATCTTGATCGAAGGTATCCGCGGATGTATAAGTTGCCAGCTCTTCATTATATAAGCTGTTGGCTGACTTTCTGCCCTCTACGATGGCATGTCCCTTGAACAGCTTGACACGTACAACGCCGTTCACATACTTCTGTGTTGATTTTAAGAAGGCAATCAACGCATCGGTCAGCGGATTGAACCATAAGCCATCATAGATAACCTGTGACAGCTGATTTTCAATAGTTGGTTTGAAATGAGCAACCTCACGAACAAATGTCAGGTCTTCCAGTTCTTTATGAGCAGTCATCAAGGTGATTGCTCCCGGACATTCATAGACTTCACGTGATTTGATGCCTACCAGTCTGTTTTCCACGTGATCGATCCGACCGACCCCATGCTTGCCGGCTAAATCATTTAGATACAAGATCAACTCAGACAAAAGCATTTCTTCTCCGTTGATTGCTGTTGGAACACCCTCTACAAATGTGATTTCAATGATATCTGCTTGATCAGGCGCATCTTCTAAGCTGGCTGTCAGCTCGTATGCCCCCTCTGGAGGTGTTGCCCATGGATCTTCCAAAATGCCGCATTCGTTTGCTCTGCCCCACAGATTTTGGTCGATAGAATAAGGATTATCTAAATCAGCTGGAACAGGCACGCCTTTTTCCAGTGCATAATTGATTTCTTCCTCACGTGACCATTTCCATTCACGAACAGGAGCAATGACCTTGATCTCAGGTGCCAATGCATTGATTGCCACTTCAAAACGGACTTGGTCGTTGCCTTTTCCTGTACAGCCATGAGCAATCGTTGTTGCGCCTGTTTCTTTTGCCAGCTCTACCAGTTTTTTCGCAATCAGTGGTCGTGATAGTGCGGAAACCAACGGGTAAGACTGTTCATAGAAGGTATGTCCTTGTAATGCAATCAAGGCGAATTCTTGAGCGAACTCTTCCTTTGCATCAATGGTATAAGAAGCCGAAGCCCCCACATTCAAAGCCTTCTCCTTGATAAAGGCCAAATTCTTTCTCTCGCCAACATCCAAACAGCAGGCGATGACATCATAGCCTTCATCTACTAACCATTTAACCGCGACGGAGGTATCAAGCCCTCCGGAATATGCTAATACTACTTTTTCTTTCATCAAATGCACCCCTTGTTTAATCTCAAAAATTGAATTGAACTTATCATAGCATTTGAAAATTCAAAAATCAACCATTTTTGTAAATAAATATGCAGAAAAATGCATTTTTGTAATAAAATATACATTTAGAAGGAAGGGAATTCGCTGGAAAGGGCGTGATACAGTCTTTTTTACGATGAATAATGGGAGTGTTTTTTTCCTTTTGAGAATCAAAAAGCCGCAAAACATCAATAGTTAAAATTTTTCTTGTACATTTATGTGCAGTCTTCAGTTGTAAGTTGTTTGAATAGATTTGAGATTCGACTTCCTTTCAATATATACGCATTGATTTATTGCTATCTTCTGAATAATTGGGGCTTCCTCCTAATCAAGGCATAATCTTATTTTATTATTGAAATGTTATGATTTTTATTGAAGAAAGATATTTAAGAAGTTTGGGGAGAGTTAGGAAGGAGATGGTGAGGATGCTGCTCATAATATAGAAGGTGAAAGTGTATGGGAAAGAATAATATTGAGGGGGAATAAGATTTTGAAATAATTATTTTAGTTGAGAGATTGCTTTTTTTTTATGAAAAGTATTGTCTATTTTTTGTGGAGATCGTCTGTCTGTTTTGCTGTCGCATAATAAAAAAGTACTGCTGGCTGTCCTAGAAGGACTCCGGCAATACTTATATATCATAAGAATTGTAGTATCAGCGGTGGTACAACCGATCTGTTTATCTGATTCTGATATTTAAATAAAAAAAAGAAGCAACTTCGTATTCCAGTAGTTACTTGCATAATTGTTCTTATATTATTCATTTATTTAAAAAAATACTGAATTAGAGGCATCATTTCCTTAAAAAAAACCTATATTTTCTCTTGTAATGAGTAATTACAAGAGATGGAAAGGATGGTTTTTCTTAATTCAATACGATTATAATACATGTTTTTTCGCAAGTCTATATAGAAAACGAAACATTTCTCTCATGTTTTTTAGTTATATTGTAAAAAAATGAGAAAATTTACAGTTTTTTTAGTTTTATTTTCTAAATCTTACTATTTATTTTAAATGATTGTCTTTGTAAAAATATATAAAACGTCAAATGAAGCGTCATATAGGAGTGTGTATCTATTGGTTAAAAGAGGAGAAAACATTTATAAAAGAAAAGACGGTAGGTGGGAAGGTCGATATAAGAAATCGAGAAGCAAGAATGGCCGGATCATTTATGGCTATATTTATGGGAAAACGTATAGTGAGGCACGAGAAAAGCTTCTAGAGAAGAAGCAGCAATATTCCGGAAACACAAATAGAGTATTTGAAGGGACGCTTGCCGAATGGCTGGATTACTGGCTCTATACAGCAATAAAGGATCAGGTAAAGCAGTCGACATGGACAAGCTATGAATCGAAAATAAGAAATCACATTATTCCTTCTCTAGGAAAGAAGAAGCTGCATTTATTGGAGAAAGAGCATATCAACATGTTTGTTCAACAGCTGTCTACTGAAAACTATTCAGACAACACAACTAAAAATATCATTACTATATTAAAAATCAGCATCAACTACGCTGTTGATAATGGTTATTTAGTAACCAACCCATGCAGAAGCATCTCTATCTCTTTTACAAGTAAAAGCAATGCTGTTCATGCCTTGACGACCAATGAACAGAAAAAGTTGGAAGCTTTAGCTTTTGAAGAAAAAGGTAGTTCTGCTGTGATCATTGGGTTGGCTACTGGAATGCGGGTGGGAGAAATTTGCGGTTTAAGATGGGCAGATATTGATTTTGAGCAAGAGATGATTAATGTGAACTGCACGCTTCAGAGAATACCGAATCCTGATGATTTGAACAGGACAAAAGTGCTGATCAGTACACCGAAAACAAAAAGCTCGATTCGGAAAATCCCATTAGGTAAGTTTCTCAAAATGTATCTACTCAAAAAGTATGGAGAGAGTGATTCTAAATATGTGGTTTCTACTAATGGAAATCATACAGAGCCTCGTATGGTCAATTATCATTTGCGAAAGCTGGTTCGGCAGGCGGGCATAACGCCTATTCACTTCCATGTATTGAGACATACGTTTGCTACACGCTGTGTGGAAAATGGTGTGGATATTTCCTCGCTTAGTAAATTGTTAGGACATAGGTCAACAAAGCTGACTTTAGATACCTATGCAGATTCTCTATGGGAAAAAAGAAGGGAGGCTATGGCCGTCATTGATCAACGGCAATTTGATTATTCTGAAGTTATTAACCGTCAATAATACCGTCAATTGTTATTCTAACACCTGTATCAGGACTTGATACAGGTGTTTTTCTTGTAATTACTCATTACAAGAGAAAATTTGTAAGCACTGCTAAATCATCCGTTTTGAACTACATGTAACAGAGGTCAACTAAATTATAGATGGGAGGGCCATTTGATAATTTTAAGTTGAGGCAATCTGGATTCTTCAACAGTGCAGGTGCTTGTTATTACTATCTAGATTATAAGCTGTTTGGCGGAAAATCGTATTTAACTTGCTCTGGATTTGTAGTGGAAAGCAAACGTAATGGCAAGCGATAGTGAATACCCAAATAGTTAGACACTCAAAAACAGCAGTTATAAAAATAGACACTTAAATTTTAGTATACAAGGAGAATCGAAGTATGTACAACATAGGAATAAACTTAGTGAATGAAAAATTTGAAAATACATATGTGAATACAATCAACAAATCCGAGTGCAACCTCTCCTTAGTGGATGAAAAGGATATAGAAGAGGTGATTGATGACTTAGATGGTGTTGTTCTTAAAGAGAATACGAGTCAGAATATTGGCGAAATTTGCGAACTGATAATAAAGATCAAAAAGATGTCGAATTCCTTTATCTGGATATTCTGTGATGAACCTGTGGATGTGCAAAAAATCATTTATCTTCAATTGGGAGCAGATGGGATTTTTACTAAAGACAACAGCCCGGAAGAAATGAGTTTATCGATGAACAACTCGCTAAAGAGGTATCAAAAGATAAACACAATAGAAGATATCTGCGAAGAGAAAGAAGAGGGAGGTCTGAAACTGATTAATCATAACCTAAGTGTAAGACCATCTGGACGTTCAGAGGAAATTCCTTTGACACGGCTTGAGTTCCAATTGATGAGGCTGCTTTATGAAAATCATTCAAAAGGTGTTTCCTACAAAGATATCTATGAAGAAATTTGGCAGGCACCCTATGAGAATAATAAATATAAATATAAAGTAGCCAATTTGGTTTTTCATTTAAGAGTAAAGCTGGAAAATGGCGGAGCAAAGCCTTCAATTATTCGTACAGTTCGGTCTAAGGGCTATATGCTGTCTGAATCATGATTCTTAAATGCTGTGATTTGATCGGCAATCATTCAATCAGGTTTCATTCCCAATGAAATAGTCAAGTTGAAACACGATATGAAATTTAACAACTTATTTTTTGGGATTTGGAATATAAGTGTTTGGATTAGTGAAACACGAAAATTTTGAGGAAAGGAGAAGAATTATGAGCTTAGGAAACAGATTTAGCAAACTCAGACAGATCGCTGTAGTGACAGGGCTAGTGGCAGTACTATTTTGTTTAGGTTTTTCCGGATCAGATAAGGCTTACGCGTCAAGCACAACTGTCAGTGACTGGGATGGTTTTGTTACGGCACTGCAGACATCTACTGTTTCTGAGATAAACCTAAGTGGAGATATTACAAAACCTGCCAGTGGCTCTGCTTCGCCAGGCACAATCTCAAGAGATGTGACAATTAATGGGAATAGTCACTCAATCAACTTCTTTACCGGTACAACAGCGCCTGGCAATGGAATCATTTTGGGGAGTGTTGGACAAACAACTACATTGACTCTGAATAATGTTGACTTCCATAAGTACACAACCCCGGCAACAGCTACTTTTTCAGGAGCTGGAGCAAACTGGGTGATCAATGTGAATAATGTGACCTCTGGAACTAAAACAACTGCTGCACAAAGCGCATTAATAGACGCTGCAGGTGCGGTGGTAAATATTTCTGGAAATACGCAACTGAGAATGAACTCAGCGGCAGGCGCACCTCATATTCGGGCAACGACATTAAATGTATTGGACAACGCAAACGTGGTGTTCAATACATCAGCATTGAGAAATGGTGGTGCTTTCCAAGGAGAGACTATAACTGTTGGCAAAGATGCAACAGTTGATTTAGGCACTTGGAGTGTCAATGGAGCAGCGGCTACTAATGCTTTTGGTATCAATGTTACAGGGGCTGTGACTCTTGAAGAAAATGCTGTTATCAAAGCAGGTACTGCGACAGCAATCTCTGCAAACTATACAACCATTATCAATGCGGGATCGTTTACTGCAAAAATGGGTTCTAAAGTAGAAACAAGTTCAACGTCAACTTATACACGTGTTATTGCTACCACTGGTGATTTAACGGTGGAGTCAGGTGCTGTAATCACTAGTTCGAGTACTGGTGCGAATAGTACGCAGTTGGATGCCACAGGGGCAATCAATGTTCTGAATGGCGGCACATTAAACTTAACTGCGAACGGAGCAACTGTATCACAGGTGAAATCTGCGGCAGCTGAATTTATTGTTCGTGAAGGTGCAAACTTCAACCTTGAGTACACTTATGCAGCAAATACGTTTAGCTATTCCTTCAATGTGAAGAAATTTGTCGTTGAAGACAATGTGGAACTCAAAGTAACACCTACAGGATCTGGAAGCAGGATTTATGGTACAGGCTTAGTTGTTGGGAAGGACGCTACACTTGAGTTGGCTAGTAACAATGCAACGAGTGATGCGGTGGTTTTCCTTGATGAAGAGGCCGAAGTTCTTATTAAAGAAGGTGCCAAAGTAACAATTACCAATAATGGTACATCTAATACAGTGACAACTACCGGTGACTTAAGTGCAGGGTCTAATGGTTCCCATGGTATTTATGGAACAATTTCTAAATTTACACTGGAACCTAATTCTGAAATGACTATCAATGCTTTTGCTGTTGGTTATTGGACACGAACAAAAAATGAGCTGAATATGTCTAGTGGTGCAGTTTTTAATGTCCACTCAAAGACAAGAGAGGCAGTAGCCCTTGCTTATGATTTTGGTGATGGTGCTCACGCTGATAAGCCGGCAACTATCAATATTTCAGGTCTGGGAACCTTGTTGAATATGTCGTCTGACAACACAAGCTTTACAGCGAATAATGGAGCAACGATGCGTGTACAAGGAGACGGTGCTACGTTTAATTTGACTGACGAAGCTGAACTTCACAGTCGAAATATCCGTAGTTCTGCTTTGCAAATGCAGTCTCAAGGATCGATCTTCAATGTTAGCGGCGGTGCTGAAATGCATTTAGTTAAAGATAGCCAAGGTGCTTCTGACTATAATTTGGGCTCGACACTGAGATTCCGGATCAGAGGGCAGCAAACCTTCAATATCGATAATGGGATTGTAAATATTGTTTCTAAAAATACGACATCCTTCGGAATTCGTATGTATGGAAATGATAACCATGCCAACGTTACTAATGGCGGTCAATTACGTATCAGTAACGAAGGATACAATGGCAGTGCCGATAATGATGATCGTGGTGGTATTGAGTACACAGGAACTGGGTCGTTCAATCTTTCAGGTGAAAACAGCTTAGTAGATGTTTACGCAGCAGAAGGTCCGGCTATCTACTCATCTTCTACGTTGAGTGCAACAGCTGGTCCGAAGACTATCTATTCCTTGGAAGGAAGATCATCTGGAGCTACTAATGGTGGAGCGATCAATGCAAGTACGTTGATCTTTGAGTTAGACGCACCAAAATACTTTGATTTGAGAAATAACCGTCCAGGTGGAGGCTATGCGCTTTCAGGTGGATCTGCTTCAACGATGGTTTCTAAAAATTCAGATTTATCTGTTTGGAAAACCGGTTCTAACTTAGATGGTAATCCATTCAGAGCATGGTCGATTTTTGATTATTCTCTATCTGGTGCAAATTTCCGAAATATTGTTTCAACAAATGTGCCGGCGGAGTTCAATACTGCGGCAGATTCTTATGGATCTACCGGAGCACAGGCTTACGCACGTATGAGTGCCAATAATGCGGCGGCAATCATTGATGAAATAAGAGTTCCGACAAATGCAGATAAGTACGTTTATGGACATGTCTCTGTTCCGGAGGGAATCGATGACATTCGTGACGCTTGGACAGACGAAGTTTATGTAGAAGTTGTTGTGAAAAATCCTGATGGTACAACTGCATTTACAACCGTAGGGACAACGATCGGTAAAGATGATACGAGTGCCGGCTTAAGTGTGTACGGCGAAGAAGCACGTGGAGGAATGGTTAAAATCCCTATTCCTGATGGGAAATTTATTCAGGAAGGCATGACAGTAGAAGTTGTTGCTGCATGGCGTGGTGGTTCAGATGCCAATTCTGATCGTGTACATGTAAGTAGCCCGGAAGACATTCAAGTAGGCATTACAACAACGATCGATGTTACACCACCAACCCAGGCAGCTGTTGCTAGTGGTTGGAGTTTGACGAATGCGACGAAACAGCTGACTGGAACGAGTGATGAAAACGGAGCAAATGTTTTTGTCAAAGTGAATGGTCAATGGCTGAAAAACAGCTCTGGCGACGTTGTAACAACAACAGTTTCCGGTGGTCAATGGACATTGGATCTGTCTGCTTATTTAGAGAAAAACGATGACGTGGATGTCTACTTGAAAGACAATACCGTGATCGATCCGAATCCAGGCTATGTGTTACCGGATTCTTACACACAAGAACCGAATGGCGCATATGGAAATCTGAATATTGATATTCACAGCTATGACAGCTTTATAGGCTATCATGATGCGGTGAAGACAGATACAGCAGATGAACGTTTTGATCCATCGTTACACTTGATGACAATCGACGTGCTGCCGGATAGTCCAACCATGACTAAAGGCGTTAAGGTTTATCGAAACAATGCGGAAGTAACCACTACTCAGGTAGGCGATACCTTGCTGTATACATTGACGGCGAAAAATGACAAGGCTGACACAATTGATACAAATTGGGCAAACGTTGTTATTACGGATGGGTTACCGACAGGTGTCGATTTTGATTCTGCATCAGCAGAGCTGACCGTTACTGTTGATGGCACTTCTGTGACGCCGGATTACAACTACGATGCTGGTACACATGTACTGACAGTTAACGTAGGTGATCTGAGCAGCCAGCAGGATGTGGTAGTGACCTTCAAGGTGACAGTTAACGATTCAGCAGTAGGAACAATCGTTACCAATCAAGCAAGTGCAATCGGTGACTCTCCAAGAGAAACACCGTTTGTTGCAGGGCCGATTGATCCAAACGCTGATCACGAAACCTATGAAGTAAGCTCCAATGCAGCAGCAGCACCAGGCAATGTTTTCGGTACACTGCAGCTGGTTTCCGCACCAAACAAAATTGATTTCGGTGTAAGAGAAACTAGAAGTTATGGGGAGTTCTCGGCTAAGAAACCAACTTATGATACGCCGTTGGTTGTCAGTGACAGCAGAGCGACCTTAACTAGTTGGAAATTAACTGCAACAGTCACACAGGTAATGACCTCTCTTGAGGACTCATCTTATCTGTTGCCCGATGCATTGGTTTACAAGAGTGATGGCGGCGGAGAGGTTCTGGAGCTGAATCAAGCGAAAATCATTACAGAGCATCAACATTCTTCCAGCGGCAGCTATAACGTGAGTGAAGCTGAATGGGAAAATAAAGATAATGGTTTTGAATTGCATCTATCAGCGAACCAATATAGAAAAATGAGTGAATATCAGGCAATTATCCTATTCACATTGAGTGAAACACCATAAAAAGGGAGGAAACAATAGTGAAAAAAACAATCTGTCTGTTGTTATCTTCCTTGGTGTTGGTAATGGCTTGCAGCTCATCCGCTTCTTTGGTATTTGCAGCTGAAGGAGTCGGCGGTGCTGTTCAGACGAATGGACACATCGGTTTTTATGAAGGGGAGACAGAACCAAGCTCTTCTACAAGTGAAGAACCTCCTATAAAGGAATCTAGTTCATCACAAGTGCCGAGCTCTTCAAGTGTGCAGGATTCAAGTACGGCGGTAACAAAGCCGACAGGAAAGTATCCATCTACTGGTGAGCTGGTAAAAACAAGCTTGTCAATTAGCGGTATCGCTCTTTTGATGATTGCTTTTATCCTGTTCTTGTTCAAGCGTAAGAAAAAGGAGGCAGAAGAATGAAGCATTTTTTGATGCGGGCTTCTTTGACACTTGTTTTCAGCACGTGTCTATTCCTTCCTGCAAGTCTGCAGGCTTATGCGGAAAGCACAAGAGATGGTAGCGGGAATGTAGAATTTACAGGGGATTATGATGATGTAGGAGTACGTGATCCTGAAAATCCCGAAAATCCAACGAATCCAGGAGAAAGTCCAAGTACATCCGGAAAACTTCGGATCGACTTTGTTCCTCAGTTTGATTTTACAAGCGTCAATAAAATTTCTGATAAGGACATGATTTACTCTGTTAATGCACAGCTGTTTCATGATGATACGGCTGCCAGAGGAAATTTTGTACAGATTTCTGATTATCGCGGCGCTGCGTTGGGCTGGACATTACAGCTTAGGCAGGAGACGCAATTTCAAAATACTGGTACAGCCAACAGTCAATTAGATGGGGCTGTACTATCACTGGATAAGTCATGGGTAAATTCCACTATGGACAGCTCAATGGCGCCAACTGTTTCTAAAGAAGTGATTCAACTGGACAATATTGGTGCAACCTATAACCTTGCTGAAGCAAAGTCGGGTACCGGTGCCGGTACTTGGTCGATTTCCTTCGGTGCCTCTAGCGAGAACCCAAAGGGACAGACTAATACGCTGACAGAAAAGCAGGGAATTGACGGAAATCCGATGCAGGATGCCGTTTATGGCAAAGCCATTCATGAAAACAGTGCAATCACGTTGTCTGTACCGGGGGCAACTAAAAAGGATCCGGTCGCTTACTCTACGGTGTTAACTTGGATATTAGCCGAGTTGCCATAAATAAAAAAACACATAATATTAGGAGGAAACACAAATGAAATTAACACACAAATTATGCGGCGCTGCAATCGTAGCAGCAGCAGGTGTAGCACTTGCAGTACCAAACACAACAAAGGCAGCTGACGATTCTAAAACGGGTACTGGACATATCGAATTTACTCTGGGTACAGATACTTCAGACGTAATTCCAACAGAACCAGGTGTAACTGACGGAACAACTATCACAAACCTTCCATCAGTAACAAACCCAGGTGAATTCGGGATCATCGCTGTAACACCATTGGAATTTGATTCTCATAATGTTCTGACAGCAACAAACAAACGTGACTACGATGCGTTGGCATTTACTGCTAACCCAGGAAGCACAACAGCTGGAACAGAAGAATTCGAAGTACAAAACTTTGTTAAATACCAAGACTTGCGTACTCAAGAAAACCATGCATATGCATTATCTGCAACAATGACTCAAAACTTCCAAACAGCTTCAGGTGTTGAACTTAAAGGGGCAAACATCACTTATAAAAATGTGTATACAACACAAACTGGTTCTGCTCTTTTAGATCCTGATGGAGTAAACAACACAGGTGGAACAATCGATTCAGCTTCAAACAACTCAATTACATTTATCCGTAACACTGGTGTAAATGGTATTGGTTACGGACAGTTCGAATTGAACTTCGGTAAAGTTGGCGATGCTTCACAGGAAGCAGCAGAGTCAGTAACTCTGAATATTCCTGATGGATCTCCAATCGGATCAGGCGATTACAATGCAGTAATCACTTGGACATTGTCTGAAACTATCTAAAGAAAAAACGAATCAAAATGAGTGAGGTTTCCGGCTCACATGAGCCGGAAACCTTCTTTTATGATGAAAGAGAAGGAGCCGAAAAGCATGAAGAAACGACTTGTCGTGTTTTTATCTATTGTTTTATACATAGTAGGAATAGGGTGTATATCAACACCAACATATGCAGAGGAAGCATCGTCTGCAGCAGCTGATACAGCAAGTGCACTGGGATTTTCTTATAAAACGATTCAACCAGAAAACCAACTGAATACACAGGTGGGCTACTTTGATCTGCGAATGACGCCTGGTCAACAGCAGGTTGTACAAATCGAGCTGGCAAACGATGGAAATACGGATACAGAGGTAAGTGTCTCTTTGAACGGGGCAAAAACGAATGGGAATGGTGTAATAGAATATGGGCCAAGCGCAATAGATAATGACAAATCATTAAAATATGATTTTGCAGATATTGTGAAGGCTCCGGAATTTATTGTGGTTCCAGCTGGCGGGACTGCCATGTTTGATTTAACGATTACTATGCCGGAAGCAGGATATGACGGTGTTATCTCCGGCGGGATTCAGTTGAAGCGAGCGGTGGATGAGGAAGCTAGAAAAGAACAGACAGGGGTCATCAACGAGTACGCCTTTATGGTCGGGATGCTGCTGACGGAAACGGATACTGTGGTGGAGCCGGAGCTGGATTTGAACAGCGTTTATGCCGGATTGAACAACTACCGAAACAGTATCTTTGTTAATCTGTCTAATATTGAAGCAGCGTATTTAGATGATCTGACAATCGAGGTACAGGTCACTGAGCAAGGGTCAGAAACAGTTCTTTATGATACTAAGAAGGCAAATATGCGAGTTGCTCCTAATAGTATGCTGGATTTCCCTGTCTCAATGAATGGTGAAAAAATGGTACCGGGAAATTATCGTGCAAAGGTCACGGCTGCTTCCGGAGAACGGAAATGGGAATGGGATCAGGAGTTTACTATTACAGATGAAGAAGCTGATAAGTACAACAAACAGGATGTAAACTTAGTACAAGAAGAAGGCATAAACTGGATGTTGGTGGGAATGATTGTCGGCGGTATGGTAGTCGTGATTCTGATTATTTTCGGGATCGTACGCATTGTACGTAAAAGAAAAGAAGCGAAGAAAAAGGCAGCACGTAAACAAAAAAAATCTAAAAAGCCTCGCGAAGAGTAAGGGAAAAGAAAGGAAGAAAGAAGTATGAGTGTATTAGACTGGTCATTTGTTCTCTTATTATCCAGCACTCTTCTTTTTTCCCTGTTCGGCTTCCTCTTTTTTATTAGTTCTTTTCGGACTGGCCGTAAATATAAGGCTGTAAAAAAGAAACGTCCGCCGAAAAACAAAAAGAAGCGTCGGCAGTTTTTACGCTTGCGTAAACAATTGGAGAAAAAAAGAAAAAAGCAGCTTTTTAGAAGTGTGCTGCTGTTATTGATAGCTGGGTTATCTCTGGGGACAGGCCTATATTCCCGTTATTATCAGCAAAATCATTTGCCAAGTGAAGATTCTGAGGCTTTAGTTCAGAGTTACTATTTATTGGATGAAGCACAGCTGCAGATCAATAACATTGCTGCTGGTGAAAATCCGCAAAAGTCGATTAAAAACCTACAGGAAATCACCTCTCGTTTAGCAAGCTATGGTGCTCGTCGTGCGTCCCTTAGTCTTGCAGAAGATGGACAGAATCTGCTGAACCGTCATTTCACATTACTGCGGGAGTTAGGTGTCAATTTAAATGGACAGACGGTCGATAGCCTTGCAAATCAGGCAACGGCTGAAAGCTATCTGAAGGATATTGAAAAAGTGCAGGAAAGTCAGAGCAGTGTATTCAAGCGTTTCAGTGTCAATGAACAAGCCTTGAAAAAGCAGCAATAACAGAGACGATCTGAGGTGCTGAACAGTGAGTAAAAAAAAGAAGCTGGTTCCTAAAGGCAATGTAAGACGTTCAAAAAAGAGCAGACAATCAGCAAAAAAAGCGACTGCAAAAAGGGACAGCGGTAATTTAAGACAGAAGAAGAAAGCCTCTGCAAATACAAGAAAAAGAAAGTTGGTCCAGAGAAAGCGTAAAACGAAAAAGAACAGGAAGAGAAAAACAAGGCGAACAACAGTCATGGAAATATTGCTCGCATTAGGAATTTCTTTGCTTCTGTTCTTTGCCGTCTTTCAGCTGCTGCTCAGCTTGCCAAAAGTGGAAGGTTACTCTATGACCCCTACAACGAATGATCAGGATCGACTGCTGGTTTACAAATGGGGAACGATTCGTCGATTTAGTCTGATTTATTTTCAAGAGGCTTCTTCCGAGGAAAATCTTGTACGTCGAGTGATTGGTTTGCCAGGAGAAGAGCTGTACTATAAAAACGGTAGTTTATTTGTGAATGGCAATGAGATTCCGGAGCGCTTTCTTTCTACAGGTAGTATCGATGGCGTAGATGAATTATTGACAGAGGATTTTACCTTGAATGAAGCAACAGGCAGCAATCGAGTGCCGGAGGACTGTTATTTTGTCATGGGGGATAATCGATCCTATGCAACCGATAGTCGTTATTTTGGCTTTGTAAAGAAGAAAGAAATAATTGGCGTTGTTAAAGCACGTATTTTTCCGATCCATGCAATGCGCCAGTTTTAATGAGGATTAAGATTGATGGAACAGCAGAGAAGAAAATCCGACAGACAGTCGCCAGTCGGAAATAAGAAGAAAAAAAGAAGACCACCTCAGAAAAAAACGGGGAAGAGCAGTAAAAAGAAGGGGCGGGCACCTGTCAGAAGAAAAAAACTGACGTGGAAGCAGCGTCTGCATCGACTGAAACAGCCTTCCTTTTGGAAAAAAACCGGAAAAAATTTTCTCAGAGGGTTAAGGCAGAAAGAAACGCTGTGGCTGCTTCTTTTATTGGCAGCTGTTTTATGCTTCTTTTTAAGGTTTACGGCTCATCAAGTGGATGGTCAGTCGATGGAACCGACATTTCAGAATGGGGATCGGATTTTAATTGTTAAGACAAAAGAGATCACACGGTACTCGATTGTTGCATTTGATCCGAAATATACAGAGGATGATTCCTATGTAAAGCGAGTAATTGGCCTTCCGGGAGATAAAATTCAGGTGAGAGGCCTTTCTTTGTACCTATTACCGAAAGAAAATGAACAGGATGAAGTAGAAGATTCTGAGGAACTATCGGATGGCACAATTAAAGTCACCTTGTCTCAACAGGCGGCGAATGAACTGCTTCATCTTGATCGAATCCCGGCAGACCACTACTTTGTTCAGGGAGATAATCGTCTTCATTCAAGTGACAGCCGTGAATTCGGTTTGATTGAGAGCACTCAAATCGAAGGTATTGTTGTGTATCGTTATTATCCATTGAATACGATGGGGCTTGTTCATTGAGACCAGAAGATAAGAAAGAGAGAAAGTAAATGAAACGACTACAAACGTTTATCAAACAGCATTATCCGGCAATGATCCTGAGCTTCAGTATTCCTGTACTGCTGATGATTATTGCCTATTACTCTATAGATATTTATCCGGGGAGTGAGCGAAGCATCTTGGCAACGGATTCTTTTGCACAATATTCCAATTTTCATGCCAGCTTCAAAAATGTTCTTCAAGGGAAACAGAGTATTTTTTATACTTGGTCAGGTTCTTTAGGGCTGAATTACTGGTCGTTGATGGCCTATTATCTAAACGGTGTTTTTACACCGCTCGTTGCTCTTTTTGACAATGCAGCCATGCCGGATACAATCTATTACCTGACATTATTGAAATTTGGTGCAAGCGGACTATCCTTTTGGTTTTTTGCGCAGCATACATTTAAAATCAACCGTTGGCTGACAGTCGGACTAAGTGTCTCTTATGCGTTGATGTCTTATGCTGTAAGCTACTCTCCTGTAATCATGTGGCTGGATACTTTTCTATACTTACCGCTGATTGTCTGGGGAATCCATCGTCTGATGGATCAAAAAAAACCAACACTTCTTTTTGTCAGTTATCTGCTTTTGTTTTTATCGAATTTTTACATGGCTTTCATGGTGGGTGTATTTACCTTCCTATATGCATTTATTCGGACGACTCTTGATTGGAAGCGATACAAGGGTCGCTTTGTGTCTTATTTGATTACTTCCTTTCTGGCTGGCGGAGCATCAATGATAACGATCCTTCCAACGATTATGGATTTGAGTTATAACGGGGAAAGCTTGAACGAAATCACTTCGTTATTGACTCCTGATACTGGTGTTTGGGATTTAATTGCGAAAAGTATGGTGGGTGTATATGATACCTCGAAATATGAAAGCATGCCGTTCGTTTATATCGGTCTGGTTCCTGTGATTTTCTGTATGTTTTATTTTTTAAGCGGGAAGATTCCTTTGAAGAATAAACTAGGCTATGGAAGTCTGATGCTTTTGGTGATTGCCAGCGTCTATATCTATCCTTTAAATTTATTCTGGCATGGGATGCATGCCCCGAATATGTTTTTGTTTCGTTTTAGTTTTTTGTTGTCATTTCTGGTTATTTTACTTGCCGGGTATGGGCTAGAACAGTTTTCAAAGGAAGAAAGCAATCGATTGGTCAATGGCATCTTGGGGATCGGGGCAGTATTTTTGGCTTTCCTTTATTTCTCCAATAAAAAACGTTATGACGTGATCACTACAGAATCATTGGTTTTGACGATTGGATTGCTGTTGGCGTATTTACTGATTTGGTTGTTTTGGATTTCTGATTCAAAATGGAAGAAATGGGTTCCTGTCTTGCTCCTGATTTTGATGTTTGGAGAGGCTGGGATAAATGCAAAAGCAATGATAAGCGGTGTTCTGCATGATTGGGGCTATCCGCCTCGCTCCTATTACACAGAATCTTATGATGATATAGAAACGCTAGTTGGGACGATGGGGCAGGAGGAAACGGCATTTTTCCGGTCGGATATCGCCGGTACAGATTCGTTGAATTCCAGTTTCAATTTCGGCACTCATGGGGTCTCGATGTTTTCTTCCATTCGGAACCGTCATTCCTCTCAATATTTGAATGCATTGGGTTTCCGGTCGTTGGGTACAAATCTGACCATTGAGTACAAAAACAATACATTACTGGCAGATACTTTGATTGGTATGAAATACAACCTGACTAAAGGAGAAGTAAATAAATTCGGTTATAAAAAAGTAGCTGAGTCGGGGGAATACTCCTTATATGAAAATCAATATGCAATGCCTCTGGGTGTGCTGACAGATGAGGCTATTTATGGAAAAGATGCAGTAGCAAACCAGACAGAGCTGTTTAATCATTTGTCAGGAATGGATGGAGAGCTGTTTGCATTTGGTGAAGCAGCATTGATCCGTACAGAGAATGCAATTGTGACGGAAGAAGAAAAAACCATCACCATCAGTGAAAAGGAGCCGAATCTGACGAAGAGGGTTACTTGGATGGTAACGGTCCCTGCTAAGATGCAGGCCTATTTAAGTCTTGTACCGGCCAATTGGTCAGAAGCCAACGGTGTAACTGTGAAATTGACTATAAATGGAGAAGCTGCAGCTGAAACCAGCAAACTGGTCAATACAGGGCAATACTATGATTTAGGGTATTACGAAGAAACAACAACTGTTGAAGTAGAAGTCGGATTTTCTGATGGGGATGCTAGTCAAAGTCTGTCGCTTTATCGCCCGGATGCTGTTTATTTAGATACAGAGCGTTTTGCTGAGGCAGCAGAAAAGATTCAGGAACAGGGAGTAGCGTTTCAGACAGAAGGTCGGAGAGCAAAAGCTTCAGTGGAACTAGAAGAAGAACAGGTGCTTCTTACAACTATTCCATATGATCGCGGCTGGAAGGTGCTGATCGACGGAGAAGAGGCGGAGGTTACGACCTTTAAAGATGCTTTCCTATCAGTCAAGATACCGGCAGGGGCGCATGAAATCGAATTTGTCTTTTTACCACAAGGATTCGCTGTGGGTGCCGTCTTATTTGTTAGCTGCATACTTTGCTTTAGCGTGTATGTCTGGTGGGGCAGAAGAAAGCAGCTGATGCAGGAGGAAAAAGAAAAAAGTGAGGAAAGCATATGAAAAAGCGACTTTCTATTTTTCTATGGTTTGGCCTGATCAGTGTATTGTTGACAGCCTGTCAGAAGGGTCAGTTGAATCAGGAAAGTGAAACCTTTAGTGCCGATGGCAGTGAATACAGCATTCAGATTCCGGAAGGCTGGAAAGTAGAGGACGACTACAAGGAAGTATTCAATGAAGCGGCTGTCTTTGGCGCTGAGGATCAAAATAGTCGTTCTGTATTATTTATTCGAGCACAAAAAAGTGAGCCGATAACGGAGGCTGAACTGCTTGAACAGACAGAAAAAGAATTGAGTGCGTATTATAAATTGGAGACTGGCGAGCAGGAAAGCTTTGAAGTAGAAGGCTATCCGGCCGTCCATTATCTAATGCCCAGCGTTTATGAAAAAAAGGCTGTCTGGCTGGATATCTACTACATCGTGACAGAGAACCATATAATTAATCTGCAGTGCTACCGCCCTAGAGATAACAGTGCGGAGAAGCAACAGCAGCTGATCAGAGAATCCGTCGACTCTCTGATTCAAGTAAGCAGCAGAGAAAGCGAAAAGTCTGAAGAAGATAGCCAGAGCGAACCTGAAACGACACGTCAGCTGGAAAATGAACGGCTTTCTGTTCGGATCACAGGCTCCAAGGTTACCGATCAGCAATTGATTTTGCGCTATGTGATCACTAATAAAACAGAGGCTCCTTTAATCCCATTAGACGAATGGCAAGAGCTGTTTACAGTTACGGAAGGAACGGAGAAGTTATCGGCAATGAAGCAGTTGGAAACGGCAGATGATGAGCTGCGTTACTTGATTGAGCAGAGCAGTCAGCAGATTGCTGCAGGAAAATCGATGGAATGTGCAGTGGTCTACGACCTTCACTCTGAAAAGCAGACGATCACTGTTCAGGCAGATGCAGGTAAGATTGATGGTAGTACGCCGATGCAGCTGACAATTGAAAGATAGGCAGGAGAATGTGGATGAGAAAATGGATAATAGGAGCCGCTGCGATCAGCTTCCTCGTTGTTGTTTCGGGATGTGCGGATCAGACGACTCAGTCAATCTTTGATGAAACACTTTCAGAAGAAGAAGCAGGCTTTACGTGGCGGAAAGAACGCTCGCAGGATTTTGGCGATTATGATTATATCGTGAAGGATGAAGCCGAGGCTGTAGAAGATCTGACAGATAAGTTTCAGTTGGAAAAGCCGCCGCTGTTCGATGACTGGCGTGACCTGATCAAGACCGAGATGAAGGTTGACAGCGCAGTACAGGAACCAGAGGAATTTACGTTCAATGCTTCCGGCAGGGAACTGAGATTTATCAGTAAGATAAAGTTTAAGAATGGAGAGAACTACTCTTCTTACGGGACAGTAACAGCCAGATTTCAATATTTGGAAGAATTGGAACAAACGATCCTTTACAGCCAGCGTTTGGATATCTACAATTCAGTTGCTGAAAATACCTTTAACGGTAAAAATCTGGATGCAGTCTTGAAAAAAATCGGTGAACTCCTTAAGCTTGAGAACCTAGATGAGCTGCTTGAGACATTCAAAGAAGCAACCAAAGAGCAGGAAGATTTGAAAGGGCAGAAGATAATCATTTATGAAACGCCTCAAGAGGATGAAACGCTCCTGTTTGGGAAAATATTTGGTGTGAATTATGATGAAAATGGTGTTCTATACCAAATTTATGCGGCAACGATTGATTATCGTAAGTAGGCTGTGCATCGTTTTTAGCACGTATAGATAGGGATTATAGTTGGAATCCATTATGGAATGAGGAAAATAATGAAAAAAATTATCACAGGTATCGTGATTGCAGTGGGCCTTTCTCTGCTAACTGGTTGTTCAAAAACGATCACTGCAGACGATTTGAACAAAGTTAAGCTGGGGATGACTGTTTCTGAGGTAAAGGCGGAGCTTGGCAGTCCGACAGAGATAATGGATTTGTCAATGGAAAATCTGGATAAGTATGTGAATCTTGATCTGCAGGAAAACGGTGATGAGATAGAAAGTCTTCCGGAGTTTGTAGAGCTGATGGATTATTTGAATTCGGAGGAGGATGTACAATTATATCGATATACAGTGGATGACAATCAAACGATTCATATCTATATCTATAAAGCAGACGATAAAGTTATCTATGCCAGTTTAGTAAAAGAAAGTGAAGAGGAATCGTAGAAGATCTGATTTCGTATACAGAACAGTGGAACATAAAAGAGTGATTTTATTGACGAAGCTTTATGGTAAATTATAAAAATAAACAGCGGTAAAAGTATCGATAGGCTGAATTGGCCACTAAACATTAGCTTGAAAAGCTAACGTTTGGTGGTCGTTTTTTTGCGTTGTACTTCTTTTGAAATGTACGGAAACCCTGTCATATCAAGGTGCTTAGATTCTTGGCGTTGGATTTTTATCAGTTGCTCATTTTCTTTTCTTGTGAAAATGGTATGATTTTCCTATAGTGAAAACAGAAGGAGACAACAATGAATTTAGGAGAAAAGCTAAAAGAGAAAAGACAGGAATATCATTTTACTCAGCAGGAGTTGGCAGATAGAATGCATGTATCCAGGCAGACGATTTCAAACTGGGAGGTGGGACGAAGCTATCCGGATATTGAAAGCCTGATCCAGCTAAGTGAAATTTTTTCAATCTCTTTAGATGCGTTATTGAAGGGGGATAAGAAAATGGTCAGCAGTTTAAAAAGAAAAAATATACGGGAAGTTCTTTATATGGTGTTTATGAGTACGTTGACAGTCAGCGGTCTGATTTGTCTGGGCATTGATTTTATATACAATCAGGCGTTTACTTGGTCTTTGATTGTGGTCGTTGGCTGTATGATAGCGGGAGCAATTCTTTCTACATGGAGGTATACGGAGACTGAAAGGCTAATCAAAGCAGGGGCATCCGTAACTATTCTGGTTGCATTGTTGATGGTAGTCATTCAACGCTATAACCAGGAGCTTGATTTAAAGCAGCTTCTAACTGTAGCCGCTGTTTGGGTTGGTTATAGCTGGGTACTTGTTCTGATGTGGCGTTTTACGTCGATTGGATTCTGGTGGTTGGCAGTATTGGCCTTGTTTTTGAGCTTTGGTGTTGAAGGATTATCCATCATTCTTACTAAATCAGCAATCGATCCTATGGAATTTATTCTTCATAATATAGTGGAGGTCCTTGCGATGGTCGGTATGATCGCATGTGGAATGTTGAAAATAGACGGTGGTCGAATGGATAAATTATTGTCAGTTTATCGAAAGGTTTAGTAGGAATCAAAACAGCTTATGAAAAGGCAGGGTACGCTTTTTCATAAGCTGTTTTTTATTTACTGATGAAGCTGTGTTTTTTTGTCTTCGGTTATTTTTAAGAGACCAGCAGCAATCAGCATACCGGCAGTCGCCAGAGGGAAAAAGTATTTTCCGATGAATGAAAGGAAGCTGTCAGCTGGGGGTAAGTTACGGTAATAAGGGAGCAATACTGCTGCGAGAAAAGGGAGCAGGCTCATCTTTACTAGCGTAAAGGAGGCGCGATGGTTTCGTTCCTTTTCTGATTGCTTGTCGGAGAAAAGTTCTTTGTGACTATCGGTAACATTGTAAAAATAAAGCGCATTTGTCGTGTTATCATAGCTGAAGTCCTTTTTGAAATGCTGCCAGCCATCTTCTTTAAGAAGGTCAAGGTAGTCATTGAGTGCTTCTTTCGATGGGAATGAGCGATAATCGATCCTGTAGTGCAGGTTCTTGTTTTTTGTCTTCTTAAACTCATAGACACGCATCTCTAAGGGAACAAATAAGCGGAATGGGACGATTGTATCCAATTCGTAGCCGTTTTTTGCTTGTTTGTTTAGCCACTTCTCTTCCGAGTTTACAGGAAACCAGAATCTAATTCTTTTCATTGTCTTTTCCTCCTAATAACTCTTCACTGATTGCGACCAATTGCTTCATTCGTTGAAAGTCTTCTTTCAACACCCTCCAACCTTCTTCTGTCAATGTATATTCCTTCTTCTTCCTTAAGCTGCTTTCTGTAAATAATTCGATATACCCCTTCTTTTTTAGGTTTTCTAAAGCACCATAAAGGGTCCCCGCCGCGATAAGAACTTGTCCATTGCTTAGTTCGCTGACATTAGTGATGATGCCGTAACCATGCAAGGGGGTCACTAGTGATAATAGGATGTAATAGGTTGTCTCGGTCAATGGTGTATTCATAACGATTTCCTTATCTGCTTGTTATTTGATTATATACAGTTTGGCTATATATAGCTTAACTATATATTAACATGGATACTTATTCTCTTCAAGTACTCAATTTATTAAAAATTATGATAGTTATTGGAGTTGTATTTCTTTTGCAGAGGTGTTACTCTTAAGCATGAAAAATGGATAGTTGACTAGTTGGACTGCTGAATTTATCAAAAAGATAGGTTCAAATAGCAGGAAGAGTTAGACATGTTTTATTTCAAAAAGTAAGTACTCGTTATTCATTCGTTAGATGGACTGGTATGCCGCATCTTTGGATGGGCTTATTCGAGTGAAAGAGGACTTATATCACCAAAGGGGGAGTTTCTATTTTAATGTTTACAGAGAAAAGTTTTGAAGTATTTGAAATTGATGGTCTGGAGCCGAGAATGGAAGAAATCCGCAGCTTGATTCAGCCTGTTTTTCAAGAGTTGGATGAATATTTTGCATTGGAGCTGGGAGAAGCGATCAACAAAGAATTGTTTGTTCATATCGCACAGCATCGTCGTCGGACAGCATACCCGCCTGAGAATACGTGGTCTGCGCTAAGCCAAAAAAAACGTGGGTATAAGATGGAGCCTCATTTTCAATTAGGGATCTGGCCGGAGTACATCTTCATGTGGTTGTCATTGATCGATAATCCTAAAAACGAACAAAAAATTGCTGAGGCGTTCTTAAATAATCAAGAGTTGTTGGATCTTTTGCCGGAAGACTTCTACATGTCTTTGGATCATACGCAGCCTGAAATCGAGAAGTTGAATGAGGCGGATGTAGAGCGTGGGCTGCTTCGATTTTGTAATATAAAAAAAGGGGAGTTTCAAGTAGGACGAATCATCCGAAAAGATTCTCAACTTTTAGAGGACCCTGAGAAAGCGAAAGCCTATATGCTGGATACCTATCAGCAACTGTTGCCGCTATACACTTTAGCGATGGAGCAAGGGTAGCGGTCATTTGGCTTCTTAAAAATAGGTTGCATGAATAATCTTTAATAGATGGCAGGGGAGAGATTGGACTTTAGACTCCTTTTGAAAGTTATTGGATTTTGGAGCAGTGGAGCAGGACATTTTCCCAAATGGAGCTAGTGGCATTGAAGGATTTTTTTCAGTAGTTTCTTCATGAAAAGATAGTTGTTAAGAACGGTCTTTTATACTGTTGAGAAATGGCTGTATGCTGCTAATTTCAATTTGTATATTCAGCTTTAGAAAGCTTTCTAAATTATAGAAGGGGCTCTGACGATTGAAAGTCAGAGTCCCTTCTGTTTGCGTAAACGCTGATTGATTTCGATAAAAGTGATCTTTTTATATGTATTTACTCCCTTTAAAGAACGAATGAATCGCTTAAAGTTTCTGTTTTGTTGTTGAGTGATTAATAATTGCTTGCAAAAAAGATCAGGATTTTTTATGTATAGTTGTTGTTGGATAGGACGGATCAAGCTTAGGTTGGAAAAGTTGTTGCAGATTTGACGGTGAGAGAAAACTACTGTCAGTGTTTTGAAATAGGAGTATTGGATAGATAAAACGGTAAGGTGAAGGATGGCGCTGTTTATTTACATGGAGTAATATCTATCTGATAATAAGAATGGGAGATACTGTCAATTTTTACAGAGAAATATTGAGATTTTGGTATTGTTTAAATTATCTGATTATTATACATTTATTTTATAAGAAAAAAAGAAATTTTTTCTTTAAATCATTAGTTCTGAGAAAAAAGTCATTTTTATCAGAATAAGTGACAGAATTTATGATTCCAATAGTATTCTAACCGAAAAAAGTTTGTCAGTCTATCGTTTTTTTGCGATTTTGTTTTCATATTTTTCGTAAAAAAACGAAACAAATGATAAAAATGAAGTTAGAAACATTGAAAGACAGCAGATAATAAGCAAATCTAAGGAAATTTGTTTTCAATATTTAATAAGCCGTCGGAAAAGCCGTCAAAACTAATAGTAGGAAGTGATCTTTTTTGGCTAGAAAAGGTGAAAATATCTATAAAAGAAAAGATGGTCGTTATGAAGGCCGCTATATAAAAAACAGAACTGAAAATGGCAAAATAGTTTTTGGGTATGTGTATGGAAAAAAATATAATACGGTAAAAAATAAACTGACGATTTTAAAATCACAATACAATCAACCAGATAAGTCTCAGTTGATCTTTCAGGGCAGTTTAGCGGACTGGCTGAACCGTTGGCTTGAATACACGGTAAGAAGAAACGTCAAGGTCACGACATATGCTGCGTACTTCGGTCGTGTACAAAGACATATCATTCCCTTTTTAGGGAGCAAAAAAATGGCGTTGCTGAAGCACACAGACATTACAGATTTTGTCTATTTTCTGCAAAATCAGGCGTTGTCGCCAACAACAATCAAGGGCATTATCACTGTATTGAAGCATGCGTTGAATCAGGCATGTAAAGAGCGTTATCTTACAGAAAACCCATGCGAAGATGTCGTGCTTCCTAAAAACAGAAATACACGCGTCAGTGCGATGACTATTGAACAGCAGAAAAGGCTGGAACAGGTGGCTTTGCAGGAGAGGAGTTGCTCTCCGGTGATACTTGCCTTGTATACGGGTATGCGTATTGGTGAAATCAGTGGGCTGAAGTGGTCGGATATTGATTTTCAAAGTAATATCATTCAAGTGAGACGTACACTTCTTCGAGTTACTTGTGAAGGAGACAGCAAAAAAACAAAGCTGATTTTAAGTTCACCAAAAACAGAAACGTCAAGGCGAGACATTCCCTTAGCTGAAAATTTGAAAGAGTATCTACTGGCAAATCAAGAAAAATCTGATTCGGAATTTCTGATTTCCTGTAAAAAAAGCTTTGCGGAGCCGCGAGTGATCAATTATCGCTTCAAAAAAATTACGGAAAAGGCTGGATTGGGAATTCATTTTCATGTACTAAGGCATACGTTTGCAACGCGGTGTATTGAAGAGGGGGTCGATGTTGCGACATTAAGCAGGCTTCTAGGTCATTCTTCTGTCAAGATGACGCTGGATACCTATACGGATTCTATGTGGGAAAATAGGCAGGTTGCAATTTCAAGGTTGGATTCTAAATTAAATTTAAATAGTTTTATGAAAGAAGTTTCGTGATTTTCTTGCGAAGCTTCTTTAATTTACCGCTGTACTTGATTCGTTACGTAAAGTAAAGAGCCGTCATTTAAACCGTCAAAGAATATATAACACGCCTATATAACAACTATTTTTAGTTTTTTTCTCAGAACTAATGATTTAAAGAAAAAATTACCGGACAAATGTACGAGAGACGGCTGTGGGAAGGCTTAAATAGGACGTGTCTATTAATAGCAATTATATCAAGAAACAGGGAATAATGCTTTAAAAAGAGCTTAGCATAACACTAATTTTATTTAAGGAGGAAATGGTATGTACCAGATTGGGTTTGTTTCAAATAATGGGCTTCCAGACAATCAGCACATCGAAGCCTTGAAGAGTGATGAGTCATTCAGGTTGCTTGAGATGTCGCTGAAGAAGGAAGTTGAAGAAGTCAGAGAAATGGATGCGTTGATTATTCAAAGCGATTCAGAAGGAGAAGTTGGGAAAGTTTGTGAGCTGTTGATAAAAATACGGAAAGAGACGAGTGCTATGATCTGGATTTTTTCAGATGAGCTTCCTAAAACGACAAGAATCATCCTCTTACAGTTAGGGGCAGATGGTATTGTCAATTCACAAGTAGATCCTGAAGAGTATCAGCTGATGCTGAAAAATTCACTGCGGCATGGTGCAATGCAAAACATGTCACAATCCTTAACAGAAGCAGTTGAAGGACCAAAGGACTTCAAATTGGTTCCAAGCAATTTAAGTGTGGTAGTTGACGGTGATAGAGAAGTTGGGCTGACAAAGCTTGAGTTTAAAACCATCGAGCTCTTGTACAGAAAGAAATCTGAGGCAATCCCTTATCAAGCGATTTATCGACAAGTTTGGAACAATAAAGAAGAGTCTGAGAATTTGAAGTTTCGTGTGGCCAATTTGATTTTCCATTTAAGAAGAAAAATCGAAAAAGATCCCTTGAAGCCGGAATATATAAAAACAGTTCGTTCAAGGGGATATGTGTTAAATGTTTAGGTTGTAGGAGCTCGGGATGATTTTATCCCACGCTCATACATAGACCTTGCCACATACCGAAATGGTGGTCATCTGTGCTGCTGAGTCATAGAGGGATATCACAATGAACGCTGTGTCCTTTTCTGAAATCCTTCTAGGCGTAAGCTTAGTAAGTATAAACACATAAAAATGCTGAGATAAACTATGAACAATGATAGCCTGTGTCTGAAAAAATCTAGCAGCAACTGTTCTTGTGATTTTAAGGGACCGTAGCCTCATAAATTCTCTCTTATGCGCCATATAACCTACAATTTTTTCTTGATTGCTAAAAAATTCGACCTCTTTTGAGTTTTTTAGTTACTCCCTAATTATGTGCTCCAAAATACTATGTCACTGATAAAGAATTAGAAAACACAGCAAACGTGTACTTAAAAATACATTTGCTGTGTTTTCATTTAGCTGATTATGGCGCACCAATTTTTTCAAGTGGGAAAAATCGAAAGAAAACCACGCCTGTAATGTCTTCCTTGTTTACGAAGCCGAAATAGCGACTATCGTCTGTTTTTTGTCGGTTATCTCCCAGAACGAAATAGCTTTCGTCCGGAACTGTTTTAGAGGTAACGACTGGTTGTAGACTGGCAAAGGTAAAGTCATCAGTCAGCAGGTCAGTTTTCTTAGCCTCTTTGAACTCATCTAAGTAGGGTTCTTCATAGGCAATATCGTTGATATATAATTGATCATTTTCATAGCGGATAGTGTCGCCAGGCAGTCCAATCACACGTTTGACGATAGATTTACCATTCCTCGGGCTTTTGAACGTAATTACATCAAAGCGGTCGGGAGCGATAAAGGTCGTCTGCCATAAGCGATCAGCATCTTGGTAATTTGGTTCCATCGAGGTACCGGATACCTCAACAGGATTGAAAACAAAGTGTCTCAAAAGAAAGACAAAACCGATCAAGAGAATAAATTCTGCTGCGGTGCGAAATCGCTTCTTTTTGTTTTGTTTAGTCACTACTATCCCTCCAGATTTTTCTACCTACTAAACTTTTCATTTCCTTTGCTGCGAACGTTAAAGCAAAGGGCGTTTATTGTACGATGATAATTTAATAGTGGTTATATGGATAGTATACCTTGTTTTTCCAGTGGTTTAAACGGATCGTTTAGAATTTTCTGTAAAAAACGGTAATCGTTGTCTTAGAACAATCCCTAAATATGCTGCGGCGATTGCTTTGATTGCTCCAGGTAAAATAAAGGGAAGAAAGCCGCCTTGAAACGCACCGGCCCAATCCATCTGGCCGGACAGCTTCAGCCAGACAGTACCAAACAGTAAAGTAAATGCAGCACCGATCAGATTAGCTATTATTGCCCACTTATAAGTGAAGCTCGTCCGTTCAAGGATATCACCGGTAACAAAACCATTGATGATGAAACCTACTAAATAGCCTCCCGTTGGACCGAAGAGAACGGAAACACCGCTACTCATGCCGGCAAATACCGGCAGTCCAATCAAACCAAGAAGGAGATAAATTAAAATAGCATAAGTGCCGGTTTTTCGTCCCAAAATCGTTACTGAAAGACCAACGGCTAATGTTTGACCCGTCAGGGGAATGAGTCCGAAAGGGATTGTCATTTGGGAAAGAACTGCGATGATAGCAGCAAATTCTGCTGCCAGAATCGTGGATCGTAAAGATTGGTTCATATGTCGTGCACCTCTTCGTCAACTTGTTTTTTTTATTGGTTAACGATAATATAAAGGACAAAAGAAAAAAAGTAAAGAAAAATTTTTGAACGTGTGAAGAAAGCAGTTGTTTTGTAAGAAAATCAACCATTTGCTATACTCGTCCTGTTGAGGATTTTAGGGGGGAATAGTATGTTTTTAGCATGGAATGAAATCAAACACTCTAAATTGAGGTACAGCTTGATTGTTGGCGTGATGTTTTTGATTGCGTATCTGGTATTTTTTCTAACCGGGTTGGCGTATGGTTTGTCTCAGGATTATCGGATGGCTATCGATAAGTGGCAGGCAGACGGGATCATCCTGTCAGAGGAATCCAATGTAAATCTGAATATGTCAATGCTGTCGGTCAAGTCATTGGATGAGGTGGAGGCAGCGGAAAAAGCAGCTTTCGGTCAAACCGCCGGAATCATTAAAACAGGCAAAGAAAATAAAGAGAAGGTGGATATCAGCTTTTTTGGTATCAATAAAAATGAATTTTTAGCGCCGAATATTATTGAAGGCCGTATGTTTGAAAATGAAAGAGAAGCAGTGGCGGATATCACATTAAAAAATGAAGACGGTGTAAAGCTGAATGATGTCGTGACTTTATCCGGCAGTGATGAAAAAATAAAAATCGTTGGCTTTACAGAAAATGCCCGATACACAGTTTCACCGGTTTTGTATGTATCGATTGAAGATTTTCAAGTGATTCGTTTTGAAAAAAAAGTGCCAGCAGATCAGGCACGTATCAATGGCATCATCGTGCGGGGCAAAGAGGGCGATCTTGATCAGGTTAAGGTCAATAGCGACGATCTGTCGCTTTATAGTATTCAGACATTCATCAGTGAACTACCAGGGTATAACGCACAGGTCCTGACCTTTAGTTTCATGATCGGTTTTCTAATCATCATAGCGGCAATTGTCATTGGTATCTTTATCTATGTGCTGACGCTTCAAAAAATCAGTATTTTTGGTGTGATGAAAGCACAAGGGATATCAAGCGGTTATATTTCTTCTTCTGTGATCATGCAGACATTCTTACTGGCTGTGATTGGGGTCAGTTTAGGACTTCTGGGTACGGTAGGTACAGCGTTGGTTCTTCCGGCAGCCGTTCCTTTTCAGGTAAATTGGCTGTTTTTCACAGGAATCAGCGGTGCGATGCTAGTGGTTGCAGTACTGGGCGCACTGTTTTCTGTACGGACGATCGTTAAGGTCGATCCTCTTAAAGCGATTGGGTAAGGGATGGTGATAAATCAATGAAAGCAATAGAATTCAAGCAAGTAGAAAAAAACTTTTTAGATGGTGATGCGACGATCGATGCACTGAAGCCAACAGAATTTTCTTTGAAAAAAGGTACTTTTGCAGCAGTGATTGGTCCCAGCGGATCAGGAAAGAGCACTTTTTTGACAATTGCCGGAGGGCTTCAAACACCTACAAAAGGTGAGGTCAGAATCAATGAACAGCCTTTTAGCAGCGAGAATGAGAAGAAGCGTTCCTTGCTTCGTTTTTCTGAAATTGGTTTTATTTTACAGGCCTCTAATTTAGTGCCCTTTTTAACCATCGAAAAACAGCTTCGTTTAGTTGATAAGGTGAAGAAAGAAAAAAAATCGGCGAATGGGATTCAAGAACTGTTGGAGCAACTAGGGGTGGATAAGCTGAAAAATAAATATCCGGATGAGGTATCTGGAGGGGAACGGCAGCGTGTAGCGATTGCTAGAGCATTATATAATAATCCATCGATCATTCTAGCGGATGAACCGACAGCCAGTCTGGATTCGGAAAAGGCATTTGAAGTTGTTGATATCTTGGCGAAGGAAACAAAAGAAAAAAATAAGGCAACAATCATGGTTACCCATGATGAACGATTGATCGAGCGATGCGATCAAGTTTTTGTGATGAATGACGGTGTGCTGCAATTGAAAGAGGGATAAGCCCTCGATTCTATTCGAAAATAAGACGTAAAATACTGAAATTGTATTCAATCAATTTCGTATTTTTCGTCTTATTTTTTTATTTATCCTGTCCTAATCGATTGAGGAGTTTAGAATCGGAAATCAAAAAATGATTAGCTGGATTTGCTTCAACCAATTCATGAACAGTACAGTGATTATAATACCCGTTTTGGATAAACGGGTCGCTGAAGAAAAGGAGCTGGGCCTCCAGAAGAGATTCTGCCTGCAATAATTGAAAAGCCTGATCATTGTCTTTAAGAGGGCCGCATAGCAGCAGTGTTCCCGCCTGTTCTAGATACTGAAGATGTCTGACGTGGGCAATCAGAAGCTCATCAGTCATCAAAGCAGATCTCTTTTCCTTCAAAGAGCCAATATATTTTTTCATAAGGAATCGTCTCCAGCCGACCTACTTCAAGTGAAGTCCAGAGATTTTAATTTCTCAAAGGGAAGCCAGCCGCTCAGGCCATCCTTATTTTTAACCAATGCCCATTCGTAGACGACCTCCATCAGCTCGACGATACTGTTTTCAGCAGCTACAAGCTCGGTAGGATTGTAGTCGCGGATCAAGGTATCCTTATCGAGATAATCCAGTGGTAAGTAGGTAGCGTATCCTTCGATCGTTCCTGCTGTCCAATTCTTGTATTTTGTACAGGGGATGAGTTCTGTAACTTTTACTCCGGCTGAAAATAAAGGGAAGATTCCCTCGCCTAAATGCCGTTCCGTGACAACTAATTTCATTTCGTTTCCTCCTGATCATTGTTTATTCGTTTATAGAGTCAATTACCATTATACGAACGTACGTTCCTTTTGTAAAGTGTTTTTGAAGGATAGATAAAATATTTTAATCGAACCATAGAGTTCTACAAAGGATGCATATGCCAGCTGATATTTCTCTGATATTTTCTTTTTTAAGTTTTTTCAATCTGATTGTAAAAAAATTTGAATTTATTTGAAATTAAAATATAAAGTATCTTAAAATGATGATACAATGTGTTTAACCGCATACAAAAATAGCGGAATTTGTTTAAAAATGTGAAGAAGAACAGGGAGGTAACAAAATGAAGTTAGGTAGAAAAATGGTTATTGGCGGCGTGTTGCTGGGATTTGGTTTAGTAGGATTTAGTGGAAAGGCGGAAGCATATTATGGGAATGTGCAGGTGCCCAGTTATACACTGACGAATTATTTGAATGAAGAGCTGTCTATTGGATTTGTTCCTGAAGAAGGACAGGATTTGGAGCTGGATCAAAGCTATGGCGGCGTTCCTCGCTATTTATTTGAGAAGGAGTTTCTTTCATTTGAGCCACGAATCATGGGGTATGAATCTTCCAGCTTGGAAGGGCTGCAGAATGTAGACACTAAAAAACTGGTTTTACACGGGCAGCCATATGATTTCAATCCGATTGCGAATATTTGGCGCTTGGAAGAATTGGAGATCTACCTTGTTGGCGGGCACGGCTATGGTGGGCGAGCAAAGACTGGTTCTCAGGATTTGTCGTTTATGCGCCAAGGTTTTGTGAACTTGAAAACATTTAAATATGAACAGGGAGATAGCGCCGATGCGACCAATGCGTTACTGGATGTTTCCGAATTATCCGATCATCCTTCTTTAGAGCAGGTAGATATTAAGACAGCCGGGGGCATGCAGTCGATTTCCATGAGAAGTGGGTACCGAAAATATGAAGTGTTTAACCCAATCGTTCTTTCGTCTCAATTTGAAGGAGCCGAAATTGTATACTCTTCAACGGATGCAACGTTTACGAACACTGATGAATTATTGAAATGGAATGCTGTACCGCAGGACACAGAATACCTGAACCTTAGCTGGACAGTCACACAAGGGGCTTTTCATTATGAAGGTGATGTGCAGATCCCTATAGATTGGAAGTAAAAAGTTGAGTTGAAATAGAAGCTGTAGATGAAGGTATACAAGACTTCATCTACAGCTTTTTTCTATACAGTTAGCAGCTCTTTGATAGCTGCTATCGAAGGAGGTTGGCTAACGACAGAATGATCTTCTAGAGTAAGTAGCTAAATCATCGGCATAAGCTGTGAATAGCAAAGTGATGAATAATTTACATGTTGTGTCGGTTGTTTGAATACATCAAGTAATTTAGAAAAAAATGTAGTCTTATTACCGGAATGAGGGGATAATGAGAGTTGAATGATACCTAATGGAAAATTTTCTTAAAAGGGTTATTAATAACTGACTCTAAATTGTGTATACTGTATTTATATGTAAGTTGAAAATGAATAGGAGAAGCTGCTGCAGATAGTTGACGAAGAATGATTCTATACGCTCATTGAAATCCGTTGGGATCAGACTGAGAAAGTCTGGTACAGGAGCTGGTGAGTGATTATGGCTCAAGCGTAAGCAAACGATGAAATAAAAAGGACATAGCGATAAGTGGAACTAGTTTGATGAAATAAGGAAGGTGTATGTGTTATGGAAGAATTCACATTTGGTGTACCAAAAGAGGAAACAAAAGAAATCGAGCAGCTGTTGGATATAAAGGCACCGACACAAGAGCAGATCCAACTGACAGAAGCTCAGACAAATGCAATCAGCGGTCTTAAGGATCAAATCGACATCAATGATGCACTGGGAGTCATGAACTACGGCGCAGCGGAGCAAAAAAGACTTTCTGAATTTTCTGATCAGGCACTGGTAAAGGTAAAAAGCAGTGAGCTGGGAGATGTAGGAAAAATCATTAATGAATTAGTGGTTGAGTTAGAAAGCTTTACGCCGGAAGAATCGGAAGGTGTATTGACGAAATTATTCAAGCGCGGCAAGAATAAAATCAACACGATGCTGATTCGATTTGAGGATGTGAACGCAAATGTCGAACGAATCATCAATAATTTAGAAGCCCACTATGTTACTTTGACAAATGACATCCTAAGCCTTGAGGAGATGTCAGAGGCTAATAAGCTGTTCTATCAAAAGCTGTCAGTATACGTTGAAGCTGGTCAAGCAAAAATCGTTGAGCTGAAAGCGACAACATTACCTGAATTACAGCAGAAGGCACAAGATCAGGATCAAGAAAACCTGAATAACCTCTCTGATTTTTCAGATAAACTGACTCAGTTTGAGAAAAAGGTTCATGATTTGGACATGACCAAAATGATCAGCCAGCAAATGGCGACACAGATTCGCGTCATTCAGAATGCCAACAAGGCGATGGCGTATAAAATTCAGTCTACACTGACAAATACGATCCCGATGTGGAAGCAGCAGATGGTGATTGCATTGTCTGCACAGCACACACTTTCAGCAATCGAAGCAGACAATGCCGTTTCAGATATTACAAACGAATTATTCAAGAGAAATGCTGAAAAGATTCATCATGTATCCACACAGGCGGCGGAATCAGCAGAGCGAAGCATCGTTGATATCGATACGCTGAAGGAAGTGAACACACAAACGATTTTAGCGTTGAAAGACATTCAAACAATCCGAGTAAAAGGAGCAGAAAATCGTCAGTATGCGCAAGGCGAAATGGCTAAAATGCGTGCAGAGCTGGCAACTGCACTGATCGATGCTTCTGCCGGTAAGTAAGGAGAGACAGGAATGAACAAAAAAAGAATACAGCTGTTTTTGATCGTTCTTGCAGGCATAGGCCTTGCGGGCGGTGTTTTTTTCAAGATAAGGCTTCTTGACATCGACCAGGCGATCATAAACTACGGTTCTCAAACAGTGAGGACATATCAAACAATTGGGAACAGTCTCTGGGGATTGTTTGCTTTGGCACTGCTGTCAGCGGTTGGTCTTCAACTGACATCAAAGGCGAAAACGGCACGTAAAGTGAAGGAAGAAGCTCAAGCGAAAAAACATGATCCTACCTATGACGAACGCGAGATTTTAGCACGGTTGACAAAACTGACGAAGCAAAATGTCAGCTATGAAGCAGAGCTTAATGAAGCGAAGAGACTGATCGATCAGATCAATGCTTCAATGGAGGATCTACAGGAATTACAGGGAAACAACGACTATGAATTATTGGATAAAATCAATTACTCAATGATTCAGGCGAAAACACAGATCCTGCAAAATTCAAAAAGCATCATCAACCGAGTAACAATAGAAGGAGATCGCCTTGAAATCAACAAACGTCTGGAAAATAGTGGGGAGATCGTCCAACAGGTAAAAGGACTGCTGAATGAAACGGTGAACTATCTGGATTCCAAGTCCCCGTCAACAAAGGCTGATTTAGAAAGTATGACACAAGCCTTGAAAACATTAAATCAAACGATTGAGTAGTAAAAAGGAGAAAATGAGAATGAAAAGAAAAACAATGACTGTTGTTAGCGTTGCCTGTGTGCTGCTGCTGAGCTTTTTAGTAGGATGTACTACCGGGAACGACGGGAAAATCGACAATTCCTCAAATAATATCAAAAAACTATCTGAGGCAGATGCAAAAACAGAATTAAACAGCTATGTGAAAAAAATCGGTCCAAGCACGGCGACGCCAAAGAGGGACATTGACAGTGGTTCTGTTGATACCAAGGCGGAACTGCCGGATATCGATAAAACCTATCCACTGACTGTAGAAGGATCGAATCAGATCAACGCAGAAATCTTTGTCAGTCCAGAAAAAGCGGGGAGCGGGAAGGATGGCCTGTTCAACGAAATGGCAGAAGCCTTCAATAAAAAGAATGTAACAATCGATGGAAAAACAGTTTCTGTCTCTATTCGTTCGATGGCTTCAGGTACTGGTCTTGATTACATCAGTAGTGAGAGCTACGTTCCGGATGCCTACACACCGTCCAACCAATTATGGGGTAAAATGCTTGAGACACAAGGAACAGGACTTACCACGGTCGCTGAGCGCACAATAGGGAATACCGGCGGACTTCTTATGAAGGAAGCAACCTACGATGATATTGTAGAAAAATATGGCGAGGTCACAGTTGATTCTTTAGTCAAAGCGGTCATGGATGACGATATGCTTTTAGGCTATACCAATCCTTATACGTCCTCTACAGGACTTAGCTTATTGACGCAATTGATGACTCACTTTGACAGTGAGAATCCGTTAAGTGATCAAGCGGTCGATGCGTTGAGAAACTTCCAGAAGGACTTACCATCTACGCTGTATAATACACTGCAGCTTAGAGAAGTAGCTAAAAACGGTTCAGTGGATATTCTTTCAATCAGTTATCAGACCTATATCAATACACCAGAGTTCAAGCAGTACAAATACGTACCGTTAGGAATGCGTCAGGACTCACCGATGTATGTAATGAATGATGCAGCCAAGGAGAAGCAGCAGGTTGTTTCAGCCTTTACGGAGTTTGTGGAGGAACAAGCGAATCAGGAGAAGGCTTCAAGCTATGGCTTCAATCAATTGGACGACTATGATTACCAGCTGGAAGCAATCGACGGAGCAACAATCACATCGATTCAAAAGCTGTGGAAAGAGAATAAAAACGGCGGAAAACCGATTATTGCAGTCTTTGTGGCGGATGTATCTGGTTCAATGGACGGTGCGCCGATCAATTCGTTGAAGCAGTCGCTATTGAACAGCGGAAAATACATTGGGGATGATGCTTATGTTGGGCTGGTTTCTTATAGTGATCAGGTGACGATCGAGCTGCCAATCGAACGTATGGACTCTAAACAGAGAAGCTATTTCACTGGAGCAATCAAGAATCTGACTGCTGACGGTGGAACGGCGACCTATGACGGAACGCTTGTAGCGCTGAGCATGATTCAGGAGAAATTAGAAGAAGTACCGGATGCACGTCCGATCATCTTTGTTTTATCTGATGGTGAAACCAATGAAGGGTATGAGTTCAATAAAGTAGCGCCAATCATTAAAAGTTTGGGTGTGTCGGTCAATACGATCGGCTATAACGCACAGCTTGATGAACTGAAGAAGCTGTCAGCGATCAATGAAAGTGCGACAATCAATGCAGATAATGATGATGTTGTGTATCAGCTGAAGCAATTATTTAATGCAGAGCTGTAAAAACAGGAAGTAGCAGTCAAGAGTCTGAGGTGCGAATCGGTGCCCAGGCTCTTGTTAGCAATTTGTACGAAAAAAACAGACTGTCGTAAGCCTTCATTGAGAGATGCTGGCAAGTCCCGTAAGGTTGTTGGAAAAGAGCGGCAGGCTCAACATAAAGGAGAAAAATCAATGGAAAAAAATAATCGACATATGCCGGAATTATCATCAGAACTGCGACAAAGTATCATCAAGATGCCTAAGGTGATTCGTGAATGTAGTGGGATCAGTATCTATGGAAAAAGAATCAAGAGCATCATCTATACGATGGATGTTGCAGTTATTGCAAATAATGACGCGGATGCGGTATTGGCTGTATATCCGTGGACACCAAATACTCGCATTTTAAGTGCCATTTCTCAGGTTGCGCAAGTACCAATCCTGGCTGGAATAGGCGGCGGCCTAACTTCCGGGAACCGTTCGTCAAGATTGGGAACATTTGCAGAGGAACATGGGGCGTATGGTGTAGTATTGAATGGTCCAAGCGACCTTACCACGATAGAAATTGTTAATGAAGCAGTGGATATTCCAATCATTTATACTGTTGTAAATGACAAGCGGGATCTTAGTAAGCTGATTTCAGCCGGTGTTGATATCTTCAATGTGGCAGGCGGTTCTAAAACAGTAGAGCTAGTGAAGTGGATCAGAGCACAATATCCGGAATTTCCAATCATTGCTTCAGGAGGAAAGACGGATGAGCAAATCCGAGAAACGATCGAAGCTGGTGCGAATGCAATCACATACACGACTTATGGAAAAACTGAGACCTACTTCCAAGAAAAAATGGAGCTGTATCGTGATCAGGAAATACAAGATAATGAATAGCCAAAACCTTTTATAAGCAGCAAAGTTTATTGGGGATCGAAATAAGAATAATCAGTCTGTCGCTTGAATCATGCGAGGGGCTGATTATTTTTTATGGACAGATGAAACAAAGCAAACAAAACATGCAACAAACCACAAAAACCTCGTATTCAGCGAGGAGATTCTTTACTATAGAGCCAGTAGGAGGGGAACAGATGAATATCGTATTCAAAGTGAAAGAACAGCTTGCGACAGAGGATGTACTGGTCATGACGCACCCAGTAAAGCAGAAGGAATGGCCGCAATTCAGACAAGCAATTGAGCAGTCGGGGAAAATGCTGACAGTTATCAATGGAAAAAACAACCGCAACAGTCAAATCCCAATCAACTCGATCAGTAGTATTGAGTCGGAGGACCGCTTATGTAATTTAAGGTTAGTGAGTGGAGAGATGTTTCTTTACAATAAACGCTTGAAGTATGTAGAGGAAGAATTTGCTGTCTATGGCTTTATTCGGATAAACAATCAGGTAATAATCAATTGTAAAGAAATCGAACAATTTTCAGCTACAACAAACGCAAGGATCGAATTGTTGATGAAGGACGGGGCAGCCTATTTTATCAGCAGGCACTATATTAAAACATTCAGGAGGGTATTTTCATGATCAAGCAGTTAAGACATTCTTTTTTTCAAGTATTTACAGTGACGTTTGTATGGGTCACGTTGCTGTTGACGATTTTCTTTGGTAAACAGACGATCACCATCTATTATCTTTGGAATTTGATTGGGATTTCAGCGAGTTGCGGAGTGATGTTCGGAGTAGTTTATAGTGGACTGTGGAATTATTTGACTCTTAAACCAATATGGAATGTGTTGATTTCTTCTGTGCTGAACATCAGCTTTGGACTAATTTCCGTCTGTTTATTTTCAATAGACATGTTTACCTTTATTCTGCCCTGGCTTCCGGGGATGCTGTTGCTGTCTGTTCTTCTCCATTCACTGGCATTTTATGTCTATGGGAAAATAGATGCCAAGAAACAGAGCAGAGAATTGAACGAACTGATCAATAAATAAAAAAAACCTTGTCGAATATTTCGACAAGGTTTTTGAGTAGTACGATATTACATTTTTTGGTTGTAGTATTCAACGATAAGTGCTTCGTCGATTTCTGCATAAAGCTCTTCACGCTCTGGTAAGCGAGTTAGGCTTCCTTCCAGTTTTTCAGCATCGAAGCTAACAAAAGCCGTACGGCCGATAGTTGCTTCAACAGCTTCTTTAACTGTTGTGATATTTTTAGATTTTTCACGGATAGAGATCACTTGACCAACTTCAACGTGGTATGAAGGGATATCTACGCGCTTGCCATCAACAGTCACGTGACCATGGTTAACCAATTGACGTGCTTGACGACGTGTAGTAGCAAGACCTAAACGGTAAACGACGTTGTCTAAACGTTGTTCCAGCAAGATCATGAAGTTAACACCGTGTTTACCTTCTTTGATTTTGCTTGCTTTAACAAACAAGTTAACGAATTGACGTTCGTTCATACCGTACATATGACGTAATTTTTGTTTTTCAGTTAATTGCAAACCATATTCAGATAATTTACCACGGCTGTTTGGTCCGTGTTGACCTGGTTTGTATGGGCGACGTGCTAGTTCTTTACCAGTTCCTGATAGAGAGATACCTAGACGACGAGAGATTTTCCAAGATGGTCCTGTATAACGTGACATTAAAAATTCCTCCAATAAATCAATTTTTTTGGAGTAAAATAATCTTCTGAAAAATTCATATTCGTGCAGTTCATTCTTCAACCTTCACCTTTGCAGCCGCGGTTACGCAGTTGAACCATATTATGAGGCAATGAACTGTTGACGAGTTATTATTCTTCTGCTGCATTATTTTACACGAAGAGTATTATACCGTGAAAACCCTTGTCAAGTCAAGCTGTTTCTGGATTTTTGGAGGGAATAAATAGAAGAAAATGAGTGGATGAGACAATAAGAGTGAAAAAATTACTGGACAAATGGCGCTAAGGTCATTAAAATAAAAAAGGATATTTTGAAAACGCATATTGAAAATCAATTGAAAAGGAGCAGTAATAATGAAACCAGTATCTCCTCTTTTTGAACAAATCGACAAGTCGATCAATAAGAAAATGAGTTTGTTTCAAAATAGTGTTGTTCGCTACGCTTTTCGTGCAATACTGGCGTGTATGTTTTTGACACTAGGTACCGCAGTAGCCTTTGCTATCGCAATGAAGGGCGAGGACATTGCACATGGGGTAGGAAAAATCCTTTATGCCTTTATGTTCAGTTGGTCTTTGGTAATGATCCTTTATATGAATGCTGAACTGGGGACGTCAAACATGCTTTATATGACAGTTGGTGTATACCGTAAAAGAATTTCATTCCCGTTTGCAGCAAAGATTTTGATTACATGTATCTTGTTTAACCTAGTCGGAGGAGTGCTTTTCGGATTCCTTGTTTCTCAGACTGCTCCATTTCAAGATTTAGCTTCAGATAATTATATGTTTACAGCAATCTCAGGAAAGCTGACAAAGAGCACGGTTCAAATCCTTGTTGAAGGTATGTTTGCCAATATTGTAGTAAACACTGCTGTATTGGTAAGCATGCGCATGAAGGACGATGCAGGTAAAGTTGCAGCAATCATCTTCATCATCTTCATCTTTGCATTTCTAGGCTACGAACACGTTATCGCAAACTTCCCGGCATTTACGCTTGCGTATTTTGCTTCACACGGAACAATGGCTGCACTGACAGTCGGCAATGTAATCCACAATCTGGTATTTGCACTGATTGGAAACTTTATCGGCGGCGGGCTAGTCATGGGACTGGGCTACGCTTGGTTGAACAATGCAGATACAAATTATTTAGACTAGAGTACGAAGAAAGCTACGAATGCTGAGATAGACGCATTCGTAGCTTTTTTTGATTTATTTAAGGAATTAATAACTTTTCGTTTGTATTGTTACATATTCAAAGATTATTGGACAGTTTTATTTTAATCTGTTTTTTTGTTAACGGAATAAGTTGTTCTCATACTAATATATAGGTTTATTCACAATATACTTGTAATCTATCTACCACTAACGAAACATACTCTCCCGCTAAATATTGATAATCTTCGAACAAATCGCTGGTAATGTAGAAACCAACATCTAGAACGTTCTTATCAAGTAATTTTCCCCAGAGATGATAAGTAAAATTATTGATATGTTTGATTTCTTTATTTTCTGCATCTTCTTGTTTTTTCATGTCTAAAAAATCAATCATAAATATATCTATCTCAGCTTCGTATGTCTCTCCAAGTACTAATTCTCGAGGTGATACATTAAAACCGACGATATCTAGATTATTAACAGAAAATCCTACTTCTTCTTCGATAAGCGAATCAACCCTATTTACTTTTATTGTATTATTCATTTTTTCAACCTCTTTTCCACCGGATTGATAACTGGGATATTTTTCTTGTTATTCATCATTTTCCAAAAAGTTTTCCCACTTTCAACATGATAAGTTGTGATTTCTCCAAACCGATTTGTTCCTACAAATTCAAATTTAGCATAACTTTTTATCGGAATACCATTTGAATTGGTTATGCTACTGTTTCTCATAAACTTGACGTATCCTGTTCGTACTTCCCCTTTGTACTGATACTGAACTTTTGTGCCATATTTCATTAGATTATTTGCTCCAGCTAAGTACTCATTTGCATTGGAATAGGCTTTTCCGAATTCACCACCATGCTTTGAAAAGTGAGACTCCAATTGATCTATGCTTCCAAAATTAGCTCCTTTAGTGTTTAATTGAATATTCCGAATGTTGGCGAAAGTAAAACCAAGGCTCCACATCACATCCCAAGTACCATCAGTTTGTCTTTTACCAACAAAATCTTGAATATGTCCTAACCCTTGGAAAAACCACGGTACGTCGGTTCCATTGAAATATTCAGTTCCATTTTTCCACTGATTGTTTATTCGTGTTTCCCACTCTTTTGGAGTCAACTGTAGTATATCATAGTTCGATCCATCCAAATATGCGCCAATTTCTTTTAAATAGGCTTGCAATGCAGGATTATCTAAACGTTTTCCATTATGCTCGATTGACCAAGTGACACGATTATTGAATGCATCATAACATTCGATTAGTGTATATTTTTTGAGCTCTTTATTCAGCTCTGAATCCATTTTTGATTGACCGCGTTCCTTCCACTTTTCATTCAACGGCTGAATCCATGACAGGCTCATCCGATTCAGCTCAAAGGTGCCGGAACTGGCATTCCACGCACTGCCTTTGCCGACCTCAGAGATTCCTTGATTGAGCTGGTTCAATAAGCTTTCTACATCAGAGAAAATACCGGGAGAAGAACCATTGAACAAGTAGAGCTGGCTTAGCTTTTCTTCCAGCTTCGCAATGGTTGCCTGGGTTCTCATAATGCTTTGTTCTAAAGCAGGATCGGATTCCTCTAAGCTGTCGATGGCTTTGTATTGTGCTTGCAGTACCTGTTTTCCTTGTGCGATTTTTTCTTTTAATTCACTTTCTTTGATATCGCAGCTGTCCACGGTTTGTTCAAAATCATCTGGAAATTTCTGATGGGCTTCTGTCAAGGCTTCGCAAACCATGGTAACGCCATTGACAAGAGGCGGATAGACGGTGGTGAAATAGATTTTCGCTGAATCATAGGTTTGACCGGAAAGCGGGGCGTCCATGAATGCCCGACAGCTGTCGGTGATTGCACCAATGGCTTGACTATAGGCGTTTGCCAGCTGTACAGCACTGCTCGTCTGGCTTCTGACCTCAGAGAGGTACATATCAATACTCATCGGCTTTGACCTCCTCTTGAAGCAACGCTGTTCTTTCGCAGAGCAGGTCATTTTCCTTTTCAGTTAATGTCTGTTTTTCTTGCTGCAGGTTTTCGAGCTGTTCTTCTAAACGTGTGAAGCTTTGGCGTCTACACATGTGATGCTCCTCCTCAATACTCTGCAGGAATTGGACGGAGTTGGAGGTGTGAAGGACTTCAGATAGATCATTTAGAAAGGATTGCTCCAACGAATAGGCTTCATGAATAAAATCTTCTGATTCATTCCGCTTTCTTAATGCTAACTGATTATCCTCCTGTTGCTCATTGATACGCCTGAGCTGTCCAGTCAGCTGGACTTCTTTATCGGTCTCTTTATCCGTCATCCAGGCGTCCACCTGCCTAATGGGTTGACTGCGTCGAAGGCATTGAAGGATTCTGCTCGCTCTGCATCGACACGGGCAAATTCGCTGGAGACGGTAGTTATCTTTTCTATATCCCCGTTGAAAGCGGAGACGAAGTTGTTGATTGCTTGTGTCGTCTGTTTAATGGTACTCTGTGCATTCTTATTCCCTGAGACGGTCGTTTGTCCAGTGTCTGATTCGAATGTTTGGATGGTGCTCAGAGCATTCGCAGCCTGGCTCATTTGAGCTGAGGAGGCACGTGCAGATAAGGTTGTGACAGAAACGTTCAGCTACGAGAAATAAGGAGAAATATACGAAAATAGCTTTCCATATTTTCAGTATATTTTGGCTTATTTCCGAAGTAGTTGTTTCTGGAACACCGTTCTTTTCAATTTTAGAATTATTGTTCTGATAGTTTATCATAGAAAAACACACAATAATAATAATAAATTTGTCAACATGTTATGAAAAACGATAAAATTACAAGAAAAATATTTAAAATGATTTACAGCAATGTATCTTGATGAGTTGGCTTTTTTTCTGAAAATATGTAAAATAGATAAGGTACAATTATTGCGTATGAAAAAATAAATGTGACGGCCTCTATTCGTAGATCCTATAAAAGCGTTCATTACGCGTGCGGGGATCTTAGATTGTGACACAGGCAAAGGGAAAGAAAGTAATTTCCAATTTTTTAATAGGTTGTGTAGTTACAGAAGCGCAATTCAATGGTAAAAAGAACAAAAATCTTAAATGAAGGCAGGCAAAGTGACATTCCATGAAAAGAAAACTTTTTGCATTCGACATCGACGGTACGTTACTGGGAACAGATAAGCAAGCATTGGACAGTACGAGAGAAGCACTGCAGGCGCTTAGAAAACAAGGTCATTTGGTGACGATTGCTACGGGGAGAAGCCGCTATATGGCTCAGAAGGTCATTTTAGATTTGGAATTTTCGAATTATATCCTGTGTAATGGCGCAGCTGGTTTTTTGGATCACGAACAATACTATCAAAATCTTTTGGATGAAACAGAGCTGCAGCGTTTTTCATCAGAATTGGAAAAACAGGAGCTGGGGCTTGCGTATGTCGGTCTTGATGATGTCAAGAAAACCAACAGTCATCGTGCCGATCAAGTCGTGACGGCAATGCAGTCGATTGATTTCCATGATTTGGATTTCGATGAGCATTTTGCTCAATCTGCAGACATCTATCAAGCATTGGCCTTCTATGATGGTTCTTGCGAGGGCAAATTCGATCAGCTGTTTCCGAAGTTTCGTTTTGTCCGCTGGCATCCTGAAAGTGTAGATATCCTTCCTCAAGGTGGTTCAAAGGCGGCAACGATTTTGAATTTGGCAGATAGAGTGGGCATCAAGCGAGAGGATATTATTGCCTTTGGTGACGGAGACAATGATCGGGAAATGCTTCGTGAAGTAGGGGTCGGTATTGCGATGGGTAATGCAGAGTCGCATGTACAGAAAGAAGCGGCTATGGTTACAGATACCAATGATCAGGATGGCATTTGGAAAGCATTGAAGGAATTGCGCTTTATTTAGAGTATGCCTAAACAATAGATAAGAAAATCACTAGTCGACCAGACCGCAAAAAGTCTGGTCGGCTTTTTGTGTAGGAGGTAGCTGGAAATGTCGGTAACGGCTTCTTTGCCTCTCCTAAAAGTTCTTGAAACTGAAATGTATAACAACAATTACAAAAGAGCAACGAGAGGTGTATTGTTGCAGGCGTCGGATTTTGTTAGGATGAAGGTACAGAAAAGGAGTGGATTAGGATGTTTAATGAAAAGCTGAAAATGCTCAGAAAGCTGCTGCACCTTTCTCAAGATCGGCTGGCTGAAGAAATTGGTGTTTCACGGCAAGCGGTAGCGAAATGGGAGTCAGGGGACATTTTTCCAGATATCACGAACTTGATTGCTCTAAGTAAGCTCTTTGATGTTTCCATTGATTTTCTAGTAAAGCAGCCGGAAATCTGTTCGAAAAAAGAAGGACTTCAAGAAACTGTAGAGGTCGATCAGACTGAGCTGCGGCAATTTTTATATAGGGCTAAAATCAAAACTTATGCTTCAGGAATTGAACAGGATACAACAGGTCTACGAGAGTACTCGCATGATTATTCTTATGAAGAATCTCCTTATCATTATCACGACAGCTATGTGGGGAATGAAATTTTTTCAGGGCAGGAAATCGTGACCTTTGATAGGCAGCCGATTTGGACGTTGAGCTATCAAGGACGTGTACTTGATACAGATTTTTCTTCGAGATTTTTGAAAGAAGCATTGTTTCAAACTACGCCGGAACGGCCATTTAGAGGTCCTGTTCATTTTCAAAAGGGTGCTTTGGTCTATCATTGTCAGATCGACGGGGATTTAGACTGGGTGATTGGCAGGGAAGAAGTCTATTTCAATGAGAAGAAGCTGTATGAATTAGTCTTTCATGGCGGGTTATTGAAGGAATAAGGGAGGCAAAGGATATGGAGCTATTTGAAAATGAGCTTAAAAAGGTGTTGGCTAAGGTAGCCAAAAGAGGAGTAGCCGTTTTAGCAACTTCTGCTGCGGATCATGTCAGCTCGAGACCAGTAAGTGTAGTTGTATACGACGGAAAAATTGTTTTTCAAACGAGTACGAAGCTGTTGAAGTATCAGCAAATACAAAAGAATCAGCAGGTTGCATTGTGCGTGGATAATATTCAAATTGAAGGAACGGCTGTATTGGGTGGTCGTCCGTCGGAGGACCACCGCTTTTCGGAAGCGTATAGGGAAAAGCACCTTGGTTCGTATACCAATTATTCCCATATGGATTCCAGTAGAGTGATTGAAGTACAACCGCAGAAAATCACTATGTGGGTATATAAGGACAAGGAACCTTATATTGTGACCTTTCAGATCGATGCTCAGGAGTTGGAGGCTGAATATTATTCTCACTCAACGGTGGATTAAGTAACCCGATTAGATACCTGAAATCAATCAGAAAAGAAGGAGGCTGAGACAGAAGTGTTTAGCTACAAGCAATAAGCCGGAATTCACGAAAATTGTTTCACAAATTTTTGTTGAATTCCGACTTATTGTCGTAGGAGCTACTTCTGACTCGCCGTTTATTCGGATTTAGAGTATGGAAAAGAGTGGCAACAGATTATTGTCCCACTCTCCTTCTTTTTGTTGGATAGGCTCATCGCGAATCAATCAATTTGCTTGATTTAATTTGTTGAACAGTCCGTATATGGTCGGTTCCTTCAGCTCCAATTTTTTCCCATCAACCGATGCTTCAGTCACGTGGAAATAATCCTCCAGATCAGGAACCTCTCGTTGCTGCGCGGCAACAAAGTCAGCCGCCTTTTCGTATATTTTCACACTTTCCACTGTGTCACTACTTGTGACAAGATAATGAATTTCCAGCATCCTGCTCAGTCCTTTCGTTTCTCACAACGTCAGTATAGCGCGTCTGCAGAAAAATAGTGGAAATTTTGTCTCGCGTCTGTTTATAAGAAAGACAGGTGCTTTTTTTGATAACGACTAGTCAATTACCAGTACGCCGTCCTTCAGTGCGAATGGGTTTTCAGCATTGATATGATCATAGAACATCACGCCGTTGATATGGTCGATCTCATGCTGTACTACGATTGCTTCATAATTCTTTAACCGTGTTTTGTGTTTTTCTCCGTTCGCATCGAAATAGGAAATCGTGATTTTATTATGGCGAACAACATAGCCGGGCACTTCACGATCAACAGACAAGCATCCTTCCCCTTCTGCCAGACAGGCATCCTGAACAGAATGGCTGATGATCTTCGGGTTATACATTACTGCGCTGAGAACAGGCTCAGGGTTTTCCAGATCGCCGCTTGGAACATGGACAGCAATGATTCGCTTGGAAATGTCCAGCTGTGGTGCTGCTAGGCCGACACCGCCTCTTAATTCCAGTTCAGCTGCTTTTTCAGGGTCCTGACTGTTTTTCAGAAATGTCATCATTTCTTTTCCTAATTCAACATTTTCCTCAGATAATGGGAAAGTAACCTCTTCTGCGACTTTACGCAATGTCGGGTGACCTTCTCGGATAATATCTTTCATCGTGATCACTAGGATAATTCCTCCTTCTATACCATCGAAACAGTAAAGGCTGCTGCTTTTACTGATACTTGATTGTTTTGCGTAATTAAGTGTATCACAAAATAAAATAAAATGGGGAGTTTTCTATAGAAAAGCGGTTGTTTCTCTACGCTTTATCTTGCATTTTAAGGGGCTATCCTGTAAAGTATAATCTGTGTGGAAACACACCGTCTTTTACTTGGTTGTACGAATCACCAACGTACTACTCAGTAAGCAGATGATACTTTAGAAAGAGGTGGAAAAGATGGCAATGTCAAAAGAACAGAAAAACCAAATCATTAGCGAATATGCTCGTCATGAAGGAGATACTGGTTCACCAGAAGTACAGATCGCTGTATTAACTGCTGATATCAATCACCTGAACGAACATGCACGTGTTCACAAAAAAGATCACCATTCTTACCGTGGACTAATGAAAAAAATCGGTCATCGCCGTAACTTGTTAGCTTACTTACGTAAAACTGACATCCAACGTTACCGTGAATTGATCCAACGCCTAGGTTTACGTCGTTAATCAAACATGCGAAAGTGAGATTCACCGGAATCTCACTTTTTTGCTATGAGACATGGCAGTTGGTCGTGTCTCATAGCATTGATTTTGCATTGGGAGTTCTTCTAGACTAGATTGCCTGTTTTGATGAGGCTGGTCTCATATGGATATCCGGATGTGTCAAAAAAGGAAATGAGCCAGAGGAATGTTGGTCACTGCGTTTTGGAAAGCCAGTCAGAACTCTACTAATCAAATGAAAGAATCTAACCGTGTTCGGATTTTTCCATTTGTTTAGTAGCGTCTCGCTTTTCAGAGGGCAGAAAGAAGCCGTTGCTTCTATTTTAGTTGAAGTTGGAAAGACAATTGTCGTGTTTCAACGAATAGAAGTCAATGGACAGAAAATCATAAAATGAAGGTAATTCATGTTTTGGACAAAATCAACGAATTATCTTCAATAAAGAAGGAGATTTTTTATGTCAGAGAAACAAGTATTTAAAACCACTTGGGGCGGTCGCCCTCTGCAGGTCGAGATTGGTCAAATGGCAAAACAGGCAAATGGTGCGGTATTGGTTCGCTATGGCGACACAGTCGTATTGAGTGCAGCTGTTGCCTCTAAAGATGCAAGAGATTTTGACTTTTTCCCGTTGACAGTGAACTATGAAGAAAAAATGTACGCAGTTGGTAAAATCCCAGGAGGATTCATCAAGCGTGAAGGTCGTCCAAGTGAGCGTGCAACCTTGACAGCTCGTCTGATTGACCGTCCGATTCGTCCGATGTTTGCGGAAGGCTTCCGTAACGAAGTGCAGATCACAAACGTTGTGATGAGTGTGGAACAGGATTGTACGCCGGAAATGGCTGCAATGTTTGGTTCTTCTCTAGCATTGGCAATTTCAGATATCCCGTTTGCGGGACCAATTGCCGGTGTGAATGTTGGTCGTGTGGATGGCGAATATGTATTGAATCCAACGATTGAACAGTCTGAAAAGACTGATATCGAACTGACAGTTGCCGGTACGAAAAAAGCTATCAACATGGTTGAGAGTGGTGCTAAAGAAGTATCTGAAGAAGATATGCTTGGTGCATTGTTGTTCGGTTTTGATGCAATCAAAGAGTTGGTTGCTTTCCAAGAAGAAATCGTCGCAGCAGTCGGTAAACCTAAGATGGAAGTGAAGCTTTTACAAGTAGATGCGGATTTGAAAAAAGAAATTTTCGATGCATACTATGGTACGATGAAAGAAGCTGTAATGACAGAAGAAAAGCTTGCCCGTGAGGACAACATCGACGCTGTTAAAGACCAAGTAAAAGAAGTTTACGCTGAAAAATTCGCTGATTCAGATGAGTTGGATCAGATAACTAAAGAAGTGAAGCAAATCGCTGAAGATCTTGAAAAAGATGTTGTGCGTGAGCTGATCACAATCGATAAAATCCGTCCTGACGGCCGTAAATTGGATGAAATCCGTCCACTTGCCTCAGAAGTAGGAATTTTACCTCGTGTACATGGTTCAGGCCTGTTCACACGTGGACAAACACAAGCGTTGTCAGTATGTACCTTAGCACCATTGGGTGAACACCAAATCATTGATGGTTTAGGTGTGGAAGACAGCAAGCGATTCATTCACCATTACAATTTCCCTCAGTTCTCTGTAGGTTCAACAGGCCGCGCCGGTTCTCCTGGGCGTCGTGAAATCGGACATGGAGCATTGGGTGAGCGTGCAATGGCACAGGTTATTCCAGATGAAGCAGATTTCCCTTACACAATTCGTGTAGTTTCTGAAGTGCTGGAATCAAATGGTTCTTCTTCACAAGCAAGTATCTGTGCTGGTATTCTGGCATTGATGGATGCAGGTGTACCAATCAAAGCACCAGTCGCAGGTATCGCCATGGGCTTGGTTAGTGATGGAGAAAATTATACTATTTTGACAGATATTCAAGGACTTGAAGACCACTTGGGCGACATGGACTTCAAGGTTGCCGGAACAAAAGACGGGATCACTGCATTGCAGATGGATATCAAGATTCAAGGGATCACTGAGCAAATCCTGACAGAGGCATTGACTCAAGCGAAGAAAGCCCGTATGGAAATTCTTGCTGAGCTGACATCAACTCTGAGTGCACCTCGTGAAGAGCTTAGCCAGTACGCACCGAAGATCGAAATGATCCAAATCAAACCAGCTAAGATCAAGGATGTGATTGGTAAAGGTGGAGAAACGATCAATGGTATCATCGATGAAACTGGCGTGAAGATCGACATCGATCAAGAAGGTAACGTAAGTATCGCTTCTGCCGATGCAGATATGATCAAAAAAGCAATCAAGATCATTGAAGAGCTGACAAAAGAAGTTGAAGTTGGTCAAGTCTACTTAGGGAAAGTTGTTCGAATTGAAAAATTCGGCGCATTCGTTAACCTGATCAAAGGAAAAGATGGACTGGTTCATATTTCTCAGCTTGCAAATGAACGTGTAAATAACGTGGAAGACGTTGTGAAGCTTGGCGATGAAGTGCTTGTAAAAGTAACAGAAATCGACAAGCAAGGTCGTGTCAACGTTTCAAGAAAAGCATTGTTGAACGAAGAAAATAAATAAATATTAAAAAGATTTGATTATCTGAAAAACGAATGGGTGCAGCAGCAAACAACCTGTTCGTTTTTCCTTATATATGAATCCTACTGAAAGAAATGACAATTAATTTTATTTCCTTTGTTAGACACTTGGATCAACGGTCATTTTTCGTATGAGGAATCTTTAAAAGGTTTCATATAGTAAAAAATGATAAAAAAAGTTAAAGAGCGCTTGCGCCTCTTTTGTTTACAGTGAATTAGTGGTAAAATTAATGCTATCAGTTTGAAGACTATCTGAGGTGTCGTAGTGAAAAAATTCAACCCAAATAAAAATATAATCATTACTTTGATATTAGTAATTATCGTTGTTATTGTAATCAGTCTAACTGCCGCACAACGAGCAGGAGGAAAAAATAATCCCGTTCAATCTGTTGTAAATGACGGAGTCGGACTCGTGGACAAGATGATTTCAGCACCGGCTAAAGCAGTTGCCGGAAGCCTGACTTCTTTGTCGGATCTTTTTAATACATATGATGAAAATCAACGTTTAAAGACCAAGATTGATAGCTACAATGATCTGGCTATTCAAAATGATAATTACCAGAAAGAAATCGATGCGTTGAAAGCAGAGCTTGAGCTGAACGAAACGCTGACAGATTATGAAAAGGTCACAGCGAATGTCATTACTCGCTCGCCGGATACATGGCAGGATATCATGGTCGTCGACAAAGGAAGTGCAGACGGCATTGAAGTCAATATGGCAGTCATGTCTCAAAAGGGCTTGATTGGTCGAGTGATCGAAGTCAATACCCTCTCATCAAAAGTGGAGCTGCTTACATCAAAAAATCAAAACTCCAATCATTTTCCTGTACGAGTTAGTTCTGAAAATGATGACTCATATGGATTATTGAAGGAATACGATGAAAAGGAACAAATGCTGGTTGCTACGCAGCTTACTGGTAATACGGAAATCAAGGTTGGGGCAGTAGTTCAAACCTCCGGATTAGGGGGGAACTCACCAGCCAATTTACCAATAGGAACTGTTGAGAAGGTTGAACCGGATTTATATGGCTTAGATCGAGAAGTTTATGTTAAACCATATGCGGATTTAGATGATTTTAAAGTTGTGACAATTATTCAAAGATCGGCAGGGGGAAATGAATGATTCCAAAGGAAAAAGTAAAATACTTTGCGCCTGCTATTTTCTTTCTATTGCTGCTGATTGACGGTCAGTTGACAATGGGAGCAGAAAACATACTGGATAATATTTATTATCCAAGTGTTCATCTTTTGCTTTTAGCCTATTTATTGCTCATTCCAAATTTGTCCAAAGGTTATGTAATCGTCAGTTCCCTTATCATCGGACTGATTTGCGACAGTTATTATTTAGGTGTGCTGGGAATCTACACAGTTGCCTTAGTTGCTACTGTGATGCTCATGTATACGTTTCAGGGAATCGTGGAAACAAATATTCCCACTGCTTTCTTTGGGATGGTTATATTCGTTACCAGCTATGAGTTGATTGCAGTTGCGCTGCAGGTGATTTTCCATCTATCTAACGTCGGACCAATCATATTCGTGACGAGGGTGCTGGGGCCTACACTGCTATTTAATATGTTGATATTCGTGTTATTTTTCTATCCAATGAAGAGGCTATTTTCTACAAAGTAGTCTCTTTTTTGTTATGTTTTTCGGTTTTTATTCTATAATATTTGTTATTTTAAAAAAGTTGTTGAAACAGTTTTGTAACATTACTTTTATATAGATGACATAAATCTGTGTTACAATTTGAGTGTTGTGAACTGGAAATTAGATGAAGAAGTTGAAAACATACATACTTATACATAAATTCGGAGGAATAAATTAGTGAAAAAGAATCTCTTATCCACTTTGATGGTTTGTTCGCTGGTATTAACAGCTGTGAGCCTGCCAGTGTCTGTGGAAGCAACAGATTACGACACGCAAATCAAAGAACAGGATCAAAAAATAAATGACTTGAAAACAAAAGAAGCAGAAGCGGAAACTGCATTAGCGGAAATCGAAGATGAGTTGAATACAACTGCGGATAAAATCGATGAGCTTTCAGATACGAAAGATCTTTTGACTGAGGAAATCAAGTCTCTTTACAATGAAATCTCTGATTTGAATGTTCGAATTCAAAAAAGAGATGTGCAGATGCAAAAACAAGCAAGAGATGTTCAAGTCAGCGGAAATGGAACAAGCTATCTTGAAGTTTTGTTGAACTCTGAATCTATTTCTGATGCATTGACAAAAGTACAAGGACTTACCACATTGGTAAATGCCAACAACGATTTGTTAGAGCAGCAAACTACAGATAAAGGGACAGTAGAAGAGAAGACTGAAGTAGTTGAAGGTCAGATTTCAGCTTTGGAAAAAGCGGAAAAAGATTTGAACGATAAACAGGATTCTTTGGACACATTGAAGCTTCAACAAGAAATTGCGAAAAACGAATTAGAAGCGCAACGTGCAACAGAAGAAAGTAAAAAATCTGAATATATCTCGCAAAAAGAAGCGGCTGAAAAGAAATTAGAAGAAGAACAAGCTGCACAAAAGAAAAAGCAAGAAGAAGCAGAACGACTTGCTCAGGAGATTCTAGCGCAGACAACTAGAACCAATGTGATCGAAGAAGATGGAACAACATCAACAATCGTCACCCCTGAACAGTCAACTTCTACAGGCGGCAGCAATGGAGCCGATGTTTCTATACCTGAAAGTGCAGGAGAAGTTTCTTCTGCGAAGCAAGCAGCAATCAGTGCAGCCTTAGCCGATGTAGGCAACAGCTATCCGACCGGGTGGGGCGCACAAGGCGAATGTCTGGTATCAGTTCGTCGGTGGTTGAACGCAGGCGGCATCAATTTTGCAGTAGGCGGACCTCATAGCGGCTATTCAGCATCTGGTGCAACGCAAGTATCTTTATCTGAAATAAAACCGGGAGACGTCATTCAGTATGAAAACATTTATACTCCGGAAGGCTGGATCGGCGGCGTTCATACGGTATTGATCGTAGGCGTCAGCAATGGGACACTTCATATCGTGGAAGCCAACAACCCTGGCGGATCAGGTTATGTATCAACAACAAAGGGCTGGACACCGGCACCACCTGCTAACTTTAGAGCAGTGGTTTGGCGTTTTCCAGGATAACTCATAACGATGAATAAACGAGTGTGGGACAGGAATCTGCTCCCACACTTTTTGATTCCTTTAATCCGAATAAACGGCGGAACAAACTCTATATATGTTGAGGAACGAAGCAGAGCATAGTGAGAACCGTAGGAGCTGCTTTTGTTCCATCTTGTTTTTTCGAAAAAGATACCACATCCTGTTTAAGAAAAATAATCGATAAATGTTGATATATGAAGATTTTTGCTTATTTATTTGATTTGAAACACTTTTGTAATATTTCTATTATCTCTGTGACATAGGAATATGTTAAACTGATGAAGTCATTAATTGAAAAAAGAATTTTTTACTGTTATAGTTAACTTTAAATAATTTGTCGGAGGAATGAATAGTGAAGAAAAGTGTTATACCAATGCTGATGTTAAGCTCATTAGTACTTTCAACAATTGGACCTTCTACAACGGTGTTTGCGGATGACGTTGATTCGAACATCCAACAGCAGGACCAAAAAATTAGCGGATTGAAAACACAGGAAGCAACTGTACAAACACAGATCGCTTCTTTACAAAATGAAATTGCAGGAATCGCTGTTCAATCAGACGAGCTGCAAGTACAACAAACTGATTTAAGAGACCAAACAGCAACTCTTGAAACGGAAATTGCTGATTTAACAAAACGTATCGAAAAGCGTGAAGAAGCTATTCAAGGTCAGGCACGTGACGTACAAGTAAACGGCAGCCTAAGCTATATGGATGCAATTTTATCAGCAGATAATTTCTCTGATGCTATTAGTCGTGTTCAAGCAATGACAACAATCATTGGTGCGAATAATGACTTAGTTCAACAGCAAAAGACTGACCAACAAGCAGTCGAAGCGAAAAAAGCTGAAAACGACGAAAAATCAAAACAAATCGAAGAAAACCAAGTAGCTTTGGAAGCTCAAAAGGGCGATATCATCAAAGCACAGCTTGACTTAGAAATTTTACAGACTGGTCTTGCAGCGGAACGTGCAACTGCAGAAGATCAAAAGGCTTCATTGGTTCAGCAAAAAGCTGAAGCCGAAGCACAAAGAGCTTTAGTAGCACAACAAGAAGCAGCAGCGAAAGTAGCAGCTGAACAAGCTATTGCAGCTGAAACAGCAGTTGTTACTGAAGATACAACAAGCTCATCAACTACTGGAACATCAACTAGTACTGAGAGCGGCAATACAAATACTGGAAATACTGGTGTAGTCGAAACACCGCAAACACCAGAAACACCGCAAGTACCGGAAACACCACAAGTGCCGGAGACACCACAAGTACCGGAAACACCGCAAGTACCAGAAACACCAGCACCACCTGCAACTGGTGGCTCAGCAGTTTCTGTTGCGGCAGCACAAATTGGTAAATCATATGTTTGGGGTGCAAAAGGACCAAACAGCTTTGACTGTTCAGGACTAGTTTATTATGCATTTATGACTTCTCAAGGTCGTAATGTAGGTGGATATACTGTTGCCCAAGAGGGTGCAGGAACTCGTATTTCTGTATCTGAAGCACAAGCAGGAGACTTATACTTCTGGGGTTCACCAGGAGCTTCTTGGCACGTAGCAATTGCTACTGGCGGAGGCGGCTTCATCCATGCGGCTAACCCAAGTGAAGGTGTAACTACTGGTAACGTAGGTTCTTACACACCAAGCTTTGCAGTTCGTATGTAATTTTAATTGAATAATCAAAAAGATCTGGAGACATCCAGATCTTTTTTTGTTTAAATCTAATAAATACTGAAAGAGAGTGATGATTGATTCTGAAAGAGGTAGATCTTCAAAGGGGTTTTATCATTTCTTTGAAGGTAGAGTGGTGGATGAATAAGTCAATGCCTGAAAGCTAATCATAGAAAGCTTTCAGGCATTGATTTTCTCTATTTATATTCTTCTGTCAATGCAAGGAACTCATTGATATCTGCAATCACTAAGTCAACTGCATGCTGCCAGAATTCCGGTTTTGTCAGATCCACCTGCAGATGCTTTTGTGCCAGCTCTTCTGAGGTCATGGAAGCTGTATCTCGCAGCAAGTCAATGTATTTATCCTCAAAATCAGCGCCGCTTTGCTGTGCAATAGCATAGATACCCATACTGAATAGATAGCCGAAGGTATATGGGAAATTGTAAAAGGGCACATCATCAATAAAGAAGTGCAGCTTGCTTGCCCAGAAATGTGGGTGGTATTGATTTAGTGAATCTTGGTAACTTTCTTTTTGAGCAGTAAGCATCAGCTCAGTGATTTGTTCTTCAGTCAGTAAGCCTTCTTTTCTTGCTTGGTAGTAGCTTTTCTCGAAGATGAATCGAGCATGAATATTCATAAACATAGCATTGGCATTTTGCAGCTTTGCATCTAGTAAATTGATTTTTTCTTCTTTTGTTTTCGCTGTTTTTAAAGAAGCATCAGCAACAATCAACTCCGCAAAGGTACTAGCGGTTTCAGCGACATTCATTGCGTAATCTCGATTTAGTGTAGGAAGATCCCACATCACACTGCTGTGGAAAGCATGTCCCAGCTCATGCGCTAAGGTTGCGACTTCGTTGATTGAACCGCCAAAGGTCATGAAAATTCGTGATTCCTTCGTTTCAGGTAATTCTGTACAATAACCGCCGGGCCGCTTTCCAGGGCGATCCTCTGCTTCTATCCAGCTTTTCTCAAAAACTTCTTTAGCAAACTGCTCCATTTTAGGACTGAATTTTTCAAAATTTTCGAGAATAAAATCCGCAGCTTGATCAAATGAGAATGTTTTCTCTTGTAGATTGCCTAGAATGACTGGTGCATCCTGATCCTGCCAGTCCATTTTTTCTTTACCGAAGAGCTGGGCTTTTCGAGTAAGGTAATTGATGAAGTGCTGTTTGTTTTCTGTAATGACCTGCCACATCGTTTGCAAGGTCTGTTCGCTCATTCGGTTGTAGGTCAACGGCTCACTCAGAAAATCATCGATCCCATGAAGCTGATAGTCACTGAGTCGGAAACCATCTAAATGATTTAATGTATCCGCCAGCAAAGGAGATTTTTCCTGCCATGCGGCTTCCCATTTTTCAAATAATTTCTGTCGAACAGCTTCATCAGGATCACTGGTCATTCGGTTAAAGGCTTGTCCGGCAGAAAGCTGTACCACGCTGCCATCCTTTTCAGTGTGAGAAATCGTAAGTGTGGAAACAATTGTGTCATAATGCCCACTCCAAGCAATTAGGCCATTGAGTGAGAGGGTGTTGATGATGTCTTCTTCTTTTTCTGAAAGAAGTCGTTTTCCTTCTGTTCTCAATTCATCAAGACGGAAGGCCAGTTGTTTTAATGAATCCTGCTTAATAAATAACGCCCAATTCGCATCAGTGATTTCTGTCAGCTTCTTTTTCAGTAACGTATCCCCTAGCTGTAAAGCAGGAGATAAATCATTGAGAGCACCTAACAGAACCTTTGCATCACTATCTCCTGTGTTGGCAGCCAGCAATGCATTTATATAGCTGCTGCATTGACTGAATCCTTCTACTGCAGTGCTTTGCAAGGCGATGATTGCTTCAAGCTGTTTTTCTTTATCCGCAGCGTCAATGGTCCATTGGCGAATGCTTGTCTGATACTGATTTGCTTGTTTTTTCAATTCCTCCATTCTTGTTTTTAACTCTTTAGAGGAACTTCCTCCGGGAAAGATACTATCTAAATCCCAAGTAAGAGAGTAGCTCATAAAACAACCTTCTTTCTTTTCTGTAGTTATTTACCTATTATAACGTAAAACCCATTGTTTCTTATAGCGAAAAAGGCTAATATTAATGAGGTGGGGTGATGAAGTGAAAGGTTTATTTAAAAATAGCAATTTGTATTTAGTTATAGCATTTATTATTATGGGCATCCTGTTCTACAGTTCTTCACAGACCTATGAAGAGCAATCTCAGCTTGGTCTGTTGCAGCGATTATTGGTTGATGAGCCGTTTAAGGAGCGCTTGAGTGGTATTTCATTTGTTTATGCTTCAGAGGAAGTAAGTATTCAAGCAAGAGGATATTTCAGCTTTATTGAGTTCTTTATTCGAAAGGGTGCTCACTTTGGAACGTATTTCCTTTTATCAACAAGTTGGGTCATTGGCTTGAAGCCTCGAATCAATCAGCTGGGGCTGACGGTCATTGTTTCTTGGCTGGCGGCTACAGGTTATGCTGCTTTGGATGAGCTGCATCAGATGTTTACGGGCGGTCGTTCCCCGTTGTTTCAGGATATTGCACTGGACTCAATCGGTGCGTTGACTGCGGCAGTTCTGTGTTTAGTGATTATCGGCTGGAAGAGTCGGAAGAAATAGTATGTTAGACAGTTCCTGCTTGTTGTGAGGGACTGTTTTTTGATTGTTTAAGTGATAGTTGTAGAAAAGTTGCACTTAGAAGAAAGAATAGTACAATTATAGATGAGTCCTGTGGAAGAAATGAGTTTAAAAAGTATTTTTTTTGCCTGCACGAGGGACAGCAGCGGTTTTTTACGTGATGGAATCTTTAAAGGGATTTATATAACATAGAAGAAAATGTGGAGGAGGAAATAGAATGGCAGGGCATAGTAAGTGGAAGAATATTCAAGGTAGAAAAAATGCGCAGGATGCAAAAAGGGGAAAGATATTTCAGAAGCTTTCCAGAGAGATCTACATGGCAGCAAAAAGCGGTGGAATTGATCCCGCGATGAACCCCTCCCTGCGTTTGGTTATTGATAAGGCAAAATCAGCGAACATGCCGAATGACAATATCGATCGTGCCATAAAAAAAGCCGGCAGTTCAGGGGATAACGAGCACTATGATGAAATCACCTATGAAGGCTACGGCCCGGGTGGTTCAGCGGTACTTGTTTATGCATTGACGGATAATAGGAATCGAACAGGGACAAATGTCCGTACGGCCTTTAATAGAAATGGTGGGTCATTAGGAGAAAGCGGTTCGGTCAGCTATATGTTTGATCGCAAGGGATATCTGGTCATCGAACGTGCCGGACTTGACGTGGATGAGGATACGCTGCTAGAGCAAGTACTTGAAGCCGGTGCGGAGGATTTGGAAACATCGGAAGAGGTATTTGAGGTTTATGCGGCTCCTGAGGATTTTGCGGACGTTAGGGATCAACTGCAGGAGCAAGGGTATACATTTGCTCAAGCAGAGCTGACGATGATTCCTCAGACGCTTGTGACACTCACAGAGGAACAAAATGAAAAACTGCAAAATTTAATTGATAAGCTGGAAGATGATGATGATGTTTCTGAGGTATTCACTTCAGCGGAGCTCTAAGTCTGTTGCAGATTGATCAGTCTATGGAATAGAAAAAGAGCATGTCTGGCAGTAACAACTGATGAATAAAATGACATATCATGAAAAACGGTGGTGTTCTAATGGAATGCCGCCGTTTTTTTGTTTGCAGAAGGATTTCTTTTGAAGAAGTCCTGTATAATCAAAGTAGATGGACTCTGTGAAAGAATAGAGCAAGCGCCTATTTCCTTTAGCTACAACGAAATATCGCTTACCTTGTCATAAAAAGTACAATAGGAAGTATAAAATAAAGAAATTAGAAAAAGTTTCCAACCTTTTCTATCGCTCAATCGTCTAACAAGCAAAGAAGGTGAAAAAATGAAGAACGTACTGGTTGAAAAAGCAATAGATGGAAGCCGTGATGCCTTAGAGGTACTTTTGAAGGAGCATTATCAGCAATTATACAAGACGGCCTTTCTCTATGTGAAAAATGAATCCGATGCCCTCGATATTGTGCAGGATGCAGTGATCAAAATCATGAATAAAATAAATACACTCCAATTTCCGGAATATTTTACGACATGGGCGGTACGAGTCGTGATTTTTACGTCTCTGGATCATTTGAAGAAGAATGCGGCGTATATGGAGGAAATGGATGAACAGATCTGTGATCCTGAAAAGGGGTTATCGAATGAAGAACACTTGGATATCTATGAAGGGATACGAAAGCTGCCTCAGCATTTGCAGGAGGTAACGATTCTTCATTATTTTTATGGGAAAAAAGTAAAAGAGATCAGTGCAGTTCTGAATGAACCCTTGGGGACGATAAAATATAAGCTGCATGAAGCACGAACGAAACTAAAAGGATATCTTGAGGAGGGAGAGCAATGAAACTGAATCAAGAATGGAAACAACAATGGGACGAGATAGAAGTTCCGGAACTGAAAATCACACAAATCATTGAGAAAACAACTGAGAAGCCCGAGAAGCTGACGCTTATAGAAAAAATCAAAACAGCTGTTAAACCGATCAAATTAAAGTTTCGCAAACGGACATGGTATTTACTAGCTACAGGTGCACTGGTGCTGGTGGTAGGGACTGGCGTCTACTGGTCTCGACAGGAAACAATGAAGTATTCCTATGATACTGCAACACAGGAAGCGGATTATAGCAATGGTGAAGCGGTGGTGAATGAGGAAGCAGAATCAAATTTTGATGCGGAACCAAGCACTGTCGGAGCTGGAGACAGCGAGGCGAAGAGTAAGGATGATGCACCAACTGCGGTTTCTGATAAGACTGCTCGATTTTATGAGTATTCGAAGCAAACGACGGATTTTTCTGGAGATATTGATAAGCTGGAAAAATTGATTGACGAAAGCGGCAGCTATATTGAAACCTCGAATAGAAGCAATTGGTCCGGTGATTTACAATCTGCTTATTACAAGATTCGGATTCCGGAAGCAGGTAACGGTAGTAAGGAAACGCTGGAGAAGCTTCGTGAAATCGGTGATACCATCGATGAGAATGTCCGGACAGAGAACTACTCTTCAACATATACAGATAATGAAAGTCGTATTGAAGCATTAGAAACAGAGGAAACTGCATTACTGGGAATGCTGGAAAAAAGTGATAAACTGGAGGATATGCTGAAAATTCAGGAACGCTTATCCACGATTCGTGCAGAAAGAGAGACACTTGTCCGTTCCAATAAGGGCATTGATAACCAAGTTGACTATGTAACGGTGGAGCTTTCTATTGATGAGGTCAACAAGGTTGAGAAGAAGCAGGAAAGCCCTTCCTTGACTACGCGAATTTCAGGGAATTTGGAAAAACAGAAGCTGTTTTGGAAAGAAAAAGCTGAAAACCTGATCGTTTTCACAGCAAGCAACAGTATTTATTTCCTGATAGGTTTGGTCGTCCTGGCCTTCTTGGGATATAAACTAAAAAAAGGGAAAAAGAACAATAAAAAGAAAAAAACAACAGTTGAGTAAATCAGCTGTTGTTTTTTTCGCGTTTAATAAAGCGATAGGGGATTGATAAACGGGTATTCTTTGGTTCGAATAGCAGTTGAAAAGCTTCTTCGCCGCAACGATCTAAATGATGATCAACTGTAGAAAAATGTAACAGATGACCGGCAAGCAAATTCTCCTCACCAATGATTTTTATCGAGTGAAGGTCGACTGTTTGAAGAATACCAGCAGCCACTTCATCGCTGTTTGCGAAAATACCATCTAGCTGCGGTAATTGCGCAAACAGCTTGCCGGCTTTGACACCACCCTCATAATTGCGGCAATCAGGGATGACCAATGAGTCTTCAGGAAAGTGCCCGAAGACTTTTTTATGGGCATTCAGCATCAGTGCTGTACTGGGACTGATCGACTGATGTCGTCCAACGGCCAGTCCGATGTGGCGCAGCCCGCTTTCTTTGAAGTGCTGAAAAACCTCCACATAGGATTCCTCTCTATTAAAAGAGACACAGGAAATCGGATAATCCCCAGTATCCTCACAACAGACGATAGGGCCGTATTTCAAATGCTGTTGGATCGTTTCAAAGGAAATAACCTTTGATGTGATGATGAGTCCATCAAAGGCTTTGGCGGCTAACTGCTTCAAGTAGTATTTTTCCTTTTCCGCTTCGTAATTTGTCGGCAGTAGAGTGATTTTGTAGCCTTCTTTAAAGGCTGCGTTCAATACCCCGCTGATGATTTTATCGTAATAAGGGACATTTGCATATGGAATCAGTACCCCGATGTTTTTTGATAGGCCGTAGCTCAGGTCTCTAGCCTGAGCGCTAGGGACGTAGTCCAGCTCATCGATAATTTCGAGGATCTGTTTTCTTTTTACTTCAGATACATAGGGATGACGGTTCAGTACACGGGAAACCGTTGTGACAGAACAATCAGCCAGCCGAGCGATATCACGAATAGTCGTCATAGTAGTCTCCTTGTTGTCAGTTGGTCAATGCTTCTACAGGTTCAAGTCTTTCAAGTGCAGCAACGAAGAACAATAGCTTAACAATAGATCACGGACGGTAATCTGGATTCTATATAAGAGACGATGCCGTTGCCGTAATCGACAAAACGGTAGTCCTCGTTTTCACTGGAAAAATAGATAGAAGGGCAGTCGTCTTTTTGTACAGCTAATTGAGTAAGCTGAGTTAAGTCTATCGTTTTATTGAAGGCTTTACAATAGCTGTTTAAGCTGTCTACTTCCATTATACCGTTATTGATACTGACAGTAACGAAATAAAAATCCATTCCTAACGTGTCACTGTATTCTACAATAGCCTGAATCATGATGAATTCCTCCTTTGTTTTCTTTACTATACTTTCTGAAACGCGTAACAGGTCAAGGGAAAAATAATAAAAAGGCATCTCTTTTGTAATTTTGGCAAGTCGGGCATATACTCAAGGCGAGCAAGAGAATTGAAAGGAGACTATCGAATAATGTTGAAAATAAGTGAAGGAAAAAAAGCTGCGCTGGAACGTCTATCCTCTAAAAATGGAATCATTGAGGCGCTTGCAATCGACCAACGCGGCTCCTTGAAGAAAATGATGGCCAGTTTTGGCGAAAATAATGCAGAAGAAGAAATCATTCATTTCAAAAAAGCGGCTTCTGAAGAGCTGACAAAATATGCTTCAGCCATTTTACTTGATCCGGAGTATGGCCTGCCTGCTGCAAAAGAACGTGCAGCGAATGCCGGTTTACTTCTAGCTTATGAAAAAACAGGTTATGATATTTCCACTCCGGGAAGAATGCCGGATGTCCTTGAAGATTGGTCCGTAGCGAGGCTAAAAGAAAAAGGCGCAGACGCAATCAAATTCTTACTGTACTATAACCCGGACGACGATAGACGGATCAACCATTTGAAGCATGTGTTTGTGGAACGATTGGGCAGCGAGTGTGAAGGAGAAGACATTCCGTTTTTCCTTGAAATCGTGACCTATGATACAGATATCGAAGATGTTCATTCAGCAGATTTTGCTCGAATCAAGCCTAGAAAGGTCATCGAATCTACGAGAGAATTTGCGAAACCGAAATATCATGTGGATGTTCTGAAACTGGAAGTACCAGTAGACATGAATTATGTAGAAGGCTTCTCTGACAGTGAGTCTGTTTATTCTAGAAAAGAAGCATTGAGTTACTTCAAAGAACAAAGTGAGGCAGCAGCACTGCCGTTTATCTTCCTTAGTGCTGGCGTAACGATGGAGCTATTCCAAGAAACGATTAAATTTGCAAAAGAAGCGGGTTCAACCTTTAATGGTGTTCTTTGCGGTCGGGCAACTTGGCGTGATGGTGTGAAACCCTATGTGATGAATGGCGAGGAAGCCGGAAAAGAATGGTTCAGGACAAAAGGAAGAGACAATATCGAAACCTTGAATGAGATCGTGGAACAAAGTGCTAGTTCTTGGCGTGATAAGGTAGAATAGGATTCGAATAAAGACTTCAAAGCTACGGAAATGCTGATTTTTTCAACATTTTCGTAGCTTTTTGCATTTTTAACTGGTATCTAAAAAGATACCTTTATTTATGTATAAAAGGATGGTTTTACGGAAATATCACTATAAATATAGTATTATTGGTTGACTTTGTAAACGTTTTTGCTTTATACTCATATTGTGGTTACTACCAGTTGGGGTTTGTTGATCAAATAGGGGATCTGACAAGCTCAATCGACAATAAAATGAACTGTCTTCAGTGATAAAGGATATTGTCAGTTCTACTTTTGTAGGAACTATTAGTAGAATGGTATGCGAAACGAAGAGTGGAGTGGATTTTCAAAGGGAAATTCACTTCATTAAGATGAGTTAGCCGATTAGGAAAAGTTCCCTATATCGCTCATGAGCTAGCTCCACTCAACAATAAGTCAAAACATGCCTCATGGTAAAGAACACCATGTGTCAGTTTTGCTCTTATTGTTCGGGAGCTGTTCAAGCTCATTCAGCTTTTCTAGTGTCTAGCTTCATGAGTCAGCTCAATCAACGATAAGACGAACTGTCTTCAGTGATAGAGGGCATCACTGAGCCAGTTCCCTATATCGCTCATGAGCTCTCGACTCATTCAGCTTTTCTGAGTGTCTAGCTTTACAGACTAACTTCTTCGGCAATAAGATAACTTTCCTGCACTGGTAAAAAGAGTACCAGTGAGTCAAGTTCCTATATTGCTCGGAAGTTGAGCAAGTCTGTTCAGCTTTTCTTAAATACCAGTGAAAGGATGTGAGAATATGATTGGCTGTATTTTAACAGGGCATGGCAGTTTTTCCCCGGGAATGATGGGTGCTGTAGAGATGATTGCTGGACCTCAAGAGCTTTTTGAAGTAATTCCTTTTCGAGAGGAGGAAGCATTGGAGGCTTTTGAAGGAAAAATGACACAGGCGTTAGAAAATCTTTCGTCGGCTGAGGGCATTGTGATATTTACGGATCTTCTTGGAGGGACACCATTTCGAACAGCGATGCTGGCAGCTTCCGGCAAGGAGCAGGTACAAGTGATTGCAGGGACCAACCTGCCGATATTGATTGAGGGTAGCGGTCTTCGTCAGGCATTTGATTCTGTTGAAGATTTTATCCCCGCAATTTTGGCTATCGGAAAAGATGGCTTGATGCATGCAACACTTGATTTGATCGATGTATCAGCAGCAGAAGATGAGGAAGAAGGGATATAATCATGTGGCAAAACATATTGGCATCATCGATTGTAATGATTGTTTTTCTTGGCGCGATGGCACTCGTTTATTATCTTCTCAATTATAAGGGCGTCAAGGCTCAGAAGGATCATTACAGAAAGCTCCACCAAGAGCTGGCTGTCGGTCAACAGGTCGTTTTCTTAAATGGGATCTACGGTACATTGACTCGAGTAGGAGATGAGACGGTTGATGTGAAGGTGAAATCCAATGCAGTGATGGAAGTTTCGAGATTCGCTATTACGGAGGTTGTGACGAAAGCAGCGAACTGATTCCGGAATACTATTTTAAGCTCCGGAAAGTTGACCCATACTTAGGCCACAAACTTTTTAATAAATATATAAATCCTATTAAAGAAATAACAATTGCTGCTAACTCTTTTGTTACACATTTTTCATGTGATAAATCCTTAATAGTATTCATATAGTTCAAGAAAGGGGAAAAGAGACATGCCGAATATTTTACTGACACGTATCGATAATCGCTTGATTCATGGACAAGTGGCAACACAATGGAACGGTTCAATCGGCTCTAATTTAATTTTAGTAGCAAATGACAAGGTAGCAGGGGATAAGGTCAGACAGGGACTAATGGATATGGCTGCACCAAATGGCGTTGCAACACGTTATTTCACATTGCAGAAAACCATTGATATTATTCATAAAGCTTCAGCGAATCAAAAGATTTTTATCATTGCTGAGAATCCTGAAGATGTGTTGACACTAGTGGAAGGTGGTGTACCGATCAAGAAAGTCAACATCGGCAACATGCATATGGCTGAAGGAAAAAGACAAGTGGCAACAACCGTAGCAGTCGATGATCAGGATGTGGCAGCCTTTAGAAAGCTGCAGGATGCAGGCGTAGAATTAGAAATTCGCCGTGTGCCGACCACGCCTGTGGAAGACACGAAGAAACTTTTTAGTTAGAGCTGGAAAGGAGATAAAAAAATGGATTACAGTATTCTGCAAATATTATTAGTGTTTTTAGTAACCTTTATTGCGGCGATCGATCAGTTCAGTTTTTTAGAGTCTCTGTATCAGCCAATTGTGACCGGTATGGTCATTGGGTTGATTTTAGGGGATTTGCAAACAGGCTTGATCGTTGGTGGTACGTATCAGCTGATGACGATCGGGAATATGCCGGTTGGAGGCGCGCAGCCGCCAAATGCAGTAATCGGTGGGATCATGGCCGCGGTTCTGGCGATCACATTGAAGCTTGAACCAACAGTAGCAGTTGCAACAGCAATTCCATTTTCATTATTAGGACAGTATGGCGTAACGTTGATTTTCTCATTGATGTCTCCAGTTATGACTGTGGCTGACAACTATGCACATGAAGGGAATACCAAGGGGATCGATAAGATCAACTATCTGGCAATGCTGGCTTTGGGAAGCATTTTTGGTATTATTGTTGTTTTATTCTTTATTGGTGGTCAGGCGTTTGGACAAACCGTTGTTGATGCAATTCCTGAGTGGCTGATGGGTGGTTTGAGTGCTGCCGGCGGTATGATGCGTTATGTCGGGTTTGCTATTTTGCTTAAGGTGATGGTATCAAGAGACATGTGGGGCTTCTACTTCTTCGGCTTTGCTATGGCTGTTATTGTAATGGCAGCACCAAGCTTGAGCGGACCTGCATTGATCATTCTTGCATTCATCGGCTTTGCGCTAGCTTTCTGGGACTATCAGATCCAGACGAAATTCAAACAGTCCGCGACTACTAACGTTGGAGGTGACGAAGATGGCATATAACATTCCTGATAACTATCAGAACACTACGCCAGCTAATCAGCTGGATAAAAAGACTCTGAACAAGATGGTTTGGCGTTCCCTGTTTCTGCAGGCATCCTTCAACTATGAGCGGATGCAGGCCGGCGGCTGGTTGTATTCAATTCTTCCGGGACTGAAAAAGATTCACGGAGACAATAAAGATGATTTATCTGCATCCATGAGTCATAATCTAGAGTTTTTCAACACTCACCCGTTTTTAGTTACTTTTGTTATGGGGATCGTTCTTTCCCTGGAACAAAATAAAGCTGATATTCCAACGATTCGTGCGGTCCGTGTGGCGGCAATGGGTCCTCTAGGTGGTATTGGAGATGCGTTGTTCTGGTTTACCTTGGTTCCTATCACTGCTGGTATTACATCAAATATGGCAATTGATGGAAACATTGCGGCACCATTCATTTTCTTACTGGTATTCAATATTGCTCAGTTTGCTCTGCGTTTCTTCTTGATGAACTGGTCGTACAAGCTTGGAACAGATGCAATCGGTGTTCTGACGGAAAATGCGAAAGAGTTCACTCGTGCGGCGAGTATTTTGGGGATTTTCGTTGTTGGCGCCTTGACGTGTGTATATGGTGCAACAAAAGTGGATGTCAAGATTCCAAATGGCACAACCAATGCGCTGTATTCAGTAACAGAGGTGGTACCTGCTGCGGATGTTCACAAGTTTGATGAGTACATCTACAAAAAAGATGATGATGGCAAGCTGACAGATGACGTACAGGATGCCGGTGCTGATGAAAAAGCATTGGGTGTGAAAGAGCTGGCTACCGGAGATTTTGAAGTAACCTATAATCAAAATGAAACAAGAGATGTAACAATCAATATTCAAGAAATATTGGATGGTATATTGCCTCAAATGATTCCATTGGCATTGACGATGATGCTGTACTTCTTCTTGGCGAAACGTGGTTGGACACCTTTGAAATGTATCGGTTTTGTTCTGATCATTGGGCTGGTGGGCTCCGGATTTGGCCTGTGGCCGTCAATCTGGCCATAGAAGAGGCTGTAACAGAAGGAATCAACTAGCCAATGGCAGGCTTCGGGAGCTAGTCGAGCTTATTCCGCTTTTCTGGTTGTCTAGCTTCATGAGCTAGCTCCTCTCAACAATAAGTCAAAAAGTGTTTCATGGTAAAGGACACCACGCACCATTTTCGCCTTATTGTTCGGGAGCTGGTCGAGCTCGTTCCGCTTTTCTGGTTGTCTAGCTTCATGAGCTAGTTCCTCTCAACAATAAGTCAAAAAGTGTTTCGTGGTAAAGGCCACCACGCACTATTTTCGCCTTATTGTTCGGGAGCTGACCAAGCTCATTCCGCTTTTCTTACAACCTCTGTCTAAACCATTGTATTTCATCAAAAGAATAGGTAGACTTATCATGTGGTAATTACCACTTGTTAGTAGCAGGAAGAAAGTCATCGATTTTTAGAGATAAATGATAGATAGCCTTAGATCCAACAGTGCGTTGCACTATGTAAGTGTGACTGTTGAGTGGCAAAAATCGGCTTTTTGACAAGCTGCTTATTCGGGAGGGGAAGACTTTGGAAAGAAAGAGAAGACAACCATTATATGATCAGCTGGTCGATCTATTGAAAGAGCAAATTGAAAATGATTTAGAGCCGCATGCGATGCTTCCGTCAGAGCGGGAGCTGTCTGAGAAATACGGATTAAGCCGTACGACGGTTCGTCTGGCATTACAGGAATTAGAAAAAATGGGCTATATTTATCGTCAACACGGCAAAGGAACCTTTGTTTCTTCAATCAGTCAAGAAGTAACGAATTTGACTGGGGGCTACAGCTTTACAGAACAAATGAGGTCTTTAGGAAAAGAGCCGGTGACGACGATTTTAGAGTTTCGGATCGTTGAAGCGAATAAATTTTTTGCAGAGCATTTGAATCTTTCGCTTGGAGAGAAAATCATTAAAATCAAGCGCTTAAGAAGTGCCGATGATATGCCGATGATGGTGGAGCGTTCTTATTTGCCTTATAAAAAGTTTATGACGATGAAACGGGAAGATCTGGAAGTAAAGCCGCTGTATGATTTATTTGCTGATGATTATGGTGAGACGATCAAGCTGGCTGAAGAAGAATTTTATGCAAGTATTGTAAGTGATAATGATGCGAAGCAGTTGGATGTGCCTTATAGTGCACCGAGTCTTAATCTGGTTCGGACAACATATAATATAAAGAACGAAGTGATCGAGTTCACACTGAGTGTTGCTCGAGCTGATAAGTTTCGCTATAAGGTACGCCATGTTCGCTGACTAAAACAAGGAGGCGCATGCTGAATGTTTGAAAAAAATGCAGACATTTTAAAGAAAATGGGTGCGGATATCACAACAAGTGAAATCAAACAACAGCCTGAATTATGGCAGGAAACACTGGAAATCTATAAAAAAAATGAAGTAGCAATCCACGCTTTTCTCGAAAAGATAAAAAAGACGACTGACCGAAAAATTCGCGTGATTTTTACCGGAGCAGGAACCTCTCAATACGTTGGAGATACCTTGGTTCCTTACTTAACGCGAAATGGCGACAACCACAGCTTTTCATTTGAGAGTATTGGTACAACAGATATCGTGGGTGCACCTTATGACTATTTACTGCCGGAGGAAACGACGATCCTGGTTTCCTTTGCCCGCAGCGGCAATTCTCCGGAGAGCTTGGCGGCAGTTGCTGCAGCGGATAAAATCGTCAAACAGCTCTACCATATCACCATTACCTGTGCGGCGGATGGTCAGTTGGCATTGGCAGCTGAAAACGAAGAAAACATCTTATTATTGTTGATGCCGTCGAAATCAAATGATAAAGGCTTTGCGATGACAGGCAGTTTTACATGTATGACTCTTTCTGCTTTGTTGATTTTCGATCAGGAATCTCTGTCACAGAAAACAGCATATGTACAGGCTATGCAGGAGCTGGGACAAGAAGTGATTCAGCGTGAGGCTGAAATCCAAGCGGTATTAGATCGTGAATACCAGCGAATCGTTTATTTGGGATCAGGCTCTTTAAGCGGCTTGACCAGGGAAGCGCAGCTGAAGGTATTGGAGCTGACAGCGGGACAGATTGCGACAGTATTCGATTCTTCACTTGGTTTCAGACATGGACCGAAATCATTCGTAGACAAACGGACAATGGTCTTTGTATTCGTAAGTAATGATGTGTATACAAGAAAATATGATTTGGATATTTTGAATGAGGTTCATGGAGACGGAATTGCTGCAGCTGTAGTGGGTATTGGACAAGCTGGGGAAGGTTCCTTTTCGGAAACAGCATTTACCTATTCAACGCAGGAGGTACTTTTGCCGGAGGCTTATCTGGCATTACCTGATATTTTGTTTGCACAGACTGTTGCACTACACAGTTCCATCAAGGTCGGTAATACACCGGATACACCATCGCCAACAGGAACAGTGAACCGTGTCGTTCAAGGTGTGACGATCCACGAACTTTCCTAAACAGTGACTGGGATAAATGAGGTATTTCTTTTACTATATTTGTATAAAGATTTAAGGGGCCGGGATATTAGTTGGAGAACTAGTATCTCTGTCACTGTTTTTGGTGTACCCATTTTTCAAATTATCAAGCTATTTTTGAGTCAGGTTCAAGAATCGATGAGTGAATAAGTATGTTTTCGTTGATGAATCAATGGCAGCAGTTTTTGCTAACTAGAGAAAGAAGGAATAGAAAAAATGAGCAGCTATTTTATTTATGCAGATCGTTTCTTTTTAAAAGGCGGCGTAGAGACAGAGGGGTATCTGGCAATTATTGATGGTCATTTTGGTACGTTTGTGAAAGAAAAACCAGATGGGAAAATTGTTGATTACAGTGGTCGCTGGATTGCTCCGGGACTGGTAGATACTCATATTCACGGGTTTCTTGGTCATGATGTGATGGATAATAATTTTGATGGGATCAAGGAGATGTCCAAAGGGTTGCTTAGCTGTGGTGTGACCTCCTTTCTACCCACAACGCTGACAGCAGGTGTTGAAACCTTGAATGAGGTGACTGCTTCGATCGGTGAACATTATAAGGAGGTAGAAGGGGCTAAGATTCAAGGGATTTTCTTTGAGGGGCCATTTTTTACAGAAGAGCATAAAGGGGCACAAAATCCTGGTTATTTTTCTGATCCGGATATTGAAGTATTCAATCACTGGCAGAAGCTGGCGAACGGATTGATCAGAAAAATCGCTTTAGCGCCTGAAAGGCGAGGTGCGGCGGATTTCATCCAAGCTGTCACTAAGCAAGGAGTAGCGGTGGCACTGGGTCATAGCTCTGCTGCTTATGCTGAGGCAAAGGCGGCTGTTCATGCAGGTGCATCAATATTTGTTCATACCTACAACGGGATGAGTGGATTAAATCATCGAGAACCAGGAATGGTCGGAGCTGCGATGAACACAAAAGAGGCTACTGCTGAACTGATTTGCGACGGGCATCATGTACATCCGGCGGCAGCGGAAATCCTGATTCGCACTAAAACGCCTGAGAAGACAGCGTTGATCACGGATTGCATGCGTGCGGGAGGAATGCCGGACGGAGAGTATACATTAGGAGAGTTTCCGGTTGATGTGAAAAATGGTGCTGCACGTCTTACCTCTAATGGAAGTCTGGCGGGAAGTATTCTACAGCTGTTTGATGGCGTGAAGAATGTCGTGGATTGGGATATTGCTACTGTAGAGGAAGCGATTAAAATGGCATCCTTTGTTCCGGCAAAGAGTGTGAATATTGATGATCGCTGCGGCAGTATTCAGTCTGGTTTACCTGCTGATTTTCTGGTTATCCGTCCAGATATGACCTTATTGGAAACCTACTTAGATGGACATTCTATGTATAAAAATGAAGAGAAGAATTGAGAAGGGGATATAGAGATGCTGAAATTAAGCAAAGAGAAAAAGGCGGCTATGGATCGTCTGTCAACAAAGGATGGACTGATCGAGGCACTGGCGATCGATCAGCGTGGAGCGCTGAAAAAAATGATTACTGCACTGGGGGCAGAAGCAAAGGGAGAACAAATCAGTGATTTTAAAGAATTGGTATCAAAGGATCTGACGCCATTTGCGTCATCCATTTTGCTTGATCCTGAGTATGGACTGGCAGCGGCGCAAGCTCGTGACGAAGAAGCAGGCTTATTGTTAGCTTATGAAAAAACGGGCTATGATGCTTCTACGCCGGGGCGTCTGCCGGATCTTTTAGAAGATTGGTCTGTTCTTCGTTTGAAAGAAGCGGGGGCAGATGCAATCAAATTCCTGCTGTATTACGATGTGGATGAGGAGCCGGCAATCAATCATTTGAAGCATGTTTTTATTGAGCGTTTAGGTAGTGAGTGCATCGGGGAGGATATTCCTTTCTATCTAGAATTGGTTTCTTATGACGCGCAGATTTCTGATGCAGCATCGCAAGAATATGCTAAAATCAAGCCCCATAAAGTAATCGAGATGATGAAAGAATTTTCGAAGGACAAATACAACGTGGATGTTTTAAAAGTTGAGGTCCCTGTCAATATGAATTATGTGGAGGGCTTTGCCGAACAAGGTATAGATTCTTTATATTCAAGAGAAGAAGGCTTGGCGTACTTTAAGGAGCAAAGTGAAGCGACGCATCTGCCGTTTATCTTTCTGAGTGCCGGCGTTTCTGCGGAGCTGTTCCAACAGACATTAGAATTTGCAAAGGAAGCAGGCTCTACCTTTAATGGGGTACTTTGTGGAAGAGCGACATGGAAGAATGGTGTTCAGCCTTTTGTGGAAAAAGGCGAATCTGCGGCTCATGACTGGCTACTTTCAGAAGGAAAAGCCAATATTGAAACCTTGAATGAAGTGGTTAATCGTACAGCCTCTTCATGGCATGATAAGGTGGAAGTGGAATAGAGAGGGGCAGTTGGTAATAGAGGGAAACCACGGATACCCTAATAGTTATTCTGGATTTAGTAAATGAAGGTCTGATGTGCTTAGGCGGCTGGTATTTATCTACTTACCAGTCGTTTTTTCTATCAAAGAAGGAGGAAACAGGATGATTTTGACGATAACGATGAATCCGTCTGTTGATATGTCTTATCCATTGCCGCATCTGAAATTAGATGCTGTTAATCGTGTATCACAGGTATCGAAAACTGCTGGAGGCAAGGGACTTAATGTAACGCGTGTTCTATATCAGCTGGATAAGGATGTTTTAGCGGCAGGTGTCATTGGCGGGCATCTAGGTGCCTATATTAAAGAGAAATTGACAGAGGAAGGGATCTCGCATGATTTTACAGAAATTATGGAAGAGTCAAGGAACTCAATAGCCATCCTTCATGACGGAGGACAGCAGACAGAGATTTTAGAAAAAGGACCGGTTGTGAGTCGAGAAGAGGAACAGCGGTTTATTCTTCGGTATCAGCATCAGCTGGAAAAATGCTCTTTGGTAACGATTTCCGGTAGCTTAGCTGCCGGTTTGTCAGCTGACTTGTATGAACAGCTGATTGCTTTGGCAAAGGAAGAGCAGGTTCCTGTGCTGTTGGATACATCAGGGAATGCATTGAAGAGCGCTGTGACTTCTGAAAGTAAACCATTTTTGATCAAGCCGAATGAGACCGAAATTGCAGAGCTGTTATCGGTAGATACAACAGAGAAGGATTCACTGATTGAACAGCTGCAGCATCCGTTGTTTGATGGTATTGAATGGATCGTTGTTTCAATGGGTGGAGAGGGTGCTGTAGCCAAGCATCATCGAAACTTTTATCGGGTCACTATTCCTAAAATAGAGGTGGTCAATCCTGTGGGTTCAGGAGATGCGACATTAGCTGGCTTGGCAGCTGGAATCAATGAGGGCTGTTCTGATGAAGAAATACTGAAATGGGGGATGACGACAGGGATGCTGAATGCCTTGGAGGCAAAAACTGGTCATATCGATCCGCAGAATATAGACAGGCTCTTTAACCAAATCATAGTAGAGCAAATTTATTGAAAATAATAACGATTGTTTGCTCATCTGGTCACAAATATTGGAAATCGCCTTGCACATCGCTTTTTCTTACTTTATAATTTTTACATGACTATGTAAGAATGTATAAAAAATGAACAGAAAAGAAGGTAGAGCGTATGAAAATTGGTATTCCGAAGGAAATAAAAATTGGTGAAAACCGTGTGGCATTACCTGCTGCGGGTGTTTTAGATTTAGTCAAAGCAGGGCATGAAGTGTTTGTGGAGACAAACGCAGGAGCAGGAGCTTCAATCAAGGATGACGAGTATATTGCAGTGGGAGCAGCAATCGTCGCAACTGCTGAAGAAGCATGGGCACAGGAAATGGTATTGAAGGTCAAAGAACCGTTGGCAGAAGAATACCACTTTTTAAGAGAAGATCTTGTTCTGTTCACATATCTTCACTTGGCAGCAAACAAGCCTTTGGCAGAAGAGCTGATGAAGAGCAAAATCAAAACAATCGCTTATGAAAGTGTACAGCTTGAAAACGGTGCTTTGCCATTGCTGTCTCCTATGAGTGAGGTTGCTGGTAAATTGGCAACACAAATCGGAGCAAAATGCTTGGAGAAGGTTCCTGACGGGAAAGGGATCTTATTAGGCGGAGTTCCGGGTGTGCGTAAAGGAAATGTGACGATCATCGGTGGCGGTATCTCAGGTACGAATGCAGCGAAGGTTGCTTTAGGTATGGGTGCAGACGTGACGATTTTGGATGTGAGCACAAAGCGTCTACAAGAGTTGGACGATCAGTTCAGCGGTTCAGTGAAAACGTTGATGTCTAATCAATTCAATATCCAAGGTTCTGTGAAAAACGCTGATCTAGTGATTGGTGCGGTTCTCCTTCCGGGGCATAAAGCACCGGTACTTGTGACAGAGGAAATGGTAAAATCAATGCCTGAGCATTCAGTCATTGTTGATATTGCTATTGATCAAGGCGGAATCTTTGAAACAATCGACAAGGTAACAACACATGATCAGCCGACATATACAAAGCATGGCGTGATCCACTATGCGGTTGCCAATATGCCGGGAGCCGTTCCTCAAACATCTGCTTATGCTTTAGCGAATGCAACATTGCCGTATGTGATGGAACTGGCTAATAAAGGCTTTGAAGAAAGTATCAAGCAAAACCCTGCACTGAAAAAGGGTGTTAATACCATCGATGGAGCAATGACTAATCCGGCAGTAGCCGCAGATTTGGAGTTGCCTTATACAGATGTTGAGACATTTATCGGGTAAAAATAAAAAAATCGAGAGTGGGACAATAGTCAGAAAAAAATCTGATCATTGTCCCACTTTTTTTGATTTAGGGGTACATAAAAAGCACACAACCTTGTATGATTAAAGTGCCTAAACCCAATCAAAAGGAGCGTGCTTTTATGTTTAAAGATTATAC
>NZ_JAEDXU010000001.1 GCF_017830045.1 Enterococcus larvae | reverse complement strand
CTAATTCATTGAAAAGTGTTTGCGGCATTGCTTCGACCAAGGCATTGACCGCAAAAGCGACATCTGATTCTGGAATAAGCTGTTCCAACTCTAATGGTAAAATCGTTTGATTGATGGTATAATTTTTAAACATAAAAGCACGCTCCTTTGGGTTTCGGTTTGGTCACTTTAATCTTATAAGGTTGCGTGCTTTTTGTGTACCCCTAAATCAAAAAAAGTGGGACAATGATCAGATTTTTTCTGACTATTGTCCCACTCTCTTATTGGTATTGCTTCCACTAATAGCTATTATGCTAGGAAGACGGTGGTCGTGGTTAAGAAGCGGTTACTTTTATCGAGTTTATCAGCGGCAAATGTTGGCAAGAATGCTAAAGAGTAGTGGGCTCTTTGAAAAGAAGGAGCAAAAAAATGCCGATCGAACAAAGGAAAAGCTGATTTTTCCTAAAGTTTATTATCGCAATACCAAAGAAATTCTTTATTTAACGGTACCAACAGATGGAATGAACTGGCACGATCACTTCCAAAAAATTGCGAAAACCTTTGAAGAAATGTACATTGCAGACTTTATGGATGAGCAGAAAGAAATGGGATTTACTACGTATTCGTTAATGATAGATGTGATCAGCAAGCGAATCAATAGTTCAGATTGTATGGTCACAAACGGACAAGTGAAGTTGATGGATGGGGGAGTATGGGATTACGCAGAAGTACCGCATATGCTGGTTGTCGGTGGAACTGATGGAGGAAAGACTTATTTTCTTCTCACTCCTATTCAAGCGCTCATCAAAGATGGAACAGTAGATATTTGCGATCCAAAAGAAGCAGATTTAAAGGACTTACATGACCTTTAGTGATGAACATAAGAATAAAGCCTTCATCAACAAACCCATTAAAGGAAGAGGGTATGTGGACGATGGCTCTGGTGTTTCTAGAGAATTTTATGCGCCGTTAGTTCCAAAAAAACTATAACTTTTTGGAAGGGTTCAGAAAAATCGACTCTTTGAAGCTATTGGATACAAGGGAAGTTGATCCAACAGAAGACGAAATTGAAGAGGCGCAGGATGCTTTTAATATTAACAATAATTGTGAATAAAATCTTATTTTATTAAGGTCAGAAAGAAAAGATAAGGGAGAGATTCCTTTTCAACATCAAAATTTATGTAATTTCCATTTATAGAAAAATGTGCACGAATATAAGCATTAACCCGCATGTTTTTGTTTTTTTCCCATTTTTGCATAATGACCGGAAATTCTTTATACAATGTTTCTTTATCAATAAAAAATGCAGGCTTCCCATTTGCATATTTTAAGTTAACGTTGTCAGAAAAGCGAATATTGAAATCTTTACCTTCGGTTTTTGGTTCATTTATATAGGCTTCTCCAAAATAGATAAGAATACGGTCAAATCGTCTTTCGGATGACAAAATATTTTTAGCTACTGGAATAAAAATATTTTTGATTTTGATTGTATTTCCTGTTTTTTTATCGAGTACTTTTTCATCAGGATTTAGTTCATATTCGTTTACTTGTTTCCGTAAACTGTCTATTCGTGTTTGTTTTTGTTGTTTTGGGAGTGAATTTGTATTTTTTGAAGGAACAGTTGATTGTTGTTTAGTTAAATTTTTAGTTCCTTTTTTGCTAGAGATTTTTTGATTTTCTTTAGTAGTCTTGTAAGTAGTATCATAAAGATACAGAATATTTTTACCTGTGAAAACATCTTCAAATTGTTTTTCAGTTGATTGATAATTTGGTTTTGAAGAAGCTTCATCTTCAGTATTCTTATCTGAAAATTTGCAATCAGGGTGATGCTTATTGATGCTTTGACGCCCTTCAACGAATGCTGCTGTTTTATTCTTTTTATCAATACAGCGACAAGTTATTGGTGCTTCACATTTTTCATGTGCAGCACAAATAAAGTCTTTATTATTTGTTATCTTATCAGGATGTAGTAATTGAGCTTCTTTTGGGGAAACCACGGGATGTTCTTCTCGTACCTTTAAGTCTAATGGTACAGCTTCTGGATGTTTTGCAACCATTTGTTCACCTCTTCGATTAGTAAGCGTTTACTTTATGATATCAAATATATTTTTTTTGGCAAATAATTTGTTAAATTATAGATGAAGTCACTCAAAAAACGCATTTTATTGGATTTGATGTAAAAAATTTGACTGCCCATGATGTGACAGCCTATCCCAAAACAAAAGAACAGAAACAAGCTTTTTGTAGAGAAGTGCGACAAATTCAAGAAGCGCATCCTAGGTTTTCAATTGAGGTAACTTATGATTGCTCTCAAATGGAGATACTGTCTAATGTACAACGAAAACAAGAAATTCAAAAGATTGGTGAGTTGGTTAAGCAGTTTGAAGGTTTTATCGAAGTAGATAAGGGCTATCAAGTGAACTGCTATATAAAAACTGAAGGGCGAGCAGAAGTAATTCGGAGCAATCGCTATAAATGATACGATATGATTTTCTGGTTGGATGATAAACATCTCCAGTGTTTATAAATGTGAAAGATCTCTATAGCGATGGAAAAGCGCTATCCTTTAAAGAGTGAAAAATTTTTTCAGCACTTAGAAGACATTGTTACACAATTTCATTCTGAGTTAGAGATTGTTTCTCGTTCAGAATTATTGATTTATGCAAGTTCAGAAAAAAGACAAGAGATTTCAAAAAATGCCATGAAAAAATATAATCAACTGAGAGTTCATATTACAGAAGGACAGATTGAAAATCTTTTAATCCAAGTTTTGTTAAAGGAACCTGCTAAGTAGTTAGAAGACAAACTAGTAAATATAAAAAAACCAATTAATAACCAATGAAAAAAGGAAAGGGAAAAGTATTTTCGGTTTCTTTTTTTCGTTGCCAACCGTTCGAAGTTGGAACGGTTTAAAGGATACGCTTCGTGGGTGAACAAGGTCTCCTTGTGAGAGCTAGGTATTGAACGACCAGTGGTCAAACGAAAAGAAGCAGAAAGGTGTCCTTTCTGCGACTGTGCGTGGGTCAAGGAGGGCGAAGCCCTTCTTGACCGTTACCCCAACGAATAACATGGGGGTAACTTTTTAATAATAGTCTTAAATAACAGCTAAAAACCTTTCAAACGAATGGTTTTTGACAGATTTATGCAATGAAACTTTTTTCTGGTTTTAGGAAACTATTTTATTGAGTATATTTGTAAGTCATATATCCTCTAGAGTCACCACTAAATCCTAATTTATTATAAAACTTGATTAATTGTTCTTGGTTTAGTTCATTATAAAAGCTTATAGCAGAGGTACTTGCAAATAATGATATGCTTGAGAAGAGTTCAACTTTCCCCCAATGAATTGCTTTAGTCATCATATAAGTAGCATCCCCTTGATTTCGATAATTATTAGAAACTCCTAATTTCCTTATTCTTAGTGCATTTTCATTTATCATGACACCTAATTCCAGTTTTCCAATTAAAGTAGCAAAATCTTCAAATTGTAAGTTAAATCCTAAGTCAAACATCCATTGTTCACTGGGACGATTTAGTTCGTAAATATATATGGCTTTACTAGGATAATTATCTAGCTTATCAATAATCATTACATTTTTATTGGCTAAAAAATATTCATATTCTGAACAACGTTGATTTCCTTTCTTTTTTTCATGATATTGATTTTTATAATATTCAAGATCCTTAATTTTTCTCTCTAATTGATTCATTTTTATTTTAGAAATAAACACAAATTTCCTCCTTCTATATTAAATATTGTTATACTTAAATTATATCAAAATTGAGTATGGAGGGACAATTGTGGGGAGATCATATGAAAGTCAGTTAAAGTATATAGAACAAGAAGAGGTAAAAATTAAGGATAGAATTCAAAAAGTGTATGGGAAACATTCTAATTCAGATTGGAGATTAGAAGATGTTGACTATTACAAAAAAAAAACTGCTTGTGATTATCCTGATTGTCGTCATGGAAGTGTGAAAAATGGCATTAATAATGTATGTATGGTTATTAATGTGAGAACAGATGAACGTCTAAATTTAGGAACAAGATGCTATTTTAAATTTTTATTTGGTATTTCAGATTTAAGTGAGTGTCAAAAGAAGGCTGCGAATCATTTAGTCAAAACGATAAAGAGAGAAAAGATAGCGATGGCTAATTTATCAAAGGAAAAGGAAATTACAATAGATGAAATATTTCAAAAACTGGAAGGGATGCGAAAAAAGTTAGCGAGCATAGGTATTTTCATGAGTGATGGACTTTATAAAACAATAGAAGAAGATAGCGATCTGGAGATGTTACGTCTTGCTAAAATTTTGGATAACTCTATTGAAAAATATAACGTTGAAATAGATAAACTAAAAGAAAAAGATGATAAGAGAATGGAAACGAATAGACAGAATCATGAGGCTAATGAAGCGGATAATAGAAAACGTAATTATTCAGAACAGCTTGTGAATAATAGCTTAGATAATTTTTGGAAAGTCCATAAAGAAAACAATGGAATTCGTAATTGGAAAAGGAGGTAATATGCAAGGAAAAGAAATCAAAAAAGTACGTCAGCAGCTTAATATGAAACAAAATATTTTTGCAGGTAGGTTAGGCATTTCTAAATCCTATTTGTCTAAAATAGAAAATAATGAACAAGTGTGCAAAAAATATTCAGGATTGACTCCAAAACAGTTGTTTTGAAAGATTCAATGTTGTGAGGCAAAGCGTCTATCGTTGAATACCTCTCTGACTAATCAAGAGATTTCAGAAAAACTAGGCTTTAAAAATAGTTCTCACTTTTCAACAGTTTTTAAAAAGACTGAGGGGGGGGGGGCTCTCCACATGAGATGCGCAAACAAAATTTATTAATTGATGGATATTGATATTAAGGAAACAGAAGCGATTTATCAGTAAATGACTTTGTTGCTCAAAGAAATCAATCAACTAACAGATAATTACGAGGATTGGAAGAATTACTTATTTGGAAATAGTGTGGAACAAAAGGAAGCTTCAACTAGTTTCTTTAAAAAAGAATTGGAATATCAACAATACATGAAGGAAAAATCTACTTGAATAATAAAGGAAGGATATTTTCCATCTGTAAAGGGTAGGTAGAGTTATACGAATATCAAAAAACTCTTTTGACGACTGGCTAAACAATTTTTTAGATGCTTAATTGTCGCTAGGAGAGGTTAACTATGACTACAGTAATTCAATGAAATAATTCATGTGTTGTTGTATACAGATACATGGATTCTGAGAACAAAAATGGAATTCTTACTCTACTAAAACAGAGGCGAATAAACGCAAGAAGTTTGTTGAATATTATTCAATCATTACCTAATGAATTGAAAGAAAAGTTGCTACGCTTCGATGAAGATAATTAATAGGTTAGGTTTATGAAATAATTGATTAGGTAAAATGTATTAGCAACTGGTTAGCAAAAGTGTTAGCAGAAACGAGGTATTTTGATGATTTTTCGAGAAAACAAAAAATCTGTTAGCAGATTTTAAAATCAACTAACAGATTTGTTAGGAAAACATTAACAAAAAAATTCAATTTGCTAACAAATTAAAAAATTACCAAAATATTTTTACATCAACGTTTATGACGTGCCAGGAGGGATTCGAACCCCCGACCGCTCGCTTAGAAGGCGAGTGCTCTATCCAGCTGAGCTACTAGCACAGTTAGTAGTTATTCTACTGTTATAGTGTTGGGATAAACACATAAAATGACTTACCTGTAAATCAGCAACATCAATATCTTAACAAAAAAGCGAGTCTCTTGCAAGGGAAAATTTCACTTTAAAAATAACTATTTTTTTGAAGATTGATTCATAGTTGAAACAGCTGACAAATTCGCCTCTAAATAGAAAAGAGTCAACGTTATTATATAGTAGGGAATAAAAGAAAATGAGTAGGTTCAGAGCTATGAATCTGTGATGCAAAGCTGTTTCTTCATCGATACAGCTTTGCATCACCATAGCTTTTATCCGTTGATTAATAAAATGTAGTATGGCTGACTTTCCATTGCTCCAGCTTGATATTCAGCCAGAAGCTATAGATCCCCAATGTGATGATCGTCAGCAGCAGCCATTTGATCCAGCTGCCGAATAGTCCAACTGCTGTACCAGTGAATTGACAACGACGACCGTCAATCACTGTGTGCTCGATTTTCCAACGATACATCATGCAGATTCCCCATGGTGCACAAATACCAAACGTAAGACCGGTGATAAGACTAGCAATAATAGCAGTAATAATATAACTACCAAGCCCTCCGTCAAAATAAGACCCTTTCATCATGAACTCCTCCTTGATTTTGATTTCAAATAAATACAAGTATCTATTTTATCATAGGGAGAAGAAAACTGCGAAAAAATATGGGTCAGTTCAAAAGTTAGAAAGGGGATAAAGACATGGAAATGATTCGTTTTTCTGGAAGTTTTCATTGACTGTATAGAAGGTTTTTGGTATGATATTAATGTTGTAATTGTGGTCTCCACAGCTACAACCGCTCAGAACAAGTCATGTAAGTACATTTTTGTCACTTGGGATGGCGAGTCTAAGTCTAGAAGAAGGAGGTGCTGTATAGCATGTACGCAATTATCAAAACTGGTGGTAAACAAGTTAAAGTTGAAGTAGGTCAAGCAATTTACGTTGAAAAGTTAGACGTAGAAGCTGGCGAAAAAGTTGTTTTTGAAGAGGTGATCCTAGTTGGTGGCGAATCTACGAAAGTAGGAGCTCCAACAGTTGCAGGTGCAACAGTTGAAGGAACTGTTGAAAAACACGGCAAACAGAAAAAAGTGGTTACTTACAAATACAAACCGAAAAAACATACCCATCGTAAACAAGGTCACCGTCAACCATATACAAAAGTAGTTATTGAAGCAATCAATGCTTAATTACTTGTATTGACAGGAAAGAAGGCCTAACTTATGATTAAAGGTTCTTTCAAACGAAATGAAGCAGGAATGATTGTTTCATTTGAGTTAAGCGGACATGCCATGGCAGCCGAACATGGTGAGGATATCATCTGTGCTGCTGTTTCGATTCTTGCCTTTAATACGGTAAATGGGATCGAGGCTTTAGCTGGATTTCAGCCCATTGTTGATATGGATGAAGTTGAAGAAGGCTACATGTACGTGGAAACGATTTTTGATGTAAATCAGGAACAGACGAATATCTCTCAGATTTTGCTTGAAAGTCTTTTGATAGGCCTTCAAGGGATTGAAGAAGAGCATTCGGCGTTCATTCAAATTATTACTGAAAATTAGGAGGTGCGATCATATGTTAAAAATTAACTTACAGTTTTTTGCCCATAAAAAAGGTGGAGGTTCTACTTCCAACGGACGTGATTCTGAATCTAAACGTCTAGGCGCGAAAAGTGCTGATGGCCAAACAGTTACAGGTGGTTCAATTTTATACCGTCAACGCGGAACTAAAATTTATCCAGGTGCTAACGTTGGTATCGGTGGAGATGATACATTGTTTGCAAAAGTTGACGGAGTTGTACGTTTCGAACGTAAAGGCCGCGACAAAAAACAAGTATCAGTATACCCAGTAGCTAACTAATCTTTTAAAGATATGGCTAGAATCCTTATATGATAAGGGTTCTAGCTTTTTTATTTTCTCTAAATGTTCAGTTGTTTTTCAAAGGAGACGGCAACAGGATGTTGAGTCAAGCTCTAAAGATCAAGATAGAAGAGAACAAAGCAGAATAGAAGAACAAATGAAAACAAATCAATCGTTAGCTTGATCGATGGAAATGACCTGAGATTGATGTAGTTACAAGAACTTCTTTGGGATTGATTTCTAATTCACTCACAAGGAGTGCTTTCACTTCTTCTACTGAATATGTTGTATTCAATCGATAAAGCTTAGACCCATAATCCTGCCATTCGCCCAGCTGCATTAATTTCTCGGAGAAAAGGATGTCTGGTTTTCCTTTTTCAAATAAAGCAAAAAAATCATCAATATATTGACCATCTGGGGTTATAAATGGATTATCTGATGAGCGTTCTATCGTTTTTCCAAATTTCTCATAATTTTTCTTAGGTGTACTCAGGTAACGCTGATTATTTGCCGGGATAATCATTCTTTTGAATGAATCAACTTCTCGTTTAAACATAAAGCTCCCTCCAATTAGTGAATTTAATTAGAGTATAGCCCATTAAAGGAATAAAGCAATACTTTAACTATGTAAAGAAAGGCTGTGTGGGCGGAACAAAATCAGATTTGGTAAAACCTAAGCAAAACAGATGAAACTGAAGGTCTCTTTATTGTCTTTTTTTAAATATATACTGGAAAATGATCTAAATCCTCTTTTTATCGATATTTATTCGTTTTTTATCTGAAAATAAAAAAACAATCGTGATTTTATGTTAATAAAACATGGATTATCTGCTATCATTGAGGTAGTGCTGACTTCCTATTATTTTTAAGGTATTAGAAGCTATAAGAGGAGCGGCATTCAAGAACTCATTTAGATTTGCAGTGAGTGAAAACAGTAAGGGAATGGGGAGAAAAGAGTGATTAAAAAAACAAGGAATAAGAGGAAAATGGGGATAGTTAGTGTTCTATTTTCGTTGTCGGTATTCTCGTTTTCAGGCGATTATTCTGCGCAAGCAGTTGAACTACCGATTTATAATCTAAATCAAGCGTTAAGAGATGATGCTGCTTCTACAGTGCACTTGAACTATCGAACTGCAGAGGTCAGTTCTAGTCGCGATGCTCAGCCGGAAACAACGATCTACTATTACTTGGCAGATGAAAGCTTCAACCTTGAAACGAACAAAAAAGTTTCAGCTGCAGCAACTAAAAGCAGCAAGATCTCTTACCACAAAGCAGATATCAATAATCTGATACAAGGAACAACCTACAGCTATCGAATCGTTGATGATGTTACTGGAGCAGTTTCAAAGGAATATTCATTTACAACAAAAGCAGCGACAAACAGCTTTTCATTTATTGCCGCTTCAGATGCGAATTATCGAACAACATCTTCGTACCAGAATTTTTATGGGAACACATTAAATACAGCAGTTGCAAAATATCCGGAATCAGCTTTTATTATGCATACTGGGCAAGCGAATAGCTCGCTTTCCTCTGAAGCCTATTGGAATGGGTATTTCCAACAGGCAGGAAGTACCTACGAAAACTATCCGTTAGTTGCTTCGACTCTGTCAACAGGATCAAGCAATAAGGCATTCATGCTGAATCATAATCTAGCAGCATCAGGAAATGACATGGCAAATTCTTCCTTCGTCTATGGAGATGCACTATTTCTACAGTTGAACACTAAGCTGACCTCTACTGCAAATATTACTAGTCATATCAAATGGTTAGGTGAAGAGGTAGCAGCTAAAGGACAGAATAAATGGAAGATCGTTTCGATCGGTGACAGCTTTTATGGCGCTTCTTCAAATACATCGACAATCAAAAAGAAACTGGAAGAAGCTTTTGCCAACTTAGGTATCCATCTAGTTATTCAAGGAAATGAGGCGGCTTATCAACGTTCTTATCCAGTGAAAAATGGTACAGTGCTTTCTGATTATCCAAGTAATCAAACGATTGCTGCACAGGATGGAACAATCTATGTTTCGCCGGGAGCTTCCGGAATTGAGCAGAAAGCTGGCAATTCCAGCAAACGTGAATGGATCAACGTAGCCAGTGATTTCAGCAGCAGCGGAGAAAAGAAGCTTGCTGAGAAAAAAATGTACACAAACATTCAGGTTACAGCAGAAAAAATTGAAGTTACAGCCTTAACAGTTGATGGTGAGCAGGTTGACTTCTTTGAAATCAATCATTCTGCAACACCTGAACGTGAAGCGAAAGAGCTGACACTCTATGCATTGAATAATGCGTTTGGTACAGATGCGAAAACTACTCGTTCAATCAGCTGGCAGACAGATACAACGATGACATTTAGTCAGCCATTTGTAGAGGTTGTTCCAGAAGGATCAGCCTTCACAGCTGAAAACTGGAAGGTATATTCCGGTACATTGGAAAAAAATAAGCAAATCTTTACCAAGAAAGCGACAAGTAAAGTTCAGCTTGACGGATTAACACCGGGAACGACCTATCAATACAGGGTTGGGAATATCTTTACGAATGCAAAAACTGGTTCTAAAACGACTTACTATAGCTCAATCTATAGCTTTACAACAGATACTGAACAGGCAGAGCCGTTTACGTTTCTGCATTTGGCAGATTCCCAGAGCTCGATTGCCGGCTATGCTCCATATTTTGGAAATACTTTGAATCAAGCCTTGAATCGTTTCCCTGATGCATCGCTTGTTATCCATACAGGCGATATGGTGGAAACGCCGAACGAAGCCAATTTTACCAGCTTCTTCAATGCAATGGGAACTAAGATGTCAGGAACAGCCTTTCTACCAGTGTTAGGAAATCATGAGTATAAAACGAGTGAGTCCTTCTATCAGTCTGTTTTCAATGTAGACTCAGTCAATGGTTTTCCTTTGAACTATTCATATGTTTATGGGGATGTCCTATTTTTCAATATTAATTCAAACTATGATTCTACTGCAAATCTCGATAAGCAGATTGCTTGGATGAGAGCAGAAGCGGAAGCGAACGGAAAAGGGAAGTATATCGTAGTTTCCTTCCATAAGAGTCCGTATGGCGGGAAATGGACAAGCTCATCCAGTTCGGTATTAGGATCAAAAAACATTAAAGCGAAGCTTGTTCCTGTGATGGAAGACTTGGGCGTAAATCTAGTATTGTCTGGTCATGACCATAACTATATCCGCAGCTATCCAATCAAAAATGGGCAGCCTGTGACAAATATGACAGATACCTCAGTGATTTCAACGAGTCAAAATGGGACTATCTACATGGTTTCTAGAAACAGTGGAGAAAAGACTTATAAGCTGGAAGATCCGAAGGCTTGGACAGATGTTCGCTGGGCGCCGACAGGGGATATCACAGGTAAGGATAATCTACCGGAAAATACAGTCTTTTCCGCAGTTAGTGTAACTGACAGCGGCTTGAAAGTGACAGTTTACACTGCGGCTTATCAGGTAATTGACAGTTATATGATCACTAAATAATCTTCGTTCAGCTCAATAAGAGAAGTAGAGAGAACAGATACGAGATCAACGAAGCACCTTCGACCTTTTTGGAGTAGGAGGTGCTTTTTTTATAATCATATCAGCTGTGTTTTAACTTGAATCTGTAATAAGTCTTTTGAAGTGAAGAACTGAGTAGGGATGCTGAATTTATCTATAAAGATGACGTTTTTCTGTATTCTTGAGCGTATTAGTTGATTCAAATGGCAAAGTTATGTATCTTCGGTCTTAGGAGAGTGCTTCTGCCGTTTTAAAGTGATGGAAGCATCTCAAATAAAGGAGGTGAGAAGGTGTATGCGGTGAAAGTCTTTCATGGATATATTGACAGCTGCGGCAGACGAACACGCAAAAAGGAAGAAGCGTTGATCTTTTATGATATTGGTCAAGCGGAGCAGTTTGCGAAAAAAATCGGCGGCCGTGTAAAAGAGTTGATGATCGTTGTTGAAAAATCAGAGAAAACAGGAGCGTTAATGTAGCGATGGATGAATGTTTTATGCAAAGAAATAGTTGTTTTTAAGACAGAAGCTGACCCTAAAGAAGGTTCGCTTCTGTTTTTTATTGTGGTAAAAACTCTCTAAAGAGTTCGTATTTAAAAAATATTAACTTTATTACATTATAATATTTAAAAAACCGTTTGAATATGGTACACTCAGTTTGGAAACGCAAACAATAAGATACAAGGAGAGAATTTATGGATAAAATGAAAAAAATAGTTCCTTTGTTATTTGCTATTATTTTGGGGTTATTCACAACGAGTGCATCATTGACAGGAACTGGTTCTGGGGAAATCGTTCATGCAGAAAGTAAACAGTCAGACTATCGCAATGTTATGTATTATGGTGACTGGTCAATTGAGGACAGCGAAGGGAATTTTTTCCCGAAGGATATTCCAGCTGAAAAGCTGACTCACTTGAATTTTGCCTTTTTGGATTTTGATGTGGAGGGAAATCTGGAATGGACGGATGAGTTTGCGGCATTAGGAACAGCTGGGGGAGAAAGTACCGTTGTCGAGTATGCGCCAAATGCAGGTTTGCTGAATGGATTGCAGGAACTTCGCCTGAAGAATCCTAACTTAAAGGTTGGTATCTCTGTTGGCGGCTGGACGAAATCAGGAGATTTTGCATTGAATGCTCAAAATGAGACATATCGAAAGAATTTTGTTTCAAATCTGATCAAGTTTGTTGAATACAACCAAATGGACTTTTTAGATATTGACTGGGAGTATCCGGGCAGTGTCAGACAACCGGATTTGGTAGATAGTAAAGAAGATGAAGGAACGCCGGAGGCTTCTGAAAAAGACCGTGAGAACTTTGTTACTTTACTAAAGGAATTAAGAGCAGGTCTGGAAACATTAGGCAAGAAAACCGGAAAGGATTATGAGCTTTCTGTTGCTTTAGCGGCAGGACCTTATACTCTGAATATGGGAACGGATATTGCCGGGGTATTTGAAGTGGTCGATTTTGCAAACTTGATGACTTATGATATCCACGGAGCATGGGAAAATACAACGAATCATCATAGTGGTTTGTATACTAGCTCTAAGGCACCTCAAGGGAACGGACAGCCTTGGTCTTTCAGTACGAATGACAGTGTGAATTTTTTCCTTAATAATGGAGCAACACCGGAAAAAATTGTCATTGGTGCTGCTTTCTATAGCAGAGGTTGGGGAAATGTGGAAAATGATGGCCCTGATCCTGAAAATCTTCCCGGCATGTTCGGTAGTGCAGCTCTTGCGACAACTGATGCAGATGGGAACAAGAGTAGAGGGGCAGAAAATGAAAAGCCTTTAGTCAATGGAGATGGTGGACGTAATGGCGGAATCTGGGCTTATCGCTCATTCGATTTGTTGAAGAAAAAATATCCAGATTTAACGGAATACTGGGATGATGAATCAAAAGCTTCTTATATGTATAGTGAATCATCAAAGGTTTTCTTCACTTATGATAGTGAGCGGTCGATTGCAGAAAAAACAAAATACATTCGAGAAAAAGGCCTGGGTGGAGTAATCACTTGGATGCAGTCTCAGGATAAACCATCAAATGAAGAAAGTTTGAAGCGGGATACATTGACGACCGCTATCTATAATGGATTATACAAAGACACAGACCTGCAGGTAAATGAGGTCGAATCATTGCCTTTGACAGTCAAAACAGAAGTAGAGCCTCTAGTTAATGGAACAGAGGGATATAAAGTAACAATCACAAATGAAGAAACATTAACAGAGACAGACAGTGTATTAAAAGCAGTTGAAAAAAATCATAAAACCATCAAAAATCCTGTATTGTCTGTCCCTTCCGAATCAGGAGAGACATTCAGCCTGTCAGCTGGAGCAGAGAAATCAGCTAAAACCTCTGTAAAACCGTTTCAAACATTGGATCTGTCGGCAGCAGGAATATCATTTATTGCACCTGGCGAGACTGTGACATTTGAGGTGTATACAGATGCTGACTTTGCTCATATGAAGCGCTTGACTTATTTGAACTTGGAACAAAGAATTTTGACAGATGGTGTGGCATATGGCACACAGAAAATTTATGATTTACCAGCTTCTTATGAAAGTACGGGAAAAATAGCGATTCGTCTAGTTAATGAAAAGAATGAGCTTTTGGCGGAAGAACTTGTTCGCCAAGGAGAAGTAGGAACGACGCTTGAAATGGCAGCACCTGCTGTGGAGGGATATAAGACAGCCACTACCACAATCAATGAGGTGTTCAAATATTCTCCTCAAAGTATTTCGATTGCCTATACATTAGACGATCCTGAAGCAGTTACTGGCAAAGTAATTATCAGTCATGTGGATGGCAAAGGAACTAAATTAGCTGAGGATGTGGAGCTTGTCGGTGTCGTTGGAGCAGAATACCAGACAACAGTAAAGGAATTTTCAGGCTATAAACTGGAAAAAACACCGGAAAATGCTGTCGGTAAATTTACAGCTGAGACGCAGCAGGTAAGCTATGTTTATGAAAAGCTGCCGGAGGAAACAACAGATTCTTCTTCCAGCTCAACGTCAGAGACAAGCAGCAGCTCGACATCTGATTCTTCAACATCATCTTCATCGACAAGCACAACAGGCAGCACTACTACAGAAGCAGCAGCTGAAACCACTAAGAAACCAGGCGGCGGAAAGTATCCTGAAACTGGGGAGCAAAGCCAAAATATTTATCGACTTCTTGGATTTGTTGGGCTGATCGGTGTATTGTTGAGCTTTGGCTATATTCAAAAACAGAAAAAGAATGCTTGATGTAATGTGTGAACAAAAAGCATAGAATGAACGCTCACTCCTAATAAAAATATAGATAGTAATAAAAAACCGACTTGAAAAAAGTCGGTTTTTTATTGCTGTCTATCTTAAAAGTTATTGAATCCTAAAAAAAACACGAGGAATGTTTATGCAAATATACAAACGATTATACATTTTTTTTGGAATTGACTGAATATTATGAATTCATATTGAAATTTCATTCTTTTTCAACAGATCGAGAGTGGAAATCGGCATTTGTTTTGTGATGAATCTCACAACGGTGCCAATTTCCAAATGCTACAATTACGCTATAAAAGCAGAAACAAGTGAAGGAAGCAGCTAAATCCCATCAAGCAAGGAGAGCCAATGGGTATCTATATGCGTAGCTGCTATTTTTTCATGTATGGGAGAAGTGGATTCAACTTGTTTGCATCTAACGAAATGGAAGCGTATACATTCTCGGGTGTAAAGAATTTTTTGACTGAGGGGAGGAGGAATTCGTGCAATTGGATGAATCACGTTTCGTGGGATCAAAAAAAGGCTGTATATCCTGTTAAATAAATGATTTATATCTAGCATTCATTTATCTATACCATGCTTAAAAGCCAATGGATTTTGGCCCAATGATGGATGTTGCAAATTCATAGAGCGTTCCTGTCATTTCACTCTTCATCCTTGTATATGGGGGAATTCTTCACGCAACAAATCATTGAATAGGATACGTATATAAGCCTGTAATTAAATTATTTGAGAGTGGAGGAAAGATATGGAAGAGAAGCGAAAAGGTATTAGTAAAATAGGGCTTGTTGCTTTGGTAGTCAGTTCTTCAATAGGAAGTGGTGTTTTCGGGATAACAAGTGATTTAGCTGGTTCTGCTGCACCGGGGCCAGCCATTATAGCTTGGGTGATCGTAGGGATTGGAATTCTAGCATTGGTACTTTCTCTGAATAATCTTGGGGAAAAACGTCCGGACCTAGACGGCGGGATTTTTGGTTATGCTGAAGCAGCCTTCGGGAAGCTGGGTGGTTTTATCAGCGGCTGGGGTTATTGGTTATCCGCATGGTTAGGTAATGTGGCCTTTGCGACTATGTTGATGAGTGCTCTTGGGGAGTTTATTCCGGTTTTTAAAGGAGGGCAAAATGTTCCCTCGATTTTACTTGCCAGTGTATTTATTTGGAGCCTGACATTTTTAGTGAACAATGGGATAGAGAGTGCCAGTTTTATCAATACGATCGTTACGATATGTAAATTAGTACCACTGTTTCTATTTCTAGTTATGGGGATAGTGGCCTTTAAAGCCGGGGTTTTTACTGCTGATTTTTGGGGAAATGCAGTAGATAATCTGGGAAATGCCGGCAATAGTGCGACTGGTCTTTGGGATCAAATCAAAGGCTGCTTGATGGTTATGATGTGGGTGTTTGTAGGAATAGAAGGAGCCAGTGTTTTGGCCAATCGTGCAGAAAAGCGTTCGGATGCACAAAAAGCTTCAATCATCGGATTACTGGTATTGTTATTCATTTATATTTTAGCATCACTGCTGCCTTATGGTGTGATGACACAAGCTGAGCTAGCTGAGATTTCTCAACCGGCTATGGGAAATATTTTAAGGTATATTGTTGGCGGTTGGGGAGCTGCGGTCATTAATATCGGCTTGATTATTTCAATTATTGGTTGCTGGTTGTCTTGGACAATGCTTCCTGCAGAAACGACACTGCTGATGGCTCGCGACGGGATGCTTCCAAAGAGCTGGGGGAAACTGAACTCTAAAAAAGCACCGAGTTATTCCTTATTTGTCACAGCAGGCTTGACCAATGTTTTCTTACTTACGTTTCTAGTTACAGATTATGCGTACCAATTTGCTTATTCATTATGTACAGCGGCAATTCTGATTTGTTATCTACTGGTAGGTCTTTATCAAATGATCTATTCCCGACAGCAAGGGGATACGAAGCAATTATTGATTGGTGTGCTTGCCACTGCATTTCAGATTGTTGGGATCATGCTGGCTGGCTTCACTTATGTCCTGATGTGCAGCATTGCATATATTCCGGGCTTTTATTTCTATATGAAAGCTTGTCAGGAAAAGGGCTATGCAATTAGCGGGAAAGAAAAAATGATCATGGGCTGTATTGCTGCAGCAGCAGTTGTATCAATTGTGATGATTGCAACTGGAATGATTACTGTATAGGAGGTAGAAAAAATGCAAATAGCAAATTTTGGAGTGGAAGAATGGCTAAATACATGGGAAAAAAAAGCAAAATATGATATTTCTCAGAGCTCTATTGAGGCATTGACCTTGGAAGAATTGATTGGTTTAGATGGAACCTCTGTCAGAGATTACTTTGAAGGTCTAGGTAAGCGGGCGTTGGATTATGGTTGGATCGAAGGTTCAAATGAGTTCAAAGAGCTTGTTGCTTCCCTTTATCAAACCGTACAGTCAGAAAATATTTTACAGACAAATGGTGCGACGGGTGCCAATCTATTGGCATTATTTGCATTGATCGAACCGGGGGATCATGTAGTATCCATGCTGCCGACGTATCAGCAATTATATGATATTCCTAAATCACTTGGAGCCAGTGTTGATTTTGTTGAGCTGAGAGAAGAAGATCAATGGCAATTAGATTTGGATGTGTTGAAAGCGAAAATTCAGCCAAATACAAAAATGATTTGCTTAAACAGTGCGAATAATCCGACAGGAACTCTTCTTGATAAAGCGACAATGTCGGCAATTGTGGACATGGCGCAGGTGGTAGGGGCTTACATTGTTGTAGATGAGGTTTATGCACCATTGACAGATGAAGGTGAATTTGTATCGATAGCGGATCTCTATGAAAAGGGAATAGCAACGAATTCTTTATCAAAAACGTACTCTATCCCAGGTATTCGAATTGGTTGGACTGCTTCAAGCAGTGAGGTTGCAGAGCTTTTTCGTAAATATCGTGATTATACAATGATCTGCGGCGGTGTGGTAGCTGATGAACTGGCTATTCATGCACTGAAAAATAAAGATAAAATTTTAAAACGGAATAAAAAAATCGTTGCGGATAATTTGGCCATTCTAAAAGAATGGGTAGAGCAAGAGCCGAGGGTAAGCCTCGTTTCTCCTCATTACGTATCAACGTCATTTATTAAACTGGACATTCCTCAAGATGATCATTCCTTTTGCATTGAGCTATTGGAAGAAACAGGTGTCCTATTGGTTCCGGGGACTGCTTTCGATTTACCCCAGCATGCTCGCTTGGGTTACTGTTGTCGAGAAGAAAATTTGCGTAAAGGGCTGGAACTATTATCTGAGTATCTTAGAAGGTTCGATTGAAGGGGAAAGGAAATCTGAGCTTTAGCGGAACAGAGTAATGACTCAAAGGATGGGGGAGTTCAAACACTGATTTTGTTGAGTCAACTTAGTTGTGACCTCATTGGAAGCAACACAATAGAGAGTGGGACAATAATCTGTTGCCACTCTTTTCCATACCCTAAATCCGAATAAACGGCGAGTCAGAAGTAGCTCCTACGACAATAAGCCGGAATTCAACAAAAATTTGTGAAACAATTTTCGTGCATTCCGGCTTATTGCTTGTAGCTAAACACTTCTGTCTCAGCCTCTATTGTACTGAATAGCTGCAGACAGACGACAGGAAATTCATCTGTGTTGCGGATACTATTTATAATGTATCACTCATGGATTTCAAGGGGCAAACCATCCGGATCAAAAAAGAAGGTCATCTTTTCTCCAGTAAACTCATCTGTTCGAATCGGCTCACACATGATTTGGTGCTGTTCTAAATAAGCCTTGACCTCATCAACGCTGTCTACTCTGAAAGCGAGATGTCTTAGGCCCAATGCCTCAGGATAGGATGGTCGCTTTGGAAAGACATCGCTGATAAAAATCTCCAGTTCCTGATTGCCCAGCTTTAAATCCAGCTTGATATCATTTTTCTCACTGCGGATATTCTCACGAATAATAGCAAAGCCTAGAACATCTACATAGAAATGCTTGGTTTTTTCATAGTTTGATGCATTGACTGCAATATGGTGAATTTGTTGGAAAAACATAAAAGGAAAACCTCCTGAAAAGTTGTGATTATTGAACACTATGATTATAACAAAAAAGAAGAAAGAGTGATAAATTTTCCCTTTGGAGTGCTGAAAAATGGATATAGCTTAGTGATTTGAGAAACTATTGGTATAATGAAAGAAAGTAGAGGGGAGATGGGTTTTATGGAGCTACATGAACGAATTCTCAAATTATTGAGTTCGAGTACAGTATTTTTGATTGCAACGGTCGATCAGAGGGGCTTTCCCAATGTCATCACTGTATCCAGACCATTATGGCGAGAAGGATTGTTGAGAATGCGCTTTTACATCGATGGGGATGGAGAGACAGTTCAAAATATTTTGAGAAACCCGAACGGCTCAGTCTGCTGCTATCAGGAGATGCAGTTTGAAAGTATGGCGCTTAAAGGCAAATTTACGATCGAACCGATAGATTCCATAGATGAGGTTGAATCATCTCTTACGGATTATCAACGAGCATTAGCACATAAACAACCCGTCATTCTTACCTTTGAAACATGGACGGCGAAGATTCATACGGATAAACAAACGAAGGAAATTATTGTATAAAAATGGAGTAAGCAGTCATCAGGTCGTGAAGACAAGACCATGATTGCTTACTCCATTTTTTATATATACAAATCAAATACAACGATTTGCGGCGGGACTCCTATTCTAACTGGAATCATGGAGGTTCCCAGCCCGGTATTCACGTAGAGCTCAGTCTGATCTCCCAGAGAATAAAAGCCGCTGATATATTTTTCGGCTAAAGCAGTTGTTACTGGGAAAAAAGGGATGTTCACTTGACCACCATGGCTGTGACCGCTAAGAATGAGTGAGACGTCAAAATCAACTGCAGGCTCAACAACATCCGGTTCGTGACTCAATAACACGGAGTATGCCGCATCTGTTCGATAGCTCATAGCGCTCTCAATAGATGGGGAACCAAATAGCGAATCATCGATACCTGAGAGATAGAGATTTTTTTGGTTGCTGGTCTGGATCATTTCTCCGGTATTTTCCAATAATTTAAAACCACCAGCTGCCATGAGTTGCGCATAAGCGTTTACTGCACCACCACCATAATCGTGATTTCCCCACACGGCAAATTTTCCTAAAGGAGCTTCGATCCTGCTTAACAAAGCGGCGGTTTCTTCTACCGGACCATAGTTAGCGAAGTTATCGAACAAATCTCCGGTAAAGGCAACGATATCAGGTTTTTCTTCATTTACAGCGGCAACGATCTTTTCCAACTGTTCAATGGAATAATTCTTTTGAAGATGGATATCTGAAAGTTGAAGTAATCTGATTGAATTTTGTCCATTGTTTTCGCCTAACTCGTGGTGTTTTACGGTAATTCTTTTTGGTTCTATAAAAAAGCCATAGACGGTCAAACTGACGCCTAAAACTAGAAGACTGACAAAGCTGAAAAGAACAAATTTTTTCATGACATTCCTTCTTTCGGTAATTTTTATAAAGTGTGTGTCTGAAAATTTGGATTCTATCACGTCTTTCAGATATGCTCTAGTATAAAGGAAATGTTGCGGGAAAATTCGTTTTTTACGGATTCTTTAAAGTAAATTAGAAAAAATGATAAAAGTTGTTTCAGCGTTGAACTTTGATATAATAAATAGAAGCAACTAACTTGGGAAAGAAGGAATGATCAATGATCGTAAGAGTAAATAAATTAAGACAGGAAATGAAGAAAAATGATATTTCTGCTTTTCTGGTCACCAGCCCATATAACTTACGCTACCTGACTAATTTTACAGGTTCGACTGGCTTGGCTGTAATCACGATGGATAAAGCATTTTTTATCACGGATTTTCGCTATACAGAACAGGCAGCACAGCAAGCAGCAGGTTTTGAAATCATCAAGAATACCGGACCAATCTTCGATGAGCTGACGAAGCTTGAGGCTTCTGAAAAGCTTGCAAATATTGCCTTTGAGGAAAACCATGTCAGCTTTGCTGAATACAGTGTCTTAGAAGAAGTGTTGGCTTGTGAGTTGATCCCTGTTGCAGGGATGATCGAAGAGCTGAGAGAAGTAAAAGATGAAGAAGAAATTGCTATCATCGAGAAGGCTTGCGGCATTGCAGATTCTGCGTTTGATCATATTCTTAAGGTGATCAAACCGGGGATGACTGAAATCGAAGTAGCAAACCAGCTGGACTTCTATATGCGTTCCTTAGGTGCCTCTGGCGTATCCTTTGATACAATTGTAGCAAGTGGTTTGAGATCAGCGATGCCCCATGGGGTTGCCAGTGAGAAGCTGATTGAAAAAGGTGATTTTGTGACACTGGACTTTGGCTGCTACTATCAAGGTTATGTTTCTGACATGACAAGAACTTTTGCTGTCGGCGAACCTGATCCTAAGTTGAAGGAAATCTATCAGATTGTGCTGGAAGCACAATTGAAGGTGTTGGATGAGGCAAAACCTGGATTGACAGGGATTCAACTGGATGCAGTGGCTCGCGACCATATTGCTTCTTATGGTCACGGTGAAGCATTTGGTCATAGTACTGGACATGGAATCGGTCTTGAAATTCATGAAGGACCAAATGTGTCATTCAAATCTGATAAGCAATTTGTTGTAGGAAATGTGATTACTGATGAGCCGGGTATTTATATTCCGGGACTGGGCGGTGTGCGAATTGAAGATGATTTGCTGATCACCTCCGAAGGTAATCGTGTGCTGACGCATTCACCAAAAGAATTGATTATATTATAGAAGAGTAGTGAAATAGTGGGAACTGAACATTCAGTACCTTAATAAGAAACGGTTTAATGAGGAGATGCTGTCTCTACGATTCGGCATTATTCAATTATAATGACTGAAGCACCATTATTTCATTTTTGAGAGTTGGGACATACTGTTTATCACAGCCATCTTTCAACTTTTTCTGGTAGCGTAACGAATCGTTTAATGTTAAACTAGGAACGAGTAAAAAGTATGGACGATAGAGGAGGACTCAGATGATTTCTGTTAATGATTTCAAAACAGGTTTAACAATTGAGGTAGATGGCGCCATTTGGCGTGTCATAGACTTTCAGCATGTAAAACCTGGAAAGGGAGCTGCCTTTGTCCGTTCTAAGCTTAAAAATCTCCGCACTGGCGGTGTTCAGGAAAAGACATTCCGTGCGGGTGAAAAAGTAGCGAAAGCTCAAATCGACAATCGAAAAATGCAGTACTTATATGAAAGTGGCGGAAGCCGTGTCTTTATGGATCTGGAAACCTATGAACAAATTGAACTTCCGGATGAACAAATCAAAGACGAACTGAAATATATGCTGGAAAATATGGAGTTGAACATCATTATGTTCGGTTCAGAAATTTTAGGTGTTGATTTGCCGAATACAGTGATGCTTGAAGTAACAGCGACAGACCCGAATATCAAAGGCGATACTTCTTCAGGCGGTTCTAAACCCGCTACGATGGAGACAGGACTAGTTGTCAACGTACCGTTTTTTGTGAATGAAGGCGATCGTCTGATTGTGAATACAGCAGATGGAACTTATGTGTCACGGGCTTAATAAAAGGGAGGACCTATAATGGCAGAAGAAAAGAATCTTATTATTAATACAAAAGATGCTCTTGGAGAAATCGTGATTGCTCCGGAAGTTATCGAAGTTATCATCGGTATTGCAGCATCTAAGGTAGAGGGCGTTTACGGCATGAGAGGAACCTTTGCCAATAACGTCACAGAATTTCTTGGACGTGCAGCGCATGGAAAAGGGATTTATTTGAATGCTGAAGAAGAAGGCTTGAAGGTCGATGTTTATTGCTATCTGAACTATGGTGTTTCTGTTCCTAAAGTAGCGCTTGAAATGCAAGAACGTGTGAAGCAGCAAGTACTATTCATGACAGATATCGATCTTATCGAAGTAAATATCCATGTTGTGGCTGTTATTCCGGAAAGAATACCTGAGCCTGATTTCTCTGAACTGTTCCCGGAGGATGGGGAAGAGAATGAGTAAAGAGTTTACTCGTCACGAGATTAGAGAAAAAGCACTACAGTCCTTGTTTCCGCTTGATTTCAACAGCGATCTGACAAAACAGGATGCCATTACTCATGCTTTAGAGCTGGATCACGCTGAAATGATCAGCGAAGACGGCGAAGACTTTGTTCCTGTCTACTTAGATGTTTTGGTTGGCGGCGTCTGTGAGAAAAAGGACGAGCTGGATCAGACGATCAATACGCATCTAGGGAAAAACTGGACGATACAGCGTATTGCAAAAATGGATTTGATCATTCTGAGAATGGCCATTTTTGAAATGAATTATGTTAATGATGTACCCAACACAGTTGCGTTGAATGAAGCGATCGAGCTTGCTAAGAAGTATAGTGACGACCGCTCCAGAAAATTCGTCAACGGTGTGTTGTCTAATGTAATGAAGGAAATAGAATAAACTGAAACTCCCGAGCTGTCCATAACTGCCGTACAATAACGGCTGAGGATCGTTCCGGGAGTTTTTTGACTTCCTATCGATAGCCGATTCCGCCTAAAAAGTACAAAACACTACTACTTATAGTGTCAAGCAAGAGGGATTTATGCTAGAATAAAAGCATTGAAAAATTCTGTCAGAGAAGGCTTCTATTTACTTATTTGTAAGAGACAAATTTGTTAAGCTGCCGAATCGTACATTGTTGAGCCGCTTATTTGAAAATGGCTTTGTCTATGGTGGTCATTTTTTTAGTGACGGCTGCGGGAAAGACAACGATTAATCAGCCAGAAAGTAATGCAATGAAGCGCAACGCAATATAACGTGCATAGCTATAGGGAAAAGCTGACAATAAAATGAAGGAGTGACACCATGGGACAATTGATCAACGGACGTGAGTTAGCAGATAAAATGCAAGAAGAAATGAAACACGAGGTCAGCCAACTGGCAAAAGAGGGCATCCGCCCAGGCTTAGTTGTTTTATTGGTTGGGGAAAATCCAGCCAGCCAGACCTATGTGAAGAATAAAGATTTAGCTGCTGAGAAAATTGGTATCCTTTCCAAGGTAGAACGATTGCCTGAAACGATTTCAGAAGAAAAACTGTTGGAAAGAATCGACTATTATAACCAATCGGAAGATTTTCACGGCATTTTAGTTCAGCTGCCGCTTCCGGCTCATATTGATGAAGAAAAGGTATTGCTGGCGATTGATCCAAAGAAGGATGTGGACGGATTTCATCCAATGAATCTGGGTCACTTGTTTATCGGCAATCCAACAATGATTCCCTGTACTCCTTATGGGATCATGAAAATGTTTGAGGCTTATGATATCAATCTTGAAGGAAAACGTGCAGTTGTGATTGGCAGAAGTAACATTGTTGGTAAACCAATGGCACAGCTGATGCTGATGAAGAACGCGACAGTAACCATTGCGCATTCTCGTACGAAGGATCTTCCGGCATTAGCGAAGGAAGCGGATATCTTAGTGGTTGCCATCGGCAGAGGTCATTTTGTGACAAAGGAGTTTGTTAAACCTGGTGCTGTGGTTATCGATGTAGGAATGAATAGAGATGAGAACGGCAAGCTGATTGGCGATGTGAAATTCGACGAAGTATCAGAGCTTGCAGAATATATTACACCGGTTCCTAAGGGTGTTGGCCCGATGACCATCACAATGTTGATGTATCAGACGATTGAAGCCGCAAAAAAGTTGAAATAGGGTGAGTACAATGACGCAGCAGTATTTGACAGTAACTGCATTAACTAAATATTTAAAACGAAAATTTGATGCAGATCCTTATCTGGGAAGGGTGTACTTGACTGGTGAAATCTCTAATTTTCGCTTGCGGGCCAATGCGCACCAGTATTTCAGCTTGAAGGATGATCGGGCAAAAATTTCTGCGATCATGTTCAAATCAGCGTTCCAGAAATTGAAATTCCAGCCAAAAGAAGGCATGAAGGTTCTAGTTGTCGGACGTATTTCACTTTATGAAAATGGCGGTTCTTATCAGATCTATATAGAACATATGGAGCCAGACGGTGTAGGCGCACTTTATCAGGCTTTAGCCGAGCTGAAGGAAAAGCTGTCGAAAGAAGGACTTTTCAATGGAATCAAGAAGCCGTTGCCGAGATACCCGAAACGCATTGCTGTTGTTACCAGTCCAAGTGGGGCAGTTATCAGGGATATCATAACTACGGTAAAACGCAGATACCCAATCGCTCAACTGGTGCTGTTTCCAACGCTGGTTCAGGGGGATCAGGCTGCAGCGGATATTGTTCGGAACATTCATCGGGTGGAAGAACAGGGAGATTTTGATACCTTGATCATCGGGCGTGGTGGTGGTTCGATCGAAGACTTGTGGCCCTTCAATGAAGAACAGGTTGCCAGAGCCATTTATCAAACGGAGATACCAGTCATTTCATCTGTCGGGCATGAGACCGATGTGACGATCGCTGATCTAGTGGCAGATGTTCGAGCTGCGACACCGACAGCTGCCGCTGAACTGGCTGTGCCGGTATTGGCAGAAGAGCTTTTGCGGATCAGAGAGAAGCAGACTCGCTTGGAGCAAAGTTTTCTCTATCAGCTGCAGCAAAAGAACGAGCGCTTTAAGCGACTACGTAATTCCTACGTTTTTCTTCAACCGGATCGTTTATATGAAGGACAACAGGTAAAGCTGGATAAAATGACCCAGCGATTAAGTCAAAGTATGCAGACAATCTACCATGAGAAGTACCAGGATAAGCAACGCATTGCCAATCGGTTGGAGCAGCAGAACCCTTCAGGGCGAATCAGAGAAACTGCTCAGCAGCTGGCGTTCATCGATCGACGATTGAATGAGCGGATGACACATTATATGGAGACTCGTCAGCAGCGACTGGTGTCTGCTATTCAGCAGTTGGATTTGCTTAGTCCATTGAAGATCATGGGACGGGGCTACAGCTATACAACCAAAGAAGAGACCGTTGTAAAGTCAGTAGAGGAATTGAACAAAGAGGATCAAGTGACGATCCACTATAGTGACGGGAAAATCCGTGCAGCTGTAATTGATATAGAACGATTTGAGAAGGAGTAAAGAGATGCCTAAAAAAGAAGCAACATTCGAAGAATCATTGAATGAACTGGAAGAAATCGTCCAACGTCTGGAAAGAGGCGATGTTCCTTTGGAAGAAGCATTAGATGCCTTTCAAAAAGGAATGCTTTTGAGCAAACATTGTCAGGATACGCTGGAAAAAGCAGAAAAAACACTGACAAAAATGATGTCGGAAACAAACGAAGAAATCCCTTTTGAAGAGAGTGAACAGGCATGACGGAATTCAGTCAATTTCAACAGCAGCATATCCCTCTAATCGAAGAAGAAATGACTGCTTTTCTTGAAAAATATACTGCCAATACATACCTGAAAGAAAGTATGTTGTATTCTGTTCAATCAGGAGGTAAACGACTGCGGCCGTTATTGTTACTTGCAGTTGTGTTATCCTTCGGCAAAGAGCTGGAGAAAAAAGATTTTCAGGCTGCAGCTGCACTGGAGATGATCCATACGTATTCATTGATTCATGATGATCTGCCGGCGATGGATGATGACGACTTGCGAAGAGGGAAGCCTACCAACCATAAAATCTATGGAGATGCACATGCTATCTTAGCCGGTGACGGCTTACTGACGGCAGCATTTCAGCTGCTTGCTTTAAGTCAGCTGGAAATGGATGAGAAGGTGCTTTTGATTCAATTATTGACCAAGGCGGCAGGGACAGAGGGAATGGTTTCTGGTCAGGCAGGAGATCTTCAAGGCGAAACACGTTCACTTACACTGGAAGAGCTGATTGAGGTTCATGAAAGAAAAACAGGAGCATTGATCGAATTTGCTTTGTTGGCAGGGGGGATTCTTGCTGATCAGACGGAAGCGATCGTTGCGCTGTTGGGTGATTTTGCTAAGCATTTAGGTTTAGCTTTTCAAATCAGAGATGATTTGTTGGATGCTACCAGCTCAGAGGAAGAGCTGGGCAAACAAGTTGGAAGAGATGAAACGCTCCATAAAAGTACTTATCCTGGGCTGTTGGGAATTGAGGGAGCGACGAAAGCCTTCGAGGAACAGATGACCTTGGCAAATGACCAGCTGTTGGATATCCAACAGAATAATAGTGAATTTCAGCCGGAACTGCTTCAGGGAATCTTAAAGCAGCTTGAGCTTCAGTGAGGGAGAATAGCGCATGAAAAAAGAACGTGTAGATGTTCTAGCCTTTAATCAAGGGCTGTTTGAAACAAGAGAAAAAGCTAAACGTGCAGTGATGGCCGGATTGGTTTATGACGGAAAAAATGAGCGGCTGGATAAGCCGGGAGAAAAGATAGATATAGAAACAGCACTTCATATCAAAGGACAGGTTCTTCCTTATGTTTCAAGGGGAGGGCTCAAGCTGGAAAAAGCTCTGAAGGTTTTTTCAGTGGATGTGAAGGATAAAATCATGCTGGATATCGGCTCTTCAACAGGCGGTTTTACAGATGTTGCCCTGCAAAATGGTGCAAAGCTCAGCTATGCCTTGGATGTCGGCTACAATCAGCTGGCTTGGAAAATCCGACAGGATGAGCGGGTCGAAGTCATGGAGCGGACGAATTTCCGTTACAGTAAACTTGAAGACTTTACGAAAGGACAGCCGGAGATTGCAACGATTGATGTTTCCTTTATTTCTTTACGATTGATTCTGCCTCCGCTTCACGAGATATTGAAGCCAGGAGGAGATGTGGTTGCACTGATCAAGCCTCAGTTTGAAGCTGGAAAAGAACAGGTTGGGAAAAAAGGGATTGTTCGTGATCCTACAGTTCATCAAGCTGTTCTTGAAGATATCTTGACCTTCTCAGCTAATCACGGGTATCAGGTAGATGCTCTGGATTATTCCCCGATTACTGGCGGGGAAGGTAATATTGAATTTCTAGTTCATTTGGTCTCAGCAAAAGAAGGAGCGATCGCTTCTGAGGTAAGCATAGAAGAGATTGTCCAACGCGCCCATCAGGAGCTGAAAGGTGAACACTGATTTTTATACTGAGGCAGAGACGGCACAGTGCTGTTCTGGCTCAGTTTTTTTGTTTATCTTTGCAGGAAAGCTATATATGAAAATCCTTTTACTACTTGATAGAATCGTGAAAAATTAGAAAAGCACTTTTTATTGCTTTAAAAAGAGAAAAAAATAGGCTATGATAAAAAGGAAATGAACCTGAAAAGGAGTAGTTTAGTATGAGGAAGAAAGATCGTCATCGAATGATCGCACGTCTGCTTGCAGACAATAATATACAAAAGCAGGAGGACTTTGTTGCCTTACTTCAGGAAAAAGGCGTTGAAGTCACGCAAGCGACAATTTCACGTGATATCAAAGAGATGAAGCTGGTAAAGGTCCCTTCGGCAGATAATCGTTACCGCTACAGTATACCGGTCGAAACAAAGGAGAATACCTCACAGCGTCTGGAAAAGCTGATGAAGGAAGCATTTGTTTCTGTTGATCAGATGGAGAAATTTGTTGTTTTACATACCATTCCGGGGAATGCAAAAGCATCTGCTGACTTGATTGAAAAGCAATATAAAGAACAGCTTTTTTCAACGATTTGTGATGATGACAGTATTTTGATGGTAGCTCGGACCGAAGAGGACGCACGATTTTTAAGAGAAGAATTTTTCAAATACTTATGATGATCAGAGGTGACAAGATATGCTGCAGCAGCTTTCAGTAAAGAATTTTGCAATAATCTCTTCACTTGAGCTTGAATTTCAAAAAGGAATGACGGTACTTACAGGGGAGACCGGTGCTGGAAAATCAATCATTATTGATGCAGTCGGTCTGTTGACTGGCGGACGAGGGTCCAGTGACTTTATTCGGCAAGGCGCTTCAAAATGTACCTTGGAAGGATTGTTTGCTTTGCCGGAGCATCCCGAGCTTGCGGTACTGCTGGATGAGCAGGGGATCGATCAAGAAGAAAATGTGCTGATCCTGCAACGGGATATTTTTACATCAGGAAAGAATATCTGTCGAGTTAACGGGCGGATCATCACGATCGCCATGCTTCGAAAAATCGGTGAATTTCTAGTGGATATTCACGGACAGAATGAACATCAGGAACTGATGAACAGCGAAAGACACCTGGGAATGCTGGATGATTTTGGCGACAATGAATTGCATAAAATCAAGTTGACGTATACAACGGCTTATCAGGAATATCGGCAGTTGGAAAAAAAGGTACGAAATCTTCAGAATAATGAAAAGGCCTTCGCTCAGCGAATCGATATGCTGCAGTTCCAGAGTAATGAAATTGCAGAAGCTAAATTACAGTTGGGAGAAGAAGAAGCGCTGATCGATGAACGAAACAAGTTAGCGAATTTTCAAAAAATCGCAGATGCTCTTGCCGGCAGCTACGAAGCAATCAACAGTGAAGAAAGCAGCAGCTTGGACAATATTGCTTATGCGATGAATGAACTTGCGACGATTGAAATGCTGGACCCGGATTATCAATCGATTTCAGAAACTGTTCAAAACGGTTACTACCAACTACAGGAGGCTAGTGCTGATTTGGCTCGTCATCTGGGACAGTTGGAACTAGATGAAAACAGATTGGATGAAGTAGAGAATCGTCTGGAACTGATTCGTCAGCTCAAAAGAAAATACGGCGAATCTGTAGCAGCTGTTTTGTCCTATTATGAAGAAATCACGGAAGAACTTGCTGAAAATGGACTGCTTGATGGGAAAGCAGATGAGCTTGAGCAAATATTAGTAGAAAAGCAGCAGCAGGTTGAAAAAATCGGCAATCAGCTTAGCGCCATACGCAAAAAAGCAGCAGCAACTCTTGAAAAGAGTATTTTAGATGAGCTGAAAGGGCTATATATGGAACGAACATTGTTTGAAGTTCGCTTTCTGGAACAGCCGGAAGTCGTGTTGACAGAGGATGGTTTGGATAAGGTAGAATTTTATATCACGACAAATCCGGGGGAGCCGTTGAAACCGTTGGTCAAGGTTGCTTCTGGCGGAGAATTGTCACGGGTCATGCTGGCGTTGAAAACAATTTTTTCAAAAACACAGGGGATCACGAGTATTGTATTTGATGAAGTGGACACTGGGGTCAGTGGTCGAGTAGCCCAGGCGATCGCAGATAAAATCTATCAGATATCAAGTGAATCACAAGTTCTATGTATTACTCATTTACCTCAGGTTGCAGCGGTTGCGGACTATCAATACTTCATTTCAAAAGAGATCATCGCTGATCGGACAGAAACCCGTGTGATTATGCTTTCCGGAGAAGAGCGAACAAAGGAAATTGCTCGTATGCTTGCCGGAAGTGAAATCACTCCTCTGACGATGGAGCATGCCAAAGAACTTCTGAACATGGCTCAGAAGGAAAAACGTTGATCATCAATAAAAAAGCAGTTGGTTCTGATGAGCCAACTGCTTTTCTTTGGAAAACGAAGGGCAGTACAAAAATCGCTGCACCATCGTTTATTTTTAAATTGGAATAAACAGCATCTTATGTAAAACAATTCTGTCTTGTTCTTATCTAAAAGTCGAGATCACGGTGACTAGCGTTGAACCGATAATGGCAATCAGCATCAGCCAAACAACTACTTTTGTGACTTTCGAGAATGTACTGGTTTTCTTCTTTTCCACTATTATTCACATCCTTTGCCTCTTTACATTTTACCTCCTTTTATAAAAGGAGGCAATAAAAAAATTAAAGAAGATTCCTTTTCTTTAAAAAATAGATGACAGCACCGCAAAGAAACGATGTGATAAGGAAAATCCAGAGAAAGGCATCTTCTCGGTTTGCAAAAGGCAACTTGATATTCATTCCGTAAACTCCGCCGATGATAGTTGGGATCGTCAGGACAATCGTCAAGGATGTCAGGATCTTCATGACGATATTCAGATTGTTGGATACAATGGATGAAAAGGTATTGCTGATTTGGTCAACAAGCTTAAGCTGAATACTGGTTGTTGTCAGTCCTTGCTTCATTTCAACGAGAATATCATGCAGATGGGGAAGATGATCATATGAGTCTGGGCTTTCCCTATCATCGTAAAGACGTTTGACGACATTGATATTTTCGGAAAGAGCCGACTCAAAATAAACCAGACTTTTTTGAATATCCATCATTTGATACAACTGGCTGTTTTCTGTAGCTATTTTTAATTCACCTTCAAGGTGGCCGATTTCTGCAATGACTTTGGAAAGAAAGCCGTTAAAGCTTTTTGAAATCTCCCAGAGCAGCCGGAAGAGCAAGGTGCTGTGTACCGAAAGCTCAGAATCCTGAAGGCCATTCATTTTGACTTTTTCAATAAAATCAGTAGACTGATCAGTGATTGTAATGATCTTGTTTTCTTTTGTTCGAATGACAGAGAGAGGGTACGTATTCAGCTGCATATAGCCGCTTGGGCTGACCGATGCCTTTGGAAATTGAATCAGGATCAGTGCAGCACGCTCACTGATATCGTGCCAGTTACCCTCAGATCGTGCTTTTTCATTTTCATCAAGAACACTGGTCACATAATCAGAAGGTAAATGATAGGTGGAAATCAGCTGGTCGATCTCATCACGTGCAGGAGACTCTACGATGATCCATTTGACCTCGTCGCTATCTGTATTTTCATGAATAAACTGTTGGTTTTCCCTTTTTAAATAAGTGATCACTGGTGCTGCCTCCTTTTGATTTTGGTAACTATTTTCATTATAAGCTATATACTACTTGTTTAGGAACTGATTGCCTTGTAAAATAGTATTATTTAGGCATGAATTTTTAAAGGAAATGAAACATGTATGTAAACTAAATAAAGTATATTTAAATCAAGTGTTATGAAAGGAATTGTTTGGGATGGTCTCTTTTTCAATTGTTATGCTTCTTTGGTATGTTTTTCCGGTTGTCGTTTTGTTTGCGGCAAATTATCTTGTTACTAGATTAAATTTGGCGGAACGCTATAAAATCAAGGCTCCGGATATTTCCATTCCATTTTTACTGATCGGTCTGCATGCCTTATCTAAGGATACTTATAATCAGACGATCATTCCCTATATGTTTATCTCGATTTTATTATTAGGGATCTGTGTTGCTTTGTTTCAAGCATATTACTACGGGGAATTGATCTATGGTCGGTTTTTCAAGATGTTCTGGCGTCTGAACTTTTTGCTGGTTCTTCTTGTTTATGCGTTTCTGATTTTGACAAATATCGGTCATTATCTATTTTAGTTAGGAGATCAATAAAGAAAGCGCGGGATATAAACGTTGGTTGCGTTTTCTGTTAGAAATATAAAAAAGGTCAAATATTACAAACTTTTTAAATAACAGCTAATTGGGGGAAGTTTTCCGGTTTTAAGTGGTAGAAAGTGGTGGAATGTGGTAGACTGTTTCTATCAAGTGGAAAAGCGGGGAAATCAGCTATGTTGATCGGCGAATTTCAACATAATATTGATGCCAAAGGCAGATTGATCGTTCCAGCCAAACTTCGAGATGAACTTGGAGAGAAGTTTATTGTTACAAGAGGGATGGATGGGTGTCTGTTTGGCTATCCTTTATCAGAATGGGCAATATTAGAAGAAAAGTTGAAAGAAATGCCGTTAGCAAAGAAAGATGCCCGTACTTTCGTCCGCTTTTTTTATTCCGCTGCGACAGAGTGTGAGGTAGATAAACAGGGAAGAATCAATATTCCTGCAACGCTGCGTACACATGGAAAGCTTGAAAAAGGCTGTGTCATCATAGGGGTTTCCAATCGAATTGAGATTTGGGACGAAGAGCGATGGGCAGCATTTTCAACAGAAGCAGAAGAGAATTTTGATGAGATTGCAGAGACAATGATTGATTTTGGTTTTTAAGGATGAGGAGCATAGATGGTGGAGTTTCAGCATTATACTGTACTGTTAAAAGAGACAGTAGATGGATTGGCAATTAAGAAAAATGGGGTTTACGTTGACTGTACGCTAGGCGGCGCAGGTCACAGTGAGTATTTATTGTCCCAATTAGATGAAACCGGGCATCTGTATGCTTTTGATCAGGATCAGAAAGCATTGGATTTTGCGGCGCAACGATTAAAAGAATATGTTGACAAAGGGATGGTCACATTTGTTAAATCAAATTTTCGTTATTTGAAGGACAGATTGGCTGACCTTGGTGTGTACGGCGTAGACGGCGTACTTTACGACCTTGGTGTTTCCTCTCCACAATTGGATGAAGCAGAACGAGGATTTAGCTACCACAAAGATGCTCCTTTAGATATGCGGATGGATCAGAGTGCGGAGCTAAGTGCCTATGAGGTAGTGAATGACTATTCTTATCAGGAACTGATAAAGATTTTTTTCCGTTATGGGGAAGAAAAATTTTCAAAGCAGATTGCCAGAGAGATTGAGCGGGTTCGTGAGAAACGTGCAATCGAAACAACAGGAGAACTGGTTGATATTATCAAAACAGCAATCCCGGCACCGGCAAGAAGAAATGGCGGACATCCTGCTAAGCGAGTATTTCAGGCGATTCGTATCGCTGTGAATGATGAACTTAGTGTTGTTGAAGAGTCATTAGAGCAAGCAATTGATTTACTGAATATGGATGGACGAATCAGTGTGATCACATTCCATTCCTTAGAGGACAGAATCGTGAAAACGATGTTCAAGGAGTACAGTTCAGTCAAAGATTTGCCGCCAGGCCTTCCAATGATACCGGAAGAATTTCAGCCTGAGATGAAGGTCGTGACAAGAAAGCCTATCTTGCCAAGCAAGGAAGAGCTGGAAGAAAACAACCGCTCACGAAGCGCTAAATTGAGAATTGCAGAAAGAATAAAAGAGAAATAATTCTGTTGAGAATAGCGAGCTGTTGAGCAGAAATAGCTCAACAAGGATCATTCTCAGTAACGGATCAGATTGATCCGAATTTATATAGGTAACAATTATTGACACTACACAATTAAGTAATGTGCACACATTACATTTCAAAAGACGAGGAGGGCAGGACATGGCTGAGTTGAAAAAATATGACGAAACACAATACAACATGCAGATTATTGACGAAGCCGTGATCGAAACAGAGGTTCCTGTGAAGAAGACAGAACCTGCTGATGACTTGCTCTACTCTCCTAAGAGACGTTTGAGAAACGTTTCTCTATTCGAAAAATTTCTAACAGTTCTTTTGTTAGGAGCCGTTATCAGTATTGCAGTATTTACAATACAGGTAAGGACGGCAATCGTTCAAACAACAAATGAAATTACTGATGCTCAAGCAGAAATTACTCAAAAAGAAGAAACAGCCTTAAAGCTTGAACAAGAAAGAAATGAACTATCTAAAGCAGATCGAATCAAAGATATTGCTGAAAAACAGGGACTTTCAGAAAATGATGGAAACTTAAGGAAAGTGAATTGATATGAGCGTAAAAAGCAAAATAAAGCAGTTTATTCGTAAAAAGAATTTAAATCCAATGAACAATCGCAAAAAAGTAGGCATTATTTTATTTGCTACAAGTATTGGGTTGTTCTTTTTGTTTGCATTCAGATTATCTTATATTATTGGCTCCGGAGAAGTTGCGGGAGTTTCGTTGAAGGAAAAAACCGAGGAGCTTTACAACGGCAGTACAGTAATCAAAGCTAAAAGAGGATCGATACTGGATAGAAATGGTCAGGTCATTGCAGAAGATGCGACCTCATATTCTTTATACGCTGTTCTTTCAGAGGACTTTTTAGGTCAGGATAAGAAAAAGCTGTATGCACAGAAAAAGGACTTCGATGCAATTGCAGCAGTGTTGGAGAGCAACACTGAGCTGTCAAAGGAAGATGCGTTGAAATACCTGAATAGTGGTACAAATGAAGATGGTTCGACAAAGTTTCAAGTTGAGTTTGGATCGAATGGTAAAAATTTGACCTTGGAACAAAAGCAAAATATTGAAACGGCATTGGCAGAACAAGAAATAGAAGGTATCTATTTTGAAGATCATCCGGATCGCATCTATCCTAATGGTGTTTTTGCGTCCCATCTTATTGGCTATACAGACTTGGCAAATCAGGAGGATGAGTCTGTTGGACTGACAGGAATGATGGGGATCGAAAAATCCTATAATGATATTCTGAGCGGAACAGATGGAAAGATAGATTATCAGAAGAACGTGAGCGGTAATCCAGTTCCCGGAACAGTAGTAGAAGAAAGTCAAGTACAGGATGGTCAGGATATCGTGACTACGTTGGATATTCGTTTGCAGACACGGTTGGAAAGCTTACTTGATCCTTTGGTAGAGAAATATGAGCCAAAGGAAGTTACAGCTGTATTAATGGAAGCAAAAAGCGGTGATATCGTAGCAATGTCTCAACGACCTTCCTTTAACCCTGAAACAAAAGAGGGCTTGGAATTGTGGCGTAACATCCTGGTGGAAGATAAATATGAACCGGGCTCAACGATCAAAATCATCACCTCTGCTGCGGCAATTCAAGAAGGTGTTTTCAATCCGGACGAAACATTTGCTTATCCCTATGGCGGAGTTGTTCTTGATGACACGCCGGGAAATGAAACAATTGTTAACGACTGGGATAAAGGCGAAAAAGGAACCTTGAATTTCCGTCAGGCAATCTCTTGGTCCAGTAACGTGGGGATGCTTGAGCTTGAACGACGTATGGGCGGGCAAAAATGGCAGGAGTACCTGACAAAATTCGGCTTTGGTGCATCAACGAATTCCGGCTTGGAGAATGAATCATTAGGTTCTATTCCAGGCGATAACACTGTCGATCAGGCAATGTCTGCTTTTGGACAGGCAATTTCAGTCACTAATTTTCAAATGATGCAGGCCTTCAGTGCCTTTGCTAATGAAGGAACAATGATCAAACCGCAGTATATACGCGAGATTGTGGACCCTCAAACTGGGGAGAAAAAAGTGACGCAGCGAGAAGAAGTTGGGACGCCAGTCAGCGCACAGGCGGTCAACGATGTACGGACGTATATGGTAGATACTGTTGAAGATCCGACTTACGGAATTGCTTATGATGTCTACACAGTACCAGGCTATCATGTTGCTGCTAAAACAGGGACAGCCCAGATCGTTGATCAAGAAACAGGGGTATACTACACTGGAGCAACAGATTACCTTTACTCTGTAGTTGAAATGGTTCCTGCGGAGAATCCGGAATATATCCTCTATATAACAATGAAGCAGCCAAATACAAATTATAGTAAAGTTGCAATGGCTGAAGTAGCCAATCCGTTGATGAAATTGGCGATGGAAATTAAAGAAACCGATGTTAATACACAGACAGCTGCAGATACAACTGCTGTTGAAAGTAATGAATAATGAGTTTGAAGTGAATTAGGAGAGATAATATGGAGTGGACACAGATTTTTATTCCCATAGCGTTTAGTTTTGCGCTGACTGTTTCGATCATGCCGATGTTTATTGGCTATTTCCAAATGAAAAAGCAAGGGCAAGTAACGAGAGAAGAAGGCCCAACTTGGCACAACGTCAAATCAGGAACACCGACAATGGGCGGAGCAGTCTTTTTAACTGCAGCTTTCATTACAACCTTGATTGCAGGAATATGGTTGAAGCAATTAACATCTTCTGTGTTGGTCCTGTTGTTTATCTTAGTGTTATATGGAATGTTGGGATTTTTAGATGATTTCATCAAAATTTTTAAGAAAAGAAATATGGGGCTTAACTCAAAACAGAAACTGATTGGTCAGATATTAGGCGGAATCGTCTTCTATCTAGTTTATCGAATGGATAATATGCCTGACAGCTTAAATTTGTTTGGTGTGGCTGAATTGCCATTGGGAATTTTTTATGGCGCGTTCATCATCGTCTGGCTGGTGGGTTTCTCAAACGCAGTCAATCTTACTGATGGGATCGATGGACTGGTTTCGGGTCTGGGAACAATCTCCTTTGGAACCTACGCCATCATCGCATGGAAACAGCAGCAGTATGATGTCGTACTCGTTTGCCTAGCAGTGATTGGCGGTCTTATCGGTTTCTTCCCATACAATAAGAAACCAGCTAAGATATTTATGGGAGATGTCGGCTCGTTGGCTCTAGGTGGGTTGTTAGCCGCTATTTCAATCATTCTCAGACAGGAATGGACGCTTCTGCTGATTGGTCTGGTCTATGTCTGTGAAACAGCTAGTGTGATGCTTCAAGTGTTTTCATTCAAAGTTTTTGGAAAGCGAATTTTCAAGATGTCTCCAATTCACCATCATTTTGAAATGAGCGGCTGGTCGGAATGGAAGATCGACATCATTTTCTGGCTGACAAGTCTGATCTGTTCGGCCATTACGCTTTGGATTATTTTCTAAGGAAGTGAAGGGGATTAATCATGAAAAAAATTACGACATATGAAAACAAAAAAATCTTAGTTCTTGGTCTTGCAAAAAGTGGGGTAAGTGCAGCTAGATTGCTGCAGGAACTAGGCGCACTGGTGACTGTTAATGACTTTAAACAATTCGATCAAAATCCTGATGCCCAAGATTTGTTAAGCTTGGGTATTCGTGTTGTTACAGGTGGACATCCGATTGAGCTTTTAGATGAAGATTTTTCCATGGTTGTCAAAAACCCGGGGATACCTTATACCAATACATTAGTGCAGAAAGCGTTGGAAAAAGGCTTGCCTGTACTTACAGAGGTTGAATTGGCGTATCAAGTTGCTGAGTGTCCAATCATCGGTATCACAGGGACAAATGGAAAAACGACGACGACAACGATGATCGGTCTTTTATTGAATGCAGATAGGGAATCCGGAAGAGCACGCCTTGCAGGAAATATTGGTTTTCCGGCAAGCCAGGTGGCACAGGAATCCGACGCATCAGATGAATTGGTTATGGAGCTTTCAAGCTTCCAATTAATGGGAATCGACACCTTCAAACCAGAGATTGCTGTGATTACGAACTTGTATGAAGCACATTTGGATTATCATGGTACACGGGAGGATTATGTCCAAGCGAAATGGAATCTGCAAATGAATATGACTGCTTCAGAGTATCTGATCCTGAATTGGGCGCAGGAGGAATTGCGTCAGCTGAGTGAAGGAACGAAAGCGACGATTGTTCCATTCTCGATTGAAGAGAAGGTTCCTGGTGCTTACTTTAGTAACGGTAGTCTCTATTTCAAAGAAGACTATATAATGGAAGCTTCTGAACTAGGCGTACCAGGCAGTCACAATATTGAAAACGCTCTGGCAGCAATTGCTGTGGCGAAATTAAAAGGTGTTTCCAGTGAAGCAATCAGAGAGACCTTGAAAAACTTTACAGGTGTGCCTCACCGAACCCAATATGTCGGCGAGCTTCATGGACGCAGATTTTTCAATGATTCTAAAGCAACGAATATTCTGGCTACAGAGAAGGCATTGAGTGGGTTTGAAAATAAACAATTGATTCTTCTGGCGGGAGGCTTGGATCGCGGCAACGATTTTGATGAGTTGGTTCCTTTCTTGACAGGACTAAAAGGAATCGTTCTTTTTGGGGAGACGAAAGACAAATTGTATCAAGCGGCAGTTCAGGCTGGGATCACGAAAATCGTTTTAACTGAAAATGTCGAGACGGCTGTAAAAGAAGCCTATGATTTTTCGGAAAAAAATGATACTATCTTATTGTCGCCCGCTTGCGCAAGTTGGGATCAATACCCCAATTTTGAGATACGCGGAGAGAAATTTATGCAGGCATTTCAGCTGCTAAAACAAAAAGAAAAGTGAGAAAAAAGCATGAAGATACTAGTAACAGGTGGAGGGACAGGCGGACATATTTACCCGGCACTGGCTTTTATCAACTATGTGAAAAAAACACAGCCGAATGCTGAGTTCATGTATGTTGGGACAGAGCGCGGATTGGAAAGCAAAATTGTCCCGACTTACGGTATTCCATTCAGCACAATCAAGATCCAAGGATTTCGTCGGTCATTAAGTCCTCAGAATTTCAAAACAATCTATCTTTTTTTATCCAGTATAGGAAAAGCTAAAAAAATCATTCGTTCGTTTCAGCCTGACATAGTGATAGGAACGGGCGGTTATGTTTCAGGTTCAGTCGTTTTTGCGGCGAAGCAGCTTGGCATACCAACAATTGTGCATGAACAGAACAGTGTCCCGGGAGTAACAAACAAGTTTTTAAGCAAATTCGCTTCACGTGTTGCTGTTTGTTTTCCGGACGTGGCTTCTTATTTTCCAGAAGAAAAGGTTGTTCTAACTGGTAACCCGAGAGCGCAGGAGGTAGCTGATGTACAAAAATCGGCTATTTTGGCGGAATACGGTTTGGAAACTGATAAACCGACTGTGGTCATTTTCGGAGGCAGTCAAGGAGCTTTAAAAATCAATCAGGCCTTTTTAGAGGCTTTACCTTTTTTTGAAGACAAACCATATCAAGTGCTGTATGCTTCCGGTGAACGTTATTTTGAAGAGCTTCAAGAAAAGTTAAATCTTTCTAAAAGAAAGCTGAAAAATGTGAGCATCCAACCATATATTGATAAAATGGCAGATGTCATGGGGAATGTTCAACTGATTGTTGGACGAGCAGGGGCAACTTCGATTGCCGAAATCACTGCTTTAGGTCTTCCTTCGATCCTGATTCCCAGCCCTTATGTCACGAATGATCATCAAACCAAGAATGCTCAAAGCCTGGTAAAGGCAGGAGCTGCCGAGATGGTCAGTGATGAAGAACTTACCGGTTCCCGACTAGTTGCTGCTATTGAAGAAATCCTGTTGAATGACGGGGTTCACGATAAGATGGCTGAGAATTCCAGAAAAGAAGGAATCCCCAATGCCAGTGAACGTCTTTATCATGTAGTAGAGGAGCTTGTACGATGACAGGAGGTGTAGAAGATTAGTGAGAAGGATCTTGACAACAAAGAGAACGACCAGCATAAATCAGAGAATGATGAGCTTCAGCTGACTCCTTGGCAGAAAGAAAACCTGGAATATATGCGGAATCAAGGCGATACACCTATCTGGCATCCTGAAAAGAGAGCGGATGAAGAGAAGGAAGAAGTGCCGGATTCCGAAGAAGAGAATGTCAAAGAAGAGCTTGCTGAAGAAACACAGGATCAAAACGATGAGCTGGAAACCCCTCAGAGTACTTACGAATCTTTTGCTGACCGACTGCCAAATGTAAAAAAAGTACGGAACACGCGTCTGATTCGTCGGCTGTCATTTATCATTTCGATTTCAGCGATTGCCATTTTGATTTTATGCTATTTCGTTTCGCCATTGAGTAAATTGTCAGGCGTAACTGTCACAGGAAACGAAAACGTAGATTCACAGGCAGTGATCACCGATTCAAAATTGGCAATCGATGGTTCTTTATGGACGCAGTATTTTGACCGTTCTGCTAATGAAAAAAATATTGAGAAAAAATTTCCTCGTGTTAAACAAGCTAGTGTGTCACTAAATGGCATCAACAGCTTCAAAATTACTATACAAGAGTATAAGGTTTTGGCAGTTGATTACCTGGATGGTTTTTACTATCCTATTTTAGAAAATGGTAAGGTATTGACTGACAAGCTGGATAATCCAATCAGTGGAATGCCTGTATTTGCTAATTTTGAAGATGAGAAGTATATCAAATCATTGATGGAATCATACAATGGATTGCCTGATGAGTTGAAGGAACAGATTTCAGAAATCAAGTATTCGCCATCGGAATCCAACAAAGAGCTGATTACTCTCTATATGAAAGACACAAACCAAGTAATTGTAAATATTTCTCAATTAGTCGAAAAAATGAACTACTACTCTCAGGTTTCCGGACAGATGACAGAACCCGGTGTGATCGATATGGAGGTTGGAATTTTCTCTTACTCCCATAAGAAAGAAACAGAGAATAGCGACACTTCTGAAAGCACAGCAGACAGCTCTTTGACTGCTGAAGAAGGACAGTAAAAAAATAAATTAGAAAATAGTAGAATCTTCTTTCTAAAAAGCCCTTGTTTATGGTAGAATTGAAAGAAGTGAGTATTGACAAAAAATAGATAAACGAGCGTATAGGTTCGCTTACATATTGGATTAATTAGGAGGAGGAACCCCATTCATGGCAAAAACAGGAATGTATGTAGGCCTTGATATTGGTACAACATCAGTAAAAGTTGTCGTAGCCGAATTTATTGAAGGCCAAATGAATATAATTGGCGTGGGAAACGCGAAATCTGATGGTTTAAACAGAGGAATCATCGTTGATATTGATAAAACCGTAAATGCGATCCAGCGTGCTGTCAGGCAGGCGGAAGAAAAAGCGGGGATTCAAATCAAGAGTGTTAACGTAGGTTTGCCGGCTAATATGTTGGAAGTAGAAAACTGCCAAGGAATGATTGCTGTAAGCAGTGAATCAAAAGAAATCAACGATGAGGATGTACGAAATGTGGCATCTGCAGCTTTGGTTCGTTCAACTCCTCCAGAACGTCAAATCGTTGCGATTTTACCTCAGGAATTTACTGTCGATGGATTTGAAGGGATCAAAGATCCTCGCGGAATGATCGGTGTTCGTCTTGAAATGCTGGGCGTTGTCTTTACAGGGCCTAAAACGATCATTCATAACACAAGAAAATGCGTAGAAAAAGCTGGACTGTCTGTGAACGAAATGGTCATTGCGCCACTTGCATTGACTGAGACGATCCTTTCAGATGGTGAAAAAGAATTTGGAACCATTGTTATCGACATGGGCGGCGGTCAAACAACGACAGCTGTCATGCATGATAAACAATTAAAGTTCAATCATGTGAATCAAGAAGGCGGAGAGTTTGTTACAAAAGATATTTCTATTGTATTGAACACTTCCTTCAATAATGCTGAAGCATTGAAAATCAACTATGGTGATGCGTTCCCTGAACGTACATCTGTAAGTGAAGAGTTTCCTGTTGATGTGATTGGAAAATCTGAACCTGTAAAAGTTGATGAACGTTATCTTTCCGAAGTGATCGAAGCACGAGTAGAGCAAATTTTCAGAAAATCAAAAGAAGTACTGGATGAGATCGATGCATTGGAATTGCCGGGCGGTATTATTTTAACCGGCGGCGGCGCAAGCCTTCCAGGTGTTGTTGATTTGGCACAGGAAATTTTTGATACAGGCGTGAAACTTTATGTGCCGAACCATATGGGACTACGCAATCCTGTTTTCACGAATGTTATCAGTATTGTTGAATACTCTGCACAGCTTCCGGAGATTTATCACATTGCCAAAGGCGCAGTTCCCGGAGGAAAATCGACACCTTCTGCTCCTCAGATATCTGTACAGCAGCAAGAGGCCGCTTCCTATGAAAACTATCAGGATGAGCCGATGGAAACTAATTATGAAAATGCTGAAAATCATGAATCAAATGAAAAAGTTACCGGAAAAATCAAAGACTTTTTCTCAAATATCTTTGATTAATCACTAAAACAGGAGGAAACGATAATATGGAATTTTCTTTAGATAACAACATCAATAACGGCGCTGTCATTAAAGTCATCGGTGTCGGCGGCGGCGGCGGCAATGCTGTCAACCGTATGATTGAAGAAAATGTCAAGGGCGTAGAGTTTATCGCAGCGAATACAGACGTTCAAGCGTTAAAAAGCTCAAAAGCTGAGACAGTGATCCAGCTTGGTCCTAAATATACAAGAGGTTTAGGTGCCGGTTCTCAGCCGGAAGTAGGCCAAAAAGCAGCTGAAGAAAGCGAACAAGTTATTTCAGACTCATTGCAGGGAGCAGATATGATTTTTATCACTGCCGGAATGGGTGGAGGAACTGGTACTGGTGCGGCACCTGTTGTTGCCAAAATCGCTAAAGAATTAGGCGCTTTGACAGTCGGCGTGGTTACTCGTCCATTCAGCTTTGAAGGTCCGAAGAGAGGCCGATTTGCTGCTGAGGGTATTGCACTCCTTAAAGAAAACGTTGATACACTTCTTATTATTTCGAACAATCGATTATTAGAAGTTGTAGATAAAAAGACACCTATGCTTGAAGCATTCCGTGAAGCAGATAATGTTTTACGTCAAGGTGTTCAAGGTATCTCTGATTTAATCACTGCACCTGGTTACGTAAACTTGGACTTCGCTGATGTGAAGACAGTTATGGAAAATCAAGGAACTGCTTTGATGGGTATCGGTGTTGCCAGCGGTGAAGACCGTGTGATCGAAGCAACGAAGAAAGCTATTTCTTCTCCATTGCTTGAAACTTCTATTGATGGAGCTGAGCAAGTATTGCTGAACATTACTGGCGGACTGGACATGACCTTGTTTGAAGCTCAGGATGCATCTGATATCGTAACAAGTGCTGCTACCGGAGATGTTAATATTATCTTGGGTACATCGATCAATGAAGATCTTGGCGATGAGATTCGTGTAACAGTTATTGCAACTGGGATCGATCCTTCTAAAAAGGAACAACGCCGTCCGCAAAGACAAAGACAGACAAATACACAGATTCAATCTGTTCAGCAGGCACCTGTGTTGGATATGGAACAGGCTAGAAATACACAGCCTCAACAATCACAACAGCAGGAAGAAGCAAGTGCTTTTGGAGACTGGGACATTCGTCGTGAACAAAACGTGCGTCCGAAGGTTGAAGAAACAACGATTGAAAACGTAGATAAAAAAGAATTCGAAACATTCCATCGTGAAGAATCTTCTCATGGTGATGACGAGTTGAACACACCACCGTTTTTCAGAAGAAAAAGATAAGAGAGGCAATGACACATGCTGGCAGATAATTTGAATGAAATCAAAGAAACTATCAAGCTGGCATGTGAAAATGCCCATCGTTCAGAATCAGAGGTAACGGTAGTTGCTGTAACAAAGTCAGTTGATAGTGAGACAGCTGAACAGCTGGCGAAACTAGGTGTTGAGGATTTTGCTGAAAACCGTGTAGATAAATTATTAGAGAAAAAAGCTGCTTTGAAGGATTATTCTTCAATAAGGTGGCATTTGATTGGTAATTTACAGCGGAGAAAGGTAAAATTAGTTATCAATGACATCGACTATTTTCATGCTTTGGACAGTTTGAGCTTAGCAGAGGAAATACAGAAGCGGGCACAGAAAACAATTTCTTGTTTTGTTGAAGTAAATATTTCTGCTGAAGAGAGTAAACATGGACTAAGAAAAGAAAAATTAAAGGATTTTATCAGTCAATTGAGTAACATGGATAAAATTCGTGTTGTTGGTCTTATGACCATGGCACCTTTGAATGCCGATGATCAGGAGCTCCATAAGATTTTCTCGGAGCTAAAAGATGCTCAGAATATGGTAAAAGAAATGCACCTGTCCTATGCACCGTGTACGGAGCTTAGTATGGGCATGTCAAATGACTTTTCTATAGCCGTAGAAGAGGGCGCAACATTTGTTCGCGTCGGCAGAGGATTATTTAGAGGTGCGTAAAGGAGGGGAATCTATGTCAATTTTTAATAAGAATGCATTATCAAACTTTTTTGGATTATCTGGTGAAGATGAATATGATGACAGCTACGAAAGCTATTCAGAGCAAAGTGCTGTAAATGAGCAGCCGAGACAACAGCCGCGTGTAAGACAACAGCCGAGAGCGCAGCAGACGGTTCCTCAGCAGCAAACTGTCCAACAGCAGACATATCAACAGTCTGGTTCAGAACCTTTGAGAGAAAGACCATCAGCTCGTTATCGTTCAACAGAAAAACATCAGAATCCAACAAGTGGTAGTCATCAGACAAGATCATACAATGAGAAAAAGGTTGTCTCCATGCGCAATTCTAATACGTCGTCTGTACCACGGGAGAGCAATCGTTATGATGAGCCAATGAAGATTTCGATTATTGAACCTAGAGTTTACTCAGAAGCAATGAATATTGCAAAACATATTATTGTTGAGGAAGCTGTATTGATCAATTTTCATCTGATTGAAGAGGGTCAAGCGAGAAGAATCGTCGATTTTCTTACAGGGACAGTTTATGCTTTAGATGGTGATATTCAACGTGTAGGGGATGAAATCTTCCTATGCACACCACCAAATATGGAAATAGACAGTGCAACAGCACAATCATTAGCTAAAAAACAAATGTTTGATTTTTAGTTTAGGAGGTAATCGCTATTCTTCAGATTTTATTTCTTATAGACAAGGGTGTCCAGATATATTCTGGTTTATTGGTTATCTACGCATTACTTTCATGGTTTCCTGGTGCTCAGGATTCCTTTTTGGGACGATTGGTCGCTAGGTTGTGTGAGCCCTATTTAAGTTTGTTTGATCGATTAAATTTGAATATTGGAATGGTTAGCTTTAATGTAATGATAGGAATTATTGTGTTGAATTTGGCAAGCGGCGGCTTGAATATGATTATTTTGTCACTTATAGGTTAGCAATAAAAGAAGGGTGGTTTATCTATGAATGCAAATGTGTATCAGCATTTTCGAAAAGATGAACATCCTTTTATTGATTCCGCCGGTGATTGGATTGAAAAAGTCGAAAGTCAATATGCTCCTTATTTAACTGAATTTTTAGATCCCAGACAGGCGTACATTCTTGAAACGATCATTCGGCAGAACAGTGATCTGTCTTTTCGTTTTTATGGAGGGTATGAACAAGCTGAGAGAAAGAGATGTTTGATTTTTCCAGATTATTATGAGCCGACAACAGAGGATTTTAATATCAATTTGATTGAAATCGTCTACCCAGTGAAGTTTACATCGCTTTCTCACGGAAAAATATTAGGAACATTAATGAGTACTGGGATGAAACGCCAGTATTTTGGGGATATTATTTCTGATGGAGAACAGTGGCAAGTGTTTCTTGCGGAAGAAACGATGAACTTTGTGATTGCTCAAGTAGACAAGATTGGAAAAATAGCTGTAAGGCTAGAGGAAAGAAAATATACGGAGATCATTGTTCCTAAGGACGAATGGACGATTGAACAAGTGACGGTCAGCTCTATGCGGCTGGATAATTTGATTTCAACAGTATATAACATTTCCAGACAGCGTTCCAAACAGCTGATAGAATCTGGAAAGGTCAAAATCAACTGGGCTGAAAATATACGTCCGGATTTTCCTTTGGAGTTGTTGGATATTGTATCGATTAGAGGCTTTGGCCGCATACAGGTACAGGAGTTAGAAGGCAAAACGAAAAAAGAAAAATATCGTTTGTTATTGGGAGTACTGCGAAAATAAAAATCAATGAGGTGAATAATTATGGCGTTAACCCCGTTAGATATCCAGAATAAAGTTTTCTCTACGAAAATGAGAGGCTACAATCAGGATGAAGTAGATGATTTTCTTGATCAGGTAACAAAAGATTATGAAGATTCTCTTCAGAAAGTCCGTGAATTAGAAAAATCATTGAAGCATGCGGAAGAAAAACTACAATACTTCAATGAACTAAAAGATGCATTGAATCAATCAATTATCGTGGCTCAGGATACTGCTGATAAAGTAAAATCAAGTGCTACAAAAGAGTCAGAAGTTATTGTTACTTCTGCTGAAAATACAGCAAATGAGATGGTAAGTAATGCAGAGAGACGTTCGAATGCATTGATTACAGCTGCTGAGGATAAGGCTTCTGAAATCCTTACAGAAGCGACGGATCGTGCAAGACAGCTTGCCGCTGAGACAGATGATTTGAAGAAGAAAACACGAGTGTTCCACCAACGCTTGAATTTGATGTTGGAAACACAGCTTGAACAAGTCAAAAGTGAAGAATGGAATGACTTGCTGAAACCATTCTCAAGTTATGTAAGTGATAGCCATACTGTGATTCAGGAAGTTCTTTCTAAAGAACTGACTAGTGACGAGATGAATGCAACAGGAACAATCCCTGTAGTTGAGCCGACAGCGGCACCTACTACTGTTTCTTCTTTGGAAGATGCAAAAAAACTGAGTGAAGAGCTTTCAGAATCTTTAGAGTTTCTAGACAGTAAATCTTCAACTGACGAATAAATTCTAATGAATAGAACAGAAAAGCCGATAGCATTTCTTTAAAGCGAGTCAATGACGGTGGAAGATTGACAGGACCCTGCTAACGGAAAGATCCTCTATTCAAGATCAGGCTTGAAAACAAGTAAAGTCTGACGTGTGATTGCGTTACAAATCATCAGAGGGAATCATTTATTGAATGATTCTAAATTTGGGTGGTAACACGAGCACTTTCGTCCCTTGGGATGGAAGTGTTTTTTTGTTTTATTGATTATGGATAAATTTTTATGCTTCTCAAAGAAGCAGAATTTAGACTATTTTAGTAGAAGGATATGAGTATGAAGAGAAAATGGACTTTCAACAGAGCAAATCTATCTTCGTAAGTCAATTGGTCTCTTCATAGAGGTCGACTAGAGTAAATAGTTATCCGGTTATCTATTTTGTTGTATTTATATATTGAAAGTGAGGAAACGAGAATGAAAATGAAAGAAACGCTGCAACTTGGTAAAACAGCTTTTCCAATGCGGGGCAATCTGCCTAACAGAGAAGTAGAATGGCAGAAAGACTGGGAAGAGAAAAAAATCTACGAGAAAAGACAAGAATTGAATGAAGGGAAGCCTTCGTTTATTCTTCATGACGGCCCTCCCTATGCAAACGGGAATATCCATATCGGGCATTCACTGAATAAGATCAGTAAGGATATCATCATTCGTTTCAAATCAATGTCTGGTTTCCGTTCACCCTATGTTCCTGGTTGGGATACACATGGTTTGCCGATTGAACAGGTATTGACAAACAAGGGTGTAAAGCGAAAAGAAATGAGCCTAGCTGAATATCGTAAAAAGTGTGAAGAGTATGCTCGTTCTCAAGTAGATACTCAAAGAGCTGATTTCAAGCGTTTGGGAATCGGCGGCGATTGGGAGCATCCATATATTACTCTTGATCCATCTTACGAAGCAGCGGAAATCCGTGTGTTTGGGAAAATGGCTGAGAAGGGCTATATCTATAAGGGCCTGAAACCAATCTATTGGTCCCCTTCAAGTGAATCATCATTAGCAGAAGCGGAAATCGAGTACCAAGATGTGAAATCTCCATCTATCTACGTAGCATTCAAAATCGTTGATGGAAAAGGAATCTTAGATACGGACACATCACTAGTTATCTGGACAACAACACCATGGACATTACCTGCAAACTTAGGTATCTCAGTAAATGCAGACTACCAATATGTAGTAGTAAAGGCTTATGGGAAAAAATATGTTGTAGCCAAAGATTTATTAGATCAAGTAAAAGAAGCAATTGATTGGGAAGACGTGGAAATCATCGACACAATCAGCGGAAAAGACATGGAGTACATGACAGTGCAGCATCCGTTTTATGATCGCACTTCCTTAGTAATGCTGGGAGACCATGTAACATTGGAAGCTGGTACAGGTCTAGTGCATACTGCTCCGGGACATGGTGAAGATGACTATATCGTAAGTAAAAAATATGGTTTAGACGTTTTATCTCCAGTTGATAATCGTGGTGTATTTACAGATGAAGCACCTGGATTTGAGGGAATCTTTTATGACAAAGCGAATCCAATGATCACAGCTTTGTTGGATGAGAAGGATGCCTTGTTGAAGATGGACTTCTTTACTCATAGCTACCCACATGACTGGCGTACGAAAAAACCAGTTATCTATCGTGCGACACCACAATGGTTCGCATCTATCGATAAATTCCGTCAGGATATCTTGGACGAAGTAGAGAAGGTTGACTGGATCATTCCTTGGGGTAAAACACGTCTTTATAATATGATCCGTGACCGCGGCGATTGGGTTATTTCCCGTCAACGTGTTTGGGGTGTACCACTGCCGATTTTTTATGCGGAAAACGGTGAAGCAATCATCACACCTGAAACAATCGATCATGTAGCAAACTTATTTGCAGAACATGGCTCAAATATTTGGTATGAAAAAGAAGCAGAAGAACTATTGCCGGCAGGATTTACACACGAAGGTTCGCCAAATGGCAAGTTTACAAAAGAAACAGACATCATGGACGTATGGTTTGATTCCGGTTCATCACATGAAGCGGTACTGCGTCAACGCCCTGAGCTGACTTTCCCAGCGGATATGTATCTTGAAGGATCAGATCAATACCGCGGCTGGTTCAACTCAAGTATCACAACAAGTGTTGCAATCAATGGTGTTGCACCTTACAAAGCTGTTCTTTCTCAAGGTTTTACCTTAGATGGCGAAGGACGTAAGATGAGTAAATCACTAGGGAACACGATCGTTCCTGAAAAAGTGATCAAGCAAATGGGTGCAGATATCCTAAGACTATGGGTAAGCAGCGTGGATTCTGAATCTGATGTACGTGTCTCTATGGATATCCTGAATCAGGTATCAGAGGTCTACAGAAAGATCAGAAATACAATGCGTTTCCTGTTAGCCAATACAAGCGACTTTGAACCAGCAGAGCACACAGTTCCTTTTGAAGAGCTTCGTTCTGTTGATAAGTACATGACGGTGAAGCTGAATCAAGTCATCAAAGAAATCCGTGAAAAAGGCTATGAAAAATACAATTTCATGCAAATCTATCGTTCTGTCATGAATTTCCTGACAGTTGATCTATCTGCATTTTATCTGGATTTTGCAAAAGATGTTGTTTATATCGAAGCAGAAAATGATTATCAACGTCGTTGTATGCAAACAGTCTTTTATCAGACTGCTGTTGCACTGACGAAGCTCTTGACGCCAATCATCCCTCACACTTCAGAAGAAATCTGGAGCTTCCTGAAGGAAGAGGAGGATTATGTTCAGCTTTCAGAATTCCCAGGCTACGAAGAGTTTCCGAATCAGTCTGAGTTGATGGATACATGGGAAGCATTCATGAGCTTCCGTGACAATGTGCTGAAGGCACTGGAAGAAGCACGTAATTCTAAATTGATCGGTAAATCTTTAGAAGCGAAGGTCACTGTTTACCCTAATGAGCAGATTCGTGCATTACTGACCGCGGCAGATGCTGATATTGCTCAGCTGCTCATCGTTTCAGGATTTGAGCTTGCACAAGGCGAAGCTCCGGCTGAAGCGGTTGTCTTTGAGGACATGAAGGTTCTTGTTGAGGCGGCCCCTGGTGAAACCTGTGATCGTTGCCGTTCAGTTCGAACAGATGTTGGGTCAGATGAAAAATTACCAACACTTTGCGGTCGCTGTGCGAAAATCGTCGAAGAAAACTATCCGGAAGCAGTTGCTGAAGGATTTGAAAACTAAGCTTAATTAGTTGAAGAAAGAGAGTGGGACAATAATCTGTTGCCACTCTTTTCCATACCCTAAATCCGAATAAACGGCGAGTCAGAAGTAGCTCCTACGACAATAAGCCGGAATTCAACAAAAATTTGTGAAACAATTTTCGTGAATTCCGGCTTATTGCTTGTAGCTAAACACTTCTGTCTCAGCCTCTTTCTTTTATGCATGCTGAATTTCAATTAAAAAAAAGATTCATTGAAGCTGGCAATCGTTGTTCATTGTCTGGCAAATACGACAGATATTTTTCCTTTGCTTAGTTTATTGATGTGAGTTTAAATTAATTGGATGATCAATTGTGTTGTATGGGTTTGTAGCTGTATATAAGTTAAAAAGCTGGAGAACTACTCAAATTGAGTAATGCTCCAGCTTTTGATTTTTATCTAATCCAATTGTCCGCGTTCACGATACCAGACATCTGGTTCCCACGTCCATTGGAAGCCATCTGCTTCCAATAGTTTGAAGGCTGCCTCTGGCCCCATCGTTCCAGCAGCATAGTTAGGGAAGTCGACAGTTGTCTTATCCCACGCATGACGAATGATGTCAATGATTTTCCATGATTGTGCTACCTCATCCCAATGGGAGAAGTTTGTTCCATCACCGTTCAGACTATCCAATAACAGCTTTTCATAGGCTTCAGGACTATTTTCTGTCATTTCAGCGCTATGACGGAAATCTAGTTTGACAGGTGCTGTAGTGAAGCCTTGTCCAATTTCTTTTCCGTTCAAGGTCATTGAGAAGCCTTCTGTCGGCTGAATGTAAATCGTCAGAACGTTTGGCGGCAAATCTGTTTTTTCTATACATTGTTCGATGTCATCTTTAAAGACGTTGACTGGTACCTGCTTGAAAACAATATTGATCCGAGTTCCTTTTTCTGTCAGACGTTTTCCAGTACGGATATAGAAGGGAACACCTGACCAGCGGAAGTTATCGATGTAGAATTTTCCGGCAGCAAAGGTTTCCGTCTGTGAATCTTCAGAAACATTTGGTTCTTCACGGTAACCCGTAAAGGAATCGTCTCCCAGTTCGCCGGGACCGTATTGTCCACGAACAAAATTCTTCAAGGCTTCTTCTTCGTTGTACAGTCTGATGGCTTTCAACGCTTTGACTTTTTCGGAACGAATTTCCTTTTCAGAGAAGGTAACAGGAGGTTCCATCGCAAGCAATGCCAATACTTGAAGAATGTGATTTTGCACCATGTCCTTCAATGCGCCGCTTTCTTCATAGTACCCGCCACGGTCTTCCACACCCAAGCTCTCAGCAAAAGTGATTTGAACATTGTCAATGTAACGATTGTTCCACTGTGATTCAAAAATATTGTTGGCAAAACGAATAGCTGAGATGTTCTGGATCATTTCTTTTCCTAAATAGTGGTCGATACGGAAAATATCGTCCTCAGGGAAAACAGCACGGATTTCCTCATTCAGCTTGTGCGCACTATCATAATCGGTACCAAATGGTTTTTCAATGATCAGTCGATCAAAACCGTCCTCTGTTAAAATATTTTGGGACTTCAGATGGTTGACGATTGTCCCGAAGAATTGAGGAGCCATCGCCAGATAATAGATTCTATTCCCTTGCAGCTGATATTCGTCATTCAATCTATCAGATAGAGTTTTCAAGGTGTCGTAATGCTCAGTGTCGTTCACGTTGTGGGACTGATAGTAAAAATGGCTGGCAAATGCCTCTGCTTCTTCCTGCGTCGGATTCAAATCAGCAATTGTATCACGAACGATTTCTCTGTAGTAGTCATCTGACCACTCTCTTCTCGCTGTGCCAATCACAGCGAAATGATCGCCCAGATTGCCTTTTTTGTATAATCTAAAAAGTGAAGGATAGAGCTTTCTTTTTGCAAGGTCTCCCGTTCCTCCAAATATTGTAAACAGCGCTATTTTTTCGTTCATTTTTTTCCTCCCCTTCTATAATGGATCGACAAAGATTGTACTGGCAGCTTTATAGCTCACAGCCAATTTCTTTTCGGTATTACTGATAGTGATAGGTCCTTCATAAGCAGCAATATCCTCGATCGAAAATTCATCATGAATATTCAAATTAATGGAAACCAGATAATCCAGTAAGTCTTTTTCATCCAAGACTCTCGCAATGCGAATCTTCGTGCCGATTGGATAATTGACTAGTGTTTGATGACGTTCTTCGTGAACAGGCTCGCCTGCTTTAGGAATCACTCCGCCATGAGGACAGAATTTTGGATTCCCCAGATAATCTGATAAACGGTCAGCCAGTGTCGGCGACGTTACATGTTCCAGTACTTCGGCATCATCATGAACTTCATTCCATGAATAATTCAGATGCTCAACCAGAAATACCTCCCACAGCCGGTGCTTGCGAATCAACGTGCTGGCTTTTGTTAGTCCCAGTTCTGTCAGCTGAACGCCTTGGTAGGGAGAATGGTGAACCAGTTCTTCCTTAACTAGCTTTGAAATCATTTCACTGACTGAGGCTGCTGAAACATTCAGTCCGGAGACGATATGCTTGTTGTTGATTTTATTCTCATCTCCGCCTAATTCGAAGATCAGTTTAAGGTAGTCTTCTCGATTTGGTGTCATATTTTTCATCCTTTCTCAGGAGTCATCAAAAACAGTTTATCAGAAAAGCATCTATTTGACCATTTAATAAGATATTAATCTGAAAACTTTACGTCCATTTTCCATTCTTTTCAAAAATTCATTGAATTGATAATGTTACATGCGTTATTCTTTCTGAAATTTTCAGGTTAATGTTGTAAAATTTAGCAGAAGCGTGTAAACTATTAAAAATAAATTAGAATTTTCAAACTATTTGAAAGAGGAATGATGTGAATGGGAAAACAGACCAAGAGTAGAAAGAATATGATGTACGATCCTTCTTTTGAAAAAGATGCCTGCGGAATGGGCTTTATCGCACAAATTGATGGAATGGCTTCTCATCAACTGATCGATCATGCGCTTACGATGCTGGAAAGAATGAATCATCGAGGCGGAACAGGTGCAGAGCCTGATACTGGAGACGGTGCCGGGATATTGATGGCCATGCCGGATACTTTTTTTCAAAAGAAAGCCGCCGCTCAAAAAATCAGCTTGCCTGATAAGGGAGACTATGCTGTTGCCATGCTCTTTTTACCTGAGGAAGAAACAGAGAAAAGAGCACTACTGAAATCTGTAACCGGAGAAATCAATGCTGCCGGCTATCGTGTGCTTTGGGAAAGAAATGTTCCCTTTGCTTTTGAATATTGTGGTCCTGGCGCTCAAAAGGTTATGCCGGGCTTTATTCAGCTTTTTATTGAAAAGCCTATTGATATTGAAGCAGGAAGAGCTTTTGAAGACTGCCTTTTCCGACTTCGTAGAGAAATCGAAAAAATCTATTCTCCTGATGAACTGGCGATATGCAGTCTTTCTTCTAAAACAATCGTCTACAAAGGAATGCTTCATGCTTATCAAGTGCGTCTTTTTTATCCTGATCTACAGGACAAAACGATGGAAAGTCATATCGCACTGATCCACTCACGTTTTTCAACCAATACGTTTCCAAGCTGGGATCGAGCACAGCCTTTTCGATTCTTAGCGCATAATGGAGAAATCAATACCCTTCGCGGGGCAGAAAACTGGATGCATAGTCACCATATCGATGTATATAACGAAGAGAACTCTGATTCAGCAAAGCTGGAAAACTGTATGGAACATTTATATCGTAATGGCAGAGATATCCCTCATGCCTTAATGATGATGATTCCTGAGGCTTGGTCTGAAGAAGCAAATTTAAAGGATGAAACTGCGGCATTTTATGAATACAATTCCAGCTTTACAGCTCCGTGGGATGGCCCGGCAGCTCTCTGCTTTACTGATGGGGATATGGTTGGTGCTGCACTAGATAGAAATGGTCTGCGTCCGTCACGCTATTCGATCACAAAGGATAATTTCATTGTGGTTGCTTCTGAGTCTGGCGTTGTTGATTTAGAGCCGTCCAGAGTTGTGGAAAAAGGTGTTTTAGGACCTGCGAATATGATTTTAGTCGATACGGTTTCGGGGAGATTTTATCGTAATGAAGAAATCAAAGAACGTTATGCAGCTAAGCATCCATATCGTGAGTGGTTGAATGACCAGCTCTTGACAGTTGATCAGTTGGCATCAGCTGAAGCTGATGAAACAAGGATGTCTGAAGTGGAGCTGAATCATTTGTGGAAGTTGAATGGCTACACCGATGAAATCATTCGAATGACGGTCTTGCCGATGGCAGAAAAAGGCGAGGAACCTGTTATTTCAATGGGCTATGACTCCCCTTTAGCAGTATTGAGCGAAAAGCCGCAATCTTTGTTTACTTATTTCAAACAGCAGTTTGCCCAAGTGACAAATCCACCCATCGATGCAATCCGTGAAAAGCTGGTCATTGGAACAGAGATGTTTCTAGGCCGAGACGGGAATCTCTTGATCGATCAGCCGGAAAACTGTAATAAGCTGAAAATCGAAAGTCCCGTTCTTTCTACTGATGACTTCCTAAAAATCAGAAGTTTGAATGTGCATGGACAAAAAAGTATGGTCCAATCAATCAGCTATTCATTGACTCCTGAGGTTCCAAACCGTTTACAGCGAGTGCTGGAAAATATGTTTAAGGAAGCAGAGGAAAAAATCGATAGTGGTGCAACGATCATCATTCTTTCCGACAGAGATAGAGGAAGAGGAAAATTAGCAATCCCGATCTTATTGGCTGTTTCAGGGCTTCATAATTATCTTGTAGAGCAAGGGAAAAGAGGACTGGTGTCCATTATTGCCGATTCAGCTGAGATCTGTGAAGTTCATCATTACGCGATGCTGATTGGCTATGGTGTGAGTGCAATCCATCCTTATGGGACTTATGAGACGTTAAAGGACTATCATTTGGCAGATAAAGTAGAAACCTATCGTCAGGCAGCAGAAAAGGGAATTGTAAAAGTCATGTCTCGTATGGGGATCTCAACAATTGCCGGTTATCATGGAGCACAGCTTTTTGAAGCAGTCGGACTTTCTGAAAAAGTGATCGATCAGTTCTTTACTGGAACAGCTAGTCGAATCGGCGGATTGTCCCTGAATCAAATCGAAAAGGAATATCTTGAACGTTACGAATCGGCCTATGGCGAAAAGGAAAATGATTTTCTACCATCCGGCGGAAGCTTCCAATTCAAGGCAGACGGTGAGCATCATTTGTTCAATCCGCAAACAATCTATAACTTCCAGCAGGCTGTTCGTCAAGGGGATTATGCGCTATATAAAAAATATGCTCAGCAGTTGAATAAGGAAGAGCTTGAAACACCAGCAACCTTACGGGCTATGTGGGAGTTTACTAGTGAACGTCAACCAGTCAAGCTGACTGAAGTGGAACCGGCAGAAACAATCGTCAAGCGTTTCAAGGTCGGTGCTATGAGCTATGGGTCTTTAAGTCAGGAAGCACATGAATGTATTGCGGAAGCGATGAATCGTATCGGTGCGAAGTCCAATAGCGGAGAAGGCGGTGAAAATCGCAACCGTTTCAAGCCGAGAGCGAATGGTGTGAACTTGAATAGCAAGATCAAGCAAGTGGCATCTGGTCGTTTTGGCGTTAATGCGGAATATTTGATGAGTGCTGAAGAGCTGCAAATTAAGGTTGCTCAGGGAGCGAAGCCGGGAGAAGGCGGACAGCTGCCTGGAAATAAAGTCTTTCCGTGGGTTGCGGAAATTCGTGGTTCAACACCTGGTGTGCGTCTGATTTCACCACCGCCGCATCATGATATTTACTCCATTGAGGATTTGGCCCAGTTGATTTACGATTTGAAAACAATCAATCCTTATGCGAAGATCAACGTCAAGCTAGTATCAAGCACCGGCGTTGGAACGATTGCAACAGGTGTGGTCAAAGCAGGTGCAGATGTCGTCGTGATTTCAGGCTACGATGGCGGAACAGGTGCTTCTCCAAGAAATTCTGTCAGGGATGCCGGGCTTCCATGGGAAATGGGATTGGTTGAGGCACACCAGACATTGTCCTTGAACGATTTGCGTCAGCGGATGACGCTTGAAACAGATGGGAAATTGATGACAGGACGAGATGTTGCTGTCGCAGCACTTTTAGGTGCTGAGGAATACAGTTTTGCCTCTTTAGCGTTAGTCGCAGTAGGCTGTGTGATGATGCGTGTCTGCAGCTTGAATACGTGCCCTGTCGGTGTAGCTACTCAAGATCCGGAGCTGCGAAAATTCTTTGTAGGAAAACCGGAGCATATCATCAATGCTATGATGTTTATCGCTGAAGATTTAAGAGAGATCATGGCAGAGCTGGGCTTTAGAACCATCGATGAAATGATTGGCCATGCGGAAATGCTGAAGCCGAAATTTGTAGCAAAAGGGAAAGCAAAATCTCTTGATTTCTCTAGAATGCTGGGGCATACCTTGGGCATCGAACGCAAGTGTGAAGATCCGTTTCAGGAGCAGCGTCAATGGAAAGAGCTGGATGCCTTTGCCGGAGCTGCAATTAAGAATAATCAGAAAATCTACGTGGAAGAAACGATCAATAATGTGAATCGAACAGTTGGGGCTCGAATGGGCGGCTGGATTGCCGAACGGTTCGGCAATTATGAACTTGAACCGGGATTGATCAATTATCACTATCGAGGAATTGCCGGACAGAGCTTTGGCGCCTTCATTACACAGGGCATGGAGCTGAAGCTAACTGGGGAAGCAAATGATTATGTAGGAAAAGGTCTAAGTGGTGGGCGTTTAGTCATCGTACCGCCGGAGGATGCCGGTTATAAGGCAGAAAGCTCCCCAATTGTTGGGAATGTTGCCTGCTTTGGCGCGAACAAGGGAGAAGCCTATTTCAGAGGCCGAGGCGGTGAACGTTTCTGTGTTCGGAATAGTGGAGCGAACGTTGTTGTCGAAGGTGTCGGCGACCATGGCTGTGAATACATGACAGGCGGTGTTGCAGTGATTTTGGGAGAAACTGGTCGTAATTTCGGTGCTGGGATGTCCGGTGGTGTCGCGTATATCTACGATCCGGACGAACAATTTGCACAACGCTGTAATATGGAAATGGTTGAGCTGTTCCGATTAGGAGAATCAGGTGACGATCTTATTTTGAAGGAGCTGCTTGAAAAGCATTATCAGCATACCGGATCAGAAAAGGCAGAGGAGATTCTGGCTGGCTGGGAAAATCTGCAGCAGCATTTTATCAAGGTTTATCCAAAAGAGTATCATGAAATGGTTACCGTCACTGAAAAGCTTCGTGAAGAAGGACTTTCTGGTGAAACATTGCTAGAGTCAGCATTTGAGGCAGTAATTGGTGCGCAGAATGCACCACAGAAACCAACAGTAAAGGAGCGTGGCTAATATGGCAGATCCATTCGGCTTTTTAAAGTACGACCGTAAGGAAAATCCATATCGTCCGATTGCAGAACGAATCACCGATTGGGAAGAATTGCAGGTTCCTTTGAATGAAGAGGAGCGTCAGGAGCAAGCAGCCAGATGTATGAACTGCGGGATTCCTTTCTGCCATACAGGTGTCTTTTACGGAGAAAAGCGAGCTGTTTCCGGCTGTCCTAACGATAACCTGATTCCGGAATGGAACGATTTAGTTTATCGCGGGGAATATAAGAAGGCCTGGGAACGACTGAGCAGAACCAATCCGTTGCCGGAAATGACAGGTCGTGTTTGTCCTGCTCCCTGTGAAAAGTCTTGTACAGAGGCGCTAAATGGTTCTGGTGTATCAATCCATGACAACGAACGTTTTATTATCGATACAGCGTTTGAAAATGGTTGGGTCAAACCAACCGGTATTCCGAAGGAAAAAACTGGATTTAAAATTGCTGTTATTGGAAGTGGACCTGCAGGTCTTTCCGCAGCTTGGCGTTTGAATCAGCTTGGCCATGAGGTCACTATCTATGAGCGTTCTGACAGATTTGGCGGTCTACTGATGTATGGCATTCCTAATATGAAGCTGGATAAAAAAGTCGTTCAGCGTCGTATTGATGTAATGCAGGAAGTTGGTATTCACTTTGTCGCAAATACAGAAATTGGTGTGGACATCACTGCAGAAGAGCTGTACCAGCAGTTTGATCGGGTGATTGCAGCAACAGGTGCGAGTGTACCAAGGGACTTGAAGGTCAACGGACGAGAGGTACAAGGCGTTCAGTTTGCAGTTGATTATCTGACTGAAGCAACCAAGGATGTATTGAAATATGGAACAGAGGCAACCAGCAAGAAGCTGGAAGGCAAGCATGTTGTTGTGATCGGTGGTGGGGATACAGGAAATGACTGTATCGGTTCAGCTATCCGTCAGGGCTGTGCATCGGTCAGACAGCTGGAGATCACCCCTAAGATGCCTGCTGTGAGAAACTCAAGCAATCCTTGGCCGGAATATCCATTTGTTGATAAAGAAGGCTATGGACAAGCTGAGGCGAACCATTTACAAAAAGAAGAGCTGACCCTTCATCAAACGTCAACGACTGCATTCATTGGTGCGGAAAGAGGTCAGGTCATCGGTTTGGAAACTGTTCAGGTCGATCAAAGCTTCCAACCAATTGAGGGAACAGAGAAGACCTTGAAGGCTGATTTGGTACTGTTGGCGATGGGCTTTATCGGACCGGAAAAAAGTCTGCTTGATCAATTAGAAGTGACAGAGGTTTTCGATGATTATACGACAAACAATGAGCGAGTCTATGTAGCTGGAGACGCCAAGAGAGGCCCTAGTTTAGTGATTTGGGCTATTCGAGAAGGTCGATTGGCTGCTGAAACTGTTGATCAGTCTTTACGAGCTCTTGTGGCACAAGCGCAGTAAACTAGCGACATAGGTTGAAAGAAAGCAGCTTTTCGCTATTTTCTTTTGAAAATCAGTTGACTAATCTGACTATCCATGATAAAGTTTTTAGAAATAAATGAGAATACGATGAAAAAATAATGATCAGAATAGTAGATGATTTTTGTTGCCTCAGAGAGTTTCCGGCTGGTGAAAGGAAATAGCAGCATACCATCGAACACGCCTGTAAATTGTTTTTCTGAATAACTGTAGGAAAAATCGGGACTGCCCGTTATCGCTTTTAGTCGCAGACTAACAGAGTTTTTCGCTGAGAGGCGGAAATGAATCTGAGGTGGGACCACGTGAAAAAAACTTTCTCGTCCTCTTGGCTTATTTGCCAAGAGGATTTTTTGTTTATAAAAATATCTTAACGAGGAAAAAACCAGCAGCTAAAAAATAGTCTTTAATGATCGATTTTTGAAAGGGAGTGTGCGTAATGAAATGGAATCTGAGCTTACCATCGGGAACAAAAGATAAATTATTCCGTGAAGCAAATGGTGCTTATGAGTTGGAGCAAAAGGTCAATCAAATCGTACGAAAACGAGGGTATCAGCGGGTAGATACGCCATTGATCGAGTTTGAGGATGTTTTTCAGGCAGATGAGATCGAAGGTCTATTGTATCGCTTTTTTGACAAACAGGGGCGTTTGCTTGTATTACGTCCGGACATGACGATGCCGATTGGACGAGTGGCGGCGACAGCCGGTATCCAGCCTCCGTTGAAGCTGTCTTATAGCGGAAGAGTTTTTCGCTTCAACAGTGAAATGACAGGGGAGCAAAATGAGCTGACTCAGGCAGGGATCGAGCTGATTGGTTTTTCTTCTGTCAAAGCTGAGCTGGAATGTATATCCTGTGCGGTAGAGATACTGACGGAGCTGAATATCCCCAATTTTCATTTTGAACTGGGACATGCAGGCTTATTGAAAGAAATTTCTACTTATCTACAACTGAATGCCGAGGGAAAAAGAACCTTGAAGGAATTACTGAGTAATAAGAACCTAAGCGCCTTGAACGAGTTTGTTCAGCAGCACCCCAGCAAGCTGGATCGATTCATCAAGGAATTGCCTAAGCTGTTTGGTGATGTATCAGTGGTTCTGGCTGCTGCTGAGGCGATGCTGCCGGAAGAGACTGCCATTGCCGCAGTTCTGGAAGAAATTAATAAGATGGCACAGTTGATCACTTTGACACATCCTGATATCTCTCTAACAGTCGATCTTGGTTCGGTGGCATTGATGGATTACTATACTGGGATTTTATTCAACGGCTATGCGGATCTGATTCCTGAGATATTTCTAAGAGGCGGACGTTACGATCACTTAGTCGAGCAGTTTGGCCATACGCGAATTCCCGCAGTTGGTCTGGGAATCAATTTGGACACGCTAGTCGCACTTCAGTATCGTTTGGGGATTTTGGCAGATTTGGAGCATGCAAAGGTGTTGGTTCACGCCTCGCTTGAGGATATTGCCATAGCTCAGAAATTTGTCTGTCAGAGCGAAAACAGTGAGCTTTCGTTGTTTGATACGTGGGAGGAAGCCTTGGCTTATGGTGAAAAATGGGCGTATGATGAGGTGATCCTTATCCAAGGAAAAGAGATTATTCGAGTAAAAGCAGGTGAGCAGAATGAAGAATAATTTGACGATAGCTTTGACAAAGGGCAGACTGGAGAAGCAAACCTTAGAATTATTTGAACAGGCGGGGATCGATGTTTCATTCATGAAGGATAAACAAAGAAAGCTGGTTTTTCACAACGAGGATCATACCTTGACCTTTCTATTAGTCAAAGCCGCAGATGTAACAACCTATGTTAGACATGGCGTAGCGGATCTTGGAGTCGTAGGAAAGGATGTCTTGCTGGAGCACCCGCATGGGTATTATGAGATGCTGGATCTGGCAATTGGAAAATGCAAATTTTCAGTTGCATCAACAAGCGATTATCAGCCGGATGACCATAAGCGTAAACGGATTGCCACAAAGTATCCGACCATCGCTTCTGCACATTTTCGCAGTAAAGGAGAAGATGTGGACATTATCAAAATCGAAGGCTCTGTAGAAATTGCACCGGTTCTCGGATTAGCAGATGCGATCGTTGATATTGTTGAGACCGGAACGACATTGAAGGAAAATGGCTTAAGTATTTATGAGGATATTTGTAAGATTTCTGCTCGAATGATTGTGAATAAGGCAACATTGAAACGAAAGCGTCAGGAAATTTTTGATCTGTTTGAAAAACTGGAAACGGTAATCGGAAAAGAGGGATGAGCAATGAGATGGCTATCGGGAACAAGACAGGAAATCCTATCTGAACTAGATAAAGAGAAGTATATGAGAAAGGCTGATGATCAACAAATCGAAGCTGCAACAAAGGAAATCATCGACAATGTTGTTTCTTCAGGGGATCGAGCGTTGTTTGAATATTCCAGAAAATTTGATCAAACAGAATTGGATGAACTGGAAATATCACAGGATGCGATCAATCAGGCCTATCAGCAGCTGGAAGACTCAGTAAAAACAGCACTTGAAAAGGCCAAGGAAAATATTATCAGCTACCATAAAAAGCAAAAGCAATATGATTTTATGGATAGTGAAAAAAGCGGTGTTATCAGAGGACAGCTGGTCCGGCCGTTAGAACGAGTTGGGGTCTATGTTCCAGGAGGGACAGCAGCGTATCCTTCTTCTGTTCTGATGAATGTGCTGCCGGCAAAAATCGCTGGTGTCGACGAAGTGATCATGGTTACCCCACCTTCGCCTGAAGGTGTACCGTCAATCATTTTGGCAGCTGCAAAAATTGCGGGAGTGGATCGGGTATTCCAAGTTGGCGGTGCTCAAGCAATTGCTGCCTTAGCTTATGGAACAGCCACTATTCCAAAAGTAGATAAGATTGTTGGACCGGGAAATATTTATGTTGCGACAGCGAAAAAGCAAGTGTTTGGTACAGTGGGGATCGACATGATTGCGGGGCCGTCAGAAATTGGTGTTCTGGCAGATGCTCAGGCTGATCCAGCATTCATCGCAGCGGACTTGCTGTCTCAGGCAGAACATGATGTATTGGCTCGTACTTTTCTAGTAACGGATTCAAAGAGATTGGCTGAAGAGGTGGAACGGGAGATTGCGGAACAGTTGATCACGTTGCCGCGAAAAGAAATTGCCGAACGCTCGATAGTTGATCATAGCTGGATCATTCTAGCCAGTGGTACAACCGATATGTTTGATATCATGAATGAGATTGCACCAGAGCATTTGGAGGTACAGATGGAAGATCCAATGAGCCGTTTGCATGACATCAGAAATGCTGGTTCAATCTTTTTAGGGGCATACACCTCTGAACCAGTCGGAGACTATCTGTCAGGTACGAACCACGTACTGCCGACGAGTGGAACAGCGAAGTTTTATTCTCCACTAGGTGTATATGATTTTGTGAAATACAGCCAGGTCAGCTACTATACGAAAGAGGCATTGGCAGAGGTACAGGCGGATATTGCTTTATTGGCCAGGAAAGAAGGGCTTGAAGCACATGCTCGTGCTGTTGAATATCGATTTAAGGAGGAAGATAAATGAGAACAGCAGGCTTAAAGAGAGAGACAGCGGAAACGTCGATTGAGCTTTCATTGGATTTAGATAAACAGGAGCCGGTCCTAATTGATACTGGTGTCGGATTTTTCAATCATATGCTGACCTTGTTTGCTCGTCATAGCAGAATGTCGTTGGAGGTCAAAGTATCTGGAGATTTAGAAGTAGACAGTCATCATACTGTGGAAGATGTGGGGATCGTATTAGGACAATGTCTGAAAGAAGCATTAGGAGATAAGGCGGGGATCAATCGCTATGGGACTAGCTTTGTTCCAATGGATGAAACACTAGGGATGGCTTCTCTTGATTTAAGCGGCAGAGCGTATCTGGTTTTTGATGCAGTATTTGATAATCCTAAGCTAGGGGCATTTGATACAGAGTTGACCGAAGAATTTTTTCAAGCGTTAGCCTTCAATACTCAGATGAATCTTCATTTGAAAATTTTACATGGAAAAAATACCCATCATAAAATAGAAGCATTATTTAAAGCAACCGGGAGAGCATTGAGAGAAGCGGTTACCTTCAATTCGGAGATCCACGGAGTAAATTCCACGAAAGGAACGTTGTAGATGATCGTCATAATTGATTACGATACAGGAAATACTCGCAATGTCCAGAAAGCATTGGATTATGTCGGACTTGAAAATAAGCTGTCGTCGGATCTGGATGAAATTGCTCAGGCAGATGGACTGATTTTGCCGGGCGTTGGCGCCTTTTCTCTGGCAATGGAAGCATTGAATGAACGAGGCTTGACTGTAGCGATCAAACAAGCAGCCAAAAATGGTGTTCCAATCCTAGGTGTCTGTCTGGGTATGCAGTTGCTGCTGGAGGGCAGTATGGAAAATGGCTTCACTCGAGGACTTGAGTTGATAGAAGGGATTTGTGAACAGTTGCCTGCTGAAAAAGGGTTTCCAGTTCCTCATATGGGTTGGAACGAACTGTTGATAACTAATGATACAGCATTGACAAAGGATATGGCAGGCGAATACGTCTATTTTGTTCATTCCTATTATGCAGACTGTGATCCAGACAACATTGATGCCCTTACTCAATACTCACTTAAGGTTCCGGCAATGATTTCAAAGGGGAATATCTATGGTACACAATTTCATCCGGAAAAAAGCGGGGAAGTTGGACTGAAAATATTAAGAGGATTCAAGGAGGTTGTGGATCATGTACGTGTTGCCGGCAATTGATATTCGTGAGGGAGAAGCAGTTCGTCTAGTAAAAGGAGATTTTTCACAAAAAACTGTTGTTCATTCTGATCCATTGGCGCAAGCCCATATTTTTAAAGAAGCTGGAATCAAAACGCTTCATATTGTTGATTTGGATGGGGCTTTGGAGGGGACGACGACGAATGCACCGCTGATCGAACATATCAAAAAAGAAACCGGGTTGATGCTTGAAGTTGGAGGCGGTATTCGTTCAATGGAACAAATCAAGCAATACATCGATCTTGGTGTGGATCGAGTCATTATTGGTTCTTCCGCACTGAAAAATCCAGAATTGGTCAAGGAAGCAGTAGGAAGATATAAGGAAAAAATTGCTGTGGGGATCGATGCCAAAGATGGCAAAGTGGCAGTTAGCGGTTGGCTGGAAGTCAGTGAAACAGACTATCTGACAATGGCTAAGGAAATGGCAGGAATCGGAGTACAGACGCTAATTTACACTGATATTTCAAAAGACGGTACATTGACCGGACCTAGTCTGTCCCATTACCAAGCTTTACAACAGGCTGTTCCGGACGTGGCAATCATTGCTTCCGGCGGAGTCAGCGATAAACAAGATTTGAAAGAGCTTGTAGAAATCGGTGTTTATGGGGCAATCGTAGGTAAAGCTTATTATGAAGGTCGGATAACACTGGAAGAAATGCAGGAGGTGGAAGCCTTATGCTGACAAAAAGAATCATTCCTTGTCTGGATGTGACAGATGGTCAGGTGGTAAAAGGAGTTAATTTTGTCAATCTGCAAAGTATCGGGGACCCTGTAGAAATCGCGCGAGCGTACAATGAGCAAGGTGCCGATGAGCTGGTTTTTCTGGATATCACGGCAACCAGTGATGAACGTGAGACGATGGTTGAGGTTATTGAACGGACAGCGGCTGAGGTGTTTATTCCATTGACGGTCGGCGGAGGTATTCGTTCAGTAGCAGATATGAAAAAAATGCTTCAAGCAGGTGCTGATAAAATATCCCTGAATTCAGCGGCCATTCAGAATCCTGAGCTAATCCGTCAAGGGGCGGAAAAATTCGGTTCTCAATGCATTGTTGTTGCGGTTGATGCTAAAAGAATCGCTGATGACAGTTGGCACGTGTTTGTAAAGGGCGGTAGAGAAGATACGGGTTTGGATGTTATTGACTGGGTCAAGAAGGCAGTTTCACTGGGCGCAGGAGAAATCCTGCTGACAAGTATGGATGCGGATGGAACAAAGCAAGGGTATGATTTAGCCTTGAATCAAGCGGTTTGTGAAGCAGTTACTGTACCAGTAATTGCTTCCGGCGGCTGTGGGAAAAAAGAAGATATCCTCGAGGTCTTTGAAGAAACAGCAGTTACAGCAGCGCTTGCTGCGAGTATTTTCCATTATGGAGAGGTAGGAATTCCTGAGCTGAAGGAGTTCTTGCAAGACGAAGGAGTGACGGTACGCAGATGAAACCAGATTTTTCGAAGGGCTTAGTTCCGGCTATCATCATCGAAGATCAGACAGATGAAGTACTGATGCTGGCCTATATGAACGAAGAAAGCTTCAATAAAACACTTGAAACAAAGACGACTTGGTTCTATTCCCGCTCTCGTGAGTCATTATGGAATAAGGGCGAGACAAGCGGGCATACTCAAAAGGTAAAGAAAATCACTACAGACTGTGACCAAGACACATTACTTATCCGTGTCGACCAAACAGGACCGGCCTGTCATACAGGTGCCCATAGTTGTTTTTTCAATCTCATTTTTGAGGAGGGACAGGAAGATGCTTGAATCACTATATAATGAAATCGTTGAAAGAAAAGAACAACCGAAAGAAGGCTCTTATACTAACTATCTATTTGATAAGGGGCTGGATAAAATCTTGAAAAAGGTCGGTGAGGAGACCACAGAGGTCATCATTGCAGCCAAAAATGATCAAAAAGAGCTGGTTTATGAAACAGCAGATCTCGTATATCATATGCTGGTCTTACTTGCAGAAAAGAATATTCCCTTGTCTGATATTGAGAAAGAGCTTGGGAAACGGCAAGGAAAATTAAGCCTGACAAGAGACAGAAAAGAGATTGACGAGCTATAAAAAAGACAAGCACCTGAAACAGGTGCCTGTCTTTTTTTATTCAAACGAATCTCATTTGCTGTTTTTCCTGTTTTATAAACAACAAAGTCAGATCAATCGTTTTCCATCAATTTGTCAACTGGTACTACAGCCTCTAAAAGATAGGTGCTGTCATCTGCTTCGTCATATAACGTAGCAGGATTGTCAGATTTTGTCTCAATAATCAAATGGAAGCCAAAAGAATCCTGAATCGTCAGACGCTTCATATTCCACTCGATCAGCGCAAAATCCAACTCTTTTCCATCCATACTGATTTTCAACTTATCGTCGATCACCAGCTGATGCTGTGTCGCCTTTTTCTTATCAACAAACCACCACTGTCCTTGGTATACCTTTATCAAATCAGCCGTCGACCGATTCTCATCCAACTTCTTCTTACCGTGCTTAAAAAGTAATGAACTGGCAATCCCAGTGACGACAGAAGCCCCAAGTAAAAATGACCAATGCTTTTTCAAATTTTCAACCTCCGGCTTTTCTTTTTATGATAGCATGGATTAAGAAAAGTTGATGAAGTGAAGATAGCATCATTAACAAAATTTAAGAATATAAAAATAGGACAAGCATTTTTGCACATGAAAAATAGAAAAACGATAAAAAATCTCGAAAATAATCAAAATTGCCTACGCAACAACGACCGTTGCGTGTATTTCTGATGGGTGGAAGGTAAAGTCAAAGCAGGAGGTAAAGGGAAAAATGGATTTAGGAAAGAAATTAAAGAACAAAAGAAATGAGTTGGGATTGACTCAACAGGAGGTTGCAGATAAGGTATTTGTTACTCGACAAACGATTTCCAAGTGGGAGCTTGGAAAAAGCAGACCTGATCTTATCTCACTAAAATTATTAGAAGAGCTGCTTCAGGAAAATCTTCTGGAACAGCCGAGAAAGAGGGGAAATAAAATGAAAATAACTAAGACGGATATTTTGATGACCATACTGTTTGGTGTTCTATTTTTACCCATACGCTTTTTGATCACATGGATCAAGCCGAGATTCAGCACTCCGGTATTAAAGTATATTCTGGCACCAATTTTTCTAACAGCAGGCAGTCTGTACTTGCATTCATTGAATACACAGGCATTTTCTGTCGTTTGGGTCTTGGTACTGTGCTTCTACTTTCCAATCGTTAAGTATTATACACAATCTGAACCATCAGAATAAGGAATGACTAAAAAAGAGGCTGAGACAGAAGTGTTTAGCTACAAGCAATAAGCCGGAATTCACGAAAATTGTTTCACAAATTTTTGTTGAATTCCGGCTTATTGTCGTAGGAGCTACTTCTGACTCGCCGTTTATTCGGATTTAGGGTATGGAAAAGAGTGGCAACAGATCATTGTCCCACTCTCGTTTTTCCATAATACGCCGTTTCTGAAACATTTCTCGCTTTCAAAGCAGAAGCTGCCATTTCTTTTTTTGAGTGTTACAACTTAGTTGTCTAAAAGCCGTAAAATGTGGTATTGTGATGAGGAAAGGGTGTTCTTATGATTGTATATCCGGATGTTCATTTGGCGCGATTTTTGAACCGGCCAAATCGTTTTATCGCTGAATGCGAGCTGGTAGAAACAGGTGAACAGGTAACCGTTCACGTGAAGAATACAGGCAGAGGAAGAGAAGTTTTTTTACAGGGGGCACAAGTAGCCCTGAGCCATCAGCCTTCTTCTAAAAGAAAAACAGCGTATGATTTAGTTGCTGTAAAAAAAGGTGAGCAGTGGTTTAATATAGACAGCCAGATTCCCAATGCCTTGGCTGCTCAAGGATTGCTCGAAGGAAAGATCGTATTGCCGGATTTAAATGGAGAAATCAGCTTTTTAAAGCGTGAACAGCGCTATGGTCATTCAAAGTTTGATATATTCATTGAGACGGATACAGGTCAAAAAGCTTTTGTTGAAGTGAAAGGAATGACCTTGGAAAATCAAGGGATTGGTGCTTTTCCAGATGCACCGACGCTCAGAGGCCTGAAGCATGTAAAAGAGCTGACAGAGGCATTAGAAGATGGATATCAGTGCTATGTTCTGTTTATTGCTCAGTTCGAAAAAGTGATTCGAACAACACTTAACCGGGAGATGCAGCCGGAATTGGTACAGGCAGTCGAAGAAGGGCAGCAATTAGGACTGAAGGTTCTTACCTATAACTGTCGTGTGAAACCAGAATCCATTCAGGTTTTATCAGAAACACCTTTTGATTTGAATCAGAGATTCGTTCAGCCTGACTAAGGAAGGCACTATCTTATAGAAAGAATCCGCTGATATAATCTAGCGAATACCATGATCCAGGCTTCAATACTCTCAAAATTTCTTTCAGTAAAAGAAGTTTTTGAGATTGAACATATACAGCCGTAAGGCTATGTTGCAAATAGAGAGATGAAGAAAGGTGAGGATAAAATGATTCATTTAGGCGTGATTGGAACAAATTGGATCAGTGATCAGTTTGTACAGGCAGCATTGGAGACAGGAAAATATGATTTGGCAGCTGTTTATTCCAGAAAGTTGGAAACAGCTCAAAAATTTGGTGAAAAATATGGTGATGTAGAATATGCAATCGATCTGAAAACATTTTTTGGGATCGATCATATGAGTACGGTGTATATTGCTTCACCAAATTCGTTGCACTTTGAACAGGCTAAGCAGGCAATCTTGGCTGGGAAAAACGTGATTGTAGAGAAACCGGCATTTTCAACGCCGGCAGAAATGGATGAGATCATTACACTTGCAAACGAGAAAAAGGTTCTCTTCTTTGAAGCGGCCCGTAATATTCACGAAAAAAGCTTCAAAAAAATCGGTGATCTATTGCCGTTGAAAAATGAAATCATTGGTGCGAATTTTACTTATATGAAATATTCTTCACGTTATGATCAGGTATTGGATGGACAGGAGCCGAACATTTTCTCTCCTCATTTTTCTGGTGGTGCATTGATGGACTTAGGTGTGTATCTGGTATACGCAGCAGTTGCGTGGTTCGGTATGCCGCAGGAAAGTCACTACTTTGCTCGTAAAATCCAAACAGGCGTGGATGGATTGGGCACTGCGATTTTACGCTATGATCATTTTGATGTGACGATCCATGCTGGGAAAATCGGTGATTCTGCCTTATCTTCTGAAATTTATTTTGACAACGGTACGCTGTTGCTAGATGGTATCAATGCGATTTCCCAAGCGGAATTCCATGATCGAAATCAACAGAGAACGGAAGTTATTGCATTAACGACAGAAGAAAATCCAATGGTAGAAGAAGTAGCAGACTTTGCACATGTAATTGAGAATCCGGAAGATAAAAACTGGGGAGTCGCTTACGAAGAATGGGTGGAGCTTGCTCGCAATGTCAATCAGGTATTAACTGATTTAAGAGCCAGTGCAGGTATTGTATTTGACGCAGATAAAAAGTAAAATAGAAGTAGGCATTTTGCACTTAATATTATGAGAAAATCGGGGAGCATTTCAGGACTTATCAGGCGGAAAAAACTGTCAGAAACTGTCAGCGCAATTTTAGCGTAGTTAGAGTAAAACGACAAACAGTTCGAAAGAGGATTTGAAGCCAAAACTTGTTGATTGATCATAGAAGTCAATAATAGCTTAAACCAATAAATGACAGGGTTGTGACATAAATCAATTGGAAACATTAATGTTGAAATGAACGGCGTTTCCATAAAACAGCTTTTTACCGCTTACGTAAGGCTCGATACAGTATAGAGTCTACGAATGCGGGAAGCAAATTGTGTCACGACCTTGCTCTTGAAAGAGGATACATATGGATTTTGTAAAACAGTTACCAGAAGGATGGCAGAAGCAATGGCAGACTTCTGGTTTTGATGAACCTTCAGCTATACAGGAGCAGAGCTTTTTACCTTTGTCAGAAGGAAAAAATGTACGAGGGATCTCGCCAACGGGAACTGGGAAAACGTTGGCTTATTTGCTGCCGTTGTTGTTGAATGTGAAGAAGCAGGAAGGTAGTCAGTTGCTGATTTTGGCACCTTCTCAGGAGCTTGCCATGCAAATCGGACAGGTTGCTCAGGAATGGGGCAAGGTGCTTGAGCTGAAGTCCCAAACCTTAATCGGCGGAGCCAATGTTAAACGTCAAATCGAGAAGCTTAAGAAGAAGCCGGAAATATTGATTGGAACACCGGGAAGAATCCTGGAGTTGATTCGTTCAAAAAAAATCAAGAGCCACCAATTGAAAACGATCGTTATGGACGAAGCAGATCTGCTGCTGCAAAAAAGTGAACTGGATCTGACGAGACAGATTTTGCAAAGTGCACCAGTAGACTACCAGCTGGTGTTTTATTCTGCGACTGCTGACACGATCGAAAATGAAGTCAATGAACTGGCTGATGATGTTTTGACTGTCGATGCTGTAAAAGAAGACCAATCTGCTGGTAAAATCCAACATTTTTACATAGATGTGCCTTTCAGAAAAAGAAAGGATTTTCTGCAGAAAATGCTTCATATCCCATCATTTTATGGGATGGTATTTTTCAACCAACTGGCTGATTTAGGAGCTATAGAAGAGAAATTGTCTTACGAGGCGTTACCAGTTGTCGGTCTGGCTTCTGATCAGAACAAGCAGATGCGGAAACTGGCAATCAGCCAATTTTCTCAGAAACGAGCAAAAATGCTTTTAACAACAGATGTGGGAGCCAGAGGCTTGGATTTTCCAGCTATTGATTTTGTTGTGAACGTTGATGTTCCACAGGACAGTGTAAGCTATGCTCATCGAGCAGGACGTACGGGAAGAATGGGAGCAGAAGGTGCAGTCATAACATTTATCAATGACCGAACGAAACGTGATTTTCAACGGTTGATGAAGGATGCTGGGCAAACAGCCGAGGAACTATTTATTTATGATGCCGGATTCCATAAAGAGAGGAAAGAGGCAGATAGAAAAAATAGTGGAAAAGAGAGAAAAGGGAAATGATTGTTGACTGTTGTGTTTGGATTCATCGGGCATAAGGGAGGCTAAGCATGAAATCCAGAAAAGAAGAAATTTTAGCATTGCTGCAGAAAAAGAAAATCGGTATGACAGCGGCTGATATTGCAGAAAAGCTGCAGATCGATCGAAGCAATGCAAGTAGATACTTAAGTGAACTTTCAAAAGAAAGTAGAATTGTCAAAGGAGAGGGCAGACCAGTCATTTATTCTGTCCGCTTTGAAGAAGACGAGGATCAGATACATGTGGATAATTCAAGCGAGGTTTCATTTGAAAACCTTGTAGGAGCGAATGACTCATTGAAGGTCAGCATCCAGCAGGCGAAGGCTGCGATCCTGTACCCGCCAAGGGGACTTCATACAATCATATTTGGGGAAACAGGGACAGGGAAGTCACTGTTTGCTGAATGTATGTATCATTTTGCGGTAGAATCAAAAACGTTGCCGGAGGATGCTCCTTTTGTTTCTTTCAACTGTGCAGACTATGCGCAGAATCCACAGCTGCTTTTTGGACATATTTTTGGTGTGAAAAAGGGAGCATATACGGGGGCCGAAAACGACAGCCCCGGATTGATCTCAGAAGCAGACGGCGGTGTGCTGTTCCTTGATGAGATACATCGCTTGCCGCCGGAAGGTCAAGAGATGCTGTTCACCTTTATCGATAAAGGAATTTATCGTCCTTTGGGAGAAAGCGGGAAGACCTACAACGCTTCGGTACAAATCATTGGCGCAACGACAGAGTCCTCTGAAAGCTTTTTGACTACCTTTAACCGCCGAATCCCGATGGCAATCACATTGCCGAATTTGGAAGGACGTTCTCTTGATGAACGTTATGATATCATTGCGTTGTTTATCAAACAGGAAGCGAATCGACTGAATCAGCGAATCAATATCGAAAGAGAAGCTGTGCTGGCATTCATGCTTTATGATGCAGAGGGGAATATCGGTCAAGTGAAGCGTGATCTGAAATTAGTGTGTGCGAAATCATTCCTGCACTATCGGACGCATAACTCTGCTTCACTGATGATTAGAAAAAAAGACCTTCCATTACAAGTCCAAAAAGGGCTGCTGAAAATCAAAGAAGTCTCTGATCGATTAGATCGTTTTGTCGATGCAAAAAATAATTACCTGACCTTTGAACCGGGAACAAACGAGGTTGTCTGGTCCAGAGACCCGGCAAGAGACATGCAAGTCTATAATGAAATCGAGGAAAAAGTATCGACGCTTTCCCAAAATGATTTGGAAAATGTTGATTTGGAAGAATTGATTTCTACAGATATGGACGCTTATTTCCAGACGTATGTGGAAGAGCTGACACAAAGCTCAGTCCACAAAGAGCTGTTGCCGGAAAGCATTTGGAAATCAACAAACCGTCTCTATGATATTGCTGAAAAGCGGTTGTCTCGTAAATATAACGAAAATGCTCGATTTGCTTTTGCTCTGCATTTGCAAAGTACGATCGATCGTGTCAGAGAAGGGCATATGATCGTCCATCCTAACTTGAATAATATCCGTAAGCAAATGAAGGAAGAGTTTCAGGTGGCAATCGATCTGTCTGCAATCATTGAAGAGGAAAATGATATTGAGATTCCTTTTGACGAAATTGGCTTCATCAGCATGTTTCTTTCTATAGATGTAGGAAATAAGGAAACGATTGAGGTAAACAATGTTGGTGTAGTTGTTTTGATGCATGGGGATTCAACAGCCTCAAGCATGTTGAAAACAGCACAGGAACTGTTGGGCATATCTACTGGGAAAGCAATGAACATGCCGCTGACCATGGAAGTTCAGACAATGTATGAAAAATTACGCAGCTACGTTATGGATAATCAAGAAACCTTGAGCAATGGGATGCTGCTATTAACAGATATGGGCTCATTGAACTCCTTTGGAAACATGATTTATGAAGAAACTGGGATTCGCACGAAAGCTATCTCAATGACCAGTACAATGATTGTTTTGGAAGCAATTAGAATGGCAGGTGTTGGAAGAAGTCTGGAGGATATTTATCAAAATATCCAGATGTCCTTTGAAGGAATCATCCGTGAGCAATTCCGCAGCAGCCTGAAGAATCCGAATCAGGTCAAAAAAGCAGTTGTAGTGACTTGCTTTACCGGAGAAGGTGTAGCAGCCAGATTGTACCAGCGAATTCTTCCGGTGATCGATGAGGACAAGGTAGAGATCATCCAAATGCAGTTTTTAGAACGGGAAGCGTTCAAGAAGCACATTGACAGCTTGATGGAAGAATATGAAATCAAGGCAATTGCAGGAACTGTTGATGTAGAGTATCAAAATATTCCATTCTTTTCAGCTTATGATATATTTGATGATGAGAAGCTGAATGTGCTGAAACGCATTGCTGGTGACGAAGTGCCGACAGAAAAAATTGTTAAATCCTTAAGTGACACGATAACAGCAGTTGACTCGCTGCAGAAGCTGATTGTAATGCTGCAAAAGACTGTTCATCAAATCCAGACGGACATGCATATCATTGTAGAGCCGGGAGTTGATGCAGGAATTGTGATCCATCTTGCCTTTTTGGTCGACTCCATTTTAAAAGGAGAAGAAACAAAAAGCTTTGAAGGTCTGACAGAGTTCGTGAAGAAGAATCGCTTGGAGACAGACGTTGCTCGTACGAATCTGATGGCCATCGAGAAGGCATATCGCATTACCATACCTGAAACAGAAGTAGCGCATTTGACTAAAATGTTTTTAGAGAATAAAATCAGAAAATCATGATTTACACACTAATGTTTGTGTGTAAACAGAAAAATAGAGTGTGTAGCTCTAAGTGATATAGACCAAAGCCTTGATAATAAAGGGTTTGGTCTATATCTTTTTTTGGCACGGTTCTTGCTTATATAAATGTGTAATTAAAAATTATTAAGGAGTGAACAACATGTCAAAAAAAACGATAATGCTGGTTTGTTCAGCAGGAATGAGCACAAGCTTACTAGTAACAAAAATGCAAAAAGCCGCTGAAGCGCGTGGAATGGACGCAGATATCTTTGCAGTATCAGCTTCTGATGCAGATAATAACTTGGAAGCAAAAGATGTAAATGTATTGCTTTTAGGCCCACAAGTACGTTTCATGAAAGCTCAGTTTGAACAAAAATTGGAACCAAAAGGTATTCCTTTAGATGTTATCAACATGGCTGACTACGGCATGATGAACGGGGAAAAAGTTCTAGATCAAGCAATCGCTTTAATGGGCTAATCGAATCACTGAAAGACCAACTATCAATAATCGAAGGAGAAATGAAAATGGAAGAAAAGAATTTAGAAGCTATCATGGGTTTAATCATGTTTGGCGGTAACGCGAAAAGCGACGCAATGGAAGCAATTGCAGCAGCTAAAGAAGGTAAATTCGAAGAAGCTGACCAAAAAATTGCAGATGCGGAAGCTTCTCTAGTTGAAGCACACCATTCTCAAACAGGTCTATTGACTCAAGAAGCACAAGGAAACAATATGACAGTGACTTTATTAACAGTACACAGTCAAGATCACCTGATGACTTCAATTGCTTTCACAGATTTAGCAAAAGAAATCATCGATGTTTACCGTCGTATGGACAGTAAATAAGCTTAACATTCTTTTTTGAACGGAAGAGTGATAGGGAACGGATAAAAACTTTTTGAACGGAGTTTTATCTATTGATTTGATTTAAAGGGAATGCTCTCTTTAGATAAATAATTGTTTATAGGAGGAAATAAAAATGAACGGATTAGTAAGCTGGATGGAGAAATACATCCTACCGGTTGCTGCTAAGATTGGCTCAGAGAAACACTTGGTTGCATTGCGTGATGCTTTTATCACAATGATGCCTGCAACTATGGCCGGTGCGGTTGCAACTCTTCTAAATGCCTTTATGCGTGATTTTCCAAATACGTATATTGGTGCAGACAACGCAATCACAAACTTCTTTACACCTGTAATTGCAATCAACGGTTTGGTATGGACAGGAACATTGGCTATCATGGCCGTAGTATTCTCAGTTTCATTTGGTTACAATTTAGCTAAAGCCTATGAAGTGGATACTTTATCAGGTGCAATTGTTTCGCTTGTTGCTTTCATTATGGGGATTCCACAAACTGCAACAGCTACTCTAGCTTTGACTGGTGTATTACCAAAAGATGCTGCTGATATGATTACTGAAGCAGGTGGTACAATTACTACTGCTGATGGCGTTTCAAGTATTGCATCAGGTGCATGGGGTTACTTCCCATTCAGTAAATACATGGGTGGTACTGGTTTATTTACAGCAATGATTTTCGGCTTTATTTCAGTTATTATTTTCGCTAAATTAATGAAGAAAAATGTTATTATCAAAATGCCGGATTCAGTTCCACCAGCAGTATCAAAAGCATTTGCCGCTATTATTCCTGGGGTTGCTGCTTTGTATGTTTCAGGTTTGATTTATTACTTGTTTGAACGTTTTGTAGGTATGCCTTTGATTGACTGGATTTCTGAATCTATTCAGGCTCCGCTACTAGGCTTATCTCAAGGTTACGGCGCAGTATTTGTTATCGTATTGCTTGTACACGTTCTTTGGTTCTTCGGTTTACATGGTACAAACATCATGGGACCTGTTTTACAATCTATCTACGGTGTTGCAATGGTAGAAAATTCAAATGCTTACCAAACTGGGGAAGCAATTCCTTATAAATGGGTTGCTGGTTCATTTGAAGCATTTGTATGGCCTGGTGGGGCAGGGGTAACATTGGTACTCTTGATCACTATCCTGATTTTCTCTAAACGTGCAGACTACAAAACAATCGGTACATTAGGTATCGGACCTGGTTTGTTCAATATCAATGAACCTGTAATGTTTGGGTTGCCAGTTGTATTGAACCCACTATTAGGTATTCCATTTATTCTTGCACCAATTGCAACTGCAACTATTGCTTACTTTGCAACAATGGCTGGATTGGTTAACCCAGTAGTAGTAAACGTTATTTGGGTAATGCCTACAGCATTGAGCGGATTCTTGGCTACTGCAGGTGACTGGAGAGCAATTGTATTGACATTAGTCAATCTAGCAGTTGCCTTCGCTATCTGGGCGCCATTCGTTATTGCGGCGAATAAAATGGATCCAGCTTTAGGTGAAAAAGAATAATCAAGTAAATAATTTTAGGTATAGGACAATCGTCGGATTTGATGGTTGTCCTAACCTTAAAATTTTAGTAGTATAGTTTTAAAGACAAGTGAAATTATTGCACAGGAGCAAATTTTCGGCTCTGAGGATCGTAGTGTACAGGGGAATTTTTCTGTCTCGACCTCATTCTTACATAAACTGAAAGGGGAACATACAAATGATCGGAATTAGTTCAGCGATGCAGCAGGATGCAATCAAAGATTTATTAAACAACTATGATGGAGGAGACTTCACATACAGCTTTAAAGAAAAACAAGGTATTAAATTAGTTTTTGACGTAACAGGAGATGCTGCCGCTGCAGCAACAAAAGCAAAAGATTTGATTAAAGCACAATCTTGGGGAAATGTTCTTTACTTCCAAGCAGCTGCTGTGTAATCTATTAATTAGATAGGGACTGGTAATCATGTTAAAAAATGGACTGTTCTTGATGAGTATAGGGTTGTTGATTTTTGTATACAGTGCAAATGCAAAAACTGGGGTTTATGATTTTTTAAGCATTATCACTGCAGCATCATTTTTTGGCGCTGGATTATTTTTCTTCCTAAGAGGAAGAAAGCGAGAGAAACAAGAACAACATACTGAGGTGAAGAAGAATGGAAATCGTTAAAAAATTGAATGTGCCAGCCACCTACTTCTATGACAAAGTGATTGAGTCTATTTTATTCGATGTCAATCGAAGTACTGGAAAGAAATTAAAACCAATGCAGTTAAATAATTTTGAGTATGTGAAGGAATTTTCTAAAAATAGCCGTGCAAAAATCAAAATTGAAAAATTGGTGGAAAATGAAACCTATGCATATAGGACATCTACTGTAAAAAATGAGTATTTTGCTCAGTATACTGTTAAGCCTGTGGATGAAAAATCTTGTGAAGTGCATTATACTGAAAAAATGGAGTCTTTTGGAACTTTGCAGAAGATGAATGATGCTATAGTAGGTGTACTGATTGGCTTTCTTAAGAAAAGACAGTTCAAAAAAATGCTTCAGCAGATAGAAAGTTCTTATTAATTAAAATAGTAGGGGAATGGAACGGTTCAGTAATTCTGGCGTTCCTTCCTTTTTTGTCTTTTAGAAAGGGGCAGATTGACAGTGGAAAATTTACGAAAAATGACAGTGGAAGATACACCTAAAATGTTCGAGCTTGCGGCATACGCATTCAATTCTGAAACGACGGATAGTCGGAAACAGCGTTTTAACTGGATCACTGAGCGTTCTGCTTGTTATGGCTCTTTTGATGGAAATCAGTTGACTAGCCAATTGCTGGCGACACCGCTTGTAGTAAACTTTCATGGTGTTGAATATAAAATGGGCGGGATTGGTTGTGTTTCTTCTTATCCTGAATATCGCGGACAAGGTGGAATCACAGCATTGATGAAAAAAATGCTGGAAGATCTGGCAAAAGAAAAAACAGCGTTGTCCTATTTAGCCCCTTTTTCTTATCCTTTTTATCGACGCTATGGTTATGAACAGATTTTTGAACAGATCGAATATACAGTAGAGCCTCGTAACTGGCCGAATATACGTGCTGTGACAGGGAGAGTTCGCCGACTGGATTGGACGCAGGCAAAGGAAATCATTCAATCAATTTATAGTCAAGCTGCTGAAGTTCAACGTGGAGGCTTGAAGCGTGAGGACTGGTGGCAGGAATACAAATTTGCGTTGGGGAAAGAGCACCAATTTGCAATCTATGAAAATGAGCAGGGGCAAGCAGAAGGGTACCTGGTGTACCAGACGAATGTAGAGCGGTTTACAATCGTTGAATGGCAGTCGTTAAGTAAAGACGGCTACTCTGCATTAGCAAGGTTTGTGGGATCTCATAGTGGTGCAACCCATCAATTTTATTTCAAAAAAGGATTCGCTGGAGAAGATTTAAGCTGGCTGCTGCCGTCGCCGCTTCTGGAGATGCAGCTTAAGCCTTATATGATGGGACGAATCGTCGATCTTCAGACATTTATATCTGCGTATCCTTTTCAAGTCCGTGATGCTGAAAAAGTTTTTTATTTAGACGTTTCCGATGAGTTCGGCCCTTGGAATGAAGGGGTATGGAAGCTCAAGGTAGTACATGGGCAAGCAGAACTAAGTAAAGGAGATGCTTCAGGTAATGGTGATATTCTAACGGCATCGATTCAAAGTTGGACGCAGCTATTCATGGGCTATCGCTCTGCAGAAGCTTTACATTTTCATAATCAACTCTCCGGTCAAGAAACACAGTTACAAGAATTGATGGCTTTACTACCAATCGGTAAGCCTATTTTAGAAGATTATTTTTGATAAGTAAAAGGCTCGAACCACTTCAAATGAATGGTTCGAGCCTTTTCGTTATTCTTTGTTTTTCTTCTCTTCAGCTTTTTCTTTTTCTTCTTTTAATGCCTTTTTAAATATTTCTTCTTTTTCCTGCTTGTAGTTGTCTTGACGTTCAGCAAAGACTTCTTCTTTTGATTTATCAGTCATAATACAACACTCCTTTGTTTCTTCTATCTTCATCATAGCACTCACGATGTTGCTTTACGACTTATTTGCTTAAACAGATTGAAGGAAAACAAGCTCCAACACCAGACCACGGATTGACAGAAGCCGGTTCTCAAAGTAGAATATAACTTGCAGGAATTTTTGTTGCTGCAATTAGAAGCGGTTCGAGAAACTCAATAGAGTAGGATGATGTGCTGTCAATCAGCGGATATTTTTATTCCAAAAGAGTGAAAGGATTGAATCATTTTTTTCTGCCCCCGTAGTTAAACGGATATAACGGACCCCTCCTAAGGGTCAATTATCAGTTCGATTCTGGTCGGGGGTGTCATACAGACTAGGCTGAAGCTCTTTGAAATCAAGAGCTTCATTTTTTTTGTGATTCAACGCATTGCGGAATAGGTTTGCTTTCCTTAGTCAAATACCGCCTTGAAAATTTATTTCATCGATATTGGATGTCACATGATTCTATTGAATCAAGTAAAAAAGAAAAGCATATCAGATTTATTAAGGAAGCAACTGCAGATGATGAGATAATAATGTAGAGTTTGGATAAAAAAATGTGCTCCAAAGCGAAGGCGACTTGATTTGCTTTGGAGTACATTTATGTGTTTTAAGGAGATGTACAGTCAATCCGAAAATATCGGCTCATATTTTTTGAAATGCTTGATTCCCTAAGCCTTGATCTCTTAATGAGTATTTGCGGGAAGAAAGTCATACAAATATCATGCTTAATACTTTATATGGAAAACGTCATGTCCATTGCATCAAAATCGATCGTCCACTTATATTGCTTCAAATAATTATGGCTGATCAAGGCATCAGTGATAAAGCCTGTATCATCGTACATATCTAGAGTATCACCAGTGAAATAGAAGCCTCGACCATTCTTCAACTGCAGGTTGCCCAGCCCATAGGAATCGACATCAAAGGAAGCCTCTTGGTAATCGCTTCCGCCCATTCCGCCGCCTACGGCATCTTCTAACTCGGGCATAGGAATATCAGTCAAATCCATTGTTTCTTCCGGAAGGATCATTCCAGCATCGTCTTCTGCAGCAAGTCCGGAGTCAACAAACATATTCAATCCATCGTAACCATTGATCGAACCCTTTGCGAACATGTAGTGTGTACTAGCAAGTGTGAATGGAATTTTTTCTGCAATTTCTTCTGTTTTTTGTTCCTCCTTCAATTGACTCTGGCCAACTTCATTTCTTGGGCGTAATACTAATTGTCCAGTTGTATAATCCATGGTCGGTATGAATTGCTGTAGGACATTTGTTCCTATGATCGCATGGATATTATCAACATCTGGAAAAGCATCTGTGAATCCATCAAAGGGGCCAATCATAACTGGGATATTATGAATATCTATACCACCCATGCTCAAGGACTCAGCTTTACCGAATCCGATATCTGCAGTATTTCCTCCAGCAAATGAGCCTGTATCCTGTGCTATCGTATCGATTCCCAGCTCCGCAGTCTTCTTCTGATCGATCACAAGGTTGTCGCCGCCTGTATCGATCAAGGCGTTCATTTTCACGCCATTTACTTCAATAGGAATAATTGGTAACGGGTCAGTTATGGTAAAGGGAATCTCTGTTTTTTCTTTTCCATTCCAATCGATTTGATAAGGATCGCCGCTGTCAAAGGCCTGCATCATATCAAGTAGCGGCTTAGTGGAATCGTCATCTTCCATAGAAAGTTCTTGGGCTTTACTATATTGGTTTGTTTGATAATAGACCATCTGCAGGCCAACTGTTGCTTTTTGACCAAAGCTATCTGAATGCTCTTCAAGTAGTCCATTATATAATTCCTCTGCCGTATCATAGTTACCATTCAAATAATGGATTTGTGCAGAAAGATAGCTAGCTTCCGGTAAAGGCTGCTTATTATTCATTAATGGGGCGATGATTTCCTGAGCCTGATCGAAGCTGCCAAGCGAGAATAAGGCTTGTGCGTATTGAAGAGCATACGCTTCATTTTCTGTGTCTCTGTTGTATTGTTGTTCAGCAGTTTCTAGTTGCTTCTGATAATATTCTCGAGTATGTTCATTTTCCGCTGCAGTAAGGGTCTCACTGCTAAGAGTTGTTTTTTCAGCTTCCGATTCTTTTGCGGATACTTGCTGTGAAGAAGAATCAGCTGCTTGGCAAGCAGTCAGGGTACTGACCAGAAATCCTGTACACAGGAGCGCACTCATTATTTTGGTTGTTAATTGTTTGTTCATGATAATCCTCCGTTTCTTTAAGTTGCTATTAGTATAAAAGACGACTTCTAAATTTAGGTAAAGTGAAAGTAAAATAAAAAAAACATTTTGCTTTCATTTTATGGGTGTGATAGTATGAACAAAAATTTAGATGGAGGAAAGAGCTATCAACAAGAATCAATTGACTCATTCAGAAAAAATTCTGATCATAGATGATGAACATGGTTTACTGACCTTGGTAAAGATCACATTGAATAAAGAGGGATACCAAGAAATCATGACTGCGGAAACTGGAGAAGAGGCGCTTCTATCTATAAAAAATAATCATTTTGATTTGATTCTTTTGGATATCATGCTGCCGGACTATTCAGGGTTTGAATTGTGTACGGAAATTCGTCGTTATACAACAGCACCAATCATTTTTTTGACAGCAAGAACCAGCGACTATGATAAGCTGTCCGGCTTTGCTATTGGAGGAGATGATTACATCACAAAACCCTTTAATACAATGGAGCTTGTTGCCAGAATCAAAGCAATTTTTCGTCGCCGACAGCTTGATCGTTCCTCTGTACAGGTATCATCAGAAAGCGAAAAGCTATATCAGTATGGATCGATTTCTTTAGATATGTCCTGTGCGGTACTTAATGTAGAGGGAAGAGAGATCCTTTGTACAGCGAAGGAACTAGAACTAATGGAATTCTTTTGCAAGCATCCGAATAAGGTGTTTACGACTGCTCATTTATACGAGGCTGTTTGGGGCGTATCCGAATACGGCGATGAAAAGACCGTGACGATCCATATCTCTAAGCTGAGAAAGAAGCTTAAGGATGAAAGCAAGCCTTACAAGGTGATAACAAATCTTCGAGGGATCGGCTATAAGTTTATTCCGCCGACAGGAGAGGAATGGTAATGAAGAATCTGCATATGCGCTTTATCTTATACTGTACAGCAGGCTTGTTTCTTTTTCTTATTTACTTTCTTTTTTTGTTTACCTTTCTTAATACACTGATTAATCCGAATGGATTTGTCATGCTGTCGTATGAAAGCGTCACAATCGCTAATATACTGGTTTTCATTTTCTGTTTTGCTACAGGCGGTCTGTTGTTTAGCGTGTTTATTGTTCAGCCGCTTTCGCGAATTATTCGGACAATCAACGAATTATCCCATGGAAAGTACAATACTGCAGCTGCAGGATTCATGAAAGATGGAAAAATCAAATGGTATTATTTCTTATATCAGGAAGTCATTTTGAATATAGCAGCTTTGGGGAAAGGACTGGAACAAGCTGATAATGAGCAGGAGGAGCTGGATCAAGCCAAAAATGATTGGATTGCCGGCGTTTCTCATGATTTGAAAACACCCCTTTCCTACATTAATGGCTATTCTTCACTTTTGTTGAATGAAAACCATCAGTTCAGCGAGCAGGAAAGAACGACTTATATAAGTGAAATCTATAAGAAAGGCGTTTATATCGAGGAATTGATCAATGAACTGAATCTTACGTTCTTTTTTGAGGCAGTAGGGAATCAGCAACTACGTTATTCTCAAATAGAGCTCATTTCTTTTCTTCAAAATATTCTTGCTGATGTAGTCAATGATCCAAAAGCTGAAAAATATGTTATTGAATATGTCCCCTCGATTAGCAGAAAAATGATGGTGCTGGATGAGGAACTGATGCGTAGAGCTATGCATAATTTATTGATGAATGCTGTTGAGCATAATCCAAAGGGTACGAGAATCACAGTTAGGGTGGAACAAAGAGCGAAGCAGATTTGCATAGAAATCGCAGATGATGGGGACGGATTAACTGAGAGAGCTGCTGGACGTATTTTTGATAAATATTTTAGTACTAAGGAGCAAGAGCAAAGCAAGGGATTAGGATTGTTTGTAGTCAAGCAGGTTATCAAAGCCCATGATGGGGACATTACCGTTTCCAGCAAGATAGGAAAAGGAACAATTTTCCATGTTTTTTTGAGTGATAAGGAAGATCGGAATTAGCCAGTTTTGAGATACTCAGGGGATTGACTTTTACTTGTGTTCCTTACAGGAGGAAGGTATGGATTCCTGTTCTTGCTGAAAGGTGGGTTGTCGTAGCCATTGTCTGTTATGCTATAATGAAGCGAAGAAAACAGTTCTAAAAAGGGATTGAAAAAGTCGTTAGAAAGTAAAGGAGAGTCGCGTTGAATACACAAGTGGACCCAATATTAGAGAAAAAGCTGAAAGACTTGTTGGCAAATGCCTATAATGATTACTATAGGATGAATGGTGAGCATTTGGAGCTTAGTGAGAAAATCAGCTCTGAAATGGGCAGCTTCTACATGAAGGAATTTACAAATCTGGCTTTTAAAGATACAAGAGTATTTCCTTTCAAGATGGGAGAAGGCTCATTTGTAGGTTATCTTTTATGGTCGAAGGAGCTTGATATTTATGGAACAGATTCAAGTCGATTCTTTGTCTTATTGACGGGATTTGGTTTTATTTCCGGAGTTGAGATTCTTGATAAGGGAGAACTAAAGTCAACACTATGGACAGATCTCACTGGAGAGAAACCAGTTAAAGAACTGTTAAGCAACCTGAAAGAGATCAATAAGAAGGCTGATTTTACCGCAGAAAGCCCACTGATTCAGAAATATGTCGAGATATTAGAGCAGAATTAGAGTAAGAGATTGGGTCGGAAATGATAAACTGCAAGCACAAGTAGGAACTTTTCATCATCTGCTTTGCTTATGATGTAAGTAGAGCAGTGATGGTAGACAATAAGAAGTTACTTCTGCATCTACGGTTCTCACGAGACGGTGTTCTGATTTCACTAAGCTCTAAATGGCAATGCTATTAAGAATTGAAGGCCTATGCTCCAATCTTAGAAGCGTGGAAGAGCTTTGTGATACCGTTTATTTCGGTTTTAAAAAGAAAAGAGTTTGGGACTTTTTTGTCCAAACTCTTTTTCTGTCTTCAATTGTCCTTAAGTAATTCTTCAAACCATTGAACATTGACTAAATGATGAGAGCGGGAATTTTCCAGCATTTTTCTGAATGAGGGCTGTAGGTTCTCGTTTTGCTCAAGGGATTCATTCAGTGCAGAAATTTTTTTCTGGGTCTGATCGATTTGAGTCTGAATCAGCTTCCTCATATCTTCATGATCATATTCATCAGTGAACAGCATAGCGGCGTAAAAAGAAAGGTTGATATAATCTGTTTGTGCACCATATTTTTCCATGAGCCTTTCGAACTCTCTATTGCCATCTTCTGTAATGACATAATCATGTGTTTCCCTATTGCTGTCGTGGGAAGAATCGATTTTTTTGATTTGCTTCTTTTCTTCCAGCTGCTGAAGATTGTAGTAAAACGACCCTTTAGTGAAATTGACAATATATTTATAATGTCTTTCTTTCATCAAAGCCAGCAGTTCATAGCCGTGTGATCCCGGGTTCTGTTTTAGCAAACCCAAAATAAGTAATGGTATCAAAAGAACAACCCCTTCTCGATAAATGTTGTTAGTTACAGGATATTTTCATTATGGAGTTACTTGCTGTTGATTTGAACCATCCGTGCATTAAATTCCTCATAGGTGATTTTACCAAGGGCGAAATCCATACTGGCTAGATAGAGCTTTTCAGCAGCAGTATGTACTTGTTTAATTGACTGGCTGCGCTTTTCTTCGTCTTCTAAAGGAGCAGTAACGTGATCCAGCATAGCATAAGCTTCGTAATAGCGTAAACCAAATATTCGTTGTGAGGCGGCATCAAGATGGATACCGTCAGGATTTGCAGTTAAACCAGCTGCTGTGACAAAGTAGCAATTATCCTGCTCAGAAGCGAATCGTTCTAATTCTTGATTAATAAGCTCATGTTCTGTCGCATAGGTTCCAAAACCCTTTTTACCAAGATAATCTCCTAAACCGCCAATAATAAGCGGTACTGTTGGAGCATTTAGTTCTTTTCGAAGTGCTTCAATGATCGTAAGTAATTTTTGGTAGTAGTCCTTGTAATTACCGTTGCTGCTGTCGCTTTCTCCTTGATGCCACAAAATCCCAGTAAGTATACTGCCCTCCATGGCAAATCTTGCTTCACTGACTGCATGCTTGAACAATGGGCCGTCAACTGCCCATTCATCTAATGTACTACCGCCCTCAGCGCAAGGAATCAACCCAATCGTGTCTTCAGAATTCTCCTGACTCCATGTATCTGCGAATGAAGCTGCTAGGCTGACTCCGGAAACAGGTCGATCATAATTGATCGGTTCAACCATCATCTGCCATCTGCCGTTTCTCAGCATGTGTATCTTTTCGTTATAAATTGGCGTTACCTCATGAAGAAATCCTCGTCCGGCCATATTTGACTGACCTATCATTAAAAATGAATGCATCTTCTTTCCGTCCTTCCATTACTCAGCTGAAAAATGATTCGCTGTTTTCAGCTTATTTACTTTAGCGGTTTACGTCTTCTCTTTACTGTATGCTAAGAGGGCTGTTGGCCGACATGCAAGCATATTATTGAACTGTGAATCAATTGTTTGGTCTAACTAGACTATTACATTTTATTATTATAGTCTAATTAGACTGTTTGTCAATTAAAAAATACCCCACAGCGACAGACAAAGCGTGTCCTAGGTGTGGAGTATCTATTTTCTAAAGGTAAGTTATCTAATTTTCTGTTACAGGAATCCATGTTTCCAATGTATCGTCTTTACCATAGACCTCAAGATCTGGTCCAAAGGCAAATTGATAGCCGCTGGAAGGAAGCCAGTCCATAACGATTTGATGCTGGAACTTCTGCATATCTTCAGGATTTGTCAGCTTATGAGGGAAAGCCGCCCAAGTAGCTGCCGGAATCGTTAGTTCCTCATATCCTTCAGGTGTAGGTAAGGTGGTCGCTGCGGCAATATAGTAATCAAATTCACTTTGATCTAAATTAGGGTTGTAGTCGCTGACGCCTAATAACCCCATTGGCTGCTGGTTCATCAAGCTGAGGATTCCGGGAATCTCACCATTTTGTTGTATTTGCTGCCAAAACTCAGGCAGTTCTCGATAGCTGATGCCGTTCTCCATGGTTGTATGGATTTTTTTTCCAACTATTTTGAAGGCCTCCGTATGAACAACACGGTAGTCAAGGCTGCTGGCACCTTTGATGGATAGTTCGAACGTAAGCGGTGGATAGGCCTTGATCACTACACTATCCTTTTTCAGTTCCTTAGGTGTTACTCCATGAAAGGCTTTGAAAGCTCGGTTAAATGAGGTAGGAGAGCTATAGCCGTATTTATAAGCAAGGTCAATGATTTTGCTGTTTTGACTGATCAGCTCCTGTGCTGCTTTTGATAAGCGTCGGCAGCGAATATATTCAGAAAGTGATACACCTGCAACCATTAGAAACAATCGTTGAAGATGATAAATGGAGTAGCCCATCATTTTACTCAGCTCATCATAAGAAATTTCTTCTTCGAGATTATTTTCAATATAAGTAATTATTTCGTTTAAGCTGTCAAACCAATTTTTCATTTATTATCCCTCACTTTTTTCTTTTACAGGCACCCAAATTTCTACATCGTCGCCCATACCATACACTTCAAGATCGGGAGCCGCAGAGGTCATTTTTCCAGAGGCATATCCAGTATTGAGAAGAATATAATCGGAAGTTGGTGCCCAATTTTTTACTATAGCCATTTGTGTTTTACCGGATGTCTTTCTGGTGCAGGGGAAGACTGCCCAAGTCATCGCAGGAACCGTATAGTCGCTCATTCCCGCAGGTGTTTCCTGAGTCGTCGCAGCAGCGATATAATAATCAAATTTCTTTGGATCAGTACTGTCTACATTATACACGCTGGCTCCAAGCAATCCAAACGGCTTTCTATTGATCAAAGGGACTAGCTGTTCATTTTTTTCTTCCTTGATGATTTTCTTCCAGAAAGCAGGACAGTCTCTCATTCCTTTCAGCCAAGCATTGGTAGAGTGGATAGCGAAGCCTGCGATTTTGAATGTTTCTAATTTTTCAATTCTATAGTCCATGGTTGTTTGCTCCTTTTCCATTTGTCTTTGTTATCTACAGTGTAGCAAAGGCAAAAAAGGAAAACCTTACAATTCTTGCGAGAAAGTGTAAGGTTTTACAAAATAGAAAAACAGAGCCAGTCAATATCTGACAAAAGCTCTGCTTTAGTTGATTAGCAAATCACGAAATTCCGAACCAATGCGGCTGTCTCCTCTGCATTGGTTGCGATAGCCGGATGTCCACCAGTCGGGAATACATGGCTTTCAGCATTTGGAAGAAGGGCACATATTTCTCTGAACTCCTCTTCAATATCGTCTCGAAGAAGAGCATCTTCTTTGCTGGCTATAAGCAGCACAGGCAGCTGCAGCTTTTCAATAGGCTGATGGAGGGGCGGTATATTCTCTTTTTGATAGTCGATCAGTATTTCTGTATCTAGATCCACGATAGTTTCCCAATCGTCTCCCTGACACCACTCGTAGAATTGCCTGCTCATTGTATCCTGGCGAGCAAAAGCACGATCTGCAATAAGGTTCTCACTAAAATGCTTGTTCAGGCTTCGCCCGTCAAAGCTGTCAGCGACAATTTTATCGATTAAGTCAGGGCGCTCAAGCGCTGCATTGATTGCCGTCCAAGCACCACCGCTAGTTCCCAATAGGTTGACCTTATCATAGCCAAGATGCTCAAGTAGAGCAATGACCTGTAATGACTGATCATACCAGAGGTCTTTGGGAAATGCTTCGATTCGTTCTGATCGGCCATTACCAAGAAAATCGATCAAAATCACACGGAACTGCTCTGTATATAAAGGCAGCAGTAAATCAAACATCTTTGCAGATGCTGTATTTCCATGGAGCATAAGCAGTGGTGCGCCGTTTCCGATTTCTTCAAAATAGATTTGTTTTGATTGATACGTAAAGTAAGTCATGGTTTTGCCTCCTAATTTTTGTGAGTGATCAGGTTGATTAGTAAGGCGTAGTTGATGATAGCAGCCTTACAATTAGGCTTCTGTCCAGATTCCCATGATGAATCCCTCCTTTTATCTCTCTTATATTATAACGCGGTTTTTGATTTTCAGATACAATGCTCTCATTTCTTTTTAGAGGAAGAAATATCCTTTTAATGATAGAAAAAAACGCCGGAAAGCTCTCAAAGGAAAGCTTTTCAGCGTTTTTTTTAATCAGGCCCAATCTCCATTACGGAAAACAGGAACTTTTGTTCCATCTTTTTTAATGCCGTCAATATCCATTTTTGCAGATCCAACCATGAAGTCCACATGTGTCTGACTACGGTTCAAACCGGCAGCAATGAGTTCTTCTTCGCTCATTGTCGTTCCGTTTTCGATATTGAACGCATAGGCGGAGCCAAGAGCCAAATGATTTGATGCATTCTCATCAAACAACGTATTATAAAAAATCAATCCAGATTGAGAAATAGGAGAAGGATCTGGAACCAAAGCAACTTCACCCAGTCGTTTTGCCCCATCATCCGTTGCCAGCAGTCTTTCAAGAACATCTTGTCCTTTTTCAGCTGAGAAATCGACTACCTGTCCATCCTTGAAGGTAAATTTCATACCGGAAATAGTTGTACCTGCATAGCTTAAGGGTCTTGTACTGGAAATATATCCATCAACACGATGAGAATCAGGTGCTGTAAAGACTTCTTCTGTAGGCATATTTGCCATGAAGAGGTCGCCGCGAGCATTATGACTTCCCGGGCCTTCCCATATATGATTTTTAGGTAAACCGATCGTTAAATCTGTTCCAGGAGCAGTATAGTGAAGGGAAGTAAACTGTTCTTTGTTCAGCTCGGCAGCTTTAGCAGTTAATAATTCATCATGCTTTGTCCAAGCGGCAACAGGGTCTTCTTCATAAACTCTTGTCGTTTTGAAAATTTGATTCCAAAGTGCATCGACTTGTTCATCGTTTGATTTCAGCTCTGGAAAGACCATTGCCGCCCAATCCGATCCGGCAGCCGCCGCAACGACCCAACTGATTTTATTTGCTTGAGTCAGTTTTCTTAGCCCAAGCATTGATTTCCCTGAAACTGATTGATACAAAGCCACACGCTCCGGATCAACACCGGCTAAAGCATCAGGATTAGAGGAAACAATGTTGATTCTGCTCACTTCACGTTCGATCCAATCATTGATTTGATCTGCCTTGTAAGTAGGTACTGATTCTAAGTATTTTTGGTCTGCGTGAGTCAGAAATTGTCTTTGAATGGCATCATCTGTCCATTGAACAATTACTTCAGCTGCACCCAGTTCATAAGCTTCTTTGGTGATTGCTCTAGCTAGCGGTGCTTGATCAACGGCAATTTGAAGTACAATTGTTTGCCCCTTTTGTACATTTACACCGATTTCTGAAATCAGACGAGCATATTTTTGTAATAAATTATCAAAGTTTGGTAAAGTCATAAAGCATCCTCCTTATTGAGTGTGGTTTAAAAAAATATTCAGCATTCTGAAGTAGAAAACAGCCTCTAGTATACGTCATAGAAATCAAAAAAATTTGTCTGTTTTTGCAGCTGAAATCAATTTATTTCTTCGTGTATTAGGGTCATCTCTATCTCCAATCTAAAATATCATAACATGGATAAAAAACAAACTCAATTGAATTGAAAGAGGAAACATCGCATGTGCTAAATGAGAAAGAAGGAATATAAAATAATGAAAAAACAAGAGTAGAATTTTGCAGAAATCTGTAATCGTGTTACAATAACGTTAGGTGTAGAATCAGGGAGCTTTGTTAGAGAATAGGTAGAGAGGATTGAGAATATGGCAAGAAAAAAGACGATCACAAAAGACCAAATACTGAATGCTGCCTATGAAGTAGTAGCAACTGAAGGTTTTTCCAAGTTTACTGCCAGAAATATTGCAGCAAAAATGAAATGTTCAACTCAACCAATTTATTTAGAATTTGAAAATATGGATGATTTAAAAGAAGCGCTATTTGATAAGATTCATCATTATCTATCTACAGAAGTGTTTCCTGTGGAGCATACAGGAAATCTAATTGTGGACTTAGCCTTAAACTACGTTCACTTTGCAAAAAATGAAAGCAAGCTGTATCGAGCTCTTTATCTAGAAGAATACGGCGGCGGACAGAGAATGCAGGAATTCTCCTATGGTTACTTTTCTAATGCAGTGAAGCAGGATTCTGAATACAAAACACTTAATGAGGTTCAAATCAATTCTTTACATATGGGGACATGGATTGTCGCGACAGGAATTGGTTCATTGATGACATCTGGTATCATCACACCTACTGATGAACAGATCGAGGACATCATGAAGGAAAGTATCCGTACGATCATGGAGCGAGAAAGACCAATAGATATTAGATAGATTAGATAACTACGAAAAAAGACCGAATGATACCTTAATGGGAATCGTTCGGTCTTTCTTATCGTGACAGAAAAATAGGTAAAGTGATTAAGAAGCTACTTCTGCTAATTTTTTAGCGAAAGCTTCAAGGTTTTGAATATCCTCTTCTTCAGCGGCTAAATCAACTTTCACGCTTTCAGCGCCTTTAGTTGCACCGATTTTTGCAAAGACAGCGTCAAAATCATCGATCGATTTACAATACTCTTCATAAAAAGTATCGCCGGAGCCGCAAACACCGTAAATTTTACCTTTTAAATCTACTTCCTGTAAATCCTCATAAAAATCAACGATTTCATCAGGCAGCTCGCCGTCGCCATAAGTATAAGTAGCCACAACACAAATATCTGCATCAGCAAAATCTTCAGCATCCACTTGCGTGCACTCATCGATTTCTACTTCAATATTTAATTTCTCAAATGCTTCTGCAACGATATCAGCAATTTCTTCTGTATTTCCTGTCATACTTGCATAAACAATTTTAGCTAAGGTCATTTTGTTCCTCCTCAAAATTAGTACAAGGTTGATTATAACAGAAAGTCATTAAAGATGTAAATTGCAAAAACTCCTGTTTAGAGTAACGAAACAAGAAGAAGGAGGGAGTGAATCCTGATTATTCGCTGTTTCTTTGGGCTTACGAGGTAGGTGTATTTATTTTACAATAAGTAATAAATCGGTTGTTCGAGATGATTCTGCTTGGCTGAGACATTTTCCAATGTACAGATAATTATTCTCTTTTACAAAAAAACAGGAAAGCCAATAAATGACCTCCCTGTTTTTAATTATTGAATCACTGCGTCGACTACACCGACATTTTCTTCAGCAGGTACTTCCGGAGTAGGTTCACCCTCGACTGCTGGAGTGTTTGCTTCAACTCCATCTACTGAAGTTACACTATCAACCGTTTCTTCAAGTGCTTTAGTGGTACTTGAAGTTGTTGAGTTTTCCTCTTCTTTTTGAGATTTATAATTATCTGGATCGAATTTCAAGATGTGCTCATTATAAAAATCAGATTGTTGAGAAAGCTGGTTTTGAATATCTTCTAATGTACTGTTTTCAACGATTGTTTTTCTATTGGAGAAAAGATTTGTTCCAAGACCTAATCGTTCACCAGCAATTGTAACATTCAAACTAGCTAATGTTGTTGGGAAAAGATCCATACTTGTAAATTGTCTATTCTTGACTCTTTCTGAATCCGGATCGATCGGTGAATTAATGAACAGGTTGAAAATCGTCCGATCATAATCTTGAAGGTACTCATCAATGAATTTCTGATCCATTGTTAGATGATCTCCAGTAACAATAATTGTTGTATTTTCGTAGAATGGCTGTGTGCTGCACCATTTGATAAAATCCGCAATCTGTTTGCTTGAATACGCAACAACATTTGCATATTGATTATCATAAGGTGTAGGTTTATCAGCTAGATAGCCATCAGGGAAATGAGTATCTGCAGTCAGCATGGTCAGATTAAAAGGTTCCCCTTCTTCGTAAAGTCTGGTTGCCTCATCTTGTGCATATTGAAAAAGTTTCTCATCTTCATAGCCCCACCATTGAACATAGCCGGAAGGAATCAACCCTAACTCTACAGCTTTTCCAACATCAAGAATATCATAATCCCCATGTTGCTCAAGGTAGGTTCTACGACCGCCAAAGCTGGCATTGGAACCCATAACGAAGGATTGGTTGTAGCCTTGGGCACCTAGCAATTCTCCTAAAGAAGTAATCCCCGGAAGAAATGCTTCACCATCACTGTAAGAATCTTGATCTCCAAAGTTGTTTCTATTAGAGGTAGGAGCCTTCAAAGGGATACCGGATGTCTGAGAAACGATTCCAGCAGCTGTATAGTCTGTTCCCGGCACTTGCTGTGCTCCACCGACTTTATCTGTGTTGGAAAAGTTGATAGCTCCCTCGTCAAGCAGATCTGTCAGCTCTTGAAGTAAATTGTGCTCCTGATTTCCGCCAAGCTCGACACTGGTATAGCTTGCTTCCATAGATTCAGCGAAAATATAAATCAGGTTACGCTTTTGCTCTGGAAAAGTCAGTTCAGCTTCTTTTGTATCGATGTACTCTCGTTCAAATAGAGAAGACTTTTCAAAATAAAGCTTGATTTGAGCAAAACCAACATTATTGACACTTAATAAGACGGACGCTGTAAATGTAGTAAAAACAGCAAACGGTAAAAGAAATCTTGTGATTGCTTTTGACTTTTGTTTTGCTTCTCTTTTTCCACTCCCGAACTTCAAGGAATAACTTGAGAAGAATTGAACTAAACGAACAAATAAATAAGTAATGACAGCTGATATGATCAAAGGCTTATCAATGAATGTAAAGACTTGATCTGTATTGGTTCCTGAGAGGTTCTGCATACTATAAAGTAATTGGTCGATGTTGACCGGTCCGAAGGTATCTATCAGCCAGGCACTACTTGTGTAGAGCAGCAGTGACACAAAAATAATGGCAGCATAAAAGCCGATTAGGAATTTTGCAGCTTTTGAAATACTTCTGTTTTCTTTCTTTTTAACAGTTACCGGCATTTTTATTTTATCGGATTGAACATAAGCAATCACTAACAAAAATGCAACAGCAAGAAACAAATTCAGCAGAAGGTAAAAGGAGCGGCTCAGTGAAGAAATAAAGGCCGTGGTCTTACCAAAAACAACTGAATAAAAAAACAATGAAGTACTCCAGATAATGAAAGTATTATCCAATGTCTTTAAAATCCAACTGGATGTTTTCTTTTCCTCAAACAATAATTTTCTAAATAGTAAAATAGTAGTAAATACCAGTAAAAATGCAAGTACTACAGTTAATATTATATGCAACGCTAAACTCCTCCAATCCTTAAAATGGTACCATAAAAACGTTAAAAAATCCTTTATTCTTTTTTACAAAACTGTTACAAATTAATTCCGACAATTTCATCATAAAGTTCACTTATTTCTTGTTTTTATGCTAAACTTACACATGATATAGATTATTTATGAAATAGGAGTCGATGATTGAACATGATCACATTAAAATCAGCTAGAGAAATTGAAATGATGGATGAATCTGGAGAATTACTGGCAGATGTCCATCGTCACTTAAGAACATTTATCAAGCCTGGAATTTCCAGTTGGGATATTGAAGTATTTGTAAAAGATTTTATTGAAAAAAATGGTGGTATCGCTGCACAGATTGGTTATGAAGGCTATAAGTATGCAACTTGTTGTAGTATCAATGACGAAATTTGCCATGGCTTTCCTAGGAAGAAGCCTTTGAAGAGCGGTGATTTGATTAAGGTAGATATGTGTATTGATTTGAAGGGAGCAATGTCGGATTCTTGCTGGTCTTATGTTGTCGGCGAATCAACTCCGGAATTGGATCACCTGATGGAAGTAACGAAAAAAGCTCTTTACATAGGGATCGAACAGGCGCAGGTGGGCAACCGAATCGGCGATATCGGTCATGCAATCCAAACTTATGTTGAGGGAGAAAATCTATCTGTTGTTCGGGATTTTGTTGGCCATGGCATTGGCCCGACTATTCATGAAAGTCCATCTGTTCCTCACTATGGAGAAGCTGGTAAAGGACTGCGTTTGAAAGAAGGTATGGTGATTACGATCGAACCGATGGTAAATACTGGGACATGGCGAATGAAGATGGACCCTAACGGCTGGACTGCCTACACACAGGATGGCGGGTTAAGCTGTCAGTTTGAACACACCTTGGCAATTACTAAAGACGGTCCGAAAATCCTGACTTCTCAAGGAGAAGAGTTGACGTATTAAGACTATCCGAAAAAAATTAGATACAGAAGCAGAGCACAACGCTGAAAGGTTCTGACCTTGTTTTGCTTTGTACCAAAATATATAAGTAGTAAGAATAACAGTGAATAGGACAATCCATTGAAGACAAAGGATTGTTCTAGCTATTCATTGGATTTAAAAAGAAGAGGCTGGGCTAAAAGCAGGATACTCCAAGGAGTAGGAAGGTGTAGCTTGGGGTTCGCCGCTTATTCGTGTTTAGAGGGTGGGATAGATATCGTGTAGATTATTATTCCACGCTCAATTTTTCGACAGTTTTTTTGAAGCGAAGAGAGAGTGGGGAGATAGAGATGTTGGATAAATTGAAAAATAATCAAAAGCTTACTCGATTTATTCAAACAACACAGGACCGAATGGTCGATTCTGAAATAGGAAACACTTCAGTAGTTGTAGCATATTATTTATTGTTGTCTTTGTTTCCGCTATTGATTGCTGTCGGCAATCTTTTACCGTACCTGCAAATCAATCCGAATAATGTACTACCCTATGTTGCAGAAATCATTCCTGAAACTATATTTAAGGATCTTGAGCCTGCAATCAAATCAATGCTGACACAACGCTCCGGCGGGCTGCTGTCTGTTTCAGCGTTAGCGACGCTTTGGAGTGCCAGCCAAAGTATCAATGCTCTTCAGACAGCGATGAATAAAGCTTTTGGTGTGGATCAGCGACCGAATTTTATTATAGTACGCTTGATTTCTTTGTTTGTAATCATTCTTTTCTTGATTGCTCTTGTTGGCGTAGTTCTAATTTTGGGGCTTGGTCAGAATATCTTGGATCTGGTAGAGACAAAGATTCACATTCCAACCGATTTCGTGACGACCTTTGAAACCTTGAAGTGGCCGGTAACGGCGTTAGGTCTTTTTCTGGCATTAAGCTTGATTTATTTTGTTGTTCCCAATGTGAAACTGAAAAGCCGCTCTGTTTTTCCAGGAGCGATATTTGCAACTGTAGGCTGGCTGCTGTTGTCTCAAGTTTTTGGTATTTATATTAGTTATTTCAGTTCCAGAGTTTCCGGCTATCAGATTATTGGGAGTTTCATTGTCTTGATGCTGTGGCTGAATTTTGCTTCGACGATCATCGTTCTTGGTGGAATCATCAATGCTGTTTTGGAGGATTATTTATCACACGGGCAAATAGAAGACCGTCAAGGAATGTTCCGTCAAGCTATTCAACGAATGAAAAACAGAGTAAAAAAATAACTATTTTAGTCTGTAGGGAACCGACAGATCGAGGCGAATTCTCGGGTCGGTTTCCTGCTTCTTCTCTGGATAGAGCTTGTAAATCAGGACTGATTCTGTATAATATACGATGAACCTTAAGAAAGTAGGGCTTTTTTATGTCTATGTTTATTTATGAGGTCATGCTGCGGCTTTTGCTGACATTCATGATTTCTTTGATCATTACTCCAATCGTCAAGCTGCTGGCTTTTCGAATCGGTGCCTATGATGCGCCAGGAGAACGAAGAATAAATAAGAAGATCATGCCGACTGCAGGTGGGTTGGCTATATATTTTTCATTTAGTTTTTCCTGTCTCTTCCTATTTCAATCAGTCATTCCATTCGAATATATCGGACCTATTTTGCTGGCAAGCGGTATTGTTGTGGCTACTGGATTGATCGATGATATTTGGGAGCTTTCTCCATCGAAAAAGACCTTGGGCATTATTTTAGCATCGTTAGTCATATACTTTGTCGCAGATATTCGAATCGATTTTGTTACGCTGCCTTTCTTCAACCAGATTGATTTGCGTTGGTTTAGTTTGCCGTTAACGATTTTTTGGATTGTTGCCATAACCAATGCCATCAACCTGATCGATGGCTTAGATGGACTAGCTTCAGGTGTTTCAATCATTAGTTTGACAACGATTGGGATCGTCGGATACTTCTTTTTACATGCGAAAACAATTTACGTTCCAATCGTAATTTTCATTTTAGTTGCAAGTATCATCGGTTTCTTTCCTTATAATTTTTATCCTGCCAAGATTTTTCTTGGAGATACAGGAGCTTTGTTTTTAGGGTTTATGATTGCGGTCATGTCCTTACAAGGTTTGAAAAATGCAACCTTCATTTCAGTGATAACACCATTGATTATTTTGGGCGTACCAATCACTGATACCGTCTATGCGATCATTCGACGATTAATGAACAAGCGACCAATTTCTTCAGCCGATAAAATGCATTTGCATCATCGTTTGCTTTCACTCGGATTTAGTCACAAGGGTGCAGTGATGACGATTTATGGTTTAGCTCTTGTATTTTCATTTGTTGCATTGTTATTCAGCTATGCTAGTCAACTGGCGTCTATCCTATTGATAGTTTTCAGCTTGATTGGACTTGAGCTGTTTATAGAATTGATTGGACTGGTTGGTGAAAATCATCAGCCGTTGATGTACATCCTGCGAGTATTTGGAAATAAGGAATTTCGGCAACAGGAATTGGATAAGCATGCTGGAAAGCATTCAAAGAAAAAGAAGCGCTGATTTTTGGAAAATCAGTGTCTATGATATACTTTGTATGGCAGAAGCGAGGTCGAGACAGAAGTGTTCAGCTCCCGGAGAGCCACTTCTGTCTCGATGTTTATTTTGATTTAGTTATACAGTGATCAAGAAAACTATTGGAGCAATGATTGATTTGTTCAATGAGGGAATAGCATGAGCCTTTCGAGCATCATAGTGTTGGGTATAAACAATAGTATGGCGCGTGCCTTACAGAAAGCAACAGGTGCAGATATCAAAAGGCAAAGTCAGGATTGATTTCAGATTGTATTGAGTTACCGGTGGATTTTTAGTATATTCTTAACAATTGAACGTATGCTGCATAGAATCAGTTAAAATTTTCTCGACATGAGAAACGATCCCTTCCATATGGTTGGAAAAGCCATTGGCTGAGAAGTATCTGGTGATCAAGATGACTATTTGTAAAAATATTTGATCCATCTCTATGAGTTAGTGACCGTTGTCCGAGCATAAATAAAGGAATAATAATTATAAATTCATTTTCTTAACAGGATTTATATATGAGGAGCTTATTGAACGAATGAATGAGAAGACAGCAATTTCCATCGTGACATATAACAGCAGACATATATTCAGAGTGCTGGACAATCTTAAAGAAGAGTTGGGCGATTCTTCAGAATATGAGATTCATATTTTTGATAATCATTCCGATGATGACTACATAGCTAAGCTGAAAACATATGAACCATTTATTATTTTACATCAGTGTAACGAAAATAAAGGGTTCGGATTCGGGCACAATGAGATCTTCCGTCAACTAACGACAAAATACGGCATTGTTTTTAATCCAGACGTTCTTGTGACTAAAGAACATTTAGACAATATGTTGGAGAGAATCAAAGCCGATGATGAGCTGGCGGTTGTCTGTCCTAAGGTCTTGAATACAGATGGAACAACGCAGTATTTAGTAAGACAGAAGCTGGATGTCTTTGATTATATGCTGCGCTTTGTCCCATTTGGATTTGTTAAGAAGCTGTTCAATAAACGATTGAGTTACTATGAGTGCAGAGATTTATCTGATGATCAAACTAGCTTTATTAAGATGGGTTCAGGCTGTTTCATGCTGATAGATGTGGAAAAATATAACAATATCGGCGGTTTTGATGAACGCTTTTTCATGTATTTTGAGGATAATGATCTGTGTTTACGATTTGGTCAAGCCGGCTTCAAGATTCTTTATACACCATTTGAACCTGTCACGCATATTTACGAAAAGGCTGCACATAAAAGCTTTTCTTCATTTAAAATATTTATGCAGTCGATGTACAAATTTTTCAATAAATGGGGCTGGAGGTTTTTCTGATGGACCATACTCTGGTGATTGTCCTTGTTCTTTATAAAAAGAAACTGACGGAATGCCCAAGCTATAATGCTTTATATTATGCAGTGATGAAAAGAAAAAACATTCATCTACTAGTGTATGACAATAGTCCGGAAGAACAAGGAGATGTTCTATTCAAGAATAAGCAGGTGTGCTATATCCATGATCCGCAAAATCCGGGATTGGCTAAGGCCTACAATAAGGGAGTGACGCTGTTTAATCAGCTGTCGGCTCAGCTTATGCTGCTGTTGGATCAAGACACCGAAATTGATTTTCCTTATCTGGATAAGATAACTTCATTGTCGGACACAGAAGCTGTGGGAGCGTTTGTACCAAATGTTTATTCAGGTAGTCAAAAGATTTCTCCCGTTTTCAGCGATAAGTATGTGGGGGGAGAGCTTTCGTTTCCTGCAATTGGAAGAACAGAGAAACGATTGATGGCAATCAATTCCGGTACTGTTTTGACAAAAAAAGGTTTGTCAGCTGTGGGTCAGTTTAACGAAGATTTTTCGTTGGACTTCTTGGATCATTGGCTGTTCTGGAAGCTGTATCAGGAGCATCAAAAAATTGAAGTAGTGGATTTGATTTTAGCGCATGATCTTTCGGTATTGGACTATAGTCAGGTCAGTTTGGAACGCTACGAATCCATTATTTCTGCAGAACGATTATTTTATCAAAAATATGATAGAGACAAGCTGCAACATCATATCAGTCATTTGCCGAAGCGGATCGTCAAGCAGTTTCTTACTGTGAGGAACAGAAAGATATGGCGACGAACGTGGCATGAATATCGTATGCTAGTGAGGGAAAAATAATGATTTCAGTATGTATAGCTGCATATAACGGAGAGAAATACCTTCCACAGCAGTTGAACAGTATTCTGCTTCAGCTGAGGGAAGATGATGAGGTGATCATTTCTGACGATGGTTCAACGGATGAGACTCAGACTATTGTAAAAGCATATGCTCAAAAGGATTCACGGATTCGCTTGATCGAAGGTCCTCGTTCCGGAGTGATTGCAAACTTTGAACGGGCAATTGAAGAGAGTAGAGGAGCGTTCATTTTTCTTGCTGATCAGGACGATGTTTGGCTTCCTGAGAAGATTTCTGAGACCCTCGCCTATTTTGAACAGCATCCAGATGTACAGGTTATTGTCAGTGACTTGATCATTGTAGATGAAGAGCTGCAGCCAATCTATCCATCTTACTTTGAGTATCGAAAAGTAAAAGCCGGTTTTTGGTCAAATGTTTTAAAAAACAATTACATCGGTGCCGGCATGTGCTTTCGAAAAGAGATGAAGGATCAAATACTGCCTATTCCATCTAACGTACCTATGCATGATATGTGGATCGGATTACTTGGAGATTCTGCCAAGGGCAGTGCATTTCTGGAGAAGCCGCTGACCTACTATCGCAGACATGGTGAAAATGTTAGTGAGATTGCCACGAGCTCCAGTTCTTTGCAAAAGATGAAATGGCGGACTACGCTGTTGTACCTACTATTTAAAAGAATTGTATTAAAAAAATAGACTTATTTTACAATTTCGTGATAAATCATGAAAATGCATGACAAGTCTAGAGGTTAATGAGATAATGTACGATGGTATACTGTAGAAGAAAGACTAAATATTAAATTATGAAGGAGTTTTTCCATGAAAGGAATTATCTTAGCAGGAGGAAGCGGAACAAGATTATATCCGCTGACAAAAGCGACATCTAAACAATTGATGCCAGTTTATGACAAACCAATGATCTACTATCCAATGTCAACATTGATGCTGGCAGGAATCAAGGAGATCTTGATCATTTCCACACCTGAGGATACACCAAGATTTGAGAATTTACTAGGTGATGGTTCAGATTTGGGCATTCATATCGAATATGCTGTTCAGGAGAGCCCAGACGGATTGGCGCAAGCATTCATTATCGGCGAATCATTTATTGGTGATGACAGTGTATGTCTGGTACTTGGAGATAATATCTATTATGGCGGCGGCTTGTCTAAAATGCTGCAAAGAGCTGCTTCTAAAGAAAGTGGAGCAACAGTTTTCGGCTATCATGTGAATGATCCGGAGCGTTTTGGTGTTGTTGAATTTGATGACGATATGACTGCTCTTTCTATTGAAGAAAAACCTGAACAACCAAAATCAAACTATGCAGTCACTGGTCTGTATTTCTATGACAATGACGTAGTGGATATTGCTAAAAACATCAAGCCTTCCGATCGTGGAGAGCTGGAAATCACAGATGTCAATAAGGTGTATCTTGAAAGAAACAAGTTATCTGTAGAAGTAATGGGCAGAGGATTTGCCTGGTTGGATACTGGAACACATGAATCTTTATTAGAAGCATCTACGTTTATTGAAACAATTGAAAAACGTCAAAACCTGAAGGTTGCCTGCCTAGAAGAAATTGCGTACCGTATGGGCTATATTTCCAAAGAACAGCTGGTTGAGCTTGCTCAGCCGTTGAAGAAAAATGGTTATGGTCAATACTTATTAAGACTGGCAGAGGCTTAACAGGAGGTATATAGATGAAAGTGATCGAAACGAAATTAACAGATGTAAAGATTATTGAAATGGACGTTTTTGGCGACCATCGTGGTTTCTTTACTGAAAGCTATTCAAAAGAAAAATTTGCTGCACAAGGGTTGGACTTTGATTTCGTGCAGGATAATCATTCCCTTTCAAGTGAAGCGGGTGTTTTAAGAGGTCTGCATTTCCAAAAAGGAGAAGCAGCTCAGACGAAGTTGATTCGTGTAGTAACTGGTGCAGTACTTGATGTGATCGTAGACATCAGAAAAGGCAGTCCAACATATGGCGAATGGGAAGGCTATATTTTGTCTGAACATAATCATCGTCAATTGTTAGTACCAAAGGGCTATGCCCATGGATTTGTAACCTTGACTCCTGATGTGAACTTCCTTTATAAGTGCGATAACTATTATAGCGCTGAAGCAGATGGCGGTATTGCATTTGATGACCCTGAGTTGGGCATTGACTGGCCGATCGACATCAAAAAAGCCATCACGTCTGAAAAGGATCAGAAGCATCCAACGCTGAAAGAATTTGAAGCTGAGAATTCATTTGTTTATGGTGAAATTTAAAAAGCAGAAACCTGTTTTCTAAATTTACAGCCAAAAGAAGAACAGACCGATTTTGTCTTCTTAGAGACAAATAGATTGGACACTTGTCCTCTAAAAGAATCAATTAAGGAAAAGGGAGAATCTTTCATGATGAAAAACATTATTGTTACCGGAGGAGCAGGATTTATCGGCTCTAACTTTGTTCATTATGTAGTGAACAATCATCCGGAAGTCCATGTAACAGTCTTAGATAAATTGACTTATGCCGGAAACAAAGAAAATCTTGCTGGCTTGCCCGCTGACAGAGTAGAGCTTGTAGTGGGGGATATTGCCGATGCTGAATTGGTAGATCGCTTGGTAAAAGATACAGATGCTGTGGTTCATTACGCTGCAGAGTCTCATAATGATAATTCTTTGAATGATCCATTTCCATTCGTGCAAACGAATATCATTGGAACATATACATTGATTGAAGCATGCCGTAAGCATAAGGTACGCTATCATCACGTTTCAACTGATGAGGTATACGGAGATCTGCCATTGCGTGAAGATTTACCTGAGCATGGGGACGGACCGGGAGAGAAGTTTACTGCGGAAACTCCTTATAATCCATCAAGCCCGTATTCATCAACAAAAGCTGGCTCAGATCTTTTGGTAAAAGCATGGGTTCGTTCTTTTGATTTACAAGCAACGATTTCCAACTGCTCGAACAATTACGGACCTTATCAGCATATAGAAAAGTTCATTCCTCGTCAGATCACAAATGTTCTGAGTGGAATCAGACCTAAGCTATATGGTGCTGGAAAAAATGTACGTGACTGGATCCATACCAATGACCATTCATCTGCTGTCTGGGCTGTTTTGACAAAGGGAAGAATCGGCGAAACTTATTTGATTGGTGCTGATGGAGAAGAAGACAACAAAACCGTGATTGAACTGATTTTGGAATTGATGGGTCAGCCAAAAGATGCATATGATCACGTGAATGATCGTACGGGTCATGATTTGCGCTATGCAATCGATTCTGCGAAATTGCGTGAGGAATTAGGCTGGACGCCGGAGTTCACTGATTTCCGTACAGGCTTGGCTGATACAATCAAGTGGTATACAGAAAACGAAAACTGGTGGAAAGCAGAAAAAGATGCAGTAGAAGCGAACTATGCGAAGAACGGGCAGTAATAGAGAAGTGCCTGAGCATTGCCGCTAACAACTGCTGACAATCGGTTCGCCAGTTGACAATAGCGAATCTGGTAGACGTATCTACCTGTTGATTTATAACTTTACTAGCAGTTTTATGTGCAAATAGACAGCGAGACAGAAGTTGCATTATCGAAAATAAGTTGATTTGATTCTTATGTCGATAAGAGAGAAAATCAAGTGGATGAAGAAATGGTTTGCCCGATGATCATATGTGTAAGAAGCGATTCTTTTCGATCAACTGACAGTCATTTTTTCTTACTTGCTTCTTGGCACAGCGACCTTCTGTCTCGACCTCTTTTTGAAGAGCTCTAAGTGATTTCATTGGATTTCTGATAAAAAAGAAGTGCTTCGTTTTGAAAACGTAGGACTGATAATTCAAACAATCAAGAATGAAGGAGAGAATACCATGATTCTAATTACAGGTGGAAATGGACAACTAGGAACAGAACTGCGTCATTTACTGGACGAACAGGGCTTGTCATACGTTTCAACAGATGCTGCTGAAATGGATATCACAAATGCAGAGGAAACAAAAGCATTTATTGCTGATCTTAAACCGGAAGTGATTTATCATTGTGCAGCATATACTGCTGTGGATAAGGCAGAAGATGAAGGCAAAGAGTTAGATGAGAAGATCAATGTTGACGGGACACGAAATGTTGCAGCCGCGGCAGAAGAGATTGGTGCTGTTTTGATTTACATAAGTACTGACTATGTTTTCGATGGAACGAAAAAAGATGGCGTATACCAAACAGATGATCAAACAAATCCGCAAAATGAATACGGTCGAACAAAACTGCTTGGAGAAAAAATCGTTCAGGAAACAATGAGTAAGTACTATATTATTCGTACATCATGGGTATTTGGTAAATATGGGCACAATTTTGTTTTCACCATGCAAAAATTGGCTGAAACAAGAGATCAGCTGACTATCGTAAATGATCAGTTTGGACGTCCTACTTGGACCCGAACATTGGCAGAATTCATGGCATTTGTTATCAAAGAAAAAGCTGATTACGGTATTTATCATTTATCAAATGAAAATAGCTGCAGCTGGTATGAATTTGCAAAAGAAATATTGAAGGATACATCAGTTGAAGTCCTACCTGTTGACTCAAGTCAATTTCCGCAGAAGGCAAAACGACCTCAATATTCTGTTATGGATTTAAGCAAAGCAGAAGCCCTTGGTTTCACTATACCAACATGGCAGGATGCATTACAGCAGATGCTGGCTGGTTTGAACTAACCAAAAGATTGATCATGTATCTGACACAGGGTCTTCTTTTAGAGGGTAAATAAATCATCGAATTTGAAGGAGAAGGATATGAAAGTTGCAGTTTTGATACCTTGTTATAATGAAGAGTTGACGATTAAAACGGTTATTGAAGATTTTCGTAAAGAGTTGCCGGAAGCAGATATTTATGTTTACGACAATAACTCAACAGATAATACGAATCAAATAGCCAGAGAAGCTGGGGCAATCGTAAAAAAAGAACCACGTCAAGGGAAAGGGCATGTCGTAAGACAAATGTTTTTTGATATTGATGCAGACTACTATTTGATGGTAGATGGGGATGACACGTATCCGGCAGAAGCTTGCCATAGCCTTCTTGAAGCACTTGTGAATGGAGAAGCAGATATGGTCATCGGAGATAGATTATCTAACGGAACTTATACAAATGAGAATAAACGACCGATGCATAACTTTGGGAACAACCTTGTTAGAAATTCTATCAATATGTTGTATGGCAGTAATATTCAAGATATCATGACAGGCTATAGAGGCTTCAATAAGTACTTTGTTCAAAGCTATCCTGTATTGAGTAACGGATTTCAAATTGAAACGGAATTGAGTATCCATGCATTAGATAAACGATTCAAATTAAAGGAAATCCCAATCGTTTACAGAGATCGTCCAGAGGGCAGCGAATCAAAACTAAACACAGTGTCAGACGGTTTTAAAGTAATCATGACGATTGTGAATATGTTCAAAAATTATAAACCATTGTTTTTCTTTTCAGTGGGAGCATTCATTTTTATGATACTGAGCCTATTGATGGGGGTTCCAGTTATCAACGAATTTATCCGTACGGGCTTCATCAGTAAAGTTCCTTCCGCTGTATTAGCAGTTGGTCTGATGTTAGTTGGCCTATTGTTGTTTATTACCGGATTGATTCTTGATACTGTTGTGAATAATTCTCGGAAAGATTACGAGTTGGCTCTTCATGATATTTACTGGCGTAATAATATGCTGGAAAAGTATAAAAAATAATTTTTACAACATAAATTCAAATCCACAGAAAACAAGAGCAGAAACAGAAAAGAACTTTGAACAAAGGTGTTCTGTTTCTGCTTTTGTCGATCTGGGGCTGAATTACTGGAAAGGAAATAGTTTAGGTATGTTGAATAAAATAATAGGATTTGGCATTGTAGGTATCATTGCCACAGCGATTGACTTCGCTAGTCTTTTCGTATTGAAATCATTATTGGGAGTCAATGTTTACATAGCAGCAACAGTGGCATTTCTTCTGGCACTGGTTTTTAACTATGCAGCAAGCATGAAGTATGTTTTTGTGGCAAAGGAAGGCTTATCTGTGCAAAGACAGGTTGCCATTTTTTTAATTACAGCTGTCATAGGCTTATTGATCAATCAAGCAGTCATGTATGCGGGAATAGAATGGCTGGGTATGTACTACATGTTGGCTAAGTTCCTGGCAACAGGAATAACCATGGTCTTCAATTTTGTAGCGCGTCATATGTTATTGGAAAAATGAGGGAGGAACTGATGAAAAAGAATAGTTTAAAATGGATCGTGTCTGGGCTGGTTTCAGTTCTATTAGGTCTTTTCTTCGCCTACGGCTCTCAAATTGGTTTTGGAAATATCATCGATTCCTTTACGAAACCGGAGTTGGACATTCAAAATGCAGAACCTCTGTATGTAGACTTTGATTCTAAAGACGGCAAGCTGACTTCGCAGACAGATGATGCCTATATGGTTTATCATAGTGTTAATAGTTATGTAACAAAGCTGGCGCTTTCCGTGGAAGCCGAAGAGCAGCCAGTGGATATCAAGATTTATTATAGTGACGGCGGCGATTTTTCAGAAGAGAAATCTATGCAGAGGACATTTAGCGGGAAAACACTTACCTTCGCTATTGACAGCTATGTCACTGACTTGCGAATTGATCTAGGTGCTGCTAAAGGCCAGACCTTTGAAGTGAAGGAGGTCAATCTTGAAACACCGAACATCCTGTTTTCAAGAGGTACTTTGACACTGGCATTTTTACTCGCTATAGGTTTCTTATTTATATTTGCCCACTTTATTTTGGGGCCTAAGAAATTGTATGGCTTGGTGGATCGTCATCGTTATTGGGTTGCAGCTGGGCTTATTGCATTGGCTGTTCTATTTGAACTAAGCGGTTCATCGCTCGGTTCTTGGGGAAATTATATTTCAATGGACAATGACGGCCTTTTAGCCGGGGTGTTTCGTCCAATTCGTTCAGATGAGTGGGCTGTAAATACACCATTTACCATGTCGCAATTTTATGACGGTTATTCTTCCGTGAATAGTATTATTCGGGGGACCTTGACAGATGTATCGATTGTCTATGGACAGCCGGCGTTTAGTCTTACTCTGATTTTCAGATTGTTTAGTTTAGGTTATGTCCTTCTTGGAACATCCTATGGATTAGCGTTTTTCTGGTATGGACGTTTGATCGTGCTATTCTTAGTTACCTACGAATTTGTGAAGTGGCTGACAAATGGGAATAAGCCTTATGCGGTATTGGGGAGTATCTTGATTACCTTTGCACCAATCGTTCAGTGGTGGTTTGCTATTAACGGGCTAGTAGAGATGCTGATCGCAATGCAGCTGTCTCTGTTATTCTTAGACAAGTATATCAAAACGGATAATAGCAAAAAACGAGCATGGTATTTTGTTGTGATTTTGCTTTGTGCAGGGAATTTCATTTTGACCTTCTATCCTTCATGGATGGTGCCAATGGCTTATATCATTCTGGCTTTTGCCGTTTGGATCATCATAGAGAACTGGTCCATTTTGAAATTTAAGAAGATCGATGTATTGAATATCGTTTGGATGACTGTTATTTTTGCTGCAGCTATAGGATACATTTTCTATTCATCCAAAGATACGATCGATGCAGTGATGAACACTGTATATCCAGGTTCCCGTCTAGTTACAGGCGGCGGTTTTGAGCTGGAGAATTTGTGGGGCGGCTTTGCCAATCTATTCTTCCCGTTCAGAGAATATACAGATATTCATAACGCTTCTGAACAGGCATTCTTTTTCGATCTCTTCCCATTGGGGATTTTACTGAGTCTGTTTTACATGTTCAAGTCTAGAAAAAAGGACACCCTAATGATCATTCTTATAGGACTAAGTGTTTTCTTCTTGATTTGGATGTGTCTAGGTTATCCTGAAATCATTGCAAAGCTGACAATGCTGAATCGCTCACAGCCAAGACGTTCGTATTTGGCATTCGGGCTGATCAATATATTTTTACTTCTGCGTGTATTGGCGTTGAGTAAAATTAAGATCAAACCGATTTGGGGAATTGCTGCAGCTGGGATTTATGCGGCAGTTGCCGTGTTCATCAATAAAAAACTATATCAAGTTTTTCTTGATAGTCCAGTGCTACTTGTCATTATTTTTGTTGTTGCATTCGTGTCAGGATTCCTTGTGATCAGCATGAACAACAAATCTAAAATCGTGGCTGTTGTGATTGGATCAGTTGTCTTGATCAGCGGGATATCCGTGAATCCTCTTCAGCAGTCAACAGATGCTGTGGAGACTATGGAAATTGGTAAGGAACTGAAGAACATTCAGAAAGAGGATGAAGGAAAGTGGATCGTTGAGGGCATGGGCTTGCCAATGAACAATTTCTTGTTGATGTTTGGATTACCGACAATCAATTCTACAAATGTTTATCCAAATCTGGATTTATGGGAAAAAATTGATACGGAGAAGAAATACGAAGAAGCGTATAATCGTTATGCACACATCGTGATCAATGCTGTTTCAAATGACAACCCTGAAAAAGGTGTGTTTGAAGTATTGTGGCCGGATCTGTTTTCAGTCAATCTCACATTGGATGATTTGAAGCTGATGGATGTTAAGTATATATTTACAGTAAATGATGTGGCTAGTATTCCTGAGTTTGAAAAGGAAGTAGAATTCCTGTATATTTCTGATGATGGGTTCAGGGTGTACAAGATTATTGGTGATTGATTTCTTGGAAAGCAACGGTTCTCCAAGTAATTTCTAAATAAAACAGTTGTGTTTGCTTGATATTCTGTTTTAAGGCAAAATAAATAGGTAGTTATTAATATGAAACTGTAAGGTTAGTAATAGAGAGAAACATTGGGGAATTTATTCTAGGAGGAGTAATACTAATTATGAACAAAAAAAATATTTGTTCCTTTGTTGTTTGCACAAGCTTAGTAATATCTAGTGCAGCACCGATAATGGTGGTATCAGCAGAGGGGAATGAAGAAGTTCAGAATGGGGAAAGTCAGTATAACGATACGTTGATAAATGAGCAGGTAACTGGAATTTCAAGTTCAGAGTCACTGGTGGATACGGATAGTTCCTCTGTAGGTACTGAAGCAGCAGAAGAGGAAACTACACAATCGGAAACAACTGAAGAAACCACAGAAACAACAGAAGAAGAGGTAAGTGATCCGGATGCTTATACAGAGCCGGCGCCTTCCAGTCGTTCAGATTTGTCAGTGGCTTCACGAAGTCTGGCAAGATCGGCTATTGATACAGTAACTGCTGGGGAAGCGAATCGTCCAAAGGTGAGCTTTATCGATGTATCTTCTCATAATGGCACCATAACGACTAGCCAGTATCAAATGATGAAGACCTATGGTGTCAAAGGGGTAGTGGTTAAGCTTACAGAAGGAACTACTTACTTTAACACTTTTGCACAATCTCAAATTGCAAATGCAAAGGCTGCAGGTCTTAAGGTATCTGTCTATCATTACAGTCACTATACGACAGCTGCAGGAGCACAAGCAGAGGCTAACTACTTTGTAAGTAAAGCAGCATCGCTCTCTCTTTCCAAAGACACTGTGATGGTCAATGATATTGAAGAAGGCACCATGAACATTTCTTCGTTGAATTCAAATACAATGTCATTTAAGCAACGCTTGAATAGCTTGGGCTACAATAATGTTGCATATTATATGTCCAGAAGCTGGCTGGATGTTGCAGGTGGAAACTTTCAGACAGCAACATTTGGTAAAGGAAATATCTGGGTAGCACAATATCCGTATACACCAACAGCTTCTCAAAATTGGAACAGCGACTACAGTTCTTGGCAGTGGTCATCGAATTTCTTTTTCCCTGGTATCTCTCATGCGTTTGACATGAATACAGACTATACTGGATTGTTTACTGAAGAGTCGACAGACAAATGGGACCCAAGTATTCCTGTTACCGGTACGACATCTATAGCAGATACAACAGGAACAGAAACAACTTTTAGAGCGACTGCGACAGTCAGCGCAGGCGGCTATGTTCCTTATAAAGTCTATTTTCCAACATGGTCAATCAACGGCGGACAAGATGATATTGTTTGGTATGAAGGGAAATTGAACAGTGATGGTACATGGACTGCCGATATCGATATTTCCAAGCATAAAACTGTAGGCAACTATACATCGCATGTGTATGTACAGATGCTTGCCAGCAGTTCGAATATATTTATAGGAAGCAATGACTTTGTAATATCTCCCGTTACTATGGATGCTCAAATCGTGAACTATGATAAATCAAAGGGAACCTTTGATGTAATTACTACCGGTACTAGTGTCTCTGGGATCAAGCAAGTCCGCTTGCCGGTTTGGAGTAAGGAAAATCAGTCAGACCTTTACTGGTATGATGCAGTAAGACAATCTGACGGAAGCTATAAAGCGACTGTGAATATCAAGAATCACAGTTATAATACTGGAACGTATACAATCCATTCTTATTTATATGGGAATAACGGGCTGAGCGCAGCGAAAGCACTGAGTCAAAAGGTAGAAGCTTCAGAGGTAACCTCCTCAACTACTATCACAGATACAAAGAAAACGGAAACTACCTACACTCTTACTGCAGATGTTGCTACAGGGGTCTATGGAACCTTGAAGGAAGTCAGTTTTGCTGTGTGGAGTAGTCAAGGCGGACAGGATGATATCAGATGGTATGTTGCTTCAAAACAAAGTAACGGAAAATACACAGCAACAGTGAATATCAACAATCATAAGACAGCTGGAGAATATGTTGTTCACACATATATCAAGCTGCCGAATGGTACATCAAAGTTTATGTCGAATGACAGATTTACTGTAACCGCACCGACGGCTTCAGTAACAAGCACAGACTTTAATAAGACAAAAGGTACCTTTGATGTAACTGTGAATGTATCTGCTCCCGCAGGAGTAAAAGAGGTCAATGTTCCTGTTTGGAGCAAGAGTAATCAATCTGATATCAAATGGTATAAAGGGACTAAACAGAGTAACGGCACATATAAAGTAACAGTAGATGTGAAAAATCATCAATATAATTCTGGAAATTACAAAGTCCATGTCTATGCTCAAACAAATAACAGCTTGTCTAGATTTGCATCTATTTCTAATGGTGTAACGGTTTCTTTACCGGCAATCACGGGATCGATAAAAGTAACACCTAACAGTACAGAAACTACCTATAATGCAGTCTTGACAGTAAATATGGGCGTATATGGTACAGCAAAACAAATCTTGCTGCCTGTTTGGTCTGACAAAAATGGTCAGGATGATATTAAATGGTATGTTGGAAAAAGAAATAGTGATGGTACTTATAGTGCACCAATCACTATCTCCAATCACAAAGATGCTGGAAAATACAATCTTCATGTCTATGCTCAGTTATCGAATGGGACAAACAAGTATGTTACCGCAACAACATTCAATGTGACAGCTCCTACCGCAACAGTTTCAACTGGTGCCTTCAATAAATCAGCCGGCACTTTCACTGTAACCGTTAAAGGCAGCAGCAAATCAGGTTTCAGTAAAATCCTTGTTCCTGTATGGAGTAAGAGCAATCAATCTGATATGAAGTGGTACGAAGCAGTGAGACAATCGGACGGTACGTATAAAGTAACCGTGAATATCAAAAACCACGGAAACAATAAAGGTAAGTATAATGTTCATACTTATTTATATGCTGCGAATGGTGTGACAGGCTTTGCGGCTGCAGCACCAGTAACTGTCTCTTAGTTAGAAAAAATAAAGGGCGACTTCTGTGGATGAATACAGAAATCGCTCTTTACTTTTTATGGTCTGATTTGACTTAGCAGTATAAGTATATATGATGAGGATTCAAGTGGTAAAGTAAAAAAATCAAGGGGAACAAACTGAATGATCCCACTCTTCCAGCCTCGACAAATCAGGATATTTTGATTCAGCTTGATGGAGAAAAAAATATGAAATCTGCTTAAGTAGAATGTTAAAAATTTGTTTATGAGTTTTGGAGAAAATTGCCTACTCTTGAAATAAGTGATATAATTCATTGATGTTTTAGTGACAGAACAAGGGTAATTAAAAGAACATAGAAGTAGGAGATTGAATGATTTTATGTTGAAAAAGTTGATGAGTTTACCAACCGAATTATACCAGAATAGAAAGCTGGCTTTCACACTGGCTAAAAATGATTTTAAAATGAAATATGCAGGTTCCTACCTAGGAATTTTCTGGGCGTTTGTCCAACCAATCATCACGATTTTGGTCTATTGGTTTGTGTTTGGAAGCATCTTTAAAAATGGAGCAGACCGTGGCGCACCCTACGTTTTATGGCTGGTTACAGGACTGGTTCCCTGGTTCTTCTTACAGGACAGCCTGGTTTCTGGGACAAACACATTTCTTGAATACAATTATCTAGTAAAAAAAGTGGTTTTTAAAATCAGTATTTTACCAATGGTCAAGATTTTGTCCGCATTTTTTATCCATGTTTTTTTCTTGGCGTTTGTACTATTACTTTATTTGTTTTATGGTATGACACCAGATTTATACTATCTTCAAGTGATTTATTACAGCTTTTGTATTTTTTGTTTTGTACTGGCGGTATCCTATATCACCAGCTCAGTAGTAGTCTTTTTCAGAGATTTGACACAGATCATCAGTATTGTTTTGCAGGTGTGGATATGGATGACCCCTATTATGTGGGCATTTCCGGATCTAGGCTTGGCCGACAACAGTTTGATAACAACGCTGCTTAAGCTGAATCCAATGTACTATATTGTCAATGGGTATCGTACAACCCTAATAGACAAAATCGGTTTTTGGGAGTTTCCTAGCCTAACACTTTATTTTTGGGCAGTAACTATTCTTTTGTTCATTCTTGGAACATTCCTGTTCAAAAAATTAAAAGTCCATTTTGCGGATGTATTGTAGAAGGAGAACTTACAATGTCAGAAAGTATCATTACTGTAGAAAATTTGAGTAAGGTGTATCATTTATATGATAAGCCTTTTGATCGTTTAAAAGAAGCGTTGGGAATGAAGGTCAACTCCAGCGAATATTATGCATTAGACAACGTCAGCTTTGATGTGAAGAAGGGTGAAACGATTGGGATCATTGGGACAAACGGTTCTGGAAAATCGACATGTTTAAAAATCATCACAGGCGTATTGAACCCTACAAGCGGTAATGTAAATGTAAGCGGAAGGATATCAGCACTTCTGGAGTTGGGTGCTGGTTTCAATCCTGAGTATTCCGGCTTAGAGAATGTGTATCTAAATGGAACAATGATTGGTTTCTCAAGAGAAGAAATTGATGCGAAACTGGAAGCAATCTTAGATTTTGCTGATATCGGCGAGTATGTTCATCAACCGGTAAAAACGTATTCCAGTGGGATGTTTGTCCGACTGGCTTTTGCGATTGCCATCAATATTGAACCTGAAATACTGATTGTTGATGAAGCTTTGTCTGTTGGAGATGTGTTTTTCCAAGCTAAGTGTTTCAAGAAGTTCGAAGAATTCAAAGAAAATGGGAAAACCATTTTATTGGTTAGTCACGATCTTGGAAGCATTTCAAAATACTGTGACCGAGTTGTTCTTTTGAACAACGGGAAAAAACTTGATGAAGGCAGCCCGAAAAAGATGGTTGACTTGTTCAAAAAAGTTCTTGTAAAGCAGGAAGGTATTCAAGCCTATGATTCGCCAAAGGGTGCGAATGATTTGGAAGATATCGAAACGGTAGAAATCGATAACTGGCAAAAACCGTTTACGTTAAATCCTAATGTATTGGAGTACGGAAATAAAATGGCGGAAATCATTGATTTCACGATCATTGATTCTAAAGGAATACCAACTAATACGATTGAGAAATTTAGTGATTTTACGATCAAAATGAAAATTAAATTCAATCAGGATCTTGAAGATGGTATCTATGCCTTTACAATCAAGGACCTGAGAGGAACTGAAATATCAGGAACAAACAGCATGTTTGAAAAAGTAGAAGTGATGGATCGGAAAAAAGGGGACATCTTAGAGGTTTCATTTACTCAAAAAATGCGGATACAGGGCGGGAACTATTTATTGTCGCTTGGTTGTACCGGTTATCCGCAAGGAGAATTTGATGTGTACCATAGATTATATGACGTCTGTAATATAATGGTTATTTCGTCAAAAGACACAGTCGGGTACTTCGATATGAACTCCACAGTTCAAGTTGAAGCTATTCAATGATAAGTGAAAGGGGACTTGGTGTGGATACATATATTGGAAAAGTAAAGTTGGATGAAACGCATTATCCTGGGGAAGATTTTTATAGCGATGGTGCGATTGAAGACAAGCTTTTAGAAATCGTCACAAATTACCCGGAGGATCAATACAACGAAGTCATTGCTGAAAGCAAAGACTGGGCTATCTTGTATCATCTATCCCACATTCGAACCAATATTGTGGAATGGCTGCCGATTGAAAAAACAGAAAGTGTTTTGGAAATCGGAGCTGGCTGCGGTGCAATAACGGGGATATTAAGTGAAAAGGCACAGAAAGTAGATTGTATTGATTTATCTAAAAAACGAAGCCTGATCAATGCAACCCGCAACAAAGAAAAAGAGAATATCGTTATTAAGCTTGGAAACTTTCAGGATGTTGAAGAATCATTAACTGAAAAATATGATTGGATCACATTGATTGGTGTTTTTGAATATGGAAAGGGCTACATAAATTCTGATGATCCTTATGTAGATTTTTTGAAGATTGTCAAAAAACATTTAAAGCCAAATGGGAAAATCGTGATTGCTATTGAGAATCGACTAGGATTGAAATATTTTGCCGGTTGTACCGAAGATCATTCGGGTATTTTATATGATGGAATCGAAGGCTATCATAATGAAGGGATTGCAGCAACGTTTTCAAAGCCGGAGCTGCAGAAAATATTTGATAAGAGCGGTTTTTCGAATGTTGATTTTTACTATCCATATCCGGATTATAAATTGCCTTTGTACATTTACTCAGATGACTTTTTACCTCAATTAGGTGATCTGCATATCAATCAAAACTATGATCGTTTAAGAGTGAATGCATTTGATGAAACAAAGGCTTATGACAGTCTGATCAAAAGCGGTTTGTTCCCTCTCTTTTCAAACTCTTTCTTGACAGTATTGAAAGGAGAGCAATGATATGCAAAAGATAGTGTTCAGTAAGTTCTCAAATGAAAGAGCACGGCGTTTCGCCATTCGAACAGATATTGTATCTGATGAATCGAAGCAGTTGTCTGTATTTAAGCGCAACCTCTACCCGGAAGGGCAGCAGCATATAAAAAATATTTACAGATGGTATGAAGAATTGAGTAAGGTTTACGAGGGAACGCAGATTGAGCTAAATCGTTGTGAGTATCTGGGAGATAAAGTATCCTTAGAATACTTGCGTCAGCTTACTTTGGAGCATGAATTGAATGAGCTGTTGAGGAAGCGCAGATTTGATCAATTCAACAATTTACTTTTTTCTTATATAGATGAAGTGAAAAAGGGCGATATGATCCATCCTTTTGTTAAGACAGAGGCGTTTGTTGAAACCTTTGGAGATGTGACCGTCGATGATTCACTTTCAGCTAAAGTGACGAATATCGATATGGTATTAAATAATGTTATCTTAGGAGAAAAATGGACGATCATTGATTATGAGTGGACATTTGATTTTCCTGTACCGGCAAACTTTGCAGTTTATCGAATCTTGCACTATTTTATTGCCAGTACACCTTACCAAGCCTTGTTAAACAGTGACGAGTTGTTTGAGCAGGTTGGGATCTCAGCTGAGGAGCAAGAGATTTATGCTGCAATGGAAAAGCATTTTCAGATGAACTTTCTACTGACAGATGTGAAAGAAAAGCAGCCGCTAGTGCCGATACGAGAATTGCATGAGGATATTTCTCCCGGTGGAATCGACTTGAAACGAATTTACAGTGAGGCACAGATGCATAAAAGTGCAGTTGTTCAAGTATTTTTTAGTGACCAGTATGATTTTTCAGAAGAAAATTCTTCTACTATCCATTGCAATATTGATGAGAAGGTAACGATTGAACTTGAACTGCAACCAGATACAGATTTCCTTCGTCTAGATCCTCATGAGCTTTCCTGCAGTTTATCTGAGTTGGAAGTTGTAGATGACAAGGGTGAGGCTGTTCCTGTTTTTACAACTAATGGAATTACTATCAAAGAAAACAGAGTCATATTTTTGGCCGATGATCCGCAGCTTATTTTTAGTGGATTGAAAGAGAAGACGAAGCTGACAATCAGTTATCAGCTTCAGTTGATTGATGCGCGTGAAAAAAATGTCTTTGAGAGTATATTAGAAGAAGCAATCACGTTGACAGATACGATTTCTCATATGAAACAGGAATATCAACAAATAGAAGCAGAAAATGACCAGTACCAGCAAGTGATACAAGAGAAGGAGAACCAGATATCTCATCAGGCTCAAGTCATCACGAACATGGAAAACACAAAAATCTGGAAAGCCTATGAGCAATATAAGAAAACATTCAGAAAGTCCTGATAGGGAAACTGTGTGAAATAAGGAGAAAGAAAACAGTGGATAATAGTTTTTGGATAAGAAGTGATCGTTTTCATTTAAAGGATAAGACAAAATATATTATAGACGCTTGGTTGAAAATCGATCAGATGATCAGCATTAAGTTAGACGATCAGCTTTTGGATTACAGTATTGAAGAATCAGACGAAATCCAAGATGATACGATTGGCCGCTTTGTAAAAATCATTGTTTTTCTTCCAGATGCATTGGAGTCTTATCAAAGCTTAAAAGTTTTTAGTTCCGGTAAAGAAGAAGAAGTGCTCTTTGAAGCTAAGGTGCTCGCTCTACTTAAAAAGAAACAGCCCATTCAGACCTGCTATGATAAAATCGATGTTGATTTTGCAGCGAAGACTTGTAAAGTTGAAGGCTGGGCAGTTTCAAGTGAACCAGTAGAAATCAATCTCCTTGATGACAAAAATAATCCTGTTCACTATGAAATCCAACGAGTAAAGCGTAGAGATGTACAAGCTCTGTACCCTGAGTATGATTTGGATCAGGAAATAGGGTTTATTGTTACCTTTTACTATGGAAATAGTAAGAAAGGAACCTTGTCTATTCGCACTAGCAGCTTTGTGATCAATAAAGAACTTCATTTGAGCAGAGCCTACTATAGAAGAGAGAGACTTCAAGCCTTATTGAAAAAAGCAAGAGTTGTGATAAAGACTGAAGGATTTGGTAATTTCATTCGAGCAGTCTTTAGAAAGCTAAAGGGGAAAGTTGCTCCGACACGAGCGTTGCCGGTCAGCTATCAGGAATGGATCAAGCATCATCTTCCTGACGAGCAGGAGCTTAAGCGACAAAGAGGGTACACGTTTGAAAATCGTCCGTTGATCAGCATTGTTATTCCGTTGTATAAAACACCGGAGCACTATTTGACGCAGCTGATCGATTCAGTCAAAGCGCAGTCTTATGGGAATTGGGAGCTATGCTTATCTGATGGTAGTGGAGAACATTCACCTATTAAAAGCATGCTGGAGCAGTTTGAAGCAGAGGATGAAAGAATCAAGGTCGTGCATAATGAGAAACAGCTGCATATTTCTGAAAATACAAACGAAGCAATAAAAATTGCTTCCGGTGATTACATTGCATTTGCCGATCACGATGATTTACTAACACCCAATGCGTTATTTGAAAATATTTTATTGATCAATAAGCATCCGGATGCAGAAGTGATTTATTCTGATGAGGATAAGGTTGATGAAGAAGGACAATATGTTCAACCGCATTTTAAATCAGATTTCAATATTGATATGCTTTGTTCAGTAAACTATATTTGCCACTTTACTGTTGTGAAACGAAGCATCATTGATCAGGTAGGAATGCTTCGCTCTGAATATGATGGGGCACAGGATCATGACTTTATTCTTAGATGTGTGGAGGCGACAAGCCATATTTACCACATTCCGGAAATCTTGTATCATTGGCGTATTTCAGAGGATTCTACATCTGAAAATCCGGAAAGCAAACGTTATGCGATCGATGCTGGGAAAAAGGCTGTAAAAGCTCACTATGACCGTATCGGCATCGCAGCAACTGTTGAGGATGGTGAGTATTTCGGATTATACCGAACACGTCTACAGCGTAAAAGCGATCCATTGGTTTCCATCATTATTCCAAATAAGGATCATATTGATGATTTGAAGTTGTGTATTGATTCAATCGAAGAAAAAAGCACGTATAAAAACCTAGAATATATCATTATCGAAAACAACAGTACAGAGGACGCGACGTTTGATTATTATGATCAGTTGAAAGCAACGAATCCTCGTGTGAAGATCGTTACGTATGAAGGAAACTTCAACTATTCAGCAATAAATAATCATGGCGCATCATTTGCAAGTGGGGATTATTACTTATTCATGAATAATGATGTGGAAATCATCAATCCGGAAACGATTGAAGAATTGTTGAACTATGCAATGCGTGAAGATGTAGGCGTTGTAGGCTCAAGACTATATTATCCGGATGGAACCATTCAGCATGCTGGAGTAGTTGTAGGACTGGGCGGTGTTGCCGCTCACTCGTTTGCCAATCACGTTCCGGGAGATACTGGATATTTCCACAGAATTATCGTCACGCAAGACTGCAGTGCCGTTACAGCAGCATGTATGATGGTCAATCGCACGGTTTTTGAAGCAGTACAAGGCTTTTCTGAGACGCTTGCAGTGGCATTCAATGATATTGATTTCTGCTTGAAGGTACGAGCGTTAGGCAAGTTGATTGTCTATAATCCGTATGCAGAGCTGTATCATTATGAGTCTAAATCCAGAGGAATTGAGGATACACCGGAAAAAATCCAACGTTTTCAAAATGAGATTGCGGTGTTCCAAAGTCGCTGGTCTGATATCCTAGAACAAGGTGATCCGTACTATAATGTAAATCTTTCATTAGATACACAAGACTTTTCACTTAAGTCTGTCTAAGGGGAGTAAAGAGGAAACATAATCTTTGGGCAATTGTTCTGACCGTTAACTCTTTAATGATGAAAATCAACTTACTCAATAAAATAGAGAGCTGTCATGAAATCCTAACAGGATTTTATGACAGCTTTTTTGTGCAATCGTTAAATCAAATATCATGTGGAGCATCCGGAGTATTGGTTGAGATATGCCGCAAAGAAAAGTTTCGGCGTTGATTTTCTGAGTGATTTTAGACAGGTAAAATTGGTGCTCGATTGCTTATTTAAAATAGACAAAGTATAATGAATTTCGGAAGAATAAAAAAGAGACATACTATCAAAAGCGAGAAGTGATATATTTCAGCTTTTTTAATAATCTATTCCATACCTTAATTGGACTTTAGAGCGAAAAAAATGTAATCTAGGAATAGAGAAAATTCGCAGAAAAGGAACGAGTCAATGACAAACGAGCAGAAAATCATTGTAATGATCGATAATATTTATAAAAATAAAAAGAAAAAAGAAATCACAGTCAGAGGATGGGCTGTGGATTTAACAACCAAAAAAAATCCTAAAATAGAGGTTGTGCCGTCGGATTCAGTTATTGAGCATAAAATTGGATTGACACCAAGACCTGATGTGATCGAAGCGTATGATTTACCACCATATGTTTCTATTGGATTCAACATCAATTTAACTGTAGCCAGCTTCAAAGGCGAAGCGACACTGAGCTTCTCTAATGAAGAGGAAACAGTTACTCAAATCGTTGATTTGGGAAAAAATTATTCCGATGTTACCCAAACAGCCAATAAGGAAAAGTGGAAGCAGTACTTTAGGAAATTCAAGAAGGGTTTGGGGTACCTAAAGCGTAATGGGATTTTGAATACGTATCGCAGAGTACGTATTGACCAGAGAAAAACAAATGATAAATACTTGGACTGGATCGAAAAGAACGAACAACCGTTAGACATGCCGGTGGAGATCGAAAAAGATATTCTGATTTCTATTGTAATGCCAGTCTATAACGTTGATGTCAAGTGGCTGGATAAATGTATTCAGTCAGTTAAGGATCAAACGTATACGAATTGGGAGCTGTGTATTGCAGATGATGCATCAACACATCAAGATTTACTGAATGCTTTAGCTGCGTATGAGAAAGAAGATCCTCGAATCAAGGTAGTTTTCCGTAAAGAGAATGGTCATATTTGTCGAGCGACTAATTCAGCACTAGAGCTGGCGACTGGCGAATTTGTAGCCCTTCTCGATAACGATGATGAGCTGGCACCAAATGCTATTTATGAGGTCGTTCGTTTATTGAATGAACGCCCTGAGCTGAACCTTATATACACCGATGAAGATAAAATCGATGAGGTCGGTGTTCGGTCTGACCCTGCATTCAAGCCTCAGTGGTCACCTGATTTTCTGATGAGTACAAATTATATTTCTCATTTAGGTGTGTATCGTCGCTCGATCATCAATGATATTGGAGGACTTCGTGTTGGCTTTGAAGGTGCACAGGATTATGATTTAGTTCTGCGTTTTACAGAAATGATTTCTTCAAAAACGATTGCACATATTCCTAAGGTCTTGTATCACTGGCGTATGCTGGATACGTCGACAGCTGCCAACCAAGACTCTAAAAACTATGCGTTCCAAGCTGGACAAAAAGCATTACAAGAGGCCTTGGCAAGAAGAAGCATCGAAGGAACTGTAGAAGCTGGTCCGGCAAACGGTTTATACCGAGTAAAATATACCATTGCTGAAAAAGAATTGGTTTCAATCATTATTCCAACCCGAAATGGCTATAAAGATTTGAAACGCTGTATCGACTCAATCATTGAATTGACGACATATCCAAACTATGAGGTGATTGTAGCAGATAACGGTAGTGACGATCCTCAAATGGAAGAGCTTTACAATCAGTACAAGACGGAGCTTGGAGATCGTTTTATCAAACATTTGATCGATATTCCATTTAATTTTTCAAGAATCAACAACATCGCTGCGAAAGAGGCGAAAGGAAAATATTTGTTGTTCTTGAACAATGATACGAAAGTCATTACTCCTGATTGGCTGACGAATATGGTGTCTTTGGCACAGCTTGATTATGTCGGCACTGTTGGAGCAAAGCTTTATTATGAAAACAACACGATTCAGCATGCAGGTGTCATTGTGGGACTTGGCGGAGTTGCAGGACATGGCCATCATACTTATCCTAAAGGTGACTTCGGTTACTTCGGTCGTCTCGTTGTAAATACGGACTATCTGGCAGTCACAGCAGCGTGTGTCATGATCAAAAAAGCAGATTTCCAACAATTGAATGGCTTTGATGAAGAGTTTGTTGTTGCTTATAATGATGTGGATCTATGCCTAAGAGCGTATGAAGAGCTAGGAAAGTATAACGTCTATTCAGCAGATACCGAACTGTATCATTATGAATCCCAATCAAGAGGCTATGAAGACACACCGGAAAAACAAGAACGTTTTTTGAAAGAAGCGGAACGCTTCCGAGGAAAATGGTTGGAGTACGTAGAAGATGACCCGTTCTATAACCCGAATCTAACAAGAAGCGGTGGAGACTTTAGTGTACGACTATAGAATCTGCAACGTAGATTCTATAGTCGTATGCGACGAGGATCGCAGCGAAGCGAGAACCGTAGAAAAGTGCATAGCTTTGAACACTTTGCATCGAGGATCGTAGAAGTCCAAGTTCAAACTTCGAGAACCGCAGAAGCAGTAATAAGATTCAGATATTCAAGATGGACTGCACAAGTATGCGACGAGGATCGCAGCGAAGCGAGAACCGTAGACAAGCGCATAGCTTTGAGCGCTTTGCATCGAGGATCGTAGAAGCTCAAGTTCAAACTTCGAGAACCGTAGAAGCAGTAATAAGATTCAGATATTCAAGATGGACTGCACAAGTATGCGACGAGGATCGGAGCGAAGCGAGAACCGTAGAAAGGCGCATAGCTTTGAGCGCTTTGCATCGAGGATCGTAGAAGTCCAAGCTCAAACTTCGAGAACCGTAGAAGCAGTAATAAGATTCAGATATTCAAGGTGGACTGCACAAGTATGCGACGAGGATTACAGAAGCAGCAACAGATTATAGGTAGATAGTTAAGAAGAGCCTAAATATCCGTAACATAGGTTGGAGATTCGTTTTTCAATCCTAGCTATTTTGCTGTTTATCCTTTTGTACCAAGTAATCAAGTTTTAAGCAGTTTATCTTAAAATAAATAGAATCAAAATATAAAAATCGAAAGGCAGGGCGGGAACTCAGGGGTAGTTGATGGGTATCTCGGTCTGCTTTTTTAGAAAATATAAAAGGATAAAAAGAGATGGAAAAAGTTTTAGTGATCGTAGGTCCTACAGCTGTAGGGAAGACAGCATTAAGTATCCATCTGGCTAAGAAGCTGGGTGGAGAAATTATCAGCGGTGATTCCATGCAGGTTTATCGCCGGTTGGATATCGGCACGGCGAAAGCAGATGCTGAAGAGCGAGCGGGGATTCCCCACTACCTGATTGATTGCCGTGATATTTCAGAAACATACTCTGCTGCTGATTTTCAGCAGGAGGGACGAAAGAGAATCAGAGAGATTACAGAGCGAGGAAAGCTGCCGATCATAGTTGGTGGTACAGGTCTCTATATTCAATCGCTGCTGTACGATTTTCAGCTAGGTAGTCAAAAAGAAGAGACACCAGAAATCAGAGAAAAGTATGAAGCATTTGCGGAGGCAAAAGGAAATGAAGCGTTATGGCAGCTGCTTCTAGAAAAAGATCCGACGGCTGCTGCAGCAATCCATTTCAACAATAGAAAAAAAGTTGTCAGAGCATTGGAGGTTTTCGAAGTGACGGGCTATAGTATTCTAACTCCGAAAGAACAGCCGGCACTGCTCTATGACTACTTTATGATCGGTCTGGAAACAGAACGAAGCTTCCTCTATGATCGCATCAATCAGCGGGTTGATTTGATGTTGAAGCAGGGACTTTTGACAGAAGCAAAGCTGATGAACGATAATAAAGAAGCGCAAGCGGCACAAGGGATTGGATATAAAGAGTTTTTTCCTTATTTTGATGGGAATATCAGTCTGGATGAGGCAGTTGAACAGGTAAAGCAGAATTCTAGACGCTATGCGAAAAGACAGCTGACCTGGTTTAGAAATCGTATGGATGTAGAATGGTTTGATTTGCTCCAGCAGCCTGATGAGCTGAATCAGCTTGAACAGCAAGTTGTCCAATGGCTGGAGAAATAGAAAGGGACAAAGACATGGCAAATGAAAAAGAAAAAGTAATTCTGGTTGGGGTTGAAACTGACGAGAATACCCGACAGTTCGATGATTCCATGAAGGAACTGAAGAATCTAACAGAAACGGCGCAAGGAGAGGTCGTTTTTCGATTAACGCAAAAGCGTCCTAAGGTTGATCGCCAAACACTTATTGGTAAAGGAAAACTGCAGGAGTTGATCGATTTTGCAGATGCTTATGAAGCCGATGTAGTTATCTTCAACCATGAAATGACGCCGAGACAAAACCAACTGGTTGGTGAAGCACTTGGTATCCGAGTGATTGACAGGGTCCAGCTGATTCTGGATATATTTGCCTTACGTGCTCGCTCGAGAGAGGGGAAACTGCAAGTTGAGCTGGCGCAGTTGAACTATCTGCTGCCTCGCTTGGTAGGACAAGGAAAACATTTGTCGCGCTTAGGTGGAGGAATTGGAACTAGAGGACCCGGCGAAACAAAGCTGGAATCGGATCGTAGACATATCCGCAACAAAATCACTAGCATCAAAAGGGAATTGAAGGAAGTAGCAGCACATAGAGAACGCAGTCGCCAAAAGCGTCAAAGTGCGGACATCTTTCAAATTGGCTTAGTTGGTTACACCAATGCCGGAAAATCAACGATCATTAATCTATTGACTGCTGCAAAGACTTATTCTGAGGATCAGCTATTTGCTACACTAGATCCATTGACGAAAAAATGGCAGATGCCAAATGGAATGGTTGTAACAATCACAGATACTGTTGGCTTTATTCAGGATTTACCGACACAGCTGATCGAAGCCTTTCAGTCAACCTTGGAGGAAAGTCGGGAAATGGATTTGCTGCTGCATGTAGTGGATGCCAGTGCTTCCAATCGACTACAACATGAACAGACAGTAACAGCTTTGATGGAAGAGTTGGATTTTGGTACCATTCCGACATTGACTGTCTATAACAAAAAGGATCTAATTGATAAGGATGAATTTACGCCGACTCTATTTCCCAATGTATTGGTTTCAGCAAGAGAAAGTCAGGATAAGGAAATATTAACTGGTAGAATCAGGGAGAAAATGATGGAGCTGCTTGTTCCCTATGAGCTTGAATTGAATGTGGATCAGGGGCAGGAGCTCAGTGAGCTGAAAAGACAGACCATCGTTCTTTCGGAAGAATTTAATGAAGAGAAGAATAGTTATCAAGTACGCGGCTTTGCGAAGAAGGAATCAAGATGGGCAAGAAGTACAGAGGAATAAGCTGAATAGAAGATTTTTATTCGACGCTGATCATTAGGTTGAAATAGCTTGAAAGTGCTCGGTGAAGCGGTTCTTGCTAAGCATAAGAAGATATTGAGAAAACAATTCATTAGCATAACAGTAAAATGGTGTCAGGTTCATCAAGGAACTAGCGTTTCTTGTGGGTCGGATGCTTTTTTACATTTGGTCTAATTGAAGAGGCGACATTGCGGTGTCATAAAATCTCTAAATCCGAACGAATCAATAATTAATGTTAGAAAACCTGACATTAATTATTGACAAGAGAAAAAAGTGCTGTTATTCTTATATGCAACTAAGAGAGGGGGGTGGATATGAGAGAAAAAGAGTTAAGAAGATCAATGTCGGTTTTTCCGATTGGTACAGTTATGAAGCTGACTGATTTATCAGCACGTCAAATTCGGTATTACGAGGAACAGGATTTGATTCATCCGGAAAGAAGCGAAGGAAACCGCAGAATGTATTCGCTGAATGACATTGACATCCTATTGGAAATCAAAGACTATCTTTCAGATGGATTGAATATGGCGGGAATCAAGCGTGTCTATACGATGAAGCTGGAGGAACAGAAAACCAGCGATAAATCCGGTAAACCTTTGACAGATGAAGACGTTCGGAAAATTTTATACGACGAAATTCTTTCTCAAGGAGGACTTACTCAACAGAATCCATTCCAATCGCAGGGACCGAAACTGTAATTTCGGATAAAAAATGAAGGACGTGAAGGGAACTTATGACAAAAAAAGAAAATACTGTAGAAGATATCAAACGCATTGCTGAAGAAGAGAATGTTCGATTTTTGAGACTGATGTTTACAGATATCATGGGAACGATCAAAAATGTTGAAGTCCCCGTGAGCCAGCTGGAAAAGGTACTCAGCAACAAAATGATGTTTGACGGTTCTTCTATCGAGGGATTTGTTCGGATTGAAGAAAGCGATATGTATCTGTATCCTGATCTATCAACATGGATGATTTTCCCTTGGGAAAGCGAGCACGGGAAAGTAGCTCGTCTTATCTGTGATATCTATAATCCTAATGGCGAGCCTTTTGCAGGTGACCCTCGTGGAAATCTGAAACGTGCGCTTGCAGACATGAAGGAATTGGGCTTCTCTTCTTTCAATTTGGGACCTGAGCCGGAATTCTTTTTGTTTAAGTTAGACGAAGATGGAGAAATCACGACAGATTTGAATGATAAGGGCGGGTACTTTGATTTCGCACCAACGGATTTAGGAGAAAATTGTCGCCGTGATATCGTACTGGAGCTTGAGGGGTTAGGCTTCGAAGTAGAGGCATCTCACCATGAAGTAGCACCAGGACAACACGAGATCGATTTCAAATATGCAGATGTTGTAGAAGCTTGTGACAACATCCAAACTTTCAAATTAGTTGTAAAAACAATTGCAAGAAAACATGGACTTCACGCAACATTCATGCCGAAACCGTTATTCGGGATTAACGGATCTGGTATGCACTGTAACATGTCTCTATTTACAGAAGACGGCAATGCCTTCTTTGATGAAAAGGGTCCAATGCAATTGAGCCAAACAGCTTATTATTTCTTGGGAGGTCTGCTGAAGCACGCTCGTGCATATACAGCAGTTTGTAACCCAACAGTTAACTCATACAAACGTCTTGTTCCAGGCTACGAAGCACCTGTTTATGTGGCATGGAGTGGTAGAAATCGTTCGCCGCTGGTGCGCGTGCCGGAATCAAGGGGAATGTCAACTCGTTTAGAATTACGTTCGGTTGATCCTTCAGCAAACCCATACTTAACAATGGCAGTCTTACTGCAAGCAGGTCTTGATGGAATCAGAAATGAAATCACACCACCCAAAGCAGTAGATAGAAATATTTATATCATGAACGAAGAAGAGCGAAGAGAAGCACAGATTGAGGATCTGCCTTCTACAATCCACAATGCAATCAAAGAATTACGCAAGGATGAAGTGATGAAAGATGCACTTGGGGAACATATCTACGCTAACTTTGTAGAAGCAAAACGCATGGAATGGGCTGCGTTCCGCCAAACTGTATCAGAATGGGAAAGAGAGCAGTATTTAGAGCTTTACTAACATAAAAAAGCTTAAACAAATGAGCATATGTGTTTCTTCCACAGAGTATTTAGCAAAGATATATGGAAGTAGATGGAAAGGAAATGTATTTCCTTTCTAGAATCTAAATGTTTTTCTCCTACAAACAATAGATTTTAAGGATACGGTACATGATCATGTACCGTATCCTTTTTTCTTTTTTCAAAGCAGCATATAGAATTAAGTAAATAATATTTGTGGAGTAGCTATTAAATGGATCAATCTAAGGGGTTCGATTATATTTTTATGAGTAATTTCACTTTTTTTTAATTTTTTTGGTAATTAGTGATATATTCTCTGAAAAATATGCTATAGTTAGAGATGTAGTATAATTGTCGGTTAAATTGATAGGTCATTTCATTCGTATGAGTGTTTTAATTCCTTTTCTTTTTTCTGCAAAGGTATTGCAAAATCAATCGTGCATAAAGCACTAGGAGGAACAACACATGAATACAGGTACAGTGAAATGGTTTAATGCAGATAAAGGCTTTGGTTTTATCACACAGGATAACGGAACAGACTTGTTTGCTCACTTTTCAGCAATTCAAGGCGACGGTTTCAAAAGCCTAGACGAAGGTCAATCAGTAACCTTTGATATCGAAGAAGGTCAACGTGGACCACAAGCAGTAAACATCGTCAAAAACTAATTAAAACGTACAGAAACGGTCCAAATCAGTGGATCGTTTTTTTTATAAAGAAAAAATTTTTCCGACAGCAGTTAGCCCCAGATTTTGTATCATAAATCTATTATGCAGAGAGAAGAGGTCATTTTATGGGATTTAATGGATGGAAGAGGATTGAGCCTTCAGAAAAGAGCAAGCAGTTTGTTGAAGGGCAAGAAGTATCATTTATGTACAGAAAAGAAATGAGAAATGGTAAAGTAGAAGTCCTGATGGCAAATTCAGCAGTAATAGCGATAGAGGATATTCCTCATCAGAAAGCTCAAAATGAAAAGACCGTCATCAATTATGAAGAATTGTCGCCTGCGGATCAAGCATGATAACAGAGACTGACTTGCTGAATAGTCATACAGCTGCCAAAAGCTGATTGGAGAACAAATGCAGGAGAATCGCTTCTGTTTCGGAATAATCTATTTAATATGTAAGATCTGACAACGTCAGGTCTTTTTTCACGAAGTGTTCTAAGTACAGAGTAGCGTATCAGATGATCGCTTCTTTTTTTTGCTTAAAAGTTGGAGGACTTTATAGAGGCTTTACGCAGCTTGTTCTTATAAAAAAAGAGAAAAAAGCCAGTTTTTCTTAAATTTTGAATTTTTTTCACAGTTTTTTCAAGAAAAACTGAAAATAGTTAATGGTTGCATCATTGATTCAAATGCTTGATATACCAGACAAAATAAGTGGTTTTGTTATTAATGAAAGAAAATGAAGAATGGAAATATGTTGAAAGTTTGTGAAAAAATCAATAAAATGTTTCATTGTCAGCTGCTATCCGTTATAATAGACTAGGAATGAATGTTTAAATAACTTTACTTTTGTATAGATAGAAGGATGATTATCAGTATGCGAAAAATGAAAACAATGGATGGAAATACTGCAGCAGCATACATCTCTTATGCGTTTACAGAGCTGGCAGCAATCTATCCGATCACACCAAGTTCTACAATGGCGGAATTAGTTGATCAATGGTCAGCAGAAGGAAAACTGAACTTATTTGGTCAGCCTGTCAAGATTGTTGAAATGCAGTCAGAGGCCGGAGCAGCTGGTGTTGTTCACGGATCTTTAAAAACAGGTGCGATGACGACGACTTATACAGCATCTCAAGGACTGCTGCTTATGATACCTAATATGTATAAAATCGCCGGTGAGCTTTTACCGACAGTGTTTCATGTAGCGAGTCGAGCAGTAACTACCGGAGCACTAAACATTTTCGGCGATCATGGCGATGTAATGGCCGCACGTCAGACAGGCTTTGCAATGCTTTGTGAAAGCAGTGTTCAGGAAGTGATGGACTTATCACCGGTGGCTCATTTAGCTTCTCTGGAGGCAAAGGTACCCTTCATGAACTTCTTTGATGGATTCAGAACAAGTCATGAAATCCAAAAAATAGAAGTGATAGAATACGATGAACTGCTTCCTATGATGAATCAGGAAGCGTTGGCTGATTTTAGAGAGCGGAGCATGAATCCAAATCACCCGTCGGTCAGCGGAACGAATCAAAACCCTGATATCCATTTCCAACAAAGGGAAACAGTCAATCAGTATTATGATAAATTACCTGCAATCGTGCAGTCTTATATGAAGAAAATCAATGAATTGCGAGGAACGAGTTATGACCTTGTGACCTATTACGGTGCAGAAGATGCAGAAGAGGTCATTGTTTCTATGGGCTCTGTAGCTCAGACAATCGAGCAAACAGTCGATCATTTGACTGAAATGGGAAGAAAGGTCGGTTTTTTGAATATTCATTTATACCGTCCATTCCCTATTGAGACATTCTTGGAAAAAATGCCTGCAACGGTTAAATCGGTGGCTGTCCTTGACCGAACAAAGGAACCGGGAGCGGGCGGAGATCCTCTGCTTTTGGACGTTCAGAGTGCATTATATGAATCTGAGCTTCGTCCTGCAATCGTTGGAGGTCGTTATGGGCTGGGTTCAAAGGATGTGCTGCCGAATCAAATCATTGCAGTGTACAATGAACTGAAAAAGGAAAAAACAACTCGCAAGTCTCGCTTTACATTGGGGATCATTGACGATGTTACTGAAACATCATTGGATTGTGGAGAAGCGATTGATTTAACCGATGAGCAAACCTATCAGGCGAAATTCTGGGGCTTTGGTTCAGACGGTACAGTCGGTGCCAATAAATCTGCAATCAAAATCATTGGAAATCATACCAATAAATACGCCCAAGGATATTTCCATTATGACTCTAAAAAATCTGGGGGTTTGACCGTCTCACATCTACGATTTGGTGAAATGCCCATTCGTTCTACCTACCTGATTGAACATGCGGATTTCATTGCTTGCCATACAGCAGCTTATTTGAATACGTATGATTTGTTGAAAGGGTTGAAAAAGGGCGGGACTTTCCTGCTGAACACCATTTGGAATGATGAACAGCTGGAACGTTTCCTACCTGCGAAAATGAAGAAATATCTTGCGGAAAATGAGATCCGCTTCTATACGATCAATGCAGTGAAGCTGGCAACTGAGGTCGGTTTAGGCGGAAGGATCAATACAGCGATGGAAACAGCGTTCTTCAAGCTTGCAGACATCATGCCGTTTGAAGAAGTCCTGCCGATCTTGAAGGATGAGGCGCTGAAGAGTTACGGTCATAAATCTATGGCGATTGTTGAGAAAAACAACGAAGCAATCGATCGTACAGTGGAGCTGCTGCACGAAGTCATTGTTCCAGAAGACTGGAAGGACTGTGAAATCAAGATTGCAGAACCAAATATGGATGTTTCCAAGTACATTCGTGAAATCGTTGAACCAATCAATCGTCAGGAAGGAAATGAGCTTTCTGTTGGTGCGTTGGTAAATAACGGTATGACAGATGGTCGGATGCCTTTAGGAACAACTGCGGTGGAAAAACGCGGAATTGCTCTAGAGGTTCCTGAGTGGATCAGTGATCGCTGTACGATGTGTAATGAATGTTCCTTTGTTTGTCCCCATGCGGCAATTCGTCCATTCCTTGCAGATGATGAAGAGATGGAAACTGCACCAGAGGGCTACATTGTACGTGAGATGCGTGGTGCAGATGGCTTGAAATATCGGATTCAGGTGTCTGTAGAAGATTGTACTGGCTGTGGATTATGTGTGGATGCATGTCCGGCTAAAGGAAAAGCTTTGGTCATGAAGCCATATAACGAGCAAAAAGAACAGGCGATGAACTGGGCGTTCTCCATGACGCTGAAGCAAAAAGAAAATCCGGCGAAGCCTAATACCGTTCTTGGTTCCCAGTTCAACAAACCATTACTTGAATTTTCAGGTGCTTGCTCAGGCTGTGGAGAAACACCTTATGTAAAACTACTGACACAAATGTTTGGAGATCGAATGATGATCGCCAATGCGACAGGGTGTTCTTCTATCTGGGGAGCGGCTGCACCTGTTGCTCCTTATACAACAAATGATGAAGGGCAAGGACCGGCATGGTCTAACTCATTATTGGAGGATAATGCAGAGTTTGGTTATGGAATGTTTCTGGCTGCTCAAACAAGAAGAGAGTACTTGGCAGTTGCGATGACAGAAGCAATGCCTGAGGCTTCTAATGAGCTGAAGCTTTTGATGGAAGATTGGCTGGAGCACATGAATGATAGTGAAGGTACTCAACAGCGTGCGGCGAAATTGACTGCGGCTTTGGAGGCTGAAATGTCAGGCAATCTATTGTTGGAAACTGTTTATGAAGGTCGAGACTTGTTTGTGAAGCAAAGTCAGTGGATGATTGGCGGAGACGGCTGGGCTTATGATATCGGCTACGGCGGTATCGATCATGTTCTGGCTAGTGGTGCAGATGTCAACATGCTTGTTTTGGATAACGAAGTTTATTCAAATACTGGTGGTCAGACCTCTAAAGCAACGCCGGCATCAGCAATTGCTAAGTTCTCAGCTAGTGGAAAGTATGTTTCCAAAAAAGACCTGGGTATGATGGCGATGACTTACGGAAATGTGTATGTCGCCCAAATCGCTTCAGGAGCAAATCAAATGCAAACAATCAAAGCCTTTGAAGAAGCAGAAAAATTCCCTGGCCCATCAATCATTATTGCCTATACACCATGTATTGCTCATGGACTGAAAGGCGGTATGAGTCAGACCCTTCAAGAAGCGAAGGAAGCAGTCCAATCAGGTTATTGGTCACTTTACCGTTACAATCCAGAGTTGAGAGAAAAGGGGAAAAACCCGATGACTCTAGACTATAAAAAGCCGGACTTCAACGAAATGAAGGCATTTATGAGAAAACAAGTTCGTTTTTCTGCCTTGGAATCAACACAGGCAGAACACGCCGGTAAGCTTTTTGAAAAGACTGTGAATGATGCAAAAAATCGTTTCTTCAGTTATGCGCGAGTGGCAGGACAAGAAGAAAAAATTCGTGCGAAGCTGGAAAAAGCAACAGCAGAGCCAGTAGAGCAAAAGACAGAAAAGCCAGTACGTGAGAAGAAGGAACGTATAAAAGATCCGGAAGCAGAAGCGCGTAGAGCGGCACGCAGAGCAGAACGAGCGGCACGTAGAGATAAAGATTAACGAATAGATTAAGCTCTTGAAAGCAGTTTTGTAGGCAGAGAAACTCTTTTCTGTCTGTTCTGCGCTTTCAAGAGTTTTTTTTAAATTAGAAAAAAGTATGTTCTATTCTATAAAAGTTCCTTGCGATTTTCAGTATTCTGTAATACAGAAAAAATTTATGCTATACTAAAAAGGAAATATTCAGAGAGAAGTGATAACTTATATGACAGCTTTTCAGATCAGTCAATTTTTTGATGTAAGCTATTGGCAGAAATTTATTTCCAATGACTTGTTGTCCAGTAATTTTATTATAAATATTATTGATATTTTAGTAGTATGGTACCTTGTGTACAAATTAATCATGCTTGTAAAGGGAACGAAGGCAGTTCAACTATTAAAAGGTGTTGCAGTCTTTATTATTATTCGAATATTAAGTGAACTCATTGGTCTGCATACTTTGTCATGGTTGATGAATCAGGTAATCATGTACGGTGTGATTGCAGCTGTGGTTATTTTCCAGCCAGAGGTTCGGCGCGGCTTGGAACATTTAGGGCGAAGCTCGTTTTTCAAAGCCTCAAAAACAGAGCAGCAGGAAGATGAGAAAATGATTTTGGCATTCGATAAGGCCATTCAGTATATGTCTAAACGGAAGATCGGTGCGCTGATCACCGTTGCCAGAAACACTGGTTTGGAAGAGTATATTGAGACAGGGATCGATCTGGATGCAGATATCACTGGTGAACTGCTGATAAACATTTTTATTCCCAATACCCCTCTTCATGATGGTGCGGTAATAATTGATGATGGGAAAATTGCAGTCGCTTCAGCGTATTTGCCTCTATCAGAAAGCAATCTGATTCCTAAAGAGTTCGGGACTAGACACAGAGCAGCTGTTGGGATCAGTGAAGTCAGTGATGCAGTGACGATCATTGTTTCCGAAGAAACAGGTGACGTGAGTCTGACCTTGAATAACGAATTGATTCCACGACTGACACAAGAAGAGTATTTGAAGATACTCAGAGAAGAACTTGTTCCCGATGAAGAAAAGAAAAGTCGAAAAAACCTCCTACAGCATTTTATAGATGGTGTGACTAAAGGAGGGAAAAAGAAATGAAAAAGGCTTATCAAAGCAATTGGTTTTCCGGATTGCTGGCCCTATTGTTTGCTTTGCTGCTCTTTTTTAATGCAAATTCAGAAGGAAATTCAGGAAATACAGCGAGCACCAGTCAGGTTTATGATGAAATGGTCTACAATGTACCAGTTCAGCTAAAATATGATGAGGATCAATATTTTGTTTCCGGCTATGAAGATACTGTAGCGGTTCATTTAAGTAGTGCAAACAGGATACAGCTGAATTTGGAGACAAATGAGGATACTAGGAATTTTCAGGTTGTGGCAGATCTGACAAATGTATCACTTGGGACTACAGAGGTGCCCTTGCGAGTGACCGGTTTGAGCTCTGCAGTTTCAGCCGAGTTGGAAACGAAGACGATCACCGTAACGATTGAAAAGAAAGTAACAAAAAGCTTTGAGGTAGAAGCGAAGATTCCTGACAGCTTTGATGCAGAGGGTTACAAAGTGGATACTGTTTCTATCAGTCCAAAAACAGTGGAAATCACTACCGGAGAAGAAACAATGGCAGAAATTGCTCAGGTTGTGGCGCCGCTGTCAAATGTGACCCAGTCAGCAGATACGATCAACCAGACCGTAAATGTACAGGCATTGGATAGTAAAGGACAAGTCCTCAGTATTGAAAATCCAGCACCACAAGTGAAGGTAACTGTGAAGCTGTCCTTGCCGAAGAAAGAGGTTTCTTTGCGGTTCACTGCGACAGGGACACCACCGGCGGATGTGGGTAGCTTTACTTTTGATGCATCCACAAGTGTTGTGGAAATCAGCGGGTCGAACTCTGTGTTAGAAACCATCGATACGTTGGAAGTACCGATCGATGTCAGTGGAGTCAGAACCACCACCAAGCAAACAGTTATGATTCCAGCCACTGGTGATTATACGATAGATCCTGATGAAGTGGAGGTCACAATCAATCCAATTTATTCAAGATCTGGAAGCGGCAGCTCAAATACTTGGACTATTGACGACAGCTCAACGAGTGTTGGGGGGAACGGCAGTAGCTCGAGTTCATCTGAAACAAGTTCTGAGGATGAAAGTACAACAGACACCACAGAAAATAGTGAGGCGTCTACAGATCAGAGTGCGGATTCACCAAACTAAACTAATTAGTGAATAAGGAGAATAAATGATGGGTAAATATTTTGGAACAGACGGTGTCAGAGGGATTGCGAATAAGGAACTGACACCTGAAATGGCATTTAAGTTAGGTCGCTGCGGAGGCTATGTGTTGAGCCAACATGCTGCAGATGATTCCCGAAAACCAAGAGTTCTTGTCGGCAGAGATACGCGAGTGTCTGGGCAAATGCTTGAACAAGCTCTGATTGCAGGTCTGCTGTCTGTTGGAATTGAAGTGTTCCAATTAGGCGTGATCGCAACCCCGGGCGTTGCTTACCTGACACGTCTGCAGAAGGCATCGGCAGGTGTCATGATTTCTGCTTCTCATAATCCGGCAGAAGATAATGGCATCAAATTTTTCGGTTCTGATGGCTTCAAGTTAGTTGATAGTCAAGAATTGGAAATTGAAGAGTTACTAGATGCAAAAGAGGATGCGCTGCCTCGTCCATCTGCAGAGGGCTTGGGAACAGTTGAAGAGTTTCCAGAAGGCTTGTTAAAATATTCTCAATTCCTTGTACAGACGATTCCAGATGACCTATCTGATTTAACGGTTTGCATTGATGCAGCTAATGGTGCAACTGCAACCTCTGTCAATCGTTTGTTCGCTGATCTGGAAACGGACTTTTTCACTATGGGGACTAGTCCAAATGGATTGAACATAAATGATGGTGTCGGCTCTACTCATCCGGAAAAATTGGCAGAGTTTGTTCTTGAAAAAGGTGCAGATGTCGGCTTGGCTTTTGATGGTGATGGCGATCGCTTGATTGCAGTCGATGAGTTAGGGAACATTGTTGATGGAGATAAAATCATGTTTATCTGTGCAAAATATTTATCAGAAAAGAAACGTCTGAAAAAAAATACGATCGTAACGACTGTTATGAGCAATCTGGGCTTCCGTAAAGCTGTGGAAGCAAAGGGTATGTCTGACGTGATCACTCAGGTTGGCGACCGTTATGTTGTGGAAGAGATGAGGAAAAATGACTATAACTTCGGTGGAGAACAATCAGGTCATATGATCTTTTTAGACTATAATACGACTGGGGATGGGATGCTTTCAGGCGTTCAATTGCTGAACGTGATGAAACAGACTGGTAAAAAGCTGTCAGAGCTTGCCTCAGAGATTACAGTATATCCTCAGAAGCTTGTGAATATCCGTGTAACAGATAAGAACAATGCAATGGACGTTCCGGCCATCAAATCAATTGTTGAGCTGATGGAACAGGAAATGAATGGTGACGGTCGGATTCTAGTTAGACCTTCAGGGACTGAGCCGCTATTGCGTGTAATGGCTGAAGCACCGACAAAGGAAAAAGTAGACTATTACGTAGATACGATCGCAGAAGTTGTTCAGGCTGAGATTGGTATGAATTGATGCTTTGCTAAAGGAATATTGAGGGATAGAAGCAAGCTGCTTCTATCTCTTTTTTATTTTTTTTACGACCACGAATGATTTTCGTATTTCCAGTTTGATTGTACGTTAATCTTATGATACGATTGGAGCTGAATTTATACAATTATTTTATTAGTGATCTAAAGATCAACGAAGGAGCTGACAGAATGGGGAAATATTTGGTATTACAGACAGACTTTGGTTTGGGTGACGGTGCAGTCAGTGCAATGTACGGTGTTGCACATATGGTCAGCGATGAAATCGTGGTGGAGGATCTGACACATGAGATTCCGCCTTACGATATTTGGGTAGCTTCATATCGCTTGTATCAGACAGTCAAGTATTGGCCAAAGGGAACAGTTTTTGTTTCTGTTGTCGATCCTGGGGTAGGAAGTACAAGAAGAAGTATCGCGGCAAAAACAGCTTCCGGTCATTATATCATCACACCTGATAATGGCTCATTGACTCACATTCATCATTATCAGGGCATCGAAGAGATTCGAGCAATCGATGAAGTGAAGAGCAGGCTCCCGCATTCGGAGGAAAGCCATACCTTCCACGGTCGGGATATCTATGCTTATAACGGCGCACGCTTGGCACATGGGGAGATTGATTTCACTGAGCTCGGCAGTGTCGTAACAACAGACACTTTAGCGTTGCTGCCGTTGATTGAAGCGAAAGGAGACAAAGGGATTCTGGAAGGGAGTATCGATGTTTTAGATGTTCGTTTCGGTTCTCTTTGGACAAATATTCCATTGGCTTATATGAAAGAAGAGCAGATCGTTCATGGGGATAATCTGCAAGTAACAATATTCCATCAAGGGAAAAAAGTGTATCAGAATATCATGCAGTTTGCGAAGTCATTTGCAGATGTGAATGTCGGGGAGCCGTTGGTGTATGTCAACTCACTGGTAAATATTGGAGTTGCGGTCAATCAGGATTCATTTTCTGATTTATACCATATTGGGACCGGCACAGAATGGACGATTCAATTGAGAAAAGCACCAAAAATTATTTTTGAATAGAAGCAGGAGTGAAAAAAGATGAAGAAAGATTTTTCAGTTAAAACAATTGTTGCCATAGGGATCGGTTCCGCTGTATTTGTTATTTTAGGACGTTTTGCCGTTATTCCTACAGGTTTTCCTAATACAAACCTAGAGACAGCTTATCCGTTTCTTGCGTTGATGTCCGCATTATTCGGACCAGTTGCAGGCGGTTTGATTGGCTTGATCGGACATACCTTGAAGGACTTTACTACGTACGGCAGTGCTTGGTGGAGCTGGATCATTTGCTCTGGACTTATTGGTGTAGTTTATGGTTTTGCCGGAAGAAAAATGGATTTAGAGCATGGCGAGTTCACAAAAAAAGAGATGATTACGTTCAATATTTACCAAGTGATTGGAAATGCTGTTGTTTGGGGCTTGATTGCTCCTACATTGGATGTGCTGATTTATAGTGAGCCTGCAAATAAAGTTTATACTCAGGGTGTGATTGCTGTTGTATCGAATGCAGTAGCAGTAGGTGTTATTGGAACATTACTGATGAAAGCTTATGCAGCAACACGAACGAAAAAAGGAAGTCTGTCAAAAGACTGATTGTGTGGTAAAATGTTTTAAGAAAGAAGTCGGGACAGTAGCAGTCTTTCCCTGTGAGAACGATCACAGGAGCAGCTTCTGTCCCGTTATTTATATTTTTGAGTTGATTTTATACATAGTATCATTTCAGCAACAGGGAAATGGTCATTATTCTTAAAACTATCAGATGTTTAGAAATAAAGGAGAGAAAACAATGAAGCAACCGCTCATTCAATTTGAAAACTTTACTTTCCAATACCATAGCCAAGCAGAACCAACGCTGCATGATATTGATTTGACGATTTTTAAAGGAGAAAAGGTCCTCATTGTAGGACCTAGCGGCAGTGGGAAATCAACGTTTGCTCAATGCATCAACGGCCTGATTCCTTATACTTATGAAGGTGAGCTGCAAGGGCGTGTAACAATCAATGGGAAAGACCTGACACAAACAAGTCTATTTGATTTATCGTTTGATGTGGGGACTGTTCTTCAGGATACGGATGGTCAGTTCGTTGGCTTGACTGTTGGCGAGGATATTGCGTTTGCCTTGGAAAATGATGAAGTATCATTGGATAAAATGAAGGCTGAGGTTGATCGTTGGGCGAAGACAGTAGAGCTAGATCGATTTCTTTCCCATCGCCCACAGGATTTGTCAGGTGGACAAAAACAACGTGTTTCAATGGCTGGGGTGTTGATTGATGAAGCACCCATCTTATTATTCGACGAGCCTTTAGCGAATCTCGATCCGGCAACTGGAAAGGAAACAGTTGATTTGATCGATCGTCTGCATAAACAGACAGAAACTACTATTGTCATCATCGAACATCGATTGGAGGACGTTCTATATCGTGACGTCGATCGCATCATCGTCTTTAACGACGGACGAATCGTTGCAGATATGCTTCCTGATGAGCTGTTGAAGACCAATATTCTGATTGAACAGGGGATTCGTGAGCCGTTATATGTGACAGCGATGAAGTATGCAGAGGTCGATTTAACGACGATAACCAATCTTTCCGATATTGAAAAAGTAGCTGGAAATAGATTGAAGGAAAAGCTTTCTGAGTGGATGAAGGATATTCCCGAAGCAAGGGCACAGAGATATGATCAACCACAGTTGGTTCTTGAAGGAATCGATTATCGTTATGGTAAAAATGATCGTAAAGTACTTGATGAAATCAGTGTGTCATTGAATAAAGGGGAAATGATCAGTATTGTCGGGAAAAACGGTGCTGGAAAGTCAACACTCTGTAAGGCAATTTGCGGATTTATCACTCCTTCTAGCGGTTCGATCCATTGGGAAACTCAACCATTTGATCAGTTTTCGATCAAAGAACGAGCAGACAAAATCGGCTTTGTGATGCAAAATCCGAATCAAATGATTTCGAAAAAAATGATTTGGGAAGAGGTAGCTCTCGGACTTGTTTTAAGAGGTGTCTCCGAAGATGAGATCGATCGCCGAGTAGAAAAGGTGTTAAAGGTCTGCGGACTCTATTCATTTAGAAAGTGGCCGATTTCTGCGTTGAGCTTTGGACAAAAGAAGCGTGTGACGATTGCTTCCATACTGGTTCTAGAACCAGAGATGATCATTCTGGATGAACCGACTGCTGGGCAGGATTTCAAGCATTACACAGAGATGATGACCTTCCTGAAAGCGTTGAATCAATCCGGTATGACAGTTGTTATGATCACTCATGACATGCACTTGATGCTGGAATATACAGAACGAGCGCTTGTTGTATTTGATGGAAAAATCATTGCAGATACTAAGCCAGTCAACGTTCTGACCAATGAAGAACTGATTCACAAAGCTTCCTTGAAAGAAACCAGTCTATTTACGTTTGCGAAGCATTTAGCTTTGCCGGACCCGTTCTTATTTACTGAGAATTTCATGACCTATGATCAGGAGGTGCGATTAACATGAGTGAACATCAAATGCTGGGCTATACGCCGGATAACACATTTATCCACAGACTGAATGGAACGACGAAATTACTGTTCCTGATCTTGCTCTCGATAGCTTGTATGACAACCTATGACACACGCTTTCTGCTGGGAATGAGTATTGCTTCTGTTGTTCTTTTTAAAGTGTCCAATATCAAATGGCATCAGATATCTTTTGTCATAAAATTTATTTTTGTTTTTTCAGTGCTGAATATTCTAGCTGTCTATCTATTTTCACCAGAATATGGGGTAGAATTGTACGGCTCCAGAACAGTGATTTGGGAGGGAATAGGCCGCTTTACTCTGACCTCTGAGCAATTATTTTATGAATTCAATTTAATCTTAAAGTATTTTTGTACGATTCCGTTAGCTCTGATTTTCTTGTTAACAACGAATCCAAGTGAGTTTGCGTCCAGTCTGAATCGCTTAGGGGTTAGTTATAAGATCAGCTATGCAGTAGCTCTGGCAATCCGTTATATCCCTGATATTCAGGAGGATTACTTCGATATCTCATTAGCCCAGCAAGCTAGGGGCTATGAGCTGTCAAAGAAAGGCAAATTCAGTCAACGGATCAAGGGGATGGCGCAAATTGTTTTCCCCTTGATTCTTTCAAGTTTGGATCGGATCGAGACGATCAGTACAGCGATGGAGCTGCGTCGATTTGGCGAGAAGAAAAGGCGTACGTGGTATGCTCAACAGCCTTTTCATAGAGCCGATTTTGTGGTTATGGGCATAGGTATTCTCTTAACTATATTCAGTTTTTCATTGTTTAAAGTGAATGGCGGTCGTTTTTATAATCCGTTTCAATAGAGAGTTATGGGAAACAGGTGGAGCCGAAAAGGTTTCATCTGTTTTTTTGTATTATCATGCTTTTTCAAGTATACCAATTTTTGTTAATGCTATTTTTTTGTTGACAATGAAGAATTGTTATTATAATATTTAATATGTTTCTATGAGTCTTTTATCAGAGGAGGTATCTATACCAATTTTAAAAAATGGAGAGCGCCAGATCTGGATTTCAGATTCAGATGACGAGGGAGAAGTCTATCGAATAATCGGCGGGTGGCTTCAGGGACTGCACTCTACAGGTCAGCACAAAAAATAGCTGCAAAGCTATCACAAAAAACTGGTCATGCAGATAGAGACACGTAATGATGAAATTTTGCTACAGACAAATTGATGCGAGAAAGTAGGAAGAAACATTATGTGTGGAATTGTAGGAATTATTGGAAAAGAGAACGCGGCAGATATTTTGCTGCAGGGATTGGAAAAGTTAGAATATAGAGGGTATGATTCAGCGGGGATCTACGTAACAGATGGTCAGGGAGAAAATCATTTGATCAAGTCGCAGGGAAGAATCGCTGATTTGCAGAAAAAAATTACAGGAGAGCTGACTGGAACGATTGGAATTGGACATACACGTTGGGCAACACACGGCAGACCTAGTGAAAGAAATGCGCATCCCCACACTTCAGAGAATGGACGCTTTACCTTGGTTCATAATGGTGTGATTGAAAACTTTGAAGAAATAAAACAGGAATTTCTTCAAAACAATTCACTTGGAGGGGAGACAGATACAGAAATTGTTGTACACCTGATTGCTCATTTTTCAAAGACTGCTGAAAATACGAAGACGGCTTTCAAACAGGCTTTGAAAGTGATCAAAGGCTCCTATGCTTTTGCCTTGATCGATAATCAGGAGCCAGAGATCATCTATGTTGCAAAAAATAAGAGCCCGTTGTTGATTGGGCTGGGTGAAGGTTTCAATGTAATCTGCAGCGATGCAATGGCGATGCTGCAGGAAACAAACCACTTTGTTGAGATTGCTGATGGCGAACTGGTAATCGTCGAGAAGGAGAATATTCAGATTGAAGATCAAAAAGGAAACTTGATTTTTAGAGAATCCTATGAAGCACAACTAGATCTGAATGATATTGAAAAGGGCACCTATCCTTATTATATGTCGAAGGAAATTGATGAACAGCCAAGCGTGATGCGAAGAATCCTTGAACAGTATACAGATGAACAGGACCAGATACATGTCGAGGCTTCAGTAGTTGCTGAAGCAGCTGAATGTGACCGTATCTATATCATCGCTTGCGGGACGAGTTATCATGCCGGCTGGGCTGGGAAACGTCTTTTGGAGGATTTAGCAGGAACTCCTGTAGAAGTTCACCTTTCCAGCGAGTTCAGTTATAACATGCCGCTGCTGTCTGAAAAACCATTATTTCTTTTCTTGAGTCAAAGTGGTGAAACGGCGGATAGCCGACAAGTACTGGTCAAAGTCAATGCGTTGGGGTATCCATCCTTGACACTAACCAATGTACCGGGATCTACCTTATCAAGAGAAGCAAAGCATACACTATTGCTTCATGCAGGTCCTGAGATTGCTGTTGCATCAACGAAAGCCTATACTGCCCAAATTGCTGTTTTGGCAGTATTAGCTGCTGCTGTGGGTGCTAAGAAGCAGAATCCTGCAGCTAGTGTGTTTGATCTTACTGCTGAGCTGAGCTTGACCGCTGCTGCAATGGAAACAATTGTTGATGAAAAGATGATGATCAGTCAACTGGTGGAATCCTTTTTATCGGACACTCGAAATGCTTTTTATATCGGAAGAGGAATGGACTACTTTGTTTCAATGGAAGCGGCACTTAAGCTGAAGGAGATATCCTATATTCAAGCGGAGGGGTTTGCCGCTGGTGAGCTGAAGCATGGAACAATTGCGTTGATAGAAGAGGGAACGCCGGTCATTGGTATCATTACAGAAGAGGCTACTGCTGCGCATACGAGGGGAAATCTGAAGGAAGTAGAGAGCCGTGGTGCTAAGACCTTGCGGATCGTGAGTGAATCTCTAGCTGGAAAACAGGATCAGCTAATCATTCCTACTGTCCACCCATTACTGACTCCACTAGTCAGTGTCGTTCCTACACAGTTGATTGCTTATTTTGCAACGCTGCATAGGGGATATGACGTAGATAAGCCGAGAAATTTGGCAAAAAGTGTGACGGTAGAATAACAGGAACTAACGTCACAAAGGCAGAAAAATGAGAATGGGCTAGAGAATCATAGACTTTGGGACCGGTCATTATAGACTGATTCTGAAGTCTTTTTCTGAAAAAGCATGATTTTGATTCGAAAAATATTTAGTGGGAAAAGTCGACTGATATTGCCGGACATGCTAAAAAATAAATTCTATAGCTGTCTATCTATTAACTAAAGGATATGATAAAATCAGAAGCATCAACTTGAAGAATGATGGAGGGACATCCGATGGAACATCAAGTAAGAGCAATGACGTTTAGCGAATTGAAGAAAATCGTTTCAGATTTGGAAGATAACAGTCTGGTGACTGAAGGAACAAAGATTTTTATTGATACTGGCTGGGATAGTGTACAGGAACTAGAGCCGGAATCGATCCATGTAGAGAAGGTCAAAGAGTTCAAAGTAGAGGATGAGCTGACCAAAGAATTGTATGCAGGTTTTTCTTTACTGGAAAAGGCAGAAAAAATGAATGCTGAGGGTGAAGAAGAGACAGCAATTATTTTGAGAAACCTTTATTAGAAAGTGTTGGAAAAGGAGCAGGTTCACGCAATATTCCCGTTTTTGAGGTGTACACTGTTTTCTTTTTTTGTTATCATTTATTTAGTATGTAAATCCATAAAATAAATTGTGAATAATTACTATTTCTTTATCCAAATAATTGCTTTTATTGTTGTGTCAATGATTCCTTCGTTTTCGTGCAAAAAGCAATTTGAAAGGATTTATATAGATAAATCGTAGGAATTTTTAGAAGGGTGGTATTTGCTGTGAATAATAAAGTACAATTTCCTAAAAATTATGATCGGTTTATTGAGCTTGGCAAGGAAGCGGCAGTTCAAAAGAATATGACAGAGGCGGTCTCCTACTACGAAGAGGCGTATGCGATTCGACAGGAGTTCCCATTGAATTATTTGTTGGTGAGTGCCTATATCACGATCGGGGAGAATCAAGAAGCATTGAGACTCGCTGAAGAAATGAGAGCCCAGTACCTTTCTTGCACAGAGTATATGGAAACCTATATTCAACTGTTGATCCTTAACCACCGCTTTTTATCTGCTCACGGTATTATCAATGAGCGCATTCTGATGGAAAATAGCGGCGAGATGAGAAGTCTGGTTGGTCTGAAAAAGAAAGTACGCCAATCTGAATTATTGTACCAGCAGTTCGAAGTGAAAAAGATCGAAGAATTGAAGCAGGAGCTTAGCGGCTTGAACCGTTTGGATTATTATCAACAATTGTCAGTTATTAGAAAATCTGTTCAGTTGCCTCAAGATGTATTTTTTGAGGTAGCTAGAGAAATTCTGGTAGATACTAAAATTCATAACCTTGTCCGTTCGTGGGTACTTGAAGAGATGTCTCGACTCCATTATAAGAAAGAAGTTGATTTTTTGTGGAGAGATGCGAAGAAATACACAGTGATTCCTGCATCCCTATCGAATCCGCTTGAAACAGCTTCATATCAAAGAATCGTTTTATATCTTGAAAAAGAGCTCATGCATGATAATTACATATTGTATCTTGATTTGTTAGAGGAAATTCGTATGCATTTCGCATTGCTTTATCCTTTTTCCGATCGCTTGATCGATGATCAAAAATTGTGGGCTATTTGCTACATGGTCTCTTATAATGACACAGCAGCGACAAAGTACAAAAATGAGTTGGCAACAGAATCCGCAGCAAAGGTTCAAAAATTGCAGCAGGCAATTCGTAATGAGCTGGCCAGTTTAACGATATAATAAAATCAGAGACACCTTCCTTCTTCAGTTTGCTAGATGAAGAAGGAAGGTGTCTCTTTTTTGTTTCTAATTACATAGCAGACTGCTTATTTATCAGGAGTTTCATGGATAAATAGGCGGTCTGCTGTATTCATAAAATTCATAGTCAGCAAATCTAACGTAATTGCCGACTACTTAAGTTAGGATATGAATCATCATGCTAGGAGCTTTAAGCATTCCTAGAGCTTCGCGTTTGCTTTTCTGTTGGTTTTTGATCACTGATAGTCAGCCCCAGAAACAGATAGACAAGAGGAAACCAAGAGGCTGATGTAAGTGTTTGCTCCATTGTTGCATGAATGCAGATACAGAGAAAGGCCAGTAAAAATGAAATGTCTTTTTTGGAACGGGAAATCTTTGATCTCCAAAATACTAAAACATAGCCTATTATGGAACCGAAAAGCAATGCGTAACCAAGCAATCCATAAGTAGCTAAAACATACAAGAAAGAATTGTGGATTCCAAGATTTTTTCCTAATATGGAAGAATAAAAGGGCTCTTTTCCAATCAGAATATTTTTAGGAGTACTAAGCCAATCCTTAAAGAATTCTCCCCATAATTGTTCACGTCCTGAAAAAATTCTAAGAGTATTTGTGGTAGCAATATAGTGCATAATAAACGGAACTATAATGAACAATAATGAAAGAGCGATACTGAATATATTTATTTTTATAGATTGAATCAGCTTTTTTGGGATGAGGGTATCTATGATACAAAAGAGAGTTAACACGATTAGAGCTGTCTCGGATGTTACTATCCAAATACCAATAAAATTTGCAACATAGACAAGTGCTATCAGAACGTATTTCACGAAGCCGATTTTAAATGATTTTAATAATATAACTGCAGTGATAGTAGAAAATAACAGGGCCGTTCCTAAGGTATTTGTGTTGATCCAATAGGACTGCCCGAGACTTTGAACGATACATATCCTGTAGAGAATGGAAACCATTGAAACGATAGAGATTCCTAAAAGCATCAGATAATCAAAATTATCAAATAACGTTTTTTTGAAGCATAGAATCAGCAACAAGAGTGTTGGTAGAATCAAAGGAATCCAAGGTATCGGACTCGCAGTTGTAAAAAAATAGAATAGAAATGAGAAAAAAGAAAGAAGAATTATCCCAAGGTCGGATTTGGTTAATTGTTTATACCTGATTGCTAAGAGGAAAATTGCTGCTGCCAGACAAATATATATTGCATTCTCAAAAACAAATTTTGTGTAGGGACCAGTTATCCCAGCAGCCCAAAGCCAGTAAGAACCAGCTACTAATATCAATAAAATGAAATTACTCACTCTGTTTGTAACATTACCCATAACCCACAAACAACTCCTTATTTAATATAAAATGCCTAGTGTAGACATGGATAGTAAAGCATTTTTAATAGTTAATAAAACAATAGTTTCGATCGATCCATAGCTCGTCAATCTATAATATCGTATCTGATAATGCGAAATCAAACAAATCAAGTATACAATAAATAATTACTGTTGGAAATAGTTACTAGTTTATCGACACACAGATAATAGGATTTATACTGAATGTAAAAAATGAATAATTGGTAATAAAATCTTCTTTAATTTTCTTGATATTTTGATTGAAAAGAGAAGAAGCTGATTGGAAACGACCTTATTCTCTACTATAATATGATAAAATTTGTGATACAATAATCAAGTAAGAGTATTTGAAATTTTTAAATGAAAAATTAAGTAAAAAAAAGAAAATCTTTGAGATTCAAGATTTTCTGATCTATATAATATAAAACGCGCCCTGAGGGCTTGTTACCATAACGCTGTATCCTTTGAGAGAGTGAGGGTACAGCGTTTTTATTTTCGAATCCACCCAAACCACACCTAAGCCTATTTTGCATTTTCAAAAAACGAATCAACAATTTTATTATTCTTATCTTTGATGTCGTTATTTAATGAGCTGTAATATTTAAGAGTTGTCGAGCTATCAGAATGCCCTAGTTGCTTTTGGGTATATATCATATCGTTGCCGGCTAACACTAACAAATCTGTTTTAGCATGGCGGAATGCGTGAGAGGTAATCCGACCAACTCCAGCTTGCTTACATTTTTTAGCTAAGTATTTATTTAGTGCCGCGTTAGTGATCGGATGGCCCCATTCATTTGTAAACAGAAAAATATTATCAGGAGAATGCAAAGAGACAACTTTCCTCCTGTTCTCTAATTTAGCAATGTGAGCCTCTATAATGGATTCTAACGGTTTAGGCAAGTGTATGGTTCTAACAGAGCCGGCAGTCTTTGTGCGCGTGTTCTGCTTGGTCCTTTTGTAGTCAAATGCTTTTGTAATAGAAACAGTGTGATTAACAAAATCAAAATCTCCTTTTAGAAGTCCGGCAGCTTCGCTGAAACGTGTTCCAAGATACATCATAACTAAGCAGATGTATTTAGACGCAGAATCGCTAGAGGACACTGTGACATCCCTAAGTTTTTTCCATTCTTCGAGATTCAACGTCATTTTCTTTTCCCCTTCAGTATTGCGACCAGTAATAATGATTTTATTTGCCGGGTTTCTGAGCAGATAGTTGCTGTCAATCGCTTCTTGAAAGACCGCTTTAGCAATTTTATGCTTATCTAAGACAGTTTTCTTAGCTCTGTTTTGATCAATACCCATATAGTTTATCCACTGTTGGTACTTAATCCGATCGATCTGTTGCAATAAAATTGTTTCTCCGAAAAACTCAAGCAATGTTTTACGGGTTGAATTTATCTTGTTTAGATGATCTTGCCCAACGTGACCAACTTTGAAAGTATTCACCCATAAATCGAAAAAAGAAAAGAAATTTATTCTTTCTGGCGAAATACCTATAAGCGCATCGGCTTTCGCCTTAGTTTCTTTGTCATAACATTCTTGTGCTGTAAATCCACGTACATATTTATCAACCCATTTTCCATTAATAGGGTTTTTTACTTTGAATCTATGGGAATATTCCCCGTTCTTTAATTTTTTAGGTTTTGCCATGTAAATCTACCTTTCGTGGTCGGTCAACCTTAAAGAAGATATACGGCATTCGTCTTTGCATCACTCCCTTCAATTTGGTAAAATAGATAAAGTGAATAGACCTGTTTCTCAGGCCTTATTTTCAGCAACACATCCTCGGCTTTGATCGGTAGGGGATGTGTTTTTATTTCTGAGCGATTTGTTGCAGCAGCTTGTATATTTCAGTATTTTGTTTCATCAATTGATCATTTTGTTGTATCAATATCCAATTTTGTTCAGATAACGAAGATAGGTAATTAATTTTGGCTCGCTCCTCTACCTTGGAGAAGTCTAAAGCCATACCCGCTTTTAACAAACCTAATCCAGCTTGATCAGTCATAGTTCTCCGAACAGCATTGTAACTAAACAAGCTGAGATTGTCCAAGCCTCTTTGTTTCAAAAATTTGTCAATCTTAGCTTGTTGTTTGGCACTTTGTTTCTCTTTAGCTTGTTCTTGAGAATCTTTCATATTATCAAATAGCCCCATTTAAACACCCCGTTTCATGATATAATATTTTTGTCATAACTCATGAAAATGAGGACATTAGGCTAATCAGCATTCGCGGTGCTGGTTAGCTTTCTTTTTAGCATTCATTAAGTGCATTTTAGTTCTAATCATCCAATATAAGTTTCACTGGGCGATCGCCTGGTGCTATAGCCCCTATGTTTCCTCTTTCTCTAACTACTTGTTCATATTCGAGATCAACTTCTTTTGCATTTTCAGTATCACCTATATCTTCCAATAAACGAATATATCTACTAATTCTGTCAGAATAATCTTTTTTTCCAGTTTTCAAATAGTAGACTAGATTTTCTAAATATCGAATGTGCATTCTATGTTCGTAATTAGAAGAATTAAACTTTTGCTTCTTAGCAATAGCAATAAATTTCAACGCAGAATCATAATCGTACTCATAGATTCTGTATGTAATGAAGTTTCTAATGATGCTATATGCGAAAATGATTGTTTTGTATGGTCTTTCTTCTTCGTGTTTTATTGGAAAAGCCTTTCTCGTTATCAATTCCGCTTTATCCCTCGATAATAATGAACTGATATTCATGAGGATATTATAATCATAGTGAGTAAGTAACGATCTATTAAGTATGTAATCGCAAAGAAAAGCGAGTTCCTCATCGCTTACCTCATCTACTTCATCATAAATATTAGAGAACAATCTTTTTATAGCAATATAATTAGACATTTCGCGTAAAGAAAGTTTATCCGATTTTTTATTAAAATAATGTTTTGAAAGAAGACTTTGCTTCTTCTCTTTGTTATTCGGATGAGTTATGCAGTATCTATAGAGCTTGATAAACTCCTCTTGTTCTATATCCAAATCAGACATCCTAATAAACTCTTCTGATGTAATAGAAAGACGATCTTTAGCCGTCTTAAATTCATCAATATTTATCGGCCTTAATCCGTTCTCGATACGAGAGAACTTGGATGCACTCTGTTCTTTAGTTAATTCCTTCTGTTTCTGTTTATTATTTAATCTATAAAGTCGTAACAAATCGCTTGTTTTCAATGTTTATACCTCCAAATTTGCATTATAGCAAATAAAAATGACAAAACACAGGTTTTTTAATCATGTGCAATGAAAGATGAGTTAAATTTTGCAATAATGAAAAAATGAGTAAATGATATATTATTTATGAATCTTATCTGATAAATTAGAGATATATTCTAATGAAAGGAGGCTGGGCATATGTTAGCTCTATCTGTATTTGTGGGAATTGTGACTCTAGGATTTGTCGGAGGCGTTTAAAATTCCATAAAAAAACCGGAGCCAACACCTCGGTCGATAATCGAAAATGTTGATGCACAAAGCTAGTGCTGCTCCTGTTTCTTGAACTAAGAAAAGTATAACACAAGAGCAAGCGTTTCAATTCTATTATTTTCATACCCAGATTAATAACCAGATCCATTTATGATAAATTAACTTTCTAATTATGTTATGAATGGCGGAACCACTTATGGATGAAAAACAAAAGATAATCACCTTAATCACTAAAATTAACGATAAAAAGGTTCTAAGAAAAATATATAAATTCATCTATTTTTGCTTCATAGAGACTGATTAATCAGTCTCTATTTTTTTGCCTGAAACTTCCAAGTACTTATCTACTATACCTTCCAATGCATCCCATTCAGATTGATCCATCCTAGCAAAAGTTTTGAATAAGTTTTGATGGAACTTATTTTCTCCAAATGCAACTTTAGCGAGAAATTTCGTTACCTCATCATCTTCTTCTTGTTCGAGAAACATTTCACCTTCTCCGTTATCAAGCCATAAAGGGTCGATTCTAAATTCGCGGCTAACATCCTTGATTGTTCTGTCCGTTAGGTTTCGTTGCTTTCGTTCAATTAAAGAAATTGTTGATCGCTCTAACGATAATCTTTGGCCGAATTCAGCTTGGCTTAGACCGAGCGCTTCTCTAACCAATTTGAACCTATCTCTAATTTCCATTGCGGTTATCGCTCCTTTCAAATATGAATATACCATTCGTTCGAGACAAAGTAAACAAATAAGGGATAAAAACTATTGACAAAAGAGACAAAGTAACGTATATTTGCGTTGTAGACGAGACAAAGTAACGGGAGGTGGACGTAATGACTACAAAAAATCCCAAACAAAGAGATCGGATTTCAAAAAAAATCAGGTCTATGGACGATGGGGGAAAACAATTCATAGCCGGCTACATCGCTGGTCGACTAAACCTAAAAGACGAAAAAAGCCGATCAGAAATCATCAAAGATGCAATTAACAAAAAATCAGCATGAGGAGGAAAAAGATGAAGAAGAAACATCCATATCAAAGAGGACACAAAAAATCCAGCAACTCTACATCTGCAAATGTAAAAATCACTGGATCGTTATTAATGAGTGGCGAGGAAATCAGCTCAGAGCTTTCCAAAGCCAGCTGGAATACGGACGGAACTTTCAACGCTAGACAGAGAATGTACCATCGGGCAATTCCTTAAGTTCAACATTAGTCCACAAATCTAATGTTCTCATATTAGACATTGAATAAACATCATTCTCATGAATGTTAAACACGATATTCTCTTTTTCAGTCGTGAAAAAGGATGCTTTGATTGGTCCTAAATTAGCTGTGAACGGTGGAGAATAATAAAATTTTAGTTCTGTAGCTATATCTCGAAAATCCACAAAATTAACCTCGCCTTCCTAAAATTTCAGCAAACCACTTGCTGATATGACAATTATACATTAAGTGAGAAATGCAAGAAATAAAAAATACAGGAGGCTGTTATGAGAAAACCAACGTCAGAAGAAAACGAAGAACTTAAACGTTTCAGAGAGCTAGAACATAAATTGGATGAGCTGGCAGAAGAAATGGACAAAAAAATAACTGAATTCACAGAACTGCTCATAGAGGAACCTCTAACTTACGAAAAAGCAATAGTGCTGTTAAGGTCATTTAGATGGAGATGCCTAAAAGGTTCGTCAAAGGATTTCGCGGTTGATCAAGTAGAGGCATTCATACGGTCAAGAGCGATGCAACGTGAAATGACGCGAGAGAAAAAAGAATTGGATGAAAACGAAAATACATTCGGTGGCAGAAAAATAACCATCTCCATGAAAAACGGAACTTGGGAATGGTCCAGAAGAGGTTTTGGATTCAAAAAACGAACACTTTAAATAGAAACAAAAAATTAACTCAAAAATAAAAAAGGTCGGTCAACCTTAAAGGAATGGTACTGATGAGTTTAGCAAAAGAAATAGAAAAAATTGTAGATCAACGTTTAAACGAGCGGTTATCAGAGATAACGATGAATCAAGTTGATGACCGCCCAGCGTTAACCGTAAAAGAAGTCGCTGGAAAAATTAATAAATCTGCTAAGTGGGTAAGAGATACATTCACCACTCCATATTTGGTAAAGAAGGGAATAGTAAAAAAGATAGGCGGAGAATGGAGCTTTCTTAATCCGGAATTTTTAAATTTTTATCATGATGAGTGGTTTAAAAAGCAATGAGGAGTCGAAATAAATGAACTACACAACAAACCAAGAAAAACAGATTCTCGGATTAATCAAATGGAGGCGCAAGGAGATTCAAGCAGAACGGGATTTATTGAAGAAATCGAAAGGATTAACAGACTTCCAATCAAAACAAATCTCAGAAGAGCTGGAAGAGCTGCGCCTCCTAGAAATGAAAAATAGGGAGATGGCACTATGAATTCTAACGATCTACTGAAGGAGCTACTAGCAGAACAAAAACAGACAAACCAATGGCTTCAATATATCGCCGGCTATTCAAAAAAAGCCCCAGATATTCTAAATATCGAAAATGAAACACCTGACCATCAAACGGGAGAAAGAGCTAGAATGATTCTGTTTACTTCCCTCAATGTTTGTCGAGGAGAAACCGTACAGCGGACAAGAGAATTTATACTTGATTTCTTTGAAAGAAGACAGCTTGACACCGCAACTCAAAACGCTGTAAAAGAACTATTCGAAATAGAAGTAGCATACTCCACATTCAATCCACCGTCCCTAAATGCCCTAACCGGAAAAGAGGAACCTGAATGAAAGTAATGTTTTCCGTCGTTACCATCATTTTTTTCGCATTAGTTATCGCATATCTGAGGATAGCTCAATTTGCTGATGCAGGACTGCATCTAGCTATCTGGCTTGTACTATCAATTATATATAGAAGGGAACTGGAAGAATGAAGAAAAAAATCATTCGTGCTTTGCCGGATATTGCCTTGATGGTGCTGCTAGGCTTCTCATTCAGAACGTCTATATGGCTCGGGTTTTTAACGGTCATCGTTTGGGCGGCTATTGGATTCACCAACAAGCCAACCAAAATCTATGTGAATGAAAAAGAAAGAAAAATAATCAATTGAAAGGAGCAGTGATCCATATGCAAACAGGTTACTACCCAGAGCAAATAAAGGAATATACAACAGAAGAACAATTCCAGAAACACGCAGAGGCTTTAGATGCAATCGAAAACTACTATAGCAATCACGGCGGCTTGAAGATTGAATATGAAGCAAAAAGAAAAATCACTACTGAGCGCAAACTACTAGAAAAGCATCATCGTGAACTCAAGAAGAAGGAACGAGAGGAAACAAAAAATGGATAAAGAAAATATCTTAGTCGAAACAATCGATGGGACCGTCACAACCATTTCAGTGAATACTTTCTATAAAGAAGTATGCCACGGCCACGTGGAGCCTCTTCTAAAAATAATGAACGGAAATCTATACGAGCATGAGGGCTGCAAATATTGCGCTAATGCATTAGATTTTCAACTAGATAACGATGCTAAAGCATGGCTTTTTGAGAAATAACTATGAGTAGCCGTTATAGCGAAGCGCAGAAACAAGCAGCAACAGCCTATTTCTCTTCCAAATCTGGAATCATCCTTGAAGAAGGGGAGAAGCCTTCTGGAAACTATGTCTATCAAGTGCAAATCAACGGATCAAATAAACGATTCAAAATTGACAATGATCACCTATATTGGTGGGAGCATAAATCAGGGCACTGGAACTGGAAGCCGATTCCAGAAGCAAAGCTGCCAAGATTAGATAGAAGAATTAAACAACTAGATGCATTTAGGGAAAGTTTGCTATCAGAAATGGAAAAAGCAACATGAGCAGCCACTCATATTGCTTCAAATAAATCATACCACAATGATTATATCAGAAAGTGAGGAAAAAAACAGTGAAGTATATGAGTCTGAATTTATCAGAAATAAACGAAGGTGCTATCCAAGAGAAATTCGATTATGAGATGGACCAAGTCTTTGCGAACATCTTGGATAAGAACACTGAAGCCACCAAGAAAAGGCAGGTTACATTAACAATTGATGTCATGCCAGACAAAAAGCGTGAACAGGTAACGATCACTTGCGTTAGCAAAAGCAAACTCGTGCCACGTGAAGAAACAGAAACAAAGGTTCTATTTGGCCGTAACGAGAATACAGGTCGTATTGAAGCCGCTGAATTGAAATCAGGAGCCAGAGGCCAAATGTTTATGGACCCTGATGATCTAAAGGTAAAAACGGATGTAGGACAACCAGTAGATGAACTTGAAAAACCAGAACAAGAATCAGAGCCAGAAAAAAAGGAAGTAATTGACTTCCAGAAAAGACAAAGTAATTAGGAGGAAAAAGCAATGACAGAAAATATCAAAGAAGCAATCAAATATGGTGTGGAGTTACGGGAGAAGCAGGAGGTCATCTTCAAAGAAGGGGATCAAATCTTTTTTGACAGAGACAAAGCGAACCTTAAAGAATTATTTCCCACGCGCTATGCATCCACCTTAGAAGTAACCTCACTTACTGGATTAGTTCAATATTTGAATTCTAAGTTTGATCAAGAGATGGTGGATGAGCCGGACGAACTATTGATCCATGTTGAAAGCCCAACGAAAGTTATGGTTTACAGCCGGCTAGACGGAAATCGACAGCGTGAAAGCCTAATTGCCTCTATTGCGGATCAGAATAATTTTCCGTATGGCCGCTTCTTGGATCAAGAGCGCTTCAAGATCAATATGATGTCTCTATTTGACCGCACAGACGATGCTGAAGCAATCATGGAGTTTGCGAGCGCTATTCGTTTAGAAGATAGTTCAGATTTGAGAGATAACGGAGTAGCGCAGGTAGCAACTGTCCGAACAGGGGCATCAACGGTGGATGATGCAAAGGTACCAAGTCCAGCTGTCTTGAAACCTTATCGAACGTTTCTTGAAGTGGCTCAGCCAGAAAGCCAATTCATTTTCCGAATAAATAGTGATGGAGAGTGTGCTTTGTTTGAAGCAGATGGTGGTCTATGGAAGTACCACGCAAAGACAAATATTAAAGAATATCTGGAAAATGCACTGGAAGAGCTGATTAACAGCGAGAAAGTGACGATCATCGCATAAAAGGGCAAAAGAAAAAACCTTGTCGGACAACAAGGTTCAATGATCTTCATCAAGAGTGATAAAGACAATTATTTGTAAGTTAATTATACCACTCTTGATGAAGTTTTTCAATTAGAAACGTTGATAAACCGACGTTTCATGAGCCTTGTAATAGGTATTAACGTTAGGCGCATGGAAAAATAATCAAGAGTGGAGATAAATAAAATGGCGTTTATTAGAGAGCGGACAATAACCATAGGAAATTATATCGAGACAGATATCATTCCACGAACAGCAGCAGGAGAAATAGCAGTAAGAAGCAGCAGAGGGAGAAAAAGGGAAGTTTCCCGACCAGCTCAACAAAATCTCAATAAAAAGAATAGTCGTCGATATCTCACTTGGCTTCTTCAAGGGAATTTTGAAAATGGGGATTACTACCTAACCAAAACGTATAAGCCTAAATTTAAACCTAAGACAGTAGAAGAAGCGCAAAGAGAAATAAAAAATTGGTTAGGTAGGTTGAGACGTAAAGCCAAAAAAGCAGGCGTGGACCTCAAATATATTATCGTGACAGAATTTACAGAAGATGAGGAAACCGGAGGAATAAGCAATATCCATCATCATGTGATCATAAAAAAAGGATTGAGTCCAGAGGAAATTATTGATACATGGGCTAAAGGTGTTGGAAAGAAAAGAGAGCCAATCGGCATTGTTCATTTCTCCCTCATTCAATCTGGCAGTGATGGCTTGTTGGCAATCGCTCATTATCTATCCAAACAAAAAAGATGGAAAAAAGGCTGTAAAAGTTGGTCATCAAGCAAAAATCTCAACAGGCCTTTCCTTTCCGTTGACGATAACGACAAAGATTACTCCAAACGGAAGGTAGAAGCATTAGCCCTTAGCAATGACGGAGGAGAAGAATTTTTTCGACGAAAATATAAAGATTACCGGATCACACACATCGAATGCAAATATTACGAACTCACAGGCTGGCATATTTATTTAAGAGCGTGGCGTGATTCAGAAGATGATGAAGGAGGTAAAGGATGAACACAAAGAAGAAAGATCCGCAAAAAAGCCATAAAAGCCGGATGAACAACAGCCAAGGAGCTACTTTCGAGAAAATGATATTGGCAGGATGCGCTACTTATAAAAAGAAAGGTCGAGCACTAATCGAAAAAACGCCGGAACCCTGCAAAATAATCAAAAAAGAACCAAACGGACGTGCTATTGTGCAATTTCAAAAGAACAACAAAGCCCAATGTGATTTCAAAGGTGTTCTAAATGATAACCGAGCAATTGTTTTCGAGGCGAAAGCAACCACTGAAAAAAGGATGATTCAGGATCGTCTATCATCTGCACAATTTGAACAGCTAACAGAATATGGAAAAACGGGAGCTGTCACTGGTGTATGTGTATTGATCAACAAAACAGCCGCATTCATCCCTTTCGTCATCTGGTCAAATATGAAAACTATCTATGAACGAAAATACATTACTGAAGAAGAAGCAGAGGTTTTTCAAGTAGAGACACCAGCTGCCATTCACTTTCTAAATTATGTGAATGCAAATGAAGTGGGCGAATTCATTGAGCAAAAATTGCATGAAATCGCAAAAGATAGAGGTTTTCTATGAATGAGGAAAATGTAAAAATACTTCTTGAAAATTATTTTGAAAAGAATAATTTGGAGTTTTTGTCTATGCGAAGGGTTAAGAATAACGGGAAAATAGTTTCAGTCATTGAGTTCAGCTGCGATAAGGGAATTTACTACATGGAACTATCAGAAGATTTAAGCCTACTTTGCCAAAACGCAACAAGAACAGGATGGATTCAAATAAAAAATTATTAAGGGAGGCAATCTGATGAAAAAAATTAAGTTTCGAGCGAACTTACTCCGCAAGATGAATGGGAAGCAGCTGCAACGGAGGTTAAGGGATGAACATATTAGACTTCATGGGTAAGCATCCCATACTGACAGTGTTTATTGTATTCATGATCTATTACGCTATATTGAATATTTGTCAGACAATTATCTTAAGTAAACAGAAATAAACTAAACAGAAAAGGAGACGGGAGATTTGCTGGCCAGCATAAAGACGTCTTTCCTCCTTTTGTGAATATATGAAACTGAAAGAAATGATTATTGATAGTTTTGCGGGTGGCGGTGGTGCCAGCCAAGGAATTGAAGAAGCGATTGGGCGATCCATTGATGTTGCCATCAATCATGACCCAGATGCAATCGCAATGCATGAGGCGAATCATCCTAACACAAAGCATTATTGTGAAAGCGTCTATGATGTCGATCCAAATGAAGCAACGAAAGGAAACCCTGTAGCTTTATGTTGGTTTTCTCCTGACTGCAAACATTTTTCAAAAGCAAAAGGAGCAACGCCGGTTAGCAAGGAAATTAGAGGGCTGGCGTGGGTAGCTGTAGATTGGGCTGCTAAAACTAAAAGTCGAGTGATCCTTCTTGAAAATGTAGAGGAATTCGAAACATGGGGACCGCTTGAAGTTGTTAGAGATAAAAAAACAGGTAGAGTTGTGACCACAGATACCTATCAAGTCTGGTCAGAATCTGCTGGGAAAATGATCACGAAGAATCGTATAGCGGATCAAGGAGAAATGACACCTGTCAACAAGCAGATGTTCAGACCGAAAGAAGAAAAGAAAGGCTTCATATTTAGGCGTTTTGTGAAGGCTCTTGAAAATTTAGGGTACAAAGTAGAGTTTAAACAGCTTAAGGCTTGTGATTATGGAGCACCTACGACAAGAAAACGATTGTTTATGATTGCAAGGTGTGACGGGAAGCCTATTGTATGGCCTGAACCTACTCATGCTCATAAAGATAGTCCTGAGGTCAAAAATAAGGAATTGCTACCTTATAGATCCGCAGCTGAATGTATTGACTGGAGCATTCCCGGTAAATCGATTTTCAATCGTAAAAAACCGTTGGCAGAGGCGACAATGCGAAGAATTGCACGAGGGATATTCAAATTTGTGTTGAGCAATACAGATCCATTCATCGTGACAGTAAATCATAGTGGACCGGATTTCCGAGGACAGGAGATAACTGAACCTCTTACCACTGTTACTGGTAAAAATGGGTATGGTTTAGTAAGTCCAACAATCATGGTTAATACCACAGGCCATTCCGGTAGTTCGATAGATGAACCGTTGAGAACTGTAACCACCGGAGGGCAACAAGCTCTAATTAGTCCATCATTAATTCAAATGGGGTATGGAGATCCAGAAGGAAAACGAGTGCTCAATCTTGACGGTCCGCTTGGAACTATTACAGCCGGTGGAAATAAATTTGCGGTGGCATCAGCTTGGATCAAAGAAGATTATGGAGCGAGTATCGGGACCGATATTAATAATCCTTTGGGAACAATCACATCACAGAGCAACCATCATTCTCTTATGACAGCATTTCTATCTAAGGCTTATGGTGGAAACTATACAGGAGCCGGAATTGATGTCACTGATCCAACAGCCACAATTACTAGTGTAGATCATCACACTTTAATCAGCGCCTTTATTTCGAAAACATATGGAGGTCAAAGCCGATCCGTTGCCAGCAGCATGAATGAACCATTACACACAATAACTGCAAGGAATGTTCATTCTCTTTGCCAACTAAAACTAAGTAAGAATATTGAGAACAGCTTGCAAGTAGAAAACTTCTTGAGCAAATATGCAGATGATATTTCGTTTGGCTATAGCAAATCAGCATTCATTGTGAAATATTACGGCACTGACGATGGTCAGCCAGTGGATGAGCCGCTGCACACAATTACTACACGTGATCGTTTTGGGTTGGTTTGCATTGAAGGTGTTGAGTATCAAATCGTTGATATAACACTAAGGATGCTTGAACCTCATGAGTTAGCTTTAGCTCAGGGAGTTCCGGCAAACTATATTATTAATATGGATAAAGATGGAAAGAAAATCAGCAAAGCGAAGCAGGTTGCACGCATTGGTAACATGGTTGTACCTAATTGTGCTAAGGCTCTTGTAGAATCGAATCTGCCGGAATTGTGCAGTCATCAACCGTTTTCTGAACAAGGTGAGCTGTTGAGTGCTGATTTCGGGTGGAGTGGATGAAACGAATACTAAACTATCCAGGTAGCAAGTGGTCAATGTCTGATTTGATTATAAGCCAGTTCCCTAAGCATAAATCATATTTGGAACCATATATGGGGAGCTTGGCTGTATTTTTAAACAAAGAAAAAGATGTACTTGAGACAATCAACGATATTGATGGACGGCTCGTAAATCTCTTTCGAGTAATGAGAGATGAATCGGAAAAGCTTCAGTATAAGGTATACCACACTCTCTACTCAAGAGAAGAATATGAGCAATCACATAGTATCAGCGAAGATCCGGTGGAGGATGCTCGAAGAATGCTAGTTCGTTTGTGGTTTGGAGTCGGTGGAAAAACTGTTTCGATTCCGGGGTTCAGAAAAAATATATCATGGAACGGACCATATACGGCTTACGAATGGACAGATATGTATAACAGAATCGGATATGCCGTAGCAAGGCTCAAAGGCGCTCAAATCGAAAATAAAGATGGAGTCATTTTGATTAATGAACATAATGATCCAGATACGTTATTATATTGCGATCCTCCATACTTGGAATCAAAGCTTGTATCAGATCACTATAAGCATGGATTCAGTACTCAGCAGCATGAGGAACTACTAGACGCATTACTCAAGTTCAAAGGTCCTGCGATTGTATCAGGATATGAGAGCGACTTATACAACGAGGCTTTACAAGACTGGTGGCAGATTAAAAAAAGCGTGAAAGTCGGAATAACTACTGCTAAGAAATCTGATAGAACTGAAGTTTTGTGGATGAATTACGAGCCAAGCGGTCAAATGACTTTACTATAATACTGCGTATATTACATTGAGGAGGTCGGTAGAATGAACGAAGAACAGAAAATGGTGCTGGGATTTCTGATGGAAAGTGACAACATCATTATGTCAATCATGAATAATAGATCATTGCTTGAGGATTTACCAGATGCCGAAATGAGAGAAGTGTTGTATGCATATCTAAATGCTACAGAGAACAGGAAACCTAGCATCATGGACGTAATCAACGCAGAACTAAACGGAAACTATCAAGCTGCTATTGAATTAGGGAATCAACAGATTGAAGAATTTGAACGGAGAAAACGCAATGAACTATAGCACACTTGTTGTAGCGCTGCTTATAGGTATTATTGCCATGTTTGTGTATGTAGCATACAAAGAAATGAAATGAGAAGGGGCGATTTGATTGATGACTTTAGTGCCAGAGATAGACAAAAAGCAAACAAGAAAAAATGCTCGGTCGGTTTTGAATCAATACCGGAAGTGGCAGCGGATCGCTGGGCGTCCATCCGTTGATATCAAATCGCCGATTATCACATCAATGCCGAAGTCTGACAGTATCAACAACCGTGTTGAAGATGCTTTGATTGAGAGAGTAAGCGCAGAGGCTGAAAGAGACGCTATTGTCTCAGCTCTAGCGAGCTTATCAGTTATCAATAGGCAAATACTCTATTATTCCTTTTGCGATGCTGAGAAGCGGTCTGTGTGCTGGATAGGTATGGCGTTGAATTACTCAGATAAGAATATCGAGAAAATGAAAGCTATTGCCTTGATTGAATTCGCTGAGGCATACAAGAAAGGAAATTTGCTTGCTGAAAAATAGGGTTTTTGTAGGGTTTTTAGTAAGGAATCGCTGTTATTATGGTAGTATCAAAAAGTTTAAACATCACGAGAGATCACGTGAACAGGAAATGCTCTGTTGATGTTTAGCTTACGTCGCTCACAGACTGAAAACAAAAAAATATTAAGGATGTGAAACAACTCCTCGTTTCAATTCTATAGGTTGGTGAGAAAAAAGGCTATTGTATTCGCAATAGCCTTTTAATATTTAATACTGATTGGAGTGAGGAAAGTGGTAAATGAAATTGAAAATTTGATTAAACAACGAAGTAATGATTTAAAAGAATTGGAATCCTTACTAAAGAAAACATCAATAGAGTGCGGACCCTTATTGTATGGATTTCTTGGAGCACTCAAACTTGAAATTGAGGACTTAAGGAGAATAAGAACGGTGTCTCAATTGGCTTCTTCGTCACTTGATTCCGATTGATGTCCTAATTGTTTTAAACTACTAAGGAGTTTTGTTTGATCTAGTAATCTTTGTGATTCAAGAGACGGGAATGTTTCAGCAACTTCATTAGAAGCTGTAACAGCGGCCTCAAAACCAACTCCCATGTTCAATACCTTATCAAGATTTTCTGTAACTTTAGCCATTTGACTTAATATCTCTTCTTGTTGGGGTAAATCGTTTGAGGAAAGGTAGTCATCAGCAAGCTTTCTACAAAACGCGTGATATATTTCCGTGTTGACCTCTATATATTTCTGCTTTGCTTCTTCCGTCACACTCAATGAATCTAAAAAGTTATCAATAGAGTTTACTTGTCTATTAGCCACACGATTTCGTTGAATCGTAGCAACTAATCTTCCAAATAAACCAACAGCTTTCGAAGAAATAAAGGACGCGATAAGCCACTTAGAACCAACATCAAAATTTTCAACTATAGGTTCATTTTGAAAGTCGTCTAAAATTGCCAGCAATTTAAATGTTTCTTTTAAATTTTGTATTATATCAGTAAATTCATAAAAGGACATTTCATGTTCTGGCAAACTGATTACAAGAGATTTATCATCCTCATTGGTGGAATGTAAATTTTGAGTTATTAAAGTGTGCATGGCATCTGATTTCGTAAGTATTCTATTTGCACATTCTATAAAGGATTCATAACTTTTATATCCATAACTGTTTGTGTCAGAAGCCGATGAAGGCAAGAATAATTTTTCATCTATGAGTTCCTTTTCTTCTTCAAATAAGCCTGTTTCTAAAAGGTTTATTAAGCCTTTTCTAAAGTTAGTATAATTAGTAACTCTTACATACCTATCATTTGCTATTTTGAATTCTTCAAACCCCATTTGTCGAATAATAGGTACGTTGTCATCAATAATCTTTTGTATTTCGCGTAATCTCAATTTTATGCCCTACCTTTAATATTTTAGTCTTATCTTATCATTGAAAATAAAGTATTACAATATGTATTATGGTCTGCTAATCTAAAAGAAAAACTGCTGTGCGGCTAACCTGTCGAATGACAGAGAGACAGTTGGCAGAGTGGAATGCGCCTGGCGGAGGATGTTGGAATGTGACCGACTAGGCAGATTGCTATTACATAGTTTGATTAGATCGCTTAGACGGTCTTTTTATTATGAAAAAAGATAGATCATAAAACAATAAAGTTATATTTGAAACGCTTTCATTAGATGGTATAATTAAACCAAAAAAAGGATTTGAAGCGTATGGAAATTAAATGTAATTGTGGGCATAGTTTTATCGGGGTTAGTCTTTTTGAGGTACAGAAATCAGGACATGCTATTTCTCCAGATATAAACGTTGTGGCAAGTAAACGTGTAGAGGACAAATGGGTATACCGATGTCCAAAATGCAAGAAGGAAAATGAGAAATAAACCTGAGACCTCCTAACGGGGTCTTTTTTAGTACATAGAATTAGGAGCGTTTGATGACGCTCTTTCTATTTTTGAGAAGGAGGAGACATCATGAATAAAAAAGAAAAAGCTTTACCTAAAGATAAAGAAGTAATCATGGACCAGTTACAGGATCTAATCCTCTCGGCGTTTGGCGAACAGATGCTGACAAACGAAGAGGTGGCAGCTTTACTAACCAGCATTATGAGAAATGTTATGCTGCAACCGGCAAATGAAATCAGCTTGAAGAAAGCAGGAATGAATCGTTCCATGATGAACACTGAGCTTGTTTGCTTAACACAACAGCTGTGGGCATTAGAATACCTGAAAGGAATAAATAAATCATGATGATAACTGGAGAAGATACCGGAAGGATTGAGGCAATATTATTAAAGCCGCCAGAGAATAGATTATCTATGGAGAGACGATCACTGGCAGACTTCAGTAAACGAATGTATGCCATGTATGTTGGTATACGAGATGTGCTGACAGATAATCATTGCCGCGGGCTTGGGATAATGGAAGTACGAAAGCGAATGAATATGAACAAGTTGCAGGAATACTTCCCGTATACCGAAGCCGAGATTGACTATTGTCTCTCTTTCGTAGACCAGCATATAAAGATTGTCAGGTAATCGACTATGGATTTGATGACTAAACAGTTGTTAATGAAGTTAGAACAGTGGATTGAACAAGATAAAATTGTGAGGTTTTACCAATCGAAAGAATGGCGCAAGATCAGAGCTGTCACATTGAGGATGTATGGGAGCCGGTGCCAACAATGCGGGAAGAAAGCAACGATGGTTCATCACAAAGAAGCAGTAAGGAAAAGACCAGAGTTGGCATTGCGGTTATCTAACTTGGAGCCGGAGTGTAAGGTCTGTCATAACAAGGAACATCCGGAGAAATTGGCAAAGTTTCATAAAAAAATATTTGAGAACGAAGAGCGCTGGTAAAGCCCCCGGTCGAAACCAAATGCATTTTCTATTTGGGGAAACGCGAAACGGGAAGGGGAGATGCCAAAAGTTTTTTTCGAGTCTTTCACATGAGGGGGGATAAACATGCCAAAAGAGAGCCGAAACGTTAGAAAACAAAGGATTCAAAAAGATTTACTTGATCAGTTGGAACGCTCCGGAAAGAGTCAGAGCTATTGGCGTGACTTGGTTTTTGACTATCTTTCCTTCTGGGAGACAAAAGAAAAGCTCAAAATCGAAATTGAGCGAAAAGGCGCTATGGTTACCATAACGAATGGTTCTCAAAGATTCCGGAAGCGAAATGATGCCATTGTAGAAATGCCGAAAATATCTAAGCGGATGACAGATATTCTTGAAATTTTAGACATCAAACCTTTGCCGGATGAAGATGATGACGATGACTACTGATTTTCCTAAAAATGTCTATCGATATCATCCGGCTATTTCAGAGTGGATGTACCTGGTTGATTCAGGAAAGTTTCCTGTTTGTAAAGAACAGAAACAGTTGATGGATTTTGTCAGGGAAAAGTTAGATGATTCTGGCACTGTGATCAATAATGAAATCATCGAGAAAGTAATCAAGCGTTCTGAAAAATACTTTTTCCCGTTATGTCCGTTTCAAAAATTTTTCTTATCCTTTGTAGTGGCTGTGTATGATCAAGACGGTCATCTGTTGTTCGATGAATTTCTTTTTCTAGCTGGAAGAGGAACAGGGAAAAATGGACTTCTGAGCTGCCTTATTTTCACGCTTCCAGAAGTGAATAATGTCCCTAATTACAATATAGACATTGTTGCCACGACTGAAAGCCAAGCGATGACCAGTTTTGATGAAGTATACGATATTATCGATTCAAACAAGAAATTACAAAAGCATTTTAAACATGGAAAAAAGGTAATTATCCATAAAAAGACCCGTTCTAAAATCAAATATCATACGAGCAATGCACGCTCAAAAGATGGCCTCCGTTCGGGGGTCATTGTTTTTGATGAAATCCATGAGTTTGAAACAGATGAATTGATCAATGTATTCACATCTGGCTTAGGTAAAAAGGCATTCCCCAGGACATTCTATCTAACAACAGACGGTTATGTTCGTGGTGGGTTTTTAGATGAACTGAAGAACTTGGTAAAGCAAATCTTTTCGAAAGAGACAGTCGGACAAAGGTTGTTTCCATTTATCTTCAAATTGGATAGCCCTGAAGAGGTTCATAATCCAGAGATGTGGGTAAAAGCTATTCCTCGTTTGTTTTATGATGAAACATTGCTTCGACAAGTAAAGAAAGAATACGATCGGGCGCTGACCTCTGCCAGTAAAATGATTGAATTCTTGACTAAGCGCATGAACATACCGACACAAGATGCATTTGCTGCAGTCGCTGAATGGGAGGATATTTTAAAGACAGACCAAAAAATTCCGGATCTTACGAGTGCGCAATGCGTAGGGGCTGTCGATTATGCAGATATTCGGGACTTTGTTTCTTGTGGTCTTCTTTTTAGAAAAGGAGATAAACGCTATTTTATTCAACATACGTTCATTTGTTACAAATCATTAAAACTAACAAAGTTTAAATTCGATATTGAACGAGCAGTGAATGAAGGCTGGGCGACCATTGTTCAAGATGATATGGTCTTACCTTCCTATCCTGCGCAATGGTTTATCGAGCAACAAAAAAAATACAACATCTTAGAAGTAGCTGCCGATTCGTGGCGATTTAGTATTTTAAAAGATGAATTCGCAAAAAGCGGGATACCTGTGAAAGAAGTCCGGAATGGACCAATCACGCATACGAAGCTGGCACCGTTGATAGATAGTTTATTTTCCCTTCATAACATTGTTTTTGGTAAGGATTTCATGATGCGGTGGTACACAAACAATGTTTATGTCAAATTTGACAATAAAGGGAATAAATCCTATGAAAAAATAGAACCGAAAACAAGAAAAACAGATGGATTCATGGCGTTCGTTCATGCTCTATCAATCGAGCCGGAATATAAGCAGCCAGTCAGAATAAATAGAAAGCTTCGAAGTGTTATTGGAGAGTGAGAAGGGAGGTAAACCATGAATATTAAAGAATGGCCGGTGGTAAAACGCTTTTTCTCTGAACCGACAAAAGAAGGTGAAGGAGTTGCGGTAAATAACCACTCCTTGTCGATTGTGCAAGATTGGGGGAAAGATGCGAGTTACAAGAATTATGCGCTGAATGTTTGTATCGGTCGTATTGTTAATGCGTTAGCTCTTTGCGATTTTCAAACCTACGAGAAAAAGAAAATGGTCAGAAAGGAAAACTGGTGGCTATTCAATTATGAGCCAAATAGGAACCAGAACAAAGTTGATTTTCTCTATGATATCGTCTATCGAATGATTTATAACTACGAAGATGGTGCCCTTATTGTCCAATCCGATGATGGTCAATTGATTGTTGCCGAAGATTTTACAATTGATCGCCGCTCTTATCAATCAACGATTTATAAAAATATTCTTCTTCCTGGAGGCTACACAATTGATCGGTCCTATAAAGAAGAGGATGTTTTTCATTTTAAGTTAAATAATGGAGAAGTGAAAAAGATCATTGATAGTATTTATGAGGATTACGGGAAATTGATTGCTGGTACCATCAGGAATTATAACCGAGGGAATGCTTTCAAATTGAAGCTTCTTATTGATGCTGCTTTTGAGCAATTCAAGACGAAAGCGATTGAGCATGAGGATGGGACTGTTACTACAGAATATGATGAAATCCTTGATGAGATGTTCACTGATCGTTATAAGGCAATTTTTAGTGATAAGGATTCATTAACACCTTTCGAAACAGGACTCAGTGTCGAAAAAATCGAGACTACTCACGGAAATACAAAGAGCGGTGCGGTTACGACACGTGACATTACAAGCACATTCGAAGATGTGTTGCACCAAGCAGCGGATGCTCTGTCCATCCCTCGAGGAATCATTAAAGGGGATGTAGCAGATAACGAAGGGCTAAATAGGAAATTTATTGATGACGCGATTCGTCCAATCGCTATGATCTTTCAGGTGGAAATCAATCGGAAATATTATGGGAAGAAACGTGTGCTTGGAGGAACCAAGCTGAAAGTACAGACGAATGTCATTTACACACATGATCCTGTAGCGTTTGCGAATGCTGCGGAGGCTTATTTGAGAATCGGTGTCTATTCTCCAAATGACATCTTGTTGAAATTAGGTGAAGAGCCAATCGATGAGCCATGGGCAAATGAATATTATGTTACTAAAAATTACCAGCAAGCGAAGGAGGCTGAAAAAGAAGTGAAGGCTGCAGTGAAGAAATTAATGGGAGCAATGAAATTTGAAGGGAGGTGGGACGATGAAAAATAGAACAAAGGCTGTAAAACTTGGATCAATCGATTTTAGGTTAGAAGCAGTACAGAATACAGCAGACCAACAAGCTACTGATATTTATCTTTATGGAGATGTAGGGGATGGCTGGTGGGGAGAAACGATTCGCGCGGATCGAGTGAAAGAGCTTTTACAAGAAACAGCCAACAATACAATCAATATCCATATACAGAGCTATGGTGGAGACGTCTTTGAAGGAATCACGATCTATAACCTTCTTAGAAACTCTAAGAAAACAATCAACGTATATGTTGATGGAATTGCAGCAAGCTCCGCGTCAATCATTGCTTTAGCCGGTGATAAGCTGATCATGCCGAAAAACACGCAATTCATGATCCATAATCCATGGACCTATACTTGGGGAAATGCAAATGAGATGGAAAAAGTCGTTGCTCAGCTGCGCACTTGTGAAAATTCCATTATTGCAACATACATGGAGAAATTTGTAGGAACTGAAGAAGAATTAAGGCAACTGCTTGATGCTGAAACGTTTATGACAGCAGAAGAAGCAGTTGCCTTTGGTTTTGCCGATGAGCTTTTGGAAGAACCAGAAGGGAAAGCAGAACCTGCTTTAAGTGTTTCAGCGCGCTTGATGAATAAATACGGCAACGAGCCAAAGCCGCAAAATAGACAAGAATCACCAAAGGACGAACGGCCTAATCCGTTACAAAATTTTATTAATATATTCAAGGAGGAAAATTAATATGCCAATGATCAATTTAGATGCAATCAACCAAACATTAGCTGAACAACGTGCAGATTTCTTTGCTGCAATGAAGGAAGGAACACCAGAAGAGCAAGAGAAGGCCTTCGACTCCTTCTTAGGTGGTATTCAGGATACATTCGTTACTCAAGCTGAACAACTGATGAATGAAGTAGGGGATAAATACAAAGATGAAGAAGCACTAGTCGCTCGCGGCTTAATGAAGCCTCTTACTGCCAAAGAACGAAAATATTTTAACGCCGCTGTAGAGAAACAAACACTGGATAACTTGGATGAAGCTTTTCCAGAAACGAGTGTAGAGGATATTTTCTCTCGTTTAACAACGGAACATCCATTGATTTCTTTAGTTGACGCGAAGACAACAGGTGCTTTATTCAAATATATGTACACTGATCCGACCACTCAAACTGCGTTTTGGGGAAATGTTCCGGATAATATCAAGCAGCTATTGCTGAAAACTATCAAAATAGTGAACTTTGAGCATAGTAAATTGTCCGGATTTGTTCCAGTCGTCAAAGGGTTCTTCAAGTTAGGTCCGGCGTGGTTGGCAAATTATGTCTTTACTGTGATGTATGAAATCATGGCTGCCAGTATTGAACTAGCAATCGTGAAAGGTACAGGGAAACAGCAACCGATTGGAATGACGAAAAAATTATCTGGTGCAGTCGATGGTGTTTATCCAGACAAAGACCGTATTCCGTTGGCTGATTTGGAACCTGTGTCTTTAGCTGGTGTAAGAGCAAATCTGGCAGAAGACAAAATGGACAATGGGCAAGTTGCTGCTTTAGTGCATCCTGTAACTTATTGGACAAAGCTATTTCCGCATCTAGCGTTTAAAACGGATGAAGGGAAATGGGTACTAACCAATCTTCCGACAGGGGAGCAGATTGTTAAAACCTACGCTTGTGATGAAGAAGAGCTGATTGTTGGTGTTCCGAAAAATTATTTGTTGGCAATTTCAGGACAAACAGAATTGAAGAAGTATGAAGAAACGCTAGCAATCGAAGATATGGATCTATTCATCGCCAAATTCTTTGGTACAGGGTTGGCAAAGCATCAAAATGCATTTTATGTATATGATCTTTCTTCTATGCCTGGTGCAACTGCTCCGACTAAAGATGAAGAAGCAGATGTTAAAAGACCTGATCCAACGGGTTTATTAAATGAAACAGACACTGATACGACTGAAGAACCGTAAGGAGGAATTTCGATGGAATATAAAGTGATTAGGAAATTTAAAGACAAAGAACGCATTTATGAAGTGGGGGATGCTTACGAAGGGAGTAAGTCCCCTCAACGCATTTCTGTACTAACTAAACCAGAAAAAAACAAATATGGTCAAATCTATTTGGAAAAATCTGAGCAGCCAGAAGAACCCAATGTAGAGACAGAAAATCTGGAGGAATGATTCATGGCATTTCCCGAAGAATATAAAGGATTGTTCGAATTGATCAAGAAGAAGCTGCGTGTGACCTTTAGCCAGTTCGATGAAGAGATTCAAGAGTCTATACTTGAAGGAATGGCAGAAATCAGCGAGAGAGTCGGGAAGATTGATTTTACTGATGAAACAAAAACCAGTTCGATCAAGGCGAGAAAGCTGTTGAAGCTATATTGCCAGTATGATTGGAACAACAGTTTGAATTTCTTCTGGGAGGATCACCACAAAGATGTGTTGTCCCTTCAAATCTGTGCCGCAAAAGAAAGGCGTGAAGCCAATGAATCGAAATGATCGGCTAGCTGAGTTCAACGATGGACTTCTTAATTATGGCCATACGAAGACGAAACTAGGAAATGGAAATAAGCGAATAGGAAAAGAGTTCCGAGAGAAAGGGACTCTTTTTTTTGAAGAGTTGCATACCAGAGAGCAAGACTATCAAAAATTTTCTACTATGGGCAAAGCTTTATCCATGAAGGTTCGTACACAATACCCGCCGTTCTTTAAAAAAATATCTAAAGCAGACATGATAGTTTTTATTGACGAAGATTGTTATGAAGTGATGGACGTGAATTCAGATAAAGAAAAGATTTTTCTTTATTGGTATTTAAGTAAGGCGGGTGATGGACATGCAGTCAGCAAAGCAACGCCTCAAAAAAGCGAATGAGTTTTTGATAAAGGCAATGACCGAATTGACTCATCTGGAAGTTTTTCAGGATGCAGTCAGTGATGATCAACTGAACGAAGTGATAGAAGCAACATCCGGATACAATTATTTTCGATTTGAAACAGGTGGATTTTCAAAATCCGATAACGGGAAAGAGCTTAGCCAACTGGTTTTGCTCTCTTTTTATTCTGAAAATCGAGATGATTTGGATGAAATGCAGCTGGATATCATTGAAGCCCTAAACGGGAAAGTCTATTCTTTCGTCTCGTCCAAGAAGGCAGCAATACAAAAGCAGAAGCAAGATGCATATATTGATGAAATCCAGTTTATTTTCAGAAGGAATGTTCTTTATGGCTGTTGATAATTGGAGAAGTACCAGTTGGATAGTCGATTTGGTTGATATGGACCGTCTGACTGAAGCAATGAAGAAAATTCCCGATCACTCAGAGCGAGTGATCAATCAGACATTGCAGACCAAAGTCGAAAAGACAGCTGATACTGAAATAATTACAAAGATGCCGTTGTCCGAAATGAAAAAGCGCTTGAAGGGACATGCTCACGCCAAGGAAAGTAGATCGTTGAATACGAAGCATGAGAATTTAGGGTTTACTATTCGTCCAACGAAGAAATTTAATTATTTGAAGTATCCAGATTTGGCTATTGGGACTTCGTGGAACAATGAGCCACAGGAATTCATGCGAAAAGGAATGGAGCAAAAAGTACCTGCAATCACAGAAGTGTTGCAGCAAGCACTAGATGAAGAAATAAGTAAATTATTAGGAGGAAAATAAATTGACTACAGTTATTGAGACGTTTTATCCAGTTGATATCGCAAATGTTTCAGTCAAATTCTCAAGCAGTGAATTGGCAGAAAGCTTCGGATGCACAGGGGTTTTAACCGGAGAAACAGAGATGCGGACGGTTTCTGCAAAATGCGGAGCGCTTACCTTGGAGGAAAAAAGCTTACCTATAAAAATGACAGGGACAATCACATCATTTGTGAAAATGGGTATTTACAGAAAACTGTTTGGCATTAAAAACGAGGGGTTGAAGCCCGGTGTTTACGCCTACAGATTGGATAGCAAAGGAGAAGAATTTACTTTGACCGCTGATATCCTAGATGATTTCAATGAGGTAACAAAAATCATTGCTTTTCCGAAAGCAAATACGTCAACAGGTCTAACCTTCACGATTGATAAATCAAATGATGAAGTCGCTATGATGGAAATCAGTTTTACTGCGTTGCCAGATAAAGCGAAAGCTTTTTATTACGAAGGGCTTATTGAAGAAATGGACGATCCGGAAACTGTTGAGAAATGGCGGAAGGATTTCAGCTATGACCTTGTCGCAGATATTGAAGCACCGTTGGAGGGATCAGAATGAAAACAATCAAATTGAATAATGATCAATCGGTTACAGTGAATCCGAAGATTAATGCTTTAGTTATGAAAAAACTACGTGATAATGAAGGGTTCAAAACAAAGCTGATTATTGGAGCAATGATCAAACAAGAAGAAATCGATGAGTTCGTTTTGATTGATGCTGTATTTTTAGCCTACCGTCAGGCGAACCCAAACGGGATGAAGTACGAAAATTTTTTAGAAAAATATGATTTAGATATCGAAGAAGCAGCACCAATTCTGATGGCGGTTATCAGTAAAAAGGGGCGACAAAAATTCGCCGAAGGATTCGAGAAGAGGACCAATAAAAAAAAGCAAACGGGTTAATGCCGGAGATACAAATAGAAGACATAGAGGACTTATACAGCCTCTATGTCTTTGTTTTTGGTATTAGTGAAACTGACTTCTGGGAGTTACCACTAGCGTCGGTACATTCAATCGCCATGAATAAGGCAGCTTTCGAACAATGGAAAGTATCAGAAGAGGAGAGGAGGTCAAAACAGCGTGGCTAACAATAACAACGAAACGAAAATCACATTTAAGGTCTATAACAAAGAATTTCGTCAGACAATCGGGGAAATGGAAAAAGATGCGAAAAAGCTTCGTCAGGAATTGAAGTTAGAATCTGAGCAATTGAAACTTTCCGGAACCGAGACAGAGAAGCTTACCTCTAAGCTTTCGAATTTAGAGAAGCAATATGAATTGGCTCAAGCCAAGACTGAAGCCAGTAGAAAAGCGCTTGAGGATACGAAACGATTGTTTGGTGATAACTCTGAGGCGGTTTCAAAAATGGAAACACAGCTTAGAAATGCAGAGATTGCCGAACAAAAGTTGGCAAATCAAATTGCAACGACCTCCTCAAAGTTAGAAGAGGCGAAGAGAGCCGAGTCAGATCGTGTTCAGCAACTAGATTCTCTAAAATCGAACCAAGAAGCCTTGGTCTCCTCTTCTGAAAAGCTAACAAAAGAATATGAGCTACAGAAGGCCGCATTAGGAAATAACGCCACAGAAGCTCAAAAGGCTAAATTGGAACAGCAGCATCTTGCGGACCAGATGAGAAATAGCGCAGAGCAAGTAGCGAATCTGGAACAACAACTAGAACTTGCAAAACAGGAGTTTGGAGAAAATTCAGATGAAGTCAATCGGCTTGAATCAGAATTGCTTGATGCACAGTTGGCTAGTCAGCAATTTTCGAATGAATACGCTACAGCTACAGACAGTTTAGGCAATTTCAGCAATAAGGCAAAAGAAGTTAGCGATGGCCTGATGAGTTTCGGGAAATCATACACAGCGAAAGTCAGCGCTCCAATTGTTGGTGCAGCGGCATTATCTGTCAAAGCAGCATCAGACTTCGAGTCGGCGTTTGCTGGAGTAAAAAAGACAGTCGATGAAGTAGTAGATAGCAACGGGAAAGCGGTCATTTCCTATGACGATTTGTCAGATGGTATTCGTGATATGGCGAAAAATCTTCCAGCGACAGCCGCAGAAATTAGCGAGGTTGCAGAAAGTGCCGGACAGCTGGGGATAAAAACAGAGAATGTATTATCATTCTCAAAAACAATGATTAATCTAGGCGAATCAACGAATATGAGCGCTGACGAAGCCGCCACAGCACTCGCTCGTTTAGCCAATATTACTGGTATGTCTCAAGATGACTTTGATAAGTTAGGCGCAACAATCGTTGACTTAGGAAATAATTTTGCAACCACTGAGGCGGATATTACCTCAATGGGACTTCGTTTAGCCGGTGCAGGTAAACAAGTAGGAATGAGTGAAGCTGAAATCATGAGTTTTGCGGCTGCTTTGTCCAGCGTTGGTATTGAAGCCGAAGCGGGAGGGTCTGCTTTTTCAAAAGTGATGATCAATATGCAGCTTGCGACTGAGACAGGTGTTGGTGCGTTTGATGAATTGAAAAATAGCGCCTCAAATGCCGGGATGTCATGGGAAACAGTATCTAAAGCCATTCGCGTTGGCGGAAAAGAGTTAACAGCTGTTTCAGGAAAGATGGGGTTAACCTCGTCAGAATTGAAAACGATGGTAAAGGAAGCTGATAAGACAACTAACTCCCTTGATGATTTTGCGGATGTTGCAGGAATGACCGGTGAAGAGTTCGCAAGAGCATTCAAAGAAGATGCTTCAGGAGCAATCAGTCTATTTATTCAAGGCTTAGCCTCAGCTGAAGATAGAGGCATAAGTACCATAAAAATGTTAGATGATATGGGAATTACCGAAGTTAGGCTGAGGGATTCTTTGTTACGTGCGGCTGGAGCTAGTGATGTATTTAACGAAGCGTTAGCGACTGGAACTGAGGCATGGGATGAAAACACCGCTTTAACAGATGAAGCCTCAAAGAGATATGAAACATTTGAATCTAAAGTGGCTATGGTAAAAAATCAAATAACGGATTTGGCGATAGAATTCGGTGGACCATTGATGGACGCTTTAGTAGATATGTTAGATGCGCTAAAACCGGTATTCGAAGTATTGGGAAATCTAGCAAAGGCATTCAGTGAAGCAGATCCAGAGATGCAAAAAATGATTATGACTATTGGAGCAATCATTGTCGCTGTCGGTCCTATAGCGATGGTTCTGGCAAAAGTGATTGAGACGATAGCATGGATAGCGGGTTTGTTCGCACAAGGTGGAGCAATTTCAGTGATGGCGACTTGGATTACTACTACTCTGGTCCCGGCTTTAGGAAGTATAGCAGCCGTTGTCTTTACTTGGCCAGTGTTGATTGCCGCCGCTATAGCAGCAGTAGCATTCATTGTTTACAAATATTGGGATGAGATCGTTGCGTTTACTAGCAAAGCATTTGAAATAGTCAGCAAATTTTTTTCAGACGGCTGGGACACAGTAAAGAAAGTTACATCTGAAAAATGGGGCGAGCTTACCAAATGGGTATCAGACAGCTGGAACGGAATGACGAAAGCTGTTTCGGAAATGTGGGATTCTTTCTTGAAAGGTATATCTGATGCATTGTCTGCGACAGGTAAGTTTTTTTCTGATGTTTGGGAAAGTATCAAGCAGACGGCCAGCAACGTTTGGACAAGCATTGTAGAAACTGTCCGTCCAATTATTGATCAGTTCGTACGAATAATTATGGTCCCAATTTCATTTATCCAAACGGTACTTGAAGGTACATGGTTACTCATTAAAGCAGGAGCTATTATTGCTTGGGAAGCAATAAAAATCGCTGCTCAGTGGACGTGGGAGCAGATAAAGAACTACATTATCACTCCTATTTCCGATGTTTATAACTTTGTACTTGGAAAGATGAGCGAGCTTGGCATCTGGCTTTCTAGTAAATGGGAAGAGATTAAAGTATTCGCAGGGGAAGCGTGGCAAGGAATTGTTACTAATGTGATCACACCTATCCAGAATATGTACAATTCTGCCGTTGAATGGTTTTCTGCAATTTTGGAAATCGTTGTTCAATGGCTTTCTGGCGTATGGCAAAGTGTAGTCGAATGGTTTACCAAGATAAAAGATGCGACAGGCGAAATATGGGATGGAATCAAGCAATGGATTGTCTCTAAATTCAACGAGGCGAAAGATGGTGTAACATCCGCAGCTGCTTCTATTTGGGATAATTTATCGACAACGTTTTCGAATGTTGTTACCACGATTCAAGAGAAGTTCAATCAAGCGAAGGATTTCATCGTAACTCCGATTAACGATGCTAGGGATACGCTGAAGCAAACCATTGCAGATATTGTCGGCTTCTTCAAAGATATTAAGCTACCGCATTTCGGGCTTAAGACAAGCACCAAAACGATTTTAGGCAAGGAGATTACCTACCCATCAGGGATTGATGTGAAATGGAACGCTGATGGCGCGTTGTTCAAACGACCAGTAGTTGCAGGTATGTATGGAGGACAAGCCCAAGGCTTTGGCGAGGCAGGACCCGAGGCGGCGATTCCATTGCGAAAAAATGTTCTTGCTCAAATAGGAGAAGCAATCATGGCATCGATTGGCAACGAAGCTATTATGACACCTGTTCTTGACGGCTTAGTGAATGCGGCGCAAAACCAAATGAACAATCAAAGCCAGAAGACAAATGAAACTTCTATAAATCAGCAACTAATCAATACGCTTAATCAATTCATGGAAGTTATTGCTTCACAACCTCAAGGACAAGTTCAAATGACCGTGAACAACGGCTCTGTTCATACCAATAGTATGTCAGAGTATGATCAATACAACCGAGATATGGAAAGGGCGTACAAAGCAGCAAGTGCAGGTTTGAGGGGGAATTTGAAATGAAGACATACGAACATTGGCAATTGGAGCATTGGGCGGATTGTCATATCCCTTGGATTGTTTTTAATGGTATTCATTCTTTCAACGACATGAGCTGCTCGCTAGAAGAGGAACTAAGCGAGCGGCAAGCGATGAAAATTGTTGAAAGCCTTAAAGTACCTGGCAGAAACGGTCGCCTACACCGTACTTTTGGTGATTATGATGCTTTCGAGTTCCCTGTAGAACTTCAATTACTAAAATTTGAGCAATTGGCTGAAGTTAAAAAGTGGCTGAGAGGAGCAGGACAACTGGTTGTGCACACTGATCCGGATAAATACAGAGAAGTAACAATTATCGAAAGTAGTAATGTTCGGCCGTATGTGAACGAGATGAATACATACTGGAAATTCACTGTCACGTTTGAGTGTGCCCCATTTAAGAGAACATTGCGGAATCAGCAAATAATCTTAGCGAAAGACAGCCACACCTATATTGATCCAGGGGATGAGAAAGCAGCGCCTTTTTTCAGCATCAACTCTTCGGGGGGCGATATTCGGTTAGTGGTAAATAATCAAACATTCACATTAAAGAATACAAAAAAGGGGATGGTGGAAGTGGATTGCGAAAAGAAGTTAGTCACTCAGGATCATTCATTTGTTAAAAATGAAGGCGATTTTCCTATAATTCAGCCTGGCGAAAATAAAATTCAGGTTTCTGGCAATTTAGAACAAAGCATATTCGATCCAAGGAGTGTTTGGCTATGAGTTTAGAATTAGAGCATATACGGCTGTACGAATCCAACGAGACGGATTTCTCTCATAACGGACAGATTATTCCTGATTTTGAAGATGAGCCGGTAATTAATCGCATCATAAACAGTCGTTTTGTATTTACTGGTGTTTATAATCGATTTGGTCAATTTGCTGATCAGATTAAAACAGGGAACATCATTAAGGCGTATACACCGGATGGCACGTATCAACCGTTTAGAATCACTCAGATAACAAACAGAACACTGAAGTCAATTTCATTTGTCGCAAATCATATCTGTTTTGATGCGAACCGCAATTTTATTGAATCTTTTTTTGTAGAAAATAAAACGGTAAAACAAATCATGGATGAAATCCAAAATTCATTAGCCTTTTCTCAAAGATTCAAGTATCAATCGGATATTTTAACGAAACATCAATTTACCATTACTGGCAATTACCCAGTGGATGCCATGATTGGAAGCAATAATCAAGCGCAAAATCTAGCGGGTGTTGTAGATGGTGAATTGGATATGGATATGTTTACTATGACGATGAAAGAACGCCTAGGGGAAGACAAGGGCTTCACTGTAGACTTTGGAGTAAATCTGGATTCTATCGAAGAAGAAATACAGGATGACTTACGTCCTAACTGCCTTTTTCTGACAGGCGGTACACCAGAAGGCGACTATGATCAAGAGAAAGACCCAATCACTGTATCTTACGTAGAGCCTAATGGATTTGTGGTTACAGATGAAAATAGAGTGATTGGGAGTTACACAAATTCGGAATGTCAAACAAAGGATGAGTTGCGGAAATGGGCGCAAGAAGAGTTATTCAGTAAGCAACAAATTCATTTACCGAAAGCTTCGCATACCGTGAAGATGATTGATTTAGCCTCAACAGATGAATACGCGGAATATAAAGAACTCTTTCAACTGCAAATTGGAGACACTGTATCTGTCAAACCTTTGAGTGGAGCTGAAATTTTAAAGGAACGAGTGGTCGAGTATAACTGGTATCCAAGAAAGAAAATGTATAAAGATATTGTGCTGGGAACTGAAACAAGCAAATATACTCACACGGTAGAAGATATTGTTCAAAATACAAATACGAAAATTGTTGAGACAAGAGAGATACTCCATGGCGACTTATTGAATGCCTCCGCAGTGATTACTGGTAACGATGGAGGCCACGTGACGTTTCAACCTAAAAATCGCCCATCGGATATAGGAATAATGGATACTGATGATATAGAAACAGCCAAAAGAGTATTGAGAATGAATAAATCTGGGATTGGTTTTTCTAAAAACGGTTGGAATGGCCCATATGAAACTGCATGGACCATCGATGGTGTATTTAATGCAAATTTTATCAAGGCTGGTACATTGGAAGGGATAGAATTTCGAACAGTTGATGATAATTTTATGATTAGGATTAGAGATGGCATCATTCAATTTTATGATGTGAAAACGAACAAACAACTAGGGAATGTTTCAGCAATGCGTAATGGCTCAGGTGATGTGATTGGGTTCGGCTTGAATCAAACCCCGGGTTATTCACTATCATTAGGTAGTACCGTTCCCGGCACAGGTGACTCACTAACTGTACTCGAAATTCCTAAAGAAAGCACTGGGGCGAACGACGAAACATTATTACGTACTTGGAGAACTTGGGAGCATCACGGAGATCTTGTAGTAAACGGCACACTGTCTTGTACTCGACTAATTGTGAATGGTAATGAAATTACCGGAGGCGGTTCAGGAAGTGGAGTCACACCACCTGAATTAACAACAGATCAAGAAAAAAACGCATGGCAGATATGGCAGTTCTTTAAAGCAAAGGGGTGGTCTGAGCAAGCGATTGCCGGGATGCTCGGAAATATGGAGTCTGAATCTGGAATCATACCAGACATTGATGAGCACTCCGGAGGCGGCGGCTATGGCCTTGTACAGTGGACGCCAAAATCTAAACTCGTTGATTGGTGTACCGAAAGAGGGTTAGACTATCGGACGCTAGATGCTCAATGTCAAAGAATCCAATGGGAAGTCGAAAACAATGTACAGTGGTTTGCGAATCCTCAGCGTCCTGATTTACCATATATCTCGTTTAGCCAGTTTACAAAACTACCAGATGTGAAGTCGGCAGCTGATTACTTTATCGCATTCTATGAGCATCCAGCTGATCCATGGCAGCCAAACAGGCAGACACAAGCACAGCGCTGGTATGATCTGCTTAAGAATTTAAGTAGTGGCACTGAAGGATGGCAAAACCCAGTTCGATCAGCTTATACGATCACCCAAGAGTGGGATCAAATCGGTTGGGGAACTGGTGAAATTCATGGAGGTATTGATATTGCTTCCGCTGGTGGTGCAAAGGTTCCTGTCTATGCTGCGCATGCTGGGACAGTGATCACACGCACATTTGACAGTACCGGAGGGAATTACATTGTTATTGATCATGGTAATGGCTACTGGTCCTATTATGGACATTTGGATAGCTTCAATGTATCAGTAGGTCAAACAGTGACAAATGCAACCCAAATAGGTGTGATGGGAACAACCGGGCTTTCAACAGGTGTTCACTTACATTTCGAAGTCTGGAAAGGCTCTCAATGGAACCGAATCAATCCGCGCGACGTAATCAATTTTTAGGGAGGAGGAATCCAATTGACTACATATCCAATAACATTAAGCACGACAGAACCAAATAACTATGTAGGAACTATAAAAGTTCGACAATATGACAGTGAGACACAAATATTTGATTTATCATCAATCACTGAAAATGGTGTGCCCATAGGTTTCGAAGGGTTGACGCCATTTTTTTGTGTGAAAGCAAGCCCGTTGACTGGTTTAGGGATATCAGAACAGATAGTGACAGATGTTGTGGATGCTAAATCAGGACGCTTAAGATATACACTGACAGATTATGATATGCAGCGGCCACAAGAAAATTATGCTTATTTCAGCTTCAGGAAACTAAAAGATGATCTTACTTGGGAACAACAATTTTCTACAAAAGATTTCAAGTATGTAGTAATTCCAAGTATTCACGGAGAAATCCATGACAGTAATTATATCTGGACATTCGAAGAAATGCTTCGTCAGTTACGAGAATGGATTGATAAGGCTGAAAATGATTTCAATGAATGGAACGAAGAAAAGAAAAACGAGATACTATTGATTATCCAGAAATTCAAAACATGGATTCTTGAAAATCAAGCGGATTATGATAAATGGCTGGAAGATAATAAAGATACCTGGGCGAAATGGGTTGAAGATTGCCGAGAAATTCTTGAGAGCGTAGATCCTGGGGGAGTAATCCTCACAGAGCTTATCGATGCTCGCGGAGAGTTCAACCGCTTAAAAGACCGCTTGGAAGATCAAGACAAACAAATCAATAGTAAACGCCGTGCAGATGAACCGAAAGCAGGATTTACTTTAAACAATGAGTTTCGCTATCAACGACCAACCAATGATTATTGTGTACCCCAAGGGTTCTGTTCAACGAAAGACAGCTTTCTGATTATCTATAATGATCATTACATAGATGGACGCACCGAAACAGAGAATTGCCTCCTCCAGGAAGTTTCTTCTACAACTGGGGAAATCCTCCGAGAAAATGAAGTGAGGGTAGGGCATGGAAACGGCTTAGCTTATCGAGTAGATACAAATGAAATTCTATGCGTTGCCGGTTTTATGCTGGGGAATGAAAATAGAGAAGTGATCGTGATTGATTACGAAACACTAACGATTAAAGGGACCTTTCCAACTAGCTTTAACTTTACAGCGATCAGTTACGATGATGTAAGCCACCGCATTTGGGCAAAAAGTGATAAAACAGTTTGTGAATTGAGTTTGGATGATTATTCTGTATTGAAACAGTTTACTATTACAACGAACAGTATTGGACAAGATATCTGTGCCTATAATAATTATCTGTATCTACCGCTTTCCAATCCTGAGAGCATCATGATCATAGATGACGAAGGAAAACTGATTCAAAACTATGCGATTCCTCGATATAGCGGGGACAATACCTATATCAATGAATTGGAGGGCGCTGCTCATGTGAAAGACAATCAGTTTGCGTTGATCTCATTCAACTTCTCAAGTTTGTCGAAGAAGAGTTCAGAGGTCAATATTTTTATGTTTGATCCTCTCTCTCAAGAACAAATAGAGAGAAGGAACTTTGCGAACTATCCGAATGCACGTGTTGACTATTATGTCGATTCTTCCTACACAGGATTTGATAGCAACGGCACACAAACAAGGCCCTTTAAAACATTGAATCAATGTTTTGGCGCATGTGCGAACGCCTCATTCATGTATACCATCAATGTGGTAAAGGGCAACTATCCTTTTGCGGAATTATCAATGGTTCAAACGTCAATAGAAATAAACGGAAACGGAGCAACAATCGCCGGGATAGCCTTCAACCGTATTTCAAGGTTGAGTTTATCTAATTTGGTTGTAACGAATGAAGAAAGTACTTTCGCTTTAACAATCGATAATATCTCAACTGTAAAACTAATTAATGTAGAAACCAAGATGATCAATGGAACAAAGTGCGCCCGGTTCTTTGATAGCTCAGTAGCCATGGACAGCTGTACGATTACTGGTGAAGGAATTGTGAGTAACAACACACATATCTATGAAGTGAACACAACAGCGAACACAGAAACGGCGTTCAGCGTGTCAAACAGAAGTACATTGAATTTTACTAAGAATGAATTGCAGAGCAAAATCGATGTTGGGAATGGTTCAGCAAAACTGGCTGTTTATCCACCAACGATTGTGTTTAGCCGGTCATCTTCGGATAATCGGTTATTTGGGTATGCGAAGATCAACCGGAAAATCTTTAATGAGTTCCTGCTGACTTTCAATGTGGGTACAACGCTGATGTCTCAAGAGACGATAAATGCGCGTGATACAGATTCAATGGTCCGTTTTTCAGAGGTGGCGAATACAGCCGGCGACTTAATCATGTACGAATTGAGGCTTGTTCAGACATATGACAGCAAAGAACTGTTAAAAGATATCCAGATAACCGAGAGCAGAAAAACGACGTTTAAACAAGACGGTACAAGAACATTCACGAATTGGACAAGCGGAGCTTATCCGGACGATTTGCCGTTCATTAGTTCGGTTCGGGTATTTAGTTAAATAAATTAGGAGAGTGACACATGGAAAAATATTTTAATTCAATAAGTATGGTTTTTGGGCTGATTGGTGGTATTGCGGTCGGCTTTTTAGGTGGGATGGATACGATCTTGCATGTCATCATGTTTTTAGTCGTATTAGATTATCTAACTGGCATCGCGAAAGGAATCAAGCGAAAGGATTTATCAAGTGCGATTGGCTTCATCGGGTTGATGAAGAAGGTAATGATCTTTGTTGTCATTGCCTTGGCTGTTGAGTTAGAAAAACTAACAGGCAACAGCATTCCTTTGCGCGAGGTAGTTATTATGTTTTATATCGCAAATGAGGGAATCTCGTTGCTGGAAAATATTTCAGAATTCCTACCACTGCCAGAAAAACTGACGCAGTTCTTTTTGCAAATTAGGGACAGTACAGAAAAGGAGGATGAGTAATGGCTGATATTGAATCAAGTATCAAAATAATGAATGATCTAAAAGCAATTCCTGCTTACTATGACATGGGTGATCGATATGGGAATGATGCGGATCGTGATGGTCGAATTGAATATGATTGCAGCTCAGCAGTGAGCAAGGCGCTAGGTTTGAGTCTAACCAATACTACAGAAAGTCTGAAAACAGCTTTGCCGAGCATAGGATACAATCTGATTCACGATGCCGTTGATGGGACATTCGATGCAAAACGAGGGGATGTTGTCATCTGGGGTCCGCGTGATGGTAGCGGCTCGTGGGGTGCTTTCGGGCACGTGATGATCATGACTGATGCAAATTCAATGATCCATTGCAATTCAGGTAATGATGGTGTGACGATAGATAATTATAATCTATGGTGGGTATATAACGACAAGCCTCGTGAATCGGTTTATCGTTTATCAGGAAGTCCAGATAATACAGTTAATGAATCGAAGCCAGCTCAACCGTCTGGAAAGAACAAAGTTTATCAAGTAGATGATCTGCAATACGTCAACGGCATTTGGCAAGTACGGTGCAATGATCTTGTGCCGGTAGAGTTTGATTGGACAGATAACGGCATCGCTTGTGCGGATATCACTTTGACAGACAAGAACGGTAATACACTAGCCAATCAAACAACCCAGAAAGGAAGCCACTTTATTATAGAAGAAAGTAGTATTTCAAGCATTGGAAAAGGTGCTTATGGTAGCGGGAGTTACTACTGGATTCCAGTACAATTTAAAACTGGCGGTCGTGTATGGCTCAGCACTTGGGATGTGCAGCATTTGATCAGAGGATAAATCTTTGACAGTGGATTTCCACGATAGTATACTTTAGTTACCCTATGAAACCTCATAGAAATAAACTCATTGCCGTTCCTTCGGGAGCGGCTTTTTTAATATATTTTTCACAACCTCTAAAGTGGTAACTGACATGGAAGCCAAATAATTGGTTTTGTGTTTATGTGTTGACAAATTTTTAAAAAAATGGCAAACTATTAACATAGTATGTATGATGTTAATAGAGGAGAGATTATATGGAATTATTGTCAAATCACTTAAAAAGTAATTGTGACCCTAAACTATCTGGTGTATTATCGCTAAGTATTAGGGAGGCGTATCGCTTTTTAGATGAACTGGTTGCCAAAGAAAAAGTATTTCAAAGACCAGAAATGAAAAAAGTATGGGGACATGTTAGGCACGGGTTGGTTGATGTCGGAATTAAGCAAGTTTTACATAGTTCTAATATCCGACATGAGATTGCTGATAAAGCAAGCAGTCGGTATAAGAATGGTCACACGTATCTAATGGTAGAAACAAAAGGTGCTATTTTAACTCCATCCAAAGTTTTAACTAAAGATTCAGTACCGAAAAAAGCTATTTTCCGAAACAGAGGAAGCTTGTTGAATAAACAGTATACTTTATTCGATAAACCAGAGGATATTAATGTCAAATACGATGAAAGTACCCCGCCTTTTTTGTTGTTGACATATGGCGGTAGAGACCATAAACTAGATTTTGTTAGACTTGGTCTACCAGATATTAATGTTGTGGGCTGGATTGATCAAGTGGATATAACTAATGCACCTGTGCTGCTAACAAATCCTAAAGATATTAAAGACGACTTACATTTAACTTTCACGTCTGAAGCAGAAGAATTGATTAGAAGAGGTGAAGAATATGCAAACGAGGATGGAGTTTAATCCTAAACAGCTAACATCAGCTCGAATAGCAAGAGGGATGACTATGAAAGATCTAGGTGAAAAGTCTGGATTATCTAGGCAAATGATCTCAAACTATGAAACAGGTAAAACAAAACCAAAGGCTGAGAGCTTGCTGCGCTTAATTACAGTTCTAAATTTTCCTAGAAACTTTTTTTCAGCAGACATATCCGAAGTTCATTCGGGGGCAATTTATTTCAGAAGTCAAAGTGCCGCTACGAAAAAGGTTAGAGACATGCAAAAAGAACGTTTGAAATACCTATACGAAATTTTCAAAATATTATCTAAATACGTAAACTTCCCGGATATTAATTTACCTGAACTTGTTGAAAAAGATATCCATAATATTACTGAAGAAGATATTGCACTTAAAGCTAGTGAACTAAGAGATGTGTGGGGAATCGATTCGGTTTCCCCAGTTGACAATTTAGTGAAGTTAGCAGAGAAAAATGGCGTTGTAATATCAGAAGCGAATATGTCTGATAAGCACTTAGATGCAGTATCGAGATGGATAGTTGATAGACCGTTTATAATGCTCACGGACAATGGCGAATCTGCTGTCAGGAGAAGGTTTAATGTTGCTCATGAGCTGGGACATATTATATTGCATAATAGTGTTGAAAGTATTCATGATTATTCCTCTCAAGAATTGAAAAGTACAATCGAGAGGCAGGCAAATATGTTTGCTTCCCATTTTTTGCTACCTTCGCAAGCATTTTCAGATTCTTTATTGTCAACCAATTTAGAGTATTATGTAGACTTAAAAAAATATTGGAAAGTTTCTATTCAAGCAATGGTTTTCAAAACACACTCTCTTGGTTTAATTAATGACGATCAGAGGCTGTATCTAAATAAAAAGATTTCGTGGAAAAAATGGAAAACAAAAGAACCATATGATGATGAATTGAGAGTAGAAAAGCCTGATTTATTGGAGAGAGTTTATTCGATGATTGTTGAAAATAATGTTTTGCAACGTAACGAACTAAATCTTTCTTTTAAAATGCCTAGAGATGAACTAGAAAAAATCATTGGGGCTTCAATAAATGATTTTGATGACGAAGAAAAGCAGCGACCTGTGCTCAAATTAATTAAATGATAATCAGTTCATGTTATAGGAGTCATCTTGAAAGGGGCTTTTAAGTACCTTTTATTGACAGCCAACAGATGATTTGTTAGGATGAAGTCAACCAACAACAACCTTTTTATTTTTCATTTTACTCTTATTGAGTAATACTCCTTTTTTAACCACTTCTTCGGAGGTGGTTTTTTTATGTTTTTGAAGGAAATTGCATTTTAATCTAAGTAAGGATTCGAAATAAAGAAAAGCCTATCTCTGACAAGAAATAGGCAAGGTGTTATTTTATATTTTCATTAAAGTTGACCGACAAATAAATTTTTTATCAAAATCCACCCAAATCCACCCAAAAATAGAGTTTTATAAGGGAAGTAAAAGTATGTTATAATCCTCTATGAAACCAATAATAATAAGGTTTGGTCAATAGAAGTATAATAAAATACGTTTGAAATAACGCGCCCTGAGGGAATCGAACCCCCGTCTCAAGAACCGGAATCTTACGTGATATCCACTACACTAAGGGCGCAAGCACGAATACTAGTTTATCGGATATTACGAAAAAAAACAAGTGGGAGATTGAAATTTATGAAATTTGAGCAGCACTTGTCTCAACAGCAAAAGCAGGTACAAAGACTTGCGATGACTCAGCAGCTTCAGCAGTCGATACAAGTCCTGCAGTACAATACAGAAGAGCTTCAGGTATTCATCGAAAACAAGGCGTTGGAAAATCCTTTGATTGAGCTGCAGAATAACGTAAGCGATTTTACTTATCCAGGAAGTTCATCAGGACAATATAATAGTGAAAAAGATTCCAATTTGATGAACCAGATTCCTGACAATCACCTATCCCTATTTGAGTATATGATCGATCAGATTCATTTGAATTATCGAGGCACTTTTTTACGTAAGCTCGTTCTTTTTTTAGCGGAATTCATTGATTTAAATGGTTACTTAACGATATCTCTTGAGAAGGCAGCTGAACAAACCGGAGCAGATGCAATTCAGATTTTGGATGCATTGGTTCTTTTACAGCAACTAGATCCTGCCGGTGTCGGTGCGAGAGACTTGAGAGAATGCCTGTTGCTTCAAGTTGAGAGAGACGACCGCTCTCCCGCATTGGCATATATTATTATTGAAGAAGAGTTTGAAGCTTTTGCTAATCGGAAGTGGTCACTGATAAGTAAGAAATTTGACATTGAGCTGTCAGAGGTACAAGAGGTTTTTGATTATGTACAGACACTTACCCCTTCACCGGGAAATGTATTTGGCTCGACGGCTGGTCTATATATTCGACCAGACTTAAAAGTGAAAATCAGTGAAGGACGACCAATCGTTGTTTCCAATAAGGAAGGATTGCCGACCATTCGCTTTCAACAAGCATATTTCAGCAAAATGGAAAAGATTGCTGATCCTGAAGTTCAAGAATATATTTCTGAAAAGAAAAAGGAATTTGAATGGTTGCAGAAAACAATGGTTCAGCGTGGAGATACGATTTTGAGGGTTGGGACAGAGATTGTTGAGCGTCAACAGGATTTCTTCATGAAGCCTGAACGTCCGTTGAAACCAATGACACTGAAAGAGATTGCTGAGAAGCTGGATATTCATGAATCTACAGTTAGTCGAACCGTTAACGGAAAGTATCTGGAAACGGATTTTGGTTCATTCGAATTGCGTTCGTTCTTCTCACAAGGCTTAGCTAGCTCAGATAACGATGGAGAAGATACTTCTGTCAGTGATGTGAAGAAACAAATCAAGCTGTTGATTGAACAAGAAGATAAAGCGAAGCCAATCTCAGATCAAAAGCTGGTTGAAAAGCTAAAAGAGAGCAATATTGAAATTGCTCGACGAACGGTAGCAAAATATCGGGAAGCATTGAACATTCCATCATCATCTAAACGAAAGAGATACGACTAAAAAAATGGAGCCTCAAACGTATCTATGTTTGAGGCTCCATTTTTTTGTTAATTATCATGAACCTACAATTGTAATCATCCATGCTATATCATAGATAGGGCATTCTAAGAGAGCTTGCTCTTCTAATAAGAGACTTAAGTGATTTAGAAGTGTGGATTTTTTGTGTAAAGACAAATAAAAAAGCTCTGAATCTCTTGTTATACAAAGGATTCAAAGCTGTAACATGAAGCCACCTGCCGGGCTCGAACCGGCGACCCCCACCTTACCATGGTGGTGCTCTACCAACTGAGCTAAGGCGGCATATATCTCACACAAGATACAGAATAACGTATAGACCATAGGTTGTCAACTTTTTTTCAAGAAAAAAATATCGGAAATGATTATAACCAAATGTAATGAAAAATATGCTTATCCAATATTCGATAGCAAGTTGAAAGAATGAAAATCAGGTGATGATTTCCAAGTTTATTTGGAAACCATCGCCTGTCTTTTTGCTCGTTTGAATGTTTGCAGCTGATTTTGTTCAATAATCTTTCGTAGTTCAACGATATTTCGCTGCGAAAGGATATCCTCAACGACAACAACGCGCTCACCAGTTAGGTATTGAATCTGGTGATTGCTGACATAAAGGTCGCTTTTTTCAATCGAGTCTATTTTTTGTGTATTTAAAAGCGAGAGTGTCTGGGTTGTAACAACAACGTTAGTTGAAAAGGTCATGCGAATGATAGAGCCCATAACCTCTGCATGTTCCTTGCCCAAATCGCTTAAAACAGTGATGGAAACACGACCTCTTTTTTTGTACAATTGTGTCGGCAGGTCCTGCCAATAAAGCATGAGGCAATGGAGAATTTCATTCAAGTACATTGTTTTCCAGGGAAAACTACTTTCCTTTTCCAATCTGGCCAATGCTTTGGAAGTAAAGGCAGATAGGAGGATGAAATTTTGCTTGATCGATTTCCCGGAATAAAGAAAGCGCGAATAGATGATATGCTTCTTATAAGGATATATTTGATGAAGGCAATAGATATTTCTAATGATTTTGGAGATTTTTGTCCGACTGCGTTCATCAATTGAAATCTGCAAGCTATCTACAACTTCATCAATCAGAAAATCAACAGAATTCTGTACCTGATCTTCTTCAGTTGTTTTCCAGCAAGACAGCCACCAAAAAACTGTGTAGCTAAAATCTTCATACCAATCTGAACCTAGCGAAATATCCAGGTCACTGATAAACGGCAATAGTTCATTTTTATATTCGTCTGCAGTAACAGCGCCGATTCTGGTTTTGAACACAGCTTTGCTTATCATATCCTCTGGGGCATACCCTTGCTCAAGCCTTGTAAGTGTTACAGCGACTAAAAAAACTAGGTGAATGAGACGGATATCACTGAGATAAAGTTGAAAATCTTCATTCAATTTTTCCACAAGCTTCAAAATTTTTTCTTTTTCATAGTTGAAGGGCCAACGATGAAGTCCATATACCTCAACAAAATAATAAGAGAAAAAATAACGAATTTCCCGTTCATTGTTCCCTGATAATACAAAGGGATTTCTTTCAAGAAGCAGGTTTCTTTCCTTTAATGGGATGTTTATTTTTCTGTAGAGGCGATAGAGGGTGGAGTTACTCATAAAGCATCTTTTTTCTAATTCGTCTGAGCTTTCTCCGGGGTTGAAAAAAACCGCTTCCAATAAAGTGAAGGCATCTGAGCTTTTAAGGATATCTGCATAAATATCATGAACAGAGTGATTAGAGGAAATTGACATTTTCAAACCATTCTTTTTTGAAATATCGATAGTCAAATGATTTTTCCAGCTGGATTCTAAGTAATCACAGTCTTTGAATACTGTTTTTACAGAGCAATGAAGCTTAGCTGCCAAGCGTTCTGCTGTGATCCAATCTTCTGCACCATAGAGCCAATTCAATAACAGGATTCTTCGAGCTATTTTAGTAGAAAGCAGTCGTTCCATAGTCGTTTTCATCTCCTTATTTCAAAAAGTTCTTATCAAAAGAAAAAATAGAAATATCTCGCTTATATCAAGGATTATATCATTATTTTTGTTGGATTTTAACATTTTTTCTAAAATTTATACTAGAGGTTTTTCAAAAAAAGTTATATGATAACAGTGTAATCAACAAGCAGATTTTAATTATCGATAGATACAAAACAAACCGTTTGCAAATGGCTTCTACAACCAATTAGTCGACCGAGTTTTTGTATCTTACGTGAGCAAAGCGAAGAAGCTCATTATTCTAAAAGAGAGTCTCCTCCATCATCAATTGATCGAAGCAGAATTATCGTATATATCGCGACCTTTTAAGAGTAGGTATCGTTGTATATAAATAAGACCTGAAAAGGGTTAATGTTTATAAGAGTATGTAGATTTTCCCCAAAAATTTACGTAAATTGACAGGCTTGAAGTGGCATTCATCAGGAATGTTCTTCAAGCCTGATTTATTTATTACCTTTTTTCGGAAGCAGCAGCTTTTTGTTTAGCACTCGTATAAGCAAAAAGCTGGTTTTGCTCAATGATTTTTCTCAAATCAACAATATTTTTTAACGAGAGAATATCTTCAACGACCACAACTTTTTCTTGAGACATATATTCTACATGATGGTTACTGACATAGAGATCTCGTTGACTGACTGGCTTACCCTTTGGCGGATCGAATAAAGAAGCATTTTGGGTAGTCACACTAACATTATTCAAAAACGTCATCTTCAGAATAGTTCCCATGACCTCTGCGTGCTCTTTTCCGAGATCACTTAATACTGCAATAGATACTTTTCCTCGATTATTAAATAACTGCGTCGGCAAATCTTCCCAATAAAGCATAAAATCATGGAGTACTTCATTTAGGTAGAAGGTTTTCCATGGAAGTCCTTCTTTCTCTTCGAATTCAGTCAAGGCTTTAGAGATTCGAGTTGAAAAAAGGATAAAGTTTTGTTTGATTGATTTTCCTGAATAGAAGAAACGAGAATAAATAATATGCTTTTTATAAGGATAGATTTTGTGATAACAATAGAGATTTTGGATTATCTGGACAAGTTTCTTTTTGCTAGCATCATCAATTGACGTTTTCAGCTCGTTATTTACCTCGTGAATCAGCTGCTCAGTAACCTCATTCGTTCGCTGTTCAGCCGAGTCATCTTTTCCAAAAATCCACCAGAAAACTGTGTAACAGAAATCTTCCTGCCAATCTGCTTGGGGATCAAAGTCTATATCTTCCACAAGAGCTGTCAGGTCTTTAGAGTAGCGGTCTATCTGGCATTGAGTCAACTTCGTTTCAAAACAGTCTTCTTGTTTCATTTCGTTTTCTGTCGAAAATCCCTGACTGATCCTAGTCAATGTCACGGCGATGGAAAAGGCTAATTGAATAATGCGGAAGTCACTAAGATACAGTTGGAAATCCAAATTGATTTTTTTCGCTAACTGAACCAGTGCTGCTTTATCGAAACGAAAAGGCCATTTATGAACACCATAAACCTCGATGAAATAAGAAATAAAGAAGTAGCGAATTTGTCTCTCACCTTCTCCTGAAAAGACAAACGGATTGCTGTCTATTCGTAAATGACGTTCCTTTAAACCGTTATTCAGCTTTCTGGATAAACGATACAGAGAGGAGCTGCTTAAGAATACTCTGCTTGCCATCTCTTCAGAACTTTCATTTGGATGGAAGAAGATTGCTTCCATCAAGGTAAAGGAATCCGAGCTTTTGATAATATCGACATAGATGTCGTGAATGGAGTGGAAGGTGGAGATCGTTAATTTGATTCCACTTTTTTTAGATACTTCTATCATTAGTTGATCTGACCAGCGCTCTTCAATATATCGACAATCCGCCAAGACGGTTTTGGTCGAACAATGGAGTCTCGCTGAAATTTTTTCTGTTGTCAACCAGTCATCCGCACCGTAAAGAAGGTTTAGTAGTAAAATTCTCCTGGTCATTTCAGTTGTGATAAGTTGTTCCATAATTCTGTTCTCCCTTAGTTTCAAATTGTTCTCATGTTTGAGAAGATTTTGAAATAATCCTGTTACAACAAGGATTATACCATGTTTTTTCATGAAAATTAAATGATATAGGTTTCTTATCGTTAGTTGTTTCAGACGATTAGCTATATGATAAACGTGTAGAAGGCAAACGGATTTTAAAATATCGATAAATGTAAATCTCATCAAGAAACAGGAGGGATTTATCATGAAAGCCAATGGATTGAAATTCGTCATAGCGCTAGCTTTATTAACTGTCGCAGGAGGAACAACTTATGCGGAAATCCGTCATCAGTCTGCCGATGATCAGATCACAGAAACGACCACGGAGACAAGTGATGAAGATACTACTGCACCAATTATTTCCGCTGACAATGTCACGGTAACTGTTGGTCAAAAGGTAAATGTTTTAGATGGTGTTACAGCAAAAGATGATCAGGATGGAGATATTTCAGCTAGAATAGTTGCAGATAAAAGTTTAGATACATCTGCTGCCGGTAAACAGATTGTTCACTACTCTGCAACAGACAACAGTGGTAATATCGGCTGGATCGATCGTACATATACTATTGTAAAGCCGAAAGCTGAGAAAAAAGCGGAAGCTGTTGCTGATAGTGCAGAAAAAGAGGCTGCGGTACAGGAAGCTTCTGCTATAGAAGAAACACCAGTAACTGACGAAGCTGCAGTAGTTGAAGCTGCACCAACAGCGGAAGCAGCTAGCGAAACAACAACTGTCACAAATACGATCGATGGGGCAGCAGCTGCTCCACAGGAACCAAGCGCACCTGCACACCAAGCGATGACAATGTATATCAATGGGGCGGCGATTCCTTATCAAAATGGAGGTTCTGCCGGTCAAAGCATCATTGATGGAAATCCGAATGGTACTGTTTCAACATGGGGCGGTGCAGCGGTACAGTCAGGCAGCGATGGTCTGAATACACATTTCATCGGTCATAATCCTGGAATCTTCAGTGCTATTTTCGGACTTGGCGGAGGCAGCCAAATTATTGTTACTGACGGCGCGGGAAATGCAACAACCTATACGGTCAGTAGTGTGACGACGGTTGATGATTATGCCACAGAAATCAGCACCGGCAACAATATCTGGGATATGGTCACAGGTACTGGCGGCGGCGAGCGAATTACGTTGCAGACATGTATTGACGATACGACTAACCTGATCGTCTTTGCATATAAATAATAGAGAACCAGAGTCAAGAGTTTGTAGATTTTCCCCAAAATTTACTTAACCAATCAGGCAGGAAGTACAATCAAAAATGATTGTGTTCCCTGCCTGATTAGTTTTTTATAGTAATAGGCAAAGGTAAAATTTTATAGTGCAGCAAAGAAAACCTGTTGGATAATTTATTCACAGACTTATTTTTTGTGTTTTGTATTCTTTCTATAGAGGATTTTGACTTTACAACAGATTCTAGTTCTATTTTGACAATACTTGTGAAAGTTTCATGATTTTTCAGTCGATCAATGGTAAAATGAATGAGGTAGAATGAGAAAAATGGAGGAAATCATGGGCAGCAAATATAAAGATGATACATTGCGAATTTTTAGTTTGAATGCCAACAAGCCTCTAGCGGAAAAAATCGCTAAGGTAGTTGGGACAGAATTAGGAGAAAGCACGGTTCGTCAGTTCAGCGACGGCGAGATTCAAATCAACATCGAAGAAAGTATCCGAGGAGATCATGTTTATTTGATTCAGGCAACGAATGCACCTGTAAATGACCATTTAATGGAACTTCTGATTATGATCGATGCATTGAAGCGAGCGAGTGCAAAAACAATCAATGTGATACTTCCTTACTATGGCTATGCCCGTCAGGACCGCACAGCGAAGCCAAGAGAACCGATCACTGCAAAGCTAGTGGCAAATATGCTGGTAGAAGCAGGAGCAACACGTCTTTTGACCTTGGATCTGCATACTGTACAGGTACAGGGCTTCTTCGATATTCCTGTTGATAATCTATTTACTATGCCGCTGTTTGCACAGCATTACCAAGATCAGAAGCTTACCGGAGAAAACATTGTCGTCGTTTCTCCAAAAAATAGCGGGGTCCAAAGAGCACGCAGCCTTTCAGAATATCTGGATGCTTCGTTGGCAATCGTGGATCAAGAAGAGGTGGACGGTGTTCGCTCTGGCTATGTGATTGGGGAAGTGAAGGGAAAGACTTGTATTCTGGTAGATGACATCATCAATACTGGTGAAACTTTGACTGTTGCCGCTGAGATCTTGGCAGAGAATGGAGCTGCTGAGGTTTATGCATGTGGTTCACATGGGTTGCTGTCTTCCGGAGGGAAAGAACGAATCGATGCATCACCAATCAAACAGCTATGTATCACAGATTCTGTGGTTGTTACTGAGGATCGCAGACCAGACTGCTTAGCTATTGTGTCTTGTGCACCGCTTATGGGGGAAGCTCTGAAGCGAATCCATGAAAATACACCGATGAGTCCACTATTTCATTTAAAGAAAAAGTGATTGTCTATTTAAAAGAAACTTGAAAGAAAAACGGCTGGACGAATTATCTTCTAGCCGTTTTATCTATTCTTAGTTTGATGTGTTCAATCTATAGAATAGAAATATTTTGTATGGATTTTAAAGGGAAAATCGGGAGAAACAAAAAATATATTTCAGCAATTATAGATTCGGGAAGATTGGAAGGAGAACGTATGAAAGAACAGAAAAAAGGGATTATTTTAGGGCTGGCAGCGTATATCTTATGGGGGATCATTCCCTTATATTGGAAACTGCTGCCGACAGTCAATTCAATGGATATCCTGTGTTATCGCATTGTATGGTCGTTCTTATTTATGGGGATTTATATTTTGATCACTAAGCGCGGATTAGCATTTATGCAGGAAGTAAAATCCGTATTGAGGGATAGAAAAAAAGTGATCGGAATCGTTGCTGCAGCAATTTTGATCTCGATCAATTGGTTTACGTTTATCTATTCAGTCAGTCAAGGACGAGTAACAGAAGCTAGCTTAGGTTATTATATGAATCCACTGGTAAATGTTTTACTGGGAACAGTTATTTTAAAGGAAAGATTGAACAGAGCTGGTATTGTCGCTTGTTTATTGGCGTTGACCGGTGTATTACTTCTGACGATTCAAACGGGTGTGGTACCATATGCTTCTTTGATCATGGCATTTTCGTTTAGCTTTTATGGTCTGATGAAGAAAAAAATCGAGATCAGCTCGTATACTGGGCTGACGCTAGAGACATTTGTCATCTTACCAATTGCCTTGGTGTATCTGTTTTTCTTCTCAGAAAAAGGGTTTATGGCATATGAAATAAATATTAATCTTTTGTTGATGGGGGCTGGAATCGTTACAGCAATCCCGTTGCTGCTTTTTGCAGAGGCTGCCAAACGAATTTCTTATATCATTGTCGGCTTCATTCAGTATATCAATCCGACAATCATGCTGCTTTTTGCTGTTTTTCTATTTAAAGAACCATACACAAGTGCTCAGTTTACAGCCTTTGGTTTTATTTGGTTGGGAATCGCAGTCTTTACTTACAGCAGTTATCTGACGTTTAAGAAGGAACAGAAGATTTTAGGGGAATAAAGATACTTTGAGGAATCTTGCGGTGTGTGCTAGAATGACTCAATGACAGTATCAAGAAAGGACGAAACCGATGAAATACATTTATTTAGATCATGCAGCAACAACACCTATGCATCCGGATGTGATCGAAGAAATGACAGTAGTGATGAACAGCATTTTCGGCAACCCATCTAGTATCCATGGAGTGGGACGAGAGGCACATCATAAATTGGAAACGGTTCGTCAGGTCATTGCAGATAGCTTGCAGGTCAAGCCTCATGAAATCATTTTTACAAGCGGCGGGACTGAAGGCGATAATACTGCAATTATTGAAACGACTGAAATGATGAAGGATCAAGGGAAGCATATCATTACAACAGCAGTAGAGCATCCTGCAGTGTTACAGCCACTACATTATTTGGAAAACAAGGGCTATGAAGTAACCTACCTGCCAGTCGATGAATCAGGAAGAGTAAGGCTGGAGGATCTTTCTGTTGCTCTAAGAGAAGATACGATTTTGGTTTCTATCATTTATGGAAATAGTGAAACAGGACAATTGATGCCAATCAAAGAAATTGGAGAATTGTTGAAGGAGCATCCGGCGGTGTTCCATACAGATGCTGTTCAAGCTTTTGGTTCTGAAAGAATCGCCCCAGAAGAAATGGGGATCGACCTCCTTAGTGCATCAGCGCATAAAATCAATGGACCAAAAGGCGTGGGCTTTTTATACAAGAGAGATGGTCTGAAATTTCAGCCCTTATTACGTGGCGGTGAACAAGAAGAAAAAAGGCGAGCAGGAACGGAAAATATTCCCGGTATTGCTGGGATGGGGAAAGCTGTTGAGTTGTTGACTGATGAGGAAAAGGAAAATCATAAAATCAGAAATAAGGGATTTGAGGATATTATTCTGAATAAGCTGAGCGAAGCAGGAATCGACTATCAGGTCAACGGTGATCGTGAAAATAAGCTATCTCATATTTTGAATATTTGGTTCAAAGGTGTTTCCAGTGATCTGCTTTTGATGCATCTTGACTTAAATGGAGCAGCAGTGTCGATTGGTTCAGCTTGTACAGCGGGAACAGTCGATCCGTCCCATGTATTGGAAGCTATCTACGGAAAAGGTCATCCGGCGGTCAAGGAATCACTTCGAATCAGCTTTGGCTATGGCAACACAATAGAAGAAATCGAACGATTTGCAGATTTATTGATCAAAACAGCGCAGCGCTTAAAAAACTAAGGCAATGTCCATAGAAATTGACTGGAATCGATACTCCTTTCTTGTCGAATCATTCTGCATGAATTGTTGGATTTATACAAAATACAGACCAATGAACTTGAATGAATAGTTGTTTCTTCAACAATATATAGATATAATAATAGATGAAATGAATTAAAGAGGTGAGAAAATGGCATTTGAAGAAAAAGCAGCAGTAGAGGGATCAGATGTTTTTTATAAGATGAACCCAGCTGCAAAACGTTATACATTAAGAGATAATGGGTTTACAGAAACGAATTCCGGCAATTTTCAATTGATCCGTTCATTGGATGCGACACCACAAAGCAAAGAAGGCTTCAAATTGAAAATCACGATTGCCAAGGATTTAAAAACATTGAAGATGTCGGTGACGACTGCCAACGGGTTGAAATCAATGAATATCTTCAAAAATGAGAAGCATGCAATGAGTCAGGAGAAATTCTATTTTCTGATGGACGGCATGATCAGTAGAGGCGTACTGGAAAAAGTATAAGAGCTGACACTTAAGAGGTTGAGAGTTTTCTCAGCCTCTTTTTATTGCTGTAAAACCAAAATTTTAAGCAACTAAAAAATTAATTTCATAACATTGATAAAAATGAAGAGTATATATGAAGTGAATAAGCCAGCCTTAATTGAATAACAAAAATGGGCAAAATATTCCTCTACAAGTCAAAAAATCTATATGAAAGCGCTTGACATAATTTTAGTTTAACGTTAAACTTGGTCTTGTAAGATTAAGTTTAACGTTAAACCTTATAAATTCTAGGAGGGCTTACAATGAAAAAGAAGTTCATCACAGCATTGTTTTCAGTATTACTAGTTGGCGGGTTGGCTGCCTGTTCCTCATCCAGTAAAGATGAAGGGGCAAGCTCTGGTACAAAGGATACAACAGAAGATAAAGGCATGGATGTCCTTGGTCAGACTGTTCAGTTTGATCCCAACAAGCTTGTAAACAAAGGGGAACCAATCAAAATTGACTATTGGACATGGAATGAAGGCGATCCGGCGATTGAAATGGCAAAGGAATATGAGAAAATCTATCCTAATGTTGAAATCAAGATTGTCAATCAACCGTGGGAAGATTATTGGACAAAACTGCCATTGTCACTAAAGGGCAAGGATGGACCAGCAATTTTTAATATTCATAATTCGCAGCATGACATTTTGATTCCATACTTGGCTCCTTATGACATTCCAGTGGATGACTTAAAAGCAGATTTCACATCTGTTGATCCTCATGTGATCGACGGCAAGGTTTATTATACAGACAGCTTGATCAATACAGGAAATATTTATTACAACAAGGCAATGTGGAAAGAAGCTGGACTGACTGATGCAGACATCCCTAAAACCTGGGATCAGTTCCGAGAAGTAGCGAAAAAGCTGACAAAAACAGAAGATGGTCAAATCACACAGGCTGGCTTCAACTATAACTTTGAAAATTACAGTGCAATTTATGAAGGCCTGAACTATCAAAAAGGAACACTGTTGTTCAATGAAGATGGCACGAAGGTCAACTATGATAATGAGACAACGATTGAAAATATGCAGTTCCTGATTGATCTGTATGAAAAAGATAAGGTTGGATCAAAAGACTTTGGTAAAGAAGCAAAACAGAGCTTTGGTAATGGTCAATCAGCCATGGTTTATATGTGGGGCTGGTATTTGAACGAACTGAATACCAACTATCCTGATATTGATTTCGGTGTTTTTGCTACGCCGACACCAACAGAAGAAACACCATTTGCTTATGACCGTTATAACGGGGAAAGTACGCCGGGAATCAATAAGAACCAAACAGATGAGCAGCAGGCTGTTGCTCAGGATTTCTTGAAATATTGTTTAGCAAATGATGAGTACTCTAAAAAAGGTGCACTCTCACTTGCATCATTCCCTACGAAAAAATCGTTGGCAGATGATTCTGAAATTTTAGAAAATCCGGTTTTGAGTGCCATTGCACCTCGTGTTGATCGCTTGATTTGGCCGGGAGCATTTCCAGCAACTGTAGAAAAAACTGCAGATCAAACCTTGGACGATGTGCTTTATAACGGAAAAGATATGAAGCAAGCAATCAAAGATGGACAAGAAAAGATGGAGTCTGAAATGAAGGATACCGATTTCACTTCACTTGAATCCAGCTATGAATTCTTTGACGAAGCAAAATAGATAGGTTTTGAAAGAGGTTGAGATAAAAGCGTTAAGCTCTGGGAAATAAGCCGGATGATCCGAAAACTGTTTCTCATATTTTTGAGAGTATTCGGCTTATTTCCGAGTGAGCTGCTTTTGCGTCTACGGTTCTCGCTTCGCTCTGATCCTCGAAGCACAAAGAGATTGGAACACTGTTTATTCAGCTTTAGAGTAAATAAAAGAGTGGGAACTGACTATCGTACCACTCTCTTTCAAAAGAATGAAGGGGGAGTAATCATGGAACAAAAAACAATAAAACCTGCATTCATAAATCTAAGGAATGTGACGATCACATTATTGGTCATCTATTTTGCTATTTTTCTAGTTTATCCAATCTATAAAGCTTTTGCGGGAAGTTTACACGACTGGAATCCACTGATTGATAAATACGATTATGTTGGTTTTGAGAATTTTAAAAATGTCTTAACGAACAAGCTGTTTTGGAGCTCAATGAGCAATACATTCATTTTTTCATTCTTTGCTGTATTGTTTCGGGTTGTGCTTGGATTAGGTTTAGCGACGTTGCTGTATTCAAAATTGGCACGCTTCAAAACCTTCTTCAGAGGAATGTTTTACATGCCGACGATCACGCCGCTGGTAGCTGTATCCTTTGTCTGGATGTGGATGTTCAATCCGCAGTTCGGTCTGATCAACAAAATCTTCGATTTAGATATCAACTGGTTGATGAACTCGAAATGGGCGATGCCTGCAATTATTATCATGACGATTTGGAAGGACTTCGGGTATGCGACAGTGATCTTTCTAGGAGGTTTGATGGGTCTGCCGGAGGATGTATTTGAAGCAGCGGATATTGACGGTGCGAATAAATGGCAGAAATTCAGCCGTATCACTTGGCCTCTGCTGCGACCAACAACATTGTTTGTTGTGATCACGTCACTGATTACATATTTACAAGCGTATATTCAAATATTGATCATGACGAAAGGCGGACCGGGAACAAGCACCTATGTTATTTCATATCTGATTTTTGACGAAGCATTTGAAAAATATAATTTTGGGACCGCTTCTGCTATGGCAATCATTCTATTTGTGATTATTGGTGCTTTAACGATCATCATGTTTAAAATCACCGGGGAAGGGAAGTTGGATAAATGAAAACGAAAAAGATCTTTTTCAATCTATTCTTGTTGTTTTTAGCATTGGTAACAGTTGTGCCGTTTGTCTGGATGCTTCTATCTTCCTTTGCAACCAATCAGGAGATCGTCAGAGTGGATGGCGGGCTGTTTCCAACACCCAGCACATTTCAAAACTATGTAGATGTTCAAGAGAAGTTCAATTTTATGCGGATGTTCTTCAATAGTTTGTTCATCTCAGTAGCAATCACAGCCATTACGATTTATTCAAGCGCATTGGTGGGATTTGTTTTTGCAAAGTTCCGTTTTAAAGGAAGAAATTTGTTGTTTGGTGTCGTACTAAGTACGATGATGCTGCCATGGGCGGTAACGATCATTCCAAAATATGAGATGATGATGGATTTCGGTTGGCTGGATTCTTATAAAGCATTGATCATTCCGGCTATGGTGAGTGGATTTGGGATTTTCATGTTCCGCCAGTCCATTTCACAAATTTCTGATGAAATGCTTGAGGCTGCGCGGGTCGATGGGGCATCAGATTTCTTTATTTTCCATAAGATCATTTTGCCAATGTCCCGTAATACGATTGCCAGTCTAGCAATTTTTCAGTTCTTATGGAGCTGGGAAGACTTCCTGTGGCCCTTCTTAGTGATCAACGATGAGAAGAAGCAATTGATTTCTGTTGGACTACGTATGTTCAACGGACAATATGGTACGGATTATGGTGGTTTGTTTGCAGCAACATCAATATCCATTATCCCGGTAATCATTGTTTATATCATTTTCCAGAAGCAGTTTATTGCCGGTGTGGCAACGGGTTCGGGAAAATAAGAAAAGAAAGTTTGCATACTATTTTGACTTACAGATATAATAGTTGTAAATAAACAAGAAGACGGTGAAGAATATGCGGGTAACAATCAAACAGATTGCCAAAGAAGCTGGGGTGAGTATCACCACTGTTTCTAATGTCATCAATAAAAAGGCTCATCGAGTTTCTAAAGATAAAATTGAACTGATCGAAGAGATCATCAAGAAATATAATTATACACCGAATATGAATGCACGAGCGTTGGTACAGTCCTCCTCTAAGCTGATAGGATTGCTGTACTACTCGGATAAAGTGGATGTTGATTTCTCAGATCCCTTCGTTACAGAGGTGCTGGAGGGGATTGAACGTAAGGCGAAAGAGGCCGGAATGTTCACTCTGATCCATAATGTGACTTCTGTTGAAGATGTGGAAGCGGTTCAAAGGAATTGGAAATTTGAAGGGTTCATTGCTGTTGGTGTTTCTCCGCAGTTTTATAGTGAGATAAACAAGATCATCCAGTCGCCGATCGTATTTGTTGATACGCATTTAGCAAAAAAACAGGAGTATCTGGCTGAAAACAGCCATGATCGAGTATTCATCAATTCGGATGATTTCGAAGCTGGAATGATTGCAACGAATTTTCTGATTGAGAACGGTCATGAAAAATTTGCCTTTCTGACCTATCCATTTGATGAAGACACAACGGGAGTCATTGAGCAGCGATATCAAGGCTTTAAGAAGGCTTTGAAGGATCATCAGCTTAGCTTTGAACGGAAATATCTATTTCGTCGAAGTGAGTTTGACAAAATGGCTAAACAGCTGCAGAAGTTTACAGCTGTTGTCGTAACAGCCGATTTTTTGGCTGCATCCTTTATCCATTTTTTGAAAGAACAGGGCATGTATGATAAAGAAAAGATATCTATCATCGGCTTTGATGATATTCGTTATGCAGAGATCAATGATCCGCCGCTGACAACAATTCGTTTGGATCATGTAAAAAAAGGTGAGATGGCATTAATAAAGCTGATCGCAATCATAGATCAGTCTGATGAAGAGGTTCAGCCGCTGTATTTACTTTCAGGTGAGCTGATTGTTCGTCAATCTGTAACAAAAATCAATTAGACAATAGAAAAAAATGAGATAGGACAGGGATGTTTTTGTGGACATCCTCGGTCTCTTATTCAAAAAAAGTACCTTAAATGAAAAATGGTGGTGTGTAATTTATGGCAAAAGCTGCAGATGATTATTTTAAATTAGATCCTTGGAAAATCATTGAAGAAGGTTTTGATCCAGAGTATGAACGTGTAACTGAATCGATTTTTTCTTTAGGAAATGAATATATGGGGATTCGCGGTTATTTTGAAGAGGGAACCTCTGGTGACAGTCTTCTGGGAAGCTATTTTAATGGTATTTATGAGTTCAGTCGAAAAGAAGCACTTTCACACTACAAAGGAATTGTAACAAAACCACATTTTATGTTGAATGCAGTGAATTGGCTGGATACAGAGATTCGTTTGGAAGATGAAACGCTGGATATGAATAGGGTTCATTTGGATGATTTTTATCGTGAACTGGATTTGAAAACTGGTGTTTTAACGCGCTCGTTTATCTGGAAGACAAAGACAGGGAAGCAGCTAAAGGTGAGGTTTGAGCGATTTCTTCATATGGAGAAGTCATCAAATGGGTATCAGCAGCTTAGTTTCGAACCACTAAACTTCTCAGGCGATATTCATGTAAGTATGGGGATTGATTTCAATACAAAGCATGGGGAAGAACCAATTTCTTTTTGGAAAGAGCAGGAGAAGGGGACGCTGAATGATCAGGGGGATTTAGCAATCATCGGACAAACACTTACGACAAAACAGCAAATTTTCTCTGGTTTCCATCTAGAAATCAATCAAGCATATGAAAAGAAGAAAATAGAGGCTGAAAAGAAAATCAGCTATAGCTTGACTATACCATTGACTAAGAATGAAGAAACAATTGTTAAAAAGTTAGTTGTGAATGTGATCAAAAAACAAGAAGTATCAAAGGATGTTATGTGGCAGGAAGGTAGTACAGCACTAGCTGACTCAGTGAAGCTAGGTTATGAACAAGCTAAAAAAGATCAGAAGGATTATTGGACATACATTTGGGATCACTTTGATATCCAAATTGATGGCGATGAGAAAAATCAACAAGGAATTCGTTTTTGCATCTTCCAACTGCAGCAGACGTATCATGGACAGAATCCTTCCAATAATATTGGGGCTAAAGGATTGACGGGAGAAGCCTATAGCGGGCATGCGTTCTGGGATACAGAGACCTGCTGCCTCCCCTACTATCTATTCAACAATCCAAAAGCAGCAAAAAATCTGTTGGAATTTCGCTATTCTACGTTGGATGCAGCAAGAAAAAGAGCACGTGATTTGGACTGTACAGGGGCTTGTTACCCAATAGCCACCTTGAATGGTGAAGAAGCCTGTGATCTTTGGCAGCACGCCAGTACACAGTTTCAACCAAGTACAGGCGTTGCTTATGGTATCTGGCATTATGTTCATTTGACAGAGGATCAAGATTTTCTTTATGATCATGGCGTTGAAATGCTGGTGGAAATTTCTCGATTTTTAGAATCTCGAGGTGATTGGAGTCAGTTGACGAAAAAATTTGGCTTTTATGGTGTGATGGGACCAGATGAATTTCAGGTCATGGTCAATCATAATGCTTATACAAATTATATGGCGCAACAGACCTTTGACTTTACGATTCAAGTGCTTGAGGAAATGAGTGTGGAAGCACCTGGACAGCTGAAGCAGTTGTTGACTAAAACCAATCTCACTGAAGAAGAATGGCGTCAGTGGCAGCACTCCGCAGAAGAAACGCTTTTCTTCGAAAGTGAGGATGGTGTGATCGAACAACATGAAGGATATTTTGATTTGCCGCATATTGATATCGACCAGATTCCAATTTCTGATTTTCCATTATACAGTCACTGGTCGTATGATCGGATTTATCGAAATGATATGATCAAACAGCCGGATGTACTGATGTTTCAGTTTTTGTATAATCAGCGGTTTTCAGAAGAATCTAAGCGAGTCAATTATGATTATTATGAACCGAGAACGATTCATGAGTCTTCTTTGTCACCGTCTATTCATTCCGTATTGGCGGCTGAGTTAGGAAAATTTGATGAAGCCTTTGACTTCTTCAGCTTTGCTACTCGAATGGATTTGGATAACTACAATCGAAACACGAACGAAGGACTGCACACGACCTCAATTGCCGCTGCCTGGATGAATATTGTCTATGGTTTTGGCGGATTACGCAGTGACGGCAGTCAGCTGATTCTTAGCCCGGTAGTGCCAAAACAATGGGACGGTTATTCATTCCGCATCGAGTACCGAAATCGTATTGTAGAAGTGAAGGTAACAAGGTCAACGGCTAAGATAAGCATAGTGAAGGGAGAAAGCATTCTTTTATCTGTGTATGGAGAAGAACGATTGATTGATGCAGAAGGAACGGAGCTGGCTATCCCTAAAGAAAAGCTGCAGCAAGTGTAACAAGTTGATTCAGCAAGTGTTTATCTAGCGGAATAAATGAGCTTTTGCCAACAGTGAGAGATGGAGAGTTGAACAACAGCGATCCATCTCTTTTGGCTAAAGAAATCTCTATGAATAATGTTTGATGGATCAAAAGCGAGAGCAAGTTGTGAAAAGCTGCTGGATTGATTTTAGCAGATGAAAAGGCAGAGGAGGAAAATCATGAGTTGGATTATTTCAGAAGCTGGCAGACAGCTTGAAAAGACGATTGATTTTGGAAATAAGTTTCTCATAGGAAATGGTTATTTTGGTTATCGCGGCACAATGGAAGAATATGGAAAAGAAGAGCTTCCGGCATGTAACTTATCTGGTATCTATGATCAGCAGGGGACTGCCTGGCGTGAACCAATCAACGCACCAAATGGGCTATATACACAATTGTTTGTTGAGGATGAACCACATGATCTTCGTACGGGTGAAATCGTGGCACATTCTCAACAGTTGGACATGTTGCGGGCAATTCATCAGCGTAAAACAGTTTTCTCAGGGCGTGCTGGAAAAGTGACTATAGAAAGTGATCGTTTTGCGAGCAGTACAGATAATCATCTGCTGCATATGATTTATTCCTTTTCTTTAGAAAAAACAGCAAGAGTTCGACTAGTTACTGGAATCGATGGCGATGTCTGGGATATCAACGGTCCTCATTTATTTGATTACAGCTATTATTCAGAAAGTCGGACGATTGCAGTGACTGCGGTAAGTGGGGAATTAGGCCATAAGATTGCGGTGGCAGATACGATTTCCTTATCATTCGAAGGGGAGGTACGTATTTTTGAAACGGAAAAAGGACTATTTCGTCAAATCGAGTTTATCGCTCAGGCAGGTAAGAGCTATCATTTTACCAAAGCTGTTGCTGTATACACTTCTCAGGATGTAGAGATTCCTTTAGAGCAGGCAATCAAGGCCAGTTTTTCTGCAAATAAGACAGGGTATAAGCTGGCAAAAAGTAAGCATGTGGAAGAATGGAAAGAGCGTTGGACAATGTCGGACGTTTTGATTGAAGGAGACGAAAAAGCACAGCTGGCGCTTCGCTATAGTATCTATCAGCTGTTGATTCTTGCCCCTCAGCATGGACAGACTACTTCTATTCCGGCAAGAGGATTGTCCGGTCAGACATATAAAGGTGCCGTATTCTGGGATACAGAGATGTTTATGCTGCCGTTCTTTCTTCATACTGACCCTGAAACAGCAAAAAATCTAATCAAATATCGCATCCAAACTTTGGATGGTGCACGAGCAAAGGCAGCAGAGTATGGCTTTCGTGGTGCCTTTTATGCATGGGAAAGTCAGGAGAATGGGCAGGATGCCTGCTCGGATTATAATGTTACGGATGTATTTACCAATCGACCGATGCGGACTTATTTCAGAGATAAACAGATTCATATCAGCAGCGCTGTTGCTTACGGCATTTGGCAAACTTATGTAATGACAGATGATCGCTCATTACTCTTGAATGGCGGGGCAGAAGTGATCCTGGAATGTGCTCGTTTCTATAGCTCCTACGCGTATTATCAGGCAGAGAAAAAACGATTTGAGCTGGTGGATGTGATTGGTCCGGATGAATACCATGAACGTGTGTACAATAATGCCTACACCAATAAAATGGCTGCGTATACGATCGACATCGCTGTGAAGGCGTTAGAGGCATTAAGAGACGTTCCGGATTATCGTGAGGCATTGATTCGAAAGCTTGATTATCAGGAGGATATGGAGCAATTAGCAGCAATGAATGCTGAATTATATGTTCCCGAGCCAAATGATGAAACAGGCTTGATTGAGCAGTTTGATGGGTATTTTAAACTGGAGGATGCAACGGTAGAGGCAGTACGTTCGCGCTTGATCGATCCCAAGGAATATTGGGGCGGTGCATATGGTGTTGCTGCGGATACTCAAGTATTGAAGCAGGCAGATGTTGTGCTGTTATTGACCCTATTTAAAGAAGAATATACAGAAGAAGTCAAAAGAAAAAATTGGCAGTATTATGAACCTAGAACAGAACACGGTTCTTCGCTGAGTCCCTGTATTTATGCATTGCTTGCTTGTGATATTGGCGATCCGGAATGGGCCTACCCCTATTTCATGAAAACAGCATCTGTCGATCTAACAGGAGAGTCTAAGCAATTTGCCGGAACAATTTATATTGGCGGTACACATCCGGCAGCGAACGGTGGAGCATGGATGGCTGCGGTTTTGGGCTTTGCTGGTCTTGAAATTCGGGAAGGAAAAATTACTGTTACACCTCAATTACCTGAAAAATGGCAAAAAATGAGCTTCAAGATTCAAGTGAAGGAAGATGTTTATCAAGTAGAAGTGACCAAGGAAGGTGGAAATATATGGAAGCAATGAAAGGAGCCATCTTTGATTTAGATGGTGTACTGGTGGATACAGCGAAATATCATTATCTGGCATGGAAAAAACTGGCGAACCAGCTAGGTTTTGATTTTAGCGAAGCAGATAATGAGCAGCTGAAGGGTGTAAGTCGGGCACGTTCGTTAGAAATCCTCTTGGAAATTGGCGGGATTCAAAAGGATGAGCTGGAGCAAAGTCGACTACGGGAGATGAAAAACAACTGGTACTTGGAATTCATCAAAGATATGACCGTAGATGAGCTGCTGAAAGGAGCAAAGGAGTATCTTCTTCAATTGAAGCAGGAGGAAGTGAAAATCTCTTTAGGCTCTGCCAGTAAAAATGCAGTATCCATTTTGAAAAGCTTGGATATCTATGATTTATTTGATGAAATCATTGATGGAACGAAGGTGGAAAATGCGAAGCCCGATCCGGAGGTTTTTCTAAAAGCAGCTGAGGGGCTTGGTTTAAAGCCGAAAGAGTGTGTCGTGTATGAGGATGCTCAAGCAGGAGTTTTGGCAGGAAAAGCGGCAGGAATGTATGTGATCGGTATCGGGGAAAAAGAGAATCTCCCTGAGGCAGATAAAGTAGTAGATGGTTTGTATGAATTAGTAAAATAGTCCAAGGAAACGGCAAAGCTTTTTACAGCTTTGTCGTTTCTTTATTCCTAAAATAGCGTTTAATTGATACGAAAAAGGGGGAATAAAATGTGTATGAAGCAATAGCTAAGAAGTCTGTTAAGCTTACGGCTAACATCTTTACATCTTGAAAAATCCTAGTATAATGGGTATCACTGGAAACAGCGACCTTCAAATCGTGGATATTTCAGAATCTATATGAAATGATGGTGATACAATGAAAGACAACAGTGAAACACGTGTTGTTGTCGGAATGAGTGGCGGTGTCGATTCATCAGTAACAGCTCTTCTTTTGAAAGAACAGGGCTATGATGTTGTCGGTATCTTCATGAAAAACTGGGATGATACAGATGAAAATGGTGTCTGTACAGCGACAGAGGATTATAAGGATGTAGCAAAGGTTGCTGATCAAATCGGTATCCCCTATTATTCTGTCAACTTTGAAAAGGAATATTGGGATCGAGTGTTTGAATACTTTTTGGCGGAATATCGCCGAGGCAGGACACCAAATCCGGATGTCATGTGCAACAAGGAAATCAAATTTAAAGCATTTTTGGATTATGCCATGCAATTGGGTGCAGACTTTGTAGCAACCGGTCATTATGCTCAAGTGAGTAGAGATGAAGATGGCACAGTCCATATGCTTAGAGGCGTAGATGATAATAAAGACCAAACGTATTTCTTGAGTCAATTATCTCAAGAACAGCTTGCAAAAACGATGTTCCCGCTTGGCGGTATGGAGAAATCTGAAGTAAGAGCGATTGCCGAACGTGCCGGACTGGCGACAGCGAAGAAAAAGGATTCTACAGGTGTTTGCTTTATCGGAGAAAAGAATTTTAAATCCTTTTTAAGCAACTACCTGCCTGCACAAAAAGGGAATATGGTTACCGAAGACGGCGAAATCAAAGGACAGCATGACGGATTGATGTATTATACGATTGGTCAACGTCAAGGTCTGGGTATCGGCGGTGGTGGTAAAACACAAGATCCTTGGTTTGTGATTGGTAAGGATCTGGCAACGAATACGTTGTATGTGGGACAAGGATTTCACCATCCAACTCTTTACGCGACACACTTGGACGCCAGTGAAATTCATTTTACGACAAATGAAGAAAGACCAAAAGAATTCCGTTGTACGGCAAAATTCCGTTATCGTCAACAAGATGTACCTGTAACTGTCCGTTTATTGGATGATAATCGAGCAGAAGTGATTTTCGATGAACCAGTTCGAGCAATCACACCAGGACAAGCAGTTGTTTTTTATGATGGTATGGAGTGTCTTGGCGGCGGTCTGATCGATCAAGCATATAAAGAGGAAGCAGTTCTTCAATATATCTAATACAAATGGGTGTCAAGCAAGTTTCTAAAAGGCTTGATACCCAATGAATAATTCGAACTAAACGAGCTCTTTTGCTTCGTTTAGTTTTCCTATTCATTGTTATTTAATAAATAACTGATGTTTTTTAACAGTTCAATTACTTGCAACTTCTGATGGAACTGACTACAATAGCACTTGTATGAAATTAAAGAGGTGAAAAATGTGTACCAAGTAATAACAATGTATGGTGATAATGAACCATGGTGGTTTTTCGAAGACTGGCAGGAAGACATCGTGGAAAAGCGCGAATTTGATTGTTTGGACGAAGCAGCTACATACTACCTGCAGCAATGGCAGGAAATTTCTTCAGAATATACATATACGAATGCAAAGCCCAACTATCTTTCTGCTTTCTGGAACGAAGGCGATGAACGTTGGTGCGATGAATGTGATGAAGACCTTCAGCAATACAAAGGGTTGGCTTTGTTGCAAAACGATAAGCCTGTAACCTTTGAAAGTGTGAAGGATCTTTATGAAACGGCTGATCAGTGCGGGAAACCGAAGTGCTGTAAAAGCAGCCTTGTAAACTAATTTATGAGCAGAACGTAAAGACACTAAAAAATTCGTTCTGAGTTTAAGAATGAAACATAGTATTGCTATTTGAAAGACTGCCTATTTGAGTTTGGAACATCGGAGTAGCTGAGACATTAGTATGTCTCAGCTATTTCTGTACTTTTGATTGGGACTGATTATGGATTGGCAACGCTGATTTTTCTCATATTATTTTTTTCTTGTACTACAGTTTAAGCACAATCATCGTGTAGAGGATAACTGTACAAAATTTATATAGATAAATTTTGTGCAGGATTTGTTATAATAAAAGGTAGACATAAATTCTGATGAACGATTGAACAGGATTTATAGAGAAAAAACAAAGGAGATCATTATGTCAAAAAAACAGTTGATCATCGCTGAAAAACCCAGTGTAGCTAAAGATTTGAGCCGGGTTTTACAAGCTAACAATAAAAATAAAAGCTATTATGAAGGATCGAATGTTATCGTTACATGGGCCCTAGGTCATTTGCTGGGACTGAAGATGCCGGAAGATATCAATAAAGAATGGCAGAGCTGGCAGATGGACACATTACCGATGCTGCCAAAGCAATTGGGAATCAAGCCGTTGCCGAAAACAGGTCACCAGCTAAAGGCTATTAAACAACTGGCCAGTCGTAAGGATGTAGGAGAAGTGGTTATTGCTACGGATGCAGGACGTGAAGGCGAGTTGGTTGCCCGTTGGATATTAGAATATATCCGCTTCGATAAACCAGTTAAGCGATTATGGATATCCTCTCAAACAGACAAAGCAATCAAAGATGGCTTTAAGCAATTAAAACCTGCAAAGGAATACGATAATCTCTATTATTCTGCTTTAGCGAGAGCAAAGGCTGATTGGTTGGTGGGGTTGAATGTTACACGGGCACTGACAGTGAAATATCAGGACAGCTTATCCGCTGGTCGCGTTCAGACACCGACATTGGCCCTTGTCAGGGATCAGGAGAAGAAGATTGAAGCCTTTCGTCCGCAAAGCTATTTTACTGTGGATCTACTTCATGAAAAAGAAAAGGGGCGTCTGGTTCAAAAGAATCAGTTTGCCTTCAAGGAGCGTAGTGAGGTAGAAGGATTCGTGAAGGAGTTAAGCAAGCAAAAAGGAAAAGTAACAGATATTCAGGACAAAATAAAAACAGAGCATGCTCCTTTACCTTATGATTTAACAGAGGTTCAGCGAGAAGCAAACCAACGCTATCAATTTTCAGCGAAAAAGACGCTATCTCTCGTTCAAAGTCTTTATGAGTTTCATAAAATCGTGACGTATCCAAGAACAGACAGTAAGTATCTGACAACAGATATGAGGGCAACGATGAAGGAACGCCTGCAAGCAATCAGCACGAGCTTTCCAGAAGCAAAAGCCTATTTGAAAACAGGTGGGAAGGTTATTCAGGATAAAGTCTTCAATAACAGTAAAGTCAGTGATCACCATGCATTGATCCCGACAGAGCAGTCACCTCGCTTTGAAAAATTGAGCAATGATGAACAGCGTATCTATCTGATGATCGTTAATCGTTTCTTAGGCTTGTTTGCGGTACCTCATCGAGCGAATCAGCGAAAAATCACCGTTCAATTTGGTAAAGAGCAGTTCATTTTCCGTGAAAATAAGGTGGAAGAAGCTGGCTGGAGGCAGGAAAAAGAAGAGCTGACGACTAGCGCAGATTGGAAAGTTGGAATGGTTGTTCCAGCAAACTTTGTGATCAATAAGGAACTGACCTCGCCGCCTAAACCCTTGAATGAAGGTAGTTTACTTGGTGCAATGGAAAAACACAGCTTGGGAACGCCGGCAACCAGAGCAGAAATCATAGAGAAGCTGATCAAGTCCGAGCTGATGGAGCGGGCGCAGCAAGGACTGCTTGTATCACCAAAGGGCAAGCAGTTGCTTCAATTAGTGAATCCTTCACTTGTGACACCGGAGTTGACCGAGACATGGGAGAAAACGCTGGAAGATATTGCGAAGGGCAGAAAAAACAGCAACGTATTCTTGAAAGAAATCGAAGCTGATACAAAACGCTTAGTTAGTGAAATCAAGCAGAGCGAAAGCAAGTATCAGGACTTTTCAATCACTCAAAAGAAATGTCCGGAGTGCGGAGAAAATCTGCGTGAGAAGAACACTAGAGATGGAAAAATCTATGTTTGCTCTAGTCAGGAATGCAGTTACAGAAGAAGGAAAGATCCGAAAACCTCTAATCATCGTTGTCCTCAGTGTCATAAGAAAATGGTCGTGATTGAAGGAAAAAACGGTGCGTACTTCAAATGTAACAGCTGTTCGATCAGTGAAAAAATTCCTGATAAGAAACAGCGTAATAAGAAAATGACGAAGCATGAAGAGCGTCGCTTAATGAAGAAATATTCCCAAAAGGATGAACCGGAAGAAAGTCCATTGGCTGCAGCATTGAAAGCAGCAATGGAGGAGAATAATAATTAGTATTAAAAATGTGGGATAACGTTCATTGGCGTTATCCCACATTTTTAATCTGAATAAAGGGTTGCCCCTTGAAATAAGCCGAAGTATACTTCGGCTTATTTCGTGTAGTGTTCTGCTGTGTACAGCTAAATCTGTTTTTTTATTCCATTGATTTATGACTCAAGAATAGTCAGGTGAGCTGTATCATAAACAACTTTTGCATAGTTGGATTTGATCAGTTCTTTTTTTAGGGTATTTCCAGTCCGTTTTTCAATGGTACTGCGATAGATATTTCCCTTTCGGTAGACGATACCCTGTTCACGACTGAAATGCTCATCTTCTACTTTTATATGGTAACTATAAGGCTGTTCATTTTCTGCGTAGAGTCTTCCATACAAATAGGCTTCATCTGTGTAAGTAATCAGCTGGTAAGTTTGATTTGTCGTATTCTTAAATCGATAATCCAAGTAATTATAAACAATAGATGTTCCTGTTCCAAAGGGAATCACACGGCCAAAATCGGGAAAAAGATCTAAGCCATCATGATGGTGATGTTCGATGATCTCAAATGGAGTGTGTAGAATGATCCAGTGAATTAAGTTGGTAAACTGACACATACCTCCCCCGACACCGCTGATGGATTCTTCTTTGCCTAGCATCAATCCTTCTTTATAACCATCTTTCTCTCGGCAGGGACCAACAAGTTGCCAGAAAGAAAAAACTTCCCTAGGCTTGATTAAAATACCTGAAATTTTTGGTGTTGAAATCGCTAAATTTATTGCTTTATTATTTTGTAAATGCAGATCGACATTTCCCAGCTTTCTTCGAATCAATGATTGGTGCTTATAAATAAGAACAGGTAATTTTGACTCTCTTTTTTCAAAAGCAAATGTATGATTGCTATATTTATCTTGCAGCGTTCTCTGTACTCTATTTTTGAACAGTGAAATTCGATAAGTAGTTGGTGAAATCTCGCAAAATAATTTTCTTCCCATGGTAAAACCCTCCAATTAACCTTTTCCATTTTCAACAACAGTATTACATTTCATTACGAATAAGTCAATTATATTACGAGAATATTTCTGGGAGAATATATTCAGTATAATAATTGTTTACTTGAATCTTCTTTTAGAAGCTAGTTTACTTTTACCGACGTCATCCATATTAAAGTAAAACACCGGCAGGACAGGGCTGAGGAGTGATTTTTCTTAAATTGAAAACAAAAACAAAATGGGGTACTTTTGTTCGGCTTCTTTTTTAGGTATAATGGAAGTTATCGGAAAGAAAAAGGGAGAGCCATTTCCCTTTTACCAAGAATGCTAGGGAACTGGCCATCGGACCACTGGAAAAAAGAAACAAGGAAGTTACCTGACTTGTTTCCTCAAAAGAAAAAAGGAGAACCATTACTCTGGCGTAAACAAGAACCTAGAAGTAGTGGCTATCGGACCACTGGAAAAAAGAAACAAGGAAGTTACCTGACTTGTTTCCTCAAAAGAAAGAGGGAGAACCATTACTCTGTCATAAACAAGAACCTAGAAGTAATGGCTATCGGACCATCAAAATAAGGAAACAAGGAAATCATTTGACTTGTTTCTTCAATAGAAAGAGGGAGAACAATGGCGCAGAAAAAGAAAACAAAAAAGCAACTAAAGCAGCAAGAACAGCTGCGTTATATTTTTATCGGTATCTTCTTCGTATTTTTTGGATTATTTGGGATACTGAAATTAGGGTTTTTAGGCATTTTGATTGCTAATGGGCTACGTTTGATTGTGGGGAATACTTTTTCTGCAGCAGCGATCCTACTGATGTTATATGGATTTTCTCTGATTCTGTTCGGCGATAACTTTCCTGTCAAATCGCCTCGAAAAGTTATCGGAGGAGGCTTGATTTATCTAGGAATATTATTGTTTATTCATGCTTATTGGTTTAGAAATATCGGCAGCAGCAATCCAGATATCTTCAATACTACGTGGGATTTTCTGAAGATGGATTTGACCAGAAATGTAGTTAGAGAAAATGTTGGTGGAGGTATGGTGGGCGCAACTCTTTATACGATGACTCACTTCCTTGTTGCTCAGTTCGGCAGCTATTTAGTCGCAGTCTTGTTGATTGCATTAGGTGGATATATGATCAGTATGCTTGATTTTCAGCAGATTCTTAACGGTATCCAGTGGTTCCGTCAAGCGTTGGGGAATCTGTTCGCAAAAAGTGATGAACGTTTGTCGGCACAATCTGAAAAGCGTGCAGAGAAAAGGAAGTTGAAGGAAGCGGAGAAACAAGAACGAGCTAAGGAAATGGCGGAGCAGTGGATAGAGAAGAATCAGGTCAGACCTCATACTCCAGGCGAACAGCTTGCGAAATCTGAGAGAGAGCAGTATGAAGTACCGGAACAAGAACCGGAGCAGCTGACCCTTGTACCAATCGACAGCTTTCAACAGCAGGAGCAGGGATTCTATGAAGAGCAGTATGATGAGTCCCATCATCCGGCAGATATGGAAGAGCCGCTTGAATATGAAGACAACACAGATTTAGAGTTTGAAATTGCCGCCGAAACAGAGGACAGAGACTATCAGCTGCCGTCTCCGGATTTACTGGATTCGATTCCAGCGGCAGATCAAAGTGATGAATACCAGAAAATCGAGAAAAATATTTCTGTTCTTGAGCAAACCTTCCGCAGTTTTAGCGTGGATGCAAAAGTAGTAAAAGCAAGCCTTGGGCCTTCTGTAACGAAGTTTGAGATTCAACCGGCAGTGGGTGTCAAGGTCAGTAAAATCGTTGGTTTAACAGACGATATCGCATTGGCTCTGGCTGCGAAGGATGTACGGATGGAGGCCCCGATCCCTGGTAAATCACTGATTGGGATCGAGGTACCAAATAGCACAGTAAGTACGGTTTCATTTAGAGATATTGTTGAAGCGCAACCGAGTCATCCAGATAAATTGTTGGAGGTTCCATTGGGAAGAGATATTTCCGGAATGGTTCAATCCGCAGATTTAACGAAAATGCCTCATATGCTGATTGCAGGATCAACAGGAAGTGGTAAGTCCGTTGCGATCAATGGAATCATCACCAGTATCTTGATGCGGGCGAAGCCCCATGAAGTGAAGATGATGATGATCGATCCGAAAATGGTAGAACTAAATGTATATAACGGTATTCCGCATTTGCTGACACCTGTTGTGACAAATCCGAGAAAAGCTGCTCAAGCCTTGCAGAAGGTCGTACAGGAAATGGAATTCCGGTATGAAAAATTTGCAGCAGCAGGCGTCCGAAATATTTCCGGATATAATAATTTGGTTATTCAAAAAAATCTGGAGGATGGTGATAATCGTCCGATTTTACCGTTTATTGTGGTAATCGTTGACGAGCTGGCTGACTTGATGATGGTTGCCAGCAACGAAGTGGAAGATGCTATTATTCGTCTGGCACAGATGGCTCGTGCTGCTGGTATTCATATGATTCTTGCGACACAGCGTCCAAGTGTAGATGTTATTACAGGAATTATTAAGGCCAATGTCCCTTCACGAATGGCTTTTGCAGTCTCCAGCGGGACTGACTCACGAACAATTATCGATAGTAATGGTGCAGAAAAGCTGTTAGGAAGAGGGGATATGCTGTTTCTTCCTATGGGAGAAAACAAGCCGATACGTGTTCAAGGTGCTTTCATTTCTGATCAGGAAGTCGAGCGTGTCGTTGCCTTTGTTACTGAGCAGCAAGAGGCAGAATATCAGGAAAGCATGATGCCGACAGAAGAAGCTGTTGTAAGCGGGAGCAGTGATAATCCACAGGATGAGCTGTATGGAGAAGCTAAAGCATTAGTTATTGAAATGCAGACTGCAAGCATTTCACTACTGCAGCGAAGATTCCGAATCGGCTATAATCGGGCAGCACGTCTGATTGACGAGCTGGAAGAAAATCATGTGATTGGGCCATCAGAGGGAAGTAAACCGAGAAAAGTTTTTGTTGAGGCAGAGCCTGAAGAAGAGCTTCCGGAAAATGATCCGGAGCAGCTGTAACAGTGATGGAAAAGAATAAATGAGAAATGACTGAGAGATGTAATGACACTTTCAGTTATTTTTTTTTGATATTTTGCGATTGCTCATTTATTGAAAAGGGTTGTTTTTTTGTTGCTGTTACTAGGCTAACGAAAAATATTTTATAAGAGGAATTGTTGAATGAATGTTATTCTTTACTTTTGGATAAGCGAAATGAGCAATAGCTTCTATTTTCCAGAAAAAATATATTTAACGGAATTGCAATCCTTCTCATTTATTGTATGATTAGTATAAGAGCACAAAAACACATTTTGGTTGGTAGTCCAAAAGCAGTTTCTGTCAGTAACCTTCCCTCCTGGGTCGTCCATTGTTCTTTTTTTATCATGTGAATGCTGTAAAAGATTTTATTATACGAGAAGCGACTGTTGCCTTGAAACACAGGTAAAGGTATTACCGTATAAGCTCATTTCTTTAACAGGATTTATCTATAAGGAGGAAGCACCATGGATTTAACAATTTATTTTGATGGGCAGTATTGGAGTGGGTTGGTAGAATATCGAGATGCACAGGAACATTTAAGAGTATATCGGCATGTTTTTGGCAGAAAGCCAAGTAATCAGGATATCTACACGTTTATTTATGAGACATTGCCGAATATACTAGAAAAAGATTGGCATAGTGAAATCAAGTCCGAGAAGGATGAGAGGAAAAGAATCAGTCCTAAACGAATGCAGCGAATAGTACAGAAACAGAAAAATAAGCCTGTATTGTCAACAAAAGCTCAGCAAGCGATGACGGAGCAACGAGAGGCAATGAAGCTGGAACGAAAACAGAGGCACAAAAGAAGAAAGCTTGAAGAAAAGCAAGTCATTTTTGAAAAGAAGCAGCAAAAGCGGCATGAGAAGAAAAAAGGACATTGATTAAGTAGTTATTGATGTTCAAATGGCTGTTTGCTTGATTTTTTTATAAAGGTAAAGAGAGTCTTGAGAAGCAAGGGTATGGGGACCGAAAAAATTTTAACAAGTAATGTGTGTAGTCTAAAGAATACGCGGACCAAGTAAAAATTGAGGTGGAAGATAGTGAGAAGAAAAAGTGTACTGTACATGGATGTAGCAGAGCAAATAAAAGCGGATATTCTGAGCGGAAAGTATCCGGTGGGTTCTTTGCTGCCGACAGAGTCTGAACTTGAAGAGATTTTTGAGGTTAGTAAAATCACAGTTCGTCGTGCGATAGAAATTTTGGCAGATGAAGAGTTGCTGGAGAAAAAGAGTGGAAAGGGTACGACCGTTTTAAGCAATAAGCCATACAATAAGCTGTCTAAGGCTGGAACCTTTACGGAGTATCTGCATGATTCAGGACTCAATATTGTTAAGAAAAATATCCAGTTGGAGCATGTGACTTTGGAAAAAGGGACACCGATCTATGAATGCTTAGGAGAAACAGCAGTCAAGTTTTCACGGTTATATTTATTGGATGAGCAGCCATATATTTATTTTGAGTATTTTCTTCCGAAAGAGCTTTCTGATGTATCAATAGAAAAGTTCGATAAAGAATCATTGTACCGGATACTTGATCAGCATCATATTGAGATTTTCCGATTTGAAGACAGCTTTCAAATTGTTCAGCTGACACCAAAACAGCAGGAGCTGCTGCAAACAACAGAAACAATGGCGATGAAACGGATTCGTCGTTCCTTTGGGAAAAAGAATCAAGTTGTTGAGTTTTCAGAAGCGCTATACAATACTGCAATGCATCCATATGTGATAGAGTACGAGGCATAGTCTGAAGCTGAAAAACAATTTATTGAAGAATCATTCTTTATTGGTTTTTATGTAAAAATCAAAATAGAACCTTGAGCAATCGTCAACAGCTCAAGGTTCTATTTTTGCATGAAATGGATTTGGAAAAGATTGCCATTCATTTCGATTGTATAAATAACTATAAATGATGGCAGCAGAAAAGTAAGTCCAGCCTGGTGCAGTCATTTAAGCAATTATAGAGTCAGTAAATCATTAGGAGTTAAGTGAACGTTACGAAAATTCGAAGGCTGATTTCATGAATTTCCCCTTACTTCTCGAAGCAGAGTACTTTTGTCGCAACCTTATTGTGACGTGACAAAACTGTAAGTCATCTGTTATCTATATCAATTGTTCTCAGTTGGTGTTTATCTTAGAATGAACGAGAAAAGAAATGGAGTGGAAAGAAATGCTGAAAATTGAAAATTTAACAAAGACCTATGGGGATGAAATAAAATATCAGGCCTTGAAAGGTCTTAACCTTACCGTAAATGACGGTGAATTTATCGGAATTATGGGACCTTCTGGAAGTGGGAAAAGTACATTTTTGAATTTAGTCGCAACCATCGACCAGCCAACATCTGGAGAAATTATTCTGAATGAAAAGAATCCTCATAAGATGGATCAGGAAACTATTGCGAAATTTCGAAGAAGAGAACTGGGCTTTATATTCCAGAACTTCAATTTGATGCCGACCTTGACTGTGGAAGAAAATATCATTCTGCCATTGACTTTGGATGGTGAGAAAATCCCAGTAATGAAGCGAAAACTACAAGCACTTGCAGATCGTCTTGGGATAGCACCACTACTGAAAAAAAGAATTGCGGAGATTTCAGGTGGTCAGGCACAACGTGTGGCAGTTGCTCGTGCGATGATCCATCAGCCTCAGCTGCTTTTAGCAGATGAACCAACAGGAAACCTTGATACAAAATCTTCTAAGGATGTTATGGGACTTTTACAGCAATTGAATCGAGGCGAACAAGCAACGATTTTGATGGTCACTCATGATCCACTAGCAGCAAGCTATTGTCAACGAATTGTTTTCATCAAGGACGGCCAACTGGTTAAGGAAATCAGACAGACAAACGGTCAAAAGCAGTTTTATGATGAAATCATGGGAAATCTGTCAGAGATTGAAGGTGTCGGCAATGAATTTTAGACAGTTCGTCATTCGAAATACGATGAGGAACAAGCGATTGTATATGGCCTATTTCCTTAGTACATTGTTTGCGGTCATGGTGTTCTTCACGTTTACCGGCTTTGCCTTTCATCCAGCGCTATCTGATGGCTTGAATGCTAGTGCTCAAAAAGGGATGTTGGCAGCGGCAATTATTATTTACGGTTTTTCATTTTTCTTTGTTCTATATTCTATGGATGTATTTATCCAGTCAAGGAAAAAGGAGTTCGGCTTGTTGATGATTCAAGGGATGAGTCCTAGACAGTTGAAGCGAATGGTATTTATTGAAAATCTGGTTATTGGTTTTTTTGCAACGATTGTCGGCAGTATTGCCGGGATATTTTTCTCCCAGTTTATCCTGTTCATCAGTAACAAGCTGATTCATGTGAGTCTCGCGTTTTATTTTCCTTTGCAGGCGCTGCTGATAACAATCGCTTCATTTACGCTGCTGTTTCTATCGATCTCTTTCTTTATCCAGTTCCGTTTACCAAAGCTTAGTCTACAGACTCTGTTGAAGGCAGGTGATTTAGGTAAAGGGTCACTTAAAGGATCATTCGTCAAAGGAATACTAGCTATTCTATTGATCGGAGCAGGCTACGGTGTTGCCTTACTTGTTCCTGGTCAGTTGGTACCAATTGTGATGATCCCTGTTATCTTCTTAGTGGTAGTTGGGACAAGATTCTTGTTTAATCAGTTAAGTGTTTGGAGTATTGAAAAGCTGAAGAACAACCAAAAGATTTTCTGGAAGAAAACAAATATGGTGGTTTTTTCTGATTTAGCTTTTCGTATGAAGGATAATGCCCGTTCCTTCTTTCTGGTTTCAATCATTTCAACAGTTGCTTTTGCAGCAATCGGTACACTTTACAGCTTCCAACAGATGGTTCTTGAATCAACAAATGCGATGCCCTATGAGTTCCAATTATCAGGAGAAGAAGGCGAGACAGCTCCGATTCTAACAGAATTTTCTACCTTACTGGAGCAAAAGGGGATTCAAACAGAACGAGGCGATTACAAGATCTATACCGATCAAAACCAAGTCAGCTTTATCAAAGAAAGTGAATACAATCGATTGGCTGAAATTGCAGGAGAACCAAAGGTGGAAACTGATGGACAAGCTGTCCAATTGGTTTTTGACACTCAATACAACGATGGAGTTGATGTTGGAAAAATTAATCAGGTTGTGCTTCCTGATCAGCAAACATTAGCAGTAGCTAAATCTGAAAAAGAGAAAGTCCTGGCTGTTTTCGGAACGACGGTTCTTGTTCCTGATTCAGTGAACCTAGAAGGAATTCCCTATACTGTTGGAACAGTGTGGGAGCCGAAAGATGTGTCTCGTGAGCAGTTGATTGCATTAGGAAAGACACAGGAGGGCAACTATCAGCTGTCAGCTAAAACCTATATGACACAAACGATCATAGACAGCTATAAACCCATTCTATTTGTCGGCGTGTTCATCGGCATCGTCTTCTTCGTTTCAGCAGGAAGCTTCTTGTATTTCCGTTTATACAGCGACATGGATGTGGATGTAGAAAAATTCAAGATGATTTATAAGCTGGGACTGACAAAGAAAGAGCTGAAAAAAATGATCAATCAACAAGTCGGTATCCTTTTCTTTACACCAATCATCGTTTCAGTGATTCATGGAATTGTCGCATTGACAGCGATGTATCATATATTCAATCAGACGATGCAGCTGGCAGGCTGGCAGGTGTTGGGTGCATTCATTCTGATACAGGTGGCATATTACTTGATTGCCAGAGTATTTTATTTCAAAAAGGTGTATCAAATGGTACAGGCATAAGACAAGTTGATTTGTATCGATTTTAGAGAAGCTCTTTTGATATCGTAAATAAAGGAAGTATTGATTTTAATAAATACGGCTCAGAACAATTTTCAGTTTGATGATTGTTTTGGGCTTTTTTATTTTATGAAAACTCTATGAAAATTTAACATACCGCCTGTTGCATTGCCTGAGAGAATACGTTATAGTAATGAAACGAAGTCTTGAGGAAAAGAGGAAAACAAGTGGAAAAGATCTCCATCTATGGATTAACAAAGGAAGAATTGATCAACTGGTTTATTGAGCATGGTGAAAAGAAATTTCGTGCTACACAAGTATGGGAATGGCTGTATATCCAGCGTGTTCGAGCATTCAGCGACATGACCAACCTGTCAAAACAGCTGATTGCTGTTTTGGAAGAGAATTTCATCATCAACCCGTTAAAGCAAGTGATCATTCAAGAATCACAGGATGGAACGGTAAAATATCTTTTTGAACTTCCTGACAAAAACATGATTGAAACAGTATTGATGCGTCAAGAATACGGTCTCTCTGTTTGTGTGACTACACAGGTCGGCTGTAATATTGGCTGTACCTTCTGTGCCAGTGGCCTATTGACGAAGCAACGTGATTTAACTGCCGGAGAAATTGTCGCTCAAATCATGGAAGTACAGCACTACTTTGATGAACGTCAAAAAGAAGAACGTGTCAGTCACGTTGTGGTTATGGGGATTGGCGAGCCGTTTGACAACTATGATAATTTGATGGATTTTCTGCATATCATCAATGATGCAAAAGGATTGGCTATTGGAGCTCGTCATATTACAGTTTCTACTAGCGGGTTGGTTCCAAAAATCAATGAGTTTGCGGACAACGGACTACAGGTAAACCTAGCTATTTCACTTCATGCGCCGAACAATGAAGTGAGAACATCAATGATGCGGATCAATCGGAGCTTCCCAATAGAAAAACTGATGGCTGCAGTCGATAACTATCTGGAAAAGACAAATCGACGTATTACGTTTGAATATATTATGCTGAACAATGTCAATGATCGTCCAGAGCATGCACAACAGCTGGCGGACTTACTGAAGAACAAGAAAAAGCTGACGTATGTCAACTTGATTCCATATAATCCAGTTAGTGAACATGACCAGTATAGTCGTAGTGCAAAGGCAGACGTACTGAAGTTCTATGATATCTTGAAGAAAAACGGTATCAACTGTGTGATACGTAAGGAACATGGAACAGATATTGATGCCGCTTGCGGACAGTTGAGAAGTAAACAAATCAAAAAGAAGGTCACTGCAAAGTAATTAAATAATCAGCAAAGCAGAAACAGCTGTCTAGGTATTCTCAGGATTTTGGAATACTTAGATAGCTGTTTCTTTAGTTTTTACAATTGTTTTTCGCATCCATAAATCCTATTAGAGGAACGGCAATCATATATTTTTTGAACAAAGGTCATTTTTTTTTGTGATGATTTGTTAATAGTATTCATATAATTTGAAGGCATCCAATCCGTACATGCCAAGCCCCAAATCTACTGTAGTGATATAATCGAAACCACATTTTTCGTACAAACGAATCGCAGGAAGGTTGTTTTCATAGACATCCAGCCGTATGGCTTTCATATTCTGTTTATGAGCTAGGTCTATGGCTGCTTTCAGCATTTTTTCTCCAATCCCTTGACCTGAACAGCTCGGATGAACAACAAAGGTATGTATGATAAATACTTCGTCCTTCTTTGCTGGAATTCCCCATCTGGCCTCCTGATAGGCTGGCTCAGGCTTGTGGTTCAGAATGATCGTTCCAGCGATTCTATTTTTTTGTCTGATGACATAAAGCGTTCCGGCAGTAATCCCATCAGCAGCTGTTTCTCTGACAGGATAGTTTCCCTTGATCCAGCCTGGATAGTTGATGTTCTCATTGAGAGAATCAATCGTGGCATTATAAAGCTGCTCTAGTTCATCAAGGTCATTTAAGTTAGCCTGTTCCAATTTGAAGGTCATAAGCATCTCCTTTCTGCTATTTTAGATAAAGTATACAGAAAGATAGAGACTATCGAAAGGGGAATTAGCAGGCCCTATGAAAATAATAGAAGAGTTCGGACATAAAAAAGAGGCTGTGCCAAAAGTGAGATGCCCTGAGAATTAAGAAGAAGTATACGAAAATAGCTTTTCCTATTTTCAGTATCCAAGTAGGTACTTTGCCACATCAGAACTACTGCAGTAGTTCTGATGTGTTAAAGCAATTTCGGCTTAATTCCGAAGGAACAGTTTTTGGCTCGTCATTTATTCGTGTTTAGGGTGTGAGATAATTTCTATTTCGATTATTGTCTTGCGCTCCAAAGCCCCTGCGTGCTTCGAGGATCGGAACAACGTGTAGTCCTTCAATTAAATTTCAATCTGAATCACGTGTACACCGGCCTTCTCAAAGGCTTTGATTGCTTCCGGCGGCGCAAAGCTGTCTGTGATCAAGTAGTCGATATCCTTGATACTGCCGCTGGTAAAGTTTGAAGAAAAGCCGATTTTTCGATAATCAGCAACAACAATAACAGGTCCCTTTGTCCGTTCAATAATCAGAGAATTGATTTTCGCTTCATGGAGTACAGGGGTCGTAATGCCGTTTTCAAGACTCAAACCGGAACAGCCAATGATTGAGATATCCGAAGACATCTTAGAAAATGACTCGATAGCAATATCACCCACAAGGGCTTCTTTAGGGAAACGAATCTCTCCACCGGAAAGAATGACTGTTGAATTTGGGTGGTGATCGATATTAGCAATTTTGACATTATTGGTGACGATCGTGACACGCTTTTCTTCCAGCTTTTTGATTGCAGATAGAGCAGTGGAACTAGTGTTGATAAACAACGTGTCACCTTCATTGACAAATGCAGCAGCTCGTTGAGCAATCGTGCATTTGAGCACCTCCAGCTCTTTATTATAGATTTCACCATTCTCTTTCTGGATGATCTGAGCTTTTCCGTGTTCCCTGAGAATCAATCCCATCTTTTCCAAAGCAGTCAAATCTCGTCGTATGGTGATTTCCGACACGCCTAATGTTTCGCTGATTTCCTTGACTGATACAGTCAGCCTTTCTTTTAGAAGATCCATTATTTGGTCTCGCCTGTCATGGATCACTTTGTAAGAACTTTTCATCGATTTTCTCTCCTTACCTTCAAGCCGTTTTTATATGTAACGTCTGCCCAATGGAGCGGGCTTCTTTTATGCGTCTGTTTCCCTCTGATGGATTACCGGCACCAATTTGACTGCGCCCTATCATATAAAAGAGATACGCCTGTTCCCGATTATTCAAGAGACTGATATCCACCTGCTCAAAGGATTCAATGCTCTTTCTATTTCTTCCTTGCAGGTATAACTTGATTCCTTCGATTTCATACCAAGAGTATAGCCCGCTTAACTGCTTTTTCTTCAAACCTTTTAATTTGACCATAGCATTCAGTGTTTTCTCTGCTTGTTTCTTTTCATTTAAAAAATAATAGCAATGCAGTTGGGTATGATAGTAGATAAATAGATAATCATAGGTAGATCGGAAAAAAGCTTCATGAGCAGCCAAATGATCCAAACAAGCCAGATACTCACCTTTATCCAATAGTAAAAGCGCATCGAAAATATATAAGGAACGAGTGAAGCCGTGGAAAAAATCCTTTTCCTGCAGCTGCTGTTTTAGAACTTCAGCTTGAGGGATCGAACAATCGATCGTTAAGGCATAGATCATATGATCGTATTTTCTCTTTAAGTACTCGAACAAAAGGACAACACTTAGAACCATTCCTCCAATGACAGCAAAAATCACTTTTGTACCAATCTGTTCAGTTGTAATGATTAAGTTAACAATATATCCGGCAAAAATCAAATAAACACACCATAGCATAATTTTTTTCCCACTATAAATACCAGTCCATAATAGTTTTTTCATTTTCCTCACCTCAAGTGTAATAATAGCATAAAACAATCCTAAAATGTTATAACGTTAATTAAATGATCTAAAAACATATGATAAAATATATAAACGATCTTAAAAAGATTCAACGATCTTATAAAAAGATTGAAAACGGTTCATTTTATTGTAGAATAAAGCTGTAAACGAAATATGAACAGAAAGAAAATAATGGAGGTAGCATATGGCAACGATTCATGATGTAACAAAAGAGAGCTGGATTTTAAGTACATTTCCGGAATGGGGAACATACCTGAATGAAGAGATTGAACGAGAAGAAGTTCAAAAGGGAACCGTCGCAATGTGGTGGCTGGGCTGTACAGGTATTTGGTTGAAATCCCATGAAGGAACAAACATTCTTTGTGATTTATGGTGCGGTACTGGAAAGCAAAGTCATGGAAACGGCAAAATGAAAAAGGGACATCAGATGATGCGTATGAGCGGTTGCGAAAATATGCAGCCTAATTTGCGAACACAGCCTTTTGTGATCGATCCATTTGCGGTTAAGGACGTAGATGCCTTGGTTGTAACACATATTCATTCCGACCACTTAGATATCAATACAGCTGCGGCTGTTCATCAAAACTGTCCTGAGGCACGTTTCATCGGACCGCAGGAAGTAGTGAATACTTGGTTGAAGTGGGGAATCCCAGAAGAGAAAACATTGGTTGTCAGACCAGGGGATCGTGTTGCTGTTAAGGATATTGAAATCGTAGCATTGGAAGCCTTCGATCGGACTGCTTTAGTTACTTGTGAAAATCCGGAAGTAACATTGAAAGGAAAAATGCCTCAGGACATGGACGAGATTGCTGTCAACTATCTATTTAAGACATCTGGCGGGAATATTTATCATGCAGGTGATTCACATTATTCCAATATGTTTGCCAAGCATGGCAATGAGCATACGATTGATGTATGTTTGGGTGCTTATGGAGAAAACCCTCGTGGAATCACAGATAAAGTAACCTCTGTTGATATGCTGAGAATGGCGGAATCTTTAAATGCCAAAGTTGTGATCCCTGTGCATTATGATATCTGGGCAAATTTCATGGCTGATCCCAAAGAAATCACTGAGATTTGGAAATTTAAGAAAGATCGCTTGGATTATCAATTTAAGCCATTTATCTGGCAGGTTGGCGGTAAATTCACTTACCCGAATGATAAAGATAAAATGGAATTCAATTTCTATCGTGGTTTTGATGATGTCTTTACAGTAGAAAACGATACACCGTTCCCATCTTTCCTATAAGAAAGAAGAAGCAATGCGGATTGTTGGATGTTAGTTGGACGACGGAGATAAGAACGGCTTGCAAGTGATTGCAGTCGTTCTGGTTTCCAATAAAAAATGGAAGGGGATTCACAATGCTGAAGTATTTTTATGAGAATGATTTGATACGTTTTAGCGACAGAGTACCGGAAAACTGGGAAGATGCAGTGAAGATCAGCTGCGAAAATTTCTTGGAAAAGGAAATCATCAACCAGACATATGTAGATGAAATTATTGCCTGTGTGAAAGAATTTGGGCCGTACATCGTTATCGTACCTGGGGTAGCAATGCCGCATTCATCAGAAAAAAGTGAAGGTGTTTTTGGAACGGGTATCGCATTTACTAAAATGCCGGAGGACGTTGTTTTTGAAGAAGGCAATCCAGAGAAAAATGCCAAGCTGTTTTTTACTTTAGCAGCGAAAAACGGGGAAGAGCATGTGCAGAACATCGCGAATCTTTCCGAGATGTTGATGGTGGATGGACTGATCGAAGACTTATCAGCAATAGAGACGATGGAAGATTATAAGCAGGTCATGGGGAAATATCAATTATAAGAAAGAAGGGGTAAAATGAATCAGGTTTTAGATTTTTTATTAGGCATTTGGGATTATTTTGCTGCGAACATTCTGACGCAGCCGGCATTTTTGATTGGATTTATTGTATTATTGGGCTACATGTTGTTGAAAAAGCCATTTTATGAGAGTGTTGCAGGATTTTTGAAAGCCACTGTTGGTTACCTGATTTTAAGTGTTGGTTCTGGCGGATTAGTTAATAATTTCCGACCAATTTTAGTAGGACTGAAAGAGCGATTCAATTTGGACGCAATGGTTATCGATCCATATTTTGGTCAGAACGCGGTGACTGCAGGGATTGAAGAGACATTTGGAAGAACCTTCAGTGACACGATGATCTTGTTATTGATTGCATTTGTCATGAATATCCTTTTGGTTCGCTTCAAAAAATATACAAAGCTGCGGGCTGTTTTTACAACAGGGAATGTTCAGATTCAACAGGCGGCAACGGCATTCTGGCTGCTGCTATTCTGTTTCCCTGATTTAGGACGTGTAGAGATTCTCTTAGTTATGGGTCTGATCCTTGGCTGTTATTGGGCAGTGGGATCAAATCTGACAGTTGGCATCACGCAAGAATTGACCGAGGGCGCTGGTTTTGCAATTGCCCATCAACAAATGTTTGGTATTTATATTTTTGCCCGCTTAGCTGAGAAGATGAAGAAGGGAAAGAACAACAAACGAATCGAAGATATCAATTTCCCAGGATTTCTTTCTATATTTAATGAGAATATGGTGTCCACTTCTATCCTGATGCTGTTCTTCTTCGGTGTCATCATGCTTGTTTTGGGACAGGATTACCTGATTAGTGCCGAATTTATGGTTGAAGGACAAAGCTTCTTCTTCTATATTCTGCAAACATCGTTATACTTTGCTGTGTATCTGGCGATTTTGCAATTGGGTGTACGAACCTTCGTTGATGAACTGACAGCTTCCTTCCAAGGGATTTCTAATACGCTGCTTCCAGGTGCTGTACCGGGAATCGATGTATCTGCTTCTTTGGCCTTTGGGTCTTCAAATGCAGTAACGATTGGCTTCCTGTTTGGTGCATTGGGTCAATTCTTGACTATTGGATTACTGATTCTATTTAAGTCTCCAGTCATCGTGATTGCCGGCTTTATTCCGTTGTTCTTTGATAATGCTGCAATTGCATTGTTTGCAAATAATCGTGGTGGGGTCAAGGCGGCTTGTATTTTCCCATTCCTTTCGGGGATCATTCAAGTAATCGGTTCAGCATTGATTGCTTCCTTTGTCGGTTTGGCACAATATGGCGGCTATCTGGGAATGTTCGACTGGGCAACAGTTTGGCCGTTAGCGACTGTCATCATGAAATTCTTGGGTTATGCGGGAATTGCTGTTGTTGTCTTAGCTTTCCTTGCGATTCCTCAACTGCAGTATCGAGCAAATCCAGAGGGTTACTTCTTGATTGTTGATGACTACGATGAGTATGTTAAAAAAATGGCTGCTTGATGCAGCTGATAAATAAAAAATAATTTTTAGGAGGATTTTATAATGAGAGTATTAGTATCATGTGCAAATGGATCTGGAACGAGCTTGATGATGATGAGAAGTGTGGAAAAAGGATTAACGGAAATGGGCTTTAAGATTACTAAAATCCACCATTGTTCGATTGCAGAGGGAAAAAGTTCAGCAGCACAATATGATGTTGTATTCACACCAATGAATTTTCTGAATATGTTTGATGCAGTCAAAGAAAAGGGCATCACGGTTATTGGTATTCGAAATGTAATGTCTGCAAAAGAAGTGCAGGAAAAAGTAAAAGAAACAGAGCTTGAGGCAAAATACAAATAGAAAAAATATAACGAATGGGCGTGGGACAATGAGTGAAATGACAACTGTCCTACGCTCTAAAAATTAAATAGTTGCGCATTCAAAAAGCATGAGCTTAGCTGTAATGCTTATATGCTGCGGATAGAAAACAGATCCATTTTAAAACAGTAGAAAACTCAGGAGGATGATTTAATGGGATTACCAAATTTGCAAGTAGCGTTAGACCACTCTGATTTACCAAGTGCATTGGCGGATGTAAAAAATGTCGGAGATATTGTTGATATTCTTGAGGTGGGAACAATTTTGTGCCTACAGGCTGGTGAGGAAGCGATTCGTTGTGTACGGGCGCTGTACCCGGAGAAAAAAATCATTGCAGATACGAAATGTGCAGATGCAGGCGGGACGGTAGCGAAGAACTGTGCAGATGCTGGTGCAGACTGGATGACAGTGATTTGTTGTGCAACCATTCCTACAATGGCTGCCGCTGCGAAAGAAGTAGAAGAGGTTCAGGTTGAGCTGTATGGTGATTGGACCTATGAACAGGCACAAAAATGGTTGGATGCAGGAATTTCTCAGGCTATTTATCATCAAAGCCGTGATGCACTTTTTGCCGGGGAAACGTGGGGCGAAAAGGACCTGTCTAAGGTCAAAAAGCTGATTGAAATGGGCTTTAGGGTTTCAGTAACAGGTGGATTGGATGTAGATACGTTGAAGCTGTTTACAGGTGTGGACGTGTATACCTTCATTACAGGCCGTGGGATCACTGCGGCAGAAAATCCGAAAGCTGCTGCACAAGCCTTTAAAAATGAAATCAGCCGTATTTGGGGGTGATGGAATGGCAACGTTAGGAATTTATGAAAAGGCTCTTCCTAAAGGGATCAGTTGGGAAGAACGACTGGTGTTAGCAAAGAAGCTGGGTTTTGACTTTGTAGAAATGTCGATTGATGAAACGGATGAAAGATTGTCCCGATTGGAATGGAGCAAGGAAGAACGAAAACAGATCATTGATGCAATCCATGAAACGGGTGTAAAAATCCTATCCATTTGTTTGAGCGGTCATCGGCGCTTTCCTTTTGGATCAAAAGATGAGGCCGTTCGTGAACAAGCATTGGAAATTATGAAGCAGGCAATCGATTTGGCTTCTGATCTGGGGGTTCGAACAATCCAGCTTGCCGGATATGATGTGTACTATGAAGAGAAAACAATTGCTTCGAGAAACTATTTTATCGAAAATTTGAAAAAAGCTGTAGGGATGGCTGCTTCTAAAGAGGTAGTTTTATCCATTGAGATCATGGATGATGCTTTCATCAATTCGATTTCAAAATTTTTGAAAATAAAAGAGCAGATACCCTCGCCCTATTTGCAAGTTTATCCGGATTTGGGCAACCTATCTGCCTGGCCGGAAAATGATATCGGCTATGAGCTGGAGCAGGGGATCAGTCAGATTTCAGCAATTCATTTGAAGGATACCCTAGCTGTAACTGATGAATTTGGCGGGAAGTTTAAAGAAGTACCATTTGGAGATGGCTGTGTGGATTTTGCCGGTTGTTTGAAAACCTTGAAACGATTGGATTATAATGGGCCGTTTTTGATTGAAATGTGGAGTGAAACTAGTGAGATGCCTGAGCTGGAAATAGAAAGAGCGAAAAACTTTCTTTTCCCATTTTTAAAGGAGGCCGGATATTTTGAATGATGAACAGATAAGAAAAATGAAAGAACGTGTATTCATAGCTAATCTGGCGTTGCCAAAAGCGGGACTTGTAAAGCTGACTTGGGGAAATGTCAGTGAAATCGATCGGGATCTAGGTGTAATCGTCATCAAGCCTAGCGGTGTTCCTTATAGTAAAATGAAAGCAGAAGACATGGTTGTGACGGATTTGGATGGCAAGCTGCTGGAAGAAGGTATGAAGGCTTCGTCAGATCTTTCGACACATGTGATTCTCTACAAAGCCTTTAAAGACATTGGCTCTGTTGTGCATACCCATTCTAAATATGCTGTGATGTGGGCTCAAGCTGGAAGAGGGCTTCCAGCTTATGGAACGACTCATGCAGACACATTCTATGGTTCAGTTCCCTGTACGCGGCAGTTGACAGCAGAAGAGGTGAATAGAGCCTATGAAATAGAAACAGGGCATGTTATTGTGGAAACTTTCCAAGAGCAGAAACTCGATCCTCTGGCAGTACCAGGTGTTCTTGTTTATGGGCATGGTCCATTTACTTGGGGAGCAAATCCTCAAAAAGCAGTTGAGAACAGCATCGTTTTAGATGAAATTGCGGAAATGGCATTGCAGACAGAAGGAATCAATAGCAAGATCAAACCAATCCCACAGTACCTTTTAGACAAGCATTATTTCAGAAAGCATGGAAAAAATGCTTATTATGGTCAATAAAATCACAAAAAATAACTTTCGTTTTATCAAAAATATATGACTTATGTGTAAAAGTTTGAGAAAATGGATTTTTGAATATCTGCTATAATGTAGGAGATCTAGTGCTTTGTCTTAGTATAAAGCCTGAGCTTTTATCTGACCCTTTCAGATAAAAGCTCTTTTCTCAAAAATTTCAATAAATCAAACAATTTTTGAAAGTTACAAACATAAAATTTCTAGTATAATATAAATATAAAAGCAATAAACTATTTTGGGGAAGATAGTGCATTAAAACTCTTAGTAATATGGCAGACGTCATTTCGATGGCGTCTGCCATATTACTTTTTCCAGAAGTATCAACTTTTTGATTGAAAAAATATGCAGAGGTTTTAATAATAAGATAATTGAAGTATTAAGTTTTAAATGGAACTATCTTATTTTTCTCTTAATCAAATAAGTAGTTTTGAGGAGCATATTTTTCGATTACAGATAAGAAGCTATATAGAATAGATGAGCGAGTCATTTGAGGGATTGGAAACAATTTTTAGCGATTGAATTATCGAAAAGCGTGAGGCAGATATTGTCTCACGTTTTTTTGTTGGAATCAGCTTTTTTTTACGTATCTTACTTTAAGGAGGAAGCGATGGATATAAAAGATTTTTCCAAAGAGCTCATTGAGTGGGGCGTTCATAATCAGGCACAGGATTTATATATCCTACCTGATCGTGATGGGTATGATGTCTTGTTCAGGATCGCTCATCACAAAAAAAAGTACAAGCAGTTATCGAAGGAATATGGAGAGAAGCTGATTTTTCACTTTAAGTTTATCGGACAGATGGATGTTGGAGAAAAAAGAAAGGCTCAAGTGGGAGCTGTTACTTATCTGATCGATGAGCAAGAGAGAAGGCTGCGGCTTTCCACAGTAGGAGATTTCAAACAACGTGAAAGTCTGGTCATCCGTTTTCTGCATTTCTTTGGGGATAGTCAAGAAAGGTATTTACTGCCTTATCAGCTCTCAGAAATCAGAAATGGTGTAAAGAAAATGGGGCTGCATCTATTTTGCGGACCTGTAGGCTCAGGGAAAACGACATTGATGTACAAGCTAGCTAAGGAGAATCGACGTAATAGCCAGGTGATTTGTATTGAAGATCCAGTTGAAATTGAAGAATATTCATTTTTACAGCTGCAGACAAATACAAAAATCGACCTGACTTATGATGTGTTGATCAAGGCGTGTCTCAGACATCGACCAGATATCTTGATCATCGGAGAAATCAGAGATGCTTTGACTGCTCAGGCGGCAATCAGAGCAGCTTTGACAGGGCATACAGTTTTCGCAACAATCCATAGTAGAGGGATCAACGGTGTGACAGAACGATTGATTGAATTAGGTGTGAAGGAACGAGAGTTGGAGGAATGCTTGAAAAGTGTTGTTTATCAGCGCTTGATTTCATTTTCATTGAAAGAAAATAATGAAACGGCGCTGTTGATGGAGTATTCACTTTCAAGAGCAGATAGCCCTTCATGGAATGAACTGCTAAGAAAGGTATGGGCGTATGGGTTTATTGACAAGAATACATTTTTCCAAGAGCAAAGGAATTAGTTTATCTAAAAAACAGTCAGCTGATTTTTTCAAGCTATTAGCAGAGCTGCTTAAAAATGGCTTTTCTGTAAATCAAAGCTTCTCATTTATGAAGAAAGCAAAAATATTCCCACAAAGTATCATTGAGTTTCTGATTACTGAGCTGGAAAAAGGGGAGGAGTTGACACAATCGTTGATGACTCTTGGTATTTCCTCGGAGATCATCACACAGATCGAGTTTGCGCAAAGCCACGGGAATCTGTCTGGCACGCTGCAGGGGATAGAGAAGCACCTTATTACGCTTCAAAAGCAACGGGAGAATATGGGGAAAATCCTAGTTTACCCTTTGATTTTATTGATGTTTCTTTTTTCTGCATTACTGGGTATGCGTCAATTTTTATTACCTCAGCTGCAAATGAGCGGATTGACGGCTACCGATAATTTTGGTGTGCAGATTGTTCAGGGGAGCCCCTATTATATAGGCGGTTTTGTTTTGACGATGGTCGTACTTTCCTTCAGCACACAGCAATTCCTTAAAGGAAAAACAGCTTTTGACCGAGCGATTCTTCTAGCTAGGGTTCCTTGGTTTCGTTCTTATTATGTACAATATCTTTCCGGCTTCTTTGCATTAGAATGGGGAAAGCTTTTTGATCAGGGGATGGAGATCAAGCATATCATTGAGCTGATGAAAAACCTGGTGAATGACTCATTGATGAAGGAACTGTCTGAAATCATTGAAGCAAAGCTGACAGAGGGAGAAGCATTTTACCAGCAACTTGAAGGATTCCCCTTTTTTGCAGATGAGTTGGCGCTGATCATTCAGCAAGGAGAAATGAAAGGGAATTTAGGAAAAGAGCTGTTGATTTACAGCGGTATTTGCCGACGCAGTTTCTTTACAAGAATCGAGAAGCTGATCCAATGGTTTCAACCAATCATTTTTTTGATTATTGCAATAGCTGTCGTAGGAATCTATGCAGCAATGCTATTGCCGATATATGGAGGGATAGAAAATTTATGAAGAAAAAACGAGCACTAACAAAAGGACAAGAAAAATGTTTGACATTAATTAAACGGCCGTTGAAAGGCTTCACACTATTAGAAATGTTGATTGTTTTATTAATCATTTCTGTATTGATTCTTCTCTTTGCACCAAATCTGTCGAAGCAAAAGGATAGCATTGATAAGAAGGGAAATGCAGCAATCGTTAAAGTTGTCGAAACGCAGATGGATGTTTATCGATTAGAAAATGATCAGGTTCCAACCGTCGAGACGCTTCTTTCAGAAGGCTATATCACACAGGAGCAGTATGATAAATACAAAGCAAATAAATGATTATAAGGGATTTACCATGGTAGAAACACTTCTGGTTTTATTAGTAACAACCTTTTTAATTGGTCTGCCTTCGCTGTTGATTGAAAAGAGTCAAAAGAATATCGTGGTAAATCAATTTTTTGCAAGCTTTGAAAAGCATCTGCTTCATACACAGCAGCTGGCAATTACAGGAGAACAAGACACATCCATTATCTTTTCAGAGGGAAGCGATGAGGTGTTGTTTTACTTTGATCAAACCAAGGAAACCTTACGAATACCAGAAGAACTGAAAGCAGCAGGGCCGGAGAAAATCGTCTTTAAGCAAGGGACAGGAAACAATGGCCGGTTGTCCAAATACAGTTTTGAATGGAAAGACAAAAAGAAACGAATAGACTATCAGTTTCAGATGGGGAGCGGGCGATATGTTAAAAAGATCATTGCGCTTTAAAGGATATGTTTTTGCGGAGAGCTTGATTGCTTTATCGATGCTGACAACAGTAATTGGCGGACTTCTTTCTGCCAACAGTTTTCTTTTTGGAAAGGCGACAGCATTGAATGAACGTCTGGCTATGCGACGGGTTCTCTATGAAGAAGTAAGATATTACGAGAGATATGAAGGAGCGTCGGAGCAAAGAATCACTCGTGAAGGGAAGCATTACGTGGTAATGATTATTCAAAACGAGAATAAACTGATAAAAGCGGAGATAAGAAATGAAGCAGAGACCTTTATTATTGAACTCAAATAACCGTAATAATAGTTACGCAGGCTTCACACTTCTTGAATGTTTGCTGGCTCTTTTTCTTTTTTCGGTCATATGTTTACTTGGGTACGGCTATATCAAAAATGCGCAAATAATAGGAAGACAGCTTCAGAATACCTCTGAAAAGGAATGGCATATTTTCCTGATCCAGTTGGAGAACGAAATTAGGGGGTATGATCTTGTGTCGGTACACTCGGACTACTTGACACTTTACGATACAGAGAAGGAGTACGCAGTTCTTATAGAAATGAAGCAGAATAAAATCATTAAATCGGCAAATGGCGGTTACCAACCGCTATTGACTAGAGTTGAAGCGGCGACATTTAGGCAGGAGGAAGGAGGCATTGTCCTTCAATTAAGTTTTGAAAACGGAAAAAATAAAGAAGCAGTACTGATTCTATGAAAGGAGGATTGTCTGTGAAAAAAAATCAGGGGAGCGTCCTTCTTGCGGTTCTCCTTTTTTTCTATTTATTCAGCTTGTTTTTCTTATTGATGGTCATTGACTATCGCCTGACTCACTCCTATTCAGAGAGCACGCAAAATTTTTACACAGCAGCAATCATTAAAGCGATGTTTCTGTCTGATTTTACAGATGAGGGAGAATCTGCAGGCAGGCAAAGTTATTCAGAAGGGACAGTTGAATATTGGAGAGAAGAAGAAGTCGTAAAATTGATAATAACTGTAGCGGGAAAGCACTATACCTTTCATGAAAAATTAGAGGGGCAGTCATCAGACTAAGAGTTTGTGAAATGTGTATCAAACAGGATGAGAAAATAACTAATACAGACTGGCAGATTACCTTAAAATAATGAGGATTTCTTTATGAAACCTGTATTTACAATGCGAAAAAACTGAATTTACAAATATTGCCATAAAATTGATTGATTATTATGCGTTTTTTAGATAAAATAGAACAGGTATAAAAGTTGTTATATTTTTCTAGAAGTTGAGGTGTTTTTTTGTTTTCTGAGAAAATGGAAAAGGCTTTCGAATTGATGGAGCAGGCAATACAGTTATTGAAGAAATCTTTGGATACTTCTTACCTGGATGCTTATATTGAAAACGGAGATAATCTGCTGGATGATTTCCAGATTCGTGTTCTTGATGGGAAACCTGATGAAGAAACAATATTAAAATTAAAAGAAATTTACAAAGAACTTCAGCAAATTGATTTGGAGCCTGAAGAATTTCGTCGCCTTACTCAGTTGTTGCTGCTGAAAGGAAACAAAGAGGAACCTGTACAGGCGAATCATCAGCTGACACCTGACAGCATCGGTTTTCTATTTGTCTATTTGATGGAGCAGTTTTTTTCACAAACTAGCCAATTACAGATTTTGGATATTTCCTCCGGAATGGGGAACTTACTGCTGACAGTTTTGCTGAATTTGAAGCTATCCAAAAAAGCAGTTATTGGTTATGGTGTGGATGTTGACGATACCTTATTATCCATTGCTTCAGTAAATAGCGGATTAACAAGTGTTGATATGAAGCTCTACCATCAGGATGGACTTCAAGAATTATTGATCGATCCTGTAGATGCTGCAATCAGTGATTTGCCGATCGGCTATTATCCTAATGATGAAAAAGCTGCAGGATTTACAGTTGCTGCGCCAGAAGGTCATACCTATGCCCACCATCTGTTGATGGAGCAAGCAATGAAATATGTGAAGCCGGATGGTTTCGGTCTTTTTCTGGTACCAGCTAATATTTTTGAAACCGAGCAAAGTGATAACCTGAAGAAATGGATTCAGGAAAATGTGTTTTTACAAGGTGTGATCCAGTTGCCGGATGCGATGTTCCAGACAGAGCATTCAAGAAAAAGTATCCTGATCATCCAGAATAAGGGTGAAAACAGTGCCCAAGTGAAGGAAGTTTTACTTGCTAAGCTTGCATCATTGAAAGAACCGGAAAAGGTCACTCAATTTTTTCAACAATTTGAAGCTTGGAAATCTTCAAATTTGAAATAAACTACTTACAATAAACTTAAAAGAGGAGAGTATCATGTCTAAAACAATTGCAATCAATGCCGGAAGTTCAAGTTTGAAATGGCAATTATACATTATGCCTAGTGAAGAAGTTATCGCAAAAGGGATCGTTGAACGAATTGGTTTGAACGACTCTATTTTTACAATCAAATACGGTGAAGATCAAAAGTATGAAGAAATCATCGACATCAACGACCATGATGTAGCTGTAAAAATGCTGTTGGACAAATTGATCGAATTGAACATCTTGGCTTCTTATGATGAAATTACCGGCGTAGGTCACCGTGTAGTAGCTGGTGGGGAAGACTTTAAAGACTCAGCTATTATCGATGATGAAGCATTGGCTAAAATCGAAGCTCTGGCTGATTTAGCTCCTCTTCATAATCCAGCTAACGCAATGGGAATCAAAGCATTCAAAAAAATCCTGCCTGATATCATCAGTGTAGCTGTTTTTGATACTGCATTCCATACAACAATGCCTAAGCATAACTACCTATATAGTATTCCAACTGAATATTATGAAAAATACTCAGCTCGTAAATACGGCGCACACGGAACAAGTCATATGTATGTTTCTCAGCGTGCTGCTGAAATGCTGGGTAAACCAATCGAAGAATTGAAAATCATTACTTGTCACTTAGGTAATGGAGCTTCTATCACAGCAGTTGACGGAGGAAAATCTGTAGACACTTCTATGGGCTTCACTCCTTTAGCAGGTGTAACAATGGGTACTCGTTCCGGCGATATCGACCCTTCATTGCTTCCATACTTGATGGATAAATTAGGCTTGACAGATGTGAAAGATATGATCGATATTCTAAACAAAAAATCTGGACTGTTTGGCTTAACTGGCATTTCAAGCGACATGCGTGATTTGGAAGCCAACATGGATAAAGAAGAAGTTCAGGTTGCTTATGATGTGTTTACTGACCGTATCCGTAAATATATCGGAAGTTATGTGACTGTATTGAACGGTGTAGATGCAATCGTATTTACTGCCGGTATCGGTGAAAATGACTCTCATGTCCGCAGCGAAGTAATCAAAGGAATGACTTGGTTCGGCTGTGAAATCGATCCAGAGAAAAATAATGTACGTGGAAAAGAAACAGTGATTTCAACAGATGATTCAAAAGTGAAAGTTCTGTTGATCCCAACTGATGAAGAATTAGTAATTGCTCGTGACGTTGAGCGTTTGCGTGGATAATAACCAAAAGAACAAGGCGACTGCTTCAGAAGCAGTCGCCTTGTTCTTTTGGTTAAATGATTCCTCTTTTCTTATAACAGCTATGAAGAAAATGAAAAATCGACTCTTGAACAAGTTCAAAATCAAGCAATTCAAATCTTAATACCCAAGAGAGGGAAGTCAAAAAACGATTCCAACAAATGTTGCGATTATTTTGATTTAAGACCGTTTGATTATTTTGTTGAATCCAATGATTCAGCTCATCCTGAGACAGTAGTTCTTTCTTTATTAGTACAATAATAGCAGGAACCATTCGACTTTCCTCTTCCCAAAGAAAATCATCGATATCGAATATGGCGCGTGTGAGGATGCTCAGGATTTGTTGGGCTATCGTTTCTGTTGCTTGCTTAGAGCGTGCGACAGCTGCCAGTAAATCAGCACCGTGGGCAAAAGCATGTGCCCAGCCTTTGACAGGTACTAATCCACGATTATCCTTCTCTATCTCCATGTAATTCAATGATTCTGCAATGAGCTGTTTCTCCATCTCAATTTTCAGCCAGTTGTTCTTATAATGATCATCCAATAGCTGTACAAGAAGTAGTGCGGTGAAGCTTCTTGTAAATGTATCATCTGTCTGTTCCTGTTCAATTCCTTGATAAAGGAGTTTTCTAGCAAAAATTTCATCCAGCAGCCACTGCTTTTGATTGTTCGTCATTCGATTATTCTCTAAGAGTATGCACCACCCGCTGTAGATGGTTTCCCGCAGCTCCTCAGAGAGTGAGCCTATATGCTGAAGCATAAAGTGAATTAGCTTATCAGAAGCAGGTTGATTACTTTCCAATTGTTTAGTGACAAAAATTTGTTCATCCATGTGTGTGGTCCTCCGTTATTCCTACTACTGATAGTATATCAAATGAAAAACAGTAAGGGACTGAATAATGAGGAAAAAACGGCCAAAAACACTTAATTTTCGATAATAAGCCAGTTTTGAATACCTATTAGAAGTATGTGTTACATAATAAAGCATAAAAAAGAAGGGCCCCATTTCGGAAACCTTCTTTTTCAAATGAATCAGATTATTCTTTCTCTTCTTTTGGTACGTTGTTTTCTAAATCTGTTCGAACGACTAACACATCACAAGTTGAGTGACGGATAACATATTCAGAAACAGAACCGATAAACAGACGTTCCACCGCATTCAGACCAGTTGCTCCGATCATGATCAAATCAACATTGTGATCTTCCGGCAGTTGTTTCGCAATGATCACTTTAGGCGATCCATATTCAATAACTGTTGATACTTTTTCACAGCCATGCTCTTCAGCCTGTTTTTTGTAGTCTGCTAAAGTTTGTTTGGCCATTTCAGTTGCTTGCTCAGCCAACATTCCATCAAATGAAGAAATAGACTGGAACGCACGTGTATCGATAACGTGAGCTAATAATAGTTCAGCATCGTTTCGCATAGCAACATTTACAGCTTTTTGATACGCAAGTTCAGCTTCAGCAGACCCATCGACAGCAACCATGATTTTATTATAATTTTGTAACAAGGGGATCACTCCTTTTCTATTAAATAACTATTTTTCTTGCCTCACTTTTATTGTAGAACAAAACTTTAAAAATTCAAACCAAAAAGAGAAGAACAATCAAATTTTTTTTGCAAAGGACAAGCCGAAAATCGTTGAAAGAATCATTAATATCATGATGTAAAGCAAAGAAAAGTAGAAATGATTGAACACAGCAACCGGTATCCCGATAAGCCCTATGATCAGGAACAAGCGACTAAAGGAGTGGAAATAGTCTGCTGGAATCTCCTTGTTGAAGGCCGAAGCCAGCTTTGGAAAGCTTTTCTTGATATAAAAGCTGACAAAAATTGAAAGCAGAGCAGCTGCAAAAATCAGTAGTTGAATAGCCATGATCATCCTCCAAAAGATAATAAAAAAAGGTGCAACATCAATCATCTGATAAATGCTGCACCTATAATAATTTCAAAAAAAGGAAAATCCGTCGATGCCGTTATTTGTCCTATAGTATTGATCCCGCACTTAGCAGGTGGGTTCCACGATCCATGACTTCGAGCTACCAAATGAAAAGGCTTGCTACCTGTCTAGATACTAGTCGGATCCCGAGATATCAATAAAATGTTCGGTCAACACACAAAAAAGACAACACGCACATCACAGATTAACCATCTTTATAATAGCATAGCTTTTTATAATGGGCAATGAGATTGCCTTTATAAAATTTAGGATTTTTTCTTCCAGTTTTTGATATTATTGTATTGCTGATGTAGTGCTTGTTCGTACTTTCCAGTATCGATCGGTTCATAGTAATGAGCGTGTTTCAACTTATCTGGCAGGTACTGCTGATTCACCCAAGCATTCTCAAAATCATGTGGGTACTGATAGCCGATCCCTCTACCTAGCTCCTTGGCTCCTGAGTAATGACTGTCTCGTAAATGATCTGGAACTTCCCCGGCATTGCCAGCTTCTATATCAGCGATAGCACGACTCAGTGCGGAGTTGGCAGAATTAGACTTCGGTGAAAGACAAAGCTCTACAACAGTCATTGAAAGAGGCATGATTGCTTCTGGAAAGCCCAATTTTTCAGCAGCCTGCACAGCAGTAACAGCTCTGGCTGCAGCCGCTGGATTACCCAGCCCGATATCTTCATAGGCAACGACCATCAGTCTTCTGCAAATGATTGGCAGATCCCCTGCAACAACCAAACGACCTAGATAGTGTAATGCAGCATCAACATCACTGCCGCGAATGGATTTTTGAAAAGCTGAAATCACATCATAATGTGCATCGCCATTTTTGTCATGAGTAAGAGCTTTCCTCTGGACGCATTCTTCAATGATCGACAGCGTGATGAAAATTTTCCCTTCTTCATTTTCTTTCGTTGATCTGACAGCCAGTTCCAAACCATTGAGTGCGCTTCGTAAATCACCGTTGGTTGCTCTGGAAAGGTGTTGTAACGCTTTAGGATCGAGGACAGCAGGATAATCACCCAGACCGCGTTCCGTGTCTGTTAGGGCCTTCTCAATGGCAATTTGGATATCTGTCTCACTGAGCGGCTTTACTTCAAAAATCTGAGTTCGACTGCGAATCGCAGGATTGATCGTAATATAAGGGTTCTCAGTAGTAGCACCAATCATAATGATTCGACCGCTTTCCAAGTGGGGAAGAAGGAAGTCCTGTTTGGTTTTGTCCAGTCGATGAACTTCATCAAGTAGAAGAATGACAGTACCGCTCATTTTCGCTTCCTCTGCTACGATCTGCAAGTCCTTTTTCGTATCAGTCGCAGCGTTCAGCATGCGAAAAGCATAGTTAGTGGAGCCGGCAATCGCACTGGCAATACTTGTTTTTCCTGTGCCGGGAGGACCATATAGAATCATGGAGGAAAGCATACGAGCTTCAACCATTCGTCGAATGATTTTCCCTTCCCCGACTAAGTGGGTCTGACCGACCACTTCATCTATATTTCTAGGTCGCATCCGATAAGCAAGTGGTTTTTGCATAGATAAACTTCCTTTCTGAGAAGTAGTATTGGGCATATTTGACAATGCCTTGATGTAATTTCGTTTGATAATAAGTCAATGCTCGTTTAGCATGACTACTTATGTAAGAATCTGACTGCTGAACAGCTGCTTTCAAATAGGGAATAGCAGGAAGGTATTGATGGAAAGCAAACAAGTAAGAGATTTCCTGTAAAATATACATATTATCTGTTTCAAAGAAGCTCAACAGCTCATCAAGATACTGCACTGGCATCAGATACCATGCTTGAAAAGCTGTTTGCGCATAAAGCTCTTCATCTGTGATCAAATCAAGTGATTCGAGTAATTCTATTGCAGCTGCATAATTCGCTTTTAAAGCTTTATCGGTTTGGACTTTTAATGGGTAATCCGCTTTATAGGGTTCTAAATGATCGACCGGACAAAGTCGTGGAATTTCCAGCTCATCAATCGTTTCGTTTTTGATTTTACTGATAAAAGATGTGACATCAATATATAAAGGAGCATAGAAGGTTTCGCCGTGATTCAAAATCATTACTCTACCTCTCATAGGGCCACGAAAAAATAATCCAGCATAATTACTGCTCTCATCAGTCCATAAAAAACAAACATCCGGCAGCCATTCACTCATGTAATTTAAAGCTGAATGCTCTTCCTTTGTTATCGGATGGATCGAATAACGCTCGTGAACAGTAAGAAATTCAGAAAAACAGCTGATTTCCTTATTGCTGAGTCCATAGCGCGTTAAAGTGTCCAAATCAATAAATGAATGACTTTCTGATGATGATTCCAACGATGAACTTGAATGATCCTTTGGTGACACGGTCTCAATCAATGTCTTGAAAAAGCGCATGATACAATCCTTTCATATAGGAAATATTCCTAATAAATGTACTTTTCTTCAGTATACCATGTTTTTGTAAAAGAACATATATTCGTATTTGCAAATATGATACAATGTAAAAGAAAATTTAATGACACAGCAAAAACTTGCCGAATCATGTGCGGAATGATTTAATGCGTTCAAAACGTTGATAAACATGCTGTTTTCATGGCTTATTTGCTGAGGATTGTGTATGATAGAGAGTGGTAGAAAATGAATGAATTGATCAATTATTTTAGAAATCATAAAACGGAAGAAATCGCCCAATATCTTCTTGGCATGTATCTTGAGCATGAGACAGAAGAAGGGCTTCTGGCTGGCTATATTGTTGATGCAGAGGCCTATTTGGGACCGGAGGATGAAGCGGCGCACAGCTTTGGAATGAGGGACACACCACGCTTGAAGGCGATGTATGATATCCCCGGAACGATTTATCTATATACGATGCATACGCATTTGATTTTGAATATGGTAACTGGTGAGAAAGGGCATCCGCAAGGGGTCATGATTCGAGGGCTTCAACCAGTCAAAGGTCTTGAAGAGATGTCGAGAAGACGTGGCGGAAAAGCTGGATTGGATCTATCCAATGGTCCGGGGAAATTAGTTGCGGCTTTAGGAATCGAAAGGGATCTGTACGGACAGTCTATTTTCAACAGCTCGCTGCATCTGGTTCCTGAGAAAAGAAAGCATCCAAAAAAAATTCTTGCGCTGCCTCGGATCGGTATCCCGAATAAGGGAATCTGGACGGAGAAGCCTTTACGGTATGCAGTAGCAGGGAACCCATATATATCTTTACAGAGAAAAAGTGAAATCGATAAGCATTCATTCGGTTGGAAGGAAGGTCAATGATGAAAAAAGAAACAATACTAGATTATTTAGACAAACAGCTTAATGAAAAAATCAGCGAGTTTGATACAGCAATTGATTGGGATACTCGTAATCATACGATCGAGGTCATCGTGCGGTTATTTGCAGAAAACAAGGATGGAGAAGCAATCGATGATGCTGAGGGTGTTTTGTCAGAAGAAGAAGTGATCGAGTTTGAAGATGGTGTGATCTTTTATAATGAGCAAAAGACGAAACAGCAGCCAGATCCAGAGGACTACTTAGCGATTATTCCTTTTGATGGGAAAAAGGGACTGCATAAATCAGTGATCGATGGTATGCTGTCTTATTTGAATGAGGTCTTGATCGATGGACAGGATGAACTGTTTGACTTTCTGACCGACCCGGAAAAGGACAGCTTTGAGCTCGTTTGGGAAACAGAAAAATTCAATCAGGCAGTGGAACATGCGGCTTCAGAAAATGATCCGTATCTACCTTATCCTAGTTATTAAGAAGGCGGTATAGAAGATGAAATGGACTGAAGTAAAAGTTGAAACAGCCAGCGAAGCAGTTGAAGCAGTTTCCAATATCATGATGGAAGCAGGAGCTAGCGGTGTGGCGATCGAAGATTCACTAGATGTAGATAATTTTGAAAGTGATCGATATGGAGAAATCCTGGATAAGGACCAGTTTACTCATATCAAGGATGGCGCGTTGGTTATGGCATATTTTCCTGAGACGACATTTTTACCGGAAATCCTTCCCTTTATCAAAGAAGAGATTGCTCGATTACCGGAATTCGGCTTGATGATTGGAAAAAATGAGATAACTGTTAGTGAGGTTGCCGAAAATGACTGGGCGACTGCCTGGAAAAAATATTATCATCCGGTAAGAGTGACGCGTTATTTGACGATCGTACCAAGTTGGGAAAAATATGAGGCTGTGAATAAAGATGAAAGCATCATCACTTTAGATCCTGGAATGGCATTTGGGACAGGAACACATCCAACCACTCGCTTGACTTTACAAGCGATGGAGACAGTGTTGAGAGGTGGAGAGACGCTTCTTGATGTAGGGACCGGATCAGGCGTATTGAGTATTGCTGGGAAATATTTGGGAGCTGAAGCTGTTCATGCCTTCGATCTTGATGAAGTGGCAGTGACGGCGGCAAAAGAAAACATGGCCATGAATCCAGTTGCAGCAGATGTTCAGGTGTCTGCGAACAATCTGTTGACGAATGTTGCTATTGAAGCAGATGTGATCGTTGCCAATATTTTGGCAGATATTATTGTTTTGATGATCAAAGACGCATATCGGTTGCTTAAGGAAAAAGGGACATTTATTGTTTCAGGAATCATTCATGAAAAGAAAGACATGGTACTTGCCAAGATGACAGAAACAGGATTTATTGTCGATCAGATTTTTCAGCAAGGCGACTGGTATGCAATCATATTAAAAAAATCAGAGGACGAGTAAGATGCAGCGTTATTTTATAAAGGAAACATATGAAGCTAAATCAGAATATTCTGTTGCAGGAGAGAATTACCACCATATCGTTCGTGTGATGCGGATGAAGCCGGAGGATCAGTTGTTTTTGGTTTTTGATAATGGTGTGGTGATTCTAGGTGAAATCAGTTCTATTGATGAACAGGAGGTACTGATTCGAGAGCTCTCCAAGGAAGACGGAGATAAGGAGCTTCCTGTTAATGTGACGATTGCCTGCGGTTTGCCGAAAGGGGACAAGCTGGAGTGGATCATACAAAAAGGAACAGAGCTTGGCGGTCATGGTTTTATCGGATTTCCAGCTAAAAATTCGATTGTGAAATGGGATCATAAAAAGCGTGGAAACAAGGTGAAACGTCTGGAGAAAATTGCTCAGGAAGCAGCAGAGCAGTCTCATCGCCAGTTGATGCCTGAAGTCCGTTTATTGGAGAAAGAGCAAGAACTGATCGATAGTTTTTCTACTTATGAGAAGGTTCTTATTGCTTATGAAGAATCAGCAAAGCAAGGGGAGCAGAGTCTGCTTGCAGAAACCTTGAAAACGTTAAAACCCGGTGGGAATTTATTGATCATTTTTGGTCCTGAAGGAGGATTTGCTCCGGAGGAAATAGATGTGTTTAAAGAAAATGGAGGAGTCAGTTGTGGACTTGGTCCGCGTATTTTACGGGCAGAAACTGCACCACTGTATGCGTTGAGTGCTGTGAGTTATCAATTGGAAATGTTGTTATAGGGGGTTGTTATGGGGATAGATTTGAATCGAATATCTGTGATGCTGTTGGACCCAACTATGACAGATCAACAGTTGAAGGAAGAAATATTATTTATACGGAATTATCAGGTGCGGATGGTCATTGTTCTTCCATGTAACGTGGCAAGAGTAAAACAGCTTTTATCAGGAACAGCTATTCATGTTGGCAGTATCGCGGACTATCCATTAGGTGCGGGTACGTTAGGAAAGCAAGCATTTGAAACTGGTGAGCTGTATAAGAATGGTGCTACAGAGGTTCATATTACCGCTACTTTGGAAAACCTGGCAGTAATCAAGCAGACTTATCAAATGCTGGCGCCGTTGGCTTTTGGAAAAGGAGCTTTGGGATTCTTTATAGACATAGAGGAAATGACCGAAGAGGAACGAGGTAAAATTGCCTTTCAAATGAGCAGAGTGAATGTCAAGGTTCTTTCATTGGGTTATGCTCTATCTGTGGAAAAAGCTCTATTTTACACAGGAATATTCAGAGCTGTAAAAGAAAGACCGCTTCACATACAACTCAACGTCGATTCGCCAACCTTGTTGGAGATGGAGATTTTACTTCAAGGCGGAGCGAATACGATCGGTGTAAACAATCCTAGAGAAATCCTGCCTTTATTTGATTGAGCCGTTGAAATCAAGGAATTGAAAATCTGAGAATTTCAGGTATAATAAAAGTGTTGAAAGTGCTGCTGCTTCAAGTAGTACTTTTCTTTTTTATCAAAAATCATTTTTTCGATAAATCGTTTTTGTACATATTGAAGAAGTTGCGATAGAAGTAGAGGATAACGAATCAAGGGAATGAAGAATCAGAAAAAATTTGACCGGTTTCCTCCCCAGCAATAAAGGAGTACCATTACTCTAGTGTAGGAACCTCTAGAAGTAATGGCTAACGGACCACCAAAATGAAGAAATCGGGAAGTTACCTGACCGGTTTCCTCCAAAGTAATAAAGGAGTACCATTACTCTAGTGTAGGAACCTCTAGAAGCAATGGCTAACGGACCACCAAAATGAAGAATCAGGGAAAACTTTGACCTGATTCCTCCCCAGTTATAAAGGAGTGAGAATTTTGCCAAAGGAAGATATTTTAACGGGTCCTGAAGTCATCGGGATCGTATCGAAGTATATGTCGAAGGAACATACGGCTTTTGTTGCAAAGGCCTATAAATATGCTGAAAGAGCGCATGAGGGACAAGTCAGAAAATCAGGAGAGCCGTACATCATCCATCCAATCCAAGTAGCGGGTATCCTTGCAGAGCTTCATATGGACCCTCATACGGTAGCGACTGGATTTCTTCATGATGTTGTAGAAGATACAGAAGTGACCTTAGAAGATCTGAAAAATGATTTCGGTGAAGATGTTGCCATGCTGGTCGATGGAGTAACAAAGCTTGGGAAAATCAAGTATAAATCTCATGAAGAACAGTTAGCTGAGAATCACCGGAAGATGCTGCTGGCAATGGCCCAGGATTTACGTGTCATCATGGTGAAGCTAGCTGATAGACTCCACAATATGCGTACGTTGAAGCATCTGCGTGATGACAAGCAGCGTCGAATTGCACAGGAAACTTTGGAAATCTATGCACCGCTTGCTCATCGCTTAGGGATGAGCAGAATCAAATGGGAACTGGAGGATACAGCATTACGCTATATCAACCCGAAGCAATACTATCGAATCGTCCATTTGATGCAGACGAAAAGAGAAGAGCGGGAAGAATACATCACAGAAGCGGTAGGTGATATCAAAAAGGCTACCGAAGATCTGGAAATCTATGCAGAAATATACGGCAGACCCAAACATATTTATTCGATCTATCGGAAAATGAAGGATCAGAAAAAGCAGTTTACAGAGATTTATGATTTGCTTGCGATTCGAGTGATCGTTGATTCAATCAAGGATTGTTATGCGGTGTTAGGTGCGATCCACACGAAATGGACACCAATGCCCGGACGCTTCAAGGATTATATTGCCATGCCGAAAGCCAACATGTACCAATCGATCCATACTACGGTCATTGGACCAAAAGGAAACCCTGTAGAAGTGCAGATCAGAACACATGAGATGCATCAAATCGCTGAATTCGGGGTTGCTGCGCATTGGGCGTATAAAGAAGGTAAGACAGATAAGGTTGAAGAGGATGAAGACAGTAGACAACTGAGCTGGTTCCACGAAATTTTGGAGCTTCAGGATGAAAGCTTCGATGCTTCAGACTTTATGGAGAGTGTCAAAGGCGATATTTTTAGTGATAAAGTATATGTGTTTACACCAACAGGCGATGTGACCGAGTTGCCGAAGGGATCAGGACCACTTGATTTTGCCTACAGCGTGCATACGGAAATTGGAAATAAAACGACAGGTGCCAAGGTCAATGGGAAAATGGTCCAGTTGGATTATACGTTGAAAAATGGAGATATCATCGAGGTTCTGACGTCTCCAAATTCCTTTGGACCAAGTCGTGACTGGCTGAAGATGGTAAAAACAAGCAAAGCCAGAAACAAAATCAAACGTTTCTTTAAGGTCCAAGATAGAGAAGTTAATATTATCAAGGGGCATGATGCCATCAGTAAGTTTTTAACTGAGCATGGTTTTACACCAAAGGAATTTTTAAGCAAGTCAAAAATCGCTGAAGCAATTGAACGCTTCAACTATCAGACAGAGGATGATCTATATGCTGCTGTAGGATATGGAGAAATCAGCGCACAAGTTGTTTCAAATCGCTTGACTGAGAAAGAACGAAAAGAACAGGAGTTGGAACGTCAGAAGCAAGAAGCGGAAGAATTGATGAGCCAGCCTGTCAAAAAGGAATCCGAAAAGGTCAAAGTTCGCCATGAAGGCGGGATCGTCATCCAAGGGATCGATAACCTTTTGGTTCGCTTAAGCCGCTGTTGTAATCCGGTGCCGGGAGATAAAATCGTCGGGTATATCACGAAAGGTCGCGGTGTTTCTATTCACCGAGCGGATTGTCCGAATGTGCAGCACCAAGAAGAGCTTGCAGAGCGAATGATTGAGGTAGAGTGGGAAGACACTAATAATATTAAACAAGAGTATGATGCTGATCTGGAAATTTATGGGTACAATCGCAGCGGACTGCTGAATGATGTGTTGTTGGCTGTCAGCACTATGACCAAGAACCTTGTAAGTGTGGAAGCGAAGCCGACTAAGGATAAAATGGCTGTGATCCATATTACTGTAAAAATTCAGAATCTGTCTCATTTGAAGACGATTGTCGATAAAATCAAAAATGTACCGGATGTTCATAGTGTTCGACGTACAAATGGCTAGGAGGAAAACATGAAGGCTGTGATTCAACGTGTTTCTCATGCAAAGGTCGAAATCGATGGGGAAATGATCGGGCAGATCGACTCAGGCTTTATGATCTTACTGGGAATCCATACAGAAGATACATTGGAAGATGTGGCGTATTTGGTACGAAAAATCAGTAAGCTGCGTGTTTTTGAAGACTCCGAAGGAAAGATGAATGAAGATATTCAATCTGCCGACGGGAAAATATTGAGTATCTCACAGTTTACGTTATATGCGGATACCAAAAAGGGAAATCGTCCCAGCTTTATTTCAGCAGCAAGACCTGAACAGGCAATTCCGTTATATGAAGCGTTCAATCAACAGCTTCGAGAAGCTGGAATCGCTGTTGAAACCGGTGAATTTGGCGGTGACATGGACGTTACACTGACAAATGACGGACCAGTAACAATTGTGATCGATACAAGAGAAAAATAGACGACTGCCTTCTGCTCACGAGGATTCGTGGGTAGAGGGTGGTTTTTATTTTTGAAGGAGTTCTATTTTAATCACGATGAATCAGGTATAATAAACTATCGGGTAAACGGTTACAAAAATGGAGGTTGTTAAATGAAACAATACAAAGAGGATTTATTGCCGTTATTGGATAAACTGCCAATACCGGAATTGACACATACAATGAGTGAGGTTATAGAGTGGGTAGAGCCATTTCTGACAGCCTCTGAGTTGGTGGAGTTCCAACAGCTTACTGAGCGTTTTGAAGCAGAGGAAGGAAAGAAGCTTCAAGAGGATCTTCAGCGTCATGAGCAGGAAACAGAGGGAAGTTGGTTGGCTGGCTTTTGGCAGGAAAGCTATTTGAGTGGTTGCGGCTGTGTTCAGAGTGAGACGAATTTTGGCTTGACGATCAGAAATGAACTGCACGAACATCTCGCTTCTCATGCCGAAAAGGCGACACAGCTGATTTATCAGTTGACGAAGATCTACCTTGCTTTAGCTGAAGGAACGTACCCGTTAGAATATACGAATAAGCAGAAAAACATAGATATGTCCTATTATGGGAACCTTTTTGGCAGCTGTAGAAATCCGGGAGAGAATAGGGATTTCTTTTTTAAAAGCAGCATAGCGAATAGACATATGATTGTAGTGAATAAGGGTAATTATTATCAGTTAGAGGTCATTGATTCAACAGGAAAACAATATTCACCGGAGAAAATTATTGAAACAATTGAGCATATCCTGACGGAAAAACATATTGCTCAAAAGGGAGAAGAAAATCTGGCGTATATGACAGGTGTCGAAAGAAAGACTGCATATGCCGTTTATCAACAATTGAAGGCTGTTGGACATAATAGCCAAAATTGCGATTTGATTGAAAATGCTCTTTTTGTCTTGAGCTTTACAGATGGTAAGGATGGATCTATTGAAGAACGGATAGCAACGATGCTGTTGGATGGACAGGATCAGATTTTTACCAAAACATTGCAGGCAATCATTACAAGAAGTGGATCGATTGGGTTTAATGTAGAGCATACGGCAGTTGATGGTGTACCAACCATGAATATATTGACAAAGGCATTTGATGCGATCAAGGATCAGAAACCAATCAATAGGAGAGAAGGATCGACAACGCTGGCAAAAAGACTTTCCTGGCAGTTTACCCCTGAGCTGCTGACAGCTTTAGAGGAATGTCGCGTGAGGGTGGAGGAAGAAGCTCAGACATATCGAATCCACCATCGATTGATAGAGAGTATTGGAAAAAATCGTATCAAAGAATTGAAAGTAAGTCCGGATGCTTATTTCCATATGGCTTTGGCAGTAGCGCAAATGGCTGTTTTTGGTCGTTTGGAATCAGTTTATGAGCCTGTGGCAATGCGCAGCTTTTATGAAGGCAGAACAGAGTGTGCCCGCTCGCTGAGTAAGGAGAAGAAGGGTTTTGCAGAAGCCTATCTGAACACAGAAGAATTACTGGAAAGAGATATACTGGCGGAGCTATTCTTACAGGGAGTTTCTGCCCACTCTGAGCGAATTTTCAAGTGTCAAAGCGGGCTAGGGGTTGAGCGTCATTTATTTGGTCTACAGAAAATGGTTGGTGAGAAAGTTGAAGCAAGTTACTTTTTTGAGTCAGAGCCTGTAAAAAAACTCACACGCAACTTTATTTCAACAACAGGGATTCCAAGTGACTTATTGGAGGCCTTCGGTTTTTGTCCGGTAGAGGAAGATGGGTTCGGTCTGTATTATGGGATACTTGATGATCGAATCGTGTTGACTGTTTCTTCAAAACAAGAGCTGGCAGAAGAAGGAAAACAGCTGCTTCAAAAACTGGAAGAGTGCTTGTTAGAGCTACCAGGATTACTTAATGGATAGAGAGGCTCTACAAAAAAACGAAGCAGTAAGAAAGACCACAAAGAATAGTGGTTGTTCTTACTGCTTCGTTTTATTTTATTTTTTCCACATGCAAAGCGAGATCTTTTGCTAAGAAAAATGGACGTAGATAGGCAACGGTGTTGGATAAGGGCAGAACATCCTTGCTTAAATGGATACCGATTTCCTCTTCTAAATATGCCCGTCGCAAACTGATTCGTTTCCACAACTCAGGATACTGTTGTTGAATGTCCCTTTGTAACTGTTCATCGGCTAAGGCAACACACTCTTCTGCGCTGACACCGGTATAGCCTGCAACAGAAGGAATGATATCAATCTGTAACAGCATCCCGCTTTTCAACGTTTGTCTTGACTCAGGATAGATGGGCGATGACATCCATTCTTCGTCAGCAACCAAGTGTCCGGGATTCAGGTGCCAATGATACCTTTCTTTAGGGAAAACGTCTTCGATTTGATGGTAAAATTCTCCACCGACAGCTCCTATCTGGATGTTTTCCAGCCAATAGACGACAGTATTAAAATAAGGTTTAGCCAATCTATCCAAATAATCTTGTTGATTTGACGGCAGCTGTGCTTCTGATTCGATCACAAAACCGGTACGACTGGAAAGCCCACCCTTGAAGGCAGTTGTCAGAGATAAAGAGTCTCCTAATGTTGTCTGTTTACCTGTGGGGTAAATATTAGCCTTTTCAAAGCGTTGACCAGCTGCAGCAATTGTTACCACCGTGTTCGGTTGTCCTTGAGCAGTCAATAGATTTCCTAAGGCTATTTCGCTGACACCAATCTCAACTGTGTCCATGGTCTGCAGTATACAGGAAGAGGATAGATTTGCACCATATTCATAATGAGCGATCTCATTTGCATTGTTGGTGCTTCGAATACCAGTCTCGCCATCAATAAATAAATGAGCGCTGTTAACTAGCTGAGTTTGATCGGATACCGTATTTTTGATTGCTTCAACGATGAAATAAGGAAGATCAAAATATTGAGAAGGAACACTATTTTTAGGTGTAAACATTTTCCAACCAACCAAACCTATTTTATTCTTTTTATCAACGTCTAAATCTTTAAAAAGCTCTTCGAGCGGCTGTTCGTTATCCATTGGCTGGTTTGGTAAAGAGAAGAGAGGAGAGTGCTTCAACTCGGCCGGGATTCGAGAAAATTTAGCCATTTTCAAATTTTCATTTCCTAAAATCAGTGTGCAGCCTCCTGAACGCTCTACCAACAGTAATCCTTCTTCAAAACGAGGAATAAATCCAGTTAAATATTCAAAATTACCGCCATGTTCTTTATCCGCATAGATGATCAACAAATCAAAATTTTCATTAGCCATAACTTTCAATAGCTTCTCTTTTCGGCTTGTCATAGTCTCATCAGTTAGTAATGTAGGTGAAACTTCAGGGAAAATAGTTGGACTTTTAACGTTTCCTAATGTAATAGTTTTTTCAGTCATGGTGTGCGTTCTCCTTTGATTGATCTGTTACGATCAGCCTTATATTATTTGATTCCAATGCTTTCAGTAATGTATCCTCAGGTGCTTTATCAGTGATGAGTATATCGATTTCTGCTAGAGAACAAACTTTAAAAAAGCCAATTTTATCCAGCTTTGTATGATCAGCTAAAGCAATCACTGTTTTTCCTTGCTTGACCATCTGTCTTTTGGCTAGACCTTCTTCTTGCGTATGGATAAATACGCCGTCTGACGAAAGGGCAAAGACGCCCAGTAAGGTGTAATCTGTTATATATTGTTGGATGCCGATTACTGTTTCAGCACCTGACAGGAAAAGCTGCTCCTTGTGTAGATTACCGGGAAGAAGGCTGACTCCTGCTTTATCATTTTTTGCCAGCAGTGCTGCGTGTGTCAGTGAGTTAGTGATAGCAGTGATTTTCTTACTTTGTAAGGGCTGAATTGCAGCTTCCACAGTTGTTGATGAATCAAAGAGTATCGATGAGCTCTCTTCGATAAGCTCAGCTGCCTGCTGTCCAATCATCTGTTTCACTGCGTTTGACATATGTGAACGTTCATTATAATCGAAAATAACTGCTTCTTTTTTTGTAGAGATAACCCCGCCGTGGATACGACGCACCAAGTTCTGCTGCTCCAGACGAATCAAATCTCTTCGAATGGTATCCTTTGATACCTGTATTGCTTCAACCAATTCATCGATTGTTGCACGCTGGTCATCTTCAAGGATTTTCATAATGCGCTCTAATCGTTCTTCAATCAACATAGACATTCCTCCTCAGAAATAAGTTAACATGATTTGCATTATTTTGCAAGTTCGTTTTGTTATAAATGCAAAATATTGCATATAGGCTATAAAAAAAGATTTGGACAAACGATCATGTCCAAATCTCTAATTTTCGATTCGTATTGTTATTGAATCAAGCTTCCATTTCTTCCAGTTCAAGACTCAGCTCTTCCCACTCATTCAACTGCTCTTCTTGTTCTGCTCGTTTTTCTTCCAGTTCTTTATTCAGTGCCATCAGCTGAACGTGATCTTCTACCATTTCAGGGCGACTCATTTCTGCTTCCAGCTCATCGATACGTTCATCCAGCACTGCAAGATTCTCTTCGATTTGAGTAATCTTTCTTTTTAGATTCCGCAGAAGCTTTTGGGCTTCCTTATTCAGGTAAAAATCATTTTTAGTAGTGACAGCCGTTTGTTCTTGTTGTTGATCTGCTGCTGCCAGTGCAGCCAATTCTTCTTCTTCTTTTTTCTTCTCTAGGTAATAGTCATAATCGCCTAGATAGAGTTTACTGCCGTTTTCAGAAAGCTCAATGACCTTTGTTGCGATTCGATTGATAAAGTAACGGTCATGGGAAACAAAGAGCAGCGTACCTTCGTAATCGATCAGAGCATTTTCCAATACTTCCTTGTTGTCAATATCAAGGTGGTTCGTGGGCTCATCAAGAATCAGAAAATTTTCTTTATCCATAGATAGTTTGGCTAATGCAACACGGGCCTTTTCGCCGCCACTCAACAGAGGAATCGTTTTTTCAACATCATTACCGCTAAAGAGAAAGCTGCCTAGTACATTGCGGATATCCTTTTCAGGAATCGTCGGATGCTCGTCCCATAGTTCAGCAAGCACCGTTTTATTTCCATGAAGATTCGCCTGTTCCTGATCGTAATAACCAATCGATACATTTGTCCCCAATGAAATAGAGCCTTCAATAAAAGGAAGCTTACCAATGATCGACTTCAGCAGTGTTGATTTGCCGATTCCGTTGGGTCCGACTAAAGCAATTGCTTCCTGCCGACGAATATCCATATTGATTGGAGAGGAAAGGACCGTTTCATCATAGCCAATGGCACCGTCCTCTAATTGCAAGACAACATTTCCTGATGTCTTTTCAATACCAAAAAGAAAATTAGCAGACTTTTCATCTCCTTGTGGTCGATCCAGCCGATCCATTTTTTCTAATGTTTTTCTACGACTTTGTGCGCGTTTAGTTGTAGAAGCACGTACAAGGTTACGAGCAACGAAGTCTTCCAGCTTTTGGATCTCCGTTTGCTGTTTTTCAAAGGCCTTCCATTCACTCGCCAGCTGTTCTGCTTTGAGCTTCAGGTATTTAGAGTAATTTCCTTTGTAATAATGCATTTTTCTTCTGCTTAGCTCGTAAATCTCTGTCACTACCTTATCCAGGAAGTAACGATCATGAGAAACAATCAGCAGAGCACCGGAGTAATTAGGCAAATAGCCTTCCAGCCAAGAAAGTGTTTCGATATCCAAGTGATTGGTAGGCTCATCCAGAATTAAAATATCTGGTTTTTGCAACAGCATACGTGCAAGTGCCAGTCGTGTTTTTTGTCCACCGGACAGGGCGTTGATTGGGCGATCATAAAAGCTTTCATCAAAGCCAAAACCATGCAAGACAGAACGAATTTCATTTTCCATACCATAGCCGTTATTATCAGCGAATTCCTGCTGCAGTCGATCATATTCCTTCATCAAATTTGGATACTCCATTGCTTCAGGATCAGCCTGACTGATCAGCTGTTCCAATTCCCGCATTCGGTTTTCCATCGCAATAAGCGAGGAGAAGGCTTGAAGCATTTCATCCCAGACATTCTTATCAGATGCTAGTCCAGTGTCCTGAGCCAAATAGCCAAGGGTAGCTGTTTTACTTTTTGCGATTGTTCCGGCATCTGTTGGATCGATGCCTGCAATGATTTTTAGGAGCGTTGATTTTCCAGCTCCATTTCGACCGACCAGTGCAATTCTGCTGTTGTCGGCAATTTCCATTTGTATGTTTTCAAACAAAGTCTCAGCCCCGAAATAGCGGGCGATTTGATTTGCCTGTAGTAAAATCATAATTATATCCTCATTTCATCTTGATCCTTCTCAGTTTAGCATAAAATATAGAAAAATTCAGGTCTGTAAAATGATACAGTCTGAGAATATGTTTCATTTTGGAAATAAAACTGATTTTATGAGCAGTAACGTTGCTTTTTCTCTTGTAGAACTGCTATTATTAGAGATGGAGATATAGAATAGTTGGAGGTATGAATGTGAAAGAACAAACGATACCAAAAGCCACTGCTCGGCGGCTTCCTTTATATTATAGGTATTTACGTATTTTATACGATGCAGGTAAAAGTAAAGTTTCCTCAACGGAATTGAGTGAAGCTGTTCAAGTAGATAGTGCGACGATCCGTCGGGATTTCTCGTATTTTGGTGAGCTTGGAAAACGTGGTTATGGTTACGATGTTGAGAACCTGATGAACTTTTTTGGAAAAACTTTGAATGATGATGAGCTGACTAACGTCGCTTTAATAGGTGTTGGTAATTTAGGAAGCGCATTATTGAAGTATAAGTTCCATCAAAGCAACAGTATTCGTGTGAGCTGTGCCTTTGATATCAATGAAGAGATAGTAGGCAGGATCGTAGATGGTGTACCAGTCTATCCAATTGATGACATGTTGGAGCAGATCAAGATCCAGCAGATCGAGGTGGCGATTTTGACTTTACCTGCCAGAAAAGCACAGGACATTGTGAATCAATTGGCAGAAGCTGGGATCAAAGGGATTTTGAACTTTACGATCGCTCGTCTAGCAGCTCCGTCAGATGTATTGATCCAGAATGTGGATTTGACGAATGAACTGCAGACATTGATTTATTTCCTTCACAACGATGGTCTTGTTGAGACTGAGGAAAAAGAGAACTAAAGAAAGCGAAAACGGCTGAAGCAAATTGCTTCAGCCGTTTTATATAGTCTATTTCTACTAGTCTTTTCTATTTCGGTATTTCAACAATACCATAATGAACAATCAGCTGGACGACAACGACCAGTGTATTCATTCCGCAATGACTGATGACTGATGTCCAGATTTTCCCAGTCAGCTTATAAAGGATCGAAAAGAATAATCCAAGGAAAAAGTAGACAAAAAAGTTTCCGTCAAAGTGAATAATTGAAAATAGTGCTGAACTGATCAACGCAGCTGGCCAGAAACCTGTTTTTTCAAAGGTAAACAAATCCGTCAATGAACGTCTGAATACAAATTCTTCCATGATCGGTCCGCCGATTACTGTAGCTAGAATGAATAATTTATTATCGACAATTATGGAGATAATGCTCTCCGTATTTTCTGAGCTTGGTTCAGTATTCGTGATCGCTGTTTGAATACCCATAATTATTGCTTGTAAAAATATGGCAATCAAGATACCGCTGATACCAAGTAGAAGAATGAAAACCGGAGAGGAAAGTTTACCTTCTTTTTCAACTAATGTTGGTTGCTTGTCTCTGAAATAAAGAATGATCATTAGTACAGCGCCAAGGATATAAGCGATGGTTGAGGCTGTGATGACCACCTGTTGAGAAAAAGATGAGACCAGTAGTGGTGACAGATATACTGCCAAATAAAGTAATACAATCGAGATACTTGTCTTTTTTGCAGACATGAAGACGCCCCTTTCAATTTTGACAATTACTTAAAAGTATAGCATAGAGAAAACAACTTCTGTATATAAATCGTGTAAAAGACTCTATTCATAAGAAGTTATCATTATATAGGCAGGATTATTTTTTTCGGTATCCTAAAAGCAGAAAAATAAAAACGCCGAAAAAGAGTGCTTCCCATATAGTTGTTGTCCATGTAAATTTCTTATCTACTCCAAAAAAGAAATTTCCAATGTTTGCGACAAATAGGTATAGGAAAGTTAGCCCTAAAGTTTGAGACAGTCGATTTTTCATTGCACTTCCTCCTCTCTTTTTTTTTAGAAACGCTTAAACCGAAAGGGATGATTTAAGTAAGACGATTTATTTATATGAAGGATGACGACAAAATTTACTATAGTATTGATACTTTAAGCCTTATGCTATTGATTACAAAAAAGAGTTTACTGATTTTATTTTACCATGAAGCAGTTAAAAGAACGTAACAGAACGATGCTTAGAAGTAAGAGTATAAAGAAAAAATTTTTTTCCATACAAAAGACTTGCAATGCAAATAAGAAATGAGTATTATAAATAGTGTGAGTTAGCACTCTCGATATAAGAGTGCTAATATTAAAAACTATTTTTATTATGGAGGGATTTATTGTGTTAAAACCATTAGGCGATCGCGTGATTCTTGAAGTCGCTCAAGAAGAAGAAAAAACAGTAGGAGGCATTGTTCTAGCTTCAGCTGCAAAAGAAAAACCGCAAAACGGAACAGTCATCGCAGTGGGAGAAGGCCGTGTTCTTGATAACGGTACAAAAGTTCCTGCAGAAGTTAAAGAAGGCGATACTGTTATGTTTGAAAAATATTCAGGAACAGAAGTCAAATATGAAGGAAAAGAGTATTTGATCGTTTCTGGAAAAGATATCATTGCAATTGTCGAGTAAATCTCGATATTTCATAGTATTCAATAATTAAAATCAAAGATAAGGTGGGAAAATAATCATGGCAAAAGAAATTAAATTTGCAGAAGATGCGCGTGCAGCAATGCTTCGCGGTGTAGATATTTTAGCTGATACAGTCAAAGTAACCTTAGGACCAAAAGGACGTAACGTTGTTTTGGAAAAATCTTATGGTTCACCACTGATCACAAATGATGGTGTAACAATCGCGAAAGAAATCGAATTAGAAGATCATTTTGAAAATATGGGAGCAAAACTTGTTTCAGAAGTTGCTTCTAAAACAAATGATATCGCTGGTGACGGAACAACTACAGCAACTGTCTTAACACAGGCAATTGTTCGTGAAGGTCTGAAAAACGTAACTGCCGGAGCAAATCCTTTAGGCATTCGTCGTGGGATTGAATTAGCAACAAAAACTGCAGTAGAAGAACTGCACAACATTTCAACAGTTGTGGATTCTAAAGAAGCGATTGCACAGGTTGCAGCTGTTTCTTCCGGCTCTGAAAAAGTTGGTCAGCTGATTGCGGATGCAATGGAAAAAGTCGGCAACGACGGTGTTATCACGATTGAAGAATCAAAAGGAATCGAAACAGAGCTGGATGTTGTTGAAGGAATGCAGTTTGACCGCGGCTACCTTTCTCAATACATGGTGACAGACAACGATAAAATGGAAGCTGTTTTAGAAAATCCATATATCCTGATCACTGACAAGAAAATCTCAAATATTCAGGACATCCTTCCATTATTGGAACAAATCCTGCAGCAATCACGTCCGCTATTGATCATCGCTGATGATGTAGATGGAGAAGCATTACCAACATTAGTGTTGAACAAAATCCGCGGAACATTCAACGTTGTTGCCGTAAAAGCACCTGGTTTCGGCGATCGTCGTAAAGCAATGCTTGAAGATATCGCTACATTAACTGGTGGTACAGTGATTACGGAAGATTTAGGCCTTGAATTGAAGGATACAACAATTGAAAACCTTGGAAATGCAAGCAAAGTCGTTGTTGATAAAGACAATACAACAATCGTTGAAGGTGCTGGAAGCAAAGAAACAATTGATGCGCGTGTTCAATTGATCAAAAACCAAATTGCTGACACAACATCTGATTTTGACCGTGAAAAACTACAAGAACGCCTAGCTAAATTAGCTGGTGGGGTTGCAGTAGTTAAAGTTGGTGCGGCAACAGAAACAGAATTGAAAGAATTGAAACTGCGTATTGAAGATGCATTGAATGCCACTCGTGCGGCTGTTGAAGAAGGTATGGTATCCGGTGGCGGTACTGCACTGGTAAACGTGATTGGAAAAGTTTCAGAAGTTGAAGCTGAAGGTGACGTGGAAACAGGTGTGAAAATCGTTATTCGTGCACTGGAAGAACCAATTCGTCAAATCGCAGAAAATGCTGGATATGAAGGCTCTGTGATTGTTGATAAACTGAAAAACATCGAATTGGGAACAGGATTCAATGCCGCTAATGGCGAATGGGTAAACATGGTGGAAGCTGGAATCGTTGACCCAACAAAAGTAACTCGTTCTGCACTGCAAAACGCAGCTTCTGTCGCAGCATTATTGCTGACAACTGAAGCAGTTGTTGCAGATAAACCAGAACCAGCAGGAGCAGCAGCCCCTGCAATGGACCCATCAATGGGTATGGGCGGCATGATGTAACAGACTAGAAAAGACGAAAGAACCTTGTTAATTCAAGGTTCTTTTTTTGTTTTCTAGCTCTTTTTAGCGAAAAGGGACAAGGAAGGGGCTGTGTTTACATCGGAATGGTCGACTCGATCCATTATTGCTTTCAAAGGAACATTAAGCTCAGATAGAAGCGATACATGGCTATGCCGAAATATATGAGAAGTGGGCTTTTTCTCAAAATCCAATTCTTTCTCAATTCTATGGAGAAGAGCATTTAGGCTATGAAGCGATAATGGAGTTCCATTATTTGAGATAAAAATATATGATTATGTGTACATGTTTTCAATGATTTTATGTACAAGCTCCTCATCGATGTTTCTGATTAAAACATTTTTAGTAATGTATTTTTCGTATAATTATATTTATATATATCAAAAAATCCTGTATAATATTTTATGAAACACAATAATCTGATAAAGGAAGTGTTTTAAATGAAAAAACAATTGAAAATTATTGGTGGAGCAATGCTGCTTGGGGCAGTTCTTTTTGGGGGAATGAGCATTAGAGGAGGCGCAGCAGCTAATGATCCATATGTCTATTTTTCTGACGAAAATCTAAGATATATTTTAGTGAGAAATTTAGAGCAAGAAAGTGGTTTGGAAATAGTCAATCAATTACCAACAGCAAGTCAAATTCAAGAATTTAAAGGAGACAGTTTTTCATGGGAAGTGGGGAAAAGTATTGAAGGATTACAATACCTGCCTGAAACTGTGACGAAGATTATTGGGAGTGAGTCAGATACAGTAGATTTATCTCCGATTTATGAAGGAAGAAATAATTACACCGGAAAATACGGTATGGAGCACCTGAAAGAAATTACCATAAACGCTGCCTTCGTAAAAGATGAAAGAGAGTTAGAAAGTATTGCTAATCTAGAAAATTTAGAGCGCTTAAAAATATATGATACCAATGATAGCTTCAACGATTTTTCAGATGGGTTGTGGATAAGCAATGATAATCTGGAATATTTAAGATATTATGGTGGAGGAGATTATCCGACACAAACAATGGATAAAGCGTCAACCGAATTTTCGTTGATATCTCCAATTCTTATAAATAATTATGGGGTCCTCAAGGGTGGTACAGTAACATACACATCCACAAATAATGGATTTTCAGTTGATGACAACGTCTTGAGATGGGAATTACATCCTGGTGATTGGGGTGAACGCAGCATCGATTTTACTTGGAAATGTGAGTATAAGGAAAATGGAAAAGACTTCGAATTAACTGGAACAGTGTATATCCCATTAAATAAAATCTAATAGTTAAAAATAGAATAGTTTTAAGACCTCCTAACTGGGGTCTTTTTTTGTTTTTAAGTTGAATAAAAGGAGTTAAAGCTAAAAAAATTATAGGGAACTTAGTCTGATCAGGACTTCCTTCTTTTATTTTTTCGTGACATGTCTATAAATTGATAAGGTTATTGTAATACTGCGTATATTAAAATAGCTTCCCTTTTAGGAAGCTAAATCTCTATCCGTTACTTTGACTACGGCATCTGCGGTTTTATCAGAATTTATAGGAAAAATGCAAACTTCAGTGACAAGGTAATCACCTTCTAGCTCGTTGATTTGAATATAATCACCAATGCGAGGGATTATAGGGAATACGACACCGTATTCCCCTTTAGCATGTTGTACGTTAACGTAGAATTCCATAATAGTACCTCCTTATTTCACTATTGAGAGGCTGGGAAACACAAAGCCTCTTAGCTGCTATTGTAGAGTTGAATTGATTAAATGTAAAGTATGTTAAATGTGCGATTTTTAGTCCCTCTTGATTAGTTCTGTGTATGTTAAAAAGCAGTGAGATATACTCATTATCTTTAATAGTATTAACCAAACCACAATGGGAACATAATAGCACTAGTTGCTGTGCCTTTGTAGATTTCCGCATCTTGTTTTAATTGGTAATACAGAGTAATAAGTGCCTTAGGGAACTGATCTTTATAAGAGAGATAGTATTGCGGGAGTGTGTTGCAAAATTTGGAGGCAACTAATTTTGTGTTCTGGCTTTTTTCTAAATCTTTTGCTGCTTCAAAAACAATATCTTGAAGCTCGGACACTCTTTTTACACCTTCATCTGAATAAGCAACAGTTAATTGATTCATCATCTTTTCTATTTTATTCTCGCTCATAAAAATCCCTCCTTGAACGAAGAATAGCACTAAAGTGGGGGAAAAACTAGCGGAACACTACAATCTTACAATAGTGATAGATTGAATCTGCTTGATAATAAAAAATCTAAAAGTTTACAATGGGTAACAGGAGTTTCAGTTGATTTGAAAAAGTGGAAGAATACTGGTATTATCTGCTGAATCTGTAGAGGATTATATAAGTCAAATGATTTTAACTTTATTATAGTATGAAATGTCAAAGGAGAAAAAATAGTTAGGTAGAAAGGATAAAAGGCATGCTGCAAACTTATACGAGTGTTTACTTGGCTAAACTGGAGAAACAAACTTAATATAGTATTACTTATTTTTTTATCAAAAAACGTCATTGATCTGATAAAAAATGAAATGGAAACCTGACCACTTATGTGGTATCATAATGCTTGAAATAATATTTTAAAGGAGAGAAAAAAATGAAAAAAAGATTGGTTGGTCTATTGTTTTCTACATTATGCTTGTCTATGGCTGTAGCGCCATTGACAACCTTTGCTGAAGCAGGTATTTCTGAGGAACAGTTGCTAGTACCTCGTTCACTTCTGAATCAAAGCTATTCCTTACTTACACCTGATTCCTATCGATTGGGAATTGATGACTACATCACTGGATTAAGTGATAGCACTATAAAAAAAGTAGCTCTTTATGTAAATGGCAGCTTTGCTCGTAATGGTGTTGTCTATTCAGATGGCAGCTTTGAGATTGAAGCAAGTGATGTCATCACCTCTATCAATGATGATGTGGAGATTGTCGGTATGGATAGACGTAATAATGAGCTAGAGCGACAGACAGTATCTATTGAACAGGAAAATATTCTTTTGAGTGCTGAAGAGTATACACTATTTGATAATGAAATACGTGGTGTTGCAGGCAATAATATGGGCTTAGTTAGTTTGTTGGTCAATGGTGATTTGATGCGTTCTGTTGCAGTCAATAATGACGGTTCTTATACAATCCCTGTGGAATCCGGCGATATCATTGAGCTTGAGGATCATGTAGAGATTGTTGGTTCATTATTTGGTAAGGAGCTTGCTCGAATCGTTATCCCTGTTAACGCTGTTGACTTAAGCGCTGCAATTAATACGTTTGCTAGTGGAATTGATAATACAGTTACTGGAACGATTACTGGTAATGGATTGGCAAAAGCAAAAACAGCACGATTATATGTGAATCGTCGCCGTGCAAGTGAAGTAGTAATAGATGAGAATGGCGGTTTTTCTTTGGCAACAGAGCGTCTTTCTCTGACTTTTAAAGATGATGTGAAGGTTGCTGTATTAACAGAAGATGGCGAGGAGCTTGGCCGCTATCAAGTGAATGTGGCACAAGAATTAAGCGACATCTTTTCCGATACAGAGTTTGTGCGTTATATGATTATGATGCTAAATAGATATGAGAATGGGAATACTATGGTAACAAAAGATGATCTTGCTGAACTTACTAATCTTAGCTTGATAGACAAAAATTTGGTACGTAACTTAACTGGTATTGAATATTTAACAGGATTAACAACATTATATCTAGGAAACTTCCATGGAAGTAGACCAGGAGATGATAATAGTTGGGTTATCGATTTTGATTTACTTAGTAATTTGACGAATTTAGAGCATGTAACGATTCATGGTTCTGGTGATTTACAAAATCTAGCTTGGCTTAAAAATCTAAAAAAATTGACACACTTAGAGTTGCCTTACAATCCATATCTTAATAATCTACAGGGGTTGGAACAATTAACTAATTTAGAGTACCTTAACCTAAATGGTAATGACTTAGAAGATATTTTACCTGTAGCTGGGTTAATAAATCTTAAATATCTTGATTTGAGTAGTAACAGTTTTGAAGATATTTCTCCTTTAGCTGGGTTAGTAAATTTAAAAGAACTACGAGTTTATAGTACACCTATTACTAACTTGGATAGCTTAAGTCATTTGACAGATTTAGAGATTCACAATTAGAGAAGAAATATTTAAATATTTTTGGTAATGATCCAATATACAAAAACCTCCGTCAGAATCCATCTTGACGGAGGTTTTTACTTATTTAAGACTAAACGGCAGTTCTTCTTCTGTATACTTTCTAGGATTCGGAACGATACCCAATTGATAATTGACTGTACCACCTTGTATCAGCTCTTCATGGGAGAAGAACAGTGATGTATAGGTATTGTCGTTTCGCTTCACTTCATGAACAAATTGCTGTTGTACATGATTTGGCGAGCTGGTAATTGTTAACGTTTCTCCGTTTGATAAATGGAGTGCTGCTTTATCAAACAATGGAATACCAATCACATACTCACCGCTTCCGGCAGTCACTGGATAAAAGCCGAGTGAACTGAAAATGAACCACCCGGAGATACTGCCATTGTCCTCATCTCCAGGAAAGCCCTGTGGAGTATCATCAAAACATTGAGTCATCAGTTGTTTGATCATTGGCTGAGCCATTTCCGGTTTTCCTAGATAGTTGAACAAGTAAGGAAAATGGAAGCTTGGCTGATTAGATAAGGCTACTTGACCGAATTCGATAGCTGCCATTTCACTCATTTCATGGATTTCAAAGCCGTAACCACCAGTATGATAAAGAGGTTTTTGATTACATAGTTCAATCAGTTTTTTCTCATACTTGTCCTTTCCACCGTGAGCATCGATCAATCCGGCAAAATCATGATAGACAGCATAGCTGCTTTGCCATGCACTGCCTTCTGCATAATCAGTTCCCCAGCGATGAGAATTGAACTCCTCTCGGAAATTACCTTCGGCATCTTTCGCCCGCATAAAACCTGTTTCTTTATCGAAAATATGAACATAGTTTTTTGCATGATCTTTATACTCAGAAACGTCATTATCATTCAGTACTGATCCGACTTGATAAATACAGAAGTCACTATAACAATAATCCAATGTATGGTTGACTGATTCATGATAAGTGCTTGGTACATAACCATATTTCAAATAGTCATAGGTTCCGCGACGACCGTAATTCGCATGATCACTTTGATCTGTTGCAGCTTTTTTCATTGCCTCTAGAAACTCGGGCATCAAATCAGGACGAATTCCTTTGACCGCAGCATCTGCAATCACTGCATCAATAAGGGTTCCCGGCATCATGCCCCGTTCATCTGGCGAAAGCCATTTTGGTAGAAAGCCCGTTTCTTTATAGCTGTTTAAAAAGCCTTCCAGCATTTCCCCATATTTATCAGCGGCAATCAATGAATAAAGAGGATAAACTGTTCTGAAGGTATCCCAGAAGCCGTTATTAGTGTAGAAAACACCTTCACGAACCACTTTGTTGAAGGTATCGTAATGAATTGGCTGGTTGTCTTCACTCCATTCATAGAACGTCTGCGGAAACAGGAATGTCCGATATAGACAATGATAGAATGTAGAAACCTGCTGCTTGTCATGATGGGTGATCTCAATCTTATTCAGATACTCTTCCCAGGCTGATTGCGCATTGTTTAGGTAATCGCTTTTACTTAAACTTAATTCTCTGGTAAGGCTCAGCTGTGCCTGTTCTTCTGAGATAAAAGAGGTACCTAGGCGGATTTCCAGATCAGAGGAATCTCCAAGTCGTAGAATGACAAAGCCATCCTCGCCGCTGTCAGCTCCTTCAATAGCTGTGAATCCTTCTTCTGCATATAAAGCAAAATGGAAGGTGAAGTTTTCATCTTCACAGCCGGAAAAATTGATGATTTGCCCCAGAATTGTTTTTTTATTTAATTGTTTCAGTTCATAGCGTCCTGGTAGAGATAATGCTAAACCACCGTTTTTCTGAATACCGGATAAAGAAAGAAGTCCGCCGTACATACTGGGAATCAGCTGTGATTTGATTTGGTAACGACAGCTGGTGATTTCCAAACAAGCTGGATTAAAGGTGCTTTCTTCCGGCCGATAAGAGCTTTTAGCATGAAAAAGAGTATTTTCACTAAGCTCTCCGCTAATAGGTAGTAGAACTAAGTGACTAAAATCACCCATCCATGGGCTTGGTTGATGGGTGATGCGAAAGCCTTGGAAGGTATGATCATTTGGATGGAACCACCAGCTGCCTTTTTGATTTGTTGTTTGGGGAGCAAAAAAGTTCATACCGAATGGAACTCCGGTATACGGCAGGCAGTTCCCGTGAGAAAAGCTGTATTGATTATCTGTTCCATGTCTTGTGTCAATAGTTGAAATTTTCATGACGAATTGAGCTCCTTATTCATTGGTAGTAGATTGTCGTAAAACAAGCGTTACTGGAACTTTTTCATCAGGAGTCGCTGTATGCTGGATCAGGGAAATGATTTTCTCACCGGCCAATTTTCCCAACTCCGCAAAATTCTGAGCAATAGTCGTCAGCGGCGGATCAACTAAGGAAGCTGCTTGAACATCATCAAAACCGATCACAGAAAAATCTGTTGGAATCTGATAACCATCGTGCCTCAATTGCCGCATTAGCTCAATAGCCACCAAATCATTTTCGCAAATTGCCGCTGTCAGTTGGTTTGACTGAATATAAGCAATCGCTGTTTTGAGCGTTGCTTCAGGATCGTCCAGCTTAGTTCGGAATGTCAAATCGCTTTTTTTCAGACAATCAACATAGCCTAAATACCGTTGTCTGACAGACTGCGGATGATGAGCTTCTCCAAAGATATAGCCAATTTTTTGGTGTCCATTGCTGATCAAATGGCTGGTTGCCAGCTGTCCGCCCTGAAAATTATCTGACAGAACAGCAGGGAAAGTAAAGTCGTATAACTTCTTATCCAATGTGACAACAGGAAAGTCAAGGGCAGACAACTCAAAAAGCAAGTCTAACTGCGCGTCAGTGGTAACCGCATAATAAATCAGTCCATCAAATTCCTGCATGATCATCTGTGAAGATTGCTGTTCCAGATAGTCGGAAGGAGTCATCAATAGCTCATAAGAATGCTCCTGAATCACAGGATAGATTCCTTCCGTGAAATTTCCCAGTGACAGATCATTGGCAAAGGGCAAGACAAAAAGAATCTTTCCAGTTTGTGTGTCTTCTACGCGGCGATTTTTCACGAAACTGCCGCGACCCTGTTCACGATAAATATAACCTTCATTTTCCAGTTCAGTCAATGCACGTTTAGACGTGATACGGCTAACCTGATATTTTTCAGAAAGTTCCATTTCAGTAGGTATTTTACTCTCCGGAGCTAGCTTTCCGGATTCAATCATTTGTCGAAGATCTTCATAAATTATTTTGTATAAAGGTTGTTTCATAATCGATTACACCTCTTAAGTTGATATATCATATTTTGATGATAACACATCAATAAAAAAATGAAAACCCTTTTAAATTTTTAATTAAGTGCTAGACAATCAGAAAAAATAAGGATATACTGAGTGTGAAAAAATGATATATCAAAAATAAGGATAGGTGATAATATGGTATATAAAAGCATACCTAATTCAGTAGAAAAGTTTATGGAAACTATTACAGAAAAATGTGGTGCTGAACATAGTGATTGGGCGGAAAACTTCAATGCAGCATTTGCCAACACACTTTTGACGACAGTGAAAAGACATTCTGACGGCACGACATTTTTGCTGACTGGAGATATACCGGCGATGTGGCTGCGGGATTCAACAGCACAGGTGCGACCATATTTGGTCATTGCCAAAGAGGATGAAGAGCTGGCTGCTATGATCAGCGGGTTAGTTAAGAAGCAATTTTACTACATCAATATCGATCCATATGCAAACGCTTTTAATGAAGAAGCAAATGGCGCAGGACATCAATCGGATCATACAGCAATGAATGACTGGATTTGGGAACGTAAATATGAAATTGATTCGCTGTGTTATCCGGTACAGCTAGCTTATTTACTTTACAAGAATACAGGCTCTGTAGATCAATTCAATGAGGATTTCGTTGAAGGCGTGAAGAAGATCCTAACGGTTTTTCGTACGGAACAGGATCATGCCAGTTCTCCATACCATTTTGTTCGAGATACGACAAGATCAGAGGATACATTGATCAATGAAGGCTTAGGTGCTGAGGTTGTACCGACTGGAATGACATGGTCGGGATTCAGGCCAAGTGATGATGCATGTAAATATGGCTATCTAGTACCGTCCAATATGTTTGCAGTAGTGATCCTTGGTTATGTGGAGGAGCTGTTCACGACAGTGCTCAAAGATCCTGTACTGGCTAAAGAAGCTGGGGCATTGAAACTTGAGATTGAAAAGGGGATTTCTGAACATGGAGTGACCAAAAATCAGGAAGGAAAAGAAATCTTTGCTTATGAGGTCGATGGAAAGGGCAACGCGACAGTAATGGATGATAGTAATGTTCCCAATCTGATTGCTGCTCCATACCTTGGCTATATATCAGAGGATGACGAACAATACCAAAACACTCGTCGAACGTTGCTAAGCAAGGAAAATCCTTATTTTTATGAAGGAAAATTTGCTAAAGGAATTGGGAGTTCGCATACACCGGAAAACTATATCTGGCCGATTGCTCTGGCAATGGAGGGGATGACAACCTCAGATAAGAGTGAGAAGGAGCGTATTTTAGATCTTCTGACTGCGACAGATGGCGGTACACATTTGATGCATGAAGGCTTTGATGTGAATGATCCGAATCAGTATACAAGAGAATGGTTTTCTTGGGCGAATATGATGTTTTGCGAGCTGGTCATGGATTACTTTGATATCCGAGTGGAAAAATGGAGGAGCGGAGAAAGAGAGGAATGAAGCACATGAAGAAAAAAGTCTATATCGTATCCCACAGTCATTGGGATCGTGAATGGTATATGCCCTATGAACAGCATCATATGCGTCTGGTTGAATTGATGGATGATCTGTTGGAATTATTTGAAACAGATCCGTCATTCAAAAGCTTTCACTTAGACGGTCAGACTATTATTTTAGATGATTATTTACAGGTTCGACCAGAAAAACGGGCAGCTGTTCAAAGAGCTATTGATGAAGGGAAGCTTCAAATCGGTCCATTTTATATTTTACAGGACGATTTTCTGATCAGCTCTGAATCCAACACACGGAATATGTTGATTGGGATGGAGGAAAGTAAAAAGTGGGGTACGCCAGTTGCTCTGGGCTACTTCCCTGATACTTTTGGGAACATGGGACAAACACCACAGATGATGCTGCAGGCTGGACTGGAAAGTGCCGCTTATGGTCGGGGAGTAAAACCAATTGGCTTCGACAATGAAGTACTAGCAGATGATCATTTTACTTCTCAATATTCTGAGATGCTTTGGGAAGGGCCGGATGGCAGTAAAATTTTCGGTCTATTGTTCGCGAACTGGTACTCAAACGGTAATGAGATCCCTGTCGACGAAGAAGAAGCAAAAGCCTTTTGGGATCAAAAATTGGCTGATGTTGAAAAATTTGGTTCAACCAATCATTACTTGATGATGAATGGAGTGGATCACCAGCCTGTCCAAAAAGATGTGACAGAAGCGATTCGCACAGCGAACAGGCTGTTCCCGGAGTATGAGTTTATTCATGCCGGGTTTACAGAGTATCTTGAGGCTGTTCAAAAGAATTTGCCGGAAGATATCGGAACAATCACTGGAGAGCTGACTAGCCAGGAGACAGATGGCTGGTATACCTTAGCAAATACAGCTTCTTCCAGAGTCTATTTAAAGCAATGGAATACACGAGTTTCCAGACAGTTGGAAAATATCAGTGAACCTTTAGCATCGATGGCCTATGAGCTGACAGGGCATTATGACCATGACATGCTGGATTATGCTTGGAAAACGTTGATGCAAAACCATCCTCATGATAGTATTTGCGGCTGTTCCCTCGATGAAGTTCATAGAGAGATGATGCCTCGATTTGAAAAAGCGAATGAAGTCGGAAAATATGTAGCCGAAGAAGCCGTAAGAAGAATGACAGAAGCGATGGATACATCGGCATTTCCAGAGGATAGTAAGCCGTTTGTGATTTTCAATACAGCTGGCATGAAACGATCCGGTATCGCGACAGTGGAAATCGAACTGGAACGAAAAACGTTTAAAGAAGGTCTTCCTGCAAAGCTGTATCAAGAATTAAAAGAGCGACCTTCAAAAAGCTATCATGTTGTTGATCCATCTGGTAAGGTCGTCAATGCAGTAATCAGTACAGAAGAAGTTTTGTTTGATTATGATCTACCTAAAGATGCATTCCGCATTCCCCACATGAAGCGCTTCGTCACAGTTACTGTAGAGATATCTGATATGGCAGAGTTCTCCTGGGAAACGCTGGCTCTTGTTGAAGGAGATGCACGTACGGAAAAAGAATATCTGGTGTCTAATGACGGCAGGATTTTAGAAAACGAAGCTGTAAAAGTGACGATCAATGAAAAAGGCAGCTTGACGTTGCTTGATAAAGAGACCGGGAAAGCGCTAGAGAATTTATTAGTGTTTGAGGATGTAGGAGATATTGCCAATGAGTACATTTTCAAGCAGCCGGAAGGGGACCAAGCGATTCTTTCAACAGATTTCCCTCATGCTATTGAAGTCATTGAAAATACTGACATCATTGGAAAAATTTGCCTGACGCACACGTTAGAAGTGCCTAAGTCAGCAGATGAACGATTGGAAGAGGAACAAAAAGCCGTGATCGATTTTCGCTACCGTAAGGCACAGCGTTCAAAAGAGCTGGTGCCATTCACGATTCGAACAGTGATTACCTTGGATAGAATGAATAAGCATGTAGGTTTTGAAACGACTATTGATAATCAAGTGAAGGACCATCGTCTGCGCGCGTTGTTTCCAACTAACATTCAAACGGATACACATGAAGCCGATAGTATTTATGAAGCTGTGACTCGCCCAAATAAAGTATCCAGTCATTGGGAAAATCCTACGAATGCTCAACATCAGCATGCCTTTGTCAACCTTCATGATGAGGCGCTCGGTGTGACAGTGTCTAATTTTGGCTTGAATGAATATGAGATCATCGATGATACGATTGCCTTAACGCTCCTTCGCTGTACCGGAGAGCTAGGGGATTGGGGCTGGTTCCCGACACCTGAAGCGCAATGCTTAGGTCAGCATGCCTTTAATTATTCAATCGAATGCCATGGAACACCTGAGACACGGTTTGAAACTTATCGACATGCACAAAGCTTACAAGTTCCGTTTGTGACAGAGCAACTGGCTCATCAGACTGGAACAGTTGCTGCTGCAAATCAATTTTTGACTGTGGAAGGTGCAACCTTTGCAGCAACAGCATTGAAACGTCGTAAATCCGACAATCAGCTTGTTCTGCGAGGATATAATTTGGCAGCAGATCCAGTAGATGTGACTGTGGCAAAAGATGGGTTCACTTTACAATTACTGAATCTGTTGGAGGAACCTCAAGAACAGAAAATTTCTGAGCAATTACAACCATATGAGATTCGGACTGTTGGTTTTGAGGAGGAAAAATAATGTATTTTGGAGCAGTTGAAGCTGGCGGTACAAAAATGATTTGTGCAGTTGCTGATGATCAAATGACAATTATTGATCAGATTGCCATTCCAACAACGACACCACAGGAAACCTTAGCACAGATATTTGTCTTTTTTGATCGATATTCGCTGGTCGCCATGGGTGTCGGCTCATTCGGCCCGATTGGCGTCGATCCTGCTAAAGAGAGCTATGGCTATATTCTGGCAACACCTAAAAAAGGCTGGACGGATTTTGATTTTTTAGGGAGTTTGAAAGAGCGGTATAAGATTCCTTTTGCATGGACAACAGATGTGAATGCCGCGGCCTATGGCGAATTAAAGCAAGGGGCTGCAAAAGGAAAAACAAGTTGTATTTATCTAACAGTAGGAACTGGAATTGGTGCCGGTGTAGTAGTGAATGGAGAGATTTTTCAAGGGAACGGTCATCCGGAAATGGGGCATATTCGAGTTAAGCGCCATCCATCAGATGATTATGAAGGCACATGTCCCTACCACGGAGATTGTTTGGAAGGGCTGGCAGCAGGGCCTTCCTTAGAGGCTCGAACAGGAATCAAGGGTCAGGAACTACCTGAGGATCATCCCATATGGGGGATACAAGCGTACTACATTGCCCAGGCCTTGATGAATTATACATTGACTTTGGCCCCTGAAAAAATCATTTTGGGCGGTGGTGTGATGAATCAAGAACATTTACTCCAAAAAATTCGCCAGCAGTTTACTGAACAGATGGCTGGATACATGGAGACACCGGAAGTGAATGAATACATTGTTCGTTGGGCTTTACCGAATCAAAGCGGGATCATTGGCAGTTTGCTGCTGGGAAAAGATGCAGCGAATCAAAAAGGTTTTTTAGTGTAGGAATAAGAAAGTTCTGCTAAAATAAAGCTGATTCAAAAAGAACAAGTATTCAGTGTCAAAACAAGGAGGAGCACAATGACAACTTATCAATTTCCTCAAGGCTTCTGGTGGGGATCTGCGGCCAGTGGACTTCAGACAGAAGGAACAATTCCAGGAGACGGCAAAGGAAAAAATATTTGGGATCACTGGTATGAGATTGCACCTGAAAAATTTTTTAATGGGGTTGGTCCTGAAAAAACCTCTCAGCTCTACACGAAATACAAAGAGGATGTTCAACTGATGAAGGAAACCGGACACAACAGCTTCCGGACCTCTATTCAGTGGAGCCGCTTGTTTCCAGAAGGGACAGGTGAAATAAATCAACAGGCTGTTGATTTCTATAATGAGTATATCAATGAATTGATTGCAAATGGAATTGAGCCATTCATCAATCTGTATCATTTTGACATGCCGATGCCTTTACAAGAGAAGGGCGGATGGCTGGATCGTGGGACTGTTGAAGCATACGTTCATTATGCAAAAACCTGCTTCCAACTATTTGGGGATCGAGTAAAGCACTGGTTTACCCATAATGAGCCTATCGTTCCTGTAGAAATGGGTTACCTATACCAGCAGCATTATCCGGCAGAAATCAATCTGGAGCATGCAGTTCAGGTTGGTTTTCACGAAGCACTGTCGAATGCATTGGCTGTGAAAGCGTATCGTGAAATGGGGCTTGATGGAGAAATCGGCATCATTTTGAATCTGACACCGAGCTATCCAAGGGATGAGAATGATCCAAAGGATGTGAAGGCCTCAGTGATTGCGGATGCATTTTTCAATCGTTCATTTCTTGACCCGGCAGTAAAAGGAGAGTTTCCAAAGGAATTGATAGAGATTTGCAAGGAACTGGAAATTTTACCTGACTATCAGGAAGAAGACCTGAAAACCATCAAAGCAAATACCGTTGATGTTCTTGGGGTAAATTATTATCAACCTCGTCGTGTAAAAGCAAAGGAAACACCAATCGATCATAGCAATGGACCACTGCCGGAAGATTATTTTGATTATTATGACTGGCCTGAAAAGCGGATCAATCCGTACCGCGGCTGGGAAATTTATGAAAAGGGTATTTATGATATTCTAATCAATTTGCGAGACAACTATGGAAATATTCGCTGCTATATTTCAGAGAATGGCATGGGTGTCGAGGATGAGCAGCGCTTCTTGAATGCAGAGGGGATGATTGAAGATGACTACCGTATCGAGTTTGTCACCGAGCATCTGAAGTATGTACATCAGGCTATTCAAGAAGGCGCAAACTGTTTAGGCTATCATATGTGGACCTGTATGGATAACTGGTCATGGCTGAATGCATATAAAAATCGTTACGGATTCATCTCTGTTGATTTGGCAGAGGATGGCAAACGCACAATCAAAAAGTCAGGTCACTGGTTTAAAACTGTGTCAGAAGCAAATGGATTCACGGTGGAGTAATTGCTGAACGAAAAGACTCATATCATGAAAACAAGCCTTTTTAAAGCTGGAAGCAGTGTGAGACCTGTAGATATGTAAGTATTCTATTTTTTAGAAATAAGTCGAGATATATGGAAGTTAAGTGAGATTTCCAGTATATTTCGACTTTTTTACTTGTTCCCAATCCTAAAATTGTAGATAATATTTGAATGGGAAAAGCAGCAGCAATCAAAATAGAAATCAACAAAAGATGCGTATCTTCTTTTAAGTGCCATTTAAAGTGATTGCCTGTAAAAAAATACTTATTTATCTGATTGATATATCAACATCTTTAATTTGTTTCGAAAGACCTATAGTTTGTTTCTTATGTCTACTCATTGAAAGCGTTATCCTTTATATAGATCTTGTTGAGTCCTGCTGCTTATGAACGGGGTCCTTTGCTTCTGGTTAATTAAAGGAAAGAATAGCAGCTCTTGTTTATTTAGCAAGATTTATATAGATGAAAGGAGCGAAAGAAATGAAGAAAAGAAAAAAAGGGTTCTGGCAGAAGGTCTGGCAATTTAAAGCACTTATTTTGATGGCATTACCGGGATTTATCTGGTTTATATTCTTCTTCTACATACCAGTGCTGGCAAATGTAGTAGCGTTTAAAGATTTTCATATTTCGCCGGACGGATTTCTGGCAAGTCTTAAAAACAGCCCTTGGGTAGGCTTTGAGAACTTCAAGTTCTTATTTGCCTCCAGTGATGCTTGGCTGATCACAAGAAATACATTGCTGTATAATATTGTCTTTTTGGCATTCAACCTGTTTTTTGCAATCGCATTCGCCATTATCATGAGTGAATTACGAAACAAAAAAGCAGTCAAGGTCTACCATACGATGTCATTACTGCCGTATTTTCTCTCTTGGGTAGTTATCTCGTATTTCGTTTATGCTTTCTTGAGTCCTGATAAAGGGATCTTGAACCAGTGGATAACGAATGGTGGAGGGGAAGCAATCAATTGGTATGCTGATCCAAAATGGTGGCCGTTGATTTTCGTCGTGCTGAATGTCTGGAAGAGTCTTGGTTACAATAGTATTATCTATTATGCTTCAGTCATGGGGATCGATCCTACATACTACGAAGCAGCTATGGTGGATGGTGCCAGCAAGTGGCAGCAAATCAAGAATGTAACGATTCCACAGCTGATTCCAATGATGACAGTTCTTTTGATCATGAATATCGGCGGAATCTTCCGAGCAGACTTTGGTTTGTTCTTCCAAGTACCGAAGAATTCCGGTGCACTCTATCAGGTAACTTCAGTATTGGATACGTATATTTATAATGGGTTGACCGCTACGGGAGACTTGGGAATGACTGCAGCGGCTGGTTTGTATCAGTCAGTAGTTGGTGCCTGTCTGCTGTTGGCAGCGAACTTTGTTGTTCGTAAGCTTGAACCGGATTCAGCATTATTTTAGGGGGGCTTTGACATGAATAAGAAAAAAGTAAAAAAAGTTGAAGTCCGTTCGTTTAATCCGACGGTCAACTTGATTTTTAATGTGGTGATTGCACTTTTTGCCATCTCTTGTATTCTGCCGTTTTTCTTCGTGATTGTGATCTCTTTGACCAGTGAAACATCATTGGCAGAACAGGGGTACCGATTCTGGCCGGGGGAATTCTCTACTGCAGCATATACCTATTTGTTCAGTGGGCAAATGAGCAGCAAAATTTTTCAGGCGTTTGGCGTCACAGTTTTTGTCACAGTTTTCGGGACACTGCTCAACGCAACGATGACATCACTTTATGCGTACGCTATCTCACGATCTAATTTTCCATTTCGTCGTTTCTTTACGCTAGTGGCTTTGATCACGATGCTGTTTTCACCGGGGATGGTTGCCAACTATTTGGTTATGACCAACCTGCTGCAGCTGAAGGATACGATATGGGCATTGATTCTTCCATTAGCCTTGGGGCCTTTCAATATACTTGTGATGCGGACCTTCTTTAAAAAGACTGTTCCGGATAGTATCATTGAATCTGCTCGAATCGATGGAGCAAGCGAGATGCGGATATTTATGTCGATCGTTTTACCGTTAGCTGTGCCTGGGATTGCGACAATCAGCCTTTTTGCGGCATTAGGGTACTGGAATGACTGGTTCAATGCATTACTATATATTCAAAAAGATTCTTTGATTCCATTACAGGCATTGCTTATGCGTATCCAGAACAATTTGGATTATCTGGCAAAAAGTACAGGTATGGCAGCTCAGGTTCAAGGTGGATTGGCAGCTTTGCCTAGTGAATCTGCTCGTATGGCAATCGTTGTAGTTTCGACACTTCCGATCGCAGTGACTTATCCGTTCTTCCAAAGATATTTTGTAGGCGGACTAACTATTGGTGGAGTCAAAGAATAAACATATAGGGACTGTTCCATTTTCTACTCGTGGAAAGACTCCCGCACTGCTTGTATAAGAACCTTTTATGGAATGATATGGAAACGATAATTTTATGGATCAACAGGAGCATAGGATTTATATCTGTATGTATCTTGTTAGAGATTCATTACACGAAAAGTGATCTTTGCACGATGTATATAGCAAAGGAATTAGCAGTAATTGTCATTTATTTAATAGGATTAATATAGGAGGAATACAAATGAAAACGTGGAAAAAAGCAGCAGTATTAACAAGTGCAGCAGCATTGACTATTGGCCTTACAGCTTGTGGGTCGAATGACAGTGGTTCTGGGAGCTCTGACTCAGATGGTGTGACAACTTTATTGATGTATCAGGTAGGGGATAAGCCTGAGAACTACGATGAGTTGATGGAAATCGCTAATAAACAAATTGAAGAAAAAATCAATGTGAAGATCGATCTGCAGTACATCAGCTGGGGCGATTGGAATCAGAAAATGAGTACGATCATTGCTTCCGGTGAAAATTATGACTTATCCTTTGCCTCTGATTATGTGGCGAATGCACAAAAAGGCGCCTATGCTGATTTGACAGAGCTTGCACCGGAATATGCTAAGGAAGCTTATGAACAATTGGATGAAGCGTATATCAAAGGAAATACAATTGATGGAAAGCTCTATGCGTTTCCTGTCAATGGGAATATCTATGCGCAACAGATGCTGACCTTCAATAAGCAGTATCTGGATAAATACGATATCGATATCAGCTCAATCAACTCTTATGCTGATGCAGAAAAGGCACTGACAACTTTCCATGAAAATGAACCGAATATCCCAGCTTTTGCAATTGGTCAGACATTTGAAATGTCCGGAGATTTTGACTATGTCATTGGGAAAGAATACCCATTTGCAGTGAAGCTGGATGGTGATACAACAAAAATCGTCAATCAATATGCAGACAAGGATCAAATGGAGAAATTCAAATTGATGCACAAATGGTATAATGCTGGTTTGATCCCAACAGATGCAGCGACGAATACAACCGGCTTCCCGTTGGAAGGCAACACTTGGTTTATGCGTGAAGAAACACAGGGACCAATGGATTACGGCGATACAATTCTAACAAATGCTGCCGGTCAAGAACTGGTTTCACGTCCGATTACAACACCGCTGAAATCAACTGCACAGGCACAAATGGCAAACTTTGTTATTTCCAACGTCTCTAAAAATAAAGAAAAATCAATGGAATTCTTAGGTCTTTTGAATAGTGATCCTGAGCTTCTAAATGGTCTGGTTTATGGCGTTGAAGGAGAAGCATGGGAGAAACTTGAAGACGAAGACAACAAAATCAAGCTGTTGGATGGTTACAAACCAAACAATCACATGGCTGCTTGGAACACAGGAAATAACTTGATTCTTTATACACAGGATACAATCACAGATGAAATGATCCAGGAACGTGATGAAAACATTGCGGACTCTGAAGCATCTCCAATCTTAGGTTTTAATTTCAAGACCGATAGTGTGAAAACAGAGATCACAAACATTGCGAACGTGATGAATCGTTACAAATCCAGCCTGGCAACAGGAACGATCGATCCGGAGGAAAACATTCCTAAGTTGTTGGCTGATTTAAAAACAGCTGGCTGGGATAAGGTCGGTGACGAAATGCAGAAACAATTTGATGAATTTCGTGAAGCAAGTGAATAATTTAAACTAAAGGGAGCAAGTGGCTTCTTCTAGAGGTCGGGACAATATCAACACTGAATTGTCCCAGCCTCTTTCTACATAATCTGAAAATGTTGTCAAACAATTTCGTATCGCTATAATAAACATAGTAACAAAATAAGAGGAGGAAAAAAGATGATCAGTTCAGGATTGGATAAGGGCTTTTCAATGATATGGGCAATTGTAAAGCTTAATTTAATGTTTGTAGGATTGACACTTTTAGGAGGTGTGCTTTTTGGGATTGGTCCCGCTTTTCAAACTATTAGTGACTTGATTCAAGAAAATGAGTTGAACTACCGAGAATCAACTTGGCGACTTGCGTTTGAGCGCTGGAAAGTTAATTTCATCAAAGGCAACATTCATTTTTATCTGTTTTTAGCATTACTGGCACTTATTAGCTATAATTTTTATCTTTCAACAGGTATACAGGGGCTTCTTTGGCTGATTATTGATTTTGTTTTGATTTTTGTCGGTCTGCTGTTGTTCGTCTATTATCTTTATATGGTGATCAATGAATCAAATTATGAGTTGAGTCTGGTAAATCTACTGAAGCTTTCGTTCGTCAGTATTTTCCTGAATTTCGGTGTATTTTTAAAAATCATTATTGGTTTGGTAGGGATCGTGCTGTTTACCCTCAGCATGAAAGGTCTGCTTTTATTTGGCAGCTTCAGTTTGATGGTACTCTGGGCGTCTTTTGCCAGCCGAAAAAATCGTGAGCTGATTGACGGAAAGCTAACCTATGAAGGCTAAACTATCGGCTTTTTTTAAAAGAGATTTTTTGATCAATCAATTGATGCAGCTGTATAGCATTTTGCTCGTTCTAGTGTCTGTTTTTATTATGGTTACACTAAGTATTTATACCGGCATTGAACGATTTCACAGTAGTTGGCAGATGGTGGAAAACACAGGGGTTCAACTGGACAATTACACACAAGAAAAAAGCAGTTTGATGACAGATATATTGGGAGAGTTTACCAATTCTGATCGGCAGTTTGAGACATTAAGGAATTATTTGAATTTAAGTCCAGCTGAATATTTCGATTATACAAATGAGGTGTATCGGACAACTGGGGAAAATATTTTTGTTCCTACGACGTTATCGCGTTTATTCAATGCTCATGGGGAAATCACAGAAATTGCAATTCGTTTGGAAGAAAGCAATCATTATTTAAAAGCAACAAAGGCACGCCCACAAGGAGTAGAGGTTCAAGGGAGTAGTGTGAGTATGGATGAAAGTCTGTACTTGATTCGCTCTATTTATAGTCCCGGTAATCTGACACAGGTTGTGGGTCAGTTATTTGTAGCCTTTGATGATTCGATGGTACTGGGAACACAAGGAAATGATAACCTTCAAAAAGGGATCAACAGCTTTATCTATTCTAGTAATGGTCAACGACTGTACAGTAACAGTTCGCGGATGACTGAAAAAGAGCTGACAGTGTTAGATGAACAAATGCAGCAGGGTAGACAGGTTCCTCTCGGTTCTTTGGAAAAGGATTATTATGTCAAGGAAATCGAAAGTCGTGAGGATCGAACGATTTTAGTATTGCTAAGTAAACAGGTGATTTGGAAGGAAATTCTTTCTTTTGCAGGGATGATTTTCTTTTTTGGGTTTCTGATTATTGCGATGCTGTTGCTGGTATTGCATAGAACCTTCAAGCGTTACTCTTCTCAAGTACGAAATATCGTGAAGGCAACGAAAAGGGTCAGTCAGGGGAATTTCAAGGAGCAGATCGATACAACAAATGTCCAGCAAGAGTTGAAGGAAATTGCTGAATCCATCAATCAGATGACTGTCAGCATCAATGACTACATCGAGGACATTTACACCTTGGAAATCAAACAGCGGGATGCCCACATGCGTGCGCTGCAGTCTCAGATCAACCCACACTTTCTTTATAATACGTTGGAGTATATTCGAATGTATGCGCTCAGTCGTCAGCAGGAAGAGCTGGCAGATGTCGTATACGCTTTTTCTGCTTTATTGCGAAATAATACGACTCAGGAAAAAACGACGACATTACAGCAAGAACTGGATTTTTGTGAAAAATATGTGTACTTGTATCAAATGCGCTATCCCGATAAAATTGCTTATATCGTGACGATCGAAGAAAGCTTGAAGGAATTGGTTATTCCTAAGTTTGCGATACAGCCTCTTGTGGAAAACTATTTTGTTCATGGCATCGACTATGGACGGAATGATAATGCAATCAGTATCAAGGCGTATCGAACAGCAGGGAAAATCTATATTCAGGTATCAGATAATGGTAAAGGAATTGATGGAAAGCAGCTGAGCGCAATCCAAGGAAAACTGGCAGATCGTGAAGTAGAGCTTCAAAACTCAATTGGCTTGAAAAATGTTCATGAACGGTTGAGGGGATTCTATGGCGAGGCGTATCAGATACAGCTTGAATCTACACTATGGCAAGGGTTCAAGGTAACTATTGTACTGGCTGAGGAGGTGCTGCTAAAGTGACAAAGTACAAAACGATGTTTGTAGATGATGAGTATATGATCTTGGAAGGACTCAAGATGATTGTCAATTGGGCAGAGCTGGGATTTGAGGTGGTCCACACTGCCAAGAGTGCAACCGAAGCATTGGCTTATCTTGAAAATCATGAAATCGATCTGCTGATAACCGATATCAATATGCCGGAAATGAGTGGGATTGAACTAGTCAAATTGGCACAGCAGCAAACGAAGGACTTTTTTACGATCATTCTGTCTGGTTATCAGGAATTTGAGTTTGTGAAAAAGGGAATGCAGCTGGGGGTTAAAAATTATTTAGTGAAGCCGGTCAATAAGGAAGAGTTGAAAAAGAGTGTACTGGAAATTCACACTGAGCTGGAAAAATGGCAGCAGCAAAAAGAGCAGAAAGAGTTTTATAGGGAAACAGGATTGATCCTCTGGTTGAATGATGAATTGAATGATGGTGAATTTGAAGGATTATTGAAACAATTTTCATCAAGTACATTGCCGCCTTATACCCCTCTATTATTTAGTGGAGAAAAAGAATTATTAGAGGCAGTGGCAGAGTATTTCTTGAATCGGGGCCAGCAAATGGCTGTTTACGGCAGGTTTAGTGAGAATCAGCTGATTCTTATTTATAGTGGGAATCGTCAACAGCTATTGCTGTTGGTTCGAGAGCTTGAGCATCATTTTTCTGGAGAGCACTGGCAGATGATTGTAGGCGAAACGATTGAGGAATGGGAAAGTCTATATAAAAGCTATGAAAAAATCAAACAGGTTCAGTCTTTACAAGCCTTTTATCCAGATCTTTTGCCTCATGAAAGAATTTTAAAGGTAGACACAGTCAATAAAGAAGGAGAACTGCCATTTCTTTCGTTTAATAAAGCATTGATGATCGGTGATATTAAAACGATTCGCCAAGAATTGGATAAAATATTCGATCAGCTTTTGGCAGCACAGGCGGACCCGGAACAGGTGAAGTACATTTCCTTCTTACTGTTTACCGATATTTATCGTCAGTCTTCAGCGTTGTCCTCAGAAGATTATGAAACGATAATTGCGGATATCAGAAAGGGCAATACGATCGTTGAATTACGTCGTTTATTTGATCGGATTTTGGAGAAAACTAAAGAGCAGACCAATCAAAAGCGCTATTCTGAAACTGTTCAGCATGCTATCGATATCATCAATAATGACTACACAGAAGAAATCTCTCTGAAATCAGCAGCTGAATCCTTGCATTTAAGTGTGGTCTATCTAGGCCAGTTATTCAAAAAAGAGACGGAGCTGAGCTTCAATCAATATCTGAATCTTGTTCGAATAAAGAAAGCTCAACATTTATTACTCCATACACAGCAAACGATCAATGAAATTTCAGAGGTAATTGGGTACAATAATACGAATTATTTCTCAAAAATGTTTAAGAAGCTTAACGGAATTACACCAAAGGAATTTCGAGATACTTATAGAGAAGAATATGATTCCTTATAATAAGAATGAGTAAGTAGAGGCTGAGACAGAAGTGTTTAGCTACAAGCAATAAGCCGGAATTCACGAAAATTGTTTCACAAATTTTTGTTGAATTCCGGCTTATTGTCGTAGGAGCTACTTCTGACTCGCCGTTTATTCGGATTTAGGGTATGGAAAAGAGTGGCAACAGATTATTGTCCCACTCTCTATTTGCTTAGGATCAACTTCAAATCATACGTAGAAATTCCTACGATTATCCAGTATACTTTATAGTATTATGAAAATGGAGTGTGACTAAGTGAAAAACCAATTAAGAAAAGAAATATCTTTTTTCGGTGCTCTTTCAACAGTGATGGGAACTGTTATAGGCGCCGGCGTATTCTTTAAAGCAGCGGCTGTGGTAGCTCATACCCAGTCAGCGGGTCTAACTGTACTTGTCTGGCTGCTGGCGGGATTTTTAACGATTTGCGGAGGCTTGACCGTTGCAGAACTTGCAACAGCTATTCCTGAAACAGGAGGACCAATTCGCTATATAGAAAGAATTTACGGCAAGCTGCCTTCCTTTCTATTAGGCTGGGCACAGAGTATCATTTATTTTCCAGCCAATATTGCTGCGCTGAGCATTATTTTTGCTACGCAATTGATTAATTTATTCCATTTATCAGACAGCAATTTGTTTCTATTATCTGTATTGACTGCAGTAAGTATTACAGGTATTAATCTACTTGGAACAAAGGCAGCGACGACAGTTCAGTCCTTCACGCTGTCCATCAAGCTGATTCCAATTGCCCTGATTATCATTGTTGGACTGCTGACTCCGGGAAAAGTCGCAGTTTCCTTTGTGAACTTCTCATCCGGCCAAGGTGGTTCCTTGGCAGCGGGCGTAAGTGCTGCATTGTTAGCTACGCTTTTTGCTTATGACGGCTGGTTGGGTGTTGGAAATATTGCCGGTGAAATGAAACGGCCTGAAAAGGATTTGCCTAGAGCCATTATTTTTGGTTTGAGCTTTGTGACGATTGTTTATGTATTGATTAACTTTGTCGTATTGAAGACCTTGCCAATCGACTCTATTGCAGGAAATCTGAATAGTGCTTCTGAAGCTGCGATGGCAATCTTTGGCGATTTTGGCGGGAAGCTTGTAACGATTGGTATTCTGATTTCAGTATATGGTGCATTGAATGGTTATACCATGACCGGCTTGCGTGTTCCTTATGCAATGGCACTGGAAAATGAACTGCCATTTAGCAAAGCATTTACTCGAATGACCAAGCGAACGAATGCTCCTTATGTGGCAGCGTATGTTCAGTTGGGGATTGCTTGTGTCATGATGTTCTTTGGCACCTTTGATTTATTGACTGATATGTTAGTGTTTGTTATGTGGTTTTTCAGTTTGCTGCTTTTCTTTGGCGTGATTCTTTTACGAAAACGAGCCCCTGAACTGGAACGCCCGTACAAGGTTCCGTTGTATCCAATCATTCCACTGATTGCGATGTTTGGAGGCGGTTTTATTCTGATCATGACAATGGTGACTGCGCCGCTTTTGGCACTGGTGGGTATCGGTATCACTTGCATTGGAATCCCAGTGTTTTATTATCAAAATAGAAAGAGTGAATGACATGAAAATCGTTGTATTGGATGGCTATGCACTAAATCCTGGAGATATTAGCTGGCAAGAGTTGAGCAGTATGGGCGATACAACAATTTATGAACGTACCTCCTATACCGATACGCATGAAATCATTGAGCGAATTGGAAATGCGCAAGCAGTTTTTACTAATAAAACACCACTCACTGAAGAGATATTGGAGGCCTGTCCAGCTATCAAGTACATTGGTGTTCTGGCAACTGGATATAATGTTGTCGATATTGAGGCTGCTGGGAAAAGAAATATCCCGGTAACGAATATACCGAGCTATGGCACAGATGCTGTCGCACAATTTACATTTGCGTTGCTCTTGGAGATTGCCAGTCAGGTCGGTCTTCATGATCAGTCTGTCCATAACGGTGATTGGCAGAATAGTAAGGATTTCACTTATTGGAAGTCCCCGTTGATGGAACTGGCAGGAAAAACGATTGGTTTAGTTGGCTACGGCGCTATCGCTCATGCAGTTGCTGAGATTGCCCATGCTTTTCAGATGAAGGTTATTTATTATAATCATCGCTCCAAAGAGCCGCAGGCAGAATGGATCGCTCAAGTATCATTGGACAGGCTTTATCAGCAGGCAGATATCATTAGTCTGCATATTCCGCAAATGCCGGAGACAGAAAAGATGATCGATCAAGCAGCTATTGAAAAGATGAAGGATCATGTCATTCTAATCAATACTTCTCGTGGCGGGCTATTAGATGAAAAAGCTGTTGCAAATGCATTGAATAGTGGAAAGATAGCTGCTTTGGGAGCAGATGTTGTTTCAAAGGAACCTATTGAAGGAGACAATCCATTATTACAGGCAAAGAACTGCTATTTAACTCCCCACATTGCTTGGGCGCCAACTGAGACCAGAAAGCGGCTGATGGAAATCGCTGTGAACAATTTCCAAAGCTTTTTAGATGGAGCGGTAGAAAATACGGTAAATTGATTGGTAGTTATATAGGGAAGATAGGGCTCATCACTAGGATGAGCATGATTCTGCTGAAAGCTATTCGCAACTGTTTTTTTGAATGAAAAACATACTAAAAATCTGATTATCCCCTAGAATACAGTGCCTACCCGCATATACACAGGACTAACAAAGCCATTTTACTACTACCGAATGAGCCTTGATACATTGATAAGTCCTAATAATGCAAAGATATGGTATAAACACATCAGTATTGTATCAAATAAGACTAAATATTTCATAGAACATGGAACACGAAAAAAGGTGTTCCTTTTCTATTTGCAGACGTTCTTAATTGAGCGTCTTTTTTCATGCCGAAATTAGTATGAAAGGAAACATTATGAAAACAAAATCAAAAAACATATTAAGAAAACTAACGACCTATATCATGGTCTTAGTCACTATTTGCGGAACATTTTTGTCTAGTTCAACGCCTGTATCAGCTAGTGAACTGATCTTGAACGAACAGACAGGATATAGCTGCCCACATCTTGGCTACGCCATTACTCACAACAACATCGGCAAGAAAGTATTCTGTGTAGAATCCGGCAGCTTCACTACAACAGGTGCTGGCTGCATTCCAGAATCGTATATATCGCCTAAGAAAATATATTGTTACTATTCTTACCTAACGAATTAATTGAAAGATGATATAATTTAATCAAAGATTTGGTAAGGAGGGATGAATATGCATTTAATTGATTTTATGAATGAAGATATTAAAAAGAAGCTTGTTAAAAAAACGTATAAAAAGAAAGAAACTATTCTTTTTGCTGAGCAAGAAAATGAATATGTAATTCTTATGATTGACGGTATTGCAGAAGCATTCATCTTAAATGTGAAAGGAAACATCTCAACTATTCATCTTTATAGAAGTGGTAGTTTTTTTGGAGAAATGGAACAATTTAATGATGGGAAAAAGCCCGTTGAAATTGTTGCTTTCACAGATTGTAATGTATATAAATTTCATAGAGATGATTTTTTAAACTGGTTAAGGGGAGATTTTGAAGCTACAGAATTTCTGATTCGAGAAATATCTAGTAAATTAGTTGTAAATGCTGAATTAATTGAAGAATTATCATCTTTAAGTGTTAAAGAACGACTTCTGAGGTGTATATCCTTACACTATTATAGAAGTGAGTTAAATCTGCTGACCAAAAAACAGCTTGCTAGCGAAGTAAACGCTCCAATTAGAAGCATTAATCGTGCTATAAATGAATGTGTACAAGAACATCTAATTGCTTATGAAAACAAAAGATTTAGTGTAATTAATCAGCGAGAGGTGTTAAAGAATCTTCCTACAACATAAGTATAATTTCAAATAAACCAAAAATGAAAAAACATCGAATAGTAAATATTCAATGTTTTTTCATTTTTGGTCAAACGACCTAGATTAGTTATTGTAACCATTCTATAATTATTTTGAAAGTAACAGTATGGAGGATAACTATGAGTGATATTTTAAGTAGAATTACAAATAAAATTGGGGATAAGAATATAGTTGATAAGTTATCAGCTCTATCAAAATCAGATTTGAACTCACTTCTATTAGAAGTGTTTGATAGACAAGCAAAGACTTTAACTGCAACGGATATTCTAAAGTCATACCAACTAAATAGATTTACTATCCCTAGCGGTATAGATCCAGAAGAAATTCATACTTTGGAATCAAAATTATTGAGAAAAGCAATCCATATGGATATCAAGACGATTATGCTTTCTCCCTCTGCTCCATTAGGTAGCTGCAGCGTTTTTGGCTCTGTAGATCAATACAACGTAGTAAGTGCTCTACGAGGGACAGAAATACTTGCAGACCCCTCAAATATGTTGGCAATAATTATTGCTGATAAATTAAAAAGAAAAGAAGAAAATAATACCATACCTATCCACATGGCTACCACTGCTAGGGCAATAAGAGCACAAAATTTTGTAGGTAAAGGTTCATATTCACATTTTGGCTTATATTGTATGGTTTCATCTGGTATAGATACAGGGTCTTACACTTGTGAAAAAATGTTGTTAGAAAAGCACTTAAACTATTATAAAGATCTATTAAGTGAAATAGAAAATGTTCGTTTCTCTATTATTCTACGCAAAAGAAATGGATACAAAGATAATGACGGATTTTTCGACAGAATGGTTGAAACTATCAAACTTATTTTTCCTAATATAGAGTTATCAATTCATAATGATGATGTTGATAATAATTATTATAAAGGTATCAATTTCAAATTATCGGTCCAACAAGGAAATGAAACCGTTGAAATGGTTGACGGTGGATTTGTTGACTGGACTTATCAAATGCTTGGAAATAAAAAAGAACGCTGTTTGATAAGTGGTATTGGCTTAGAAAGATTTCTTGTAGCTGTTTCATAAAAGGAGAAGAAAAATGGAACTTATAGAGTGGAATTATGCTTATATTACCGATTTAGTTGAGTTTGCGAATGATAAAGAAATTGCAAAGAATCTTCGTGACAACTTCCCTCACCCTTATACGGAGCAAAACGCTAGAGATTTTATTAGTTTTTGTTTGGAAACTCCAGATGTTAAACAACTTAGCTATGCTATTTTTTATCAAGAAAGGGCTATTGGAAGTATCAGCCTAACATTTGAAGAAGATACCTCTATTAATAAAAATGCTGAATTAGGTTACTGGATTGGTAGGAACTATTGGGGCAAAGGGATAGCAACAAATGCAGTAAAAGAAATGTGCAAAATTGCCTTTGAAAAATACAACCTTAACAAAATTCATGCTAATGTATATTCCTGCAATAGAGGGTCAAGTAAAGTATTGGAAAAATGTGGTTTTAAGATTGAAGAATACTGTCACAATTCCATAATAAAGAATAGAAACATGATTGATTGCCATGTATATAGTTTAACTCGACCGCAATAGCATTTATTAGGATTAACCTACTTTTTGTAGGACATTACTGATCGTAGAGAGTTCCTTAAAGTTATTTTCGAGGAACAGCTAAGACTTGAATCAAATTTTCCTGAGGGAATAAATGCACTGTGTTATTTTTTTCTGTCAGTACAAGAAAATTACCATTCATTTAAACAGGTTCATTGATTTTTACCTGAGCAATAAGTTCCCCTTCGCTCAGTTTGTAGGTGATCATTACATACTTATATTCCTTGTTGTTGAAATAGTCATTGATAGCTTCAGCGATAGTCATTGTCAAATCTCCTTTTCCAGTCTTTATTTTTGCATGGGCTTTTGAACTTCTCATTTATTCATGGAAACGCTTATTAAAGTATAGTATACCAGAGTTTCATATCAAAAACAGTGAAGGCCCAACTCATTTGAGTGTTTCCTTCACTGTTTCTATTTAAGGGATTGCAGAAAAAATGGAGCGAATATATGGGAGAAGCAGTTGTTGCTGAATGAATAAAAGCAATAGAAGGTGGAGAGGGTAGAACCAGTAAAACAAGTATTTCCACTGACGTCCTCTTTTACCATTGTAAAAATAGATAAAGATGAATGAAAACATGCCGGAGATACTGTTTTGCAAAATCACGGCACAGCCAGCCAAGCATCTAACAAGCGGATATTCTCTCAGTATATAAAGAACAGAGATCAGCAATATTCCAATCCAGCCGCCGTAATCTGTCTGAAGAAACTCTGCAATGAAAATTCCCACTCCAATAATTCCCAGTGAAATCAGTAGATTCCGAGGCGTGCGTTCTTCGAACTTCTTAAGCCCGATAAGAACAACTAAACCAATCAGCAATGTGAAGAAAACATTTTGCCTTTCTATAGAAAAATATGAAAGCTGGAAAGTCATGTCATAGGGAATCTCTGAAATCAAAGCAAAAATCAACAGCCTTAAAAAATATTTTTTGACGTTGGATGTGTGAATGAAGCCCTCTACAAGTAAAAAACAAAATAAAGGAAACGACAGCCTCCCAAGAACTAGGAAGACATCAAATACTTTGATTAGATAGGTATAAAAGTCTGCCATCCCCGGCGTGAAGGAATCAATCATATTCTGAGGTACGTAAAGCAGCTTGGCAGAGTGATCCATAAACATAGTGATAATAGCAATCCATTTTAATGTACTGCCGGAAAAAAAACCTTTCTTTTCCATAAACGAACTCCTTTTAATTAGTAGAAGGACAGATTAACCTTTTATCTGCCCTGTTCAATTGACATTTGATGAGTATGCTAGTGTTTTTTAGTACGAAGGATAGATTTAAGCTTTCAAAGATTTAAAAGCATTTTTTATCATACCTCAAAGACATAAAGCGGATATTCTTTCATACTTTCGCATATTGCTATTTTACCATAGTTTGTTTTTGATACTTGAAGAAAAAGAAATCTCATAATGAAATATGTTATACTTGGGAGAATCGAAAGAGAGGGAGTAAGAGGGAATGAATGTAGTTTTTTGTGATATTGATGGAACATTTCAGGATATCGGCGGTGATATTCCTGTAGTTAATTTTGATGCAATAGAAGCGCTGCAGCAACAAGGAGACCACTTTGTATTTATCAGTGGTCGCGGCTATGATCAGCTTCATGAAATTCTGGATATGCTGAAGGGGGACTGTGATGTGATCTTCAGTAATGGTGCAGGATATCGCCTAATGGGAGAAGATCCTGTCTACAGGGCGTGGCTGTCTTTTGAAAAGTGCCGAGAAGCGGCAGCGTTTCTTGATCAGCGTGAGATTTTTTACTTTATCCATACAGATGAGGGAATCATCATGAAGCCTTATGACTTATATACGAAGCATTTTTCTGATTTAAGAGAAAAAATGGCATCGATGGGAGAAATAGGGGATAAAATAATGAATTTAAAAGAGAAGTTTTTTGCTGAGGAATGTCTCCATGTTGCTGATCCGATTGCTTATTTACAGGATCATCCTGAGCTGAAAGCTTTGAAAATTGAAATAATGGAAGCCAGTGATGAGGAGCTTGATTATTTAAGGACAGCTCTTAATGATGAAGATACTTATGTGTTTTCTTCTTATTTCCAATGCTTGGAGATCGTCAATCCAATTAGTAGTAAAGGACATGCGGTCAATCACTTCATGGCAAAATTTCCTGGTGGGAAAAGCTATGGTATTGGCGATGGCGAAAATGATTTGGCTATGCTTGAAGCAGTTGATGTAGCTGTGGCTGTGGAGAATGCAAAAGACAACGTCAAGGAACAAGCGGATATTATTGCTGCTCATTGCCTGGATGGCGGTGTTGGGAAGTTTATCTTTGAACATCTGATAACCCCTGTTTGAAATGATGATGGTAAATGATTAAGAGAAAAATACTGTGTATGTAGAATGCCTCAATGTCGAAGAAAATACTTTGGCGCATGGGATGTATTCTCTACACAGTATTTTTTGTTGGCTTTTAATACAGCTAATCATATCTTTGATGAGCTTATCATAAAGGAACAGGAAAAACAGAAAATGGTTTTACCTAGTTAGTTTGAAGGCGAGACATAGTCAGTATATTTTTCTTCAAGAATAGCGATATCCTTTTTTATTTTTCGGGCATTTTTCTTCGCTTGTTTTAATGAGCTGAGCAGACTATCGCAAACGCTAATGATATCTGTAGAAGTATCTGGAGTATCGAGTACGATCTCTATATCAGAGGCATATCTATTGTCCAGTGCATTCAATAGGCGCAAAATCGATTCAAGAGAATACTTCGCTGAACGCAGTGTGCGGATAATTTTCAGTCTTTTTAGATCATCTTCTGTATAAATGCGGTAACGATTTTTCATTCGTTTTACAGACAGAAGGCCGTTCAACTCCCAGTTTCTTAACGTATCTGAAGTAATTCCCAGATATTCAGCAGCTTCCTTTCGTGTAAGCTGTACCTGCTGCTCTTCTTTTTCTCCAGCTAAAATACGTTCAACAATAGCGATTGCTTCAGTTGCCTGAGTAACTTCCTTATCAGCCAGCATGAGATATTCATCAACCATTGATTGAGCATCTTCGAAGGAGTAGGTAGCTAGAGCTTTGATGGTATCGATCATCTTTCTTCTTAAGCCGGATTGCAGGACCTCGATTTGAAAGGCCACACGTGCAGTTTTAATGAGATCGATATGGTAATCTGTAAATCGTCGATAGCCGTTTTCCCCGCGTTCAGGCACAGGGATCAATCCCCATTCTTCATAGCGTCGTATAGTATTCGGGTGCAGACTCACGATTTTTGCGACCTCCGCTGTTTTATATGTTTTTATATGCGTCACTCCTATGTATCCCAATAGTTAGTATTGAAGGTAGTCATGCGAATCATTTATGTTGCCAAGTTGGTTTTGTACCATCATTTTATCAGATTCAATTAGTGAAGGCGATTTTAAACCCTCCACTATAACACCAGTGTTTGGAGAACTGCTAAAATTGGTGTGACAGAAGGAGGGTGTTGTTATGGAGAAAACAAAAGAACGACAATATCTGAGTAACGTGATCACAGCAATTGAAGAGCGTATTGGAGACATGGAGCATACGATCGATTCAAATGAGCAAAGCTACAGGGAAATTCAGAAATATACCGTTGACTACAAAAACGAGCTGGATAAATATGAGGTATACAACTTCCATCAAAATATGAACTACATTGATAAGAGAAACGTACTAGAATCAGGTGTTTTACGAAAACTGAATTATCAGAAAGAAGTTCCATATTTCGCTAAAATCGGCTTTCGATTTGAAGGAGAAGACGATCAAGAGGAGTTCTATATTGGACGATTCGGCTTTGCGGATAAGTACAGCGAACAGCTGGTCTATGACTGGCGGGCACCAATTTCGTCCCTCTATTATGATTTTAATCTGGGACCGGCTGCCTATGAATCCTTTGGGAAAACCTTTCCCGGAAGTATCAGTCTGAAAAGACAATACGAGATAGAAAATCAAACATTGAAATGGATGATGGATACGGAAGAATCTCTAAATGATGACTTTCTTTTGAAGGAGTTGGGAAAGAATACTTCTAATGAAATGAAAACAATCATTCACACCATCCAAAGAGAACAAAATGAGGTCATACGAGATTTACAGACAAAAAATCTGATCATTCAGGGGGTTGCCGGTTCGGGAAAAACGTCTATAGCACTTCATCGCATCGCCTACCTTCTCTATCGTCAAAGAGAATCATTGAAGTCAGAGCATGTGCTGATCCTTTCGCCAAATCGAATCTTTGCGGATTATATTTCCACTGTCCTTCCGGAGTTGGGAGAAGAGGATCTGCAGCAGGTGGACATCACGACTTTAGGGCAGCGATTTATTGATGAAAAGCTTCAAGTTTCCAGTCGACAGGACGAAATAACCGAGATACTGGAAAATTCTGCTTCTGATAAAAGTGAAAATTATAGGTACAAACGATCTGGAAGATTTTTTGAACAAGCAAAAAATTATTTGAACAAGTTGAAAGAGCGGTTGTATTTTGAGGATCTTCAGCTGTCTGAAAATCTGACCATTGATAAGGTATCCATTCAATCAGTTGTAAGACAGAGTCGAGAAACGGCATTGTTACCACTGATAAAACAGATTGCTGTTATTTTGGGAAACACCATTGAGAATCGACAGCCTTCAAAACAAGAAGCGATGGCTAAAACAATCGAGCAGCAATTGAAAAAACGTATAAGAATCAAGAACAGCTTGCAGGAGTATAACGATTTTCTTAAGAAGCTGCCGTCTGTTTATCATAGCTCTGGTAAAAAGGACGATTTAGCAAACTGCGATTTATTTCCCTACCTGTTCTTTATGCTTGAAATTGAAGGAATCAAGCCGGCGATGACAATCAAGCATTTGGTGATTGATGAAATGCAGGATTATTCGTTACTGCAGCTTTACGTTTTGAACCAACTGTTTCCTAATGAAAAAACGATTTGTGGTGATGTGAATCAGAACTTGACTGAAGAGAATCATCAATTTTTAGATGAGCTCAACCAACTGTTGCCAAAAAGCAGAATCGCCGAATTTCAAGTAAGCTACCGCTCGAGCTTTGAAATCATTGAATTTGCCAAAGCATTTACGACGAATCAACAATTAACAGCTGTAGAGCGTCATGGCAAGCCGGTAACTGTTGAAAGAGCTGACGATAACCGTGAGAAGCTGATGAAAATCAGAAACGCAGCTGCTGCGTTTCTTGAAGGTCCACACAAAACTTGTGGGATCATCTGCCAAAACTGGGAGGAAGTGGCGGCCCTCGAAATGGAACTGACCGATTATCCTGTAACTAAATTTGGGAAGAATACCAACAAAATGGCCGAAGGAATCATTCTTACAACTGTGCAATTTGCTAAAGGCCTTGAGTTCGATGAAGTGATCCTGCCGGATATTACACAGGAGCAGCTGAAGGAAAAGAGTAATTCAATCTACACCAGCTGTTCCAGAGCACTCCATGAGTTGATTGTTTTAGTTGCGGAGACTGGCAAGGGCAATAAGTAATTGGTTGTGAAAAGAGCAAACTGAGAAAAATCAGTTTGCTCTTTTGAATTTATGGGTTTACTCATACCTGTTTGTTCAGGATTATTAGAGGTATCTTTTTTTAGGGAACAACTAGTCCGTGTGAAGCTGAGCATAAACATAGTTGTATTATAGCTAAGTTTTTCATTTCCATATTAACTAATTGGTGCATATCGTACCCAAAGAAATCAGTGCAATCTTATCTAAAAAAAGAGTTGAAGAGGTTGTATTTTTTTATCATAATTTCTTTTATAATTATGAGTATATAGATTTTGAAGAAAGGCGCTCAACTGACATAGTCGAAGTTTTTGCTGCGTATGACTGGATTGAATTGTTGAGTGAAAAAAATAAGAATGAATTTGGCATAACTGGTATGCTGAATGTGTCAGCTTATCAAAAAGGATGTTCCAGTATTTTAAAAATGAAGAAGAGGTGTGTCATAATTAATTTTACGAAAAATGTATTTAAGGTAGGGATAGTAGCTTTTTCAATAAATGTCGTTATAGCTGTTATTTTTTTGTTGCTAACAATGATCATAAAAACAGCCAACGTTGTCCATTTTTGTTTTAATGTATTCTTGTTTGGGCTTGCTGTTTTGCCTGTTACTTTTGGTTTCATGAGTTTAGCCTTGATTGCCTATGGTATAGCAAGATTTTTGAAACAAACGAAAAAAATGGAGTCCTAATCAAATTCTGAAAATGAATAATAGCAAATAAAGAAAAAAATTAAGCTGGATGAGACAAAAGAAAGGAAGGCAGAAGAGATGGCTATGACAAGGGAAGAACAAAAAGAGATTAGAGAGCTGAAAAAATTGATTCCAATTGAATTGCGGAGACAGAGAAAGGAATTTGACTTACAGTTTGCTCATGGTTATTTATATCGATTTGAAGGTGATTTCCTTTACTATGCCATTCTAAGTATTCCGACAAATCGTATAGGAGATTTGAGCATATCTATCTTTGTTAAACCATGGGTTTTAAATGAGCTTTATTGGGCGGTTCAGGAAATGGACCTCGAAGAAATGCGCGCCCAACCGAAAAGTTTTCACGTAAGAGGAGCTTTTACAATGAATGATATCTTCTATCAAGGTAAGTCTATTCCTTATGATAAAGATAATTTTGAGTATTCTGTTCATGAAGCTCTGGTTCTTTTTGATGAAAACATTGTAGAACATAAGAAGTATCTAAAGGACATTCATATACTTACAGAAGAGATGAAAGCTTACAATGTTTCCAACCTCACAAAAGCATTGGTCCTATGCTATGAAGAAAAGTATAAAGAGGCGTTAGATATACTAGAACAAGAGGGGACGATATCAGATCTTTATACTCACTCTGATGCGACAGGTACCACAGCAAAAGACTATCTTAGACAATACCTTAAACAAAAGATAGCTGATAATCAATAGCGATTACAAGTATGGTAATTATTAGAGTAACTATTTATCAAAAGAGTAAATAGCTGACAGATATATCGTTCTGAAAGCCACGAGTAATTATTCTAGGAAGGAAACGGAATGGAAAATAACGAGAGTACAATAGAAGAACTGAGTGTACTTTTATGGGAACTAGTTTCTGATAAAGTTGAAGAGGTAGAGGAAATAAGAAAAATGTTAAAGAATATTGGTTATGTAGAGGATCTGGAGGATATCCTTTCATCAATGAATCACTCAGAAATAGTTGATTCAGATTTTTTCAATATTCTTGAAAAGAATATTAAAGATTCAGAAGCCGTAGTAAAATTTGAAATGCCTTATATTCTGAATACATACAATAACGATGAAGCAAGTTTAAGAGTTACAGGTTTTGTAGAAGGTGAATGTATTCTTCTCACACACAAAATACCTGATCTAGAAATGTTGAAATTTTCAGAAATGAACAGACAGGAGTTACTTGAATACAAACCGTTTGTAGTATTTGAAAATATGGATTATTTGAACTGCGAATGTGATGATTTACGAGCTGTTTGAGTCAAAAACGAAGAAAGTGGTGGATGAAGTGAGTGAGATTATTAGAGAAGATATTAATGAGGAATGGGCGCATACTGGTGTCGTAAAGGCTGGAGACTTTATCTTCACCAGCTATTGTGTTGGTAATATTGGTGAGTCGATAGAGAAGCAGATAAACGGTGCTTTTGATGTGTTAGATGAGCGATTGGCTATGTTTGGACTAACCGTTGACTCTGTAGTAAAAATTGACGCTCTTTTTAGGGATATTTGGGATATTCCCACAATGGAAAAAGTTCTAAAAGAGCGATTTAAAAGCGGGAACTATCCAGTCAGAAAGTCGATTCAAACGGAGTTTGCTCATAAAGGCGGAGAAAATGGGTTGCTTTTTCAATTAGATGCGATTGCATATGCAGGAGATAAATAGAAAACGGGCGTGCGAGGTCAGATAAATCTAAATGAGTACAGCCCCTCAAAAGTCTAGCTTTTGAGGGGCTGTTCAATGTTACAAGCTTTTCTTATGTTGACGGAGTTTTTTCAATGCCCAGTCATAGTGGCTAGAGGTGGAAGAAATGAAATAGGCGCCTAGGGAAGTTGTATTCGTCCACTTATAGTATTTCTTTGTAAATAATTCTTCATCTGTATGCTGTTCAATCAGCTGGATCATTCGATCAGCACTTTTCTGAAGCAATTCCTTTGCATCAGCGAGTGGTGTGTCTTGATAGCTTTCCCAAATTTTCAGATTCAGTTCAGGTGTTGTTTTGAAGGTGTAGCCTGGTGCCGGAATTGCCGGTTTCTCGCCCGCCATACCATCCGTATACCAACTCTCCATCATGTTGTGCCACTCATGTAAGTGAATCAGTACATCTCTGACATTCTTATCACGATCTTCAAAACTGAATACTTGTTCTTGTTCTGCCGGACTCATGGAATCAATCAGATCCATTAACTTCTGATAGTTCTCATCACTTTGCGTCAGTAAGCTTTCTTTCGTTGTCGGTCTTGCCATGATAAAACTCCTTTCAGCACTATGATAGGTTACTTAAACTGCGTATTTTTTGATTGCTTGGCAAAGCAGCTCTGTACTGTGTTCTCCGCCGCGCTCGTTATAGTAAGCAGCAAAGCGTTCGTCTGCCAGATACATGTCAGCCAATCCTCGATGGGCATCTGGTGAATAGCTTGACCATGTATAGCTCAGCCATTCTTTATGCTTTTCATAAACCGTTTTGGCGGCAGCTGAATCAAGATCGTTTGTTTCAGTCAACTCTTTCAAGGATGTGAACAGTTCGTCCTCGATCAGAGTCATTGCGTTGAAGTCTTCTTCACTTATATTGTCCCATTTTTTATTTGCTGCTTCAATGGTTTCAGTTCCATATTTTTCACGGATTTCAGTCCCATATTTTTCTTCGTTTTCTGCTAGTTTTTCTTTTTTGAATGCATCAAATTTTTCTTTATCAGTCATCATTCTCTCTCCTTTGTGATAGCTCAATGTTTTTTCAACGGTCAGAAGAAGCTGGTCGATTTGTTTTCTTTTTTTGATCAGTTCATGATAGTGCTGCTGCAGCGCAGCTTCGAAGTCGAAATCCTCTTGTTCCAGTATTCCTTTGATCGTATCCAGTTTCATATCCAGTGAACGATAGAACAGAATTTGCTGCAAACGGTCAACTTCTTTTTGTCCGTAGATACGATAGCCAGATGAATTTACCCGCGCAGGCTTTAATAACTCAATTTCATCGTAATAGCGTAATGTTCGTGTGCTGATTCCAGATAGCTGAGCCAGTTTTTTGATCGTGTATTCCATCATTTCCCCTCCTGACATCTATATCATAAACCCTAACGTTACGTAAAGGTCAAGCCAATTTGTAAAAAAAACTAAGAATAGGGAATTTTTTTGTAAAAATAGAAGGAAAAGGAGTAGAATAAAATTACAACAAAGAAGTATATTGATAAAGGGGATGCAATGTATGAAACTAGTAGAGACTCCGCTTCGCAGCAATTTGGACTTAGGAACACAGTATCCAAACGTAACAGGCTATCTTTCCAGTAAAAAACCAATTAAATATTATAAGATTTATTCTTTGGATCGGACACAGGTTATTTATGCGGATGTGTTTGATAAGATCAATATCGTTTTGATCAATAGCAAGAAGAAAATCTCTAAGCAGGAAATCGACTACGTGATCAAACGCTTGTTGGATACGACAAGAGAAGAGGTAACGATTCATCTGGATATGAAAGAAAAAATGGAAAAGAAGGGGTTTACTCCATCGAAGCCAGTGAAAGACCTTATCCTAATACAGAAGGAAGTAACGGAATAGATAAATAAAAAGGTCGAGCAAGAGAAGTTTTTCTTCTTCTGCTGGAACCTTTTTTATTATCAAATCAGTTGAAAAGTGAAACGTATACACTTGAACTCGACATATTGACATCTGAGCGTGAATAAAATAGGATTGATTTGTTAAAGGAATTAAATGAAATAGAACCAAATTAGAGATTTCAAGGTAGAGAGGACATTTTCAGGAATGCTAAGGAGAGTGCTGGAAATGAGACTGTCGATTTAATTTAGGCGTTTGGTAGAAATTGGGGGAAAATATGAAGTGGGTTATACGTAAATTTGATTACAGAGTTATTATCGTATTGGTTATTTTTAGTTTGTTAACGATCTTTCCATATTTTCTAAATGGGTTTATTTATCATCAAGATGACATTTTTTTTCATAGAACACGTTTGGAAAGCTACTATGAAGCTGTGAAGCATCTGGATTTTTTCCCAAGAGTTTTTTCCAATATGGGAAATAATTACGGTTATGCAGCAGATTTATTTTATCCGTCGATACTGACATTGCCATTTGCATTGTTTCGACTGGCAGGTATTGAGTTTGTTCAAGCCTTCTTTCTTTATCAGTTTTTGGTAAGTTTGGTTACTGCTGTGATTGCTTACAAAGTGATGAAGGTGATAACGAACTCGATGTATCAAGGTCTGTTTTTCTCGATTCTATATACAACAGCAACCTATCGATTGATCGACCAATCAATTAGAGGGGCTCTTGGCGAGACATTGGCGTTTTGTTTTTTACCTCTAGTCCTTTATGCTGTTTACACTATTATTTATAAGGAGAAGGATAGCTGGATGATGCTGGCAATAGGCATGAGCCTTTTGTTGGCTAGTCACTTGATCACGGCATTTTATACGGCACTTTTTATTGCAGTTTTCTTGATTCTGCGTTTTAACTTGATAGATAGAAGGAAAATAGTCAGCTTTGTCAAAGCAGGCTTTTCAAGCGTACTTTTATCGACATGGTTTCTTTTGCCCTATATTGAGCAGACGACAAAAATAGCCTTTAATTTCACGAAAGCCAAACTTTGGCTGATTGGCTTAGACTTCACACTGACTGATTTGCTGGGAAACAGCTTATCTAATGTTGGTAAGACCTCAGAATCATTAAAGCCGAACTTTGGTATCTTTATTCTTTGTATAGTGATTTATGCCATTTTCAACTATAAAAAGCTGAAGCCTTCCACCAGAGAGTTAACGCTCACAACTATCATTTTGATTATTGTGTCCACTAATCTGTTCTTCTGGGCTTCATTTCAAGATACGATCTTTTCTGTGATTCAGTTTGAATGGCGCCTATTGATATTTGTGACACTGTTTGGAAGTATATTGGCTACATGGCTATTGTTTCAGCAAATCAAAAAACCGGAAAAAGTAATATTTCAGTTTGCTGCATTTTTGATTTTTGTGCTGACTTACGGCTTCAATGTTCATGCGATGGAGATTTCGACTAGTAAAAACAGTTATGCTGTAACGAATGAAAATTATCTGGATTTTGAGCAGAGCGAGATTGGGCATGGGCGGGAGTATCTGGTTAAGGATACAGATACTTCTGTTTACTACATGAATCCGGTTCCTAAAATCGATGGGAATGTGTACCTGAGCAATGCGACACAGGAACACACATATAAATCAAGTAAATATACGATTCAGCTGTTAAATGATGCAGTCGTTCAGTTGCCGAAGTTTTTCTATGTGGGTTATACAATTTCTGTTGACGGAGCTGTTTCTTCCTATTATGAGAAGGATGGATTTCTGACTTTGGATGTTCCGGCGGGCAGCCATGAAATCAAAGCGACCTATTCGGGAACGCTGCTTCAGCATGTGTCTGTTTGGATATCCGCTATGACAGCATTGGGAATGCTTGGGCTATTGATTAGGCGTTTAGTTGTTCAATAATATAAAATAAAAAAGAGGCTGAGACAGAAGTGTTTAGCTACAAGCAATAAGCCGGAATTCACGAAAATTGTTTCACAAATTTTTGTTGAACTCCGGCTTATTGTCGTAGGAGCTACTTCTGACTCGCCGTTTATTCGGATTTAGGGTATGGAAAAGAGTGGCAACAGATTATTGTCCCACTCTCTTATTTGTATAAATCATTAGAGAGTCTTCTAGCCTTTATTGTGATGCTGTTTTTCTGAATAGAGAAATCTTCAAACCGCCGCGCTCTTTCTTCGTCAGCATAGCCAAAAGAAAGAAAATCAAGGCAAAAATCAATAAAACGAAGGCATTGAACTGGAAATCCTTCAAAAAATCATTATCTAGCTTCAGACTACCGCCAATCAGTTCATTGTTTCGGACAAACCAATAGGTAGGTGTGAAGGAGGCAATCTTGTTCACAACATCCGGCAGGATTGCCGAGGGAACGAAAACCCCTCCGATAAAGGAACTACCCAGAATAAAGGTGTTGTTGACCGCACCGATCAGCTCCGAGCTTTTGATCAGCCCGGTAATGAAAATGCTGAAGGCAATAACAGCAGCTAAGAATATAAGGGAATTTGCCAAGAAGTAGAGCGTATATTCATTGAAACCTATTCGTGTATAGACTAGTGTGTAGGCAATAAATGCCGCCCATACAGCACCGGAAAACAAAAGACTGCTGGTCAGCAATTGACGTGAAATCCGTTTTTTAGAAATCGGCGAACAGCTGTTGCGGCGTCGAATTTCATCTCGATTAAAGGCTAAGTTTACAATAGAAATGCCGCTGAAAATCGTCATGAACAACCCGTAAGAAATAACGTTGAAAACTCCTGCAGTTCCTTGATTCTTTTCAAGCTGATTAAAGTTTTTATCAAAGTTGATCTGTCCTTTTTCAGTAACATTTTCCATAGTTAACTGGCTGATTTCTGCAGCTGATTTTTGCGGGAATGCTTCTGTGTAAAATTGGTAGGTTGAAAGATAATGATTGATGATATTATCGACATAAACTTGGTTAAAACTGCCGGCTTTGACTTGAACCGAGAGTTTCATCTCTAAGCTTCCTGATTGCAGCGATGCACCAAAGCCTTTTGGTATCTCCAAAACATAGCTTAATTCCTCAAAATAGAGAGCATCGTCAATGGCTTCTTGATTCCCTTCAAATGCAACATAATCCATGGTTTCTTTTAAATAGTCGATCAAGGCTTCAGCTTCTGTTGAATCATCCTTATTGAATACTGCAATTTTTGACTCTGTAGCCTCAAAGGAAGTTTCACTAGAGTTTAAGTTTCCAGCATACATGAAGGAGATGCCGATACTGACAGCAAAACCAAGAATAACACTGATCTTGTTTTCTCTTAGAATATAGTAAAATGTTTTAAACACTGACATATTGGGCCCTCCTTTCGTAGACAAAGCTTAGCAGTACAAAAATAATTGTAAGAACAAGTAGGCAGATCAGGTTGATATAGAAGCTGTCGATATTTTCATAATAGTAAAGCTTATAAAGACTTTCGCTGACCAGGTTGACTGGATTGATTTGCCCAAGAATAGGGACATACTTGCTTATCAGGTACTTCACATCCGGGACCATCATGCCTGCAAGGAAACTGCAGACGATCTGGAAGGTCACACCAAGAGAGATTTTTTGATCCAAAGGAACCTTTAGCAGATTCCCGATACACATTCCCATAGAAATAGCAGTCAAAGCTGAAATTGTGCAGGTCAGTAGAATCCAGTTCCAGCGGGTACCAAAATCGACTTGATAGACAAAGCGAAAAATCGCCAGAATGATATACAGTTCTGTGACAAATACCGTAAAGGCAGCGGCAAGGTTGGCCAAAACAATACTTATTTTGTTTTGTGGTGCCATACTTAAACGAATGCCGTTAGCAGATTGGTTGGCTTGTTCGTCGTTTGTATTGGATAATCCCCAAAAGAAACCGAACATGCAGCTCATGCCAACTAGCGTGAAGAAGAAAAAGCTCTTTGTACTTCCTTTGCTGGCTGTTTTATTTGCTACTTGAATGAAATTTTGCTGTTTTCCAATGGAAGCAGCCAGTTCAGTAGCTAATAGCTCAGGCGCTTCTTGTTGAAGTGCAGCGACAGTTTTTTGTGCCTGTTGAAACTGATCTAAAAAGGTGCTCAATAAACTCTGCTGAATGCCCTGTTGATTCAGGTTCAAACTAATATCAGAATCAGAGAGGACATAGTAGCCATAAATATCCCCATCATCCAGTTGTTTTGCTGCCTGCTCTTTTGTGAGTGTAACTGGCTTCAGCATTTTTGTACCGTCACTTTCGAGCGCATTCATTGTTTCAATGAATGTCTCTGAATGAGCATTATTTCCTTCTTGAACGATTCCGACAGGAACTTGGTCGAAATACGTTCGGTCATCCAAACCGCTGAAGGCTGCTGTAAAAAATATGCCCATACAGACTGGAAACATAAAGGTCCAGAACATCAACGGCTTGTCTTTTAGTAAAACCTTTAGCCGATAAATATATAAATGAGTAAACATACATATCCTCCTTTGTTGTAGTGCTGTTTTCATTTTTCCTTTATTTTCGTATGAGTCAAGTCCTAGGACTATTATTGGTCCCGTAACTCACGACCAGTGATTTCCAAGAAAACATCATTTAATGTCGGCTGCTGCGTCTGGAAATTTCCAAAAGCGACTTGCTCTTCTTCCAAAATCTTTAGGATATGTGTAAACACTCGTTTTGTTTCTTCTGTGTTAATGGTGACATAGGCGTTGTCATAGGAGACATCCAGAATGCCTGGTAAAGCAAGTAGCTGTTCTTTGACAGCATCTGGGAACATTGGAACTTCGATCACTATTTTTTCATTCATATGAATCATGGCTTTCAATTGTTCTTTTGTTCCTTTCGCGATAACCTGTCCTTTTTCGATGATGACGATGTTATCACACAGCTGCTCAACTTCTTCCATGTAATGAGTTGTGTAAATAATCGTTGCGCCCTGTCGATTCAGCTCTTTGATACTGTCGAGAATTTTATTTCGGCTTTGAGGATCGACTGCGACTGTCGGCTCATCAAGGAAAATCAATTCAGGTTTATGTGCAATCCCACAAGCAATATTCAGACGTCGTTTTAATCCGCCGCTTAGCTTTTTTGGAAAGAACTTTTTGAAATCTTCCAGTCCAACTAGCTCGATGACATCTTCCACATGCTGTTTTCTTTCCTTTTTATCTGTGATGTAAAGGCCGCAGTAGTAATCAATATTTTCTATTACGGTCAGCTCTTCAAAGACAGCGACTTCTTGAGGGACAACGCCAATTCTTTTTTTTATATCGTATTGCTCAGGGGCCATGTCTTTCCCAAAAATTTTGATTTCACCTTTATCATAAGAGAGAAGGGAGAGCATACAATTAATGGCTGTCGATTTTCCGCTGCCGTTGGGACCAAGCAATCCAAGGATTTCTCCTTCTTGTACTTGAAGATTGAAATGGTTCAAAGCAACCAATTTTCCATAGCGCTTGATGAGGTCATTAATTTCGATAATCATAGTCAGTACTCCTTTATTTTTTTATAGAAACTCCTCAACTATTTCCGCAGTTTCTTCTTTTTTCATTTATAATGTAACTATACATGAGTGAAAGCGGATTGATGAGTGACTATCCTCATAAAGTAATGTGACATTTGTCACAATCTTAGTGATTTGAGTGACTGGTCGGAATGATAGTAATGGAAATTTTCCTATTGGGAGGAAGATCATATAGATGAATACATTCAAATTAAGTAATTTCATAGAAAAAGGGATACTGCTCTTTTTTTGTTTTCTGCTTCTGGTCAGTGATTCTTATCAAAGCGAGCGGGTCATATTTGTATTGCTGGCACTCTTGATGAGTATGATCACTTGGGTGGTACAACAACCAAAGCTATCTGTTGTTGCTGTGCTTCTTTTTTTGGCAGCATCCTATTGGTGGAAGGAATTTGTATTTTTTGTTCCTTTTTTATTCTACGATGGACTTTATGATGAAAACTACGGCAGCTCAATAGTGAATACTGGTCTTTTAACGGTCTTTCTTTTATCTAATGACCAGCACAGCATGCTAAGCAAATGCTTTATTGTTGCTCTATGCTTTCTCGCAGCCTACTTAGCTTATCGACAAATCGAAGAGTATCATTCGAATGAAGGGAAGCAGTCGTTGGAGGATGAACTCCTGACTCTGACTTATTCTTTGCAGCAGCAAGAGGCGGAACGACAGGAACGTCAAGAGACGATGATCTCACTGGAAGTGTCGAATGAAAGGAATCGGATTGCGCGGGATATTCATGACAATGTTGGTCACCTATTATCCAGTAGTCTACTTCAAATCGGTGCAATCCAAACAATCAATCAACAAGAAGTGCTTCAAGCACCTTTGGGACAGCTGAAGGAAACGGTGACTGAGGGAATGGATAATATTCGAGCCAGTGTTCACGATCTGCATGATGAATCGCTGCGCTTATCGATCGCTATGCAAAAAATCCTGGATAGTTTTCATTTTTGTGAAGTGGAGCTGACTGATGAGTTTCCAGAATACTTGGATAGAGATTGTAAGTTGGCCTGTATCATGATTGTCAAGGAAGCACTGTCAAACATCATGAAGCACAGCAACGCCAGCAAAGCGACGATTCGCTTCAAGCAGCAGCCTGGTTTTTATAAGCTGACTGTTTCTGACAACGGTACACAAAAGAAAGTAATGGATATCACAGCACGAGGTATCGGTTTGACGAGTATGGAGGAGCGTCTTTCAAAGCTTGGCGGTCGGTTGAACCATCATCAAACGGAAAACGGGTTTTCGCTGATTGCGATATTTCCAAAATATGAAGGAGAGAATATATGATTCGATTAGTAGTGGTAGATGATGATTTTTTAGTTACGACCTCATTGAAAACGATCATCGAAGCCAGTCAGGAAATAGAGGTGATCGGGATCGGCCATTCAGCAGAAGAAGCTGTGCAGCTGTATCAAGAGCTGGCACCGGATATTCTATTGATGGATATTCGGATGGGGGAAAGTACAGGACTGGATGCTGCTAGAAAAATTTTGACAGAGGAACCAAAGGCAGCAATCCTATTGCTGACAACCTTTTCTGATGACGAATATATTGTAGAGGCACTAAAACTTGGAGTAAAAGGTTATTTGCTGAAGCAGAACATGGAAGCAATCGTTCCTTCAATCAAAGCAGCCAAAAATGGACAATCAGTCTTTGGGCATGCAGTGATCGATAAGCTTCCTGAGCTTTTGCAGACTGGCAAAACTGATAAAAGCTGTAGTGTTGATTTGACGGAAAGAGAATTGACCACCTTATCGTTGATTGCAGAAGGCTTGAATAATAAGGAAATAGCGAAGGAGCTGTTTCTCAGCGAGGGAACTGTCCGTAATTACATCAGTGTACTGCTTGAAAAACTTGAGCTGAGGGATCGTACGCAACTAGCCATTTTTTTCTATAAGCATTTAAACTAGCTGAGTGAAGACTTTGAAAAGTTTTGATAGTAATAGGGTTCAATGCCATTGGTAATGAGTCGGGAATTGTCCGAAATAGGTGAAATCACTGTTGGACTTTCCGGCTTATTGCTTAAAACGAGAGGTTTCAGTAACATCCTCTAGGTATTCTGTTCTTTTTTTGATAAAATGAAATGAAAGCATTGTTGAAAATGGAAGAAACTCTTTCTGAAATAAAAACAGAGATCAATATAACAATCAAGTGTAGGTGTTGATGAAGCACCGAGGGAATGTTTATTTGTTTTTAACTTTTACCATGAGCCTGTTGTTGGAGTTTTCTTAATTGTTTCATTGATAGTAGATGGGTGGAACAGTGCTTTAGCTAGATAGTGTATCTTTAGGAAAAAAGCATCGAATGAACTATGATTGAATAGCTGAGGTGCTAAAAATAAAGGATCGAGGTTTCATAATGGAGAAAAATTATCAAGATGACAGTTTGACGTTGCACACGGATCTTTATCAGATCAACATGATGAAGACCTATTGGGAGTTGGAACGTGCAGATTTGCACGCTGTATTTGAATGTTATTTCAGAGAAATGCCCTTCAGTCATGGCTATGCGATTTTTGCCGGCTTGGAGCGTTTGGTAAATTACCTTGAGAATCTGACTTTTTCAAGTACAGATATTGAATATTTAAGAGAGGCTGAGGATTATCCAGAAGAGTTTCTGACCTATTTGGAAAACTTCAAATTTACTTGTACTGTCCGTTCTGCCCTTGAAGGGGATTTGGTATTCAGCAATGAGCCGTTGATTCAAGTTGAAGGACCCTTAGCGCAATGCCAATTAGTTGAGACTGCGTTACTGAATATGGTAAATTTCCAGACCCTGATTGCAACAAAGGCAGCTAAGATAAAATCAGTGATCGGTGATGATCCATTGATGGAATTTGGGACACGTCGTGCGCAGGAGCTGGATGCAGCGATTTGGGGAACTCGAGCTGCTTATATTGGGGGAGCAGATGCGACAAGTAATGTGCGTGCCGGAAAGATCTTCGGTATCCCGGTTAGCGGAACCCATGCCCATTCTCTTGTTCAGTCTTATGGAAATGATTACGATGCGTTTCTGGCTTATGGAAAAACCCACAGAGATTGCGTCTTTCTTGTTGATACGTATGATACCTTGAAATCAGGTGTGCCAAATGCTATTCGAGTAGCAAATGAGCTGGGGGATAAAATCAACTTCCTTGGTGTTCGGATCGACAGTGGGGATATGGCATATATTTCTAAACGCGTCAGAGAACAGCTGGATGAAGCTGGTTACCCAGAGGCGAAGATTTATGCATCGAATGATTTAGATGAGAATACGATTTTGAATTTGAAAATGCAGAAGGCCAAAATTGATGTTTGGGGTGTAGGAACCAAATTGATCACGGCCTATAATCAACCAGCGCTAGGTGCTGTTTTCAAATTGGTATCTATTGAAGATGAAAATGGTGTGATGCAGGATACAATCAAGCTATCCAGCAATGCAGAGAAGGTAACGACGCCTGGAAAGAAACAAGTATGGCGAATCACACGCAAGTCAGATAAAAAATCTGAAGGTGATTATGTTACTTTATGGGATGAAGATCCTAGAAAAGAAGATGAAATTTTCATGTTCCATCCTGTACACACATTTATCAATAAAACGGTTCGCGATTTTGATGCGAGACCTGTACTTCAGGAAATTTTCGTTGACGGTAAGCGTGTCTACGATTTGCCGACACTTGATGAAATCAAGCATTATGCAAAAGAAAATCTTGATTCTCTTTGGGAAGAATACAAGCGTGATTTGAATCCGCAGAAATATCCAGTTGATTTGTCAACAGACTGTTGGAATCATAAGATGCGCTTATTGGAAAAAGTTAGAAAAGATGTCAAGGCATTCAGCGAAAGCAATTAATGGAGGGATCGTATATGAAGCCAGTGCAGCAAGCGATTATTGAAGAGTTAGGTGTAAAATCGACGATTGATCCGCAGGAAGAAATTCGAAAGAGTATTGATTTCATGAAGGCATACCTTTATAAGCATCCATTCTTAAAAACCTTTGTTTTAGGAATAAGTGGTGGGCAAGATTCTAGTCTTGCCGGTCGTTTAGCTCAGCTTGCAATAGAAGAAATGAGGGCTGAAACAAACGATGAGGGCTACCAGTTTATTGCCATTCGTTTGCCATATGGAACACAAGCAGATGAAGAGGATGCACAAAAGGCACTCTCCTTTATCCAGCCGGATCGCTCATTGCGAGTGGACATCCGTCCTGCTGTCGATGCATGTGTACAGGCTATAGAGGTTAATGGTGAGTCCATCAGCGATTTCAATAAAGGTAATATGAAAGCTCGTCAGCGAATGATCGTTCAATACGCCGTGGCTGGGGACAATGCCGGTGCGGTAATTGGAACGGATCACGCTGCTGAAAATATCACAGGTTTCTTTACGAAGTATGGAGATGGCGGAGCAGATATTTTACCGTTATTCCGTTTGAACAAGCGCCAAGGCAAAGCACTGCTTAAGGAATTGGGTGCGGAGGAAGCCTTATACCTTAAAGTGCCGACAGCAGATCTGGAAGATGGAAAACCGTTAGTAGCTGATGAGGTTGCTTTAGGTGTGACTTACGATGATATTGATGACTACTTAGAAGGAAAAGATATTTCTCCTCAGGCTGAAGAAAAGCTTGAAGGCTGGTATAAGAAAACCCAGCACAAACGTCATTTACCAATCACTGTATTTGATGATTTCTGGAAGTAATATAAAATAGCAAACTTGATAGCGAGAAGGAAAAGGTTGTGTTCATACTGCACAAGTTATTTCCTTCTCCTTTTTTCTATTTATCAGGAGAAGACAATGATAAAATATTGTCTTCTCAATGAGGCTGCCTAATTGAGAAGGATAATTATTTGTCTTATAAAATATTCCCTGATAGAATCAAGAGGTATAGTGATGAAGCTGGTGACATTGCCGCCGCTGAACGTTAAGGAGGTAATTTAGATGGATGGAAGTAAGATTGATGGGAAGACAGTAACAGAAGAAATGCTTTTAGAAAATGGTTACAGAAGATATGCTGGCGAGGGAATCGACATCTATTACAGCAAGGATATTTGTGCGCATATAGGGAATTGCGTCCGAGGAAATCCGGATGTATTTGAAGTGGGTAGACGTCCATGGATCATCGCTGATAGCGGAACGGTAGAAGATGACATTCGTGTGATCAATACTTGTCCAAGCGGTGCACTCAAATATATCAGAAAGGACGGAAAATAAGCATGGAAATAAAAGAAGAAAACGAGCGCTTTGTGCTTTTCAACGATAACAACGAAGAAATCGGGGAAATGACTTGGTCAAATGCCGGAGAAGAAATGATGATCATCGATCACACCTTTGTTGATCCTCAATACAGAGGACAGGGCTTAGCTGAAAAGCTTGTCTTGAATGGTGTGGAAAAAGCGCGCAAAGAGAATAAAAAAATCATCCCTCTGTGTCCATTTGCAAAAAAAGAATTTGATACAAAGTCTGAATACGGCGATGTACTGAGGAAATAAACAGCACTTATCAGCATATAGAAGACACATCCGGAGCGCCTTGAGTTAAACGGTGCTTCGGATATTTTTTGTAAAACTATATAGCTTTTAATTATTTTAGTAATCAAAATTTTTACGATCATTCACTCATTTCTGATCTTAGTAAAAAGTAAATTACAACTAGTAATTCGCTTTAGAATATGCTAAAGTATAATAGATGTAATTTGTAAATAAGGGAGTCTGGATAGATGTATAATTTAATTTTAACGACTGTAATCATTCTTTCTGTGGTTATGGTAATCTCAATTTTAATGCAGCCAAGTAAACAAAATAGTGCAGCAAGTGCTTTTACAGGCGGTGCTGATAAGCTTTTCGGTAAACAAAAAGCTCGTGGTTTTGAAGCAGTGATGCAGCGAGCAACTACAGTTATTGGTGCTGTTTGGATGATTTTACTGTTCGTTTTAACGATCCTGTCATCTAAATAAGCGTAGAAAAAGCAATCTATGTATATCCATATTTCGTCGATTACCAGCTAAAGTTTCTTTTTGATGATTTGTATAGGATACATAGAGGATGTTTTTTGATTTTTAAGTCTGGACGTATTCATTACAGAATCGTTTCAGACTTTTTTTGTTTGCATTTCCCGTCTCGTCTTTCATAAGGTATTATAATGAGAATGTGATAAAATGAAGTGGAGGTGAAAGACAGTGAAAAGAAAAATCAAACTACCGGAACCATTGTTTGTTGAGCACGGAGAAAGAGCCGTTATATTATTCCATGCATATTCCGGCAGCAGCAACGATGTACGAATGATGTGTCGTTTTTTAGAAAAGAAAAATTACACGGTGTATACACCTATTTTTTCCGGACATGCGACGCTTTCACCGGAGGATATTTTAAGCGAAACAGCTACACAATGGGAGCAGGATGCACAAGAGGCAGTAGACTTTCTGAAGAATCGAGGCTACAAGAAAATCGCAGTATTGGGTTTATCTATGGGTGGTATTTTCGCAATGAATCTACTGACAAGAGGAGAGGAAGCAATCATTGGCGGCGGCTTCTTTTGCTCACCGATTTTTCCAGTAAAAAATAAGGTACCGGAAAATTTTGCAGTTTATGCAGAAACTGTTTTGCGGACAGCTGAAATAAACGAGACAGAGCTTGCTGATCGAATGGTAAAAGTCAAGGAACAATCCATTCAACAGTTGCAGCAGATTGAGAACTACGCTGCAAAAACTGCTGCTGATTTGAAAAAAATCACAACACCTGTCTTTGCTGCACAGGCGGGGAAAGATGAGATGATCGACGCAACAGGTGTATTTCAGACGATCGAGGGACTAACACATACGAAGATTACATTTAACTGGTATCCAAACAGCGGCCATGTGCTGACTGTCGGACCGGAACATAAAGAACTGGAGCAGGACGTAGCCAATTATCTGGACACTCTGCTTTGGAATGAGGAGATATAATGACGAAACAAACAATTAAAGAAACAATCCTTTCTTATATGAAGGATCAAAAAAAGAAGAGCTTTTCAATGGAAGAGCTGGCAGAAGGACTAAAGCTGCAAAAAAGCGCAGATTTCAAGCTTCTGGTGCAGACAGCGGCTGCTCTTGAACGAGAAGGACTTATCGAGTTCACGAAAAAAGGAAAAATCAAACTAGTTGAAACCAATGTTTCAGTAGAAGGGATTTTCCGTGGAAATGAAAGAGGCTTTGGGTTTGTCACAATTGATGAAGAGGAACCGGATGTCTATATTTCAAAAGAAAATACTAATTATGCCATGAATGGTGATACAGTATTGATCGATATTCTACAACCAGGTGACCCGTTTTCTGACCGTGTGGCAGAAGGTAAGGTTTTAGAGGTCAAAGAGCGTGCGATTACACAGGTTGTCGGTGAGTTTACTGCTTACAATGAGGAAGAAATCGCTGAGACAGATTTGTGCGGCTATGTTCTTCCAAAGGACAAGAAGCTTTCTGGGCTGACTGTATTTATTGCATCTGATGGTATCAAACCAGTAGATGGAAGCATTGTGATCGCTGAAGTTACACATTACCCTGAGCAGGGCTATGCCAAGAGCTTGGAGGGGTTAGTCAAAAAAGTAGTTGGGCATAAAAATGATCCGGGCATGGATATCATGTCAATCATTGTGGCACATGGTATTCCAACCGTTTTTCCTGATGATGTCATGGAAGAAGCAGACCAAGTACCTGATACGATTTCAGAAAGCGATCTGAAGGGACGCAGAGATTTAAGAGAATCAATCATTGTCACGATCGATGGCGAAGATGCCAAAGATCTGGATGATGCAGTCACTGTTCAGAAGTTGAAAAACGGCAACTACTTTTTAGGCGTGCATATTGCAGATGTTTCCTACTATGTCACAGAGGAAAGCCAAATGAATAGAGAAGCCTATGAACGTGGAACGAGTGTCTATTTAACTGACCGAGTAATTCCGATGCTGCCGCAACGCTTATCTAATGGTATCTGCTCATTGAACCCGAAAGTTCCTCGTTTGACGATGAGCTGTGAAATGGAAATCTCACCTGAAGGAATCGTGCTGAATCATGAAATTTTTCAAAGTGTGATCCAAACGACTGAGCGAATGACTTATACAGCTGTAAATGAAATTCTAGAGGAACAGAATCCGGAAACGCTGGAGCGCTATAAAGAACTGGTTCCCATGTTTCAGGAAATGGCTGAGCTTCACGGCATTTTAGAAAAAATGAGAGAGCATCGCGGAGCGATTTCATTTGAAGATCGTGAAGCGAAAGTGCTGGTTGATGGAGAAGGACATCCACAGGATATTTTGATGCGGACACGTGGAGTTGGTGAGCGACTGATCGAATCCTTCATGTTAGCTGCGAATGAAACTGTTGCAAAGCATTTTACGGATTTGAAGCTGCCATTCATCTATAGAATCCATGAACAGCCAAAAGAAGAAAAAATGCAGCGCTTCTTTGATTTTGCAGCAATGCTGGGAATCTTGGTCAAAGGAACAAAGGCAGATATCACACCTAAGGATTTACAGCGTGTTCTGACTCAAATAGATGGAAAGCCGGAAGAAGCTGTTATCAACACGATGCTATTACGCAGTATGCAGCAGGCTCGCTATTCTGAAGATAACTATGGACATTATGGTCTGGCGGCTGAATACTATACTCACTTTACTTCACCGATCCGTCGATATCCAGACTTGATTGTCCACCGTTTGATCCGTAACTATGAGAATGATCGATCAGAAGCAATGCAGGAAAAATGGAACGGCTTACTGCCGGATATTGCGGATCACAGTTCAAAAATGGAACGTCGAGCAGTAGAGACGGAGCGAGAAGTCGACAGTATGAAGAAAGCTGAGTTTATGGCTGACAAGATTGGCGAAGAATATGATGGAATCATCAGCTCTGTTACGAAGTTTGGAATATTCGTTGAGCTGCCAAATACCATCGAGGGCTTGATTCATATCAATAATTTGAAGCAGGATTATTTCCATTTTATTGAAAATCATCTTGCATTAGTCGGTGAACGTACAGGTCTGACATTGAAAATCGGGCAGAAAGTGAAGATCCGAGTTGAAAAATCAGACCCTGAAACTAGAGAGATCGATTTTGAATTGATTGAAGCAGAAGAACTGGAAAGAATAGAGATTCAACGCTCTAATCGCGGAAACAACCGAAAGAGTCGTAAAAGACAAGACAAGGGGAAAGCAAAGCCTAGCCAACAACAGGAAAAGAAAAAATCATCTTCGCCTAAAGCTGGCAAAGCGCCCAATAAAAAAGGCGGGAAAAAACCGTTTTATAAAGAAGTTTCCAAAAAGAAAAAAACAAAAAATAAGAAAAAGAAAAAACTGTAATCGGAGGAATTTGTGATGCCAAAAGGGGAAGGGAATTTAGTTGCCCAAAATAGAAAGGCACGGCATGATTATACGATCATCGATACGATAGAAGCGGGGATTGTATTACAGGGAACAGAAATCAAGTCGATTCGTAATGGACGGATCAACTTGAAGGATGGCTTTGCTCGAATCAGAAACGGCGAAGCATATCTGTACAATGTTCATATCAGTCCATACGAGCAGGGGAATATTTTTAATCATGACCCACTGCGAACAAGAAAGCTGCTGCTTCACAAAAGACAAATCAGTCGCCTGATCGGTGAAACAAAGAACACTGGTGTTACCTTAGTACCATTGAAGGTCTACATTAAAGATGGTTTTGCAAAGGTATTGATTGGTCTTGCTAAAGGGAAGAAGCAGTACGACAAGAGAGAAGACCTGAAACGAAAAGAAGTCGATCGTCAAATCAGCCGTACATTGAAGAACAGAGCAAGGTAAGAGTAAAAGGTTTAGAAAAACACATGTTTACTAAGCTTCATTTACGTTGAAATGAGCAGATATAAATTGATAAAGGCAGTCATTTACTCATGGGTAAATGACTGCCTTTATCAATTTTTTTTGTATACGATTTCTATAACAATTAATACATCCATATTTACTATAAGTTGTCTTAGCTAAATCCTATTGATATTGAGTTATTCCGATAAGGGAAAACAAAGGAGCTTAAGAGAAAAATATCGTGCTGTTCCAGAGTTAGAAGGCGATTCGTCACTAGAACTTAATTATCAACAAAAGAACGACTAAGGATCTCTTATACTTTCGTAGGAATAGTGGCCGACTATTGAAATACATAATAAATCTAAGAGAAAAGTAGACTAAATACTGCTTTTCTCTTTCTATTTTACATTGAGTCATTCGTATGCGTACTGATAGCCGAAGAACAAACAATCATAAAAGTAGTTCGAAATCCGTTATAATGGTAAAATGAAAGTGCATACATTTTGAATATTCTGCTTATTGATGGGAATCGTTTTTTGCAGAATATAAGTTATATTTTTGATTTTCACAAATGATAATGATTTTCTGTGTTTTTCAGAAATTTTTCATGTGGATTTTGAAGAAAATTCTGTGCCGGAAATCATTTTTATTTTGTTATATATTCTTTTTCGCATATTTGGGTTCTTTGCTTTATATTCCTCGCAAAATTTGTTAGAGTGTAATGGAAACTGATGAGTCATCATCGTTTTTATAAAAACATTGATCGCAGCTGTTTTTTCAGCCATTCAACCTTCCGTATGAAAGAAAAATGACATGGTTTTTTTGTCAGATTAGAAAAAGTGTCAAATTTTCATGAAAATGTTTTGTAATTCGGATTCGTTGGTGGTATTATACGTTGTGGTTGAAAACAACTTTAAGAAAACATCAAGCAGTTGAGCAGAAAAGAGGTGAAAAAAATGGAAGAGAAAACACCCCTCTTCAATATCGGTCCTATTTGGTTTGACAAAACCATTTGTACGATGGTTTTACTAACCTGTGTGATCGTTTTTGCCGTTGTCTATCTTTGTACAAGGAATTTGCAGTTGAAGCCTAAGGGTAAACAGAATGTGATTGAGTGGATCATTGATTTTGTTCGTGGAATTATTACAGACAATATGCCTAGTAAAGAAGTAACGAATTTTCATTTATTATCCTTCACTCTTTTCCTATTCATATTAGTTGCAAATACTATTGGACTGGTGACAAAGATAGCTGTGGGTGATTACTCCTACTGGAAGAGCCCTACAGCAGACCCAATGGTGACCTTGACACTGGCATTGATCATGATCGTACTGACCCATTTGTTCAGTATCAATCGATTTGGTTTTGTCGGATATTTCAAAAACAGCTTCCTGAAACCGGTCGGATTTCTAATGCCGATCAAGTTCATGGAAGAGTTTACGAATCTGCTTACGTTGGCGTTGCGTCTATACGGAAATATCTATGCAGGGGAAGTATTGCTGGGTTTGATTGCCAGCCTTGTTTCAGGAGTCGGTTTCTGGGTTATTCCGTTGGCAATACCATTAGAAATGATCTGGCTGGCCTTCTCGCTGTTTATCGGTGGGATTCAAGCTTTCATTTTTGTGACTTTATCTATGGTATACATGGCTCACAAAGTTGAAGTGGAAGAATAAATTAACAGAGAAAAAATTTAATTAATCAAGTTCTTAGGAGGAATAGAAAATGGATGGATTAAACTATATCGCAGCAGCGATCGCAGTATTTGGAGCAGCAATTGGAGCAGCATACGGTAACGGAAAGGTTATTTCAAAAACGATTGAATCAATGACGCGTCAACCTGAAATGTCTGGTCAGTTGAGAACTACGATGTTCATCGGGGTAGCCTTGATTGAAGCGGTTCCTATTCTAGGTGTGGTTATTGCATTACTATTGGTGCTAAGATAATTTACTTTGGAAGGCAGGGCGCTTTTGGTGAAAACTATCGTCACTGCTTTCTTCTATTTTACGTAAAATACTAAACGATCGACAGAATATGAACGAACAGTTGGAGTATCTTGTTGAGAGTACAGGGGAAAGGAAGGCGAAACTTCATGCTTACGAATCTCGTTTTAGGTGAAGCAACTCCCAGCACAACATTAGGAACGATCATCGTTGTGACCGGTGCATTTTTGATTTTGATGCTTCTGATCAAAAAATTTGCATGGGGTGCAATCACTGATGTTTTAAAACAACGTGAAGATAAAATCGCAAATGACTTGGATTCTGCAGAGCAGTCGCGAATCGCTGCTGCAAAAATGGAGAAACAGCGCCAAGAAAAACTGCTTGCTTCTAAATCAGAAGCTGCTGAGATCATCAAGAGTGCTAAAGAAAGCGGAGACGAAAACCGTAAAAAAGCTCTAGTTGAAACAACAGAAGAAGTATCTCGGCTGAAAGAGAAAGCAACAGCTGATATTTCTCAAGAGCATGATAAGGCAATGGCAGAAATCAAGGATGATGTGGCTGCATTATCTATCCAGATTGCAGAGAAAATATTAACAAAAGAATTGACGCCGGACGCGCATGAAGCGCTGATCAATTCTTATATTGACGGGTTAGGTAAAGTCGATGAAATTAGATAAATATATGGTTGGTAAACGTTACGGAAAAGCTCTGTTTGAACTGGCGCTGGAAAAACAGGAGGCCGATGACATTTATCAGCAATTGCTGAAGCTAAGAGAGGTTTACCATCTGGTTCCGGGGATCGGTGATATTTTGAGCGATGCTCGATTGGAGCCAAATGAAAAAGACGAGATCATGGAGCAGCTGCTTAAGGGCTTTACAGGTACGGTTGAGAATTTTCTTCAAGTCGTACATAGTTACAGCCGTATGAATGATATGCTGCTGATGATTGATGAATATGAACGAAGATATGATGATCATAAGGGTATTATTTTAGGAACAGTCGTTACTGCGGTGCCGTTGAACAAGGATCAGCATCAGCAGATTGAAGCTAAGGCAGCTAAGCTGTTTGGTTATGAAGAAGCAAGCTTGATCAACTTGATAGAACCGAAGATTTTAGGCGGTGCGATCATTGGCGCAAATTACAAAGTGGTCGACGGCAGTATCAGAAAACAACTGAAGAATATAGAAGAAGAACTATTAAGATAGACTTTAGTAGAATAAAGAGGTGACGCAGATGTCCATCAAAGCAGAAGAAATCAGTGCTTTAATTAAAGAACAAATTGAGCATTACCAACATGAATTGGCTGTTGAGGAAGTAGGAACAGTAACCTACGTGGGGGATGGGATTGCCCGCGCCCATGGATTGGAAAATGCGATGAGTGGTGAATTGCTGGAGTTTTCCAATGGTGCCTATGGTATGGCACAGAACTTGGAATCAAATGATGTCGGAATTATTATTTTAGGTGATTTTGAGTCTATTCGTGAAGGCGACAAAATCAAGCGTACAGGCAAAATCATGGAAGTTCCTGTAGGAGAAGCTTTGATTGGTCGTGTTGTAAACCCTCTGGGACAACCTGTAGATGGTCTGGGTGAAATCCATACAGACAAATCACGACCTGTAGAAGCAGCCGCTCCAGGTGTTATGCAGCGTAAATCAGTAAATGAACCAATGCAGACTGGTTTAAAAGCAATCGATGCACTGGTACCAATCGGAAGAGGTCAGCGTGAGTTAGTTATTGGTGACCGAAAAACCGGGAAAACATCGATTGCAATCGATACGATCATCAACCAAAAGGGTCAGGATGTTATTTGTATCTATGTAGCAATCGGACAAAAAGAATCAACTGTCCGTACGCAAGTAGAAACACTACGTAAATTCGGTGCAATGGATTATACCATCATTGTAACAGCAAGTGCCTCACAACCGGCGCCAATGCTGTATATCGCTCCTTATGCCGGAGCTGCAATGGGTGAAGAATTCATGTACAACGGCAAGCATGTATTGATCATTTTTGACGATCTGTCTAAACAGGCAGTTGCTTATCGTGAGCTTTCTCTGCTATTACGTAGACCACCAGGTCGTGAAGCATATCCAGGGGATGTTTTCTATCTACATTCACGTCTATTGGAAAGAGCTGCAAAGCTAAGTGATGATTTAGGCGGCGGTTCAATGACTGCTTTGCCATTTGTAGAAACACAAGCAGGAGATATTTCTGCATATATTCCAACGAACGTGATCTCTATCACGGATGGTCAAATATTCTTGGAAAGTGATCTATTCTATTCAGGTATACGTCCATCTGTTGATGCAGGTTTGTCTGTATCACGTGTTGGGGGTTCTGCTCAAATCAAAGCAATGAAGAAGGTCGCAGGAACACTGCGTCTTGATCTTGCCAGCTATCGAGAGCTTGAAGCCTTCACACAGTTCGGTTCCGATTTAGATGCTGCAACACAAGCAAAACTGAATCGTGGTCGTCGAACAGTGGAAATTTTGAAACAAAAATTGCATGCACCGTTAGCTGTGGAAAAACAGGTAATTATTCTGTTTGCTTTGACACGCGGCATGTTGGATAGTATCAGTGTTGATAAAGTATTGGATTTTGAAGAACAGTTATTTGATTATATCGATGGTAAAAATCCGGAGATATTTGAAGAAATTCGTACAACAAAAGATCTTCCTGATGAAGAAAAAATAAAAACAGTAATCAATGAGTTTAAAGAAGTCTTTAACGCTTCAAACAATACAGGTAAATCTGCAGTTGAAGAGCTGAAAGAGAAGATGTCAAACGCTTAGAGAGGTGAATGGAAATGGGCGCTTCATTGAATGAAATCAAACAACGTATTGCTTCAACGAAAAAAACCAGCCAGATCACTAAAGCAATGCAGATGGTCTCAGCTTCAAAATTGACGAAATCAGAAGCTGCTTCGAAAAACTTTCAGGAGTATGCCGCAAAGATCCGCTCGATCGTTACTCACCTTGTAGCGTCGCAATTGACGGATTTGGAAGAGCTGACAGATGATCCCAACTATCCTGAGTTGAATGATTACCATGCGATGCTGGCGACAAGACCCGTCAAAAAAACCGGGTATATCGTGATCACATCAGACAAAGGCTTGGTTGGCGGCTATAACAGCTCGATCTTAAAGCAGACCATGACGATGCTGGAAGAGGATCATGAGAATCAGGAGGAATATGTTCTGATTGCGATCGGCAGTGTCGGTGCAGATTTTTTCAAAACAAGAGGATACAACATTGCTTATGAGCTGAGGGGTTTGACAGATCAGCCTTCATTTGATGAGGTTCGAAAAATCGTTTCAGCAGCTACAGCGATGTATGACAGTGAAGTATTTGATGAACTGTATGTTTGTTACAACCATCATATCAATTCACTAACCAGTCAGTTTCGTGTTGAAAAAATGCTTCCGATCTCTGATTTGGACCCGGATGAGGATACAGGCTATGAGCAGGAATACATTCTGGAGCCATCGAAAGAAGCAATTCTGGATCACCTGCTGCCGCAGTACGCTGACAGCTTGATATATGGAGCAATCATTGATGCAAAAACGGCAGAACATGCTGCCGGAATGACAGCGATGAAGACAGCGACTGATAATGCGAAGACGATCATCAACGATTTGACGATTTCCTATAACCGTGCTCGACAAGGTGCGATCACACAGGAAATCACTGAGATCGTTGCAGGTGCAGCTGCACTGGAATAAATCGGCAGTGACAAGAAATGTCAAACCTAAAAAAAGACAACTATCTTTTGAGTGAAAGAGCTTGTCTAGAATCTCTGTTGCAGCTTATAGAGGAGCAAAACAGATGATGGAAGTATCTATCGGGTGTTTGTGTTTGACGTTCATTTTTGTTAGCACCATGCCGAAGAAACTGTGAAACTTAGTAAGACTGGAGGAAGAATCATGAGTTCAGGGAAAATTATTGAAGTAATTGGACCAGTAGTTGATGTTGAGTTCTCTTTAGATCAGCCGCTGCCTGACATAAATAATGCATTAGTCGTTTATAAAAACGGCAAAGAAAAACAAAAAGTAGTACTTGAAGTAGCCTTAGAGCTTGGAGACGGTGTTATTCGCTCCATCTCAATGGAATCCACAGATGGACTGCAAAGAGGTATGGAGGTTATCGATACTGGAAAACCTATTTCTGTACCTGTAGGGAAAGAAACACTGGGTAGAGTATTTAACGTTCTTGGAGATACGATCGATTTGGAAGAACCATTCCCGGAAGATGCAATAAGAAGCGGTATCCATAAAAAGGCTCCGACCTTTGATGAACTGAGTACCAGCAGTGAAATCCTTGAAACAGGAATTAAGGTTATCGACTTGCTTGCCCCTTATCTAAAAGGTGGTAAGGTTGGCTTGTTCGGTGGTGCCGGTGTAGGTAAAACGGTATTGATTCAAGAACTTATCCATAATATAGCGCAGGAGCACGGCGGTATTTCTGTATTCACCGGTGTAGGAGAACGTACTCGTGAAGGGAACGACTTGTACTACGAAATGAAGGATTCCGGTGTTATTGAAAAAACAGCGATGGTGTTCGGTCAGATGAACGAACCGCCAGGTGCACGTATGCGTGTAGCCTTGACAGGATTGACGATTGCTGAGTATTTCAGAGATGTAGAAGGTCAGGATGTACTGCTGTTTATCGATAATATTTTCCGGTTTACACAAGCTGGTTCTGAGGTTTCTGCACTGCTTGGACGTATGCCGTCTGCGGTTGGTTATCAGCCGACGCTTGCAACAGAAATGGGGCAGCTGCAAGAACGGATCACGTCAACTAAGAAAGGCTCGATTACATCTATTCAAGCAATCTATGTACCAGCCGATGACTATACTGACCCGGCTCCGGCAACAGCCTTTGCCCATCTGGATGCAACAACCAACTTGGAACGTCGTTTGACAGAACAAGGGATTTATCCTGCGGTAGATCCATTGGCTTCGTCTTCTAGTGCTTTGGCGCCTGAAATCGTTGGACAAGAGCATTATGAAGTAGCAACAGAGGTTCAGCATGTCCTGCAGCGTTATCGTGAATTACAAGACATTATTGCGATCTTGGGTATGGATGAGCTTTCTGACAAAGAAAAAGTTCTCGTGGGTAGAGCCCGTAGAATCCAGTTCTTCTTATCTCAAAACTTCAATGTAGCAGAACAATTTACAGGCCAGCCTGGTTCTTATGTACCTGTTGCGGAAACAGTGAAGGGCTTCAAAGAAATCCTTGAAGGAAAATATGATGATCTGCCAGAAGAAGCATTCAGAAGCGTCGGACAAATCGAGGATGTTATTGAAAAAGCGAAAACATTGAACTATTAGGAGGCGCAGCATGATGGAAGATGTATTAACTGTGAATGTGATGACCCCTGATGGTTTGGTTTATGATCACCATGCCAGAATCGTTGTTGCAAAAACAACGGATGGAGAGATTGGAATCTTGCCAAAGCATGCCCCGATCATTGTTCCTTTAGCAATCGATGAGGTTCGTGTGAAGCGTACGGATGCTGATACACACGTAGACTGGATTGCAGTCAACGGAGGTATCATGGAGGTTCGCGACAACATTGTATCGATCATTGCCGATAGTGCTGAAAGGGAACGGGATATTGACGTTTCCAGAGCTGAGCGTGCGAAATTGCGGGCAGAGAAGATGATTCAAGAAGCGAAGGAAAAAGAAAATATCGATGCGCTGAAACGGGCGAATGTTGCTTTGCATAGAGCGATCAATCGGATCAATGTAGCTAAGCATACATGATTTTTATATGAAATTAGGCTGAAAATGTCAATTTTGATGTAAAAAAATAACAGGTTGAATTTTTACCCGTTAATAATTCAGCTAAAAGTGGTCAAGGTGCCTGTAAAATAAAGGTACTTTGACCACATTCTATTTACATAAAGAGGATTTTTGTTGATAAATACAGCGTTTTATTTATTGCTTTAAGGATTTTTTTTGTTACTGATACAGGGGATTGCAGGAAAAATTTGAGTACGAATCTTATAATTTTCCTTTTTTTTGTGATACACTATCACTATGATTTATTAAGTAATCATTTTTTTGTTTGCTTTCTACTTTGGGAAATACAGAGTAGTAATGAGAAATGGCTACAAGAGAAAGTACATAAATTGGAATGCAGATGCAGCACATCTTCAGTTGTTTTCTGCAACAAAGTAAGGGGAGTGGCTATGCAGTTTTATGGAATGGATGCGTTTATTCGGATCATCGCCCATGTGCTGTTTATTTATCTGAGCTTCTGGACGCTTCAATCAATAAGAATCGACCAGTTTTTCAAGACCCAGCATGTCTCTCAGGTGCGTGTTCTGCTGATTTTGATAGCAATCGTTATGGGCTATACAGCAAGCTCATTCTTTCTGGAATTTATAGCTTTATGTCGGAATATTTTCCTGTCGTTTTTTCCTTAAGAGGTAAAATACAAAGAAAATATACAAATTTATAAAAAATAGTGGTATAATGGAAAAGATTTTGAGTAGGAAAAACCTATTCTTATTTTTGGAGGGAACGAAATGGAACAGATCGTTGTTCATGGCGGTAACCAATTAAAAGGAACTGTAAAAATAGAAGGTGCCAAAAATGCTGTGTTACCAATTTTAGCAGCAACACTCTTAGCAGATGAAGGAACAACTGTACTGAAAAATGTACCAATTCTTTCAGATGTTTTTACAATGAATCAGGTAATTAGACACTTAAATGTGGATGTTGACTTTAATCAAGAAGAAAATACTGTAGTGATCGATGCAACAAAACCATTAGGCATTGAAGCAAATTATGAGTATGTTAGTCAGATGAGAGCTTCTATTGTTGTTATGGGGCCTTTATTGGCTCGTAATGGTCATGCCAAGGTAGCAATGCCGGGTGGTTGTGCAATTGGAAAACGTCCAATCGATCTTCATTTAAAGGGATTTCAAGCTTTAGGCGCTGAAATCATTCAAAAGAATGGCTATATCGAAGCGATTGCAAAGGAATTAAAGGGAAACACGATTTACCTGGACTTCCCTAGTGTTGGTGCAACTCAAAATATCATGATGGCTGCTGTTCGAGCAAAAGGAACAACCATCATTGAAAACGTAGCTAGAGAACCTGAAATCGTTGATTTGGCTAACGTACTGAATAAGATGGGTGCGCATGTCTATGGTGCCGGTACGGAAATGATGCGTATCGAAGGTGTAGATAAGCTGCATGCTGTTGAACACTCTGTTGTACAGGACCGCATTGAAGCAGGAACCTTTATGGTTGCGGCTGCTATGACAGAAGGAAATGTTCTGATTGAAGAAGCTATTATTGAACATAATCGTCCATTAGTCTCTAAGCTTACTGAGATGGGCGCAATCGTTCGTGAAGAAGAAGACGGAATCCGTGTAATTGGTCCTAAAGAAATCAAACCAACGGATATTAAAACATTACCTCATCCGGGATTCCCGACAGATATGCAGGCGCAGGTAACTGCTATGCAGGTTCTGGCAAAGGGATCAAGCGTTGTAACAGAAACAGTATTTGAAAATCGCTTCCAGCATTTGGAAGAAATGCTGCATATGAATGCAGATGTTCAAATCGATGGTAATGTTGCCATCATCAATGGCGGGAAGAAGCTTCAGGGAGCTGCTGTCAATGCGACAGATTTAAGAGCTGCTGCAGCATTGATTCTCTTGGGATTGCGTGCTGAAGGTGTTACGCGCGTTTCTCATCTTGAGTATCTGGATCGCGGTTATTATGAGTTCCATAAAAAGCTGCAGGCTTTAGGCGCAAAAGTGGAGCGTGTGAATGACAGTGCTGTTGAAGAAAAGAAAGCTTCAGCTGTTCACTAAGATAGGAGTAGTTAGATATGAGTTCGACACGCTATATAATAGTGACGTTGTTGAAAATTTTAGTAGTTATTTCATTGATTCTCATCTTGTTTGTTACCGGTACAATGATTGGGTACGGGATAGTAGGCGGCGGGAATCCTATGGATGTCTTTAATAAGGACGTATGGACTCATATTCTCGACTTTTTCAAGTAGTACCTACTGTTCTCCTCAGTTTCAAGAATCATGGAGAGATATGTTTAGAATAATCATTTGTTGAATGTATGAGCTGTTGCATGGTATGCGGCAGCTCTTTTTATATTTAGATTGGATTTTGATATGGAAAAATACTTTCTATGCTATAATGAAAAGTAAGATGGAAAGAAAGTTGTTATCTTTCTAAAAAACAGTGAAAAGTGGGTAGATTCACTCTTGGGGATCGATTTTACGGTTGCTGTTTTTTGTATTTAATAAGGATAATGAATGGCTGGTTTGCAGGTAATCTGAGGATTTCTAAATGGAATAATCCCAAAATCTATCTACAGCAGCGATCTATCACAACCGTACAGTAACAGAAGTGTCTCTGTTTCAGCGGTCATTATGTACCACACTAGTTAGAGGAGGAAGTATTGATGAAAGCAACGGTAACTGAAATTGGCGAACACGCTCTTGATGGAAAAGAGCCGATGATCATTCTTTTTGGTGAGAGAGCAACAGACAGCCTGAAGGAGTATTCTGTGATTCAGAAATTTGAAGAGTCAGGTGAACTGGATGTAAAGGTAGGCGATCAACTGAAGATCGACGAGATAGTTTACAGCGTTGAACACGTTGGGTCTTTTGCCAACGCTAATCTAAATAGTATTTCCCATGTGACGCTTGTTTTTTCAGAGGTTCCCGAAGAGGATGCTGTAGTGAACGGCATTTATTTATCGCCGACAACTGTGCCGACTGTTAAAGTAGGTTCAGTTATCGAATATATAAGCTAAGGAGCGTGGTAGGATGTCAGAAAAGCAACAAGAGAAAAAAGAAAGTCGGCTTTCCTGGTTTTGGCGTTGGTTTTTGAACAATCAAGTGGTGACCGCGCTTTTGATCGTATTGCTGGTGTTATTGATTCTTTTGATTTTTACAAAGGTTTCTCATTTGTTTACACCTGTGTGGCAGTTCATTGGTGTTGTGGGTCTTCCAATCATTATGTCGGGAATTCTTTATTATCTATTGAATCCGATTGTTGATTATCTTGAAAAGAAGAAAGTGCCGAGAGCTTGGAGTATTATCGGCTTGTTCGTCGTCGTCGTTGCCTTGATTGTTTGGGGCGTTGTCGTGATCGTACCTGAAATTCGAAGTCAGGTATTGAGCTTTGCCAATAATTTTCCTAAGTACATCGACACGATCGATAGTAAGACACAGGAAATATTAAGCGATCCTTTATTTGGACAACTGAGGGAGCCGTTAGAGGATATGGGAGAGAAGCTGACCAATTCTTTAGGAGATATTCTTAAAAATGTATCAACGTCAACTGTGCAAGGTTTGGGAAGCTTTTTTGGAGCGGTTGCCTCTGTTGTAGTAGCAGTTTTTACAATGCCTTTTATCTTGTTTTACTTGCTGAAGGATGGGAAGAAGCTGGCGCCGTTTTATATTAAGTTCTTACCGAATAAGATGCGTCGTCCGACATTGAAAGTATTGTCTGAAATGAATGAGCAGGTTTCTTCTTATATCAGAGGTCAGTTGACAGTAGCGTTTGCAGTGGCAGTGATGTTTGTGATTGGTTTTTCTGTCATTGGCTTGGAATATTCAATCACCTTAGGGATCATTGCCGGGTTTTTGAATCTGATTCCGTATCTAGGTTCGTTTCTTGCAATGATTCCGGCGGTCTTTCTGGGCATTGTAGGAGGTCCTGTTCTTTTGATTCAGGTCTTGATCGTGTTCATTATAGAGCAGACAATTGAAGGACGAGTAGTTTCTCCGCTTGTTCTAGGCAGTCAACTGGATGTTCATCCAGTAACGATCTTACTTGTTCTTTTGACTTCAGGCAAGCTGTTTGGAATTGCAGGAGTGATTCTGGGGATTCCGGTTTATGCTGCAGCTAAGGTGATCATCAAAAATGTATTTGAATGGTATAAAGAAGTTTCCACTCTTTATTATGAAGATGATGAAGAGCAAAACGATATGAAAACTTAACTAAAAAAAGAAGAGGCTGAGACAGAAGTGTTTAGCTACAAGCAATAAGCCGGAATTCACGAAAATTGTTTCACAAATTTTTGTTGAATTCCGGCTTATTGTCGTAGGAGCTACTTCTGACTCGCCGTTTACTCGGATTTAGGGTATGGAAAAGAGTGGCAACAGATTATTGTCCCACTCTCTTATTTTTGAGCTTTTTAGAAATTCTTACCTAATTCAGCAGCCTTTTGCAATGCATCGTTCATCAACTCTTCTGAACGTTCTGGTGCATAGTCGATTCCCTCAATGAATAATTGCTGAACGTCGCTGATACCAATGAAGTTCAAGATTCCTTTTACATATTGAGAAGAAAAATCGTTTCCTTCGTAAACACCACCGTTGGATTGGATATGAAGGACAGTTTTACCTTCAGCTAAGCCTTTAGGTCCTTCTTCAGTGTATTTGAAGGTTTTACCTGCAACATTGATTGTATCGATCCATGCCTTCAAACGAGTAGGAACATTCAGATTCCAAAGTGCATTTGCGATAACAACTTTATCTGATCCCAAGAATTGTTCTGTAAGATCATTGAATTTAGAAATTTTTTCCTGTTGGGAAGTACTTAAGCTTGTAAACTCTGCTCCTGCACGCAATGCATTCCAACCAGAAAGCAATTCTTCATCAATTTCGGGAATTGCTTCAGAATAGACATCAAGGATATCTATTTGGTCATCAGTGTGAGTTTCCTTGTACCCTTCTAAAAATGAGTCCAAAGCACGGACAGAACGAGATTCCTCTTTTGTAAGTGGGTGAGCTTTAACAACTAATAATTTTGACATGTATATTCTCCTTTTCTTATCGGTTCAAAGATCTCTATTTCCAGTCTAATAATAATATGAAAAAAGAGACAATGACTTTGAGTTGCTCCATATAAATTCTGCTAAATCATTCCTTGGGGGAAAAGTAATCTTAGCTATCATATAAACAAAGAAATACCATTCACCTATAGATTTAACAGTTTACATAGATTAAAACATTATCATTTTACTAATAAAAAGTAAGAGAAGCAATTTATTTGCCTGAGAGAAAAAAAGTTCTGATTTTATATAAATCTTACTTCTTCTATCAGACACTTTAGGCAAAGGTGATTTTTTCCATGATGAATTTTTAATAGGTTTCGTATAGAAGGAAAAGCCTGTTGCAAATAATGTTACTGAAGCTGAAAAAATGCTATGATTGAGAAAATTCAAACAGATGCGGTCACTGTTTATGCAAATGGAGTGACTGTATGAAAGACATGAATAGTGTGCTGAATCACTCACTTTGAAGAGGAGGAGACGGAGATGACAGAAAAAAAGATCACTTACCCAATATTTATCATCATGGGTGCCAGTGGTTCTGGAAAGACAAAAATAACTGAGCTGGCATTCCCTAAAGAAGCGAAAATCGTTTCCTTCACGACTAGAAAGAAACGGTGGCGTGAAGAAGAGGGGATCGATTACTACTTTATAAATCAGCAGCAGTTCGAGAAGTTGATCGAGGGAAACCAGCTGATTGAATATGATCTGTACGACGGTAATTATTATGGCGTCGGTCGAGAAGAAATCCTCCGAAAGGCAAAGAAGCATGTCGTTTATAACGTATTGACCTTGAAGGGGTTTCAGACACTTAGGGCGGAACTTGGAGAACAGGTCATCCCTGTATTCTTAGATGTATCAAAGAAAAACATACTAAAACGGCTGAAAAAGAGAAATGAGTCTGAGGAGTCGATAAAGAAAAGAAGTGCCATCTATGAAAAGGATATGGAGATAAAAAAAGCACTTCAAGTATATGATAATCTTTATATCATCGATGGCGATCAGAACATTCAAACGACAGTAACTGAGCTGAAACAGATCATCAGTATTTATGAAAAATAAGAGATGAAGAAAAGCTATCTGAAGCAGCCGCTTACACTGAATTAGTCTGAAAAATATAGTTTTTATCAAATACTATTTACTTTCGGCAGTGAATGGTTCAGAATTTAGGGTGAGATTAGAAAGTCCTAAATGCGAAAGGTGAAGGTGGATGAGTATGAAAGCAGTTATTTTTGATATGGATGGTGTTCTGGTGGATTCGGAATATACTTTTTTGGAGTCGAAAACAGCACTGCTCAAAGATGCAGGCTATGAAAAGGATGTCAGTTATCAGTATCAGTTCATGGGGACAACCTTCGAGTTCATGTGGTCAAAGATGAAGGAGGAGCTAGGGCTGCCTTTGTCAGTAGGTGATTACATTGAAGAGATGAATCAACGAAGAGAAGAAATGATCGAGAGGGATGGGATAAAGGCAATTCCTCACGCGGTACAGGTGGTACAAAGACTATCAGAAGCAGGCTTCAAATTAGCAGTGGCCTCTTCTTCGCCAAAGGTGGAGATTGAACGCGCGATGAACGCGTTAGATATTGCTAAATTTTTTGATATTCTTGTCAGTGGAGAAGAAGTGGCTCATTCTAAACCGGCACCAGATGTTTTTTTACGAGCTGCAGCGCTTTTGGAAATTAATCCAAAGGATTGTCTGGTTTTTGAAGACACAAGAAACGGCAGTCGTGCAGCCAAGGCAGCTGAAATGTACTGCATCGGCTTTGAAAATCCAGAGTATCCTGCACAGGATTTGTCTGCTGCAGATGAAGTGATCCATGATTTCCAAGAGGTCAGTATTGAACGTGTAAAGCAATTGACTTAAGTCGCATGAATGGAAAGTTTTTTATAGACAGGTTGTGTGGAAATTAACGAGAAATTCAGCTGATAGCAGTGGCTGGTGAATAAGGAGAAATTGCTCTAATGAAAAGAGGAAGATGACTGAGGATTGAAAGGCTGTATACGACTGAGTTTCGTGTGTATATTGGAGAAAGCAATGCGTTCGGTTTTAGGTGGGCCAATTGCTGAATGTGGCAATATGTACATCTGAAAGTTGGATATGAAAAATGAATCTGCATTTAGAGGAGAGAACAGTTTTCGAATAGATTACTGTTTCCTCCTCATTTTCTTTGACCAGTATAAGTTGTCGATCTGAAAATATAGCGATATCATTAACACTTTGAACGTATCAGCTTTTGGTGTGAATAACGAGATTGGTCTAGCTGGAAAAAAGAGGCGGGATTTAAACTATATTAGTTGCTGAATTTGGCACAAATGATACAATAGAATAGAATATCAGAGCGAAAGGAGGAGGATTTGTTTTGGACTATCAATTAGCGGACAATGCCTCTTTGAAGACGATTGCATTTAGGATCAATGATAATTATAAGATGGTCGATTTTTATAAAAATATTGTTGGATTGACTCTGAAAAGCGAAGAGAACGGATTATCGATTTTTGGATCAAGTAAAGAAAAAACACAGGTATTGATTTTAGAAGAGGCAGAGACGTTTACTCATTCAAACGTCCATTTTTCTGTCCATATATATTCTGAAGAAGAGTGGCTGGCGATCGTGCAGCGTTTTTCTGAGCATGGTTACCCCATCGAAAAAAGTATGGAAGATGAGAAACAGAAAAGTATCTTCATCACTGATCCTGAAATGAACGAGATCGAATTTTATTTTCTAAAGGAAGCAGCAGATGCGAGTGAGGAGCAGCAAGAGATTCTTGCATTCCAGGAGGAAGAGGAGACAGGGAATGTTGTTCAAGTCAGCCTAAATACCGTGGATGCTCAGCTAAGTAAAACGTTTTATGAAGAGGTTCTGGGACTGAAGGACATTGGAGAAAAAATGTTAAGCTTAGGTAGTCAAAACGTTGTATTTCAGCTGTTGGAAAATGAGCCTTTGGAGGGCAGAGCTGATCTGGGCTGGAATTTTTTCGTTGTTGATTTAGATGGAAAAGAAGAAATCGAAAAATTGATGTATCACTTGGAGCAGAAGAAACAAGACTTCTTCATTGATAACAAGCGGTCGATTTTGACTGTTTTTGATATCAATGGAATCGAATGGTGGTTCACAAAAAGCAAAGTTTGAGGTCAAACAGAATGTATGAAAAAACGAAGCAGTTGATTGACGTTTACTTGAAAGAAAATGTATTTCCTGGTGTGTCCTTTTCCTTTTTGAAAAATGGTGTAGGAGAAGCTGAAACAAAAGGTTTGGCACAGATTTTTCCGGAAAAAGAGCAGCTGACGAATCAGCTGCTCTTTGATGTTGCTTCATTGACGAAGGTCATTTGCACAACAACTGTCGTTCTTCAATTGATGGAAGAAGGCTTGGTTCAATTGGATAATCCTATCAAGGAATATTATCCAGTATTCGGTGACCCAACGATTACAATCCGGCATTTATTAACACACACAGGAGATATCAATACGTATATTGAAAACAGAGATTCTTTGTCACAGGAAGAGCTGATTACTGCCTACAATCAGGTCAGGTCTGGAGAACAGCTGGGGAAAGTATCTAAATATACAGATACTGGAACGATCTTACTAGGCTTGATGCTGGAGGAGATATTACAAAAGCCTGCTGTTGCGATTTTCCAAGAGAGAGTACTGATACCTCTTCAAATGACAAGCAGCTGTTTTCTTCCTGATGATCCATCTAAAACAGTACCGACAGAGGTGCATCCTGCTAGAGGATTGATCAGAGGGCAGACTCATGATCCCAAAGCCTTTGTGCTTGCTGAGCGTGCTGGAAATGCTGGATTATTTACCAACTTGACAGATCTAGAGAAATTTGTAACTATGTATCTGAACAAAGGAATTTATGATGGTCTCCAATTTTTGCAGGAAGCAACGATTCTTGAGCTGCTGAAGGATCATTCCTTTGCAGAAAATCATCCCCGCTCTCTTGGCTGGGATTTAAAAAAGGGCACTGATGGAACCATGTACCTGTTTCATACAGGCTATACTGGAACATTTATTTTAATGGATATTTTATCACAGGAAGCATTCATCTTTTTGTCTAACAGAGTTCATCCTGTAGATAAGCGGGCAGAGTATATAGAAAAGAGAAATCAGCTCATTCAGCTTTACCTTGAAGAAAAGGAAAAGACTGCCCATGTGTAACAAAACTGATAAAAAAAAGAACTGCGGAGGAGTAAAAATCAATATGAATCAACCATTGTTTTTAAAACCTGTTTTTCAAGAAAAAATCTGGGGTGGAAATCGCCTGCATACTGTTTTCGGTTTTGATTTACCGAGTGACCGAATTGGTGAAGACTGGGCGATCAGCGCTCATCCTCATGGTGTAGGAACTGTGATCAACGGTGAGTTCGCCGGTAAGAAGCTGGATGAGCTTTGGCAAGACCATAGAGAGCTGTTTGGGAATGCTTCCGGCGATGTTTTTCCTCTACTGATAAAAATACTTGATGCAGAGGATGATCTTTCTGTTCAGGTTCATCCGGACGACACATATGGATTGAAGCATGAAGGTGAGCTTGGCAAGACAGAGTGTTGGTATATCATCGACGCTGAACCTGGTGCATCGATCATTTATGGGCATCATGCGAAGACACGTGAAGAGTTGGCAGAAATGATCCATGAAGGAAAATGGGATGATTTGCTGACAAAAGTTCCAGTCAAAAAAGGCGACTTTTTCTATGTACCAAGCGGCACGATCCATGCTATCGGCAAAGGGATCATGATTTTGGAAACACAGCAAAGCAGTGACACAACCTATAGAGTCTATGACTATGATCGGACAGATGACAGCGGCAACCCAAGAGAGCTGCATTTGCAACAGTCGATTGATGTGACAACTGTTCCTGCGAAGGCACCGACGCTGCAGATCCAACAGCAGAATCAAGGGCAATCAGCCGTGGTGACTTATCTGAAAACAGAGTTTTTCAATGTATATGAATGGCTGGTTAAAGGAACGTTGAAGCTGAAAAAGGGCGCTCCCTACACCTTGGCAACAGTGATCGAAGGTGCCGGAAGTCTAGTTATCGAGAAGGAAAACCCAACTCAAAATGAAAGCTATGAACTGAAGAAGGGTGACAGCTTCATTCTTCCATCTGATATTGAGAAATGGCGTATCGAAGGGGACCTGACAATCATTGCGTCAGAGCCTGGGGAAAAAGCGTAAGGAATTCAATGGAAAATATAAGACCATGCAATAAAACAAGCAGCAACCTGTTTGTTTTATTGCATGGTCTATTCTTATGAAGAAGGCAGGCAGCTCCAAGCTTCTGCAATTTCGATAACATCGTTTTCATTTGGTGAATCAATATCTTCCTCATTATTTTCATTCTGCAAATTATACTCACTATAATAGATATCCAGATCGTTTTCTTCCTCTGTAGGAACGCCCAGATCGATGACAACGCCGTATCCCTCGATGTATTCAAAGGCTCGGACGACTTCTCCATCTTCACATTTGCCCCACGCATAACAATCCGATACTCGATGGTTCACAAAAAAACAGATAGAGGCGAAATTCTCACTGAGTTTTTTTAGAACAGTAAGCTTCTTCTCGTCCGTGCAATTGCTGTCTCTCAAGAGCGCCCAATAAGCAGCGGCATCTTCTGCAGCATCATTTATCGCTGTGACTTTAGAAAAATCAACGATAGAATCAAGTATATTTTGAACGAAGACCCAGCCATTCCAGCTTTCGGTAACTTGAAAATCACGATAGCCGAGCGCCATAATTGCCTCAGCGACTTCTATTGATGAAGCTGATTCAACAGCAAGCCAAGTAGTTTTATAACCAAATGGAGTAAGAGGGACTATTTTGTAAAATTGCGGGGGTGTAGCAGCTGTTTCATTTTTCTCAATGCTCTTTTTTGTAGTGCGCCTTTTTTCTTCCTTAAACCATCCAAACATTTTTCATCCTCACCTCATAAAGTAATAGACTCATTCGTTATATATAGGGTACCAATGAGAATAAGCGCTGTCAATGCATTCATAGCGCTTAAAGGCTGGATGAAACATTGGTCGTTTCATCCAGCCTTTATCTGATGGTTACAGAATATCGTATATTTTTTTGAGGAAACGAGAAACAGTGATGCTGTTGTCTCGTTTTATTTCCCATATTTTCTTTCAAGTGCGGTGTTGATTAGTCGCATAGCAAGATTTTCATTGCGAGATAGAATCGGACCATGGAAATAAGAACCGAATACATTCTTATAAATCACACCTTCAGAGCCGTCTTCGGCGTTGTTTCCTTGGCCTTCGATAACTTTTCCGAGAGGACGTTCTCCTTCACCAAGGAAGGTACGACCATTGTGATTCTCAAAGCCATAATAAGTTTCATCGAATTCTTCGTTATGGATCACGATATCGCCAATGTAACGATTGTTTTCCTGACTGATCGTGTAATGATCCAGTGCGCTGATTCCTTTGATTTTCTGACCATCTGCACCAATATAATAGTGCCCCAGTAGTTGATAACCGCCGCAGATTGCTAATATGACACCGTCATCTTCAATAAAGCTGGTAAGAGCTTCTTTTTTTGATTGGATATCTTGAGAAACAATCAACTGTTCAAAATCCTGACCGCCGCCGAAAAAGACAAGATCATATTTTTCAGGATCGAAGGGCTCATAGATACTGACAATTTCTGAATGGAAAGCAATACCATTTTGCTCAGCCAGATATTTCAGCATCAGCAGGTTTCCATTATCTCCATACGTATTCAGCAGGTTTCCATAAAGGTGACAGACACGTAATTCTTTAGACACTGTTCATTCCTCCTTGGATATAGCCTTGAGCAGTCAATGACTTACGCAGCTGTAAAACAGCAGTGTAAGTAGCTAAAATATAGACATTCTCAGTAGGAAGCTCTTTGATTGCTGTGATCACTTCTTCAAGATCTGCAATTTCTGTCAGTTTTTCCTCAGGGATACCGGCAACCTTCAAACGTAGTGCCATATCCTTATGACGATCACCGCCGGCAATGACTGCCGGAATATCCATGTCAGCAAAGGCCTCGTGATTGCCATCCCAAATCCAGCTGACGTCGATGCCATCTGCGTAGTTGGCATTCAACAAGGAAACCAGAGAGAAGGAATATGGAGAAAGTCCCATCATGTCAACAACCTGATTCAAGCCGACAGGGTTTTTTACAAGGACAAGTGTACAGCGCTTATCACCAATTTGAATAACTTCTTGTCTGCCGAATACCTTTTCATCGTAGCTCAGTCCGGCTTTGATTTTTTCAGAAGAAACGCCATAATGCTCGGCAACCGCTGTTGCTGCAAGGGCATTATAGACATTGTACATCCCGCCGACAGCAATCTCATAAGTCCCGCCGTCAATCACAAATTTCGCCGACACATTATCCATGTCCACCATCTCTGTTAGCTGAACATCTAATTCAGGTCGTTTGAAATCACAATTCGGACAGTAGTATTTCCCGAGATTTGCATAAGTGATCATTTTATAGTGCAGGATATGGTGGCATTTAGGACAAAGAACGCCGTCCGTGTTGTAGTGAGCCATCTGCTCATGATCCGGTTCATGATTGAATCCATAGTATTTACGTGGATTTACTGTATCAACAGAGTTGAAAATCGGTGAATCACCATTACAGAGAATGGTTGCCTCCGGTGAAGCCGAAGCTCCTTCAACGATCATTCGATAGGTGGTATAGATTTCTCCATAACGGTCCATCTGATCGCGGAAAATATTGGTAAACAAAAATAATTTTGGCTTAACATATTTTGTGACAGTACTCAAGCTTGCTTCATCGATTTCCAATACTGCAAATTTTTTCTGTCCTTTTTTAGGTTTCGCTGTCAGGAAGGTTGAGACGATTCCCTGTGCCATATTGGCTCCTGTAGGGTTGGTTAATACGTGATCAAATTCTTGTCGTAATATATTCACTGTAAGCGCCGTTGTCAGTGTTTTTCCGTTTGTTCCGGTCACAACAACGATCTCATAGTCCTTTGCCAGTGTATCCAAAATTTTAGGGTCTATTTTTAATGCCAGCTGTCCGGGATAACTGCTTCCGCCCTTGAAAAAGGTTTGGAGTACCCATTGCGAGGTTTTCCCAGCTAGAATAGCAAGTTGGCTTCTAACGCCCATGATATCTCCTCCATCAATTAGAGTGAACAATCAATTGCTGATTGGATTAAACTCAACCTATAATAACATAATTAGAGGGTCGTGACAAAGCGGTCTGTCTTTTGAAGTTGAAGTGCTAAATGGCTGATTTTATACTAGAAAAAATCAAAGGATAGGCAATTGATAAAGAGAAATGAAAAGAGCTAATTGCTGTCTACACGGTGTGAAACGTGTGATAGCAGTTAGCTCCTTTTAGCTGTGAAACAGCTGTTTATTACCCAATAATGATCTTTTCAGAAGGGTATTCGTAGCCTAAATCTCGAGTTTCTTTAGGAATGAACAACATCAAAGTATAGAGCATGCCGATCCGACCGATAAACATCAAAAGCAGGATCATGATTTTACCCACGCTAGTTAGATCTTCCGTGATTCCTAATGATAGCCCGGTTGTTCCAAAGGCTGAAGCGACCTCTACAATGATTGCAATCAGCGAATGTTCTTCTGTCGCGGATAGGAAGACGACTGAGAAGAAGCACATCAATAAGGAAAGCATAAACACAACGATTGATTTCTTTACATCATCTTCATCAATTCTACGACCAAAAACATTCACGTTATCCTCACTTTTTAAGAAAGAATAAAGATATAAGCCAATGATGGCAATAGTCGTTGTCCGAACACCGCCGCCTACAGAACTCGGACTACAGCCGATAAACATCAGCATTGAGAATATAATCAGGGTGGTGACCTGAAAATCACTCAGCTGATTGATCTGCAAACCAGCGTTTCTGGTGGTCATCGAGTAAAACATAGAAGTGATCCATCGATTGGTTTCAGTCATTCCTGCAAATAAATGATTACGTTCCAGTAAATAGATCAGTAATGTACCGCCAATGAAGAGAATGACAAAGGCCAACAAGGCGATTTTACTAAATAGAGAAAAACGGAAAGGCAGCCCATGCTTCTCCTTTTTGAAGAATAGCCACTCACGAAATTCCATCAACACTGGAAAACCAATCCCACCTATAAAAATCAAAAACATCATGATGATCAAGAATAGGTAATCATTGGCAAATGGGATGATCGAATCTCCGGTAACATCAAAGCCGGAATTAGTAACTGCTGAGATCGATTGGTAGAAACCATAAAAAATCGCATCTCTCCAATTGTCATAATGATCGGAAAAATAGAAATAAATGGAGAAGAAAGCTCCGAAAATCACCTGAAACCAAAGGAGAATAGAAAAAGTAATGCGAATCAAACGGACGATCCCGCTTAATTTCGGCTGATTCATATCTGTCATGATCAGCTGTCGCTGCTTTAGGGTGATTCTGCGTTTAGATAAAATAATAAATGCAGTAGAGATCATCATGATCCCCAGACCGCCTACTTGAAAAAGGACTTCAAGCAGCACGATGCCTCGATCGTTAAAAACAGCATGGATATCAAAGGTTGTCAGTCCAGTTACACTAACTGTACTGATCGCCATAAAAAACATATCTAGAAACGATACCTGTGATCCGGGAACTCTGAAAACAGGTAAGTAGAATAGTAATAGTGAAACAAACGTCATCAGCACATAATAGCTGACGATGATCTGGATTGAAGAAAAATGCTCTTGAATAAACTGACGAACTTTTTTTTGAGAGCGCCAGAGAAAACGACTGAAAATCATGGTAAGCCTCCTACAATATCAATAGAATAAGTATAGCAGAAAAAAACTTTTGCGGAACCAATAAACACAGAGGAAATATTGTTTACGCAAGAAAATAGTAGGGAGAAATCATAGATTCAAATTTTTTCTAGAGAAAGTAGTTATAGGCACAGGATGAATCATCCTATAAAATAAAGAAGATGAACTCAAAAAATCGAAGCAGAAAAAGTATTTATTATAGGAAAAGAGCGGAAGCGTTCAAAAGAATAAAAAAAGTGTTTGGAAAGCTTAGTTTATTCACTGTGCAACAGGTATGTGCGCAAATGCAACAGATTCGATATTGCAGCTTTTATGAATATTTTCTACTATAACTATTGAGATAAAAAGAAGCGGAGGTAAAAAATGTTTAGTGACAAATTGAAGGAACTAAGAATGAAAAAAGGAATTTCCCAAGAAGAATTATCTGAATTACTTGATGTTTCCAGACAGTCCATTTCCCGATATGAGAATGGTTCTTCTCAGCCTGGTTTTGATAAATTACTATTGCTGTCTAAGTATTTTGAGGTATCGATCGATTTCTTATTAGATAATACATTGAAAGAAAAAAACTCTGAACCAATCAAATTCGAAGGTAAAAATAAAATAACTATAACCAGCAAAATTGATGGAAGAGTATCTTCCTTTTACAAATTTGTTTTATCTCCGGTAATGGGAAAAAAGGCCTATCATCCTGAAGTTTTACTAATGGGTGTCGACAGTCACAGCTTTTGGGGAGACAGTACGTTGATGTTAGGGTGGTATAGAGATAAAGCCGATGCTGAGAAAGAACTTAGGGAAATACTGGAATCTATGTCACAAGGAAAATCAGTTTATGATTTACAGCATTGCGTTACTGTGAGAAAAAGAGGATTCTTTGATATGGAAATGGAGTAATGGGGACGTATAGCATAATATTAGAATAAGGCTGACAAATACAACAGAAGAGAGAATTGTCCCGTGGATCAAAGTGAGATAACCTCTCTTTATTTTTGTTTAAAAAGATGAATGATGATAGAAATTTTCTATAAAAGTAGCACTTTCCTACAGATTGCCTGAATTTACTACTGTAAATAACTTCAGTTTTATAGTAAAATACGAAAGGAATGAAATGAAAGGTGACTGTGAAGAATGGCACAATTATTTTTTAAATACGGCGCGATGAATAGCGGAAAAACCATTGAAATTTTAAAGGTTGCACATAATTATGAAGAACAGGACAAACCTGTTTTATTGATGACAAGCGGACTTGATACACGAGATGGTGTCGGTATGGTTTCTAGTCGAATTGGCTTGAAACGGGATGCAATCCCCATTTTTGAAGAGACCAATGTCTATGATTTAGTAAATGCGCTGGAAGTACAGCCTTATTGTATACTGGTTGATGAATCGCAATTTTTGAGCAAGCATCATGTGATTGAATTCGCGACAGTCGTAGATGAGTTGAATATCCCAGTCATGGCTTTTGGACTGAAGAATGATTTTCGAAATGAGCTGTTTGAAGGATCGAAGTATCTGTTGCTTTATGCGGATAAAATAGAAGAGCTAAAAACCATTTGTTGGTTCTGCCATAAAAAAGCGATAATGAACCTTCACTATATAGATGGTGAGCCGGTATATGAAGGCGATCAAGTTCAAATTGGCGGAAACGAAGCTTACTATCCAGTGTGCAGAAAGCACTATTTTCATCCCAAAGGACACAGTGGTAAACATTAGCGAAAATAGAGAAATAAATATCTGATTGAGCTGCTGGATATCGAAACATAAAAATAAGAAATCTGTGAAGTCATCTGATCAGATTCAACAAACGAAACAAAGGAGAGCCATTTCCCTTTTACCAAGAATACTAGGGAACTGGACATCGGACCAAAAAAAGAAGAAAACAGAAAGTTACCTGTCTGTTTTTTACAACAAAGAGAAGGAGAGCCTCTACTCTTGCATAAACGAGAACCTAGAAGTAGAGGACATCGAACCACTCAAATAGAGAAACAGGGAAATTGCTTTCCCTGCTTCATCAACAAAATAAAGGAGAGCCATTTCCCTTTTATTAAGAATACTAGGGAACTGGACATCGGACCAAAAAAAGAAGAAAACAGAAAGTTACCTGTCTGTTTTCTACAACAAAGAGAAGGAGAGCCTCTACTCTTGCATAAACGAGAACCTAGAAGTAGAGGCCATCGGACCACCAAAATAGAGGAACCGGGAAATTACTTTCCCTGTTTCGTCAACAAAATAAAGGAGAGCCATTTCCCTTTTACCAAAAATACTAGGGAACTGGACATCGGACCAAAAAAAAGAAGAAAACAGAAAGTTCCCTGTCTGTTTTTTACAACAAAGAGAAGGAGACATAACCATGTACGATCAGTTACAATCGATTGAAGATCGCTATGAAGAATTGGGAGAGCTGTTGAGTGATCCTGAAGTAATTACTGATACGAAGCGCTTTATGCAGTTATCTAAAGAAGAAGCTAATTCAAGAGAAACAGTAGAAACGTATCGTCGCTACAAAAAAGTTGTAGAGGGCATTAAAGAAGCGGAAGAATTACTGGGTGAAAACCTTGATGCAGAGATGGCGGAGATGGCAAAAGAAGAGCTGTCTGATTTGAAGAAGGAAAAAGAAGTGTTGGAAGAAAGAATCAAAATTCTATTACTTCCAAAAGATCCAAATGACGATAAGAATATTATCATGGAAATTCGTGGAGCTGCTGGTGGGGATGAAGCTGCACTTTTTGCCGGAGACTTATTCAACATGTATCAGAAATACGCGGAAGCACAAGGGTGGAAAGCTGAAGTACTTGAAGCCAACATCACTGGTATCGGCGGGTATAAAGAAGTAATCATGATGATCAGCGGAGAAAATGTCTTTTCAAAGCTGAAGTATGAAAGTGGCGCTCATCGTGTTCAACGTGTTCCATCTACAGAGTCTCAAGGAAGAATCCACACTTCAACTGCGACAGTTGTTGTAATGCCTGAGGCAGAAGAAGTAGAGATCGATATTGCAGATAAAGATATCCGTACCGATATTTATCATGCCAGTGGAGCCGGCGGCCAGCACGTCAATAAGACAGCCTCTGCTGTACGTCTGACGCATATTCCAACAGGAGTTGTTGTTGCGATGCAGGACGAGCGGTCACAGTTGAAGAACCGTGATAAGGCAATGAAAGTTTTACGTGCCAGAGTTTATGATATCATTCAACAGGAAGCGCAAAGCGAATACGATGCGAATCGTAAATCAGCAGTAGGAACGGGTGATCGTTCTGAACGTATTCGTACGTATAATTTCCCGCAAAATCGTGTGACCGACCATCGTATCGGCCTGACGATTCAAAAATTGGACCAGATCCTTGCAGGAAAACTGGATGAAATCGTTGATGCCTTGGTTCTTTATGACCAAACATCGAAGCTGGAAGAGATGCAGAATGGCTAAAAATTATTTTGAAGTCCTGAAACGGGCTTCTTCTTTTTTAGAAGAAAATGGAAAAGAAGGATATGCGATCCAGTACCTCTTTTTAGAAAGAAAAGAATGGTCTAAAACCGATTGGCTGCTGCACATGAAAGAAGAAATCTCTGAGCAGGATGAACAACAAGTCACTGATGATTTGAGGATGCTGATGGAGGATCGACCACCGCAATATTTGCTGGGATATAGCGATTTTTATGGTCATCGTTTTTCAGTCAACATAGATACATTGATCCCGCGACCAGAGACAGAAGAACTAGTAGAATATTGTCTGGAAGAAAATCCAGAATCAAAGCTGACGGTCGTCGACATAGGAACAGGTACGGGGGCAATTGCTGTTAGCTTGAAGCTCGAGCGATCTGATTGGCAAATATTTGCCGTTGATTTATCGGAAGGCGCTCTGAAGGTTGCAAAGGAAAATGCACAGAAGATGAAGGCTGATGTTACTTTCTTTTTAGGCGACGGACTGGCTCCTGTGTTAGATAATACAATCGATATTTTGATTTCCAATCCACCTTATATCAGTGCAGATGAATGGGCGCTGATGGATGATAGCGTGAAGAAATATGAGCCTCATATGGCTTTGTTTGCCGAAAATCAAGGATTGGCGATTTATGAGCAACTAATTGAAGAAGCGAAAGATTGTCTTTCGCCAACTGGAAAAATTTATTTTGAAATTGGCTTTCAACAAGGAGAAGCAGTGAAGAAAATGATTGCTGCTGCTTTTCCAGAGAAAAAGGTACGTGTGGTGAAAGATCTTTCAGGAAATGACCGCATGATCATTGCTGATTAGGATCAATCAGAGAAGGAGGAAAGAAGTATGGAGACAAAACGATTCACAGAGCATGACATCAAAGAAGCTGCTGCAGCTTTGCGGTTAGGAAATCTGGTCTCTTTTCCTACGGAAACTGTTTATGGTCTGGGAGCAAATGCTCTTTCAGAAACAGCTGTAAAGCAAGTATATGCAGTAAAGGGACGTCCAAGTGATAACCCTTTGATCGTGCATGTAAGTGATAAGGAAATGCTGGAAAAATATGTTGATACGCTTCCTAAACAGGCAGAGGAGCTGATCAATCATTTTTGGCCGGGTCCGTTGACCTTGATAGTACCAATGAAAAAAGGAACCTTTTCATCTACTGTCACTGGCGGCTTGAACACAGTCGCCTTTCGAATGCCGGATAATGCATTGACATTAGAGCTGATTAAAGAGGCCGGTCTTCCTTTGGTGGGACCGAGCGCAAACACATCTGGGAAGCCCAGTCCTACAACAGCAGAACATGTTCTTCACGATCTGAAAGGGAAAATTGCCGGTGTATTAGATGGTGGTTCAGCTGAAATCGGTGTAGAATCGACGGTACTTGATTTGACCGACAGTTCTTCAGAGCCAACCATTTTACGTCCGGGAGCTGTTACAAAGGAAGCGCTGGAAAAGGTCATAGGCAATGTAAGAATTGATCAGCATCTGTTAAGTGAAAAAGAGACACCAAAGGCACCAGGGATGAAATACAAGCATTATTCTCCTGAAGTACCGGTTTGGATTGTTCAGAATACTCCGGAAGACTGGAATAAGGCAATCAAATGGGCAGCTGACCAAAAGCTGAAAGCAGGAATCTTTGCAGGAAAAGAGATACTTCAATTGTTTGATGGTCCATTGATCGAGGGCTATTCCTTTGGTATGAATACGGTAGAACAAGCGGCTAAACAGCTTTTTTCCGGCCTCCGAGCGCTAGATGAAACAGATGTCGAGTTGATTTTTGCACCGGCTTTTCCTGAAACGGGATTGGGTGAAGCCTATATGAATCGATTGAAAAAAGCAGCGAATCAAAAATATTTCAAAAACTGAACACTTTTTCAAGTAGAGCGGAATGAATTATGATACAATCGAAACAAGAAATTAAATGAGGTGTTGTCTACTATGAATTATCAAGAATTTGATCCAGAAGTTTGGGAAGCAATTGGGAAAGAAAAAGAGCGTCAGGAGAATAACTTGGAGCTGATCGCTTCGGAAAATGTTGTCTCTGAAGGGGTAATGGCGGCACAGGGAAGTATTTTGACGAATAAATATGCGGAAGGGTATCCGGGACGACGCTACTATGGCGGGTGTGAATTTGTCGATATCGTTGAAAATCTGGCGATCGATCGTGCCAAAGAATTATTTGGTGCAGCTTTTGCAAATGTGCAGCCTCATTCAGGCTCACAGGCTAATACAGCAGCCTATCTATCTTTGATAGAGCCAGGAGATACCGTGATGGGAATGGATCTTTCTGCGGGTGGACATCTGACTCATGGTTCACCAGTCAACTTTAGCGGGAAAACCTATAATTTTGTCAGCTATGGTGTAGATCCGGTAACTGAAGTAATCGATTATAATGTAGTACGGATTTTGGCGAGAGAGCACCAACCAAAGCTGATTGTTGCTGGGGCAAGTGCATATTCACGAACAATTGATTTTGAGAAATTCCGTGAAATCGCAGATGAGATTGGTGCAAAGCTGATGGTGGATATGGCTCATATTGCCGGCTTGGTAGCTGCGGGCTTACATCCTAACCCAGTACCATTTGCAGATATCACCACATCAACAACACATAAAACATTGCGTGGCCCACGTGGCGGCTTGATTCTAACGAATGATGAAGAGTTGGCGAAGAAAATCAACAGCAACATCTTCCCTGGTATTCAAGGCGGACCTTTAGAGCATGTGATTGCCGGAAAGGCAGTTGCATTTAAAGAGGCACTTGATCAGGACTTCAAGGATTACAGTGAGCAAGTGATTGAAAATGCTAAAGCGATGACTAAGGTATTCAATCAGGCGCCTGAAGCACGCTTGATTAGTGGTGCAACAGATAATCATTTATTGTTGATCGATGTAACAGGCTTTGGGCTGAACGGAAAAGAAGCAGAGGCATTGCTGGATACAGTAAATATTACTGTGAACAAAAACTCTATTCCTTTTGAACAGCTGAGTCCATTTAAGACAAGTGGAATTCGTATTGGGACACCGGCGATTACAACAAGAGGCTTCAAAGAAGAGGATTCAGTAGAAGTAGCGAAGTTGATCGTTAAGGCGTTGAGTAATCATGACGATGAAGCAGTATTGGCTGATGTGAAAGCTTCTGTTAAGGAACTGACACAAAAGAACCCATTATATAAATAGAAAAAAAGATCTGACTGAAAATTAATTTTCGGTCAGATCTTTTTTAGTAGAGAAAAGGACTAAAGCGTTTAGCTGTTTTAGTTGAGGAAAGCAGTCGCAACATACTTGATCAATTTGCCGGCTGCTGATTTTCTCATGAAAAGCTGTCAAACTAGCCAGCTAACTACTACTCCCGTTATAGTTAACTGATCGTTTGATAAAAAATCCAGCGTTTCTTGTCGTTCCTCAATGCTTTAATCACAATTCTCAGTAGAATTACTTTCACCCTAATCCCATCTCATGGATGAGATAGAATTTCACTTGACTGATTTTAGCCAGTCTTCTTATCTGTCACTATCAACCCTGTTTATTAATCATATTCCCTTTTAAACTTCTTTGTCTGCAAACACAGACAAGCCCATCAACAATGCCAGATACAGTTTGTTTTTTTCATTTAGTGATTTTATCTTGTTCAGATGGGGTATCGATTTTCACATTACTTGAAGCAGTACAAAAGCTGTATGGAATGTAAAAAACTGATACACCCTCGATGTGTTTCTAGATTCTATTTGGGAAAGATGCGCTGATTCTTTTGAAATCAGCTAGCTATAGTTACATTCTATCCTGGGTAACCGGTTTGTGTTATATAGGTAGTTCTGTTTTAACGTCATCCATTTTCAACCTTTTTATTTATACCAAACATTTGAGTAGTTATTTTCTGCCTTTTTTTGTTATCATATCCTTTCTTTTGTGAAATGAAATAGAATCGCTCTGTTAATCATCGAAAGAAAGTTTCCGATAAAATTACTTGAAAAAACGTTTATATCAATAAAAAAGACTGTATCATAAATAAAATATTATCAGACAATTTGACAACGTGAAAGTCCCAAAAAGGAGGGATGTCGATTTAACACAAGAATGTTCGGTTTTTTTAAGAAAAGGGAGAAGTCGGCTCTTAACCTTGAAATCTTGTGTTATAATTTCACAAAAGGGGGAATTTTAAGTGAATGTTGGCGATGCATTAAAGTTTATTCGACAAAAAAAGGGGTACAAGCAACGGGAAATGACAACAGAATATATTGATCGTTCTGCCTATTCAAGAATAGAGAACGGGACACGTTCGATACGAATCAATGATTTACAGGAAATATTGAATAAGCTGTCGATCCAAGCTGGAGAGTTTTTCAGCTTTGCAGATCTTACCAAGGACTATAATCAACAAGAGTTTAGAAATACGTACTATTATTGTAGAAGTAATCCAGAAGATTTGTTAAAAAAGGAGAAATTACTTGGCTATTATGGTAAAGCGCTTTCTAAGGAAGAAAAGAGTCTGAGGGATATCAGTAATTATATATCGATAAAAAACGGTTTCTGTCAAATATGGGAAGAGGTAGATGCGATCACACAAGAGGAAATTCAAATGATTTATGATTTTCTGATTGAAAAAGACTACTACTTTCTTTATGACTATATCATTCTTTGTAATCTTATTTTTCAATTTTCAGAGGAGCAGGCGGATGCCCTCATTATGAAAGCTATTCCTGTGAAAGATGCAGAGTTGCGGGATTATGAGACAAAGCAAATTGCACATAACGCCGTGCTCAATTTAGTTACCGGAAGAATTTATGAAGGAAAATTTGACGAGGCTAGAAAATATATCCAGTTGGCAGAAGAACAAGTCAAATTTTTTAATGATTACAGCAGTAAGATGCATCTTTACTATACTGCTAATTTATTGGAGTATATTGTGAGTGGGAAACCGGAGTACTACTATAAAATCATCAACTATATCAATTTATTGAAAGATCTTGGAGAAGAGCTATACGCTTCCGAGCTGAGTAATGAAGTACAGACCTTGACTCATGGTAATCCTAAGGAAGAAATTCGCAATCATAATTTTTCTGCAAGTCTGACTTATGATATCAATGCAGATACTAGCGGAAAATCAGACAACAATGAGTAATAAATAAAAGCGCACATAAAGAAGCCTCCAGATCAGTAGAAAATTGCTGATTTGGAGGCTTCTTTTGTTAAGAAAAGAGTGAATAAAGATTATAAGTGTTGATACATAGAACGAGCAGAACGATGATGCTGTAGATTTTTTTCACTTGTTCATCATTCAGCTTGCTGCTCAATAAACCGCCCACATACCCGCCTAATAAAGCAGCTGGAATAATTGCCCATAGAATGGTTAAATCATATATTTGGAACCCAGTAGAGAGCCCAATTGCAGATAGTTTAGCAATCTGAGAGAAAAAGATTGTAATGATTGAGTAGACTGTGGACTGTTTGATATCCATACCGAAAAGAAAGGTGAAGGCTGCAACATTGATGGGACCGCCGCCAATACCTAAAAATGTAGAAATCATTCCCAAAATAGCTCCAGCTAAGAAATAGCTAGCTATACCTGACAGCTCATATTGTTTTTTTCCCCATTGGTTGTAGCAAAGTACGAGAACTAAAGTCAATATCATGATGATTGTTTGAATTGTCTGTACTTGATCATCAGCGCCAAAAGTCAATAGCAATCGACTTAATAACTGATCGCCAAGTACTCCGCCAAGCATCGAACCTACTGAGATCCCTAATGCTTGCCGAATGTTGATTTGCATTCCGTTTTTTATTTGTTTATAGGTGGAAGATAAAGACATCGTGAAAACAGCTACACTAGAATAAAAAGCGATAGCACTCAGAGAATGCAGGCCTATGAAGTCCAGAACGGGCTTAATGATCACTCCGCCACCCATACCGGAAATTGCACCGACTGTGTTGGATAAAAAGATTGTAATAAAGTAAATAATGATAATTTTCATAATAATTCCCCTTTTTCGAGTAGAAATAGTTGAAGTCAGCTAAAAATTGAATATTTAATGTACGACAGCTATTCGAAAACCTTTGGATATTTTTTTGAAAATATTCCGCATTCTTCGTGGCCTATTCTTTCATAAGATGTATTGGATACGATTATAGAAGTTTTTTTCATTATATCATGAAATTCGTTAAAGAAATACGATTTCATAAAAGTCGTTATAAATATTCATATTGAAAATACATTTCATAAATGTTATAGTGAAGATACCAAATAGAAAACGCATTCAAGGAGGAATCAACGATGGAAATGTCATTTGGTATTATTCTAATTTTATGTTTGTACACAGCAGTAGGTGTATTGGATCAGATATCCATTCAAATTGGACCTTATACACCATTATTTGCAGCAACAGTCACAGGTTTGGTCATGGGAGACTTGCAGACTGGCTTGATGATTGGCGCAACACTTCAATTGATGACGCTGGGGGTAGCAACTTATGGTGGTGCAACAGTCCCGGATTTTCTTTCCGGAGCGATTATGGGAACAGCTTATGCAATCCTTTCAGGTAAAGGGGCAGAGTATGGTATCGGCGTTGCCGTTCCGATTGGACTTTTATTGACTCAACTAGATATTTTAGGAAGAATGACCAATACATTCTTTCAGCATAAGGCAGATCGCTATGCAGCAGAAGGAAACTATAAAGGGGTCGAGCGTTGTAATGTTTTAGGGATTTTCCCATGGACACTCTCTCGAATCATCCCAGTATTCATTGGGCTAGCTTTTGGGGAACAAGTAGTCAATGTTATCAATGAAATGATCCCAGTGTGGGTAATGAACGGCTTGAAAGCAGCGGGAGCAATTCTTCCGGCAATGGGGATCGCCATCTTGATGCGCTATCTGCCAATCAAGAAGTATTGGCCATATTTTATTATTGGGTTTGTACTGATGGCTTATTTCGCAGAATTCTTCTCTGTACTAGGTGTAGCGCTTGTTGGTTTGGCCTTGGCAGCTCTTTATGTGATGAATCAAAACAATCGTCCTGCTGCCGCGACAGCTTCTGTTGTATATGAAGATGATGAGGAGGTAGAGATCGATGACTGAGAAATTAACGAAAAAGGATATCAATAAGGTATTCGTCCGTAACTTGTTTGGTCTACAATGGGGCTGGAACTATGAAAAAATGCAAGGTTTGGGCTATTGCTATGTGATCATGCCTGCGTTAAAACGATTCTACAAGAATGATCCTGAGAAAATGAAAAAAGCATTGCAGACACATCTGGGCTTCTTCAACACAACACCAGCGATGTCCAATCTAATTGTCGGAGCAAATATGGCTCTAGAAGAAGAAATTGGTCCGGAAGATGATACAGCAATCACAGGACTGAAAACGGGTCTGATGGGGCCTTTTGCGGGAGTAGGAGATACAGTATTCATCGCAATTTATCGGGCGATCGTATTTTCCATTGCGGCTTATATGGCACAAGGTGGTCAGTCATTGGGCTTGCTGATTCCGCTGATTGCAGGTTCTGCAGTTATCTGGGTTCGTTATAAGTTTACCCATCTCGGCTATATTCAGGGGAAGCGTTTGGTCACCGAGTTTGCAGATAAGATGAAAGTATTTACAGATGCAGCAGCTATTTTAGGATTAACTGTGGTTGGCGGCTTGATTCCGGCGGTTATCAATTATAAACTAGATATAACGTATAAGATGGGGGAAGTCACTTTATCTGTTCAGGAAATGCTGGATAAAATCTTACCGGCGCTTGTTCCGCTGTCGATCGTAGGTCTCTCTTATTGGCTGCTGGGGAAGAAAAAGATGAATTCCACTCGCTTGATTTTTGTCCTGATTCTTTTAGGAATGTTTTTGGGTAACCTCCAAGATTTATTTGGCTGGATCGGCGGATTGTTCTAAGAGGATTAACTGAGTTAAACAGATGTTTCAATCAAAAAATATATAGATAGATGAGAAGAATCATCACAAATCGGTAACGATCTCAAATGACTGGAAAACAGTTGGGAATGCTGTGATAGGGTGATTCTTTCTCTATTATTTGAAAGGAAGTTTTAATATGCCAATTATTCATGCACGTGTAGATGAACGACTGATTCATGGACAGGTAGCTACTGTTTGGACAAACACTCTAGGGGCGCAGAGAATCATGGTGGTAAACGATTCTGCTGTGAAGGATCAAATGCAGATTGGTGCATTAAAGATGGCAAAACCCTCTGGTGTAAAGCTGTCTATTTTATCTAAAAGAAAAGCAGTAGAAAAGATTCTTGCAGGAAACTATGACGAGGAAAGAGTATTTCTGATCACGAAAGATATACCTGATATGGCTTATCTCATTGATAATGGTGTTCCTTTGAAGGCGTTCAATGTGGGAAATATCTCTCAAAAGCCGGATAGTAAACCTATCAAAAAATCAGTCGCTTTGACAGAGGAAGATCAAACAATCATTAGAACGCTGGTTGAGAGCGGAACAACAATCACAGCGCAAATGGTGCCTTCCGAATCGGATGAATCGATTTTGAATTTTATTAAATAATTGAAATGGAGGTCTGACGATGGATGCAGAAACATTGATTCGACAGAACTATAAAAATTTTTCAAAGGCCAACAAGAGAATTGCAGATTTCATTTTAAAGAATCCTTCAGAGGTTCTGAAGCTGACAGCCAGTGAGATTGCAGACAGAAGTCAGACATCCCCTGCCTCTGTAACTCGTTTCGCCCGCTCAATCGATTTCGATGGACTAGATGAGCTGAAGCTTTCAATCGCTTCTTTGCAGGGGGAGCAGAAGAATAAAAAGAAGCTAGATCCAATCATCTCCAAAGATGATTCAATAGAAGAGCTATGTGAAAAGGTGGCATTGTTATTAGGAACCACTGTCAATGATTTGATGTATTCTCTAGATAAGCAGCAGGTAGAGTTGGCGATCGGTGCAATCAAACAAGCTGGAAATATTTATCTTTTAGGGATCGGTGCATCCTCATTGACAGCCTATAACCTTTACCACAAGTTTAATCGGGCTGGTAGAAAAGCCATGTTTAACTTCGATCCTCACATGAATCTGGAATTTATGAACTATTCAACACCTCAGGATGTGGTAATTGCAATTTCCTATAGTGGGTATACAAAAGAGGTTCTGCTTGCCTGTGAAATCGCTAAAAACAACAAAACACCAATTATTTTTATTACCAGGAATGAGGGAGAACGGATTCAGATGATCAGTGATATGCTGTTGTTGGTTCCAGACAATGAACATCTGGTTCGCGTCGGAGCAATTTCTTCTATTGCATCGTCAATGGCTGTTGGAGATATTCTTTATCTGGGGTCAATACAAGATCGGATTGAAGAGGATATCCAAGCAAGGATGATTGAGACGAATACATTAGTGAATCGTTTGAAAGAAGGGTAAGTCACATGGAAATAGGGAAATTGACAACAGAAGCAAGAAATCCTCGTACTCAAAATATTGATCAGCTGCGTACATTAGATATGGTACAGATGATCAATGATGAAGATAAAAAAGTAGCAGAAGCAGTTGAAAAGGTATTGCCTGAAATTGCTGCTGCAGTTGATGCAATGACAGAGCGCTTTATCTCCGGAGGAAGAATGATTTATTGTGGTGCCGGCACCTCAGGGAGGCTTGGTGCGTTGGATGCCATTGAATTAACACCTACCTATAGTGTATCGCCGGACAGAGCGTTTGGCATACTTGCAGGTGGGAAGGATGCCATGTTTACTGCTGTTGAAGGAGCAGAGGATTCAAAAGAGCTGGCTATTGAAGACCTAAAAAAAGTTCATTTGAATAAAAATGATGTAGTGATTGCTATTGCTGCCAGTGGTCGGACACCATACGCTGTATCGGCAATCGAATATGGCAATGAGCTTGGAGCTTTGACGATTTCTGTTACTTGTAATGCTGCAGGGCTGATGAATCAAATCGCTCAAATTGGGGTAGCTCCAGTGGTTGGTCCAGAAGTGATCACAGGTTCAACAAGAATGAAATCAGGTACTGCGCAAAAAATGGTATTGAACATGCTGTCTACAGGCGTGATGGTTAGAAGCGGGAAAGTGTACCAAAATTTGATGGTCAATGTTCAGCCGACTAATTTGAAGCTGATCCAACGTTCTATTTCAATCATTCAGGAAGCAACAGGTGTTGATGCAGCAACTGCTGAAGACTATTTACAGCGTGCTGAAAACCAAGTAGCTGCAGCAATAGTCATGATTGAGACTGGAAAGAGCTTTAAGGAAAGCATTCAGGCATTAAAGGAAAAACATGACCGTATTTCAGATGTCGTCAAGGCATCGAGCTAAATGAATAAGTATGTGATTTCAGAAGAAATCAAAGCTATGATTGATCAGAAAATTATTTCAGGTGCATCGTGGTCATTCGTTTCAGAAGAGAAAGTTGAAAATCACTATGCAGGTGTGATGGGCGTGCAAACGCCTTTTTCTGAAAGGAAGATAGAGGAAGGCCTTTTATATGATTTGGCTTCTTTGACCAAGGTGATTGGAACAACAACACGAATCCTACAGCTGATCGACGAAGGTAGCTTGCGTTTTACAACAGCTGTCAATGAAATAATTCCAAGCTTTACTCATATCCAAGTGACAATCAGTGATTTATTGTTGCATAAAGGGGGATTACCAGCCGAGTTTCCCGAGAAGGAAGCAATCAGCAGAGATATTCTGAAAAAGTATTTTGCACAGAGCTGTTTACCGAAATCAGAATATGATACAGTCTATTCTGATGTTGGCTTCCTCTTGTTAGGAGAAGTGATTAAGGAAATGGATAGTTGTTCACTAGAAAGAAGCTTTCAAAAGCATATCTTTGAGCCCTTAATGATGAAGCATACAGGGTTTCAGCCGATTGATAAGAATAATGCTGTACCTACTGAGCAAACGGCAGAGCGAGGAATCATTCAAGGGGAAGTACATGATTCTAAAGCCTTTAAGATGGATGGGGAAGTAGGCAGCGCTGGCCTTTTCTCTACTTTGGAGGATGTTGCTGGTTTTGTAAAGGCGTATGTAACAGAAGATCGACGATTGTTTAGTAAGTCGATTTTTGATAAGCTAAGAGATACGGCTGTGAATGAGCGGACATTGGGTTGGGAGCAGAAGGAAAATAGTCGAGGACGTTCCTATCTATTTCACACAGGCTTTACTGGAACATCGATTGGACTAGAGTTTGAAGGAAAGAATGGTTTTATTCTACTGACAAATCGTGTTCATCCTAATAGAAAAGATCGTGGCTTTATTGAAGCAAGAGCTGCACTTTATACAGCTTATTTTTAAATAGGGAGTAAAAAAATATGAAACCAAAACTGATTTTGATGAGTCACGGTAAGATGGCTTACGAAACCTTACAATCGGCAAAAATGATTGCCGGAGATTTTGCAGAAGCAGAAATCGTATCGATGGAGGAGCATGATGGATTATCTGGTACACAGCAGAAGCTGGCAGAGATCTTGGACAAATTTGGAAATGAGCAGGTTCTGATCCTTGCTGATCTAAAGGGAGGAACACCCTGTAATGCGGCGATGATGGAGATGGGGACTCGAAACAATATTCGGGTGATTTCGGGATTGAATCTGGCATTAGTTATAGAGGCAGCACTTTCATCGGCTGAGGACATCGACGAGCTGGTATCCTATCTTTTACCTATTGGAAAGGATGCTGTAGCAGCAATTGAGCTTCCTGAATTAGACGATGATGAGTATGAAGAATAGGTAGAGAAGTTTCTAATAAAATACTGGAGTGTGGGACTATCATCTGTTTCCACACTTTTTTATGCCATAAATCCGAATAAACGGCGGGACAGAGCTTCTCCTTGCTTCGAGAGTCGGAGTATAAGCTTTCAATTCTTATTAGCGTTGCCATTTAGAGATTGATGAGATCGGAACAACGTGTAGTCCTTCAATTCTTAGTAGTTTTACTACTTAGAGATTGATGAGATCGGAACAACGTGTAGTCCTTCAATTCTTAGTGGTTTTACTACTTAGAGATTGATGAGATCGGAACAACGTGTAGTCCTTCAATTCTTAGTAGTTCTACTACTTAGAGATTGATGAGATCGGAACAACGTGTAGTGAGAACTGTAGACCTGGAAATAGTTCGTATGGTAATAAGCCGAAATTGAATAGGTTTATTATTAAGTAAATAGTATTGAATAGTCCATTTATTTCATTAGAAATTCTGTTTCTTTCACCTCAGTAAACTGACATAAGAAAGAAACTCTTTTTATTTTATCATTTCTTGTGTGATTGACTAGCAAAGCACACGTTTTTGTTTTACAATAGTACAAGAAAATGAATAGTAAGGAGACTGAACATGGGAAAATTTCAAGTAATTGATCATCCATTGATCCAGCACAAACTGACAATCATTAGAGATAAGGATTGTGGGACCAAAGTATTTCGCGAGGTAGTAAATGAAATTGCTATGCTGATGGCCTATGAGGTATCAAGAGATATGCCTTTAGAGGATATCGTGATCGAAACACCAATGGGATCAACCACTCAAAAAACGTTGTCCGGTAAAAAAGTAGCGATTGTTCCTATTTTAAGAGCAGGTATCGGAATGGTTGATGGTATCTTGGAATTGATTCCAGCAGCTAAAGTTGGTCACGTAGGGTTATATCGTGACCATGAAACTTTGGAACCAGTTGAGTATTTTGTTAAGATGCCTGAAGACATTGATGCAAGACAATTGTTTGTTGTAGATCCAATGCTTGCTACAGGCGGATCAGCAATCATGGCGATTGATTCATTGAAGGAACGCGGCGGCAGCAATATTAAATTTGTTTGTTTAGTTGCAGCTCCGGAAGGCGTGAAAGCCTTGCAGGAAGCACATCCTGATATTGATATCTACACTGCGGCTTTAGATGAAAAGCTAAATGAAGATGGTTATATCGTTCCAGGCTTGGGTGATGCCGGTGACCGTTTGTTCGGTACAAAATAATGAAAATGAGCAGCCAGTACAGAAGAGAATCTCTTCGTGCTGGCTGTTTTTTTACAATTAAACCTGAGAAAGATGACAAGAAAAGAGCATCACTTTACAATTTTTGAAAAGAGTTCTATAATAACTTCATTCGAGGCCAGCTTAGCTCAGTTGGTAGAGCAACGCACTCGTAACGCGTAGGTCGTAGGTTCGATCCCTATAGCTGGCATTCTATAAAAGCTGATGGAAGCAAATGGTTTAAAACATTGCTTCCATCAGCTTTTTGTTGAAAAACGTTGGGTATTTAATAATATGCTGATTACTCAAGGAAATACTGGGCAGCAGAGTAGGAGCATTGCTAAGGAGGAAAAATAGAAAAAACCTTCTCATACGAGAAGGTTTAGGAAGAAAACACTTTAGACTTAGAAGCAGCAGAATAAGTTAAATAAAAATTGCAAGAAAAAAATACAACACATAATATTATAACAACTCCTTTACATTAAGTAATTATAAAATAACATATGTTGTTGTTTTTGTCTATTATAATTTACAATAAGTTCATTTAGGATTGCGGATGATCTAGGAAGAAAACAAAAAAACCTCCTTTTTAGGAAGTTTTAAAGAATAAGGAAAGCAATATCTCAGACAGTATATCAATTGCTAATCCAAATAGTCTTCTGGCCGTCTTCATCTACAACACCTCTTATATCAACTATAGCATAATCCGCTAGAATGATGAATAAGACTTAAGTATGAAATGGTTATCATCTCTAAAGGAGCTGGCATTAGATTGATACAAGGAAAAAATTTTCTGTTTCATTTCAATCCATCTCCAGTATGCTGTTTTCAAAGTCTAGTATGATTTGTTTTTCCACTGTAGATCCCCAAGTCGACATGAACTTATGATAGATTTCTCTGTTTCCAGTTGTTTGCAAACGTGTTGCAGAGCTTTGAGCCAATTCTTCAGGCATTCCGCATTTCAGTTTTCCAAAGTTAACCAACCTTCTCCATAGAGCAGAGCGACTCATCCCATACTCCTCAGCGATTGAATAAAAGGACTTTGTTGTATATAGGTTTTTCAGTAGTGAAATATCCGGCAGCATGATGATACTCGCAGAAAGATTTGCTAATTCTTCAGTCAATAGCTCGTCCTCTGTGTAGTAAGTAGGATTCTCTTCCATATTAAAAAAGGTTTGAGAGACTTCTGTTTTTGATACATCATAATAGCAGTGACTGACCTCATGACAAATACTGAAATTGAACCGATTTTTTGACATTTTAGGATTGATAAAAATTCGGATTCTTTTTCCTTTTTTCACGGTGACTGCCAGAAAAAAATCTTCTTCAGTAACTGGGATATTTTTATCGAGTGTAATATTTTCTTTTTCCAAATAGTCATTGACGAACAGGTCAAAAGTAAAATCAACTGGTTCGAGATTATGCTTCAGAATGTATTGGTTGATTAGTAAATTTGTTAAAGAATATCGAATTTCTATGGCATCGTTCATTATTCTAAACTCCTACTCATCTTCATTCATTGATTGGGCAATATAGCTCATCAAATTTTTTACCTGTTTCTTGTACTGTTCTTTTTTCTCTTCCCCAACAGCTTGCTCTCCTTTTCTGAACATCATCAATAGGTCGGCATATTCTTCTTCCACACCAGTGTCACTTGGAGTGTCTGTTCTACCAAGAAGATAATCAACAGAGACATTAAATTGATCCGCCAGCTTATCCAGTACTTCACTGGATATATTTGTGATTATTCCACGTTCATAGTTGGAAATATTCTCTCTCTTCATTCCTAGAATATCCGCTAGTTCTTTTTGCGACATACCATTTGCTTTTCGCAATTCTTTAATCCTCAAGGCTAAAATATTCATCTTTTTCTCCTTATATTTTTACTTAAATGTCTTGCGTAATTTACGGTTACCTGATACAATAAAATATGTAATTGAGAATTACTTTGTGGTTTTTAATTACTAATTATAGTATATTACGTAATTGGTAATTACGCAATAGGAAATTGCATTTTTATAAAGAAGGGGGAATAATAGCTGATTCAAACCCTGTCTTTTAACCAGACCCAAAAAAGGAAAAAAGAAAGGGACGTTAGCATGAATTATAAAAAAGAAATTTGTCAGATAATTCAAGAGATGTCTGATAGTGTGTTGTTGGAGAAAATTTATAAGCTATTAATTACAATAAAAAGAAAGAAAATGAAGAGCTAATTAGTTAGAGAGTGGGACAATAATCTGTTGCCACTCTTTTCCATACCCTAAATCCGAATAAACGGCGAGTCAGAAGTAGCTCCTACGACAATAAGCCGGAATTCAACAAAAATTTGTGAAACAATTTTCGTGAATTCCGGCTTATTGCTTGTAGCTAAACACTTCTGTCTCAGCCTCTTTTTAGTCCTTTATTTTCAATAGTGAATCAACTAAGTTTTCTACAACAATAAGATCCTTTTCATCCAACTGAACCAGTTTCTTTAGTAATTCATTATATTTGTTGTCAGTATCTAATAGAAGATCGCTTGCTGCTTCAATAAATAAATCATCGGATTGCAGCTCATCGGAACGTTCCATCGCTACATTTTCAAATCCCATCAGCCAAGCTTCGTTTACATTCAAGGCTTTTGCAAGAAAATAAATATTGTCTTGTTTTGCTTCGTAATCTCCTTTTAGATAGGCGCTGATCAAGGAACGAGAAACACCGCTTTTTTCAGATAATGTGATTTGCTTCATATTTCTTGCATCTAGCGCTTGTCTTAAGCGCTCAGCAAATGAAAATTTTTTCATTCTAACGTACCCCCTACTAAGGATTATAGAGAAATCTTGACTAAAAATCAAGAAAATTCGTAATTTGTCCAGTTTTTCTTGACAGTAGATATTGGAGATGTTACACTAGGTTTGTCAAGAAAACTTGATTTATTGAATTGTTATTGGAGGGGGAAGCGTTGAAAGCAATTGTATTTAATTATATAAAGCTTGAAAAAAGAGTTATTGATATCTTTGGATCTCAGGAGAATTTTGTTAGAGAAATCAGTATGGATAAGGATATGTGGCTTGCGAGAATCGCTGGAAACTCCTTTTTTGATCAAGCTCAAATCGAAGAAATCTGTCAATTGTTAGAGATACACAGTAGAGAAATAGGATCATATTTTTTTAATTCAAAAATCAAGAAAACTGTACAAAGAGAAATAGAAAGAAGGAATGATAGATGAAGTATAGTACACGAATTACTTTAGCATTAGTGATTTTGATTATGAGCATCAGCACTTTGCTTATAAGAAAAGATGGGTATTTATTTTTATTGACAGTCTATCCCTTAATCACTGGTTGGATTATTGGAGAGTGCCTCAATATTTCAGAAGAGCGGCTATGGAAAAAATGGAGTAGGTTTAAAAGTGGTGTAATCATCCGCTTAATCAATCTAATTGATTTTCTTACAGGAAATGAGGAACGGTAATTGAAACGAAAAAAATTGCTGCAGAAAGCGAAAGTTCAGGCAGACCAGTGGTACTACATACATAAACCGTTGATAGAGGCCCGACAGTATATAGAAAGAATGATGATAATCAATGAGAAAGAACAACTGTGTACATTACGAAATCAGGATAATCCTAATCAGTTGAAAATATAAAGTAGGAGGATAAAGTGATGAAAACGATAGAAACAGTGGAAGAGTTTTGGGAAGTAATAGATGAGCTTCGAAACGATAAGGAGTTGAATTGGCAAGAGTTGGTTGGTGTTAATGCGAAGTTGGCAATAGAGAAGAGACTGAATCCCACATTAACAAATATCCTGAAACTGCAAGAGACATTGGACATATCTATCTTAAATGTTGTATCTGCTGATTTCAAGGACTGGGAATGTCCAACAGAAAGGGACCCCGATGTTCCTAACAAGATGAAATCAATTTATAAAATGATTTGTCGGGAGGACTGGATGAACAATGAAGAAACTGTTCATAGAGTCCAAGAAATTGGGAAAAGTATTATTTAAAAAAAGGAGCTGTTCTTATGCGAAAATCGACATTTAACTATATCAAGGATATTCTTGCGGACTATCCCCGAATTAATGAATATATCAAGCAACGAGAGGAGGAGCTTCGCTATCCTCATCGAGAAAGTGATCTGAATGCAGATATTCGAGGAAATAAATCCAGTTATGACCATCAAGACAATATGATGATCACGATTGAGCAGGATCAGCGGCTTCTGGGATTGGAACGCAACAAGCAGGTTGTTGCCAATCTATTAGACGAATGCTGTGAAGATACAAAAGTGATCATACGAGAGCTTTATATGCGGAGGATGCCGAAATATACAATTCAGGGACTAATAACAAATGGGTTGATTTTTGTGGGAAGAACCAAAGCCTTTGAGCTGAGGGATCGCTTTTTTTTAGAAGTAGCTAAAGATTTGAACTTAAATATCTAAGCTGGATTCACGGACGATTCACGGATTTTTGAACGGTATTTTCACTATAAAATAGTATTATCAAGAAAATATGAACAACGGTATCGATTGATGAAGGCCCAAATAAATTGACTTAGATAATCCTTTTCAATCAATAGATGCCTCATAGATTCTAGGTTCATTTTTACAGAAAGGCTGCTGCTATATTGCAATCGCCACTTCTAAAAAAGATATCCATGATCATTGCTCTCAATCCATTTTTCAGGAATAACAGCTAGTTGGAATAAGTTGATCGGTAAAAAAAACGAATGATTTACGGATTTTAGAAGTAGAAATTCATTATAAGATAGTGACATCAAGAAATGCAGGACTCGACTGATGGAAGCCCAAAACTTACTATTTTAATCTCTTCCAGTCAACGAGTATGCACAGCTTGAATATAAAGCCCGGTGGTTATTTGATAGACATCTGTTTTTAGAATTATGGAACAGAAAAGCCTCGAAGTGTTATCAATAGCTTTACTGATTAAGAGGCATCGTTGCTGTGTTGAAAAATTCCGTCAGATGAACCTTATTGATCGCCAATTGAGCAAAAAGCGGCTGGAAGTTTATCTGCGATTATATAGATCAGTGTGTGGCAGACACCCTAAAAGCAGACATTCATTGGAATGTTTGGAACAAACTAGGAGGAGGTTTATATAAGTTGTTTTAGTGAATGATATGTCTGAAGAATCCAATCAATCATTCATCTTTTTCAATGAGTGAAAAAGAGTACAGTTTCTCTCAAAAATAATGGAAATAGAAGTAACAAGGTAAGCACAGCATCAATCATCCATTGAACGGCTTTCAAACGCTCCATGTTGGAAACAAATAGTGTGCTTCTAAAGTCAGAAACAAGTGTGTGAAAGACTTCCTACAAACAATAATTAATGAGAGAAACCTAAAAAAATAGCTGCAGACAGTTGTTTTTGAAAGACAAAAGAATGAAAAATTTTGTAAGAGAAAGGTTGAGATGATTCTGTGAAGGCAAATATTTTACTGATGAAGACAGCGGAAATGGTTATTGCGTATGGCTAGATATTATAAATTGATTGATCCAATCAAAACTGCAACAACATTGAATGTTGCTCAAAATCAAGACGGAAAATCAACCTATATTCATATTCGCTTGGAGCCGGGGCAGGCTTATGAACTGAATGAGGATCAGCTATTTATCCGCTCACTGAAAAATGCCAAAATCGACAGGCGGTATTCTGAACACTTGGTAAATGAGCTGAAGGCCTTAAAAATCAATTATACAGAACATTTTTGTAAATCCTGTGGTGGGCGAGCAAAAAGAATTTCTTATCCAGTTGTAGAGATAATAGAGGCTGAATCGGAAGAAATAGACGTCTGAACGGATTTTATCGGATAAACAGTTGAGGCATAACTATCTTAAAACAGGAGGTCTGTGGAATGAACATTCAATTCATGGGAATCAAAAGTCAAGAAAAGAAATCCGGCTGCTCTTCGTGTGGGAGTAGGCGAGTATCTAAATACACTTTCCAAAGGGAAAAGAGGCTGGTACTGCCAAGTGGTCAGGCTAGAACCTTCCATGCCGGGGAAGTATATACAATGAACGAGCGTGACGGTCAATTTTTGTTGGAGCAAAGCTACGGCTCAGGTAAAGGCTCCACTATGCTATTTAAAGAAGTATAGATCCAATGAAGGAATACGTGGTATGGCAATGAAATCCATAAGCTGGCTGTTTGAAAGAATAAAGACAGCTGGTACAGAAAATGAGAAGATAAAACCATTTTATTTATGATGAACATGCATCAGGAAAATCATAAAAAGATGAGTAACTTCCAGATTTATCAGGTATCTATCTTGTCACATGATGGTTTGTCCATCATAGGGTAAATGAACCTGGCTGATTAATGGTGTCCGAATCTCTGCTGAGTCAGAAGATCCGCTCATAAATAAAAAGCCGTATTCAACGGTAAAACATAGGAGGAAAGAAAATGGCAAAAGAAAAAAAGACAAAAGAAGTGACTAAGAAGGATGCTGTAGATGTACAGGCATTTATTCAAGGAAAGCTGCAGACATTGAATCAAAAAAGCGGTAGAAGATACGAACGAGATGCTACGCGTGTCGTTCAAAACAACCAATAATAGGAGGAATTATAAATGACAAGATGTGCAAATGATACATTAATTTCCAAAATCGGAATGAAATCACTAAATAAACTGGTAGAGGTTGACTTTGCGGTACTTGCTGATATCGACAGCTGCGTGAAAGTGAACACAAAGAATTATATTGACTATACTGGAACAAGCGCTGCATTCAATGCATACAGCATTCCCAAAGATTCATTCAATTGTCTTGCAGAGGGCTGTAAAAATTCTGGGACATTAACGGTTATGAATGGCGTAGGAACAGCTTCAAGTGCTACTTTTGCAGTAAATGCAGATGCAACAGACTTCGCAGCGGGTGTGATCACGTATTATGTTCATTTCCCAGCAGCGGGGACGTATCAACTAGATACTGCAGTTTCTGATATTTCTGATCAAGGTCAGACGAATGCAGATGTATATAAAAAAGAAATCATTGTGAAAGAAGCTGGCTTCCATCCAGTTGTTATTGACCTTTCCAAAGTGCCGGAAGAACAAAAAGGTACAGGCTGGATGGCAAGCGAAGGCGGGATCATCCTTAAGGCTGAAGCAACTCCGGAGGATACAGTAATTGGTACAGTAGGTTTCTCTTCAATTTACGTATACAACAGTATCGAAGATTTTGAAGTGAACGATGTTGTTAAAATCGGCTGTATCGATGAATTTGCCGGTGAAATGACTGTTGATCCAGTTGAAGCGAGCTGCTTTGGTGCCGGCTACGATGCGACAAGCATCGCAATTGAACGTACTTTGACTGGTAAAAGCGCTACAGCGAACTATTGGAAATTGAATCCATTGATGTCAAAAGGCGAGCAAACAACGGGCTGGTTGATCCAAACAACAGAGCGAACAATTTCTTCTACAGAAATCGATGGGGTAACTTATGGATATGTTCAGCTTGCTGATATGAATATGGACGAGTGTGCCTTTACTACAGCGGCAATTGCTGATATCTGTAACGTGACTGAATCATTATTGAGTCGTGTAAATACACCGGTAGTTGTTGATATCAATGAAAAACAATTTATCGTTCTGGATTCCGGAAAAATCTTATTCCATGAATCATTAGTTGGAAAAGCAATTGTTATCAGCTATCCGAAAACAGTGGATGTTGAGCACTTTGTTGGAAGCGAAGCTTCTCTGGATGAACGCCGTGTTCGTATGTCATTCACTCAGGAACAAACAGATGGCGTGAAACAGAACTATGTATACAACAACGTTTTGATTACATCATTCCCTGGAACAGTGAATAATGAAGAAACAACTTTTGAGTTCACTATTTCCGTACAACGTGATAAAAACGGCAACTTCTTTGAAATGTACCGTATTACTGAATAATTGATTTGAAACGGAGACAGAGGTATTTTTATTATTTTACATCAAGCAAATTCAATTATGATTATTTCAAAACACTCTCTGTTTCCGTTTATTGCTTGATGAAAATGTGTAGTTGAATAACTGAGATCACTTTATCTCAGATTCTGATAATTTAAATTTTAGGAGGAACAGAGATATGGGAGAAAAAGGCATGAAAGCCGCTGATTTTTTAGCGATCAGTGATAAATTGAAGAAAACGAATGAAGATGAAACACCGTTTGCGGTTGTAAAGGACCAAGAAATTTCGGTGATTGGAGATGCAAATAAAACAGAAGTAAAGCAGGCTGACTACAGTATGAAATTCCGTGTACCACAGGACTTTTTTGAAGAAAAACCTGAGGGGGCAAAAGAAGTAGGTCCATTTTATGTATTCAGCGTAAATTTTGAAGACGTATCGATCACTCCTCGTTCAGATTTGAAAATCGTTGATGCAATTATGAAAATCACACCATTTTTCAACAAACTGAAAGAGAATGGGGATGTTGAAGGGTTTGAAAAGGAAGAGCTGCTGTCAATCTTTATTGGTGCCGGCGATGAGGTCCATTTAGCCATCTATAACTTGGTCGCAACATTTCTTGGAATCGATGATCAGCTGGGTGAGTACATGCTGCCATTCTCTGTTATCGAAAATCTGAACAAAATCATGGATAACCATCCGGAAGTCTTCAATGAAGCAGACGTTTTTTTCGGGTAATCTATAGAAGATCCTGCGAAAATGAGACAACAGTAGAAGAGGAGACGCAATCATTTTTTGCCAACCTGAACATCTATACGTACATGGCTCATTATGTAGCAAAAATACTATCGCAGCGTCCTAATGTGATCATGGATCACTGGGGAGTTGCGGAACTGCTGGTGGCTTATGGACAATATGCGAATGAGGAAAGCTATAAGAACTTTCTGGAATGGAAGTCACTGGGGAATGAGACGAAACGAAAAGTCAAAAAACCAAGAGAATATGCGGTGCTGTTCTATACAAATGAAGATCTGGCAGATTAATGCTGGAACTCTACAAGAGGATATAGGCGCTGATTTAGATGATTCAACAGGAGACTTCTATTATAAAAAGAGTTTGGGCACACTTGATTCCCGAACTCTTTTTTGTTTTTTATATAGTAGCCATATGAACGAATCACGGACTATTCATATTAAGATTCTTTTTACAATTGTATTATTAAATGGCGTATTGTGAACTGGAAGATTTTATGAGCAGCTTATGGCTATAGAAGTAAACTTCAGAAAGTAGCTGGTGTTTAATCTTTGAGAATTCTATGTAGATTCTTGATTTACTTTAATCCAATAGCCTTTTTGAATTTGTCCAGTGTTACCATGATAAGAATTAGACTAGGAAGTAAAAGGTATGAGTGTTTTGCTCATACCTTTTTGTTTGTCGAAAAAAGGTTCTAATAAACAAGTAGGATAGATTACTTATCATGCTTATTCATTACAACTATAGAAAGGAGGCGGCAGAGTGGCTGTAGAAAAAATATCAATAGACATTGATAGTAATTCAAAGGAAGTTCAAAAGGAACTGTCCAAAGTCAATACTCAGCTTAAAAAGCTGCAAAAGCAGCTGCCGGGTATCCAGAAAAATGTAGAGAAATTGAAACAAGCTGAGAAATCAGTTAAGGCAATTAACAATCAATTGAAAAAGCTGTCTACTCAAAAAGCAAAACTCCAAACAGATACATCACAACTGGATTATACAGCAAAGAAAATTTCCAATGTTACCTTGCAAATGAATCGGCTGCAAGCAAGAAAAGTAAAATTATTGGTTTCAATCGATCAGTTGCTGCATGCTGAAGCAGTGTTGATCAAGCTGAATAGAGAGCTTGATTATTTGAATGGTAGAAAAGCTGTTCTCCATATTGAGATGGATGGTGTTCAACAAGCAATCTCAGAAATCGACCGATTAAGCGAAAAAATGCAGCAGCTTGGAGCACTTCAAAGCATCTCCTTGCCTAGTATCAAGGGCGAGATCAGCATGAATATCCAGACAAAAATGGACTTTGATATGAGTGTTCTTACCTCAAAGGTTGAGGAACTGAAGTCGCTTAAAGAGATATCAATCAGCATTCAAACCGCATCAAAACATATAGAGAAAATCGAGAAAAATGTTCCATCCAATCTTGACTCGATGCTGTCCAAGCTATTAGCTATGGGGGCAGCGATTGTGGGAATGGGTCTGTTAGTAGGGATAGCAGGGGCATTAGTAGTTACATTCCCACTGGCAGCACTTGCTGGTTTTGCAACAATCAAGCTGATAGGTGTATTGTTGGAGGAAACAGCGAAAACAATGGAGCTAATCGATGCTAAAGTTCCATCTGATTTTGGTTCAATGGTCTCCAAATTAGCAAGTATGGGTATCGCATTACTTGGAATGGGCGCTTTGGTTGCACTGGCAGGAGGACTGTCAGCTAAGTTTTCAGATCAAGCAACGGCTGGTTTAGAAATGATAAAAGAGATCATTGGTCTACTGGGAGAGACTGCAGAAGCAATGGAGGTCATCAATGAAAAGGTACCGTCTGACTTAGGTTCAATGGTGTCCAAACTGGCAAGCATGGGTATTGCCATTCTGGGAATGGGTGCGTTAGTAGTCATTGCTGATTTAGTGGCGACTGAATTCAAAGGTGCGAAGGCCGGAATTGAGTTGATCAGTGAAATTACGGATTTACTTGGAAAAGCAGCAGAAGCAATGGGAGAGATTTCAAGCAAGATCTCATCAGATTTAGGTTCGATGGTCTCTAAATTGGCAAGCATGGGTATCGCCATTTTAGGAATGGGCGCATTGGTTGTCATTGCAGATGTTGCAGCAACTAAGTTCAAGGGTGCGAAAGCCGGTTTGGAACTTATAAGTGAAATAACCACGTTGTTAGGAAAAGCCGCTGATGCGATGGGGAAAATCGATAAAAAAGTTCCCTCTGGATTTGGTTCGATGATTGATAAGCTTGGGAATATGGGTATCGCCATTTTAGGAATGGGTGCATTAGTCGTTATTGCCGGTGCTGTAGCAACTAAGTTCAAGGGAACGAAGACAGGGCTGGAGCTGATCAGTGGAATCACGGATCTCCTAGGAAAGGCAGCTGATGCGTTAGGCCAAATTGATAAAAAAGTTCCACGAGATATTGGTAAAGTAGCTGAGAAGCTCGGAAGCATCGGCGTTGCAATCGGTGGTATGAGTGTCCTTGTTGGTGTTGTTGGTGCGCTGACTTCATCGGGAATCGGAGCTTTGATCGCTGGAGCGGGTCTAGCTACCGTATACGCTGTAGCCGAAGAACTGATCCACACTTCAGAAGCTATTGCTCAGCTGGATAAAAATGTTCCAGAAGATATAGATGGTGTAAAAACAAAAATTGAAAATATTGCGAAGGCGATTGGTTACTTTACACAATCCAGTCTTGCCAGTGCATTTGATCTATTTAAGAGCGCCATGGGAACAATCAATACAGCAGTTGCAGCAGAAGGTATTTTAAAACTGATCGAAGTCGGACAAGAGTTGAAGAAATTTGATGAGATAACGATTCCAGATGATATCGAAGCAAAAATCAATGATATTCAACAAGTCTTTGATTATCTTCAAAAAGGTGCTGGCTCTGTTGGAGAATTTATTAAGACTGTCACTGGCCAAAAAATTGATACAACTACTGGGGGAGATGCTGCTGAAGCAATTAAAAGCTTAGCTTCTGTTGCAGAATCAGTCAAAGAGCTTGAAAAAATAGAAATAAAGGATCCCGATGGCTTACAAGAAAAAATCGAAGTACTTCAAAGTACTTTTAGCTATCTAAGTAAAACAAAAGGAATTTTTGGTGATGCTTGGACTTGGGCTTTTGGTGGCGATATCGATGGAGATAAGGCAAATGATGCAAAGAACTATGTTGAAAGCCTAGCCAACATTGCAGAGAATCTTAAGAAAATTGAAAAGACAACGTTAAATTATCCTGATGTAACAACTAAGCTGCAAAATATTGAGGATGTTATCAAAGAATTTGAGAAGCTTGATATTTCTATAGATCTAAATGGAACAACGTTGCAGGATGCAGTAAATAAGGCAGATTTGTTAAGCCAACTAGTTGGGCATTTGGAGACTGCTTTAGGCTTTACTTTTGATGAAACAACGGTAAGTCAATTTGAAACTACTATGGACAGTATTAAAGATGCAATTAAGAAAATAATGTCAACAGATTTCACTCCAAAAGAAGCAGATGGAACACGATCGGTTATGCCTGATTGGACATGGACAATGGAACATGACATTCAGCAGGCCATTGATAAATTAGAAAAAGTGAATGAAATGGGGACCCAACTTGATAATGCATTGAAATTTCCTTTTGATGAAACTAGCTTTTCAACGTTTGAAGATAGAGTCCGTTTGATACAAGATACAATTAGCAAAGTGCTGACAACAGATTTCAGACCAAAAAAGGACGGAGAATTAGTTGCTTTTGAGTCTTGGGATGAGCTGACTTCACCAATAACAGATGCAGTAGGTAAGTTAGAGAAGTTGAATTTAATGGGCAAGGCTTTAGAAGAAGCTTTAGATTTTAGTTTCAATACAGAAAACATTACTAAAGAATTCATTCCAAGTATTGAAGCGCTTGAGCAAGCCGTAGGCATAGTCAATTCATTAAAATTTGGTACAAAGGTAGAAGCAACCGGTGAAGTCACTGGGGGAGAAACTGGATTTATAGATGAAATGACAAAGCAAAGAGAACAGATAGGAACATTGGGGACTGAATCCTTTGCAGCTGAATCCTTTGAGGAACAAATCGATGACGCAACTAAGAAAGTTGGGCTAATGAATGCTTTAATAACAGATATTCAAAATGTTCCCCAAATAAAATTTACAGATTTTCAAGACAAAGTGACTGCTGTTAAGCAATGCTTAGGAGAACTTCAGAAGTTTGTTACTGATAAAGAAAATCAAGATAACGCTGCCACGATTACTAGTAGTGCGGAAGTTTTTACGACTCTAGCAGGCAAGTTAGAGGATTTGATTCCTAGATTTACTCAGTTTGGTAAAGATTTTGCAACTGAAATTATGGCTCAATACAATGCAGATAAACCAGTAGAAACAATTGGAAGTGAGTTTACAACACTCATTAATACAACTCTTAAAAATCTGATATCTGAATTTGAATCTGTAGGAACTGCGTATAAAGATGGTCTTACTAAAGGATTGATAGAAGCGATTAAAAACATCTCAAAAGAGATGGACACAGTAATCAATGATCTCGGAAAAAGTGATTCATCTACAATGACAAAATTCAGAGATGCAGGGATAGCTCTTGGAAATTCTTTAGTAAATGGAATCAAAGATGCAGTAGAAGGCCTGTCTGTCAGTGTTAGTATGACTGCAACAAGTAATGGGCCTACTCCGAGTAATAATTCAAATGGATCTAGTTATGCAGGTGGAAGACCTCTGAATTTAGCAACAGGTGGTATTGTAGAAAGTGGCTATGCTAAAGGCTTAGCTAGTATTTTTAAGAGAAAAGGAACGGATACTGTACCAGCAATGTTGACTCCAGGAGAGTTTGTCCAACGTCGTTCTGCTGTTAGTACCTTTGGTATTGACTTCATGAAGCGAGTAAATAATTTGGATGTCCAAGGAGCATTTAGGACAATGACGAGTCGCTTTAGTGTTCAAGGACTTACTCCAGCAGTATCTACAGTGGTCAACAATATCAATCACACAACGAATAATGCTAATAGAGTTACTCAAAATGTAAATGGAGGTAATGCTGATTATATTTTGAAACGAGCTAGTCGTTTTTTGAGATAATATAAATGTTTCGTTGTTTAAGTAAGTAGATGAGGTTAAAAGAAAAAGTTGGTAAATATAAAAAAACTCAGTATTTATTTTCTTCTAAAAGAATAGTATGATACACTAAAAATAGTTGTATTTATTGTAATGAGGAGGAAAGAAAATGAAAAAGATATTCTTTGGGGTTACCATAATTAGCCTATCTATGCTACTTGCTTCTTGTGGTCAAACTGAGAAAAATGAAGAGACGCAAACCGCTTCCTCAACTATTATCCAAAATACGGAAGTGAGCAGTGTAGAGATATCAAATGAAGAACAGGAATTGGAAGAAAAATTGGAAGAAAAAGGTGTGGAAATCAGACGTGTTGGTAATTTTATAGAACTTACAAGAGAAAAAAGTATTGATTATGATTATTTTACAATGGATTTTGTAATGAGTTCAAATACTAGTGAAGTACTTCAAATACAGCTTGTTTTAAGAGGAAATATTGACGGAGAAGACAAAGATGCTTTACATTATAGGGTTAGTAGTGGTCGCATCGTTGAATTTTCTGGAAGAAACACAGATATTCAGGCATTAGCAGAATTATTAGAAAGTCTTGACTGCTCGGATCAAGAGTTATTGAAACTCGTAGTGTGGTATTACGATAATAATTAGTGATATGTATTTGGGAACAAGAGAGAAACAGCTCTTGTTCCTTTCCTGTTCTTTTCAGTAAATCTATGACTGTCTTCAAAAGGTATGCATTCTAAAGAAGATACTATGTTACACTGGAAGTAACGGTATTGATTTAGGAGGGAAATAAAGTGAAAAAAATTATGTTAGTCTGTTTGCTACTGGGGATCACTGTGAGTTTTTCTGCTTGCAGCTCAGGACAAAATGATGGAGATAATAAGAATTCCAGTATTGAGCAAGGCTCTGATCAGCAGATGCAGGAAATGGAAAAAAATTGGAAGAAGAAGGCGTTGAAATTCTACTTCAAGTTGAATATGGTGACTTGACATTTACTAGAGAAAAGGGAATCGATAATGATTATTTTGAGTTAATGTTTGAATTTAATGGAGAGAATGAAATGATTTCTGGAGCTACACTCCAATTAAAAGGTAATATTGATGGGAAATCAAAAGATATTTTATATTATGATGTAAGCAGTGGAAGAATTGTAGAAACAACTTTATTGAATTCTGATATTGACGAGCTTTCAGAAGTGCTAGATAGCTTAGGCTATTCTGATAAAGAGCTAGTAAGCTTTGTTCAATGGTATTATGAAACTAATAAAAAGTAGTGATGGAACAAGGGGAAAACGCTCTTGCTCCTTTCTTTGCTAAAAATTTATTTTTATTATGAACTGAACAACGACTAATAGTTGAACCCTCATTTAAACTTATAAATGAAACTACAATAATCGATTTTTTTGACTACTTGAATCGATGTATACTAAGGTTTGTAATGTTGGATTTATATTGATAGAAATTGAGAAAAAAAGCAAGAGTGTAACTTAGCTCTTGTTTTTTTTATTATGGCAATTTTTTCCGTATTGCCTTCATTTATTCCAAGCCAACCATCATTACGAAAGGAGAAAGGTATGACAATATTAGCTAGAAAGTATATCCAGTTTAATGAGCTGGTGATTGATAATTATGAAATGCTGCAATCAGCAGATTTAAGCGGCAGCTTCAAGACCTCAACAGCTGAATACAGCTTTGGCCATGGTAGCTACACAGTGTTCAAGTCTAGACAGCACTTTTCAACTGAACAGTCATTGAGCTTGTCGTTAAAGCTGGATACAAGGAAACTGGATTGTGGGCAGAAGAAAATCTATAAGGACTATGTCTTGATGAACTTAATGTCTGCAGGAAAGTTATGGGCAATCGAAGGAGAGCAGCTCCTTTGGACAAATGCTTTTGTCAAAGATTTTAGTGAAACCTATGTGCTGGATCGAAATTCTGTCAGTATAGATATTGATTTAGTCCTGTATGAAGGAATCTGGCATAAAGCAGATCCGCGAAAAGTATTTTTACAGCCGTATAGTGCGTGTAATTTTGCTGAATGTTTGGATATTAAAGAAGTAGATGAATGTCAGGATTGCTGTGTTTCTTGTGTAAAGCCAATGAAGGAGCCCTGTGTGAAATGTCTATGTGAATGTGATTTTCTAAATGCAGAGAACTCCCTTTGCGAATTAAAAAAAGAAATTGCAGCGAAATTCTATAGCCAGTGTGGAGACAGCTATAAAATCATTTATAACTGTGAGGCCGGAAAGAAAATCTGGGGTGAAGAAAAATTATTGGGACATAAAATCTGTAAGGAAGATGTCTGTAAGAATATTATTGCCGGTCAGTTTTATAGTGACACGACAATCGATAGTGAGAATGTCACTGTAACTCTTATTGGAAGTTTTAAAGATCCAATAATTACGATCAACGGGAACGCCATGCAGATTTTGGGCGACTATAATGGAAAATTGACTCTGACAACAAATGGCGAAATCTATTATTTAGAGGATGAATGCTGCTCAGAAGTATTTATTGATATCAATAATCTGGTCATTCCAGAGGGAAATACATTTGGCTATTTGGTTCATCAAGGGACCAATGGCGTAATTGTGGAGACTCATGATTGCTGTGAGATGACTTGCGTTTATATCAAGGTTGATAGAATATCTATTTAAGAGTACGGCTTACAGCTTTCACTCAATGAAATCACGAGAACCTCAAGCAAACTATAAAAAGGACAAAAGCATCAAATTGCTTTTGTTCTTTTTCTGTTTTCCAAACTCGTTTTTGAGACACTATTTTTATGACTGAACGATAGCCGAACTTTTACGGCTTATTTTCATTGTAAGATAGTAGTATCAAGAAAGATTGATTCTGATATGTCTTCTGATTGATCGCAATAAAATAATGGTATGGAGATGTAATGATCAAGTCGTACTTAGATAAGAATAAGGAGAATTGCAGTTATCATTCCTTGATGAAGCTTTTGAAGGATGATGCCGTTGCTGGCTGCAGCATTCTCCTTGTTTATAGGTAGATAATAGCTTTTTTTCAAAATATGAAGAAGGCAAGCATGTGGGTAAAAAGTTTTTTTCTTATGTTCATATAAGCATAAGAAAATAAAACATTTTATAGATAGACAAAAGAGATTGTGACGAAAGTGTTATACCTAAATAAATAAGACGGACGACGCCAAAGTAGTTTTACCTATTTGAGGAGTTGTTCGTCTTATTTTTGAAGGGTTAAGTTTCTGAAATACTGTTTATTCAGTTTTAGGAAGCTTGAGTATACCAATGTCACAATCTTTTTTATTATGGAAATGGAGATGAAGAGAATGGCTGATTATTGTTCAGCGTGTGCAGAATTGAAAGAATTTGCACCTAATTTTGTGGTAAATGGAATAACAGAAAAAGAATGTACAAGTTTACAGAATAACACTGGATTAAATCCAGATTTATCGGTTCTTCATGATAACTGTGAGGACTTGAATACGATGCTGGATTGTTTGCTGGGGGCGTTACAGGATAAGCTGCCGGCTTATGATGTGTGTGATTGGAAAGAATACATGGATGAGTTCATGACGAACTTGAATAATTTCCAGCAGGCAATGGTTTGTAATGAGTGTGGACAATGGAAGGCTTTGGAGCAGTCCAGCTATGTAGGAACAGCGACTTTATGGACGACTACGGATACATCAATGGGCGGCAAAGACAGAGATTTGGTTCCGGCGTTTAATCAATTTACACAGCAAAGTAATTTACCTGCCGGCGTTTTTACTCGTACATCCGACTTTAAGGGCATTTTGGTTAAGAATATTACAGAGGTTCCTTTACTGATCAACTCAACCTTCAACTGTTCGATGGAATCCGATCAAGTATTGGCCGCAACTTATGTGGTAGTTACCAGAGATAGTAGAAAAATTGGTCAGACGCCTTTCATCGCACCTACTACGTATGATCAGCAGGTTGCAGCAGAAGCGTTTATTTTGGAGCCGGGAGAAACAGCAACAATGAGATACTATATGCGAATTGGTGCGGCTAATGATAGTTTCATTCCAATTTTTGGCGGAACCGGCGACATTCGCTGTGTATTAGCGGCTGATGATCCTAATGATCCGGCGAACCAACGCAGCTACTTTAATGTATCTGCAACAAGTATCATGAACTGGAAAAAAAGCGGTAGTAACTAAAATACTCAGAGGTAGGTGACAATGAATGGCAAGTATAGAAACAATGATCAACTGGATGGAACAGCGCAGAGGGGTTGTTGGATACAGCATGGGTGATCGACTGGGGCCTAATAATTATGATTGCTCCAGCGCCGTCTATTTTTCCTTGGTTGCCAGTGGGTTTCTAGGTGCCGGAACAATGGGAAATACGGATTCTCTATATGGTCACTTAGAAGGTATTGGTTGGCAGCCGGTGACTAGCCCGCAGCGCGGAGATGTTTTTTCATGGGGTGTTCGCGGTGCGAGTGGAGGAAGATTTGGGCATGCAGGGATATTTGTGAATTCGACAGATATGATTCACTGCCATGAGAAATCAGAAAATATCCCTGGCGGAATTTCTATTGATAATTTTGCGACAATCAGAAGCTATAGTGGTAATCCACCGGTTACCATTTATCGAAATCCTTCAGGTTCGAGCGGCACGCCGGAGTTGAATTCAGCGGAAGAGCGTTTTGCTTGGTCGATTGCCCAAGTGCTTCTTCCGGAAGGCTATAACGAAATTGCGATAGCCGGCATTTTAGGGAATATTGATGTTGAAACTGGCGGAACGATGAATCCGGATACTGATCAGAAAGATGGTCCGGCTTATGGTTTGGTTCAGTGGGATGGTTCTCAGACTGCATTGGTTCCTCCGTTAACAAGGAATGGTCGAGCGTATGTCCAAAATATTCTGCGAGCGGCTGGAATCAATGGTGATTATCGATCTGTAGAGGTTCAGAGCCGCTTGATCGATTGGTGTATGTATAATGGCCAGTGGCTTAGTGCAGTTGAGCCTTTGACCGTGGAAGGCTATAAAAAAGTCGGGGATGTTGCACAGGCAGCGATTGCGTTTCTTAAAAATTTCGAACGAGCCGGCGAGGAGCATCTGCAAACTCGAATTGATGCTGCTCAGCGCTGGTATCGATTTATGATCAATCTTCCTGAAGATCCGGGTGCCGGCGGGAATACAGAGACTTTCGAAACGATGACTAATGTCGGCTGCTTGGATTTACTAGGAATCAAAGAAGGGAAGGTCCTTGCAGAGGGCTGGCATTTTAGTTCAGATAAGCCGATTCAGCATATTGCCTTTATCAATGCGGAAACGGATGAAGAGCTGGCACGAGTTGAAACAGAGATACTGGATCGACTGGATGTGAAGGAAGCGTATCCTAACGTGATCGGTGTGGAGAAATCTGGGTTTAGTATAAGCATCGAAGTGCCTAACGGAACAGCTGTTTATGTCAAAGGAATTCGATCAAACGGATCAGCTGTGGATGAATTGATTTTTGATAAAATCATTATTTTTGAACAGGCCTTTGATGCTGCAATCGACCACTATGCGAAAAGTAATACAAAATTCTTTTTTGAGATTCTGGAAGGCGGCAAAGTGATCAAACGCGGCAATCGGTTATTGAACACGCTTAGCTGGAGTAATGAGCTGATGTATGTACCAACGACTCAAATTGTGTTGCCAATTGAGTATAAGGAATTCATCAATGGACGTGAAGAAATCAAGCTTTATGTCAATCAAAAGCTGTTTCACGGGATTGTGACTGGCTATGAACTGGATAAAATTGAAGAGACCTTAACTATTGACTTATCTCATGTTATTTCTGAATGGGAGTATCGACAGGTGTCCACGAATTTGGCTGCTAAAAATAGAACGGTCAATGACATTTACAGTACCTTGGATTTTCGTTATCCAGGCTGGAATATGAATTATCTGGAAGATTCTGCTACTCGTGTGATTGATTATGTATATAGTCGACAAAACAAGCTTGCAGGCCTGACAAAAACTTGTGAATTAACACCTGATCTTTTCTGGCGTGTCGGTTTTTATTTTGGCAGAGGGCTTGAAGTAGGGAGTTTTGGAGAGCAGAAGCCGTATATCTTTTCCACGAAACCTGCTGGGAGACAGAATATTCGAATCATTAATGAGCCTTCGATTGTTCATGAATTTGACCATGTTGTCAATGTTGTTACAGTATATGGTGAAAAATCTGATTCAGGAATGTCAAGCATGAGCTTGCGTGAGGTTTATGAAGATAAGGACGGTCAGGACCCTGATTTTCCTGTTGTTATATTAAGGAACGGTATCAACAATGAACGCGGCTATGACTATATTGAATTCACAAAGCTGGCTCCCAATAATAATATCGAATATTCAGTGATAGATACTGAAGGGGTTGCATTGGAATCAGGCAAAGTGATTGAAGGTTCATTTAGCTTTAACGACCTATCTCCCTTCAATACCAATAGTGAAGAAATTACAGAAGAAGATCGGGCAAAAGCAGCGAAAACAGCATATGATGCAGCAATCAAAAAATTAAAGCAGGCTCGTCGCTCTTATAAGATCAATTTAGAGGTAGAAGAATTGCCTTACGATATCAAGATTGGCGACAAGGTTCGCCTTTTATACGATAATCAGCAGTTGATCGTGGAAGAATGTTCAAATTATATGAAGAAAATTCTAAGCATGGATGATTGGTTTTACATTACAGCAATCAACTATGACATCGATCAAAATGGTATGGAGACGAATGGCGTTACGCTGGAAAAATATTTGAAAATAGATCGGGAGAGTGAGCAGCAATGAAAATGACTTATGATTCAGCATTGAATAGATTGGCTGAACGTGTTGCGGATCGAACGGAGGAAAATCGACAGAGCCAGCTCCAGAGACGTAATCAAGTTGTAGATATCTATGGTATGGAATTTACACGGCAGGGTGACACGAATCATCCTGCTGCTTTTTATATTTCTGTTAGTCCGGACATCATTTATTATGAACGCTTTGAATTTAAGATCATCGTCCAGTCCTTTGCAATGCCGATTGCAGGAAATGGGATGACCAAATCAGCTGATGTCATCGTGAATGATACGTCGTTAGGAATCAATGGAACAGTCGTCACGCCAAACCCTCATGAGCATACAACTGTTCCCCATAGCCACTCTTTAGAAGCCGGAATTTCTCTAGTAACAAGTGAGGTTTCTGATTTTGAAATCTGGATTGAAGATATTGATATCACGCCTTATTTAAAATTGCAGTATCCCGGGACATGGATTGACGGTGAGGGTGTGTTTCCGTCTGCGGATTTCTCCAATTACGATCTTCTTAAAGCTGTTGGCTATATGCCTGCATGGCAAAAAGGAGTTATTTTGGCTCCCGGCTATAAGAAAGTTGAATTGAAAGGAACAGGGATCTTTAATGCGACGCTAGTTAATTATTTGAAATATTCCCATGTGAACAGGTAATAATGATGAATAAATTTGATGAAAAAGCTGCAAAAATGAAAACGCATTTGGCTGAACATCCGACGGATTATCAAACGGTCGTCAGTCTTTTTAAGGTTGAGAGTGATTCAATCGCTTATGAACAAAGAAAAAGCAAACAGTTTATGATGAGGGAAGTAGCCAAATATAAGAGGGGCGGTGAGATAGATGGAGAACAAACAGAGTACAGACGGACTTGCAGAGGACTTGATCCGAAGCTTTGTTCAGATTGCCAGTGTAGAAATGCACGCTAAAACATTGCTTGAAAAACGAACATCAGAGCTTGAAAATGGTCTGATCGACATCGAACAGGAGGATATCCTTGAAGAGCAATTGAATAAAATCACGGAGCTGAAGGAAGACATCCATGAGCTTGCTGAGCTGCGTAGAAATGACATGCTGTATCTTTTTGAATTATATAAAAGCAAAGGCGAAAAAGAGCAGTGGTGTACTGTTAAGCATCTAGGGATTGCAATGATGACTGCATTCGAAAGCTGGCAGGCGAGTAATAAGGATGAGGAACTATTATCCGCATATTTGAAGAAAAACCAGCTGTTTGTTCGCTCTCTATCCAGATTTTTAGGTGTGGAGATTACAGAATGTGCGGCTTGTTTTGCTGACAGCTTAAAAAGAAATGCTTAAATATGAATGAGAGAAAACTTTTGATCAAGTAACAAAACAGCTAAATACATTTAAGGGTACAGAGTTCCGCTTTTTTTGGTCGGAAGCTGTGCTTTTTATATTAACAGGTAAGGAGAAGTGAAAAATGACACAACCAATAATTTGTAATTTAGACACAGAGCGCCCTATTTTCCCAGTGGATTGTCCTGATGGCTGGTGGGCAGTACCAGTGAATGATCTGTCTGAGATCAAAAAGCCTGATAGGGATCATGCCTATCTATTACCAGATAATTCTGTTTGGATCCTTAACTATGACGGTACAGCAATGATTCAATTAAGTGATGGCGGTAACGGCGATGGGCAGCCAACACAAATCACTAACACTGATGGATATATTACGATAACAGGAAGCGGGACACATAAGGTGACAGCTGATTTATCTGAAGAGTTGGTGGGATCAGTAGAGTCAGCAGTGAAAGATATTCAACTTTCAGAAGGCCGCATGACCTTCACAAAAAATGATAGCAGTGAAATCGACATCAAATTGGGTGATGGCTTATCTATAAAGGACAACGAAATTTTTGTTGATGTTGAGGATAAAAATGAACCAACAGAAGTAAAAAATATAGATGGCTTTCTGAATGTCTCAGGAAGCGGCACCCACGATGTGACGATTGATCTTGATTATGATGGATTAAAAAAGGAGCTTGATTTTTACAGCAAGGTAGAAACAGATGAGCGTATCGTTCAAAGCATAACTGGTGAACAAAATACAGTATCGAATACATGTGATTTTGAAGGAAAAATATTAGGCAGTCTAATTGAAAATCCAAACACAGCAAAAATGATTGGATCTCCGACTCTTCAAAATCCGGATTCCACGAATTTATACGAGCTGAATCAGTTGAGATATGATGGAATCAAAGCATTGAATGATGATAAAACGTATCAAGTCACGAATATAACGGATAAAAATATTCTACAGGTAGTTTTAACCTGGAACTTGATTGAAGAAATTGAGCGGAAATATCCCAATTTATTTGACTCTTTAGGAGCAGCAACCGTTGCTGAAAAAACTGCTGCTGTGAAGAAAATGGTTTCATCACTAACTGTCAATGTTTGGGGATATGGAAGCGGCATCGAAGGGAATAAACTAACCATTGCATCCTTTTATACCCTTACGAATATCTGGGAAAATTCAAGTGTAAATCAAACAAATACGACTGCAACGATGAAAAAATTGACAAGAACTTATTCTGTCGATCAGCTGGTAAATAGAATTGATGAAAAAGGACAGGTTTCAGTATTGGCTTATGCTCCTGCATCTGATGGGATAATCCCAAGTGTAGTAAATATTGATTATGCAAGCCTTGACTATACCTTGTCCGTTTCTGCTAGTGATATCTATGCACGAAAAACTGACGTGTACACGAAAAAAGAAACAGAAGATCGAATGTTTGAAACTATATCAGGAGAACCTGTTTCTGTAACGGAGGCTATTGATTTTAACGAGAAGTTAAGCGGCAGCACAACAGAAAATGTGAATGTTGCGAAATGGGGTGGTGGCTTAGCTTTGCAGCAGCCAACAACCACAACGTTTACAGAACTTAATCAAACAAGATACGATAGCATCGGGATTTTGGATTCAAAAAATGCCACGATACAAACAAGTACAACCAATTCGATGATACAGATGCTCTTTAGATGGAATCTTGTTAAGAATATTGAACGAAAATATCCACATTTCTTTGAGAGTATGGGGGCAGAAACGACTAAAGAAAAAGCAGAGGTTCTTAGGTCCGGAGTAATTTCTTCCATAATTACTAATGCATGGGCATCAGGATCAGGAGCTGCTGCAAATGGCTTGAAGCTATACAGATTCAACAACTTGGATAAAAGTTGGGTTTTGGCACACCCTACTTCTGTAACGGGATTGGCAAAAGTAACCGCAACTTTGAAAAGTCCTATTCAATTTGAACAAGCAATTTCAGATGAAGGATACTTTGACTCAATAATAATTACAGAGGCATCAGATGGTATGACTGCCAGCACTTTGAATGTTGATTATACAGATCTCGAATATACGTTAACTGTCGCTGCCAGTGATGTTTATGCACTGAAAGCTGAGTCTTACACAAAAACCGAGATAGACACAAAACTTGCTGAAAAAACAGGAATGGCGGCAGAAATTTCAGCGAATGCAGACCTAAACACATATTTGACAGAGGGATCTTACAAATGTTCAAACAATACAAATGCTGCTAGCTTAACAAACTGTCCTGTAGGCAGTGCTTTTAATTTACAGGTAATTGCTACGAGTGGCGTTTCCGGTAGGGCGCAAATCCTTACAACGTATACCACAACTAGACCGTTGACCTACTATAGAGCAACAATTTCCGGTACATTTGGAAGCTGGTATGTACGTAACGATTCAATTACTCTTGAAGGTGATGTAACTGGCACATGGACTGGTAATAATGCAGTGAATGCGACCGCTACAATCAATACAAATATTCCTAAGTTGGCAGAAAAAATGGACCGAGCAATTTCAATTCTGGAAAATCAAGATTTGAATTTGTTGAATCAAGAAGGTTTTTACCGTTGTTCACTAAATACTACTGCCCTTACGTTGCTGAATAAACCAGAAGAACTGAATCAAGCTTTTGCACTACTTCAACAAAGAAACAGTAATGATGGGTGGAGACAAATCATTTACAATCGTAGCACATTAGTTACTTGGGAACGGGTAGGTGTGAATGGAGCTTGGGGGGCTTGGAAAAAATCTGTAACAGATATTTCTTTAACTGGAGATGTAACAGGCACAGTAAATGCATTAGGTAATACCAACGGATCACTGACAGTTCCAACCACTATAGTCAACGCTCAAAAACAGAAAATAACAGCTGATGACGGCAGACCAATTGCAACAATATCTAGTGGAATGATTCTTGACGCTGTGTTAAGCCGGGCACCAGGAATGAGGACATATACGTTTACAAATGGGACTACTGATTATCCGGCAACTGCTAATTCGAGTATGAGAGGTCATGTATACATGGCTTCCTCTTCATATGGCTATGTATTTGCTGTAGATATATCAGGGAATACATTTATCCGAACCATCGTAGATAGTGCTTGGATTGGTAGCTGGAAAATAGTCGCGACTACTACTGATATTGAGGTCAAACAAGATAGATTGGTGGCAGGTGATGACATCACGATTAAAGATAATGTGATATCTGTAGTGCCTAATGCGCAAATTGACGCACAAGCACTTCTGAATAGAGTAAGCATCGGAGCAAAATATCGCACTGAGAGTACTAGTACTCTCAGCAATGTCTTCTTTCTCTATCAAGATAAGGATCAAAATCTTAGTAATCTGATAGATTTTGAAGAGACGACCATTTATCAAGGTTCAAAAAGTCAGGATGTATTTGGGTTTGCAGCTATCTCTAAATTATCAGGTAAATATATTAACGAGCAAGAAAGCCCTCAACAAATCAAATCTTTTATTGCAAATTTAAACGTTCCGTTAGACCGAGGATATTTTTACTATGTCAATTTAGTCATAAATTATGAAGGCACTCAATATTCTGTGATAAAAGAGATCACACAATATGGGTAAATAGAAAGTTGGTGAATTATGAGATTTTTTGGTTTAACTATTGCTGAGGTTGCGACTCTAGTCGGATTGCTTGGCACATTTAGCGCTTGGCTGATGTGGGTCGCGAAGAAAGCGTACAAAACAGTGAAGGATAACATATCCGATCCAATCAAGCAAAATCTGAACAGCTTATCTGCGGCAATCACGCATTTATCGAATATTGTCGATTCTGAAACGAATTGGACACATGAAAGACACTCAGAGGTTGTGGAAAAATTAGAAACTCACGACGAAAGGCTCGTTGATCATAACATTAAGCTGGTGAAACATGAGCAGCAAATCAAAACGCTTTTTCGAAAGGAGAAATGAGCATGAAACATGTATCATCTGAAACGATTGCACGGACAATCATTTTGGTTCTGGCTTTAGTCAATCAGGTATTGGCTATTTTGGGGAAAGGTACGATCGATATTGCTGAAAATGATCTTTATCAAGTCGTATCACTGCTTTTTACTATAGTTTCTACGATTGCGGCATGGTGGAAAAATAATAGCTTCACTGAAGCTGCAGTTGAGGCGGATGAGCGGATGAAGGAGCTGAAGAAAGATGGCTGATAGTCAAAAAATGCTGCAGTGGATGGCAGATCGACAGGGAAGGGTTACCTATTCGATGAACAGTCGTTTAGGACCAGCTAGTTATGATTGTTCCAGCGCTGTCTATTTTGCCCTGGTTGCCGGCGGTTTTTTACCGTCCGGAACCATGGGCAATACCGACAGCTTATTTGGTCATCTCGAAGCGAATGGCTGGCAGAAGCTACCAGAGGTAAATGGCTATATTGATGCAAAAAGAGGCGATATCTTTATCTGGGGTGTTCGTGGCGCAAGCGGCGGCGCTGCAGGGCATACTGGAATCTTTACTGATAAAGATAATATTATTCACTGCAATTACGGTTATAATGGTATTACGGTGAATAATCATGATCAAATCTGGTCCTACAACAATGGACCGGTAAACACGATCTATCGTTTTTTAGGCTCACAAACTGGGACGACTAAAGGATTTTCAGTAGGGCAAAAGGTCAAACTTTTGAATCATGCGACCCATTATCAGACCCGTGAAGCAGTTCCAACATGGGCTAAGAATAAGACATACACTATTCAGCAGATTAAGAATGTCAGCATGGCTAATTCGAAGAAAGCATATCTTTTAAAAGAAATCAGCAGCTGGGTCCTTGAACAGGATTTGGCATAACTGACTTAACGAGGCTGAGACAGAAGTGTTTAGCTACAAGCAATAAGCCGGAATTCACGAAAATTGTTTCACAAATTTTTGTTGAATTCCGGCTTATTGTCGTAGGAGCTACTTCTGACTCGCCGTTTATTCGGATTTAGGGTATGGAAAAGAGTGGCAACAGATTATTGTCCCACTCTCGTTTTTTTGTTTGTAATGACTTTTATGGTTTGAAGAAGATCGATCTTAATACTATGTTTTAACGCAGGAATTAAAGTTTTTTCCAAATCCTCCAGTCTGCACTTTCTTTTCAAAGGTAAGGACGATATAATAAAGGGCGTATGATTTAAGGAAAAGGGATGACAGATGGAAAAAACTAAAAAATTAAATATAGATAACCGTATTGATTACGGTGTGATTTTACCGGTATTTCTACTATCGCTGATAGGAATTTTATCGTTGTATGTGGCATTGGATCATGACCCAAATCGACCAGAGATTGCCTCAATGCTGATCAAGCAGGGGCTTTGGTATTTGCTGGGGATCGTGAGCATCATCGTGATCATGCATTTTAACTCAAAACTACTTTGGCGACTGACACCGATTTTTTATGGTTTTGGTCTACTGCTGATGGGGCTTTTGTTGAAGTTCTATGATCCTTTTCTGGAGCAGCAAACAGGATCGAAAAACTGGATCAGTTTTGGCGGTACAACTTTTCAGCCCTCGGAGCTGATGAAGATTGCTTTTATTTTGATGCTGGCTTATGTTGTTACAATGCACAATGTGAAGTATCGTGAGCGTACATTGAAAACAGATGGACTGTTGATTGGTAAGATGGCATTGGTCACTGTTCCTGTAATTATTCTGATTCTTCTTCAAAAGGATTTTGGTACGATGCTGGTGTTCCTTGCAATTGTTGCCGGTGTTTTTCTAATGTCAGGGATTTCATGGAAAATCATTTTGCCGGTATTTTTAGTCACAATCGTACTAGGGGCAGCAATGATTTATCTGGTTACTACTGATACTGGGCGGGATCTTTTGAATAAAGTTGGTTTTAAAGCCTACCAGTTTGAGCGTATCGATTTGTGGATGAATCCATTCCACAATGATCAGAACCGCTCTTTCCAACCGGCACTGGCAATCACTGCTATTGGTTCTGGCGGATTGTTCGGAAAAGGCTTTAATGTGAGTGATGTTTATGTTCCTGTTCGGGAATCAGATATGATTTTCACTGTTATTGGTGAGAATTTTGGTTTCATTGGCAGTTGCTTTATCATTTTGTTATACTTTATATTGATTTACCGAATGATTCGTGTCTGTTTTGAAACGAATAATGAATTTTATGCTTACTTGGCAACAGGAATCATCATGATGATTCTTTTCCACGTATTTGAAAATATTGGTGCGAATATCGGATTGCTTCCATTAACAGGGATTCCATTGCCGTTTATCAGTCAAGGGGGATCATCTATTCTCGGAAATATGATCGGAGTCGGATTGATTCTTTCAATGAAGTATCAAAAAGAAGCGGTAATCAGCGACTAGAGTGTATCTGGAAAATCCGTCGTTGGGGTTTTCAGGAACGCCTTAATTATTCTGAAAGAAGGTAATTATTTATGTACACATTTTTCTGGTATCCGAAATGTTCAACGTGCAAAAAAGCAAAGGCTTGGCTGGATGCAGCTGGAGCAGAATATGAAATCGTTGATATGATAGAAACACCTCCAACAAAAGAGCAGCTGACACAATGGATGGAGGAAAGTCCATTGCCGATTCGCCGTTTCTTCAATACAAGCGGTGGTCACTATAGAGAACAGAACCTGAAAGACATCGTTAATGAGTTTTCTGTCAAGGAAGCAAGTGAACGTCTATCTAAAGATGGGATGCTGAACAAACGTCCGATTTTGGTCAAAGATGGCCACTTTATCTCAAATGGTTTCAAGGAGTCTGACTATGAGGGAGCATTCAAAAAATGAGTGAGAACAGCAGAAAAGTTGTAGATTACTTATGGATCGAGACGGTTGATAATGGGTATAAAGTTGGTTTGACCAATGAAGCACAGGAAGAGTTGGGGAATGTCAGCTTTGTTACTTTACCTAAGGTAGGACAAAAGCTAAGTAAAGGAGATTCTTTTGTTGAGCTTGAAGCAGAGAAATCTGTCAGTGAGTTTGGCAGTCCCTTAAATGGAACGATTCGTGAAGTCAATAGAGCAGCGGATAAAGACCCGAGCCTTCTAGACAATGAAGATGATTCGCAAGCGTGGTTGGCCATTTTTGAAGATGTCTTGGAATAGTCGACAGAAAATCGTTGACAGTCAATCATTCGATTGCTATAATTTCATCAATTGATAAATCATAAAGCACTGAAAAGAAGAGTACATGACAACAATGTTTGAAGAGAGAGCCTCTGTTTGCTGAAATGAGGCAGCAAAGTTGTTATGGAAGATGGTCTTAGAGCAGAATAAGTGAGCGAGTAAGTGAACTTATTACGGGAGTGCCCGTTACAGCACCGCAGTATACGATAGGAAAGGGTCAATGACCTGTATCAAGTACTGGCTAAGGCGAACATCGTGAGGTGGGCGCGAATAAAGGTGGTAACACGAGAGATATACTTTCGTCCTTTTTACTGATATGTATTATAATCAGTAGAAGGACGAAAGTTTTTTAATTTTCTAAATGAATATAAAGAGAGAAAGTTGAGTGAAAAGCATGGCTTTGATCGAGTTACGTCATGTCAAAAAGGAATTTACTGGAAAAGCGGGAACGGTTTCCGCTGTAAATGATGTTTCCCTTTCAATTGAAAAAGGAGATATTTATGGAATTGTTGGTTATTCGGGCGCTGGAAAGAGTACCTTGGTTCGTTTGTTGAATGGCTTGGAGCTTCCGACAGATGGTCAGGTAGTCATTAAGGATATGGATATCACTGCATTAGGCTCAGGAGAGTTGAGAAATTTCAGAAAGAAAATCGGAATGATTTTTCAACATTTCAATCTATTGTGGTCCAGAACGATTTTGGAAAATATCATGCTTCCGTTGGAGCTGGTAGGTGTACCAAAACAGGAACGACTGAAACGAGCAGAAGAATTGTTGGAGTTGGTTGGTCTGGAAGGCAGAGGGAAGGCTTATCCGAGTCAGCTATCCGGTGGACAGAAGCAACGTGTAGGGATTGCTCGTGCGCTGGCAAATAATCCGGAAATCCTGCTTTGTGATGAAGCAACCAGTGCGCTTGATCCGCAAACAACGGATGAAGTGTTGGATTTACTACTTGAAATCAATAAGGAACTAAATTTGACGATCGTTTTGATTACCCATGAGATGCACGTGATCAGAAAAATCTGTAATAAGGTTGCTGTGATGGAACAAGGGAAAATCGTTGAAGAGGGCGATGTATTGACAGTCTTCCGTCATCCGAAGCAAGAAGTAACAAAGCGCTTTGTTCAAAGAGAAATCGATCCGGAAGACGATTTAGAGGATTTGCTTTCTGATTTGGTCACTGAAAATCCATCAGGGCTTGTAACAACTCTGCTATTCAAGGGAGATAATGCAAATGAGCCAGTCATTTCTCAGGCTATTCGCCAGTTCGCAGTGGATATCAATGTGGTCCACGGCAAGGTGCAGCAGGCGAAGGAAGGTGCCTTTGGTTCATTGACAGTTATGATCACAGGAGAAGATGCTGAGGTAGAAAAAGCATTGGCATTTTTCAAAGAAAAAGAAGTTGGGGTGGAGGTGATCCATCATGGATAAGAGCTTTGCAGAAACATATTTTGATTTCAGTAAAGTGAATACTGAGACATTACAGCAGGCATTTGTAGATACGATTTATATGACGGTGATTTCAATGATTTGCGTATTGGTTATTGGGTTGGTGTTAGGGTTACTGCTTTATACAGCTGGCAGAAACAACAAGCCATATGCTAAATTCCTATATACAGCCGTGTCGATCATCAGTAACATTTTCCGTTCGACACCATTCATGATTTTGATGGTTCTATTGATTCCATTTACAAAGGTTCTTGTAGGAACTATGTTGGGAGCAAAGGCGGCAATTCCGGCATTAGTATTTTCAGCAGCACCGTTTTATGCTCGTTTAGTAGAGATTGCCTTTAGAGAAGTAGATTCAGGCGTGATCGAAGCGGCAGAAGCAATGGGAGCCAATTATGGGCAGATCGTCCGCAAGGTGATCATCCCGGAAAGTATTCCTGCATTGATTTCCGGATTGACTGTAACGACCGTATCAATGATCGGTTTTACAGCAATGGCAGGGGCAATCGGTGCCGGCGGACTAGGTGGTCTGGCATGGCAGGAAGGGTATCAACGGAATAATCTGACCGTTACATTTGTAGCGACAGTTATTATTTTACTTATAGTTTTTATTGTTCAAGGTGTGGGAGACTTTTTAGCAAAACAAACAGACAAACGATAACAATTGGAGGAATCAAGTATGAAGAAAAAGTTAGCAGGTTTAGCAGCAGTAATTGCATTAACAGTAGGTTTAGCAGCTTGTGGGAATGGCAGCAAAGATAGTACGGATGGATCCAAATCATCAGATGGTGACAAAACTGTTCTGACTGTAGGGGCTTCGCCAACTCCGCATGCGGAGATTTTGGAACAAGTAAAACCGATCTTAGAAAAAGAAGGTATTGATCTGGAAATCAAGAAGTTTGATGATTATATTCTTCCAAACAAAGCGTTAGCTGACGGAGAAATCGATGCAAACTACTTCCAGCACATTCCATACTTCAATCTTCAAGTGGAAGAAAATGGGTATGATTTTGCGAATGCAGGCGGTATCCATATCGAACCAATGGGGCTGTATTCTCAACGAATCGATGATATCAAAGACTTAAAAGATGGTGCAACAGTGATTGCATCAAACTCAGAATCTGACTGGGGTCGTGTCATTACAATTTTGCAGGACGCAGGATTAGTAACGGTTAAAGATGGTGTTGATTTAGAAACTGCAACGTTTGAAGATATTGATGAAAATCCAAAAAATCTGAAATTCGTTCATGACATCAACCCAGAGCTACTGGCAACAACATATCAAAATGATGAAGCTGATTTAGTAGCGATCAATGCAAACTTTGCTTATAACGCCGGATTGAATCCCGTGAATGACTCAGTATTGCTGGAATCTGATAATTCACCATATGTGAATATCATCGCTGTTCGCTCTGAAGACAAGGACAACGAAGCAATTCAAAAGCTTGTCGAAGCATTGCATAGTAAAGAAATTCAAGACTGGATTCTTGAAAAATGGGACGGATCAGTGAAACCTGTAGATAAATAAAAAATGAAAGAAAAAGATGGGCTAAGATAGATTTGTCCATCTTTTTTTTCATAGAGGAGTGAAGAGTTAGCAAGGTGAATGGTCATCACAATTGAATAAAAAAAAGCTAAAATTATTTCTATGAAAAGGGTTGCAATTTGAGTTGGTATGTTTTATACTTCGGTTGTATTTATAAATACTTTATTTTTATCTCTCAATATACAAAAAAATGTATTTTGGACCACTCTGATGAATGTTCGGGTAGTTCACAGTTCTATTTATCAATATACAAAAAAATGTATTTTGAGATAATTTAAGCAGGAGGAATGGTTTATGAAGAAAATCGTAGTAGGCGGTCAGATCGACAAAGATGAAGTGTTTGCATTAGTTGAGAAATATGCGGATGGAAAATTCACTGCTGAAGTGAAAAGTGATCTGGATGCTGCCATGGCAATCAAATCAGGTCAGGCGGATTTTTACTTGGGGGCCTGCAATACTGGTGGGGGTGGTGCCTTGGCAATGGCACTAGCATTATTAGGAAGAGAAAATTGTGAGACCGTTTCTATGCCGGGTAAAGTGATGGAAGATGAAGAGATTCGTCAAAGTGTTCGCAACGGAAAAAAAGCATTTGGTTTTACTGCTCAACATAAGGAGATTGTTGTACCGATCTTAATGGACGAGCTGGGAAAACTAGGTGAATAATAGGGAGGAAATGAAATGGATGGATCTAAGGTAATGGAATTGGTTGTTATTGCTTTGCTGGGAGGCGTATGTTCAATCTTGGCAAATCGTGGGATTGCTGTTTTTAATGATGGCTTACGTCCAATCGTTCCGGAATTTCTTGAAGGAAAAATTGGCAAGAAGGAAATTGCAGCGACGAGTTTTGCATTAAGTTTCGGATTGGTTATTGGCTTTGGTATTCCAGTTTCGATTGGTGCATCAATTATTTTAGTGCATAGTATTTTATTGGCAACAGACATCATTGGCTCATGGTCGCCTGAAGGAACAAAGGGCATGGTTATCTCAGGTGCTGTTGGTGCATTGTACGGTGTGGGGATCGTATTAGGATTGCAGGCGGTCGTTGATCTGTTTGCGAAGCTGCCGATCAACTTCCTTGATTCTTTGTCAATGGTCGGCTCGCCAGTTGTGATTGCATTTTCAATTTTCCCAGCAGTAGCAATTGCTCATCAACATAATTTTAAAAAAGGGGCTATTGCTTTTCTGGCAACAATGTTGACATTGTTTACAGTGAAAAAATTTGGAACGTTCAATATCGGTAATGGAACAAGCTTTACGCTAAGTGCGGAAGGGATGTCTTTACTGGTTGGTATGATTTTCATGATCGTATTTGCGATTCAAGTAAAAGGGGACGGCAATGATTCTAACCAAAATTTGATGAGTATCTTCCTTGAACGGGTAGAACGCATCAAGAAAAATTGGATATTGCTATCTCTTACGGGTGGTTTAGTCAGTGCTGCGACTAGTCTGTTGATGATCGCCGGTGATCCTATTTCTTTAAATCTTTTAAGTGAAGGAAAATTCAGTGAAGCAGCCTTAGCGGCATTTGCCCGAGGTATTGGTTTTATTCCATTAGTTTTCTCTACAGCAATTGTTACCGGTGTTTATAGCCCGGCTGGTACAACCTTTGTATTCGTCGTTGGTATTCTGTTAAGAGGAAATCCAATCGTAGCGTTTGTGGTTGGTGCTGCAGTGATGTTTGTAGAAATTCTGTTGCTTAATGGTATGGCAAAAGGATTGGATCGTTTCCCTGGTGTCCGTGAGATGGGTGAATATATCCGTACTTCAATGAACAAGGTATTAGAAGTGGCTTTGCTGATTGGTGGAGCAATGGCTTCTGAATCGATTGCGCCCGGCATTGGGTATTTCTGGGTAATCGGTCTTTCTCTGTTGAACAAAACAGCGAAGAAACCGATTGTTGACTTGGCAGTTGGTCCGGTAGCGGCAATCAGTCTTGGTATTATTGTAAACATTCTTTATTTATTGGGTCTGTTCACGCCGGCAGGCTAAACAGCAGAAGGGATGAAATAGATGGTATTAGTAGAAGGCATTACGTATATGCACGAGCATACAACAATTGACCTGTCCCGTATCAAAAACATTGATGACACAAATCTAAATTGTTTTGAAGAGACTGTCGCAGAATACAAAAAGTTGTATACTAAAGGTGTAAGAAATATTGTAGATGTTACAGTGATGGATATGAAGCGGAATCCGCTGTATGTTCAAAAGGCAGCAGAAGCCTCAGGAATCAATATCATTCAAGCGACTGGTTTTTATACAGAACGTTTCTTGCCGGAAATTGTTGATGAATATTCCACGCAACAGCTGGCTGAGCTGATGGTTAAAGAGATTGAAGAGGGAATTGCGGATACATCAATTAAGGCGCAAATTATCGGTGAGATTGGCTCAAGTAAAGATGGCTGGACAGAGCGAGAGAAAAAGGTTTTCAATGCTGCAGTCATCGCACACAAGAAAACCGGGACACCAATTACGACCCATACAACATTAGGCACCTTCGGTCATGAGCAGGTGGCGTTTTTCAAAGAAAATGGTGTGGAGCTTTCCAAGGTTGTGATTGGGCATGTGGATTTGAGCGGCAGCGGCGACTATGTTCTTCATATGTTGGAGCAAGGTGTCTATGTGGAATTTGATACCGTAGGAAAAGAAAACTATCTGCCGGATATTGAACGGGTGAAGATGCTGCAGCAAATCGAAGAGGCTGGGTTTACGGATAAAGTATTCCTTTCAATGGATATCACTAGGAAATCCAATTTAGAATATCAGGATGGGATTGGTTATTCTTATCTCTTAGACGTGTTTGTTCCTTTAATGAAAGAAAATGATATTTCTGAATCATTTATTCAAAAAATGCTAGTAACGAACCCACAGGAATTCTTTTCTGTTAAGTAACGTTAAACTGAAAGTAATTACTGTAAATCAATGATTGAAGGAAAGTGAGAAGAAGCAATGAATGTATATCCTTTATCAAGCCTAACAGTTGATGAAGCTGCACAGCTGCAATTTCGGTTAGTTGATGAAATCACCAAAGTTTTTACGGGAACTGAGATTCTGACTCGCGGTGATCTAGGCGTTGTTCAGGGGTTGAATCAACCTATCACGACCAAAAATGTAGAACAGGTATTGGCCCATTTTTTTGACTGCGAAGCGGCAATGCTAGTTAGAGGTGCCGGAACAAGTGCCATTCGTCAAGCATTACATGCTACAATAGGAACTGGCGGGACGGTGTTGGTGCATGAGGCACCAATCTATCCAACGACAAAAACCTCGATCGATATGATGGGTATCCAGACAAAAGCAGTGAATTTCAATGATTTAACTGCTGTGAAGACCACTGTATCCAGTGGTGGGCTGGATGGTATTTTAATCCAAGTAACAAGACAAAAACTAGATGATTCTTACGATCTGAAGGAACTGATTGCAGCGATCCGTACTGTGGACAAGGAGATTCCGATTGTAACAGATGATAATTACTCCACGTTGAAAACACCGATAATCGGTGCACAAATTGGCGGTACACTGGCCTGCTTTTCAACCTTTAAACTTTTGGGGCCGGAAGGGATAGGTTGTATTGTAGGTAAAAAACAATACATTGATACTTTGCGTAAAGAAAATTATTCTGGAGGCAGTCAAGTTCAAGGGCATGAAAGTATCGCCGTTTTACAAGGCATGATTTACGCCCCTGTATCACTTGCACTATCTGCTCAAGTCAGTGAAGAAGTCTGCCGAAGATTGAATGATGGGGAAGTCGACGGAATCGATCATGCATTTATCGTGAATGCACAGTCAAAGGTAGTAATCGTGAAGCTGCAGCACCCGATTGCCAAGCGGGTTTTAGCAGCGGCAGAAAAGCGTGGAGCAGCACCAAATCCAGTCGGAGCCGAGTCCAAATATGAGTTTGTGCCAATGTTCTATCGTATTTCTGGCACATTTCGTGCGGCTGATCCTCAGGCAGAGGAGCAGATGATTCGGATCAATCCGATGCGAGCTGGAGCAGATACGATCATTCGCATTTTAAAGCAGGCGATGACAAAGAATTAAATGAAAAGGGTGAATTGAAAGATGAATGAGATGTTTCTAAAGAAAAAGGGGATCGTAACAAACTATTTGGCTTCTGATTTGATTCAGCTGAAAAAAGGGGATAAGCTGCCTATTGTCAGTGAATATCAGAAGAAGTTCAATGTGTCCAGAGGGACGGTTCAAAATGCTTTGAATTTTTTGAAGGAGAAGCAGGCGATCGTTTGTGAAAGCCGTGGTCATTTAGGAACATTTCTAGTCGATATCAATTACGCTATTCTACAAGAATATGCTGTTTCTGAATCTGTTTTAGGGACAATGCCTTTGCCTTATTCAAGGCTTTATGAAGGCTTTGCAACTGGACTGTATTCCTCATTCGAACAGCAGAATATCAAGTTGAATATGGCTTATATTCGAGGATCAAAAGAAAGAATTCGTTCAATCTGTACGGAAACATACCGTTTTGCGGTCGTTTCACGCTTTGCGGCACAAGAAGCGATCACACAGAATGAACCTATTCAAATCGTAAGTGATTTTGGGGAACACACCTATCTGTCACAACACATTCTTTTGTTTTCCGATGTTTCAAAAAATCAGATAGAAAATGGTATGCGTGTAGGGATCGATTACAGCTCGTATGACCAACAGCTGTTGACACAGACGTTGACAGAAGGGTATGAAATCGAGCTTGTTGAGATGCCCGGACACCAATTGATTCACGGTCTGAATCAGCAAAGAATTGATGCTGGTGTTTGGAACTATGATGAGATCGTTGATAAAAACTACCAGAACATGAACTATAAATTTTTGGAAACATCACAAATACAAGAGGATATGAGCACTGCTGTGATCATCTGTCATAAGGATGATCAGGCGATGCAGGCCATTTTGAAAAACAATTTATTGAAGGAAGAAATTTTGTTGATTCAAAAACAGGTCACGGCAGGAGAAATGGTTCCCCGATACTAGCAGGAGGGCCTATGATTAAGCAGAAATTAATTGTTTTAGAGGAATCCGGCATCATTGATACGGAAGTCCATAACTATGTACTAGCAGTTTGTGATTATCTGAAAGAAAAACAGATAATAAAAGAGGATCACGAAGCCGATGTTTTTCTGACGCATTTGGCAATGGCCGCGGCACGCCAGAAAAGCGGCGAAGCGGTCAATGCACTTGATCCATTCATCAAAGAGCAAATCATCAGTGATTCACAGTACTTGCATTCACAAGTCTTGTGGCAAGAGCTGGCAGAGCTTGTGACGATTGATTTTGATGAAACAGAACTCGACTACTTCTACTTGCATATTTGCAATATGCTGAACGAAGGGTAGGGGGTTGGATGTTTCTAGATGTAGTACGCAGAAGAAATCCGAAGCTGATCGACGTAGCTAAAATGCTTCATCAAACAGGACAAATCTTACCGGATACGTATGTCTTGGATTTGGACAATATTCAAGCAAATGCGGCTGTTATGAAGCAACAGGCGGATGAGTCAGGAATCGAGCTGTTTTATATGACTAAGCAATTAGGACGTAATCCATTGGTTGCAAAAGCAATTAGAACAGCAGGGATCGATAAAGCTGTAGTGGTTGATTATAAAGAAGCACTAGTGATGATCGATAACGATTTACCTATTGGAAATGTGGGGCATCTGGTGCAGATTCCTATTCATTTACTGAAGAAAATCGTTGCGCACCAACCAGACTATATCACTGTCTATTCTTTAGAGATGCTGAAGAACATCGATTGTGTCTGCCGTGAGTTAGGCTGTAAGCAACGAATCCTCGTTAAGATACTGGAGGCAGACGATCAAATCTATGAGGGGCAATATGGTGGGTTCCACCTTGCTGATTTACCGGAGTTGATCCATGCATATCAGACGATGGAACACGTTGAGCTGGCTGGCTTGACCTCATTCCCTTGCTTCTTATTTGATGGAGAAGAGGATTTGGTGCCGACACATAATGTAGAAAGTATCAGAAAGGCAAAAGCATTGTTTGCAGAGAATGGGATCGATCAGCTGGAACTGAATATTCCATCAGCGACCTGTGTGCGCACGATTCCGTTCATTAAGGAATTGGGTGGGACTCAGGGCGAGCCCGGACACGCATTGACAGGAAGCACACCGCTTCATGCCAAGCTGGATTTGCCGGAGCTGCCGGCAATGGTGTATGTTAGTGAAATTTCTCATTCTTTAGATAAGCACAGTTATTTTTATGGCGGCGGTTACTATCGCCGCGGACATTTAGAGAACATTTTAGTCGATGGCACAGAGGAACGATTGGATCGAATGATCCCGTTCTCAGCTGAAAATATCGACTACTATCTACAGGCGGAGCAGGAGCATGAAGTTGGTGCAACAGTTATCGCAGCGTTTCGAACACAAATATTTGTTACCAGAAGCGACGTTGCAGTTGTTTCAGGTATTCAAAGCAGCAGTCCCAAGCTTGAAGGAATCTTTGACAGTCAAGGAAATAGAATAAGAAGGTGAGACCCATGGGACGATTTGTAGTGATCGTATTGGACAGCTATGGTGTAGGCGCTATGGCTGATGTAAAAGAAGTTCGACCAAGGGATCTAGGCAGTAATACAGCACTGCATATTATGGAGAAAAATCCGGAGATTCAGCTTCCAACGCTAGAAGCGCTGGGCTTGATGAATGCAATCGGTAAAGAATATAAACAGCACAGGTTTTCTGAGACTGCGAACTGGGGAACTGCCAATTTGGCGCATCACGGTGCAGACTCCTTTCTAGGGCATCAGGAAATCATGGGCACGACACCAAAAATCCCTTTGATCCAGCCTTTTAATGCAAAAATCGACGTAGTGGAAGAAGCGTTAGTGACGCACGGATATTCTGTCCGTCGTGTCGGTGCAGCGGATGAACCGAAAATTTTAGTCGTTAATGACTGTGTAACGGTTGGGGATAACTTGGAAACAGATTACGGTCAAGTATACAATGTGACGGGCTGTTTGGATCTGATTTCTTATGAAGCGTTAAAGGAAATCGGCCATTGCGTGCGGGAAGTCGTACAGGTTTCCCGAGTGATCACTTTTGGGGGAGAGCAAGTTGATTTAAATGATTTGTTGGCCGCTCGAAAAGTGAAGAATAATGAAATCGCTGGTGTCGATGCACCGGAATCTGGTGTCTATAATCACGGTTATCAAGTAGTTCATTTAGGCTATGGCATCGATAAAAATGTACAGGTACCAACGATTTTAGATAAAGCAGATATTACTGTTTCCTTGCTGGGAAAGGTTGCTGATATTGTTCAGACAGAAAGTCCTCGTCTGTTTCCCGGAGTGGACAGCGATGAGCTGTTTGATTCGTTGCTTGGGGAAGTGCGGGAGATCGAGCGTGGCTTTATCTGTTTGAATATTCAAGAGACTGATTTAGCAGGACATGCAGAGGATGTGTCGCGTTACTCTGATCGACTGGAAGTTAGTGATCGTCGCATCAAAGAATTATTGCCATTGCTGCAAGAGGGAGATGTACTGATTGTGATGGCGGATCATGGAAACGACCCGACGATTGGTCATAGCAATCATACAAGAGAGCGTGTGCCGCTGCTAGTTTACAGTAAGGGTATCGAGAAAAAACAAATCGGGGAAAGAAAAACACTGGCTGATGTCGGTGCAACGGTTGCAGATTATTTTAATGTTGCAGCACCGCAACACGGTTCATCATTTTTAACAAAGATTTCTAACTGAAACAAATAGAAAGTGTGAGAAGATTGTGGTACAAGCAGTTCATAATGATCTGCTTGTACCACAACAGACAGGAGGGCAGAGGAATAGCGATCCTCTGCCCTTTTTGATTACGTAGTTTTCATAATATTAGAGGATTGGAGTGTATCTAGATGAATAACCCTACTGCGATAGAAGGCGCAAAAAAGAGCTTTATCGCATTGAAAAATCCGTATGCTTCTGTAGAAAAAGTCTATCCAATGATTATTGAACAATTTCAAAAGGAAAATCCGGTTTATTATGTTGGAGTCAAAAATCGCAGCCAAATCTCACAGTCATTCATCAAATTTTTAGAGGCGGTCGGTATCTATCTCCATACACTTGATAAGGCTTCGATAGCTGGAAGAGCGGTAGATATGCAATTGAAAAATCCTTATACAGGAAGACCAATGACTGGGTCCTCCAGTGGAACAGCAATCAATGTACTGCTTGGGATCAATGATATTGGCATAGGCACAGACGGAGGCGGTTCAGTCCTTGCTCCGGCAATGGCAGTTAATCTCATTGGTTTTATCAGTCCTTTGCTGGATCAGGAACATATGAAGAATACAGCGAGTAAGATATCGACTGATGGTATCTCATTTCATCCTTCCTTAGGATTCATCACGGGAAACTTCCAATTATTGTGGCAGGTTCTACACACTACATTGCCTATTGCAGGAGATGAGACAACGCTTGAAATAATTTATGACCCAAACGATTTTTCAAAAGTGGAAGCAGCACAATGGCGAGGACATATCCATGAAAAAGTTTTATCCTTCAAGTTTGATACGAGAGATTGTGTGATGCCTAGACTGAAAGAGTTGCTAAAAAGCTGTGATGTACTAGTTAGCAAAGAAGGTCCTGTGGATACAGAAGGGCTGGGAGATACAGTGCTTGGACATTTTGATGAACGAACACAGAAGATGCAAAGACAAGGAAATAAAGGATTTTTACGCGTTGTAAACATGCTGGGAGCGACAGCAATCACTCTACCAACTGAGGAATTTGCTGTAGGTGTGTTACTGATCTGTGAGTCGACACCACAAAAAATCAGTCGAATGCTTCGACTGGCTGAAAAATGGCAAAAGCATAGTAATCCTTATGCCCGCTACTTTTCAGATTGCGGCGAATACTACCCGCAGGAATTTGGCGAATAATTGATTAAGGTACGGCCAGCCATAGAGAGACTTCTCAGGTTGATCGTGCTTTTTTACAATGTCTTTATATAAATGAAGGTTCTTACATAAAATTTTACATATTTTTCAGAAAAAGCGCTGCCACTCTTAACAATCAAATAATTGTCATTTTCTGTTAGGTTATTATTTGCTATCAAAACTTCTTCTTAAGTTATAAATATTATAATTAAGAACCTTTAATAGAGCCAAAACACATGAAAAATCAGGAATCTTGGTGGCAAAGAGATTGCGATTCATTATCAATTAGGATAGAATGAATGAGAACGAAATTTTAAATTTAAAGTTGGAGGGAACAATGCATGTCAGTTTTAGAAATCAAAAATCTGCACGTATCAATTGATGATAAAGAAATCCTGAAGGGCGTAAATCTGACAATGAAAACAGGTGAAATCCATGCGATCATGGGACCAAACGGAACTGGGAAATCAACATTATCAGCAGCAATCATGGGGAACCCGAATTATGAAGTAACTGAAGGCGAAATTCTTTTAGATGGTGAAAATATTCTTGAGTTAGAAGTTGATGAGCGGGCACGTCTAGGTCTGTTTTTGGCAATGCAGTATCCAAGTGAGATTCCTGGGATCACTAACGCAGAATTCATGCGTGCAGCAATCAACGCAACACGTGATGAGGATAATAAAATCTCTGTTATGGATTTCCTGAAAAAACTAGATAGTAAGATGGATTTATTGAATATGCCTGAGGAAATGGCTGAACGTTATCTGAACGAAGGCTTTTCCGGTGGGGAGAAGAAACGTAATGAGATCTTACAATTATTGATGCTGGAACCAACCTTTGCGATTTTAGATGAAATCGACTCAGGTCTGGATATTGATGCATTAAAAGTAGTTGCTAAAGGTGTGAATGAAATGCGCGGTGAAAACTTCGGTTCATTGATCATCACTCACTACCAACGTTTATTAAACTATATCACTCCTGATGTGGTGCATATCATGATGAACGGAAAAGTTGTGAAAACAGGCAGTGCTGATTTAGCGAAACGTCTGGAAGCAGAAGGCTATGCTGGAATCAGTAAAGAATTGGGTATTGAATACAAAGAAGAAGAAGCATAGGGAGGGCACGGTAAATGAAAGATATGAATGTAAAGACTTATCTTGATGATATCCACGCTTTTTCTGCTCAAATGGAAGAACCTCTATGGATGACAGAGCTACGTGTTTCTGCTTTGGAAAAGGCTGTTGAATTAGAACTGCCAATGATTGAGCGTGTGAAATTCCATCGTTGGCCATTATTCAATGTGAACATAGAAGCATATGTACCGGCATCTGCCAATGTACCGAATTTTGGTGAGATGAAGGACAATCCAGTGATCGTTCAGCAGAACTCTGCAACGATTTTTGAACAATTATCTGTGGAGTTGGCAGATAAAGGTGTGATTTTTACAGATATATTTTCAGCGATGCAGGAGTATCCTGAATTAGTCAAAGAATATTATATGACGAAAGCAGTACAAATGGACGAAGACAAACTGACAGCGTTCCATACGGCGTTTATGAACAGTGGTGTTTTCTTATATATACCAAAAAATGTGGTGATCAAAGAACCGATCGAAGCGCTTTTCTTTCAAGATTCTGCTAGTGATCAGCCATTTTTCAAACATGTATTGATCGTAGCTGAAGAGAACAGTGAAATCAGCTACTTGGAAAGATATCAAACAATGAATGACAAGAAGGTCAAAGTCTCTGCTAATATCATCGTTGAAGTTATCGCAAAGGCTGGCGCAAAAGTGAAATATTCAGCAGTTGATCAATTAGGTGAAAATCTTTCTACCTATATGAATCGTCGTGGGCATATCATGCGTGATGCTTCTGTTGACTGGGCATTGGGCGTAATGAATGAATGTGATGTTGTTGCTGATTTTGATTCTGATTTAGTGGGCGAAGGTGCTCATTCTGAGGTCAAGGTTGTAGCCATCAGTGCTGGGAAACAAACACAAGGGATCGATACCCGTGTAACAAACAAGGCCCCTCATTCTATTGGTCATATTCTGCAGCATGGGGTCATCCGTGAAAAAGGAACATTGACCTTCAACGGAATCGGTCATATCTTGAAAGGTGCGAAAGGAGCAGATGCACAGCAGGAAAGTCGTGTATTGATGCTTTCTGATAAAGCGCGTGGGGATGCGAATCCAATCCTATTGATCGATGAAAATGAAGTAACTGCGGGACATGCGGCCAGTGTTGGGCGTGTTGATCCAGAGGAAATGTACTACTTGATGAGTCGTGGTCTACCGAAAGCAGAAGCGGAGCGTTTAGTGATTCGCGGCTTCCTAGGATCAGTGATCACTGCGATTCCTGTTAAAGAAGTTCGAGATGAATTTATTGAAGTGATTGAAAGGAAGTTGAATGCATGATAGACGTGGAGAAGATTCGTCAAGAGTTTCCCATCTTGTTTCAAGAAGTCAATGACGAGCCCCTTGTTTATCTGGATAACGCAGCAACGACCCAAAAACCAAAGGCAGTTTTAAACAAGCTGACTTACTATTATGAACATGACAATGCCAATGTCCATCGTGGTGTGCATACCTTAGCGGAGCGAGCAACCAAGGAATATGAAGCAGCCCGTGAGAAGCTGAGAAAGCTGATCAATGCGGGAGAAACTGCCGAGGTTCTTTTTACCAGGGGGACAACAACTGGTTTGAACTGGATCGCGAAAAGTTATGGAGATCTTGCTGTGAATGCAGGCGATGAGATTGTGATCTCCTATATGGAGCATCATTCCAATATCATTCCTTGGCAGCAGTTGGCGGCTTGTAAGGGTGCAACGTTAAAATATATTGATATTACTCCTGAAGGCTATTTGGATATGGCTAGTGCAAAAGAGCAGATTACGGATAAAACAAAGATCGTATCAATTGCACATGTCTCCAATGTTCTTGGTGTGATCAACCCTGTGAAGGAACTGGCAGTACTTGCTCATGAGCATGGCGCAGTGATGGTGATAGACGGTGCACAATCTGTTCCTCATATGGCTGTGGATGTTCAGGAATTGGATGCAGATTTCTTTGCATTCAGCGGACATAAAATGTGCGGACCAACCGGAATTGGTGTATTATATGGAAAACGCGCCTTGCTTGAAAAGATGGAACCGGTGGAATTTGGCGGAGAGATGATTGATTTTGTCAATCTCTATGACAGCACATGGAAAGAGCTTCCGTGGAAATTTGAGGCAGGCACACCGAATATTGGTGGAGCAATTGCTTTAGGTGCAGCGGCAGATTATTTACAAGAGATAGGTCTGGACAATATCCATCAGCACGAAGCAGATATCGTTTCTTATGTTCTGCCGAAGCTGTTGGCAATTGATGGACTGACAGTCTATGGACCGCAAGATCCGAAAGATCATACAGGTGTTATTGCCTTTAATCTGGATGGGCTTCATCCTCATGACGTAGCGACAGCTCTGGATATGGAAGGTGTTGCAGTACGAGCGGGCCATCATTGTGCGCAGCCGCTACTGAAATACTTGAAGGTTCCGGCAGCAGCGAGAGCGAGTTTTTATCTCTACAATACAAAAGCAGATGCGGATCGTCTGATTGAGGCGATCATGGCAACAAAGGAGTTTTTCCAACATGGCGCTATCTAAATTAGAAAATCTATATCGTCAAGTAATATTGGATCATTCCAGTCATCCCCATCATCATGGGACACTGGGGGATTCCAGCAAGAAAATCGAAATGAATAATCCAACCTGTGGTGATGTAATTGAACTACAGGTAGATATTCAAGATGATGTGATCAAGGACATTGCCTTTTCAGGTAGCGGCTGTTCCATCAGTACCGCTAGTGCCAGCATGATGACGGATGCAGTGATTGGTAAATCAGTTACTGAAGCAGAAGAGCTGGCTGAAGCCTTTTCTCAACTAGTACAAGGAAACGAAGTAGCTGATGATGAAAAGCTGGGCGATGCTTCTATGCTGAAAAATGTCAGTAAGTTTCCGGCACGGATCAAATGTGCCACACTGGCTTGGAAGGCGTTGGAAAAAGCAGTTGAGAACGATGGCCAAGGAACAGCAGGTCAGTTGCATTGCTGAAACAGCAGCACAACGACCTGACAAAGCGTTTTTAGTTGGTAAAGATATTATAAAATTTTTGAGTTTGTACCCCTGGTGATATCAAGGGGTAGCGAGGAAACCACATGGAGAATGTCTAGCTTCACGAGCAAGCTCTCTTCGGCAATAAGTCGAGTCAACCTCATGATAAAGAACATCATGTGTTTACCTCGAGCTTATTGCTCGAGAGCTGAACGAGCTCGTTCAGCTTTTCTAAAGAGGAGAATACATTTCCCCGCTTAGCAGATATAGGAGAGGGAGCGTGAAACAATGAGCGGCGTACCAGAGTTAGAAGAGTATAAATTCGGCTTCCACGATGATGTTGAACCAGTCTTTAGTACCGGTGAGGGTCTGACGGAGGAAGTCGTGAGAGAAATATCCCGTGTCAAAGAAGAGCCGGAATGGATGCTTGAGTTCCGTTTGAAATCATTGGAACAGTTTAACAAGATGCCCATGCAAAAATGGGGAGCAGATCTGTCCGATATCGATTTCAATGCAATCAAATATTACCAAAAACCAAGTGATCGTCCAGCCCGCGACTGGGATGATGTACCGGATAAAATCAAAGAAACCTTCGAGCGAATTGGGATTCCTGAAGCAGAACGTGCCTATTTAGCAGGAGCTTCTGCTCAATACGAATCTGAGGTTGTTTATCACAACATGAAGGAAGAGTTCCAAAAGCTGGGCATTATCTTTACAGATACTGATTCTGCCTTGAAGGAATATCCTGACCTGTTCAAGGAATACTTTGCCAAGCTAGTTCCGCCAACAGACAACAAGCTGGCAGCGCTGAACTCAGCGGTATGGTCAGGTGGAACATTTATTTATGTGCCAAAAGGTGTAAAAGTCGATGTACCGTTACAAACATACTTCCGAATCAACGCAGAAAACACGGGGCAGTTCGAACGCACATTGATCATTGTTGATGAAGATGCCAGTGTTCACTATGTTGAGGGCTGTACTGCTCCAACTTATACAAGTAACAGCTTGCACGCAGCTATCGTGGAAATCTATACACGAAAAAATGCTTACTGCCGTTACACAACAATCCAGAACTGGTCAGACAATGTCTACAATCTGGTAACCAAACGAGCAAAAGCTTACGAAGGGGCAACCGTTGAATGGATCGACGGCAACCTTGGAGCGAAAACAACGATGAAATACCCAAGTGTTCATCTTGATGGACGCGGTGCTCGCGGCACCATGCTTTCTATTGCCTTTGCCGGTGAAAACCAAGTGCAGGACACAGGGGCAAAAATGATCCACAACGCACCAAACACTTCTAGCTCGATTGTTTCAAAATCGATCGCCAAAGATGGCGGTGAGGTGAACTATCGTGGTCAGGTGACCTTCGGTAAGGACAGTGCCGGATCGATCTCACACATCGAGTGTGACACGATCATCATGGATGACAAATCCAAATCTGACACGATCCCATTCAATGAGATCCACAACAGTCAGGTAGCCTTGGAGCATGAGGCCAAAGTATCAAAAATCTCAGAAGAACAGCTGTACTACCTGATGAGCCGCGGCCTGTCAGAAGTCGAAGCGACTGAGATGATCGTCATGGGATTTGTAGAACCATTTACGAAGGAACTGCCGATGGAATATGCGGTGGAGCTGAATCGATTGATAAGTTATGAGATGGAAGGGTCTGTGGGATAATAACAAAATGCAAGCTAGAAACGCTGTTATATAGGTGTTTCTAGCTTTTTTTAGTAAAATGTTATCCAACAATTAAACACCTATAAGGGTTTGCTTATCAAAAGCAGCATGTCTTTCCCTATACCTAATCAGGAAATAATTTAGGGGGAGCTATCTATTTACATTGATTGAAGTTATTCTTTTCTAATCCTTAGAAAAAATGATAACGCTTCAAAGTTTGTATTGCTAATGCTTTGAATGTTATTTACTTTAAATTCTTTAAGTGCTAAAATTTTTACATGGAGGGAAGAGTATGAACCAAAAAAAGGACAGGATGGCAAATTGGGTAAAGGTAGAAAGAGATTTAGAGGTGTCACGAATTGATAGTCAAGTTCGGGTGTACAATGACAAAATTTTTGATTTAGAAGATCAAATAAGAGTTCTTAAAGGAAAATTAGATAAACTTTTTGATATAAGAGATAGACAAAAAGGAAATATCCAATCATTTACAGATATGCAAGATCGGAAAAAACAAAAATATAAGCGTTTGCAAGAAGTTTCATTAAATACAGCTTTTATACAAAAGCAATCCAATAAGATGTTGAATTTTTTTGAGGGGCAACGTCCACAAGGCGTATTTCATAAGTTGGAATACTCATTGCAGGCAATCGATCATGAAGTGAACGATACTGAAATAGAAATTCAGTTACTGAAGCAGGAACGGGCTGCCTATCAGAATAAAATTGAAAGCTTGTATTTGGCACGTAGAGCATTAAGTATTTAGAGAGAGGTAATGTAGTATGCATAAAATAGGTTATGATATCGTAGTCAAGGATAGTGAAGCAGAGGAGATGCAGTTGCTGGTAAAAAAATTTTTTGAAGATTTTGATGAGCGTCTTGCTAAGTATACGACTTCGTTGGAAACAATTATTAATAATGGAATCAAATCAGGTAGTGTTAATACGAATCTCTCTAAGTTTAAGGACAGTGTTGAACAGTTAGAGAGTCATTCTGAGAACTTGAATCAGCGCACTCAAAAAGTAATAATAGATTTTTTAGCAGATTTTGACGAAGCGGATGGTTCGTTTTACTAAAAAAAGGAGAGTGAAGTGATGAGTAAGGTAGATGTCGATATTACTGTTCTTACAGATGAAGTGACTAAATTGAAAAAGCTGATAGTTGAAAATGATCAGTCGATGACTATGAGTAGTCAAGGGAAAGCAATGGAAAAAATGCAGGAATTGGCATCTTTTTTAGAAATAGTAAATACTTCGTTCAATCATCTGATACAAAATACAGTTGATTTTTTAGAAAACACAAAAGATGGATATATTGATGCAGATGAAAATAGTAAAAAAATATTTGATGGTCTTGTTGAAAGGTGCGAAGAAAAATGAAGGGGATCGTTAGAGATTTTTCACAATCTAATATAGATCATATAGAGGAATTGATACAGGAAGAGGAAGATTTTGATCAGAATTTCATTGTAGATTTTTTTGATGATACTTTTTCTTCAGCAGGAGATATCAGAGATTCTTTGGATGATATTGATAGTTATCATAAGGACGTCATTGATGATGAAAATATTGGAAAAGAAAAGTTTGAGAAATTGTTGAAGGAAGTTGAGGGTGTGGACCAGAATTATGCTCAAGCGTTGGAAGGGAATTTGGACAACTTAACAGCATTGAATGATTTGCTGCATGACTTTGCGGATTTGATTACACCAAATGCAATTACTGTTCCTTCATATGAATTCAAAAAGTATCTTGAGGCATTTAATCGAACTTTTATTGTGAAGACTGGCAAATTGATATTTGACCTCGATCCTAAAGGAGAATTTGGCGCAGATCAAGGAAGCTTAAGCAGTAGATGGTCAGGAGAAAAAGATGTGATTCTTGATATGTTGAAAAGGCAATTAAGGAAAAAATATGGAGAACATTTGACTGATGAAGAATTGAATATGTATCTTAAACTAGAATCTGCGAAAAGTGGATTTTTGCCATCTAGATTTCCGGAAAGCTTAGCGGAAGATGATGTCCAAGCATATCTTGAAAAATTGAACAGTGAAGGTTGTGGTTATGCTGCAGCAATAAATATCATTTTGCTAAAATATTCTGGTCGAGAAAAGGAGTTTGAAGAAAAATATGGGATAAGCTATTATGATAAAAATGGAAATGTAAATTTTGATGAGTTGCTCTTATCATTCTATTTAGAAGAAAATGATAAGAGAAATATCCCCTTTACAGATGCTCAATTTACTTTGCAGCATCCTGGTGCTACTGGAGCGTCTATTTGCTCTAATATTGAAGATTACACATCACAATATGATGAAAAAATCATTGGAGAGCGTATTTCTATAACAGAGACAACTTCTTATGGGCAGTCACAGAACTATAAATCAGAAACAGTTGTCAAACCGGAAAAAGTTCAAAGTCAGTTGGATAATGGAAAAGTAATAACAGTAACTTGTTTAGGGGAAAGTATGAGCTTGCTATATCCCGATGGTAGTAGTTATAAGAAGCAAAATATGCATACCGTAACAATTGTTGGCTATGACGAAAATACTGGGAAATTCATTGTTACATCGTGGGGGAATCAATATTTGCTAGATTCTCTTCCCATGAATGCTGCATATTATGCGTATTAATATCAAGGAGAAAATCAAATGGCTATGTTGCTCATTTTAATCGCTATTTTTATTTTGGCTATGTTAGGGATAAAAAAGAAATGGAAATTATTTTTTTTGCTGCTCCTTATTGGGGGATTATGTGGAGGGCTCGGTTATTATGCTTTTTACGGCAAACCACTATCTAAGAAAAAGGAAGAAGTTTCAGAGTATTTTTCTTATTTTGAAGATCACTTTCAATTTCAGGATCAATTAGAGAATTATACGTGGAAAACGGATTATTCCAGTACACCACGCTTATTCTTTGATTTCGAAGCGTATCAGAAAGATTGGATATTGATCAATGATGCTCTATCAGAAACAACACCAGAGGAAACAGGAATTGGGGTTTTAAGAAACCATATTTATGCGCATTATGCAGCCTATGTTACCGAGGAGTTTATCTTTGATAAAGAACAAGGAAATGATTTTTCAAAAGTAGTTAATTATTTGGATGAACGCGGGTATGATTATCAATGGGATGCAGAAATTCATTACCCAAAAGATAGTGAAGGCTTCGATTTATATATTGAAACCTCAATCTCAGCAAATTTAAGAATCAATCGTTTGAATCAAGAAGTTTCTTTAGAAAAGGAATTGGTCTATTATAAGGATAAAACAATGGAAAGTTTTGATTTTCTAGATTACATGGCTTATTTTGACTACGGTATTCATTTAACTGGTACTTATTTTGGTGATTCTTCTGAAATCATTGATGATAGTGAGCTAAATCAGCTGATCAATGACTCTTTAACAAATGACTGTCTTACTGTAGTACTATCAAAAAAAGAATAAAACCAGACTAACCAGCAGATGTTCACTAGAACGTTCTGTTGGTTACTCTTTTTCATTTATTCAAATAATAGGTATTGATTATAATGTCCTGATTATTATTCCTGAGGATTCGAGAAAAGTTCAAATTTGCACTTCTGAAGTTCACAAATCAACTAAAGGTTCTTGGATATGTGATTTATCAAGCTGTTAAACCTAAATTGTTATTGGTTTGTAAGCTTTTTTAAGGTAAAATATATAAGGTAAAAATTTATAGATAAAATAGGAGAAATATCAGCTATGAAGGGTCACGGTGAAGAAAAAAGTGGACAAACACCTGTATCTGAAATAAAAAAAATCAAGAAAGGTGTTCTTTATAAGATTATTGGATTGATTCTAGTGATTGTTGTAGGAATAGGAGTGAAATGGTATATGGATGAAAAGCAATTTAATGATGAGATGCTAAAAATAGTAAATAGTAAAGAAGCTAAAGAATCTTATGAGAGAACGATTGGAAATAGGGATCCTTTAGCTTTTACAGAGGAAGGGATTATCCAAAGTTATAAAATAGATTATGAATCTATTGAACATAATCCTATGGGAGGAATCATGCTGGATTTGATTATAAATGATGACAAAGAACTTACAATTGATGTAATACTACATAAAAAATCCAATGGAACTATATATAATAGTGCTGGTGGTGCTTCTTCCAAATTATCAGAGATATTGGAAGGAGAAAATATAGATGCAGAATAGTTTCTCAGATCAACAGCATCAAGAAATTGCGGAAAAACAATACGATAATTTAAAAGTAGGTAAAGATGTTTATATTGGAGAAGATGCTTCAACAAAAATAGGCTATGTATCAAAAGTAGTAAATAATAAAGAGACCGGCGAACAAACCTACATCGTGACGGATAAGAAATTACCTGCAAATCCTACTTCGAAAGACTTGGAGAGTGTAACCAGTGTCACTGTTCTTTATAGAGGTTCTACCGCTCCAGGGGTAAACGCTGTGAATCCTTGGGATCCAAATCACTCGGATGTTTGGATGGATTGGAAAGACAATGATGTGCCGATTGCGAAACAAATCTTAACGAATAATTTCACTGGGCCAACGCCGCAATTAGCATCTTCAGCGAACACGTTGAATGAACAAATGGCGTTGTATAAGAATGCGTATTTTGACATTTATGGACACTCTCTAGGATCAATGAATGGCCAATATGCGATTTCTGCAAGTGATTATCCAGAACGAATTCGTAGTGCCTATTTATATCAAGGTCCAAACATTTATGGATTATTGACGGACGACCAAAAGAAACAAGCAGACAAATTGAGAGAACGTATATTTAATTACGTGGATATGAAAGATTATATACCTATTGGTTATGACCTAAAGGGAATAGGGATCATTATTCCTGTAGATTCGAAAGAGGATGTCGGACTGATTGACCGCCATATGTGGGGTGGTTATGTTTATGATAAACATGGAAATTTACGTGTAGCACAAGGGAAAATGATTGCAGTACGAACAGCACAGACAAAAATATTTATTCAAGGACAACTGAACACATTAGAGCTGCTTGAACGAAAACTAAAAGCCAGTGGTGGAGGCTTGTCTTCATCAGAAAAGATTTTTTTGGATAGTCAACGAGTGTTGGCAATCGTCAATGGCATTTATCAGTTAGTGGAACAAGCAATCCAAGATTTAGAAACAGAATATAACAAAGAAATCAGTGATATTGAAGGTTTGTGGGAAGAAACATTAACGACGGCTCGAAATGTAGGTGCTCATTTAGGAGAGGGAGAAATACTGTCTGCTTTATCGGCTGGAGGGTGTACACAAAGCACCTTGGTTACTGAACCTATTTCTGATTTAAAGAGTGATTTCAGTGAAGTGGAAGCAATTGGTGCAGACTTTGTTTCACTGGCAAATCAAATTCAATCGAGTGTCGCTCAACAGTTGGCTACTGATCAAGAATTAGCCAGTCAGGTGGGGATAGCGTGACTGAAGAACAAGAAAAACGTACGGTGACGATTGCATTAGAAAATATTGAGTCGGACTTTTTGGAGAAACGTCGATACTATGAAGATGAAGGAGAACGACTGGTTTATGAACAAAATCAGTTGAATCGGTCTTTGGATGAGTTTGCAGATTCTACGACATATTATTTACGTAAATTTGGTGTAGAAGAAAGTGAACTCTCATCTTCTAGGCGGATGATCGAAAACGGACGAGAAGAACTTTTATATGAGATCCATAAAGAACGACAAAGAGTAGACAATGTTCTGGAAGAACATAAGATGAGTTATCAAAAAGAACGAGACAATTTAGAAGAACAATTGTTAGAAATAGGACGGGAGTAACGATGACACAAGAAACACTTGATGTAGCAGAGCTGAAAAAGCAAATGATCAAGCAAATCGAGAAGATGATTATTCAGACTTCTGTTGCCAGTACAGCTCTGGCGAAAGTAAAAACAAAAAAAGCTAAATTAAAAAAAAGCAAGACAGATACATTGGCTGTGACCAAAGGGAGTATGGATGGGGTAGCCAGTGATTTATCTGACTCCTTAAAAGGTTCTTGGGGAACCAAGGCGAAAGAAAGCTTGGCGCGAAACAGCGAGAAATTAGCAGATCTCTCATAAGGTTTAATATTGTTATAAATCAGAACGTGTTACTTTGCTGGAAATGATGCCTGAGGAAATGGGATAGAAGTCTTCAGATATCGTATTTCTATGCATTATACAGCCTAAATCACGAAGAATTGGATTCTTGATAAATGGCGCCAAAAAAGAATAAAACCAGAGTAACCAGCAGATGTTCACTAGAACGTTCTGCTGGTTACTCTTTTTCATTTATTCAAGTAATAGGTATTGATCACGATGTCCTGATTATGATTTCCAAAGCCTTCACCAAACAGAGTTAGACCGCCTCTGTTTTTTGCATCATCTTCTGCTGCAAAGCGCAGCTTGATAAAGGGCTGTTCGTCAAGCTTCAAATCATGAATCGTAACGTTGGAGTATGCTTCACCGTCTATTCCGGTGTCTAGCTTATTGATTCGCAGATGCTTCAATAAGCCATATTGACTGAAGCTGTCATTCCACCATTTCGGTGTGTAGCGTCCGCGTGTGTCGGAGAAGTTTCCCGGTACGGTATAGACAGCCACTTTAACGTCATTGACATAAATCGAGATATCACTTGGCCAGATATTATTTGAAAGTGGAAATTCCGAAGCGATTTCAAAGCTGATTTCCAACAGTTCAGGAATTTCGTTTTCCTTTAAAAGATTAGGTACTTTGTATTCAACGAAACCGCTGCTGAACCAAAGCAGTGCGGCATCGACACGTTTGGAATCCATGAAGTATTTAGGGTCGTCAGATTTACCAACGACATCTTCCACTGTCGCCAGCCCGCAGGTTGGTGTAACTGAGAAGTCGACAAAGTGACCCAGCTTCAGGCTGGTAGAATGCAGCTGAAATTCCTGATAAACCTTTTCCGGGAATGAAATATGGATATCATCCACCTTTAAATAAACCATCTTCTTGTTCCTGTTTTCTCCTACACCCCTCTCTGATCCCAAGAGGCCAGCATCTTCCATCTGTTGTATATGTCTCGTTGTGATGGCATTGCTGATGTGCATATATGCGGCAATTTCTCCAATACTTCTTTTTTCGCTCCCGATAAATTTTAGGATTTCTAATCGAGTATTGCTTGCTAAGCATTCATAAACAGGGAGTGAAAGAGAATCTAGCGATAGTTCCATAATTATATGACCTCCTTTTAACTTTAAAGTTAAACGTTTTCTATGTGCCACTATTATACATCATTACCTGTTTAACTGTATAGTTGTTTTTGTTTAATGTTGATATATTAATGTTGACGACGCTTACAAACGATGGTAATTTAGCTTTAGAAACATATGGTTGAAATAAAAAATACTAAAAAGTTAAATGGTTAAGAAATTATATTTTATGTATGATTAACTTTTTGGTAAAACGGAGGAAGAACGATGAAGATGAAGAAATTGATCAGTATGACACTTGTTGCAGGAGCGTGTTTTGTAGCATTGACAGCTTGTGGAGGTTCAGGAGGAGGTTCCTCATCAGCAAGCAGCAAAGAAATAACGTTTTGGAATCCATTTACAGGTGCTGACAGTTCTAATCTAAAAGCACTGATAGATGAGTACAATAAAACGAATCCGGAATACAAAATCAAAAATGTTTCTTTAAAAGAAACCGATATGTATGCAAAAATCCCTACAGTTGTTAACTCTGGTAAAAATATTCCTGATTTAAACATTGTTCATGCTGAGCGGATCAAGAATTATAAAGATAACGATATGCTGGAAACCTACGACGATCTTTTAACAGATTACTCCGATATAAAAGCAGAGAACTATGTTGCAGAAGCATGGAACCTGGGTGAACTCGATGGTGCACGTTATAGCTTGCCGTTTGATATCCATAACTGGGGAACCTACTACAATAAAGAACTTTTAGAGAAATATGCACCGGATGCGTTGGAAGATAATATCTTGACTTTCGATGAAATACAGGAAGCTGGTGAAAAGGCGAAAGCGGACGATGTCAGAGGAATTGCAATCACTTGGGCTAAGCCTAATTTCTTGGCAACCCTCAAGCAGGAAGGTGGAGAGTTGACTTCGGATGGGACTGCACCGACGCTAGATACCGATGCATCCAAAAATGCGATCGGTAAGTGGGCCGATTTGTATAAAGAGGGCGTTACAACAAAGGATGGCGAAGACCCAACACAGTTGTTTTTAGCTGGTAAGCTTCTATTCTTCCCGGAAGGAATCTGGCTGCAAAACAATATCAAGGATTCTAGTTTTGAGTGGGGCTTGACCAATTCGCCTCAGCTATCTGATGATGCGAGTAAGATCGTTAACTGGGCTTCTTCTCATCAGTTCGTGATGTTTAAAAATGAAGATCGTTCAGACGAGAAAACTCAAGGGATCATGGAATTTATCAGTTGGATTCGTACAAATTCATTAGAGTGGGCGAAGGCTGGTCAGAATCCTGCAACTTTGGATATCCTGACAAACGAAGAGTATAAGGAAATGCCGCAATCCTTTTTTATCAACACACCGGAACAACAGGCGACCTTGTCAATTTTTGACTATAAATACAATGGCTATGTTTCTGAATATTTAGATGCGCATGGGTTTGATACGATTTTTGGCAAACAGTCAGTTGCAGATTTCACTTCCGGGATGCAAAAGGAAGTAACGGACAAGATTGCAAAGGATCGCTCGAATAATTAAGCTGTCAGGGGAAGCTGGGGCTTTAAATACAGAGTTTCAGCTTCCTTAGCTTGCAGATAAGAGGGTGGTAATTATTTGGAATAAGGGTGATTGCTGCTGGCGTTCAATTATATGCATGAATGATAGTCTTACTGTTCCGCTATCTTGCTTCTAATACAAGCTTTTAATCAAGAAAGGATTGTTCGCAACATGATGACTTCTACAGAAACGATATCAGCCGGTATATAGACGATCAAGGAAAAAGAAGCTTGTTCCATGGTTGTTTTTAGCACCGCATTTGACTATTTTCTTTATCTTTTTTCTGATCCCTGTGGTTTTTGGGATTTATATCTCCTTTACAGATTGGGATTTATTCAGTTCGCCGACCTTTGTTGGCTTGGAAAATTACAAGGACTTGCTTTTTAATGCAGACTCTACTTTTTATGAGCAGCTGCGGATCGGATTGAAAAATACGTTTCTTTTCGTGGTATTCTCTGTACCGTTTTGTATTGCAGTACCATTATTGTTAGCGGCGGCGCTAAACACGAAGCCGAAGCTTGGCAAGCTGTTTCAGTCCATTTTCTATATGCCTTCTCTGTTTGCCATTTCCGCTGTCGTGATTATTTGGACACTGATTTTTAATGTAAATTATGGACCGATCAATACGCTATTGGAAACAGCTACACCATGGACCGGCACACAGCCTTATGCGTGGATTGCATTAGTTGCTGTGACAGTATGGTGGACGATTGGCGGTAATATGATTATTTATCAGGCAGCATTGAATGGGATATCAAAGGATTTTTATGAGGCAGCTGATATCGATGGTGCGACGGCTGTCCAGAAATTCTTTAAAATCACCTTACCGGCTATCAGAGGGCAAATTCTTTACACTGTCGTGATGACAACGATTGCCCAGTTCAATGTTTATGGTCAGCCGTTGATGCTGACAGCTGGCGGGCCGAATAATTCCACACGGGTCTTGCTGATGTATATCCAGCAAAATGCATTTGGTTCCGGTCAGTCGATTGCAGGGATTGCTTCTGCGATGGCAGTGATTTTAGGTGTTTGTATCATGGCTGTATCCGCTGTTCAGTTCAAGTTCCTGCGGAATAAGGATTAGGGGGCACGAAGATGAAGAAAAGTCCGATTTCGAAAATTATTGCGTTTGTCTTTTTACTGCTGATGGCGGTTACTTGGATTGTGCCGTTACTTTATGGCGTATTGACTTCATTCAAGTCAGAAATGGAGCTGATGACTGCAGGGTTTAAGCTTTTGCCGATTGAATGGGTACTGACAAATTATACAGAGCTTTTGGTGAATAATTCAAGCACGCCATTGGTTAAATGGTTTTTGAATTCTCTGTTTATTTCTGTCACACATACATTATTGGTAGTGTTAGTGGTTTCTTTTTCAGCGTTTGCCTATAGTCGATTGAGCTTCAAAGGGAAAAATGTTTTGTTTTCGTTTCTGTTGGCAAGCATGATGTTTCCTAGTGTGGTGAACTTGATTCCATTATACAAAATTGTTGATATCTTAGGCTGGGTAAATACACCGTTAGCGATGATCGTACCTGGTGCAGCCGGCGTATTCAATATTTTCTTAGTGAAGCAATTTATGGATAATATCCCGAAAGATTTCGATGAAGCGGCACAAATCGATGGTGCGGGAGAATGGCTGATTTTTAGAAAAATTATTTTTCCATTGATCAAACCGGTGCTGCTGGTTGTTTCTCTGTTTGCCTTCACTGGTTCATGGAACGATTTTCTATGGCCGTCTATTGTTTTTAACGATATAGAAAAAATGCCGATCACTTCCGGTTTGCAGCTGCTACAGGGGATGTACCAAGCACAGCCGACCTTATTGATGGCGGGAGCGCTGGTTGCGATCATTCCAACCTTTGTCTTATATCTATTTGCACAAAAATACTTCTTGCAGTCTATGTCACTGTCTGCCGGTGTGAAAGGATAGGAGAAAATGAATCGAAAAAGAGAACGACAGCTGATCCGAATCATGGGTATCTGGCAAATTCTTGATGGTCTGTTGACAATATTCATTTACGGTTTTTATCAACAAAATATTTTTCCTGGAATAACTGCTGCAGGTGATACACAGGTAAGTGCAATCAATGCGGCGTTCGGAAATGTCTTTATGTTTGTTTGTACCTTTGGCATCCTACTGATTGGCTCGGGAATGATAAATCTGCTGATCAGTAAGCGTTATGTGAAGGATGACCAGGTCAATGTCAAAATCGGTGTGTATCTGATTCTCCAAGGACTTGCTTCCTATTTTATTCTTGATATCATCAGCTTGGCTCTGGCGATGTCTGCAGGAGTTATCTTACTCGCTCGGAATAAAGGAATCAAATGGAATACACAAAAAACTTAGTTGGGAGTTAAAAATATGATGCGTGTTGAATATCCTCGTCCGCAGTTTATGCGTGAGAAATTTTTAGTTTTAAACGGGGAATGGTCATTTGCTTTTGATGATGAAAATAATGGAATGGGAGAACGATGGTACAGAGATTCAGAGGTATTTACTAAAAAAATTCAGGTTCCCTTTGTTTATCAGTCTGTATTGAGCGGTGTTGATGATCGAACGGTTCATGATATTGTGTGGTACCGAAGAGTATTTGAGTGGAAAAAAAATAGTGGAAAAAGAGTATTCCTGCACTTTGGAGCAGTGGATTATCAGGCAGATATTTATGTAAATGGGCTCTATGTTGGCCGTCATATTGGCGGACATACCTCCTTCTCATTCGATATCACACATTTTTTGACAGATGATCATCAATCAATTGTAGTTCGTGCTTGGGACCCTCATGACGATGAAACAATCCCGAGAGGGAAGCAATTTTGGGAGGCTGAATCAAGAGGTATTTGGTACACGAATAGCACTGGTATCTGGCAGACCGTCTGGCTTGAAGAGGTGGACGATGCTCATATAGAAAAAATAGAGTTTACGCCGAATCTGGACGAAGGAAATGTTCTTTTGGCGGTAACCATACCGAAACAGGCAGTAGGTTGTACCCTTCGCTACAGCATTTTTTTTAAAGGAACACTGATTTGCGAAGACCAAGCAGCCTTGCTCAATCCTTGTACGAAGCGAAGTGTCGATATCTATAACGAAAAGATTTTTCGCACAAATTTTCATGATCATGGATGGACATGGTCTCCGGAACAGCCGAATCTGTTTGATGTCCATCTGGAGTTGATTGTTGATGGAGAGGTGACGGACGAAGTAAGCAGCTACTTTGGCATGAGAAAAATCCATGTGGAAGATGGGATGACCTTTCTGAATAATCAACCCTACTATCAAAAGCTGGTTCTGGATCAGGGCTACTGGCCGGAAGGCTTGCTTACAGCACCCTCTGATGATGATTTCGTCAAGGATATTCAGTTAGCTAAGGAAATGGGGTTTAATGGGTGTCGCAAGCACCAAAAGGTGGAAGATCCTCGTTATCTTTATTGGGCAGATAAGTTGGGATTTATTGTCTGGGGAGAATGTGCTTCTGCACCTATTTACACAGCAGGAGCAGCTGCCAAACTGACACAGGAATGGGTCGAAATCATTGAGCGAGATTACAATCATCCTTCGCTAGTTACCTGGGTACCTCTAAACGAAAGCTGGGGTATTCCAGATATTCATCTTAATCTGCAGCAGCAGAGCTTTTCACGCAGTATGTATAATTTTCTGCATGCACTGGATACAACACGTTTGGTTATTTCAAATGATGGTTGGGAAATGACCGAGACCGATGTCTGTGCGATTCATAATTATAGTCATGGTCAAAAGGAAGAGGTCAAAAAGTATCGCTACTTCAAGGACAGCCTTGCTGATGTGAAGGGGTTGATTCAGCATCCGCCGGGGAAATGGGCGACTTTTGCTAAAGGGCATCACTATAAAAATCAGCCGATTTTGTTGACCGAGTTCGGCGGTATTGGTTATGAACTTGGCGGACAGGCAGGCTGGGGCTATACTTCTGTTGATAACGAAGAACAATTCCTGGATGACTATGGACGAATCATGGATGCAGTCTATAGCTCAAGTGCTTTATGGGGGTATTGCTACACACAATTGACCGATGTAGAGCAGGAAATCAATGGTTTATTGACCTATGATCGTCAGCCGAAGGTATCATTAGAGGCAATTAGAAAAATCAATGATCAGTATCATCCGGAACGGATTTTCATTGGTCAGGAAGAGAAATGAGGGGAATTATGAAGGCAATCAGAAGAGAGCATCCACGCCCGCAATTTATACGTGAGCATTGGAACATACTGGATGGGAAGTGGGCTTTTCGATTTGACGATGAAAATAGAGGGATAAAAGAACAGTGGCAACAAGGATTGTCTCAAACTGTAGATATACAGGTTCCGTTTACTTATGAAACGGAAAAAAGCGGGATCAATGATCAGGCACATCATTCGGTTATTTGGTATGAAAAGCTGTTGACGCTGGATGAGCTGAAGCATTATACGATTATTTTCGAAGGAGCAGATTATGTTAGTCAGGTCTGGCTGAACGGTCAGTTATTGGGGGATCATCAAGGAGCGTATGAACGGTTTGAATTTGATTTGACAGGTGTTGTGTCTGGAGAAAACCGTTTGGTTGTTCGTGTGGAGGATTCTCTTGCCTGTGAGCAGCCCAGAGGGAAACAGCGCTGGCTGAAGGATAATTTCGGCTGCTGGTATGTTCAGACAACCGGTATCTGGAAGTCTGTTTGGCTTGAGGAACAACATTCAGATCAACGGATTGCTTCTGTCAAAATGACACCGGAAGTTGATAAAGATCAAATCATTTTTGAACCAATACTAAATAATCCTACGACTTACCTAAAGCAGGAGCTTCGTTTTGAGGCAGAGATTTCTTTTGATGGGAAATCAGTTAGTACACATCAGGGAATCTTTCATCATGGAATGACTCCTATTTCGATGGAGACAAGAATCAAAGAGGATGCATGCTGGGGAACCAAACTGTGGTCTCCGGAAACCCCTCATTTATATGATGTGACCTTCCGATTATTCAATCTGGAAGGGGAGCTGCTAGATGAAGTTTTCAGCTATTTTGGTATGCGGAAAATCTCTATCAAAAATGGTCAAATCCTTTTGAATAACCATCAGCTATATCAACGTTTGATTTTAGATCAGGGCTATTGGAAAGAGTCAGGTTTGACACCACCGAATGTAGATGCTTTGGAAACGGACATCGATCGAGTAGTGGAGATGGGCTATAACGGTCTGCGAAAGCATCAAAAGATTGAGGATGAGCGCTTTTTGTATCTCTGTGATGAGAAGGGGCTATTGGTTTGGTCGGAAATGGCCTCCACCTATACCTTCAATGACCAGGCTGTTGATAATTTTGTTGATGAGTGGCTGGCGATTGTTCGACAGAACTACAATCATCCATCGATCATTACATGGGTACCATTCAATGAATCCTGGGGAATCAAAGGTATTGAGCAGGACAAAAAGCAGCAGCATTTTACTGAGAGCGTTTATTATCTAACGAAAACGATCGATCCGCAGAGACCGGTGATCACGAATGACGGCTGGGTCCACACGATTTCTGATATCATCACTCTCCATGATTATGAGGAGTTTGAACAGCTGTTTAATGAACGGTATGCAGACAAAGAATCCTTATTAAGAGACGACTATCAATTTAACAAGGATTTCTATGTATTTGCAGATGGCTATAGCTACGAAGGGCAGCCAATCATTATTTCTGAGTTTGGCGGAATCGCCTTTACAACAGAGAAGGAAGAGAACTGGGGCTATGGGAATCAAGTGAAAAATGAACAGGAATTTATGGATCGCTTTGATGCAATCCATCGCTCGATTCAAGCTCTTCCCTATGTTACAGGTTATTGCTATACTCAACTGACAGATGTGGAGCAAGAAGTCAATGGTTTGCTTACGACGGATCGAATCCCTAAGATTGACTTGAAAAAAATCAAGGAGATCAATGAACGACGAGTGAAATAAAAAGAATAAAAAACCAAGCAGCTTTTGATGATGAGGATCAATAGCTGCTTGGTTTTTTTGTGGTGTCGCTTTTTACTATCTCTGAAAACAAACCTTTTGTGAATCATTAAAAGGTCAGTTTTTTATAGTCGTTTTTCTTTTGACGAATACCTCATAAAGCCAAATTCTCGCCTATCAGTAGATCTTGTGCTAAATTTCAGGTAATGATTCACTGATAAAAAAACTTATGTAAATCTCACTAAAGAGTCATTACACGAAAAGTGACCTTTATCCAGTGTATCAAACAAAGGAATAACAAGCATTTATCCTTTCTTTAATAGGATTTCTATAGATTTTTACGGCATATTGCTTATTTTTGTTTCATATTTGGTCTTCAAAGGAGGAATCCTCATGTCTTTCACACAGGAAGAACAACTAAACGATATTTACAATCTAATTTTAACTAGCGGCACCCGTGAGTGGGAACGAACACAGCTTGTTTCGGCGAAGAATGCGCTAGAGGATGGCGCTGATTTTTCTGCTGAGCTATCGAAACTAGAGGCTAATTTACGTCCTTTAGCAGTTAGAAACAATTTGACGCCGGATGTTGCTGAGTTTTATCTGAAGTTGACAGGTGAGTCAGTAAATGAAGCTGCTGACAACCGTGTTGTACATTCAGGAGATGATCCTGTTTATCAGGAACGGGCAATATTTGCGGGCGGCTGTTTTTGGTGTATGGTGGAATCATTTGAGACGATGGCGGGGATTGTCTCTGTTTTATCTGGCTATACGGGTGGACATGTAGCCCATCCAAGCTACGATCAGGTAAGCGGTGGCTATACTGGGCATGTGGAAGCGGTGGAAATCATTTTTGATACACGGATCATCACTTATGAAGAACTGGTTGCACTCTATTGGCAAATTACTGATCCAACGGATGCATTTGGACAATTTCAAGATCGTGGCAGTCAGTATCGTCCGATTATTTTTGTACAGGATGAGCGACAAAGACAAATTGCTGAAGACTCCAAACAACAGTTGATAGAGTCTGGGAAATACAAACAGCCAATTGTGACGGAAATACAAACAGCTGAGACATTTTGGCCAGCTGAAAATTATCATCAGCAATTTTATAAGAAACAACCGAAAAGATATAAACAAATCAAGCGATCTCGCCAGCAGTTTTTAACCTATCAGCACTTAAAAGGAAAAGTTCGAACAGTATTAAATAAGCATAAGAAAACGTTCTAGCCTTCTCTTGATTACATCCAGCTCAGTCAAGGAAGGGATTCGCAAGGGCGTTTTTTTCCTTTTCCATGCTTGAAAAACGTCGTTGAGCATTGATGATTTCAACGGCATTAGGAGCAGTGTAGACATCCAGTTTACGGTCGATTTCCTTTAGATTATTTTCTAAGTCGTTCATTTGCTGCAAAACATTTTTACGATGAGTAGAGAGTAATTGTTCACGTGCTTCGATTGTTGCCGTTCCTTCCATACAATAAGCGATGTAGGTGCGTATATCCTTGATAGTCATTCCTGTATTTTTCAAACAGCAAATCGTGTGGATGAATCCAAGATCCGAATCGGTGAATTCTCGATACCCTGATTTGTTCTTTGAAACAAAGGGCAGCAAGCCTTGCTTGTCGTAATACCGCAGTGTATAGATAGATAAATCAAACAGCTCAGATACTTCTTTTATAGTGTAAGTCATTTTTTTCTCCTATTCTTAAACAAAAGGCTTTCCCTAGACTATACTCTAGGGTTTAGACTATATATAAATCCTGTAAAAAGATTTTATTATATGAATATTTACCAGCTCTACGTAAGTAGGTTACTTAGTAGAATCATTTTATAGGCTCATTTCTTTGGCAGGATTTATATAACTATAAGACAAAGAACTACTTTTTACAACCAATGATGAATTTAGGAGGAAATAATTATGCAAAATAAAGTTTTAGTTACTGGTGGTACCGGTTTTGTCGGCACGCAAATCATTTTTCAATTACTGGAAAAGGGTTATATGGTCAAAACAACTGTCCGCTCATTCAAAAGTAAGGATCGTGTTATTGATGTGTTGAAAAGTAATGGTGTTTCAGCAATTGAAAATCTATCATTTGCAGAAGCAGATCTATCAAAGGATGAGGGCTGGGATGAGGCGATGGAGGACTGCGAGTATGTTTTGAGTGTTGCTTCACCTGTCTTTTTCGATATTCCAAAGGATGAAAATGAAGTGATTCGTCCGGCAATAGATGGGATCATTCGAATTTTGAAAGCTGCAAATCGCAGCAAGGTGAAACGAGTAGTCATGACCTCAAACTTTGGAGCTGTGGGATTCAGTAAGAAAAATGGCGCGCAAGAAGTCACTACTGAGAATGACTGGACTGATGAAAATGAGCCAGGCATATCTGCTTATGAAAAATCTAAACTGTTAGCTGAGAAGGCTGCCTGGTCCTATATTGAAACAGAGGGGAAACAACTGGAATTTGCGACAATCAATCCTGTAGCGATTTTCGGACCATCACTAAACAACCATGTTTCCGGTAGTTTTGATTTATTGAAAAGCCTATTGAATGGATCAACGAAGCGAGTGGCAGATATCCCTCTGAATGTTGTCGATGTGCGAGACGTAGCAGATTTACATATTCGGGCAATGGTTACACCAGAAGCAAAAGGCCAGCGCTTTATAGCATCGGCAGATGGACAGATATCAATGATGGAAATTGCTGAGTTGATTCGAAAAGAACGTCCGGAGCTAGCTTATAAAATACCAACAAAGAAATTGCCTAATGTTCTTATCGAAGCAGGAGCACTTGTCAATAAACACGCAAGAGAGGGAAAACTGTTTCTAGATATGAATCGTAATGTCAGTAATGACAAGGCAAAAAAACTATTAGAGTGGTCGCCGATATCCACCAATGAACAAGCTGTTTTGGCTGCTGTAGATAGTTTAGTAGAATATGGTCTAGTTGATTGATCCTATTAAAAAAGTACTGTGGAACGGTCATTGCATCTCTTCGAAATGTAATGGCTGTTTTTTTGTGTGGAAATTTTATAAAACTAGTTGGAAAAACATAATTATTTCGTTCCTCTGTATTGTACTATGGGTACAAAAGCAGGGGGAGTGGATAGTATGGTCATTAAAAATAAAATATTTACTCTAAATGTAACTGAGCAGGGAACGTTGGATTTGCTTCGATTGAACGCCGATCCATATCGGATGAACTGGGTAATAACAGAAGACTATTTAGACGAAGTAAATTATTACAGTAAAGATAAACTTTTTGGGAATTTTATCATAAAAATAGAGGATAAAATCTATAATAGCGCCTATATAAAACCAGAAATAAAAAAACAAAAAGAGCAAATCATTGTTCAGTATGAGTTCAGTGAATTTCAGTTGGAGCAGGTTTTCGATGTATCTGATGCTGACTCTTTCAACTGGTCTATTTCGTTTACTAATAAGCGAAAAATCCCACTAAAAATTCAGGATCTTTCTGTGTGGATTCCTTTTAGTTATATCATGTTTAGAGATACATCTGTTCGACGGAACGTTCATCAATCCGCAGCAGTGTTTCCTTCACTTTCTCCCGATTTTTCAAAAATTGCAGTGATGAGAAGAAGCAGTGAAGACAGCAGTCTCGGAATGTACCAGCTGGCGGGGGAGCTGTTCTCAGTGGGCAGTTATTGTGAATTTCAAAACAAGTTTTTTGAAGATATATCGCCTTCATTGGATGGGGTGATTTATCATAAAATGATTCTTTCAGGGAAAAACACATCAAATGAGATGGACTGGATCTATCCTGGAAAAGAAATCGTTGTTGAGGCAGAAGGGTCTGAAAAATGGCAGTACCAAATCGATGAGATCGTCGACCAGCAAGCATTTATAGAAAAGGGAATAGAGATAGGACACCCTAAAATCAGTTATCCCGAAATGGTTCCTGTCAATCAGCCCTTTGAAGTCACTGTTTATGGGACAGAAGTCGTGGCAGCTGCTATGGAATGGGAAGTGGCTGGCAGGCACCATACAAAAAAATTAAATATAACGGATGGACAAACCATCTTTGGGATTGCCACATATTGTGGGGAGCATCGTTTATCTATCGAATTGGCTAATGAGAAAAAGGATCAAGTAGTTATCAATGCTATGGAGAGTGTCCGTGAGTTGGTTGAGCGCAGAGTTGATTATCTCTGCAACCGATCCTATGGTCTTGAAGAAGAATCAGCTTTTTCTCCCCTTTCCAATCAAGGGGAATCGTTAGGTAAGCTGTCTCTGATTCTCAAAAAAAATTTGTTGGCAGAACCAAAGATCGAAGAGGTGCAAAAGGTCGAAAAGAGCCTTAACCACTATGTGCTGAACAAATGGTTTGTCAAAGGAGATTTTAAAAAGCCGAGAAATCTATATGGCTCATTTTATCGAGTGATGGATTTCGAGTATTTAGGACATGTCCTTTATCTCCTTTCGCTATTTCCAGATCAGCTGCTTCAGGAGCAGCGTGCAGATGTCTATTTGGAATGGGCGGCGAAGGTTGTTGAACTGCGTATCAATCCCGATTGTCATGATAGTTTACGGGCTAAAGAAGAATCAGAAATGCTCGGTGTATTTTTCTTATATATCAATGAGCTGATTGAGGAATTGACACAGCGAAATATCGGCGACCATGACAAGCTGAGAAGGTTATGGGAAAATAATCTATTTGAGATTTTAGAGGACAATGCAAGCTTGAAAGCTGTGACGACAGAACATTATTTTGATAACGCCGGATTTGGTCCCGCTGCTGCTGCTTTAGCAAATGCTGGATATACTAAAAGCTGTCTTCAGTACGGTGAACTGCTGCTTGCGAACATTGGCTTCAGTAACGATTTTCGTTTTCAGAATCCGGATCGTTGGTGGGAAGCGCTCGCGTATATGATTCATTCACTTTGGGGCGGGATCACTGCAGCGGCGGCATTGGACGTTTTCCATGCAGTAAAGGATCCAAAATATTTAGAAGCGAGCTATCGGGCGTTTGTCGGTGTTTTGTACTGTTATGATCCTCATTCTACAACGACGACAAAAATTGAAGCTGGCGAAGCCGTTTCAACCTACGCTGTAACTAGTCCTCATGATAATCGGTTGGATTTATCTCGAAACAGATTTGGTCAGGAAACCTTTGCGAAGGATGGCGGGATATTTGCACGGATATTTGATGAAAATTCTCGCCAAACCAGTGATTGGGATATGGGAGAAGAAATGGTTGCTTACCTTGATCGTTTCGGTCAAGATGCCTACGTCTACTATGATGAAGAAGCGGTCTTGAAGGTAGTGAATGGGAGAGCCGAGATAAGAGAAAACGAGACGTTTATCACGAGCTATGCCCCCTATCCCCGAAATATCTATTTCCTGCATGAGAAAGAATTGATACGATTAGAAGGGAATGGACAAGAAGCGATACTTAAAATGAATGGCTGAATGATTATTTTGATTAATAGATAAGAAATAGGACGGAGGCTCAAACGCTCAGTGCGTGGAACTATCTGTCCTATTTTTTTTATTTTCCTGAATGGGCACGACGATAATTCAATGGAGAAATTGCGTATTTCTTTTTGAAGCAGAGAGAAAAATAAGCAGAGTTGTTGAAGCCACATTTTATGGAAATATCCGTCATAGAAAGGTTGGTTTTGATTAAATAACTAGCGGCTTTATCCAATCGGTAGTTGACTAGATACTCTAAGGGAGTACATTGAAAGACTTGTTTCATTGAACGAACAAGATAATTCTCATGAAAATGAAAGTATTTCGATAAGGTTGTGTTCGTAATTTCCTTTGCATAATTCTGCTTGATATAAAGCTCAATGTTTTCGGCTAAATCAATAACGCTGGTCTTGGAATAGCTTTGTTCCTCCAAGGATTTCAAAAGCTGAGAAAAGCGTTTTTGATTGTCCCAGAAGACAATCGATTTCTTTTCGCCTACAGTGCCTAACAATAAGCGGTCAAGTAACGCATAAATAAACTTTGAATCGGAAAGTTTTTGATATTTTTTTAGGTGCAGCGTGTAGTCTTCATTGTGATAGTGAAGTTCAGGCATGATGACATCAGAGTTGAGCTGAATAGGCTGTTCGAGAGCTTCCCAGTGCCCATCATAATGGAAATGAAGCCAATAAAAATCGGTATCTTCCGTACAAGGCTTGGTTGAAAAGTGATGCAAAAGCGGAGAGAGTACCAGCATTTCGCCTTGCTTGATTTCATAATCTGTTGTTTCTTCAGTAATATAGAGGGTTCCTTTCAGCACAAATAGTAAGTCGAAGTAAGGGAGGTTGTTTCGATTGGGATGCTGCTGTCCAACAGAATAGGAGGTGAAATTTCCTTCGATAAATGTTGGAAAAGGCGGGATGATCATTGAGAGGATCGGTACAGTATTCATTTTTCTCCTCCTTTAGTGTGGAATATTATAAATTGTAGTTTGATTTTTATAAAACATTAAAGCGATTACATATTATAATATACTTAAATAAAGCAGAAATTGCAATTGCTGAATCGAACAAGGGGGAGTTATGTGAAGGCTAAAGTGCTTATAAATAAAGGAAATGTATTAAGTGAAATAGATGATCGCCTCTATGGATCATTTATTGAACACATGGGCAGAGCAGTTTATGGAGGTATTTTTGATCCTTCACATCCTATGTCGGATAACTATGGATTCCGAAATGACGTGAAAGCGTTGGTCAAGGATCTGAATGTTCCTCTCGTTCGGTACCCCGGAGGAAATTTTTTATCCGGCTATAACTGGGAAGACGGAATTGGTCCAATCGATCAGCGTCCAAGAAGGCTTGATCTTGCTTGGCAAACGATCGAAACGAATGAAGTCGGTCTGCATGAATTTATGCGCTGGGCAAATGAATTGGACATAGAGGTGGACATGGGTGTCAATCTGGGCACCAGAGGGATCGATGCCGCCAGAAATTTAGTGGAATATTGTAATTTTCCTGGTGGAACCTATTGGAGTGATTTGAGGAAGGCCAACGGCGCAAGTGAACCTTTCAATATCAAAACATGGTGTCTTGGCAATGAAATGGACGGTTCGTGGCAGATTGGCGCCAAGACAGCAGAGGAATATGGACGTCTGGCCTGTGAGACTGCGAAGGTTATGAAGCTTGTGGATGAGACAATCGAGCTTGTTGTTTGCGGTACATCAGTTAGTACACTACCAACCTTCGGCAGTTGGGAGCAAACCGTTCTGGAGCATACCTATGAGCACGTCGATTATCTTTCTCTGCATATGTATTATGGCAATCCAGAGAATGATATTGAGAATTATCTGGCGAAATCCTTGGATATGGATCGTTTCATTAAGGGTGTTATTGCAATCTGTGATTCTGTAAAGGCAAGAAAGAAGACGGAGAAGACACTGAATCTTGCGTTTGATGAATGGAACATCTGGTATCATACACTGGAAACAGATGAGCAGATAGAAAAGTGGCAAGTGGCAAGACCTGTGTTGGAGGATATTTATAACTTTGAAGATGCTTTGGCTTTGGGATGTCTGTTGATTACTTTGTTGAAAAACAGTGACCGAGTGAAGATTGCTTGTTTGGCCCAACTAGTCAACGTGATTGCACCGATCATGACGGAAACTGGCGGAGAGGTCTGGTGTCAGACAATTTTTTATCCTTTTCAACAGGTATCCACCCATGGTAGAGGAAAAGCCATGCTGACAACAATAGTATCGGATCAATACGATTCGAAGGATTTTTCAGATGTGCCCTATTTAGAAAGTATTATCGTAGATGATGAGGAAAGAAATGAATTGGTAGTTTTTGCAGTAAATCGTTCACAGAACGAGGAGATGCACTTGGACATAGATCTACAGGGCTATAAGATTCAGTCAGTGAGCGAGTGTTCGACATTGGCTGGCTATGAGTTGAAAGAAACCAATAAGAAAGGACAGGAGATAGTGAAGCCTGTTGCGAATAATCAAATCAGCATAACAGATATAGGAATAAATGTGGTACTACCGGCATTATCTTGGAACATGATTCGATTAGAAAAAGCAGAGTGATAAAAAAGAACTGGAAAGGTGATGGGATTTATGTGGAAAAAAGTAGCAGTGGGGTTGCTGGCGGCGGCAGCAGGAGTAACGCTTTTGGCAGGATGTGGTTCTAATGGAGGGTCGGGGTCAGGCTCTGATGACGGTAAGGTAAAAATTAAGTTCTCTGCTTGGGATAAGTTTCCCGATAATATCATTGAAGAGTTCAACAAAGAGTATCCTGATATTGAAATCGAATTGGTACAAATACCCGATTCTGACTATTCCCAAAAAATCAATCAGATGCTGGTAGGAGGAACAGCTCCAGATGTTATTTTGTCCTTTGAAACAGATTTACCAAAGTTTGCTGAATCTGGTTCGATTCTTTCCTTAGAAGATTATTTAGCGGATACAGACAAAATTGATACGGATGATTTTATTCCAGCCGTTCAGACCCTAAATGATCAAACTGGTGGTAATTACGGTCTGCCATGGGCGTACGCCTCTGAGATATTATTCTATAACAAAGATATGTTTGATGAAGCCGGTGTAGACTATCCTACAAAGGATTGGACATGGGAAGACTTTGAAAAAGCAGCACAGAAGCTGACTGTTGTGGAAAATGGGAAAACCACACAATGGGGAGCAGATGCACTGACATTCCGTGGCTTATGGTGGTCATTGGCAGGTCAGGGCGGCGATTCTATTGTAAAAGATGGATTACTGGATTTGGGTGATGGCTTGAAGAGTGCCCTTGAGTATCAGGACAAATTGACAAATGACTTGAAAGTAAGTCCGGAGCCTTCAGCCGGCGATTCTGTAGCAGATTTGTTTTCTTCGGGTCAGGCAGCAATGACACGGACTGGCAGCTGGCAGATTTTGAACTATAGGGATGCTGATTTCAACTGGGATATAGAAACACTGCCGAAGGGGGAACGTGCTTATAATTCTCTTCATACAGGCTTCTATACGATAAATTCAGCAAGCAAGCATCCGGATGAAGCATGGAAATTCATTGAGTTCATGATGAGTGAGAAAGGTCAAACGCTGAACTCTGAATGGGGGTCAAATCCATCAGCGCTTAAATCAATTGCAGAACAAGGAGCGTATAAAAAAGAAGGAAAAAATGGTCCGACAAATTGGGAAGTTATTGAGCGTGCCGGACAAGAAGGCGAATTTGGCTATGTGCTGATCAATGCTGCTTCAACGACGAATCTGGTCAATCAGTTTGATGCTTATCTTCTGGGTACGACAGATTTGGATGAAATTTTTGATAAATACATTCCGAATGCCAATCAGGAAATAAAGGATAATCAATAGACTTAAGGACTTTTTATAAATAAAAACTCTTAGTGTGCAATTGTCAGAAGCTGGAAGAACAATTGGACTGCAACGATCGCTTATAGATTAGGAATGAGGTGTTGGAGTGGTCAGGAAAGCGAACTACTCCTTCACTGTTCCATTGCAGCGATCGTTAGTGACTGTCATTTCTTTAAGAGGATTTCTATATACTCTATTCTGCGGATAGGATAGATAGAAAGGATTTTCCAGCATCGTTCATTAAAAGTCATAGGGAGTAGCAGTTTTGATCGGCTGATCGTGCTTCTTCCCTAAAGAAGAAAGAGAGGTTGCTATGAAAAATTTATCTAAAGGTAAACAAGCAAAGAAGAGGCAGAGCCTTAAAGATACACTGACAGCCTATGGCTTTTTATCACCTTGGATCATTGGGTTCATCTTCTTTACAGGTGGTCCGATCTTACTTTCATTTTTACTTAGTTTAACAAAATGGAATTTATTAGGACAACCGAGATTTGTCGGATTGGAAAACTATCAGCAGCTGTTCAGTGGAAGCTCAGATTTTTTCAATACACTGAAAATCACGTTTTTATTCACATTACTGAATGTTTTTGTAACGGTCAGTGCATCATTATTTTTAGCAGTATTATTGAATTTTAAAGTTCGTTTTATCGGCATTTTTCAATTTTTCTATTTTGTTCCGGCAGTCATGCCGTCTGTTGTAATGACAAGCTGCTTTATTCTGATGTTCAATAATCAACTTGGTATAGTGAATTATTTTCTTTCTACAGTTGGGATCACAGGGCCAAACTGGTTAGGAGATGCGAATCTGGTTTGGGTGGTGGTTGGTATTGCAAGTGTGTTTACCTTCTCAACTGGTCAAATGATGCTGATCTTTAATTCTAGTCTAAAAGAGGTACCTATCGAATTATATGAAGCAGCTCATCTAGATGGCGCCAATGCGTGGCAGCGTTTCAAAAATGTGACCCTGCCGTCTATTTCACCAATTCTATTGTTCAATACAGTTGTGGCAACAGTGAACTCCTTCAATGGTGCCTTTACCCTGCTGTTCCCATTGACTGGCGGTGGTCCGGGGAATGCAACAAAAGTATTGAGCTTGTTGATTTATGAAAAGGCCTTTAAACAGTTCGATATGGGTACCGCTTCAACATTGGCTTTCATCATGTTTATCATTGTTGCGGTGATATCGGTCCTACAGTTCAAGTTGTCAGATGATAAAGTAAATTATGGATGAGGAAGGTGAAAAAAGAGCATGAACTACGATACGAAAGCAGTCAAAATAATGCAGTATGCCATATTGATATTCTTTGCGGTACTGATGTTTTTCCCTATATTTTGGATATTCTCGAATTCCTTGAAAACATTGAATGGAATCAGTGAGTTCCCGCCTCAAATTTTCCCTTCACAACCACAATGGCAAAACTATATTGATGTCATCAAGAAAAGTAATGCGTTGGAATACTTGAAAAACAGTCTGATTCTGATTGTTGGAAATACTGTTGGAACATTGTTATCAAGCTCGATTGTAGCCTATCCTCTGGCTCGTATGGAGTTTAAAGGAAAAGGTGTTGTCTTTGGAATGATCCTGGCAACGATGATGGTTCCTACCGTAACATTAGTGATTCCACAGTTTCTGTTGTTTAGAACCTTTGGCTGGCTGGATAGCTTCCTGCCGATGATTGTGCCGAGCTTCTTTGCATTCCCATATAATGTGTTCCTGTTCCGCCAGTTCTTCAAAACGATTCCTAAGAGTATAGATGAATCTGCTATGTTGGATGGTTGTTCAAGAATTCAGGTATTTACAAAAGTGATTGCACCGCTTGCAAAGCCGATATTCATTACAGTTGGCGTTCTTTCTACTATTTTCTGGTGGAATGAATTGTTCCAACCATTGATCTTTATCGATTCAGAAAATTTGAAACCATTGACCCTTGGCGCATTGAACGCATTCAAGATTGAAGGCGGGCAAAATCAGACTGCGTGGAATATGCAGATGGCCTTTGCTATGATCATGGCAATTCCACCAATGATCCTCTATATGTTTGCATCTAAGCACTTAGTAGCAGGAATAAAAACTTCCGGAATGAAGGATTAGTGGAGGAACGCTATAAATGAATGAGTGATTTTAGCTTGTTTTTTGGAAATCTGCATGAAAATAATGAAACGATAAGAAACAGTTAAATAAGAAATAAGGCGAAGAAAGAGCATGAGACTGAATTTTGTCTCGTGCTTGTTTTTATTTTTCTTTAGTGAATAATATATGTCTTTGTGATAGTATTATTTAGTTGAAAGGAGTTTGTACTTGTGTTCGATAATGATAGTTATAATAGCGTTGTATAACACTTGTTAAATTTTTTCTCATTAAAACGTATTCATTCTTAAGTTTGGAGCTAGAGTGTTGACTTTGACAGCTATATGCGTTAATATCGAACAGCATTAGTTACTAACAGTGTTAGTGATTTTTGGTTTAAAGAAATTATTTTGAAAGAAGGGAGAGCCCTATGACATTTGCAGAGGAAGCGGAGCAGGAACTGGTTCGCTTGATGCTTCAAAATCGAAATGGTGCGTTCAGTAAGATCGAAAAGAGCAACAAAGGCGAAAACATCGTCATTAAATTTCTCGCTCGAGCCGGTGAACCAACCAGTCCCAAATGTTTAGCTGAATCGCTCAATTTATCCAGCGCACGTATTGCTGTTGTTTTGGGTGGTTTGGAGAAGAAGGGGTTGATCGTTCGCGATATGGACCCTGATGATCGTCGCCGTATCAATGTCACTCTAACAGAAAGTGGTGCAAAGATGGCCCACGCTGAAAAGAAAGAGATGCGGGATAAGATCATCCAAATATTTGAGATGATGGGGGAAAAGGATACCAAGAAATTTATTGAAATGACTGCGAAGTTCGTAGGCTGCTCTCAAAAATTAGCTCTGAAAGAGGAAGGTGACCAATAGTGAAGATTTTTAAACATCTCGGGAAATACTGGTATGCCATCATCGCTGTTGTTGTGCTTTTAGTTGTGCAGGCATATAGTGATTTGAGCCTACCAAGCTTGACATCGGATATCGTGGATGTCGGTATTCAGCAAGGTGGTCTTGAAAACACCACTCCTGAAAAAATCAGGAAGACAACTCTTCAAGGGATTGAAATGTTCATGACCGACGATGAGAAACAGACCATCGAAGACAACTATAAGCTAACGACTGAAAAAATCGATGGCAAAGAAGTTGAAGTATATAAGCTGAATCTTCAAAGTGGTATGACAGAAGAAAAGCTGGCGGATATTTTCAATTTACCAATGATGATGTTGGCCTCTTCCCAATCGAAGGATTCATCTGAAGCCAATGAAGCAAAATCGGTTATTGAGGCATATACAGCAATTGCCGAAGATGGTGCAAAAGCGAAACAGCTGGGGGAAGAAGCAGCCGCATTAGGAGAAGAAGCAAAGGCAGCTGGTGAAGCTGCTGCCGCAGCAACCGATATGGAAACAGCGGCGGCTAAAGGTGCTGAAGCACAGACTCTGGCAGCAGAAGCTCAGGAAAAAGGAGCAGAAGCACAGAAGCTAGCGGATTCAGTTACCGCAGCAGTTGATGCGATGCCGGCTAAAGTCGAAGCTGCTCGTAAAGAGATCAAAGATAGTTTAGGTGATCTTGGCGAAGATTCAATGAAAACAGTGGGAATCCAACTAACTTTGGCTGAATATAAAGCTTTAGATATGGATGTACAACAGATTCAAACCGATTATATGATTAAAACAGGAACTAAAATGGTGACTCTGACACTGATTTCTGCAGTGGCTGCCATCATTGTTGGGTTGATTGCTTCATTGGTCGCTGCTGCAGTTGGTAAAAACCTGCGTGTAGGCCAATATGAACGAACACTGCAATTTTCCAACACGGAAATGGAGAAATTCTCTCCGGCATCATTGATCACTCGTAATACTAATGACATCCAGCAAATGCAAATGGGGATCGTCATGATCATGCGTATGGTTCTATATGCACCGATTCTTGGTCTTGGCGGGATCTACGAAGTGTATAGAACAGGAACCGGCATGGGCTGGATCGTTGGTGTAGCTGTTGTCGCTGTTTTAGTTTTGGTTATGACCTTACTATTATTTACAATGCCTAAATTCAAAGCGTTACAAGACTTAGTGGATAGAGTGAATCTGGTTTCTCGTGAAATTATTACCGGATTACCAGTTATTCGTGCGTTTTCTCGTGAGAAGTTTGAAGAAGAACGTTTCGATGTTGCCAATACAGATTTGATGAAAACACAATTATTCGTCAATCGCTCCATGTCTATCATGATGCCTGTGATGATGCTGTTGATGAATGGTATCTCTGTTCTGATTGTTTGGGTCGGTGGACATAACATGGATGCCGGTCAGCTCCAAGTCGGAGATATGATGGCCTTCATTACTTATACTATGCAAATCGTTATGGCCTTCATGATGCTGTCAATGGTTTCAATCATTTTGCCTCGTGCGAATGTTGCTGCCGGTCGTGTAGAGGAAGTGCTTAATACAGTACCAACAATCATAGATCCGGAAAAACCTAAAGATGAACATGACTTTGTAGGTAAAGTGAAATTTGAAGGCGTACAATTCCGTTATGGAGATGCAGATGAGGATGTTCTTCATCATATCAACTTTACTGCGGAACCCGGACAAACCACTGCTCTGATCGGGTCAACGGGTTCCGGAAAGTCTACGATTGTGAACCTGATCCCTCGTCTTTTCGATGTGACTGGGGGACGTATCACCGTAGATGGTGTAGATGTTCGTGAAATGAGCTTGCACAAGCTTCATGAGATCATTGGCTTTGTTCCTCAAAAGGGAATTCTGTTTTCAGGAGATATTGAATCAAATATCAAATTTGGTGATGCAGACATCTCAGATGATCGAATGAAGAAAGCGGCAGAAATCGCTCAAGCAGAAGAATTTATTGATTCGAGTGAAAAAGGGTATAGTCGTGAGATTTCTCAAGGCGGAACAAATGTTTCCGGTGGGCAGAAGCAACGTCTTTCTATCGCCCGTGCATTGGCGAAGGATCCAAAAATATTGATTTTTGACGATTCTTTCTCAGCACTTGATAATAAAACCGATGTGGCATTAAGAAAAGCCTTATCTGAAAATATCAAGGATGCGACACAAATCATTGTTGCCCAAAAAATATCTACAATCATTCATGCGGACAATATCATTGTTTTAGATGAAGGACGTGTAGTTGCACAAGGAAAACATGAAGAATTGATGCAATCGTCAAAAGTTTATCAGGAAATTGCCCAGTCACAGTTAAGTAATGCTGAATTAGGCATAGAAGAAGCAGAGTAGGGAGGAGCGAAAAGAATGGCAGAAGAAAAACGAAATCGCCCTCGCGGCGGCGGCCCTGGACAAATTGCTCCAGTGGAAAAAGCCAAAGACTTCAAAGGAACGATCAAAAAATTAGTTTCCTATATTGGTGCTTATAAAATACCTGTTTTCTTTGTAATGATCTTTGCGGTTGCCTCAACTATTTTCAATATCTGGGGTCCAAAAATCTTATCATCAGCAATCACAGAGCTGTTTAACGGCTTGATCAAGAAATACCAGGGAACTGGCGGCATCGACTTTGAAAAAATCGGCGGCATCCTTCTTTTCATGCTGGGACTTTATCTTGTCGCATCACTGTTCGGGATCATGCAAGGTTGGATCATGTCGACAATTTCTCAAAAAATCACTTATCGTATGCGTAAAGAGATTTCAGAGAAAATCGATCGTATGCCAATGAATTACTTCGAAAGTAGAACAACTGGGGAAGTCTTGTCACGTATCACGAATGACGTGGATACTCTGGGGCAATCCTTGAACCAATCGATCACACAATTGATCACTTCAGTATTTACAATCATTGGAGTTATCGTTATGATGCTGTCCATCTCAGTGAAGATGACTGGTGTGGCGGTTCTGATCGTACCGATTTCATTTATTCTGATTATGATCGTTGTGAAGAACTCTCAGAAATATTTCAAGACCCAACAGGAATACCTTGGGGTCATCAATGGTAAAGTGGAAGAAACGATTGGCGGTTACAATATCGTTCGTTTATTCAATGATGAAGAAAATTCATTAAAAGAGTTTAAAGAACAAAATGATGTCTTGTTCAAATCAGCTTGGAAATCTCAATTTCTTTCAGGCTTGATGCAGCCAATCATGAACTTTGTCGGAAACTTGGGTTACGTCGCTGTAGCGATTGTCGGCGGGATCATGGCATATAATGGATCAATCACTGTCGGAGATATCCAAGCGTTCATCCAATATGTACGTAATCTGACACAGCCGATTGCTCAATTGGCTCAAGTATCCAATATGCTTCAATCAATGGCAGCAGCTGCTGAGCGTGTCTTTGAGTTCTTGGATGAGGAAGAAGAAGACCAATTTGCTGAAAATCCAGTGAAGATCGATAAAGCAAAAGGTATGGTGGACTTTGAACATGTTCACTTCGGTTATACACCAGATAAAATCGTTATCAATGACTTCACCAGCCATGTTGATCCAGGGCAGACAGTTGCTATTGTAGGACCAACTGGTGCGGGTAAAACCACAATGGTAAAATTACTGATGCGCTTTTATGATGTGAATTCCGGAGCAATCAAAATCGATGGCTATAATATCAAGGACTTCAATCGTGCAGATCTTCGTAAAAATATCGGTATGGTTTTACAGGATACTTGGCTGTTCAAGGGAACAATCATGGAGAATCTGCGTTACGGTCGTTTAGATGCGACAGATGAAGAAGTTTATGAGGCCGCAAAAGCCGCCCATGTCCATCACTTCATCCAAACATTACCAGGCGGTTACAATATGGAGCTGAATGAAGAATCATCTAATATTTCTCAAGGTCAGAAACAGCTGCTGACGATTGCTCGAGCTATTTTAGCTGATAAACCAATTTTAATTTTGGATGAAGCAACATCATCTGTTGATACACGGACAGAAGGATTGATTCAAGAAGCCATGAACAACTTGATGGCGGGACGTACGTCATTCGTTATTGCTCACCGATTGTCAACAATCAAAGATGCAGATAAGATTCTTTATATGCAAGGTGGAGACATCAAAGAGCAAGGAACACATGAAGAGCTATTGGCTCAAGGCGGCTTCTATGCTTCTCTTTACAATTCTCAGTTTGAAGAGTTGACAGAGTAGAGGAACCAACTAGAAGTGAGGCTGAAAACAGTAGTTCATTCTTGTTATCTAAAATAGTGTCAATCGGCTATTCGAAAACATGTTTACTTACATGTTTTCGAATAGCTTTTTTGTTTGATTAAGGTATTATGAGCCGTTCTAATCATTTTTTTCGGAAATCATTTTTGTGTAGAAAACGCGTCTAATCAATCTTTTCAGCTGTTATTTTTAGGAAGCGTCATATAAAAATAGAAAACGTTTTAAAGATAGTAGTGACTGTTATCTGAATGTGATATAATGAGCAATGGGTAATACAATTATTTTAGGGGGCAATATTGATGAAAAAGATTACTTTAACAACAGCTATTTTATTGGCATTATTAGCGGCTACTGGTTGTTCCGCTGACGACAAGAAGGATGCAGGCAGTTCTTCAACTGAGCAAAGCAGCTCTGTTACGACAGAAAGCAGTTCTGCTGCAGCGGCAGATATCACAATCGCTGACGGCAGCTCAACTGATTCAGCACCGGCTGAAGGAACTGTGTACATGAGACAACTGCTTACTGCACCACACGGAACGAAATCATTTGCTGTGACGAATGTTACAATGAACGGCGATAAAATTTTGGCTGTTCAATTAGATGAGTTCCAGTATGTTTCTCCAGATGATTTTACAGGAGTACCGAACTCTGATGGTGCATTTGGCGAAAACTATCCAACGGATACTGTTTTATCAAGTAAACGTGAAAATGATAAAGCCTACTCAGAAATGATGGCAGACAAAGGCGGCGCATCTCAAGGCTGGTCAGACAGCATGGATGCTATTGCAGCATTTGCTGTAGGCAAAACAGTTTCAGATTTGGAAGATACAGTGAAAGAATTGGATGGCTTAGGTGAAGATGACAGTCCAGCTGATGTTGTCACTGGTGCGACATTCTCTGATACAAGCGGTTACCTGCAAGCTATTATCGATGCAGCTACAAAAGGCATGATTTCTACAGGAATCAAGACTTCTACAGAAGATTTGAAAGAAGCTCAAGTATTAGGTGCACCTCATGGAGATAAATCTTTCTCAGTAACAACAGTTGCATTAGATGGTGATAAATTAGCAGCTGCATCATTGGATGAATTCCAATATGTTGATCCAGCAGCTTTCGGTGGAGTACCGAATTCGGATGCTGATTTTGGTGCTGATGTTCAGGACGGATTGGTTCTGTCTTCTAAAGAAGCTAACAATGACGCTTACTCTGACTTGATGGCAGACAAAGGCGGCGCATCTCAAGGCTGGTCAGACAGCATGAACGCTATTGCTGAATTTGCTTTAGGTAAAACTGTTTCTGAGCTGGAAGCTACAGTGAAGGAATTAGATGGTTTAGGTGAAGACGATAGCCCAGCTGATGTTGTGACAGGAGCAACCTTCTCTGATACATCAGGCTACTTGCAAGCAATCATTGATGCAATGAAAGCAGCTAAATAATTAGTCTGCGCTGCACTCAATAGAACTATCGTTTAATAAAAACAAACTGTGTGTTCTCCTATATTTATAAATAAACCGAAGACCTTGAATTTTCAAGTCTTCGGTTTTTACTGTATGGAGCTATTAGGATTGCGTAGAATATCAATAAGAAGTGTATAATGATTCTATGTAGTAAGTAAGAGAATGGAGGAACGAATCGATGTTGGATAAAAGCATTCCTTATCATGAGATATGGATGACTCGCTTAAAGAATGAGCCAGTGCCGTCAGTAAGGCTTCCGGAGGGATTTCGATTTTCTTATTATCAAAAGGGTGACATGTCTGAATGGGCAGCAATTGAGGCTTCGGTGTTGGAGTTTGACAATGCAGAAGAAGGCTTGGCTTATTTTGAACAAGCATTTGCTCCATTTGAAGAAGAGCTTGCTCACCAGATGTTGTTTATTGAAGATGAAGCAGGAAGAAAGGTTGCAACCTGTACTGCCTGGTGGAAGGATGTTGATGGGCAAAGACTCCCACTATTTCATTGGTTGGCAGTTAAACCGGAAGCTCAGAGAAGAGGTCTGGCGGGAGCGTTAGTCTCAAAAGCAACGGCTCTTTTACAAGAACTTGAACCGGGGAAAGACATTTATCTCCATACTCAAACATGGAGCTATGAAGCAATCAGACTCTATGAAAGGTTTGGCTATCAATTGATTGCTGAAAACATCAATGGGAGTAAGAATGAGTCGTATCAGAAAGCAATGGAGATCATCGAAGCGCAGAATCAGAGGGAGTAGATACTATCTGATGTGAAATAAAGGCTAAACTCTAAAAGAATTTGATTGTCAGTAATTCTCTAGAGGTTTCGGTATTTTGCGGTGAAGGTCAGCAGCGTTTTGGTCAGCTGACTATCTTCCAATTTTTTCAGATGTGAAACTGTGCTATCATTGAATAGAGAAAACGAAAAAGGGAGTTGATGATTCATCGAGAAGAAAAAATCAAAGCTGGATAAGCGTAAGAATCTGATTTTTATTATCGTGTTTTGCTTATTGGCAGTATCTGTTATCTATGCGGTAATCATGCTGCAGGGAGCGCCTTCTGGAAGCTCCAATAAGGAATATGAGTTAGTCAAGAGCGACTATGTACTAATGATCTTACAGTGTGTTGTAGGGATGGTTGTCATTTTTATCCCATACCGAGTAGAGAAAATATATGGAATTGATATCCCTGATTTGATGGAGATCATTTATTTCATTTTCCTGTTTTGTGCTATTTATCTGGGCGAGGTACAGAATTTCTACTATAAAATTCCGTACTGGGACATGATCCTGCATGGATTCAGTGCCGGCATGCTTAGTGCACTGGGCTTTCTGATTGTTGATTTTATCAGTAGAAGTGAGCGAAATAAAGTTCAGCTGAGTCCTTTTTTTGTCAGTCTATTTGCCTTCTGTTTTGCAACAACCTGTGGCGTGCTGTGGGAGGTTTATGAATATCTGGCAGATCATATTCTGCAGACGAACATGCAAAAATTTATGACAGCGGAGGGAGTAATCCTTTCCGGGCACGAGGCTTTAAGCGACACAATGCAGGATATCATGGTGAATTTAGCAGGGACGCTGATTGTTGTAGCTATAGGGTACCTTCATCAGAAACGACAAGAAAAGATACAAAGCCGTCTTTTGTAAAGAGTTTTGGGGAATGAATAGAGATAAAAAAGAGGCTAAGCCAAAGGTAGGATGCTCCGAGAATCAAGAAAAAATAGACGAAAATGGCTTTTCATATTTTCAGTATCCAAGTAGGTACTTTGCCACATCAGATCTACTGCGGTAGCTACTGTATGTTAAAGCAATTTTGGCTTAATTCTGAAGGAGCAGCTTTTGGCTCGCCAATTATTTGCGTTTAGAGTGTGAGACAATTTCTAATTTGATGATTGTCTCACACTCTTTTCTATTTATACGGTCTCTGTTCTCAGAGAGTCAATCAAATCCACCTTTCGAAGCTTGTGTACGGAATACAGCATAGTAATGAACACGATCAGAAAAACACTCAATATGCTGACTAGGACACTTGCGATAGGTAGACGGAAGGGCTGATCCATCGCAACAGCAATACTGGTATAAATCAGATACGTGACTCCAAAGGCAACCGGTAGGCCGTATAGAAGTGATTTGAAGCCGTAGTACAGACATTCAAAGCGCATCATTTTATTGATACTTTTCTTAGTCATACCGACAGACTCCAGCATAGCAAGCTCTCTTCGACGAAGCTGTATACTGGTAGATATCGTGTTGAAGACGTTAGCAATTGTGATCAGCGTCATCAAGGCGATGAATCCGTAGGAAAACACATTGACGATGAAAACCATATTTCTATCTGTTTCTTGATAAGAAGCAACGTCAGAAAGACCACGATCGGCGGGCAAATTCATTTGTTGTAAAAGTACAGTTAATTTTTCAGTCAGTGCTTTAGAGTCGGCAGCCTTGAAAGAAAATGTGAAAAAGTCATCATTCTCAGCTTTTGGTAAGAGAGATGCCTGGCTTTCAGGAAGAACAGCTGTTAGGCCATAGGAATAAGTACTTGTAAGCAGCTTCGGTCCTTGCTCAACAAAAGTTGATAGAGTCAGCGTCTTACCTGTTTGTTCGCTTCCATTTTCTGTGTAGCGCAGTAAGTCAAGGGTTAGCGGCTCAGCTGACTTAAACATGTTGAATTTAACCATTCGTTGAGAGGTTGAGCTGAACATGCTGATCGTTTGAACGGCAAGAACTTTAGGATCTTCTGGACGAAAATATTCTGCTTCTGTTAATCCCTGTTCCTTCAAATAAGACTTGAAAGTTTCATCGTCTATTATTTGAACAGAAAGGGGTGCAGTATCGAGCTGCTGTTCATAATCTGAACCTTCCTCCTGTAAATAATCAGTGTATTCGCTGCTTAATTCTTCTTTGGATAGATCAACTGAGAAATGAGCGTTTTGCTGCCAAGCGGCTTCTTCTGCTTCCGGAATATCAGAAGCACGGTCAAAAAACTCAGCGGCCTTTTCTTTGTTCATTTCTCCGTAACTGGTATACATAATATCCGCTTCTGTAAGATCCATACTTTGTGTAACTCCACTTGTCAGATACATACTGAAGGAAGCTGTTGAGATAAACAGAACGATACTGACAAAAAGAGAAATGATGGTACTGCGGTATGCCTTTTTGTTTCGTTTAAAATTTTTCAGAGCAATTGTACCTTCCAACCCGAACAGCTTCTGAATAATTTTTGGTGTACGGATTTTCTTCCCTGACAGCTTGATTTGATCAGTTTGTCTGATGGAAGAAATGATTGGCTTTTTCAATGCCTTTCGAGCAGGAAGATATGCCGAAATATAGATTGTTAAAATACTGGTGATAATGGATATAGCAATTGCCTGCCATGAAAATTTCAGTGTTAGAAGATTTACTGAACCAAAGGCGCCAAACTTGTCTTCCAGGAGTTTGAATGTGATCCATAAGCCGCTAAAACCGAAAAGTAGTCCCAATGGAATCCCAATTACACCAATTACAGCACCTTCAAACAATACGGAGGTTCGTAATTGTTTTTTTGTTGCACCAACAGAGGAAAGCACACCAAACTGTTTTAATCGTTCATTGATGGAGATTGCAAACGAGTTATTGATCAAAAGGATTGAACCAATACCAATCAATAAAATCAGTATTGTCCCAAGATAGAAGGACATCTTGCGAAAAGAGTCGTTTCCAGTGATTCCAAGTGATTGGAGAAGAGGACGATTGTGCTGATAAGTCATCGACTCATATTTTTTAGAGAAATCATAAATGTTTTTTGGATTTTTCAACGCAATATACTGTGTGATAGCTGTTTGAGTATCTGTTAAACCCGAGACAGCGAAATAGCAAGGCTCTGAGTAGACTTTATCGATACCCCATTCAACAAAGCCTACGACTTTATAAGTCTGTTCGTCGTCTGTTGCATAAGTTGACGGATCTACTGCTTCGTGGGTCTCATTGTCAGCGATGATTGATTCCTGCCCTAGCTTAAAAGTAACTAGATCGCCAATTTTATACGGTTCTTCTAATGTTGTCTGATAATTGATCGGCAGTAGGATTTCTGTTTCATCTTTAGGAAGCTCCCCTTGAGAAAGAGTGTAGGGGAGTTCTTTAAAAGCTTCTTGACTGTATCCTTCGATGGACAAAAAAGGGTTATCTGATTTGTCTGTTTCCGCTAAAGGAGAGTAACCGAACGTTTTTGTTGAAAAAGTCTTTTCCACATCGGAATCCTTTTGAAGTGTATCGGCTTCTTTCTTTGAGATATCCATAAATCGTATCTGCCAGTTTCCTGTAGAGGATATTGTGTTTTTCACCATGTGGTCCTGTAAGGAGACGATACTTGTAGTGACAGCAGTAACCATTGCCACAGATAGGATAACGCCGATAATCGTGACCAAGGTTCGCGTTCTATTTTTTTTAAGATTAGCCAAAGTGACTTTATTCAGGATATTCATGGTCGGATCACCTCATCCTGAGTGATTCGGCCGTCTTCTATTTTTATGATGCGGTCAGCCTGTAAGGCAATATTTTCATCATGAGTGATGACGATCATTGTCTGGTCGTATTCACGATTGGATTTGCGCAGCAGCTGCAGTATTTCTTGTCCATTTTTGCTGTCAAGATTTCCAGTAGGCTCATCAGCTAGAACAATTGCCGGGGCGTTCATCAACGCCCGCCCGATGGAAATCCGTTGCTGCTGTCCGCCGGATAACTCATTTGGCAGATGATTTTTACGATCTTTCAGGTTTAGAACAGACAGGAGTTCTTTCAACCGTTTTTTATTTACTTTGCGGCCATCCAGTAAGACGGGCAAAGTAATATTTTCAACAACATTCAATACAGGCAGCAGATTGTAAAATTGATAAATCAAACCAACCTCACGTCGCCTAAAAATCGCCAGCTGCTCGGCGTTCTGTTCATAGACATCAGTTTTATTGATATAAACTTTTCCGGATGTGGGCTTGTCCACTCCGCCAAGTAAATGCAGTAAGGTAGATTTTCCTGATCCGGAAGGACCGATGATAGCAACGAACTGACCCTTTTCAACAGTGAAGGAGACATTGTCTAGAGCAGTTACTTGATTATCACCTTTTCCATAAACCTTTGATAAATTCTTTACTTCTAATATTTTCATACTCATCACAACACTTTCTCTTTTACTTAACTCCATCTTAGCGAAGCAGAGTGACTGCTCAGTGACTTGAAAATGACAGATCCGTCATTTAAGCATGTCCTTGTAAAAACGAATAGTAAAGGCAGCACCGCCGGATGCCAGATTCTTCACTGTGATGTTGCCTCCCTGCTGAGTAATGATCATACGAGCTAAAGAAAGGCCGACACCGAAGCTGTTCTTGTGATGATTCTTTCCTTGATAAAAGCGTTCGAACACGTGAGGCAGATCCTCAGGCTCAATCCCTTTTCCTGTATCAGAAATGCAGATTTCTGTATAAAGTGCATTTTGTCTATAGGAAAGCTGCAGGTTAGAGTTGTTGTCAGAATGTTCAATGCAGTTTTTTATGATATTTCCGATTGCTTCTTGTGTCCATGAAGAGTCTATTGCTAAAGATATATTCTCTTCTCCATCATATTGGATGGACATTTCCTTTAGTTCCAAAGGGATCAGGAATGGCTCCAGTGAGTCAGATAATAGCTTTTTCAATAGAACTTCCTGAGGTTGGTACTGAACGGTTTGACCTTCGAGCTTGGCAATTTTCAAGAGAATCGTAATCAGCTGATCGATTCGCTTCAGCATATTCAACAGTTCTCGTGCTAGCTCTTTTCTCCGTCGGTCATCCAGCTCAGGTTCACTTAGAAAATCGCCGATCATGGTCAAGGTGGTCAGCGGTGTTCTCAGCTGATGAGCGATATCCGTAAGTGAAGAAGCGAGGTGTTCCTTTTCCCTTTGCAATGAACTGCTTTGTTCCTGCAGGCGGATAGTCATCTTACTTATTTGATTGGAGAGAATGGCTAGTTCTCCTTCTTCAGCATCTAACTCCAAAACCTGACTGCCATGAAGAATGTCATCGATCTGATTCGTCAGCTCTTCGATTCGCCTGTACCTGTTTCTGTTATAGTAAGAAATGACTAAGAAGAAGATCACACATAAAAGTAAAGTGATCCCTCCGGCAATGGGGTCGATCAGAAAACTGCTGCTGACAGCGATCATACTAAGAATGCTCAGGCTGAAAAAGAGAATCCGTTCTTCCTTATTCCTTAAATACTTCATTCTATGCCTCCAATTTATAGCCTAGGCCGCGAATTGTTTTGATCTTACTTGGATTTTGCGGATCGTTTTCTATTTTTTCACGCAGTCGTTTGATATAGACTGTCATGGTATTATCGTTGACAAAATCGCCGGCAATATCCCAAATCTGCTGCTGCAGCTGATCTCTTGAAAGAATTTGTCCTTGATTGTTCACAAATATCAATAGAAGTCTATATTCCAAGGCAGACAAAAAGAGCTCTTGTCCATCTTTATGAACAGTTCCGCGCTGTGTATCTATGGCAAGATTATCAATAATAATTTCTGTCTGGCCTTTTTCATTACGACGCAGTGCTGTTTTGATTCGAGAAATCAGTTCCATAGGTCGGAACGGCTTGATGATATAATCCTCTCCGCCAAGCTCTAAGCCGGTGACTACACTAGCTTCGTCGTCCATAGCAGTTAGAAAAATGAACGGACATGGATTTTCCAGATTCTTAATGCTGGTTCCAACCGCATAACCATTACCATCCGGCAGACCAATATCGATCAAAGCCAAATCGAAGGAGTGTTCCTGAAGTACAGCGATTGCTTTTTTCTGTGTATTGACTAGCTTCACTTGGTAGTGATGCTTTTGCAGCAATCTATCCAGATTTATAGCTATATCATGATCGTCTTCAATAACGAGTATTTTTTTCATTTCTTTCCCTCCATCAATAGAAAGTTTGTCGCTCTTAGTTTACCATACCTCTGTTTACGAAGAGCAAAACTATTTTAAACTCGTTTTAATCACCTCTTTCAGCTTTTCGTTTATTAAGATTTATCTAAGTGTGGAGGCGGGAAAATATAGTCTGAGGAAAATGGTTGACAGAAGAAATAGATTGTCGTATTCTAATGATAGTTAGCACGGTAACTAAAATCATCAAATGAGGAGGGACTACTTTGAAACCACATGGAACGTTGGGGTTCGAAATCCGTGAACTATCTATATTGATTGGTCGTTTCATTGAAAAAGAAGAGCTAGGTACTGACTTGGCAAAATTGAAGGGTCCTCAGGCTTGGGCATTGGGGTTTCTGAGCGAAAACTTGGATAGAGAGATTTATCAGAAGGATCTGGAAAAAGAATTGTCTATTCGTAAGCCGACAGCTAGTCGCCTGGTTGATCGAATGGAGAAAAACGGCTTTATCACGACAGTTGTTTCCGCAAAGGACAAACGCTTCAAGCGGATCATTATTACTGAAAAAGCGTTGGAGAATATGAAAAAGGTGGAGAAGTTTGTTACAAATTTGGAAGATCGTCTGACACAGAATATTCCTGAAGAAGAGCTTCGTTCATTTATAGACACGATTGGAAAATTGAAAAAGAATATTCAGAGTTAAAACTATCTGACAGGTTTCATCGTCAGATTTTTCTTTCACTATATAGTTAGCCGGGTAACTATCGGCAGTAGGAGGTTTTTGAATGATAAAAATAATGAAGAAAACAAATAAAATGGAACGCTTTTTAGTTCTTGTCAGTATTGCATTTATTGTTGTACAGGTTTGGCTGGAGTTGAAAATCCCCGACTACATGTCTGAGGTAACAAGTCAGCTGCAAATGCCGGATACAGTGATTTCAGATATCATGCAGCCGGGAATGATGATGGTACTGCTCTCTCTTTTGAGCTTCGCATCATCAGTAGTTGTGGGCTATTTTGTCGCTAGGATCGCAGCAAGCTTGACAAGTCGTCTACGGGGAGAAGTGTATCATCGAGTAATGGATTATTCCCCCGATGAGCTGCATAAATTTTCAATCCCCAGTCTGATTACTCGAACGACAAATGACATCACACAAATTCAACAGGTGGTTGCAATGGGACTGCAGGTATCGATCAAAGGGCCAATCACGGCAGTATGGGCTATCATGAAAATTGCCAATAAGAACTGGGAATGGACAGTTTCAACAGGAGTAGCAGTGGTGGTGCTCTTGGTTATGCTGACAGTGATCCTAACAATTGTTCAACCGAAATTTACTGTTGTTCAAGGTTTGACAGATAAACTGAATAGTATTACCAGAGAAAATCTTACAGGGCTGCGTGTGGTTCGTGCCTATAATGCAGAGGCGTATCAAAATGGTAAATTCAACGATGCGAATGAAGAAATGACGAAGGTCAATTTGTTTACGAATCGAATGATGGCAATCATGAGTCCGGGGATGACACTTGTTTCCAGCGGACTGACGCTAGCGGTTTACTGGATTGGTGCTTATTTGATCGAAGCAGCAGATGGTGCAATGAAAATCACATTATTCAGCGATATGGTCGTTTTCTCTTCTTATGCGATGCAGGTCGTGATGGGCTTTATGCTGATGACTGTAATATTCCTTATTTTACCGAGAGCTACAGTTTCAGCAAGACGGATAAACGAAGTGCTGGATATGGAGCCGTCAATTCAATTTCCAGAGGACAGTGGAAATATTGGTAAGAACAAGGGAGAGATCGAGTTTTCAAATGTGTCTTTTACGTATCCAAATGCTTCTGAAGCAGTAATCAAAAATGTCAGCTTTAAAGCGAAAAAGGGCGAGACAGTTGCATTTATTGGTTCAACTGGGAGCGGAAAGAGTACAATCGTGAACTTGATTCCACGATTTTATGATGTCACTGAGGGAGAAATAATCATTGATGGTAAAAATGTTCAATCCTACAGTCATGAAGATTTAAATGACAGAATTGGCTACATTCCTCAAAAGGCAGTGCTATTCAGCGGAACGATCCGGTCAAATGTCGACTTTGGTAAGAGTGGTGCTTCTCCACTGGATGACGAAAAGATCAATCAAGCGTTGGATATTGCTCAGGCAAAGGATTTTGTAGAAGGAAAAGAAGAGAAGCTGGATAGTCATGTGGCACAAAACGGAACAAACTTTTCCGGTGGTCAAAAGCAGCGTGTGGCAATTGCTCGAGCAGTAGCAAGAGAGCCGGAATTTCTGATTTTTGATGATTCTTTTTCTGCATTGGATTATAAGACCGATAAAAAGCTAAGAGACGTACTGGCTGAAAAGGTTTCTGATACAACGAAACTAATTGTCGCTCAACGAATCAGCACAATCATGGATGCAGATGAGATCCTTGTATTGGATGAAGGGAATGTTGTTGGTCAAGGAACGCATCACTCTCTCTTGAAATCAAATCGAGTGTATCAGGAAATAGCTTATTCACAGCTTTCAAAGGAGGAATTAGCGCATGGATAGTACAATAACTGAAATACAAACAGAAACAAAGAAAAGCTCAGGCTTTATGAACAATATAAAGAAGTACGCTTCAGAATATACGGTACCTTTTATTGCTGCTGTCATTTTGGCAGTGATTGGTAGTATCACGTCAATTATTGGACCGGATAAACTAAGCGAGATCACGGATTTGATTACGGCAGGCTTGCAAACCTCGATCGATCTGGATCAAATTACCAGTATTTGCTTAACGTTGGCGATCATCTACGGTATTGGTATCCTAATGTCATATGGACAGGGCTACATTATGGCAACGATCACACAGCGTTTCTCCAGAAAGCTGAGGAGACAGATATCAGAGAAAATCAATAAGATTCCACTTAGCTATTTTGATTCACATAGTCAGGGGGATACCTTAAGTCGTGTGACGAATGACTTAGATACTGTTGGTCAGTCATTGAATCAGAGCTTGGGTACATTAGTTCCTTCAATTACGTTATTTATTGGCTGTCTGTTCATGATGGTCAAATCGAATCCAATTTTGTGCTTGACCGCAGTTGTCTCAGTCCTGCTGGGTTTTGCTTTGATGATCATCATCATGAAGAAATCTCAGGTTCATTTTGACGGACAGCAAAATAATCTGGCAGAGGTCAACAGCTTTGTTGAAGAAGCATATTCAGGGCATGACGTGATCACTTCTTACAGTGCCGTCGATGAAATGTCTGATACGTTTTCTGAACTGAATGACAAGCTGCATGGCAGTGTGTGGAAGTCTCAATTTTTATCAGGGATCATGCAGCCGCTAATGAGTTTTATAGGAAATTTTGGTTATGTAGCAGTTTGTGTCGTTGGTGCTGTCCTAGCATTGAATGGCCAAATCACGTTTGGTGTGATTGTCGCATTTATGGTTTATGTCCGTCTCTTTTCACAGCCTCTGGGTCAGTTGGCTCAAGCTGTATCCAGTCTTCAATCAGCTGGTGCGGCGATGATCAGAGTATTCGAATTTCTTGATGAGGATGAGATGGAGAACGAAAATGGGAAAGCTGTACAGCTGGAAAACGTGTCAGGAAATGTTTCGTTTTCAAATGTCAGCTTTGGTTATGATTCGTCAAAAACGATTATCAAAAATTTTTCCGCCGAAGCAAGAGCTGGTCAGAAAATTGCAATCGTCGGTCCAACAGGGGCTGGAAAAACAACAATCGTCAATTTATTGATGAAATTCTATGAAATCAATCAAGGGCAAATCACAATCGATGATGTACCGATAGAAAGCATGACACGTGAGGAAGTCCATGATCAGTTTTGTATGGTGCTGCAGGATACTTGGTTATTTGAAGGAACGATTTCTGAAAATCTGATTTATAATCAGTCTGGCGTCAGTCAGCAAAGAGTAGAATCAGCTTGTAAGGCTGTTGGGATCGATCATTTTATTCGCACCTTGCCAATGGGATATGCTACAGTTTTAGATGACAGTGTTTCACTTTCTGTTGGTCAAAAACAATTATTGACTATTGCCAGAGCATTGATCAAGGATGCGCCGATGCTTATCTTGGATGAAGCGACAAGCTCAGTTGATACACGGACAGAAGAGTTGATTCAAAAAGCGATGGATCGTCTGATGGAAGGAAGAACGTCATTTGTCATTGCTCACCGCCTGTCTACGATTCGTAACGCCGACCTGATTTTGGTAATGAAGGAAGGGAATATCATAGAAAAGGGCTCTCACGATGAGCTGATTCATCAAAGAGGATTTTATGCTGATCTATACAATAGTCAGTTCGAGAAATAAAGCTGAATAACCATAACTAAACTTAAGATAAGGAAGGTGACAAGGATGAGCACGCAGACACAGACGCTCTATTTCATTGAGCGAGTCAAAAGAATTGAAGGCTCCTTTTTAGAAATCGATACATTGGGTGTAGAGGAGCATAGACAGCAGGCAATGGATAAATTTGAGGATGAAGCAAAAAAAGAAACACGGAAAAATTTTGGTGTGACTGTGACAGAATACGAAATAACTGCAGAAGCTACAATTTTTCAGAAATTGATTCGTTATTGGCAAGAGCTTCCTGGGGAAATCTTTCGAATGATGCGAATCAATGATTGTCAGTTAGTTGATCAATGTCTTAACTAGGGAGGCGGCAAGAAGCTGTGGGGGATCTAAGAACGGTAAAATCAAAAAAATTGATCCTAGATGCGTTTGAAGTGCTTCTTCAGGAGCATTCATTTGAAGAAATTTCTGTGACTAGACTCTCAGAGGAGGCTGGCATCAGTAGGAATACCTTCTACATCTATTATCTTGATAAATACAGCTTGCTGGATGAGCAATTCAATTGGTTTGACGAGCTGTGCAGCAAGACCTTTAGCACAGCGCTTTCTGTTATCAACTGGGAGGAATTCCTTAATGATCTGGAGTCATCCGGTGCGATTTTGAAAAATTTATTGAACAGTGAAGAAAGCCAATGGATCAAGGAAAAAATAAGAAACATTTTTTCAAAAGAATTATTGGCTGTCTATACACATAGCTTTGCAGAAAATGAGTTGACTTTGCTAGGATGCAGTGAGGCGATGGCGGGTGTTGTTGAATGGTGGCTGACGGCTGATCACACTACAAGTGAAAGAGCTGAAACTATTGAGTCCTTGCTTATTTTTCAAGCTTTGATCGACAAAGAGGAACCGTTCTAAAATGACAGCGATAAATCAGCTGTCAAAGAACCTCTTAGGATCGTTGACGTTGACACACTGATAAGGTCAATTTTTATTAGACATATCTGCAAATTTAGGTGATATCCAATTTTTTCAGCTGACTTAGCTGTTTCAGAATCAATTCTTTGGCATCTTACCCACAACTGATTATACTTATTGTATAAATCTTAGAAGAGAAGAGGATCTGTATGTCTTATAAAGTTGATTTTAAAGAGGTCTCAACAGTAGGTTTTGAAAGCTCACCATTTGCGGAAGCCTTGGCTGGGCTTCGAGCAAATGAAGCAAGATATTTTTGGAATAAATACAAGCATGAATTTGTGACAGTCCCTGCTGAAGAAGCACCAGATACGTTGGCATGGATAGAAAAAATTCTAGAGGAAAGAGAACTGCATTTTCCTTATAAGGCACTGGAAGTAACTGATTTTGAAGCAGAAGGAACACGGTTTTCCTATGTATTTTATGAAAATGGACTTTCTGTCAATGTGATGTACGGTCTTTCTGAAGAAGGAAAACGTGCTGTTGGCTTTAAGCTATCTGAGGGGATGGAGATACCTGCTGAGTTGGAAGGGAAATTCAAGTTTGCCCGTCAAAAATCTAAATTAGCAGGCGAAATCCGCGGCTCCTATTTTGTGATAAAGGGCAGCTATTAATTGAAGAATGAAAAGAAATCACTTAAACAATCAAGAAATTGATTGTTTAAGTGATTTTTTATGATATACCTGTTTTTTCAGAACACTGTTGACAAGCATTGGATGTGTTTGCTATATTTGATGAAATGAATATTAAAACACGATGAGAAAGAAAGTAGAAATAACTTCTTCTCCTACAGAGAGTCCCGGCAGCTGAAAAGGGATGAGAGGCACTTATTTTGAAAATGGCTTTTTGAGTGGATCTTCTGACTAAATTAAGAAGGTACGGTATGTCCCGTTAGTAAACAACAGTTTCCGATAGTTTGATCGGGCACTGAGTGAGGCAGTAGTCGTGAGAGTGCTGCAAAGTAAGGTGGTAACACATGTCATTATGTCCTTAGATATCTTTTGTGATGTCTAAGGATTTTTTTTATTATTAAAAGAAAATGGAGGAGAAAATATGACAAAAATACCTTTTCGCTGGGATCAAGTAGGCAGCTTGCTGCGTCCGACAGTATTGAAGGAGGCGCGTGAACAATTTAAACAGGGAAATATTTCAAAAGAGGCGCTGACAAGAATTGAAGATGAAGAAATCATCAAAAGTATTGAGAAACAAAAAGAAATCGGGCTATTGGCAGTTACCGATGGAGAGTTTCGTCGTCGATGGTGGCATTTGGATTTTATCGCAGGACTTAAGGGAATCACTGTCTATGATTTTGAAACAACTGCCTTTGGAATCACTACAGAAGCACAGGGAACATTTGTCAGTGGTAAATTGGCATTCGATCCGGTTCATCCTTTCTTGTCGCATTTCAAATTTACCAATGAACACGCTGCGGGAGTGCTTGCCAAGCAAACCATACCGGGACCTAATATGATTTATTTGGATTCATTTATCTTATCGAAGCATTATCATGAGAACCCTTCTTACGAGAAGAAGGAGGCGTTTATACAAGATTTGATCACAACCTATCAAGATGCGATTCAAGCATTCTACGATGCTGGATGCCGCTATCTACAATTAGATGATACCAGTTGGGGCGGTCTTTTCGATGAACGCTTCCGGGGCATGATCCAGAAGAATGGGTATGATCCAGATGAACTCATTCAAGAATTTGGTGATATCACAGAGGCGGTATTGGCTAAGAAACCAGCTGATTTAGCTGTGACATTCCATTTTTGTAAAGGAAACTTTCAGTCCCATTGGCTTTATGATGGCTCTTACGAGCTGATTGCTGAACGACTTTTATCGATTACGCAGTTCGACGGTTTCTTTTTAGAATTTGATGACGAACGCTCTGGTACGTTTGAACCATTGAAAAATCTTAAAAATCAGCGGCTTGTTTTAGGGTTAATTACGACGAAAACACCAGAATTAGAAAGCAAAGAGCTTTTATTAAATCGAATCAAAGAAGCCTCCAAGTATGTTCCTTTAGAACAGCTGTGCTTAAGTCCTCAATGTGGATTCTCATCTACGCATGAAGGAAATAAAGTGAGTGAAGCCGATCAATGGGCGAAGCTGAAGCTAGTTGTAGAAACGGCAAAAGAAGTATGGCCTAACGGGTAGGGGGGAGAGGGAATGATGACGATATTAGAGAGCATAGCATTTTTGAAAAAACAAAAATGGGTCGATTTGACCCACGAAGTCACAGGAGATATTCCCTATTTTTCTTCTTTTAAGCCGTTGACTGAGAAGACATTATTTACTGTGGAGGAACATGGTTTTCTAGCGAAAGAGTACAACCTAGTCACACAATATGGAACACACATTGATGCTCCTTGTCATTTTGCTTCAGGAAAACGATATCTGGAAGAGCTTGAGCTGAAGGAGCTTGTCTTGCCGCTGTTCGTTTTTCATAAAGAAGCAGAGGTCGCTGAGGACAATGATTACCAGCTTTCGGTAGAGGATATTCTTGCTTTTGAAAAGAAGCATGGAAAGATTCCAGAAGACAGTTTTGTTGCATTTGCAAGCGACTGGTCCAAACGCTGGGAAGATCATGACGACTATTATAATCGAGATGAAAATGGACAAGTCCACACACCAGGCTGGTCACTAGAAGCGTTGCGATTTTTGCATGAGGAAAGGAATGTTCAGGCTATCGGACATGAAACACTTGATACGGATTCTGCAGTCGAATGCGCCAATAATGGCGGCTTGATTGGTGAGCTCTATTGGCTCTCGCAGAATAAATTTCAGGTGGAGGTACTGACGAATTTGTCAGAAATCCCAGAGGTTGGTGCAGCAATCTTTTTGGGCGTTCCAAAAATCAAACAGGCACCAGGCTTCAACATTCGAGCATTCGCAATCGTCTAAATAAAAAAAAGAGTCTGGGGACATAAAATAGTCCCCAGACTCTTTTTGTGCTAAAACCCGAATAAACGGTAGGTCAGTGCCCTTTTGTTCTAACTTCTATATCTAAGCAAAGTTACTCATTGCTTCAAAAGGGCAAGAGCCGCTTGCCATTCAGCTTTTCGCTGTACTTGTCTGCCGTTATTGGCTCCGCTTGTAGAGGAGCATTTTACAACAGTCAAATCAGGGAATAGGTGATGCTTTTCAATGATTCGGAAAGACTCGTTTCCGTTGGCGATGATCATCTTTATTTTTGCTTGAGCAAGTATTTCTGAAAAATCATTCAGTTTGGTTTCCTTGTAATTGATATCCATGCTTCCTTGTCGTTCAAAGGCACCGTAAACATCCCAGAGCCCAATATGATGTTTTTTCAGAAGGTCGATTCGCTTGGGATAGCTGATTGGGTCAACGAGACTCAAGGCATCAAAAACAACACGCCAAAATTGATTTCCTTTGTTTCCATAGTATTGCTGAAGGGCGATTGAACGATCACTGGGACCACTTCCCAGAACAAGAATTTCTGTTTGCTGATCAAAAACCGGTGCAAGACCTTCCTTCATCCTATCTCTCCTAATCTATATTCTAATTGTCGATCAAAAGGCTCATCATCAGTATGTTTGGTAGAAGGTTCGACCGCATCAACACAACCTAATGAAGAATAAAATGCTTGTGTTTCTACAGCAGAATGGCTGGATATATATAGTTTTTCTGCGCCTTGTTTTTCTGCAAAATCTGCAGCTGATAAGAATAGCTGCCTTCCGATTTTCTGACCACGTACATCTTCTGAGACATGAATGGCAGATAAGTCAAGGTATTGCTTGTGACTGCCAAATAACTGGCCTTCAACACTAGCAAAGCCTTTCAGTTGATTGTTATCAGAAAATGCACCGAGAACAATCCCTCCATTTTTGAGGGTAGTTTTTAAATGGCTGCAAAGCTGAGCGTGTTCTTCTGATTCCCATTCTTCTGTAAAGTTTACGGGTTCTATTTTCCACTGACCATCAGAATAGCGCCAACAGTGTGTAACCTGCTGATGACGACTAAAATGGTTAAATAATTCAGGGGTTATGTTGCTCATTTCAATTTTTTCAATATTCATTCTATTTCCTCCAAAAAAAGTTGTACGTTGCTTTTGAATAATAAATTTCTATCCTGCTAATAAAGAAAAAAGTAACAGTATCAAGCAGGCAAGGCAAAGGGCAGGGATATAGTGAAGAACCCACGAGCTGAATTGATCCCCACCTCTTTTTTCACTGCTGTAAAATGGATTTTTGCTGTCCAGTATGAACCTCTGTGGTGTTCTGGAAAGAAACAACCCGTCAGTGACATACTTGATGAGTAGTGCAAACAACAGCAATAAACCTGTGGATACAAAACCAGCAGCTGTAAATAAACGAATTTCTCCTATATCCATACAAATCCCTCCATTTCTTTGATATTCTATCAAAAGTATACCATGCTGTAAGAAGGTGTGAAAGGTTGAAAAAGAAAAGAACTCCTAAGTTTCAGCTGTTGCTGGGACTTAGGAGTAATAAATAGATACTTAGTATTCGATTTTAAGGAAAGTTGCTATACGTAGTCTTGAACAGTTGTTTTACTCTTAACTGCTTGAGAGAAATCGGTAAAAATACGTTGTGTGATATCAATTCCCTTTGCACGAGAGATATACCAGCAGAATACTTGGAATGGCAGGATTGCCAAATAAGGTGTTTTGAACTCATCCTTGTAGTTGCCAAGCGCCAGCACGTGTCCATCGTTGGACTCTTCTAATCGAAGTGAGATAGTAAAGACATGTTCCGTATGTCGTTGCTCGTAAGCTTTTAGCAGCTCTGCTTTTTCAATGATTTCGGGTTTTGCAGGTGTATCAATGAAAAATAGACGATGATTGGGATTGATTTCCAGATAAGGACCATGCATAAAAGCTTCAAGCTCTACTCCCTGAGAAGGGACGCGAATCGTCTCTGAAAATTTTGTTTCCATTTCTTGAGCAGTTCCCATTGCAGGACCATAAGCAATAGAGGTAAAACGAAAAGCCTCTTTAAAATCCTGATGATGCTTGTCAAAAAAGGCTGTTGATTTTGTAATTGTCTCATTGAACCGCTGAGTCATCGCAAGAAATTCTGCTAATTCAGTTTGTTCCTTTTCAACAGATATCAATCCTTTTTTCACACCTACTCTAAGCCCTAGAAGCATCAATGCAAGTACTGTTGCAGAGAAACCAAGAGTGACATAGCCAACTCGTTCACGACCGGAAAGAATATCCAATGTACTTGTTGTTTCTTTGGTGATTTCGCTGTCAGGAATACTTGTAACAGCCATTGTATGAACGGTATGATGTGCAGTGATTTTGTTGATCGCTTCAATCGTTGAGGTGCTTTGACCGCTTTGTGAAATGCCTAATACAACTTGAAGTTTAGGATCGATCTTTTCGTAGTGGGTGAAATTATATGGCTCTTCGATCGATAATTTGATATCAGCTGTTTTTTCAATATAGTATTTGGCACTTTGAGCAGCGTTGATACTTGATCCTGTTCCAAGAACCAACCAGTTGTCTGCATCGATAGCGAGACCAGTCAACGCCTGATCGATATTTTTAGGGTACTTGCCAATGATTTCAGTCAGTGTATCTTGCTCCTCCATAATGTAGGAAAGCATTGTTGGTTTTGTCATGATTTAAAAGCTCCTTTTGTTTTTCGAGGAAACGGCTCAGCTGGTTGTGTTCAGTTTCTCTGTTTTTGCTTCCTGTTACCGTGTTCCTAGTGCAGTTGAGAACATGCGTTACATTTTTTCTTTACTTAAAATAGTTGATTAGAAAATTCGCGATACCATCTTCTGTGTTAGTATCTGTGATAAATTTTGCTTGCTGTTTCAGCTCGTCAACGGCATTTCCCATCGCAACGCTAACACCAGAGGCTTGCAGCATTTCCATGTCATTCATACCATCACCGAAGCTGATGATTTGCTCTTTCGGTATTGCCAGCTCTTTTTGGATTTCCTGTATAGCTGTTGCTTTATTAACGCCTTTAGGAATCAGTTCAATGTTATTAGGATGTGAAGAGGACAGCGAGAGCAAGTTCTTTTCTGCCAGCTCTGCTTTGACTGTTCCTAATTCATCCTGTCGATCCTCCGCAATGATGATTCCATTGACGATTCGAGTACTCATAGAGAGTAACTTATCTATTGAATCAATGAATAGGAAATCTTCTTCTCCATTATTACTGACCCGTGATTGATCGCCCTTTTGCAAATAATCAGGTAATGCTTCTGTATAGAAAACTGTATGCTCACCGAAAAAGAACATCGGTAAATTTTTATAAGAAACAGTTTCATAAATTGCTGCTAAAGCATCCCGAGATAACTGCTTTTTATGCAACGTATCATTAACTGAATAAATACTGCCATTCGATGCAACGACTTTTGTGTCTGTATTGAGTTTTTGAGCCATTTCAAAAGCAGAGGAGTATTTTCTGCCGGTAGCGACATAAAATTGATGCCCCTCTTGTTGAAGCTCTGTGATTACTGAGCGGGTTTTGTCAGAGATTTTCTGATCCCTATCTACTAATGTACCGTCTATGTCCATAAAAATAAGATGTTTGTCCATGTTCTATGTTCTCCTTTGAATACCGCAAGACTCACGAATGATCAGGTCCGGAGAATGCAGATCTATTGCACCCAGAGGTTCTTCGTTGATCAATTTCAGCAGTCTTTTCACGGCTAGTTGACCTAATATTTGATTGTGCTGATTGATTGTTGTGATTCGAGGAATTTGATATTCGCCGTCTGGAAAGGCGTCACAGCTGGCAATAGCAATATCCTCAGGACAAGACAATTGCTTGTCTTTAAGTGCACGAAAGGCACCGATTGCGACACGGTCATTGATAGCCAAAACCGCATCCGGCAGCGTTTCCTGTTCCTGGATGATTTTCGTCATACTTTGATAGCCGTCTTCTGTATAGAAATCGCTCAAATAGAGAAGAGAAGCATCAAATGTACTGTATAAAGATAATGCTTTTTCAAATGCCTGCACTCTTTGCGTTGTGATTTTTACACCGGACTCGCCGCCAATGAAGCCGATTCGTCGATAACCAAGTGCCAGCAAATGCTGCATTGCTAAAAAGACACCCTTCTCTAAATCACGTTCCAGAAATGAGCAGGTGCAATCCTTCTGAGCTTGACCAATGATCAAGACCGGAATCTGCTTATTCAACTGATTCAATGCCTTTAGATAGTCAGGATTAGGATCATCTCGATCGATTTCACCACCAAGAATGAGCACACCATCAACTTTTTTCTCAAGGATCGTGTTGAAGGTATCCTTCTCAATGAAGCTGCCATCAGGCTTCTTTTTGTGCCCAGCGGTCATTGTATTGAAGAGAAGAAGAGAGTAATGCTGATCTTGACTAGCTAATTCGATCTCAGATACAAGAGAAGTGAAGTACGGGTTAGTGATATCTGAAACGACAACGGCTAATGTTTTGGTCTGATTAGAAACCATTCCTCGAGCCAACATGCTCGGTTGAAAGCTTTCTTCCTCTATGATTGCTTGAACCTTTGCTCGCTTCACAGGAGAAACAGATGGATGATTATTTAAAACGCGGGAAACAGTGGATACCGAGACACCGCTTTTTTTGGCGATTTCTTTGATTGTAATATTTTTTTTCATGCAAAAGACCTCCTCAACTTCTAGTTTATGTTAGGTTTGAAAAAAAAGCAATAATTTTTGGTAACGTTTCTAAAATTATAAAAATAGTATTGACAGACTATTGATTAAGGTTGTATGATGATCGTGAAAGCGAAAACATAATAATTATATTTGGTAACGTTATCAAATGGTCGAGGTGATTGAAATGACACAGACAGTTTTAGCCGTTGATTTAGGCGGTACAAAAATATTAGTAGGTGAGGTTACTAGAGAAGGAACGATTTTATCCAGTCGAAGGTATCCATCTAATGTGAATGACATGCGAACAGCAGCTGAAAAGATAAAGGAGGCAATCAGGGATTATCTGTCACAGCAAGTAATCAAGGGAAAGCTTATTGGAATTGGTGTATGTGTGGTGGGAAGGGTAGAAACAACAACTGGTAAATGGTTCGAGATTCGTCCCGGTTTATCAGAACCGATGAATCTTGCTGAAGAGCTGACAACTGAATTTCAGCTTCCATGCTGGTTGACTAATGATGTTTCAGGAGCTGCTCTGGCTGAACAAATGCTGGGTAAGGGCAGAGAAACAGATAACTTTGTCTATATAAATATCGGCACAGGAATCGCCGGCAGAGTGGTTACTGATGGTCAACTGATCATCGGCGGCAACTGTAATGCCGGAGAAGTCGGTCATATGGTTGTTGATATGAATAGCGAAGATCGTTGTCTCTGCGGAAGAGTCGGCTGTGTGGAGCTATTTGCTTCCGGTTTGGGTATGCATAATCAAGCAGTTAAATTTGCAGTTGATTATCCGGACACATGCTTAGATATAAACAGTTTAGAGCGAGTGTCATTTTACGAGCTCATACAGGCATATGACGAAAACGATCAATTAGCAAAGAAAGTAGTGAACCAGGCACTGAAGGCTGCAGCAGCTTTGACAATGAACCTTGTACGTGTCAGTGATCCGGAAGCTGTTGTCTTTGGCGGTGGCGTTATGAACAATGGGTGGTTTTTAGAGCATTTGGTAACGTTTCTAAATGAAAAAACGATTCGTTTTGTTACGAAAGGAATTTCAGTAACTGAACTGGACCCTAATGTTGTTGCTCTTAAAGGAACGGCGGCTTTGGTATTTATAAAACAGAAAGGAGATAGAAAGCATGCTTGACTTTGAAAAACAGCTAAAAGCATCCGGCTATATTCATCGACCATTGCCGCTGGATCATACACACTCATATGAAAAACAGCAGCTGGATAAAGAAGAAATCATTCAGCGGCGTTCAATCGTATCAGGCGGTATGATATGGCAGCATCAGGGAAGAGGCAAGCTGAAGACTAACGGGACTGCGGTGACACTGATCAGTGATACACGCTATGACTCTTGGCCGGAAGGCGCTTCGGATGATGGTGATTACGTAAACTTTGGAGAAGTCGGTGCGCATCTTGCAATCAATCGAGAGGACTGGACAAATTTTACCCAAATCAAACTATCCGTTACGGCCGAATGCACGAATGTTATTAATCCCAACATTGTGATCACGTTGGAAAATGATGGCGCAATTAAAATTCCTGATATCTATAACAGAGAAGGAACCCATGTGATCAATTTAGAAGGGCAGGAGAAGCACGTATATGTCCTTGATATCAGCAACCTCCCAAGAGAAGAAGTGACAGGCATCCGCATCTTTTCAGGTGCAAATGGTTCTTACATGAATTTAGCTGGGCAGTTGAGCTATACAATCAGTGATCTCTATTTAGAGGAAAACAGACAAAATACTTCTGCTAAAGGCTGGCAGGCACCAAACAGAGAAATCGTCTATTCTCATATCGGGTATTATCCTGATTTCAGAAAAACAGCTATTATCAATCCCGAGGATTTTTCTGAGAATATCTTTGAAGTAAGAAGAGCTGACGATGAACAGCTTGTATTGGAAAAAGCGATTAGTAGGAGTGAAACTGTCAACGGCTCTTTCGGTGTACTTGATTTCTCTGAGCTAACAGAAGTCGGTGCCTATATTCTTCAAATAGGGGATACAAGAACACAATCATTTATGATCAATAATTTTTCAGAGCTGAGCATATCTTCAACTTGGAAATCATTGAATTTCATTTTTTGCGAACGATGCGGTTGTCCGGTTCACGGCATTCATGGGACTTGCCATGAGGATTTGACAGTGGAGTATAAAGGTACATTGGTCAATTTCAGCGGCGGCTGGCATGATGCGGGTGATCTTTCACAACAATTGATCCAGACAGCAGAAGTCACAGCAAGTTTGTTTGAGGCAGCAGAAGCAGCGAGGGGAAATGACTTACTTTCTATCCGTCTGTTGGAGGAAGGAGAATGGGGTATTAACTTTATTCTCAAGACTCGATTAGACGCTGGCGACCGGATCACTAGTGCGGGGATCACACGTTGGACAGATAACCGAATTGGCAACATGGATGATGCGGTTCCTCGTATTCATAATAGTCCGTATGACAATTTTCTGATTACCGGTTTATTGGCAAAGATCATCAAAGCATTACCGAAAGATCATCCGTTGAAAGCTAAGCTTTTACAAGTAGTAAGAGAAGACTATAATTACGCGATGGCTGGGTTTGAAAAAACTGGTTTCAAGCATGAACCCATTTTCTGGGAGCATACCTACAGCACATCGAAAAGTACTTTTTTAGCAACAATCGCTTGGACTTCTGCCTTGATGTATCAGCTTTTTTCAGAAGATAATTACCAGAAAGAAGCCCTTCAGCGTTTTGAACAGCTACTGCTGTGTCAGGAAAAAGAAGGATTAGTATTAGCTGATGGACGATTGCTAAAAGGAATGTTCTATCGAGATGAAACATGTAAAGTGTTCCAGCATTTTAACCATCAAGCCAGAGAGCATCTTTATGCCCAAGCTTTTGAAGAAATGATGACAGCCTTTCCTGCTCATGAAAAACATGAGGCATGGCTCCAAGCTGCAAGAGCGTATGGAGAATACCTTGATTATTTGGATACATTTACTGCGCCGTATCCAATGTTTGCCAGCGGCATTTATCAAAAGGATGAATGGCAAGATAAGGACAGTTTTTATAAACAGCATTTGTTAGTAAGTGATGAAGCAGAAGAGAGCTATCAAAAGCAGTTGGAGCAAGGGATCGAGGTTGGTAATGGACTATACATCAAACGATTTCCAGTCTGGTTTTCTTTTAGAGGGAATAATGCGATTCTGCTTTCTATGGGAAAATCAGCAGCAGTTATAGGACGGCTGACAAACAACCAAGCGTTGCTTGATATGGGGCACCAACAGCTTCAATGGATGGTTGGCAAAAATCCATTCGGGCAGTCGATGGTTTATGGTGAAGGTCATAATTATCCGCAGCAATACTCTGTTTCTTCCGGTGAAATCACTGGAGAAATGCCAGTAGGAATGCAGACCTTTGGAGAAGAAGATCAACCGTATTGGCCGCAGTTCAACAATGCAACGTATAAAGAAGTTTGGGTTGGTGTCGCTGGGAAATGGCTCTCACTGACAGCAGAATTGCTGAAGTATGAAGAGGGGAAGCGAGCAAAATAAATCTTTAAATTGATAAAAAAATGGAAGCAATACACTGGAGAACCACCTGTAATAAAACCACATCGGCGCTGTCGAGGTAGTTGCCGTGTGGTATGTGATAGATCATATAAAATCGAAAAGGAGCTCAAACCATGATGAAGGACAATAGTTTCAACAAAGAGGCGTTAGGGGAAAAAATTGCCTTATACGCCAACAAGGTAGCAACGAACAGATTTATCGGAGCGATTCGTGATGCCTTTGCAAGTACGATCCCAATTACAATCACTGCCGCTTTTTTCCTGCTGGTCAATAATGTTTTGTTGACAGAGAACACAGGACTTTTAAGAGGGATTCCGGGAAGAGACATTATTTCAGAGATTTGTGTTCAGGCTTATAATGGTACTCTTGGTATTTTAGGAATTATGGTAACGTTTCTAATTGGTGTTCGACTGGCTCGTTCGTATAATTCGGATGGCGCTTTAGAAGGAATCGTGGCATTAGCGAGCTATGTTGCTTTAGTTCCAAATGTTATTAATATCACTGGTTTTGACGGGACTGAAATTCAAACGTCGGGTGCTTTAACGCAGACTTATACAAGCGCTTCCGCAATGCTTTTAGGTATTTTAGCTGCATTGATCAGTGTTCCTTTGGTTGTTAAGTTGTCGTCTAATGAACGTCTAAAAATAAAAATGCCTGAAAGTGTACCTCCGGCAATTGCGAAATCATTCAATAGTTTGATTCCGGCTTTTATTGCAATTAGTGTTTTTGCTATTGGAGAAGTGGTCCTTCGTACGGTTACAGGGCTGACGATTCCGGAAATTGTTGTTAATATTTTACAGGCACCATTAGTTGGCGGTTTCCAAACATTACCAGGGATTTTGCTCTATGTATTTCTTTCAACTTTTGTCTTTATCTTTGGTATTCATGGGGCATTTGTATTTGGGGCAGTTTCAGGCCCAATCTTACTAACCTCATTACAGCAGAACGTAGAGGCAATCAATGCCGGATCAGAAGCTCCAAATATTGTGACACAGCCGTTTTTGGATGCGTATGTTTACATGGGCGGCGGCGGAACGATGATTTGTCTAGTTATTGCTGTACTGATGTTTTCTAAAAGAGAAGATCAACGAATGATTGCTAAGCTTGGTGGTGTGTCCAGCCTGTTCAATATCAGTGAGCCAATGATGTTTGGTTTACCAATCGTGTTCAATCCAGTCTATGCAATTCCATTTTGTATCGTGCCGATGGTTTCAACCTTATTAGCGTATATCGCAACAAGCTTAAGTCTTGTGAATCCAACGTACATCTTGATTCCTTGGGTCACTCCACCAGTGCTTTCCGGTTACTTGGCAACAGCAGGTGACTTCAGAGCATCCATTCTGCAAATTGTGATCATTGTTGTCGGTACATTGATTTATATGCCGTTTGTTATCTTCTCTAATCGAATGGAAGTAGAAGGATAAAATTAACCTCATAAAAATATCTGTCAATCATTGATACTGCAAAATAAGCAGAAGGTCGACAGATGAACAAAAGCCCATGGTCATTGACTTTTGGGCTTTTGTTCATGTAAAATGAATCTGAAAAGTACAAGAAAACAGAAGGTCGACAGAAATGCTCGCTAAAACCCTTGCTGCATAAGGGCTAGATCAACGAGGGGTCTTAATCTAAACAGAGTGTAATGTGAATTCAGCAAAATCATCATCTGAAACTGTCATCACACCGGTCTTAATCTAAACAGAGTGTAATGTGAATAAGGGATACCAGGCATTTTTCATTCTTGAAAAAGCAGTCTTAATCTAAACAAAGTGTAATATGAATACTATATTTTCGAATAAATCAAAACTTTTATTTACTTGAAACTTCGAATGATTAACCAAAGCAGCTGTTACGGCTGCTTTTTTGTTTTACTCTAAAAAATGAATATTCTGTTGTACCACATATTGGAATAATAGTTGATTTAGAATCAATCGATCTATATGAAGTTAGTCATCAGCAAGACTGTCAGATAAGGATAGGATAAGAAAATGTTGAACTTAGTGCAGAACCTCTAATAATCGGAAACTCTTTCCAGCTCAAAGAATTGTGTTACAGATATCAAAAGCCCAATCATTTGAAAATAGCCATATTCTGACTGAGAAGGGGCAACGAGCTTCAGCAGTAAAAAATTCAGTCAACAGATTATTTTTCTTATTTCGAATATTTTTAAATCATTTTAGAGTGTAAATATTATTTACTCTAAGGTAATATGGGTAGTGTATAAAGAAAGGATGGATAAAATGAAAGTGAAAAAAATTGTTTTTGGTGGTTCTGCTGCTGCAGTGTTGATTGGTGTAGGATTTGGATTTTCTAACACAATAGCAAGCGAAGAGTATGTGTCAATCCCAAACCAGGATGTAAAGACTGAGATTCTCACTATTTTAGAAGAAAATGAGTCAGTTGATGAGAATGCGCTTTCGAATTTGAGAAATTTCCACTATATTTCTAAAGGAGCATTGCAGAATGCAGAGGAGTTTAATAGCTTAAGTATTCAGTCAAAGAACAATGAAAATCCTGAAAATAGCAGTTTGGAAGGCTTACAAGGAATGTTTGTCGAGGACTTAGCTATTACTATGCCGATTATTGATATTACGCCGCTTGCTCAAGTGAGGGGAGTAAAGAGTCTGAGTCTTGAGAGCACTTATTTCGATTTAGGCTATACACATGGAATCAGAGATTTGAATGCCCTTGAAAGTTGGACGGAGCTTGAATCATTTTATTACCAGAACATGACAGGAATGGGAGAAGTTGAAGGGAAAACCCCGTTACTTGATATCTCGGCATTGAGCAATATAACAACTTTACGTAATATTTGCATTGAGACGGCTGGTACGTTAGATCCGATTTATTTATCTGTAGAAGACAATAATTATGAAACGACACTGCCAGTTACTTTATCCAATCAATTTAACGGCGTGGAAAGCTGGAATGTTAATTCTGAGAGTCCTTTTTATATGGAGCCAGAATATGAAGGTGACCACCAACAGAAAATGTCAGACAAGTTAAGATGGGAAAGTATTGAAGAGGGTACTGAGTATTTAGATATCTGGGTTCAGATTCAACCAAGAGGTCAGTATTATATTGCCGATATTAAGATCCCGATCATCTGGGAATAGACCGAAGATTTAAGCAGCTGAAAGGCTGCTTTTTTTCTTTTTCCAAAGAAACAATTTTTTACACCTGTTATTCTGATTCTATTTCCGCTAAAATATGATTGAGGTAAAGGAGGAATAAAATGAAAAAAGTGATGAAACAGCTTATAAATATTTTAGTGATGGCAATAATCGGTGGTTTCTTTGGGTATTATCTGGGTATGGGAATCGGAAGAGGAGAAATAAGTGGGACGGTGATTATTCTAACAGTTCTTTCTTTTCCTGTCTGGTTTGTTGTTCAGATTATTATTCATGAAGCCGGTCATGCGCTCTTTGGCTTATTGACAGGTTATAGGATGGTTAGTTTTCGAATATTTTCTTTTATGTGGGTCTGGCAGAAAGATGGGAAAATCGTTTTTCGTCGTCACAAGATACCAGGAACATTAGGCCAGTGCTTGATGTCGCCGCCACCTTATAATGAAGGGAAATTCCCATTTCGATTGTATCTAATGGGCGGTGTGTTGGCAAATCTGATTTTCAGCTTGATTATCGGAATTCTGTTTACGTCAGGTTCTCTACCAGCAACTGCGTTTGTCATTATTGGTTTGTTTTTTGCTTTGACAAACGGTATTCCATCGGGGTTCAATGACGGTGCGACAATTCGAATGGCTTCATCAAGTAAGGAACAGGCATATCTGTTTTATTTACAGGTTGAAGCAAATTATCTGTTTAATTTAGGCAAGACATATGTGGACTTGCCGGAAAGCTATTTTGATCTTGTTCCTGAGATTCCAAAGAGAACTTATTTTAATGACTATCAGGCATTTCTACAATTGGGACTCTTATTTGAACAAAAAAATCTAGTTGAATATGAAGAACGTTTAGAGGAGCTTTGGGATAGACAGGACGAGATGATTCCTCTGTATCAGATTGAGTTGAAGAAGACAATGCTGACATGGCTTTGTACAAACGAACCGGAGGATGAATGGATTCCTCAGCTATGGAACGACAAGACAGTGAAAACAAGCCTGAAGCAGCCGCGTATGGGAAATAGAATAACAGAAGCAGCTTATTATGGTTTTGTTGAAGGCAATCAAGAAAAAGCTGTAGCACTTCTGACAGATGGAAAAGCATTATATGACAAGGCGCCTAACCTTGCTGCTGCAAAATTAAGTCTTGATGAAATTGAATGGCTGGAACAGTTATTGAAGGAATCGTTTCAGGATGAATATTTGGAAGTAGAAGAAGTAACAGAATAGATATTACCAAAACAGCTGTGGTTGTCTCAATTAAGGAGACAACCACAGCTGTTTCTCTATTTTTCCAATGGGGATTCATTTGCATTATAATAGATTGGCTCTTTTGCTTCAGCAGGGTGTTCTTGCAGCCAGTGAAGGATAGCCGTTCCTAAATGACTCGCCATTTTTGAAGCTGCTTGAATCTGTTCTTGAGTAATGTGATCGACATGGATACCCGATGTGATAACACAGTTTCCTCTAAGTGCTGGCTGAATAATTTTCAAAACGATTTCTGCAAGTACATCATCTTTATGCTTTCTCCCGGAATGGCTTGGAAAGCGAAATGAGCTTGCTGGATCATTTTCAGAGAATACAGTTACTGTACCGATATGTGGTGTATCGCCGCCGGTCAACAGGATCAAAATATCTGAGCCGATTCTTTTAAGCTCTGCTTTCATCTCGTAGCCTACCATTTCTACAGAAAAGGACTGCTCTTTTATTGACATGTATTACCCTCCCAACGACTTTGGAAATCGTTACGAATATTTAAGGCGTCCAACAGCTTCATCGTTTGATGATCGACAAGATCCTGAATAGTCTGTGGTTGATTATAAAAAGCTGGAATTGGCGGTATGATTTGTACCCCCATTTTCGCCAGCTTGGTCATATTTTCCAAATGAATGATGTTCAAAGGTGTTTCCCTTGGCACAATAACTAATTTTCTCTGTTCTTTCAATGTCACATCTGCAGCTCGACCAATCAGATTATCGCTAAAACCACAGGCAATGCCGGCAATCGTCTTCATACTTGCAGGCACAATGATCATGCCGTCCGTTAGGAAAGAGCCGCTTGCGATTTTAGCTCCGAGATCCTTAGCACTATAGTAAAAATCCATTAGTTTAACCAATTCTTCAAGCGTCGTATCTGTTTCCAATTTAAGATTTTCTTTTGCCCATGGACTCAATACTCCGTGAACTTCAATCATTGGATATTCCTGTAATTTTTTTATTAGATTCACAGCGTAAATACTGCCGGAAGCCCCAGTTATTCCTACAACGATTCTTTTTTTCTCGCTCATTTTCTCAGCTCATTTCTATTGATGTGGATCAATCTTCTAAATATTTTTGCCAGTTCTCGACGTCCTTGAATGCTGCTCGTTCAAATTGGCTCTTAAGATCAAAGGGCACTGTGCCGTCCAAAACCAGTTTAGAGGACATTCCCTTGAAACGAATCCTTCCTGGTGAATATTCTGGTGTTTCGGAAGGGTCAAGGGGATGATTGCGCATACCTTCCAATACCATGATATCTTGATTTGCCTGAAATCGTGTATTGACCGTCCACATCACATCATTCATATCAAAAATATCCACATCTTCGTCAACTAGAATGACCGTTTTCAGTTCTTTGAATGCGGAAAAAGCGAGAAGGGCTGCTTGGCGTTGGATTCCTTCGTCTGCCGAACCTTCTTTATGAATTTGCATGATTGTCATCAATTTTCCTCCACCAGCCGGAGGATTGTAGACATTTAGAACCTTTCCGGGAATGGCTTTGTCAACAAGGTTCAGAATACTTGCTTCTGTAGGGATACCTGCCATTGAAACATGCTCTTCGCTTGGGCCTAGAGTTGTCTGCATAATTGGTCGATCTTTCCGATGAGTCACAGCTTTGACCTTTATTACATGAAGAGCCGGATTCGCATCACCATTATAGCCGGGGAATTCAGGCATCGCATGTCCCGTATTTGTGTTGATGTCCTCTCTAATTCGTTCATGTGGTAGAATCTCGCCTTCTAGGATAAATTCAGAGCGGGCAATACCTACCTCATCGACTGTAATACTGTCAACTAGTTGTACAGGCTCATTCCTCAGCGAGCCAGCAGCCCAGAGCTCGTTATAGCCTAGAGGAGTGGTGGGAGGCTCAAAGGTAGCTCCAATAGAGATTGCCGGATCTAAACCAATATTGATCGTGATAGGCATTGGCTCGTTTAATTTCTCATATTCTTCTTGAAAATGCCCAATATGTCTACCACCGGGCATAATGTAAATGCCGATAGTATCTTCATCTTCCAGAACCATGCGATGGATTGTTACATCACTAATGCTCTTGTCTGGACTTGAACCATAGACTAAGCCCATCGTGATATAAGGACCAGCATCATATTCTGTATTAGTAGGTGCAGCCACAAGTTTGCGAATATCGAAATCAGGATCAGTTGATAGATGAACGACTTCCTGAGCGGGTGCTTCGTCTCGTGAGATTTTCACTGGCTTGACGGGATGATTCACAGCGTCCTTTAATAGATGTCCCAGTGTCCGATAGTCATGACCAAGTATTTTTCCAACCCGTTTTCTGCTGGCCATGATCCCTGTCAGTATACGAGTTTCAGGAAATCCTTTGATTGTATTGAACATCATGGTTGGACCTTCCTGTGTCGGGCGTTTGATTGTTCCACCGGCACCAATATAGCGGTATACGCCGGATAATTCTGCATGAGGATCAATTTCAAGGTTTGTCTCATGATATTGCCCTGGCATTTCCTTTAACTCTTTTAGCACTTTTCTTAGATCGTAAGGTTCATTTGTCATTTGCTTATCTCCTTATCTATGCTTTCAGCTGAATAAAGCCATCGCTGCTTGTGTACTTTAATTATTAGTTTACTTGCAGGAGAGGGAAGGAACAATTCTGATTTACGGCTCTTTATATTCCAAAGTGGAATGTTTGAGAAATGAAAAAGCTCCTGAAATGATTCAGGAGCTAAGGTTGGTTTTTTGTTGAAGAAATGTCCAAAATTGTTCAAGGCCGGAATTACTTGTTTTCTTCTTTTTAATTAGATAGAGATTACAGCTGACGTTCTCCTTTAAAGGAACTGCAACAATATTTCCTTCATCGAAATAATCAACTGTTTCAGCCATCATAAGTGAAATCCCCATCTTATTTGCAACAAGGTTCATGATCATGCTATTTCGATGCCCGGCATAGCCGATCGTTGGATCAAATCCTGCTGTTTTACACATTGATCGAACTACATCATAAAGCTGTGTACTTTCTCCCAATTGAAAAAACGTTTCTTGTCTTAGATCGATAAGTGAGATCGATTCCTTTTTAGCTAAAGGGTGGTCATTAGGGAGCACTGCAACAAAACGGTCGTTACCCGTGAGAACCTGTTCATAGTCTTTTGAACACTCAGTTGAGTTGTCGAAGCTTCGTAGGAAAATAATGTCACAACGATCATTTTTCAAACTGTTGATTAGATCGACACTCTCCTCTTCTTTAACCTTAAATGGGATATCCGGATGATTTTTATGAAATTCTCCAACCAGCTTGAGTATCTGATAGCTGGACATTGTTGGAATACCATGCAAAGTAACCTGATGCTGGGCTTCTTTAAAAGGACGTAGACTCTGCTTTAGTTCATAGAAATTATCAACCATTTTTTTTGCATAAGGCAATAGAGCTGTTCCGGCTTCTGTCAGTTGAGTTACTCGCTGTGTTCGTGTGAATAGCTGTACCTCCAAATCCTTTTCCAAAGAAATGATCTGTTTAGAGATATTTCCTTGAGTCGTATAGAGTCTTTCAGCTGTTTCAGTATAATTTAAGGTTTCAGCTAAGACTACAAAAGCTTCAAATTTCTGAATATTCATTTTGCTAAAAGCCTCCCTTCTTTTTATAACTATACCATAGAATATTTTAAGAAATACATCGGTTTGCGGCAGAAAATTCCTTTCTATTTTGTCTAACCTTATCGGTGCGCATATCGAGAGAGTATCTATGGATTCGAGAAATAATTGAGGATAAATCCTAATCAGCATATATTGAGTTGATAAAAAAATATATTGGAAAATGCGTATTTATACTTTAGCAGCATAGTCCTGTTGGAAAAAAGAAATGAAAATATAGAAATTGAGGTTATTTAAAGCGTCTTTTTTGTAAACGTTGTACAGATAAAATGGTTGATAATTGTTGAATTTATGGGATTGATAGAACGATATAAATTATTTTTGAGTTATTTTGTAAAAAAAGTATTTTTAACATAGATTTTTATGTTAAAATGAATAAGTATTTAGCATGAGAGTGCTGACAATTTAGAGTTCAAATACATTTTAGGAGTGAAGAGATGAAGAAAAAGATTTATGGGATGTTGGTAGTATTATGTTGTCCGGTTATTTTGAATGCTCAGCATGTGTTTGCAGAAGAGTTGCCAACTGAAGGCACAGATGCAAGTGCTGTAGTAGAAGAAATTATGGCAGAAGCGTTGATGACAGTACCGGAGGCAGCAGTAGAAGTTTTTACTGAACCTGTAGTAGAAGAATCAACTGAAGTAATAGAAGATTCTACATCTGTTGACAGCTCTACCGACGAAACAGAAGAAAGTAGTACAGAAATAACAGAAGAAACAAATGAGAGTGCAACAGAAGAGTCTGTAGAAGATTCTATTGAATTGTCGGAAGAGTCAGTGGAAGTTCCAGTAGAAGATACTATTGTACAAGAAGAAGCAGAAGCTGATACATTGTCAGTAGAAGAAGTTGAGCCTGCAGCTGCCAGAGCTGCTACTGTTTCAACAACTATAAAATTGACTGTGAATGGTACAGTGATTCACAGTGAGGTTTTTTCTGGGGCAGAAGGAGATTATTATTCATATCTCTTGCGTGACTTTAGTGAGTATAAGGTTCATTCAATTTCTGATGATAGATTTGGAGCGAGACAGACTGGTGATTTTGCCACTTTGTACATTCCACTTGTTTCAGACGCACCTGAAGTAATTGTAGAACTGGTATCAAATACTACGGTAGGGGTATTTTTCAATTTGGCTACTACAACTGGTCGAATGTTAACTTCTGAATATGGCGAACACCCTGTACAAGTTATCTACCAAGAAAATGGTGAAAGAACATACAGCTATACACCACCAGCGGTTGAGTACTATGAATATATAGGACCTGAAGTAATAACCGGAGAGTTTGATGATTCAGGGATGATCACAGTTGAATTGGCCTATTATGCAAGATCAACTTATAGTATGACTGTAGAATATGTGGATGAATTTGGAAAGCATATAGATACAGAGGTATTCCATGATGCAATATGGGGATACGACTACCTCTTTACACCAAAAACATTTCCTGGAAGAACATTGATCAGCGTTGATGGGCAATCAATAAACGAATTACGCCTACCATATAGAATCGTTATGTTCCCTAGAGAAAATATGACAATGACAGTTGTTTACAGTGCTATTCCGGAAACTATTCCTGAAAATCCTATTACTCCAGAAGATGTGTTGGATTCTCAAGGAACTGATTCTGTTTTGGAGCAAGTGGGTAGTGAAAACTTAGTTCCGCTGAAAACAATTCAACCAATTGAAAACAAAAAGATCATCCTTCCTGAAACAGGAGAAGAAATGAATTCTGTAGCAGTGATGGTTGGTACCGCGTTGTTCTTACAAGCTGGCTACATGATGCTGAAGAAGAAAAGAGACGAATCAGAGTTATAAGAATCGAACGATGATTTATTCATAATAATCACTATGTGTGTTTCAATGAGGACATAAAAGGTCTTCTCAATTTTACTGACAAAATCTGGTATCCTATCTGATTTTGTCGGTTTTTGTATATGTTGTTGAGATGTGCTTAAAGAAAAATGGTTGGAATAAAAGGTCATGATACAGGAAACTGTTATCATTTGTTAGAGCAAGAATTGATTTTTGCTATCAAAAAGGGGTAAAGAAACATGAATATTGCGTTGTATGATGGTAACAATGACGACTTAAAGAAATTGGAAGAATGTCTGAGAACGCAGGTTGGGTATGAACATGACATAGAGACCTTCAATAGAGGAACAGAGCTTTTAGATACAATCAGTAGAAACCAGAAGGAATTTGATATTCATTTTCTTTCAATTGAAACTAATAAGCTTAGTGGACTAAAAATAGCTGAAGAAATCAGAAAAGTTGATTTGACTGCACTGATTATTTTTTTATCAGATGATGCTGAGCAGATGAGCAATGTGTTTGAATTCCATGCATTTGACTACTTGATCAAACCAGTGACTGTTGAAATAATGGAATCAACTTTTCAGCGGGCGAAAAAATATCTCAATGGAAATCAATCATACATTGAGTTTTCCTTTAAAAAAGAAAAGTTTCTACTACCAATGGATGAAATCGTCTATGTGACTAAATCCGGAAGAATTGCCTTCATTCACACGAAGAATGAAGTTTACAAAAGCTATTTGACTATGTTTGAAATATTAAATAAGTTGAACGATGAACGTTTTATCCGTGTTCATGGCAGCTATGTCATCAATTTGGATTATGTTGCAAGGATAGTCAAGGATGAAGTATTTTTATGTGCGCCAGGGCAACGGGGATCGGCAAATGAAACGTCGATTTCTATTAGTAGAAGATTTAAGGATGATTTTCAACTAAGCGTTGAGCACCTTAAAATAGGAGAAGGTAGATAATGAAAGATAGTTGATATGACTATATCTATCTAATCTTTAAATAGTATATCTTTCTTTATTATTAATATAATTATGTTTACATTTAAATTCTTTAGGAATTATATTGTTTTGATAAGAAGTGTTATTTTTTACTTGTAAATTGTATTTTTTTACTTCTAAGTCGCTTTTGTTGTTGATTATGATAAAATGTATATAACGGAATGTATACAATACTTCCTAATACTAAAAAAATTAATTGGAGGAATAAAAATGGCTGATCAAATTACTATGCATCCTGCCGAGCTGCGTGCTCAAGCAAAAAAATACATCGAAGGTTCTGAGTCTGTGAATGAAGTATTGAATTCATTAACTGCTACTCAACAACAAATTTTAGATGGATGGAAAGGTGAAGCTTCTACTCGTTTTAACGATCAATTTGAAGAGCTGAAACCAAAAGTAACTGAGTTTTCTGAATTGTTGGTACAAATCAACGGACAGTTGGAAAAAGCTGCAGAAATCGTGGAACAAACAGATTCAGAGCTTTCTGGCGTGTTTGGATTCCAATAAGACAAATTAGTCTAAAGATGAGAAGAATAGCGAGGGGGTCCTGCCTCCCCCTATTCTTTTTTATTATTTTTTAGGGTTTTAATGATATAGAAAATACACAGATATAAGGAAATCTGTCGCTATAGGAGCGTGGAGATGAATAATAAAAAACTTTATTATATTTTGAAATCAGTCTGGATGGTTGTTGTTCTGATTGTTGCACTTATATTTATGAATCGAGACCATACCGATATTTCAGCGAACAAAGAAGAAGAAGAAACCAGATTGAACATAGCTTTGGTAAATGAGGATGTTGGGGTAACTCGTAATGGGCGAGACTACAGCTTAGGTGTTGATTATGTTAAGAAAATCGAGAAAGACACTGATCATAACTGGTTTACTGTAACTCGAGGAATCGGGGAAAGCGGATTGAAAAATGGTACATACAATTTGTTGATCACTATCCCCAGTTCATTTTCGGAGAAGCTATTGGAATTGGACAGTGTTTCTCCTGAAAAGCTTCAAATCAACTATAAGATAAATGCTAACGGTAACAGTACATTAGAGAATGAATCCAGAACTGTAGGTCGTAATATTGTCAACGGGCTGAATCAGCAGTTAGTAGACATGTATGTCGTCAGCATTATTGATAACTTGTTTACAGCACAAAGAAATATTGAAAAAGTCTATACAAATCAAACGGAGTCAGTTGGGAATTTTCAGGATATTCTGTATCAACCAACAATCAACTTTAAAGATTATTTGCCGGCGTTGACTAGTCAGTCAAATAGTGCTTTACAGTCGAATGATTTATTGACAAGCTTACTTTCTAGTTTTTCAGATAGTACCGTTTCTCTGTTGGATAGTCACAAGGATTATTCTACTATTTTAGAAGAGCTGCTTCAGCAAAGAGCAGAGGGCAAGCTGACATATGAAGAGTTTTTGGAAATCTTATTGTCTTTAGATAGTAGTATTTTAAGCTCAGAGACAAGTAGCTTAATGTCTACAATCAGTAGTCTAAATGATTATTTTGTCCAGCAATTCAGTTCTCAGGAAGAAGGGAAATACTTCCAGCAAATGGCTGGTTTGACAGGTGACTTTGAACAATCAAAATTGGACATTGAAAGTCAAATTGCTGAACTGGACGCTTTGAGAGATAAGTACTTTGAAAAATATGAAGCACAATTTTATTCAGCGTTTGGGTATACCCTAAATGAGGGGGATGAAGCACCTGGTATTACTTTGAGGGATGTAATCAAAAAGAAATATGAAATGGATCCTTCTATTCCAGAAAATGAAGTTGAAAGTGCAGTAACTAACTACTTTGATCAGATTGAAAACTTTAATGATAACTACATTCAAAGAATGCAGGATCGATTGAATATTCTACCGTTGAGAGAAACAAATGATTTTGTGAACGCTGCATCAGCATTACCGGCAACAGCAGATATTTTCAACTATATGGATGCACCTTATTGGAACACATCGGGCAGTACAAGTGGTCATCCATTATCTGAAATTGAGGGGTATTTGTCTAGTATCAATTCTAAAGTTACAGCAATCAATGGGGATATTGAAGATCAAAATGATGCTCATTATGATCCGGTCGATTGGAGCGATCCATATATTGGTGTGCCGACATTGCAATTTTCTGTAGATAATGGCGATGTAGATGTTAGCAGCGGCAGCTACTATAGTGCCCTTCATACAGCTTATCTAGATCTGAATTCAGAGAGAAATATTGCAGTAAATACTGGTCGTGAAATTGTCATTGAATGGAGAAACATGGGGAATGAAGCATCTATTTTTATTGCTCCAACTACGGATGTTGAATTATCTCGTAACCCTATAAATGCTTCTCATGAAGGCACAGTGGTGGAAAGTGGACCGAATACTGGTTGGACAGAGTATCGCGTAACGCGATCAAATGGTGCCAAAACCATCAGAATTCCATACAAATTTGTTGCAGGTTATGATGAAAGCAAAACTAGTCCAACTATACGAGTTAAGGTATCACAAGCTAAAGTTGTTCTTGATTCAAATAATAACCCAGTTCCTACACCATTAAAAGTCACTCAAAATGATGATAATACACTTGTAGTAGAGTCTCTAACTTCTACTTCCGGAGATGCTATTGAAGCTGAAAGTAGTACTGACGAGATTGAGGCAAGCCAAGAAAGTTCTAGTTCTTCAGATGAAGTAATCGGTGATGATACTGAGTATTCAGATCTTCCACAACCTGACATTGAGGCCGATACGCTACCGACAACACCTGAGGCACAAATCGAACCGAGAGCTGCTGATGGTGAACAAGATGGCTATTATGTGACGATTGACTATCCTTTGGATGTATCAGCATTTCTTTCTACGGATTATCAAAATGCGAAAAGAGTATATTCAGAGGAAATCGGAAAGATTTTAGAACTTTATAAAACTGTAGATGAAGAATTGGAGGAGTTCAGCAACTATCCATTTATCACCTTCCATACCTTCTTGGATATGAATTTAACAGATGTGTTCAAAACGGTTTTAAACCAATCATTCATGAATACAGATGGCGATTTTGATAAACAGTGGAAGCAGCTGCATGAGCTGAAAAACTTAGCCGCGTCAATTGAATTAAGAAATACAGATGTTCAGACAACGTTAGTTCAAACACAGGAGAACACAACGTCTTTGAACGCATCTGTTGCGGAACAAATTGAATTACTGAATTCTTGGCAAGAAACGAGTCAATCGTTGACCTCCAGCGAAAGCCTTGTCAGCGCAGTGAACAGCCAGACAGATTCAGAAGTTAACTCGATTTATGAAACATTGAAGATGATTCTGTCTCAATCTGAAATAGTAAAAGATTCATCTCAGCAAAATGTAGAACAAGCTGATGGTGTGAAGACAGTATTTGATTCCTTTAATAAAGAAGTTCAGAATGCACAGAAAAATAGTGAAGAGCTGTCAGAAAATGCAGATCAAGTCATGGATGATTTGAACGCTGAATTGGCAAATAATTCTAATTTCGTTGATGCATTTGTCAAGGTTCTGAATAACGCTTATCAGGACGGAGTTCCGAATAATTCTCTGCTTCAGTTCATCGCTAACCCGATAACAGGAAATGCAGAGGCAACAATTCAGACAACTGAGGTCAACCAGCCGTTTACATGGATTTTGATCATGTTTACATTGAGTTTGTTCCTTGCATACTTGTTTGCAACACAGCCAGTTGTTCGACGAATCAAGGATAAATTCAAGAGGGACCAGCTATGGTTCAAGGATAATATTGTTGAGACAATTTTATTGAGTGCGAGCGCTGTAGTTGTTGGTTTGATTTTGGCACTGCTAAGTATCGGTGAGTTGGCAATTACGAAGGAAGCCCAGATTGTTTGGGTCATGATGGTGCTGATTTTCATGTTGATCTTCTCGCTGATGAATCATTATGCATTGAAGCAGTTCCATATTGCAGGTTTTGCATTAAGTCTCTTCCTATTTGTCAGTTACGTTTTCGTAACGAATGCGATAGGTAAGACAAAAGAAAATAATCCGCTAGTCGGTTTCATCAGGCAAATCAATCCGCTTTCGATCGGTGAGCACAATTTAGCAGATATTCTTTCAAATAATCCATTGGATGTTGTCAAGATTCTTCTTTATCTGTTCATCATTGTTGGATTGGTAGCATTCAATATCCTCATTTGGAAACCACGGAAAAAAGCAAAGGAAGTGGCAAAGAAATGAAGAAATTGCTGATTATTCTTTTAGCAGCAGTTAGCGTAACTCTATTTTCTGCAACAGCTTCGGCAAAAGAAAATCTGCTGGATAATGAGTTGGATTTGAAAACAGATCGCTTGAATAAGGAGCAAGGAGCCGACAATAAAACACAGAGCTTTATTGCAGAAGATCGTTTGTTCGATACCGAGATGATGGAAAAGGTCGAACATGCAAAGGAAGTCAAGGAAAAGAAAAGTGAACAAGAAAAGTCGGAATACTTTTTGGTGGAGGTACCGGCTGTTAAAGAGATAGACACAGACGATCTGTTTGTCGTTGGAGAAACAGTCAAGGTGGCACAACAGGAGGAAACTGCTTCGGCAGTTTCCTCGCCGCCATCTTTGTGGCCGTTGATATTAGGGACAGCTTTGTTAACTGTAGTTGCATTGTTCTTGTTTCACTCTAGAAGGAAAAAGAGGTTAGTTTAATGGCAGACAATAATGAACATATTAATATTACGCTAGTGTACAGTGATAACCGTAGGAAAATAGTAGACTTACGGATTCCTAGTAATATCACTGTCTATCGTTTTATTAGAGAGCTAAATCAGATTTTCGGAAGAAACAAAGTGTTGAAAAAATATCAACTGAAAGTTTTGAATAAAGGGATTCTGTTAAGTGAAGAACAAAGGATAAAGGATTATCCGATCACTGATGGAGATATCATAGAAGTGTTGGAGGAGCAAGTACATGGAATCGTCTAAGGGTGCGTCAGCAATCATAACTATTGAAAATCACACATATGAATTTGAAAAATCAGCAGCTGAGTGGCTGTTAACATTACGTAAATCAGAGGTACAGGTCAGCGAGGAAAAGGATTTGGCACTGCTGAAGGTTGCCCATCCCTTATTGATGGCAACTGGTATCCACTGGGAAGAAGATGAAGTGACTTTCACGTACCATCTTCCAAAAGAAAGTATCAGCTTTAGTGAACTGAAAAGTCGTCCTAAAGAGGACAAGCTGAGAGCGATGGCTAATATGATGGAAGTGAAGCAGCTATTAGATTTGCCATTGACATTCTTTATTCATCCGGAAAATATTCTATTCGATTATAATTTGGTTCCAACAATCGCATACCGCGGTTTGGAAGGGAAAATGCCTCCTCAAGTAATTAATGAAGAATTGCTGTTGCGTCAGTATAAAAGCTTGATTATTGCCTTATTTGAAAAGGATCAAGACTTTTCAAAGTTGTATGAAGGTCAACTGGATATCAAGAAGGGTTCTAAGTTTATTCAAACAATTATTGGTTTAGATACCTTTGAAGCAATTCGTCAATACTTGATTGAAAATTACGAGCAGACAGTCACTGAATTGGAAAGAACCACAAGGAAAGTGAGCAAAAGAAGCTTTACTTTGATTAAACAGCTATCTATCTGGATGTCTGTTTTATCTGTTGTGCTAGTTGTGCCCCTTGTATATCTATTGTTTTTCCAAATTCCATTCCTAGATCGTATGCAGGATACAGATACAGCATTTTTGAAAAATGACTATGAAGGAGTTATTTCCACTCTTGAACCAATCAAAACTGAGGACGTTCCTTATACACAAAAATATGAATTGGCCTATAGTTTTGTTCAAGGGGAAGCTCTTCAGGATAAACAAAAAACAGTTATTTTAAATAATATTACATTGCGCTCTGATAAAAACTATCTGGATTTTTGGATCGAAAATGGTCGTGGAAATCTAGATGAGGCTTTGGATATTGCGAAAAAATTGGAAGACTCAGATTTGATCTTATACGGAATCACGCAGAAAATCGAGCAGGTTCGTAACGATGCGAATCTTTCAGGAACAGAGAAAGAGGAGACAATTGGGGCTCTTGAGAGTGATTATGAGAAATACAAAGAAAAACGGAATACTAGTATAGAAGAGGCAACTGCTGAAACAACAACTGAGGCTGCAGCTGAAGCTACTACCGAAACAACAGGGACTTCCCAGCAGGAGGGAAACTAGATGGATAAAATGCAAGCCATCCTCTATTTCGAAGGCTATCGCTATCAACTTCTTCTGGACCAAGAAAAAGAACAGGTTATTTCCAATAATAATCAAGCTACTCTTCATATGCCGTTACCACAGGAAAAAGAGTTGGTTCTATATTATGAGGACGGCTGGTACTTGAAGCAGGAGGAAGCAGAACAGGAATTAACAGTTGACGAAGAGCTTACGGTCGCTTTAGACAGCGAACTGTCGCTGCAGCTATTGATCACTCCTGTTCAAAAAACGATGGTTTTTGATCTCTTAGATAGAACAGAGCTGGTTATTGGGCATGAAAGAGGCGTTTCTCTGACACTTGCAGAAAAGCATTTTTCGGCAGTAATGAAAAAAAGTGGAGAGAACTGGCAGCTTCTTTTGTTGGACGGCTCAGCGACACTCAATAATAAAGTGATGACTGAAACAGAGTATCTGCTGGAAAAAGGAGACGAGATTTCCTTTGGCCGACACACGCTGAAGGTGTTTCCTCACGAAATTCATGCGACAAGAGGAACCGTTGCGGATTCAACACTGTGTGAGATTTACCGCTCTCGTTATGAAATGTATGAAGAATACCCGGATTTCCACCGTTCGCCACGAATTATTTATCGTGAACCTGAGGAAAAGGTAACAATCAACGCACCGAGTGATCCAAAGGACGAACCAAAGGAACAGCTGGTCAAAATTATTTTGCCGCCGCTTGCGATGCTTGCGGTAACCGCAGTAATGGCATTCTTACGTTCGAATATGCTATTTGTCATAGCCAGTGGAGCAACTACGTTGATGACGTTGACATTCTCGATTCAAAGCTTCTTTAAAAATAAAAAAGAACATAAGCAAAGCTTGATCGATCGTGAAGTTCAATACAATAAATACTTAGTTGATAAATCTGTCGAGCTGTATCAAATGAATGAAAAGCAGCGCCAAGGACAGCATTATCATTATCCAAGCATCGCTGAACTGTTGGAAATGGGAAAAACTTACAGTCCGCGTGTTTATGAAAAAACAGCTCTTCACTTCGACTTCCTATATTATCGTTTAGGTTTGGGAAGAGTGCAGAGTACCAGCTCTATTGACTATTCAAACAAAGAGCGTGGAAAAGAAACAGATGATCTAGAAAAATCAGGGTACGAGCTTTATACAAAGAGCTTGGAACTGGATGAAATGCCAATTTTGGCAAATCTGGTAAATGGTCCTGTTGGTTACATTGGACCGAGAAACTTTGTTTTGGAGCAGCTTCATTTATTAGTAAATCAGCTATCTCTTTTCCATAGTTATCACGATTTACAATTCATTTCCATTTTCCCTGAAAGTGAAAAGGATCAATGGGAATGGATGCGTTGGCTGCCTCATGCGAAATTACAGGATGTGAACGTTCGAGGGTTCGTATACAACCAGCGTAGTCGTGACCAAGTGTTGAACAGTCTGAATCAAATTTTGAAAAACCGTAAAAATGCATTGGCAGAAAATGGCAACAGTCGTGATAGTACATTGTTCACACCCCATTATGTCGTGATGATCACGGATGAGAAATTGATTCTTGACCATGTAATCATGGAATTCTTTAATGAAGACCCTAGCGAATTGGGCTGTAGCGTGATTTTTGTAGAAGATGTATTGAGCAGCTTGTCTGACAATATCAAGACGGTTATTGACATCAGAGATAGAAATACAGGTGTCCTGCTGCTTGAAAAAGGGCAACTGAAAAATACGAAATTCCAATTGGACCATTTTCCGGCTGGCTTTGATAAAGAAGCTTTGCCAAGACTGTTGGCGCCGCTGAATCATCTACAGAATCTGAAATCCAGTATCCCAGAAGCAGTAACCTTCCTTGAAATGTACGGCATTGAAACCTTCAATGAGTTTAATGTGACTCAACGTTGGGCACAGAACTCACCACATAAAACCTTGGCTGTTCCTCTGGGACTACGAGGAAAAGATGATATCGTGATGTTGAATCTTCATGAGAAGGCGCACGGACCACATGGATTGGTTGCCGGAACAACAGGTTCTGGTAAATCGGAAATCGTACAGAGTTATATTTTAAGTCTGGCAGTGAATTTCCATCCCTATGATGTAGCCTTTCTACTGATTGACTACAAGGGTGGGGGAATGGCGAACTTGTTCAGAAACCTGCCTCACTTATTGGGAAGTATTACCAACTTGGACGGAGCGCAAAGTATGCGGGCACTGATTTCCATCAATGCCGAGTTGAAACGCCGCCAACGTCTATTCTCAGAAAATAATGTGAACCATATCAATCAATATCAAAAGCTGTATAAGAGCGGTGATGTGGCGGAACCAATGCCTCACCTATTCTTGATCAGTGATGAGTTTGCTGAATTGAAATCGGAACAGCCTGAATTTATGAAAGAGTTGGTTTCAACAGCTCGTATCGGGCGTTCACTGGGGATTCACTTGATTCTGGCGACACAGAAACCATCCGGTGTGGTCAATGACCAAATCTGGAGTAACTCGAAATTCAAGCTTTGTCTGAAAGTTGCAGATAAAGCGGATAGTATGGAAATGCTGAAAACTCCGGATGCGGCAGAAATCACACAGGCCGGACGTTCTTACCTTCAGGTCGGGAACAATGAAATTTATGAACTGTTCCAAAGTGCCTGGAGTGGTGCAGATTATCAACCAGATAAAGATGATCAGCAAATCGAAGACCATACGATTTATTTGGTGAATGAATTAGGCCAATACGAAATCCTAAGTGAAGATTTAAGTGGTTTGGAGAATGTAGACGATGTGAAGCAGATCCCAACTGAGCTGGATGCAATTATCGATGGTATCCATGATGTAGCGGAGCAAGAAAGTATCACGCCGTTACCAAGACCATGGTTGCCTCCGTTGGAAGAACGTATTGTTGTGACAGACTTGCATGAAGTTGACTTCAAAGAAGAATGGGCATCAGAAAAACAACATTTGATCCCGACGATCGGTGTTGTGGATATTCCAAGTATGCAGGCACAGGAAACCTTGAAACTGGATATGACGAACGAAGGACATATGGCTGTATTCAGCAGCCCTGGTTATGGAAAGAGTACCTTTATGCAGAATGTTGTCATGGATCTGGCACGTGTACACAGTCCGGAACGACTACATGTCTATCTGCTTGATTTTGGAACAAACGGGTTGCTTCCATTGAAGCGCCTGCCGCATGTAGCTGATACGATGGCCATCGATGAAGAAGAAAAAATTGCCAAGTTTGCTCGACGAATCAATGATGAATTGAAACGTCGTAAGAAGCTGTTGAGTGAGTTTTCCGTTGCAACATTGGAAATGTACGAAAAAGCCAGCGGCAAAGAAGAACCAATCATTCTGATTCTATTGGATGGTTATGAAGGAATGAAGGGCTCGAAATTTGAAGAGATGCTGGATAAGGTCATCACTCAGGTTGCCCGTGAAGGTGCCGGTATCGGTATCCATCTATTGCTATCTGCAGGTCGCCAAAATGCGATGCGTATGAACCTGTCAAGCAATATCAAACTGCAGATTGCACTGAAAATGATCGACGATGCTGAACCAAGATCGATTGTCGGCAGAACCACTCTGACTATTGATGACTTACCAGGACGCGGACTGATCAAACTGGAAGAGCCGGAATTATTTCAAGCTGCTCTACCGGCAGCCGGTGAAGATACACTTAAAATCATCGAAGCAATCCAGGCTGAAGTAACAGAGATGGACGCACATTGGACTGGGGAAAGACCGGAAGAAATACCGATGGTACCGGAAGTGCTTGATTTTGAGACGTTTAGAAGGAAGAAACAGACCACACATTTGACAGAAGCAGGAGTGCTGTCACTGGGAGTAGATTATGAAGATGTAAATGTTATTCCATTTGATTTAGCTGAGTATGGAAATTTGGCTGTATTTGGAGAACAGCGGAAGACATTTTTACCACTTAAACAATCGGTCTTAGCTTCTATAGAGTTATTGGCTGGAAAGCATAATACCATGGTTATTGATTCAGGAAATATTTGTGAAAAGACTGAACTTGCAGTCAACGCGTATATAGCTGATCAAGACATGTTTACGCAAGTCAAAGAAGACATACTAGTGGAAATTGATAACAGAATCGAAGGTGGCTTTGTCGGTCAACCTAGATGGTTGATTTATATCACAGATATGGAAGTGTTTGAAAAAGCTGTTAACCTAACTGAAGATGAGCTGAAGAAGTTATTTTCAGCGGCTGAACAGACAGGTGTCCATTTTGTGATAGCTGGGGATCATCAATATATGGCAAAAACAAGAATCGGTTTGCCAAAACACTACAAAGAGCTAATTAAGTCTGCAATATTCTCAATGCGAGTATCTGATCAAGAATTTTTAGAAAAACCATATGTTTCTAGAGAACCCGAACTGGAATTTGATAGTGGACACTATTCAATAGAAAAACAATTTATTAAAATCAAACATATAAGAGGATAGAAGGTGAGAAGATGGCTGAATTAGGGATAAGAGAAGATCGTAAAGCTCAAGCCGCAAAAGATGCTATTAAGGCACAGAAACGTGCTCAAATTATGACTCAGTTGACAGCAACACAAAATAGATTAACTAGTTTAAATATTCAAAAATTGAGCTTAGAGGATAAAGTACAAAGACTGAATACAGCATTAACAAATATAGAATCTTCTAAAAGTGAATTTGATACAGGAAAGTCAAGTCTAGATGGAATTACTATTGAGTCAGGTTCCTGGAAAGGTGAAAATGCCACCAAAGCGAATACTGAGCTTGAACAGATGAAAACATCTGTTCAAGATATCGGTACGAAAATAAGTGATGCCATAACAACGCTTCAAGATGATAAAGCAAAGTATGAAAAAGAATTAGAACAAACAGTGACGGACATTGCAACTGGTAATGCTCGGGTGTCCACTCTGTTGAATCAATTGAATAGTTTATAATACAAAGGAGGTTTAAGAAATGAGTGGTAAGGTTGGTATAAATTATGGTGTATTTAATTCTGAGATTACTAAAATGAGATCTAGTGCTAATTCAGTAAAATTTGATATGAGTGCTAGTTTGTCAACTACAGATATCAATCCTTTTAAAGAGTATAGCTCAATAGTTTCTGATTTAAAAAGTTCAATTTCTCAGTATAAAAATCAAACTTCAGGAGACATTCAACGTATACAGGTGGTTGGGCAAGAGATACGAGATGCTGATGCAAATATATCTTCAAGTGTTATTGGAAAAGGTGGGAAAATCTTTTAAATATAGAAGAATAAAAGAGGTGATTAAATGGCAAATGTTGATATGACTGAGGTACATGACTATTTTGAAGAGTATACTTCTGCTTCAGAAGTCTTAAGAGAATCATTACTAGAGTTAAGGAATAATATGAGAAGCCTTTCTGGCTTGAACTCTTTTGAAGGAGAAAGTGCATCTGCAGTAAAAAATTATTTGACAGACGTTCATGTGGAAACTAGTGTTGGATATCAGGATTTAATCGATTCATCAAAATCATTAATGAAATTTTCAATAAATCTATTTCATGATATGGTGGATAGTGACCACAGCTGCATTATAAAAAGCGATTATATTGATTCATTAGAAGATGATGTGAAATCTACGAAGGACTCATTGAAAAGTAGCGTTGAAAGTGTAAATAAAGAAATTGGAACAATCGCTGATATTTCTTCTGCGTCGACAATTGATGCAGGGACAATAACGGATACTTATGATAAACTTAAAAAAGTCACAACCGACTTATTGACTCATCTGACAGAATTTACCAGTGTTCAAAATGGAAGAAGTAGTAATTTAGAAGAACTATTATCTAATTTAAATAGTGTACATGGAGAAATGAGTGCTTTATCTCAAAGTGGAAAAGGTATCTCAGGGTACTCTAAAGAGAGTACAGGCATTGATATTTTAGGGATTCTAAAAAAAGGTAAAAGTATCAGAGGCGATGTGAAAAGAGGTATAAAGTACTCAAAAGCAGCGTACCTTTGGAAGATAACAAAGGATTCAAAACTTATTGATAGAAGCAAACATTATTTAAGTGGATGCAAATATTATTTAAAAGATTCTAAATGGAGCAAAATGTTTGGCATAAAATTTCTGAACACAGATGGTAAGGCAAGAATACTGGAATATAAAAATGGTGTAATTACAAAAGAAGGAAAAAATATTTATAAGCAACTAGGTTTTGTCGATGGAGATCCTAAGTTTTTATTAAACTATGGGAAAGGAAAATTAGGCGTAGTAAAAGGCGTAGGTAAAGCTGCAGCAGATGGAGCGAAGGGCAGCTTCAAAATAATCGATTACAAGGGTTATAGTGAACTTGGTAAGTTTGGGAAAGCTATGACGCATGCGGGAAATGTAATGAGTGTAGCGGCTGTAGGATTATCTGCTTATGATAATTATACTGAAGCTAAGTTGCAGGGATTAAATACATCACAACGGATAGTTAGTACAACAGTCAATACTGGGATTGATTTAGCAGCTGCTGGAGCCGGAGCTAAAGTAGGAATGGCTATTGGGGGGCTTGTAGGGGGGCCTCTGGGTATAGTTGTAGGCGTAGCTGCTGGATATGTTATAGGGAAGGCGGCGGCTCCAATTGTAAAAGGTATCAAAGACGGTGTGAATTATGTTATTAAGAATGGTGTTTCGAAAAGTATAGATGCAGCTGGAAAAGCGGTTAAGGAAACAGCGAAAAAAGTAACTGATAGTGTAAAAAATACTGTAGATAATATAAGTAACGGCTTTGCTTCTATTGGAAAATGGGCATTTGGCTAAAAGAAAGTAGGTTTTTAAATGCTAAAAAAATTTGAAATTGAAGATTTCTATATGATAGGAAGTTCTTTTGAAAAGTATCGTCAGGGATTAGGAAGTTCAACTACAATGAATCTTATTTGGCTATTTCTATGTCCATTGATTCTTTTTTATGAACTAAACCAATTAAACGAAATATTCTATGATATAAAACCAATAGCATTTCTATTTTTACTTGTTCTATGTATCATAAGTATTTTTACCGCTGGATTCAGTTTCTTTGTTGGGAAAAACAGCTCTGCAAAATATGAGATGAAAAATGTGAAAATTAGTATATTTAGTTTCTATACACTTGCTCTATTGTTAATAGGCTTTGGTTTCCTCGATTTTTTAGCGACAAATAGAGAAATCATTTTTAAGCGATATACAGATAGTCAAGTATTAATAGCAGGGAATCTTTTATTGATGCTGACTTTACCGACCCTTATAGTGTCCAGTGTTGTTTTATATCAACGGATTAAACGTGGTATGTATAGAAAAAATTACAAGAGAATCTCTAAATTGGATAATTTGGCGTTGCTAACAGAAATGTTAACACCGATTGCTACAAGTATATCTTTCAGTGTCATAATGATTTCAAATGTAGGAATAAGCAATTTATTGGATACTTTTATGTCACTTTTTTGTGTAGTTACAGGCTATTTACTTATCATGAAGCTACCATTTTTATCAATGATGTATTATTTAAGGAAAAGGTTTCCAGAAAACTATTTGGAAAATTATGAAAATAAAGAAAATATGTTGGAGGGAAAGAAGAATGAAGGTTGAACGTCTACCGTTTATTATGAAAAACTTGATTCGTTATAAAACTGTTATGAAATTCGATGAGTGGGATAAGGGTTTCGATGTACTAAGAGGTATTGAGTTCAAAGAAGGAGTATACAAAAATGGTCCGTTATTCTTTTCAATGGTAGATGAGGAGAATGAGCCTAAATATAAAACTTTTGAATTTTTTATGCCGATTAGTTACCCAGTGGATGGAGAGCAAAATGAATTTTTAGATTTTGTTGATGAAATAGAAATTTCAGATACTTTGATGATGCGCCAAGCAGACAATGAAGCAGATTTTTCTTCAGTAAGGAATAAGCTAGAAAAAATTGCTGAAGAACATAAGTATCAACTATCTAATAAATCGTTTTGTGTATGTACAGACATTTATGGAGAGATTATTATAGATGTGTATATTCCAATAGAAAGTGGCGAAAAAAATGATTAGTGAAGGACAGATTCTCTCATTTAGAAATGTTGTTTCTAAAATTTATAAAGTTTACTCGAATGAGTTCGACTTAGCCATGGACGATATGTCAGAGCTAATGGAAAAATATTCCTTGCATGCTAATGGGCCATTCTTTTATTCAATTATAAGCGACTTTCTTAATGACCCTTTAATTATAGAAATTTTCGTTCCTGTGAAGGAATCATCAATAGTTAATCTCGAAGAAAACGAATTGGAGTTCAAATCTTATTTTTTAGTTGATAGCTTATTGATGATGAGAGTCGATAATGAATTTGAAAAGAGAACTGTTGAAGCTCAGATGAAGATGATTAACTATGTTGAGAAAAACAATATGGAAATTCATTCACCATTCTTTACTATGTTAAAGGAAGTAGAAAATCAATTATATATTGAGGTATATTTGAGAGCTCTGTATAAACAATAAAGAACTTATTCTTTAACCTTAACTATATTTTGTAAAGCATAGTGGTTTGTGTAAATTTCATAGCTTTATTTTCTTAAAATTTAATAAATAGGAAGAGAAGGAGTCTCTCAAAATTTATGAAACGAAAAATAACAATAATAGGTGTATTGGGCGTTCTCTTTTTGAATGCTTTCAATCCAGTTCTAGTTTATGGATTAGAGTTGGAGAAGACTGATACAATACCACCAACAGAAGAAACAGTTGAATCTACAGAAGAAACGACAGACAGCAGCACAACTGAAAGTACAGATAGTAGTACGAACGAAAGCTCAACTGGTGACTCTGGATCGGGCACGACAGATTCAAGTACTTCTCCAGAGATTCCAGAAGCATCTGTCCCGCCAGTAGAAACTCCACAGGTACCTCAAACACCAGTGCAGCCAGCGCCGGTTCCTGATGCAGCACCAAGTCAAAACTGGACAGACAGCAGCGATATTTCAAGCATAAATCAGTCAACAGAAGCACCGGAGGCAGGAACGATTTCGGTTAATCGTAACGAGCCTACTGATTTATTTATTTTAAGGATTGGCGAGAAAGCTCGTAAGGTCGGGCAAGAACATGGTCTTTATGCCTCTGTGATGATTGCACAGGCAATACTGGAAACAGGATCAGGTGGCAGTCAGCTTAGTCAAGAGCCTTACTATAATCTATTTGGTATTAAAGGAGAGCACGAAGGACAGTCTGTAACATTTGCGACTTACGAAGATGATGGTTCAGGAAACTGGTATCAGATTCAATCGGCATTCAGACAGTACCCAAGCTATACAGAATCTTTTGAAGACTATGCAGAATTATTGAAGGATGGCACTGAATGGAATCCGACGGTTTATGAAGGAACTTGGAAAGAAAATGCAGCGAGCTATCGTGAAGCGACGAAAGCGTTGACTGGTGTTTATGCGACTGATACGTTATATGACGAGAAGCTGAATGCATTTATCGAAGAGTATGAGTTGACGGAATATGATAAAGCTGAACCCTCTGTATCATCTGGCGGTTTGATCATTACAGATAGTCATCCTGACAGTGACTTTAAGGATTATGCAGGTGAAAGTTATCCGGGCGCTGAGTATTACGCAGCTGGAAATTGTACCCAATATGCGTACAATCGAATTGTTCAGCTTGGCGGTTATGTTGAAGTAAATATGGGAAATGGTATGGACTGGGGAGCAACTGGGAAAGCCAGAGGCTACGAAGTCAGCCATGAACCAAAAGCTGGGACAGCACTTTGCTTCCAACCAGGAGTAGCCGGAGCAGACAGCACATATGGACATGTGGCATTTGTGGAACATGTATATGAAGACGGATCAATCTTGATTTCAGAGATGAATGCAGCTGGACTAGGTGTTGTTTCATTCAGAATGATCGACAAACAAACAGCAGATATTTTAACATACATCACACCGAAATAAGAAGAATACTTCTTTTATCATGCATCGAAAATTAATTGACTTTCGGTGCATGAGTAAGGGAAGAATAATATTCATAAAAGTAGCAATAATAAAGGGAGTATTATCACTTTTTCTGATTGAAAAATAGAGTAATACTTAGTGTGTTTATTACCAGTAAACTTAATTATGAAAGTCAATTATGTATGATGATCTTTTTACTGTTTAAACAAAATAGTATTTACTTACCTTGAGTGCAGGTGCCAGTGTTTCTGGTCAAGAAGCATTTAGCTGGGGACCAGTCAATATAAATTCAGTAACATTACAAGCGGAAGCAGTTTTTGGAGTAGGTGCAGGTTTTTCTTTAACTTTATCAATCCCTACATTAGATTTTGGATGGTGGTAAAAATTGAATACATGGATAGAAAAAAATAAAAAAATTTGGTGGGTATTTACATTGTTAGCAGGGATTTTCGCTTATTTAAACCCATCGATTGGCTTTTTTTCATTACTATACGCAGTCTTTTTTTTAGTTGATATGGGATTGAGGGCTATGGTAAAAGGACAATATAAAGCTTTAGTTATTAACGATAATGATTCACAGCTTAAGTCTTCTTTATTTAATAAAGGATTGTTATTTTTTATAGTAATGAAAAGTTTCTTTTCTATAGCAAGCATAGCAATTCCCATAGTAATATTAAATGAAAGCCTTAATAACAAAAAGTTGATGACGCCGTATTACTTTTCTTTGATAGCAGAAAGTGCGATTTTGAAGTTGTTATGTGTTATTATTTCAATAATATCAGTGCTTATTTCGTGGGTATTATTTATTGGGTATATTCGTTCATTTAAACAAAAGTTATAGAAAGAGAGAAGCAAATGTGGGAAAAAGTGAATTTTTTTCAAGATTAGCTGAGTATCAATTAAGTATGCTGAACAATAGACTTTCGAAAGTGTTATTGTATATATCTACATTTTTTTTGGAGTGCTATTTTTCATTGGAAATATCTATTTAGTATTTAATGAAAGTGCCCCGATTTTTTTTGAAGCAACTGTAGTAACCCAAAAAGTTAGACTTTTATGAAGTGGAGAAATTGGAACTGGGATAATAAACTGGGTATAAAGAAAAAGTGAGGAATCCTCCATGTCTAGACGTTCATTTGATAAATCATTCAAAATAGTTGCTGTAAAATTAATTATTGAAGAGAGTTTTTCTGTTAAAGAAGTGAGTAGTCAATTGGACGTCCATGCTAAATAGTTTGTATCGTTGGATTCAAAAAGTTGAAAATATGGAGATAGTACGTTTCCTAGGAAACGCACTATTTGTTACGACAGAAAAAATAAGATTTGACTAGGAGACATTACCTACATTCTTCTACAGAAAGGAACCCTATATATAGTTGTCCTTATTGATGTCTATACACGAAAAATTGTTGGTTGGGCAATGTCTCCAAGAATGAAAGATCAGTTGATCATTGACGCCTTCCTTCAAGCCTGTGAGAAAGAACAACCACAGGCAGAACTCATTGTTCATATGGATCAAGGTTCACAGCACAGAAACACTAGCTTCCAATCAGAATTAAGAAAAAAACTATCTCTAGTTTGAGCCGTAAAGGAAATTCATATGATAATGCTCTGATGGAGTCCTTTTATAAAACAATAAAAAGAGAGCTTATCAATGATTTAAAAAAAGCAAGATTATCGGATATCCTAATTCAAGATGATGGTTGTTGGTTAGTAGAGGGAGCAAACGGGCGAGTTCATATACTGAAACCTGATGGAGAGGTAATTACTATAATGAATAATATTTCAAAGAGCAATCTTCAAAAAAGAATTAGGAGTAGCAAGTGGGAAAATTTGACATTAGAACAACAAAATAAATTTAAAGATGATTTTATTGATTATATTAATTGGAAATGACGGAGATGGAAAATATGAATAGTAATTTATTGTATGGAAAATATTTAGAAAATATCTAGGATGTAGCTTTTGATATAAGTCAAGCTGATTATTGGGGATCGAAACTATTTGATAGTGCATATGATCAAAGAATATTGATAAGTAGACAAGATATAGATAATATTCCTGAGTATATTAAGAGTATATTCATTGAAGAAGAATTGATGTTCCTTGTGTCTAAACTTAAAGAATCATCAGAAGTATTTGATGATGGAAGTATAATATTCAAGTTCGAATCATTGCCTTTTGCTTTTATCACAAGATTGCTAATGAAAATTCAATTATTATGGAAAAGAACTAATTTCATCCTTGCTTGTTAGTTTTTTAGCAGTTCACTAATGAGATTGATAGATAGTATTGTTACAACATATTATGTATTTCAGGTAGTAAATCTCAAATTTCAATTTAAAGAGAAGGAGATAATGTGGTAATTGTTCAGAGTAGCGGAAGTTCTAAGGGAAATGTAATTACTAGCTATGGACCTGATGGTCCAAGAGGAAATAGTGGTGCTGCTATATTTGGTGGAAGTCCGAATGATCCTGGAAAGGCTATAAGCCATGATGCGATCATCAACGGAAATATACCGACACCCAAAGGGGATTCTTTACCGCCTTCTGAACAAATTTACCCATAAAAATATGATGAAAATAAGAATAGTTGAGAGTACAAAAGATTTTATTGATAATCATCAAGTGAGGTGGTATCCTTCAAGTCAAGAAATTTGGATTGGAACTGTAGTGGACTATAAGGAAATTGAAACAAAAATAGCTACTTCTTTTGGCAGCTTCCGCTGGTTATTATCAGATGTGGATACTTTATTATTTGATAAAAACAGTTTGCAGCTTACTACAGCAATTATCAAAGTTAGTGAACCGATAAAAATTTTGGAGAGCAGTTCAAAACTATTTTCTAATATTGAGGAAAAAAAAGGTTCAGTTGAACTTTGTAATAGCGAAAATTTTTCAAGTGAAATAGGAAACTTTTCTTATTACTCTACTTTGGAGGATATACTTATTTCATGCAAAGAGCTTCCTAGTACAGGCGATGAGAAGGTGGTATTTTTAGAAATATCTATTGATACGTCTTTTATCATTAAAGATTCTGAAATTATTGGGATAGTACTCAAAAATGCAAGTTTACATTTATTGCCGAGTGAGCTTTCTAATATATCAATGGATTACAAAAAGAATAATGAGAGGCAAAAAATATTAATTAACTATTTGAGATTAATTAATATGCTCGATATGGATTTATCAGATGAAGAAGAAGAAAGCTTAAAAAATGATTTTAAGCATTTTTATGAAAAAATAAAATCGATTTCTGACATGCCAATCAAAGCGATTAGTGAGAGTGTTAATGGTGTTATAGATTTCATGTGAAATTTTCTGAAAGTTAGAATTAATGGTATGGAGTAGATTCATTATTTTAGCAACTTGCAAATATCTGTTAATAAAAAAATCAAGACAAGCCTGGAGAAATTTTCTCTAGGCTTTTCTTGTTGATAGTTCTATTCTGCAAAGCTGAAAATCGGGTATAATAGTGTGAAGACACAAGTAAGTAATGTGAAGAATGGTCGTGAGCAAAGTAAATACTTTAGAAAATTACAGGATGCCTGAACAGGCTCAAAAAATTCTTGATGACTATAAACTGACAATTGAAGATTTTAATAGGATTAATGCAAATTCAAATAAAACACAAAAAGAAATTGCTCTACTTAAAGTAATAAGAGGAAAAGTGCCTACTCCAACAACTGATATATGTAAAGTTATTCCTGTTGAGCTTGTGGAAGGGACCATTATTAACTCCGAGTATGCTAATGTTGGTGAGTTTATTACTAAACAAAAGTATGTGGATGATATAACCTGATATTTTTGATTCCAGTGTACCAAAATGGGTAGTATCAGCTGATAAAGCATTGAAACCAAAATTCATAAATTTATTGATGGGAAAGATATAGTAGTAGCCAATTGGGATGTTATTGCAGAGAAATGGATTCCAATTAATAAATGACCATTTAGCAAAGATAGCTAGAGATTTGAACCAGTTTCTTCATTCATCTATCAGTTATGAAATTATTTTTTTGCAAAAAGTAATACAGACATGTGTTTTGAAAATAGCAAAGAGTATCTTGCTCTTTCAAAAAGTATAATAAATAGAATAAATTTACATTTGAGTAATAATAACTGATTTCTTAAATCCAAATAAATGGTTTTTTGGCTAATTGATAGAAAATGAGGTATAAATGATTATGAGGAAAAAACGAACGGCAGCTGATTATTACTATTATGGTGAAACGATTAAACCGACTGTTACAGATGTTAAATCTATGCGATTTATGCTCTATTTGCAATTATTCTTTTCAGTGGTTTCGCCTATTTACATTTTTAAACAGTTAGATGAGGAAATATTGCCTTACGCTGGATTATTTGGCATTGTATTGTTATCCTTGGTAGTATTTTTTGTTCTTGACTTAATTATTTTGTGTCTGTTTAAGACCAAAATATACGAAGCGAGTGTCTATTTTGGTGCAGGGTTATTCTTCATGTGTTTATCAGGGTTGATGATTGTGTTTGGTTATAGTTATTTCTTTGATAGGCATGTCAGTATGGAAGTCTTTCACACTTTGAATGAAACGGATATTGAGCAAAAAAAAATAGTATTATTAAACAGATTACTTTTACTCCCTATAGTATTCTTTATAATTGGAAGCGTCTACCAGTGGCAAATTATTGCTAGAGGGGAAGCGAGAGAGCATAGTCGAACAACAGAGAAGTATAAAAAAAGCTCTAAATATGCGACACAGTTATTTTCTATCTATTTTCCAATAATAGTCAGTCTTCTGTTTTTTTTACGAATAATTGAATCATTTGATCTAGCTAAATCAATTATACCCATTCTATTCATTGCTTCGGGGGGAGTACTGGCATGGACTGCACCAATTTTCTTCATCATTAGCCGTATCAAATTTAAGTATCCAAATATTTATTTAGAAAAGAATATTTTAGATAACAGAGGTAGAAGTGAATGAAAGTTTTTAGAAGACACTCAGTTTGATTTACCAATCAAGGAAATGGTATGATCGACTTGTTAAAACTAGATTAAGGAAAGGAGAGTTCGACATGTTATTTTTTATGAAAAACACTATCGACTCTATTCGTATGAGAAATAGATAAGCTCTTCTTTTTTTGGAAGCACTCCAAATTAGGAAGAAGAAGTTGATTATTTCCTAAATAAAACGATGAAACAGGAGTGTTTATATGAATGAACAAACGACGATTGACATGAAAAACTGGCGGAGGAATTTTTATTTATTTCTTACCGGACAGTTTTTATCTGGAATAACAAGTATGGTGGTTCAGTATTCGATCATTTGGTATTTAACGGAGGCAACCGGTTCTGCAACTGTTTTAAGTATTGCAACGTTATTGGGAATGATTCCAATGGTTGTACTTAGTCCGTTTGCGGGGCCGTTCATCGATCGATTGAATAAAAAAGGACTATTGATGATCACGGATATCATCGTTGCGATTTTTGCTTTGATCTTATCTGTTGTTGGTACGCTGTCTGCAGATTTTCCTCTGTGGCTGGTTTTTGTCTCTTTACTGATACGAGCAATTGCACAGACCTTTCAAATGCCGACGATCCAATCGATTTTACCGACGATGGTGCCTGAAGAAGAATTAACAAAGATCAATGGTCAGCTTGGTATGGTTCAATCGGCAAATTTCATCATTGCACCTGCTTTGGGAGCATTTCTTTTTTCAGTGATTCCGATGAATTTTCTGATTCTTGTTGATGTGCTTGGTGCTATAGTAGGTGTCGGGCTATTGATTTTTATAAAAATTCCGCATATCCCATCTGAAGGAGAACGGATTCAATTGATGGAGGATACCGTATTTGGTTTCAAAAAGCTGATTGAGAATAAAGGACTCTGGTATATCACACTTATTGGTGCTGCATTTACTTTGATTTTTATGCCGGCTGCCAGTCTGTATCCTTTGATGACCATGAGCTATTTCAATGGGACTGTTGGACAAGCAGGATTAATTGAAGTGATTTATGCGATGGGGATGTTAGTTGGTGGGACAATCATAGGTATATTTGGTCATTGGAAAAATCGAATGAAGCCAATACTTCTTGCTTACCTAGTCATTGGCTTGACGATTGGTGCCAGCGGTTTGATGCCGCCGACGAGTCGAGGCTTTGTTTACTTTGCGATGTTGAATGCCGCAGCAGGCTTTGCAACGCCTTACTTCAATACGCTGCTGATGGCTATGATTCAGCAAAGCTATGAACCTAAATATCTTGGTCGTATTTTGGGCGTACTGAACTCCTTGATGAGTATTACCGGCCCTGTCGGGTTGATTTTTGCCGGTCCTTTAGCAGATAAAATTGGTGTTGAGAATATATTTCTTATTGCCGGTGTCGGCACGCTTATTTGTGGATTAGTGAATTTTCTAGTTCCTACAGCCAGAAATTATGACAAGGAATTACAACGAAAGCTTCAAGAGGCAAAGAAGATTGCGGCGGATGAACGAGAGAATATTATAAAGTGAGCCACGCTATCAAGTAATGTTGGAAAGAGCGTAGTAGTGATAAACTGCTGCGCTTTATTTTTTTACTTTTCAGGTGATGCTGCAAGCTAGGGATTTTCAGTTTACAAGTAGGATTTGATTTTAGGAATACTTGACTTTTTGTTCTTATTTTGAGATATTAGTTAAGGAAAGCGCTTTTTTTCTATTTTTTAAAAGGGAGAGGAACGATTTGGCAGGTAAGTTTATTCGGAAATTTGTAACATTGTCTTATTGTGCGGCGTCGCTGTCGTTGCCGATAACAGCAATCGCAGTTGATGGGACAGAAGCAACGACAACAGAAAATTCTTTTTTGGAAGAAAATGTTCACGTGAACAATTCCGTCAATACTGAATTTTCATCTGAAATGGAGAACCAAGTTTCTACAGAAACAGAAGATTCAAATGTGAACGATGCAGAGAAAATAGCTGAATCCAGCGAGTCTGAAAAAGCGGCAACAGAAGTAAAGGAAATTCAATCATCGGTTGTGCCTAAAGCATTAGGGGAATGGCAAAATATCTTTTTTGGGGAAAGTACAAACGAAGCGAAAACAAGTATTGATGTGATTGATGAAAAAACGGTAAATATTAAAAGTAAGGACAACGGCGGTAAATTTTTGATCAGTGGAACAGATGGGCTTTCGTATTACTACACGCAGGTGCCAAAGGAGAAGAATTTTTCACTCTCAGGAAAGGTAACTGTCAATACATGGAAATATACGAACGGACAGGAAGGCTTTGCTTTGATGGTTCGAGATGCTGTACCAGCAGAAACAATGTATGATCGAAGCCATTATTCAAATTCTTACTCTATCCTTGGCAGCAGATTGGAATATATCTGGGATTTTGACAACAATCAGGTGACTACTGGTAATGGTACAAAGTATGCGATGAAGCTGGGGTTAGGCACTAGAACGGTAGTTGGTGTAACAAGTAATCCGTTGAATCCGCCAGAAGTTGGTTCTGTGACTACTAGTTATTTTCCGTTAGAGACAGCTGCAGCAGCAAACAATCTTGAGGCAGGCACATATAATGTGATTGGTCATGCAGAATCCGAGGTCGGCGCTGTGACAATCGGTGATCTAACAACCTTTGATTTTACGATGAAAAAGACTAATAGTGGTTTCGAAGCGTATTACACGGATGCATCAGGCCAAACGGTTCGTGATGTGCTTTGGGATTGGGAATCAATGTTTGTGTTGGATCAGGAAAATGTTTGTGTTGGTTTTGCGACGGCTCGAAACATGGATATTACAGTCAGTGGAATAGAAATGACCTATTCTGATCCGGCGGAAGATCCAGATCCGGAAGAACGCCCAACAGAAAAAATCGATCCAGTTTATAGTATTTCGTCAAGTAAGGAGAGCGGAACAAAAGAGTATGATTTACGCTTTAAAGCGAATGCAGATGGTTCATTGATTCTTCGGGACAAGGAGACTGGGGAAACTTTCGATGCTGGCAATGGTTTGGCTATTAGTGCGAATAAGGAAGTTGTTGTCCCTGTGGAATTGTCAAAAGCGTTGACGAAATTTGAAGCAGTTTTTACTCCGGATAGGGATTATACACCAGGAGAATACATGGAGATGAGTAATTATGATGAAGCAGTCATTGAGCATCAGGTGGCCTATAGAGACTTAAAATCAACAATTTATGTAACACCTGGGGGGACAGATAGTGGTGCAGGAACAGTTGAAGAGCCACTGGCGTTAACTACCGCATTGAGCTACGCGAAGCCGGGAATGACGATTGTAATGGCTGTAGGGAACTATACCTTTGATAAAAAGCTATCTGTTCAAAAAGGAGTAAATGGTACAGCGGAACAGCCGATTACATTGGTTGCGGAAAAGAATGAAGCAGGCCTTCGTCCAGTGATTGATTTTACAGGAAAAGGGGGCGGCCTGTCTCATTGGGGCAATTATTGGGTTTATCGTGGTTTCGATGTGACAGGGGCTTCCGATATGTCTAAAGGGATTGAAGTTTCGGGACATTACAACTGGTTAGAGGATCTTCACACTTACCGAAATGGCAATACAGGGATTCAAATCAGTGGATCGGCTACGGATACCATAAATGAATGGCCGTCATACAATACGATCAAGAATTGTACCTCCTATGAAAATGCAGATACTGGTTTCGAAGATGCAGATGGTTTTGCGGCAAAAATCACCACAGGTCCGGGAAATGTGTTTGATGGCTGTATCGCCTATCACAATGCGGATGATGGATGGGATCTGTTTGCTAAAAACGAGACAGGAAGTATCGGCAAAGTGACGATCAAAAATTCAGTAGCTTATCGAAATGGCTGGTTGGCAAATAATCCATCTAAAACGGGGAATGGAAATGGCTTTAAAATGGGCGGCTCTTCTCTTCCCGGAGATCATGAGTTGATCAACAGTTTAACTTTTGAGAACTTAGGCAAAGGCATCGACTCCAATAGTGGGATAGATATCATCATCAACAGCAGTACGTCCTTTAACAATCAGTCCCACAATGTAGCCTTATACACGACTTCTTCAGATACAACGAATTATTTTGCAGATGGCATCCTTTCTTTCAGAACGACAGGAGTTGAAATTGCTGAAAAACTGGAGCTGAGAAATCAGGAGGAATCACAGATTTATGGCGCAACGAACTATTATTGGGTGCCGTCAGTTACTCGTAGTTCAGTAAACACAGCAGATCATCTGATTCAAGACAAATGGTTTGAAAGTTTAACAACACTTCCGGAAAGTGATCGTCCATCTGAGCAGCCAATCACTCGTTATAGTAACGGCAGTATCAATGTACATGGTCTGATGCAAGTCAAGAACTATTCAAACGAAACCTTGGCAGAAGGGATTGGCGCAGTTTTTAATGAAATGACATCGCCGAATTCAGCATATCCTGTCTATGATTTGTCAGGGGAAGGAACCGATGATTCCTCAGACACGTCTACAACAACAGATAGCAGCTCATCTAATACTGACACAGTAAATAGTGATTCATCAGCTGATAAGCCGACAGGAGGCAGCAGTTCAGATGGCACTGGATTGCCGCAGACTGGTGAATTCAGAAATATGGTTTTAGGCTCAGCGGGAATGCTGGTATTGCTGGGTTCAGTTTTACTTTATTGGTCGAAGAAGCGACATCAAGCATAGTTCTCGATAGCTAAAATAAGTAAAACGAAAGTGTGCAGGGAATTTTATCTTCCTGTGCACTTTTTTTAAACACTGTTGCATGTATTGCTTGTCGTGAAGAATCCGTTGTTTTTTTTACAAGTGTCTATCTGGTATTTTTTTCAATAACATAAGGTGTGTAAGCTTTTTCATTATAGAATTTTGATTCGTTATAAACTATACTGATAGTAGGGTGTGTCTGGAAATTCCAGTAATGGGGAAGCTTCAATCATACGCTGATAACAAAAATAATAATGGATGGCTCTTTTTATTGCAGCAGCAATCATTAGTGGGAGAAGGTCATTCAGCGAGTCAGAGGAGCAGACGATATGACAATCAAAGCAATCGTGTTAGACATTGATGGAACCTTACTGAATGATGAAAAGGAAATATCAGAAAAAACAAAACAGGCACTGATCGATGCGCAGGAAAATGGCATAAAAGTGATTCTTGCGTCTGGACGCCCGACAACCGGGATGCGTAAGCATGTGGAAGAACTGCAATTGGACAAGTATGAAGGCTTCATTGTTTCCTTCAATGGTGCATGTGTAGTTGACTGTAAGACAGAAGAAATACTGTTTAATCAGGCAATGTCTGTTGAAGATGGGAAAGCGATTCTTGAACATTTGAAGCAGTTTGATGTAAAACCAATGATCGATAAAGATGACTATCTATACGTCAATGATGTATTTGACAACACATTATATTTGCCGACTGGAGAGTTCAATATTATTGAATATGAATCCAGAGGCGGAAACTTTAAGCTGTGTGAGATTGATGATCTTGCAGCTTTTGTGGACTTTCCTTTGAATAAAATTTTAATTGCGGCTGATGCGCAGTATTTACAAGAGAACCACAAAAAAATCCAAGCACCCTTCGAAGGTCGTTTGAATGCTATGTTCACAGCACCTTTCTATTTTGAATTTACAGATAAAGGAATTGATAAAGCGAAGGCTCTAGATAGTGTGCTGCCGGATTTTGGCATTCATGCTGATGAAATCATTTCATTTGGAGATGGGCACAATGACCGCTCAATCATAGAATACGCAGGAGTCGGAGTAGCGATGGCTAATGCGGTTGATGATCTAAAGGAAGCGGCCGATGAAATCACGCTATCAAACAATGAGGACGGCATTGCATTCATGCTTGAAAAATATTTATAAGCGGATTCTGCATATATAAACCTATTATAGAAATGACGATTGTTTTTAATTTCATTTTTATACACATTGCGTAAAGGTCATTCTTCGTGTGGATAGGATGTATATCAATTAAAAGCAGCAGTTGAGGCTGTTGCTTTTTCCTATTGTTAGCTATAGAAAAAATGAAGAGGTGTTTAAACGATGGATGAGTTGAAAAAAAGCTGGAAAGAAGCAAAATATAAGCTGGGAAACCATGGAGATCGTACAATCGATGTACTGAAGCAGGCATTGACAGCTGTTGATGATAAAGAAGAAAGTGACATCTATGGGACTGGAACTGTAATCGAAGATTTTCAAGAGAAAATGGCTAAGGTACTTGGTAAGGAGGCAGCAGTATTTTTTCCAAGTGGAACAATGGCGCAGCAAATCGTTTTAAGGATTTGGACTGATCATGGGAAGAATAACCGGGTTGCTTATCATCCGCTGTCTCACTTGGAAATCCATGAAGAGGGTGGCGTGAAGGAGCTTCATCATATTCAAACTGTTTTGTTGGGAGAGGCGGATCGTCTTTTCACGCTGAACGATCTGAAGCAGCTTGAAGAGCCAATCACTTGTCTACTTGTTGAATTGCCGCAAAGAGAAATTGGCGGACAGCTGCCAACCTTTGAGGAGTTGAAGGAAATCTCTCAGTTCTGCAGAGAGAATGAGATAAAAGTGCATCTGGATGGTGCACGGCTATGGGAGTGTCTGCCTTATTACAACAAGACAGCAGCTGAAATCTGTTCCTTGTTTGATAGTGTCTATGTGTCCTTTTATAAGGGACTAGGAGGAATTGCAGGAGCAATTCTGGCAGGTGATCAGTCGTTGATTGACGAATCGAAAATTTGGAAAAGACGGCATGGGGGTGATCTGATCAGTCTTTATCCCTATGTATTGTCGTCAGATTATTATTATGAACAGAGAATTGGAAAAATGGCTGACTATTATAACAGCGCAAAAAGAGTGGCGGAACAGTTCAACCTTTGTGAAGGGATCGAGACAATTCCCCGTAAACCGGTAACAAATATGTTCCACGTTCATTTTTCAAAACCCAAAACAGAAGTAGCGGCAATCCTGACAACACTTCAGCAGGAGACAAGCATTGGTTTTACAGGAATGCTGAAGAATCATGGGGATTCAGTCTGTTCCTTTGAGCTGTCATTGGGAGATGCATTTGATAAAATACCGGAAAAGGATTGGCTGGCTGCTTTTCAAGAGCTGAATAAGAGAATGAATCTCTCGAGTTGAAAGGAGAAGAGCAAATGGCTGTGATGAAAGAATACCAAGGCGATGTTGAAGAAATTCTGGCTCATCGCTATGACTTAGGTGCCGACTACTGGACGACTTCAGACAAGCGTTTGATCAAGGGAGCTCCTTTTTCGACACTGGAAAGCATGATGCTGTTGACGGAATTGGGAATGGACCGAACAGATCCGCTAATTGCAGAAACAGCTGAGTTGATTTTCAGCACTTGGCGGGAAGACGGTCGTTTTCAGGTAACTGGTAAGGGGGCGATCCTGCCCTGTCAGACAGTAAATGCTGTGAATACACTTTGTCATATGGGGTATCAAGACGATGAGCGGATCAAAACGACCTTCAAGCATTTATTGGCTACTCAATACGAAAAAGGCGGCTGGCGCTGCAATAAGTTCAGCTATGGTCGAGGGGAAGAAACACTGTATGCGAATCCTGGACCAACATTAACAGGCCTAAGTGCCTTTCGCTTCACGGAATACTTGAATCAGGAAGCTGAGCTTGATTCAGCGGTTGAACTTTTATTGGAACATTGGCGGATAAAGAGACCAATAGGCCCTTGCCATTACGGCATAGGGACGTTGTTCATGCAGCCGGAATACCCGTTTCGAACGTATAATCTTTTCTATTATGTCTACGTTCTTTCTTTTTATGAGAAGGCGAAGAAGGATGAACGGTTTCTTGAAGCTTTTGCAGCATTACAGAAAACGATGAAGGACGAGCAAATCGTGGTTGTGCGGAATAATAAAAAACTAGCAGGACTCTCCTTTTGTAAAAAAGGAGAGCCTAGCGTTCTTGCAACTAAAAGGTATCAAGAAATTCTACAAAACCTGAAATAGGAACCGAAAAAAATAAAAATGTGAAGCTCTTGGAAGGTCTAAGTTCCGAGGGCTTCACGTTTTTTAGTACCTGTATTAGAATTTTATTTTCTTCAAGAGTCCAATTTTTACTGCTGAAAAGGCACCTGCATAAATCAGCAGCTGGCCAAACAGTTGGAAGGTAACAGGTCGAGAAAAGGCGGTACTGACTGGATAAGCTTTAGTAATATCTGCAACTGGGGGAATAACCCACAAAATAAATTTCAAGAAGGAGTACTCTCTGACCATGGCAAGTCGCGCTGACGAGAAGACAACAAGAAAAAGAGCAGTCAGTAAAATCAGTTTTTTATCCTTTATGATTCTTGGGTGAAGCAGAGAACCAAGGGCACTTCCCGCACAAGCACAGGAGAACAGAAGCAATAGGGAGCAGAAAAAATCATTTGTTTCAAATGGTCGATCGAAGAGTGTCTGCTGACTGACAATGGCTGCAATCAAGGGCGCAATAGCAGAGATCAAACTGATGATGGCACTTAGGATCAGTAAAAAAACAGAAATACTTAGATAATATACAGTCTCACTCTTTACTCGTAGGATCAAAAGCTGTTCACCTACTTCATCCTCCAAGTTGTTATAGGAAAGCCCAACCCACATCGCAATCAAAAACGTATACATACAAGACATAAAAATACTGTCCATCAAACCAATTGGGCGAGGTGTTGTATAAATAGCCAGCTGAAGCAGCAATAGCCAAACTAGAGGCATTACAAATCTGGACGATTTAAAATAGGAAAGGCGCTGATAGTTCAATAAATCAGTCAGAGTTTTCATCTTGCATCCCCCGTAATGTCCAATGATTATCCAACATTTGCCGGATCAGTAAATTCGTCTGGCTCGCTGGAACAGATAGTCGTACCTGATTATCAAAGCGTTCGATGGAAAACGCTACATCCGGAAGGACAGCTTTTCCTTGTTCATCGATAAAGACTAAATGAAAAACGGCTTCAGAATCAAAAGTACTCATTGCAGTTGGTAAAATCTTGCGGTTTTCTATTTGATACGCTGTATCTGAAATAGCACGAATCAAATGCTTTTCATGACAGGACATGATGATTGTGACCCTTTCTTCCAACAGGCTTTTCATTTTTGTAATAAACACTTTCTGAGAGCGTTCGTCTTGACCGGATAGAGGCTCATCGAGAAGTAAGATATCCGGAGTACGCAGTAATGCCTGAATCACGCCAATCTTTTGGAGTGTACCCTTGGAGAGGAAGCTCAGCGGAGTATGAAGCATTTCACTCATATAGAAATCCTCTGCTAAGTCTTGTATTCGGTTCTTTAGTTCAAATATGGGGCAGCCGTCGATTTTCCCCATTGCCAGAAGATACTGATAAGCACTCATTTTTTTCCGAGGGAAATGCTCAGGAATATAATGAATCAACAGCTCTTGGCTGCGGTGAACTTTTCCAGAAGAAAGGCTGGTCAAGCCTGCAATCATTTTCAGCATCGTACTCTTCCCACTGCCATTTTTACCTGTAAACACAATCGATTGCCCTTTATAAATAGATAAATCAACTGCTTCAAAAAGAATATTTTTATGAAAGCGTTTGGTCAACTGTTCTATTCGGATAATTTCCTCCACAGTATTCCTCCGTTCGTTATTGTTATTATAAGAAAGCTGTTCTTTTATTTTAGCATAACCTTGACTAGAGTATGATTGAAAATATGAAATTTGAAGGATGAAGCAATAGAACGATTTGGAAAGTGTGTATTCACTGAAACATGCTTAAAGAAAAGGCAAGAAGCCAAAGGCGAATCACTACTGCTTTAATGGTACAATAAGCTCAATGAAGAATAGGGGAAGGGGCGAAGGGATGAGGAACTGTATGGAAGAGGACAAGGATAATCAACTGAAAGCTGGAGCGGAACAGCGGGTATTGCAGCTATTTTCAACAGTCTTTCGAAACTTGGGGAGAAATGAATTGTCTGAATGTTGGGAACAACTAGTCCGCCATTGTCAGCACTTTTTGATGATGGATTGGGATCAGGCTGCTGTGAATGTCTATGGTCATGAACTTTTAAAGCAAGTCCAACAATCTGAAACTGCAGCGATGCTGATTGAGCAAGTGGCAGAAAATGACCTAGCCCTTCAAACGATAGGCAGTCCCTTATACGAACGACTTTTCAACGTTTTCGGAATGGATGAGGTAGGAGCTGTTAGTGAAGAACAAGCAAAAAAGCGTTTAGCATTATTACTCAAACACTTGGGCGGAGAAATGGATGAGAATGAGATGCTTCAATTGAACGGTAAGGCAGCTTTTGATGACCAGCTTGCTCCCCATGCAATCTTTTGGAGTACTCTGGCTGAGACGGTTCAAGCCGCATATCCAGTCAACATTTTGTCTAATCGATCGATTCATCAGCTGAGGATGTATATCGACCGTCAGAATATCAGCTATGTTCGTTCTAATTTCAAAAAGTTGGGCATGACAGATGAACAAGCTCTTGCGTCTTACGTGAAGGCACCGACGCCCAAAGGACGCAACGGCAAGCGGATCGAGCGAGAACCTGCTCGTTATCATAATAAGCTGATACTCGGTGAGAACTATAACGATCGAGTAAAAGGAAATGAAAACAAAAAACGTACAGTTGGCTTTCATTCGGAATTCATTATTGATCCAATGGGGAATTTTGTCAGCCAGTGGAATGTACTTGAGAAAGATTCCGAGAGTGGCAAGTACTACAGTGCTTTAAGTGATTACCAACATAGGTATAGAAATAGGACAGCCTATTTTGAAGAACAGCTGATGAATGGAGAATCCTTCAATTATGCCAATCGAAATGATGAAACTCATGTACGATTGGATGTCAAACCACCAGCTAAGCTGGATACACGGCTGCGAAAAGACATAGGTCGATATGGGCTGCTTGGCAATGGAAATCTGGATGAATCAATGAAGGGATCGGCCGTTGAACGTAACCAAAAGAATAAATGGTTCAGCCCAAAACGAAAAAGTAAAGATAACTCGAAAGTGAATTATGACTATCTTTCTGATAAAGGAGATGCTTATTCTGGTCGTTTATTGGAGCGATTAATGGATCAGTTTTACAAAGTGATCAGGCGATTTAAGCTCAGAGAATAACAAAAGAATCCTTCCAAAAGAGACAGCTCTCATGGAAAGATTCTTTTTCGTTTACCTATTTAAAGTATACACAGACACATTCCGGTGCATAAATATCTTTTTGGATCATTGTCAGCAACCCGGATTCTTTATCACGACGATAAAGAGTCAAATTATCTGTATTCTGATTGGCAGCTACAATATATTCTTCTGTTGCATTCAGATCAAAGTCTCTTGGAAAATCACCTTCGGTCGAAATCAATTGAATCAACTCAACCATACTGCCTTCTTCTTTGACAGCGAAGACAGCCAGAGAATTGTGCCCACGATTAGAAGCATAGAGGAAACGACCGTCTTTAGAAATACGAATAGCAGCTCCGCCGCTAAATTCTGTGAAATCTTCAGGTAAGGTAGATGCCTTCTGTTTTTGTGTGAAGGTACCATCAGCTGCATCATAGGCAAGAACAGTCACTGTATTGTCAAGCTCACCGAACAGATAAGCAAATTTTTCATTTGGATGAAAGACCAAATGACGTGGTCCGGTACCAGGCTCTGCTACGTACTGGGCCTTCTCCGTTAATTTGCCATCAGAAGCAACATCATAGGTATAAATACGGTCTGTACCTAAATCACAAACAGCTAAACGTTTATCAGGAGTTAAATCTGTATAATGAACATGCGCATTATTTTGGTTATCGTGAGGACCAGTTGGTTCATCATGTGTGATTTTATCCGCAAGCTCAAGAGAGCCGTCTTCTAAAATACGATGGCTGTAAACCATTCCTCGGTGATAGTTTGCACCGTACATCAGTTGACGTTCTTCATCAACAGCAACATAACAGTGGGGTGCTCCTTTCTCAGTTACAGCATTTATTAATTCAAAGGTATGGTCATCGCTGGCTTTGAAAGCACCGGCACCACCTTCTTCACCTACTTCAATAACAGAATATAAATTTCCGGCATTACTTAAAGTAACATAAGTCGGCCCATTAGCTTCAGCAACCAGCTCTGCTTTTGAAAGCTCCCCTTTTTCAGTATCCAACACGATTTCATGAACCCCTTTGCTGATTCTTCGTGTGTAAGTCCCTAGTAAAATCTTTTCTGTCATACATATACCCTCCATTATTTAATAATTGAAAACTACGTTAACAGTATAACATAAAGCGGAATCATTGAAGAAGAACAACAGTTAGCTAAGATAAAGAGACAGGTAGAAAAAATAAACAGATGAATGTCTTTTAGCGGCTCTATTCAGGGCATTCCTTTACCGACGACTGAATTAAAAAGGACTTGAACCTTTCCACTGAAGAGAGAAGAATTAACTAAAAAATAATGGTTCAACGTCGAAATTATGTTGGTTATCGGATAGATTTTTTCCATCCTCTAATCGAACTGTTAGTTGAAAACCTAATGACAAAAAGACTAGCAGCAGATCTGTTATTAAAGAACAGGATGAATCTTAAAAAATGATTTTCAAAGTTCGCATTTTTTCCTTCTTTGTGATATGATTTCTTAAGACTGTACCTGCAGTTACTTTCGAGTTTAAGGAGGAACGTACGTGTACGACAATACAAATAATAATGGCCCTGTTCGTTGTTCTTTCTGCGGAAAAACGCAAGAAGAAGTGAAAAAGATTGTAGCGGGACCAGGCGTATACATTTGTAATGAATGTATTGACCTATGCAAAGAGATTATTGACGAAGAATTTTATGATGAAGCTGTACGTGAATTAACGGATGTTCCTAAACCCCAAGAAATTTTGGATGTTTTAGATCAATATGTGATAGGACAAGAGCAGGCGAAGAGAGCACTTTCTGTTGCTGTCTACAATCACTATAAACGAGTAAATCACACGGATAATAATAGCTCAGACGATGTAGAGCTGCAAAAAAGTAATATCTGCCTGATCGGTCCTACCGGTTCTGGGAAGACATTTCTGGCTCAAACATTAGCGAAGACACTGAACGTACCCTTTGCCATTGCTGATGCAACTAGCTTAACAGAAGCCGGCTATGTTGGTGAAGATGTAGAGAATATCTTATTGAAGCTGCTTCAGTCTGCGGATTACAATGTTGAGCGAGCGGAAAAGGGAATCATCTACATTGATGAAATCGATAAAATCGCACGTAAAAGTGAAAATGTTTCAATTACAAGAGATGTATCCGGTGAAGGTGTGCAGCAAGCCTTACTGAAAATTTTAGAAGGCACAGTAGCAAGTGTACCTCCTCAAGGAGGACGTAAGCACCCGCACCAAGAATTCATCCAAATCGATACAACGAACATTCTGTTTATCGTTGGTGGTGCATTTGATGGGATTGAATCAATCGTCAAAAATCGCCTAGGGGATAAAACGATTGGCTTTGGTACTAACAACAGCAAAATTTCTGAGGATCAAAGCATCATGCAGCAGATCATCCCAGAAGACCTACTGAAATTCGGTTTGATTCCAGAATTTATCGGACGTTTACCAGTTACTGCTGCTTTAGAAAAACTGACAGTAGACGATCTGGTTCGTATCTTGAAAGAGCCTAAAAATGCTTTGGTTAAGCAGTATCAAAAACTGTTGTCTCTGGATAATACAGAGCTGGAGTTTGAAGAAGATGCGTTACGAGGCATTGCTCAAAAAGCAATTGAAAGAAATACCGGAGCTCGCGGCTTACGTTCAATCATTGAAGGAATCATGATGGATGTCATGTTCGATATTCCTTCAGATGAGACAATCAAGAAAGTCATCATCACTGAATTGGCTGTCGAGGGCAAAGGAAAACCGGCAATCGTTTATGATAAAAAAGACCAAAAAGCCGGCTAATCACTGAAGTCATTGAAAAGGGATTCGTATCGAGTATACTTACCAGCCTATGATTTGTAGGAATGAAGGATCACTCACTGAATCCTGAGTAAAAGGTTGAGCACCTAAAATCGGCTCAACTGCATGAATGGAATTGATAGGTCGGGACGAAATATCTGCAAAGGTATGAGCCCCGACTTTTTTATGGAAATAAATTAGCCAGCCCTTGCTTTTTTCAGTAGTGAAGGACAATAAGGCTGGAAAAGGAGGAAAAAATATGAACGTACATAATGCTGAAATCGTAATCAGTGCGGTTTCGCCGGCGCAGTATCCGGAGACACAGATTCCGGAGATCGCCCTTGCCGGACGATCCAACGTAGGAAAGTCATCATTCATCAATACTCTGATCAATCGTAAAAATCTAGCTCGTACCTCTGGGAAACCGGGAAAGACACAGACACTGAATTTTTATTTAATTGAAGAGGCTCTGCATTTTGTTGATGTACCGGGATACGGTTATGCCAAGGTATCTAAAACAGAGCGTGCGAAGTGGGGGAAGATGATCGAAACCTATATGACGAAGAGAGAGCAGCTGCGTGCAGTTGTTTCCTTAGTCGATCTGCGTCATCCGCCAACCCAGGAAGATATTCAAATGTATGAATTCCTCAAATATTATGATTTACCTGTGATCGTTGTTGCAACGAAAGCGGATAAAATTCCAAGAGGAAAATGGAACAAACATGAAAGTGTCATTAAGAAGGCACTGAATTTTGATCCATCGGATGATTTTATCCTGTTTTCATCTCAAACGAAGATGGGGAAAGTAGAAGCTTGGAAGGCAATCGAACAATATCTTTAAGCACAATAAAAAACCGGAAAAATATCAGTTCTCTGATTGTTTTTCCGGTTTTTACTATTCGTCTGTCTTCTATTTGAAGTGACTTTATTACAACGTATAATTTCTCAAGACAATATTTTCATAAAAGCTTCGTACCTTCGTTCTCAAGATTGGTGCTTGTAGATAGTCCTGTCCGATAAAGTCAATGTGGTCCCAACCCTTGATGACTGGTTCAACATACCAAACACCAGGTTCCACTAAATTATCAGCGGACTTACTTTTCTGTGTGAAAGGTGCTTTAGCTGAAATAACAGGGACAAGTCCATCGTTGGCGCGCCATTCTGTAGTTCCGGTTTTTCCTAAAACCATAGAAGGAATCGTAAAGAGTGGAGACATGGTGATTGAAGGCAGGTAGTTGTTGCTTACCCCTGATTTATAGGTTGCGTCTCCTGCAAAAGAAAAGTAGTATACATCTTCTGAAAGATTTGTCATTTGATTGATGGAGTTTGCACCTGCTACCGTTAAATCATGCAGCGCTACATCCTGACTATTGTTCCAAACATTACTCTCCAATACGCGTTTCATATAAGCCTTTTTACTCTCACCGGCCTGCTGACGAAGTCCCCAGTGATCCATCTTGAAATCATAGGGAATGTTGATTGAACTGCTGCCTGTAGTTGCTGCCAATCCGTAAATCAAATCACTGATCAAAGGCTTGGCGATGTCAGCAATTCGAGTTCCGTTGTGAGGTGTACCTAGTGTAGTAACACTGTGGACCCAGTTTTTATTCCCTTGAAACAGCTCAGAAAGCTCAATGCCGTTTGCAGCAGCATATGCCTGTTCTTCTTGTGAACCTTCACGTAGTAAGGTTTCAAGTAAGCGGCTTGTTTGTCCGCCTTGGCTGTGTCCAATCAAATGAATTTTACTTTGACCGTCCCATTGAGGGTAAAGACCGGCATAGGTTCTTCCGTAGCGAGCATGTCCATGCTGCTTTGAATGTGCTTCACCATAGTCCACGGTTCCCCCTTTGATGTAATAGTACAACTCTACTGCTCGATCCCAGTTACTTCCAAACGGGCTGATGACAGCCTCCATACTATTATAACCTTTGTTATTCAAATCACTGAGAACCGATGAAAATCCTCCCCAGTAAGTGATTGGAAAAGGTTTCAATTCATCTGGGCCAAACCCAACCAATCCATGCACAAAAACATGCGGGTCTTTGTTTTCTCCATGAGCTTTCTCCGGCTGAAATAAGCCGATTCCTAAAAATAAACAGATCCCCACGATCACACCATACAGTTGCTTCTTTTTCATATTTTTCCTCCATAACAATTATTGTCGAAATGTTTTTTAATCATTTCGATAATAATTATATCCTAAAAGAGATTTTAAATAAATGGGTAATTTAACTATATGTTTATTTTTATGAACATGAGATAAGTCATTAACAACAAGAGAAAAAGAAGGATGCAAAAAGTACTGAAAAAAACAGCTTACCTTAAAAGGTAAGCTGCTTCAGAAAAAATCATACTTATTTTTCTTTTTTATCTTTTTGTTTCTCTGTATTTTCGTCTTCTTTTTTTGGTTTTTCTTTGTCCTTAGGATCAACGGCGAAGGATTCAAAAAGCTTATCCAAATCGTCAGAACTTTCGAATTTCAATCCCATGAGTCATCCCTCCATTCACACATAGTGTAGCATTTTTTTTATAATTTTTACAGCTTTCTAGTTGAAACCTTGCATTCGAGTGGAAAAAACGATATAGTTTTGTCGAATAGGAAAGAGGAGAAGGAACAAATGCTTGGAAAACTGATTATTTCTTTCGTGAAATTTTATCAGCGATTTATTTCTCCGGCACTTGGTCAACGGTGTCGGTATCATCCTACCTGCTCTCAATATATGATGGATGCAGTCCAAACACACGGTGGGGTGAAGGGCGGCTTGATGGGTATCGGAAGGATTCTGAGATGCCATCCTTTTGTTAAAGGCGGTATTGATTATGTTCCGCTGAGATTCAGTTTACGAAGAAATCCCGATGAAGAATATCATGGTCCTTATAATTATCGAAGGCATGAAAAATAGAGAGAAAAGGCGGAATAATATGGCAATTTTAGCGTTTGATTTAGGCGGTTCAGCAGTAAAATACGGCGTTTGGGAGAAAAATGAGCTTCATGAAACAGGCAAATTTTCTACGCCAAAAACATGGGCGGAAATGAAACAGTCTTTATTAGCCGTTCGAACTGCTTCGGAGTTTTCTATAGAAGGAGTTGCTTTCAGTGCGCCAGGAGTAGTGGATGCAAGACAGAGACAGATCTTAGGGATATCAGCGATTCCTTACATTCATCATTTTGATATTTACGATGAATTGGAAAATTTATTCCAGCTTCCTGTAACAATAGAAAATGATGCGAACTGTGCAGGAATGGCTGAAATCTACGAAGGAGCTGCCAAAGGAAACAAGGAGGTTGCTTTTGTCGTTATTGGTACTGGGATCGGTGGAGCAGTGTTCCATAAGGGCGAAATCGTCAAAGGAGCACATCTTTATGGCGGAGAGTTCGGCTTGATGTTTTTGAACAATGGGAAAACCTTTAGTTCTCTTGGTACTGCGGTACAGATGGCTTGGCGCTATTGTGAGAGAAAAGGGGTAGAGAGAGAAACCTTTTCAGGTGAAGATGTCTTCCGTCTAGCTGAAGAAGGTGACAGCTTAGCTGTAGAGGAAGTTGAAAATTTTTATGAGTATCTGACACAAGGGCTGTTCAGTATACAATTTTCATTGGACCCTGAAGTCATTGTTTTGGGAGGCGGGGTTTCTGCAAAAGCTGGCTTACTAGAGGAAATCAATCAGCGAATGGAGAAAAAGCTAAAGCAATTTGGACTAAAGGATTTTGTTCCCAAAATTGTTATTTGCAAATACCGCAATGATGCAAATTTAGTGGGTGCAGCAGCAAATTTTCTTGCACATAAACAATAAGTGAAACGAGTGGAATAATCAAGCATCAAAATCGACTGATTTTGATGCTTTTTATTATAGTAAAAAGCATCGAAAAACTTTTTTTGAATATAGGAACATAAATAGAAAATACTTTAATTATTATTAAAGCTGAAAAAAATACCACAGATAAGTGCGTTTATTCATACTATTTGACATTTTAATTTATCTGAATTTGACAGATTGTTTTGAATTATAGAAATTTTCTGAAAATTCATTGACAACAATCGGCTTTTTTATTATATTTGTATACATACTATTTTAGTATTTCGCAAAGAGAATGAGGGGGTAATTTGATGAAAAAATTTAGTTATTTATTTGCCAGTTTGTTCTTATTGGCAGCGTGCGGGCCAACGGCGACAAGCGGTGGCGGATCAGAAGCGGGAAATAAAGCTGAGGGCGACACGATCAAGATTGGTATGAACATGGAGCTTTCAGGAAGCGTATCAGCATATGGAAATGCTGAAAAAGAAGGAATTGAGCTGGCTGTTGAGGAAATCAATGAAGCTGGTGGAGTCTTAGGTAAAAAACTGGAATTAGTATCAAAGGATAATAAATCAGAAAACAGCGAAGCAGCTTCTGTCGCTTCGAATCTTACAAATGAAGATAAAGTGGTTGCTGTTATCGGACCTGCTACTTCCGGTGCGACGAAGGCAACGATTCCAAATATGACAAAAGCAGGCGTGCCGTTGATCACTCCATCTGGAACAGATGACAGCATCACTGTTGCAAATGATAAAGTTCAAGAATATGTATTTAGAGCTTGTTTCCAGGACACATTCCAAGGGGTCATTTTAGCAAACTTTGCTCAGGATAACCTGAAAGCAGAGAAAGTGGTAGTACTTGGTGATAAATCAAGTGATTACGCAATTGGACTTGCGGATTCCTTTAAGGATACGTATAAAGGGGAAATCGTCAAGGAAGAGAACTTTACAGCTGGTGACAAGGATTTCCAAGCTTTACTGACGAAAATCAAAGGTCTGGATTATGATGTGATTTATGTACCTGGTTATTATACTGAAGCTGGTTTGATTATCAAACAAGCAAGAGAAATGGGTATCGATAAGCCAATCATCGGAGCTGACGGATTTGGTGATGAAAAGCTAGTTGAGATTGCCGGAGCTCAAAACGTTAGTGATGTATACTACACAGGGCACTTCTCAGAAAAAGCACCTGCAACGGATAAAGTAGAACCATTTGTTGCAGCCTTCAAAGAGAAATACGGCAAACAGCCATCCGCATTCAATGCACTGGCTTACGACTCTGTTTACATGTTGAAACAGGCAATTGAAGATCAAGACTCTGCAGATTCAGCAAGTATCACAAAAGGATTAGCTGAATTGAAAGATTTCGAAGGTGTGACTGGAGTAATGACGATGGATAAAGACCATAACCCTGAAAAATCTGCAGTGGTATTGGGACTGACTGATGGCAAAGAAACATCAGCTGAGCCTGTTAACCCTTAAAAAAGAATTCTAAGAATAAAAATGGCTGGGACCAACAATGATTTCAGCCATTTTAATTTTTTTAAAAGCAGATAGGGCATGGCGCAAAGTGCTTGGATCTGCTGCAAGAGAGGGAATGTACATAGTATTTCTGAACCTCTTGTTCTCAACAAAATTAAATTGGATGTGATGAAAATGGAAATGTTTATCCAGCAGTTGATAAACGGGCTGTTTCTGGGAAGTATCTACGCCCTGCTGGCCCTTGGCTATACAATGGTATACGGTATTATAAAATTAATCAATTTCGCCCATGGAGAGGTGTACATGTTAGGTGCATTCATGGGTTACTTTTTTATCAATAACTTCAAGCTGGGCTTTTTCCCAGCATTGATCCTATCAATGGCATGTGCAGCAGTCATCGGTGTTGTTATCGAGTTCTTAGCTTATCGACCTTTACGAAAATCGACAAGAATTGCGGCGTTGATCACAGCTATCGGAGTATCATTCCTGCTGCAGAATGTCATGATCCAGATGGTCAAATCTGACCCAAGAGCATTTCCGCAAGCGATCAAGCTGGAAACTTATAAATTTGGATTTATTGAAGTGTCTAATATTCAATTGATTATTCTATTTGTCTCATTGTTCCTGATGATTTTACTTCAGGTAATTGTGAAAAAGAGCAAAATGGGTAAGGCAATGCGAGCTGTGAGTGTAGATGCAGATGCGGCACAGCTGATGGGAATCAACGTGAATCGAACGATTTCTTTTACCTTTGCATTAGGCTCTGCTTTAGCAGCGGCAGCGGGAATGCTGATTGGTCTGTACTATAACTCCATCGATCCGATGATGGGCGTAGTACCGGGGTTGAAATCGTTTGTTGCAGCGGTAGTCGGCGGTATTGGTATCATACCAGGAGCGGCAATCGGCGGCTTTGTGATCGGACTTTTGGAAACAGCAGCTGTTGCTTTAGGATTTTCTGATTATAAAGATGCAGTCGTTTACGCTCTGTTGATCGTGATTCTGCTGATTCGTCCCGCTGGTATTCTAGGGAAGAATATCAAAGAGAAAGTGTAGGTGCTGAGTAATGAAAAAAAATATGAAATATAACTTGATTTGGTTACTGATTGCACTTGCTGTTTACGGTGTGATCTACGCCGCATATGTGATGGGTGCAGTAAATCTATATACAGAAAATACACTGATTACCATTGGAATAAATATCATCCTTGCTTTAGGCTTGAATCTGATTATTGGCTTTTCCGGACAGTTTTCTTTAGGACACGCGGGCTTTATGGCGATTGGTGCCTATTCAACCGCTATTGTATCTGTGAAAAATCCAACGATGGGCGGATTTTTCAGTGGATTACTTCTGGGAATCGCACTTTCTGGTCTAATTGCTTTGATTGTCGGTATCCCGACTCTGCGTTTAAAAGGAGACTATCTGGCAATTGCTACCTTGGGCGTTTCCGAAATCATTCGTATTGTCATCATCAATATGAGAGATATCACAAATGGGCCGGCTGGTATTTTTGGAATTCCACCTTTTGTTAACTGGTCAATGGTCTTTGGTTTCGTTGTAGTGACGATCCTGATTGTAGTGAATTATATTCACAGTGGTTCAGGCAGAGCGACAATGGCAATTCGTGAAGATGAGATTGCGGCAGAATCAATGGGTGTTAACACAACAAAATATAAAGTACTGGCTTTTGTAATCGGTGCGATGACTGCCAGTGTGGCAGGCGGACTATATGGAAGCTATATTCAAACGATTGCTCCTAAAGACTTTGGCTTCATGAAATCAATCGATATTTTGATCATTGTGGTTTTTGGTGGGATCGGAAGTGTGACGGGGACAGTGATTGCCGCTATAGCACTAGGCTTCATGAATATGTATCTGCAAAACTTTGGCGAACTACGAATGATCATTTATGCATTGGCATTGATCATCATCATGATATTTAAACCGGGCGGACTACTTGGTACCTGGGAATTTTCAGTGAAACGACTATTGAATAAAAAGGGGGATGACTCAAATGCCTCTATTGGAAGTTAAAAATTTAACAAAAAACTTTGGCGGCTTGGCTGCTGTTTCGAATGTCAACTTGAACCTGGAAGCCAACGAATTGATCGGCTTGATCGGTCCAAATGGTGCTGGGAAAACAACGCTGTTTAATCTATTGACGGGCGTTTATGAACCTAGTGAGGGAACGGTTGAGCTTGATGTTCTTGGTAAACACCAGACTCTGAATGGTATGAAACCATACAAAATTGCAGATATGGGTTTGAGTAGAACCTTTCAGAACATTCGGCTGTTCAAAGATCTATCCGTTATGGATAATGTGCTGATTGCAATGAACAGTAAAAATAAGGAAGGAATTTTCTCCAGTATTTTACGTTTGCCAGCCTTTTATAAAAAGGAAGAAGAATTGCGAAAAAAAGTGAAAGAACTGTTGGCAATCTTTGGGATGGAAAACAAATCGGAGCATTTGGCGAAGAACTTACCATATGGAGAACAGCGTCGACTGGAAATCGTTCGAGCGTTAGCCACCGAACCTAAAGTATTGTTCCTTGATGAGCCAGCTGCTGGTATGAATCCACAGGAGACAGCTGATTTGACAGAGCTAATCAGAAAAATCCAAAAGGAATTTCAAATCACGATTCTTTTGATCGAGCATGACATGAGCTTGGTCATGGAAGTTTGTCAACGAATCTATGTATTAGAATACGGTCGGATCATCGCAGAGGGTGAACCGGAGGAAATACGCAACAATCCAAAAGTAATTGAAGCCTATTTGGGAGGTGAGCTGTAATGCTGAAAATCGAGAATCTATCTGTACATTATGGCGTGATCCAAGCTGTAAGGGATGTCAGCTTTCATGTAGAGCAAGGTGAGATCGTTTCATTGATTGGCGCAAATGGTGCCGGTAAGACAACAATTTTAAGAACGATTTCCGGATTGAATCGTCCATCATCTGGTAAAATAGTATTTGAAGGCAATGAGATTCAAAAGACACTTCCACAAAAAATCGTTGCTTCCGGTCTTTGTCAGGTTCCAGAAGGTCGACATGTATTTTCAGGATTGACTGTACAAGAAAACTTGGAAATGGGTGCATTCCTACGGAAAGACAAAGAGTTCAAGAAGGAATATGATATGATTTTTGAACGTTTCCCGATTTTGAAGGAACGACGAAATCAGGATGCCGCAACACTTTCTGGCGGAGAACAGCAAATGCTGGCGATGGGGCGGGCACTGATGTCCAAACCTAAATTATTGTTGTTGGATGAGCCCTCTATGGGGTTAGCTCCGATTTTTATTCAGGAGATATTCAATATCATTCAAGAAATCAACAAGCAGGGAACGACAGTCCTTTTGATTGAGCAAAATGCGAAAATGGCATTATCTATTGCTGACAGAGGGTATGTTCTTGAGACTGGAAGCATTGTTCTTAGCGGTTCTGGAAAAGACCTGATTGATGATGAAGAAGTGAAAAAAGCATATTTAGGAGGCTAATAAATGAGTATAAGAGATTTTATGACGAAAAATCTGATCGTTGTCCAGCCTGATATCAAAATATTTGATGCAGTCGACTTAATGAAGAAAAATGATATCCATCGATTGCCAGTCGTAGAGAATGAGCGATTAGTGGGATTGTTGACCGAAGGGACGATTCAGGCAGCGATGCCGTCACAGGCAACCAGCTTAAGTGTTTATGAAGTGAACTATCTTTTGAATAAAACGACAGCAGCAGATATAATGATAAAGAACGTACAAACAATAGATCCGGATTCTCTATTGGAAGAGGGCATCTATCAGATGAGAAAGAACAATGTCGGGGTATTGCCGGTTGTGGATGGTCAGAATGAACTGATCGGTATCATAACCAATAATGATATTTTTGATGCATTTTTGAAAATCACCGGGTATAATGACGGTGGTACCAGAGTCCAGCTTCGTATTCCTGAAGATCACAAAGGGATTCTTGCAGCAATCGCGCAGTTGCTTGCAGAGAATGACTACAGTATTTTGACGGTCGTTGTTAATCGTAAAGAGCTGGAAACAATCATTGAGCTACAGATTGAAAGTCGAGAAGCGGATAAAATCCGTCAGCTGTTGGCGAGTGCTGGATATGACATTTTAGAAGCCACCTTAGTCACGAAAAGGGAGGATTAGTACCTTTTTCCCGAAATTTGGTCAAAATGATTTGACTAATAAATGTGGGTATGATAATTTTAAATTTGGGATGTTGTTTATATTGTTGTGAAATTGAAAACGTATAATTTATTATAGGCTGCTGTTCCGGTAGTTTATGAATGATTATAAATTTTAAGAGATAGGAGGATACTAATGAAAAAAATCTTAGGGATCATTATTGCGATTGTTACTTTTGTAGGCTTGGCTATGCCGGCTTCAGCAGATGGAGCAATTGCTGCTAATGAGCAAAGAATCCTTGATGAACTGAATGCTGGTGCAACGATCGGCGGCAAAAAATTCTATTTTGATGCTGCAGAAATCAATGCAACAGAAAACCATCTGAAGCGTGTTGCATTAACTGATGCACAAGTGGAAGAAGCACTGACAAATATCCGTGCTGCCGTTGCGTTGGTTGGTTCACAGGACGTTGATACAACGAATGCAACGACTTTGGGCGATGCATTACGCCTACTTCCAACAAGTGTGATCGATCAGTTGAAAAACTACGTGATCGCTGCTGGGAATGCTGTAGGAGTGAAAATCACTTTTGGTAGTGGTGGATCATACGCAGCAGTTATGATTACTGATGCAGACGGTAACCAAGTGTACCAGTCTGGAAATGCTGTGAAAAACACAGGAGTTAACTATGCGTTGAGCGGAATCACTTTTGGTTCTTTACTGGCAGCTGCTGCAGGTGCGGCATTTGTAAGTAGAAAACGTAAATTAGCTTAATATGAAGAAATTCAAGAGGGTAGGGGCATTTATCTATATGCCTCTTCTCTTTATGCTTTTCGGCTATCTTATCATTTATATCATTGGTGCACCTGTCATTAATTTCGCATCTTCTGCTGTTCAGCTTATCCTGCTGAATGATGCACCTTCTTTTGAGTCTAAAACGAATGATCTATTTTCAAAAACGGATCAGTCAGCAAAAGAAGAAGCAATCAACGAAGCTGGAAATATCGCTTCCTCTAAAATGGTTTATCCTGTTTCAGGAGATCAATTTGGACAAGTGGTTATTGATAAAGTTGGAATTAATGAACCTTTGTTTTATGGAGATAGTGAAGAAATTTTAAGTCTGGGTGCCGGGCAATATATCGGCAGCATGATTCCAGGCGATTTAGGGACAACCTTGATCGGCGGACATAACAGACCATCCTTCGGACAAATTTATTATTTGGAGCCAGGGGATCAGATAGTTATCAATACCCATTACGGCGATTACTCTTATCAAGTGACGGAAAAGAAAGTCTCTAAACAAAACGATCCGGAAATCCGCGAGAGATTGGGTGATAAGTCAAAACGATCCTTGATTTTATATACTTGTTATCCTTTAGATGCTATTGGTTGGGCAGAAGATCGTGTCTTTGTATTTGCTGACTACGTTTCCGGTCCAATCATCGATGAAAGTATATAGTTGGGGGAGTATGACTAAATGAAAAAACGAACATCAATAGGGAAAAATATTTCCCGTTTATTTTTGGCTTTTCTCTCATCTGTATTTCTAGCCTCTTTTCTCTTATTACTGAGCTTGTATCTGACGCTTTTCAGTGGTTCGTATGTAGAGAGACAGGCTGAAAAGGCGGATTATTATACGCAATTGACAGAAGAGATCAATCGTCAAATCGAAAATAGTGCATTAGGAAGTAATATACCAACTGGTGTGTTGGCTGAAGCAGTTTCTAAGGAGTATGTAAAAGAGGATGTCAATGCCTATTTTACAGCAATGTACAAACCAGAAGAGACATTCAATATCGCCAATGGTAGAAATGTAAATGATTCTATCGTAGAAAAAATCAGACAATACGCGGCCGATAATGGAATCGAAGTGACGACGGAAACGGAAGAATCTGTTCAGGTACTTGCTGATCGTTCAGTAGAAATCTACGACGGCTACATTGAATTGCCTTTTCTGATTTCTTTTGCGAATAGAGTGATTGGTTATAAATCAAAGCTTTTACTTTTCATGGCTGTTTGTGGTGTAATGTGTGTGTTATTAAGCATTGCGCTGTTTAAATCGCTGCGGGGTTACCTGCACCGCCTTCTCCGATATTTGGCCTACATATTTGGCGGCAGTGGTCTGATGATGCTGGGATTGCCGACAGTTGCTCTTTTATCAGGAGCATTAAAGCGTCTTGGTATACAGTCAAAAGCAATGTATGATTTTGTACAGGCCTATTTATCCAGTTTCTTATGGATGTTTATAGCTATGGGTTTGGTTGCCGTAGCAGGAGGGATTCTCTTCGCTTTCTTGAGCGAGTATCAGAGGAGACGACTGTTCCGACAATAACGATAAAAGAGGAGGGGCAATGAGAGAAACAATAGTTGCCCTGACCTCGAAATTCTGGAGGAATAGAAATGTCGAAAAAGAACAAGGATATTGAAGTAAGAATAGAAGAAGAACAATTGAAAATCGAAGGACAATCCGTTACTATTACAAAAATGCTGATTGGAAAAAAAGAAATCGGACGTATCCTGCCTAAAGATGGGAAAAAATTTGTGCTTGAAATGAACGGAGAAACTTCCGGTACAGTGAAGTCTATTGAAGAAGGAATTGAGACAATTATTCGTCAATGGAATCTAGCAGAATAAAAGAGAAAAATTTTAAAAATAACACTTGCATTTACAGAAAAAATTATGTATTATAAGTAAGTCAGGTTTTTAAGAAACCTCATGGAGGAGTAGCGAAGTGGCTAAACGCGACGGACTGTAAATCCGTTCCTTAGGGTTCAGTGGTTCGAATCCACTCTCCTCCATATTTTATTTTGGGGTATAGCCAAGTGGTAAGGCAACGGACTTTGACTCCGTCACTCGTTGGTTCGAATCCAGCTACCCCAGTCTGTAGGAGTTGTTCATGTTGAGTGAGCAGCTCTGTTTTTATATTATTTATGATCATCATTCTATTAAAAAATCAGAGGAGAGCGATCGTATGAAATTGAAAGAAAAAATCACTGATACTGCAGAAAGACTGTATGACTTATCTAAGCAAAAAAAGTATAATGTCACTCTTGGTTTGACCAATAAAATAACTTCTGACAGAAAAACAGCACACCATAAAAAGTGGCATGCAAAAAACAGATAGACCTTTTTGAAAAACAAAATCGTCTGCTTTCATCATTGATGAGAGCAGACGATTTTTTATGATCATTTTTCTATCTCGATACCAAGGATCGTCAAATGGCCATTGCCCACCAGCTTGATAACAAGTCGAGCTAGATGATTAGGTGTCATATCTGTGTCGCTGGTGATCCACCAATGAAGTGTACCGATAAAGATTGAAGTCATGTATTCGATAATAAAATCTACAGGAACCTCAATGTCGTTTTCAGTGATTCTTAAATGAGCCAACGTATCTGCATATTTTTCATAAAGGATATCAGCGAGTTTTCTTCGCAAGGTTTCATTGGAGCTCCCGTCCATGATCGTCAGGAAGAAGTTCTTATTTTTGTGGATATTATTGTAGATTGTCGTAAGCAGCAGCTCGATTTTTTTTACTTCGATTCGATTCCCTTGAATGGTTTTGTCTGTATCGAGGGCAGAGGTGAATGCCTGAACAGCAAAATCAAAGATTTGATCATAAAGATCCTGCTTGTCTTTGAAATGGGCGTAGAAGGTTGCACGATTGATCATTGCTCGGTCAGCAATCTCCTGGATAGTGATTGCCTCAAAACCTTTTTCTTCAACAAGATGAAAAAAAGCTTCAATTATCATTTTGTGGGTACGCATAACTCTCAGATCTTTCTTTTTCATTTGAGAAATTCCTTTCTAAAAGGCAACAATCCATATGGGTTTGTTGCTTATCTCACAAAATAGGGGCATTTGCTTGTTGCAAAAAAATTTATTTCTTTCTAAAATAGACATAAGTATTATAACAAACACAATGTAAGTTAATCAACAGGGTGTTGTTGATTGTGAATTGTTTCTCTTAGAAGTGGAGGTCAACAATGAAACTAAGAGCAGGAATCGATGTCGGTTCAACAACCGTTAAATTAGTGATCGTCGATGAAAATAACGAAACAAAATACGCGAAATATGAGCGTCATTACTCAGATGTAAAGGCAGCTGCAGAACGCGTACTGAATGAAGCACAAGAATTATTAGGTGAAGAGACACCATTGACAATGATGATTACCGGATCAGGCGGGATGGGCCTTTCCGATGTATTGGAGATTCCATTCGTACAAGAAGTGATTGCCTGCACCAGAACCGTAGAGGAGATCATTCCGGAAACAGATGTAGCGATTGAACTAGGTGGTGAAGATGCCAAAATCACCTTTTTTGAAGGTGCACTAGAGCAGCGGATGAACGGAAGCTGTGCCGGCGGGACTGGCGCGTTCATTGACCAAATGGCAGTGTTGCTGAAAACCGATGCGAACGGCGTCAATGAGCTGGCGAAAAATTATCAAACGATTTATCCAATCGCTTCCAGATGCGGAGTATTTGCGAAAACGGATGTTCAGCCGCTGATCAATGAAGGAGCTGCCAAGGAAGATATCGCGGCCAGCATTTTTCAGGCTGTAGTCAATCAGACGATTGCCGGATTAGCAGCCGGAAGAAAAATCAAAGGGAAAATCGCTTTCTTAGGCGGGCCTTTATTTTTCATGTCGGAATTGCGTCGACGCTTTATTGAAACCTTGGATATTCAACCGGAGGATGTCATTTTCCCGGAAAACCCGCAACTTTTCGTTGCAATGGGTGCGGCGATTTATTCAGAGGATGCAGAAGAAACGAATTTGAAAACGATCTTGAATCGGTTGACAGGCGGCGACAGTGATCAGCTGAAGCCGACAGATACACTGGAGCCCTTGTTCAATAATGATAAGGAACTGGAAGAATTCAGAGAGCGTCATGGTCAGGCAAAAGCAAAGGAAAAAGACCTTGCGACGCATAAAGGTGTTGCCTTTTTAGGTATCGATGCAGGTTCAACGACAACCAAGGTCACATTGATTGATGAAGAAGGGAATCTGCTGTTCTCTTTCTATGGTAACAATCAAGGACAACCTTTGGAAACGACGATGGAAGTATTGAAGGATCTGTACAGTCAGTTACCGAAGGATGTGTTTATCGGAAAGTCTGCTGTAACAGGCTACGGCGAACATCTAATCAAAAATGCATTGAAGGTCGATATCGGTGAAGTAGAAACAATGGCCCATTATAAAGCGGCTGATCATTTTCAACCCGGAGTAGACTTTATTCTGGATATTGGTGGTCAGGATATGAAAGCCATGACCATCAAAGAAGGTGTACTATCTTCTATCCAGCTGAATGAAGCATGTTCGTCTGGTTGTGGATCATTTATTGAAACGTTTGCCAAGTCATTGAATTTTGATGTGAAGGATTTTGCCTTAGAAGCATTAAGCTCAAGGGGGCCTGTAGATTTAGGTTCACGCTGTACCGTGTTTATGAATTCAAAGGTGAAACAGGTTCAAAAGGAAGGCGCTTCTGTTGGCGATATTTCAGCAGGTCTGTCTTATTCTGTCATCAAGAATGCAATTTATAAAGTAATCAAGATACGTCGACCAGAAGAGCTTGGGAAGAAAATCGTCTGTCAGGGTGGTACCTTCTATAATGAAGCTGTCCTGCGGGCATTTGAAATGATCAGCGGCAGAGAAGTCGTTCGTCCATCGATCGCTGGGTTGATGGGAGCTTATGGTTCTGCACTGATTGCTTTAGAGAACTATGAGCTAGGCGAGGAGACAGCCCTCCTTTCGTCAGAAGAGCTGGATGCTTTTACTGCGGAGAAGGAATTTACCCACTGTGGTCTTTGTGAGAACAACTGTATGATGACAGTTACAATCTTTTCAGATGGCCGTCAATTCATTACAGGAAACCGCTGTGAACGTGGAGCTAAAATCAAAGTTAAGCGCGAGGATCGTAAAGTTAATTTAGTTGAGTACAAGTATCGACGCTTATTCAAATATCGTCCGCTGAAAGAAAAAGACGCTGTTAGAGGGACGGTTGGGATTCCCCGCGTACTGAATATGTATGAAAATTATCCGTTGTGGTTTACATTCTTCACGGATTTAGGCTACAGAGTGGAGTTATCTCCACGCTCCAACAAGGAGTTATATGAGCAGGGAATGGAGACTATTCCTAGTGATACAGCCTGTTATCCGGCAAAAATCACACATGGACACATTCAAGCTATGATCGATAAGGGCATCCCAATGATTTTCTATCCGGGTGTTGTATTCGAAAGACAGGAAGATGCGAACGCAGACAATCACTTTAACTGTCCAATCGTTCAAAGCTATCCGGATGTTATTCGAAATAACGTGGATGATATTCGTGAAGGCAAAGTGGATTACCGCAACCCATTCATCAATCTGGCTAACGAAGCTTCTGTAGCAGATGTTCTAGCTGTTACCTTCCAAGATTTAGGGATTCCAAAGGAAGAAATCCAAAAAGCACTTCATCATGGCTATGAAGAATTGGAGAACTTCAAAGAAGATATTCGAAACAAAGGGGAAGAAACACTGATGATGCTCAATCAAAAAGGGCAGAAGGGTGTTGTTCTATCTGGTCGTCCATATCATTTGGACCCTGAAATCAATCACGGAATCGCAGAGGTGATCACACAAGAAGGCTTCCATGTATTGACAGAAGACAGTATTTCTCATCTGGGAGATATCAATAATCTGCGGGTCGTCAATCAATGGGTGTATCATTCAAGACTATATGCTGCTGCAAAAGTAGTAGCTAAATCTAAAAACCTTGAGCTGGTTCAGTTGAACTCATTCGGCTGCGGGCTGGATGCTGTAACAACCGATCAGGTGGAAGAAATCATGGAGCAGCATGGGAAAATCTATACAGTATTGAAGATTGATGAAGGGTCGAATTTAGGTGCTATCAGAATTCGTCTGCGTTCATTGAAAGCTGCAGTTGGCGAAAGAGATCGTCGCGGCTTTGAACCGAAAGTTCAGGAAGAAACCCAAGAAAAAATTATCTTTACGAAGCAGATGAAGAGAAACCATACATTGTTGTTGCCGATGCTGAGCCCGATCCATCAAACAGGGCTTGTTGATCTGGCCTTGAAAGCCTCCGGCTATAATGTTGTTTGTCTGCCGGCGGAAGATAAAGAGGCCATTAATGTAGGTCTGAAATATGTCAATAATGATTCCTGTTATCCAGCAATCATTTCTATTGGTCAGTTAGTTGAAGCACTTCAAAGCGGAGAGTACGACTTGAATAATGTCAGTGTAATGATGACTCAGACAGGCGGCGGTTGTCGAGCAACTAACTATATTCCGCTATTGAGGAAAGCGTTGAATGATGCTGGCTTCCCTCAAGTTCCGGTTATCTCTATCTCTTTAGGAAATAAAGGTGTGGAGTCCAGCCCGGGATTCAAATTTACATTGCCGATGTTGAAACGAGTGGCGATTTCCTTCCTGTATGGAGATTTGTTTGAGCGTGTGGTTTATCGTACTCGTCCGTATGAAACGGAAGTGGGAATGATCGATCGGATGCACGAAGAGTGGCTGAAGAAAATCGAGAAAAATATTCGTAATGGTTCATTGACTCAGTTCAACCGAAACATGAAGAAAATCATCAAAGATTTTGATGAGGTACCATTACTTGATATCGAAAAACCAAAGGTAGGTGTAGTTGGTGAAATCCTCGTGAAGTATTCTCCAACGGCCAACAATGACATTGTTCGACTTCTGGAAGCAGAAGGGGCAGAGGCTGTTGTTCCAGATATCGTTGGCTTCATGAATTATTCTTTATATAATCAGATTTTTAAATATGAGAATTTGGGGATGTCTAAGAAGAGTAAAATGATTGCTGAATTTGCTATCCGCATGATCGAATTGGTTGAGAAGCCAATGGATAAAGCGTTAAGAAGTTCAGCCCGTTTTGACGGCATTACTTCGATTTATGAATTAGCTGAAGATGCTGGAAAAATCCTTTCAATTGGAAATCATACTGGTGAAGGCTGGTTCTTGACTGGGGAAATGATCGAGCTCTTGAAAACAGGTGTCAATAATATTGTTTGTATGCAGCCGTTTGGTTGTTTGCCGAACCACGTAGTTGGTAAAGGTGTAATCAAGGAGCTGAGACATCAGTATCCGAAAGCCAATATCGCAGCAGTGGATTACGATCCTGGCGTTTCATTAGTCAATCAATTAAATCGGATTCGTTTGATGATGGCGACCGCTAATAAAATGATGAAGGAAGAAGTTCATTCCTGATCATGATTATGCAGTGTACAACAGCAAAAGAATTGGAACCTGATATGTGTTGTAAAGCAAAGCTGTTTTTTGAATAGTGAATAATTTGAGAGCAGAGCAATTTTCGATTGGAGGATTGTTCTGCTCTTTTCTTCTTGTTGAAGGAATAGGACAGAAGATCCTAGCATTTTGTTTACTCACAACCAGAGCAGTGTGACATGGTTATGTCGAAGGTTTGTCTGATGTTTTTGGTCACTAGCTGGTTGTTGTATTTTCTAAGGAAAAGCCTGTTCAGATCTATCTTTTTCGCTTGCTATGTTACTAGATTTCACTTAGACCAAAATTGACAGAATGTTGATTTATCCTTTTATATCATAAAATGTGGTTGTTAATGAGGTATATACCAGTTATAATTAAAGAAATAGACAAATGAGGAGGGAAGCAGATGACATCATCTTTACCAATCTATTTACAAATACATGATAAGATCAAAGAAGATATTGAAAAGGGTCTATGGGCCATTGGCGATCGTCTGCCATCAGAGCGTGAGCTGGCTGTTCAGTTCAATGTGAGCCGAATGACACTGCGTCAGGCAATACAGACTCTGGCAGATGAAGGAATATTAGAAAGAAAAATCGGTTCCGGTACATATGTAGCAAGGCAAAAAGTTCAAGAAAAAATGATCGGAACGACAAGCTTTACTGAAATCATGGTTTCTCAAAATCGGACGCCATCCAGCAAAACAGTTTCTTATTTTATTACACAGCCTAGCTCAAGCGAACTGGAAAAGCTTCAACTGTCTGAGCATGAATCGATTCTGAGGATGGAGCGTATACGATATGCGGACAATGTTCCTATTTGTTTTGAGGTAGCAAGTATCCCATACTCTCTCATTGATAAGTACAGCAAATCTGAAGTTAGTCAGTCGCTGTATAAAACATTAGAAGTAAAGGGCGGGTATAAGATCGGACAAGCGAATCAGACGATTTCTGCAATGCTGGCATCGGAACAAATTGCTGAATATCTGGAAATCAAACGAGGTGAGGCGATCTTAAGGCTTCGCCAGATTTCCTATTTGACTGACGGTCGCCCTTTTGAGTATGTGCGCACCCAATATGCGGGGAACCGTTTTGAGTTTTATTTAGAAAAATAACTACAGAGAAGGAGAGAAATCAGATGAATATTCGCTACCCTTGCTAATTTATCCGAAATCAAAGCATTCGAGGTCCGCCGATTTTCTTGTTTTTGTGTGAAACAAAATCAGAAAATTTGGAGGAATAGATATGACTTTGATACTAAAACAATTTATGGATACAGATATACCACTCTTTGAAAAATGGCTGAAGAAATCACATGTGGCAAAATGGTACCATGATCCTGAAGACTGGCTGTTGGAAGTAACGGAGCGGGCGGATGCTTTTCAATTTTTGCATCATTTCATCGTAAGCTGGAACGGTCAATCTATCGGTTTTTGCCAGTACTATTTTTTCTCAGAAAGCGGCGAAGAGTGGCATGGTACACATTCACTTAAGGGAACCTACAGCATCGATTACATGATCGGAGAAGAACTGTTTCTCGGGAAAGGGATCGGTAAGGCAATTGTTGCTGAGCTGACGGATTATATAATGGCATTCACAGATTGTGAGCGAATCATTGTCCAGCCTGAACCTGAAAATCTAGCCTCCTGTGGAGCACTTTTATCAAACCGCTATGTATTTGATGAAGTGAACGAACTTTTTTTAAAAGAAAAATGAACAAGAGCTGCGGCAAATTCTGCCGCAGCTCTTTTGTGTTTGTCGAAGAACTCTATTTTGATGTAAGGGGAATCTCATGGTAGCTAGTTTCGCCTTCTTCATAGGTAAATTGTCCATTCAAAATATCTGTCACTTCGGAAATGAACAGCGGTACAGTCTCTTCATCTACCAGACAGACTACAGTGATTTTTTCAGTAAACAGAGTATCCTTTGTTGTGTAGCCGCTCGTTTCCAGAAAATTTTGAAGCTTTCCAAGCTGCGGATACTCAATAGTCAGTGTGATTTCCTGTTGTAATTTCCCTTCAACTAAGCCGATTGCCTGAATGGCTTCAGAAACGGAATGACTATATGCGCGAATCAACCCACCCGCACCAAGCTTTGTGCCGCCAAAATAACGAGTAACTACAGCCGCAATATTTATCAGCTCCTGCTTTTTCAATACCTCAAGCATTGGGATGCCGGCAGTACCACTCGGTTCTCCATCATCGCTGCTTCGTTGAATCTCGCCTCTATCTCCAAGGATAAAGGCACTACAATTGTGGTTGGCCTTCCAATGTTCCTTTTTTATTTCAGCAATAAATGCTTTCGCATCATCTTCTGTTTTGACACGCTTCATAAAACAAATGAATCTGGATTTTTTGATTTCAATCTCATGCTGTCCATCCTGTAAAATAGTAAAATAATGATCAATCATCGTCTCTTCCTTTTCTTCATCATCGTTAGTACCAGTATAGGAAAAAAGTGTCCGTTAAGCAACTTGAAAGGATAAAAAGTTCTTACTTAGAATAGTTGAAAGTTCGCTGATTTATGAGATAATAATGATATCAAGGAGGGGATTCGATGGTAAAAGAACGTTCTAAGAAATACAATCATGTGACCCATTATCTGAGAGAAAATGGCGGTTCTCAAGTGACTTTGACTTTTACCCAGTTTGATGAACTGTTGTTTCCTTACTCCGGCTTGCCTGCAACAGCTCGAACAGATACTGACTGGTGGGCAAATGATTATAAGCATCCGGAAAAAGGTGCATACGGTTGGCTGAATGCCGGCTATCAAGTTGTTCAGGTGAATTTAGAAAAAGAATACATCGTATTTAACAAGTTATTGAAAGCAAATGGACTTTTTAAAGAGTCGCTTTTGTAAAATAAACAACAAAAGCTGTATTAGATGATAAAAAACAGAAAGAAGAGATTGGCTAGCCTCCAGTCTCTTCTTTCTATTTTGATATTCGTTCTATTTTATTTCAGCATGTTTGCTAAATTGAGTTTGTTGCCAAAATATGTGCAAGGACGTTTAATGTGCGTGTCGCAATAGGAATATTTCAATGTTTTCCTACAGTAAATAATTGTTTTCTTTGTCTGCTACTTGGACAGCTTTCAGTGAATAGGTTGCATAACCACCGACAACTAATGGTTCCTGTTTACAAAGTGCCTCAGCTTCTTCGTAACTTTCGGCATTGAGAATGACCATACCTGCTACACCGGGATAACCTTTGAACACTCCGCAAAATTCTAAATTGCCGTTTTCATCCCATGCTCGAAGATTTCCCACATGACTTTCAACGATTGCTTTAGTGATTTTATTATAGGTTTTACTTTTCTCTATAAACATGACATATGACCATTTATCCATATTCCCACTTCCAATCTTTTCCTTTTTTAACGGTTGTTCTTTATTTGATTATAGCAGAGCAAGAATGAGAAATTAATAGGGAAATGAATTTAAATGATACTTGTCTTTTTTGCGAATAGTAGTTATGAGGAAGTGATTTTGTGAATGAACTGATAGGCAGAAAAGTAATGAAGAAAGAGCTTTTAAAAAATATTGATCTTTCAAACGCTATTCATTTTTCAGCGATGGTCATCAACGGAAGTAAAGTATGCTGCGGAAGGTGTGGCTGTATCCACCCACTAGAAGCGGTAGAGCTCCAGCAGCAACGTTATTTTTGTCCGTCATGTATCCAATTGGGACGGATAGACAGTGATGGAACTCTATATCATATGGCAGAAGTAATCGGTCATTCGCGTAAGGTAGTGTTTGAATGGGCTGGGGAATTGACTGCAGGACAGCAGACTGTTTCTGATCAATTGCAAAGGATTGCGGCTGAAAAAAGAAACGGCATGGTTTGGGCAGTTACAGGTGCTGGAAAAACGGAGATGCTTTTTGAAACGATACGCATGTCATTGAGTAGAGGAGAACGGGTTGGACTCGCATCACCCAGAGTAGATGTGTGTCTGGAATTGTATCCTCGACTCAGGAAAGTGTTTCCCGAAGAGGACCTGATCCTTTTGTATGGGGATTCGGAAGAGATCTATCGTTACTCGAAATTTGTCTTGTGTACAACGCACCAGCTGTTGCGCTTTTATCAAGCCTTTGATGTACTGATCATTGATGAGGTCGATGCCTTCCCCTTTGTAAATGAGAAAATGCTTCAAACAGCAGCTGAAAATGCAATAAAAGAACAGGCAGCACTCCTTTATTTGACTGCTACTCCTACAAAACAGCTGCTCCATCTGTCAGCAAAAAATGAATTGGAGATGGTTGTCCTTCCGGCACGCTATCATCGCAGACAGCTCCCGATCCCAATGTTGAAGAGCAGCTTCCACTGGCGAAGGAAGATAGCGCAGAAAAGGATACCTAAAGAGTTGATGAACTGTATCAACAAGTTGATGAAGAAGAATAACGTACTCTTATTTTGCCCAAGTATTTCTCTACTGAATGAGCTTTATAAATTATTCAGCTTGCAAATGCCAAATATTTCGATCGCCTCTGTTCATTCTAAGGATGAGGACCGAGCTGAAAAAGTCCTGCAGATGAGAGAAAAGAAATTTCGGCTTTTTTTGACTACTACAATTTTGGAGCGCGGTGTGACCTTCGATCAAGTCTCCGTCATTGTTCTTGGCGCAGAGCATCCAGTGTTTTCAGCCTCTGCTCTGGTTCAGATTGCAGGTCGAGTTGATCGGAAAAGCAATTATACAGGTGGGGAGGTTTGGTTCCTTCATGATGGGAAAAACCATCAAATCAAACAAGCAGTCAAACAAATCAAAAGGATGAATCAGCTTGCGAAAGAAGGGGGGCTGGTGGATGAACTGTGTATATTGTAGTCAGAGGATCAGTAGGATTCTTTCTATTCGAGAACTCATTTGTTTTCACCCGCTCCCGCGTTATGAGCTGTGCATAAACTGTCAAAAAAAGTTTCAACTCCTCGAAGGGCATCAACTATGTAATGGCTGTGGAAGAAAGTGTTCTTCTTTCTATTGTAGCGACTGTCATCTTTGGCAAAAGAAGTACCCGGATTATTCTTTTCATCATACTGCATTATTTCAATATGATGATGAGATGAAGCTGTGGTTTGAGGAATATAAGTTTAAAGGGAATTACCAGTTGCGCCATAGCTTTTCTCAAAAAATTGCCGTCTATTTCAAAAAGAAGAAAAATTTTCTTGTTATTCCCATTCCCCTGTCGAAAAATCGATTATCAGAAAGGGGCTTTAATCAAGTTGAAGGGCTTTTGAAGGGAGCAGCTGTTGATTATACAGACTGTTTAGTTCGAACAGGAAGTGATCAGCCGCAATCAAAAAAAGGAAGGAAAGAACGGTTATCCGGACATCAGCCGTTTCATTTATGTAAAACATATGAACATCTCTTGGCTGACAGGAATGTCTTGCTGGTTGATGATATATATACGACAGGAAGGACTCTTTTCTTTGCGTCGGAAATTATTTTAAAATATCCGGTCAAAAAGCTGGAAACATTCTCTGTTGCTCGCTGAATTGAACAAATATAGAAAAATTTGATTATCAATATTGTTGGCAAATAGATAATTGTTAGCTATAATAGAGTTAAGAAGAGAGAGTAAGAGAGTGGTCCTTTTATTCTTTCTTTATGTGGTAGATGAAAGGGGCAATTGTTATGTTTAGATATAATGTACGTGGAGAAAATATTGAAGTAACAGAGGCAATTCGTGACTATGTAGAGAAAAAGGTCAAAAAACTGGAGCGATATTTCAGCGATTCACCAGAAGCGACCGTTTATGTTAACTTGAAAGTATATACTGAAAAAACTGCGAAGGTTGAAGTGACTATCCCTCTTCCATACTTGGTATTGAGAGCAGAAGAAACTTCTCCTGACCTATATGCAAGTGTTGATTTGGTTGTAGACAAACTGGAACGCCAAATCCGTAAATTCAAAACAAAAATCAATCGCAAGTCACGTGAAACAGGAACTGGCTCTGTGAAGGAAGTAGCTTTCTTTACTGAGGAAGAGACAGCGGAAGAAACTTCTGAGCTGGATATCGTACGTACAAAACGCCTTTCACTAAAACCAATGGATAGTGAAGAAGCAGTTTTACAGATGAACATGCTTGGACATAACTTCTTTATTTTTGAAGATTCTGAAACAAACGGAACAAGTATTGTTTATCGTCGTAAAGATGGCAAATACGGCTTGATTGAAACAGACTAATCAAACCGATCATTAAGAATTAGTAATAGTCGAGGTTGGAACAGAAGCACTCAGCTCTGAGAGGCTGGAAATCTACGGGAATGGCTTCATTTTTCTGTTGGATTACATCCGTCTCCAAGTGAGTGGCTTCTGTTCTGCTGTTTATCCGATTATGGGAAAAAGTTATCAGGAAACAGGCTGGTGGCTTATCCATTTTACTTAACGTACATATAAATTATTTAAGCAATTCTTGACAGAAGTTATTTCCTTTCTTATGAAGTAGTGATAAAATAAGAAGGATGATTGTACATTCTGTGTCAAAATGATTGTGTAATTCGGAGAAAAAATAAATAGAGTTAATTGAAAGGAACACTTAAACAATGGCAAATTTTCTTAGAAAGATGATTGAAAACGATAAAAAAGAATTGAAGCGGCTTGAAGTTATAGTTGATAAGATTGAAACATATGCATCTGCTATGGAACAGCTAAGTGACGAAGAACTTAAAGCTAAAACTGATGAGTTCAAAGGACGCTATGAAAAAGGCGAAACACTTGATCAGCTATTACCGGAAGCATTCGCTGTTGTTCGTGAAGGAGCAAAACGGGTTCTTGGTCTATATCCTTATCGCGTACAGCTAATGGGTGGTATCGTTCTTCATGATGGGAATATCCCGGAAATGAGAACTGGTGAAGGTAAAACATTGACGGCAACAATGCCGGTTTATCTGAATGCTCTTTCAGGAGAAGGTGTTCACGTAGTAACAGTCAATGAATACTTGGCAACACGTGACTCAAGTGAAATGGGAGATCTGTATAATTTCTTAGGCTTGAGTGTCGGGTTGAACATCAACTCAAAAACACCGGAAGAAAAACGTGCAGCCTACAATTCAGATATTACGTACAGCACGAATAATGAACTTGGATTTGACTACCTGAGAGATAACATGGTTGTATACCGCAACCAAATGGTTCAGCGTCCTCTTAACTATGCAATCGTCGATGAAGTGGATTCAATTTTGATCGATGAAGCGCGTACGCCGTTGATCATTTCAGGGCAGGCTGAAAAGTCTACTGCATTATACACACGTACAGATAACTTAGTGAAGAAATTGAAAGAAGAAGAAGATTACAAAATCGATGTTCAGTCTAAGACAATCAACTTGACTGAAGCAGGTATGGAAAAGGCTGAAGAAGCTTTCGGATTGGAAAACCTGTATGAAATCGAAAATACAGCATTAACTCACCATATGGAGCAGGCATTGCGTGCAAACTATATCATGATTCGTGATATCGACTATGTGGTACAGGAAGGAAAAGTCCTGATCGTTGACCAGTTTACTGGACGTATCATGGATGGTCGTCGTTATTCTGATGGGCTTCATCAGGCAATCGAAGCCAAAGAAGGCGTAGAGATTGAAGATGAGTCAAAAACAATGGCTACTATTACATTCCAGAACTATTTCCGTATGTATAAAAAACTGTCTGGGATGACCGGTACAGCTAAAACGGAAGAAGAAGAATTCCGTGAAATTTATAATATCCAAGTTATTCAGATTCCTACAAACCGTCCAATCGTCCGTGATGATCGTCCGGATCTGCTTTATCCGACACTGGAAAGTAAATTCAGAGCGGTTGTTCAGGATATCAAAGAACGCTATCATAACGGCCAGCCTGTTTTGGTTGGTACAGTAGCAGTAGAAACATCTGAATTGCTTTCAGAATTATTGAATAAAGAAAAAGTACCTCATGAAGTATTGAATGCGAAGAATCACTTTAAAGAAGCAGAAATCATCATGAATGCCGGTCAAAAAGGTGCTGTAACGATCGCTACCAACATGGCAGGTCGTGGTACCGACATCAAGCTTGGTCTTGGTGTCGTAGAGCTTGGCGGTTTAGCTGTAATTGGTACAGAGCGTCATGAGTCTCGTCGTATTGATAACCAGTTGCGTGGACGTTCAGGTCGTCAGGGAGATCCTGGGGTATCACAATTCTATCTTTCATTGGAAGATGAATTGATGAGACGTTTTGGTACGGATCGTATCAAAGTCTTCCTTGACCGCATGAAGATCGAAGAAGAAGATGCTGTGATTCAAAGTAAAATGTTATCAAGACAGGTTGAATCTGCGCAAAAACGTGTAGAAGGAAACAACTACGATACACGTAAAAATGTACTGCAATATGATGATGTTATGCGTGAACAGCGTGAAGTCGTTTATGCACAGCGTCAAGAAGTCATCATGGAAGAAAATGATCTGACAGAAGTGTTGATGAATATGATCAAACGCACGATTGGTCGTGTTGTTGATAGTCATACACAGCTTGAAAAAGAAAACTGGAATTTGGAAGGCATTGTTGATTTTGCCGGTTCTGCAATTCTTCATGAAGATGCAGTTTCTATTGAAGATATCAAAGATAAGACACCGGAACAAATCAAAGAGTATTTGTATGAAGCTGCAAAAGGCGTCTACGAAACAAAAGCAGGTCAGTTAAATGGACCGGAGCAAATGCTTGAATTCCAAAAAGTAGTTATCCTAAGAGTTGTAGATACAAAATGGACGGATCATATTGATGCAATGGATCAGCTGCGTCAATCAGTAGGATTGCGTGCCTATGGTCAAAATAATCCATTAGTTGAGTACCAAACTGAAGGATATAAGATGTTTGAAGATATGATTGGTGCAATTGAATTCGAAGCAACACGTTTGTTCCTGAAATCTGAGATTCGTCAGAATGTACAAAGAGAACAGGTTGCTCAAGGAGAAGCAAGCCATCCAGGTGAAACAGCGGAAGAGCAAAGCAACACTTCAGCTAAAAGAACACCGGTTAAAGTTGATAAAGTAGGGCGTAACGATCCTTGTCCATGTGGTAGTGGTAAGAAATTCAAAAACTGTCATGGTAAGAATGCCTAGTTGTTAGAATTGTTGTGAGAAAATCAGTTATAGACTGTACCGCGACAGTGTAACTTAGTCAAAGAATGAGCGTGGGGTCTCACTTGTATCCCACGCTCTTTAATTAGTCTTGAAAGATGTTTAAGAGTGTAGAGAAATCGTGGATTATCATTGATTTTATCAGAGTCATCAGGTATCCTTGGTTTTTATCAGCATAGCAAGTGCCACGATTAAACAACCATTTTACTGATAGAAGGGAATGTTTCATGAATGGAAAATGCAGAAATTCGTCATGCATTGGATGAAATAAATGAGAAAATAAATAGTTTTAGGGGGTCTCTTTGACTTAGATCAGCTGGAAGAAGATATTGCTGAAGCTGAGCATCAGATGGCTGAGCCTGGCTTTTGGGACAATACAGAGGAGGCCCAAAAGCTGATCAATGAAACAAACATCTATAAAGAGAAATTTCAGCAATTCAATCAATTCGCGGAAGAGCTGGAAGAATTGGAAATCATGAATGAGATGCAGCAAGAAGAGTTTGATGGAGAGATTCAGGAGGAGCTGATAGAGAGACTAAAACAGCTTTCTGAAAAACTTTCAATCTATGAACTTTCATTATTGTTAAACGAGCCATATGATAAGAACAATGCAATCGTTGAACTGCATCCCGGAGCCGGGGGAACTGAATCTCAGGATTGGGGCAGTATGCTGCTTCGCATGTACACACGTTGGGCTGAAAGTCATGGTTTTCAAGTTGAGACACTGGATTATCAGGCAGGAGATGAAGCTGGGATAAAAAGTGTAACTCTGGAAATCAAAGGCTATAATGCATTTGGCTATTTGAAATCTGAGAAGGGTGTTCATCGCTTGGTTCGGATATCGCCGTTTGATTCTGCTAAGCGAAGACATACTTCTTTTTGCTCTGTCGACGTGATGCCCGAGTTGGATGATACAGTAGAGGTCGAGATCAATTCTGATGATCTTAAGATCGATACATATCGTGCCAGTGGAGCTGGTGGTCAGCATATCAATAAAACGGAATCAGCGGTGCGGATCACTCACTTGCCGACAGGGACAGTAGTCGCTAGTCAGGCACAGCGTTCACAGTTGAAAAATAGAGAACAGGCAATGTCTATGCTGAAAGCAAAGCTTTATCAGCTGGAGATGGAGAAAAAAGAACAAGAAGCAGCCAGCATTCGCGGAGAACAACTAGAGATTGGTTGGGGTTCACAGATTCGTTCATACGTTTTTCACCCATATTCGATGGTCAAGGATCATCGCACGAATTTTGAAACAGGAAATGTTCAAGCAGTCATGGATGGAGATCTTGACGGATTTATCGATGCGTATTTAAAATTGAAAATCTGAGCCATTCACGGAAATGAAATATAACTGTAAAGTCTTGAAAGAAGACTGAAACAAATTAATGCTATAATAAACAATGATTTTATTATGGAGATGGAGAGAAAACATCATGATTGAAATGAAAGATGTAATGAAGAAATACTCTAATGGTACAACTGCTATTAGAAATCTTTCAATAGAAATAAAGCCAGGTGAGTTTGTATACGTAGTAGGTCCATCCGGTGCCGGAAAATCTACTTTCATCAAGTTGATGTATCGTGAAGAACAAGCCACCAAAGGGCGATTGAGAGTCGCTGGACATGACTTGATAAAGATCAAAAACAGAGAAGTTCCTTATCTTCGTAGAGAAATAGGAATCGTGTTTCAGGATTACAAGCTGTTGAGCAAAAAAACGGTTTATGAGAATGTTGCCTATGCAATGCAGGTAATTGGAAGAAAACCACGTGAAGTTAAAAAACGTGTAATGGAAGTGTTGGATCTTGTCGGTCTGAAACATAAAGTACGTGTATTTCCAAGTGAGCTTTCTGGTGGGGAACAGCAACGTGTCTCTATTGCGAGAGCAATCGTAAATATGCCGAAGGTGCTGATTGCCGATGAACCAACAGGAAACCTTGATCCGGAAAATTCCTGGGAAATCATGAAGCTATTGGATCGGATTAATGCTCAGGGAACTACGGTTGTAATGGCAACACATAACAGTACAATCGTAAATACGATTCGTCATCGGGTAATTGCAATAGAAAACGGACGAATCATTCGAGATCAAGCGGAAGGGGATTACGGCTACGATGATTAGAACATTTTTTACTCATTTACTAGAGAGTATAAAAAGTTTGAAGCGAAACGGTTGGATGACGATAGCTTCGACAAGTGCTGTAACGATCACACTTATACTTGTAGGTATTTTTATGGCAGTTATCTTTAATGCCACGAAATTAGCAAAAGATATATCTGATAACGTAACGGTATCAGTGTTTGTTGATATCGGTACAACAGCTGAAGAGATGCAGACTTTGGAAAGTGAATTAAGAGAAATCAAGAATGTTGATTCCATCTCATATTCCAATAAGGATCAACAGCTGAAAAAAATTCAGGATCAAATGGGAGACGCATGGAACCTTTTTGAAGGAGACAGCAATCCTTTGTACGATGTTTACTATTTAAGTGCAAAAGAACCTGAAGAGACAAAGAAAATATCAGAAGAAGCAGGAAAACTGCAGAATGTATTTAAAGCAGACTACGGTGGTCTTTCTTCAGATAAGATATTCCAATTGGCTGAAACAGTAAGAACATGGGGCTTGGCAGCTGCCGGCTTACTATTGTTCGTTGCAGTCTTCCTGATTTCCAATACGATCCGTATCACGATTCTTTCAAGACAAAGAGAAATTCAAATCATGCGTCTTGTTGGTGCAAAAAATGGATACATCCGTTGGCCATTTTTCCTTGAAGGAGCTTGGATTGGATTACTTGGAGCGTTTGTACCAATGATCTTGATGTCAATTGGCTATCATTATGCCTATAACATTTTGAACCTGCAATTACTGCGTTCAAATTATTCTATGCTGAAGCCGGAAGACTTTTTATGGCAATTGAATTTATTGATGGTTGGCACCGGAGTGATCATCGGATCTGTCGGATCTGTGATTTCTATGCGTCGCTTCCTGAAAATATAAGAAAAGTACGAGTGCGGGAATCTTTCCTGCACTCGTTTTTGTTCAAAATGAGCTGCAAAGAATCCACGAAACTATCAGCGATAGACAGCGATAGTTGCTGTAGAGAAACTAGTTTTTAACATTTCCTCTTAGTCACTTGCTTGATTGGCAGATTTTATAAAGCAATCTAGTTTTAGGAATTCTCCTTCTCTTTTCTCTTTACTTCTTTGAATAAGTTCGCTATCCTTACTATTATGGAAAAGTGCAAGGTTGAGGTGGAAAGATGAGTTTCTTTATTGATAATTTTTTTGTTATTATTTTTATTGCTAATATTTTGCTATCGACAATCATCGTGTTTCGTGAGCGAAAGCAGACAGCCCAAACATGGGCATGGTTATTAGTATTGTTGTTTGTTCCGATAGTCGGTTTCGTTCTTTATATCTTTTTAGGAAGAGGAATTTCTAAGGATAAGATTTTTGATATGAAAATGCAGGCCAAAATCGGTATGAATGCTGAAATCGAAGATGAGAAAAAAGCATTGCAGCGTGGGTTGTTTCCTCATCCGCCAACGGGTGAAGTAGAACCGAAGCAGCTGATTTATATGCTGACAATGTTTGAAAGTGCAATGTATACAACGAACAATGATGTTGTGCTTTATACAGATGGTCGTGAAAAATTTGATGCACTGATTCAGGATATAAGAAATGCCAAAGACCATGTGCATATGGAATATTACATTTATCGGGGAGATGCATTGGGGAAAGAGCTAAGGGCAGAACTGATAGATGCTGCCAAACGCGGTGTAAAGGTTCGACTACTACTTGATGCATGGGGCTCTACACAGGTCAATATGAAGTTTTTTGAAGGCCTGACCAATGAAGGAGGAGAGGTTGCGTTCTTCTTCCCCTTGTTCGTTCCTTATCTGAATCCTCGCATCAACTATCGAAATCACAGAAAAATTGTTGTTATCGATGGGCTGATTGGTTATACTGGCGGCTTCAATGTTGGAGATGAGTACTTAGGTATCGTTGAAAAATTTGGTTATTGGAGAGACAATCACTTAAGAGTATGTGGCGATGCGGTATACAGCTTTCAAAATAGATTTTTGATGGACTGGAACTCTCAGCATACAGAGGAACTGGGCTATAGTGAAGCTTATTTCCCACCAATCACATCTGTCGGGAAAAAGGCGATACAGGTCGTTACAAGCGGGCCGGATTCTGAACATGAACAAATCAAGATGACTTATCTGAAGATGATTTCGATTGCTAAAAAAGAGATTTTGATTCAGACTCCGTATTATATTCCTGATGAATCGATTCATGAAGCAATCAAGCTGGCATTGCTTTCCGGTGTGAAAGTAAGGATTCAAATCCCTAATAAGCCGGACCATATGCTGGTCTACTGGGCGACATATTCCTTTGCAGCAGAGCTTTTGGAATACGGTGCAATTATTGAAACTTATGAAAATGGATTTATCCATGCGAAAACAATGATCGTCGACGGCGGTATTGTTTCAGTTGGCTCTGCGAACATTGATGTTCGTTCCTTCAGATTGGATTTTGAGGTCAATACCATTATCTATGATGAAGAGTTTTCTGGAAAAGTCAGAGATTCTTTCTACGAAGATTCTCAAGTTTCACAGCTTCTTACACAAGAAAAATATGATGCCAGAGGCTTTCTTATTAAGCTGAAAGAGGGACTGGCACGATTGATTTCACCGTTACTGTAAGTAATTATTTTTATCAAGAAACCGGAAAATCTTTATTGATTTTCCGGTTTCTTGTTATTTTATGGAACTGATTTTGACAGGGAACAAAAAAATGAGGGTATTTGATTCTCAAGCGTAATGCTTAATGTTAAAATAAATTTGATTCAAATGATTTGGAGGATTGTTGAGAATATGAAAACGAAATTATTCATTCTTTTTAGTTTTGTCAGTTTGTTGTCGCTGTCCGGCTGTGCCAGCTGGATCGACAGAGGGGAATCGATTACAGCAGTTGGTTCTTCAGCGCTGCAGCCCTTGGTAGAAACCGCCAGTGAAGCATACCAAAGTGAATATCCTGGGAGATTCATCAATGTTCAGGGCGGCGGAAGCGGCACGGGATTGAGTCAGGTACAAGCCGGTGCTGTGGAAATCGGGAATTCCGATTTGTTTGCTGAAGAAAAGAAAGGGATCGACGCTTCTAAGCTTGTTGACCATAAGGTTGCTGTGGCTGGAATCACTCCGATTGTAAATAAAGGCGTCGGCGTGACAGATATTTCCCTGGAAAATCTGAGAAAAATATTTCTTGGAGAAATCACCAATTGGAGCGAAGTTGGTGGAAAAGATATCAAGATCGTTATCCTGAACAGAGCATCAGGTAGTGGGACACGAGCAACCTTTGAAAAGTGGGTTCTTGATGGACAAACGGCCATTCGAGCGCAGGAGCAGGACTCTAGCGGAATGGTGCGTTCTATCGTTTCTGATACGCCCGGTGCAATCAGCTACACTGCTTTTTCTTATGTCAGTGATGATGTTGCAACATTGAATGTAGATGGTGTAGAGCCTACAGATGAGAACGTAACAACCAATGAGTGGAAAATCTGGTCGTATGAGCATATGTATACCTTGGGAGAGCCGAAAGAGCTGACAAAAGACTTTTTGGAGTATATGCTGTCAGAAAGTGTACAGGGAGAAATCGTTGAACAACTAGGCTATATTCCTGTATCAAAAATGAAAATAGAGCGCGATTGGGAAGGGAACCTAATCAACTAGCAGCGCCTTTACACAAAATTTACAAACTTAACGCAACATTTACATGTTATTAAACGCAAATTGAAATTTAAAGCGTAGACTTATACCTATCTGAATTATTGCTCAAGGAGGAGTTTTTTTTGGAAGATGTGCAAAAGCAATTACTGACAAAATCGAAACGGGCAAAAATGGAGCAAAGAGGGAAAATGATCAGTTTTTTCTGTATCGGCCTGATTGTTCTGGTTGTCCTTTCCATTTTCTACTTTGTAGCCAGCAAGGGCCTGGCGACATTTTTTGTAGATAAGATAAATGTGTTCGATTTTCTATTTGGTACGGACTGGAATCCGAGTCAAACCGGATCGAATGGCAAGCCGTTGGTCGGCGCTCTGCCGATGATCACTGGTTCATTTATTGTTACGTTTTTATCTGCAATTGTGGCAACACCATTTGCAATCGGTGCTGCAGTTTTTATGACAGAGATTTCACCTAAAAAGGGATCAAAGATTTTGCAGCCGGTTATTGAGCTGCTTGTGGGTATCCCATCCGTTGTTTATGGATTTATTGGTTTGACTGTTATTGTGCCTTTTGTTCGTTCGATTTTCGGCGGCACAGGATTTGGGATACTTGCAGGAACGTTTGTCTTGTTCGTTATGATCCTGCCAACAGTGACGACGATGACCGTTGATGCATTGAAATCTGTTCCAAGGCATTATAGAGAAGCGTCTTTGGCTTTAGGTGCTACACGCTGGCAAACAATTTACAAGGTTGTTCTCAGAGCAGCTGTTCCCGGGATTTTAACAGCTGTGGTGTTTGGGATGGCTAGAGCATTTGGCGAGGCATTGGCAATCCAGATGGTTATCGGTAATGCAGCAGTGATGCCTACAGGAATGACAACTCCTGCCTCTACGCTGACAAGTATCTTGACAATGGGAATCGGAAATACAATTATGGGTACTGTTGAAAATAATGTCCTATGGTCTCTGGCATTGATCCTATTAATGATGTCTCTACTATTTAATATTGCGATTCGACTCATTGGTAAGAAAGGGGCGCTGAAGTAATGAATGCTAAAAAAGCAGATAAAATAGCTACAGGTGTCCTCTATACAGCATCTGGTGTGATCGTTCTGATTTTGGCAGCTCTGCTGAGTTATATCTTATTACGAGGGATTCCGCATATCTCATGGGATTTCCTGACAAAACCTTCTAAAGCCTATCAAGCTGGCGGAGGAATCGGTATTCAACTATTCAACTCGATCTACCTGCTCTTTATCACAATGATCATCAGTTTACCGATTTCATTAGGTGCTGGTATTTATCTATCGGAGTATGCGAAGAAGAACTGGCTGACCGATGTTATTCGAACATCAATTGAGATTTTGAGCTCACTCCCTTCTGTAGTTGTCGGTTTGTTTGGTTTCTTGATTTTTGTTGTACAGATTGGTTACGGCTTTTCAATTATTTCCGGAGCACTGGCATTGACGTTTTTCAACCTGCCGCTGCTGACAAGAAATGTAGAAGAATCATTGAAAGCTGTTCACTATACACAACGGGAAGCCGGACTTGCCCTAGGGCTGTCACGGTGGGAAACCGTGAAGAAGGTCATCATACCGGAAGCGATGCCGGGAATTTTAACTGGAGTTATTTTGAGCTCCGGACGGATCTTTGGTGAAGCAGCTGCATTGATTTATACAGCTGGACAAAGTGCGCCGGCGCTAGATTTCAGTAACTGGAATCCATTAAGTGTTTCCAGCCCAATCAGCATCTTTAGACAGGCAGAAACTTTGGCTGTTCATATTTGGAAAGTAAATACCGAAGGTACGATGCCGGATGGCCCGGCAGTATCAGCAGGTGCTTCTGCTGTTCTGATCATCGTGGTTCTTCTATTCAATTTTGGTGCCCGTTTCATTGGGAACCGACTGCATAAGCGATTGACATCAGCCTAACGTTAGGGGAAGACAAATGAAAGAATATAATTTGGATGAAACAAACATTATACAACTAGATCCCGAACAAACACCAGTTGCGTTGTATACAGAAGATCTACATGTCTGGTACGGAGACAACGAAGCGATCAAGGGAGTTGATTTACAGTTTGAGAAGAGTAAAATCACTGCACTGATTGGTCCTTCCGGCTGCGGCAAATCAACGTATCTTCGTTCACTGAATCGAATGAATGACGGAATAGCTAATACTAAAATAACCGGTAAAATCATGTACAAGGGTGTAGACGTTAACACGAAGGAAGTCGATGTCTATGAGATGCGTAAACGTATCGGCATGGTTTTCCAACGACCAAATCCTTTCAGTAAGTCAATTTATGAAAATATTACTTTTGCTTTGAAACAGCATGGGGAAAAGGATAAACATAAATTAGATGAACTTGTAGAGACTAGCTTGAAGCAGGCGGCATTATGGGATCAGGTCAAGGATAATCTGAACAAAAGCGCTCTTGCTCTTTCAGGAGGACAACAGCAGCGTTTATGTATTGCTAGAGCAATTGCAATGAAGCCGGATATTCTGCTTTTAGATGAGCCTGCCAGTGCGTTGGACCCTATCTCAACAGGGAAAGTGGAAGAAACTCTGGTTAGCTTGAAAGACGATTATACAATCATCATCGTAACGCATAATATGCAGCAGGCAGCACGTATCAGTGACCATACAGCATTTTTCTACTTAGGAAAAGTGATCGAATACGACGAAACACGTAAAATCTTTACACGACCAAAAATACAGGCGACAGAAGATTATGTTTCCGGGCATTTTGGTTAGGAGGAAAAAGATGACAAAAGAAATTATTTCATCAAAGGATTTGCATCTATACTATGGAAAGAAAGAAGCATTGAAGGGAATCGACCTCTCCATCAATCAAGGCGAGATCACTGCGATGATCGGTCCTTCCGGTTGTGGGAAATCGACCTATCTTCGTTCGTTGAACCGAATGAATGATTTGATTCCGGGCGTGACGATCACGGGAAGCGTGATGTATAAAGGTAAGGACATATACAGTCCTAAAACAGATACTGTAGAACTGCGTAAAGAAATCGGGATGGTATTCCAACAGCCAAATCCGTTTCCGTTCTCTGTCTATGAAAATGTGATATATGGTTTACGGCTAAAGGGAGAAAAGGACAAGCAGGTACTTGATGAAGTGGTCGAAACAAGTCTGAAGGCTGCCTCAGTCTGGGAGGATGTTAAGGATAAGCTGCATAAAAGCGCGCTGTCCCTATCAGGAGGGCAACAGCAGCGGGTTTGTATCGCCAGAGTATTGGCTGTCAATCCGGAAATTATTTTATTGGATGAGCCGACGAGCGCTTTAGATCCCGTTTCCAGTGGGAAAATAGAGAATATGCTGTTGACCTTGAAGGAACAATACACCATGATCATGGTTACACATAATATGTCGCAAGCATCACGTATATCTGATAAAACAGCTTTCTTTTTGCAAGGAGAGCTGATAGAATTTAATGATACGAAGAAAATCTTTTTGAATCCGAAGAAGCAGGAAACAGAGGACTATATTTCCGGAAAATTTGGATAAAGTTTCGATACTCACAGCTGCCTGAACAGATATACATTCACTGAATAGCTTTTTTAACGAGTATCAGTAGATTGATAAATAACTTCATATTAAAAGATAATAGGAGGAAGGTACATGTTGCGTAGTCAATTTGAAGAAGAATTACTGAATCTGCACAATCAATTTTATGAAATGGGAATGATGGTAAGTAACGCGGTTCATAAATCTGTTCGTGCATATATCGATCATGACAAGCATATTGCAAATGAAGTGATTGAGCGAGATACAGAAATCAATGATATGGAAGTGAAGCTTGAAAAGAAAAGCTTTGAGATGATTGCTTTACAGCAGCCTGTAACGACAGATTTGCGTATGATCATCACTGTAATGAAAGCCAGCTCTGACTTGGAGCGTATGGCTGACCATGCAGTGTCTATCTCCAAATCAACGATTCGCTTGAAAGGTGAGACTAGAATCCCGGAAATAGAAAAAGAAATTTCTGATATGTCTGACTATGTAAAGAAAATGGTGGACAATGTTTTGATCGCTTATGTAAAAACAGACGAAAAAGATGCACGTATGATTGCAAAAATGGATAATCGGGTCAATGAATATTTCAACAGCATTTATTCAAACTCCATTGAAAGCATGAAATCAAATTCAGAGACGGTCATCAGCGGGACAGACTATCTTCACGTAGCAACGTATTTAGAACGAATCGGCGACTATGTGACAAATATCTGTGAATGGATCGTTTACCTGGCAACAGGAAAGATCACCGAATTGAATACCAATCACGAAGAATAGAAACAAAGAAGAAAAGATAAAATCGATAACAGCCGATTTTATCTTTTCTTTTTTATTATTGAAAAAAGTCTTTAGTTGACGAAAAGGGGAATACTAACTAAGATAAAGGCAGAAAAGTCGATTTTTTAAAGGCTGTCCTTGAGAAGGAGGCAAAATTCATTCTTAAGTCCTATGACAAAAAACGAAAAAGAAGGCATAATAATACATGTAAGGAAAACACCTTAGGGTGAAAAATTTGCTAAGGAGGCAATTTCCATGAAAGAAAGAGAACGAGTATTGGATTTAGTAAAAAAAGGAATCCTGACATCGGAGGAAGCCTTGGTCCTATTAGAAAATCTGGCAACTGAAAAAGATGAAAAACAAATCAAAAAGGCTGCCGATGAAGTAGATGTAACAACGACAACTGTTGATTCAAAAGAAAAAGATGCGGTAGCAGACCTAGTAGATGAGTTGGAAGCACACGAAAAAACGGTAAATATAGAAAAGAGTGCTGCTGATTCATTCGAAGAGCAAGCAAAGGAAAGCTCAGAAGCGGATCGTAAGAATCTTGAAAAAATTCTGGATGATTTAGCAACTAAAGCCAATCATACCTCTGTTGAACTGGATGAAATCAATGCAGAAATCGCAGGCATCAAGGAAGAGATCAAGGATACACAGGAAGCACTGATGGAGCTGAATACCAAAGAAGAATTGGATGAGCTTTCAGAAGAAGAGCTGAAAACAAGAGCTGCATTGGAAGAAGAGCTTAAAACATTAGAAGACTCTCTTGCAGATCAAAATCAGGAAAAAGTTGCATTAGAAGCAGAATTGAAAAACATTCGCAAAGAACAGTGGTCAGAAACAAAGGATCATGTCACTTCTAAATTCGATATTCCAGATGACTGGAAAGATCAAGCAACAGATACACTGAATCAAGTAGGCGAAAAGATGAGCGAAGCCGGCTCACAATTGGGTTCATTCCTGAAGAAGACATTCAACACATTTACTGACACAGTGAATGACAATGTAGAATGGAAAGATATCAACTTCAGAGTACCTGGTGTAGCAACAACAAAATTCGATCATGAATTCAACTATCCAGATGTAGAAGCAAGCTTGATCGATGTAAAAGTAGCAAACGGAAACATTGTTTTCAAAACTTGGGATAAAGAAGATTTGAAAGTTGAAGGAAAAATCAAACTTTACGGCAAGATGGATGCAGATACACCATTAGAAGCATTCCTTGAAAGAAGTCAAATCGATGTTGATGAAGAAGTCATCTCATTCCAAATCCCGAATAAACGTGTGAGAGCAGACCTAGTATTTTACTTACCTGCACGTACATATGACCATGTATCAGTGAAATTACTGAATGGAAATATCAGTGTAGAAGAGTTGAAGGCAAAAGATGTCTATACAAAATCAACAAACGGTTCTATCACTTTTAATTCAATCGATGCAACAATGCTTGAGGTTGAAGGCGTGAACGGCGACATCAAAATCATCAAAGGAAACATTCTTGACAATGTAATTGAAACGGTCAATGGTACAGTGACTGTGCTGGCAACGCCTCAAAACATGTCAGTATCTTTGATCAATGGAGATGTAAGAATCACTGCGAAAGAAGATACATTAAGAAAAATCGAAGCAAGCTCTGTAAATGGAAATGTGAAGATCGCATTACCTGAAACAATTGGAGCTGAAGGTACAGTTAAAACTAGCTTAGGAAGTATCAACAGTCGTCTGTCAGATTATGAAGTGATTCGCGAGAAAAAAGATCGCACCAATCAGCTGCTTCAATTCAGACGTATGAATGATGAAAACATGGCTCAGGTCAATGCATCTACAACAACAGGAAACATTTATTTAAAAGACACAGATAAATAAATGGTAGATAAATGATCGAAGCAGTTATCAGAGCAGAGGAGCTTTCTCCTCTCTCTGATTAAAGAAAAAATATCGAGGGTAAGAGGTGAAATAACATGAGAAAAAGATTGACAAAATCTCCTAATAACATAGTGTTGACCGGATCATTAGCCGGTATTGCAGAATGGCTGGGTATCGATCCAACAATTGTACGTGTTCTGTTTGTGATCATCAGCTTCTTTTCAGCAGCATTCCCTGGTTTACTAGTATACATCATCTTGGCAATGGTCATGCCTTCTGGACGCAGTAACAGAAGAAACCATAACCCATATGAAAACTACAATAGAAATACCAGAAATGAGAACCCATATAAAGAACAGCAAAGAAAAACTGCTGAAAAAGTGGACGATGATGACTGGAGTGACTTTTAATGACCTACTTTCAACGGCTGGTCGTTAATACATTGACATTCGTTTCTCTGGCAGTCATTTTTCCAGATATGATTTTTGTGAAAAGTCTTGGGATTGCCATTATAGCAGCGTTTGTTCTCTCTGTACTGAACATGCTTGTAAAACCTATTCTAACAATCTTATCTTTACCCCTCACGTTAATAACCTTTGGCTTATTCAGTTTTGTGGTAAATGCGATGATTTTAAGACTGACCTCCTTCTTTGTAGGAGAGATGAATTTTGGGTTTTCCAGCTTTTGGGCAGCGGTTTTGATGGCTGTAATCATGTCTTTAGTGAATGCAGTAGTCAGTGAACATAACTTGAATAAAGAAAAAGAATAGGTAGGCAGCCGGAGGAATCCGGTCTGCCTGCCTATTTCTTTAGTGAAAGCAGTTGATAGTCATCTACCTTCTGCAAGTAAATATAAAGAATATTGATAAAATCGATCTGCTCCTTTGAAAAGGTATCGAACGCCTCAATTTTATCTGGGATCAGCTTACGTGAAAGTTTGGTCAGTTCCCGTTTATTCTTAGTTTTGAGTCCGGGAAATTCTTTCTCGGCAGTAATCAATCCTTGGTAAATCAGGTAGCACTTTTTCCCTGCATCTGTTGGGAGCCACAAGGCATGCCATTCTCTTTGACTGAGAGGGTGTAGGAGGAGCTGTGCATGCTTTTTGAAGAAATACTGAATCAACGTCCAGTCATCTCGCCATTGGGCAGCCTGGATGAAGCGCAGCTGTTCTGAAAATTCCAGCATTTTTCTTTCTATACGGCCTTCTACCAATTGAGAATGTCCGCTGAAGGCAGCCAGCAGCTCTTCTATTATTGTTTCGGTGTTCTCTGGATCTGCAGGTTGATCATATAGCTGCTGCCATAATTTATTGGGCTTGAGCCCGTATAACTTTTCAAGGATTTCCTTGATTTCCGGCAGTCTTCGATAGCTTGTATAGGGACCAAAGGAATAGTCTTCTTCAGGAAGAGGTGTGACGGATAGATGCACTGCGCCATTCTCAGTGGAAATATTCATATAATTATAGCGTTCAAAAGCATTCATTTGGCGGTTGTACATCGGACGATGCTTTTGGATCAGTCGACATTCCAGCAGCAGAGCATCCAGCTCAGTATTAGTATGAATAACATCAAAATGATCCAGATGAAGGAGCATACGTTTGACTTTGGTGGAATGGCTTTTGTTGTTGATAAAATAACTGCTGACACGTTCCTTCAGCTTCTTGGCTTTCCCTATATAAAGAATCGTTCCTGACTTATCCCGCATAAGATAAACGCCGGGAGACAGCGGAAGTGATCGGGCCTTCATTTTTAGATTTTCATTCATTTGTCTCACACTCGGTTTCTATAAAATCATCATAAGTATACAATGAACAACAAAATAGTCAAGAAGAGGATATATACAAGAAGGAAAAAGGAATAAATGTAGAAACTTACTGCTTGAAATGATAAAATAAAGCGGAGACAGGAAAGGAATGAGTCAGGGGTTATGTCAGAAACAGTGAAAATACGTCAATTGGTGGAAAAGCTTTCTCTGGAAACCGTATTCGCCACAGAAGAAGCATTAGATAAAGAAATCACAACAGGAGATATTTCTCGTCCTGGTTTAGAGCTGACGGGTTATTTCAGCTACTATTCCCATGATCGGCTGCAGCTGTTTGGGAATAAGGAGATGACATTTGCTGAGCGGATGATTCCAGAGGAACGTTTACTGGTTATGCGTCGCATGTGCTCAGATGATACACCTGCATTTATTATTTCACGTGGACTGGATGTTCCGGAAGAAATGATTCAAGCAGCAAAGGAAAAGAATTTAGCGATTTTACGCTCACCAATCTCAACTTCTCGTTTATTGGGCGAACTATCCAGCTATTTGGATGATCAGTTGGCTACTCGTACCAGTGTTCATGGGGTATTGGTAGACGTATATGGACTAGGTGTCTTGATTCAAGGAGACAGCGGTATAGGCAAAAGCGAAACTGCGCTTGAATTGATTCAAAGAGGGCATCGTCTAATTGCAGATGATCGTGTTGACGTCCATCAACAAGATGAGTTGACCTTGATCGGTGAACCGCCTAAAATTTTACAACATTTGATAGAAATCCGAGGAATAGGTATTATAGATGTAATGAACCTTTTTGGTGCAAGTGCGGTACGAGGTTCGATGCAGGTTCAATTAGTTGTCTATTTGGAAGCTTGGGCAAAGGATAAGCAATATGACCGATTAGGCAGCGATGATGCTGTGATTGAAATCGGGAATGTTGATGTGCCGCAAATTCGTATCCCTGTAAAAACAGGTCGGAATGTAGCAATCATCATTGAAGTTGCAGCGATGAACTTCCGTGCTAAAAGTATGGGGTACGATGCAACACTAGAGTTCGAAAATAGATTGACACAATTAATTGAAGAAAATTCAGGAATGTAGGTGGAGTAGTCATGCTGGCTCAAATTAGCCCAATTGCTTTTCAAGTGTTCGGGATTGCGGTGTATTGGTATGCAGTAATCATTGTTTCGGGGATTATTTTAGCTGTGTGGCTAAGTAGTAAAGAAGCTGTGCGAGTTGGTCTGAAATCAGATGATGTCGTGGATTTCATGATTTGGGGATTACCAAGTGCGATCATAGGCGCTAGGTTGTATTATGTTGCCTTTGAGTGGCAGGACTACATTGAGAATCCGCTGGATATCTTTATGACCAGAAATGGCGGTTTGGCTATTTACGGTGGCTTAATTGGCGGCGGAATCGCTTTGTTACTTTTCACAAGACATCATTTTATTTCTACATGGACATTTTTAGATATCGCTGCGCCAAGTGTTATTCTAGCACAAGGGATTGGCCGCTGGGGCAATTTTATGAACCATGAGGCGTATGGTCCGGATACCACAAGAAGCTTTTTAGAGAGTCTTCACTTGCCGAATTTCATCATCGACAATATGAAAATCGATGATATCTATCGGCAGCCGACCTTTTTGTATGAATCCGCTTGGAATTTACTGGGGTTCATCGTGTTAGTCCTTCTTCGTAAGAAAGAAAACTTTCTAAAAGAAGGAGAAGTTTTTCTGCTTTACATCATCTGGTATTCGTTTGGACGCTTTTTCATCGAAGGAATGCGTACAGACAGTTTATATGTTTTCGGCATGATCCGCGTGTCACAGCTGCTTTCGATTGTTCTGTTCATTGGAGCAATAGCTGTACTGCTTATTCGAAGAAGAAATCCGAAGCTGGCTTTTTACAACAGAAATCAGAAGCGGGTAGAAGCAAAATAAAACAACATAGCTGAGAAATAAATGAATGCATTTATTTTAGGAGGAGAAACATATAATGAAACAAAAAATAGCTGTTTTAGGTCCCGGTTCTTGGGGCACTGCATTAGCACAGGTTTTAGCTGAAAATGGACATGACGTACGTATCTGGGGAAATGTAGCAGAGCAGATCGATGAGATCAATCAATTTCATACCAACAAACGTTATCTTCCGGATTTAGTACTACCAGAATCCATTAGAGGAACAAAAACAATGGAAGAATGTATCGATCAAGTTGATGCGGTTCTTTTTGTGGTTCCTACAAAGGCCATGCGTCCGGTAGCAAAAGAGTTTGCTGCATTATGCAAAAATCAGCCGTTGATCATTCATGCCTCTAAAGGCTTAGAGCAAGGATCACACAAGCGTATTTCAGAAGTTTTGATGGAAGAAATTCCGGCAGAAAAACGCAAAGGTGTTGTTGTTCTGTCTGGCCCGAGTCACGCAGAAGAAGTGGCTGTTCATGACATCACGACAATCACTGCAGCCAGCGAAGTACTGGAGAATGCAGAGTATGTACAGGATCTATTTATGAATAATTATTTCAGAATTTACACAAATGAAGATGTTATTGGTGTTGAAACTGGTGCAGCGCTGAAAAATATCATTGCTTTAGGGGCTGGTGCCATTCACGGATTGGGCTTTGGCGATAACGCTAAGGCTGCAATCATGACTCGGGGCTTGGCTGAAATCAGCCGTCTTGGTGTTGCAATGGGAGCCAATCCACTAACTTTTATTGGTTTAAGTGGTGTCGGAGATCTTATTGTGACGTGTACCAGCGTTCATTCCCGCAACTGGAGAGCTGGAAATCTCTTGGGCGAAGGTCATGACCTGGATGAAGTTTTGGAAAACATGGGCATGATCGTTGAAGGTGTGTCAACTACGAAAGCGGCATATGAGCTGGCTGAGCAGATGAACATTGAGATGCCAATCACTGAAGCAATTTATCAAGTACTTTATGAGAAAAAAGATGTCAAGCAGGCAGCAAAAGACATCATGCTAAGAGATGGGAAGACAGAAAATGAATTCTAAAGGAGAAAAGGCAATGAAAGTAAAAAAAGCGATAATCCCAGCAGCGGGATTAGGAACGAGATTCCTTCCGGCAACGAAGGCGATGGCAAAGGAAATGCTGCCGATCGTTGATAAACCAACTATCCAGTTTATTGTAGAAGAGGCTTTGGCATCCGGGATTGAAGATATCCTGATTGTTACTGGAAAAGCAAAACGTCCGATAGAGGATCATTTTGATGCGAATATCGAGTTGGAAACGAACTTGAAAGAAAAACATAAAACAGAATTATTGAAGCTTGTGGAGGAAACAACAGATGTAAATCTTCACTTCATTCGTCAGTCTCATCCAAAAGGCTTGGGACATGCAGTATTGCAGGCGAAGGCTTTTGTAGGGAATGAACCGTTTATCGTGATGTTGGGCGACGATATCATGGAAGATAAAATCCCACTTTCAAAGCAATTGATTAATGATTATGAAGAAACCCATGCAGCAACACTTGCAGTAATGAAGGTTCCGCACGAAGAGACATCAAAATATGGAATCATCAATCCTGAAACGGAAGTCAGCAAAGGCCTCTACAATGTGAAGAGTTTCGTGGAGAAACCAAATCCGGAAGATGCACCAAGTGATTTAGCGATCATCGGACGCTACCTTCTGACACCGGAAATTTTCCATATTCTGGAAAACCAAGAGCCGGGAGCTGGTGGAGAAATCCAGCTGACCGATGCAATTGATACATTGAATAAGACACAGCGTGTATTCGCAAGAACTTTTACTGGAAAACGATTTGATGTCGGTGATAAATTCGGCTTTATGAAAACAAGTATTGAATATGGTCTGACTCATCCAGAGGTTAAAGATAACCTGAAAGCATACTTGATTGAGCTCGGCCAACAGTTGCTTAAAGAGCAGGAACAAGCAAAGAAATAAGCAGAACAGTTAGTTGAACTGGCATCTTTTATGGTGTAGGACTGGAACATAACGGATGCCAGTCCTTTTTGTTTACATACATTTTTAAGTTATTTTTGTAGAGTGAATGGTTGGAAATTGGTATAATATAGAAGTAGTAGGAACACTGAATCATTTGTAGAATTGAAGATCAAATGTTATTCTAATTAAAATGGATGTTGAGAGGAGAAATGATATGACGGGTGGAGAAATTGCAGGCTTGATTGCGGCGTCCGCATTCGCAGTATTGGTTATATTTATTGCCATTGTTTTATGGAAAATTTCTAAGACAGTCGATCAAGTGACTAAGACAGTTGACGAAGCAAATAAGACGATTTCGGTGGTTACAAATGATGTTGATATTTTATCAAGACAAGTAGAGGGACTTCTTGTAAAGAGTAATGATTTGCTTAATGACGTCAACCAGAAGGTGGCAACGATCGATCCATTGTTCCAGGCAGTGGCTGATTTGAGTGATAGTGTTTCTGAGCTGAATCATTCCAGTAAAAATCTGGTCAGTAAGATTGGTTCAGCAGGGAAAGCGACTTCGAAAGCCGGAGTAGTAGGAAAAGTCGGTGGAGCTGCTTTTCGAGCAATGCGTTCAAAAAAATAATCATCACATAAACGATATGGAGGAATGATCAAATGGCAAAGAAGAGCAGATTTCTATTAGGAGCAGTAATCGGCGGAACAGCCGCAGCAGTTGCAGCTTTGTTATTGGCGCCAAAATCTGGCAAGGAACTAAGAAAGGATCTGGCGGAACAAGCAGATCAACTAAAGGATAAGGCATCTGATTATACAGAATATGCGAAAGAGAAGGGTGATGAGCTGTCCTCTATTGCAAAAGATAAAGCAGACTCTTTAGGCGGACAGGCAAGCGGCTTAGCTGGAAATATCAAGGAACGTTCTAAAGGTTCCTTTGATCGAGCACAGGACGTTTCAGGCTCTGTACTTGATACCTTGAGAAAACAGACAGATGATCTTTCCAGTCGTTTCAAGAAAACCAAAAATGAACTAGCTGACGAGATGGCTGATTTTGGCGATATAGCAGAAGAAACCTCTGACGATATCTATATTGATGTGAAGGATTCTGCTGAAAAGGCAAAAGAAATCGTTTCAGAAGGAAAGACAGAAGCAAAAGCAGCTACTGCTGATGTACCTGATAAAGTAGAAGAAGCAAAAGAAGATATTAAAGATGCAGCGGATAAAGTTGCGAAATAAGTAAAATAAATAGATGACTGAAACTCTGGTTTCAGTCATCTATTTGTATACCCGATAATTCCTATCCAAGAAACTGTAATTCTTTGGTAGTTTTAGTAAAAGCCTCACAGCCGTTATCCGTTACATGGACACAATCCTCGATACGTACACCAACTTTTCCTGGAATATAAATACCAGGCTCCATTGAAAAGCACATCCCTTTTTCAATGACCAAATCATTCCCTGTAATCAATGATGGGAATTCATGAACCGTTGTCCCGATCCCATGTCCCAATCGATGATTGAAGTATTCACCATAACCGGTCTTTTCAATCACTGAGCGGGCAATCTGATCCAGCTCACCTGCTGTTATACCGGGCTTAACGGCTGCTGTAGCGGCTAGTTGAGCCTCAAGGACAATCGCATAGATTTCTTTCTGGAAGGCTGTAGGCTCTTGATAAGCAACTGTTCGAGTCACATCACTACAATAGCCTTTCCAAATAACACCCAAGTCAAATAATACAAGGTCGCCGGAAGCGACGGTTGCAGCTCCTGGGGTCCCATGAGGGCTAGCCGCATTTTTACCAGTCAATACAAGCGTGCTGAAGCTCATAGAACGAACTCCTTTACGTTTTAGCTGATACTCGATCTCTGCAATGATCTCCTGTTCTGCAGCACCTTCTGTCACAGCCTGAAAACCAATTTCCAGTGCGACGTCAGCCCAGTTTCCAGCTTCCAGTAACAGACTGATTTCAGCGTCTGTCTTAATTAGTTGAAGTCTTTCCACAACAGGAGTTGCATTTGTTGCTAAATCGGCCTCTGGGAAGTAGAAGCGCAGTTCTTCAAAGCGTGCAACTGAGAGAAATTCTTTTTCAGTGGCGATTCTTTTAGGCTGTCCATTTTTCTGGATGATTTGAGCAATTTTTTCCCATGGGTTTTCTCCATCCATGTAACCGTAGACTGGATAGCTCCAAGTACTGTTTGCGGCGTCTTCGGTTTCAAGGGCCGGAGTAAATAAGAAGGGTTCTGCCTCTAAAGAAATGAATAGCGCCAGTACACGTTCATGGGGATCACTTTCATAACCGGAAAAATAAGCAATATGATGAGGATCGCTGATGTAGGTAAGGTCGATTTTTTCTTCTGCCATCCATTGTTTCAATTCATTGATTTTTTGTTGATTCATAGGTATCCTTCTTTCTCAGAGTTTCTGTAAATTTGCTTTATTTATCATACCATGAAAAGAAGATTTTTTCCTTTTGAAAATAGAAATGCTAAATTTCATGAAAATGGCATAAAAACGGTTGCAAAATAAATTTAACTCTGATATTCTAGATAAGAAATGTAAATGAAGTTTTCTGAAAATGGAAACAAATATAAATTCTAGGAGAAAAAATCATGGAAAAACAAACGATTACAATTTATGATGTTGCTCGTGAAGCAGATGTATCTATGGCAACCGTTTCCCGCGTAGTGAATGGTAATCCTAATGTCAAACCAGCAACCAGAAAAAAAGTGCTGGAAGTTATTGACCGTCTGGATTATCGACCAAATGCTGTAGCTAGAGGTCTGGCAAGTAAAAAGACGACAACAGTTGGAGTTATTATTCCCGATGTCAGTAATATCTTTTTCTCTTCATTGGCAAGAGGGATCGATGATGTTGCAACAATGTATAAATACAATATTATTTTGGCGAATTCTGACGGTAATGACCAGAAGGAAGTCAATGTACTGAATAATCTGCTTGCGAAACAGGTAGACGGAATCATTTTCATGGGACACCATATCACAGATGAAATTCGCGGTGAGTTTTCACGTTCGAAAACACCAGTTGTTCTGGCTGGATCTATTGATCCTGATGAGCAGGTAGGTAGTGTAAATATTGATTATAGCGCTGCAACAAAGGATGCAACAGATATCCTTGCTAAAAACGGCAATAAGAAAATTGCTTTTGTCAGTGGTGCGCTGATCGATCCAATCAATGGCAAGAATAGAATGAGCGGCTATAAAGCAGCACTCTCTGAAAATGGATTGACTTACAGTGAAGGTTTGATTTTTGAAGCGGAATACCGATTCAAAGATGGAATCAATCTGGCAGAACGTATTCGCAACAGCGGTGCAACAGCAGCTGTAGTAACAGACGATGAGCTGGCTATCGGCTTATTGGACGGCATGCTTGATGCTGGAGTCAAGGTACCGGAAGAATTTGAAATCATCACAAGCAATAACTCTTTGCTGACAGATGTCGCTCGTCCAAAACTTTCAAGTGTTACACAACCGTTGTATGATATCGGTGCAGTAGCAATGCGTCTTTTGACAAAACTGATGAATAAAGAAGAGATTGAAGATAAAACAGTCATTCTTCCTTATGGGATTGATAAAAAAGGCTCAACAAAATAATTAACAAAATAGTAGAGTGGGGTAGCAATCAGGTCCCACTTTTTTTGTATGCTGCTCTTGCAAGATCAGCATACTGAAAATGAGAATGTTTCTGCCATGAATGCTTCTACTAGGCGCAACGCAAAAACACCTAATAAATGATTTGTTGGCTCTATATAAATGGGATTGATGAAAGTAGAAATATTTTTCTCAGTCTCATGTTCATTTTTATATAAAAAAACATATCGTTTTCTGGTAGGATTAAGTTACCACACAAAATCTAACAGGAAGGAACGATACACTATGCTTCATGATATCAAAAAAATGCTGCGAACTATAGATAAAAATATAATTATTTTATCTGTTTCCGAACAAAAATTAAGCGCAGGATAAACACTGGTCATAAAAGCCAAGCTTTCCCTTTGTCTCACGCGTTGCCCACATTGTGCTTGTGCAGAAGATCCCCTCACGGGGAATTGGCACCGATTAAAAATGATACGAAAACTTGCTGGATTCGGTTTGATTCCTTTAATCATTTACCTCTCGTTATGGAATTGACGAAGCAACGCCATGTCTGTCAATCTTGTAGGCGTTATTGGGCAGTTCAATCCTATTTTTTTGTTAATGCCAAGTTCATCAATGATTACTTTCATATTGTCTAACATCTGACATCTGATTCGGATATTTAACACGTTTCATATCAAAATATGACTCACCTAAAGCGGGTAAATCAACATATCGCAACCAATAAATTGAAAAGCGATTAGCGATTTATTTTGAAAAACTGTCAATCATTTGATAATGAGTCGAAAAAAGAAAGAAATCTAATTTATTACTAGATCTCTTTCCATTGACAATTATTTAATAAATATAGTAACGACTATTGATTACTGGATTATAAGTAGAAAAATAACCAGCGTATGCCATACTCCCGAATTGAGGTTTACTAACTGCCGGAGCATATACCCATGAAGCGTTTGCTGGAACATATATTGATTCATGGGCGTAACTACCCCCAATTACTTGATATGTGAAATTAAAGGAATCCTTTTCTGCTCTGACACCAAAAAATGGATTTGCTACAGTATCCTTAAATGCAAAGCGCATTCCACTATATTGCCAACCAGATCCAGTAAAAGTATTTGACCGGTATTCACTAGTTAAATATTTTATATTCCATATACCTGGAATTGTTGCAACTCTGGGTGCTATTTTAGGTGTTTCTGGTTCCTTGACTTCTAAAGTACTTGCAGAACTTGTCTCTAAAAACGCTTGAACCATTATATCTTCAGTAATTATTTCTGTATCCTCTTCAGCTAAAGCATTCTCTAAAGCGGTTACAAATTCAGTTGAGCCTTCCTTTGTCAATATTCCTTTTGAAATTGGATTATAAACCATCCCTTCTCCTTCTTCAATGGAATTCTTCATTTCTTCCAAAGAAGCAGCTTCACTTTGAGTTCCAAATAGAGATACTGTAGCTCCTAATACCAACAAACTCAATGAAATCCTAACCATTTTTTTCATCTTAAATACCTCCTAAAATATTTTTATTACCAAATAAAATATATCATATGCTTTGCATTTTTACAATGTTAATCTCACAATGTGTTTTGCAATATACTTATTAAAAGGAAAATACATATTAATGAGTATTGTTTATCTGGCCTGTAATCAAATCAAAAAATGACAAGATAGAAAAAAAGCACCTATAAAATGCATTCAGCCATTTCACAGGTGCTTCTTTGTTTATGACAATCTATTACTCTGAAGGAACAGGTTCAATATTACCTTGCGGCGGTGTCTCCTCCTGATTGTCACTATTGTTGTCATTGTTATTGTCAGTATCATTACTGTTATTATCTTCACTAGGTGTTTCATCAATATTGTTGTCCGTATCACTGTTGTTGTCATTGTTTGCATTTCCGCCGACATTTCCAGTGTTACTGTTTGAATTAGCATCTGTATTCGTGTTTTCAGAAGCAGAAGAGCCGCTTGAGTCAGATGTTTTATTCGTAGAAAGATACTTGCTCCAGTAAGATTGATAGGTAGCATCTGTTCCACCATAGCCAAATTTATACTGACTATCAGCTGGTCCGTTTTTAGCAAAGTAGGAAACCACTGTACCACTGGAAATACTGTAACGTATATTGTTGAAGGTAAAGCTGCCTTCTTTGTCGCCTGTCAGCTTAGATACACTTGCTTGGATCACATCATCTGATAAGGTAAAACGTTCCTCTGCATTGAAGAGGTCCGGTCTGACTGTATAGATGGCACTTGTCAGATAAGCTAAATACGTACTATTTTGGATTCCGCTGTTTGAACTCATCACACTATTTTCGTCGTATCCGCTCCATGAGCTGATTGTGAGACTTGGTGTAGAGACCACTAACCAGGCATCTCTGTAATCAGTGGTTGTACCAGTTTTTCCGACAAAATCGACACTTGCCAGTTGAGGGTTCAAGCCGGCAATCACATCCTTGAAAGGAGTGGTGATTTTCGAATCAAGTACAGAGCGCATCAAATCATTCATGATTGATGCAGTTGCCGTAGAATACACTTGTACGGGCGCTTCTTGATGTTGATAGATCACATTGCCATCGTTATCAGTGATTTTTTCGATCATATATCCTTTTTGATAGACACCGCCATTGGCCAGTGCCTGAAAGCCATTTGTTTGTGTATAAACAGAAGTTTCTACCGATCCTAATGGCGCGGATTCATACGACCAACCGTCATCAGCAGGATAGTTCATCTTACTTAAGTAGTTGTTATAAGAGAAATTGGCATCGCCCATCTGTTCCTTCATTGCTTCATTCAGGTGATAAACAGGGATATTATAGGACCATTCAAGTGAAGTCCGTACCGTATCAAAGGTGTTTGTCCCATCGTTTGTCGCATTGCCTAATGGTTCATTAGTTTTGTATTTTGTCGGATAGTTTGCCAATCGACTTTCTGATCCAATCATCCCCTGATCGATTGCCGGACCATAAACAGAAATCGGCTTGATTGTTGATCCTACCTGACGCTCTGTGTCAAAGGCGTGATTGTTTTGGTTGATATCATAGTTTCGACCAGCCACAAACCCGATGATTTTTCCGGTTCTGTTATCCATTAAGATATTTCCGGTTTCTACAGAAGCCGCAGCGTAACCGTCGTCTAACAGGTAGCCGTAATTTGCAACAGCCTCTTGCATCGTATTGTAAACGGTCGGATCGATCGTTGATTCGATTGTATAGCCGCGGTTTTCAATTTGGCGGCGTGCTTGCTCTTCATATTGATCAAGACCAACTTGGTCTAACTCAGCCTTATTGACGCCGGCTTTTTCAATATTCATATCCATGATTACATCAACTGCCTGATTTAGGACAGTATAGTAAAGGAAGCCCTCGGTTGTTGTGTTCGCCTGCTCTGTTGGTAGAAAATCTTGTGCAAGATCATAACTCTTTGCAGCCTCATACTCTTCTTTAGTAATCAATTTCTCCCGATACATATTGAAGAGAACATCATCCTTACGCTTCAGACCGGCAGAGATATCTTCTTTTAGTTCGCCTGTATTCAGGTAAGGGGTGTAAACGATTGGGCTTTGAGGCAGACCGGCAATAAAGGCTGCTTGCGGCAAGGTCAGGTCGTTGGCACTTTTTCCAAATAAACCTTTTGCCGCTTCCTCAACTCCCGCGATATTTTCCCCTTTATTGTTCCTTCCGAATGGTGAAACATTCAAATAGGTTGTTAGTATTTCATCTTTACTGAAATAATTTTCAATACGCAGGGCAAGCAGGATTTCATTTGCTTTTCGCTTGAAGGTTGTTTCATCGGTAAGAATCTGTTGTTTTACCAGCTGTTGCGTCAGTGTTGAACCACCTGAGGAACCGCCGATACCGCCAACATCAGAAAGCAATGCACGGATCAATGCTTTAGGAACGACACCATCATGTTCCTCAAAGTACTCATCCTCTGTAGCGATCACTGCATTTTTCAAAAGCTGAGAAATGTGTTCTCCGTCTACACGTGTCCGGATCAAATCAGATTTGACAGCTGAAATTGTCGAACCATCAGCATACGTCATTTTTGAAACCTCTGTGATGTCGCTGATTTCTCTTTCCAGTTCCTCTTTGGTAGGAGGATCTGTTCCTTCTACTAAAGAAGCGAAGTAGCCCATACCAACGCCCAGACCTAAAGATCCGCCTAAAATAAGTGCAATAACAGCAAAAAGCACGAGAGACTTCAATACTCGAACGATTACATTCAATGTAAGAACCGTCGTCTTTTTGTTGAGTAATTTATGAGAATCTTGTTTCTTTTGATTCGAATTTTGTTGATTGTCCAAAAACTTCACCTCAGTATATCAATTCGTATATTCCGTGATATTATAGCAAAAAAAACGAGTAATGAACAGTTGTTCCGGTTTTTATCGTAAAATCTTTAATTTATTGAAGAAAAAGCTTGGTTTTATCTTTTATTTGATCTATGAATCAGTTAATATGAAAAGACAGGGCAAATGCTCCGTGAAGATGAATGTGGGAGGAAATAGAAATGAGCACAGATTTTTTTGATGAGCTGAAGGCACGCGGTCTCGTTCATCAAACAACCGATGAAGAAGCACTAAAAAAACAATTGAATGAAGAGTCTGTCAAGCTGTATATTGGGTTTGACCCAACGGCTGATAGTTTACATATCGGACATTTATTGCCGATTTTAATGTTGCGCCGCTTTCAGCTGAATGGTCACGTTCCAATCGCTTTAGTGGGTGGAGGAACTGGAATGATCGGAGATCCGTCATTCAAGGATGCCGAACGGAGCTTGAACACACTAGACACTGTAAAAAACTGGTCTGATAGCATCAAAGGTCAGCTGTCTCGATTCATTGATTTTGAAGATAAAAAGAATCCGGCAATCTTGGCCAATAACTATGACTGGTTAGGTGAGATTTCTTTGATTGACTTCTTGAGGGATGTCGGCAAGAATTTTACAATCAACTATATGATGAGTAAGGAAAGCGTGAAGCGTCGAATTGAAACAGGTATCTCTTATACAGAGTTTGCTTACCAATTGCTGCAAGCATATGATTTCCTGAAACTTTACGAAACGCAGGGTTGTCTACTGCAGCTTGGCGGAAGTGACCAATGGGGAAACATCACTTCAGGGATTGAATTATTACGCCGTGAAAAAGAGGTCCAGGGCTTTGGTTTGACGATGCCTCTAATCACTAAAGCGGACGGAACAAAATTCGGTAAAACAGAAGGAAATGCTGTTTGGCTGGATGCAGATAAGACGTCCCCATATGAGTTCTATCAATTCTGGATCAACACTGACGATCGAGATGCAATGAAATTTTTGAAATACTTTACATTCCTATCGTTGGAAGAAATCAATGAGATTGAAAAAGAGTTTACTGAAGCTCCTGAGAAACGTGCGGCGCAAAAAGCTTTAGCAAAAGAAGTGACTACATTGGTTCATGGGAAAGAAGCTTATGAACAGGCTGTGAAGATTTCGCAGGCATTGTTCAGCGGTGAGATCAAAGAGCTGAATGCAGAAGAGATTCTACAAGGCTTCAAGGATGTTCCATCTTATGAAGTACAGTCTGAGGACTCTATGAATCTTGTTGAACTGTTGATTGCAGCGAAAATCGAGCCTTCTAAACGTCAGGCGAGAGAAGATGTACAGAATGGTGCTATCTATATCAATGGCGAACGGAAGCAAGATGTTTCAGCAGAGCTTTCTGATGAAGACAAGATCGAAGGACAGTTCACTGTTGTCCGCAGAGGGAAAAAGAAATACTTCTTGTTGAAATACTAGAAAACTATGAATAAATAGCTTTAAGTAAAATGATGTTTGTAGGATAAAAAAATTGAATAAGATCGTAAAGCTTGGGATAAGAATTAGAGACAATCTAGTTTTTATCCCAAGCTTTTCTAATACTACAAGAGAACTAGATGTGCCTCAATATTCAGTAGCTACTTATTGATCATATCAAGAAGATTGTTCAGGTTCTTAATAAAATTTCTTTAGTTAAAGTTGATGATAAAAGAACTTTTTGTGTAACAGTGAAAAAAATATTTAGGATTTTAATGAAATCACAGGAATATGAACTAGTAGAATGGCATGAGAAGATGGGGAACCCCCCACTTGATTGTTTATCTACAGTACTCAAAATAGATATTCATAAGCAGATCATGTGCTTTTTTATGCAAATTAAAGAAGAGCCACGAGAAATGGTCAATTAAAAATTGGCATACAATTTACAATTTGCTACCTGTAATTAATTTTTGTTGGGCTATGATGCCATCAAAAATTGGCAGATACAAAATGATTAATCCTATCATTGAAAAAATGAACTTGGCTATTTGAGAGAAGAAAGGAAGGCTAAAACACCAAGAAGAAGTAAAACAAAAAATCGTTTTACAGATTTTTTGTTTCACTTCTTCTTGATAAGCCTTCACGATGACTTATGTTATAAGCCCTTCCAGAGAGTTTCCAGCGTAATAGTAAAAATTTTTTCTAGGAAAAGCAGTTTTTAAATGGTTCATTTTATAGTTGAACTAAGTCATTACTACAGCCCTATACTAATTAGATATTTTAGTTTATTTGCTAATCCCAGTGCAATACTATCAGCATCTGACATGATTTCGACGATAGTACCATTTTTGGCGAACTTTGTTACAAATGCAGTCAATATGCCAGTTCCAAGTAAATCATTTGGAGTATCATCAGAGAGTAATTTTTTAGTTTCATCATATATATTACTAACAGAACCAAAGCGCTGTGTGATAAATCTGCTAAGTCGATTTTCAAACTTTCCTTGTGTATAATATTCAGTAAGAGCATTTAGACCAGTCGGATCGTTTGAGCTTTCAACTAATTTAGCTAAATTATAGGCGTCTACATCTTGTAATAAGTCTTCAGAAGAAAATGTTCCTGCATCCAATCCTCCTACCAGATTATAGATTCCCCCTGTTATATCAACATTTGGTTTAAGTGGGATCAATGCATTCCAAGCGGTAATTAAATCACCTAACCATCCTGTATAATCTGCAATTACTTTATGAGTTTGTGTAGTTAAAAACATATGACTTTGTAGGGTAACAAGCAAATGAGCTAAACCAATTCTTGAACCAGTTCGAGGGTCAAGGAAGTAGGTGTAGAGTTCCCCCTTTGTTTCTAAATCCCTTTCTAAAGCTTTAAAAATTCCTGCGTCTCGTGCTGATACAGGAGAAGCTAAGACATCCCATGCTATGCCACTATAATCATTGTAACGATAAAATGTTAAATGTGAGTTCCAATTATTGTCTAACCTAGCAGCAGAGAGAAATTGGATAACTTGAAGCATTTGGTTAATCACTTTTTTATTATGCTTCACAGCTATTTCATAGATAGTTCCCCCAATAGGATAGTTTACAGAGCCTTGTCCATCGTCAAGACCGGATTTAATGTTATTGTCAATTTCAATATATCCCAATCCAGAACCTACGCCAATTGTTGAAATTTGGTCAAATGCCCAATTAACTGGCAAAGAAAAACCAAGATTACCACTAAATCCAGTAGACATCCCACATACAAAACTGGCTACAACATTGCATGCTTCTGAAACTTTAATACAAACATTTCTTGGTCCATAAATTCCAACACGGTATTTCCCACCAGATACTTGCATTTGGCTACAAATGGATTGAAAATGTGGAATAATATTTTTGGTAATGTCATCGCCTAAAGCGTCATAATCCACTGCAAAATAAATAATTGTTCCATAATTAAACCCATAATTTTCCGCGGCTTCTAAAGCCGCGATAGCATCCTTTTTCCCTTGAAGGGTATGAAAGTAAGAAGCTTCACCACCCCAAGTTTGATAAATCGGGAAAACTTTCAATCCATTTCCAAATATGACTTCTAACTCTCCTGGTTGAATTTTCTTATTTAGGGATGTCCCTTCAACGTTTGTCAGATAGCGACCAACTATTTCATAACCATTAGCTAGAAGAGTTTGTGCACGAGCATTAGTAATCTCTGTTACACAATCACAAGCTTGGCCACGTCGGGTTGGGTCACCAGTGCTTACCAAAAGTGAAGCCCAAGTTTCAAAAGTCCCTGTACCTGTTACTGAAAGTTTGCTGAATGATTGGAAACTTTTTAGGATTTCACGATCCTGTGCGATAAAGGTTTCAGAAATAGAGTTGGTGTCATAGCCATTAAAGATTAAAGCTGCTTTAAAGAGATAGGTAAATCTCCCAGAGCTTCCGGTTTGAATTACTTGATTTCTAACAATGTTTTGTGTTCCTGGACCAAAATTACCATTTGCTACACCATCAGCCATTCCCCCCTCATATTGAATGGCAAAAACCAATGCTTTTTGTGTGTCTCGAGAATAGATACCATCACAAGGCATATAAAAATAATCTAATCGATGACCATATCTCTTATTAAACTCTTGTTGAATGGATCGGATAAGTGTTTTTCCCCCATAAGAACTTAGTAAAACGTATGCATCCATAGTGAGAAGAGCTTTAAAAACTTTAGGTTCAATAGAACTAGATTTTGCTAGTCCCATATTTTGTTTCATTGATGAGATACCTGTCTGTGTAAAAGAATTGAACAACCCATTAATCGGGCCAGCACTATATCCTTTACAGTACATTGCTGTTTGTATAATTTTAATGACATTCGACGGTGGTAGATTGTTTTGAGATATTATTCCAAATTTACTTTCTACTGTTTGTAATGTCGTAGGACCAAATGCGTCTGATGTGGCAGTTATTCCAAGCTCTAGTTGTAGTGCTCGAGTGAGTGCATACATTGTGGCCCAATTTGTAGAGCCTAACCATCTATCAGAAATTACTTTAAAACCAGTGCGATTACCATATGTCTTATTTAACCATTGTTGTCCTTCTAAAACCATTTGATCTGCCATATTGACTCTCCTTATATTGATATTATTTACTTAGACTAAGTACCGAAATAAGTAAAAACGTCTTCTTACTTACATAAAATTTATCACAGAACAGAGTATGAAAAATTCAGATATAATCCGTTTTTCGACTTATTTGAGGGACCGTAGGTATCGAAGTGGAATTTTTATTTTGAAAAAGTGCAGATTCTTTCCATATTAGATAAGTTGTTTAACGAAAATTTTATAATAAATGTGAGGTAACTAATTAGATAGCTACGGAACTATTGCTGAAGTTTGGATAGCTGCTATACTGAAATATAGAAAGAAGGTGTTTGTCTTTAGAAGTTTCTTCAGATGGATAACTGTTCACTCTTCGTGTGTTCTTAATTGATGTTTATTGATCATAGAAATTGGAAGAGAGAAATCTATAACAATATATGATAATAAAGTGAAATTGAAAGAAGAGACTTCAGCCATTTAGAAATTAATCACAGTTGATGCAATTAGTAAATTTATAGTGTAGCCTAAGCTTTTTTTGAGTGGCGAAATCACTCAGTACATTATCAATGTGTAGTTTTTAAAATTTAACAAAATGGAAATAAAGTCTTTCTAGTTTCGTGAAAAAACTAATTGAAGTTTTATAAAACAGAAGTGTGCTAATTTCACTAAAGTATAATTAGCATTCTTGTTGATTGCTATAGGTGATCAAACAAATTTAACAATAGAATATTCTGATAAGAAATTGTGCATTTTTTAGAAAGGAGGTAAAGGTTTTTATATCAGACTAACGAGTTATTTTATGATTTATTAAAACATTTCAATTAATATATATATAACATTGAATAAATTCTGGACTTAATTTAAAATATTCAGTTATGGTCCCTATTTTGATAATTGTATATTTATTATAAATTGAGACTTTACTTCAAAATGGTTCTATCAAAGCTTTTTACACTATTTATTGTATTTTTTCAGATTTTTTTATTAGAAAATGTCTTTTTAAACAAGTTGATGCTAACTACAATTCTTGAACAAGGTAAGATTATTAATGGTGTCTTTTTGAAGATATTCCATAGCTAATACCTATATTTATTGTAGCAGTTAATCATAGGTACTTGTCTAATATAAAAGAAATCAATAGAATAAACTTGAACTAAAATCGATTAAGAAGGATGATGAAATAATGGAGGAGTTTGATTGGGGGAATGAAAGTGAACCTTGCATGAAAAAGCCGTTACAAGGTTGTGGTTACCTATTCTTATTGATCCTTATCCTAGTAGGGGTGGGAAGTATCAAAGTAGTTGACAATGTTTTTAATGACCCTAAGGAACAGATACTATCACAACTACCGAATTTCGTAGATATGCCAGATTATGATCGTAAAGATCATTTCCCAAACATCACTGAGGGTGACAAAATTTCGAGAAGTGAAATGTGGTACAAGATTAGAATACATGCTAGTAACCAAAACGAGTACCTCTATTTAGTAAAGGTACTCGTGAGTAAGAAGCTATTTCTACACTCTGAGATAAAAGTTACAGAGGTTATAGAGGATTAGTTTTAGTGCTAATAGAGATGGTCTATTTAGAAATATAAACATGTTAAAATTAGTGGGTTTGTCATAGTCAATAAATTGTTTACACATTTAACTTGCATTTTCACTCTTTCTAAACAGCACGATTTGACGAATCAGCTCCCAAGGCAGCTCTTGATTGACTGGAAATTGAATCGCACCTTTGGATGTTTTATATTTTGTCAGCTGCTCCTGAAATGCTGTAACTGCAGAGGGAGTAGGATAAAAACCAATATGGTTTTTAGCATTGGAAAAATGAACCAGATTTCCATTTAAGTAAAAAGTCGGCATACCGTAGGATATTTTTTCTTCTGCTTCGGGAACAATCGTTTGAATAAAGTGATACAGCTCTGTCAAAATCGGTTTTCTTTCAGCAGGCATGGTTTGAATATATTCTTCAATTGGGGTCATGATTTTCGCTCCTTCATAAATTAAGTTTGTAGTATCTCAAATCGGTATTTTCTCAATAGTTATTTAAACGTCAAGCATTTCTTATAGTATACCGTGTTTTTGCCAAAATAGTAGTGAAAGAATGTCTAAGTCATGAAATACTGTCAAGGGGTGTTTTGAAGTCACTGTTACAAAGGCTTCAGTTGCGTGGCTGGAAGAAAAACTACTGGCATTTGGACTGAAGGAACAGCAGTTTTTCCTACAGCGATTTATTTAGTGCGATTCCTATAGCTTCATGATAAACTGAAATCATTATTGATGAAAAGGAGAGAGCGTAATATGGTTCGTTCGATCACTGAAAAGCTGCAATTGACAAAATATGAAAAGAAAATGATCATACAGCGACCTTCAGCTGATTATTTTTCTGATTTGTTATTTGATGAAACCTCCCTATCAGATCAATCAGTTGATTTGATTATTGCTTTTGTTAAGGATATGGAAGAGTTCAAGCAACTGGTAGATGAAGTCAAGAAGAAAAAGAGTCTGAAGGAAAATGGCCTGCTCTATGTTGCCTATCCTAAAAAAGGAAATAAGATGTATGAAACCTATGTTCATCGTGATGAAATTTTTCCTTCCCTGCATGTAAATGAAGAGGATGGATATATTGAAGGAACTTCTCTAAAGTTCAATCGAATGGTCAGTTTAGATGAGGTGTTCACGATTGTGGGAATTAAAAATATAGTGAAAAAGAACACGAAGAAAACAAAAAGCCAAACGGTCCATGATTACACTGCACTCATTCCTCAGGTGGAAGCGGTGGTTTCTGCAAGCCCTAAAGCGGGAGAGCTATTTGCGACATTGACTCCAGGGTATAAAAGAGGCTGGGCTCAGTATATTTTCAGTGCAAAGCAAAAGGCGACACAGGAAAAGAGAATAAAAGAAATGATCGATCTGTTGGAAAAAGGCTTCAAATCAAAAGAATTGTACAGACAATCAATTGCTCAAGGAGAGAATCAATGAACAAAATAGAGACGTACATTCAAGAGATCGACCCCAAATGGCAAGATGCCTATGTGAGACTACTCGAGCTTTTGAAGGAGAGAGTCCCAGCTGATTTTGAGTTGACCTGGCAGTATGACATGCCGACCTTCATCGTTCCCTTAGCCGATTTTCCGGAAGGCTATCTCGGCCGGAAGGATGAAGGGCTGCCCTTCATCAGTCTGGCTGCACAGAAAAAGCATCTTTCCTTATATCATATGGGATTGATGGGAAATAAAGAAGTGCTGGCTTGGTTTCAGGAAGAGTACCAAAAGCAAATGCCGACAAAGCTGAATATGGGGAAGAGCTGTATCCGATTCACTAACCCGAAGACAATTCCATATGAGCTAATAGGAGAGCTGGCTTCAAAAATAAGTATGGAAGACTGGATCAGTCAATATGAGTATTTTTCAGCTAAGAAAAACTCTTAAATGAGTCATATTCTGAGAGAACTTTATCAGATAGAAGTCAAAGCATTATGATTTTTTCTAGTGCCGAAAAAGTTGTTTACAAAGAATTTTTGTTTCTTTTGATAGAGGCAAAAAGATTGTTTTTTGACGAAATATCACGTAACCTGAAAAGGATGAGAATTAAGGAGGAACAAGATGTTAATAGGATCACATGTAAGTATGAGCGGTAAAAAAATGTTGTTGGGAGCGGCGGAAGAAGCAGCTAGCTACAATGCATCAACATTTATGATTTATACGGGAGCCCCCCAGAATACCCGACGCAAGCCTATTGAAGAGCTGAACATTGAAGCAGGACAAGAATTTATGGAGGAGCATGGCATCAGCAATATTGTTGTTCATGCACCCTATATCATTAATCTGGGCAATACGATCAAGCCTGAGAATTTTGGGTTTGCGACTGAATTTTTACGTCAGGAAATTCAACGGGCACAAGCATTAGGAGCCAAACAAATCACACTTCATCCAGGTGCTCATGTAGGCGCAGGTGTGGATGCAGGGCTTAAACAGATCATCAAAGGATTGGATGAGGTACTTTCGAAAGAACAGATTCCTCAAATTGCTTTAGAGACAATGGCAGGTAAAGGAACTGAACTGGGACGTACCTTTGAAGAGCTGGCAACAATCATCGAAGGTGTCACATTAAACGAAAAACTTTCTGTAACCTTTGACACCTGTCATACCAATGATGCTGGATATAATGTAAAAGAGGATTTTGATGGTGTGTTAGAAGAGTTTGATAAAATCATTGGGTTGGATCGCTTGAAGGTAGTCCACGTCAATGATTCAAAAAATCCAATGGCCTCTCACAAGGATCGCCATGCAAATATTGGATTTGGGACAATCGGCTTTGATGCACTGAATAAGATTGTTCATCATGAGAAATTGACTGATCTACCGAAAATTTTGGAAACACCATATGTTGGTGAAGATAAGAAAAACAAAAAAGCACCCTATGGCTTTGAGATAGAAATGCTGAAAGCCGGTGTCTTCGATTCAAACCTGTTGGAAAAAATCGAAGAACAATAATAGTGTCAATCTATTTCTCATGAATAGAAATGGGAAGGTGCTTTGAGTATAGACACAAAGAGGTCGTTTCTATAAAAATGAGAATGCTGTAAATGAATTGGCGAAGGTGGAACCTGTTTAGTGACCTCCTTTGCCTTTTATTTCCTTTAGTGCGCGGTCATGCTGTTTGCTATTGCTTGATATACCTTATATAAACGTGTTCCGTTTACATGCCTCAAATGATTGTAACAGCAAAAGCTACATGACATCCATTTAGTTTCTAAGGCAGAATTTTTCTATTTGGCCTTTCTTAACAGGGCTGATGAAGAATTGCCTGAATCGAAGCAGCAAAATTTTAACTGTCCGCTTTCTTAAGCCGGGATTTGGTGTTTTAAAAAATTCTTTTAGAGAATCTTTTAAAATGCCTTTTCTTTTTGCAGTCTTTCTAGTAAAATGTTCTCTTGAGAGCAATTAAAAGAGAATTGCATCTACATTGATTATTTAAAATTTAAAGCTTGTAATGAATAGCACTGTTTTTCACTTTTTTTGGGAAAACGATACTCATTCGCTTTTAAGATGGAAAGGAGAGATTTATATGTCAACAGGAGTAGTAGTTTTAATCGCAGTTATCGCTTTGATCGCAGGTGCGGTAGGCGGATTTTTCCTTGCCCGCAAAGCAATGACGGACCATCTCAAAAAGAATCCTCCCGTTAATGAGGATATGTTACGAATGATGATGGCATCAATGGGACAGAAACCTTCTGAGAAGAAGATTCGTCAAATGATGCAGCAGATGAAAAATCAGGGGGACAAATAGACTCCTGAACATCAAAATTTCGAGCACAACGGGCAGATCTTTTTGCCCGTTTTTTTGTGTCTAAAAAAGCAGTGGAAAGGGGTTCAGGAACATGACAGTAAAACAAGGTGAACAAGTGATAAATAGAAGATAAGTGGTGTAAGAAGGGGGAAAACAGATGTCTGTTTTTAGAAAGTTAGGATGGTTTTTTAAGAAAGAAAAAAGTAGTTATGTTATTGGGGTATTTGCTTTAGTGATGGTGGCGATCGTTCAGCTGATCCCACCGAAAGTGATCGGTGTAGTCGTAGATATCATTGCAACTAAGGGATTTACATTTGAGCAAATCCTTTTTTGGGTCGGTGTCTTACTGGCTGCAGCACTGGCGCAATATATTTTCCGTTACATCTGGCGGAAGTACATTTGGGGAAGTGCGGCGAGATTAGAAAAGGACTTGAGAAGACAGCTGTTCCGTCATTTCACAGAAATGGATAGTGTCTTTTATCAAAACCATCGGACAGGTGATTTGATGGCTCATGCAACGAATGACTTGAATGCAATCCAGAATGTTGCTGGTGCGGGGATTTTGACCTTTGCGGATTCCTTTATTACAGGAGGCAGTACAATCATTGCCATGATTATTTTTGTGGATTGGCGGTTGACGCTGATTGCGTTGATTCCACTGCCGCTTTTAGCTGTGATGTCACGTGTTTTGGGATCGAAGCTGCATGATGCATTCCGTGATTCACAGGCAGCCTTTTCAACAATCAATGATAAGGCGCAAGAAAGTATCACAGGTATGAAGGTCATCAAAACCTTTGGGCAGGAAAAGGAAGATATACAGGATTTTACTGAAAAAATAGACGATGCAATCGTTAAAAATAAACGGGTCAACTTTTTGGACTCTCTATTTGATCCATTCATCACTTTGATCATAGGCATTTCTTATGTCTTGACGATCATTGTTGGCGGCAATTTCATCATGAATAATACGATTTCAATTGGACAGCTGGTCTCTTTTATCAGCTATATCGGAATGTTGATTTGGCCGATGTTTGCGATCGGCAGACTGTTTAATGTGTTGGAACGAGGGAATGCCAGCTATGACCGGGTCAACGAGCTGCTGCATGAGAAAACACATATCATCGAAAGAAAAGATGCGATTCAAACCCCTGCTAAGGGCACCTTGCGCATGGCTGTGGCATCCTTCAGTTATCCTAAGGAGGAAAATCCAGCATTGGAAAACATTGATTTTTCAATCAATGAAGGAGGGACTCTTGGGATCGTTGGGAAGACGGGAGCTGGGAAAACAACTGTACTGAAGCTGTTGATGCGGGAATATGACAACTATCAGGGACAAATCACTATGGGGGAGCATAATATCAAGGATTATTCTTTGGATGCTCTTCTAACGGGGATTGGTTATGTGCCGCAGGATCATTTTCTTTTCTCCATGTCTGTTCGTGACAATATCCGCTTCGCTGCTCCGAGGCTTTCTCAGGAAGCAGTGGAAGAGGCGGCGAAGATGGCTTATATCAATGAAGATATAAAAGGCTTTGCAGAGGGCTATGACACAATGGTTGGAGAACGAGGAGTTTCCCTATCAGGTGGTCAAAGACAACGGATATCAATTGCCAGAGCAGCGATCATCGATCCTGAGTTGTTGGTTCTAGATGATGCGTTGTCTGCGGTTGATGCAAAAACTGAGGAAGCGATATTGACGAATCTGAAGTCCGCTCGTAAGAACAAAACAACGATTATTTCTGCCCATCGTCTCAGTAGTGTGATGCATGCAGAGGATATCATTGTTCTTGATGAAGGGAAAATCATTGAACGGGGAACGCACAAAGACCTGCTTTCTGCTGAAGGCTGGTACAAACGAATGTGGGACAAGCAGCAGCTGGAAGCGAAGATTGAAGGGAGTGAAGCATAATGGAAGAACAACAACAATCAGCTTGGTCAAAATCGATTCCTATGAAGGAACAGGTAACGATCGTGAAGCGTTTATTCAAATATGCAAAGCCGTTTCAACGAACCTTTGCTGCGGCAATTGGGTTTGCCTTCATTCTTTCTGTGATCAATGCAATTTTGCCGCGGATCATTCAAACCTTGATGGATAATTATTTGACATCGAAAACAGCAACAGCGCAGATCATTTATTTGTTTGCCGGAATGTATATGTTTGGGATTATCGTGAAAAGTATCGTTTGGTTTTTCCAATGGTTCCTGTACTCAATGGCTTCGCTTAAAAGCTATCAATATATTCGAGTAAAATTATTTGAAAAGCTGCAGACTCTAGGGATGCGCTATTTTGATCAAACACCGGCAGGTTCGATTGTTTCTAGGGTAACGAATGATACAGAAACTCTTTTTGAATTCTGGTACGTGTTTTTGATGGTGCTGACAGGTGTCTTTGCAGTCTTGTCATCCTTTGTCGGAATGTTTCAAATCGATCAAAAAATTGCGTTATTTATGTTGTTATTTCTACCGATTTTACTGGCAGTTATTGGGTATTATCAGAAATTCAGTTCGCGGATCTATCGAAATATGAGGGAAAAGCTTAGTCAGCTGAATACAAAGCTGAATGAATATATATCTGGTATGCAGATTATTCAACAATTTCGCCAAGAGAAACACTTAGAGGAAGAGTTTGAAACAACGAATGAGGAGTACTTACAAACAAAGTTGGCTATGATTCGTGTAAACTCACTATTGCTGAGTCCTATCATCAATCTGCTTTACGCATTAGCTGTTTCTGCAGCGTTGACGATATTTGGGTTGGATGCATTGGATTCACCAATCAAGGTTGGTTTGGTTTATGCCTTTGTAACGTATGTTCAGGCATTCTTCCAGCCAATGACCCAGATGATGGATTTCCTTAGTATTTTCACTGATGGGATTGTTGCAGGAAGCCGAATCTTGAAAATTTTTGATACGGAAGAGCTGACGCCGCAGCAGCACGAAGAAGCAGACGGTGATATCACAATGGGAAAAATTGAATTCAGAAATGTCAGCTTCTCCTATGATGGCGAGCATAATGTGCTGAAAAATATCAGCTTTGTCGCAAATCCTGGTGAGACGATTGCGCTGGTCGGTCATACTGGTAGCGGGAAAAGCTCGATCATCAATGTACTGATGCGTTTCTACGAATTTTATGAAGGAGAAATATTGATCGATGATCGGGATATTCGTGACTACCCGATTGCGGAGCTTCGTAAGAAAATGGGGTTGGTGCTTCAGGATGCATTCATGTTCTATGGAGATATCGCTGGGAATATCCGCATGCTTGACCCAAATATCTCTGACGAGCAAATCAGAGAAGCAGCTCGTTTTGTTCAGGCAGATAAGTTCATCGAAACTTTGCCTAAGGGCTATCAAGCAAAAGTGATCGAACGTGGTGCCAGCTATTCCAGCGGGCAGCGTCAGTTGATTTCATTTGCCCGAACCATGGTAACAGATCCTAAAATTTTAGTCTTGGACGAGGCGACAGCTACTATTGATACAGAGACAGAAGGCTTGATCCAAGAAGGTCTTGCTAACATGAGACAAGGAAGAACGACAATTGCTATCGCCCATAGGCTTTCGACGATCCGAGATGCGAATATGATTTTAGTTCTGGAAAAGGGTACTATCGTAGAACAAGGAAATCACGAAGCTCTGATTGCAGAGCAGGGACTGTATGCCGATATGTATAAGCTGCAGAATAGTGAAGTATAGCAGTAATTTGGTCGACAGCAGTAGGTTGTTTAAAGGAACAGCACTGTTGTCGACTTTTTATAAAGAGGTGAAGTAATGATTCAAACAACAAGAACGGTGCTAAGAGTTTTTCAAAAGGAAGATTTATCAGCACTGCATGCTTATGCCAAAATAGAAGGAATTGGTGAATCTGCCGGCTGGAAGTATCATGAATATATGGAAGAAACCGAACAGCTCTTACACATGTTTTTAAAAAATACCAATACAAGGGCGATCGTGAGCAAAGAAGAGCAAAAAGTGATTGGTCACATTACAGTTTATGAGGATTCTGAGGAAGGCAGAGCAGATACAAAAGAACTAGGCTTCGTTTTAAATCCGAACTATCAGAATCAGGGCATCATGACTGAGGTGGTACAGGCAGTATTAGCGCATCTGTTTTCTAATGGTATCAGTTATGTGTATGCTTGCTGTTTTCAAAATAATATCGGATCGAAACGATTGATTGAAAAGTGCGGTTTTCAGTTTGATCGAGAGGGAGAGTTTTTTTCCGACTCGCTGAATCAGAACTTTTTATCTTATGAATATGTATTTACCAAAGAACAATGGGACAAGAGTACCGCAAATACTTGATAGGCAATCGAAAGGAAAATGAAGCTCATCGAGCATTGTTTTTCTTTCTGTTTTTTTGCTAAAAATGATTCGACCTATCTGTTGGATATTAGCTTGAGAAGTAATTGGTACACTAATTTTTATGCGGATGCTTGACGAGCTGTACGATTTTTTGTGATGTTATAAAACTTAAAAATTGGCTAGCAAAATAGATGAAATATGGTAATATAGTTAAGGTCGGTACTTAGGCAGAAAAGTAGACAAGTAGGTAGCTAGGTTGTAAAGTAGATGTACTTGATTAAACTACTTATTTAAAAATAGCAACCATCTTAATGCTGTCTTAGAAGTACATAATAAAAAATCATGATCAAAACAAAAACAATATATTACGCTTGAACCATGTGGACATTGGACCGCAAGAATAAAGGATTTGTGAAGTTACCTGAACAGATTCTACAATAAGGAGAAGGAGACCAAAATAATGATGTATGATGTTATCGTAATCGGTGCAGGCCCTGCTGGTATGACAGCAGCATTGTATGCCTCACGTTCAAATTTATCTGTTTTAATGATTGAGAGAGGTGTCCCCGGCGGACAAATGAATAACACCGCTGAAATTGAGAACTACCCGGGATTTGATTCCATTATGGGACCTGACCTATCGATGAAAATGTATGAAAGTGTAGAAAAATTCGGAACAGAGAATGTTTATGGTATGGTTCTGGATATAAAAGACCAAGGCAGTTACAAAGAAATCATTTGTGAAGATACAACCTATCAAGGAAAATCTGTGATCATTGCCACAGGCTGTGTACATAGAAAGCTTGGCGTTGCTGGGGAAGAAGAATATGCCGGTCGTGGTGTTTCTTATTGTGCGGTATGTGATGGAGCGTTCTTCCGTAATAAACATTTGATGGTTATCGGAGGCGGCGATTCAGCTGTTGAGGAAGCTATTTATCTGACTCAATTTGCTTCAAAAGTAACAATCGTCCATCGTAGAGATGAGCTGCGTGCTCAGAAAATCATCCAAGATCGTGCTTTTGCAAATGAAAAAATTGCTTTTGAGTGGGATACTGTTTTGGAAGAAATCATTGGTAATGATATGGTTGTTACTGGCGTACAATTGAAAAACGTGAAAACTGAAGCAGTTAAAGAAGTTGCAGCTGATGGCGTCTTCATCTATGTGGGGTTAGATCCACTGACAGAGCCATTTAGAACTAGTGGAATCACCAATGAAGAAGGCTGGATCATCACTGATCAGGAGATGAGAACGTCTATCCCAGGTGTTTATGCAATCGGTGATGTGCGAGAAAAAACACTGAGACAAATTACTACAGCTGTTGGAGAAGGCGGAATTGCCGGACAACAGGTGTATAACTACCTTGAATCCATGAAGGAAGTAGAAGCAGGAGTCAGTGAATAAAAATAAGAGCCGTCAAGACAAGGCTTTTTATGTATGAGTTTAGTATAAGAGAGTGGGATAATAATCAATCCCACTCTCTTCGTTTGCTCTAAAGTCGAATAGATACTTCTGTCTCTGTGATAGTTTGTTGCATGGCTAAGCTTTGCTTGAGCTTTTTTATATCCACGATATTTTTCAAAAAATTGATGGGATTTTTTCTAAATTGATTAGTCAAAAATTGCGTATGCCACTGCTCATTAAAGCTTTTCAGCAGGGCAACATCATCGAAGGGGATTTTAGTACAATCAAACAGGCTCTTTTCTGTTGGATAATGAAATCTTTTAATATTGATGACCAACGCAGATTTGATTGTGGCAAAGCGATCAAAATGGTCGGTTGTATCGAGAGAATTAATGAGTTTTCTAGCAAAACATTCAATCAGCTGATTCTCATATTTGGGATAAAATCGATGTGCAACTGGGTAATGTTCTCGAAACAAATGAAGAAACAGATGAAATATCTGAAATTCATTTCCCTCGATTCGTAATTTCGGCTGGGTTATCTTAATGGATGAGGATGCTAGGTGAACATTCAATTTTTGAATGCTCCTTCTTACTGTTGATGGGCTGTAATGGAGAATAGTACTCAAGGATTCGATGGAGTATTCTCCTTCGTTGAAGAAAATAATTTCTAGAATCTGTATTTCAGAGCTGCTGTCTAGAATGAACCGATAGAGGTAGTCTTTGGTGAAATTAGCAGGTAGGATCAATTGATACCCTTGTTTCCCAAGAGATTTAATTAGGATGGGGCTGTTGGTGTCATTCAAACGTGAAATTTCAGAATAGACGGTTCGAGGAGAGAGCCCGGAATAGGCAGCTAGATTTTTTAATGATAAGCTATCCTCCGCATAAAGCAGTTCGAGAATTATTAGAGTCTGTTGCTCTTTTGTTGATAGCAGTTGTCGATAGATATTTTTCATTTTCATTGCCCCCAGTGAGTATGAGATGACTGACATATAAATAAATATAACGTGAAACATACTGATTTTTATGTTTTCAATATATTTTTTTAGCTTTGAGACATATATTTATAAATGTTATTTTAAACGATGCAATCAAAATTTAGAAGTAAGATGCATCAAATCATAAAAGTAGATAATTCATTGGTAAAGTGTGAATATTTGCTGAAGATAAAGAAATGCTGTCAAAGGGTGAGTGATAGATCAATTAGTTCTCAGACGTTGTTTTTTGAATTTAGTGAATCGGTTTTTAGAAAAACATCAGCTAAATTAACAGCTACGTAAAAATAACGAACAGTAAAAATAGATTTTGTTTTGAAAGTTGAAATAAAAAATGTAAAAATACTCGTATTTGTTTTGACTTTTTAGATAGAATCATTTATTATGGGTTTGGTCACATGTGAATCACACTAAATATTTTCGGCACAAAAGTGGTTATTGTTCTAAGTAAACAATACAAATTCTTTTCTCTGCTAGTTGTTTAGTTGGATTCATAGAGAATTGAATAGACGAATTGTTAGGTGAGGCTCCTATATGGACACATGCTGCTGCCGCGAAAGAATCGAGAGACTCTTAGTTGGTTGAACAGGGATGATCGTGAAGGTTATCCATAATGTAGCTGATAAGAAATTATCTACGCCCTATAGTGCTAAAGCTCAACGATGGAGAATATATTTATGTTGCTATTTAAGCCGCATACTCTATTGTTGAGTATGCGGTTTTTTCTGTTGTTTGAATGAACGATGGCAGCTGCCAAAGTGTAATGATTTGACATTTGATTTTAAAATAAGAACACAGAGAGGAAGATTATCATGGAAGACCCCCATCAGAGGCGAAACAAAAATAATCTTTACCTTGCTGGATAGACAGAAGCTTTTCTTTCTCCGGCAGGTAAGAAAGCGGAGGAAAGAACAATGATGAATAAAAAAATGACAGAGATCAGAAAAGGAACAAAAGAACAAGAATTGAAAAAGCTTGCTCTTCTTTCTGAAAGAGAATTAATGATGGAACTCCGGACATCCGAAAAAGGATTGTCTGAAGAAGACGCAGCAAAGCGTTTAGAAGAATATGGTCCAAATGAGGTTTCTGCACAGAAGCCAACACCGGCTTTATTGATGTTTATTGAAGCATTTAAAGATCCTTTTGTATTTGTATTGGCATTATTGATGATTGTATCAGCGTTGACCCAAGATTTTGAAGCGGCAATTGTTATGGGATTGATGATCCTAGCGAGTGTAGTTATTACCTTTATTCAGGAGTATCGTTCTCAAAAGGCAAGTTTGGCATTGAAAGAGCTGATTGAAAATACAACAGCAGTTACTCGGGAAGGGACAACAAGAGAAATTCCGATGGATGAAGTAGTTCCCGGCGATATCATTACCTTGGCAACAGGAGATATGATTCCAGCGGATGCGGTACTGATTTGGACAAAAGATTTATTCATCAATCAGTCTTCACTTACTGGAGAATCCATGCCGGTAGAAAAATTCGTTGATGCAGGTGTTGAAAAAAATCAACAGGATGTATCCGCATTGGATATGCAGGATTTGGTATTTATGGGAACGGATGTGTTGAGTGGTCAGGGGAAAGCCATTATTTTGAAGACTGGTCAAAATACATTCTTTGGTGACATTGCCAAAAATGCGACGACACAACGTGGAAAAACATCCTTTGATATTGGTTTGACAAAAGTCAGTAAATTTTTACTGCGAATGGTCATGATTTTATTCCCAATCGTTTTCTTGATCAACGGCTTGACGAAAGGTGAATGGGGAGAAGCATTCTTCTTTGCAATTGCAGTAGCAGTTGGTTTGACACCTGAAATGCTGCCGATGATCGTAACAAGCAACCTTGCAAAAGGAGCATTGACATTATCTAAGCATAAGGTGATCGTAAAAGAACTGCCTTCTATTCAGAATTTAGGCGGCATGGATGTTCTATGTACAGATAAAACCGGAACAATCACTGAGGATAGAGTTGTTTTAGTACAACATTTGAATCCTTTAGGAATTGAAAATGAACAGGTTTTGGATATGGCATTTTTGAATTCGCACTATCAAACAGGCTGGAAAAACCTGATGGATATCGCTGTGATCAATTACTACGCAGAGAATGATCGAGCAACACCATTCAGCTCAATCACAAAGCTGGATGAGATTCCTTTTGATTTCTCACGAAGAAGATTGACAGTCGTTGTAAATGCGGATGGTCATCAGTTCATGGTAACTAAGGGTGCTGTGGAAGAGATGGAAGAAGTGTGTACACATGCTGAAATCGACGGGAAAATCGTTCCACTTACAGAGGAGCTGCGCCAGAAAATGCGTGACGTCAACCGTAAGATGAACGAACAAGGAATGCGTGTGATTGCTGTTGCTTTGAAAAAGGACGTCCATAACGAAGCGGTTTACAGTACAGACGATGAGAAGGATATGACACTGATTGGATTCATGGGCTTCTTGGACCCTGCGAAGAAATCAGCGATTACAGCAATCAAATCACTTCATGAGCATGGCGTTAACGTGAAAGTTTTAACAGGAGATAATGACATTGTTGCCAAAAAGGTTTGCGGTGATGTTGGTATTGAGGTTTCCCATGTTGTTTTAGGAACAGAAGTCGATGAGATGTCTGACGAGCAGTTAGCAGAAGAAGTGGAAATGACGAATTTGTTTGCGAAGCTAAACCCGATGCAAAAATCAAGAATCATTGAAACCTTACAGAAAAATGGTCATACCGTTGGCTTCATGGGTGACGGAATCAACGACGCCCCTGCTTTGAGAAAAGCAGATGTAGGGATTTCTGTAGATACAGCGGCAGATATCACCAAGGATGCCAGTTCAATTATTCTATTGGAAAAGAGTTTGAATGTTTTAGAAGCCGGCGTGATCGAAGGAAGAAAAGTATTCAGCAACATGATGAAATACATCAAGATCACGATCAGCTCGAACTTTGGGAATGTGTTTTCTATCTTAGTTGCCAGTGCATTTTTACCATTCCTGCCGATGCTTTCTATTCAACTGCTGATCCAAAATTTGATTTATGATGTAGCACAGTTGACAATTCCTTGGGACAATGTAGATGAAGAAGAGCTGTTGAAACCTGTGCGTTGGGAAATAAAGAGCATGGCGAAGTTTACACTGTGTATCGGACCTGTCAGCAGTATCTTTGATATCATGACCTATCTGGTAATGTGGTTTGTATTTAGTGCAAACACGGTTGCGGATCAAAGCTTATTCCAAACAGGTTGGTTCGTAGTTGGTTTGGTTAGTCAAACCTTAGTTGTGCACATGGTACGTACAAGAAAGCTGCCATTTATCCAAAGCATTGCGTCTCCACCAGTATTGCTGACAAGCTTAGGTGCTATTCTTATGGGAATAGTTATTGTTCTAACACCACTAAGATCTGTATTTGAGTTTACTGAATTGCCTGGAGCATACTGGGGTTGGTTTATCGTGATCATTGCACTGTACTTGATCACAGTAGAAGTTGCGAAACGATTGTATATCCATCTGACGAAAGAATGGATTTAGAAATAAAGTGCGATACTGTAAAAGCGAACAGAAATTTTCTGTTCGCTTTTTTTGTATAGAAAGGTTTTTTCTTCTTGATTCTTTTCTGTTTACTCTTCAATACTTGCAGGTTTTCCAGGTACTATACCTGTTGCTTCATAGTAAGCTTCTTGGTATTCACTGAAGAACTGCATGAATTCCTCTTTACTTAAATCTAACTCTTCTAATGATTCGAGATATAAATCAATAGTTTTTCCTCTCCTGTATGTTTGCCGGAGTAATAGATTTCTTCATTTATGATTTTCTTCGAAAGGTTTGTGTATTTTAATCCATGGAACTTTCCCTTGTACATGTTCACCTGATACCCAATACCGGTTTCGAGGTTTGAAGTATTGATATCCAACTTATAGGCACCATCTTTATAGGATTCATATCTCGTATAGAATGTATATCCGGCTTCATTCAACAGCTGACCGACTGTATTTGTCTTGAGAGCGCGATTATTTCGACTTTTATTGATAAGTGCATCTGGATTGTTTTCAGCAGAGTAATCGCAAATAAGAGTCCAAAGTGTCTGCGTCGTTATTCCAGTCGAGTTCACAGAATCAACATAACGAGCGATTGATTTTCTTTTATCTGTAGGCAGGCCCCATTCTGAAACCAGTTCTTCTATTTTGTCTTTTTTATTTATATAGTTGATTTCCCAGATTTCTCCGCTTCCATTGGAAATTCTAAATTCGATGGAAACCTTCTCTTCTACATTCTCCAGAACTGCGCTTGGATTATAACTGTCATTATAGGTTAGAGAGTAACCGGCATCTTCTAATATTTCCAAAGGATCACCATCCTTTATTTCATACTCTGCCTTTTTTGAAGTGCTGCAGGCGGTTAAAAGGATGACCAATATTGAAGCAAATATGATTCCAACAATTTTTTTCATTTTTTCTCTCCCTTTCTTTTGTTAGTAAAAATACATGAAGTTAACCCCTCATAAGTCTATATGAATCCTATTAAAGATTCAACACACGAAATGAGACCGTTACTCATGGTATCCAACAACGGAGTTACCAGCATTTACCATTTCTTGAGGAGGATTTATAGGTGTTGATAATCTAAATAGCGCAGTATCAAAAATTTTCAATAATCCAAAAAATTTTGATAAAAGCAAGCCTGTTTTGGAAGGGTTATCATTGGTAAGTTAAGGACTGAACAAGTACAATAAGAATGAAAGAGTAATAAGATTATCGTTCTGTTATACAAAAACTTAAAAAGTTATATAACAGATATTAAAATATTGAAGAAACAGCTCTGAAACAGTTTAAACCTTTTTTAAGCTTGTGATTAATATCACTAATCCTTGTTTTAAAAGGTTTTTGATGGAAAGGGGCTTTTTAAAATAATTTAAGTTTTTTTACTTGCTCTTTTTCAGATTTAATGATAATTTGTATATGTAGTCGAGAAAGTGATACAGTTTTAGTTGCTGTTTCATTTTTCTGAATAAAAGAATCGTTAATAGAGAGGATTGTGTGACAAAATGGCAAACAAGCAAAAACCTATTGACTTCAACCAATTAATGAATGAGGTCAACGCAGAGTTTCCTACTTATCAGGCATTAGATAAGGATGGGAAAGTTGTAAACAAAGAATTGATTCCGGATTTATCTGATGATCAGTTAGTAGAACTAATGACACGTATGGTTTGGTCAAGAGTATTGGATCAGCGTTCAACAGCATTGAATCGTCAAGGTCGTCTTGGCTTCTATGCTCCAACAGCTGGACAGGAAGCAAGTCAATTGGCTAGTCAATTCGCAATGGAAAAAGAAGATTATCTATTACCGGGTTATCGTGATGTTCCTCAATTAGTTCAACATGGTCTTCCATTAAAAGAAGCTTTCTTATGGTCAAGAGGACATGCTGGCGGAAACATGTATGCAGAAGATCTACATGCACTACCACCACAAATCATCATTGGTGCTCAATATATTCAAGCTGCCGGTGTTGCTTTAGGTATGAAAAAACGCGGCAAGGAAAATGTTGTCTTCACTTATACTGGTGACGGCGGTTCTTCACAAGGTGATTTCTATGAAGCAATCAACTTTGCAGGAGCGTATCAAGCAAATGGTGTGTTCTTTATCCAAAACAACGGATTTGCGATTTCAACACCACGTGAAAAACAAACTGCAGCAAAAACTCTAGCTCAAAAAGCAGTAGCGGCAGGAATTCCTGGTATTCAAGTAGACGGTATGGACCCATTAGCAGTATATACAGTTGCAAAAGAAGCACGTGACTGGGCTGCATCTGGAAATGGTCCTGTCTTGATTGAAACATTGACTTACCGTTATGGTCCACATACATTGTCAGGGGATGACCCAACTCGTTACCGTTCAAAAGAAATGGATGACGAATGGCAGCAACAAGACCCATTGATCCGTTTCCGTAACTACCTTACTGAAAAAGGATTATGGTCAGAAGAAAAAGAAGAAAAAGTAATTGAAGACACAAAAGAAGAAATCAAAAATGCGATTTCTGAAGCAGATAAAGTTGGCAAACAAAAGGTTTCTCATTTCTTGAAAAACATGTTTGAAGTCCAACCACAAAGTATCAAAGAACAAATTGCAATCTACGAAGCGAAGGAGTCGAAATAATCATGGCACAAAAAACAATGATCCAAGCTATTACAGATGCCCTAGCTCTTGAGTTAGAGAATGACGAAAACGTTCTTGTTTTCGGTGAAGATGTTGGTAAAAACGGCGGTGTATTCCGTGCAACAGAAGGATTACAAGAAAAATTTGGCGAAGAACGTGTCTTCGATACTCCTTTGGCTGAATCAGGAATCGGCGGATTGGCTTTTGGTTTAGCATTAGAAGGGTATCGTCCGGTACCTGAAATCCAATTCTTCGGGTTCATTTTTGAAACAATGGATGCAGTCGTTGCACAAATGGCTCGTACACGTTACCGTATGAGCGGTACAAGAAATATTCCTGTAACGATCCGTTCACCATTTGGCGGTGGCGTGCATACACCTGAGCTTCACTCTGATAACTTAGAAGGTCTGATGGCTCAATCACCAGGTTTACGTGTGGTTATCCCGTCTAATCCATATGATGCAAAAGGCTTGCTGATTTCTTCTATTCGCAGCAATGACCCAGTAGTGTTCCTTGAACATATGAAGTTGTATCGTTCTTTCCGTGAGGAAGTGCCGGATGAAGCATACGAAGTACCTTTGGATAAAGCAGCCGTAACTCGTGAAGGAACAGATGTTTCTATCATCACTTACGGAGCAATGGTTCGTGAGGCAATCAAAGCAGCAGACAACTTGGCAAAAGAAGATATTTCTGTAGAAATTATCGATTTACGTACAGTTGCTCCTCTTGATGTTGAAACAATCATCGCCTCTGTTGAAAAAACAGGTCGTGTTGTTGTTGTTCAGGAAGCACAAAGACAAGCCGGTGTAGCTGCACAGGTTGTTTCAGAAATTTCAGAACGCTCTATTCTTTCACTGCAAGCACCAATTGGCCGTGTATCAGCACCAGATACCATCTTCCCATTTGGTCAAGCGGAAAACATTTGGCTGCCAAATGCTTCAGACATCGAAGCAAAAGTGAAAGAAATCGTTGAATTTTAATTAGTAAAGAAGGGAAGAAAAACGATGGCTTATCAATTTAAATTACCGGATATCGGTGAAGGGATCGCGGAAGGCGAAATCGTAAAATGGTTCGTAAAACCCGGCGATACAATCAATGAAGATGATACACTATTAGAAGTGCAAAATGATAAATCAGTAGAGGAAATTCCGTCACCAGTGACAGGAACAGTGAAAAACATTGTTGTTCCGGAAGGTACTGTGGCAAATGTCGGAGATGTATTGGTGGAAATCGATGCACCAGGACATGAAGACAACGAAGGAGACAGCGGTATAGCTGCACAGGAGCAAACACCTGCACAGCCTGCAGCAGCTCCCGAAGCTTCAGCAAGCTCATCTGAGGGTGTTTTCCAATTCAAATTACCGGATATCGGTGAAGGAATTGCGGAAGGCGAGATCGTAAAATGGTTCGTGAAACCTGGCGATACAATCAATGAAGACGATACATTATTAGAAGTACAAAATGATAAATCAGTAGAAGAAATTCCATCACCGGTAACAGGAACAGTGAAGAATATTGTTGTTTCAGAAGGTACCGTAGCGAATGTTGGAGATGTATTGGTGGAAATTGATGCACCAGGACATAACTCTGCTCCTTCAAGTAGTGCGGCACCAGCAGCACCTGCGAAAGCAGAAGCGGCAGCAAGTGCACCAGCTTCAGACTCTACAGGTGTTGTTGCAGCAGCTGATCCAAACAAACGAGTGTTGGCAATGCCTTCTGTTCGTCAATATGCACGTGAGAAGGATGTCGATATTTCACAAATTGCTCCAACCGGTAAGGGTGGACGTGTTGTGAAAGAAGACATTGATAACTTCCTGACAAACGGTGGAGCAGCACCGGCAGCTGCAGCTTCAACAGAAGCAGTACAAGAAACTGCGCCGGCAGCTTCAAGTACACCAGCAGTACCAGCAAAACCAGCGCAGCCATTTACTTCTAATTTAGGAGAAATGGAAACACGTGAAGCATTGACGCCAATGCGTAAAGCAATTGCAAAAGCAATGGTCAATAGTAAACATACAGCTCCTCATGTAACACTACATGATGAAGTAGAAGTATCTAAGCTATGGGATCATCGTAAGAAGTTCAAAGACGTTGCAGCAGCAAACGGTACGAAATTAACATTCTTGCCATATGTTGTGAAAGCATTGACATCGACTGTTCAAAAATTCCCTGTTCTGAATGCCTCAATTGATGATGCGAAACAGGAGATTGTTTATAAACATTACTTCAACATTGGTATTGCGACAGATACAGATCACGGTCTATATGTACCAAATGTGAAAAATGCAAATATGAAGAGCATGTTCGCAATTGCGGATGAAATCAACGAAAAAGCAGCACTTGCACATGACGGCAAACTGTCTGCACAAGATATGCGTGACGGTTCAATTACAATCAGTAATATTGGTTCAGTAGGCGGCGGCTGGTTTACACCAGTTATCAATTACCCTGAAGTTGCTATTCTAGGTGTTGGTACAATTGCACAACAGCCTGTAGTGAATGCTGACGGCGAAATCGTTGTAGGACGTGTGATGAAGCTGTCAATGAGCTTTGACCACCGTATCGTCGATGGAGCGACTGCTCAAAAAGCAATGAACAACATCAAACGCTTATTAGCAGACCCTGAATTACTATTGATGGAAGGATGATTGACAAATGGTAGTAGGAGATTTTGCCATTGAATTAGATACAGTTATAATCGGTGCGGGACCTGGCGGCTATGTAGCTGCCATCCGTGCTGCTGAAATGGGGCAGAAAGTGGCCATCATTGAACGCGAGTTTATCGGCGGTGTATGTCTGAATGTAGGATGTATTCCTTCTAAAGCATTGATCGCTGCAGGGCATCATTACCAAGAGTCACTGGATTCAACAATGTTTGGTGTGACGACTGAGAAGGTGTCATTGGATTTCACAAAAACTCAAGAGTGGAAAGACAACAAGGTTGTTAATACATTAACATCTGGTGTCGGCATGCTGTTGAAAAAGCATAAAGTAGAAATCATTGAAGGCGAAGCTTTCTTTGTTGATGAGCATACGCTGCGTGTGATTCATCCTGATTCTGCTCAAACGTATTCTTTCAATAATGCAATTGTTGCAACAGGGTCTCGCCCAATCGAAATTCCAGGCTTCAAATTTGGCGGACGTGTTCTTGATTCAACAGGCGGGTTGAATCTGAAAGAAGTACCTAAAAAATTCGTTATTATCGGCGGCGGAGTAATCGGTGCTGAGCTTGGCGGCGCATATGCCAACCTTGGTTCTGAAGTGACTATTCTTGAAGGCAGCCCATCTATCCTGCCAACCTATGAAAAAGATATGGTTAAAATCGTTGCAGATGATTTTGAGAAAAAAGGCGTTAAAATCGTTACTTCTGCTATGGCAAAAGAAGCAGTAGATAATGGTGACAGTGTGACAGTGAAGTATGAAGTTGACGGTAAAGAAGAGTCTGTTACTGCTGACTACGTAATGGTAACTGTAGGTCGTCGTGCCAACACAGACGATTTAGGTTTGGAGCAAGCAGGAGTTGAATTGGGCGAACGTGGATTGATCAAGGTGGATAACCAAGGTCGTACAAACGTATCAAACATTTTTGCAATCGGAGATATCGTTCCGGGAGCTGCTCTTGCCCATAAAGCAAGCTATGAAGCGAAAATTGCTGCTGAAGCAATTTCCGGTAAAAAAGTAGCAGTTGATTACAAAGCAATGCCGGCAGTAGCCTTTACAGATCCTGAATTAGCATCTGTTGGGATGACTGTAGCAGAAGCAAAAGAAGCAGGAATTGAAGCAAAAGGCTTTAAATTCCCGTTTGCCGGAAACGGCCGTGCAATCTCCCTTGGTAAAACAGAAGGGTTTGTCCGCTTAGTAACAACTGTTGAGGACAATGTGATCATCGGTGCTCAAATTGCCGGTGTCGGCGCTAGTGATATGATTTCTGAAATGGCTTTGGCCGTTGAATCAGGCATGAACGCTGAAGATATCGCTTTGACAATCCATCCTCACCCATCTTTAGGTGAAATCGTTATGGATGCTTCTGAATTGGCTTTAGGTTTGCCAATCCACATTTAAGCATATCATATATTTTGTCACACAGAAAAACCGAGCAAGCCAAGCTCGGTTTTTTATTTTGCAATCAAAGTGATCTCGTTTAACGAATTGGTCAGTGATATCTAGTATGGGGGCTTTTCGGTTGGAAATTTGTTTTGCTTTCTCTGTCAAAAGTCAAATATTTTAAGTTTCTGATGACCAAACGCTTAAAGAAAAGTTTTAAGGTTCTCTTCGTAAAGTAGTTCATCGATTTCGGCAATTGAGAGCTGTTGAATGATTCCGTAAATAACTACAGCATCCCATTGGTGCTTGGGATAAAGCTGAGCGACACCACTTTTTTTGAGTAAATTGTTCATTTCATCAAGAGTCAGTTCTAAACCGATAGCCAAAGCAATCAGCTTCTCTCTTGGAGGATTTCGCTTTCCGTCGAAGTATTGATAACCGGTCGTTTCAGTGATTTCTGCTCTTTTTAGAACTTTTCCCTTAGTAAGCTGTTTCCGTAAAAGCCACTCATTCAAATACGTACTTACCTCGGGATTAATGGCATAGGGCTTTGTTTCAGAAAGGGCTGTTTTGAAATCTTCAGCCTTCTTAAGAGAGTGCAGTAATTTGTCTGTATCCTTTTCTTTCATCTTTGACTCCTTTAAATAGTTATAAAAATAGTATACAATGACTTAGTGAAAGTTGGTATCTTTAATCAGTCTTTTTATATAAGTAGTAAAATAATTAACGGGGTTGTTTGTAAATGGAGAATAATGAAATAAAGGGTTATGTAAAAAATGGTTATAAGCAAATTGAGGTTTTGACAGACAAAGAAAATGGGCCGGTGATGGTTCGAAACAATGAGACGCAAAAGTTTTGGGTAAGAAAGGAATATCCGGTATTTTTAGCTGATAGTTTGGCGACACTGCAGAAAATAGAACATAGAAATCTGCCGAAAATCGAAGAAATCGTGGTTGATGGAGACAGGATTTTTCTATATGAAGAATACATACATGGAAAAACGTTAAGCGAACTTATTCAATCCTCTGATTCAATGGACGGTCAAGCAATATTGGAATTGGCTCTAAGTGTTTTAGACAGTGTAGAGAAATTGCATGGTTTTGGTTTGATCCATCGTGACATCAAGCCTTCAAATATTATGCTCACCAATGACCAAGTGGTAAAAGTGATTGATTTTGATGCTGTTCGTAGAATCAATGGAAATAAGGAAAATGATACTGTTCAGTTGGGGACGGTGGGATTTGCTGCACCGGAGCAATTTGGTTTTGCAGAGTCTGACGCACGTAGTGATTTGTATTCTTTAGGTGTAGTGATGAATATCTGCTCAACAAAGGATTACCCGAAAAATCATTTAAGCGAGGATTTGCTGATTCGAGAAATCATTATCAAGGCAACGAGAATTGATCCGGAAGATCGGTATCAAACGGCGAATGAGATGAGAGAAGCGATCATTTATCAACTGGATCAGCTGGAGCAGTCAAGTGAATCGGTAGACTCGTCAGTTTCGGAGAATGAGGGGTTTCAGGATTGGGTGGAGGTAGAAGAAGTACAGCAGCCTGTAGAAAAGAAACAAAGAAAAAATGTTTTTTCGATTTCCGGTGTTATAGGAGGCATTTCTTTTTTGATGAAGTATATCCCCGGTTTTCGAACAAAGCAGCTGTGGAAAATGTTTGTAGCTGTAACAGGGTATGTTTTTATCGGCATGCTGATCAATAATGAGGCTACTGCTGGGAATAGCTACGAATATCGAGGGCGCTGGATTGTAGATAGTTTTTTTCTATTTATAGTTCCGATATTGTTATATGCTAATTTTCTTGATTTTCATAGGAATATTCCCTTCCTTGCCTCGACTTCGGTCATAAAAAAAATCTTAGGCTATGTTTTCTTAACGATGGCCTGGTTTATTTTGCTACTATTCTATACGCTGTTTTTAAGAGATTTATTAGGATAAGAGATACAGAATTATCTATGAATTGATGCTGGAAATAGCGATTCTCTGCAGCGCTTAAATCTTATGCAATTTGCATAAGATTTTTTCTTTTATATTCAGTATGATACAGATAGAAAGATGAACTAAATAACAACAGAATGAAGAAATAAAAAGGTTGATTTAATTAGACTTGAGTCAGAATAAAAGAATATGCTATATGAAACGCACTAAGTCATCCACTACTAAAAATCACTATAAACCACAGCATGAATAATAGTGATTTTTCTCTCTGGCGTTTACTTTGTTGTATTCATATAGTTTGTAGAACTGAGACGAACGAAGCAAAAATAGAAGACGATTGTTTATGATAATAAAGAGTACGACTCGATGAATATTATATAAGTAAGCGGCTGATTATTTTTGTCCCCTATCTATCGTGATGTTCATAGTTGTTAGCTGAAATGCCCCTGTAACTTTCTGCTGAATTTTCAGATAAAGCGTAAATAAGCTGCAAATGGTTGTTGTTGCTGGCAGCAGCTTTCTATCTGGAAGGTAGTAAGTAAGAGACACGAAAAGGATCTGTGTTATTTAGTTCATTGTTTCAAAAATCAAAAGGTGTCTAACTGGTTATCGTAAAGCACAAAACAAAAATAATCAGTTGATGGAAAATACATAGTGGAGGAGTTTGCTTGCTGGTTTATGATGTCGATACTGGACGTATTGATGAGTTGACTGGCGAGAACTTCTTGCCATGATTTAGGAGGATAATATGAAAAAGTTAAGGGTAGTAAAAAAATTAGGTATTATAGGTGCAGCATTAGGGATGATATTGTTGTTTACCGGATGTTCTGGAGGCTCGAGTGAAAAAACTGCAGACAGCGCAGAGAAGGGCGAGATGTTTTCTGGGAAAATAACAGTTGGGGAAGAGATTGAATCAGGAAAGTATGATATCAAATACCCGAATGATGATAAGGATAAAACAACGATTTATATCAAGAATGCTGCTGGTAAAGAGATTGATAGTATGCATTTAGCAAAAAACTATAAAAGCAGATATATAACAACAAAAGAAGTCATTGAATCCTATGTATTGAAGAAAGGCTACACGCTTTCGATCGATGGAACTGCTGAATTTGTTTTAGTGAAGGCGATGGATATAGCTGACTCTTCAAGTAGTTCTGAAGAATCAGAAGAAACATCTTCTTCCAGCAGCAGCTCTTCAGCTGAATCAAGCTCAAGTTCGAGCTCGAGTTCAAGTTCAAGTTCAAGTTCATCATCAACGCAAGCAGCTGAAAAAGAAACAAGTAGTACGAGTGGTGTGGCGGAATCAATCAAAAAAATCGATGAGAAATATGATGAAATGATTGAAAAGGCGCAAGGCTATGTTGATAATCCAGGCACATACAGCGATTCTGATAGTATCGTTTTCTTGGCGGATTACGTAGACTTGATGGCTGAATACACTAAACTTGGGGAAGCAATCGACGCTTCAGGTGAAGACCTGTCTACCTCTGATGCATTGACGATGTACAATAACTTATTAGTTAAATCTGCTAAACTGACAGAGTTGTATTCTAAATTAGGGTAATGAATAAAAAGACAGATCAGGAAATCCGAAGAAACATCGGTATTTCTGATCTGTTTTTTCAGCTATAGAACAACTGAGATTCATAGACTGCTGTAGGATGCTTAACCAGCTGCTAGTGAACTAGTAAGAAGCTGTAGAAGTGCAAGCAGTACATTTAGGAGGACAATCGCTGCACAAAACATTGCGTGTCTTCTCTTTCGCATCAATAGAATGGCTGCGAACTCACGTAAAAAAGCATTTGGAAGAAAGTAGAAGGCTGTTTTTGCACCAATACCATTTGCTTTGAGGCTCGCTTGTCTGGCAAATAATCCAGCACGGAATAGGTGGAAATTATTGGTTGTAAAGATTGCCTGGTATCCATTCCCGCCAAAATCTTCCTCCATGACTTCCTTTGAAAAACGCATATTTTCTAGAGTGTTGACAGAATTAGCCTCGACCAGAATATCAGTTTCTGGAATCCCCTTCTCAACAGCATACTGCTTCATTGCCAAACCTTCAGCAAGGTGCTCGTCATCACCTTTGCCTCCCGACATGACCAACTTCGGTGTCTTTGCAGTTTTTTCTTTTTGCTTATTATAGAATCGTATCGCCTTTTCAATACGATTGCCTAAAAGCGGTGGTACTCTTTTCCCTTCAATTAGGCCTGCTCCTAAAACGATAATGTAATCCTGTGTGTATTTTGGTCTATTGAACTGATAGATGATTGAAATTGTTAAAAAGTTGTAGAAAACGATGGCAAAATAAATCAATATCATTGGGACGATGGCAAATAATGAAGCCATCCATTGCGGTAGGAAGTGACCGGAAACATAGTCGAGTACAAGCAAGCCAGTCAATCCGATGGCAAGGAAAAGAGTCAGGAGATTTGCAAGAGAATGTCCTTCCTTTCGCCAGACGATCAGAGCGTTCCAATAAAGAAAGATGATTATTGCATACAAGCCAACTAGAAGCAGCAGCAGTAATCCAATAAAGAGGGTTACAAGAAACAGAATCAGTAACGGGTCTTGCGTAGTGATTGCCAACAGCCCCAAATAGCCTCCGAAGCTGATCAGGAACAGGTTAAACAGTAAGCCGTTGCTGAGCCGTCTTTTCTCTTTAAAGTATCTAAAAAGAAAGATACCTAGAAAAACCAGCGGAATCCCAATGAAATACGTGCGGCTTTTTACTTCGAGGGACAGTAAATAGAAGATGAGGCAAGCAAGAAACCAGCCTAGCTCATAAAGCAGCCAATTGCCCTTGGATTTTCGTACTTTGTTCCAGATTGGAATCAAAATCAATCCTAAAAAATAAACAATAAATAATGATGACTCAAAACGAAGCTCCATGTTGATAACCCCTTTAAATATGAACTATATGAATACTATTAAAGATTTGTCACACGAAAAGCGACCTTTGCACAAAGTATATAACAAAGGAAGTAGAAATAATTGCATTTCTTTAACAGGATACATATCAAGTATAGCGAAAAATGCTTAGAAAAGATAACAAAATCACCTTGTTTTTCATAGCGAAAGATAGCAATAAAACGAAAAATTAGTTTGATTTGAGATAAAAGAATAGAAATATCCTTGTCTGAGGAAACTTTGCTCTAGTAATAAGGATTTGCTATAATTGAATCATTAACTTCAAGGAGGAACGGAAAATGGGATTGTTCAGCGGTATGATTGGCAATGCGTCAACACATTCATCAGAAAAAGTAGAGGATAAGCTGAAGGACTTTTTAGCACCTGGCGAGCACGTTGAGCTTGCGTATAAATTGATTAGAGATATGATCGTTTTTACAGATAAGCGGTTGATATTGATTGATAAACAGGGAATGACAGGGAAAAAGACAGAGTATAAGTGTATCCCTTATCGTTCAATCTCACGATTTTCTGTAGAGACATCCGGTCATTTTGATTTGGATTCTGAATTGAATATCTGGATTTCCGGCAGCATGGAGCCGGCTGAAGTTCTGCAGTTTGGTAAAGATAAGAATATTTTAGAAGTACAGCGTGCATTAGCTGCAGCGGTTCTAAGATAGTTGAGGATGAAAAGCCTGTATGTCGTTTACGATATGCAGGCTTTTTGTCAGAAGCCTGCATTGATTAATGATAGTAATTGAAGAGAGAAGGGGATTTTTTGTCGGATCAGTACACATGCATCATTTCATCTGATTCTAAGCATGTAGTATCAAATAATCAGGTACAGCAGGCCGTTGCTATTATTGAAGCGACTTGTTTACTGACAGATGATGTCAGTTTTAATCAGTTTGAAACGCTTCAGTTTATTGACAGTGGTCAGAATTTCTCGCATGTCTCCTGTCCCTATTGTAATAAAGAGATTTCTGAGTGGTGGAGTGAACAGATGGATGAGCTGTATGCTTCTCGGTTTAGCAATCTCTATGTAAATGTTCCTTGCTGCAATATCACAACGATGATTGGGCAGTTACATTATTCTTGGCCCTGTGGATTTGCTCAATATGAAATCCGGATAAAGAATCTAGGAGAATCAATATCTGCAGAGCTGCTAATGAAGCTAGAACATTTGTTGGAAACGACGCTGCTTTTGGTTTATCAACGTGTTTGATCAATAGAGAAAAAGTTGCTCGCTTACTGAGCAGCTGTTGTTTCTACTGATTTTCCTTTATAATAGTAGATATAGATCCTATAAAGCAGTTGGTGCTGACTATTTTACTTTACTATACGATTACAGGATCTGTATAGATCATAGAAGGGGGCTTTTGTTTGAAAAACTTATGTTTACTGTCGGTAATTGGCTTTTCTCAGAAATAATAAAAGAGGAGAGTGGATAAAATGAACAGTTACGTTCGAGAAGCGAATAAAAGTGATAGAAGTAAAATATACAGAGTGGAAGAAACGGCTTTTGGAGAAATAGATGAGGCAGTACTGGTTGAAAAATTGGTTGCTGATCCGACGTCGCAGCCGACAGTATCATTGCTGGCCTTTGATGATGATGAGGCTGTTGGGCATATCCTGTTTACAAAAGGCAGCTTAGCTAGTGCTGGAGAGGAACTCTCTATCATGATTTTAGGTCCGTTAGCTGTGATACCTGACTATCAAAAGAGAGGAATTGGCGGTCAGCTGATTGAAGAGGGCTTGCATCGATTGCGGGAAGCAAAAACAGATCTTGTCTTTGTCTTAGGGCATATTGAGTATTATCCTCGCCATGGGTTTAAGCCGGCGTTGCCGTTAGGTTTTCTACCACCATATCCGACAAAGAAAGGCCTTGAGGATGCGTGGATGGTGTTGGACCTGTCTAAAGAAGGAAAGCTTGACCGATACAGCGGACAAGTACAATGTGCGGAAGCCTTTATGCTGCCGGAATACTGGTAGTATTTCAAAGTTTCACAGTGTCTCTGAATCGTAATTAGAAAGCCAGGTAATACATGTTTCGGCATGTGGTACTTGGCTTTTTTTCTATGTAGACAGGCTTCCTACTATATATTTTTTTAAGTTAAGTACCAAAAATTCCGATTTGTTCCTGAAATTTACTTGTTATTTAACGATTGATTTACTAAAAACATTTACATGGAATAAAACGTATTCATTTTCAGCTGATTTTTGTCAGTTATTTCAATTTGACGTCATATTAGAAAATGATTAAAAAACAATGAGTTCCTTTTCTTGTTCTTTTGCTGCAAGGATAGATATAAGGATAGATAACTAAAGACTTAAAAGTGGAGGGAACATTTATATGTGATAGTGATGTCATATATGGATGAAGGTATATTAGGCTAAAGTGTTTACATTTTATTTTTGAGTGGGTATAATAGCTGAAAATTAGAAAAAAATGAGAAAACGAAAAGAAGGAGGCGTTGGATGTTGAGTAAACAATTCTTTGAACGAGGTGGAATCAACTATCAATACGATTCTTTGATGTCTTTAGAAGAGGAGTATGGAATAACTATTTCAAAACTACCTTATAGCATCAGAGTATTGCTGGAAGGGCTGATTCGACAAAAAAATGATTTTGAGATCACGAATGAACATATCCGTTCATTGGCCTCTTGGGATTCAAAGGGATCGGTTGCTGGAGAAGTTCCCTTTAAACCGGCACGTGTGATATTACAGGATTTCACCGGAGTTCCAGTAATTGTCGACCTAGCCTCTTTAAGAGAAACTTATGCTGCATTTGGCGGTGATCCGCAAAACATCAATCCTGAGATTCCTGTTGATTTAGTCATTGATCATTCTGTTCAGGTAGATGTTGCTGGGAATAAATATGCGTTAGAACGCAATATGAAGATGGAGTTTCAAAGAAATCAAGAACGCTATAAATTTCTAAATTGGGCGCAGACAGCTTTTGATAACTACCGAGTAGTCCCTCCAGCTACAGGGATTGTCCATCAAGTGAATATTGAATATTTGGCGGATGTCGTCATTCAAAAGCAATTAGATGAAGCAACAGTAGAGGTTTATCCAGATACGCTTGTAGGAACAGATTCCCATACAACGATGGTCAACGGGCTAGGTGTTCTGGGATGGGGAGTCGGCGGTATTGAAGCAGAGGCCTGTATGTTGGGAGAGCCTTCCTATTTTCCTATTCCAGAGGTGATTGGTGTCCGTTTTATCAATCAACTGGCAAAAGGTGCGACAGCTACTGACCTTGCATTGAAGGTAACTCAAGTTTTAAGAGAGACGAAGGTTGTCGGGAAGTTTGTTGAATTTTTTGGCGAAGGTCTTCAGTCATTGTCGTTAGCTGATCGGGCAACAGTTGCCAATATGGCGCCTGAATATGGTGCTACCTGCGGTTTTTTCCCAGTGGATGATGAAACGATCCGCTATTTGAAGCTGACAGGAAGAGATGCTGAAGCAATTGCAGTCACACAAACTTACCTACAGAAAAATCATCTTTATTATTCCTCCGAAGACGCTATCCAGTATTCCGAAACCGTAGAAATTGACTTAGGCGATATTCAGCCAAATTTAGCAGGTCCTAAAAGACCGCAGGATCTGATTCCTTTATCACAAATGAAAGAGGTCTTTGAAAAGACCTTCAAAACAGCCGCAGTTTCTGCTAAAGAAAAAACGCCTGCTGTGCTTGATTTGGAAGGCGAGAGCTATGAACTGAAGGATGGTGCAGTTGCTATTGCGGCAATCACTTCCTGTACCAATACATCCAATCCTCATGTTATGTTGAGTGCGGGACTGGTTGCGAAAAAGGCTGTTGAAAAGGGCTTGAAGGTGCCGGCGTTTGTCAAAGCCTCGTTAGCACCCGGATCAAAGGTCGTTACAGCTTATCTGGAGAACTCAGGTCTGCTGCCTTATTTGGAACAGTTGGGATTCTATGTTGTCGGCTATGGATGTACAACATGTATCGGAAATTCAGGAAGCCTTAGAGAAGAAATCGAAACACTCATGGAGAAAGAAGAGCTGCTTCTAGCAGGAGTATTAAGTGGAAACCGTAACTTTGAAGGGCGAATCCATCCATTAGTTAAAGCCAACTACCTCGCTTCACCTCCCTTAGTGGTTCTATACGCACTTGCGGGAACAACAGATATTGATTTGATGACTGAACCTGTCGGCTATGATCAAGCTGGTGCTCCGGTCTTTCTGAAGGATATTTGGCCGGAAGATGATGAAATCCGTGAGTATGTGGAATCGTGGGTAACGCCAACACTCTTTCAAACGCATTATCAACAGGTCTTTGATGCAAATGATGAATGGAATAAATTCCATTCTGAGCCGACGCCATTATACGAATGGGAAGAAGAATCTACTTATATTGCGAATCCACCGTATTTTGAAGGCATGGAAATTGGGATAGAGGGCATCAAGGCATTGGAAGATCTGAGTGTTCTTGCGAAATTTGGAGATTCAGTAACAACAGATCATATTTCTCCAGCCGGGATCATTCAAAGAAGCAGCCCAGCCGGCTGTTACTTGACGGAGCATAATGTATCGGTACGTGACTTTAATTCTTACGGCTCTAGAAGGGGACATCACGAGGTGATGATGCGTGGAACGTTAGCCAATATTCGTATTCGAAATCAGCTGTTGCCTGATATCGAAGGCGGCTATACAAAGTATTTTCCAACAGGAGAAACATTATCGATTTACGAAGCAGCAATGAAGTACAAGAGACAAGGAACTGGAACAATCATTCTTGCCGGCGAAGATTACGGCATGGGCTCTTCACGAGATTGGGCCGCAAAGGGTGTTCAGCTGTTGGGTGTTCAAGCTGTGATTGCTAAAAGCTATGAGCGGATACATCGTTCGAACTTAGTTATGATGGGTATTTTACCATTGCAGTTCAAAGCGAGTGAGGATGCAGAGAGCTTAGGCTTGGATGGGACTGAGCAGTTTGATATTGCTTTGAAGGAGAATGTGGCAGTCGGCGATGAGGTCATTGTCAAAGCGAAGAAAGCTGCAGGTGAGGTAGTGGAGTTTACAGCAATCGTACGTTTCGATTCAGCAGTGGATGTCAGCTACTATCAGCATGGCGGAATTTTACCGATGGTCATTCGTAAAAAGCTTTCTAGAGACGCAGCAGTCAATCAACGGTAAGGGAGGAATACAAATGAAGGTTCATAAAGGCTTGGACGGTGTAGTCGTATCTGAGACGAAAATCAGTGCGATCGTAGAAAATCAATTGCTGTTTGCCGGATATAATATAGATGAATTGGTTGAAAAGGATGTTCTTTTTGAAGAAGTGATCTATTTATTGTGGTACTTACGGGCACCGGATGCAGAGGAATTAGTAAGTTTTCAAGAGGCTTTATATGCTCAGATGCCAGTTTCAGATACTATCATTACTAGTTTGAAAATCCAGACGCGTGAGAACCTTCATCCAATGAGTGTTCTTCGTTCAACCATCTCACTTTTAGGAGTATTCGATCCAGATGCGGAAGAAACAGACCGAGAGGCAATTTGTGATCAAAGCATGGCTATTCAAGCGAAAATGCCGACGATTATTGCCGCTTATGCTCGTCTTCGTCGTGGACTTGATCCGATTCCTCCAAAACAGGACGGTACAGCACTTGCAGCGAACTTTCTGTATATGCTGACAGGAGAAGAACCGGAGAAAAAGAATGTACAGGCGATGAATCGTTCACTCGTGCTTCATGCAGACCATGATTTCAATGCCAGTACTTTTACTGCAAGGGTTTGCGCATCTACAATGTCTGACGTATACTCCTGCATCACGGCAGCAATCGGTTCCTTGAAGGGACCTCTTCATGGTGGAGCAAACGAAAAGGTTTTTGATATGCTTAGAGAGATCGATGAAGGCACCTTGGCTGTTGAAGAATACCTAGATCAAAAAATGGATCGCAAAGAGAAGGTCATGGGCTTTGGTCATCGAGTTTATAAAGTAGAAGATCCTCGTAAGAAGCATTTGAAGAGAATGGCACAGGAATTGACGGCATCTACTGGAAAGCAGCAGTGGTATTTTCTTTCTTGTCAGATTGAACAGTACCTAAAAGAGAAAAAGGGATTGATACCAAACGTCGATTTCTATTCGGCAACAGTTTATCATTGCTTGAACATTGACAGTGACTTATTTACTCTATTATTTGCAATGAGTAGAGTTTCCGGTTGGTTGGGGCATATATACGAGCAAAAAATTGAAGATTGTCTGATTCGTCCGAGATCACTATATGTGGGAGAACGGCATGAGCATTACCCAGTCAATCGTAGTGAACAAGGAGGAATGGAAGCTTGAAGCATAGTGGACAACTGACCATGAAGGATGGAAAATTACAAGTACCGGATCAGCCAATCATTCCATTTATAGAAGGAGACGGTATTGGTCCGGAAATCTGGGCAGCGAGTAGAAAAGTATTTGATGCAGCTGTACAAAAAGCGTACCAAGGAACCAGACAGGTTATCTGGCAAGAAACTCTTGCGGGAGAAAAGGCGTACAATCAAACGGGTACATGGCTTCCTGAAGCGACGCTTGAAGCGATTCGCACGCACCTTGTAGCAATCAAAGGACCGTTGACAACGCCGATTGGCGGCGGATTTCGTTCGTTGAATGTTACTCTTCGTCAGGAGCTGGATCTTTATATTTGCTATCGTCCGGTTCGCTACTTTGAAGGAGTACCTTCTCCGCTGAAGCATCCTGAGCGGACAGATATGCAGATTTTTAGAGAAAATACTGAAGATATTTATGCTGGAATTGAATTTTCTGCTGGAAGCGACGAAGCTGAGAAGCTGATTGCATTTTTGAAGGATGAGCTGGGAACAGAAAAGATTCGCTTTCCTGAAACGTCTGCTATTGGTATCAAGCCTGTATCAAAGGAAGGAACAGAACGACTGGTTCGAGGAGCCATCGATCAGGCGATTCGCCAGAAAAGAAAGTCTGTTACCTTGGTACACAAGGGCAATATCATGAAATATACTGAAGGCGGCTTTAAACAATGGGGCTATGACCTTGCTGAACGCGAATTCGGCGATCAGGTCTTTACTTGGCAAACGTATCTATCCACGAAAGAGCAGGAAGGACCAGAAGCAGCTGAGAATCTCTTGACCCGCGCACAACAAGACGGTAAGGTTATCATCAAGGATCGGATCGCTGATATTTTCCTACAGGAGATATTGATTCGTCCAGAGCAGTATGATGTTATCGCAACCTTGAACTTAAATGGAGATTATATCTCTGATGCGCTGGCAGCTCAGGTTGGAGGGATTGGTATTGCACCAGGGGCAAATATGAATTTGCAGTCAGGTCATGCCATTTTTGAAGCGACTCATGGAACTGCACCTGAATATGCTGGGCTAGATCAATTGAATCCATCCTCCTTATTGCTGTCAGGAGCATTGATGTTTGATTATTTGGGGTGGCCGGAAGCAGCTGCATACATTACAGATAGCATTGCCGCAGCGATTGCTTCTAAGAAAGTAACGAAGGACTTTGCTGACCAGATGGACAAAGCAGAGAGTCTGAAATGTTCAGAGTTTGGAAATTTGCTCGTTGAATGGATTGAAAAAGCATAACTGCAGTTGACTGCGGAGGAGTCTAGCTATTTTATAATGCAGTCGACAAGAGGTGCGCACAAAAAAATAACAAGCTGTGCTGACTCTTTAGTAGAGAGAAGAACAGCTTGTTTGCGCTTGCTTGAAAAGGCTGACCGTTGTTTTGAAGCAACAAAAAAAGCCTGACCGAAGTCAGGCTAAAAAGTTTAAGTTTAATTAAGCTTTGTTAACGTTAGTAGCTTGTGGTCCGCGTTGTCCGTCTTCGATGTCGAAAGTAACTGCTTGACCTTCTTCTAAAGTTTTGAATCCGTCGCCTTGGATAGCTGAGAAATGTACGAAAACGTCGTTTCCGTTTTCAGCAGTGATAAATCCAAAACCTTTGTCTGAGTTAAACCATTTTACTGTACCTGTTTCCATGATAGAAAATCCTCCTTATGTTTCAAAAAATTATTTTGCAATTACTTGAAAGGTGAAAATGTGGAGGATGTTTACTATATCAATGAAACAACTACACATATATTACCGAACAAAAACTACATTTATTACTATAACATACATTTTTCCATTTGCATAGCAAATAGACCAATTATTAAATTTTTCATTAGTGTAAAATTATTTTATTTCTATCAAATTATTATATGGTATACTATTGTTACATTAAGCATTTGAATATGAAAGCGAAACAGTGAGTAACTTGAAGAAATCTATTCCGAAGGCGCAGTCTTGGAGCTGCATAGATTTGAAAGTAGGAAGGGTTCAAATTGTTTAGGTGAGAGTCATTCGCTGAACGCTAATAGATAGTAGTTTTGCCCTGAGTTTCTAGCTAACAAAGTATTGAATGAACTTAATAATAAAAAGTACCCGCAACGCTTGAGAAAGTGTTGCGGGTACGTCTAATTTTCAGGAGAAAAACCGCTAATTTCGCTTTAGAGCTAACGATTTGAAAATAAGATTGGCTCCACCGATGATAAAAGTAAGCATCAGGATATAAGAAAACAGCGAAGTTCTTGATAAACGGATATGAACAGTAGTGACGATGCTGACAAGAATAAGAAGCACACCGATTATTGCCAAAATCTTTCCAACAACTGATTTAGTATTATTGAAAATCATAACAATACCAATAACTAAAGGGAGGACCGTCCAGCCATTGGAAATCCATATTCCCCCAATTCTAAACATACCGTAACTGAACCATGAAGAACTGACCGTCAGCTGATTGAAAAATAGAAACAGACCGATCCCCAATAGGCCGATTCCAATAAAAAAGTTTGGAGGCTTTGGACCTTTTCTATTATAGTTTTTTGAATTATTCATTTCATTACTCCTTTCATCGTTTGATAGTAAAGTTCAATTAAAATGCGGGCAGCCTTTCAGTGCCCACAAAACAACCTTTTCCCTTTTACTTCATATGAACTATCAAACTATTATCTATTACTTTATCATAAGGAATGAAGTTTTTGAAGAAGCAATCCTGTGAAAAACAGAAGAGCCTCTAGCAGATAGATCAGTTAATCTGCTAGAGGCTCTTCTGTTTTTGTTATTGCTAGAACATACTAGTATCTCAAAATCCCTGTTAGTGATTTTTCATCTGGTGCAGCTTGCTGATTAAGGACAAACACTTTGCCGCCGGTTTGGATCACTGCATAAGCTGTATTATTCAACAGCTTTCTGCGATCAAACTCTTCAGAAGACATTTCAGTAGTCTCGTTGACAAAATTTTCTGTCGCAATAAAGAAGTGAGATAGGCGTCCTTCTTTAGCAGCTGGAACAATGTCAACCAGTTGATCGACAAATTTTTTATCTAAAAGCTCATTATAGGAGCCTGTTTCCAACGTTTCCAGTTCCTGACTGATTTTTTCAGCCCCAGCCTTGATTTCTTTGATTGATGCCTGAGCAGGAGATGCTGAAACCGCTGCTCGAGTGTCTAAATAAGGGTTTTTGGCAATTTTTTTGAATACTGTCTGATTCTCTGGCAGTGCATATAAGAAAATCGGCAGCTTTTCAGGATTTTCAAATGTGTCTTTGAAATAAGCATCAATGGCTTGATAGTAATTGACCCAGTCGATTTCTACCTCTTCATCTTTTGTACTTACGCCGTGATAGGTCACACCTTCTTTTCCTGAACCGTTATAGCCTGATCCGGAACCTGTTGAATAATTTAGGTTGCCGCCAGTCAGTTCATCACCGAGCGTACCAACTAAATCCGTTGGAGCATCCTCAGGCAGATCAACCGCTGTAACGTCTGAGCCTTTGACAAGATATAAGGCCATGGAATCTCTATTGAGTGCTAGGAGATAATAGTCATAGGTAAACTGCTGATCCTTGATAATACCAAGTAAGTAAGGCTTTTTACCAACGTAATATTGATCATCCACTGGCACATTCAATCTATATAAGAAAGTTTCTTCTTTCGTGAAAATGATAGTGATACTCTTTGTGGTGCTTCTCCAAAATGAAGCGTCTGCTTCCAGTTCGTTGATCTTTTTCTGAAATGGTGCCCAATCAAAATCAGCGAATCGTTTTTCGAATCGTATTTTTGCTGCTTTTGCAAGATTTTTGAAAGCAAGAACATCTTTACTGATATCTTGATGAGCAACGTGAGTATTCAAAACAAACGTGACAAAAGGACCTTGAATTTCATCTGAGAGCAGTTCATTGAAACGAGTTTTTCCATTATCTGACATAATCAATTCCTCCTATAGTGAAACGTTTTCTATCTGTATAGCACCTGTTAAATCCATTTTCTTGTAAGGGGTTTCTTCGCCTGTAATAGGGAAGAAAAAATAAATGGTGCAGCTTATTTATTTAGCAGGATTTATATATAAAAAGTGTAGCACAAGGATGGGAATGTTTAAAATGATATGATCCGCAGGAAAAAGGGAAGAAACGAGGTTTTCTCATGGAAATTTTAATAAATACATAGAGCTTCCTCATGTTTGCTGTTTCAATCTGTAATAAAATGGGTGTATGCCAATTATCCCGAATTGGTTTTTCATACTTACTCCTACCAAGAGTAAATAACAACCTTCATTTCCACCACATTACCCGATGTGGTGGTTTTTTTATGTCTTTAAATCGTTGATATATAAAGGATTATTATGTATTTGGTTGTTGTCTTATTTTTCTGATTTGTTCAATTTTTGACTACGTTCCACAAATGTTCCACAGTTTTATCATAAATCGTCCATGATTTGACCGAATAAATCCGCTGTTTCTGTCTCTTTATTCTCAAGGATATGGGTATAAGTATCCAATGTGGTGCTTATTTTTTTATGTCCAAGTCGTGCAGATACATATTTTATATTTGCGTCAGCCTCTAATAAGAAAGTAGCATGGGTATGGCGCAATCCGTGGATAGTAATATTTCGAACACCTGCCGCTTGAATGATTCTATTGAAGGAATAACGTGCATTGACCGGACTATAGGGATTACCATATTCATTCATGAAGAGATAATCAATCGGTTTGTCAAATGGCGTCTGAAATTTTAGTTCTTCAAGAATAGCTTTCGTATTTTGATCAATGACAATTTTTCGATTAGATGAAAAAGTCTTTGTTGTTCCGATGCCTGTGGCGCCTCTGGATTTGTTCACATCAATCATTCTACGAGATAGGTCTACATCTATCCAAGTAAGCCCCAAAGCCTCACCAAGGCGCAAGCCAGTGCTTAAAATGAGAGTGAACAAAGCTTTAGAAATAATTTCTTCATTTTGGAGCTCAACATTGAACTTTTTCAGTTCTTCCTTGGTAAAAGCTTTTATCTCTTTTTCAGGTTGAGGGATTTTGATGCCAGTCATTCTATTTTTATCCAGTTTGTCGTGCTCAACTGCAGCATTAGTCATGGTCATAAATCTACGGTGGAAGAGACGTACTGTAGCTGGTTTATATTTTTTCAACAAAGGTTTAAGGAAATTTTCTTTATATTTTACTTTATCTAACTCTGAATACTTCATTTTTCCCAACATGGGCAGGATAGCTTGTTTAAGAGCTTGTTGAGTATTTTTCAATGTATTTGGTGACCAGGTGTTTTGGTAGAAATCTACCCAGGTATCAGCCCAATCTTTTATGAGCAAATTTTTACTATCAAGAAGACTTTTGTTCCCGTTTTCTATTTCATTGATTACATTAACTAGTTTTTGATAAGCCTTTTTCTCCGAGACGATTCCACTCTCAAATGCTTCGATTCTTTGACCCATAGAATTATAGTATGGGTAACGATAACCCCACGCAACACCTGATTTCTTTTTGTAAGAAAAAACGTGTTTAAATCTCTCTGACCATTGTTTTTGTCTCAAGTTGTTCACACTCCCATTTTCTGTTAAAATAGGCATAGTTAAATAGGCCTACTTAGGTTTTATTTTCAGTAGCACATCCTCGTTCTTGATCGGGCGGGGGATGTGTTTTTAATTAAAATAGAATCATTGCTAAAATTACGATAATTATTAGAATGACAAATGGAGCAGTGCACCCTGAGGTCATATTTTCCCCAGTTTTTTGCATACTGTTTCCCGCATTATTCATTGTGTTTCCCGTCTTTTCTAAAAACTTTCCTGTCTTTGCCCAACCGCTATTTTGATATGCCTTCAAAGCTTCTTGATATTCAACAGAATCTGTATAGATTATCTTTTGTCCGCAGTTTGGGCAGAAACTTTCTCGATTTACCAAACTGTGATTACATTTCGGACAATAGAATTCTTGACCCTCCATTTAATAACCTCATTTCATGTGATATAATTATTTTACATAATACTCATGAAAATGAGGACATCGGGCTGATCAGCGCAGCAACACTGGTTAGCCTATTTTTTTATTCAAAAATATCGAGTGCGTTCTTTTCTTCCTTCCAATCTGCCAAGAGCTTTTGTTTAGAATAAGATGTTTCTGAGCCACAATGAGGGCAATATCGAAATCCGCCGTCCAAATATCCTCCACATCCATATTGAATCCTTTCGTGTATGGGTCTCTCTGTCCAATTTCCATGGTGGTCTTCTTCAAATTTATCTTTTTCTGAGCCGAGACACTCATTATGAATTCGAATAGAACACATTGGACAGTAATTGAACTTATCTTCGAGACTTTCATATTCACATCTTGGACATTTTAACGGAGTCCTATTTTCGTTTGTTTCTATTCTGGTGTATTCCACTTTATCTCCTCCAAATTCTCTAAATACAGAATAGCTATTTAAATCTATATTAAATATAGAAGATTCCCCGCAATAGGGGCAATAGTGCCCAAGCTCAGTATGGAATTCTCCATTGCATGTATCGCAGTGACAAAGAGTTTTGTATCGAAGCTGTATATCTGATAAGTATCGAACCGGTTGATTTGACTTTGATCCTAATCTATATAGTATGCTTTCCAAATTTTTTTTGTCCATCTCTAGGCTTGACATTCTCACTTGAGCCGCAGTATACGTTAGTCCGAAAAAATATTGTAGGGACAAAGTAGAATTCGAATGGAACAAGGTAGCTACTGGAGTTGGGGAAAGGATGTTTCTAGCAAAACAGTTTGCTTCTCGTTCGAGAGATTCATGTTCTTTTGAATAAGGTACGAGCGAGTTATATCTGAGTTCTGTCTCTTCAAAATCTTCTAAGTGACTAAGAAAAAAATGGCCAAATTCATGAGCCAAAGTAAATCTAACTAAACCTTTGGGCAAAGTGTCATTGTATGAGATGATATATTTATCTTCTGGACTTAAGTATATGTATCCAAGTTGAGACTTAAAAGCCATCCCTATAACTTCTACACTAACGTTATTTTTTTTTGCTAATGTAGAATATTTTTTCAACTTGATTCCAAATTTTTTGCAAACTTTAACCATATCAACAGGGAAATCTTGAATTTCTTCTTTAGTTAGAAAAAGTAAGGCTCTGGAAGTGGATCTAGAATATCGAGCTTTACTAGGGAGTTTAGTCGTCATCTTCATCATCTTCTTGCATTTGGAGTAAAAGTTTTTCAAATAAATCTTGTTTTTCTTCATCAAGTTGATCAAAGCCTCGCCCTATGGCTCTGCCTTTAGGAGAAATAGGTTGGATACTCTTTTTTAAGTCCTCAAGACTAACGACCGTAGAAAATTTTGACTCAGATTCATTTCCATAAGTAAAACCATTTTTTGCGTACCGTGGATCGATTTCTGATCTATCTACATTGAATTTTTCTGAAATAATATTCAAATTCTCTTCAGTGATTGTTGACCGTTTTGCAAAATATCCAGATAGTGTGGATGGAGGAATTCCGGTGATATCAGAAATTTGAGCTTGGGTTTTCCCTCGAGTGACCTTTTTTAAATTGTTAGATATAATTTCGCGAAGGCCGATTTCGAATTCTGTTAATGGTGATCTTCCCATGTTATTTTCACTCCTTACAAATTATGTATACATTCTATATGATAACGAGTTTTCTCGTCTTTTTCAAGAAGTAAATATTTAAAGAACACTGTTTTTTATTCAAAATAACGAGATAAATCGTTGACATAACGAGTAAACTCGTTATATTATGGATATAAGGAAAGGAGGAAGAGCAGTGAGTAAAAAAATTTCTTTAAAGGCAGCTAGGTTACTTGTCGGTCTATCGCAAAAAGATGCAGCAAATAAATTCGGTGTACATTATCAAACATTGGCTAGCTGGGAGGAAAATCCGAAGAAGATGAAACGAGAATATTTAGAACTTTTACCAGAAGTATATTTCATTTCAGAAGACTCCATTTTTTTTGGAGACGAAAACGAGTTTAATCGTTATTATCGAAAAAGAACATGTTGATATTTCTTTAAATAACGCGGAGATTATTTCATTAAATTAAAGGAGGAAATTTAAAATGAAAGATATTCAAAAATTTAGTAACGATTTATTTTCAATTGCAGTACAAATGTCAGATGGAGAATTTTTGTTTGATGTTGAATCAGTGGTAAAAAGCTTAGGGTTTACCAAAACTGAAATAAAAAATGGGAAGCAATACACGAGTATTCGGTGGGATCGTGTAAACAGTTACCTTCGACCACAAGTGGGCGAAACTAAAATTAGCTCGGGTGATTATATCAGTGAGTCAATGGTATACAAATTAGCATTCAAAGCCGGCAATGCAACAGCAGAAGAATTTCAAGATTGGTTAGCAGTCGATGTGTTACCACAAATTAGAAAAACTGGGTCGTACAAATCATCACAGCCCAAGCATCAGGATGATCTTGCCATCAAACGTATGAATGCAGAGGCACGCTTGAAAAATGCAAATGCTCGACAAGCGAAATTGCTTGAGGAGCTTTCTAGAAATGCTACTACAGATGTAAATAAATCTTTACTTCAAAATAAAGCTGTAGAAATATTGACCGGTGAGAAGCTGCTGGAAATGCCTAAATTAAAACAGAAGTTATTCGATTGTGAGCAAATTGCGAAAATATTAGGTGTTCTATCAAAAAAGGGAAAACCACATGGTACTGCAGTTAGTCAACTGATCAATACTTATATAGATATTTCGGAAGAAGAATTTGAAATTTTACCTGAGTCAGTTGGTGGTTGGAGCGGGTCAGTGACTAAATATACAGAATCTGTATTGGACAAAGTTAGAACTTGGTTAGAGGATCAAAATTATCCATCTAAAATTCAAGGGTCAAACAAAAAATATCATGTTCAATATGGCATGTAGGAGGCTATACACATGAAAAAGAAACATCCATATCAAAGAGGATACAGAAAAAACACTGCTTTAATAACAGGAGAAGAAGCAGGTTGGTGCACCGGGTGGGGAATTGACGGATCATTCGTTTCTAGTTGTGGAGAAATTACATCTGGCCTTTTATATTCAGGCGGGCAACTCAAATCTGTCATTGTTAATCCCTTGTTAGATAAGACTTCAACAGAAGATAAGCCGGAATTTATATCAGAAAATATTTCTATAAAGGTTGAAACAAACATTGCAGAACTGCTTGATAAAACAGACTCACTTCATCGATTACTCGTAGAAGCCGAAGTTTTAATGGAAGAAATCGGTAAATTTAATTTGAAGGTAGATGTTGAAATTTAAGCTTCTGGGCTACGAAAGGAGAGCTGATCTATGAATGAGGAAGGCGCATTACAGAGGGCGCTATATGATCTGGTGTTCAAAATTCTCAATAAGATGCTTTCTGGAGCAATTGAAAATGAAGTTAAGCGTATAGAGTTGGAGCGTTATACCTGGGATCGTAAGGAACTGGCTCGTCAGTATTCCAGATCAGTTGATGCTGCTATAGAGGACTTCTTTTCAGATCCGAGAATGATTGCAATTGAACGAAGGAAGGCAAATGGTAAATGTTATTACAACGCTGAAAAGGCAAAAGAAATCTGTGATCAGATCATGGATGAATGGGAGGGATAGCGATTGTCATATACGACGGATCAAGAAAAACAAATTCTTCAATTAATCAAATGGAGGCGGAAGGCAATCCAAGAAGAACGCGACTTATTGAAAAAAGCTAAAGAGTTGACTGATTACAAAATAAAACAAGTCGCAGAAGAACTAGAGGAGCTCCGCCTTCTGGAAATAAAAAATAGGGAGATGATGATATGAAATACACAACAAGAATTATTTTGGCGGTGTCGATTGTTGCAATGACTATCATATGTGTTACTGAGTTCAAAAGTTTTCAGGTATTCATGATGTACGTATATCCGTTGATAGCTGGGTGGTTTATTGGTGAGTGTCTAAATATTCCAGAGGAAAAAGTCAGAATTAAGTGGAGAAATTTTAAAGATCGTGTAGCGATTGGGATTGTGAACTTTGCTAGTTTCTTGGCAGGAAGAAGGTAAAGGCGATGCTGACAGAAAAACAAAATAAATTAATCAGACAAGCGATTCAAGAAAAAGTGGTCAATCTTGAAATGCAAATCCGCTATGAAAATTCTAAGCCATTGAAAAATTGGGATGCTAAGCTATCCAAGCAGTTAACTGAGGACTGGGAGGAGTATCGACTGATTCATGAGGAACTTGTGAGAGTGGGGTGCTGATATGAAGATGTGGACAACCAAGGAAGTTCAATATGTTAAAAGGGTGGCTCTTTTAGCTGAGACCAACGAGGTGTTGAATATACCTGAAATGGCTAAGAAACTTGGGCGGACAAAAGAATCTGTTAAAAGCAAAATCTATGGATTACAGCGTGATGGAGATCTCCCTAAAGTCCAGCGTGAAAATGCTTTTGATAGCCATAAAAGACCATGGTCAGTAGCAGAGGATAAAAAGCTTATTGCACTCTATAAAAAAGGGGTTACTCATGAAGAGATCGGGAACAATTTGAATCGTACACCTTCCGGAGTTGCCAATAGGGTAAAACGATTGAACGACTCAAAGAAGCTATCGCGAAATAGAAGAAGCTGGAAAGCTAAAGAAAAAGCGATTCTTATTGAAAATGTGACTTTTGATGAAAATGGATTTGTCAATAACTACGACTATTTACAAAAAATTTGCAATAAAACATACCAACAAGTGGCTGGCAAAATCGGGCGACTTAGAAAAGATGGAGTCATTACCGTCCAATCTGACCGTACTAAAACGAGTGTTAAGTCTAAGCAAGCCATGAACCGATTCAATGATGCCAGATTCGCTCAATATAAAAAGAAGGAGAAGAAGCCAGCTATGGAAAATAAAGCACAGACTGATGTCCAAATCGAAACGCAATCTCAGATGATTCAGGTCATTATGACCACCGTTATCGCTGGATCAGAGAAGACTATCAATTTCTTTTCAACTGATGGGCAGCTACTTGCAATAAAAAAAGAGCCTGTATCGTTTGCAGACGACACAAGCCAAGAAATAAATAATAAGTTAGCTACATTGTAGCATAGAAAGGAAAAAACAGGAATATGGGAAAATTTAATTTTGATCAAAAAGACCAACAATCTCGTTTTAATACATTTACTCCGATTGAAATTACTAAGAGAGCTGGCGGAGGGCAACGCATTGAAAAGCCAATTGTGAGCCTAGGTAGTGGTCAGATTCGGTTCGGCTCATTTTTCAGTGAAGAACTACAGAAAAACCGTTATACACATGCTCGATTTATGTTGTCAAAAAACATGCTAGCGATGCAGTTTCTTACTGAAGAGGTGCCAGATTCTCTCAAACTGAGAAGTACGACCAAAAGCACAGCGCTAACGGCATCTTTTACTAGTGTTGCAAATTATTTAATGGAAGAAACTGATTTAGTCAACTTTAATGTTTACAATTACCAATTTGATATCAAGCATGATGAGAAAAATGTGTATTTCATTGAACTAGATCAGCCGTGGAGAAAAACGAAAAAGAAAAAATAATCAGGAGGAAATAACACTATGACTAAAACTATTAAAGGTTACAAAGTATTCCATCCAGACTGGACTTGTCGCCATTTTAAGTATGAGGTTGGCAAAACATATACACACAATGGAAACATCGGGCTATGTGAAGAAGGTTTTCATTTCTGCGAAAAGTTATCAGATTGCTTCAATTACTACTCTTTCGATCCTGATAACAAGGTGGCTGAAATTGAAGCGATCGGAAATGTTCAATCTCGCGATGATAAATCAGTAACAGATGAAATCCGCATTGTAAAAGAAATTACGTGGGAAGAAATGCTGACTATGGTCAATCAAGGGAAAGGAAATAGTGGCCTCTGCAACACAGGCAACTGGAACACAGGCGACTGGAACACAGGCGACTGGAACACAGGCGACTGGAACACAGGCGACTGGAACACAGGCGACTGGAACACAGGCAACTGGAACACAGGCAACTGGAACACAGGCAACCGGAACACAGGCGACTGGAACACAGGCGACTGGAACACAGGCGACTGGAACACAGGCAACTGGAACACAGGCGACTGGAACACAGGCAACCGGAACACAGGCAACTGGAACACAGGCAACCGGAACACAGGCGACTGGAACACAGGCAACTGGAACACAGGCGACTGGAACACAGGCAACCGGAACACAGGCGACTGGAACCTGTCAGACCGTAATGCTGGTTGCTTTAACACTGTTTCCCACAATCCTATGTTCTTTGACAAAGAATCAGATATCACATGGGAAGATTGGTATTGGCATGATGGACGAAGAGTTTTAGAAAGATTCTATTATTCTCCCATTGAGTGGATTTGGGATGACGACATGAGTGACGAAGAAAAAGAACAAAATCCAACGTACAAAACAACTGGTGGCTACCTAAAACGTAATGAACAGACATATCGTGAAGCATTTCAGGACTATTGGAACAAGCTATCAACGGATGATAAAGCTGCTATATTAACTATTCCGAATTTCGATGCCGTTAAGTTTGAGAAAATCACTGGAGTAGATGTTCATGCGAAATCAGAAAATATAGAGTTGGAGGACTAGCTATGTCGTCAATAAAAATAAACAAACTTGAAATCGAAAACGTGAAACGTGTGAAGGCGGTCAAAATTGAGCCGTCAGCCAGCGGTCTAACAATTGTGGGCGGAAATAATAACCAAGGGAAAACCAGCGTCTTGGATGCAATCGCTTGGGCTTTGGGAGGGAATAAGCACCGACCAAGTGAACCGCATCGGGAAGGATCAGCAGTGCCACCACATTTGCATATAGTAATGAGCAATGGGCTTGTTGTGGAGCGTCATGGAAAAAATAGCGATTTGAAAGTGCTTGATCCAGAAGGGAACAAGGGTGGCCAGCAACTACTAAATAGCTTTGTGGAAGAGTTGGCCATTGATCTGCCCAAGTTCATGGAATCAACTGGGAAAGAGAAAGCTCAAACACTACTGCAGATCATCGGGGTAGGTGACCAGCTGGCAAAAATCGAATATGAGGAACAGCAGATTTACAACCAGCGGCATGCTATTGGCCAGATCGCTGACCAGAAAGATAAATTTGCCAAGGAGCAAGACTATTACCCGGATGCACCTAAAGAGCTTGTTTCTGTATCTGAATTGATTCAGCAGCAACAACAGGTTTTAGCACGTAACGGTGAAAACCAGCAAAAGCGGCTGCAGCTAACCCAAATTGAAGACAGATTTAGACAGGAAGAGGTCAACATTGATCTTCTAAATAAGCAAATTAATGATATGCAAATAAAGTTGGCAGAAGCGAAGACAGCCCACGAAAAAACCAGATCAGATTTAGTTGTTGCTGAACAGTCAGCTACAAGTCTTCAAGATGAATCAACAGCAGAGCTTGAAAAAAATATCGCTGAAATTGATGAAATCAATCGCAAAGTGAGAACCAACCTTGATAAAGATAAGGCTGAAGAGGATGCTGCGCAATACAGAGAGCAATATGACATGCTATCCGGCCAGATTGAAGAGTTACGAAAACAAAAGATTGAATTGCTGAACAAAGCTGACCTTCCACTGCCAGGGCTATCAGTTACTGAAGGAGAATTGATTTACAACGGTCAACGATGGGACAACATGTCTGGATCGGATCAACTGAAAGTATCAACAGCGATTGTGCGGAAGCTAAAACCTCAATGTGGCTTTATCTTACTGGATAAGCTGGAACAGATGGATATGCCTACACTGAATGAGTTTGGTCAATGGTTGGAACAGGAAGGCTTGCAGGCAATTGCAACGCGGGTAAGTACCGGAGAAGAATGTTCCATCATTATTGAGGATGGATATGTTGCTGGTGAGACTCCACAACATAATAATACTACATGGGAAGAAGGGAAGTTTTAATTATGTATAAACTGGCAAGAGCATTTTTAAAAGAGTTGCAAGAAATAAATCAAAGTCTCAAGGTAATTGCTTACCCTGAGAAATCAATGATGATGAAACAAATTGAAGAAATGCGTGAAAAAAAGAAACTAAAAAAAAATAATCAAACTAAGTAGTTTTTATCATCTGTTTCATAGACTTTCTTTAATTCGCTTAACAACTGTTCATGAGTATTTTTAAAATTCTCTGCTGCATCTTGAAATGTCCAGATTGTATCGACATTTTTTTCAAGCGAAAGAAGAGTCAGCTCATGAGCGACATCATTTAATGTTTTAGACAATAGTATCACCTCCTGCAATTTATTATACACGAAAGGATGGAATAAATTTTAATGAATATTACTAAAGGAAGAGTAGCAAAAGCTCAGAAAGTAGTCGTTTATGGACCTGAAGGGATCGGAAAATCAACCTTTGCGGCTCAATTTCCAGACCCATTGTTTATTGATACGGAAGGCAGTACGAGCAACATGGATGTAGCCAGATTTGATAAGCCAACTAGCTGGACGATGCTTCTACAACAAGTAGATTATGTAAAAATGAATCGGCCTTGTCAGACATTGGTAATTGATACAGCGGACTGGGCAGAAGAACTCTGCAAGAACTATCTAATGAGTGCAAACGGTTGGCAAGCGATTGATGCCACAGGATACGGTGTCCGGTATGTCGCTTTGGCTACAGAGTGGGGGCGGCTGCTCAATAAATTATCTGATTTAGTAGAAGCTGGAATTAATGTGGTATTGACAGCGCACGCTCAAATTAGAAAATTTGATCAACCAGATGAGCTTGGTTCTTATGATCGGTGGGAATTGAAGCTTGAAAAGAAAAATGCACCATTGGCAAAAGAATGGGCGGACATGGTTTTGTTCTGTAATTATAAAACGATAGTAATTGCTGATGGTCAGGACGGTAAAAAGAAGGCTCAAGGCGGGAAACGAGTTATTTATACAACTCATCATCCGGCTTGGGATGCAAAGAATCGTTTTGAACTACCAGATCAATTAGACATGGATTTTAATTTGATTGCAGGCATTTTCCAGATTAAACAACCGCCATTAACTCCAGAACCTACGCCTACGCCAGAAGTTAGCCAACCTTTAGATGCTTCTCAAGTAGCAGATGGATCACAGCAGCCTGTGAGCGAGCCAGTTGCAGATATCGAACCACCAAAAGAAAACCTTGCTAGGGAAGAGCCAGACTTTTCGGGGATCCCAACAGGACTTTCTGACTTGATGAAATTACACAATGTTTTACCTATTGAAATTCAACAGGCAGTTGGCAGCAAAGGCTACTATACAACAGATACACCCATTTCAAACTATGATCCCAGCTTTATTGATGGGGTACTCGTAGGAGCTTGGAATGACGTATATAAAATGATTGAGGACATTCGATCTACACAAAAATTTTAGGAGGAAAAAATAAATGCAAAACATGAATAATCAACCAGATCACGAATTAGGATGGGAAGACTCCATACAACAAGATGCACCTGATTATGTCCTTCTTACACCAGGAGACTACATTTTTGAGGTCACTAAATTCGAGAGAGGACGCTACACTCCAGGTCCCAATGCAAAAATGCCACCATGTAATGAAGCAAATCTTACGTTAAAAGTTGAATCACCTCAAGGTGAAGCGATAATCAGACACAGATTATTTCTTCATAGCTCTACAGAGGGAATGCTGTCAGCTTTCTTCTCCGCTATAGGATTGAAGAGAAAAGGAGAGCCAACTCAGATGAACTGGGGGGCTGTCCTCGGTGCTACGGGAGCTTGTAAGGTTAAAAATCGCGAATACAACGGCAATAAATACAACGAGGTTCAATCATTCTATGGTAAGGATGCATCTTACTACCAGGATAAACCTATGCCGGAAATTATTCAGCAGCTAAATCAAGCGGCAACTGGTTATCAACCGCCGCAACAAAATTACACACAGCCAGCAACTCAGCAAAACTATAGCCAACCTACGACACAAAAGCAACCGCCGCAACAGCAGGGCGGATTTACACCAGGGGCATTTTAGCCAGAAAGGACAAGGAACATGAGTAAAGAAATTGAATTAGATTTAGTAGAACTAGCAAATGGAGCCATCCAAGAAAAATTGGATGGAGAATTGGAAAAAATATTCAATAATATCCATGATCCGAATACCAAGGCCAAAGATAAACGTACAGTTACGATTAAGCTTGAATTTAAGCCAGATGATAACCGTCAAGTTGTTAATTTAAATAGTAGCTTTACAACAGCATTGGCTCCTGTCCGTGATTTTGATACTACTATTCTCACAGGAAAAGATTTTTCTACTGGTAAGGTTGCAGCTCGTGAATTGAAATCTGAGGTGCCAGGGCAAACATTTATCGATCCGACAGATGGCCAGCCTAAAACAGATGTTGGTGAGCCAATTGATGTGATTGAAAAAGAAGAAGCAGCAAAAGAAGCACAGCAACAACAAATCATAAACTTACAACAGAAAAGAGGATAAAAAATGGACTTAACTAGAGAAGCAATTTTGGAATTGAAAGAATCAGGGATCGCACCGGAGGATCGTCTTATTAGTTTTGATAATGATGAAAGATGGTTGGTTATTGATAACCGTGGCGAGGCTACTGAGATTACTCCTCGTGTCTATCATGCAAAAGAAACACTCACGATCAATACCTTAAGTGGGTTCGTCAATTATGTGAAATCTAAACTTGATCGAGAGGGCGATAAGCTGATTGTTCATGTGAAAAATGAAGATACAGTATATCTCAAAGGGCTTTTGGATATTGATGGAAGTCGAGAAGTATTGGCAAAGGCTTCTGCGATTGTACCGAATTTCCACTTTGATTATTTCCACGAAATGGAAGAATTCAACATTGCGTTACAGTCGAAATTTATCAGCCTGTTAGAAGAGGACGGAGATCCTGAGTTAAAAGATGACAGAGCGCTTTTATTACAAGTAGTTGGAAATGTAGCTGAGAAAAATGTAAAACAAGCTAGTGATGATGGTGTAAGTCAGGCAATCACAATCAATCAGGGGGTTGCCTCTCAAGCAAATGTTCAGGTTCCAAACCCTGTTTTATTGGCTCCATATCGAACATTTTTAGAAGTAGAACAGCCAGCAAGCCAGTTTGTATTCAGAATGAAAGACGGTCCTCGTGCTGCTATTTATGAAGCTGACGGTGGAGCATGGAGAAATCAGGCGATCGTTAACATCCGTGAATATTTACACGATGAGTTGAAAGAACAAATTGATGCAGGACGAATCACTTTAATAGCATAAATTGGAAGGGCGGTTTATCCGCCTTTTCCTAACTTGAAAGTAGGTGAGAAATTGGAATTACGACCATACCAACAAGAAGCAAGGGAAGCTGTAAAAAAGGAATGGACCGATGGGAATAAAAAGACGCTACTAGTCTTACCAACAGGAACAGGCAAAACAATTGTCTTCAGCAAAATTATTGAAGATGTTACTCGTGATGGAGATAGAACACTGGTACTTGCCCATCGTGGTGAGTTGTTAGAACAGGCAGCCGATAAGCTTGAAAAAAGTACAGGCTTAAAATGTGCCACGGAAAAGGCAGAACAGACTTCTGTCGGTAGTTGGTTCCGGGTAGTGGTTGGATCTGTTCAGACACTTCAAAACGAAAAGCGATTAAAGCAGTTTCCGCCAGATCACTTTGACAATATCATTATTGATGAAGCCCATCATTGTATCAGCGACGGGTATCAACGTGTATTAAAATATTTTGAATCTGCCAATGTTTTAGGAGTAACCGCAACGCCAGACCGTGGAGATATGAAAAATCTAGGCAGCTATTTTGATTCATTGGCGTATGAGTGTAGCTTGCCTCAAGCTATCAAAGAAGGATTTTTGTCACCAATTAAAGCGGTGACTGTTCCATTGAAATTAGATCTATCTAGTGTAGGGCAACAGGCAGGTGACTTTAAAACCAAAGATTTAGGTACGGCACTTGATCCATATTTGGAATCTATTGCTGAGGAAATGCTGGAATATTGTAAAGATAGAAAGACTGTCGTTTTTCTGCCATTAGTCAAAACCAGTCAGAAATTTACTGAGATATTAAATCAAAAGGGCTTTCGTGCGGCTGAGATCAATGGAACCAGCAAAGACCGTGCAGAAATACTAGAAGATTTTGAGAACGATAAATATAACGTTCTATGTAACTCTATGTTATTAACTGAAGGTTGGGATTGTCCGAGCGTTGACTGTGTGATTGTATTGCGTCCCACAAAGGTGCGAAGCCTGTATAGCCAAATGGTAGGTCGTGGGACTCGCTTGTTTCCTGGAAAGGAAGAACTGTTGCTAATTGATTTCTTATGGCACACAGAACGTCATGAGCTTTGTCATCCGGCCCATTTGATCGCTGAAAATGTAGAAGTAGCCAAGAAGATGACCGAGAACATCGAAAAGGCAGGCGTTCCGCTAGATTTAGAAGAGGCAGAGGTCAAGGCTGCTGAGGATGTTGTTGCTCAACGTGAAGAGGCGCTTGCGAAACAATTGGAGCAAATGAAGAAACGCAAGAAGAAACTTGTTGATCCGCTTCAATTTGAGATGAGTATTCAAGCAGAAGATTTGTCCAGTTATGTACCGGCCTTTGGTTGGGAGATGGGGCCACCGTCTGATAAACAAGTTAAGGCACTTGAAAAGATGGGGATTCTTCCAGATCAGATTGAGAATGCTGGTAAAGCAGCTAAATTGATGGAGCGATTGGAAAAACGTCGCGCAGAAGGCTTGGCAACTCCTAAACAAATACGTTTACTGGAAAGATATGGATTTGGTCATGTAGGAACATGGCGGTTCGACAATGCAAGAAACTTGATTGATCGTATTGCTGCGAATGGCTGGCGATTACCTTCAGGAGTAAATCCGAAAGAATACAAAGGAGCATAGTAAAACATGGAATCTACTTTAGATTTAACCGAATTATTAGCTCACATTGATCCATCTATGCTGGATTATCAGGAATGGGTCAATGTGGGAATGGCATTAAAAGAAGAAGGATATACGGCAGCTGATTGGGACTTATGGAGCCAACAGGATGCTGGCAGATATAATTCCGGCGAATGTTGGAAAAAATGGGATAGCTTCCAAGGACAAGGAACTGGGGCACCTGTTACCGGTGGGACGATTGTCCAATACGCCAAGGATCAAGGGTGGAAACCAGCCTTTACATTTGAAAGCGGTGGGCATGAATTAGACTGGGGCGATTCAATTGATAAAGATGATCTTGTGGTTGTCGATAAAAATTGGCTAGAGAAAAAAGAAGTGTATGAGCCAAGAAATTGGAGCCCAGCCAGAGAGCTTGTCCGATATTTAGATGCTCTTTTCGAACCGTCTGAGACAGTTGCCTATAACGTAGAGTCTTGGCTCGATGAGAATGATAATAAATGGAAGCCAGGAAATAAAGGGTCATATGATCGTAACGCTGGTGAGCTTATTCGGCTCTTGAACCAATGTAATGACGATATCGGTTCTGTTCTTGGAGACTACACAGAAGAAGCGGGGGCATGGATCAGATTTAATCCTTTCGATGGAAAGGGCGTAAGGAATGACAACGTAACTGAGTTCAAATATGCATTGGTAGAATCGGATAACATGGATCTCTCTGAGCAGAACGCAATTATCCATGAGCTAGAATTACCGGTTGCTGCTTTGGTTCATTCTGGCGGAAAATCTATTCACGCTATTGTAAAAGTAGATGCTGCCAACTATGAAGAGTACAGGAAGCGGGTTGACTATCTCTATGAAGTTTGTAAAAAGAATGGGCTGAATATTGATAGACAAAACAGGAATCCTTCCAGACTTTCACGAATGCCAGGGGTCACACGTAATGGAAAGAAGCAGTTTCTTATTGGGACAAACATCGGCAAGGGTAACTGGGCAGAATGGCATGAATGGATTGAAGGCATTAACGACGATCTGCCAGATCCAGAATCGTTAGATCAGTATTGGGATAATTTGCCAGAATTGGCACCGGTTCTGATTGATGGTGTGTTAAGGCAAGGGCACAAGCTACTTATGGCCGGACCATCGAAGGCTGGTAAATCATTCGCACTGATTGAGTTGAGTATTGCAATTGCTGAAGGTCGGCAATGGATCGGCTGGAATTGCACTCAAGGAAAAATCCTCTATGTCAATCTTGAATTAGACCGTCCCAGTGCATTGCATCGGTTTAAAGATGTTTATGAGGGGCTAGGATGGCAGCCAAACAATCTCCACAACATAGATATTTGGAACTTGAGAGGAAAAACGGTGCCTATGGATAAGCTGGCTCCAAAGCTTATCAGACGTGCGGCTAAGAAGGATTATATCGCTGTTATCATTGATCCAATTTATAAAGTGCTTACCGGTGACGAAAACAGCGCGGATCAGATGGCGCATTTTACAAATCAGTTTGATAAGGTGGCCACAGAATTAGGTTGTGCGGTCATCTACTGTCACCACCATTCAAAAGGCTCACAAGGCGGTAAGAAATCGATGGACCGTGCTTCTGGTTCAGGAGTGTTTGCCAGAGATCCGGATGCGCTAATTGACTTAGTAGAATTGGAGCTGTCAGAGGACTTGCAGAAGGCACAGAAAGGCAAGGCAGCTTGTACAGCTTATGAAGAAGCCTTTCGGAAATACAATCCGGATTATATGGATGAAAATATTTCAGATGATGATTATATGAGTGAGTTTCAAATGTCAGAACATGCGAAAGTCGGTATTCCTTCGAAGTATAAAGCGGATGTCACAAAGGCTGTGAACGACGCGAAACAACTAGCAAATACGAAGTCTGCATGGCGTATTGAAGGGACTCTTCGGGAGTTTCCCAAGTTTGATGCAATTAATATGTGGTTTGAATACCCAAGGCATACAGTTGATACAACAGGGATTTTGGCAGATATTCAGCCAGGAGATGAGCAGCCAACATGGAAAAAGAATCTTGGTAAGAAGAAAGACCCGAAGGATAAGAAGAAAGAACGCATAGAAGCAGTAAAGACCGCTTTTGATGCCTGCACTATAAACGGGGATGTCACTACAAAAGATATGGCTGAATACATGGGCGTAACAGAAAAAACTGTTCGAAATCGTGTAAAAGAACATGGTGGATTTTGGATTGATGAAGGCGTTATTGGTCTGAAATCTGATAATCAGACACAGGGAAAGTAGGGAAAAACTTCGATAATTTCCTTTCCTTAGTTTAATAAAGTTACAGGGAAAAAGTCGAATATTTTCCTTTTCCCTCAGATGGAAATTATCGAGAAATTTCCTTTCATTTCTCAGGGAAATTATCGGTGTTTTTCCCTAAGGCGATTTAGAGGGAAAAAGTCGAGAATCCTCGATAATTTCCGAGGGAAGGAAAAAACATATTATATAAATAATATAATTTCCGTTTCCCTCCATAGGTCATAGGGGTAAGTAGTTGTGCGATAGCTCACGCACAACAACAACTCCTTCCCTGTCCTTTGACAAAGAAAAATTTCTCGAAGATTAAAAAAGAATGATTACGATTTACAGAGGAGGATGTAAAATGGCAAAATTTCAGAAAAGAAGTAAGAAATTGAATGTCGGAAAATTCATGCCACCATCGTTTCATAAGCTCCCAGATAAAGATTTTGATATTACTAAAAGCGAAACAGTTCAGTGGCTTATCCAGCAGCCTGATATTTTAGCTTACGTCTGGGACCAATTCAAGCAATCTGGAGATGTGGAATTCAATCCTAAGACTGGAAAATGGAAAGGGATATTCTACGGTGATGAAGATAATGAGGGACATTATACACATGGCGGTACGTGGGTAAGAGATATTCCTGATGATGAAAGGTGGGGGAATGAACTTGATTGAGTTTTTCATGCCTATGATTCCACCTCAAACGACTCATCAACAAAAAAAGGTAACCGTGATAAACGGGAAACCAAAATTTTATGAGCCACCAGAATTACAAGCGACTAGAGAAAAACTGATGGCTCATTTATCTAAGCATGTCCCAGAGCAAAAATACTTAGTTCCTGTAAGGCTAACCGTAAAGTGGTGCTTCCCTGCGACTGGAAAACACAAGGATGGGGAATACAAGTGGACAAAGCCAGATTTAGACAACAGTAATAAGCTGTTGCAGGATTGTATGACTAAACTAGGGTTCTGGAAAGATGATAGCTATGTGGTAAGTTTGATCACTGAAAAATTTTGGGCAAACATACCTGGTATTTATATTCGAATCGAGGCGGTTTGATGGACTACAGAGCATTTTTTCAAGATGTGACCATCTGGATGGACCAGATCAACGAAGTGGTAAAACAGCATTCAATTTTCACTGATGAATACTGGGATCATGTTGTGAAGTCTGCCGGGGAGCTATGCAACAAGTACGGCAATCACGAGTTAGTAAAGCAGCAAATGAGCATGTTACTAGGATACTTAGATCAGCAGTATAAGAAAGCGAGTGGGATGAAATGAGCAAGGTGGAAGAACTGAAAAAGGCAATATCAGTACAACGTAGTTACTTGCATACAAGGAAAGAGCAATCGTACAAATGGGGCGAACCTGCTTTCGTTTCGACTCTTACTATAATTGATGATTATGAAAAGCTGTATCAGTTAATCAAAGAAGTAGAAGCAGAGCAAGCAGAAAATCAACTCAGTATTGCAGATATACTTGATGTAATTGATGATTCTGTAAATTATGTCAAACTTCAAAAGAGTTTTAAAGGTGTTTGTAGTAAATCAGCTGAAGAAGTGTTAGACGAGGTTATCACATATGGATCGCCTTTAGAACTAAAAAAGGAGCAGGAAGAGCTGCAGAAGAAAGCTGATGCGTATGATGAGCAGAACAAGCCTGTTGAGTTTCCGCCGCATATTATTAACTATCTTGATTATGCCAAAAAAAGAGGCTACAAAGTACAAGATTTGTTAAATAATAGAGGTCTATATGACAGTGATAATCGCTACTGGACAGAGGATGAAACGCGGGAAATCGTTGTTGCATATATCACTGGCAACTACACAGTTAAGCAGGAGCAGCTTTATTATGTGAAGATCACAGCAAAAGAGTATCTGTGTTGTGACATTGATGATGATGAGTACTTTACCGATTCTTTAGGCGAGGTAGATGGATACAAGATGAAGTTCACTGAATCAGAAATCAAAGCAATCGACGAACGTTACTTGCCGTTTGCAGTGAAGGTTGAGGAGGAATAGCTATGGAAATATTAATCACAAAGGTTAAGCAGTATAACGGACCACTCCGTCACGTTGTATCAGTTGATGGTGTACCGGTGGCGGTAACAAAGAGAAGAGGGCGAGCAGAGAAGCTCTCAGCGTATCTGCAAGGCTATCAGGTGGATATATCAGACCGAAGCGTTGAAAGGGCTTTGAGCGTATTGAGGGAGGATTGAAGATGAAAACAATGATACCAGCTCCAGCAGTTCGCTTTTTGTTGAAATTTGAAGAGGATAATCTCACAGAGGGACTTAGCTATTTCATAAAGAGCTTAGATGGAGATCGATATTATTTTACAGATTTGCTAGTAGAAGATGGAGTCATCGATTCAAAATTAGGCGAAGATTTATATGCTATTTCTTTGAAATTGAAACATGATGATATTTTTCGATGGTATGTCGCATTGAAAGGGGAATAATTATGAACTTGTGGGAATACTTAAACAATAATCCTTGGCTTGTATTTTTCGCTTTGCTGATCATTGCTGGTGTGTTGGGGGTGCTCTAAATGGAAGAGGCTTACGGATACAACCAGTTGCGTATCAATTATATAAAGGATCATGCGAAAACAATCTATGAGCATAGTATCCAGCTAGAAAATACTTGGCATAATCGAAATAATTTTTCTGTTGATGATAAAACCTTGAACGATTATTTTGAGAATCAACGAAAACAAATCGAAGAGAACATGCGTTACCTAAAAAGTTATTTAGAGCCACATGACTAATAATTGAAAGGGACCAGAAGAATGAATAATCTATTAATCGAAATATTCGGAGTTCTGTATCTGATGGCATTATCTTATATAGTCGGAATGGAGAAGGTGCTCAGCATGATGGAGGATTGCGAAAAGGAGGAGCAGAAATGATATTTAGAAAAAAGAAGCAGCTGGCTTTTCTTGCTCATCGGGTTCAGCAAATGGAAGAGGTCCTTTGCCCGAATAAGCAGCATGACTGGATCACTTATGACAAGGAAATGGTTGCCACGAGTTTATATCCAGATTTCAAGGATATACAAATCTGCAAGAGATGCAAGAAAGAACGAAAAATAAATTCCGATGTAGTCAGATTTGGAGGGTAAAGCGAATGTCAAAAGGATTGACGAAACATCAACTGGAGATTGTAACTCAGGCTGTATTGAATGAGCACGAGAAACAAAACGCCAAAAAGAAAAAAGAAGAAAAAGCAAGAAACCTCCGCAATACTGAGCTTCTTTTGAAAAACTACAGGAAATTAAAAGATTTGTGTGACTCGACAATGACGGAGGCAATTCCGCTGGATTACCCAGAATTTGATTTAGAGAATCTAACTTTGGAAAGTTTGACAATCTACCGCAAAAAAACAATGTTAATGATGAACCATGTAGATAAAATGCTTATTGCTTATGAATGGAATTGTGGAAAGGGTTTGCCAGAGGAAAAACGCCGCTTTGAGGTTTTGAAATATCGCTACCTGGTTGATGAGAAATTGACAGTTAAACAGCTGTGTGAAAAAAAGTTTGTTGATCAAAGAACAATATACAGAGATACCAAAGAGGCAATCGGAGATATGTCAGTGCTTCTTTTTGGGATTGATGCGATTGATTTTTCTTGATGTCAAAATGCTGTCAACAAATGTCAGTATTTAAGTGTTACTATGATAGCGTGAAATAAGTTTAAACAGCCGTGTAACTCCTTTTTTAAGTTAAGTTTTAAACAACCCTACTTTTTTTCACACGGCTGTTTATATAAATTAGTGATCAAGCACTCATGGAAACAAATAAAGAAAGAGGTGATCCAACTCCTCGATTCCTTATTCAATCCGTGGGTGCATTTTTTTGGACGTTTATCTCAGATGGCATAGAGGACGGTTCATAACCGTTTAGTCACAGGTTCGAATCCTGTAGCGTCCATTAGGGAGCACCTAGATGACCAGGCATGGCATTTAGGATCGTGACCCTTTAGCAATCGAGGAAGTTGGAGGGGGCTCCCGAAGTACAAGGGAAAATGGCAGATGGCACATGTTGGTCATCGTGTAGATTGCTAGTACATAGTTTGATTAGATCGCTTAGGCGGTCTATTTATTTTGAATAAGGAGGAGTAAGCATGACTATCGAAGAAGTGAAACAAGAGTTTGAGACAGACTTAAAAAAGATAGAATCTCTTAAAACGCTTTTGGATAAATTGAGAAGTATTGATTTCTTTGAAGGAGCTACTGTTAGGAACTACGCAGGAACGGGAGAAGAATATGTATATCTGAATGATGAGGGCGAATGCACTTTTCTAAATGATGCGTGGAGCGAAAAGATAAATAGCTTGATAGATGAGATTAAGGACGTTGAAAAGCATTTCGTTGCAAAGTGGAAAGGCACTGCCTCCTAACCGGGGTCTCTTTTAGTACAGAAAGAAGGTGAGATAAGCATGACTGACATTATATGGAGTATCTCGATACTGTGGCTTTTGTTTATGATAGGCCAGATTCTTGTAGGGCTGTTGTTTTTTCGATTCATTGAGCAGAGGTTTAGCGCTGAAAATTCGATGTTATCGAAGAAGCGCAAGGCGCATGAAAGAGAATTTTTAAAGAGGAAAGAGGACTACAAGGTTGCAGAAGAAAGAAACAAGGCAGCAATGAAAAAAGGAAGGAAGTAGCTTCGAGGAGGAAGATATTATGCCAAAAAAATGTGTACCACCAGGACCTGACAGACCACAACCAAGACCAGACACACAAGAGAAGATGATTGAACAGCCAAGACTAGTGAATGAGTATCTTCATTTGTTAGAACAAGCACAGGATGTAATGGAGAATCAAAAGGAAGCTATCAAAGCTGCAATAGGCTTGCGTTTGTATAATCAGCAAATCTTAGAGATTTTAAAACTAATCAATACAACTGGAAACCTTAGCGAATACATACAAGGCTTAGAAGATCAAATAAAAGTATTTGATAATTTAGTTGTTGAATACGGCCCGTATGACCCAACCACCTATACCATGGCTGTAAAGAATAATACAGGGTTGATCACAAAACGTCCGGAGGAATAATGATGGCAATGAAATCTAAGAAGCCTTGTAGCTTTCCGAGATGCAGCAAACTGACAACAGATATGTATTGCGAGGATCACGCAGACCGAAGCAGAGAGAGTCGGAAGAGTTTGTATAATTCTAGGTGGCGAAGAGAACGCAAAGCTTATCTACTTCGTAATCCTTTGTGCGCTGATATATATAAGCAACATAAAACGCCAGTATTAGCAACGGTAGTGGATCACAAGGCGGCTCATAAAGGAAATGAAGAGCTGTTTTGGAATGAAGCAAACTGGCAGCCGCTATGTGCATCATGCCACAACAGGAAAACTCGATTGTCAGATATGATGGACTATTAAAATAAAATAACACCCCTCCACCCTTAAAATGTTTTGAAAATAGGCTTACGAAAGAACGCCCTCCTAACTTCGCACAAAATTCCCTTTATTCAGTTTTTTTATGGAATTTTAAACGTTGATATAAAAGGGTTCTTATTCATGGGTAAAACAATCATAGTCATTTTTTTCAAGGGGTATCAAAAATGAAATATGTGATAAAAGATAAAAATAACAAGATTAAGAAAAGGAGGTTCTGAAAAAATGGCAGGAAGACCTAAAAAACCAATTGAATTAGTAGTCATGGAAGGGCGAAAGCACCTGACTAAAGAAGAAATTGACCGAAGAAAAAAAGAGGAAATAAAGGCGCCTGCCGATAAAATCGAAGCACCTTCTTATTTGACAGCAGCTTTAAAAAAAAGATTTAATTCAATCGCTTTAGAGCTTATAGAGATTGGCATTCTGACAAATCTAGACACTGATGCATTAGGTAGATACGTCTATGCAGAGTATATGCACCAGCAAACCACTAAAAAACTTCGAAAACTGGATATGATTGAAAATATTGTAGAGTTTGAGAAATTGACCAAAATACAGGATCGGTATAACAAGCAAGCGCGAGCAGCTGCGACGGATCTAGGTTTGACCATCAGCAGTAGGGTAAAATTGGTAGTTCCGAAAAAGGAAGAGCCTGAAACGCCAAAAACTCCTGAAGAAAAATTGTTTGGAGGTAGTTTATAGGTGAAATTAGAACAAGAACGAGAAGACTTGCAAAAAAGAGTTATGCAATATGCTGATGACATCCAAAAGGATGAAATAAAAGCATGTAAAAAAGTAAAATGGATGATTCAGCGATTTTATAGTGACCTGCATCAGGTAACTGAACCTGAGTATCCTTTTTTTGTGGATTGGAATGAACTACTTAAGTTTAACCGTTGGGCGGGAATGTTTAAGCACACAAAGGGTGTGCTGGCAGGAGAACATATCAAATTGACAGATTATCAATTATTTTTGGCGGCCAATATTTTTTGTTTTAAGCGAAAGTCGACAGGTTTTAGAAGATTCAGGGAGGCTTACATCCAAGTTGCGAGAAAAAATGCAAAATCTCAATTTTTAGCAATTGTTCTCTCGTTTGTCGCTTTTCTATCCGAGGAACAAGAAGAAATATACATCTCTTGTTGGACGCGCGATCAATCGAACTTAGTATATAACGAGGTCTTGGCGCAAATTGATAAGGTTGAAATGCTAAAAGGTAAATACAGCGATTCATACAACATGATCAGAGTGGTAAAAAATGGTTCGATTATCAAGGCATTATCTCAGGAAGCTAGAAAAACTGGGGAAGGGACAAACCCGTCTGTAGCTGTATTGGATGAATATAAAGACAATCAAACAAACGAATTGAAAGAAACCCAACAGACCGGAATGCTAGCAAGAAAAAGCCCTCTGTTAACTACCATAACAACAGCTGGATTGGACCTATCTGTTCCTTGTTATTCTGACTATGAGTATTTTTCAGATATCTTAAATCCGGATAAAGATACAGAGAATGACGAAATCTTTGTAGCAATCTATGAACTGGATGAAGGCGACGACGTGAATGATGAATCGAATTGGATTAAAGCAAATCCTATAGTTGCGACATATGAAAGAGGCGTGGAGGCTCTGAGAAGTGCACTAAAGCAAGCTCAAGAGCAACCGGAGAAGATGAGATCCTTTCTTACTAAAAACATGAATATGTGGTTGAGTCAATCAGAAAGCGGATATATGGACCTTTCAAAATGGAACGCTTGTAAAATTAAGACTACAGAGAAGATGACGACATTAGTTGAGGGGTGGTCTATCTATGCTGGAATGGACTTATCTATGACGACGGACTTAACTTCTGTAGGGATTGTGGCAGTCAGAGGTGGAAAATTCCGAGTTTTCCAACACTCTTTTATGCCTTCTGAAAAATACAAAGAACGAATGAGTAAAGATAAAGTGAGATACGATTTGTTTGTAGAAGGAGGTTTCCTGACACTAACAGATGGAGAAATCGTAGATTATCGATTTGTCAAAAAGTGGATATTGGACTTTTTCAATTCTTCTAGTATTCGTGAATTGGGTTATGACAAATGGAATGCCACTCATATTGCTCAAGAGCTAGAGGCTGAAGGTGTACCTGTCGTAGAAATTCCACAATCAATTGCTCAATTAAGTATACCGACAAAAGAATTCAGAGAAGCAATTTACAGCGGAAAAGTCGAGCATTTCGGTGACCCCCTTTTAAAATGGGCGCTCGGAAATGCTGTTCTGAAAATGGACGAACAAGAAAATGTGATGGTTGGTAAGAAGGTAAGTAAAAATCGCATCGATCCTGTAGCAGCTGTAATAAATGCATATGCTCGGGCGATGTACGACAATCAAAAAATAGATTTGAATGAGTATATTTTGGGCGATAATTTCAGCTTTTGAGAGGTGGAGAGAATGAAAAATATTTTAATAGACTTATTTTTTTTAATGGGAATCATTTTGATGTTTATACCGCTGTTTCGACTTAGTAAGGATTTAGCTATTTTTTTAGCTGGTTGTTATTGCGCATACAACGCAGTCAACTTGAGTAAGAAACGGGGGGATAAAAAATGATTGTTGATCGTTTATTTCCTAAAACTGAGCAACGGAAGGATACAAGAAGTGAAGCTCAACTACAAACTGGCGGATTTAACTTTTTAACTGAACTTTTCGGATCGAAAAGAAAAACGGTTCGTGTTGATAACGCCGATACATTTGATGACATTTATACGTGTGTCAATATTTTGTCGGATGACGTGGCGAAGTTACCAGTTAAGCTGTACCGTAAAGACGATGAAAAAATAGTTAGGATTAGAAAAAAAGATAACAAATTAGCGAAGCTTCTGACAGGTCGCCCAAATGAATATATGAATATCAGTGATTATTTCAAGCTGCTTATGGTCGATGTGCTCCTTGATGGGAACCACTATTCATTAATGAAATTTGACAAGGACGGAGAAGTTGAAGCGTTGCTACCCCTGCCGAACAGTACACAGCCCGTGAAAGATCAATTGACAGGAGCACTCTATTATCAGACTACAATAGAGAATAAAAATAGGCTGTTACACCCCTGGGAAGTTATTCATGTGAAAGGGTTCAGTAGAGACGGAATCATCGGCAAATCACCGATTAGGGTTATTGCTGAGCGGGTACAGTCGAATGAGTTGGCGAATGATTACAATAAAAATCTTTTAGAACATGGAGGCACTCCTAAAGGTATTCTCAAAGTTCCAGGTATGCTGGCAGCTGACGCAAAGCAAAAGGCTAAAGATGAATGGAAACGTGTGAACGGATCGGACGCAATCGCCGTCATTGATAGCGGGCTGGAATATCAGCAACTTGGTATAACCAACGAAGATATGCAGTTTATTGATTCTCAAAAATTTAATACCCAGAAAATTGCTGCAATCTATAAAGTCCCTCTTCATAAAATAAATGAGATGGGACGAGCGACGTATTCCAATTCAGAAATTCAGTCTTTAGAGTATGTAAAAAATGCTTTGCAGCCATGGATAACCCGCATAGAAATAGAGTTTAATACCAAGATATTCACTGAAAAAGAGCAGGAAGAAGAACATTATATAAAATTCAATCTTGATAGTGAATTGAGAGGAGATTCAAAAACGCGGGCAGAGGTTCATAAAATTCAAGCAGAAACCGGGGCTAAAACGCTTGATGACATTCGAGCAGAAAATGAATCCAGCCCCTATGATGCTGAATGGAGTAAAACACCATTTATTACACTGAATTGGACACAAGCTGATAATTTAGTTCGCTATCAAAATGCTAAGGCTGGAGTTGATAAGATGTTTGAAGCCATGAAGGGAGGTGAGTTAGAAAATGAAAATAAAAACGGGGACGAAGGAGATCAGACAAACAACAACGACAATTGAACTGCGAAATGATCCAGAAAATCAGACTGATTATATTGAGGGGTATGCTCTTAAGTTTAATCGAATGAGTGAATTGTTAGGCGGGTGGTTCCGGGAGAAAATTGCTCCTGAAGCACTAAAGGATACGGATATTTCAAATGTGACAGCGTTGTTCAATCATGAAGAAAGTAAAATTTTAGGACGTTCAGGCATCAACTTAGAGATTGAAATCGATGCTATTGGATTACGTTTCCGTGTAAAACCTACGAAAACAAGTTATTCAGCAGACTTGCTCGAGAACATCCGCCAGGGAATAGTAAATCAATGTTCCTTCGCGTTTACAGTGTCAAGCGATCCAGAGTCGGAGGAGTGGGAACAGACTGACAAAGATGGGGCGGAATATATACGGACTATCCGACGCATAAATAAAATTTATGATGTTTCTATCGTCACCACACCTGCATATTCGGATACAGAGGCGGTAATTGGGTCAAGAAGTCGGGATCAAGTCGAGCAACTGGAACGAAAAAAACTTAATACAGAAATTGAATTATTAAAAATTGAGGCAGAAGCGTACAGCTAAGGAGTTGGAACGCTTTTTTTAGCCTAAAAATCAGAAAAGAGGAATGTAAAAATATGAACGAAAGAGAACTACGTCAACAAGTAGCAACAAAAAAGAAGGCATTTGATGAAGCTGTAAATGCTGGATCGTCTGCGGAAGAGTTGCGAGGATTAAAGGATGAACTGAAAGAAGCACGTGAAAAGCTCGATTTGACACTTGAAGCGCGCGAGTTGGACAATCCCGAAATCGACCCAGTAGAGCAAAAAACTACACTACCAGACGAACGATCCATTTCTGAATTGGATAACAAGGAAGTCGAAAAACGTTATAACGCGGTATTTTTAAAAGCAGTTCGAGGGAAGACGATTACTGCAGACGATGAACAGATTTTTGATCGTGTGAAAGAAATCAGGAGTTTCAGCTCGTCGACAGATGAAGACGGCGGCTTAATTATTCCTATCGATGTTCAAACGAAAATAAATGAGCTGCGTCGCACTTTCGTTGCTCTTGAAAACCTTGTGACAACTGAGCGAGTTAGCACGAAAAGCGGGAGCCGTGTACTCGAAAAGCTTGCAGATATCACACCTTTTGCGAACATTGAAGAATGGGACGAAATCGCAGAAGTTGAAAATCCTAAATTTGCGAATAAAAAATACAGCATTAAGGATTATGCAGGTATTTTGCCAATCCCTAACACCTTGTTGCAGGATTCAGATGCAAATCTATTGACTTATATTTATAAATGGATTGCAAAGAAATCTGTCATCACTCGAAATGCTGTCATTTTAACATTACTCAAGACGTTGCCGCAAACAGCCGATATTAGTGATGTGGATTCTTTGAAAGATGTTTTTAATGTGACATTGGACCCAGCTCTATTAATTACTTCGGGAGTTGTAACGAATCAGGATGGCTTTAACTACCTGGATAAGTTGAAAGATAAAGATGGAAAATATATTCTGCAACCAACACCAACAGATGCAACAAAAATGCAGCTATTCGGGAAATACCCGGTTACTGTCTTAGGCAACAAATTCCTACCTACTGAATCAGACAAGGCGCCGATTTTCTTAGGGGATTTGAAAGAAGCAGTAATCCTATTCGATCGCGGTGTTTATGAAATCAAAGCGACAGATACGGGTGGAAAATCATTTACTCGTAACACTACCGATGTTCGTGTAATTGATCGTTTCGATGTTCAACTATGGGATGATAATGCAGCAGTATTTGGTAAAATCTCAACTACCACGATTCCGGAGGGGTAAACATGAAATATGTAGTTTTAAAGGAATTTAAGGATAAAAAAACAAGTGAGATTTACGCTGTAGGGCAAGAAATCAATTTCACTGCAAAACGTGCTGCCGAAGCTGAAGATAATCTACAAGTTTTCGGCGGCGATTTTTTTGAAAAGGTAAAAGACGAAAAAATTACGCTTGAGAAATGAGGCTAAAGCATGGCAGATAAAGACATTCTACCAATTGACGAGCTGATGTTTTCTGGAAAATGGGAGGCTGAAGAAAAAACAATTGTCCGGAGCTATTTAGACGCATCTATTCAAATCGTGAAAAATGCCGGAGCATTCGATAAGAATAGTAAAATTTTGCCACTCGTCTTGTCATCGATGGTTATGTATCTCATGGAACATAGGGGTGAAGCTACGGATGCTCAATCGGTCGCCTCCTTCCCTTTATCAATTCAAGCACTTGTCAATTCAATCAAGTATTCTATTGGTGAGTCAGATGAGTAAGATTGCCTCGTATAGTCGCCCTGTACAGTTTTATGTTGCTTCTGACTATACTACAGATAAGGGCGGAAACCTTGTGCCCACATGGACTGAGCAAAAAAAGAAATGGTGTAATGTCCGGGATGTTATCAGTAGCAGTAAGGAAAAAGAAGGTTCAGCTGCTACGCTTGCAATCAAACGGGTACGACTTGCTATGCGATACAACAAAGATATTGATAACTCAATGAGTTTTGACTTTGAAGGCGATTTTTACAGCATTGTTTCTGTGGGTGACCCTGTAGGCGACCGCAAAGAATTGATAGTTTTCGGGGAGGTGTTAGCAAATGGCGGAAGGCTTTGATTTTAATATAGATGAAGTCATGAGGAATTTAGATTTGACGGAACAAAGGGTTAACAAAGGTTTGAATAATGTTTTGAAAGAATCTGCTGAGCCGCTAAAAAGTGAAATGCAACAGAATACAAATGTCTCAAATGGATCGTCTCACAGATATGGTGAAGGGCACGCAAGAGATAACGTAGAAATCACAGCAATAAAAGGTGGTGCTACTGATGAAAAATATGTCGAAGTAGGCTTCAATAAAAAGGTAGCTTGGCGAATGTACTTTGTTGAGTTTGGCACAGTTTACCAGCGTCCACAGAATATTGTACAGCGCTCCATCACTGCTAAGAAATCTGAGGTATTAAGGAAACAACAAGAAGGAATGAAAGGATTGTTAAATTTATGATTATTGAGCTTACTGCAGATATCGTGAATGGGGTTCTTTCTATTCCAGAAGTTGTTGAGTGGGTGGCAAGAGTACAAGGTGTACCAAACATATCTGCAAATAAATTGCCTGCGCTCGCCTATCCTGCTATTGCAATCTACGAGCTTGAAAATATTCCAGGAATGTTTGCTGATGATCAGGAGGAAACAAGTGTCGTAACTTTCCAGATTAGCCTTTTTTCAAAAGATGGCAGTCATGGGAATATTCAGAATTTTATTGACGGAAAAATGAAGCACCTTGGTTTTTTAAGAGTTGTGAGTTCGCCTCTTATTTTTGATAAAACAGAGAATACGATCCAGCGAGCATTGATTTATTCACAAGAAATAGAACAAGAAATATACAAGAAAGAAGGAAAATAGCACATGGCTAAAATTGGTATTAATGGTTTATATTGGTTCGAAATGGACGTAGAAACCGATCAGGAAAACGCAGCACAAGCACCAACATACAAGGAGCCTATTAAATTAGCAAAAGCGATTCAATTGACTCTTACCCCACAATTAGCAGAAGGAAACCTATATGCAGATGACTCAATTGACGAGACAGAAACAGCAGTCACTTCTTATGATGTGAGCTTGAATATCAATGATTTATTACCTGATAAAGAGGCATTGTTGCTGGGGCGACAAAAAGATAGTCTGGGTGGCGTAAAGGCAACAACAGAAGATTCAGCCCCATACGGAGCTCTGGCGTTTCGTATGCCACGCTCTAAAGGTGTGGGTGGTGGGTATCAGTACCGTATTTTATACAAAACTCGCTTTCAACCATTCACGGAAGATGCACAGACAAAAGGAGAGTCAATCAATTACCAGACGCCAACTTTGACAGGAAAGTCAATTAGTCGTGATTATGACGGGCTTTTCAATTACAAATTGGATGACGATGGCAAGAAAACTGATGTTACAGAAGTAACAAAGAAATGGTTTGAAGAAGTAACGGAGCCTGCAGCAATCAATACAATCCCAGAAGGTTAGTCTTTTGACTAACCTTCTTTATTTTTGAAAGGAGCATCAGGTATGGATTTAATTTTGACAATCAAAGGTAAAGAAAAGAAGATTCAAAGCCAGCCTATCAATTTCGGGCTTTTTAGAAGGGCAACAGAGATTCTAAAGAAATATAATGCTGGGGATTTCTTAGGCAACGATTATCCAACAGAGGAAATGGATGAAGCCGTGAATCTTATTTGCGAATATTTTAATATTTCATCAAAGCAATTTGAAACAGGTTTTCAAGTCGTCGACTCGACTACATTTTTCATGTTCTTTGCTCAGGTGCTAATGAGCATCCAACTAAATGACGGAAAAAGAGAGGTCGTAACAGACGAGTCGGGAAAGTAGAAACCGACTCTGATGCCATCGATCCAGATATTTTTATCAAGCAATTTTATAAATATCTCATGGAAAAATATGGTTGGCTTCCAGAAAGAATTGATAAAGAAGATTACTTTCAGATGCTTGATTTAGAATTTGGAAATTGGCAGCAGGGGATGACAGATGGTCCTGTCATTGAATATGCTGATCAGCTCAATTTTTAGGGAAGGAGGGCAAATAAATGGCAAGTGGGAATTTAGGTGTACTGAGTGCGAAGGTCGCGCTTGATACGATTGATTTTAATAAGAATATTACAGCGTTAAAACGAGAACTGAAAGTAGCGAAATCCGAAGCGCAGTTGGCATCGAAGGGTATAACGGGTTTTGGAACATCAACTTCTTCCAGTTCAGCACAATTAGGCGCTCTTACCAAACAAATAAATCTGCAACAACAAGCATTAGGAGTATATGATCAACGATATCGCGAAGCAATTGCTACTCAGGGAGAGGGCAGCCGAGCAGCACAGTTAGCCGCCCAAAGCTACAACGAGACTGCATTATCTATCCAAGAACTACAGCGACAGCATGATTTATTGAATGCTCAAATCAATTATCAAAACAGCGGATGGCGACGTGTTGGCGAAGGCATGGAGTCCGCCGGAAACACGATGACGAAAGTCGGGGACGGTATGATTTCCGTTGGGAAAAAATGGTCAATTGCTGGGGCAGCAGTTGGTGGTGTCATGACTTTAGGCGCAAAAGCTGCTATTGATTACGAAAATTCATTTGCAGATGTTACTAAAACCGTTGATGGAACAGCAGAAGAGCTTAATGCGCTCTCTGACGGAATCAGGGCAATGTCTGAGCGTGTGCCAACTTCTGCTGCGGACCTTGCACAGCTGGCAGCTACGGCAGGACAATTGGGAATTAAGACGCCAGAGATTGAAAGCTTCACGGAAACCATTGCAAAACTTGGTACAGCCACCAATCTAGCTGGAGAACAAGGTGCCAGCCAACTTGCTAAATTTGTGAATGTCACCCTCCCTAAAGGGGCTGTTGCTGAATATGATCGTTTAGGATCTTCTATCGTCGCCTTGGGGAACTCATACAGCACTACAGAGGCAGATATTATGAACATGGCTATGCGACTAGGTGCTGCAGGCTCACAAGTTGGAATGTCTCAGTCCGATATTTTAGGCTTATCTGCTGCTTTATCTTCAGTAGGTTTGGAAGCTGAGGCGGGAGGATCAGCAATTTCTAAAGCACTTATTAATATGCAATTAGCAGCAGAAACAGGTGCTGGTGCTTTTAACGAACTGGAGCAGATTGCGTCAGCAAATGGTGTGACCATGGAGCAGGTTTCAGCGGCGTTCCACGCGGGTGGAAAAGAAGCACAAAATCTATCGAATTATTTAGGCTTAGGCAAAAAAGGCATGAGTGAAATGTATAAAAGCGCTGCGGATGCTGAGGGCAAGCTAAGAGACTTTGCAGACGTTGCAGGCATGAGCGGAGAACAGTTCGCCCAAGCGTTTAAAGACGACGCAACAGGAGCCTTGGGAGCATTTATTCAAGGCTTATCAACTGCAGAAGAGCGAGGCACAAGCGCAATAAAAGTGCTTGACGACATGGGAATCACTGAGGTTCGCCTGCGAGATTCGTTATTGCGCGCCAGCAATGCCAGTGAGCTTTTCGCCGGAGCTGTTGATCTGTCTAATACTGCTTGGAAAGAGAACAACGCTTTAAATGCAGAGGCCGAAAATAAATTTGCTACCACAGCAAATCAGATCGAACTTGCAAAAAATAAAATCAATAATTTAGCAATTACATTTGGAAATGAATTATTACCGGTAATAGCTGATACCCTGGAAAAATCAGGCCCCTTGATTCAATCAATAAAAGATATGATTCAAAAATTTGCTGATGCTAAACCTGAAACTAAACAATTTGCTTTGGGCTTAACGGGTATCGTTGTTGCAGGTGGACCAGTATTGACATTCCTAGGAGGACTAACTAAAGGTCTTGGTGGAATAATCACTGGGACTGGTAAAGCAGTCCAATGGGTAGGGCGTGCTAGATCTGGATTATTAGGGCTAGAGTCAGCAGGTTCCGCAGCAAGTGCTGCAACAGTGACAACTGCCAATTCAGTAGCTGGAGCAACAGGCTCAATGAGCTTATTTGCTAAAGCGGCTGTGTGGGCAACTAGTGGTGTTACTGGAGCAACAGGAGCTTTAGGGCTTTTAACTTCTCCTCTAGGAATTGCGGCAGGTGCTCTAGTGGTTGGAACGGCTGTATGGAAACTCTGGGGAGAAGAAGCGTGGAACTCCTCACAACGTGTAAACCGTTGGGGCTTTGATGTTGGCGAGGAAATGGATAAAACCTTACTAGAAGTTCAAGGGTTTTCTACAGATAGCATGGTAGCTATGCAGGGATTTGAACTGGGTATTGATGGGAGCGCCGAAAAGGTAATAAACTCTTTCCGGGATATGCAGGAACAGATAAAAGAGACTGCGGCAGAAACCAACGAAGCAATTCAGGAAATGGCAGATGCGTTACCAGAACACCTACAAGAATCAGCACAGAAAAATGCCGAAACTCAAAAAGCAATGACCGACGAAGTTGTAGAAGCTACAGGGCGTATGGCTGATCAAGTCGCATCTATCTATGAACGACATAAAAACGATACATCGAAATTTACTGCAGAAGAAAAAGCCCTTGTTTTGTCAAATAGACAATCAATGATAGAGGCGGAATTAAACCTACTAAAGATTTCAGGAAAAGAAAAGGAATCAATCCTAAATGGTATGAACAGTAATGTTCAAAAGATGACACAGCAACAATTAGAAAACTTCACAGGTTCGATTGGAAATGCCCTTCGCAAGCAAACAGAGTCTTATAAAGAACAAGTGGAACAGATCACTGAGGCGAAAGATGCTGGTCTAATCAGCGCTGCAGAATATTCACAGGAAATGAGCAGACTCGAAGCTTCAAACGTTGCTATGACGGAAGAACTCGGACAGAAATATGCACAAGCATTGCGAGCTATGGGCTATGATACAGCACAAATTGAGGCAGTATTTAAGCAGCATGGGCTAAATTATCAGGAAATTTCCAGTAAAGCTATTGCGGCTAGTTCAGATTTTGAGGAAGCAAGCACGATTCTAGCAACTTCTACTGAGCATATGACACAAGAGGCAATTTTAGGCAATGAAAAATGGAACAGCTTAGTCTATGACGAAAAAACAGGAACCCTTAAGACCAATGTGAATGAAGTGATTATGGAGGCAGCTCAATCCGAAAGTGGATGGAATGACATCGAATACATTCTTAAACACGCAGAACTGAATACAAATGCTCACGAAACGGTATCGATTGCTCTGGGCGAGTCAGGAAAATGGAATGAAATGACTGTCGAGCAAAAAATGCTTTCAGTTGATAATGATGTTGCGATGATGAAAACTCTGGATGCTATCGCTGAAACAGGTAATTGGAACAACTTCAAAATTTTAGAAAAAGAGTTAGGTATGGAAAACTCAGACTTAATTTTAAAATTGCTAGGATCAGAGGAAGCATTACAACATTTTAATAGTTTGACACCAACACAAAAGGAACTACTAGCAAACAACTCAGATTTAGAAAGTAAAATATCATCATCGAAAGCTACATACAACGCATGGGAAAATATTCCGGATTCCATTAAAAATATTTACCTACAAGCAGACACATCCGGCGCAACATCGGCGCAAAATGCTATTAATAGCGTAAACGGAAAAACAGTCTATATTGATGTAATTACACGAGAACAGTATGTAAGAGGTCCGGGTGGCAAATCGCTTGAAGTAAATGAAAAGGGAACGAATTACCACCCTGGAGGCAATATGCTTGTAAACGATCAATCAGGATCGTTGTACCGAGAGGCAGTCAGATTTCCGGGCGGCGATTGGTTTGTTCCTCAGGGGCGCAATGTTTATATAGATGATGCACCACTCGGTACCCAGGTAATGCCTGCCGGAATGACACGAGCGAAATTTAAAAATTATGAATACGAATCGGGTACGGGTGTTAACGCTGGAATGTTACAACCTATTCCTTTTAAAAAATTGTCAGCGATGGGAACACAAGATGATCAACAAACTACGACAAAAAACACAACCATTACCAGTAAGCCAGTTTTTAACTTTAATTTTGATAATATTCATATTCATTCGGATGATGACATAAACCGATTATCTGAAAAACTGGCAGAAAATACAGAAAGAAGACTGAGGGGGCGTCTAGCATGATAGAGCCATATTTTATTATGAATAATAGAAAATCACTTGATTTTGATATTAAGTTGAAACAAGGATTTGAACTAATCCTGTCAAGTGACGATGTGCTCATTGAAACAGCCCCCGGGCTGAATCGCCGTCTACTCATTTCACGCGATCGTAAGGATGACATCGAAAGAAGTCTATCTGTAAGAATGAAGAAAAATAGAGGAGAAAATATTTTCCTGAAATTTCAAAGAGTTGGTGAATGGTTAAAAGAAAATAGTGATTACACCGATTTCTATTTTTCTGAGATTCCGGATTATTTTTATAAAGCTGTCTGCTTAGGATCAATTACAGCGCCGAAAGAGGCTGCAGGCTGGTTGGACTTCCAAATTCCCTTTTCCTTTCAACCATACATGTTTAAATCGTCGGGAGCCTTTCCCATTTCTGTTACAAATGGTAGCAGTTTGAATAATCCGGAAAGTTACTTTTCCGAACCTGTTCTGTCTTTCTATTTTGATGCGATAGCAAATGGGTCAATTATCATTAATGGAAATCTTTTTCAAGTTGATAAGACGATTGGAAAAGGGAACATAACGATAGACAGCACAGTTGGTATTGCGTACAGAGAGGGCGGACAAAATATTTCAAAGTCTATTTTAATCACACAGAATGGCTACCAGCCGCCGAAGCTACAGCCAGGGAAAAATAAATTTTATATCAATTCAGCAATTCAAAATTTAAAAGTAACACCGAACTGGAGGCGATTAGCTGTATGAGTACATTGTTGCTATATGAAAAAACGAATAACAATTACAATTCAATGGGACTAGGTGCGTTAGTTCATGCGATTCAACCACTTGTAACGAGAGAACGAAATGGGATTTTTACGCTAGGATTCTCTTACCCTGTTTTTTCGCCACTTTTTCATGAGTTGCAAACAGGTTGCATAATCAAAGCCGATGCAGGATCAGGCGAACGATCAAAAGGACAAAGATTTGAGATTGTTTCTATATCTAAACCTTTAAATGGTTTGATAACTATTTATTGTGAGCATATCAGTTATTTAACATTCAAAACAGCATTAAAAAAAGGAAACAATCATGTAAATGTCAGTGCTCAATATGCTCTTGAAGAATGGAAAAAATTGTTGCTTCCAGCTCGAGATTTTACAGTGCTTAGTGATGTAACAACCAAGTCTAGCATTGATTTTTTAGAATTAGGGAAATTCGAAAACGCCCGAGTTGCTTTGGGAGGGACGGAAGGCTCAATCCTTGATAATTTTGGCGGTGAATACATTTTTGATAATAACGAAATTCGTTTGATGAACAGAGCAGGAAAAGACAGCGAGGTTGTGATTGCTTATGGAAAGAACTTAACAGATTTAACGCAAGAAGAATCAATTGAAAATACGTTCACTTCTGTCTATCCATATGCTCGAAAAGACGGTGAAAATGACGAAACGCTCATTTTGCCTGAGTTGTATATTGACAGTGAGCATGTGACAAAATATCCCGAACGTTTAATAAAGATGGTTGACCTAAGTAGCGAAGAAATTGAAACTATTGACCAACTACGAACTGCAGCAAAAAGATACATCACAGTGAATGCAATCGGGGTTCCTTCTGTCAATTTAGCACTCAAGTTCATAGACCTTACTCAGACAGCGACTAGTGAAGAGATTAAACGACTTGAAGACCTAGAACTTTGTGATAACGTAACAGTTGCCTTTAATGAACTAGGGATAAATGCAACAGCGAAAATTATTCAGACTGTTTGGAATGTCTCTCTGGATCGCTATGAATCAATTGAATTGGGAAATGCAAAAAGCAACTTGTCAAAAACATTCTCGGATCAAATGAAAGAACAGGAAAAAATTAGCGATCATCTTTCAATTTTAGAACAGGCACAAAAAGAAGCCACTGACATTTTAACTAACCCGGCGAAAGGTCATGTCGTTGTTTATCCATCGCTTTCTGATCCTCAAGAAATTTTAATAATGGACACTCAGGATATAAACACAGCTAAAAATGTTTGGCGGTGGAATTCAGGAGGTTTGGGATTCAGCTCAACAGGCTATAATGGCAGCTATGGGCTTGCTATGACCAATAATGGGGCAATTGTTGCGGATCGGATCACAACGGGTATTTTAAGAGCAATAACTATTATAGGTGTATATATCGAGGGTAGTGAGATCATCGGGGGGAGAATTGAGGGAGCAACGTTTATTTCTCATGCGCCAATTGGATCGCTTTACTACACTATGGTAATGAAAAACGGTGGGATCAATTTTTATAAGCAAGGCAGTGATATTGAATCGCTATCGAGTCACGCTCAAATACAGGTGGCTCCCCTTTCAACAGAAGGGCAATTATGGATCAAAGTCGGCAACAGTATGTTTACTATTACGGGCGATAATACAGGAACAACAACAAGTAATCTGACCACAGGGTTACAAGTCGGAAAGCTTTTAGAAGCTAATGGAGGTCTGACAGCGAGAAGCCGTTTCACAATACCCAATGGTGTGGCACTGAACTTTTATTCTAGCCTTAACATGAACGGGTATTCTATATTGAATCAATCTGACATACGTTTAAAAGAAAACATTGAGGATACCATTGTGCAAGGAATAAAAGAGACTAAAAAATTGAAAATGGTTGATTTCGATTGGCGATCAGATTACAACAAGTCAGAGACAGAACAACGTCCAGATGAAAGACAATTCGGGATGATCGCACAATATAGCCCGTTCTTATCTCGTCAAGGGGAAGATAATCATTATTTGATGATAGATGTCAATAAGCAAATTAATTTAAATACGAAAACAAATCAGGAACTGATCACAATGGTTGAAAATCTACAGGAACGGATTGAAACAATTGAAAGGAGACTATTAGATGAAAATATTTAATCTGGATATATCTAAAGAAAGTAGTATAAATCCAGTTGTTTTCGGTCGAATTGGGGATAAGGATTTACAAATAATCAAAATAAATCTTTCCAATAATTTTGAGCAATTTGATTTAACAGACTGTGAAGTGAAGTTTGAGGCAGTTACTGCAGCTGATACTAAGGTAATGGATGCAGCAGGAATATCAGTAGTAGATGCCGGAATAGGGGAGTTCAATTATACCTTTCCATCACAAGCCTTTTCAGCAAGTGGAAAATACAAAAGGGCCTATTTCTCTATAACAAAAGGAGATAAGCGTGATACGACCGAAAATATTGACATTTTTGTATATAACAATGCTGATATCACTGGTGATGAAGCTGAAACAGTTATTTCAGAGTATGACAAGCTTGTTTCGGAATTAAACGAGGCGTATACAGCTGCTATTGCAGTTGTAAAAGAACAAAGCGACGCCTTTGATGACTACAGGGAAGAGATCACTGGTAAAGTTAACGAAATACAGACATTTGTTAATGAGAACCTAGCAATATTAGAAACGGCGATCGCTGATATTGAAGAAAAAATCAATAGTCTTGATATTTATACGAAACAGGAAATTGATACTATTATGAATTTGAAAGCTGATAAGGAAAATAGTTACACAAAAATGGAGGTTGATGCCAAACTTTCCAATAAAGCAGATACAGCCCGGGCACAATTGGACAAGTTAACTGCTGATGATGGTAGGCCAATAGCGACGATTCAGAGCGGAACGATTCTCAGTGCTGTACTAAGCAGGGCGCCGGGTATGAAGACATACACATTTACAAATGCAACCTCAGACTATCCGACAAGCGCAAGTACGAGTATGAGAGGTTATGCATATATGGCTTCTGTCAGCTACGGCTACGTTTTCGCTGCAGATATTGGAGGCGGTGTATTCGTCCGAACAATTGTAAACAGTGTATGGGTTGGTGCCTGGACGAAGCTTACCGGCACTGAAAAGATTGTCAATGTCTTTCAGAGCGCATCTTTGACAGGGGAAATGACTATTGAGGGTGAGAAAATTCGAATAGAGTATACAATACCAGATACTAATCAAAAAGGTTTTATGGAAATGAACCCACAGGCAATTGTCGGTACTATCTATGATTCTACTGATAATATTATTTCGATGTTTTCTCTTGATTATACTGGACTTCTTTTACGCCAAGGGGATAAATCAGCTTTGTTGAGTGTTAATGATCTAAGCTTATACACCACTACACTTACAATTGGCTATAACATCAATGCCGTTTTGACAAGATTTGGAAAAATGGTCACTCTTTCTATAACCAGAATTAGCAGGAATTGGTCTGATGTTGGCGAAAATGTACTTCTAACAGCTTCACTGCCGGCTGGCTATAGGCCGCTGACGCCAGAAACAGTTACAATCAATAAAAATAACAGTACGAATATTTCAACACCTGTTTTAATCCATGTTAACACAGATGGAACTATGAGATACACAAACAGTGCTTCTGGTCAGTTTATCTGTTCAGCATCTGCAACTTGGTTTACGAATGACCCATACCCAACATAGAAAAGAGGAAAGATATGAAAAAGAATGTTATGAGTTATCTTGTAGCAATTCAGTCAATTGTAATTGGGCTATGGCTTGTATTGCATCAAGGAAATTTAACTATACAAACGAAGTACGAGGGTTTCAGCGCATGGAATTCTTGAATAGTTGGGTATTTTATTCAGTAGCAATCATTCTGGGATTGTTGCTGATTTTTTCTTTAGTTAAGAAAAATGGTCAGTTACAAAAATGGTCGCTTATAGCAATGAATGGGATATGGTCAGCGTATACAGCTATTCTGATTATCAATGAACTATCCGGAGTACCTAATATGAGCTGGGCGTTGCTCCTTGGATACAACGTTGCTATTTACCTTGCTGCGAGATATGAGGTGGATGCTTAATGGAAAATTGGATGAGTTGGATCACACCAACATTGTTAGCAACTGTAATAACAGGATTTTTAACCTATAAAGGAACAAAGCAAACCAGCCGAGCAAGTATTGACGAGTTGTATCTACCGCGTGTAGAGAAGATGATGACCGAATTTGAGGAAAAGGTTGACAAGTTAAATAAAAAGGTCGCTGAGCTTGAGAGAAAACTAAATGCAAAAGATGAATTGATTATCGAGCTACGAAAAGAAATCAGCAGGCTTGAAAGAGAAAATACAGAACTGAGAGGAGAAGATACAAATGGATAATATTTTGATTGCAGCGACAACCATTATCGTTATTGTAATGGCAGCAACGGAACTTATGAAACGGTACGCAGGGGCAGAAAGCAAGTGGCTTCCGCTTATAAACTTATTAACAGGTTTGATTGTGGGGATTGGCTGGAGCTTGTCATTCGCTCCTGATGATCTTATTGTGTTCGTCTGGGGCGGTCTGATTGCTGGGCTTGCTGCTGGAGGTTTCTATGACCTAGGTGTGAATGCGTTCAGAAAGGATGACAGCGATGTTTAAATCAGAAGCTAAGGTTAAAACAATCGGGACCTTTACTGTTAAAGAAGTAACTGATGATTATATCGAAATGGATTCGTGGGAGAAAGGAACTGAGGAATCCTTAGATCGATATGAGTCACTAGGCTCCACTGAGCTGAACATTGATGGTTCTGAAAAAGAATTTGATGGATTCCAGAAAGGCGACTTCTTTAAATTTGACGGTGCTTATCCAGTTATTGAATCAAATGAGCTGTTCACAAAATTGGAGGTTGAAGGAAAAGAATTGTATTTTCCTAACCACAAATTACAGGAGGTTGGATAATATGTCGATTTGCGGTGGTATTGCAGGAAGTAGAGGAAGAAATCCTTCCGGTGTTGTTATTCACAATGATGCCGGGAGTATAAACGCAACCGCTGCTTTTTATAGGAATTGGTTGCCTAACCATAACTTAGTAAACGGGTTCGCTCATGAGTACGTTTGTAGCGATGGGATTGTACATGCTGAAGATTATGAATTTATGGCTTGGCATACTGCTAATTCTATTGGAAATGCGAACTATATTGGAATTGAAGTTTGTCAGTCTATGGGGAACGAAATAACTGTCATAGCAAATGAACAAGCTAGTTTTAAACTGGCTGCTGAGATTCTTAAGCGCTATGGCCTTGTAGCCAATGTTGCTACAGTTAAACTTCATAGAGAGTTTGTAGCGACTTCCTGTCCGCATCGTTCGTGGGAGCTTCATGGACAGGCAATTGAAGCGGTACGTAGCTACTATATACAAGAGATCAACAAGTACATGAATGCGACAAACGTTACACCAGAAGCACCAGATAACACAAATACAGAAGAAAACAAACAGGAGGAATTTGACATGGTATGTTTATTTGTAATTACACCAGGCGGGCAAGCTCTGCACTATTTTGACGGAAAGAACATCACGACACTGCAGCATCCGGATGAAGGGAATATTTTAAAAGCAATCTACAAGGAAAATTATGGTAAAGATATGCCGGTAATTTATCGTGATGGCGCTTGGTTTCAACGCCTGAAAGATGTAGCACAGCGCAAAGTGTTGTAACAAATAGAAAAGCCATGCCTCTCTTTATTGAGTGACATGGCTTATTTTTTTAACAAAAATGTTCCGCAAAACGTTCCACAGATTATACATAATCATCCCTTTTTTTCGATAGCTAGAAAACACAAAATCCTTATTTACCGCTGGTTTCAGGCTGTATCATAAACTGAAAAGACAACTACCAAGAGTAAATAACAACCTTCATTTCCACCACATTACCCGATGTGGTGGTTTTTTTTATGTATAAAGGGATAACAAAGCGGTTAGTTAGAAACAGTTTTCTCAACACCTTGTTGATTTTTTGTTTGGTCTAATTTATCATGGAGAAAAGTAAAAAGATGTTTTTCATAAAAATCAGGTATTAGAGCATTACTTGGTTAGTGGTGATAGACCTGACTGTTGGAAAAAATAGGAGAATATATGTCAGTTAAGACGGAGAAAACAAGAGATCATATTGTAGCGGTCTTTTTGAAATTGATGAATGATAGCGGCTTTGAAAAGCTTACAGTTGCTAGTATAGCGAGAGAAGCTGGGATCAATCGAGGGACATTCTATTTACATTTCACGGATAAGTATGCTGTTTTGGAGGAAGTTCAAGAGGATATCTATCAAAATTTTGAAACGATCGTGACCAAGTATATAGGTGTTTCTCTTATAGAAAAGCAATTGAATGAGTCAGTCAGCTTAGAAGAGTTGTTTCGCGGGGCTTGTCTAAAGTTGATGAATTTTTTATATGAGCGAAAAGAAGTAGCGCAAATTTTTCTAGGAGAGAATGGTGATGCGCATTTCATTGAGCGATTGGAAAAGGTTTATATTCGTGCTGTTAGAGGAAAAATAAGGAAAAAACTTCCTATCACGGAGGATTTCGAGTTAGAGTTTGTTTTTGCAGGGGCCATCGCTATTGTGAAAAAATGGATTCGAGAGGGAGCGGTTGAACCGCCGGAAACCATAGCAGACTTGCTGGCAGCGTGTATGATATCGTCTCCTATTGAAATATTTGAGCGAATTGAACAGGAGTAAAGTAACAGGTAACAGATTAGAGTACGGTGTACTGCATTTTTTAAACATAGGAATACTGTTAAGGATTTATTAAATGAGAAGTGGGTTTTCCAAACTTGCGCATAGCAAAGGAAGTTAGAAACAAGGGGCATTTCTTTAATAGAGCTTATATATGAACTATAGTAAAAAAGAAGCTTTTGCGAATTTTTCGTAAGGGTTTTTCTTTTTGTTTATGCAGCTGTTATACTGCTAATCAAAAACTGTACTAAAATAAATGTTTTTCTGCTATAATTTACAATGAAGAGATGAACAATGAGCCGTATGCTGGTGTTTTTAATTAAGCAAGGAGGCAGACAATGAAACTGATTTTTCATGGACATTCATGTATAGAGATACAATTGAAGGATGGGACAACTCTTTTGATCGATCCATTTATTACGGGAAATCCAGTTAGCGATCTAAAAGCGGAAGAAGTAAAAATGGATGTCGTTCTTGTCACACATGGTCATGGTGATCATATTGGAGACATGGTACCAATCGCTAAGAGTAATGACGCCTTGGTGATAAGTATTGTTGAAATTGCTAATTTTGCAGGAAAACAGGGGATTGCAAGTCATGGTATGAATTTAGGCGGTAAGTATGATTTTCCGTTTGGACGAATTCAGTTTGTTCCGGCGCTTCATAGCTCCGGATATGATTTTGAAGGCAGTACTCTGTACATGGGCGAGCCTGCGGGAATCATCTTGCAAGCAGAAGGAAAAACAATTTATCATGCAGGGGACACAGCGCTGTTTTCAGATATGAAATTATTGAATACATTTTATGATGTTGATGTTGCATTTTTGCCAATCGGCGATAACTTTACGATGGGACCTGATGAAGCTGTAGTTGCAGCTGAGTACATTGGGGCAAAAACAGTTGTGCCGATCCATTACAACACATTCGATCTTATTCGTCAGGATGCATCCGACTTTGTAGATCAGTTGAAATCAGGTACCGGCAAAATCATGATGGTTGGCGAGAGTATGGAACTATAGGAGGAGTACTATGGCAACAAAACACGATCAAATTTTACAGCATATCGAAGGTCTGCCGATTGGAGACAGGATTTCTGTTCGAAGTATTGCAAAAAATCTGGGGGTCAGCGAAGGTACTGCATATCGTGCAATAAAAGATGCAGAAAATATTGGTTTGGTGTCTACGATCCAGAGAGTAGGAACGATTCGAATTGAGCGAAAGCTGAAAAAGCATATAGAAAAACTAACATTTGGAGAAGTCGTGCGGATTATCGAAGGCGATGTTTTAGGTGGTTCAGCCGGCTTGGACAAGGTATTGAATAAGTTCGTGATTGGTGCGATGACGAAAAAGGCGATGGTTCGCTATATCACACCAGGCTCATTGATGATTGTCGGAAACAGGCATGAGGTACAAAAGCTTGCTCTGGAAAATGGCGCAGCAGTCCTGATTACCGGTGGTTTTGATACAGATGAAGAAATTGAACAGCTAGCGGATGAATTGGAAATGCCGGTTCTGCGAACAACTTATGATACATTTACGGTAGCTACTATGATCAACCGAGCATTGAGCGATCAGCTGATCAAAAAGGATATCATGCTTGTCAGTGATATCTACACGACATTGGACAAAACGAATTATCTTAGCGTGGCGAACAGTATTTCTGATTATCAGAAATTGTCCGAGGAAACCACCCATTCTCGTTTTCCAGTCGTTAACAAAAATATGCGGTTAGTTGGGATTATTACAGCGAAGGATGTTATTGGGAAAAATGATACAACGACAATCGATAAAGTCATGACCAAGGAACCAATCGTGGTCAAGAAGACAATGAGCGTTGCCAGTGTCAGCCATCAAATGATTTGGGATGGGCTGGAGGTCATGCCTGTTGTGGAGGATGACTTCTCTTTGATTGGATTGGTCTCTCGTCAGGACGTCATGAAGGCGATGCAGCTGGTTCAAAGACAGACGCAGATTGCTGATACGATTTCTGATCAAATCTCAGGTGAGGTCATGATTTCTGAAGATCAAAATCAGGAAAAAGGGAAGCTTGAGACACCGTCCTTTACTTTTCATGTTACTCCGCAAATGGTCAATGGTGTTGGGACAATCTCCTTTGGTGTACTGAGTGAAATCGTTTCGAATGTTACCCAGCGGACGATGATCGTTAATCAAAAAAGAAATGTATTGATCGAACAGGTCAATCTTCATTATTTGCGTCTGATTCAGCTGGAAAGTGATTTAGATATACGCCCAAGAATTTTAGAATTGGGCAGACGTTCAGCGAAGCTGGATGTGGAAATTTATTTGGAAAATGCCTTGGTAGCCAAAGCAATCGTTGTTTGCCAAGTGATGGAGCGTTCGTAGGAGGAAAAAGCATGAGTGTGAGAAATGACATTTTCTCAATGATCAAAGAATATGAAATAATAATTATTCATCGGCATCAGCGGCCAGATCCTGATGCTCTTGGTTCACAGGTAGGGCTGGCGGAAATTCTTCGTGCTAGTTTTCCTGAGAAGAACATATATCAGGTGGGTGGTCCAGTAGAAGGCTTGGAATTCCTTGCACTGATGGAGGATATTGCAGATAGTGTGTATCAAGGGGCATTAGTTATCGTGACTGATACGGCAAATTCGCCGAGGGTCAGTGACGCACGATACGCTACAGGTGCAAAGCTGATTAAAATCGATCATCATCCCAACGATGAGCCGTATGGCGATTTAGTTTGGGTAAATACACAGGCTAGCAGCTGCAGTGAAATGATTATGGACTTCTATCTTGAATTTCAGGATGAGTTGGTCATGTCTGATAATGCAGCAAGGCTGCTTTATGCCGGAATTGTTGGTGATACAGGAAGGTTCCTATATCCTGCAACGACCTCTCACACATTAGAGGTTGCGGCTAAGCTAAGAAATTATAACTTTGACGCAACAGGACTTAATCGAGAGCTGGAACAGATTTCAATGTCTGTTGCCAAATTAGCAGGTTCTGTTTATCAAAATTTAGAAGTGGACACGGATGGAGCGGGGAAAGTAATCATTTCTCAAGACATGCTGACTGAGTATGGAATCACCGATGCTGAAACAGCAGCCGTTGTTCCGCTTCCCGGAACGATCGATGAAGTATTGGCTTGGGGCTTGTTCGTGCAGCAGCCGGAAGGCTACTATCGGGTTCGTTTGCGTTCGAAGGGGCCTGTGATCAATGAGATCGCGAAGCGTCATCATGGTGGCGGTCATCCTCTGGCGAGTGGTGCCAATGCGAAGGATATGACTGAGGTTCAAGCGATTTATGAAGAAATCCAGCAGGCTTGTCAAGAATTCATCAAAAGAAAAGAATCATAGGTTCTTAAGAATAAACAATATAGAAACAGAAGCAGCAGCTCTGAAAAAGGAGCTGACTGCTTCTGTGTTTTTTTGTTTTAGAGTGACCATGAGAGTCCTCCAACGCCTCTTTTCTTTTTGATTGAAATACGATAGAATGAAAAGGATGTTGCTGTAAAATACGAGCTATGTCCCAAATCACAATAGGTAGTTGAATAAGGACTGGCGAATTGGCGTTGACTTGATGAAGAAAGTCAGAATCAATAATAATATTAAAGGAGAAATGACATGGAAACTTTACCAAACTGTCCGGAATGCGGATCAACGTATACATATGAGGATCGTGGAATGATGATTTGTCCGGAATGCGGACATGAATGGACACCGGGAGATGCTGTTGAAGAGAATGATTCAGCAATCAAAGACTCTAACGGCAATCTGTTGGCTGATGGCGATACAGTCACTGTCATCAAAGATTTAAAGGTCAAGGGTGCAAGTGGAGCGATCAAGCAAGGAACAAAAGTCAAGAACATTCGATTGGTTGAAAGCAGTGATGGCCACAATATCGACTGTAAAGTGGATGGCTTTGGTCCAATGAAGCTGAAATCAGAGTTCGTTAAAAAAGCATAAAGAAGAGGCTGAGACAGAAGTGTTTAGCTACAAGCAATAAGCCGGAATTCACGAAAATTGTTTCACAAATTTTTGTTGAATTCCGGCTTATTGTCGTAGGAGCTACTTCTGACTCGCCGTTTATTCGGATTTAGGGTATGGAAAAGAGTGGCAACAGATTATTGTCCCACTCTCTTTTTCAATTTCTACGTTCTAAAGCGGAGTAGATACAGCCATCTTACCTACTCAGTGAGGTTTTCAAAGCTAAACACTCTTCCTACAATCTCATCAATGACTGAAGCCGTATTTTTTGATTTCCTTTTGCTTGTGATACACAAGGTGTGCATTGTTTAATGCGGTAATTGCTTCGTTAAAATCCTCGATAAAATCAGCAGCTATATTCATGCCGAAGTCACCCCGTACGACGATGCGCTGAATAACTGTGGTATCCATAGATTTAGGGAGTGGATATGCAGGAACCTGCCAGCCCTTCATCAATAATCGATCAGATAAATCGTAAAGAGTCCATTCTCTTTCAGCGTCTGCTTTCAATTTGTAGCAAACCAACGGCAGCTGCGAGCCGTCATTGATGATTTCGAAAATATCAGTTTTCTGGATTTCCTTTGCTAGAAAAACAGCAATTTCATGGGTTCTTTCATGGATGGCTTGATAGCCGTTGAATCCATAACGGACAAAGTTGTAGTATTGCCCGATCAGCTGAGCTGCACTGTGAGAGAAATTGATGGCCATCGTAGGCAGTTCACCACCTAAATAACTGACCTCAAATACCAATTCTTTTGGCAGATAGTGCTTGTCTCGCCAAACAACCCAGCCGACACCAGGATAAACCAATCCATATTTATGACCAGAGGCATTGATAGATATGACATTTTCCAGTCGAAAATCCCAAAGTAAATCAGGCTCTACAAAAGGAGTATAGAAGCCGCCGGATGCAGCGTCAACATGAATATATACTTTATACTCAGTCTGGGCATTATAAACCTCTACCAGCTCATTTAAGGTCCTGATATCATCATAACGACCTGTGTAGGTAATACCCAATATGCCCACGATGCCAATTGTGTATTCGTCTACATAATCCATTACTGTATTCAAATTTATCGACAGATGTTTTTCGTCTATTGGAATCTCTCGTAGTTCGATATCCCAATAGACACAAAATTTTTCCCAACACACCTGATAGGCAGAGGAGATAACTAAATTTGGTTTTTTAGCCGCAGTATCCAATCCCAGCTTTTCAGCACGTTTTCGCCAAGAAAATTTCATAGCTAAACCAGCCAGCATACAAGCTTCAGAAGAGCCAATCGTTGATGTCCCCATAAATGCTTCATTCTCTTGAGCATGCCATAGGGAGGCAATCATATTCACACAACGGTTTTCGATTTCAGCTGTTCGGGGATACTCTGATTTATCCACTGCATTTTTATCTAGTGTCCGGCTCATCAGCTCTACGGCTTCAGGTTCCATATAGGTCTGGCAGAAGGTTGCCAGATTCAAGCGAGCATTTCCTTCATCCAGCATCTCATCTTGAACCAGTTGAAATGCTGTTCGTGGTTCGATTGGTTCATCGTTTAGCTTATATTTAGGTAAATCAACTTTCTCACTCTCTGAACCAAAAATAGGTTCTAAAAATTCGACTTCATCACGATCTCTTTTTCCATATAGCATTTTATCAACCTCCAAATAAAACGATTCTATTTTACTTTTTGAAAGAGTAGAGGACATCGATTCAGTATGTAGTGACCTGCCGAAAAAACAGCGAAACATGCATGTCAAATCGCTGCAATCAAACGGTTAATTCGGAATAATACCTGGATCGATCACATATTTTGTCAGTGAACAAAGAATGAAATAAACAGTCAGGATGATTATGACCTTACTGTAGTGAGGATTTTTTTGCCATTTATAATAAAGCTTATCTGCCTGAGGCTTGAGCCATTGAATGGTTATGACTGATAAAATGCCCCAAACTACTGCTGATTGCAGGCAAATCCGCCCTTGAAAGTTCATGAACTCATGGGAATAATTCCAGTAGGAATGGTGCAGGATATCAGAACAAAAATAACTGCCTAAAAGCTCAAAAAGAGTCATGAAGCCCATGCCGAAGAAGAACAGCTTGATGGGTTCATGCTTTAAATGCCGTAGTGAGTAGATGATCATGATAGCGCCATAGCCATACATATCAATGACAGGTAATCCCCAGACCACTCGAACCCTTCCAAGTAGTGAGTCAGCTGAGATACTCGGTAAATAGTAGTGAAGATTCCTGTAGGCAAAGAAGAGCCCTCGAAAAGTGAACTCATGGAAATTGATGAGCACCACCGTGGTTTCAAAAATCCATCCTAGAAAACCAAACACGAACAAATAGGTCAGCAGCTGAATATAATTAAACTCTTCTAGATCATCGATAATTCTTCCTGTGATGGAAAGCTCGTCATTTTTCATAGTAGCATCCCTTTCCTATTTAAATATTTCCATAAAGAAAGGCTGGATCAAATAGAACGTATAAAGTAGATTTCAATAGCGGCTTGATTCGTTATTGCCGCGCAAAAAGAGTGATATGTTCACTCTGTATGATGTTCTTTTCTTTCTTGCTGGAATTGATAAATCCGTCGAATACCGCGCCAGCAATTCAAAAAGACAAGAAGTAGGCCGATGATCATAGGCACCCATAAAATATCTGGGGAATAGCCTAACTGCAACTCTAATCGTGCGTCTGCGGACCAAAATTCCTGCAGGACTTGGAAGCTGAACACAGTCAGAAACGAAGCAATCAGCAATAAAATGAACCCTATATAATACTGAACCTGTGATTTTTTTCTGATCCCTTCAAACAGGATATAGAGAACAATCAAAAATAACGGTACACCAAATGCAAAATATCCGTTGAGCATAGTTTTCCCTCCTTATGAAAAATCACTAGCCGTTTCTCCGTCTACGGGTCTCGTCTCATATTACTGCCAGCCGTAACAACTATGGTGATTAGAACACCATTTATAACTGTCTAAGAGGCTGCAGCATACATGTATTGTACCACGCTAAAAAGTCAGTCTATGTAATATATGTTTACTTTATGATACCTGTAAATGCCTCAATTTTCAAAAAATCACCTCTTTTAGTCGCTTGAAATGACAAAATCGTTGTTTTCTAATAAACTGAAGGTATGCTAATCCTTTTATGTCAATGATTTCTTTGGTTTGCTTAAGCCAAAGTTCACTGAAGTCTTTTACATAATTTATATAAGTAGGAGGGATGTTTATGGGAGCATATGAAGCACCAATCAAAACGGCAATAGTCGTTTTTCCGTTTCTGGCATTTGCTATTTCATTTGTCTTTATTATCTATGATTATCGAAAATACGGTATCTTTCTTTTTCGACGAGCAGTTATCCTTTATTCGTTTGTATTCTATCTGTTGTGTGCTTATTTTCTGGTTATCCTACCGTTGCCTCCTCGTGAAGAAGTAGCAAACTACACAAGTCAGATCATTGAACTGCGACCATTTTATTCGGTGGTTCGCTTTTTAGATGAAACAAAGCTGGTCGTCGGTGATTCGAGCACCTATTTGCCAGCTTTGAGGCAGGGTGTGGTTCTTGAACCTGTGTTCAATATTTTGATGCTGCTGCCTTTTGGGATATATTTGAGGTATTACTTCAAACTGCCCTTCAAGAAGGTTGTACTGTTCGGCTTTTTACTTTCACTATTCTTTGAGCTGACACAGCTTAGCGGCTTGTATTTCATTTATCCGCGACCCTATCGATTAGCTGATGTGAATGATTTGATGAACAACACGTTAGGTGCGGTAATTGGGTATGCAGTGACACCTGTCTTTACCTTTTTATTACCGACTCGAGCTGACATCGATGAAGCCGCATATAGGAAAGGCCAGGATGTGACCATTTTTCGAAGGCTCGCTGCGTTTATGATCGACTGGGTGCTGATTTGGTTTGCTTCTTTTGTAATTGAGATTCCGTTACGGCTGATTCCGCAATATAGAGCATGGGATGACCAAGTTCATGTATTTGATAGTCGATGGCTGTTCTTTTTAACCGTATTTCTGGTTTTTATGTTGATCCCTACATTGACAAATGGACAGACACTTGGGAAAAAGGCTGTAAAAATAAGAATAGTGGAGGAAGGGCAATCAAGGATTCGCTTTAGAGCTTTATTCATGAGGTACGGCTACTTCTATTACATTTTTAGTATCAGTTCAGCTTTTCTGTCTTCAGCTGCTATTTGGCTAAATTCAAGTAATCGATGGCTGCAGATTGTCAGTTTCATTTTGACGATTTTCTGTTTTTTTCTGAATACATTATTTGTGATCAATATCGGTTATTCGATTTTGAAGAAAAGAAGGCGTCTGTTTTATGAGAAGGCTAGTCACACCTATACGATCAGTACCATAACTGTAGATGAAAAGTTTGAAAAAAGCAGGGAGCAAGACTGAATTTTATGTTATAATGCTTGAGGACTTATATACAAGAGAGAAAAGAGGTGGGCAAGTGAGTTCATTTGAGCAGTTTCAATTTCAGCCTTTTATTATGAAGGCGATAGAAGATAAAGGATTTAAAGCGCCGACAGAGGTGCAGGAAAAGCTGATTCCCGTAATCAAGAAGGGGAAAAGCGTTATTGGTCAGTCACAAACAGGAAGTGGGAAAACCCATACCTTTTTATTGCCGTTGATGGATAAAATCGATCCAACAATAGATGAGGTAAGTATTGTTATTACAGCACCAAGTAGAGAGTTGGCTGGGCAGATTTATCGAGAAGCCAGTCAAATTGCCCAATTTAGTCAACCGGAAATCCGTGTGACAAATTTTGTTGGAGGCACAGATAAGCAGCGCCAAATCGGTAAGCTTGGGAATCAACAGCCTCACGTAGTTATTGGTACACCAGGTCGTATTTTAGATTTGATCAATGAACAAGCATTAAAGGTTCATACAGCAGCCTATTTTGTTGTAGATGAAGCGGACATGACGTTAGACATGGGCTTTTTAGAAGAGGTCGATCAGATTGCCGGGCGATTGCCTGAACATCTGCAAATGCTGGTCTTTTCAGCAACAATTCCTGAAAAGTTGAAGCCGTTCCTTAAGAAGTATATGGAGAATCCTGTCATTGAGCACATCAAACCAAAGGCGATCATCTCAGAAACAATCGACAATTGGTTGATTTCAACAAAAGGGAAGGATAAAAATCGTCTGATTTATCAATTGTTGACAATTGGACACCCTTATCTAGCCATTGTTTTTGCCAATACAAAGCAGCGAGTAGATGAAATCACTGAGTACCTGAAGAAGCAAGGCTTGAAAGTTGCCAAAATCCATGGTGATATCACACCGAGAGAGAGAAAACGTGTGATGCGTCAGGTTCAGAATTTAGAATACCAATACGTAGTAGCAACAGATTTAGCTGCTCGTGGGATCGATATTGAAGGTGTCTCTCATGTCATCAATGCAGAGGTCCCGGCAGAACTGGATTTCTTTATCCATCGTGTTGGACGGACAGGAAGAAACGGTTTGGAAGGCACAGCGATAACGTTGTATGATCCGTCTGATGATCTGATGATTTCTCAAATAGAGCAGTTGGGCGTCAAGTTCTATCCGAAGGAAATCAAAGACGGAGAAATTGTAGAAACCTATGATCGTAACCGTCGAACAAAACGGACGAAATCAAAGGATGAACTTGATCCTACATTGATTGGTTTAGTGAAGAAAAAGAAAAAGAAAGTCAAACCCGGCTATAAGAAGAAAATCAATTGGGCAATTGCCGATAGTAATAAGAAGAAACGTAAAGTAGAACGCAGACAACAGACGCGTACAGCAAGAAAAGCGAAGAAAAACTCGAATCAATAAAAAATTTGATTGTTAGCGTCAGCTTATTCGATTCAATGTTTGGAGCATTGCCATTTCGGTAAATGCTCCAAACTTTTTTGCTTTAACCTCTATTCATTTTGCATGGAGCAAGTACTGAAAACTGTAGGCTGATTTTCTGGAATGTTTCTCTTCTGGTTCTGTGCTATAATAACCAAGTTAGTATGAAAATGGAGGAAAAAAGATGGATGGAATTCTTCCTTTATGGAAAGAAAAAGGAATGACCAGTCACGACTGTGTCTTTAAATTACGAAAGATTTTACATACAAAAAAAATCGGTCATGGGGGAACCTTAGATCCGGATGTTTCCGGTGTTTTGCCAATCTGTATTGGAAAAGGTACAAAAGTGATCGAATATATGGTGGATTCCGGAAAAACCTATGAGGGAGAAATCACCTTAGGATTTTCAACAACGACTGAGGATGTCAGCGGAGAAATCGTTGAACAAGAGCTTTTGACTGAGCCATTTACACTGGAAGAAATCGATCAGGCAATGGCAAAAATGACTGGTGAAATCACTCAGATTCCGCCAATGTTCTCAGCAGTCAAAGTCAACGGAAAACGTCTGTATGAATATGCTCGAAATGGAGAAGAGGTTGAGCGCCCACAAAGAAAAGCAATGATTTATTCGTTTGAACGGACGAGTCAACCAGTTTTCGATGAGGAAAAAGGGACGCAATCATGGCGCTTCAAGGTTGTTTGTGGTAAAGGGACGTATGTACGTACACTTTCAGTGGATACTGGCAAAGCTTTGGGCGTACCCGCCCATATGTCTGAGCTGGTGAGAACAGCCAGCAGTGGATTGCAAAAGGAGCAATGTGTAACTCTGGCTGAGGTTGCAGAGAAGATGGAGCAAGAAGCGATATCTGAGGTTTTATTGCCAATTGAAGTTGCCATAGCTGATTTTCCTAAGATCGATTTAACTGAGGAGCAGTACAGCAGGGTTAAAAATGGTGTTTTTCTTTCCCGAAAAGAGTTGGGCTTGTCTGATCCAATCGAAGGGTTGCTTGCGCTGTATCATCAGGGACTGGTTGTCAGCCTTTATCAGCAGCATCCAGAGAAAACCCAGCTTTTAAAACCAAGTAAAGTACTCAGAAATAATTAAAAGAAGGAAGTTTTGTGTGATGAAAATTATTTCCATTCGCCATCCGTATGATCCAACGCAGATTCCAACGGATGATGTAGTGATGGTATTAGGTTTTTTTGACGGCGTTCATCAAGGCCATAGAAGAGTGATTGAAGCAGGAAAAAGACTTGCGAAGGAAAAGGGATTGAAGTTGGCTGTAATGACCTTCAATCAACATCCGTCGATCGTTTTTCAAAAAATTGAACCAAAGGCAATGAAGTATCTTACTAGCCTGAAGCAAAAAGAGGATAGGATGGCTGAGTTAGGCGTAGATATTCTTTACGTGATCGATTTTACCTCTGATTTTGCGAAGCTTCCTCCTCAGGAATTTGTTGACCAGTATATCGTCGATCTTCATAGTAAGGCGGCTGTTTCAGGCTTTGATTATACTTATGGACCAAGAGATATTGCTGATGTTGCTCATTTTCCTGAATATGCTCAAGGCAGATTTGAAATCGTAACTGTTCAAAAGGAAGAGATGGATGGAGAGAAAATCAGTTCCACCAGAATTCGGGAAATGATGGATAGTGGAGATATGGAAGAGGCGACAGAGCTGTTAGGCTATGTCTATGAAACCGAAGGAACGGTCGTTCATGGTGATGCACGTGGACGAGAGCTGGGCTTTCCAACCGCAAATATCCGAGTGAAAAGCACAGTGCGCTTGCCGAGAATCGGTGTTTATGTTGTTCAGATCAAGATTGGTGAAACATGGTATGTTGGTATGGGATCAATCGGCCATAATGATACGTTCGGCGAAGGACGAGAGCTGACAGTAGAAGTCTATATCCTCGATTTCAAAAAGGATATTTACGGTGAACAGGTGGTTGTTCGATGGAATCACTATCTGCGTGATCAGGTAAAATTCGAAGGAGCTGAGAAGCTGATCGAACAGTTGAAGCAGGATGAACGTGATACAGCAGCCTACTTCAAATAAAGAGGTAATCAGCTGTCTCTATAATTGCTATAGAGCGACAAACGAAGTAAAGCTAGAGTAAGGGTTCCATGAAAGTAGGATAAAATTTGGAACCCTACGGCTGAGCAAGTAAAGAAAAAGAGGCTGAGACAGAAGTGTTTAGCTACAAGCAATAAGCCGGAATTCACGAAAATTGTTTCACAAATTTTTGTTGAATTCCGGCTTATTGTCGTAGGAGCTACTTCTGACTCGCCGTTTATTCGGATTTAGGGTATGGAAAAGAGTGGCAACAGATTATTGTCCCACTCTCTTTTTCTTCTGTCGTAACCTCTTACTTTAGTTGTTGTTCTGTATGCTTCCGTTTGAGAAGATAATTGAATTCGTCTTATTCTTAATTTTCACAGTATATGTTTGACCGGGCTTGATTGAAAGGTAATTGTACTTATAGCTATTTTCTCCATTCAATGTTTTAGAAACTTGACATAGATTTCCGTCGCTATCGTACAGCTCTACAATTAGTTTTTCTTTTTGATCCAAGCTTATGCCAACAAAAATAGCAGGTTCATTATTATTTTCTTTGATTGTGACTTTAAATTCTTTTTGACTATTAGGTAAATATATAGGGATGTAGCTTCTAAAAACAAACAGAAGTAGAGTCAAGCATATGATTAAACCAACTACTATGCTAAGTCGTGCAGCTACTTTTTTTGAAGTCATTTTTTCTCCTATTCCACTTTTATTTATTAAATTTGTTGAAATCGTTTATGCCGTCTTGAATCATTATACCGTCATCTGAATTATCTCCATATCTGTTATAATTTCAACATTTGCCCAAAATTGATCAGGCATGACCAGATAGCTCTGGCCTATTAATAAAATTTTGCATGCTCTGCGTGAGTTGAATTAAGCCTTCATAAACCAACTGTCGATTTCTTGTCTATCGTAGTCTAAAATGTACGCCTGATATTTCTGATAATAAAAAGCAGCAGTTTCTTTATCCGGTGACCAAATGTCACAACCACGGTCGTCATAAATATGAAACAACAGTTTTTTTGCGGGATTATAAAAGAAGATGCGCTCACTGATTTTCGGTACCAAGGGATTTGATCCGTAAAAATCAGAGTACAAGCAAGCGGTAATCAGTTTGTTCATGTAAAGATCTTGACGATCGATAGAGAACAAGAGAATGCCAGTTGTTCCCTCATAGTAACCGCTAAAGGCATCCGTTACAAAGTGATCGATATGGTGAAGTCTGTTTCTCTTTAGAAATTTTTGGAAGCGAGTGACATGTCCTTGCTCTGGAATAACGATTCCAATAGTCAGTGTTTTTTCGTCATGAAAGATATCTGCCGCAACAGCCCTGGGCAGCCATGAAATTTTGTTGATAGCATCAACAGCTCCCATACTGAAATCGTTTGTCAGCTCCAGTCTGACATTGTACTTTTCTCTGTAGGTGTGATGCTTTTTCAGCAGAAGTTCCTTCAATTCATCAAACATTGTCTTACCCTTCCTTTCATACTCATTCCTTTATTTGAGCATTATTATCATATAGATAGCTTATCCGTGTGTTTACAGTGAAATCATTGGTTTGATTGTACCAAAAGTAGAGATGCCAAACAATCTTTAATAGAAAGGCTTGTTCGACGATGATCCTTGATATCTATCATCTGCAAAAATGATTTGACAACAGCGACTATTTCAAAGAATATAAAGGAGAAGATAGGCAGATTTGATTTTATTGGAAAAGAACTGGCAGGGAGGTATGCGTGTATGGCTATTTATTTAGAAATGCCAAGGTTGGATAAGGAGTTCCCTTTTCGTATACTTGTGAATGACGGCAATATTTTAACAACACCTCATTGGCATCGAGAACTGGAACTGATTTATGTAACCAAGGGGACAATAACCTTAGGAATCAATGATCAGCCGTATACTCTCTCAGAAGGAGGAATTGTCTTCATCAATAGCGGTGACATCCATTATGTTTTAGCATCCCCTGGAAGCGAGCGGCTCGTTTATCAATTTGATTTTAGCTTTTTTTCTTCCGTAAGTACGGAAGAGGCTGATATATCACACAGTTTTCCCGATATTTTTCCGCTAAGTATTCATTGGTCTGAGGAGGATCAAAAGAAGGTTCGAGAAATTCTGGAAAATGTGTATCTGGAAAATCGTGAACGCCATCCAGGCTATCAGTATGTCATAAAATCAGCAATTTTCCAGTTAGCAGTTTTATTTATCAGGAAGCTCCCTAAAAGAGAGAATAGGAAAGTTCAGGAAATCAATGGTATCAAAAACAATGAGATCCTTGAAAAATTGGATCAAGTATTTCGGTATGTGGAAAATCGCTATCAGCAACATATTTCTCTTCAGGATGCAGCGTCGGAGGTTGGCTATAGCCCCTTTTACTTTACTCGTTTTTTCAAGAAAAATACTGGCAAGACATTTATCACATTTTTAAATGATTATCGTATTGACAAGGCGAAGTGGCTCTTGATCAACAGTGATAAAAATGTTTCTCAAATCATTTCAGAGGTAGGCTTTGAAAGTGACAAGACATTTTATCGTCTGTTCAAAAATTCATTGATGCTGTCTCCACTTGAGTATCGCAAAAAAATGAGTATAAACTAAAGAAATGGACGCATAAGAAAAGCGATTCTTTGTTGAAGTGATTGATTTCAGTAAAGAAGGTTTAAGACAAGCGGTAATAGGAATCTTCTGCATTAAGTCAAAATATTATTTAGGGTAATATGAAGGGGAAAATAATGGAAAAGAAAAATTTTAACATAGGCAATATACCTGCGGTTCTTTATGGAAGGTCTGCTGAAAAGGTCTTTCTATTTGTTCATGGACAAAGTGGAAACAAGGAAGAAGCGGAGCAGTTTGCTGCTGTTGCTGCAGAAAAAGGCTGGCAGGTACTGAGTATCGATTTGCCAGAGCATGGGGAAAGGAAGGCAGAGTCCGGTTTTGTTCCGTGGATCGTAGTTCCGGAGCTGCAGCTGGTTTGGCAATATATAGAAACACACTGGCAACGGTTTGGTCTTAGAGGCAATAGCATAGGTGTCTGGTTCAGTCTGCTGGCATTGAGGGACAAGGAAATTGAACAAAGCTTGTTTGTTTCCCCAATTTTGGATATGGAGCAGTTGATACGAAAGATGATGCGTTGGGCAGATGTTTCCGAGGAACAATTGGAAACGGAGAAAATCATTCAAACTGACTTTGGTCAGGAGCTGTCTTGGGAATATCTAACTTTTGCACGACAAAATCAGATAAATAAGTGGAAGAGTCCTAGTGCTATTTTATACGGTGATCAAGATAACCTTACTGACCATGAAACTATAACAGCTTTTTCCCTCAAATTTCAATGTGATCTTACAGTAATGGAGGATGGTGAACATTGGTTTCATACGATGGACCAATTGATTTTTTTAACGAATTGGCTAAAGGAGTCCGTGGGAAATAAATGACTGCAAGACAATAATGATTTTCATATAGAAAAAGGATGGGGTGTTCTTCAAAAATAGAAGCACACCTCATCCTTTTTTTGCGCAATATTTGAGAATAAGAAGTCAATTTTGTGGGAATGAAAACGGTTGATAATTCGTTAATATGATTATATCGTCGACGAACGAAAAGAAATAGATTGTTACATTGAAATAAAAATAGCTATTTTTGAGAGGTACGAGTGCATATGTTTATGGAAAAAGATTTTTTTTGGGGCGGAGCAGTTTCAGCAGCACAGTGTGAGGGAAATTATCTGGCTGATGGCCGAGGAGCCTCTAACTTTGATCAGCTGCCATTGAATGATCAACGATTAAAGCCGGTTTTTAAGAATAAGACGAAGAGTATTTTAACAGAAGAAACTGAGACGATTTATCCCGGTAGGATTGGTATTGATTTTTATCATACCTATAAGGAGGATATCAAATTATTGAGTGAGCTGGGCATCAACAGTTTTCGATTCTCAATTTCATGGTCTCGAATCTTTCCGAAAGGGAACGAAAAAGAACCTAATCAAGCCGGTTTGGCTTATTATGATGCATTGCTGAGTGAGTTGGAACGGTATCAGATCGAGCCGATTGTGACCTTGAGTCATTTTGAAATCCCCATGTATTTGGTGGAGGTATACAATGGGTGGGCAGCAAAAGAGGTAATAGAATATTATGTGCACTATACAAAAACAGTCATGGCGTATTTTGACGGGAGAATCAAGTATTGGATTCCTTTTAACGAAATGAACATGGTATTGCATATTCCATTTATTGGTGGAGGGATACAGTTTGAAGAAGGGCAGGATAATCTGTCATTACAATATCAGGCTGGACATCATCAGTTATTGGCAAATGCATTGACGATCCAAATAGGAAAACAGATCAATGGGAATAACCAGTTTGGAGCTATGTTGGCTGCAGGTAAAACCTATGCTTATACTTGTAGACCATCAGACGTTTTTGCTGCATTGAAGCATGAGCAGGAAAACTTGATGTTTTCAGACGTTCAGGTATTCGGCAGCTACCCGGCACATACAAACCATTTCTTTAAGAAGCATGGAATCAAGCTTGATGTAACGGAGTTGGATCAAAAGGTGTTGAGGGAAAATACCGTTGATTTTGTTTCCTTCAGCTATTACTCAAGTGCTTGTACAGCCGCTGAGACAGAGGGAAAAGAGACCGTTGCAGCCAACGGGTTTATCACCTTAAGAAATCCTCATCTGCCTGAAAGCAAAAGCGTTTGGCAAAATGATCCGATAGGCTTGCGCATCACATTGAATCAGCTTTTTGAACGATACCATAAACCACTTTTTATTGTCGAAAACGGCATTGGTACACAAGATGTATTCAACAAAGAAACGATTGATGACCCATATCGTATCGATTATTTGAATGAGCATATTAAAAACATGATTCTTGCGGTAAGGGAAGATGGCGTAGAGCTGATGGGCTACTTAATGTGGGGAATCATCGATCTTCCTAGTGTCAGTGAAGGCCGGATCAGCAAAAGATATGGCGTTGTTTATGTGGATCAGGACGATAACGGACATGGTTCAGGTAAACGTTACAAGAAAGAAAGCTATCATTTTTATAAGAAAGTAATTGAAACTAAAGGTGCAGCAGTGTTCGAGGAGTTACCTGACAGCACCAAGGATATTCGCAAAAGGAGCGATTAAAATGAATAAAAATAAAGAATTGGCAAAAGCGATCATCACAGCCCTTGGCGGCAGCGAGAATATCTATTCCGTGGTTCATTGTGCTACTCGATTACGGTTTTCTCTGGTAGAGGAGCAACGAGTCGATGAGCAGCAGCTAAAGGACATTGAAGGAGTGGTGGGTGTAAACCCAACACCGACACAGTATCAGGTCATAATTGGCAGTCATGTCAATACAGTTTTTCAGGCTATTATTGAAGAAGGGATAAGAAATGGTGATCTTGAAGCAATACAGGACAAGCAAGAGAGAAACACCTCTGCTTCTGTATTGGATAAAGTAGTAGATACGATTACCGGTTGTATGACACCGATGATTCCGGCGTTGACTGCTGCGGGGATGATCAAGGTGATCCTATCTCTGGGGACAACCTTCAATTGGTTATCCAATGAATCTTCTACGTATCGAGTCTTGGATTTTATTGGTGATGGCGCATTTTACTTTATGCCAATCCTGTTGGCAGTTTTTGCCTCTCGTAAATTCAAGGTGAATACGTCGATTGCTGTAGTCGTTGTAGGTATTTTTCTTCATCCAAATTTCACTTCGTGGGTGGCTTCAGGAGAGCCGATTTCATTTATTGGTTTACCGATTCAAGGAGTTGGCTATGCTGCTTCTGTGATTCCCGCACTTTTGACGGTTTGGGCAATGTCGTATATTGAAAAGGGAGTAGATAAGGTTACGCCGAAAGCAGTGAAGATCCTATTGAACCCGACACTGGTCTTATTGATTTCTGCACCGCTTGCATTGATTGTGATCGGACCTCTTGGCAATTATGCTGGTAACGGTCTGGCTTGGTTTATTGAGCTTATGCAAGGACAGTTAGGCTTCATTATGGTTGCTTTGCTGGCTGCTGCGATGCCATTCATCGTCATGACAGGGATGCATCATGCATTGACGCCCATTTTCGTTGCATCCTTTGCTGCAACCGGTACGGAATCCTTGATTTTAGTGGCTCAGGTTTGTGCGAATCTGGCTCAAGGTGGAGCGACACTCGCCGTTGCGATGAAATCAAAGGATAAAAGTTTGAAAACAATGGCTACAGCCGCCGGGATATCTGCAATTATGGGGATTACAGAACCAGCTCTATATGGCGTTACGATGAAATACAAGAAACCGTTGATCGCAGCTTGTATCAGTGCCGGAATCGCTGGCTGCTTTGCCGGAGTTATGCACGTGACATTGTATGTACCGCAAAATAGTTTAATGGCTATCCTTGGCTTCTCAGGAGAAAAGGGGACAGCGAACATTGTAGCTGGAGTTGTCATGATGCTCGTGTCAACTATCTTATCCTTTGTTCTTACATGGATATTGCAAAAAGAAGAGACGGGCACAGAAGTATCTCAGTCAACAATAGCTGCAGATACGATATAAAAAAGAGGAAAAGTGAGTGGACAATAATCTGTTGCCACTCTTTTCCATACCCTAAATCCGAATAAACAGCGAGTCAGAAGTAGCTCCTACGACAATAAGCCGGAATTCAACAAAAATTTGTGAAACAATTTTCGTGAATTCCGGCTTATTGCTTGTAGCTAAACACTTCTGTCTCAGCCTCTTTTTTCTCTTAGTTTTAGAATAGATGAGGTGTTAGAACCTACCTCTGAAGAACAAGAAGGTTATATAGAAGTTACCAGCTCATCTGCACTCATAGCGTTGTTTGTGTTGCGGAGCATCCTTCCCGTTACCAAAACCATCAATCAGTCATTTCAGTCCAGAGAATAGTTGTCTCGGGACTGTTTTTTTCTTTTTTCTCAACGAAAATGCATGAAAGTATAGTGTTGATAAAAGAAAATCACATTAATTTATAGATATAGACATTATGTAAAGCATGGTCCCATTATTCATAAAAATGTGAAAAAAATCAACAATAATTATATTCAGTGTGTTATTTTAATAATAGAGTTTATTTTATTTATGTTTATTTATTATTTAAAAACAGCAAAAAAACATATCATTTTATTTTCTCAATTCAACTAAAATTGAGAAATAAAATGATATGGACTTGATTACTTATCGCACTGATTTTCATGATTTACTCATTATATGACAATATCATTCTAACAATCGGTTCATTTTATGTCAAGAAAATAAATGAAATATTTTTTTTATCTATTTTCAATCGAAAAAAAGCGATATGAAATCAAAAAAATGTTCGGGAAGGATGTGCCGCTAATGAAATACGCCGTCAAAAAAAATGTCAAAAAATAACGGGAAGGATGCGGATGATTTGGCAAAAAAAGGTGAAAATATTTATAAGCGGAAAGATGGACGCTGGGAAGGACGTTATATTAAGACTCGGTCAACCAGTGGAAGGATCATTTATGGTTCCGTTTATGGAAGAAGGTATGCTGAAGTCAAAGAAAAACTGATCAGAGTAAAGGCCAAGCGCTTGGAAAGCAGCGAGCCTCTGAATCTTTATTACGGTTCTTTTGCGGACTGGTTACAGTATTGGGCGACTACGCAGGTAAAGAACAAAGTAAAAGCAACTACTTATTCTAATTACTATCGCTTAATAAAGAAACATATATTGCCGCTGTTAGGAAATTACCCCCTTACTAAGCTGCAGACAAAGGATATACAAAACTTTATTTATGTTTTGCAGAAGGATTTGACAGCTGGCTCAATCAAGAACGTGTTCAATATTGTAAAAAAATCTCTAAATGATGCAAAACGACAAGCTTATATTTCTGATAATCCATGTGATTTTGTTGAGTTGCCTAAGATGAGAAAGAAAGAGGTCTGTGCATTAACAATACGCCAGCAAAAACGATTGGAAATCATTGCATTTCAGGAAAAAGGCTGTTCTCCTGTGATCCTTTCATTATACTCTGGGATGAGGATTGGGGAAATCAGCGGATTGAAATGGTCAGATATTGATTTTGAAAATGAACTGATCTACGTTAAAAGGACGATATCCAGAGTTCTTGATGAGTCATCACAGGAATCAAAAACAAAATTGATTGAAGGAAGTCCAAAATCCAGATATTCACTTCGTCAAATCCCTTTAGCTTATAATCTGAAAAGCTATCTGCTTGAAAAGAGTAAAAAAGCAGTTTCGGAATATGTTATAGGAAATGGACGTGGTTTGGTAGAACCACGAACAGTTACAAATCATTTCAAAAAGAATTTGGAAGCAGCAGATCTGGATAATGTGAAATTTCACATATTGAGACACACCTTCGCAACCAGATGTATAGAAAAAGGAATCGACATAGCCAGCTTAAGCAAAATACTTGGCCACCAGTCAGTAAAAATGACATTAGATACTTATACGGATTCGTTAATGGAAACTAGACGGATAGCAATGTCCACCATTGATACGATGTTCCATGAGTCGCTATAACACGTCACAAAAATGGTCATAATTTTCGTTTTTCGTTGGTATCAATTGCTTTTGAGCCTATCTTTCTTAATTTTAGTTGAATTAAGAAACTTGTCAAATAATTGAACTGGTAAGAAATCAAATGACATCCGTATCTTGGAGAATAGCACAGAAAGACTGATTTTTTGAAGATGAAAAATAGAATACGAACTAGACGGGAGTAGTGATAAAAGATGTTTGGATTAGGTAAACGTAAAGATGATCAGGATTATGATGAAGTGTACATTTATGAAGATGAAGAAGATTACGGAGAATACACAGATTATGAAGAGGAAGAATATGACGAGCAGCCTCATTTTACCTCTAAGAGAAAAAAGGAAAAGAACGAGCCCCACAGATATGAAGAACCAATGATCTCTCGCCAAGAAGAGCAAGAGATGAAAAATGAAATCGATCACTTGGAAGAAACAGTAGAACGATTGACAGATCAATTGGAAGAGAAACAAGATGAACTTTATAAAGTCACTAATTTATTGACTGAAAAAGAAAACAGGGCTGAGACAGCGATAAACGAATTGCGTAAACAATTGGATGAAGAAATCACCCAAATACGAAGTGAATCAGATGCTGTATTGAGAGAATACAAGAACCATATAGAGCTGTTGGAAGACGAGCTTTCAGAACGGAAAAAACACGTTAGAAAGCAAGACAGTCAGGTAGATTCTGTAAAGCGAACGTATGAAAAGAAAATTGTTGATCAGGAGCAAAGAATCAAGGAATTGGAAATGAAAGTCCATCAGCAGGAAACGTTAAAAAGTGATTTAGCCAATATCATCATTGAAACCAAGGAGCAGCAGCGGGAAGTTATTGCTCGTGCTCAATGGGAGGGCGAGCAGGTTCGCGAGAGTGCTGAAGCAGAAGCACGTAAAGTGTTGTCTGAATCTGCAATGGAGTTGCATCTGATCAAGCAGGAGACAGAAAAACATCGCGGCAAGCTGATTGAACTGAAGGCCGAATCAGATCATATGTTTGACAGGTTAATTGCAAGTGCAGAAAGAGTAAGTCATCTGGAAATACGGGGAGGGAAATTTGCAGGTGAAGAAAAGAGAACTACAGGTGAACATTTACCCGACATCAGCCCCGTCAACAGAAGAGCTTCTTTATGAAGTAGAAACGCTGGAAGAAGTTTGTCAAACTTGTGAAAAGCTTCATTTGGAGAGGCAGCCTATGGGGAAGTGTGTGTATGAACAGGTCAACAAGCGTTTTAGCGCGATGTTTGAAGTGATGACAGCTGTCCACCATTTGGAGATTTCAATATTATCAGGGGAATTAAGTTGGGAGCGGGTTCTGCAAGAATTAGCAGTTCTGCTCCCTCAGTTTGCCTGGCTAAGCTGTAAAACAGAAGTGAGCAAAAATCATCGAAGAGTTTATTATATGGATTTCGTTCCAATTGCTTATAGTGACAATGGCTTTCCTTTCGAAATTCAGCTGCAGACCAGCATCCAGCAGCAGCTGTTTTATTCTGAGAAGGAAGCAGTGAGAGCATTGAGTCAAGAAATAGAAGAGCAGCTCTTGGAAAAAAACTTATGGTTATCTGGGAAAGCAGATAAAAGTGAGAGAAGCAGACCGGCAAAAAAAGCAAGGTCAATAAAGAAGCCAGTAATTTCAAGAGAAGCAGTTAGTGTGGAAAATCAGTTGTTAGTCTATAAAGAAGAAATCAAACGAAGTGATTATACAAAGGAACGCATGCGAATTGCAAACGAAAAACTGGAACTCCTGATTGAAAAATTGGAGCAGACGGTAGTGGACTGTGGAATCAGCTATTTGAGGCACTCAGATGAGGACAAAGAAGCCTCTAAGTATTTACATATTAGTTTGCGTGAGTATTCTTATTTAAAGCAAAAAGCAAAGTATTTAGAAAAATTATGGGACAACAACAAAGCGCTTATCAAGCAGACTGAGAAACTAGTTCCTGTTGGTTCATCAGTAACATATAAGCATAAGCAGGTTGCACAGCTGAAGGAAATGATTTTTGACAGTGACATCTACCTAGTGATGGATGAGTGCAGAGAAATTGATAGTAGAGCAATCATCAATCAATATCCCTGGTTTCGAAATCCCTACGTCAAATTGATGAAGGCTGATTATCATAGCTTAGCGAAGAAAGCTGCTTATTTTGATTTGCTGCAGGGCGAAAATTACTTTTTAAGAAAAATGATTCATAAAGAAGAATCCAAGAAAGAAACACCCTAATGTGTATAGGTTAGTCTTTGAAGGGACCGTACCACGTTCAATCACATCCATAGGGCTTGGTACTTTTTAACAAGGGAAAGATATGGGGGAATACAGAGTGTGCACAGTCAGTGTAGTTAATATCAATGGAGAACTTAATGAGAGATATGTCAATGAATTAACAAGAAATCAATACAATGTTGATTTCACAGAAACAGAAGAACTGTTAGCTGATATAGAAGACGTTGATGCAGTGATCATTCACTTCGATGAAGAAAATGAAGAAGTTATTTGGAAAATATGTAATTTGATTTTTCAAATAAAGGAAAGCTCAAAAGCATTTATCTGGACATTTTCAAACAAAATGATGGAAATCAATCGATTAGTTTATCTAAAACTAGGAATTCATGGCCACATCCCTGCGGTGTGCTCACCAGCAGAATTTGAGCTCATTATACATAACACCGTGAATCATTTTGAAGAAAAACAGATAGAGGAAATGATCGAAGTAATTGAAAATGAGACGAGAGAGAATCAGTTGACTATTTATGAACATAATCGGAGCCTTCAGTTTGAGAATGGGATTGAGATCAATCTGACCAAACTGGAATACCGGTTATTGACGATTCTATGTAGTAAAAAAGGGAAAGTTTTCGGTTATGAAGAACTGAGAAACTTTGTCTGGCAAGAAGAAGAGGTGGACTCTTATAGAGCCAGACTTGCCAATCTAATTTTCTATTTGAGAAAAAAGGTTGAAAGAAGAACCGGATACTCTGAATTTATTCGAACAATTTGGGCAAGAGGATATATGTTGGATTTAGAAATTGAGAAGACTTAGCCTGATAAAAATGAACGATTGAAGACAGGTGCTGATGAATACGGAAATCAATTCCATCAACATAATTATAATTGATTGAAAATTCTGTGAATTTATCACGCTGTTAACTTCATGAAAGAACAGGTCATGTCTTGGATAGCTGAATTTGAGGAAGGGGTTGTTGTTTATATGAATAGACGTCATCAGCAGATAAAGCGCTATACAATGCTGTACTGGTTGCACTTCACCATTTCTCTTGTGCTGCTGTTTATTTTTGGAATCGTATTTTGCTTTTGCTATTTCACTGGTTTTCAGGAAAAAATGACTTTAGCTCATTTGATATTGATGATGCTGATATTGATGCTGACGATTTTCTTTCGAATGAATGCGTGGCATTATCAAAATTTCCTGTGGAAAGAGACAGAGATAACGAAGATAAGAGTAGGTAGAGAACGACAGCAAATGCTGAGAGGGGAACGACAGTTTTATGAATAAAAAAATACACTGTTTACTTGGGCTGTTTGTATGCGGCGGAATACTTGCTTTAGGGATGAAAATGAATCCGGGTCAGCTGATGGCTATGGAGCAGGAACAAAGTGCTAATAATGAATCCATTAATGAGACAACAGAGAGTGCAGATTCAAAAGTTGCTTTTAGCATAGAGTCATCGGATATGGCTGTGGAGGTTTCAGAAGAACCGAACTATTCGGAAACCATCAGTTCAACGATCGATTCAACAACTGATTCTGAAATAGAGGAAACTAACCCATCGACAAGTGAAGTGCCTGCTTCTACAACTCCAAGTGAAAGCAGTATCAAAGAACAAACAACTGATTCATCAACACTAACAGGTCAGATCATAGTAAATGAGCAGCAACCTCAGCAAACACAGAATCCGGAAGCAGCAGAGCCGTCAGAGGATTTGGCCGAATACCTCCCAGGAGTTGCTGAAACAACAGAGGTTGAAGAAAATTATCAGTTTTCTGTGGTGAAAAATCAAAGTACAGGTGAATTCATCGAGTCGATCAGCAGTTTTGCTCAGGAAATTGCTTGGGAAAATGAGCTGTATGCATCGGTCATGATCAGTCAGGCAATCTTGGAGACTGGTTCAGGCAGCAGCAGTCTTTCAAGCCCGCCTAACTATAACCTATTCGGTGTGAAGGGAAGCTATGAAGGAAAAAGCGTCAGTTTTTCGACACAAGAAGACAACGGAAGCGGCAGTCTATATACAATTACAGCAAGCTTCAGAAAATACCCGAGCTATAAGGAGTCGCTAGAGGACTATGCCAAGCTATTGAAAAATGGGATTGATGGCAACAAGAATTTCTACGATAAAACCTGGAAGCCGAATACTGAAAGCTATAAAGATGTAACGATGTTTCTAACTGGTAGGTATGCAACGGATACTAAGTACGGAAGTAAGCTGAATGCATTGATTGAAGCCTATGATTTAACGCAGTTTGATGCAAAGCCGGGAACAAAGAAGCAAGCATCTACAGTGGAGGATTCCAGCACAGCGGAACAAGGTAGCTCTGTTAAAAAGAGGAAAGGTACTTATAAATCAAAGAGCAGCAGTGAAAACAATGACAATGAAGAGGAAACAGCTGCATCTGCAGACAAATCGACGTATATCATCAAAAGCTGGATAGAAAAAAATATTTCTGTTTTCAATCAGCCAGTCAAAGAAATTCTTGGCACTCAAAACATTTCTTCTCCAATAATGAATGAAGAATCTTCATCAACAGATAAGGAGACGAATAATGAATAAAACTATATGGTGCGTAATAGACGTTCTTAATCGTATAAAAATCGAGATGAATCAAAATGAAGAAGTCTAAGTTTGATTCTATACAAGTGACTAGTGGGTGCAAGCTGAAAAGAGTTTGGTTAGATGAACGCGGTTTTTCATTATTGGAAGTGCTTTTTGCAATAGTTCTTTTGGGTGTCTGTTTTCTGTTTATTTCTTCAATGATTTATCAAAATAAACAGGCGATTCAAATCAATACAAAAAAAGAAGAGGCAATTTTTGTACGAGAAGATGTAAAGGAATGGTTGGTATATAAGGCACAGATACAGGACATTGCCAACTTGAACACTTTTGTTTTTGTAGAATCAGCAGCTGTGTTTAATGAAGAACAGCTTGAAAGAAGGAACCATCTGATTTTAGATAATTCAGGTATTCAAAAAGAATCCGGCACAAACAAAGCGAAATATGGAGAGCTGGAGATGCCGGTAACTGATCCAGATCGCGGAACCTTCATTCAGAAAGTCAACTATCGATTGAATGATCCTGATTTCTTACCAGAAGCATTGCAATCAGATGTTAACCAGTTGTATCTGGGCCAATACCTCAATCACTTGGGAGAAGAGACCGACTTCTTGATAGAAGTGGTCGTGCAGCGTAAAGCAGCTATTGCTGAATATGACCCTCGAGTAGATGGCGTCGGTTTGACAATCAAGGTTTATGACCAGAATAGCGGCAGTTTATTAACGGAAACCTACATAAACTGGGTGGCTGAATCATAGGAGGGATAAGTTGAGAAAGCTAATAAAGGATGAGCGGGGACTATCATTAATGGAACTGATTGGTGCCATTATTCTTTTCGGTTTGGCTTCTCTATTGTTTGGCGGTGTGCTATTCAGCATTGCTAAGGCTTCGGAGGTTCAAGGCCAGCAGGTAGCGCTTCAGCAGACTGCTAATGGAATGGTTGCACAAATGGAAAGCATCAGTAGAATTGAAAATATTTATGAGAATGCCGGCTACCGTGGGAAATTCAACAGCAGTAACTGGACAGACACACATATTATAAAGACACTTTCAGAAGATAAGCTGTCAGAAATACAACCATTGGCTCAGGGAGAAAATCCGTTGTATATATCAGATATTTTAGATACCACAAACAAGCGAAGCTCAAGCTATCAAGTGAAAAATAAAAACGTAAAAATCAAGCTGATTCAACAGAAGAACGAAAACGAAGCAACGAATACTATCTATGCTACACCGAACTATCGAGATACATTCAGTATTCAGATCAACGGTATCATTCTTTTTTATGAAGATGAAATTACTTTTGCTGATTATTATGATTCAAGTTCAGGGTTATGGGAGATCGAAGAGCTTTTGCAGCAAAATGAGGCAATGATCGTCTACAGCAGAAGATTTGTTTTGACTTATAGAGATGATGAAAAAGCAAGTGGGGAGGTTCCGGGAAATGGAAGATGGTAGAGAGGAAGCTGGTTACGCATTACTGTACGCGTTAGGTGCGATTATATTGGTCAATGTGATTATTGGCGCCATCTTTGTTTTGGCGAGGACTGTTTTTTCCCAAGTTGAGCAGGTAGATACATTCAAACAGATAAAGGATGTTGAAGAGTATGCACTTCAAGATGCTAGTAATAAAATTAAGAAAAAGCTGGAAGCAGAGCTGTCGGGTCTAGGTTCCGGTGTGAACTTTGGAACGGATGAAGTGGCTCTGAGAAATCTTGTAAAAGGCTGGATCGATGATTTTGAAATGAATAATGAGGACATTGGCAGTAATCAGCAATTCTCTTATCAAGTGTCGTTCAACAGTAGTCAGCTTGAAGCAAAAAAAGTCCTTCCTTATGTATTGGATACGGAAATTGGCAGTTACGGATGGAAGCAGTCGAGTGTTTCTTTGGATAATGTAACGAATATTGAACTGACTTTTCCTATTATTGCAGAAGTTACTGAAATGAAGAGCGGAAAAGCAACGAAAGCTGTAGCTCGATGCGATTATATCTATGAGATCCAGTGGGATGAGGTAGATGTAAATGAAGAAATTTTAGCGTTGGATGTCTGGCGTAACGTATTTTATTCCTATTATCTGCCTAATAGTGCACAAGTAATATCAGCAGATGAATGGATGAGAAAATTTGATCGAATTTATCACTATCAAACCGATACTCAATTGTTCGACTATGCTTCTTACAATAATTATTCGGCTTTTCGATACGGTGAGGTAAATGGTCAAGTGATGGATGTTCGGGATGGCTCTCTATTAGATTTTTCAAGTGGTGATAAAACCATCCGAGATATCACTTTTTCAGGTTCTTTCCTTTTAGAAAATGGTGTAACAGTGAAAGGTACAGCAGGTGGACGACTTCAAACTGATAATTCTCTGGTGCTTCGTAATTCAACTGATCCGTCAGCACCGCAGCTTAACTATTTGCAGCTTGATCAAGTAGCAACAAAAATCGGTACATTCATTGATTTACCTAAAGAGCAGTCGCGACTAATTTTAGATGTTGGTCAATTTGATGCAGGCAATCTGTTGATCAATAACACAAATACAGTGAAGAAAGAAAACAGTTCAACAGAAGGGGTCCTATTTTCCAAAGGAAATCTTGTAATAAATAAACTCACAGGTTCAGAGACATTCTCTTTTGCCAATTATGCAGTGGAATCTGGGAAGAAAAATCCCAAAGATAGCCTGTGGAATGAATTTCTAAAAGGCTCTATGGTGGTGGCCAGCTCCAATTTTTTTGCTGGTCCAGTGAGTGAAGACACTTCTCTTCATTCTGAACAAGACGACCACCGAAACATTTCCGTTAATGGGAATTTTCTGCTGACCAATGCCATGTTATCGAGTGATTTGGGAGAAGAAGGCTTCTCCTATTTTCAAGAGAGTGGTGACTTTACTCATCCGAATACACCAGCAAAAATCACTTTGGATGGCTCGGACACAAAAATGTCAGTATATGGGAAAAGCTTTATTGATTCACCAAAAACAGAGCGAAGAAAAGCATTGACTGAAGATGGCGGAATGAATTTCACAGGGTTTTACAAGGACAAGGAATCTTGGAATTGTATCACACTTAAAAATGGGGCAAGCATGGAGTTAGATTATACAGGAGTTGAACCGTTTAATCTGGAAATCCAAAAAGACTCCTACCTGTCCTTAAAGACCTTGCCTGAGCTAGCTTTATTCGATACAAGCTTTATTGAGTATAGCGTCAGTCGAAGCCAGTTGAATGGAAAACTGATTATTCAACCCTTTAACAGGACAGATGCACTGAGCTTGGAAGCAGACCTGCGCAGCAGCAGTATTCCTGTTGCAATAGCCAATGGTTTTGCTGAAGCGGCAGCTGCCGATGGTGGGCAAGTTGTTATTGTCATGCCGGTAAATACTTCAGATAAAGATTCTATCCAGATGATTTCAAGAACCTTTGACTATGTAAAAGCGATCGATTATTAGAGCTTGCAGAATGAGAAATGGTTTTTAGGAACGCAAGGGCTAGGAAAAATACAGGTATATGTTATGTACCCTATTAAATAGAAAAGCATTCCGAAACCCATGAAAAATGGATGGTGTCGTTGATAAAAGGAGAGAGCAGTTTGAATTATGAGGAACGATTAGGTGGGAGAAATAAGTATAGAGCTGACAGAGCTGATAGTGAAAAACGGGCGATTTCCAATCAGCCCGTAGAACTTTTCAATATGACCTTGGACAAAGAACTGTTGAGACTGATTCCAAGAAGCTTTGCCAAGGAATACAGTGTGTTCCCTATAAAAAGAAAACGAAACCGCTTAGTAGTTGCCATGAGTAATCCGGGAGATTACGCTGCGCTAAATGAGTTGCGTTTGACAACTGGGCTTTTGATTGAGCCCATCAAAGCGAATGAAGCTGATATCCAGCAGATGATTGTTCGAGACTATCCTTCTGACATCAATATCGATGGGCTGTTTGAAGCAGATGCTGTAGAACAGAGTGGAATTGTTGCCAGTGAAAGCAGTAATGATGATTCTCCAATCATCAAACTAGTCAATACACTTTTGCAGGATGCAATCGATCGACGAGCCAGCGATATTCATTTTGATCCACAGGAAAAATATTTGGCTGTTCGAATACGGACAGATGGGGAAATGAAAGAGCTGAAAATCTTGCCTAAAAATGTTCAATCGGCAGTTACTTCTCGCTTGAAAATCATCTCATCACTGGATATAACTGAAACTCGTGTGCCGCAGGATGGGCGAGCAATGCTGAAAAATGGACATAAGATCATCGACTTACGGGTATCTGTGCTGCCTACGATACATGGTGAAAAAATCGTTATTCGAATTTTGGACCGATCGATTGGTATTCGCCAACTAGAAGATTTCAAATTTGATAAGCATACATTAAAGGATTTTCGAAAACTGTTGAAACAGCCTCACGGCATTATTCTGGTTACTGGTCCGACGGGCTCTGGTAAGTCTTCAACGCTGTATGCCGCTCTGGGCGAGCTGAACCAGCCAAATGTCAACATTATCACAGTGGAAGACCCGGTGGAATATCAACTGGAAGGGATCAATCAGGTAGCTGTGAATAGCAGTATTGGTTTGTCTTTTGCTAGTGGGTTACGCTCCATTTTACGACAGGACCCGAATATTGTCATGGTGGGTGAAATTCGTGATGGAGAGACAGCGGAGATTGCGATACGGGCTTCAATGACTGGGCATTTAGTATTGTCCACATTGCATACGAACGATTCAGTCAGTACAGTCAATCGGTTGGTAGATATGGGTGTAGATTCTTTTCTTGTAGCGAATTCTTTAGCTGGTGTTCTTGCTCAACGGCTAGTACGGACGATTTGTTCCAACTGTAAACAGGAGGAGCGGATTTCCAGCACAGAAGCAGCCTTCTTGGAAGAATACCAGCGACATGCTGCGCGTTTAGCTAAAGGAACAGGTTGTGCCAAATGCGGCTATACCGGCTACCAAGGAAGAATGGCTGTTCAAGAGCTGTTAGTGGTCACACCGGAGATGCGCCGCATGATTACCAGACAGGCATCAAATGATGAACTGCAAAAGTATGTGCAGGAATTAGGCATGAAGTTTTTGATCAATGATGGTCTGGATAAAGTATTGGCTGGTTACACGACGATTGAAGAGGTGTTAAAAGTCGCGGTAGAAGAATCATAGATATTTTATGAATGGGGATAAGAAGTAATGAGAGATGAGGAATTAAGACGTTCTAAAAGATATAGCGAAAGAACAGAAAATGAGGTAGAGGGTAGCTTGGGTTCACGTCCTTCTTATCGCTCACGTCGGCCGTCGACCTCAGACTTAATAGAGGAACGACCAAGGAAAAGCAGTCGTTATACAGAGCGGACCTCACCCAAGCAAGAGTTGGATGTTTGGCTGCAGAGCGCAGTGGAAATGCAGGTTTCTGATATCCATTTGATAGAAAATATACCACCTATGTATCGTTTGCATGGCGGTTTACAGCCGATTGAAGGTGCACCGATATTAACATCGGAAAGAATCTCTGCTATGGCTGAATCAATCTGTACGGAGAAACAGTGGCATGAGTTTAATCAAGCAGGCGAAGTTGATTTGGCTTACGAGCTAAAAGATATCAGTCGCTTTCGGGTAAATGTTTTCAAGCAGCTTGGCGCTGTTGCAATTGCACTTAGACAAATTCCCATCGGTATTCCTTCCCTTGACTCGTTAGGTGTACCGGATGTTCTTCGACGTATGATCCACAAAAGTCAGGGATTGTTTCTTGTGACAGGCCCGACTGGATCAGGAAAATCGACAACACTTGCCGCGATGCTGGATTATTTGAATGATTCAAAAAAGACACATGTTCTGACCTTAGAAGATCCAGTCGAGTATGTTCATAAACATAAAAAAAGCATTATTTCCCAAAGAGAGGTTGGGCGGGATACCGAATCCTTTTCTAACGGATTAAGGGCAGCTCTGCGACAAGATCCGGATGTTATCTTAGTTGGTGAAATGCGGGATTTTGAAACGATCTCAATTGCATTGACTGCGGCAGAGACAGGACATTTAGTTCTAGGAACACTGCATACTTCAAGTGCGCCATCAACAATTGAGCGTATTGTAGATGTGTTCCCATCAGAACAACAAGCTCAGGTTCGAACTCAGTTAGCTGGAGCCTTAGTAGGAATTTTGTCACAGCGCTTGTTGCCTACTCGAGATGGTAAAGGCCGAGTAGCGGCGACAGAGATGTTAGTGAATAAAAAGGGAATTGCCAGTATCATTCGTTCCGGAAAAACGCATCAAATCAATAACATGCTGCAAATGGGGAAAAGCGACGGTATGCATACAATGAGTAACTCCATTCAGCGACTGACGCAAGCGGGTCGAGTAGATGCAGATATTGCAGCAACCTATCTTGAAGAAGGAGGCGATTTTTAATGCCTTTGTTTACCTATCAAGGAATGACCTATACTGGCGAGAAATCTCGTGGAAGCATTCGAGCAAATTCTGCAATAGAGGCTGGAAATCTCTTGAAAAAGAAGCATATAAAGCCGCTTTCTTTAGTAGAACAGAAAGATACAGTAGCCAACAAGGAGTTGGATTTTTTTTCAAAGACCAGCTTGAAAGTGCTGGTTGCCTATCTACAACAATATTCCACCTTGATTACAGCAGGGATCACAGTTCTTGAAGCTGCCAGTATGCTGGAAGAACAGCAACAAGATAAAAAATTTAAAAAAGTATTATCCGAAGTAAAGCTGGATTTGGAGGCAGGACATACTCTTTCAGATAGTTACCGTAAGCATCCGAACTCTTTTCCACCATTATTAGTTAATGTTATTGCAGTCGCAGAAATGTCCGGCTCATTAGAGAAGAATCTGCAGCAAATGGCTAGGTATTACGAAAAAAGCTCAGAGAATCGCAGTAGTATCATTACAGCGATGATTTATCCAATAATAATGCTGATTGCTTCTATTGGTGTAGGAGTTTTCCTGATGATTTCGATTGTTCCAATGTTTGTCAGTGTGTTCGAAAGCTTTGATGCTGAGCTGCCAGCTATTACTAAGATAACGATGAAAATCAGTGATTTTCTGCAAACGAAAGGGATTGTCATTGCTGTCGCGATTTTTCTGATTTGGCTGGGAATTTTTCTTGGGAAAAAGAACCCTGCTTTTCGAATGAAGTATGACACGTTAAAACTGAAAATTCCCATTTTTGGCGAGTTTGTTCAAAAAAGCTATTTTTCTGTCTTTATGACGACACTGTCTTCCCTGTTATCAAGCTCTGTTCCAATGGTTACTGCATTATCCATGAGTAAAGAAGTCGTTAATAATCAATTTATTCAAAATATGGTGATGCAATGTGAGATAGAAGTAGAACAGGGCGGTCGATTGAGCAATATATTTTCTCAAAATTGGGCAGTTCCTATATTAGCAACCCAGATGGTCAAAATTGGCGAAAATACAGGTTCACTTGAAGATATGCTGGAGAAGCTCAGTAAAATTTTTGAAGCCGAAGCCGATGAGATGAGCGTGCGAATCAAGACGATCATGGAGCCGTTAGTGATGTTGATTATTAGTGGAATCGTTGGATTTATTATCGCAGCGATTATGATCCCAATGTTCTCTGTATATGGATCCATTCAGGGGTAATACAACGATGCATACTAGCTTTGCTAGAGAGTGGGATTTTTGAAATCTATGTGTTTGGTAGTACAAAAGCAACTACCTAATTCTAATTGTTATTAACTGGAAACCTAGACATCCAGATAATATATATACTTAAAAATGGAAACAACAGGAGGAGAACAAAAAAAATGACAGAAGTTTTAACGTTACAGGAAGAAAGCAGAATGAGTCGCCTTTTAAAAGATGAAAGAGGGATGACCTTAATTGAACTATTAGCTACAGTAGTAATCTTAGCGATTATTTCTGGGATTGGTTTAGTAGCTATTGGTAATGTGATCCAAAATTCTAGAGAAGATGCAGCGATTGCAGACGTTCAACAGGCGATGAATGCAGCTAAATTATATCAGTCTAGTCCATCATCAGCAATTGGTGCTACATTCAAATTAACGGATGTTATTGATGATAAGTTTATGGAAAGTGCAAGTGCAAACTTTGATGATGCAGACAACATCCAATTTGATGTAGATGCAGACGGCACATTAACAATGACAGTACCGGTTGGTGAGCTGAAAGCTGGTTCTAAGAAGAATACTGTAGCAATCACAGCTAGTAATCAAGCAGCCGTTAACGCATTAACTCGTGATTCTTTAGCATTTGCACAGTAATTGATTAGAGTTATGTAGTTATTGAAGAAGGAGTTTTTTTATGAATATATTGAGTTATACCATACCTGCAAGAATCGTTTATTGTTATATATTTGTCATAGGAATGTGTCTGGGCTCGTTCTTCATGGTTGCTGGCTACCGAATTCCTAGAAAGGAAACATTGATGGGACGTTCTCACTGTGAGAATTGCCAGCAGGAACTAGTCTGGTGGCAATTGATTCCAGTTGTCTCATATGTTTTCTTAAAAGGAAAATGCAAATATTGTGCTTCAAAAATAGGGGCAGCAGCCCCTGTTTTTGAAATACTTGCAGGTCTATTATTTATGGCTGTGGCAATTGTTTTCAATTTATCCCCAGAGGTAATGGTTGGTTGGACACTTCTTTCTCTACTGCTGATTATTAGTGTATCCGATGCACTGTATCAGATTATTCCCAACAAGGTGCTGTTGCCGTTCTTTATCGCAGCGATTCTTGAAAGAGTCATTATCCCGCAAAATGATTATTGGTGGTATTCTTTGGCAGGCTTTTTGGTTGGCTTTGTACCGTTATACATTTTAGGAGAACTCAGTAAAAACGGCATGGGAGGCGGCGATATTAAGCTTTTTGCTGTATTAGGTATTTTCCTAGGTCCTTTACAGGTATTTCTTTCCTTATTTTTATCGGCAGTTATTGCCCTTGTTTTTGCTATTATTTTATCCATTTATAAGAAAGAGAAACAGAAATATATCCCGTTTGGACCGTTTATCGCTATCAGTTCAGTGCTGGTTTATCTTTTATCGGCGGTATTAGCTGGGTAAGGACTGAAATTATTTTATTTTGAAAAAGGCAGGTAGAAAGATGTTTGGAAAAAAGAAACATGCAGCAATTGGTATTGATATTCAGAAAAACGTGCTGAGATACTGCACAGTAAAAAGCGGTCAATTTGTTTTTGGTGAAAAAGTGACCAATGGTTCCATTTTTAAAGATGGGAAAATAAGAAATCCAGAGGAATTCATCCATACACTGCAACAGGTTGCAGCGGAAGTACATATGAGAAATCCGGAGTTTATCATTTCTGTGATGAACGGTAAGCTGCTGATTCGCCAGATACCATTAGGGAATATGAAAAGCGAGAAAGAAATTCGCGAGTTCTTATACTTTGAGCTAGGGGATTCAATATCATTGCCTTTTGAAAATCCCATTTTTGATTTATTGATCCTTGAGCAGCAAAGTAAAAAGAAAATACCAAAGAAAAAAAGCAGACAACCGCAGGAAAAGTCTTCACGCAGAGAAGTGAAGATCCAACGGAATCGTTTTGCAGTCAATGGAAAGGTACCGGTAGTTATTACTTCGGAACCGATTTTAGAAGAAATTGGCTATTTGATTCAACGAAGCGGCGGTCAGCTGATTGGCGTGGAATGCAGTGCTTTGGCGTATACTCGCGTATTGCAAAAGCGTATCAATTGGGGACAGAATTTCCTTTTGGTAGAGTTGGATTCCGGTACAGCGACGATCACTATATTTGAGCAGTTAGTCCCGGTATATGTCCAATATGAAGACTATAATCAGGTCAACTGGCGTTATCTGGAAAAGGAACAGTCTGCGAAAACAGAGTTCAATCGCTCTGTTGAGTTGGAGGAGCTTGATAAACTTGGGCGCACAATCAACAATGTTATCCGATATTTTGAAACAGAGATATCGCCAGGGAAAGAGCTGGTACAGATTTATGTGGTTGGTGGTCATCCATTGTTGGATGGCGAGGTAGTGGAGATCATTCAGGAAACCAATGATCTGCCTGTAAAAGAGCTGCAGTCGCCGCTTCGACTAGCGAATCAAAAACGTTTACCGGAACGCTTTTTATTAGCTGCCGGTCTGGCGATGAAAGAGGTTTAAGTTATGAATGTTAATTTATTACCGAAAAAATTTATAAAAAATCGTGCAATGGAAGTTATCATTGTTCTGTCCGCTATTCTATTCGCCATACTAATTGTGGCATTTTTAATTGCGCATCTATTTTTCCAAACGCAGGTGAGAACCTATACGAATGCTGTACAAATGGCTCAACTGGAAAAAATCGGTCTGGAGAAGAACGTTGTAGAGCTTCAGCAGGAGCAATCTAAAGATATGCAGGAATTTATTCAGGTTTTAAAAGGAGAACAAAAGCTGATGGAGCCAATCATGACTGCCATAAGTGAGGCTGCCAATGAGCTTTCTCTGACGTTGACAAATTATGATATCTATTTAGCTGATGGCGATGGTTTAGACAACCAACTGTTAGTAGGAGCAGATGGAACAGAACTCCTACCCTCAATAACAGTTAAGTTTAGAGGCGATTTATTCACAAATTCTCCAAGCTTTAAAGATCGGATTGAAAAAATGGAATGGGTCTATGACTGTCAGCCGATTGCAATGAGCCGAGACAATGAGTATACAGAGTCAGAATTTGTTATCCGACTAAAAAAGGCTGAAGTTCCAATGGTAGCCAAGACAGAGGAGGCTACTGATGAATAGAGTTGTATTTACTAGAAAGCATATAATCGTTGCATCGCTGATTTTGGTAATGGGGGTATTTCTGAGTGTTAGCGGCTGGCTTTTTGCCATCGAACCGAGCCGAAAAGAACTAGGTGAACTGACTCAGAAGCTGAAGACAGTTAAACAGGAAATCACGCAAGAAGAGAAACTTTTGAGAACAGTAAAAGGCCTGCCTTCCTTGCTGGAATCAGATTTTGTAACGAACGATCCAATCATTCCTAATGGCATTCAGCTGCAGGAATATTTTGATCGTTTAAAACAGCTGGATGAGTCTATGGGGATATCTTTTCAACATGTTTCATTTGAAAATGTAACGATTTTTCCAGAACTTGCTGAGGGGGCTTCCAATACGTCGCTTAAGCAGCTGCAAAATACAACAGTTGCATTTGATGTTCTGGCTTCCGGAGAACAGGAGCTGCTGAATTTTGTGAAGGAGCTGGAAACCACCAATCGTTTCACAAAAGTAGAGCAGGTAACCTATCGCTGTAATCCGGATTCATTGGGAGAAGACAGTTATGCCTATTCAGCTAGTATTGTTCTACAAATGTATTATTTATCTTATGCAGAAACCGGGAGACCTGTCGAATAGCTGGGATGGTATCTCCTTTCAAATTATAGTTTGTTAGGAACATCGAAGGAACGAGACTACGGTGAAAGCAGAAAAGAGCACTAGGTGTATTGGTTAAAAAGAGGAATGCAGTGAAGAGGCATTTTCTCAAATTTGATGTAGAGGAGTGGGTAAGTATGAAAAAGTTCCATAGGAGGTCCATTCAGCCCAAGTTTTTTGTTATGTTAGGTAGTCTGCTTCTTACTTTATCCTTATTGATATTTTTGATCATCACTTTCTTGGGAAATCTTGGGAAAAATACATATGCTCTCTCAAGTGAGTATGATGACAAGGTGAATCACTATTATGTAAATATTGATATTGATCAGCCGAAAGAAGAGACGATCATTTTTCGATCAACAGAAGCAATGTCTGTGTCAATGGAAACGCTGGAGGATTTTCAGTCGGATGAGGTTGAATTTGCAGAGGCTCCTGATGACGAGGACGGGGTACAACTAAAAATCAAAGAGACGAATAAAAAAGTTCGATTGTCTATTCCGATTCCGATTCTTGAAACTGGTGAACAGACCTTTCAAGTCGTTCGAAATGGGAAGGTCGTCCAAAAATATAAGGTAGACATCTCATTAGACAGTAAAAATGAGAGTGAATTGGAAGAACAGGCTACGGAATCAGGGCAGGAAAAATACTCATCGCTGACGAATAGCCAAGTAAAGATGGTTGATTTGACAATGAATAGTGGGCGTGAGCAATTCCAACTATTGGATGACGGTCAAACAGGTACGGCAATTGTCGGGAATTACACAGAGCTGATTGCAGCTGTAAATAATTCGGGAATTTCAAGGATTGAGTTTTCTGCAAATATTGTCGCTACCAGCACAAGTCTTTCGAATATCACACGAGATCTGACAATAGACGGAAAAGGCTTTGCGCTTACAACTACAGCCAGTGTTGCATTTAAGTTGGGGGATACAAAGAAGGTAGACGCCACCTTTGAACTTCTCAATCTTTCAGTCAATTATACTGCTAAAAAGGATGGATTTATTTCGGCTTCCAGTGCAGCAGTCTCTCTTTATTGGACAATCAAGCTGCAAAACATTGAGGGGTCTTATGAACAAATTGGTACCGCAGGCTCTTATTTTCTAGATGCTTCAAGAGCGAATGTTGAAATACAAGGCTTCTTTTGGTGGTATAGTGACAAAACAGTACCGAGCTTAAGCAGTTCCAAGGGAGTTATCTGTGCAGCAAATGTTCACATCACAAATGAAGCAAATGTGGTGATAACCGCAGCGCATGCAATTATTCGTTTGCGACCGGGAACGGCTTCTGTTGAGACATCTCTAACTATAGATCAAGGGTCAAAAGTCAGACTAGCCAGCGAACTCCGACAGGCTGTTTGGGCCAATACAGAAGGAGATAACAACGTCATTGTTTTTTCAGTAGTTGATGAAGGAACTGAATTGATTGCAACATCTAAGGGAACCTTTTATGGTTCTGACGGCGGTGTGATCACCTTGCAAGGAAGTGCAAAGGACAGCAGAGAGTCTAAAACAGAAGTGCTAGGCGGAGCAGTGGTGAGTGTCCATGCTCAGGCTTCAAGCTCAGAAGCTGGAAAAGCCAATCCCAAGACAACTTCTGCCTTTGTTAATCAGGTCAAGGATGGTGTATTCAATCTTGACGGCGAAGGAAGTGCCTTAAATTTAGAGGCAGATGGAGAGGCACATAATTACTGTGCGACATTGCGTTTCAGATTAGTGGGAGCGCAGACATTTTCTGTTACAAATAAAGCAGAAATGAATGTCATCAAGCATTCCGGCTCAGCGGCAGCTATTCGGTTGTATGGAAAAAATAACAGCTTTATTGCAAAATCAGGCGGCAAGGTAAACATCAAAAAAGAAGGAACGAATCGAGCACAAAATGGTGGCGATACCGGTGGCCAGCAAGCCATTCAATTCACAGTTGATAGTGGCGGCGTCTCCTATTTTGAAGTTGAGGATTCAGGAAGTTCGATCTATGCAAAATCTGATGACGGGCCGGCAATCGAAGCGTTGAGTGGCAATTTCCAATTTACTATTGGAAAAGAGTCAACCTTCAGGATGGAAGGAACGACATATGCAGAAAATCGTGGAATCGTTCATGCAGGAGCTTCAAGAATCGATATCCAAGTGGATGAGCCGATTTTTTATGATTTTAGAAATAATCGCGTAAATGGCGGGCAGGTCTTTTCTACAGGAAGCTCAGGGACAAATCAGATTTTTTCTTCAAAGAATGTGAGTCTTTCCGTTTGGAAGAAGAAAACTAATGTTGATTTAGATGCGAATCCAGATGTTTTCTGGAGTAAGATCGGCTATGAATTGACTGGAAGGAATTTCGGTACGATTGCCTATTCTGAGTTCCCGAATCAATTCAATTCGACAAACTATGAAGGTGCAGATAAATATACTCGAATGACTGGAAACAATTATCGTGCAGTAGTTGATGAGTTAAGAGTACCTACAAATGCTGACAAACATATTTATGGACATGTGACTGTTCCGTATTCAGATGACAGCAGTGAGACACGTGACGCTTGGGAAGAGGAGGTTTGGGTCACAATCCAAATCTTGGCAGCAGATGGTACAGAGAAAAAGAAGGCGATAATACCAACGAAAGGAAAGAATGATACGCTACAGGGAGTCTCGATTTATGGTGAAGAAGCTAGAGGCGGGATTTTCGATTGGGAGCTGGATGATTTTCTTTCTGCGGGAGATCAAGTCAAGGTCTTAGCTGCATATCGTGGTGGTTCGGCAGATGCGAACTCCAGTCAGAATATCCATAGTGAGGATGAAGATATTCTGGTTGAAACAGTGCAGGTCCAAGATGTTACGCCTCCGTTGTCATTGCAGACAGATATGAACAAGGTATCAGATACAACAAAGCAGTTGACAGGAACGGTAGACTTATGGGACGAACGTGATCAAAGACAAGTAGATAGGCTGTTTATATTCGCGAAGAAAGATAATGCCTTTTTAACAGATTCGCTTGGGCAAGTATTGTATAAAGAAATCACAGCAGATAGCGAAGCAGTATCGGGAGCTAGTTCTAAGAAAAAGTGGGTCTTTGATCTCTCTGAGTATCTTCTTGTGGGGGAAACAATCGAGATTTTTGCGAAAGACACAGCTGATATCAATGGTGTACTCGGGACATTGCCGGAAACTTATATAGAAGCGCCGAATGCTGTTTTAGGAAATATCAATCCATCTGTACTTAGCTATGACAGCTATGCAGGGTATCATGATGCAGTTGGTGACGAACGATTTACTCCTTCGCTGTATTTTGATGTAGTAGCTGCTGCTCCTTCTACTCCGGAAATCATGATTGAAGTGCCGGAAGTCTTTGACCGAAATGAGGAAGGAACCCCTATCTTAACAGAAGGAAACCAGCTGCTTTATGAAGTCAGCGTTAAAAGCGGAGACAGCAGAGATTCTGGTAGAGATCCTGCGAAAAATCTAAAGGTTACCGTTACACTATCGGATCAGCTTCAATATGAATCCTTTGATAAGCTATTGAATAATGCAGCTGTTGCTTCTTATGAATACAAAGCCGCAGAAAAGGTTATCGATGTTTATCTGAAATCAGAGCTGAAGCCTGGGAATATCGCCTCCTTCAGCCTAAGCTCTATTGTGAAAGATGACAGTCAGCCAATCACGACTACTGCGACAGTTATCGGAGATTCGACCTTAGAGGAGCCGTTTATTGTTGGACCGCCAAATGATAACCATAACCATAAAAAGCTATCTGCATCAGATGATGTACTTGTCGTTCCAGGCGTCAAGAAAGAAGGCGGAGAAGCTGTTTACCTTTCAGTTGTGAACCAAAGAGTAAAGGTTTTCTATTCCAACATCACCGAATTTACAGTTTATATGGATGGAAAAAAATATAAATCTTATACAGTACCATTGAAGAAAACAACGGATTCAAAACAGTTAGATATTCCTATTGATGATATAAGGAATAAGATATCTGTAAAATATAATGACGGTACTGGAGACAAATGGGTATACTGGAACAACGATTGGAATTTTGTGACAGATCAGGAGTGAGAGGGATGAAGTTTTCATGGGAGCTTGAATTAACAATTTTTTCTACAGGGGAGATCGATCAAACGTTAAAACAATATTATGAGGAATTGCAGAATCAAGCCAGAGAATTGGTTGAACAGATTGCTGCTGAAAATTTTTCGGAAAGCCTTTCGAAGCTTCACGGCATTGATGAGAAATGCCAATTGCTTTTTTTCTTTCTAGAACACACAGAAGAATTATGGTTTAAAAACAGCTCGGAAGTAATTGGCTGCATTGAGGGAGACTATCAAAGGTCCTATCTGGAAAAGCTTCCTTCTCAGCTTGAGCATGGCAGAAATTCACTGCTTTATATCATAAGCTGAGTGATAGGGTAAAGAGAAAGTACTACGCAACAGGCAGAATCAGGAGAATCATAGCCGAATAGGGCAATGAAGTTCATTGAAAGTGGGACATTGTCCCACTCTCTTTTTAATGACTTCAATCTATAAAAATCAAGTATGCTGTGAGAAGAAGATTTTTATCAAACTAAAATAAACGGCTTAAGATGAAGCGTCTATGAGAAAGGGCTGGACTTTTTTCTATTTCGATTTATTAAACAGATAAAGGTATGTTAATATGATTACTGAGCATGACAGCTAATTTTTATGCGAAATGCTTGTTACTGTGCTTATTTTCGCAAGGGTGGTCATTTGGGAGATGATGCATATTTTAAAATTGAAGGAAATGATAAAATGATAGAAAAGAACAAGTTCATTAAAAGTAAGGTTTCGGCCTATATCCATATTCCTTTTTGTGAGCATATCTGTTTTTACTGCGACTTTAACAAAGTTTTTCTTGAGGGACAGCCTGTTGATGAGTATATTGAGGCTTTATTGAAGGAAATTCAGCTTACAACAGCGAAGCATCCGGAAAAATATATGGAAACATTGTACATAGGCGGTGGTACCCCAACCTCGTTGAACGCAAAGCAGCTAGATCGACTGCTTTCAGGAATCAGAGAGCTGCTGCCGTTTGACGATAGTCGAGAATTTACCGTAGAGGCAAATCCCGGAGATTTGAGTCAGGAAAAATTAAGAGTAATGAAGAATTATGGTGTCAATCGATTGTCAATGGGGGTTCAGACCTTTGACGATCGTTTGCTAAAAAAAATCGGACGGAAGCATACAGCAGAAGATGTCTATGAGACAATGCGTTTTCTGGAAAAAGAAAATTTTGAAAATGTCAGCATTGATTTAATCTATGCGCTTCCCGGTCAAACAATTGAGGGATTTCAAGATACCTTACGAAAAGCAATCGAGCTTGATTTACCCCATTATTCTCTGTATTCCCTGATCCTGGAAAACAAGACAATGTTCATGAACTGGGTAAGGCAGGGGCGCTTGGAACTTCCTGATGAAGATGCGGAAGCTGGGATGTTTGAGGCAACAATTGAAGAGATGGCTAAATCAGGACGACATCAATATGAAGTAAGTAATTTTGCTTTGAAGGGAAAAGAAAGTCAGCATAATTTGGTTTATTGGAATAATGAACATTATTACGGCTTTGGTGCAGGGGCAAGCGGCTATCTGGGGGATGTCCGCTATCGCAACTATGGTCCAATTCAGCATTATCTGCAACCATTGAGGGAAGGTAAGCTGCCTGTTTTAGAAACAGAACACCTGACCAAAAAGAATCAGATAGAAGAAGAGATGTTCTTGGGACTGCGGAAGCTGGATGGTGTCAGCAAAGAAAAATTCTTGGAAAAATTTCAAACAACGATCGATCAGGTCTATGGTCCGGTTCTTGAAAAATTGAAAATAGAAGGTCTGCTTTTGGAATCAGAAAAGTATTTCAGCTTGACTGAAAAAGGTCTCTATATAGGAAATGAAGTCTTTGAATCCTTCCTATTAGATTAAGAAAAAACAACGAAACAGTAATTTTTAGCACTCGGATGTAAAGAGTGCTAAAAATTGCTGTTTTTTTCTTGACAATTCAGTTAGGACTTGCTATATTTATACTTGTGTTAGCACTCATTAGATAAGAGTGCTAATGGAGGGTGGTAATTATGCTTACAGAAAGACAAAATGAAATATTGAGACTTATCATCCAACACTACACAACTACAGGAACTCCTGTGGGTTCGAAGAAATTGATGGAGGATGGAGTCAAGTCCAGTTCTGCGACGATTCGAAATGATATGAAGGCATTAGAAGAGCACGGTTTATTACTGAAGACACATTCTTCTTCAGGAAGAGTTCCTTCAATGGCAGGCTATCGTTACTATGTCGATCATCTGTTGAAGCCGACGGAAGTAGATTCAGGAGAAGTGAGCCTGATCCGTCAGTCCTTTGGAACGGAGTTTCGTGAAATCAATGACATCATCGAACAATCAGCGAAGATCTTATCTGAGCTGACCAGCTACACAGCATTTTCATTAGGACCGGAAGTGAAAGAAAGAAAACTAACAGGATTCAGGATGGTTCCTTTGAACGATCGACAAGTAATTGCTATTATTGTAACGGATAAAGGCAATGTCGAGAGTCAGGTATTTGCTGTGCCGGCAACAGTTTCAAGTGAAGATTTAGAAAAGATGACAAAAATCATCAATGATAAACTGGTAGGACAACCGTTGCTGACAGTTTATCACCGTTTGAGAACTGAGATACCTATGATTCTCCATAGATATTTCCAAACACCAGACGGCATGATGAATTTGTTTGACTCAATGCTAGGGCACATTTTTGAAGAAAAAGTATATGTGAGTGGTCGTTTGAATCTGCTGGATTTTGATGACGGTCTGGATAATGATCAGTTGAAATCTGTTTATTCATTTATGAAAAATACAGACGAACTGACTCACCTGCTGGATATGTCGGCTAACTCTACAGTGCCTATCAGTTTTAAGATCGGCTCGGAAATCGGCAATGACTTGCTGGATAATATGAGTATGATCACTGCAACCTATGAAGTAGCAGGGCACGGTAAAGGAACAATTGCTTTGCTGGGACCGACAAGTATGCCGTATTCCAAAATGTTTGGACTGATCGACGTATTCAGAAATGAACTGGCATCACAGTTAGGCTCTTACTATAGATTTCTTGATGGATAGAGCTTCGGTGATATCTTAAAGATAAAAATGATTCTACGAAATGAGAAGGGAAGTTGCAAGATTGGATAAAGACAATCAGGAAGAAGTAAAAGAAGAGATTCAGGATCAGGCGGAAATCGTTGAAGAAACAGAAGTAGATACGCTGAAAAATGAATTGAATGAAATGGAAGATAAATTCTTACGTGCACGAGCGGAGATTGCTAATATGAGCAATCGTTTCAAAAACGAACGTGAGCTTTTGGTTCGCTATAGATCTCAGGATCTAGGCAAAAAGATTTTGCCGGCGATGGATAATCTGGAGCGTGCAATGGCAATAGAAGTGGATGATGAACAAGGAGCAAGCCTGAAAAAAGGAATCTCAATGGTTCATGAAAGCCTACTACATGCACTGAAGGAAGAAGGCATCGAGGAAATCCCGGCAGTGGGCGAACCTTTCGATCCAAACCTGCATCAAGCGGTTCAGACAGTACCGGCTGACGAGGGTGTTGCATCAGATACAATCGTTGAAGTACTGCAAAAAGGGTATAAATTACAGGATCGTGTGCTGCGTGCCAGCATGGTCGTTGTTGCACAATAGTATATACAGAAATTTAATTGATATAAAAAACTATAAATAGACAGACAGGAGATAATAAATATGAGTAAAATAATCGGTATTGACTTAGGTACTACAAACTCAGCAGTAGCAGTATTAGAAGGCGGAGAAGCAAAAATCATTGCGAATCCGGAAGGAAATCGTACAACACCTTCAGTTGTTTCCTTCAAAAATGGAGAAATCCAAGTAGGGGAAGTTGCGAAGCGTCAAGCAGTAACAAATCCTCATACTGTTTCATCAATCAAACGTTACATGGGTGAAGCAGGCTACAAAGTAGAAGCAGATGGAAAAACTTATACACCTCAAGAAATTTCTGCAATGGTTTTACAATACCTTAAAGGGTTTGCGGAAGAATACTTGGGAGAAAAAGTAGAAAAAGCGGTTATCACCGTTCCTGCTTATTTCAATGACGCACAACGTCAAGCAACAAAAGATGCTGGTAAAATTGCTGGTTTGGAAGTTGAACGTATCGTCAACGAACCAACTGCAGCTGCACTGGCTTATGGTTTAGATAAAACAGATAAAGAAGAAAAAATTCTTGTATTTGACCTAGGCGGCGGTACTTTTGACGTTTCAATCCTTGAATTAGGAGACGGCGTATTCGATGTACTTTCTACTTCTGGGGACAACAACCTTGGTGGGGATGATTTTGACAACAAGATCATTGATTACATGGTTGCTGAATTCAAAAAAGAAAATGGTATCGATCTTGGTCAAGATAAAATGGCTTTACAACGTTTGAAAGATGCTGCTGAAAAAGCGAAAAAAGATTTGTCAGGTGTTACAAGCACACAAATCAGCTTACCATTTATCACTGCCGGCGACGCTGGTCCTTTGCACTTGGAAATGAACTTGACTCGTGCGAAATTCGATGAATTGACCGCTGATCTTGTTGAACGTACAAAAATTCCTGTACGCCAAGCATTGAAGGATGCGGACCTGAATGCTTCTGATATTGATGAAGTAATCCTTGTCGGTGGTTCTACACGTATTCCTGCGGTTGTTGAAGCAGTACGTAAAGAAACAAACAAAGAGCCAAATAAATCGGTGAATCCGGATGAAGTTGTAGCAATGGGGGCTGCAATCCAAGGCGGCGTAATCACAGGTGATGTGAAAGACGTAGTACTATTGGATGTAACACCATTATCCCTAGGTATCGAAACAATGGGTGGGGTCTTCACTAAATTGATCGATCGCAATACAACGATCCCAACAAGTAAATCACAAGTATTCTCTACAGCAGCTGACAATCAGCCGGCAGTAGATATCCATGTCCTGCAAGGGGAACGCCCAATGGCAGCAGACAATAAAACATTAGGAAGATTCCAATTGACGGATATTCCACCAGCACCACGCGGCGTGCCTCAAATCGAAGTAAGTTTCGATATCGATAAAAATGGTATCGTAAACGTACGTGCGAAAGACTTGGGTACTCAAAAAGAACAAACAATCACAATCAAATCATCTTCAGGCTTATCTGATGACGAGATCGAACGTATGGTTAAGGATGCGGAAGCAAACGCAGAAGCAGACAAACAACGTAAAGAAGAAGTTGATCTTCGTAATGATGTAGATGCGTTGCTGTTCACTGTTGACAAAACATTGAAAGAACTTGAAGGCAAAGTTGATGCTGAAGATGTAACAAAAGCAGAAGAAGCACGTGATGAGCTGAAAGCAGCGGTTGAAGCAAATGATATCGAGCTGATGAAGACAAAACGTGATGCATTGAACGAAATCGTTCAAAATCTTTCTGTAAAACTTTATGAACAAGCAGCTCAACAACAAGCTGAAGAAAATCCGGAAGCAGCACAAGGCGGAGCAGATGATGTTGTAGATGCTGATTTTGAAGAAGTTGAAAAAGACGAAGACTAATTTCTGAAATAGAACAGGTATGATTAGGGTGTGTCTGAAAACTACGGTGGAATCCGATTTTTCAGTTAAAGCTTTCAGATATATCCTATTAGGAAAGTGGGCGGGACGGAAGTGTAATTGCTGCTTCTGTCCCGTCATTTTCTTGTTGTACAGTTAAGAGACAGAGCGCAGCATAAGCTGTTTGCCTGTTTACTTGAGAAAAGCGACCTGAATAGGTTCTTGACTTTGTTTTTACATAAATGTATTTAGGTTTTACCTGAATTGTGTTATGATTACAACGATACTTTTGTTGTAAGACGTTGCTTTTAAAACAATGTTTATTCAGATTTAGAGTACAGAAAAGGATTGAGCAGTTTGTCTCAGCCTTAATGGAATTACAAGTTGGAGGGAAGCCAATGGCTACAAAGAGAGATTACTATGAAGTGCTGGGGTTATCTAAAGGTGCTTCAGATGATGAAATAAAAAAGGCTTATCGGAAGCTTTCCAAAAAATACCATCCGGATATCAATAAAGAAGCGGATGCTGAGGAAAAATTCAAAGAGTTGTCAGAAGCTTATGAGGTCCTAAGCGACCCACAGAAGAAAGCAGCATATGATCAATATGGTCATGCCGGAACAGATCCTAATTATGGCGGCGGAGCTGGCGGATTCGGTGGTTTTGGCGGTGGCGGCTTTAGCGGGAGCGGCGGCTTTGGCGGTTTTGAAGATATCTTTGATTCATTTTTTGGCGGCGGCGGTGGACGTACAGTGGATCCTACAGCTCCTAGACAAGGGGCAGATTTACAGTATACGATCCAGTTGAAATTCGAAGAAGCCATTTTCGGAATAGAAAAAGAAATCAAGTATAAACGTGAAGATGTTTGCGGTACTTGTCATGGTAATGGAGCAAAACCAGGTACACAGCCTGAAACCTGTCATAAGTGTCATGGTTCAGGATCGATCAATGTGGAGCGTCAAACACCACTTGGTCGTGTAATGAGTCGTCAAACCTGTGACGTGTGTCGCGGTACTGGTAAAGAAATCAAAGAACCTTGTCCGACTTGTCATGGCTCAGGTCATGAAAAGAAAGCACATCGTGTGAAGGTCAATGTTCCTGCAGGTGTTGAAGATGGTCAGCAAATGCGTTTGGCTAATCAAGGAGAAGCTGGTATGAATGGCGGACCTTACGGTGATCTGTATGTTGTCTTTAGTGTAGAGGAAAGCAATATCTTTGATAGAGACGGCGCTGAAATCTATTACGAGCTGCCATTGAGTTTTGTACAGGCAGCATTAGGCGATGAGGTTCAAGTACCGACTGTGCACGGCGATGTGAAACTGAAGATTCCTGCCGGTACACAAACAGCTACAAACTTCCGTCTGAAAGGAAAAGGTGCTCCTCGATTAAGAGGCGGTGCCAATGGCGATCAGCATGTGAAGGTGAAATTGATCACTCCGAAAAACCTGAATGATGAGCAAAGAGATGCATTGCGTGCCTTTGCAAAAGCAGGCGGTCAGGAAATCAATGAGCAGCAGGAAGAAGGTTTTTTCGATAAAATGAAAGATGCCTTTGGTAGTAAAAAAAGAAAATAGTGAATGAGTGAGAAGTAATCAGTATTTTGCTTGATCATTCATTGATGCAAATAGAAACAAGAGTTTGGGCGGTTACGTATAGCTCAAGCTCTTGTTTTATTTCGTTTAGCTGTGTTAAGAGAGTAAATAAGGAAAAGTAGACAGCAAAGATATTGAAATGTAAGGGTATTCATATCTGTATCTTTTAAAGGAATACAATTTGTGGGTCAATGTTTTTCTATTCTTTGTTATTTTTTATTTTACGGTCCAGTCAAATAGAAATAGCCGATTAGAGTTGTACCCAATTGTTCTGTGCATTTTGACTAGTGCATTATATAGTAAAGGAGGAGGAAGGATAACGATGGATTACAGAATTAGTTATATTATGTCGCTGGGAAATCAAACATTGTCTTTTGAAGAGGTAGCCGTAAAAACCGGTATAAGAAAAAGCGAGCTTTCAATTGAACTAAAGAAGTTAGCTCAGCTATCGAAGGAAATACTGCAAAAAGAGATCAATCTCACCGAAAATAATATCGGTATTCCTAAGCTGTCATCAAAAGATTGGCTCGCACTTATTTTTGGTCAACGAGAAGAAGAGGTGATTTATTCTGAGCAAGAGCGTCAGGCAATGATCTATTTTTTAACGTTTAGTAATTTTGAAGAGCTGTCGGTTTTCTATTTTCAGGAATTTTTTATGGTCAGTAAAAATACGATTTTGACAGATCTGAAAAGGCTGAGGAAATCGCTCGATGGGCAAGGAGCTTTTTTGGAATATTCAAGGCGTGAGGGCTTCTTTTTATCAGGAGATGAAGCGGCAGTCAGGACTATTGCATATGTTTTGTTGGGAGAAATAATGGCTTGCGGCAATGGAAAACGGTTGTTGTATAAGGGATTAATGACAGCTTCAATTGACTGTTACGCTAATGTTCGTCAGCGTTTTTCACACACAATCGAGGAGTACAGCTTAGTTCTTGTTCCCAGCCGTTTTGAAGAGATGGTCTATTTTGTTTCATATTTGCTTGGGCGAACAAGAAAGCATGAAATTTGTTTCGAGGAAAAAGATCAACAATTACTTACAACATTGATTGCCAGTCAAGCCTCCGAAAAATTTTTAGATGATTTCTCAGATATCCAAAACAAAGAAATGGAAGTTTTGTATATCACCATTCTTTTTATGACGGTCGTCCAAGGAGAAATACAAGATACTTCTTTGGAATTTCTATTGGAATGTTCCGGGAAAGTCATTCATGAGGTCGAACGTTTGGCAGCGGTGGAATTTCAAGAGTATAGAAAGCTATTACTGGATCTGTTTTATCATCTTGTGCCAGCCTTTTTTCGAATCAAGTTTGGTTTGCCATTAAACAATGTATTGATCGAAGAAATCGTTGTTCAGTATCACGAAATATTTGAAATCACGAAGCGAAGTCTATTTCCTCTGGAAGAACTGGTACAGCAAGAAATCCCAATCGAAGAAACAGGATATTTTACTGTGTTGTTTGGCGGTGCAATTCGCAGTAGGAAAGTAAGAAAGCAGGATAGACAGCTGAAGGCGTTGATTCTTTGTCCTAGCGGGATCAGTTCTTCAATGATCATGAAAACCGAGCTTCAGGAACTGTTTCCGCAAATCGATTTTTCTGAAACAAGCTCATTTGAAACCTACAGTAAGACAGAAAGCCATGAAGAAGTTGATTTGATTTTTTCCAGTGTCTCAATTAAGACAGCAAAAAAATTATACGTAATCAATCCAATCATGTCTCAATTGGAAAAAAACACTTTGATGAGAGAAGTACAGGAAGATTTTCTTTTTCAGAAAACATTGATCCCTTCCGTAGATGAAATCATTGATATCCTATTCCCCCATGTCGTGTTGAAAAAGGGAATTACAAAAGAAAAGCTGTATAAAATCGTACAGAGAAAAATGAATAAAGAGATGAAGAGAAGGGAAGATGATCGACCGATGTTATCCGAGTTATTGACAGAAGATATGATCCAATTGTCGGAGGTTCCGATGAATTGGGAGGAAGCAATAGATTATGCAGCAGAACCGCTGAAGGAAAAAAATAAAATAGAGCAACGCTATGTGACTGCGATGATCGATAAAGTCAAAAAGCATGGACCATTTATTCATATTGGCGAAGGTGTGGCACTGCCTCATGCTCGTCCGGAAGATGGCGTGAAAGGTTTGGGGATGTCCTTGTTAAAGGTGCAGAAGCCTGTTCTATTACTGGATGATGAAAAGCATCCAATTCAAATATTCATTTGTCTGGCAGCCGTTGACAATGAAATGCATCTGAAAGCTTTAGCAAGCTTGACAAGGATTTTGTCTAATAAAGAAAAATTGGCGGCTTTGCTTCAAGCTGAGACAAAGACAAGTATTCTTGAAATTTTAGCAGAAGGAGAGGAATAAGATGAAATTTGCAGCAGTTTGTGGATCAGGATTAGGGTCAAGCTTCATGGTCGAAATGAACATCAATACAGTGTTAGGAGAGCTTGGTGTAAGTGATGTAGAGGTGTCGCATTATGATATGGGGAGCGCGGCTCCTGAATTGGCAGACGTATTTTTTGTAGGCGGTGACCTGGCAGACAGTGCCCAGCATTTAGGTGAAGTTGTTGTGCTGAACAGTATCATCGACATGGACGAGCTGAAAGAAAAAGTAACAGCAGTTTGTAAGGAAAAAGGGCTGCTTTAAAAGTAAAAAACAAGTGAAACAGCTAAATAAGTAAAGGAGTTGGAGACATGGATAATGTTTTAGATATTTTAATTGATATTGCCAGTACGCCGGCATTGTTAGTTGCATTGATTGCAGTTTTGGGGAACGTCTTGCAGAAGAAGGATCTGGCATCGACTGTTAAAGGCGGAATCAAGACCTTTGTTGGTTTCCTAGTCGTTACAGCAGGAGCTGGAGTGATTGAAGGCTCATTAGCTCCATTTGGAGAAATGTTTCAAGTAGCATTCAATATGCAGGGTGTCGTGCCTAATAACGAAGCAATCGTTGCTTTAGCTCTGACAAAGTACGGCACATACACCGCACTTATTATGTTGACAGGGATGGTATTCAATATCTTGATTGCTCGCATTACTCGTTATAAATATATTTATCTGACAGGACACGCAACACTTTACATGGCATGTATGATTGCCGTGATTTTAAGTGTGACAGGGATGGATACCATTGCTTTAGTGGTTTTTGGCGGATTGGCATTAGGCTTGGCAAATACGATTTTTCCGGCGATTGCTCAACCGTTTACACGTCAAATCACTAAAAATGATTCCGTTGCACTGGGACATACAGGAAACTTTGGGTATGCATTAAGTGGTCTGATCGGAAAATATGTCGGTAACAAGGATAAATCAACAGAAGACATCAACTTCCCTAAAGGACTTTCATTCTTACGTGATTCTACAGTGAGTATCACATTGACCATGTCGGTTGTTTACGTCATTGTTGCTCTTTTCGCAGGAAATGAATACATTAGTGAAAACTTAAGTGGAGGAATGAACTATATCATTTACTCATTACAACAGGCGGGTTCATTTGCAGCGGGAGTATTTGTCATTTTAGCTGGTGTTCGTTTAATACTTGCAGAAATCGTCCCAGCGTTCAAAGGAATCTCTGAAAAGCTGGTACCGAATTCTATTCCGGCATTAGATTGTCCAATTGTTTTTCCTTATGCGCCAAATGCTGTTTTGATTGGTTTTCTGACAAGCTTTGTTGGTGGGATCGTTAGCTTGGCAATTATGGTCATGACAGGTACGACGGTAATCATTCCAGGAGTTGTTCCACACTTTTTCTGCGGTGCTACGGCAGGTGTGTATGGAAACGCAACAGGTGGTGTGAGAGGCGCTGTGATTGGTTCATTCATCCATGGGATCATCATCAGTTTCATGCCGATCCTGCTTATGCCGGTCATGGGTGATTTAGGCTTCCAAGGCTCTACCTTTTCGGATACGGATTATGGAGTCACAGGGATTTTCCTTGGTAATTTAGCCAATAGCGGTGGTCAATTATTAGTTATTGGCGGAATCCTTGCAGTTCTGGCAGTTTTACTGGGACTTACTTTTTTTGGGAAAAAGAAGACAGCAACGATTTCAGAATAAGAGGTGAAAAGGGGTAAGAAAAATGGCGATAGCTACGTTGAAGGAACAAGAATGGCAGCAGGTTGAACTATTGGCGAAAAAAATCAGACAGGATACATTGTTTGCAATCAAGCACATGGGGCAAGGTCATTTAGGTGGTTCATTGTCAATCGTTGAACTGCTTGCAGTTCTTTATGGAAAACAGATGACGATCGATCCAAATCATCCGTCATGGGAAGATCGAGATCGATTGGTGTTGTCAAAAGGTCATGCCGGGGCAGCCTTATATAGTGCTTTAGCCAATGTCGGTTATTTTGATCGAGGGCTTTTAAAAACTCTTAATGAAGGAGGGACAAGCTTACCCTCTCATCCTGATCGAAATAAGACACCAGGTGTGGATGCAACCACAGGCTCACTTGGACAGGGAACGTCTATGGCAGCAGGAATAGCTGCTGGACTGAAGCTATCTCAGAGAAATAGTTTTGTGTATCTGATTGTTGGAGATGGGGAACTGAACGAGGGGCAATGCTGGGAAGCCTTTCAATATATTGCCCATAGCAAGCTTAATAACTGTATCGTGATCATTGATGAAAATAAAAAACAGCTGGATGGTACCACAGAGGAGATATTGAATCCTTTTGATCTTTCAGAAAAAATGAAGGCTTTTGGCTTTTACGTGAACAAAGCCAAAGGGGATGATCTTTCGGCAATCGACCTGGCGATTCAGCAGAGCAAAGCTGTTGTAGATCAGGCAGTATGTATCATTTTGGATTCGACGAAGGGGCAGGGGATTCCATACTTTGAGCAGCTGGCAGATAATCATTCAGTGAAATTCAATAATGATGAAGTCAATCAGGCCGCTGAAAAAGCTCTTGCCAAGCTTGAATTAGAAATCAAGGAGATGACAAAGTGATGGTTGAACTGAAAGAAAACAGAGAGCTGGGACCAGAGCTTCGCAGCTGTGTCGTTTCAGCAATCGAGGAGCTGATGGCTGAAAATGAAACAGTTGTAGCCTTGGAAGCAGACCTTGGTGCGGCGAGTGGTTGGAATAGGCTAGCCTCAGCTGATCCACAGCGTTTTATAAATGTAGGGATTGCCGAAGCAAATATGATCGGTGTTGCAGCAGGATTAAATTTGGCTGGTTATACACCCTTTGTCCATACCTTTGGTCCTTTTGCCACAAGACGAGTATTCGACCAATTGTTTTTATCAGGCGGATATTCAAAAAACACTATAAATATTTACGGCTCAGATCCCGGTTTTACAGTCGGACATAACGGGGGCACTCATACGACATGGGAAGATGTTGCTTTACTTCGAATGATCCCGGAAGCAGTTGTCTGTGATGCGGCAGATGCTGTTCAAATGAAGTGGATCATCAAGGAATTCAGCAAGCATAAAGGCATCCATTATGTTCGCGGAAACAGAAAGAGTGTTCAGAACATTTATGTCGAGGGAACTGATTTTCAGCTTGGTAAAGGCAATGTTCTAGCTGAGGGAGAAGATATTCTCATCATTGCGGCGGGTCAATTAGTTTCTGAAGCGTTGACTGTTTCAAAAGAGTTATCGAAGCAGGGAATTCGGTGTGAGGTAATCGATATGTTTACCATCAAACCCCTTGATCGACAGTTGATAATGGATGAAGTACGTGGGAAAAAAAGGGTCGTTACAATAGAAAACCATTCAATCACAGGTGGTTTGGGAAGCGCGGTAGCAGAAGTACTGGCAGAAGAAAATCTGGCTGTTCCGTTACTTCGCATTGGTGTGGACGAGCAGTTTGGACAGGTAGGAACACCGGAATATCTACAAGAGGTATATGGATTGACTGCGGAACAAATCAAGAATAAAGTTATTGAATCCATGAAATAATAAGAAGCTGTACCGTGCATGAGGATGCGGGGTACAGTTTTTTTGCATAAGAAGGAAGCTTATGTCAGCTAGCAGTATATGGATGAAAAGTATAAGATTTTTTAAACTGCCAAATTTTTTAACTATTCGTATTGACATTAGTTAGGTACCGAATTATAATTTAATTTATAAAACATAGGTACCTAACTAATTGGTGTGATTGTTGATAATAAGCAAGAGACAGAAAGAAGGAATAATCATGAGTGACTATACTGAAGAGTTATTGAAAAACTTATCGATTGTTGGAACTGCAGGCAGCCGATTGATCAATACTGCTATGCTAAAGAAAAATGCACCTACACAACAACTGGTTTTGGACCTTCTGCTTGAAGAAGATGGGATGACGCAGGGGGTTTTAGCTGAAATATTAGATATCCGACCCAGCTCCCTAACTGAAATATTGAAAAAACTGGAACAGCGGGGAGAAATCGAACGACGGGAAGATCCAAATGATAAACGAATCAAGCAAGTATTCATTACAGAAGTTGGTCGGAAAAAAGCGAATCCTGTAAAGCACAATCAAAATCGTTCGGAAGAATTTTTTGCTGGTTTATCTGATGATGAGCAGCAAGAATTAAATCAGCTGCTGAATAAAGTGAAAAATGGCTGGGGCGAAGATTTCTGTGATCTATCTGATTTTCCAAAACTGCCATTTGAGATGTTGGGTTCAATGAAGGAATTCCGTGAGCAATTCATGAAAGAATTTGCCGGAAAAGATATAAGAAATATGTCTCCTCATGAACGGAAAGAGTTCAAAAAAGAGATGAGAGAAATGAAGCATATGATGCGTCGTCAGTTCGACCGCCGCGGCTTCAGAAGACAAGATTTTGATGCATTCTATAAAGAAGGAACAAGAGGCAGAAACTGTACAGATCAACAAGACAAGCATGAAGATAGCGAGTGGGACAACTGGTAATCATTACCAAAGCCAAGTAATCAGAAAAGTAGGACACCCGTATAGAGCACAGCATGTCACTTGTCCTAAAGTTCTGATCCCTAATGTGAATCAGCGACAGTCCGAAATAATTTCTGTCACTGAAAAAGGAGGAAATCTGATTATGGATATTCAATTAGTACCTAAATTCAGCCAAAGGGATTATGAGGCGATGACGCTTCGTAAACAAGTGCTGAACAGCAAAATTGACTTGAAGCAAGAGGAAAAATGGACGACATATGTCGCTGTTGAAAACGGACAGGTGATTGGGACAGCATCTATTCAGCTTTATTCGCTGAAATTTGCACGGATTCGCCAAGTCGCTGTAGCGCCTGAATTCCAAGGAAAACGAATTGGTAATCACTTATTGGATCACTGTGAAGCCTATGCACTAGCGCAGGGACACTCGGTTGTTCTTTTGACTGGTCGAAAGAACGCCAGCTTGTTTTATCTGAAAAGAGATTACAGATTACTACTTTTCCCATTTAAGAAACATGACATCAACTTTTTCTGGATGGGTAAAAAAATAACGGAAGAAGCATATTCTAGATAAGGAGGAAACAGCATGAAAGAAATTATTGAGAACTCAAAAAAAATCATAAAAGAAACAAGCACACTTTCCAGACTGGAACTGGAAAAAAAGAAAATCGAATTAGATGCAAAAACAAAGGTGTTTGCTGAGACATTTGGTTTGATCAATACCCGAGGTAATCTTTCCGGTTATTATTAGGAAAGTAGGATACTGCCGGAGGTATTTCTGAAAAAATATAAACGTTTTAGGTGAGTGAAGTACGATTGCATTAGGTGATGGAATCGACAGATGAAAGCATTGTTCATGGGAAGACGGCCCATGCCAATGCTTTTTTTGTTATACTGAATAAAATAGGCTTGGCTGTAAGTAACCAGCAACCAATTTTACATCATGGAGCAAAGGGAGGAAGAAAGCGTGAAGGGACAGAAAGTAGTATTGGTTCCAGCAGAGCTAAACGACAGAAGGCGTGTATATGAATGGTGCTTTCAGTCGGAAACAACGAAATCACATACGGGTCCGCCTGACTATCCGGAAAAATCAATTGCTTCCTACGAAGAGTTTTGTGCAGAATATTACGAAGAATACTTTTTTACAGGAGCAAAGCCAGAGGATGGCAGAGGCTATCTGATCGTATATGAAGATACGGCAGTGGGTTTTATCAGTTACTCTTCTTTTCATGTGAAAGCAGGCATTGCAGAGCTAGATATCTGGATGGATAGTGAAGCAAATTGTGGTATGGGATTTGGTACAGATGCGATACTTATACTTAGTGAGTTCTTAAATAGAGCAAACGGGATTTCTGAGCTGATTATTGCGCCGGCTATGCAAAATAAAAGAGCAGTGAGGTCTTATGAAAAAGCTGGATTTACACATTCTGCAAAGGCGATGGTAGATTTTTTAGAAACCAACTATGTTGCTCTCTATGGAAGCGGGGACTATGGCTTGGAGGAAACAGCACTAATGGCAAAATCGTTTCATTGATGACTGATGAAATAAAAGAGAGTGGGACAATAATCTGTTGCCACTCTTTTCCATACCCTAAAACCGAATAAACGGCGAGTCAGAAGTAGCTCCTACGACAATAAGCCGGAATTCAACAAAAATTTGTGAAACAATTTTCGTGAATTCCGACTTATTGCTTGTAGCTAAACACTTCTGTCTCAGCCTCTTTGACTGTGCAGCAAGCTAGTTTTAGTTTTTACATAATCAACGTTTATATTCAGAGACAAGTTATGCTGATTTGAACACATGAATTTTGATTGAATGACCAAACAGATAAGTAACTATTGGATATTCTTCTTACAAGATTCAATAGATTAAACCCAAAATGCCCATCGCACATCAAATCTGTCAATGAATCTAACCACACATGGGCTGTAATCTGTAGACTGTATGGTTTCAATGGTAGTACTGCCATCTTCTATTGCAGCGTATGCCTCTTGCAGTGCTGCTTCATTATCAAATTGAACAGAAAGCTGATATCCTCCGGAGGTTGAAATCCCATCATCGTTTCCAAAATCGTTTAGCATCAACAATTCATCATGAATAATTATTTCAGCATGAACGACGAGCGAATGATCCTGGTTTTCAATCAACGTTTTAACCGTAGCATGAAACACTTTTTTATACAGCTCTATCGCTTGCTTACATTGTCCGTTAAAGTAAATATGAGTTACTAACAATACAATCCCTCCCAAGAGTTTGTAAATTACTTACTACTATCTACTTTGTCTAAAATCCAGTCGTCCTTGCTAAAGAAGATCGTCTCTATTCAAGCAGTAGTTACATAGGCTTCAGATTTTTTTCTAATCGATCGATCATCCAAGCTAGGCGTTTTGTACGACCCGCCTCTGTTTTCGCGTCTAAATAAGCTCTTGTATATGTCTTTCTTACAGAAGGAGACATTGCCTGAAAGTTTGTATGAGCCTGTTCGCTTCCCACCAACAGCTTTGCAACCTCTTCTATTTGGTCCTCAGTAATTCCTGAGGGTTTTGTTGCGTTATCCCACTGTCCATTGCTTTTTGCCTCTTCTATTTTGGTTCTACCGTAGTCTGTCATTATTCCGCGTTTCTCAAGTTTTGTAGTTAGTTCTTTATTTTTCGCCGACCATTTACTGCCTTTTCTGCGTGCAGCGAAATATTTGATATAAGAATGCTCATCAACTTTTTTCATCAATCCATCGATCCAGCCGAAGCAGAGAGCTTCTTCTAATGCCTCGCCAGCCTTCAATGTAGCCACTTGTTTTGTCTTTCCGAAAACAAGCCAGACCCCCTCACTGGACTGACTATTGTCAGAAAGCCAGCTTCTAAATGCATCTCTTGTTTCGAATTGCAACGGTTCTTCCATTATTTTCCCTCCTTGCTCACTGAGTAGAGCCAACATCTGATTTTTTTAATCAAGCACAGCCTCTTCAAGAACAGTCATCTCATGAAAAAGGATTTTTTCCTCAACCTTTACAGCAAAGGAAATAGAATCAGCTGTCATTACTTAATAGGATGTATCTATTTCTTTAAGTATACGGTTACTTTCTGCAAAAATATAGTTAAAATTTTAAAATAGGACGGCTGCTGCTCTTAAGATATTTAGCATACTCTTCAATAGAAAGACTGGTTCCTACACTCTTATGCAATGTTAGCTGTAAAAAGTCAGCATTTCTTTCAATCTTCTAACGAGCTCATTACGGATGTTATCAGGAGCCAGACACCTACAGCGGGTGCCGAATCCTAAGAGCATATGATAGCCAAACTCATCAGGGATAAAATAGGGGAATTCGACACGATAGCGATCAGAATTTTTTTGTTGGGTAAATTCTAAGTCATTGAAGCGTTCAGTCATTTGATCCTTTACAGAATAATCCACTTCTAATAAAAGTGTAACAAACGCTGTTTTGCCGGAAGAATCTCTTTCAAAGGAAACTGCAGGAGGTGTTCTCTGTTCAAAAGGCGTATCAGTTTGCTGGATATTCTTCATTCTTGATAGCTTGAAGATGCGAAATTCCTGCTTTGACAGACAGAAAGCCTGTACATACCAGCTGCTTTCCTTCAAAATCATGCGATAAGGTTCGATTGTGCGCATTGAATAGTGCCCTGCTCGATTTTCGTACTCGATCGACAGAACAGTATGATTATCCAATGCCTGCTGAATCAAGTCTATTGAAGCTCCTGCCTGTCCATTTTGTATCCAAGGAGAGAGGTCAATGATCAGCTGGTCGGTTTTTAATGCAACCTCTTGTTCCAGTTGCTTTGGAATCAGTGATTTCAGTTTTTCTATAGTATAAGTAGTTTGCTTGTTGTTCATATGTTTATGGATGCCGTTTAAGCTGGTCAAAAGTGAAATCAAATCTGAAGAGGTAAAGAACCGTTGATCGATCTTATAATTTTCCATGATTCGAATCCCGCCTTTACTGCCGGGAAGAGCGACGACGGGAATCCCAGCCTGGCTGAGTGATTCGATATCTCTGTAGATCGTTCGAACGGACACTTCAAACATTTCCGCAAGCTTAGGGGCGCTGATCTGTTCTCGCTCCAGAAGCAGCATAGTGATAGCCAATAAACGTTCGCTTTTCATCATTTTCTCCTTTAAGGGCTGGTTTATGTAGCATTGATTCTGTTTGAAAATTTCAATTATCAAATGTGCCCTAGTTAAAATAAAAAAATTTCTCTACTAAAAGAATAGAACCCTGACAAATAGTTGTCAAGGTTTGTTTGTTAGAATTATCTTGTATCAGGCAACAAAAGAATTTAGGAGGAATGAATATGAATGCAAAAGCAATGTTTAAAGAAATGATGGATAAACAACAGGAAATCGCACTGGCAACCAGTGTAGAAGGACAACCAAATGTCAGAATCGTCAACTTTCTCTATGACCCGGAGCGAAAGGTTGTCTATTTTTCAACTTTCAAAGGGAATGAAAAGGTTGCTGAGCTCCAAGCAAATCCTCAAGTTGCTTTTACAACAGTCATCAAAGGGGACGAAAGCGATCATTTACGGGTACTGAAAGGAATTGCGAAGCCAAGTGAACAGTCTTTGCAGGATTTGGCAGAAGCATGGGTTGCAAAAATGCCGTTTTATGCGGAAATCATTGAATCCGGTGCGGAACAGCTGCAAGTCTATGAAATTACTTTTGATCAAGCGACAGTGATTTCAGGAATGACCTTTAGAGAAGACATAGCTGTATAGAAGGAGCATATCGTTATGAAATATTGGGTAGGCGTTGCATCAAAGGATCATGTAGAGTTAGGTGTTGCAGGTGGATTTGCTCAACTTTGTCATGGCAAAGGCGCTCCCTTGAACAGGATGAAAGCTGGAGACTGGCTGATTTACTATGCGCCGAAAAAGAGTCTAAAAACAAATGAACCTTATCAGAAATTTATGGCTGTTGGTCAAATTCTGGAAGGAGATGCCTATCCGTTTGAAATGTTCCCAGGCTTCGTTCCGTACAGAAAGAATGTTTCTTTTGCTCCTGTGAGCAGCCCGCTTTCTTTGGAAGCAGTCAAGGCATTTCCGTTATGGACGGACTATCGGTCAAAACTGCGATTTGGGCATTTTGAAATTTCGGAAGAATTGTTTGAGATCATTGCCTTCAGTATGGTGGAAGGGTAAAAATTTGAGATACATTGATGCTTGGCTGAAAGGTCACTATCAGTGTATCTTTTCTTTATATTGCTTATTGCTAAGGGAAATGGCGCAGGTTGTGTATTTATTTCTTATGGTCTGGTGGAATAATTGGTGTGTGCTGTTGTCTTTTTCACAGGGTTTATAGAGCAAGTAGTTATTTTTCTTTTACGAGTGAGGTATACTAATAGGAGAATAGGACGTGAAAGTGAGGTGTTCCCATATGAAAGAATATGTATATGCCATTAGTGATATCCATGGTGAATATGAGCTGTTTCAGCAGCTAGTCGATTATTACGATGAAGAAAACCACCAGCTGGTTTTGATTGGTGATTTGAATGACCGAGGAAAGAGGACGAAGGAGTGTTTTCTGCTTGGAAAGAAGCTAGTGGAAGAACGAGGGGCAATTTATCTTAGAGGAAATCACGAAGAGTACTTTCTCCAGTTTTTACAAAATCCTGAGGACTGGTATCCGGGTTATGTTCGAAATGGCGGCAAGGAAACGATGGAAAGCTTACTTCATAAAGGAGCGACAGAAGAGTATTCACCGACAGAAATTGCGATGATGATCCGCAGTCGATATGCTGATTTAGTGGACTTTCTCGTTCAGCGTCCATTGTACTTTGAATGGGAAAACTATATTTTTGTTCATGCTGGAGTAGATTTGACGAAAAAGAACTGGCATGATACAAGTCCCCACGATTTTATTTGGATCAGGGATGCATTTCATCAAGGGAAAAACAACACAGGAAAAACGATTGTTTTTGGACACACAATCACCCCAATGCTTCATGGTGATATGCAGACGACCGATTTATGGTTGTCTGATCACAAAATTGGGATCGATGGCGGCGCTGTATTCGGCGGTTCCGTTCATGGCGTTATTTTCAACAAATATGGTATCGTGCAAGATATTGAATACCAAAATATGAAGGGACCTTGGCAGCCTGATTTTTAAAATAGAGAGCAGCTGTTGACGGAAATGCTAGGCAGCTGTTTTTTTGTGCTTGATTTATTAATGGATCAAAGTGGTGTAGACTCGCTAACTTTCTATAAAAAAGAGGTAGGATATGCTAAAATAGACGAGTATGCTAAAGAAAGAGGTTGAAAAAATGGCAGAGGCTTATAATCAGGAAGTAGTGGACCTGCTTCAAAAAGAATTGACAGGGTATCGCCCAAAACAAATCATCACAGTATTGACACTTTTAGGTGAAGGTAATACTGTTCCTTTTATTGCTCGTTATCGAAAAGAGATGACTGGTAGTCTGGATGAGGTACAAATCAGAGAAATCGAAGAGCGTTATACTTATCTGGAAAACCTGGAGAAACGAAAAGAAGAAGTACAACGCCTGATCGCTGAACAAGGGAAGCTGACTGATGAGCTAAAAAAAGATATTTTAGCTTCAACAAAAATGCAGCAGCTGGAAGATATTTATCGTCCATACAAGCAGAAGCGTCGGACGAAGGCAACGATTGCCAAGGAAAAGGGCTTGGAACCTTTAGCCGACTGGCTGGCAGCATTGCCCGAAACAGGGAATGCACTTGCTGAAGCAACGAACTACATTGATGCAGAGAAGGAAGTGTCTTCAGCAGAGGAAGCCTTGCAGGGAGCACATGAGATTCTTGCTGAACGAATCAGTGATGAAGCAAAATTCCGAAAATGGATCAGAGATTATACCTTTAACAAAGGGCAATATGTCAGTGTGGTGAAAAATGCTGAGAAGGATGAAAAAGAAGTCTATGGTATGTACTATGACTTTTCAGAGCCTGTAAATAAGATGGTTTCCCATAGAGTATTGGCAACTAATCGTGGGGAAAAAGAAGATATTCTAAAGGTTTCGCTTCTTGTTGACGAACAGAAAATCAATGAGTATTTCAATAGACAGCTGATTGGGAAAAAACAACAGGCTGTTTCTGCTTCTTATATTGAATTGGCTTACCAAGATAGTTATAAGCGGTTTATCGGTCCTGCGATCGAGCGGGAAATTCGAAATGAACTGACTGAACAGGCAGATGAACAAGCGATAAATATATTCGGAGAAAATTTGCGTAACTTATTATTACAACCGCCATTGAAGGGGAAAGTTGTGTTAGGATTTGATCCAGCCTATCGTACCGGCTGTAAACTGGCAATTGTTGATCCCACTGGGAAGGTTCTAGCTATTCAGGTGATTTATCCTCATAAGCCTGCTTCAGGAGAGAAGCGGGCGGCAGCTGGTCCCGCACTGCGTAAGCTGATTCAGCAGTATGGTGTAGAAATGGTTGCGATTGGAAATGGGACTGCTAGCCGTGAATCTGAGCAATTTGTTTCCGAACAGCTGAAGCAGCTGTCTCAAGAAGTTTATTATGTGATTGTCAATGAAGCAGGAGCTTCTGTTTATTCTGCCAGTGAGGTTGCTCGTACGGAGTTTCCAGATCTTCAAGTAGAAGAGCGAAGCGCCGTCAGCATTGCTCGTAGATTACAGGACCCCTTGGCAGAACTGGTTAAGATTGACCCGAAGGCAGTTGGCGTGGGACAGTACCAGCATGATGTATCACAAAAGCGTCTGGCTGAACAGCTGGGATTTGTTGTTGAAACAGCGGTAAACCAAGTAGGTGTTGACGTGAATACTGCCAGTCCTCAGCTGTTACAATATATTTCCGGTCTGAATAAGACGACTGCTCATAATTTGGTTGCTTACCGTGATGAAAATGGTGAGTTCACTGCTCGTAATCAAATCAAAAAGGTTCCTCGTTTAGGACCGAAAGCCTATGAACAAGCGATTGGTTTCCTGCGTATTCCTGATGGGAAAAACGTGTTGGACAATACTGGGATTCACCCTGAAAGCTACGACACAGCGAAGGCAGTTCTGGAAAAGGCTGAGGTATCATTGAAGGAGCTGGGCACTGCTGAAACAACAGAGAAAATCAAAGGATTGAAGCTGGTTGATCTGAAGGATGAGTTGTCTGTCGGTACAGAAACACTGAAGGACATCCTCTCGTCTCTGGCTCAACCGGGAAGAGATATGCGGGATGAAATGTCTGCACCTCTTTTAAGAAAAGATGTACTATCTATGGAAGATCTGAAACCGGGAATGGAGCTGCAGGGAACCGTTCGTAATGTGATTGATTTTGGTGCCTTTGTAGATATTGGTGTGAAACAGGATGGTCTGGTTCATATATCCAAGCTGAGCAATCGCTTTGTCAAGCACCCGACAGATGTTGTAGCAGTCGGCGATGTTGTGACTGTTTGGGTAGAGGATATCGACTTGAAAAAAGGGCGGATCAGCTTGACGATGCTTCCGACAGCTAAGGAGAAAAAGTAAGGTGACTGCTTTGTCTACAGATACGGATCTACGTTCCGATAGTCAGCTGCAGCAGTTAGTGGAACAACTATCGCTGAGTTTCTTTGGAAAACCATTTCTTCATCGCGCATTTTACAATGCGCGACTGAAGACGACTGGCGGCCGCTATCATTTAGGCAGCCATGATATTGATTTTAATCCAAAGGTTCTGGAAAAATATGGACAGGATGAATTGGTAGGTGTGATCAAGCATGAGTTATGTCACTATCACCTCCATTTAGCAAATAGAGGGTATCAGCATAAGGACAAAGACTTTAAGGAGCTGTTGTCAAAGACTGGCGGCAGCCGCTATGTCCGACCTCTGCTGGAAAAAAAGACAGCGTATCATTGCTATCGATGCCAAAACTGCGGTGCAGCAATTCGAAGACAACGAAGAATCAATCTTGATCGCTATGTCTGCGGCAGCTGTCGTGGTAAATTACAGCTGATAGCAGGCTAATAGCGAAATAGAAAGAGGCCGAGACAGAAGTGTTTAGCTACAAGCAATAAGCCGGAATGCAGGAAAATTGTTTCACAAATTTTTGTTGCATTCCGGCTTATTGTCGTAGGAGCTGCTTCTGACTCGCCGTTTATTCGGATTTAGGGTATGGAAAAGAGTGGCAACAGATTATTGTCCCACTCACTTCTATTTCTAAAATCACCTGTTGTTGTATCTTCAGGCGTAATTATAGTTGAAAATCTGTGGGCGATATTCACTACTTTCGAAGGATTCTGTATCCTCTGAGTAAAATCGCTGTGTCCACTGGTCTTCACTGTAAAACTCCAATAGATCATCCATAGTATCTTCATAAGGAGAGTCTAGAAAATCAAGAAGTTTGGCGAAATCAGCCTCTCCGATAATGAAGATATTTTCCGGATTATAAAAATGATAGTGTCGAATCTTTTTATTTGTAGTGATCAGCTTTTTCTTAAAGAAAAGCGATTCAAGTGAACGAAGTGTAATACCTGTTTGACCGGGACGCATGATTTCCAGGATACCTTTACTTTCGGCAACCATTTTCAAGTAGTCTTTATAAGGGAGATAGCCTTTTTGAGTATTGCCGCGTCCATTTAAGATAAAGTAGTTAGTATCGAGTTTGAGGTAATTGAAAATCATCAAGATCGATTGAGCCATCTCTTTCCGGCCATTATCTGAGGCACCAAAGAAGATATCATGTTTGATTTGCTGATCAGGGAGCATCATTTGTCGGGAGTAGAAGGTTGAGTTGTGGTTCAGGTGGAATTCCTGAGCCTCCAGAGGGTCAAAGGTGTAATATGCATCGATATAAGGTTCAGCTTGTGTTTTATACAAGAGCTGGATTTTTTCTTTTGTCATGTGGTTCCAGAAGAAAAGCACCAATTTTGCCTGTGTCAATGGGCGAATGACCTCCGCCATTTTCGGCTCAAAACCATAATCAAGAAAAACAATCAGAGAATATTGGGAAAGCTTTTCTTCCCAGTTGATTTTATCCCAAGGAGCGCGAAGCAGTCGGTGGCCGGCAATAACATCAATATCAGACAACGTATCAAAGAAATATAAATGTTCATCTTTTGCAACTAATAAAGTCGTTCGATCGTTCATCATTCTTTCCCCGCTTTCCATAAGATAATAGTTTTGACTATACTACCACGATTGAAAGAAATAAAAACTTATTTTGCTTGAAAATAAATGCACAAAGTTTCAGAAAATTCTTTATATTTGATTATATGCTGAAAAAATATGAAAGCGTCTGGGACAATAGTCAAAATAAAAACTGTCTGACACTATAAATACGAATCAACACCAAACGAAAAGCGGGATGCTCCTTCTTGATTCTCAGAGCATCTCGCTTTTGATTCGACCTTATGTTAATATAATAATTTTTCTAAAATACAATCTGTTTCTCGTTCTTTATAAGTGGAGTAGCCGTGCTTGCGATACAGCTTGTGCGCAAACAGATTATGCTTAAATACACCTAAACGAATAGCAGTCGTACCCTCTGAGCGAGCAATGGCTTCAACTTGCTTCAAGGCTTCGGACCCAAATCCTTGACCTTGATATTTCGGAAAAACAAGGAAATCTCCAATAAAGGATACTTCATTTTCTATTAGCAGCCAGATGATTCCGACTGGTTCATCTTCATGAATAAGATTGAAAATAAATGTGTTTTCAGTGTGGCAGCCATCCTTGAAGATATCTTCTTTGAATTCCCACGAAGCAAAGGCTATTGCTTCTTTCTTAGTGGAAAACCTACAGCTATTTAACAATTCATTCGCATAACTGTCAATTGCATCATCAAGGTAGTGAAGAAATGCTGTTTCTGACATTTTTTGTAAATTCATGATAGCGCCTTAATCAATCGTTTGTATAGCTGGAAATCAGATGAATCGCTAAATCAACCCATACTTCGAATAGACTCTATGAGATCAGGGTATATCTTGATTATAATTATGGCGAACTGAGCAATAAAGACGAGTGTGCCTGTAATGACAGCAAGAAATACAAAAAATATTTTATAAGCAATATTATTTACTCGCCTTTTATTTCTAACTAAAAGAACTAATAGAGACGCAAGGATTGAAATCGCAACAATGTTCCAAAATAGAAATACCATAGACAACACTTCTCCTCTCAGCAATCCACTAATATAGCCATCAGCCAATTTTTCCTACTGTCTCCAAAAATTTAAGAATCATTTCAACGAGCAAAACGACAAAACATAGTAAGCATAAAATGACAACAGATAGAGTGAACAGCACTTTGTATAAATCAATATTCATTTTTTTCTTATTTTTATCTAAGAGAATCAACAACAATACCAAAACTAAAATTATTACTAAAAGCCAAGATTGAAAACCCATGAACACTGCCTCCTACTATAACTATATCGTATTATAAGATACGTAACAACAAGAGAATAGCTGCTTAGGGCGGGCTGTAGTCTGAAGATTGATCCGTTTATTGTTGATCCTCAGTTTTTTGATGAGCAATTAATCTACAAGTGGTATTTGCAGCTCGGTTAAACGGTTTTCATTTTCAGTTCCCTCTGTTGTGTCTACTCGATGGTAGATTTCCCTGACTGGTCCCTCCACAGTATATTTATTTTTTTCAATCCAAAGCATCATATTATCAAATACTTCCCCAATGCCTGTTAAGTCTCCATTATGGATTGCGGAAACAACTTTTTGAGCTGGTAATGTGATCACTCGAGCTTCTTCTGATGCTGTAATAGACAGCGGTTTGCTAAGCGGCTCAACGATTTCTAAATCGATTTGCTGATTTTCTTGGTCGAGAAAAAGTCCCTCATAATAGCAGGTCATACAAGGAGTTGTTAATGTCGCTTGATGCTTTTCAATCGTTTTTTCTAAGTCCTGCCAAATCTCTTCTGAAAAGTCATCAAAACTTTGAGTGGGGTTATTTTTTCTATAGCTGCGACGCAGACTGAGTGCCTGGATCGGCTCTATATGTTTAACTATGATTTCATTCATCGCTGGGATTCCTCCATTCTTTAGTAAAAATAAATTTGTTTGTATTCGTTGAATCCGGTTTTTTCTGTCAGCAACTTCTTTTTCAAGCGTGGACATATTCTCTTCAAGTAATGTTGTTAAATCAGAAATATCAGGTTGAGTATTGAGTAATTTTTTGATTGTTTCCAGTTTGATACCAGAGTCTTTTAAGATCAAAATTTTATTCAGCTCATATAGCTGTTCGATGATATATTCACGATAGCCGTTGTGATCATTTTTCTTTGAAGGAGAAAAAAGTCCTAACTTGTCATAAAAATGAAGAGTACTGACAGATACACCGCTGATTTTTGAAAATTGCGCAATATTCATAAGAAACTCCTTTTCATTAATTATCAATTGATAACTCTATCATAAACTATCAAGTCACTTCAAAGTAAAGAGAATAATGAAAGTAATCTAAACAAATTTCTCTTTTCGCAGTGAAAGTTTTGTTACAAATGATATTCTCCTTTCACGAATGTGAATAGTATGATATAGTTTGTTCAGACAATAAAGGAGCGTAATTATGGACGAAGAAAAATTATTAATAAGAATTGCTGAGATGTATTATCAAGAAGATAAAAATCAAAGCCAGATCGCTAAAGAATTGAATATCCATCGTACAACGATCAGCCGATTACTGAAGCGTTCCAGAGAAGAAGGCGTTGTTCAAATAACAATCAATTATGATAAATCTGCCAGCTATTCGTTGGAACAGACCTTGGAGCAGAGATTTGGATTGAAAAAGGCGGTGGTTATTCCGGTTGCCTCTGAATTGACACGACAGCAAAAGGAGCATTTTTTAGGGAAGGCTGCAGGTGATTATTTTCTAGACTATGTATCTGATGGTATGAAAATTGGTTTTTCATGGGGACATGCTTTAGCTGCAATGGTAGAAGAGATGGGTACAAAGTCTGTCACGAATGCGCTGTGTCTGCCAATGATCGGAGGGCCGTCAGGAAAGCTGGCAAGCGAATATCATGTGAATACAATTGCTTATGCCGCATCTAAAAAGCTTGGCTGTGCCGCATTGATGATTGACTCTCCTGCAATCACGGAAACGGCAGAATTAAGAACTGCATTGATGAACAATGCTTTTAATCAAGAGCTTTCTGAGCTTTGGCAAGAGCTAGAGGTAGCGGTATTTGGTATCGGCAGCCCAATCCTTAGTACCAATGATGTTTGGCAGGGATTCTATGGCGAAGATGTGATCAAGGATTTGGAAACTAAGGGAATTGCAGGAGATGTACTGTCGCGCTTTTTCGATAAGGAAGGTGTATCAGTGAAAAGCGCATTGGACGATCGAATCATCGGATTATCAATGGATCAGCTGAAGAAAGTCCCCCAGCGTATTGGGATCGCTGAATCAAAAGAAAAGGTTGGTAGTATCCATGCAGCACTCAAAGGCGGCATTCTAACAACATTAGTCACTACTGAAGAGACAGCGAAAGAGATACTTTTGTTAGACTAAAAAGGCGATTAAAATGACTTTTCTATTAAAATAAGAACGACACTAGGGTGAGTGGATCATGATTTGATTATCTTAGTGTCGTATTTTGATTTAGAATCTTGAAAAAATCGGATGATGTACGGATTTTCACTTAAATGAAATTTGATATCCTTTTAATAGAGACGGAAAATAAAGTGAAGAGATACATTTGAACAAGCTTAATTTTATGAAACGGCGGTATAGCCAAGTGGTAAGGCAGAGGTCTGCAAAACCTTTATCATCGGTTCAAATCCGGTTACCGCCTTTAGTTATTCATGTTGAGTTGAAGTGTAGAATATTCTAATTAATCTAACCCAAATTGTTTTATACAAAGCGTATAAAACAATTTGGGTTTTTAACGTTTGTGAATTTGTTTGCACAAATGCGCAGAAAGTTGTTGACATTGTGAAAGCATATACATATAATGAATTTGTGGTATCACAAATGTTAATTTAAAATATCAAATGTGAAAAGAGGCTGGATATCAGATGGACTGGTTGAATATCAATGGAAAAGTAGTGATCGTTACAGGAGCGTCATCAGGAATTGGCGCAGCAGTTGCAGAGGAATTATGTCAGCTTGGCGTTTTCGTTATAAATGGCGATGTCAACGAAGGAAAGCTAGTACATGAGAATTTGGATTTTGTTCAAACCGATGTTACCTCAAGAGAATCTGTTGAAGGATTAGTTGCTTTTGCAATGGAAAAATATGGAAGAATCGATGCACTGATCAATAATGCCGGTGTGAACGCACCTGCGTTACTTGCCGACAAAAAAACTGAAAGCGACTATGAGTTGACTGATGCATTATTTGAGCGAATGACCAATATCAATCAAAAAGGCGTTTATCTAGCTAGTCAGCTGGTTGGGAAAATCATGCTTCAGCAAAAGTCCGGCGTGATAATCAACATGTCTTCTGAAGCTGGTCTAGAAGGATCAGAAGGCCAGAGCTGTTATGCGGCAACGAAGGCAGCTGTAAATAGCTTCACTCGCTCTTGGGCAAAGGAGCTCGGCAAAGAAGGGATCCGAGTTGTTGGGATTGCTCCAGGAATCATGGAAGAAACAGGTCTTCGGACGTTGAACTATGAAACAGCACTAGCCTATACCAGAGGCAAGACAGTTGAAGATATTCGGAAGGGATACAGCCAGACAAGCACGATTCCATTAGGTCGCAGCGGGAAGCTTTCAGAGATCGCGAATGCAGTTGCTTACCTGATTTCTGACAAGGCAAGCTATATCAGTGGAGTAACAATCAATGTTGCCGGTGGAAAAACTAGAGGATAGGAGAATACAGGATGGTAAAAGTAATCTTGGCAGCCCATGGTCATTTGGCAGTAGAAATGAAGAATTCGCTGGAAATGATTTTTGGAACAAATGAACATTTTTATCCGGTGGTATTTGAGAAGCAGGACGGTTTGGAAAGTCTGGAAAAGAAGCTTAAGGAGACATTGGACAGAATCAGCGAGCCAACGTTGATCATGACCGACTTGTTTTGCGGAACGCCCTATAATGCCAGCTGTAGTATTGCGTTGAAGGAAGAAAAGGATATTCAAGTGCTATCAGGAATGTCGTTGCCGCTTGTGTTGGAAGCAGCCAGTCTCCTTGAGACTGAATCAATAAATGAAATCGTATGCAAAATGAAAGAGCTGGCAGCGCAGACCGTACAGTGTTTTTCTGGAGAGCTGATAGAAGAAGAGGAGGAATTATAATGGAAATCAGATTAGCTAGAATTGATGATCGCTTGATCCACGGCCAGGTTGCGACAGTTTGGGCCAAAGAGGCTGGTGCACAGAGAATCATCGTTGTTAGTAAAGAAGTCAATGAGGATATGATTCGAAAAACACTGGTTAAGCAAGCTGCACCTCCAGGGATCAAAGTGAATATCGTTGATGTAGAGAAGGCAGTCAAGGTATTCAATAATCCTAAATATGCAGCTGATACTGTTTTTTATCTTTTTACAAATCCAACTGAGGTGCTTGAGCTAGTACAGGCAGGTGTTCCGCTAAGTTCAATTAATATAGGCGGCATGCAGTTTAAAACCGGAAAGGTTCAGATTACAAAGGCAATTTCTGTAAACGACCAGGATATTCAAGCATTCAGAGAATTGAAGAAACAGGGTGTAGAGCTGGATTGTCGTGTAGTCGCAACGGATTCGAAAATCGATTTTGAAGCGAAGCTCAATGAAGCTGTCGTGTAAAAGGAGGAGCATAAATGGAACTTTCAGTGATCCAAATTATTCTTATATTTATTTTTTCAGCTATTGCAGGGATGGGAAGCGTACTTGATGAATTTCAAACACATCGCCCATTGATCGCCTGTACAGTAATTGGTTTGATTTTAGGGGATTTGCCAACTGGAATTATTCTTGGAGGGACATTGGAATTGATTGCTTTAGGCTGGATGAATATTGGCGCTGCACAGTCTCCTGACTCGGCATTAGCCAGTATTATCTCAACGATTCTTGTTGTCGTTGGTCAACAGGATATTCAAGCAGGGATTGCCATTGCTTTACCTGTTGCGGCAGCGGGTCAGGTACTGACGGTCATCGCACGAACGATTACAGTTGCTTTTCAGCATGCAGCTGATCGTGAAGCAGAGAAAGCAGCGTTCAATAAAATCATTCTGCTTCACTTCAGTGCATTGTTCGTTCAGGCGTTGCGGGTAGCTATTCCTGCGACAGTTGTGGCAATGTTTGTCAGTGCGGATATGGTCAATACGATGCTGTCGATGATCCCTGATGTAGTGACTGGCGGATTAGCTGTTGCCGGTGGATTCATCGTTGTTGTCGGTTATGCAATGGTATTGAATATGATGAGTGTCAAATACTTGATGCCGTTTTTCTATCTGGGCTTTGTATTAGGTGGTTACTTGGATTTCAGTCTGCTTTCATTTGGAGCAGTCGGTCTGATTACTGCATTGGTCTATGTTCAGCTGAACCCGAATTTTAAGAAACAGTCGCTTGAGCAAGGGGCTGGAAATATAGCTGCAGCAGGAGTTTCAGCAGCTGATGATGAACTGGAAGATTAAGGAGGAGTAAAATGGAAACAGCAAATACAGCAGTGAATACTGAAAAGCAGACACAATCTCTCATTACGAAAAAGGATTTGATGACCACCTTTGTTTTCTCCAATTTTCAGCAGGCTTCCTTCAATTATGAACGAATCCATGCACTTGCCTTTTGTGTAGATATGATTCCAACAATCAAGCGAGTATATAAGACGAAGGAAGAGCAAGCAGAAGCATTAAAACGTCATCTGACATTCTTTAATACAACGCCGGCAGTCTGCGGTCCAGTTATCGGTGTAACGATTGCCATGGAAGAGGCACGGGCAAGCGGTGCAGATATTGACGATGGAACGATCAACAGCTTGAAAGTCGGATTGATGGGGCCGCTAGCAGGTGTGGGTGATCCGTTGGTTTGGGGGACGTTAAGACCAATTACGGCGGCAGTTGGTGCATCATTAGCATTGAGTGGTAGTGTATTGGGACCGTTGTTCTTCTTTGTTGCATTCAATCTGGTTCGTCTATCTATGAAGTGGTTTGGTTTAACTTACGGTTTTAGAAAAGGATTGGACATTGTTCAGGACTTGTCTGGTAATCTATTGCAGAAGCTGACTGAAGGTGCAACGATTCTCGGTCTGTTCATCATGGGAGTCCTAGTCACAAAATGGACGACAATCAACATTCCTTTAGTAGTATCTGAAACACCAGGGGCAGATGGAGAAACGATCGTGACAACTGTTCAAAATATTCTGGATGATTTGGTTCCGGGACTGTTGGCATTGGGTTTGACGTTATTGATGATGAAGCTATTGAAAAAGAAAGTCAGTCCAATCCTGTTGATCTTTATCCTATTCGCAGTGGGAATAGCTGGTTACGGTTTGGGAATTTTGCAATAAAATGAACATTGAGACATCAAGACAAGAAAATATCCTCTGTTTCTTTCAAGCGCTTTGTGGATAAATGGAATAGAGAGAATGAGCATTCAGTTTGCATAAAAACGAAAAGGGGATACAGAAATCATGAAAACGAAAGCTGTTCGATTATATGGAAAAAAAGACTTGCGTCTGGAAGAGTTTGAACTTCCGGCAATCAAAGAAGATGAAATTTTAGCTTCGGTCATTACGGATAGTATCTGTATGTCGACTTGGAAGTTGGCAAATCAAGGAGCGGATCACAAAAAGGCGCCTGACGATCTCGCAGAAAACCCAATCATTATCGGACATGAGTTTTGTGGGGAAATTCTTGAAGTAGGGAAGAAATGGCAGGAGAAGTTTAAACCTGGAGAAAAATATGTTGTTCAGGCGAATCTACAGCTTTCGGATCGGCCGGACTGTCCGGGATATTCCTATGCGTATACAGGCGGCGATGCGACGTATATCATCTTATCAAAGGATGTGATGGAACAGGATTGCCTGATTCCTTACAACGGAGAAACCTATTTTGAGGGTTCATTGATTGAACCGTTGTCATGTGTGATTGGCGCGTTTGAGGCAAATTATCATTTGATTGAAAATAGCTATGAGCATGAAATGGGTATCAAAGAAGATGGGGCATTGCTTATCATGGGGGGAACAGGTCCAATGGGGCTGTTGGCAATCGATTATGCACTACATGGCGAAAGAAAGCCTAAAAAAGTTGTAGTGACTGACGTCAATGAAGAAAAACTACAGCGAGCAGAAGCGCTCTATCCAAGTCAAAATGGTATTGAAGTATTCTATGTCAATGTAAAGGATGAGCAAAACCAAGTAGAAAAGCTGCAGAAAACAATCAACGGAAAATTTGACGATATCTTCGTGATGATCCCTGTTGCACAAGTAATGACGGAGGCTTCGGCATTATTGAATCCGGACGGCTGTCTGAACTTCTTTGCCGGACCACAGGATAAAGCATTTTCTGCACCAATCAACTTCTATGATTTGCATTATTCCTTTACACATTATGTTGGTACATCCGGCGGGAACACAGAGGATATGAGAAAAGCGGTGGCACTTATTGAAAGTAAAAAAGTTCATGTTGCTAATGTCGTCACACATATTTTAGGTCTAAATGCGGTTGGCGAAACGACATTGAATCAACCGGAAATCGGTGGTGGAAAGAAACTGGTTTATACACATAAGAATTTTGAACGAACAGACTTGAATGACTTAAAACAGCTGGACAAACAGCTGGAGGAAATCGTTAAAAGAAATGACGGTATCTGGTCGAAAGAAGCAGAGGAGTATGTACTAACACATTTTTCTGAAATATAAAAAGAAGTAGAGACAGAAGTATTTAGCTATAAGCACCAAGCAGGTACTTTTCAAGCGTCTGTTCCGGTTACTATGTAAGTAATAAGAAGAAATTCACGAGAATTACATCTAAGGTTTTCGTGTTGCTGCGATCCCCTAAGCACAGAAATCTGGGCTCGCTGCTTAATGCGGATTTAAGGTATGAGAAAGAGGTATGGGGAATTATTGTCCCACACCTCTTTTTACATATCTAGAAATATCGTAAGCTAGTGGATTCAAACACATCCAATTTTTTTAAAACCCACGTCCGCTGCTGCTGAAGGTGCCGCCGCCAGTCGTATGGGTAGTACTTCCACCGCCGCCAGCACTACCGCCGCCACCGCCGGAATTATTTCTTGGAATGTGTCTTGTCGTAACGAATGAATTAACAAAACGGTCTTCCTTCTCTGTCAGTTGTAAAGACGACTTTTCGTGTAGAGGGTAGTTATAGCCACCGCCGAATTTCAGTTTATATCTTGAAATCGATAGAAGAACGAATCCTCCGGCAATCGCCGCTGCTGCGACAACAGCGATAATGATTTCTGTAGTTGTCAGTGATTTGTAATAAGTGATTTTTCCAGTTTCAGAATCAATACGATAATGGCCTTTTGGTACACCTTTATCAAAGAATGTGCTGACACTAGTTAGATAGCTTTCAGCTGCGCCAAAATAATCCTGATCGCTCATAAAATACTCAATATCATCTAGTGCACTTTCTGTTCGTTTATCATTTAAGTAATCAATCATATTACCGGATCTGGAAATAACGAACTCGCGGTTGTTCATGTCAATATAAAATATGATCCCATTTTCATCTTTGCCGATAGTATCCAATAAATAATAATCTGCAAACGTATAAGGATCTTTGTTGCTGTCATCTGTTGTGACAATAAAAACCTGAGCCTTCGATTTTTTCTCAATTGCTGCAGCTTTCTCGTTCAATTGCTGGATTTCATCTGATGAAAACAGGCCGGCCTGATCATCTACAGTGTTATCAGAAGCGTAGGCCATAGAAGGCAAAGCCAAAAGAAAACTGAATACAGCGATTGCCAGTACTAAATAGCGTTTTCTCATATCATATATCCCCCAATCAAAAAGAGAACCAAAAGAACAGCAAAAATGATTCCGCCGGTTATTCCTAATCGTTTATAACTGATAGGTAATTCTCCGCTGACTTTGCCAGTTTGTCCGTTCATTGCGTAATAATAGACCTTGTCATCGCCGGATCGATTATTATAGGTAACCAGCCAGATTGGCAGCAAAACATAATTCAGCTCTTGGTCATCGATGGTGATGCTTGTTTGAACCTTAGACAAATGAGTGTATGCAGAAGCCGAGTCTTCCAGCATAGACTGAGAATAGCCTTTGATCTCCTGTTCTACGTCATTCTTTAATGCTTCGAATTCAATATCTCTTTTTTCAGCTTGGAAACCAGCCAGATATTGAGATTTAAAAGGGACAGCCTTTTCCATTGGGAATGGCTGAACACCTTCAACCATTTTCTGCTGAACATTTTTAGACAACGCATTTTTGATCAGCTCTTTGAAAGAAAGCTTTCCTTTGCGTCGAACTGCAAATTGCTTCGTTTCAGTATATTCTGTGTCGCCAGTACGCCAAACACGAAGAGTGGTTCCTTCAGCGTGCATGTCTCCGCTTACCTCAGAATCAACCAGCCAATATGGAAAGTAAACGCCGGTCATTTTCTCAATTTGCTGCTTGTTGAAAAAATCTCTCGGAATAAATCGTTTTTTCTTAGTCCAAGCAAGGAATTTTTGAACGGCTTCTTCCTTTTCAATAGCAAAAGGGAGCACCTGATTTGGTAAAAATTTCCCGCTGATCCGACCAGAAAGAACGACAGGATTATGGCAGAAATAGCAATAAGTTGCAGCAGTCGTCGCATCGGTCACGATTTCTGCACCACAGCTGGAACAAGTAAAGAGTTCCATGTCACCGGCATCTGTTTGAGCTGCTGTATTTTCTTGTGGTGTATCTTCAGCTGTTGCTGTAGTTTGAGGAGCACTATCTTGTAGATGTGCTTCTTTTTGAGCCTGTTCAAAGGCAGTCAACTGTTCTTCTGAAAAGATGCTTAAGCAGTATTCGCAATGGAATTTCTGATCTTTTGCATCAAAAAACAACGGGCCGCTGCAATTTGGACATTTGTGTGTAAAGGTACTATCCATCTTTTTATTTTTCTCCTTCTATTGATAGAAAAAAGGTCAGTAATAGAAACAGGGCATACGCATTCATTGCCCTCATGTGACAATGAACCGTATGCTTTATTTCTAAAATAGTTGTTCCTGTTTACTCAATGAAACCAAAGGAACAATGCACCAACCGTTTTTTCTTTTGTTTCTTAATTAAAGAGGTACTCCTTGGAATGGTTTTCCGCAGTTCGGACAGAATTTTGGAATGCCGCTGGACAAATCGACAACCTCACCACAGTCTGCACATTTCATTTCCAACTTTGGTTTGTTTTCTTCTGGTTTTGATGTACCGCAGTTTGAACAGAACTTGCCATGGTTCTCTGTCCCGCAATCAGGACAGATCCAGCCGCCTTCAGCATTGCCATTTTGTGCTTGCTGGTTTTGCTGCATTTGCTGTTGGTTTGTCTGAGAAGCTTGACCGAAGTAATTGCCGCTGGTATTCATTCCCATACCGACACCCATAAATCCAGTTGTCGCACCGCCAGGATTTTTTCCAGCTTCTTCCATTCCACGAGCCATGGCACCTTGAACATAGCCTTCACGAACACTTGGGTCACCAAGCATAGCTCCTTGGTTTCTCATGTTGATCAGTTTCGTTGAATCATCAGTGTAAGAAATGCTGGCAACCGCTGCAGAGACGATTTCGATCCCTCTTAGAGAACGCCAACTATCATCTAACACATTAGATAGATAGCCGCTTAGTTCCATGCTTTTTGAAGGAACGTAAGAAATTCTTTCGCCGTCAGCAGACATTTTATTGATAGATGCTTGCAGAGCAGTTAGGAATTCTGCTAAATACTGTTCATTGATATCATTCATATCTACCTGATTTTTATCTCGAGGCACTGAATTGGTAAAGAACAATAACGGATCAGTGATTTTTACTGAGTAGGTTCCGTGAGCCCTTAAGAAAAGCTCAGCGTTATAGAAATTATCAAAGTAATTGATCGGTGTAGCTGTCCCAAATTTAAGTCCTTTGATTTCTTGTAAATTGATATAGAAGACCTGTTGTTTTTGAGGAGTTGTTCCACCGAACTTGACCCGGTTGAAGGTTTCAGCAACTGCATCCTTCAAGCTTCCGTTGAATAGTGAGGGAGCAGAGTTGTTCTTAACTGTGTAATAGCCTTCTTCTGCAGAGTAATCGATGATTTTCCCGCCATCTACAAGGATCATCATCATATTAGGATAGACATGAATGACAGAGCCGTCTGTTATCACATCTGTTGTTGATTTTTTATTTGAGCCGCGTTTATCATCTCTTTTGACAAACACACCTTTGGTCATTACAGTGGTTGCAGACATTTCATCTGGTTCAATGACCTCGATCCACTGATCCGCCAAGCCTCCAGAGACAGAGTCTATTGCTGCTTTAATAATACCCATTTTATTTCCTCCTTTAAATGAATGTATTCGTATTATACCATAGGATTTATAAGGAAGAATAATACTTTGAAAGGAAAACTTGCGGTTAAAATTGATTCGTAGAATAAAATCATTTTTCGAGTTTTTACCTTGGCGTGAAAATGTGCTACAATAAGTCGACAAAAGAAAGGGAAAGGCTGGTTTTTTTGTGCGCATTTTAGCTATAGATACCTCTAATCAGACACTGTCTGTTGCTGTTATGGCAGAGGATAAGATTCTAGGAGAATACACAAGTACAACGAAGAAAAATCATAGTATGACATTGATGCCTGCTGTTAATGAGCTGATGAAAGCAAGTCAATTGAAACCAAAGGACTTGGATCGAATTGTCGTTGCTCAGGGACCGGGTTCATATACAGGACTTAGAATAGGTGTTACTACGGCGAAAACTTTGGCTTATACGCTGAAAAAAGAGCTTGTCGGCGTTTCCAGTATACTAACACTGGCTGCCGGCTGTTTGAATGTGAATGGCTTGATTGTACCGATTTTTGATGCTCGTAGAAATAATGTTTATACAGGTGCATATCAGTACAATACTGTTCAGGGTAAATGGGAGACGATCATTGAAGATCACCATACCGCTATGGATGCTTGGCTTACTCGTTTGAGTAAGTATGAAGCTGTCTATTTTGTGGGGGAGGATACAGAGAAATTCCGTATGATGATAGAGGAGGCTCTTCCGCAAGCCGTGGTTAATGAGTATCCACAATGGCAGATTCCTTCTGCTGTTGTATTAGCTCAATTAGGCGCTGCGGAAAAACCTGAAAAAGATATCCACCAGTTTCTTCCCCGCTATTTAAAGAGAGTTGAGGCAGAGGAAAATTGGTTAAAAGAACATTCTGTGGGAGATGAGAACTACGTTGAAAAAATTTGATTCTATCCGGAAATTATTTGGAAAAAAGAAAACTCGGACAAGCTATACTGAACGATCAGTCACTGTTGGGGAGGATACTTATCTTTTAAGAGAGATCACTCCGGATGATATCAAAGACTTGCTTTCTATCGAGCGGGAGGTCTACGCAGGAGAGCTGCCGTGGACCAGATCGGCGTTTTTGTCTGAGCTTCATTCGACAAACCCTCACTTGTACATACTTGCTGAAAAAGAAGGTAAAACAATTGGGTTTGTTGGTTGTCGGATCATTGATTTTGATGGGCATATCACAAATGTTGCGGTAGCCGCAAATAGTCAGGGAAAAGGTTTAGGTACATTTCTCTTGAACGAGGCTTTTGCATTTGCTAAGGCTCAAAGCTGTACAAGAATGTCTTTGGAAGTTCGTTTGAGTAATAAACACGCACAAAGTGTGTATCGAAAAGCTGGGTTTATTTCCAGCAAGATCACTTCTGCTTATTATGACGATGGAGAAGACGCATTGGAAATGATCAAGCCGTTGGATGACAGTAAATGATGATTGAATGGAACAAGCAAAATGAAGGAGCTTCAGAGCAGCTTTGGCAGCTTTGTGAGCAAAGCTATTATTATGGTTCCCCTTGGTCACAAGCACAGTTCCAAAATGATCTGGAGCAGGAGAATAGCTGGTATTTAGTTGATGACCTGATACGACCGACTGGATTCGTCAGCTATTATCAGATACTGGATGAAATTGATATCACCCATGTGGTTGTCAGTAAGGAAAAACATGGGCAGGGGTATGGAAAAAAGTTATTGGAAGAAGCAATCAGCTGCTGGAAACAAAAACAGATCAAGCGAGTGCTGCTCGAGGTAAGGGCGTCGAATCAGGCAGCTCAAAAGCTTTATGAAGGTGTTGGTTTCCAATGTATTCATAAGCGAAAAAACTATTACCATCTTCCTCAGGAAGATGGCTTGATGATGGAGCTCATTCTGTGAGCAGAAATATACTCTTCCAGTAGAATGGCTTCTCCTTGATAGATGATGACTTAAGGTTTGAAGCGGTAAGAATAATTTAAAGACGAGTTCATTATACAAATAGAAGCGAAAGGATGGACTGTTTGGGATGGAAACAGAAAATGAATTGCTGCTGGCAATTGAGAGCAGCTGCGATGAAACCAGTGTAGCGGTAATAAGAAACGGCAGTGAGGTTCTTTCGAATATCATTGCTTCTCAAATAAACAGTCATCGACGATTTGGCGGTGTTGTACCTGAGGTTGCCAGTCGACATCATGTAGAGCAGATCACCTTATGTATTGACGAAGCATTAAGTGAAGCGGAGGTCAGTGTTGATGAGCTTTCCGCAGTTGCAGTTACCTATGGACCTGGCCTGGTAGGGGCTTTGTTAATTGGTGTTTCTGCAGCAAAAGCCTTTGCCTGGGCACATGACTTACCTTTGATCCCTGTGAACCATATGGCAGGACATATTTATGCAGCACGTTTAGTGGAACCGCTGAGCTTTCCATTGATGGCTCTTTTAGTTAGTGGTGGACACACTGAGTTAGTCTACATGAAGGAAGACGGAGCGTATCAGATTATTGGAGAAACCCGGGATGATGCAGCTGGAGAGGCTTATGATAAAGTAGGCAGAGTATTGGGACTCCCATATCCGAGTGGTCGAGAAATTGACGAGCTGGCACATAAGGGCAGCGATACCTTTCATTTTCCGAGAGCGATGATCAAAGAAGATAACTATGATTTCAGCTTTAGCGGGTTGAAAAGCTCCTTTATCAATACGGTTCATAATGCGGAGCAACGAGAGGAAATCCTGAACAAAGAAGATTTGGCAGCTAGTTTTCAAGCGAGCGTCATTGAAGTCCTGACAACAAAGACACTTCGTGCCTGCCGAGAGTATCCAGTGAAGCAGCTGATTGTAGCTGGGGGCGTAGCGGCTAATAAGGGCTTGCGTGAAGCTCTGGAAAAAATGGTTGCAGAGGAATTGCCAGATGTTGGATTGATCATTCCGCCATTGAAGCTTTGCGGGGACAATGCCGCAATGATTGGTGCAGCTGCACATATTGAGATGGAGAAGGGACATACAGCAGATTATTACCTGAATGCTGTACCTGGATTGAGTTTTAATTGATCTAAAGGTATATTTGATAAACAGCAAAAAACGAGGCCGAGACAGAAGTGTCTAGCTACAAGCACCAGGTAGGTACTTTTCAGCATCTGTTCTGCTTAATTTATAAGCAACCACAGTGATTCAAAACAATAAGCCGGAATGCACGAAAATTGTTTCACAAATTTTTGTTGCATTCCGGCTTATTGCCGTAGGAGCTGCTTCTGACTCGCCGTTTATTCGAATTTAGGGTACGGAAAAGAGTGGGAACAGATTTATTGTCCCACTCACATTTTTTTTGAAGTTATGTGCATTGAAACCGAGTGTACGCCATATTGCCATGATCTGTATTTTGATGAACAAATCACCTTCAATGCTCTTGAAAAAGGGTATATTAAGCATTTCTTTTTTTTGTAGAATCTCGACTGACCAACTCTGTTCCAATCATGATTTTTCTAGGAGTAGGTGCGTCTTCCTTCATTAATTCCGTCATGGTATTAACAGCAAGCTCACCCATCCATTCGGTATAAACCTTTATTGTTGATAAGGGTGGAGAAACGTACTTCGCTACACTGACATCATTAAAACCGATAATAGAGATATCTTCAGGAATTCGAACCTTCTTCTCCTGTAAAGCACGCATAGCGCCAATTGCTAAGGCATCACTGGAAGCAAACAAAGCATCGGGTAGAGGCTGATCATTTTCTAGAACTTCGATCATTTTTTGATAGCCGCTTTCGACTGCAAAGGGTGCCTGAATGACAAGCTCTTCTTTAAAAAGCCCTTTCTCAATCATTTTTTGCATGAATAGTCGATAGCGAGGATCTGATAAAGGTAAATCAGACCCTTTTGTATGCTCAATACCGGTAAGTATCCCTATACTTTTGTGGCCTTCTTCTAGGAATTTCTCTAATACGAGGTCAATACTTTGAGAAAAATCAACAACCAATGAATCATGGCCTTCAGTTGAAGCATCAAAATCGACAAAAAGCAGCTTTCCATCCAGCTTATTCAATGCATCGATTTGCTTTTGATCGAATTTTCCCAGGGCAATCGTTCCGTCAGCTGCTTTATCCGTCAGCTGATCAAGTGGTTCCTTTAGTAATGTGAAGCCAAGTTCTTCTGCTTTATGCTCAATACCTAGGCGAATCGACAAATAATAGATATCTGCCAGTTCCTCCTGATCGTTGAACCACTGAACCAAGCGAATCGTCTGACGGTCTCTAAGGGCATTCTTTTTGTATTTTGTATAGTTCAGCTCTTCTGCAGCCTCAAAGATTTTTTTCTTTGTTTCGTCTCCAACAGATAATCCCTGATCATAGTTCAGGACACGAGAAACGGTAGCGGAAGAAACGCCGGCTAGCTGAGCAATGTCTTTGATTGTAGCGATACTGTTCACCTTCTCTTATTGCAAATAATCGATAAACCTTTGAAAAGCATCCTGTCCCTGTTGATTTCGTTTGAAAACCCCAGCATCCTTAAGCACCTGTTCAAATACTTTTCCGACAGCTGTCTGAACAATGGCTGTAACATTTTCAGCAGTTGCTGTATGCTCAGCCTTCAATTTCTCAGCCCAATCTCTGTGACAATCAGCCAACTCATTTTCCTGATCAAGCAAGTAGCGCTCCACTTCTTTTAGCTCTAGTGCTAAACGAGGAGGAAGGACAGCTAAGCCCATCACTTCGATAAGTCCGATATTTTCTTTTTTGATATGATGCACCTCTTGATGAGGATGGAAAATACCATCTGGATATTCCTCAGAAACATTATTGTCACGTAATACTAAGTCGAGTTCAAACAATTCATTTTTACGGCGGGCAATTGGTGTGATGGTATGATGCGGCGTTCCATCAGCTGAATATGCACTGATTTGAACTGTTTCATCCGAATACTCACGCCACTTGTTCAGAATCCAATCTGCTGCTTCTGTCAGTTCATCAACAGCTGTTCCCTGTAGACGAATCACTGACATCGGCCATTTGACAATTCCTGCTTGAATGGATTCGTAGCCGGCTAATTTGACTGTTTTTTCAATAGCTGCTTCTGCCATGGCAAACGTATGACGTCCGCCTTGGTAATGATCATGAGAAAGAATTGAGCCTCCAACAATCGGCAGATCCGCATTCGAGCCTACGAAATAATGGGGCAGCACCTCGGTAATAGCGAGTAGTCGTTTGAAGGTCTCCTTTGAGATTTTCATTGGACGATGCTCTTGTGAAAGGATGATTGCATGCTCATTATAGTAGGCATAAGGAGAGTATTGGAATCCCCAGATTTCTTCGTCGAATGCCATTCGAATGATTCGATGATTGGTTCTGGCAGGATGATTCACTCGTCCTTTGTAACCTTCATTTTCCATGCACAGCAAGCATTTTGGATAATCGACTGATATGCTGTTTCTTTCAGCGGCGATTTGCTTTGGGTCTTTTTCAGGCTTGGAAAGATTAATCGTTATTTCCAGTATACCATAGTCACTTTCTGCGGGAAAAACGATGTTCTGAGCAATGGCCTTTGTCTTGATATAGTTATTATTCTTACATAATCGATAGAAGTAGTCTGTTGCCGCATCAGGTGTTCGTGCATAGAGCTGAGCAAAATGTTCGTTAACAGCAGAAGGAGAGGGCGTCAATAAATCTGTTAATTGAGCTTCTAAAATATCATATTCTGCTTGTAGAGAACCGATGACCTTATTTTTTTCCGCCTGTGCCATCAAGGCTTCAACAAGTGTAAGTGTGTCCGCTTCAGCTGCGTTATCTTCACTTGGTTCCAGTGCTTCTTCTCCAATCATTCCAAGGATGCGATTTTCCAAATAAATGCGATCCAGCTCTTTCCAACTGCCGCTTTGAATGGCTAAATCAGCAAAGGCTCTGACGGTTTGACTGATAGACATATGTTTCACTCCTGTTCTACATAACCATTCGGATGGCTGGTATGCCAATTCCAGGCGGTTTCGATGATTTCTTTGATACTGGTATACTGGGGCTGCCAGCCAAGAAGTTCTGTTGCTTTATCACTTGAAGCAACTAGAATACTTGGATCACCTGCTCTTCTTGGCGCAACGACTGCAGGTATTTCTTTTCCAGTAACTTCACGAGCGGCCTCCAGCATTTCTTTGACAGAATAGCCCTGACTGCTTCCAAGGTTGAATACATTGCTTTCATTTCCTGACTGCAAGTATTCCAATGCTAGAATATGTGCAGCAATCAGATCTTCAACATGAACGTAGTCACGAATGCAGGTTCCATCAGGTGTGGCATAGTCATCGCCGAAGATAGAAAGCTTGTCTCGCTGTCCCAATGCCACCTGAAGGATGATAGGAACGAGATGGGTTTCAGGCGTGTGGTCTTCGCCAATAGAAGCGTCAGCCTTTGCTCCGGCTACATTGAAATAACGTAGAGCAACATAACGCATTCCATAGGCTTGATCACACCATTTCATCATTTTTTCCATGATCAGCTTACTTTCTCCGTAAGGATTCTTTGGATTGGTGGGAAAGCTTTCATCAATCGGCGATTTTTCCGGTTCGCCATAAGTCGCGGCAGTGCTGGAGAAGACGATTTTCTTCACGCCGTAGGACTCCATCACTTCTAATAAAATCTCCATTCCGTAGACATTGTTGTTAAAATATTTTAGTGGCTTCTCAACGGATTCACCGACTAAAGAACTGGCAGCGAAATGAATCACACTGTCGATTACTTCTTTTTTGAAGACACTTTCAACAAATTCCTTATCTCGAATGTCCCCTTCATAGAACACAGCCTCAGGATGCACAGCGTTTCTGTGCCCTGTCAACAGGTTATCAATCACAACAACACGGTAGTTTTTTTCTATTAATTGGCTGACTGCATGGGAGCCGATATATCCGGCACCACCTAGTACTAATACTGACATATTTCTTCCTCCTTTACGAATGCTTTCTGTTTATAATTTTCTTGCACCATCATCTATATGTGCCTTATAGAAATCAGCAGTATAACCGATTTTTTCCGAGTACTCTTGACCAACTGCTTCAATAAACGTATCGAGAACATCTTCTTTTACCAAAGCGATGGCACAGCCGCCAAATCCAGCTCCAGTCATACGTGCGCCGAGTACACCAGGCTGTTTTTGTGCTGCTTCAACCAATGTATCCAGTTCGACACCGGTTACTTCATAATCTAATTGTAGTGAGCGATGAGATGCATTCAATAATTTTCCAAAAGCGGTTAGGTCGCCATTTTGCAATGCTTTTTTTGCTTTTAATGTTCGCTGATTCTCTGTGACAGCATGGCGTGCTCGTTTGATAAGGGTTTCGTCATCGATCAGTTGCGTATTATCTTCAAAGGTTTGCTCATCCAGTTCACCCAAGGCATCGATCTTCAGCTGTGCCTGCAGTCTTTTCAATGCTTCCTCGCATTCGGCACGACGTTCATTGTATTTAGAATCAGCTAGCTCACGCCGTTTGTTAGTATTCATGATTGCAACCACATATTCTCCGAATACTGCAGGTACAAGATCATAGCTCAATGTATTTGTGTCCAGTAAAATCGCTTGGTCCTTTTTTCCCATACCGATAGCAAACTGATCCATGATACCTGAATTGACACCGATAAATTCGTTTTCTACTCGTTTTCCTGTTTTTACAAGATCCAGCATGTCTGCATTCAAATCAAACAAGTCATTTACGATCACGCCAGTCAATAATTCGATAGAGGCAGAAGAAGAGAGGCCTGCACCGTTAGGAATCGTGCCGTAGAAAAGGATGTTCATTCCTTGGTCGATGGAAAAACCTTGCTCAATCAAATATCGAATCATTCCCTTTGGATAGTTCGTCCAGTCATGCTCCTTTTGATAAGACAAATCATCTAAGCTGAATTCAATGATGCCTAACTCAGAAAAGTTCTCTGAGTACAATCGTACTTTTTTATCTGTTCTTTTCTCCGCAATCCCGTAAGTTCCAATCGTAATTGCTGCTGGAAATACATGTCCGCCGTTATAATCTGTGTGCTCGCCAATCAGGTTGATTCGTCCCGGTGCAAAGTATGCTTGCCCCTCATCTGAATTAAAAATCGTGGTATACGTTTTTTGAAGCTGTGATTCCATAGAAAATCCCTCCGGTAAATTATTTAGTAAATATATTGTAAAACATTTACTAAATAATTTCAAGAGGGAATAGAAAGCGTTTTACAGTAGATGAATCCTACGAAAGAAATAGCAAGTATTTCTAATTGGTTTGGCGGGGACTTTGTGGAAAGTCTGCTTTTTATGTGATGAATCCTCAATAGGATTCCTATAAATCTATTTGCAAAAAGAAACGCAGAGGGGAGGAACATTTTTTTAGAAAATAAGTTATACTAATGGGGATGATTGGAAGAATCTGTCAAGGAGTGAGAACTATGGCTATCCACGAGTTTGTACGAAGTGACAACCCGCTGCTGCCGATAAAAATTTGGAATCAACAACTCAGCGGACCGGAGCTGACTTCTCCGGTCCATTGGCATCGAAGTCTTGAAATTCTATTTGTTACCTCTGGAAGAGTTGGCTTGATACTTGAAGGGAAGCAGTATATTTTAGAAGCTGGTGAGTTAGTAATTATTAATAGTGGAGAAATCCATCAGATATTTGCTGTTGAACCGGAGGATCGGATGAAGGGGGTCACATTACTGATTCCCTCTGAGTTTATTCAGACATGGTTTCGTGAGCTGGATAAAGGGCTCTTTGCGCCTGAACTCGTTCAAAAAAATAAAACTATTTTGCTTGAGCAAATAAAAAAAATCAGTCACCTTTATGAACAGAAGGCTGACTATTATGAAGTCGAGATTGTTTCACAAGTTCTTCAGCTTCTTACCCAGCTGTACAAGCATACTCGAGTTCCTGCTGAAATAGAAAATCGGTTATTTGAAATCAAGGAACGTCTGTCAGCTGTTTTAGATTTGATCGAGCGTTCCTATCAGAATCCGTTGACACTGGAAGAGGCAGCATCAGCAGCAGGTTATTCTGTTTCTTATTTTTCAAAGATATTTACGGCAACAATGAAGATAAGTTTTTATCAATATCTGATCGATTTTCGTCTAAGCAAATCAATTCGAGAACTACAGACGACGGATAAAACAATCACTGATATTGCAATAGACAATGGATTTACAAGTATCCATTCCTATATCCAAAGCTTTAAAAGAAGCTATCAGCTGACACCGAAGGAATATCAGCTGAGAATAAGAAATCGACATAAATAAGAGAAGATTTGAAAAGAAATCGATTACAAGATGATGGTACACTTAGCTCAAAGAAGAGAGGAGCAGGGTGAATGAGTAAACAAATGACTAGACGAGATTTTGCGTTGACAAATGAAGAGCTAAGACTTCAGGAGACACTTTTTCATACAGCAAATGGTTATATTGGCGTTCGTGGAAATTTCGAAGAGGGGTATCCAGAGGACTTTGTTTCAAGTAGAGGACAGTATATCAATGGTGTGTTTGACATTGCTGACATGAAGCAGGCAGAGCAGCTGTATGGCTTTCCAAATAAGAAAGAGGTCATTTTGAATGTCGCAGATACGCAAACGATTCGTCTTTATCTTGACGGAGAAGAAGTGACAGCTTTCGGTCAGGGTGTTCGTGAGTTGAATCGAGTGCTGGACATGGAAAAGGGGACAGCTTTGAGGAGCTTCATTTGGAAAAGTCAAAAAGGGGAAGAAGTGACTGTTAGTTATCGGAGAATGACTTCTTTTACTCTGTTGCCTTTGTTTACTATAGAGGTAACGATTATTTCTCATGATTTTGAAGGCTCGGTCTCTATTGTTTCTGAGCATCATGGTTCTGCTCAGAACTTTGTTAATCCTAATGATCCGAGGATGGCTGCAGAGGCAGAGGATTATTTGTCTGTGGCTGAGACTCGTTACGATGAAGAACAACAGCTTTCCAAAATTACGGCTGTGACAAAGACGTCAGAGCTGTCCGTTCAAACGCTGGTTTTCCACGATGTTTCATCGCAGCTGGAGCTTGGGCTGGTGGAAGAGGATGAATCGGTTTCTGTGGTTTATGATGGTCAATTAACTGTTGGGGTAACCATTGACTTTGTCAAATACAGTTTATTCTTGGATTCCAGAAGATATGATTTAGAAAAAGATGGCGGAAGCTTTGTCGAGACTGTTCGACAGAAACCATTGAATCAGTGGTATCAAGAGCAAGAGGAGTATCTTGATAAATTCTGGCGTCAGGCTGAGCTGTCGGTTGTCGGAGATCCATTGCTTAATGAATCATTGAACTACAGCTTGTACAGCCTGATCCAGTCAGCAGGCAAAGACGGTATCTCAAACATTGCCGCTAAAGGTCTTAGTGGAGAGGGCTACGAAGGTCATTATTTTTGGGATACGGAAATCTACATGATGCCGTTCTTCACATTGACCTATCCAGAGATTGCCGCTAAGCTGATCGAATTCCGTTATACAATCTTAGAGAAAGCAAGAGAAAACGCCCGCATCCTTGGGCATAAGCAAGGAGCGCTTTTTCCGTGGCGGACGATTTCCGGAGCAGAGTCTTCTGGGTATTATCCATCAGGAACTGCGCAATACCATATAAATAGCGACATTGCCTATTCCATCATTCAGTATTATCAAGCAACAGGAGACTTGGATTGTCTGTTGCGTTTTGGTGGAGAAATAGTAGTTGAAACCAGTCGTTTATGGCTGGATGCCGGCCATTATGAAGGAAAACGTTTTGTTTTAAATTGTATGACGGGACCAGATGAATATACCTGTGTTGTAAATAATAACTATTACACGAATCTCTCTGTTCAGTATCAGTTGAATTGGCTGGTGAAGCTATACCCGCTATTTAAGGAGCAAAAGGCGGACTTCTTAGACAAATTACAGGTCACCGATCAAGAGATTTCTGATTACGAATCAGCAGCTGCAGCAATGTATCTTCCTTATTCAGAGGAAAAGCAGATTCACGCACAGGATGACAGCTTTTTGGAAAAACCGGTGTTGCCGATCAATGAGCTGCCGAAACAGGATTTCCCGCTTCTGCTTCATTATCATCCCTTGTATTTGTACAGACACCAAGTCTGCAAGCAGGCCGATATAGTACTGGCTTATTTTCTTCATGATGAGGCTTTTGATACAGAAGCGATTCAGCGGGGATATGATTATTATGAGAAGCTGACGACGCATGATTCGTCCTTATCATCCTGTATCTTCAGCATCGTTGCCAATCAAATCGGCGATGTGGAAAAGGCGTATCGGTATTTTGAAGAGTCGTCCAAAATCGATATCACCAACTCTCATCATAATACACAGGATGGAATCCATGCTGCCAACATGGGAGGAACATACCTAGGTTTGGTCTTCGGCTTTGCTGGTCTGCGCATCAGAGAGGATTCTCTGGTGTTGACTCCTCGATTGCCTCAGAAATGGACAGGTTGTCATTTCTCAGTGAATTATCAAGGCAGTCAGCTTCATATTGTCATCAATAAAGAAGAAATCCATGTATCAATGGAAACAGGTGCGCCTGTAAATCTTACGGTATATGATGAACGAAGAATTCTTTCTCAGGAAAATGACTGGAAAATTCCCTATAGAAAAGAGAGGTAATTATGTTTTTTCATCATCAAATGATTGTAGAAGAAGAGTTTCAAGCGAAGCTGACTTATTATCTGCAGGAAAGCTATCAAGACATTGATCCAAATAGGAAACGTCCGCTGATTCTGATTTGTCCGGGCGGAGGCTACGAGAATCTGTCCAACCGTGAGGCGGAACCGGTAGCATTTAAACTGCTTTCATTAGGCTTTCATGTGGCGGTTTTAAGCTACAGCGTGGCACCAGCAGAGTTTCCGATAGCGTTAAGGCAGTTGGGAAAAGCGATGCTTGCTGTGAAGGAGGCCGCGAAGGTCTATCCAATCGATCCCAAGCAAATTTTTGTGATGGGCTTTTCTGCCGGTGGTCATTTGGCAGCTAGCTTTGGGGCCTTTTGGAATCAACCGCTGTTAGCTGATTTGACAGAGCGACAGAAGGATCTTTGCCCAACTGGCTTGATTTTATGTTATCCAGTCATATCTGGAGGGGTGTACCAACATGAATCCAGTTTTCAACGACTTTTGGGTAAGCTTGTTGAGGAGAAGAAGGAAGAGCTGTCTATCGAACGACTGGTGACCGAAAAGTTTCCGCCATGCTTTGTCTGGCATACCTTAGAAGATCAGGTCGTACCTGTACAGAACAGTCTGTTGCTGATTGAGCAATTAGTTGAAAAGCAAATTTTCTGCGAGTTTCATCTCTTTCCTAAAGGTCCTCATGGACTGTCGTTGGGAACAAAAGAGACCGATTCGCCTAATGGAGACATGCAAAATCGAGATGTACAAGGATGGCCGGAGATGGCCGCACGTTGGGTGAATGAAGTTTCTTTACAGAATGGATAATTTGTATCAATTTAAGTAAACAAGATGAGAATCTTGTTTACTTTTTGTTTTCCTCTTGATAAATCAGACAATTGGACTTATAGTTAAGGCGAGAATCAAGTAAACGATTTCAAGTGAAGTCGATGAGTGTTTACTAATAAGGAGGAGCTAATATGGCTGGAATAAGAGATGTAGCAAGAAGAGCAGGTGTATCACCGACAACCGTTTCACGTTTTCTAAATGAGGATGCTGGTTTGTCGATCACAGATGAAACGAAGAAAAGGATTGAGACTGCAGTAGCTGATTTGGCTTATGTAAAAGGACCGGCCAAACGTTCCAGAGCAGCGTCAGTGGCGATCGTTACCACTGTGTCAGAGGCGGAGGAGATCGACGATCCATATTTCCGTTCGATTCGGTTAGGGATTTTTGAAGAAGCGAAGAAACAGAAGCTGGCAGCAAATCGAATTTTCAGATTGGATAGTGAATTCCGCAGTGAAGATCTGGAACCATTCGGCTGTGTGATCATTCTTGGACATTTGGAAGAAAGCTTTCTTGAAGAGCTGTACAGTCATAATAGCGAGCTGATTGTTGTGGATGATCCTTATACTTCGGAAAAATATGAAACGGTTTATTCTGATATTGAAGGTGCCGCACGGCAGCAACTTGAGCGTTTATATGAAAAAGGACATCGACAAATTGCCTTTATTGGTGGTGTCCGAACAGCACATCTGCCTGACGGATCGGTTACGTTGGATGAAGAAGACGTCAGGACGGTTACTTACAAACGGTGGATGGCTGAAAAAGGACTGCAGGACAATATTCAGCTTGCCTTGGGTGAATGGAGTACCTTGTCGGGAATGGAGCTGACAGAGGCATTCATTGAAGCGAATAAGGCAGCATTGCCTAGTGCAATCATGGTTGCCAGTGACCCTATGGCAGTAGGCGTTTATCGAGCGATTCAAAAAGCCGGATTGAATATTCCAGAAGATATCTCATTGGTTTCCTTTGACAACATTGAGGTTTCAGAATATTTAACACCCCCGCTCTCTACTGTAGAGCTGAGAACCAATGAGCTGGGAAGGATGGCGATTCGCTTTGCAAGAGAAAAAATCGACGGACTGAGAGACTATCCTTTGCGCTGCGTTATCCCCGGAAAAATTATTAATAGAGAAAGTGAATAATAACTATTGACAAACATTTTAGTAAACAGTAATGTGTGCACATGAGTTGGTGGAAACGCTTTTTTTAAAACTAGAGAGGGGTACACTGTGATGAAAAGAATGAAGAAATTAGTGTTACTGACAGCAGCATTGACTTTAGGGGGAGTACTAACAGCCTGCGGCGGCAAAACGAATGATTCCGCTGATGGAGGGCAAAAAGAAATTGAATTCTTTTTCCAGAAGCAGGAAATGGTTCCAACGATGAAAGAGATCATCAAGGATTTTGAAAAAGAAAATCCGGACATTACTGTGAAGCTGACAAATGTTCCAGACGGCTTGACTGTGCTGAAAACAAGAATGGCCAGCAACGATGTTCCTGATATCGTTCATGCGTATCCGGCACTACCTGAATTTGTTGAATGGTCCCAAAATGACATGTTTGAAGAGCTGACAGGATCAGATGTGTTGGCTGACCTGAAGGATGGAGCGGCAGAAGCGTATGCTGTTGATGATAAGATTTATTCCGTTCCATTGACAAATAATGCTTATGGTTTCTTTTACAATAAGACAGCTTTTGAAGAGCTGGGGATAGAAGAGCCTAAGACTTGGGCCGAATTTGAAAAAATTGTAGAGACAATCAAAAAGGACGGACAAACACCATTTTCAGCAGCGTTAACAACGGATGCTGCCGGCTTTCTAAACGGCTTCCATCAGCTAGCTTGGGCAACAATCACTGGTGGACATGAACAGGCAAATGATTATCTGCTGCGTAGCTCTAAAGATGCCATAAAAGCTGATGATCCGACCTTTGAAAAGGTTGCCGGTGAACTGGATATTATGCGTGACAATACACAGAAAAATGCGAACGGTGCCACATATGATGATGCTGTTGCAGCTTTTGCTTCAGGCGATGCATTGATTTTCCCTAACGGAATTTGGGCACTGCCTGCTATCCAAAGTCAGGACCCTGAGTTTGAAGTCGGTATGTTTGCTCATCCTGGAGTAAACGAAGGAGAAGAGCTGACTGCAGGGGCAGCTGATTTGGCGGTTTCAATTAGTAAGACAACAAAGAATAAAGAGGCTGCTGAAAAATTTGTCAGCTACCTTGCAAGCAAAGAAGCGATGCAGAAATATTACGATGTCGATGGTTCACCAACCTTCGTAACAACTGTAGACACAGATGGTAAATTTCCTGAAATCAAAGAAGTCTCTGATCTTGTTGGTACAGATAAGCAAATTATCTGGCTTCATAATGAATGGGATTCAGAAGCAGACTTTTGGTATGTAACGGTTGACTATATCAACAATGGGGATCGTGACCAGCTGGCTAAAAATTTAAACACATTTTTTAATGCAATGAAAAAATAATTATTAATAGAAAGAGGGTAACGATCAAATGAAAAAGAAAGGTGTCCTCGGCCTTGGCTGGGCGTATTCGTTCTTGATCATCCCTATCCTACTGCAGCTGGTATTTTTTTACTTCCCGATGCTGCAAGGGTTCTTTTACAGTTTTACTGATTGGACTGGTCTGACATCAAACTATAATTTTACCGGCTTTGATAACTTCAAAGAAATTCTTACGGACGAGAAGCTGCGCTCTTCTATCTGGTTCACTGTAATTTTTACAGTGGGCTTGATAGTAGGGGAGATCGTGATTGGTATTTTTATTGCCAGATTGCTGAACGGCAAGCTAAAAGCATCCGGATTTTTTCGGACAGTTTACTTCTTTCCAGCAGTCTTGAGTACAGTAACACTGGGATTGATCTTTAAGCAGTTCTTCAACTATGGACTGACTCAGGTTGGGGAGACGTTGAACATTGCGTTCTTACAAGAAAACCTGATTGCCAATGAAAGAACGGCTGTACTAGGTGTGCTGTTTGTTGCCTTGTGGCAAGGGATAGCGATCCCTGTTGTGATCTTCCTCTCAGGGCTGCAAAGTATTCCAAAGGACGTGATGGAAGCAGCGGAGATCGATGGTGCTTCTTCGGGGCAGCGTTTCTGGAACGTGGAAATCCCCTTTCTGCTTCCCTCCATCAGCATGGTTTTTATCCTGGCGTTGAAGAACGGGTTGACTGCCTTCGATTTGGTCTATTCCCTGACAGGCGGCGGACCAAGTGGGAAGACAACTTCTGTTGGTCTGCTTGTGTACAATTATGCATTCAAGAGCAATAAATTTGGTTATGCGAATGCAATTGCTGTTGTTCTGTTTCTTGTGATTGGTCTGATATCTGTTCTGCAAATACGGACCTCACGAAAATTTGAAGTGTAGGGGGAGTAAATATCATGAAAAAACAGTCCACTGTGTTGAAATATATTGGTTTACTGATTGGTCTGGTCCTGATTTTTATCCCGCTGTTTTACACAGTCATCAGTGCCTTTAAGGAAACAAAACAAATCACAAGAGATTTTCTAGGCATGCCGGCACCGTTTATTGGAGAAAATTTTACACGGTTACTTGATGATGGCATTAGTCAGTATTTTCAAAATTCCGTCGTTATCACAGTCGGCTCTGTGGTGCTGATCACTATTTTTGTCCCTATGGCTGCATACTCGATTGCCAGAAATATCTCAAGAAAAAAAGCATTTGGTATTATGTATAGTCTGTTGATTTTAGGGATTTTCGTTCCTTTTCAAGTGATCATGATCCCAATCACCAGCTTGATGAGCAAGATGGGGCTATCTAATATTCCCGGTTTGATTATTCTGTATTTAGCTTATGCGATTCCTCAAACCTTATTCTTGTATGTAGGATTTATCAAAAATACGATTCCGGAAGAAATCGATGAGGCGGCAGAGATCGATGGCGCAGGAAAACTGCGAACATATTTTCAGATTATCTTTCCATTGATGAAGCCGATGCATGCGACGACACTGATTATTAATGCCTTATGGATTTGGAACGATTTCCTGTTGCCGTTGCTGATTCTAAATAAAGACTCATCCAACTGGTCACTGCCATTGTTCCAGTACAATTATTCCGGTCAGTACTTTAACGATTTTGGGCCGTCCTTTGCCTCCTACGTGGTAGGGATCGTTGTGATTTTGATCGTTTATCTAATCTTCCAAAAAAATATCATTTCAGGAATGACCAATGGTTCTGTGAAATAAAACAATTATAATATCGAGTTATGGGACTGGGACATTGAGGGATTGATAAAATGTTCCGGTCCCGACTTTTTCAAAACGACTATATGAATCCTACTAAATACGCGTCGTGCGAAATGTGCTCTTTCTCTCGCATTTACAGCAGATAAAATAGAATTGGGTGTCATATATTTAATAGGCTTTATATGGATAAATGAGTACAAAAGGCTGACTATTTACAGCACAACTGACTCTCGATGAAAGGATCTATACGAATGAAATTAATCACTTATGATGAAAAAGAGCAGATTTTTCATCTATCTAATAATAGAATCAGCTATCTGATTCAGATTGAAGAGGAAAATATTCCGGCACATCTCTATTTTGGCAAAAGGATTCGACGGTACCATCATCATTTTCAGTACCCGAGAACCGATCGTTCTTTTTCCCCTAACCCACCCTTTTCAGAGGAACGACAATTTTCTTTTGATACTGTTATGCAGGAATTTCCGGGAAATCCCGGAGACTACCGAACCCTTTCCTATGAATTGCTTCATGAAACAGGAAGTAGGGTCAGTGATTTTCGTTACTATGACTACACGATCGAAAAGGGCAAGCCGAAGCTTTCAGGGTTGCCGGCAACCTACATCAACGGACAAGAAGAAGCAGAGACGTTGACCATCATACTAAAGGATCAGCTATATGATCTCTATCTGGAGTTATCCTATACGATATTTGCGGATCAGTCTGTAATCACACGATCTAACCGGTTGCGAAATGAATCGGATGAGCAAGTATTTGTTAACAAGCTCGCCAGCCTGACTCTTGATTTTGCCGGCAGGCCGTTGGAGCTGATCCATCTAAACGGCACATGGTCTAAGGAACGAATGATGATGCGTGAAGCGATTACACCGGGAATCAAGCTGTTGGGCAGTACAAGAGGTTCAAGCAGCCATCATCAAAATCCTTTCGCTGCAATCGCTGCCCCTGAAACAACAGAAGATCAGGGCGAAGTCTATGGTTTTTCTCTAGTGTACAGCGGAAATCATCAAACCACTATTGAGCGTGATCCTTATGATCAAGTACGAGTGACAATGGGGATCAATCCCCATCAATTTTCATGGAAGCTGGCACAAGGAGAGCAGTTTCAGTCACCGGAAGCAGTGATGGTCTATTCTGATCAGGGACTTAACGGAATGTCTCAGAGCTTTCATTCTCTGTTTCAGGATCATTTGGTTCGTGGAAACTATCAATACGCACAACGTCCGATTCTAGCAAATAACTGGGAAGCAACTTTTTTTGACTTCGATGAAGAAAAGATTCTGGCGATTGCAAAAGAAGCACGAGATTTAGGTGCTGAGCTGTTCGTATTGGATGATGGGTGGTATGGTCATAGAGATAACGACGATTCCTCATTAGGTGATTGGGTGGAAGACAAGAACAAGCTTCCAAATGGCTTGGCTGGGCTGTCTCGAAAGGTTCATGAAATGGGATTGAAATTCGGATTATGGGTTGAGCCGGAGATGATTTCTGAGGACAGTGAGCTGTTTCGACAGCATCCGGACTGGGCCTTGCAGGTTCCGGGAAGGGGGAAGACGGTTGGCCGTGGTCAATTTGTTTTAGACTTTTCTAGACAAGACGTTCGTGAAAATATTTATCAGCAGCTAAAGAATATTTTTGAAGAGGTTCCACTGGAATATGTGAAATGGGACATGAATCGAAACATGACAGAGGTCTATTCCACATTGTTGGCAGCAGACCAGCAAGGGGAGACTGCCCATCGCTATATGTTGGGTCTTTATGAATTTCTGGAAAGGCTGACCACTGAATTTCCTGCTATTTTATTCGAAAGCTGTTCCGGCGGCGGCGGGCGATTCGATCCGGGAATGTTGTATTATATGCCGCAGGTTTGGGCTAGTGACAATACAGATGCTGTATCCAGAATGCAAATCCAATACGGCACAAGTCTGGTTTATCCGATTTCTTCAATTGGGGCTCACGTGGCAGCAGTGCCGAACCATCAGACTGGACGAATCACCAGCCTTGAGACAAGGGGAAATGTAGCGATGTCCGGTGTGTTTGGGTATGAACTTGATTTGACACATCTTTCTGATGAGGAAAAAGAGCTGATGAAGCAGCAGGTAGCATTTTATAAAGAGCATCGTCAGCTGATTCAATATGGTAGTTATTATCGCTTGAAAAGTCCATTTGAAGGAAATCAGGCATCTTGGCTGTTTGTGGATGAGAAAAAAACAGAAGCATTGGTCTTTTACAGCCGTATCCTGGCAGAAGCATCGACAGCCTTTCATGTGCTGAAGCTGACAGGGCTTGATCCAAACAAAGAGTACATCGTCGAAGGACAAATAATCGGTGGTGACGAGCTGATGCATCTTGGCCTATATATTGATGAGGATATGTGGGGGGATTACGCCAGCAAGCTGATTTATCTAAAGGAAGTCGACTGATTGTAACTGACGAAAAAACAACTGAGGATCAATGAACGTCTGATTGTCTGCTGAAAAGCGAAAAGAAATTCTGGCAGAATCACTAGTCAAACCAGAAATTTTTTGGTATACTTCAAAAAAGACAAGATACTAAATACACACTAACAAAGAGAGTACCATACTTAGATTCATCTTAGCGATTTCGGGTAGGTGGAAGCCGAAAATGATAGAGTAAGGGGAAGCGCACTTTGGTGATGCCTAAATAGGCCGGTCGATCTACCGTTATCAGATTTGAGTAGATCAGTTGGCTAATCAATTGATAAGTAGAGTGGTACCGCGGGAATTTCTCGTCTCTAATCATCGTGTTTTCGATGATTAGGGGCGTTTTTTTTTATCATTATTTTCTAGGAGGACAATCATGAACAATAAGCAAATCGTCGCAGAGGCAATTTTTGCCGTTGTAAAAAATGACTTAGAACTGGAACAAATCGCACAACTGTTGGAAAATCCTAAATCATCCGATCATGGAGATGTCGCATTTCCGACGTTTTCATTGGCGAAGATTTTCCGTAAAGCACCACAGCAGATTGCAGCGGATTTAGCAGAGCAAATCGACCAATCTGCCTTTGAAAAAATCGAAGTAGTCGGACCGTATCTGAACTTCTTTATGAATAAAGAAACAGTCAGTGGTGTTGTGATCAAAGAGATCGTTGAGAAGAAGAACCATTATGGAGAGGCGTCCATCGGGAACAAGCGTAACGTAACAATCGATATGTCTTCTCCGAATATTGCCAAACCGATTTCTATGGGACATTTACGGTCAACAGTGATTGGGAACTCACTTTCATTTATTTTTGAAAAAATTGGCTATCAACCAATAAAGATCAATCATTTAGGTGACTGGGGTACACAATTCGGGAAATTGATCGTCGCTTATAAAAAATGGGGCTCAGAAGATGCGGTTCAGCAGGAACCGATTACTGAACTATTACGTCTGTATGTACAATTCCATGAAGAGGCAGAAGAAACACCTGAATTGGAAGACGAAGCAAGAGCGTGGTTCAAGAAGCTTGAAGAAGGCGACGAAGAATCCATGCAGCTATGGCAATGGTTCAGAGACGAGTCTTTGAAAGAATTCAATAAAATCTATGATATGCTGGAGGTTTCCTTCGACTCATTCAATGGCGAAGCTTTCTTTAACGATAAGATGGATGAAGTGATCACACTTCTGGAAGAGAAACACTTATTGAAAGAAGATAAGGGGGCAGAGATTGTTGATTTATCTGCTTATGACCTGAATCCTGCCTTGATCCGTAAATCAGATGGAGCAACACTTTATATCACTAGAGATTTAGCTGCAGCTCTTTACCGGAAAAAAACATATAACTTTGCGCAATCTTTGTATGCTGTAGGGAATGAACAAACAATTCACTTCAGACAGTTGAAGGCTGTACTGAAGGAACTTGGCTTTGACTGGTCGGATGACATGCACCATATTCCGTTCGGATTGATTACTCAAGGGGGTAAGAAGCTTTCAACTCGTAAAGGGAAAATCGTATTGCTGGAGGAAGTATTGAATGAAGCTGTTCAATCAGCTGAGCAGCAAATCGTTGAAAAGAATCCTACGCTTGAAAACCGTGAAGAGGTTGCCAAACAGGTTGGGATCGGTGCTGTTATTTTCCATGATTTGAAGAATGACCGGTTGAATAATTTTGACTTTGTCTTAGATGAAGTTGTTCGTTTTGAAGGTGAGACAGGCCCTTATGTTCAATATACTCATGCACGTGCAATGAGTATTCTGAAAAAAGGCAACTTTACACCTAGCGAAGGGGCAGAGTATAGCTTAGACGATAAAGAAAGCTGGGAAATTGTTAAGATGCTGCAAAAATTCCCTGAGACTGTACTGCAGGCAGCAGAAAAATATGAGCCATCTGTGATTGCCAAGCATGCTATTCAGTTAGCGCAAGCCTTCAACAAATATTATGCCCATGTGAAAATCCTTGTTGATGATGAGAAGAAGGAATCACGTCTGGCATTGGTTTATGCATTAACAGTTGTACTGAAGGAAGATCTACGTCTTCTTGGACTGCATGCACCAGATGAAATGTAAACGACCAATAGCCGTTGCAATAACAATATAAAGAGTGATGTGGAGGAAACAGTATGAATGCAGGACAATCAAAATTCAATGATTTTATGCTGGAGCGTTCTAAGCCTGAGCACTTTGAAGCAATGAAGCTATTGCTGGCGGATGCGTTTGACAAAGCTGCTGCAGGACAACAAACACCTGAGTTTTTTGCTGAGTTTAATCAAAAGGTTTTTTCGTATTTGAAGCCTGAAGCGATTGAAGAAGTAAAACAAGCAATGGCACATTTTCAATCACAGAAATAAAAGCTCGTAAATTTATTGAATCAAACAAGTGTGGAGCAGATCGTTGTCCCACACTTGTTTAGCTTTGATTAGGGCAGTAGAAGCAGAGCTTCGCAGACAGAAGGAACCTGTCCTTTGCATTCGAGAGTGGAAACAGAAAAATTATTTGCTGCAATGAATCAATAGTAAAATAGAGGGGGGAATGTATTGCTCTTTTTTATCCTAACATTTGGATTTTCATTTTTTGTATCAATGCTTCTTTTGCTAATCAAAGACGCTCCACAAATCGTTTGGTTTTTACTTTTGGGGCTAAGTACTGCGGCTCCTTCAATCACTGCGATTTTTCTGATTTACTTGAAGAAGGGTTCCCTCTTAAACTATTTGAAGCAAAAATACATTAAGAATATATCAGTAAAATATATCCTTATTGGATGTCTAATTCCAGTGCTGTGTATGGCTTTGATTTCTCTATTTGTTAATCGAGAGGTTAGATTGAGCGATTTGTCATTTCACAGTTTTATTATTATTTTGTGGGCGCTATTTGCAGAAGAGCTGGGTTGGCGTGGTTACTTACAGGATTATTTATTGAAGAAGACAAAGGAACAGCTTGTCCCTCTTATTACTGGAACTGTGTGGGCACTTTGGCATGTAAATTTTTATATGCTGGGAACAATGGAAATTCCGTTTCTCATTTTTTTCATTGGCTGTATAGTAGATAGCCATATCTATTTTTCTTTAACAAAAAAGTCCAAAGGAAATGTTCTACCAGCGTCATTTCTACACTTTTCTTATAATCTTTCCATCACACTCTTTTTGATTAATCCTAGTAAAAACAATGGCAGTTTGACTCCTTATATCTTTACAATCTTGCTTTTTCTTTTTATAGCACTTTTCCTAAAATATAGTGAAAAGCAAACACAAACCACTTGAGCGATTTCTATATTTATTCAGTAAAATTCATTTTGACGTGCTAAATAGCTCAAAGAAAAATATCCTAAAGAAGAGCTAAAAGCATTTGCTAAGAATGTTCTTAAGAGATAGGTGTTGAAGCTTGTTACAGTCCGTTGTCTACCAATCAAACCATGATACATTGTAATAATTGATTTTTTTAGGAGGGGTAAAATGGTTCGAAAAATTGAAGTGGTTCCTTATGATCAAAGCTGGCCGATTAAATTTGAAGAAGAAAAAGCATCCCTGATAGACGCTCTTCCAAAGGAGCTAGTTGTTAATGTTCTACATATTGGCAGTACTTCTGTTCCAAGACTCGCAGCGAAGCCGATCATTGATATCGCATTGGTTGTCAGAAATATCGAGGCGTTAGACAGCTATCAGGATGAGATGCTGACGCTTGGGTATGAAAGCTGGGGAGAGTATGGACTTCCGGGACGCAGGTATTTTCCAAAGGGGGGTGATGTGCGTACCCATCAAATCCATGCCTATCAATTTGACAGCCTGTATGAACTTGGCCGTCATGTTACGTTTAGAGACTATTTGCGTGTACATCCTAAAGTAGCTGAGGCGTATGGAAGGATAAAACTACAGGCAGCAGCCGCTCATCCGACAGACATCGACGGTTATATGGATGATAAGGACGAGTTTGTGAAAAAGGTAGAAAAAGAAGCGTTGCTTTGGCTTTGGAAGGATAAATAATCTTTGTTTTAAAATTGGTATGATTGTTTCTGTCAAGGTGTTTGATTACAAATATTAAGCTTTGTTTACGTCATGCGAAAAATCTAGAATTTTCAGAAGAAGGATGCTATAATTTTCACAAGCTTGAAGCTTAACTACTTATAAAAAGGTGGCACCCATATCTATGACAGAAAAATGGACTGAAGATAAAGAATATATGTCTTATGTAGAAGATTTATTGGCAACTGAGGAAGTGCAACGGTTAGGGAATTATATTCAACATATGAATTCAACACGTCTAGAACATTCCATCAGTGTTTCTTACAACAGTTACAAGCTGGCAAAAAAATGGAATGGTGATGCACGCGCTACAGCTAGAGCAGGTCTTTTACATGACTTGTTTTATTATGACTGGCGTACAACAAAGTTTGATGAAGGATCTCATGCGTATATGCATCCGAGAATCGCTGTGAAAAATGCAGAGAAGCTGACTGAGCTGTCTGACTTGGAACGGGACATCATCATCAAGCATATGTGGGGAGCTACGATTGCTCCGCCAAAATACAAAGAAAGCTATATCGTAACAATGGTTGATAAGTATTGTGCCATTAAAGAAGCATCAATGCCGATATTAGCTACAGTAAGAGGCAAATGGGCGCATCGCTTCGGCAGAGAACCAGTACAATAAGAATACACATGATCAGCGCAGAACCCCTCTTCTGTGCTGATTTTTTGTATCTATCTGAACTTTTTCTTTGGAATTACAACGGGTGAAACATGAAGCTAAAACTGCTGAACGCTCTTCCACAAGAGTTTTTAATTGTCTAACTTCCCTCTTTATGCTAAATTATATTCAGTTAAATAGTCTATGATGGCGATGGTGTTCGCCGATAAATGTTTATTTTTAAATAAATTGATGACGCCTACCAAACAAGGGAGATTTCTCTCGTTTGGTAGGCGTTTTCATTTGTTCAATAGAGGAGAGAAAAATGATGAAGAAAAACAGACAGAAAATATTTTTGACAGGAATCTATATGGTGAAATGGCTGTTGATTGCCTTGATCATCGGCGCAATCATGGGGTCGTTGTCTGCGTTCTTTCTGAGCAGTTTAACATGGGTTTCAGCTTACCGAGAGACACATCGCTGGCTGCTGTTTCTGTTGCCGGTCAGCGGTGGTATTTTTGCTTATCTATACACTTATCATGGAAGAAACGCAGCAAGAGGAAATAATTTGATTATCAGTCAGGCGAATGGCGGGGAGGAAGATATCCCTCTACGGTTGATTCCGCTGACCTTGTTTGGAACAATCACTACGCATCTATTTGGCGGCTCAGTCGGTCGTGAAGGGACAGCTGTGCAAATGGGGGGAGCGGTAGCAGATGCGCTTAGAAGAGTGTTTAGACTCTCTGGTTACGAACGGGAAATCATCCTTATAGCGGGAATCAGTGCCGGCTTTAGTTCGGTCTTCGGTACTCCCTTGGCAGGAACGATTTTTGGTCTTGAGGTCCTTGCGTTAGGTAAACTTCGATCAGAAGCAATTTTTCCAAGTTTCTTTGCGGCTTTTTTTGCAAATCTTATCACTGAGATGTACGGTATCACTCATATTCATTATGCAATGGGCGTTATTCCTGACTGGTCTGTTTTGCTGTTTCTCAAGCTATTTTTGGCAGGAATCTGTTTTGGATTGATAGGCTGGGTTTTTAGTCGCTCGATTGTTTTCCTAAAAAAGACTTACAGTAACTGGGTTTCAAATCCTGTACTCCGCAATTTTCTTGGTGGTGCAGTAGTGGTAGCAGCAGCTCTACTTCTAGGGACACAACGTTACCTTGGCTTGAGTCTGCCTTTACTATCAGATGCTTTTTCAGGAAAAGCGAATCCTTTTGATTTTGTCGGTAAACTGTTCTTTACGATTCTTTCATTGGGTGCTGGGTATCAGGGTGGAGAAGTAACGCCATTGTTTGAAATTGGCGCGACACTAGGAAGTACACTTGCTCCGATACTTCATCTTTCGATTCCATTTTTAGCAGGTCTAGGCTTTATTGGTGTCTTTTCAGGTGCAACGAATACACCAATTGCCTGTTTTATTATGGGCGTTGAGCTTTTTGGTAGTCAGTCGGCTGTCTTTCTTTTGATGATTTGCATTATTAGTTATATGTGTTCAGGAAACAGCGGTATCTATTCAGCTCAGGAAACAGAGCTTGAGAAGGGCAGAGTGTCCTTGCCGCTTTATGAAAGCTGGAAAAACAAACGAATAGACAGATAATCTAGTTGAATGCTTTCAGGGCTATGCTACTTATGCTACACTGAAATAGATGAGGTGAAAAGATGAAAGAATATCAATATCCATTGGATTTGGATTGGACCACAGAAGAGATGGTCGTTGTAACAAATCTTTGGTCTGCCTTGGAGCAGGCAAATGAGTCGGGAATACAAACAGCAGACTTTCTTGACGCGTATAAAAAATTTAAGCAGGTAGTAAAAAGTATTGGCGAAGAAAAACGTTTGGGGAATGAATTTGAGAAGGCTTCTGGGTATTCCTTATATCGAACAGTTCAGGAAGCAAAAAAACGGGAAACCGGCAAACTGAAAATAGGAGGATAGGATTCATGCAGATCGTAAATGTTGAAGAAGTTAAAAATTGGCTGAATGAAGCAGGAGAATTTATTAAAACGAGCTTAAGTGATACGTTGGAAATTAAAGAGAAATCAAATCGAACAGATTTAGTGACGAATATCGATGAAGAAACACAGCAGCTCTTGATTCAAAAAATCCAGCGGGTCTATCCTGATGATAAGATATTGGGCGAAGAAACCGGCTATAACACAATTGACTCGATGGACGGGCGTGTATGGATCATTGACCCCATCGACGGCACGATGAACTTTGTAATGGAGCAGGAAAATTTCTGCATCATGCTGGCAGTTTTTGAAGATGGAGTCGGCAAGCTTGGCTTTATCTATGATGTCATGCGGGATGAATTATATTGGGGTGGAAAAGAAGCGGGCGTTTTCAGAAATGAAGAGGAGATCTCGGCACCTCAGCCTTCCAAACTTAGTGAAGGCTTGTTGGGCTTCAATGCGTATATGTTTGGTGAAAATATTCATGGTTCAAAGGACATTGCCAATGCCAGCATGGGCATTCGTGTCAGCGGCTGTGCCGGACTGGAAATGATTGCTTTGTTAAAAGGAAATCATATCGGCTATGTTTCGAATCTGGCTCCTTGGGATTATGCTCCGGGAATGGCACTGATCGAAGCCTTTGGATTCCATGCAACAACTCTTAAGGGAGAAAAGTTGTCTTTTGATGAGCGAGAATATTTTGTTGCAGCTCAACCGGAAGTGCATCAGGAAATTGTTGAAATGTTCAAGAAGAACAGCAGCTTTTAGAATAAAATCAGTCGTTATCCACAAGAAATCAGCAAGTATATAATTCCTGTAAAAGAATGAGTCGATTCGTTGTTTATATTAAGGACAAAGGTCGCTTTTCATGCAAAGAATCTTTTACAGAATTTATATAGTCTAAAGTTTTCATGGTTTCTGAAAACTTTAGACTATATTTCATGAAAAAAATTTGTTATAATAAACAGTCGGATTTAGATGAACAGGCACAGTAAGCAATGGATAAGGAGCAAACAATGGTAAATTATAGAAATGATATCCGTAACGTCGCAATTATTGCCCACGTTGACCACGGAAAAACAACCCTAGTAGATGAATTACTGAAACAATCAGATACATTAGATGGACACACGCAATTACAGGAACGCGCGATGGACTCCAATGCAATTGAGAAAGAGCGTGGAATCACGATCTTAGCTAAGAACACAGCTGTTGATTATCAAGGAACAAGAGTCAACATCATGGATACACCTGGACACGCGGACTTCGGTGGAGAAGTAGAGCGTATCATGAAAATGGTTGATGGTGTATTACTAGTAGTTGATGCCTATGAAGGAACAATGCCGCAAACACGTTTTGTATTGAAAAAAGCATTGGAACAGCATTTGACACCAATCGTAGTAGTAAACAAGATCGACAAGCCTTCGGCACGTCCCGAGCATGTAGTAGATGAAGTACTTGAATTGTTTATCGAATTGGGTGCAGACGAAGATCAGCTGGAATTCCCAGTTATCTATACTTCTGCAATCAACGGTACCTCAAGCTTGTCGGATGATCCTGCAAATCAGGAAAAAACAATGAGCCCGATTTTTGATACAATTATTGAACATATCCCTGCTCCCGTTGATAATAGCGATGAGCCATTGCAATTCCAAGTTTCGTTGCTTGATTATAATGACTATGTTGGACGTATCGGTATCGGTCGTGTCTTCCGTGGATCTGTAAAAGTTGGTGATCAGGTTGCATTGATGAAACTTGACGGCAGTGTGAAGAAATTCCGTGTGACGAAATTGTTTGGTTTCTTTGGTCTTCAACGTCTTGAAATCCAAGAAGCAAAAGCAGGCGATTTGATCGCTGTTTCCGGTATGGAAGATATCTTTGTTGGGGAAACAGTAACACCAGTTGATCATCAAGATGGACTACCAATCCTGCATATTGACGAACCAACGTTGCAAATGACATTCCTTGTGAACAACTCTCCGTTCGCCGGAAGAGAAGGGAAATTCGTTACATCTAGAAAAATTGAAGAACGTTTGATGTCTCAATTACAAACAGATGTATCTTTACGTGTTGATCCTACTGACTCTCCCGATGCTTGGACTGTTTCAGGTCGTGGTGAGCTTCACTTGTCTATTCTGATTGAGAATATGCGTCGTGAAGGATATGAGCTGCAAGTTTCTCGTCCGGAAGTTATCGAACGTGAAATCGAAGGCGTGAAATGCGAGCCGTTTGAACGTGTTCAAATTGATACACCTGAAGAATACATGGGAAGCATCATCGAATCATTAAGCCAACGTAAAGGTGAAATGCAAGATATGATCCATACTGGAAATGGACAGATTCGTCTGATTTTCCTTGCACCTGCACGTGGTTTGATCGGCTATACAACTGAGTTCCTTTCTATGACTAGAGGATATGGAATCATGCACCACACCTTCGATCAATATCTGCCAATGATTCAAGGAACAATTGGCGGACGTCACCAGGGCGCGTTGGTTTCTATTGATACTGGTAAAGCAACAACTTACAGTATCATGAGTATTGAAGAGCGTGGAACCGTGTTTGTTGAGCCGGGTACTGAAGTATATGAAGGTATGATCATCGGTGAAAATAACCGTGATAATGACTTAACGGTGAATATTACGAAGGCGAAACAAATGACTAACGTACGTTCAGCCAATAAGGACCAAACGTCTGTTATCAAGAGACCTAAGCTGTTGACTTTGGAAGAATCTTTAGAATTCTTGAACGAAGATGAATATTGTGAGGTAACTCCTGAAAGTATCCGTCTGCGTAAACAGATCTTGAATAAAAACGAACGTGAAAAAGCTTCTAAGAAAAAGAAAAAAGCAGATTAATCAGAACTGAATAAGTATAAGCAGTACATGTGGGCGTATTCCACTGTGCTGCTTTTTTTGTCAAAAATTAGGAAATGTAACTACTTCTTGTCATGAATGAAAAAATTCTACATGTTGTCGGGTATTCATCTTTAAAATGAATAAGTATATACTAAGTAGAGAGCAATCAAATTTATTGGAGGTGCCAATGGCTACTTGGAGCGGGATAAGAAATAAATTAGAAAAAGAGTATTTAGCGGAAAACTTGCGGGGGCATATCCACTATTATGCGACCTCTTACAGTAAAAGCCCTGATCATAACGGACGGGCGGCCATTAGATATGATGGGAAAGAAATAATAAAGGGATGTTATTGGGATACATGGTTAAACACAAAATCTTTTTCAAGAGAGAATGATTCTGTAACCTCTGAATCAGCTTATGTGGATGATACAGTGAGCTTAGGAGCATTTGACCAGCAGAGTTTTTATGCAGCTTTTGCTGAATTTGATAATCAAAGTATTGAAACCAGCTTAGAAAGTAATGATCCTTTAGTAAGAGTCTTTGCAGTGTTGGACAGACGAGTAGGGAAAAGGAAATTGAAGAATATGCAGGATAATATTTTAAATGAGCCAGCAGCTTTTCAAGCGTTCTATGCCATACGAGTAAAGGCAGAAAACATTGGCTCCTTTCAATTTACAGCGCTGAATGATGATTGAGTAACTGCTGCAGCAAAATTAGATAGATTGAATATTGAATCAAGTATTACTAAGGGATCATGGGAAATATTCTATCTCTATTGAGCTGGTGAGCTTCTTTATACCACGAAGTATAAAAGAGTGTGCTATGATGGGGATGTAAAAAGGGGGAGAAGGATATGAAATTATACCATCAGGAGGGAAACATTTGTTTTCAGACAGAGCTGGTAATACAAGCGGATGTTTCTGAAGTCTGGAAGCTGTTGACAACGACTGAAGGATTAGCGAAATGGTTCCCTGAATTAAAAGCGGAGCATCTTGCTTCAGATAATATGCTGACCTTTGAGGCCGATGGATTTAAAGCGGAGATGGCTGTTTTGGTATATGAGGAACAGGAGCATCTCAAGCTGATGTGGGATTCCGGAGAAGTGAGCTTTCGCTTAAAGGAAGTACATCCGGGAGAAACAAGTCTGGCATTTTTGGAACGGCTGCCGCTAAGCTTTCCTAATCTCTATCAGGATCTGGCAGGATGGCATTATGAGCTGAAAAGACTGAAGGGCGCAGCAGAAAAGCATGAAGTGAGTTTTACCGCCGAATGTATCAAGAAAAAAGCTGAAGAAATGAAACAGTTGATGGCGGAACAAAAGCAGCTGAGTGAAGAGAAAGAAAAACTATAGATTTAAAAATAGAGAAAAGAGGCTGAGACAGAAGTGTTTAGCTACAAGCAATAAGCCGGAATTCACGAAAATTGTTTCACAAATTTTTGTTGAATTCCGGCTTATTGTCGTAGGAGCTACTTCTGACTCGCCGTTTATTCGGATTTAGGGTATGGAAAAGAGTGGCAACAGATTATTGTCCCACTCTCTTTTTTATTTTTCGTATAAAATGCTGGTCAATCAAGTATTTTAAGTCTGTCGACTCTTCTTTGCGGCCATCCGTTTTAACAGCCGTTCCACCATATTGGTAACCATGAACCCTGCAGCAATCGATCCCGCTGTCATGATTACAATCATCATGCTATGAAGCCCTGAGATGTAGTTATCTAAGACAAAGCTTCTGACAGCCTGATAAGCAGGTCCGCCGGGAACTAAGGGAACCAGACTAGGGATATTGAAGATAATCGTCGGCATTTTCTTTTTTCTAGAGAAGTAAATACTGAGTAGACCGATACAAAGGGAGCTGAAGAAGTTGGCAAAGGCATCACCGGCTTCCAGCTCTCTGGTAAATATGAAAATCAGCCATCCTGTAGCACCAGTAAGTCCGCAGACATTAAGCGCCTTTCTGGGAATATTGGTAATGACTCCAAAGGCGACAGTACCCATATAGCTGAATAAAAACTGTAAAAGAATGTTCATGTATTATTCTCCCTACAAAAATAAGATAAAAACCATTGCGATACCTATACCGATCGAACCGGCAACAAATAAGGCTTCCGTTACCCTTGCCATCCCGCTGATCAGATGTCCGGCTAAAATATCCCGAAAGGCATTGGTAATTGCAACACCTGGAACAAGGGGCATAACAGAGCCGATAATGATGTTATCGATATTACTAGCCAGCTGAAGACTGACTAACAAATAAGCGGACAGACCGATGACGACAGATGCGACAAAATCATCCATAAACTTCATCTTTAAATATTTTTTGATTAAATAAGAGACAGTAAAGCCCAACATCCCTACAAAAAAAGCAGCAGCGAAATCCTGCATTGAAAGACTGAAGATATACATCAATGTACAGCTGACGATCCCGGCAGAAAATATTTGCAGCGGAATTGGAAAACTTGGTGTTTCGACGTCCACTTTTTTTAGTTTTTGATGAAGCTCCAGCAAGCTCAGTTCTTGCTGTTCATACTGTCTGGAGAGATGATTAACGGCAGCTACCTTTTCTAAATTCATGCGACGTTCCGTTACATTTTCCAGCTGAGTGTAAGGCATTGAGCGCAAGCCTATAAATATGCCTGTCACAGTAACGTGGGTCACGCTGTCGGGATGCCCGGCATTAGCAGCAATACGATTCATTGTGTCCTCCGTTCGATAAACCTCGGAACCATTTTCCATCATGATCCTTCCGGCAGTCAAACAAATATCAAATAAAAGCTGTATTTCTTTTTCTATAGTTTTTTCCATAATTACCTCTGGTAGTTGTGATAGATAACAAAATCAGTTTACCATTTTTCGTGAAAGAGTGAAACTAGGGCGTATCTGAAAATGCTTGAGGTATTCGAAATTTTCAAGAATTTTGGTGGAAAGCTAGATACATCCGATTAAAGAAATACCAACTGCAGCTAATTCCTTTATTATGCACTTTAGGCAAAGGTCGCTTCTCATATATCAAAGCTTTGATTTATGACAGAAAGAAAACACAGCTTATGTGGTATACAAGCAAGTATGTATGGCAATGTGTTCCCCAGAAAATTTGCTGCTAGCATGTTAAGATACTTCCTAAAGAAGAGCAATTTTTATCCATGAGACTTTTTTAATTTAATTGGTGATTTACTTGAATCTACTTGATTTTTATTTAGAAAAGTCCTATGCTTGACGTAGCAAATCAAAGGGGTCTTTTGGACATGGATAAACAATGGTCATTGTATTCAGCAAGTAGTTTGATTGTACTGGTGTTACTCAGGAGGGCTCTTCTCCAAGAGCATTTCTTTTTGAGCGTATTACTTGGTGCAGTACTGCTGTTGCAGATGACAGGTGGAGCAATCTGTTTCTATCAAAACCGGAAGAAGAAAAAAATCCCGACTTCTAAATAGGAGTTGGCTTTTTTTATGTCTGAAAATCATGTCTATTGATGAATAAATAGCAAACCTTTCTTGAAGAAAGATAGAATTTATTGGAGCCGCGGGTTTTTTAGAGTATACTTATAGATGAATACGACTAAATAAAAAAACAAGGAAAAGGCGCTCTATTTTTTGTGCAGAGGGGAATCAATAGTTCCCATGCAGCGAATTATTTAGTGAGTATATAATTACTGTTGGTAAAGGAATGAGGAACGATTATGAACGTATTAATGATAGAAGATAATGAATCAGTTTCAGAAATGATGCAGATGTTTTTCCTGAATGAAGGTTGGGAAGCTGTATTCGAGTATGACGGAAAAAAAGGGTTGGATACCTTTATGGAGAATCCTGAAAAATGGGATATGATCACGCTGGATTTGAACTTGCCGTCAATGGATGGGATGACCGTTTGTCGGGAGATCCGTAAGGTATCCCACTCGGTGCCGATCATCATGCTGACAGCGAGAGATTCGGAAAGCGATCAGGTAATTGGTCTGGAAATGGGGGCAGATGATTATGTAACGAAGCCCTTTAGTCCGTTAACCTTGATTGCACGAATGAAGGCTCTCCACAGACGTTCTGAGCTGGTGGAGCACGTAGGTGAAGGAGATCAGTCAGATGAAACCTTTGACGTTGTGACGCAGCATTTCAAAATGAATACGAAAACCAGAGAGGCTTACTTGGATGATCAGCTGATTGAAGGGCTGACACCTAAAGAATTCGATCTACTTTATACGCTGGCAAAGAAACCACGTCAGGTTTTCTCCAGAGAACAGCTATTGGAGATGGTTTGGGATTATCAATACTTTGGTGATGAGCGAACAGTTGATGCTCATATTAAAAAGCTGAGACAAAAAATCGAAAAAGTGGGTCCACAGGTAATCCAAACAGTTTGGGGAGTCGGTTACAAATTTGATGACTCCGGTGTTTCTTCATGAAATACTTGTATCAACAGCTGTTAGCTTTTTGGGGAATCATTATTTTGATCATCATCATTATCGGAACGTCATTTACACAATTGACGAAAACGACGATGCAGGAAGATAATTATGAGCGATTGTACGGCTATGCAGAGGAAGCACTGCGGGCAAAGGCTTATTTCAACGAGTCTTTACCGACAGAGCAGATGAGAGTCAATGCAGCTTTTCAATTGACAGAGGATATTCTAAGAAATCAGAATGTGCAGTTTGTTTACTTTGATGTGAACATGGAGCGCCAGTTCCCTCAAGTAACGGATGAGCCGCTAGATTTTTCTATTTCGAAAGAAGAATTTAAGACACTGTCGAAGGGGGAGCGCGTCTATAAAACGATTGATAAGGATTTGTATGGGAATAAACAAGCAACCTCCTACGTATTGTCGCCAGTGATGCTGACAGTATCTTACAATAACTCAGAAAGTCAAAATCTTGTTGGCTACCTTGTAGTAACTCAGCCAGCTAAAAATGTGTCGGACAGTGTTGCTCAGGTAACGTCAAATCTGTTTAAGGGCTTCTTGATTTCCAGTGTTGTAGCATTGTTTGTCAGCTATGGTCTGGCTGCGTTTCAGGTGAAGCGGATCAATCGAATGCGTAAAGCAACGAGGGAAATCACTAGCGGAAACTTTGATATCAAGCTGGATGTTCACGATAAAGATGAGTTCGATGACTTAGCTGAAGACTTCAATAAAATGGCCGAGTCACTAGCGGAATCGCAGCTGGAAATCGAACGGCAGGAAGAGCGACGCAGGCAGTTTATGGCGGATGCTTCCCATGAAATGCGTACACCGCTGACAACGATCAACGGATTACTTGAAGGTTTGGAGTACGACGCAATCCCTGAAAATCAAAAAGCGAATGCACTTAAATTGATGCAAAATGAAACAGCACGTCTGATTCGTCTGGTGAATGAAAATCTGGATTACGAAAAGATACGAACCGATCAAATCAGTATCGTAGTGAAGAAATTTGACGCTGTTGAAGCGATTAAAAGCATCTTCACACAATTAAGCAAAAAGGCTGAAGCAGCAGGAGATACTCTTCATTTAGAGACTGAGGACTCTGTAGAAGTATTTGCTGATTATGACCGTTTTGTACAGATCATTGTTAACATTCTTCAAAATGCCATTCAATTTACCAAGGACGGCGAGATACGTGTTCAGGTAGAAAAAGGGTATCTGGAAACAATCGTTAAGATATCCGATACTGGTATCGGGATGAGTGAAGAACAGCTGGTCAATATATGGGATCGCTATTATAAAGCAGATCCATCAAGAAAAAATACTAAATATGGAGAATCAGGGTTGGGACTGCCGATTGTTGAGCAGCTAGTTCGCCTTCATAAAGGGAAAGTTTCTGTGGAAAGTGAACTTGGTAAAGGAACGACATTTACCATCACCTTCCCGGATATCGAGATAGAAGAATAAGAAGATACCTGAGGCTAGTAATTATAAGCCTCAGGTATTTTTCTCCATGAAAAGACACAAAAAGACTTTAGAAGCCTTCTGCAGCTGCAGGAGTTCTAAAGTCTTTTTCTTTATATCTTATGTTAATCTGAAAAGATGTTCTATTACTTACGCGACAATCGTTTCATCTATATACGGGCTGTCAGCGATTTTTTGATCATCTGTGATTAGCCAGAATGAAATAGATGTCTTGGTTGCCAATTCCTTTAATAAGGGAAACAGACACTGCTTTTCATATACAGACAGCTTGGAAAAGTCATTTGCTAAAATAATCTTCTTCTTATCTGCTAAAATAAGCTGCAGCAATTGAAGCTTTACTTGCTGAAAGGTTGATAGATTGTCAAAGGAATCTGAAAAAATACTCATTGGCAATTCAAGAAGAACTGCCCATTCCTTTAACACGGATTTTCGCTGACGATCTTTAATGGAGCTGCAAATGAAGAGATTGTCAGTCAATGAAAAGGATGGAAAGAAAGCAGAGTCGTCTAATAAAAAACCAATTTCCTTTATTTGGTTTTGCTGAAGCGCTGCTTCAATGAAATCTGGTAATTCCGTTACTATCTGTTCTTTGTCCTTAAGAACTGCAAAAACTTTATGTTCATCCGGTTGAGAAAACTGCTGGATGAATGTTTGATAATGTTCGATCGTTTTCAAGCTAATCACTTCCTAAAAGAAACTTTTGATTTGCAAAGAGCACATCCGGTAAAGAAGGCTGAAACACAAAGACTGATACCAATCAGCACCGCACTGTTTCTATTGAATTTGCCGAAGATATCAACTAATGAAAGTCGCTGTATATCGAATGAGAACAACCCAGATGCCTGATAAACTGAATCCGTTGTAGAGGTAGGGAGGTTCTCGGCAATGATGATCGAGCTAGTAGCCATTGGGTGTTCTACTTCAGCAAAGGAATGAATGTGGAACAACGCAGACTCATACATATTTTGAAAAATAACTAGAAATGAACTGACGATAAGAGTAGCAGCCAGTGCGATAATCAATACTTCCAGCAGGACCTGTTTCAAAATATATACTTTGGAAAAGCCAAGCAGTCGCCATTTTTGCACAAGTGCTTTTCTTTTGTTGCCCTCAACAAAGAATCCAATACTGATGAACAAGCCAAATAAAATGATACTACCTATGTACGTTGATGAATAAATAGAGTTCCAGCTTTGATACGAAAGAAGCGCTGAGTCGTTTGAACCGCTGGCTACTAACTTATTGATCCAATATTTATTAAGATCGATTAGATTAAGAACAGTATTTATTATCAATAGAAATACAGAAAATATGATTGTTGTGACGATTGTAAATTTTTTGTAGTAATATAGATCAGCAAAAGCATAATGAAGGCTTTTCAATATTTTTCACCTCTTTGATTACCTGTACTAAAAGTATAAAAAAAGAATATGAATTAATTATGAAGAACTGACAAAAAAGCGTAATAGATTCAAAAAAATTCCATGAAGGAGAGTAGAAAAAAATTCAAGGAGTATGAAATTAGTTAGACAAGTACTTTGAAGACCGTTTGGCTGAAAAGTAGACTCATTTAAAAGTAAAAAAAGAAGATCAAGGCTGCATATCGGCCCGATCTTCTTTTGGATTATTGACTGTTGCCTGTTTCATATCCTTGATAGGTGTTGGTCTTGTATTCATTTACAGTGCTTTGATTGTTATTCAGACTGTAAACACTTGTTGATTCATCACCTTTTTCTTTTTCGATATCTAAAAGCTGCTGCAGTTGGTCTTTGTAGTTGTAAATTGAAGCATCTACAGCTGTAAGGCCGCTGCCTGAATAGAAACGAAGCAAGTCGCCAGTATTGATTTCATCTGACATACTTAATTGCGTATTTGCCGCTTCTTTTAACGCTTCTGCTTCTTGTTGAACTTCTTCAGTAGGAGAATCAATCAAGTTTCCAGTTGCTGTTTCATAGATATTTGAACCTAGCATCGTATACTTCTTAGATACGTAATTCCCGTTACGGAAAGCCACTAGCTGATCATGTTCTGGAGAGAACAAATCTTGCCCTAGCATGATGTAATCCTTAGTGTCTACACCCAGTAAGTGAAGCAGGGTAGGTAATGCATCAACTTGACCGCCGTATGTGGAGCTGATCCCGCCATTTTCTTGTCCTGGAATATGGATCATGTAAGGGACACGCTGTAATGCGGCATTGTCAAAGTCACTCCAAGCTGCTTTTGATTTACCAAGAAGCTCTGCAAGGTTTTGGGCTCTTGAAGAAGAGATTCCGTAGTGATCACCATAAAGGACGATCACTGAATTATCGTATAAGCCTGAAGCTTTCAAATAGTTGAAGAATTCTTCAACAGATTTATCAAGGTAATTCGCTGTTGCAAAGTAGCCGTTGATAGTTTCATCAGAAGTATCTGCAATCGGGAAGCCGCCTTCTTCATTTGTAAATTGAGAGTACGGATAGTGATTGGATACCGCTAAGAATTTAGAGTAAAACGGCTGTTGTAAATGTTCCAAATATTGCACGGATTGTTCAAAAAATGGTTTGTCATGAAGACCGTATTGGAATGAGTTATCGTCGTTGACATCATAGTAGTTTGCGTCAAAGAAGTAATCATAGCCTAGGTTCTTATAGGTCTCGTTTCTATTCCAGAAGTTACCGGCATTACCATGGAAAACGGCACTTGTGTATCCTTGTGTTTGATCAAGAATCGTTGGTGCTGCTTCAAATGTATTTTTTCCGCCGATTTGAGTGAAGAGAGAACCTTGACTCAAACCAAACAATGAATTTTCGAATAATGTTTCTGCATCACTTGTTTTTCCTTGTCCAACTTGATGGAAAAAGTTTTCAAAGCTGAATGTGCTGTTGCTATGGAATAGGCTGTTTAAGAACGGTGTTACTTCATGTTCTACGCCGTTTTCGTCTGTCAGCTTATAGTCAATGACAAATTGCTGCAGGCTTTCCAAATGGATATAAATAACGTTCTTGCCTTTAGCGATGCCAAAGGTTTCATCATTAGGAGCCGCATAATGACCATTTACATATTCTTCAACAGCAACCATATCGCTGTCACTGGCTTCTGCTCTAACTTGGTTGGTCTGATAAGTTTTCACACCATCATAAACAGTAAAAGCATTCAAACCTAGGAATTTCACAATGTAATCACGTGAAAATTCTCTTCCTAAAAGCTGTGGACGTTCAGTTTCTGCTAAAAACAAGTTGAATAAAAAGAACAGTGCAGAAACCAGACTGATTGAAACGGCCATTCTTGCACGAATAGGTCTCTCATCCATTTTGATTTTTTTAGATAGTAATAGCCCGCCGACAACAATAAAGTCGATCCAGTAGATGAAGTCATAGGGTCGGAACAAGCGCAGGGCACTTTCTCCTAAACCGCTGGCTACCTTGCTGGCACCAAGCATTGTATTCACGGTGATGAAATCTGTAAATTCTCTATAGTAAACAATATTTGAGAACAGCAACAGAGTCATCAAGAAATAGATGACCATCATCGTGATATATGCCCGCTTGGTTTTACGAACATAAAGCGCAATCGCAAGTAAAAAGAAGGTTGTTGCGATCGGATTGATCAAAAGGATTATATATTCAGTGATATTTTCCAGTCGTAAATGGAAGTCTGTTGTATAAGCTAAAAGATTCTTCAGCCACAAGAGCACTCCTACAGTAGTAAATAAACCCAATCTGGTGTTTAAAAAGTTCGGTAATTTTAATTTTTTTAACATAATAATTCCTTTCCAACACTACGTTCGAAAAAACAGAACATGTTTTCATGAAAATAGTAAATTGCATTCATGTAATTTTACCCCGTTCACTTGACCCTGTCAATTACAGAGAGGATTATTCATGCGTTTTGTTAAGAATTTGGAGAATCCTTAAGAATCTTTGAAAAGAAATGATTAAGAATGCTGATAGGCAATCATTTTCAAATCGCTTTGTTGAGGGAAAGTGTAGAGAGGAAGGGGAAAATATCTAGCCATACAATCAAAAAAGCAAGAAATCTTTTGGTATTTAGATTTTTAGCTTTCTTTCTTATAAATGAGAGGAATAGAGAAGTGAATCGACTATTCTAAAGGAAAAATGAGAGAAGATAAAGTTCGCGTATTTTCGTTTACAGACAAAAATTGACAATCATTTTTTTGTTGAGGATAAAAGGCTGGATGCTCGTGAAAGCTGCTGTTTGATGAAAAAATGGGTTTTCAAAGTGTCTTCAATAGGTTCTTTTGTCACATATGGCTTTTTTTGATATACTTTCTAATGCAGTTCATTTGTGAACAGATTACAGAGAATCAGGAGAAAAAATAAGTGAAAATTCAAGTGACGAAACAAGCAGCAGCAAAATTTTTAAGCGGCTATCCGTTAGTACAAGAAGAAGATATACAAAAACTGCCAGCCGATTTTCCAAAGGATTGGGTAGAGTTTGCAGATTCCTCGGGTCGCTTTATTGCATACGGATATTTAGCAAAGCAGAACAAGGGGATTGGCTGGCTGCTGAGCTGGAAAGAGGCGATTACAGCCGCTTTTTTCGAAGGGATCTTTCAGGAAGCAAAAGAGGCACGGCAGTCTTTTAGCTATGATGACAATACCTCTGCCTATCGCTTGATCAATGGTGAAGGTGACGGACTTGGCGGCTTGACAGTTGACCGCTACAACGAGTTTGCTGTGTTTTCTTGGTACAATGAAACCATTTACGCTTATCGCGAGATAATTGTTGATAGTTTTAGAGAAGTGTTTGGAGAAATTGATGGAGCCTACGAAAAAATCCGATTTTCAGGGAAGGGACTGCCTGAATCTCAACATCTGTTTGGGAAGGAAGCAAAAGAGCCGCTTTTGGTAACTGAAAATGGTGTAACGTATGCGACATACTTGAATGAAGGATTGATGACAGGGATTTTTCTTGACCAGAAGGAAGTACGCAGTGAACTGATCAATGGCTATGCTGTCGGAGAAAGCGTGTTGAACATGTTTAGCTATACAGGTGCTTTCTCAGTTGCAGCAGCAATGGGTGGTTCTTCAGAGACCACAAGTGTGGATCTGGCAAAACGAAGCTATGGCAAAACGACAGAGCAATTTGAGGTAAATCAATTGCCGTTGGAATCACAAAGAATCGTTGTAATGGATGTATTCGAGTATTTCAAATATGCGAAGCGCAAAGAATTGACTTACGACTGCATTGTGCTTGATCCGCCAAGCTTTGCAAGAAATAAGAAAAAGGTCTTCACTGTAGCAAAAAACTATGGAGAACTGATTGAACAATCGATTGATATTTTATCGGATAAAGGATCGATCATCGCTTCGACAAACGCGGCGAATATTTCCCTTGGGCGCTTCAAGAAAATAGTTATAGAGGCATTAGAGGCTAAGAATGTTTCCTATAAAATAGATAAGATTTATCAGCTCCCTGCTGATTTCAAAGTGAATCCGCAGTTTCCGGAAGGAAGCTATTTAAAAGTACTGTTCCTGTCTGTAGAAAAATAAAGACGAGGGATGAATTGATGGAGAGTGTTGATGCTGTTGGACATCAGGGGATAAGAATTCAAAGAGAGTTTGGGCAGTCAAAGCTGTCCTATTGATTCTTTTCAATGACAAAATTTTAGCTGGAAGGTGAGCGTATGGCTAAAAATAAAAAGCATAAGACAAATGCGATGCGAATCGCAGAACAGAAAAAAGTAACCTATAAAGAATATGAATTTCCTTGGATGGAGGATCATCTGGGAACTGACCGAGTTTCTGAGCTCCTTGGGGTAGAGGAGGAACGGATATTTAAAACATTGGTGGCAGTGGGTAATAAAACAGGTCCCATTGTTGCTGTTATTCCCGGAACAAAAGAGCTGGATCTAAAAAAACTGGCAAAAGCCAGCGCGAATAAAAAAGTAGACATGCTTCATTTAAAAGATTTAGAAAGTACAACAGGGTATATTCGAGGGGGCTGTTCGCCAATCGGCATGAAAAAGCTGTTTCCTACGTATCTTGCTGCCGAATCTTCCGTCTATCCGGAAATCATTGTTTCAGCTGGACAGCGAGGTCTGCAAATGGCATTAGACCCGGAGGCAATTGTGTCGTTGACCAATGCGGTTGTTGTCGATATCACTGCTGACTAAGGAAAGTGAACGAACCGAGGAACCCATCCGGATGCATTTCTTTAGCTGCTCCTGATATATTTCTGCAAAGCTTGTCGAGCTAGATTATCAGCTCCTTTGTTTTTACTTTCAGGAATCCATTGAAGGAGGATCATGGAGAAGTGCTTTTCCAGTTCTTTGAATTTTATTAAGTAAGGCTGGAAGGTTGGATTTCCAGTATAGTTTTTATCAATAGTCTGAACAGTGACTTTACTATCAGAATGAAGGAGAATAGTGGTTTGTGTGTGCTTGTGTTCAATCAGCCATTCAATCGAAGCAATCAGAATTTTAAATTCTGCTTCATGGTTGGAACACTCGCCTAAAGAAAAATGCAGCTGCTCATGGATTTGCCGGTCATTGGACTCGCCAGTGATAACGACACCACCACCGCTGGGTCCCGGATTTCCTTTTGTTGCAGCGTCGACATAAACTCGTAACATAATTTTCTCCTTTATTTTTTCTGTTTGAAGTGTAAGTGTGCTACTATTATATCATATGAAATTTTCAGGTAAGGGGTCGCTATATGAAACAAAAAAAATATCATTGGCAGCCGGAATTGTCAATGGCCATCATTTCCTGGTCATGTACATTCGCTATATTGTTCATGAGTTTGATTTTGACATTGGAATACACAAGACCTTATCTGGTGAGTAATATTGTATTGGCTGTCTTTTTCGTTTTTGCTTTATTGGGGCTCAATCGCTATTTCAAATTGTCGGAGCAAGGTGTAGTGATTCATTACTTGCTGCCAATCCGCAAAAAGAGACTTCGTTTTGAGAGGATACAAACAATTATCGTTGGGACAAAGAGCATTAAGATTGTGTCTGATGATTTTTCATCCGGATCGAGTATGTTTATTATGCCGAAGAAGCAAAGGGATGGACTGATTGAGGCGCTTAACAAAGAGACATCTTTTTCCGGCAAGGTTATTTATGATGATCAGTTGAAATTAGGGGAATATGAATAGGATGAATGTAGTGGTATGGTGTATGGAAAATTGTCAGTAATTTTCTATGCGCCTTTTATTTTTATTTAAAATAGGCTATGATAAAAAGAAAAAAATGCAAGTGAAGGGGTAGATTAAGATGTGGAAGAGTGAAAAACACAAACGAGAAACCTACGAGCTGATGATTCAGCAATTGACTGGATTAACAGAGATCGAGCATGATACGATTGCCAATTTGGCGAACTCCTCCGCTTTATTAGCTGATGCGTTGCCGGAAACAGTTTTTGCCGGTTACTACTTATATAATGGGAAAGAGCTGATCTTAGGTCCTTTTCAGGGAAAAGTTTCCTGTACACGAATAAAAATGGGCAAGGGAGTTTGCGGTGAATCAGCAGAAAAACAAAAAACGGTGATTGTTGATAATGTCAAAACTCATGAGAATTATATTTCCTGTGATTCAGCAGCCATGTCGGAAATTGTTGTTCCAATGGTCAAGGATGGCGTTCTTCTAGGGGTCCTGGATATCGACAGTGGCATCACTTCGAGCTATGATGCAATTGATCAGGAATATCTGGAAAAATTTGCAGCTGTACTAATCGAGCACTCTGCATTCTAGAAGCAAATGCTTCGCATACTCCTCAGCATCGTGAGATAATGCAGGAAACAAGGGAGAGGATGAACTGCAATGGAAGTGTATCTGAATTTTAAAACGGAAGCTGCTGAAGCAATCAAGCATTACGAAAAAGTTTTTGAAACCTCTACAACGAATATTATGACATTCGGTGAAATGCCGGAAGATCCTGAGCATCCAATAACCGAGGAAATCAAGGATTTGATTTTGAATGCCAGCATGATCATTGAAGGAACCTATGTCATGTTTTCTGATGTGCCGGATGGGATGGGACAGCCATTTGTGCAGGGGAACAATGTTTCCTTAGTTGTCAGTACTGATGATGAAGAGAAAATAGACCGTCAATTTGGTCTACTTGCAGAAGAAGGAACTGTTGTCATGCCGCTGGGGCCAACCTTCTGGTCTAAGAAATATGGTATGGTTACAGATAAGTTTGGAATTAACTGGATGTTTTCTTATTATAAGGAAGAATCTTGATTGATCAATAGTGATAAGTAGAACATCAGACAGCAAGTCTCTTTCAAGCTGTGTGGTGTTCTTTTTTCATTTAGCGTACACGGTTACTTACCGCATCTTACGGTTGGCTAATTCTGGTTTTCTTAAAGAAATTTTAGTCTGAACTATTTTGACTATTTCAACAGATATGTTATACTATTAGGGCACCAATTATCTGGGGGCGTTACGGATTCGACAGGCATAGTTGAGCTTGAATTGCGCTTCGTAGGTTACGTCTACGTAAAAACGTTACAGTTAAATATAACTGCTAAAAACGAAAATAACACTTTCGCTCTAGCTGCGTAAAACCAGCGGGTGAAGATCCTCTCGGCATCGCCCATGTGCTCGAGTAAGGGTCTCAAAATTAGTGGGATACGTTAAATTTTTCCGTCTGTAAAATTTAAAAGAGATCATCAGACTAGCAAAAGTTCGGGCCTGTTATGCGGCATGAGCTTGCGCGAAATTCAAATAGTATGACTATGAGCGTAGAAGTTTAAGTGGCAATGTGTTTGGACGCGGGTTCGACTCCCGCCGTCTCCATCAGAGTTTTAAGAATAGACAGTAGAAATGCGATTGTACAGGGATTTGTACAGTGTTTCTACTGTCTTTTTTTGTTAAGTGCCGTTTAGATTTCAATGTGGCTTGTAAAAAAATCAACGGTCCTCTACTTCATTTTTTTGAAGAATGGATACCATGTGTTCAGCCTATTGATTGCCTAGACATTATGAATCAATAGGTTGATACACTTACTCATAGAGAACGAATGAAAAAAGAGAGTCAGAGCTCTCTTTCATGATGATCCTTAATATCCGAAATGCTTATGTTATCTAAGCTGCGAAAAAGCAAATTAAGTATTAACGACTCAAGTCTACCAAGTGCTTTCATGGCACTCCTCCTTTCGAAATAAAAGAATATCACGAGTTTCGTTAAGTTGCAAATATATTACTTTCGTTTGGAAGGATGACTAAGTGAGTCAATTGCATCTATTATTTTCAGACTGTAATTTTATCAATAAACCTAGGATATTTTCAGGTTTGTTAAAATAGAAAGAGGCTGAGACAGAAGTGTTTAGCTACAAGCAATAAGCCGGAATTCACGAAAATTGTTTCACAAATTTTTGTTGAATTCCGGCTTATTGTCGTAGGAGCTACTTCTGACTCGCCGTTTATTCGGATTTAGGGTATGGAAAAGAGTGGCAACAGATTATTGTCCCACTCTCTTTGCATTTTTTTACAATTTTGTTTAATAGTTATTCTGATATTCTTCAATTGTTGAATCGCCAAGGTGTTGGAATACTTCTCCTTCACTTGTAAGTGTTCCATCAAGTTCCTTGATTATTTCCTTTGAAACGCCATTCTCAGAATAGGAGAGCGCGCTTCGTCCATCTTCTGTGTAGTATAAGTAGAGATTTTCCATTGGGAAGTTGGCTATACTCCCATCTAATGCAATACTTGATGTCGATTCATCACTATTAACAAAAAATACTGTTTCACTTTGAGTTCCTCCCCAGCCACCAGCAAATTCTTCGATAGAGGGCTGTAAATCTTTAACAGAGGAATCCGTCATTTCGCTTGTTTCAGTATCAGAGCTTTGGTGGAGGTCTGTACTTGATGTAGGTGTTGTAAAACTGTTTGTGCTGACTGAGGTAGAATGATCCGTAATTTCTGCGAATTGATTTTGAGGGTTACGGAAGAACATCATACCTGCAAAGACTAGAACAATTACAACTGATAATGATAGCAAAATCACATCATTTCGAAGCTTCCTATCTCGTTCAAGTTTAAAAATAAACAGCTTCCAATTTTTTTTCATCTAATTCCTCATTTCATTTTTGGATATAAGTGCCCTTCTTCATGACACCTTGTTGTAACAACCTATGATAATGAGCGTGGTTTCTATTTCTTTTTCTTCTCAGAAAAAATAAGAAATAGATAGCTTAACAATGCAGGAATGCCTAAATATACAGTGAACTGCCCAACGTTATATGCTGTATTTTCAAAAAAAACGGGAATAGTCTCAACGATGGCTGGAAATACGAGGACTACCATAGAGATTGTTAAAAATAAGCACAACCATTTAAAAAATGTTCTCATTACTAAACTCCTTTTTAATTGTTGTCAGTTTTAGATTAGCAAAGAAGTGGCGCAATGTCTATAGATTGGATGGCTAAAAATACAACCTTTTCTCCTGAGTGAATGGAAGGAGGAGAGACTAAGTGAAAAAATTCATTTGTATTTTATAGTTATATGATTTCAAATTTTTTATTCAAAAAAAGTTGTTTAAAATAAGTAAATTGATATTTATATATATTTTATTGGATGGTTTGAGCAACATGTCCGTGTTATACTTTCTTTAATTAAGAAAGGATGATTGAAGTGAAGAAGTGTGGAGTGATTTTTGTGATGGGTTTAGCTATAGGTATAGCAGGTATGTCGGTAGAAGCAGAGGCTTTTGGCTATAATGATCATGTGCAGTTTCCTAATGATTCTATAAGAGATGGTATTGCCTATAAACTGGAAACCTTTGATTTGTTGCCGGAGTATTATTATGAGAATGGAAATTTTAGCGAGTTCAATTTTGATCTGGTACCTGGTGGAAGATTTGATTCAGTCGGTCCTTTTGCGTGGTCATACTTCTCTAATAGCTTGGAAGGCTTGCAGTATGTCAAAACAAGAGAGCTGAATCTGGATGCCTCCTATGTTGAATTGAATCAGATCGGCGAAAATGCCTCTTATGAAGTGATGAACATTAGAAATAGCAATACTGATTATCCCGGAACTCAGACGAATGGTGTGACCGATTTATCTTTTATGAAAGATTTGCCAAATCTGAAGGAATTCAATTTTTCAACAGAAAATGGGTATGCTTTAGTTGATATCTCAAAATTAAGTGAATTTCCTTCAATAGAAAAAGCAGTAATTCAAACAAATGCGTTTATGCCGACAATTTCTCTTAGTTCAACCTATAGAAAATATGAGCTTTTTGACCCGATTTTACTTTCGTCTCAGTTCGCTGACGCTGCAGTCGCATATTCTTCTACAGACAACAGCTTTACAAATACGGATGGACTGTTGAGATGGTCGGAAATACCTGCAGGAACAGAATACCTTAATTTAGAATGGACAGTAGAGAATGGGGATTTCAAGTATGATGGAGTTGTAATGATTCCAATTGTTTGGAAATAGGAGTTAGTAATCGATGAAATGGTACTTAAGGGATTCTTTAGAATCCCTTTTTTACTACTTCTAGGGAGTACTCAAATTGTACTTTATCAGGTAAGTGTGATAGGATGAAAAGGTAGTATCATTCTTGATTAAACTAATCGGCTTTATCCTGTCACTATTTTAGAATAATTCCTTTTACGTTATCGTGAACATATTGCAAATAAATTGTGCGAAAGCACTTGGAGGAATTTTTTTATGAATACTGGAACAGTGAAATGGTTTAATGCGGATAAAGGTTTTGGTTTTATTACTGGAGAAGACGGAACAGATGTTTTCGCTCATTTTTCAGCTATCCAAGGTGAAGGATTCAAATCGCTTGACGAAGGTCAACAAGTTACTTATGACTTAGAAGATGGACAAAGAGGTCCTCAAGCAGTTAATATTGTCAAAAACTAGTTAGCACTGGTCAGAAAACAGCCTTCAGGGCTGTTTTTCTATTAAGGAGGACAAATCATGTCTGAAGAAAAACCAACAAGAGCTTACGGTAAAAAAAGTAAGGAAGATTCAGAAATAAAAAAATCCTTTGATATCGATCAATCTGTATCTTTTATATACAAAAGTGAGATTCGAACAGGTAAGATCGTCAAAAAGTTAGAATATGCAGCTGTTGTAGAAATTGATACTGCAAATGGCTCCTCTCACTCAGAAGACCGCACAGTGATCAACTACAGCGATTTATACGGAAGATAATTTGAGGTTATAAACGAATGATTATTGAGGCATTCACTGACTTGTACTCGGAGTAGTCATGAAAAATCTATCAACCAAAAACTACTTAACTCTTTTAAAGTAGTTTTTTTTATTTCATTAGTGCGGGGATGCAGGGATCTATGGTGTATTTCCGGCAATAAATTGGGCAATTTCTTTATTTGATTGCCAGTTGATTATAGAAGAATTTTTACAAAAAATCATGTGTTCATTAAATTGTTGTTTTAAAATAAAGGAATTTCTTACGAAAAAAATAAATATTTGTAAATAAATATTTATTTTTTATAATAAGTTTACTAAAATTTCATTAAAGAAGGATTTTTTTGAGGATATCTTTCTGAAGTTGAGTACAAAGGAAATGATAGAGGAGATCAGCTAAACATCTGTTGTATGCATTAAGCATTATCTTCCTCAAGATGGTTAGAATAACAATCAGCTCTTATCAACTCCTGAAGTGGGCCTTCTTGAAGGGTAGAGGGCCTACTTCTATGATGTACCAACCATACAAAAGCCGAAATGATTATACAGAATCATTTCGGCTTTTTGTTTTGGGATATGTCAATCAAGCTGCATATGCAGAATAGGGTATGGTAAGCCTTGAGTATCAGTAGGGGACTCACTGATCAGCTTGAAGCCATTCTTTTGATAGAATTTGTACGCAGGGAAATTCTGCTTATTTACATCAACAGAATCTACCCAATTCATTTGAATAAGAATTTGCAAAATGTCACTGCCATATCCTTTTTGCTGAAAAGGAGGATCAATAAACAGCATTTCCAAATGGTTGTCTTTGGTTCCGGAGAAGCCTATGATGTTCTGGCTGGAATCATACCAGACTAAAACAACCACAAAACTAAAATAGGTAGGCAGCATGGCCTTTATCTCTTGCTTATGTGAATCCTGCAGGAAATCATGTGTAGCGTCAACAGAGCGCTCCCAGAGGCTCACAAGTTTATCGATATCCTTCTTTTCAGCAATTTGATGATGTAGCATTATTTTACCTCATTTCATTTGTATTATTTTACAAGTGGGGGAAGACGTGCAATGATTCTTTTGGCATAGGAACAATAAAAAATCAGCTGAATCGAATCGGCATAAGCACGATCGCAGATTCAGCTGAAGAATAACGTGTATTAGAGTCCTAAAAGAGGAGCTGGATTAACATATCCAGACCAAAGCCCAGTCGAGATACCAAAGTGAAGGTGAACACCTGTAGAGTTTCCAGTTGTTCCCATATAGCCAACTTGCTGTCCCTTTGTTACTTGTTGACCAGTACTGACGGTTGAACTGCTAAGATGGGCATATAGTGAGTAGTAGCCATCACCATGATTGATGATCACATAGTTTCCTGACATGCCGTCGTAACCAGCGTCTGCAATCGTACCGGATTTCACCGCCATGATCACTGTGCTTGAGCTTCCGCCAAAATCAATTCCTTCGTGGAAGGTTCCCGAAATACCTGTAGGGTCTTCGCGGTAACCGTAACCACTAGTCACAACGACACTACTGACAGGCATACCCCAACCGCTGCTTGTATCTACAGGGGTTTCAGCTGTTGCTTCTGAATTTTCAGGTACAATATCAGCAATTTCGTCCTCAGTGTCAGTGTTTGTTATTTCAGTAGTAGGAGCAACTTCGGCTTGAGGAATTTCTTTTTCAGCTTCTGCTTGTGCAGCTTCCTGAGCCTGCCGTTCCTTCTCAGCCTTTTCAGCTTGAGCCTGAGCTTCCGCCATTTTTTGTTTTCTTTCTTCTAAAGCTTTCAGCTCTTCTTGTTTCTTACGTTCTGCTTCAGCCTTTTGCTGTTCAAATTGTTCCTTTTCAGCTGTTTCTTCAGAAAGGCTTGCAGCAAGCTCGTTCAGTTTAATTTCCTGATCAAGTTTTGCTTGAGCTAATTGTTCTTCTTGCTCAGCGAGTGCAGTTGTTTTTTCTTCTAAAACAGTAGCTTGTTCAAGTAAAGAATCCTTTAATGTATTTAGGTCTTCTTTGTCTGTTTTTTGCGCTTCAATGATATCGTTATTGGCACTGACGATCGTATTCACAGCCAGCACTTTTGAGATTGCATCAGAGATAGATGTAGCATTCAGCATAACAGAAATGATCGAAGTCTCTTGGCCGGTCTGTGTTGCACGAGCCTGAGCGTTCAATTGCTCATTTCGTTTTTCTATTTTTGTTTCAAGATCTGCAATGTCTGTATTTAAATCATTGATTTCTTGTTCAACGCTCTGCTTCTCACTTAAGACAGTATTGTATTCTTCTTCTAATACACTGATTTCATCTTCTAGTTCACTTTTGTATGCTTCAGCATCTTCTTGAGAGCTGATGATTGCATTGATTTTTTGATTTTGTGCTTCTATCTTGTCGTCGATTGTTTCCGCTAAAGCAGAAACAGGTGTGCTTCCCAACAGCAAAACAAATGAAAGTGTCAAAATTAATTTTTTCTTCAAACCATAATCCTCACTTCTTTATTGTTAGATGATTGCTCTTTGTTTCTCATCGCTTCATTAGATAATAATGAGCGAAACCTAATTACCAGTATACAATAGATTAAGAAAAAAAGAATGTTCTTTACTTTTTTTTAATCAGATAGCAAAGAGAAAACATAATTGTAACATAAGACATTGGATTTTAACGTGTTCAATCGATTCATGAAAGAATCACAAGTATCATAAGTAAAAAATGTCTTTCTATTTTGTCGAATACTGAATCTGTCTTTATATCTTTGGCAACTTCTTTGTAAGAAAAGAAATAGTTTCAGCATCTTCTTCAACTAAAAGGACAGCAGCGGCAGCAAGCAGCTCCAATCGTCCCGGTTTGCTGGAAAGTGTGTTAATGAGGGGAAGCAGGTGATTACGGTAATTATTTTTCTTTTCAACCAGATAGTTTGGGCAATCTTCTGCAATCAGTGCAGTCACTTCTTGATGATCTTCGTAACCTTCTCCATAGTAATGCTCAAAGAGTTGCGGGTACTCTTTTTTTACCTCCATTAAAATTTGGACATCGTCCTCATAGGAGATATTCTTCTGTTTAAGATGTTTGCTTAAGTGCTCCAACTCTTTTTCGGAAAGAGAGGAAGTAGCGGCAGTCTCATGCAGTAGTGTTTGAATGTATTCTTTAAAATCTCCATACTTGATCCAATCAGTCGTGGTGCTGCCTAAGATAGCAATTTTTTCCAGCCGATCTGCTTTCGGCAGATTATTACCCTTCTCCCAGTTATTGACAGTACTGGCACTGGAATTCCCAACTAATTTAGCAAAAGCAGCCATAGAGTAGTTGTGCTTTTTTCGAATTTGTTTGATTCGGTACCCGGAGTCGATCAGATTGACAGGCAATGGTTGTTCCTCCTTATCTAAGTAAATTTTTCTTCTTTCTATAATATACCATAATTTATTCATAAATTCATCCCGTTTTTTGTTCATTTTTATCTTGAGTCTTTTTTCTATTAATGCTATGATGAATTTACCGAAATTTATTCATTTAATTCCAGTATCTCTATTTTTATTTGAATATTAAAAGAATTGGAGGATTGACTTTTCGATTTATTTTTACCGAAATTCATTCATTAACAGGAGGGCTTATGAGAAAAGTAGCAGCAATAGAAGAAAGAAATCGACAGCAAGTTTACAGAATGCTGAACGAACTATCGGTAAGAATACCGAGTGATGACTCAGATGTAGTGGTTTTTGATCTTTATATTCAGGAGTATGAGCGAATGGTTAACAGGATGTTCAGCGCAAATGTTTTTTTCAAAGGTATGGATCATGCATGCAGGATATACAAGCATATTGTGAAAGTGGAGTATCGCCGGTTTTGTCGATTGATCATTCAAAAAATAGAAGACATTTCTTTAAGAGAACGGGTTTTGCTGAATATAAGAAAAACACGAACCCGACTTTTGAAAGTGGCGCCTTCTATTTCGCGAGAAGAGCTGGGCTTTGAAATTTTTTACGGGACGACTGGAGGGTTTAGAAAAAAATATAGAACAGATCGAAAAGTAATCCAGCAAATGCATGAGGGTCTTAAACAGACATCGGCAATCCCTCTTTATCCTATCTATTACTGGTGTATGAAGTTTATGCGTTTTTTCAGCTACCTAAAAAAGCATTTGCTTTGGGAGCTGCGTTTATTTGTCCGACAGTAATAGATACTTGGAGAGAGTCAATTAGTGTGAAGGAATTTGAACTTATGCTATCCTGTAATTGAGTGAGAAAAGTCTTTCAAATCAAGACTACAGGAAGGATGGCTTACTATGAAAATGGACGATATGCATACTGAACATGAAAAAATGGAGATGGGTCCTAAGATGAACCATCACAACATGGATGGTCATGAGCCGCATGAGCACAATCATTCTGGCGGACATTCTATGGAGGGAATGGATCATTCCATGCACATGGGTGATTTTAAGAAAAAGTTTTGGCTTTCATTGGTTTTGGCAATCCCGATTATCTTCCTGTCACCTATGATGGGGGTAGATTTGCCCTTTCAATTTACTTTTATCGGCTCAGATTGGCTGGTGTTGGTTTTGGCCAGCATTCTGTTCTTTTACGGGGGAGCACCTTTCTTATCAGGTGCTAAGACAGAGTTGAAGCAAAAGGCACCGGCAATGATGACCTTGATTTCAATGGGGATATCTGTGGCTTATTTTTATAGCTTATATGCTTTTGCGATGAATCATTTATTTACTCATGAGCATATTATGGATTTCTTTTGGGAGCTGGCAACGTTGATCGTTATCATGCTTTTGGGGCACTGGTTGGAAATGAATGCAATAATGAACGCCGGCGATGCACTGGACAAAATGGCGGCACTTTTACCGGATACGGTAAAGCGTTTGACGACTGAGGGTGTTGAGGAAGAAGTTTCCATCAACGATGTAAAGGAAAGTGATCACTTGATTATTCGTTCCGGGGATAAAATTCCGGCAGATGGACGAATTTTATCCGGAGCAACCTCTGTAGACGAATCTATGGTAACTGGTGAGTCTAAGATGGTCATGAAGCAAAAGGGCGATACAATCATTGGTGGAGCAATCAATGGGAGTGGAACGATCGAAATAGAGGTGACTGGTGTTGGAGAATCCGGTTATTTATCAAAAGTGATGCAGCTGGTGCAGCAGGCTCAATCAGATAAATCAAAGCTTGAATCTCTTTCTGACAGAGTGGCTCGTTGGCTGTTCTACATTGCTCTAGGTGTTGGGATAGGCTCCTTTCTTTTGTGGCTTGTATTAACAGGAGATTTGAGTATGGCTTTTGAGCGAATGGTTACAGTTTTCATCATTGCCTGTCCTCATGCGTTAGGACTGGCCATTCCTTTGGTTATTGCCCGTTCTACATCGATTGCTGCAAGACATGGACTTCTGATCAAGAATCGTAATGCGTTGGAACAGACAGAAAATCTTCGATATATTTTGTTAGATAAAACTGGTACATTGACAGAAGGTAAGTTTACAGTAGCTGGGCTTGAGCTTTTTAGTGGTATGTATGACGAAGAAGAAACATTGAAATACATTGGTGCATTGGAATCCGGTGCAAACCATCCCTTGGCACTAGGGGTCATGAATTATATAGAAGAGAAGCAGCTGGAACCTTATAAAGCTGAAAATCTTCAAAGTCTTTCCGGAATAGGATTGATAGGTGAAGTCAACGGAAAAAAGGTCAAGATCATCAATGAAAAGGAAGTCAACCGCCTGTCATTGACTATAGATGAAATGAGAAAAGAGAAATATTTGCAGCAAGGCAACACATTAAGTTATGTGGTTATTGATGACCAGCTGGTTGCATTGATTGCACTTGGTGATAAGATAAAACCTCAAGCGAAGCTGTTTATCAGTGAAGTAAAAAAACAGGATATTATTCCAGTAATGCTGACAGGAGATAACCAAACTGCGGCGGCTTCAGTTGCTGATTATTTGGGAATCGATGAATTTTACAGTGAGCTGTTACCTGAAAATAAAGAAGAAAAGATCAAAGAGTATTTGGCTAAGAATGAGAAAGTAATGATGGTTGGAGATGGAATCAATGATGCTCCAGGACTGGCCCGGGCAACCATCGGCGTAGCAATCGGTGCTGGAACCGATGTTGCAATCGATTCAGCAGATGTTGTTTTGGCTGACAGTGATCCGATGGATATCATCAGATTTTTGGACCTTGCAAAGCAGACTCGAAGGAAAATGATTCAAAATCTATGGTGGGGAGCTGGCTATAATATTTTTGCAATTCCATTAGCAGCAGGGATACTGGCCCCAATCGGTTTTATACTAAATCCCGCTGTTGGTGCGGTACTGATGTCATTGAGCACAATCATTGTGGCATCAAATGCGATGACTTTAAGAATCAAAGGAGAATAATCCGTAGAGGACTTGTGATGATTCATAGGAAACAGCTGAGGCATAATTGTCTTAGCTGTTTTTTTACAAGAAAAAATGAGAATACGTAAAAAAGGAGTAATTTGTTTTTAGAAACGATTATTGAAATGTGGAGATTGGTATGGATATTAGAGAGATTTTAGATTTTGAGACGAAAAAGATTTTGGAGATATTGCGCCTTCTACAGCAATCGACGAAGGAGCTTTCTTTTAGAACACTTGCAGAAGAGCTATCCGTGCATGTGAAAACAGTAGCCCGATATGTGGAGAAGATTCAGAGATTACTGGTAGATTATGGAATGAGCCGACAGCTGAGTCTGACTGTTCGAAAAAAGTTAAGGCTAGTGTTTGTAATGGAAAATCCTTGGTATCTGGAGAGATTCCGAATATTTTTGATACAAAGGGCACCGGAGATGGTCATTCTTGAGAAGACGATTCATTCTTCTTCTTTTACGATAAAAGAGCTGTCTGTACAGTTGGAGGAAAGCGAGCCTCAGGTCAAGAAGAGATTGACTAAGATAAGACGGTGGCTTCAGCCTTTGAAACTGACCTTAAGGCGCAACACCTTTGAGCTTATTGGTAATGAGTTGCAGATACGCGGATTTATTCAGCAATTCTATCGAATAACTGCATATCATCAGGAAAATATTGACCAGTATCTATTTAGTAGAAAAGCAGAACGAATCTGTCAAGAAATCGCGTTGTTCTTTCATCTGCGACTTAACTACCTACAGGAAAAACAATTGTGGTCACTTGCTTATATTCAGCTGGTCCGTGTCAAAAAGAGAAAGACAGTTGCGCTTGATGAGTCTCTGAAAAAGTATTGTTTAAATAGTGTAATGTATTCTTCCTTTGTTTTGCAGCTTCAGTCGAAAGGAATACAGGAATTTTCTGCTGAGGAAAATATGTATCTGTTTTTGATTGTTCAAGCAATGTTTGCGGAGAATTTTAGTCAATCACTGAAAGAAAAATTTATTTATGAAAACTACGCGAATAAAACAGCTGCCCACATTCAGACTGCTTACGGTGCAGAGATGCTGAAAAACAGCTTTAATGAACACGAATTTCTTTTTGATAAGCATGTGTATACATCTTTGTTGAGTTTTCACTTGTATTATGAACTGAGTGATTTTTTACCCTATGAAGATCTTTCATTTTTTAAACAGTTAGCGATTGCTTATCCAGTTTCCTTTCATAAGCTGAATCAAGGGATTCGAGGGCTTTCGAAGATGAATGATCACTTTCAGAAGATTCCCAAGGCTCAGCTGCTTTTACGTTATTTTTACATATTTTCTGAGATGGTTGCGCCTGTTCTTCTTGAACGTCAAAAGAACATTTATTTAGTCTTAGACTGGGGACCAGAGCAAAAAAAGCACTTGATACAGAGAATATCCTCTCACTTTAAAAACAGAAGAAACATTCGATTTGTTGAAGGAAGAATTTATTCTGAATATAAGAATGCCGATGTGATTTTAACAACAGCGATCCATTCTTTTTTCATTGAGCAGCGATTGAGCTGTCCGGTACTTACAATCATCAATTTGCCGGAAGGTGCGTTGCTGGATCAGTTGGAAATTATTTTAGCAGATTAAAACTAAAACCCTTTCACTAATTTGTGATAGAATAGAATCATTAATGAATGGGAGGCTTTTCGATGAAAAAAATTCAATTTGGTACAAGTGATTTGACCGCAGCTTCAGTGATTTTAGGCTGTATGCGTATGAACGATGCTGAGGCACCTCAGCGTGTGTTGGAAACTGCTTATGAACATGGAATCGATTTTTTTGACCATGCAGATATATATGGCGGGGGAGAATGTGAAACAATTTTTGGTAAGGCGCTAAAGGACAGCAGTATCTCCAGAGATGACATTATCATTCAAACAAAATGCGGCATTCGCAAAGGGATGTTTGATTTTTCAAAAGAGCATATCGTTGAATCTGTTGAGGCTAGTTTGAAACGTTTGGGTGTTGATTATGTAGATGCGTTGCTTTTACATCGTCCGGATACTTTAGTCGAACCAGAAGAAGTCGCAGCAGCGTTCGACCAGCTTGAACAACAGGGAAAGGTAAAATATTTTGGTGTAAGTAATCAGAAACCTATGCAGATCGAATTGCTAAAAACAGCAGTTAAGCAGCCGCTTGTTGCTAATCAGCTGCAATTTGGGATCAAACATACGGAAATGGTGGATCAAGGAATCCATGTAAACATGAGTGATTCAGGAAGTATCGATCATGACGGCAGTGTGCTAGATTATTCTCGTTTGAAACAAATGACGATTCAAGCATGGTCTCCTTATCAATATGGATTCTTTGAAGGTGTCTTTATTGGTAACGAAAAATTCCCGGAATTGAACAAGAAGATGGAAGAAATTGCAGAAAAATATGGTATCACACCAACAGGTCTGGCGACAGCTTGGATTTTAAGACATCCAGCGAACATGCAGGTAATTGCCGGAACGATGAATCTTGGTCGAATCGAAGAAATCGCTAAAGCTTCAGAAGTTGTGCTTAGCCGTGAAGATTGGTATGCCATCTATTTAGCAGCAGGAAATATTTTACCTTAATCATAAAGTGAGGAAACAGTGCATGAAATCTTCACAACAGGAGCTTTCCAATAGAGGATACTTAGAGAAAGGCATCATTTCAAGCAACTCAGCAACTAGAGAAGAGCTTTTCACACAATTAACTAATTCTGAACCTGTGCAGCGATCATTAGCAGCGCGCGAACTTGGCAATCGCTTCATTCTGGTAGCTGGGACCGCTGAAGTGCTGCTTGAACACTTGATTCTTGAAAAGAAGCTGTATACTCGCTTGGAAATCTGTCAGGCTTTAGCAAAAGGAGATGCTCTAACGGTTTATGCGATGATTCCATACCTGAATACGATTGGCAACAGCCAATATCGATCAATCGCAGAGGCAAAAACCTCCAAAAAGAAATCATATCCCCTGCCAAGGGGGATCGTTGCTCGAACATTAGGGAATATGGGGGCATTTGCGGCAGATATTTTACTTGAGAATCTGAAACAGAAGGAATATGCCGCAGAAATGATTGAAGGCCTGGGCTATCTAACTTATAACAAACCAGAATTACAAACACAGGAGAACTACGAAAGAGCTAAGGGCTACTATGAATTGTATAAAGAAGATTTGCTTTTTGTTTGGAAGTTTGTCATTTTCAGCTCAGCCTTTCCATATACCTATACGGAGCCAACATTAACTGAAATTGGTCGACAGTTTTCAGAAGAAGCGATTCAACAAGAACTTAAAAGAACAGTTGTTGTTTGTAAAAGACATTGATCTATCGTTAAAAGTTTACAAAATGAAAAATTTTCAGTCACAAAATATTCAAATTTGAGCAGTACAATGAACTCAATAAGAAATTGAAATTAAGTGTGAATTTCATTTGTGTGAACTCTAAATTGACCAAAGCAGTCCTCCTAAACTGATGCGGTCACCAGATAAGAATCTCTTTAGCTAGTGTGGGCTACAGAGATTCTTTTTTTGTCTTCCAATCTCTGTATAAAAAGACATAACAAACTGTAAAGAGAAGGCTTATAAAAAGAGCGATTGTCAAAAGCCGTGTGCTCTTCTTACTGCATTTTTCATGAATATTTGTTAAAATAGAACAGAGTCTGATTCTGAAGGAAGAAGAAAAAAATCAGTATCGATGAAGCAAAATAGTGATTTTTGGAGAAGCAAAAAGTCTTCGATCACAAGACTGAGGAATAATGAAAAAACTGAGAAATCACTTGACCAGTTTTTACAAAAAATAGAAGGAGCACGTAAATGGCTAAAAACAAATTATTATTAGTAGATGGAAATAGTGTAGCTTTTCGAGCATTTTTTGCTTTACACAATTCTTTGGAGCGTTTTAAAAACAAGAATGGGCTGCATACGAATGCTGTTTATGCCTTTAATACAATGTTTGAAAATGTGATGACAAAGGAGCAGCCAACACATGTGCTGGTCGCGTTTGATGCTGGGAAAACAACGTTTAGAACGGAGTTTTATGCAGAATACAAAGCGGGACGTTCAAAAACACCAGGTGAATTCAAAGAACAAATGCCTTATATCCGTGAGCTGCTTACCGGTTTAGGTGTTCAATATTATGAGTTGGACAACTATGAAGCGGATGATATCATCGGCACGTTAGCGAATAAAGTATCAAAAGAAGAATTTGATGTAGTTGTTCTTTCTGGAGATCGAGATTTGACACAGCTTACGACAGATTCTGTGAAGGTGGATATAACAGTTAAGGGAGTCAGTGATATTGAATCCTATACACCGGAATATGTAGCTGAAAAGTACGATGGATTGGTACCTCTTCAAATCATTGATATGAAAGGTCTGGCAGGTGATACCTCAGATAATATCCCTGGCGTGACTAAAATTGGAGAAAAAACAGCAATCAAGCTGTTGAAGGAATATGGTTCTGTTGAAGGTGTCTATGAGCATATCGATGAAATGAAGCAAAGCAAAATGAAAGAAAATCTGATCAATGACAAAGAAAAGGCCTTTTTATCGAAACGTCTAGCAACGATTGAAGTAAATGCTCCTGTTGAAGTAGACATAGACAGCTTGAAATATGAAGGAAAAGATTTAGATAAGCTTGTTCCCTTTTACAAAGAAATGGAGTTCAAGCAATTCTTAAGCAAGCTGAATATTGAAGAAGAAGTTCAACCTATGGAGGATGTTCACTTCAAGGTTGTCGATTCATTTACAGAAGATATGTTTACAGATGATATGGCGCTATACATTGAAATGATGGAAGACAATTACCATATTTCGCCAATCGTTGGGGCAGCTTGGGGAAATGAGAAGCAAATCTATGCGACAAATGATCTGGGACTATTCGAAGCACCGGCTTTTGTCAATTGGTTGTTGTCTGATAGCTACAAGAAGAAAGTGTATGACATGAAACGCACTTATGTAGCCTTGAATCGTTATACTGGAAAAATGCAGGGCGTAAGCTTTGATGTGTTGTTGGCGGCGTACCTGTTGGATACGAATGATAATAACGCAGATATTGAAGGCGTTGCACAGCATTATGGCTATACAGATATTCAATCAGATGAAGCAGTTTATGGTAAAGGCGCGAAAAAGGGTCTGCCGGAAGATGAAGAACTCTTCTTTAGTCATTTGGCTAGGAAAATTCAAGCAATCAATATTCTTTCCGATAAACTGGACAAAGAACTGGAAGAAAAGGATCAAGCAGATCTTTTCTATAAAATGGAGCTGCCGTTGTCTCGAATTTTAGGCGATATGGAAATAACTGGAATTCGCGTAGATGCACAACGCTTGAGAGAAATGGGTGTAGAATTTTCTGAGCGATTGAGAGAAATCGAACAGAAAATCTATGAGGAAGCAGGAGAAGAATTCAATCTGAATTCACCTAAACAGCTTGGTGTTATTCTATTTGAAAAAATGGGACTTCCTGTGATCAAAAAAACAAAGACAGGCTATTCTACTGCGGTTGATGTGCTGGAGCAGTTGAAGGAACAGGCGCCAATCGTAGAGGATATTCTGATTTACCGACAAATTGCCAAAATTCAATCCACTTACATTGAAGGATTATTGAAGGTGATTCAGCCAGATAATAAGATCCACACTAGATACGTACAGACCTTGACCCAAACGGGACGTTTAAGTTCTGTTGATCCGAATCTGCAGAATATTCCTATTCGCCTGGATGAAGGGCGTAAAATTCGTCAAGCATTTATCCCTAAAGCAGAAGACTGGTTGATTTTCTCCTCTGACTATTCTCAAATCGAGCTGAGGGTATTGGCTCATATTTCAGATGATGAGCATTTGAAGCAGGCATTTATCGAGGGGCAGGATATTCATGCAAGTACAGCAATGCGTGTCTTTGGATTGGAGAAGCCGGAGGATGTGACACCGAATATGCGTCGTCAGGCGAAGGCAGTAAACTTTGGTATCGTGTATGGTATCAGTGATTATGGCTTGTCACAAAATCTGGGAATTACTAGAAAACAGGCACAGCAGTATATTGACACTTATTTTGAGAAATACCCAGGTGTAAAAAAATATATGGAAGAAATTGTTCGTGAAGCAAAAGACAAGGGCTATGTTGAGACGCTTTATCATCGTAGACGTTACCTAAACGATATCAATTCAAGGAACTTTAATCTTCGATCATTTGCGGAACGGACAGCTATCAATACGCCGATTCAAGGAAGTGCGGCAGATATCTTGAAGCTGGCGATGATCAATATGGCGGATCGCTTGGAAAAAGAACAGCTTGAAGCAACCATGCTTTTACAGGTTCATGATGAGCTAGTCTTTGAAGTACCGGAAAATGAGCTGGATAAACTGAAGGAAATCGTTAAAGAAGAAATGGAAAATGCTGTAAGCCTTCATGTGCCGTTGATAACAGACAGCAGCTGGGGCAAGACTTGGTACGAAGCCAAATAATTAAATCTAAAAATAGCCAATGACAGAAGTAGGTTAGCTTTAAGAGAGAGTCTTTTTATTGTTGTGGTATGGCTTAAGTATTGTAGATAAGCTATGCAAGGACTGAAAGGCTTAACAGAGTTTGATATGACTGAATTGTTGGGTTTTAGCTTATGGGGTGAGTGGAACGAGTGATGTCCCACTCACCCTTTATTACTTGGCTAAAAACCAACTGATCATGTGGTTGATCTCTGGGTAACACTAGAAAAAATGCGTACGATTGGAGGGCAAGAATTATGCCGGAATTACCAGAGGTTGAAACAGTTCGTAAAGGATTGGAAAAACTGGTTACAGGAAAAAAGATTGCATCAGTAGAGGTGCTTTGGGGAAGAATCATTGAGCAGCCGGAAAAGGAGTTGTTTGAGCTTTCTCTTCAAGGTCAGAAAATAGATAAAATTGAGCGTAGGGGAAAATTTTTGATTTTTAAATTGACGGATTTTGATATGATTTCTCATTTGCGTATGGAAGGGAAATATGAATTCCATGAATCCAAAGAAGACCCTGTAGCCAAGCATACTCATGTTCGTTTTATTTTTACAGATGATACAGAACTGCGATACTTAGATGTGCGTAAATTTGGTCGGATGGTTCTTGTAGAAAAGGACAAGTCTAATGAGTACAAAGGAATTCTGTCATTAGGACCGGAGCCAATCCCAGAAGTCTTCTTGCTCGAACCATTTCGAGCTGGACTAAAAAAACACCATAAAGCAATCAAGCCCTTGCTGTTGGATCAAAAGCTAGTAACTGGGTTGGGAAACATTTATGTGGATGAAGCACTTTGGGAAGCAAAGATCCATCCGGAGCAGCCGGCAGATACGTTGACGAAAAAGGAGACAGAAGCATTATATCAATCAATTATAGATGTGTTGGCACGTGCGGTAGAGGCTGGTGGTACAACGATTCGCAGTTACCTGAATGCTTTAGGCGAGGCTGGTAAATTTCAGATATCTCTTCATGCCTATGGGCAAACCGGAGAACCATGCCTGCGTTGTGGTACGCCGATTCAGAAGACTAAGGTTGCACAACGTGGTACACATTTCTGTCCAAACTGTCAAAAGCTGAAAGTGAGGAAAAGCAGATGAGTTTAGTGCTGGGGTTGACAGGCAGCATAGCAACGGGGAAAAGTACTGCTGTAGAAGTGTTCAAAAAAGCGGGCTTTCCAATTGTAGATTCTGATCAAATCGCTCGTGAAGTTGTTGAACCCGGCACTCCTGGATTGGCGGCTATTATCACTGCTTTTGGGTCGTCTGTTTTGCAGTCTGATGGTTCATTGAATCGAAAAGCGCTTGGAAAAATAATCTTTTCTGATGATGGAAAACGAGAACAGTTAAATGGGATTTTAGCGCCATTTTTACTGGAAAAGATTGTAGGCGATATTGAAGAGGCGAAGAAGGGAAGCCCGCTGGTGATAGCTGATATTCCTCTCTTATATGAGCAGGGGTATGAAAAATACGTGGATCTGGTGGCAGTGGTCTATATACCCGAGCAGGTGCAGATGACTCGTTTGATGAATAGAGATTCGCTAGATGAAGAAGAAGCCAAACGTCGGATGAAAAGTCAAGAATCAATTGAAGAGAAAAAGAAACAAGCAGACATTGTCTTTGATAATCAAGGAACCGTTGCTCAGTTGGAAAAGCAGGTGGTCGACTGGTTGACAGCAATGGAGCTGTTGAAGAAAAGCTAGTTTAGTATTTATTCGACTACGTTTTTCAAGTAGAGAGACCGTCAGTAAGAAATCCTCCGAATAACTGGTATATCATACATTTCATGTTATAATATAACTACTAATCAACTAAATAAAAAATCGAGGTGATCACTGTGCGTTGTCCAAGATGTCATCATAACAACTCAAGAGTAATCGACAGCCGTCAGGCTGACGATGGAAGAGCCATTAGAAGAAGAAGAGAGTGTGAAAGCTGTCATAATCGTTTCACGACCTTTGAACGAATTGAAGCAGCTCCTCTGTTAGTCATCAAGAAAAATGGTGATCGTGAAGAGTTCAATAGAGATAAAATTTTACGAGGTCTGATCCGTTCAGCGGAAAAACGGCCAGTCACAATGGAACAAATGGTCAAAATTGTAGATAATGTAGAAAATCGTGTACGGGAATTAGGCGAGAATGAAGTATCAACAACACTGATTGGAGAGTATGTAATGGAGGATCTTGTTACATTGGATGAGATTTCCTACATTCGCTTTGCCAGTGTATATCGCCAATTCAAGGACATGAGTGTTTTCTTGAAGGAGCTTCAGGAAATTGTCGATAAGGCAAATTCTCAGAAAAAAGATGCGGAGCAGGAATAAGGGGGTCTTTCCGTGACGAACAATAGGAAAGAAATCCAACCAAAGCAAATCTTCAACGTGTTGGTAAATACGCCTTTTTCTGATCAGGAGAAAGAGATACTGACCTTTTTATATCAGCCGATTGTAGGTGCGGGAGCATTTAGTCTCTTTTTAACACTGTTGTCGGAGGTTCGTTACTCTGGTATGAGTGAGAGCTTGTTTCACAGAGAACTGATCATGCTCTTGGACATGGGGAGCAGACAGTTAGAAGAAGCACGTGCCAAGTTGGAAGGTATAGGCTTGCTTGATACCTTTGTTAAGGAAGATGGCGAGCTTGGCTCAATCTATGTTTATCGGTTGAATCATCCGGAAGCTGTTGAGAGTTTTTTTAAGGATGAAATATTGGCTCTGACATTATTGAACCAAGTAGGGGAGAAGAAATTCAATCAGCTGTTCGAACGATTCCAACCAAACTACATGGAGTTAGATGAGTATCAGAATATTTCTGCTGATTATCAAGAGGTATACGGTTTTAGGGAAGAACAGCTTATTACTGAAGGCCCTCACTTGAATGAAATCAAGCAGGCATTTGATGATCCTGAACCTAAAAGAAAGATTTCTGCTGTAGATTCGACGCTTTTTGATTGGGCGTTCTTTGTGTCTCAGGTTGAGCGTTTTGGTTTGAAGTTGCCGAAAAAGGTGGATGAGCTAAAAGAAGAAATCTATTTATACAATCGATTGTATGGAACAGATGAGCTGGAAATGCTGGAATTTGTTAAATTCTCCTTTGACTATCATACAAATGAAATCAATCGCAAGGCGCTGCGGCAAATTGTTGATCGCTCCTATCGTGAGAATCGACAACAAAAGACCAGCCAAGTGAGAAGAAATGAGGAAGCTGTTTTGACGGAAGAGGAACAACGATCTTACCGTTTCAACTCGCTGAAAATGGAAGGATTCTCTGAAGCGGATATTCGTTCAATCATTGATAGTGAGACGATTCCCCCCCTGAAATATTTGGCAGCTGTACAGAAACAGACCGGCGGCTTTGGGACAGGGCAGGAGGAGAAGATCATTGAGAATCTGGTCAAGCGTTCAGGATTGCCTAACAGCGTCATCAATATCCTGATTTCCTACGTATTGATCATTCAAAAGCAGCCCACATTGACGGGAAGCTATGTATATACGATTGCCAATGACTGGGCAAAGAAAGAGATTTTTTCTCCGGAAAAAGCAATTACTTATCTGAAGACCAAACAGGCGGATAATCAAAAGAAAAGACAGGGTAGAGAGTACTCATCGAATAAACGCCAGCAAGTTGTGCGCAAAGAAAAGCTGCCGGATTGGGTGGATAATCCAGTACCGGAAGAAAAGCTTTCAACAGAAGCGCAGGAAAAACTGGATAGAGAAATGGAAGAATTTTTACGGAGACGAGGTGAGCGATAATGGAAGATGTAGGAAAAGAGATGTCGAAGATCATTCGAAGCAGAGACTTGAACGACCGTTTCAATGAGTTGGTCAAAACTGTGATGGATGATCCGGATGTGAAGAAATTCATCGCTGATCACCGAGACCAATTGACAGATGAAGACATTGAGAAAAGCTATTCAAAGCTTTACGAGTTTGTTCAGGAAAAGAAAAAATTCAATTTGAATGATCCGTCAATGATCGCGCCCGGCTATGAACCAAAGCTGACCTTGAATTTCCATTATATTGATGTCACTTATGTCCCGACTGAGATACTTATTGCGAAGCAAAAAGAAGATGAACTGCGAAGAAGGGTCAGCGCAATGACGATGCCGAAGGATGTTCGCCAAGCGACTTTTGCAAAATTCGATCGATCATCAAGCGGGCGTTTTGAAGCATTGAGCGAAGCAACAAGATTTATTGATGATTATGTCAGTAATCCTCGAGAGTTTCATAAAGGCCTGTACCTGCAAGGAACATTTGGTGTAGGGAAATCGTATCTTCTAGGAGCCATAGCTAATGAGCTGGCAAAAGATGCAGTCTTGACGACAATCATTCATTTTCCGACATTTACGGTAGAGATGAAGCAGGCAATCGCAAAGGATCTTGTAGGAGAGAAACTGGACGCTGTGAAAAAAGCTCCTGTTCTGATGATTGATGATATCGGTGCAGAGTCAATGACCAGTTGGATCAGAGATGACATTTTAAGTGTGATCTTGCAATATAGAATGCAGGAACAGCTGGTAACATTTTTCTCATCCAACTTGGATATGAGAGCATTAGAGGAGCATTTGACGATTTCTCAAAGAGGCGAACAAGAACCATTGAAGGCAAAGCGTTTGATGGAGCGTATTCGTTACTTGGCTAAGGAGATCACCTTAAGCGGACAAGATCGTCGTAATGGGTAGAAAAGATTGACTACAAATTTTTATGCACTGTAAAACATTATTTGTTGAAGAGTGATTTTAATTACTGAAAAACTGCAGTATGAGGTGGATTATCATCTTATGCTGCTTTTATCTATTCATTTTTAATTAATTTTTCTTAATAAATAAGTCGAATGATTTACAGCAATCACTTTTCCTTTTAAACTAAAGGTAGTTCTTATAATAACAAATGGTGGGAGAGTGGACGTATGAAAAAAGTTAAAATGGTTATTGCAGGTGCTGCTTTGCTCGTTTTACTGGGGGCTTGCGGTCAGCAAAATAACGCCACAAAGGAAAGTAGTGAGGCAAGCGTGTCAACGGAACAATCAACGAATCAATCAACAGCTGACAGTACATCTGGTTCAAAGGATCAGGCTTCTGAAAGTTCTGTATTTACTGGTGTCTTAGCTGAGGATGCAAATGTAACTGATAGTGATAATAGTATACGAATTTCATTGGATAAAATAGAAGCAGTTTCAGATCCGGAAGAGATGCTGCCAAGCTTTCAAACAAATGGTGTGATCTTGAATGCACAAGAGGAACAGCTGGCTGAAGGGTTAACTGTTGAACAGCTGAAGGCTGGAGATAAGATCCAATTTACATTAGCAGAACTGCCTATAATGACGATGTCCATTCCTCCTCAAATACCGGGAAATTCAATCACGTTGATTGAAAAAGTAGAAGAATAAATAACGGTGAGAATTACATCCGCAGCTGATTCAATGAAAATCAGCTGCGGTTTTTTTGTACTTCAGTAAAATGTGTATGATTTGCTGGCATCGTAATCACTCAAGCATCTAGTTATTTTTGATAAAGGGATATCCACTATAAGATACTTACTCAGGTTAGTCCTACAGACTGATTTTTATTTGTTTCAGGTTTGCTACACTGGAACATAGGAGATCGAAGCCTGGATGTTTTAAACGAAGGTCAACAAAGGAATAGATAATGTTTGACCTTCTTTGACCAATTGGGTATAATTTACTCATGAACATTCATTATCTTTGAATTTTATATGGGAGAAGCCCATAATAAAGTTGAGGATAGTTATATATAAATCCTATAAAAGAAATAGGTTTAGACTTATATTAACCTACGGATAAGGAGCACTGATCAAAAAGGAAGTGTTGAATATCCTGATACGTATTCTTCTATCATTGGAGTAGAGATACCTAGATTAGTCTAGTGGAAGGAACAAAGTGGAAAAACCAGCTTTTCAAGTAATGACAGCTTTTACAGGATATATATAGATCACCATGTTTAGGAGGAAAATTCTATGAAGATTGAAAAAATGACTACAACTTTACAAGAGGCAATTGCCGAAGCACAGCAAATCGCTGTTACACGTCGCCATCAGGAGATAGATATCGCACATTTATGGAAAATATTCTTGCAGCCGAATCATTTTGGACGTAATTTCTACACGGATGCTGGAGTGGATGTTGATGCCTTTGAGCGAGAAATTGATTCGGCATTGGATGAATATCCAAGTATTGAGGGTGGAAACGTGCAATATGGTCAGACAATGAGCCAGAACCTTTTCAGTTTATTCAGTGAAGGAGATAAGCTGAGAGAAGCATTTCAAGATGAGTTTCTGTCGACGGAGATCGTCGTACTGGCGTTGATGCGATTAAAGAACTATCGTCTGACAAAGTATCTGCAAAGTCAGGGAATTACTGAAAAAGAGTTGAGAAAGAATATTGAAGCAATGAGAGGCGGGGAACGAGTGACTTCTCAAAACCAAGAAGAACAATACAAGGCATTGGAAAAATACGGTGTTGATTTGGTGCAGCAGGTCAAAAGCGGCAAGCAGGACCCAATTATTGGTCGTGATGAGGAGATCCGTGACGTTATCCGTATCTTATCCAGAAAGACGAAAAATAATCCTGTGCTGATGGGTGAGCCTGGGGTCGGTAAAACGGCAATCGTTGAAGGCTTAGCACAACGAATTGTTCGAAAGGATGTGCCGGAGAATTTAAAAGATAAAACCATTTTTTCTTTAGATATGGGGGCGTTGATTGCAGGTGCCAAATTCCGTGGTGAATTCGAGGAACGACTAAAAGGCGTTTTGAAGGAAGTCAAGAAGAGTGATGGTCGAATCATTCTATTCATCGATGAAATTCATAATATCGTTGGTGCCGGAAAAACAGAAGGCAGTATGGATGCAGGAAATCTGCTGAAGCCGATGCTTGCACGTGGAGAGCTGCATTTGATAGGTGCGACAACACTGGATGAATACCGTCAGTACATGGAAAAGGATAAGGCTTTGGAACGTCGCTTCCAAAAGGTTCTTGTCAAGGAACCAACTGTCGAAGATACTATCAGTATTTTAAGAGGCTTAAAGGAGCGCTTTGAAATCCATCATAGCGTGAATATACATGATAATGCGTTGGTCGCTGCTGCGACTCTTTCAGATCGCTACATCACGGATCGCTTTTTACCGGATAAAGCAATTGATCTAGTGGACGAAGCAAGTGCTACGATTCGAGTAGAAATGAACTCAATGCCGACTGAACTGGATCAGGTAACACGTCGTTTGATGCAGCTGGAAATCGAAGAAGCAGCGTTGAAAAAGGAATCCGACGATGCTAGTAAAAAGCGGCTAGGCAATCTTCAAGAAGAGCTGGCTGATTTGAGAGAAGAAGCCAACAGTATGAAGCTGCAATGGGAAACAGAGAAAGATGAAGTGAACGCTGTCAGCAACAAGCGTGCTGAGATCGATAAAGCGAAACATGAGTTGGAGGATGCAGAAAACAACTATGACTTAGAACGAGCAGCAGTTCTCCGCCATGGAACGATTCCAGATCTTGAAAAAGAACTGCAGGAGCTGGAAGAAAAGAATAAGTCAAACAATATCCGAATGGTACAGGAAGCAGTTACTGAAAATGAGATTGCTCAAGTAGTCGGGCGTTTGACAGGTATCCCTGTAACGAAGCTGGTTGAGGGAGAACGCGAGAAGCTGATGAAACTGAATGAAACATTGCATAAACGTGTAATTGGACAGCATGAAGCGGTAGATGCTGTCAGTGATGCGGTGATTCGTTCTCGAGCAGGGCTTCAGGACCCTAATAGACCTCTAGGCTCATTCTTATTCTTGGGGCCGACAGGTGTCGGTAAAACAGAGCTGGCTAAGGCATTGGCTGAGAACCTATTTGATTCAGAAGAGCATATGGTTCGAATCGATATGAGTGAGTACATGGAAAAGCATAGTGTGTCACGTTTAGTTGGAGCTCCTCCAGGCTATGTCGGCTATGAAGAAGGTGGTCAGCTGACAGAAGCTGTGCGTAGAAATCCTTATACGATCGTCTTATTGGATGAGATTGAAAAGGCCCATCCGGATGTGTTCAATATCCTCCTTCAAGTGTTGGATGATGGACGGTTAACGGATTCCAAGGGAAGAGTTGTTGACTTTAAAAATACTGTATTGATTATGACGAGTAATATTGGTTCACAGCTGCTGTTGGAAGGCGTAACTGCGGACGGAGAAATACCGGAAGCTGTTGAGGAGCAGGTCAGAACGATTTTGAGAGGGAACTTCAAACCGGAATTTCTGAACAGAATCGATGACACCATTCTATTTACACCGCTTAGTCTGGATAACGTAAAGGGAATCATTACGAAGATGACGGTTCAGCTTTCTAAACGTTTGGAACACCAGGAAATTGAACTGGTTATTTCAGATGAAGCGAAGGATTGGATTGCACAGCAGGCCTATGATCCGGCCTATGGCGCAAGACCATTGAAACGTTTCCTGACAAAAGAAGTAGAAACACCGTTAGCAAAAGAAATCGTTTCTGGAAGAGTGATGCCGAAAACAAAAGTGATCATTACTTTGCTGAATGATCATCTGGTTTTCGAAAATGAACCATTGGAAGAGATTGTCATCAGTAAATAATAAACTAGAGCTTAAGCAATAACGTCGTTTGGATGTTATCTTAAGCTCTCTTTTTTCGATTTCATGAACTATTTTTCTAATTATCAATCAGGAGAAATAAGGATTTCTAAAAATGAAATAACTAATGAAAACGGGATTTATATATGTTTTGTATAAAAAAGTATATATATGATTCTGTTTAAAAAATATCTTTTTTTGATTTTTGTTAAATTAATTTAATGATCTTTGTGTTATGTTACAATTGTTATGAAACTATTTAGGAGGAATATAAATGAAAAAATGGGTTTTTTTGGGGTATGTTAAGTATTTTTAGTATTTCTGGTATTCAGGCAGCAGCAGAGAGCTACGAAACGCCTGCTTCTGTTGAAGCACTAGGCGGGGAAATGAGTATGGAGGTATCACATGGAGGGCTCAACTTTGGGGAAATTACTCCTTCGCAAGATAAGAAACAATATTTTCCTGAAGTCAATCAAAGAGAGCATATGAAAAATATCAACCTGCCAATTGAGGTATTCCATAATGAATGGATGATGAATCCTTATGATCCTTATATTCAACCTGCATATCCAAGTGAGTGGCCTCCTTGAACATACATGGATGCAAGAGCCTACAATGTAAGAATTGTAGATAATACATTGGGAAATAGCGGTTGGAAGCTATTAGTGAGGCGGATACCATTTGTTCATGTCGGCACTGGAAAGCAGATTGAAAATGAACATTTCTTTGTTGGACAAATGAAGGACAATGCAGAGGTCCATGGCGTAGATATAAGCGATCCAAATAGCAATTGGAACGACCCTAATGGGTATGAACTATACTCGGCGACGACAATTGGTTTTGATAACATTGGGGTTGCCAACTATAAAGGAACGGCTGCAAAAGGCGAACACTTGATTTCAATGCTCTCTCCAGATAACGAAGAAGGCAAGAACTTGAAGCAGCCTGATCTTCCAATCGATCAGGACTATATTTACACAGAGAAAAATATCACACTTGGGCTGGATAAGCATTCAGTGATTTCCGAAGCGGGCCAATATCAAGCGACCTTGGTTTGGACCTTGCAGGTTGCTCCGGCTCTTTAACAATAAATAGATATTAAACGCAAAGAGGCTGAGACAGAAGTGTTTAGCTACAAGCAATAAGCCGGAATTCACGAAAATTGTTTCACAAATTTTTGTTGAATTCCGGCTTATTGTCGTAGGAGCTACTTCTGACTCGCCGTTTATTCAGATTTAGAGTATGGAAAAGAGTGGCAACAGATTATTGTCCCACTCTCTTTTTATGCGTACGGACTTTTGCGACAAGCCTAACAACTGCCAGTATTCTTCAATCGTGCTATACTAAAAAGTATCGAGTTAACAAAATGGTACGCAAGGTAAATGTCCTATAAGGATGTGTTTCAGTATCAAGTATTACAGGATATAATCAAATTGGAAATTGGCTGAAGGGGAGAATTGCTATGGAGAAGATGAAGGAAAGAATTGTTGCATTTGGAGATGCGATTATTGCAATCATTATTACGATCATTGTATTGGAGCTTCCTATCAAGCTGTCTTCATCGGGCGAAGTGGACATGTATGTTTTGTTTCGTTCGATCGGCATCTACTTTATCAGCTTCTGTTTTGTAGCAGATCTGTGGTATCAAGGCGCCCAAAAATTCAATCAAATCAAAAAGATCAAAAACAAGGATTTTGTCATCTATATGCTCTTTCTTTTCACGTTGTCTTTGATTCCGACCTTTACTCGCTTGTTGATTGAGGACACAAATAGACAGGTTGTTTTTTTCTATGGCATCCTTAGCTTTGTCGTTACGCTTCTTTGGTCACGCCTGATCCATTCTTTGGGAGCACAGATTGAAGAGAAGGAGAAGCTGCCTGAGTTTTTCCTGCAAAGAGAAGCGAAGCGGCAAGGGCTTATGCTGTTGTTCCGCTTATTGATTTTAGTGTTTGCCTACTTTTTCCCAAGATACGGATTGGTTGTCTACTTAGTCTTGCCAATCATCGGTTTTATGCAAAATATTGTGGACAAAGAAGAGGATCACTATGTTTCTCAAATGAACGAAGAACAGAAGGATTACTATGTAGATGATTTGAAAAGAGAACGTGGGAGTAACGTTCGGAACTACGTGCAGCTGCTTCGATCTTCTTTTTCTAATGAAGGACAAAGTGCTGCTGAAAAACAGCAGTGGTGGTTGAGCTTTAATGATCAGTGGCAAAAGCAGCTGGACAACCAATTAGATGAAGTAAGTAAAAAGATAGAGGCTGCAAAGAATGAGTCAGAGAAACAAGCATTTGAAATGAAGAGGCAGCGACTACTGGCAGAACAGCAGAAGATTCAAAAAATCATGAAAAGAACAGATGAACGTCTTAATTCGAGAAGAAGACATTAAGAATAAGGGATTCGATTTGATCAAACCGAATCCATTATTTTTTTAGCTGATTTCTGTCAGATATTGTTCAACCTCAGTGGTTGTTAGTTTGCGTATCTGCGTACCAGTAAAGGTTTGATAGGCAGAAAAACGATAAACAGGGACTTTATCAGAACAGCGCTTGTTCTTATTTTTTTTTAGGTAAAGATCCAGTGCCTCATCAGAAGAAAAGATCTTGTATGATTCTCGTCCATTATTATTAGTCAGGCAATAAATGCCGCAGGATTTTTCTTCCGTAACATCAGCTGTTCGCAAATAAAGAATAGCAGTCTCAAGAGATTGAAAAGGGAAATTCCATCGCTGGAGATTCCGTTTCTCATCCTTTTGGATACAAATGCAGCGACCGCAGCTTCCACAAATATATTGCTCATGATTTTCAAGGCACTCTCTTACGCCATTCAAAGGGGTGATTCTATTATGTTTACTGTAGCATTCCTTACAAAGACTCATGATATGTCCTCCTCTTATAACACTTGAAAATTCCAACCTTTATTTCAACATCAAGTCCAGCTAGTCAATGGATAATGCAGCTGTTTCAGAAGCTCGCAGTTGACGAAAAGTCAAAAAGCAGGCAATAGACAATGGAATTGCTGCAAGTGCCCATGCTAAAGGGTTCGCCAGTGTTAAGCCAAAGAAGCCGAGTTGCTCGGACAAAAGAAAAGCAGCGATAAAGCGACTGATCAGCTCCATAGCCCCTGAGATCGTGGGAACAGCACTTTTACCAAGACCTTGAAGTGTAAAGCGACAGATAAACAAGATGGACAATAGCCAGTAACTTAATCCGTTGATTTGCAATACTTGAATGCCAAGCTCAATTACCTCATGTTCCTTATGATTGACAAAAATCCCAATCAGCTCAGCACCAAATAACCAGTTGAAGGCACCCATCACGACAGCAATTATTAAGGATACAAATAGCAGGCGTTTAAAGGCGTAACGAATGCGGTCAAATTTTTTCGCACCAAGGTTTTGTCCTGCAAAAGTGGCAAGGGCAGTTCCTAAAGCTTGAACAGGCATTGATGAAAAGTATTCAATTTTTCCTGCAGCAGTATAAGCAGCAACTGCTGCGGTTCCCAACAGGTTTAATGAATATTGCAGAGCTACCTGTCCTAAGCCAATGATGGAATACTGAAAGCCCATAGGAATTCCCAACGCCAATTGCTTGTGTACCTCTTGTTTATCCAACTTAAAATCTTTTTTCCTAACCTGCAGTAAGGGAAAGCGGTAGACGATGAATAAACCACAACCTATAGCAGCAACGGCTTGTGCAATGACCGTGGCAATTGCAGCCCCGCGAACCCCCATAGGAATGACCTGAACTAAAAACCAATCCAAAAAAACATTCAGAATACAGGCAACAATCAAAAAATATAAAGGAGTCCGACTATCTCCTAACGCTCTAAGCATATTGCTAAGTAGATTGAAACCGAATGCGGTGATACTACCTAAGTAAATAACAGATAAATATTGATAAGAAAGTTCCATGATCTCAGGCGGCGTCTGCATAAATGTGAGCAGCGGACGAATCGACAGAAAGCTGATGATCGTTACAACCACAGCTATCGCCAGACTGAGTAGAATACTCGTCGCAAAGCTCTCCTTGATTTTCTTTTCATTCTTACTGCCGAAATGCTGTGAAAGAATAATTGAGAATCCAGCACCGCAGCCTTGTGTAAAGCCGAGAACAACAAACATTAGGCTGCCGGTTGCACCAACAGCCGCCAGCTCATTCACACCCAACAGCCGCCCGACAATCATTGTGTCAGCAAAATTATAAAATTGTTGAAACAGATTTCCAATAAAAATTGGAATCATAAACCATAAAATCTTTTTTATTGGTTCCCCATAAGTTAAGTCCTTTTCCATAATGCTCCTCAATTCTTTTCTGTTGTCGAACTTATGTTCTTTTTCAGTCTAGCATTAGTATTTGTCTCCGTCAAGACAGTAAATAAAGTTGAGGCAGCTTTCTAAAAATCGGGATTTCATAAAATAATCAGCTGTTTGTTTGCGCTATTATTTGCTATCATTGATTGTATTAAATGAAGGAGAAAATAAATGGGACAACGAGCAAATCTTATTATCATGGAGAATAATACATACAGCATTTATTACGATCATTGGGCAGCGAACTCTTTGGATTCCTATCTATTTTGGGGGCCTGAAAAGGCGATTACTTTCTTTAGAGATCATGAAAAATCAGGAGCAGAGTATTGGTTGGACACAGTTTGGTGTGAAGGAGGAGCTGTGATTGATTTAGATTTGAACGTTCTGATATTCTTTGGCGGGGAAGATATCAAATATGACATCCCTTTAAGAAACATGTATTTGAAGCTGCTAAGAATAATGTGGTCAGGCTATTTAGTTAAGTGGGGATTCAATGGCGTCTTGGATTTGGCAGCCTATGTTGGCTACAGTGCTGTTGATCAGCTTGGGGAGCCAATGCATTCATACGATAAATCGAATTGGGAAGACTCTTTTACCGAGGCTGTAGGGCGGGAACTGGAGGGGGCGTTAAGTGTCACTAGCCATGAAACACTGAAAATACATCCGATTTTTGGATACGATGCCGGAAGTAAGCTTTTGTTTGCAGGAGAAAGAATCGTGGAGAACGTAGAGCAGCAGGCAGGGTGTCTTGAATTTTCATTTCCCGATTTATCAACAGAGACCTACACGGATTTTGCAAGGCAAGGATTGCATTTGGATTTGGATAACCATATGCTTTTCTTTTGGATGGATAGACCACTTGCTGTTTTTGAAAGTCAGCTTCAGCCGTTGTGGCCAACTTGGACAATTGTGAATTTATGGGATGATTATAGAAAGCATGAATTGTTGACTCAAAATCGATTGACTTATTTAGGGAGTGAGGAAAACAGATTGATCAATCAAATTCGTACAATTGTCTGCCGTCCGTACAAAAGCGAAGGTGATGCTGCCGATAAGTTGATTTCAACACTTGAAGAAGATGGAAAAACAGTCGAAGTCAATCCATTGGTTCATGCAACAAGTCTGTTCGATATGCCGGTTGATTTAAGGTTGCAGATATTTGATAAGGTTATTGTTAAAGCCGGTCTGTAAAGCATAAAGAGTGAAAACAACTGGATAGAAGGAATTGAATGAAATAAGTACAGAAGCATGTGTCTTTCATGAAATGACTTGTCAAGTAGGACCTGTCAAATTTCATGAGACACATGCTTTTATTGGTGCATATTTTTCATTTATGGCTGTAGCCAGCTATCAGCTATAAAGCACACTTTTCAGGAAGTCTATCCTCTTAGCAATATTTTCTTTCGTGATCGTGCTTTCTGCTTCGGCATCATAGCAATGAATCGTTCGTTTTGTTTCATTTAGCTGAACAGGAACCCCCGCTTTTGCCATTGACTTGGCATACGCGATTCCTTCATCTCTGAGGCAATCAAATTCAGCTGTCTCCATATAAGCCTTTGGTAAATTCTCAAAGGAAGCCGTTTTGATAGGAGAAACATATTGAGGAGTACCTAAATCACCATTTTTCAAATAAAGCGGCCACATTCCTTTGGAAAGAACCGAATTCCAGATAGGTGTGTCAGTGAAAGCTATCATGGATTCTGTTGCCATGTCGGCATCTGTTGTAGGAAAACAGATCATCTGTCCGGTGATGCTTGGACCATTTTTATCCCTTGCCATTTGAGCAACGGCTGCAGTCATACAACCGCCGGCACTATCTCCACCAATAGCAATACGTTCAGGATCGATTCTCAGCTCATCAGCATGTTCCGATGCCCACTCAAGTAAAGAGTAGCAGTCTGTTAGAGCCGCCGGGAATGGATGCTCCGGCAATAAGCGATAGTCAATATAGATCACTTTACAAGGAGTCGAAAGTGCATAATCCCGCAACAAGCCAATATGGTGAGCCATACCTGTTATTAGAAATCCTCCTGCGTGATAGAACAATAAACAAGGAGCATCCTTTGTATTTTCCAAAGAATGAGGCTCAATAATCTGAATGTCACACATGTAACCATCTGAGCTTTTTATCTTCTTTTTGGTAACGCTTACCAAATTATCGCTATTGTTTTCTGACCATAGCTTACGAAGCTCGACATTCAACGCAGCGAAGTCATCCAATGTTGCTGTGTTTAGAAAATCATACTGCTCACTGATACTGTCAAAATCTGAATGGTAATCATATTTTTTAATCATAATAACTCTCCTTTATAAGTGTAATTTCTTACATGATAACATTATTATGTAATTGGTGCTATATTAATTTTAAACTATTTTTTTAATAAAATTTAAAAACTTGTGAGGTAGAAATATTTAAAAATGGGTGAGAGCGTACTGTTTAGAGGAGGGAAGAAAAAAACTGCGCAGTCTCTAAGTCAGAAAGTACGCAGTTTTATAAATTAAATACTCAGGATTCTTTTGTAGTTGTCTCTTTTCTAAAAGCATAAGATTTAAAATACTCAGGCTTATGACGTTGAGTGAAACTGTAAACCGTCAAAATCAATGCACCCAAGGTATTCGTCAGAAGATCGCCCATCGTATCCATCAAAGCTTCTCGACCAATGTACGGCTGTCCTGCTTCTGTCATATAGCGCTGCAGATTCATGTTTCCGATGCTGTCACATAGAAATTCCCAGAATTCCCAGAACACGCCGCAAAGACCGGCAAAGGCAAACCCCATGACGATAAAAAGCCAAGGACTGACTTTTGAAAAATCACTGTCCTTCATGTAGTAGCCAATCAATGCATAACCAACTGCAACCAGTAAGATTGGGCTGACCGCATGGAGAATCTTATCCCAGAAAGGAATAACGATGATCAGTCGCAGCCCAGTTCCTAGAAAAACGGAAATCCATAAAAAGAACCAATAATATAGGCGGACGATCTTAGGGAAGACCAATCCGGTAAAACGGGTAAAAATAAATGGTAGGAAGATAATTGCAATCCCAGCAATCATTTCCACAGTCAGCAATTGATACTGACTTGCCGGCTCCACAGTAAATATTTTTACAATGTTTACGCCTAACGTGATAATCCCAAAAATCAGCAGGAAGAAAAACGCCAGCCGTTCCTGTTTATCCTCAAATTGTAATTTCATTTTTTTCTCCTCCTAAAATCGTATGAACTATTTCTCAATAAATTCCTGTATGGCTTCTAAAAAACCTGCTTCCGTGTTATAAACATCGCCATTCAGCTTGATCAGGCCAACTGTGTAAAGATTCAAATAGTGAAACTGATTCTCTCCGGTTTCTTGTAGTGCCGCCAGTTTTTTTGAGTTATCAGCACCTTGCTGGCGAGTATCTGTGTAGACTGCAATGACAGGAATGTCTTTTGCATAAGCAACACCGATCTCGGAAGCAACTCCTGCATCAATTGTTAAACCATCCAGAACAGCAACCAGCAGGTCACTTTCCAATACTTTTTCTGTATCTGCCAACGCAATCATCTTACTGTCAGCATAGGCTGCTTTATCATTGATTGCCTCATTTTCCTGTGGCAAGTATACTTGAATTTCCGAGCTCAATGCTCGAATTTCCTTCACCAAGTATTCATTATAAAGTAAATCTGCTTTTGCGAACATTGGACCAGCGAAGTAAATTTTCATAAAATAAATCCTCCAATATTAATTAATTAGAAATATGTTTCAGTAAACTATTAGTTGCTTCCTCTATGGAGAGAGTGGAAATATCAATACATGTTGTGTTGAGTTCTTGATACAGAGGGAGTCTGATCAAGCTACTTTCCAAGTGTGCAGCCGCTCTATTTCCCTGTTGGACATCCTTCATAAAGTGATTCGTCAATGTCTGTTCATCACTGATTAATGAGAAGGAATGAAACTCAAACGGTTCATTCAAGCCGGTGACTAATGAATCAATAATTGTCTGTTCATGCATCACCCAACAAAAGACGATTGTTTGAATGGTTGTATTCTCCAAAAAAGAATTGAGCAGAAAGGTTATGTTTTTTATGACCATTTCTTTATTTTCATCATTGACGATAAATGGATGAGTATCCCAGCACCAGTCGCCGTCAAGAAAAACAGAGTGCTCTAACTTCTTGGCAAGCGACTTACTGATCGTCGTTTTTCCGATGCCCATAGGTCCGCCAATAAATAGGACTTGCTTCATTAGATTGCTCCTTTCTTAGAAATCATCACTAAAATAAGCTTCCTGATCAGGTAAGATTCTTTCAAGAGTGTCTAAGGTATCTTTATCGGTTTCCAGTCGTTCGATCCGATAGAGATAGTTGGGGCGGCGGTAATTCATGAACAGGCAGGTCAGTGTCTGAATATCTAATGTTACCGGATTGCCTATAGGCTCATCACCGATGATTACACGATCATTCTCATCCCATTGTAAAGAGAAGACGCCGTTATTCCACTCAGCAACAGGATCTTTTACAACGAAGTGGAAGGCCTCAGTCGTTTTTTTAAAGGGATACATTGAAAGAAATCCTTTTACATCCACAATTCGAGCCATAAAATAGGGTTCAATCGTCTCTTTTATCTGACTATCCTCAAGTAAGAAAGCTAATGGTTCATTTTTATAGATATTTCCTTTGACCCAGTAAACCATTGAGAAGTGAGCGGTAATAAAATTCCACAGTCCGTTTCGTGCTTCTTGATTTAAATAGAACATTTCTTTAATATGGAAAACTTCTTCAGCTACCCAGTAAAAGAGGATACCTGTTGGCTTATGGTCTGCATCATAATAGATAGCGGCTGTACGTTCTTCTTCATTTTCAAAACGCCAGTACTCTTTCCAGTTGAATTTGCTGCGGATCATTGCACCGTGGTTTTGTAAGGCAAACTGATCATAGACTGTAAATACATCCTCGTGATCGACCGCTGTTCTTTCGACTAATCCCGGTACAGTAACCGCTTTTGGCAGCTGGGTATCTCGAATGCTGAAGGTCAGCTTATCTGACATGATTTCCCAGCCTTTGCGGCGATAATAAGGAATGCTATAGGGATATAAGTAAGAAATCCACTGCTTGTCTTCTTTCATGGTCTTGAGTGCTGTATGAATCAAATCTTGCATCAATCCATGATTAGCATACTCAGGATAGGTGCCGACACCAGTGATCCCGCCCATTTCATAAATTGAACCATGGATATTTACACGACAGGGATAGATGGATATTTGTGAAATCAGCTTGTTATCATGAAACCAGCCGAATACCTTGGACAGCTCTAAAATAGGTCGTTTGGAACGGACAAATTCCCGTTTATTATCAAAGCCGCTTTCTTCTAAATCAGATTCAGTAAATTGGAAGACATAGCTGAGCAGCTCGTTGAATTGGTCAAGGTATTCTTCACCAACAGGCCTCAGCTCCAATTGTTTTCGAAATTCATTCTGATCCATTTTTATCTCTCCATTTTCCTTCTTATTTTTATAACAAGTATATCAAAAAACACGAAAACATACAGAAAAGTAGTGCTTATCGTAAAAAAAGAGTGAAGAAAACGTTTTCTAATGGTTGGTTATTTTTTTTACAGATACGGAAAGGCAAGAATCTGATTTTATCAGAAAAGCATTTGATGAAAGTTCTTTAAATCTATAAAAAACCTTGTTATAATGAGAACTGCTGATTGAAAAGAAATGAGGAAGACAATGAATATAAATGATATGAAAAAAAGGCAGGAAAAAATTCGTAATTTTTCCATTATTGCCCATATAGACCACGGAAAATCAACGCTTGCTGATAGAATATTGGAGAAAACCAATACAGTGACTTCCCGTGAAATGCAAGCTCAGCTGTTGGACTCGATGGATCTTGAGCGGGAGCGTGGGATCACGATCAAGCTGAATGCTGTTGAGCTGAATTATACAGCGAAGGATGGGGAGACCTATATTTTCCACTTGATCGACACTCCGGGACACGTCGATTTTACCTATGAAGTATCAAGAAGTTTAGCTGCCTGTGAAGGAGCTGTGTTGGTTGTTGATGCTGCACAAGGGATTGAAGCACAAACGCTGGCGAATGTTTATTTAGCATTAGATAATGATTTGGAAATTTTACCGGTCATCAATAAGATTGATTTGCCGGCTGCTGATCCGGAGCGTGTTCGTCAGGAAATCGAAGATGTGATTGGGATCGATGCCAGCGAAGCGGTTTTAGCTAGTGCGAAAGCAGGAATCGGGATCGAGGATATTCTTGAACAGATCGTTGAGTATGTACCAGCACCGGCAGGCGATGTTGAAGCCCCGTTGAAAGCATTGGTTTTTGACTCCGTTTATGACAGCTATCGCGGTGTTGTTTTAAATGTCCGTATCATGGATGGGGTTGTTAGACCTGGAGATAAAATCCAGATGATGAGTAATGGTAAAACCTTTGATGTAACAGAAGTTGGCGTATTTTCTCCAAAAGGGATCGCCAGAGATTTCTTGATGGTAGGAGACGTAGGCTATATCACAGCCAGCATCAAGACAGTACAGGATACACGTGTCGGAGATACTGTTACTTTAGCGGATAACCCTGCTGAAGAAGCACTAGATGGATATCGGAAGATGAATCCAATGGTGTATTGCGGACTATACCCAATTGATAATTCTCGCTACAATGATTTAAGAGAAGCGTTGGAAAAATTACAGCTGAATGATGCAGCTCTACAATTTGAACCGGAAACATCTCAGGCTTTAGGCTTTGGATTCCGTTGCGGCTTTTTGGGATTGCTGCACATGGACGTTATTCAAGAGCGTCTGGAAAGAGAATTCAATCTGGAACTAATCACAACAGCACCATCAGTTATCTATCACGTGAACAAAACAGACGGCTCGTTGGTTGTTGTAGATAATCCAGCAGATTTCCCAGACCCAGGTGTGATCGAGTCTGTGGAAGAGCCTTATGTGAAAGCGCAAATCATGGTGCCAAATGACTATGTTGGAGCAGTGATGGAGCTTTCTCAAAGAAAGCGCGGCGAGTTTATTACGATGGATTATCTGGATGATTACCGCGTGAACGTGGTTTACTATATTCCATTATCAGAAATTGTTTTTGATTTCTTTGATAAGCTGAAATCAAGTACAAAAGGCTATGCGTCTCTGGATTATGAGATGAGTGACTATCGTACAAGCCGTCTGGTGAAGATGGACATTCTTCTAAATGCTGAAAAGGTCGACGCATTGAGCTTTATCGTCCATAGAGAGTTTGCCTACGAACGTGGGAAAGCAATCGTTGAAAAGCTGAGAAAGCTGATTCCAAGACAGCAGTTTGAAGTACCGATCCAAGCAGCAATTGGACAAAAAATCGTTGCCCGTTCCGACATCAAGGCCTTGCGTAAAAATGTATTGGCGAAATGTTACGGCGGTGACGTTTCCCGTAAGCGTAAGCTGTTGGAGAAACAAAAAGAAGGTAAGAAGCGGATGAAACAGATTGGTTCTGTAGAAGTGCCTCAGGAAGCCTTTATGGCTGTTCTTAAGATGGACGAGGACGAGCCGAAGAAATAAATATAGAGTAAAAACAGGAGCGATTGTCAGTTCGATGATCGCTCCTGTTTTTTTATGAAGATGACGTGTGTGGCATATAAGCAGGATGTCTCATAAAAGAAGTATTTTGTTGAAAATAGGGCTGATGGAATATCCATCAGCCCTAGAATGCACAGCTTTTAAATTTTATCCAAAATCAACTGCGCGCAATCGATTTGGTTAGGAATGTTGCCTTGTTCATCTTTAACGCGCCAGATATCCGGGGTGATTTCATCAACGACATACATTTTTCCTTCATCATCATATCCGATTTCAATTTTGAAATCAATCAAGGTTAGATTCATTTCAGCTAAAGCATCTTTAAGAACGGCACCAACCTTTGTTAAAATCTCAAGTGCTTCATCGTATTGACCAGGGACTAAAATCCCCTTCATTTGACACAAACGATCAGTGATCAATGGATCTCCTTGTTCGTCATCTTTTAAGGTCACTTCCAAATATGGCGGGTCAAAAGGCAAGCCTTCCGGTAAGCTGAAGCGACGGCACATACTACCGGCAGTGAAATAGCGTAAAACAAACTCCAAATTCGGGACAGTCAGTTGGCGAACTTTCATCAACCCTTTTTCGATGTCTGCATCTAAGTAGTGAGTAGGAATATCATTTTTTTCCATTAATTCAAAAAAATACTTGGAAATAGCTAAGCCGATTTTTCCTTTACCGGCAACGCTGCCGCCGACTGAGTTGGAACCAGGATCAAAAACGCCATCTTCTCCAGTTGCGCTATCTTTAAACAGTAGGTTTATTTCTTTGCTTCCTTCATCAAGTAAGACTGTTTTCGTTTTACCATCGTACAACGTTTTCATGCTCTTCCTGCTTTCTCTAAAATATCTAGTGTTTTCAATAATGATAACATTGGATATTTTCCCTGTCGATGATTTTTCGTGTTTTGTTGGTTATGTTTTTTGTAATGTTCGTATTTAATCCATTTATAGTTCTACAATCGTATTAAATGGAAATGATATCCTATTTCGTTCGTGTTTTGAAGTAACTTGGAAAAATGGGAGAATTTAGTCTAAACTATCAAGATGAGGATAGGGATCAGCAATAGCGTATATAATAAGTTCAGCCATGCCATGCTCTGCCTATCTTTCATAATAACGATTTGTTATAGTTAAGAAAAAGCTAGGAGGTGAGTATGATGAATAGTAAGCTTTTGTTTCAAGCACTGATCAAGTTTGTTTCGGGATTGGCAGCAATTAGTCTACTCCTACTTCTTCCAGCGGGAACATTTCAATTCTGGAATGCTTGGCTGTTGATAGGTATATTGTTTATACCTATGTTTTTGCTTGGAATTATTTTATTCCTTAAAGCACCTAAGTTGTTGACGAAGCGTCTAAATACGAAGGAGAAGGAAACAGAACAAGTACAAGTCGTTTCTCTATCCTTAGTAATGTTTCTGGCAGGTTTTGTTGTTGCCGGTTTGGACTTCAGATTTGGCTGGAGTCATCTACCACTATGGCTGGTTATACTTGCTTCCATTTTTTTGTTAGTTGCTTATGGATCGTATGCAGAGGTCATGCGGGAGAATATGTACCTTTCAAGAACGGTTGAGGTACAGGAAAACCAGCAAGTGATAGATACGGGCTTGTATGGCGTAGTGAGGCATCCGATGTATTCTGCAACTGTCGTGCTTTTCTTATCAATGCCAGTCATTTTAGGGTCAGTTCCGGCTTTTTTCATTTTCTTGATTTACCCATTTTTATTGGTAAAGCGGATAAAAAATGAAGAGATGGTACTTGAACAAGAGCTGAAAGGCTATAAAGAATATAAGCGGAAGGTAAAATATAGATTGATTCCTTTTATCTGGTAAATATCTATCTATGTAGTATTGAGTGAACAATTGCCTAGTGTAAAGAAAAAAGACAGTCATGAAATCAGTGACTGTTTTTTTGCTGTCTGTTTTCTTAAGAATTTGTTAACACTAGCTTAACAATTCTTCGCTACTATATGCTTCAAGAACGAGTGATTACTGTTATCGTACATTATTAGAAGTAATATACATATTTTTCACAAAAATAGTCTAGAAAATAATTTTGTCTGGTGGTATCATCTTAATGGGTGAAAAATAAGATGAATAGTTAGCTTGTTCGAATAAACGATTTGTTTTTGAAAGGAAGGAACACAGTGAAAAAGATATCAACATTTGTTTTTTTATTTGGAGTAAGCCTTGCAGTAACAGGCTGTTCTGCAACTAGTCAAAGTCAGACCGAAGAATCAAGTTCAGTCAAATCTGAAAGTACGTCGGAGTCAGAATCGGCAGAGGGACACATTGATTATGATAATCAGGAAGAGTGGGAATTTACTGCAGGACAGATGCAGTCGCCAATCGATATCCCAACGAGCAAGGCAGAGGCGATGACAGAAGATGCCGGAACGATTGCGTTAGATTACGATTCAGATATTACCAGTGTAGAAAACAATGGTCATAGTATTCAAGTATCTGATGGAGGAACAGCGCAAATCAACGGAAGAAACTTTACCTTAACGCAATTTCATTTTCATGCCCAGAGTGAGCATACAGTAGATGGAGAGCACTATCCGATGGAAGCGCATTTTGTTAATACTGCTCAGGATGGTCGAATCGCAGTTGTGGGTGTCTTCTTTGAAGAAGGAGAGGAGAACAAGGGATTTCAGGAAGTCTTGGATGATGTCCAAAATGAAAAGGATGATCCTATCACTGATTTAGATGAGATGCTGCCAAGCAATAAGAGCTATTATCATTATTTGGGTTCACTAACTACGCCGCCTTTAAATGAAAATGTGGAATGGTATGTGATGGAAAATCCGGTAGAAATTTCTTCAGAGCAAATCGAATCATTCAAAAAACTGTATTCACATAATAATCGTGAAGTACAGCCGTTGAATGACCGGACAATACTCAAATATTCAGAGTAGATTAGAAAAATAAAGAAGTGTAGGAGCATAATCTGTTCCTACACTTTTTCTTGTCCTAAATCCAAATAAACGGAGAGGGCCATAGGAGCGAAACGCTTCACTCCCAGTCTCTGTTCCATAAGTTAAGCGCTAGTCAGAAAGGGGATAGTTCTACTATCTCCCTACAATAAATGTTAGCTCGCATTCGCAGACTTTTTTACCGTCAACATAGGCAACAGCTTGGCCAACACCGACAAAATCGCGTAATTTAACAATTTCAAAATGAAGCTTCAGTACATCGCCGGGAACGACCTTTTGTCGGAACTTGGCTTTGTTTATTCCTCCTATATAAGCTGTTTCCCCTTTAAACTGATCCATTTTTAGTATGAGGATAGAGCCTACCTGTGCAAGAGCCTCAATGATTAAAACGCCAGGCATTGTAGGATTTCCGGGGAAGTGACCTTGGAAAAATTCTTCATTGATCGTCACATTCTTCGTTGCGATGATTTTTTTATCCGCAATGATTTCATCAACATAATCAATAAAACAGATAGGGTATCTGTTTGGGATCAATTCCATTATTTCAGTTACAGTCATTACTTTTTCCATGTTATTCATCTCTCCATTTCTTCATACAGATAACCGCATTATGACCGCCGAATCCAAACGAGTTGCTAATTGCATAATCAGCCTGAATAGAGCGGGCTCCTTCTGTTAAATAGTCTAAATCACATTCCAGATCAGGCACTTCATAACCAACAGTCGGATGAGCAATGCCTTCTTCTAATGTTTTCGCACAAGCAATCGCTTCAATTCCGCCGGCAGCGCCTAACAGATGTCCCGTCATGCTTTTTGTACTGGAAATAGGGACCTGTTTTGCTCCTTCGCCAAATACACGTTTGATGGCTGTTGTTTCTGCTGCATCATTTGCCGGTGTAGAAGTTCCGTGAGCATTGATATAGCCAACATTACTTGGTTGTATACCCGCTTCCTCCAGTGCCATCAGCATGGCATCTGCTGCGCCGCTGCCGTCTTTCAATGGAGCAGTCATGTGACTGGCATCACAGTTACTGCCATAGCCGACGATCTCACCAAGAATCTCTGCACCTCTTTTTTTCGCATGCTCCAGCTCTTCCAAGACAAGCATCCCAGCTCCTTCGCCCATCACAAAACCCTTGCGTTCTTTATCGAAGGGGATAGAGGCACGTGCAGGGTCATCTGTTGTGTTCAGCGCATTCAGTGCGGCGAAACCAGCGATCCCAATCTCGCAGATGGTTGCTTCAGTTCCGCCAGTTATCATGATATCTGCTGTTCCGTGCTTGATTGCTCGAAACGCTTCACCAATAGCATTGGTGGCTGAGGCACAAGCAGTTACAATTGTCTGAGAAGTCCCTTTAGCTCCTAAACGAATCGAAATGTTTCCGGAAGCCATATTCGCGATAACCATAGGAACGAAGAAGGGTGTTACTCGTTTCGGTCCCTTTTTATCCATCACTCGAACTTGATCCTGCAAGGTGGTCATACCACCGATTCCGCTGCCGACAATGACGCCAAATCGCTTAGCATCAATGGAAGTCTCAGCTAATCCGCTCATTTCCCATGCTTCTAGGGCAGCTGTCAGACCGTATTGAGAGAATAAATCCATTCTTTTTTGTTCTTTTCGATCTAACACAGGACTGGGATCAAAGTCATTTACTTCACCGGCTAAAGATACACCGATTTCCTCTGAGATAAATTTTGTGATTTTCCCAATCCCCAGCTGTCCATTTTTCAGGTGCTGCCAATATTCTTTTACTGTATTGCCGAGAGGAGTCACTGCTCCTAATCCGGTTATTACAACTCGCTTCATTTGAATCCTCCTAGTTGTTTTGATAATCAAAGTAATAATTCTGTTATTAACCAATACTTTTTTTGTTAAACTGAGTAAAATAGTTTGACTTTCAAAGTATTATAGTTAATAATTCAGACATTAAAAAATGTCTGTCTCTTTTTTTATTCTCAATTATGGAATGATATTATCATTCTCAAACAGATAATACCAGTTGTGTTTTTATTCGTCAACTTAAATCTATTATATGCTATTTGTAAAAATATGATTATGTTAAAATATTCACAAATGATAATAAATATAAAATGATGTTGTAAAAGAAGTTGATAAGACAGAAGGGGATCTTAAAGAAAAAATTGTCTAAGTAATTTCTTGAGAGTGGAAGAAACAAGGCTGGCTTCTTACCTAGGATCAATACATGCTATAATAAGAGAGGATTTCTAGAAGAAGAAACAAAGCCGTCTAGGGGAAAGATTTCCCATAGACCGTGAATGAAGTGGAGAAATAGTATGAATATCTTAATTGTTGAAGACGAAAAGAACGTAAGGAATGAATTGAAACGACTGTTGGAAAATGCTTTTTTTAAGGTGACTGTTATTGAAAAATTTGAGCATGTAGTTGATCAAATACTGGATTGTTCTCCAGATTTGGTCCTTTTAGATTTAAAGCTGCCGGATCAGGAGGGTCAAACAATCTGTCGTTCATTGAGGCAGACGTCAGCAATCCCTGTGATTTTTTTAACAAGCGACAACAGTGTCATGACGGAGCTTGACTGTATTTTACTTGGCGGCGATGATTTTATCACAAAGCCGTATACACCGTCTTTGCTTTTGGCACGTATTCAGGCTGTACTGAAAAGGACGATCAATCAGCCTAGCGAACAGTTTCTGTTGACCCACAAAGATTTGTCCTTGAATATCAGTACGTATAAGGTTCTCTTCAAATCAGAGGAGGCGGAGTTGACCAAAACAGAATTTAAACTGCTGCATTACTTGTTTCAGCGAAAGGGAGAGGTCATCCCAAGAATGGATATTATTGTTTATCTTTGGGATAACGATGTTTTTATAGATGATAACGCATTGAGCGTCAATATGACGAGACTGCGAAATAAGCTGGAAGCTTTGGGCGTTTCTGATTTCATTCAGACGAAAAGAGGAGTTGGGTATCAAATATGAATCTATTTCGTTATATACATGACAAGCTATTGATTGTCGTTCTGAACCTTTCTGGTGTGCTGTTGCTGTCCTTTTACTTATTGACTGTGGGAAACACACTCCTCACGATCGCATTGATCGATCTTGTTTGGGGGAGTGTGTTTCTGCTGTATTTTGGTATTGAGTATTATAAAAGAAGACAATATTTTGATGGTATCACTAGGCAAATGACGCGGCTGGATAAGCCCTATCTGATCTATGAAATGATGGAGAAAACATGGCGTTACGAGGACGAGGTTTATAAAGATATCCTAAGAAAGTCAACGATCTCAGCAATGGAAGTAATTGTTTTATTGGAAGAGGAACAGGGTGAATACAAAGAATTTATTGAAGCCTGGATTCACGAGGTAAAACTTCCTATAACCAGCTTGTATTTGATGAGTGCTGAGCTAAAAGGAGACTCAGCTCGAAAGCTGCAGGCGTATCTGATCGATTTGGAGAATCAAGTGGATCAAGCTCTTTTTTATGCACGAAGCGATTATGTTCATCAAGATTACTTGATACGAGAAGCGCCAGTTCAGGAAATCATCAGTGAGCTGGTCAAGAAAAACAAATTTCTGCTTATTCAAAATCAGATGCAGATCACTATCGATTGTGAGGGTATGGTGCATACCGATAAAAAATGGCTCGCTTTTATTATCAATCAGCTTTTGTTTAACGCCGTCAAGTATAAGAAAGAGGGTTCGGGTCAAGTTTCATTCAAGACTATCTCAACAAAGGAAAGCACTCGATTGATCATCAGGGATGAAGGGCTCGGCATAGTCTCTCACGAGCTGCCTCGTGTATTTGATAAGGGGTTCACTGGCACGAATGGCAGAGATGCAGGAAAAGCAACAGGCTTTGGTCTTTATTTGTGTAAGAAGCTATGTACCAAATTAGGACTGACGATCGAAGCAAACTCTACTGAAGATGAATACACAGAGATGATTCTTACATTTCCCAAAAATAGTTATCTTTCAGATTTGTAACTTCCATGCAATCTAAATAGATATAACATCAATTTATTTATGAATATACTTAAGTTGTAGCGTTATATTGTTTCTATATAAATCCTGTTAAAGATTCAATGCACGAAAAGTGAGCTTTGCACAAAGTATGCAGCAAAGGAAATGAAAGTAGTTATTATTTCTTTAATAGGATTTATATACGAATCCTGTTAAAGATTCAATGCACGAAAAGTGAGCTTTGCACAAAGTATGAAGCAAAAGAAATGAAAGTAGTTATTATTTCTTTTCTCTTGCCCCTACACTACTCACTCGGCTGACGTGACATGAACATAGGGATGATGCGTCTATTTAACAGGATTTTTTATAAGAGGAAGGGTGCTGGAAAATGAATGAGCTAATCAGAATAGACAATGTAGAAAAATACTATGGAAATAAGGGCAGTACGACAAAAGCCTTGAATAGAGTGAGCTTCTCAGTGAATGAAGGAGAGTTTACCGGTATCATGGGGACGAGCGGCAGTGGGAAAACGACGCTGTTGAATATGCTGGCAACGATCGATCGAGTCAGTGCCGGTCATATTTTTTTTGACAATCAGGATATCACTCAGTTTGATGAAAATCGCTTGGCACAGTTTAGGAAAGAAAATCTAGGCTTTATTTTTCAGGATTTTAATTTACTGGATACATTGACTTTGGAAGAGAATATCACTCTTGCATTGAGCCTGCAGGTAGGTAAAGGAGCAGCACCAGACCGAGTGAAGAGGATGATGGAGCAGCTTGGGATATATGAGCTGAAGGAAAAATTTCCTTATGAAGTATCTGGAGGGCAAAAGCAGCGCTGTGCCTGTGCTCGTGCACTGATTACTGAGGCGAAGTTGATTTTGGCTGATGAACCTACAGGGGCGTTGGATTCAAAATCTTCAGCAATGCTTTTGGAAACGATGGAAAAAATGAATCGGGAAATGGCAGCAACGATTTTGATGGTCACCCACGATGCTTTTAGTGCCAGTTATTGCAATCGCATTCTGTTTCTCAGCGATGGGGAAGTGTTTCAGGAGCTGTATAAAGGTGATCGAACCAGAAGAGAATTTTTGAATGAGATATTGGACGTATTGGCGGCTATTGGAGGCGATGGCCATGCTTAATAAATTATCATTTAGAAATGCAAGGAGATCTGTGAAGGATTATCTTGTCTATGTTATTACGATGATGATCATTTCTTCGTTGATGTTTGCCTTTAACGGCTTACTCTTCTCAGCCTCAGTTAGAGAGCTTTTGAATGAGGTGACCTCTATTGCGGTATTTATTGGCTTGGCTACTTTTTTTGTTGTTGTGATCGTTATCTGGCTGACGAAATATATTATCAATTTTATGCTGGAGAGACGAAGCAAGGAATTTGGCACTTATTTACTGATAGGAATGGATAAAAAGCAGGTAGGGAAAATGTTTAAAAGAGAGCATCTTTTTTTAGGAGCACTCACTTTTTTTCTAGGACTGATTCCTGGTTATTTGCTGCATCTTGCCTTGATCAATATATTTTTTACCGTATTTGATTCACAGTATCAGTTCGTTGTTGATATAAATATGTACACCTATCTGCTTACGTTTGCTGTCTATCTATTTGCTTATTTACTGGCACTGCTGCGGATCAACAAACGATTCAAGAAGATGGAAATTCGTGAGTTGCTTTATTTGGAAAACAATAATGAAGTAAGTACGAAAAGGAAAAGCCTGTTTGTGATTAGCTTGATTTATCTTATATTCTTCCACCTGATCGTCTATACCGGACATGCGAATGTTCAGCTTATCTGGCCGTTACTTGCAGGCTTATTTGCTTCGATTTATGGTCTGTTTATAGGAATGTCCGGATACTTAACCAGCTATATTCAAAGAAAAGGAAGAACGATTACTAAGGAAGCCAATATTTTTATTTTCCGACAGTTGGCTTCGAAAATAAAAACCATGCGTTTTACAATGGGCTCACTCACGATTCTATTTGCCGTAACCATCTTAAGCTGGATGTTTGTTTTACTATTTACCAGCTATCAAAAAGAGGTGTTTGATGGGAACTTGATGGATATTGATGTTTTTTATCTTAAGGATGGGGTTTCAACAGATTTCCAGCAGCAGCTGAGTGTGATTGAAAAGCATGGTGTAATAGAAGAAGCATATACCTATCATGTATACGAAAATGATAAACAAACGAAGTTGAATGACTATTTATATGAAAATGTCAAAGGAGCCTATGATTCTGAAGGCCGGAGTGCATATTTTGATTACGACACATACATGCTCTTATCTGATTACAATCAGTTGAGAAAAATGGCAGGATTTGACACAGTTGTTTTAGATGAGGGGCAATACCTGATTCAGGCAAAAGAAAAATTAGCCGAAACGTTTTCTGACTATGGGGAAAGGAATGATCTTTCTATAGGGGGAGAAGTATTGGATTGTCGACAAGTGATCACAGATCCATTTACTCAAAGCGGGATGAATGGTGCTGACTACATCCTTGTTGTTCCAGATAACAACCTGCCGAAGCTGCTGCCATATTACAGTATTCTAGCTGCTAATGTAGGGAGCGATTCGATGTATGAGATCGAGCAAGAGCTTGAAAAAGATTCAGGATATCTGGAAGATGGCGATATTGAAGACAAACTATTGGCAATCAAGTACGGAACCAGTAGTGAGCAGCTTATTACCTTCAGTACACCAATCCTGGTACGAGAAAGTCTAATCAAAGAGCTGGACAGTGTAACGGCTAGTGCGAGCTTTACTTTAGGATATGTTGGAATCGTCTTTTTAGTCGTAGCGATGAGTATTTTAGCGGTTCAACAGTTATCTGATGCCTCTAAGTATAGATACCGGTACCAGATACTGAAAAATTTAGGACTGAACCGAAGAGAACGTAATAAAGTTGTCCTAAAACAATTGGCTATCTACTATTTGTGTCCGGTCATAATTGCTACCCTTATCAGTGCCTTTACAGGAATATTTGCAAGTGACAGCTTTGCTTACTATACTGGCTTAAGTACATCGGGGAGCTACTATTATTTGATTGCATTGGGCATATTTCTAATGATCTTCTTCATTTACTTCCTAGTGACATATATCAGTTTTATTCGAGCGATAGAAAAAGAAGGGTGAATACATTTCTTCGCCATTGGGTGATACCATGAATGGGGTCGGCAGACTGAAAAAAGCAAAAGGGTGATCTGTTTGGGTCATTTAGTAACACAGAACTTTACTATATAGGGTCATAGACTGTTGAAGTATCAGACTGTCTATGACCTTTTTGTTCGTCGTCTATTTATGATAGTAATTGATTTTGGAGTGAAAAATCTGCTGCTCTTCTTTTTTGTTGATTGCACGATTTAACGCTGTGGTTTGCTTGTAGAAAGTCAAAAAATGGAATTAAAGCGAATTGATTATGCTGATTTTATGATGAAAAAGGTGACTATTTACTGATCATTATCTGCTTTGAAATAATTTTTTAATTAATTTAACTTTCTTTGCAATACTGACTTTTGTTGAAGAAATGAAATAAGCCAATTTTAAAAAAACGAGTATGTAGCATAAAAAAACAAGTGAATATCAAAAAAATAACGATTTTTAAGACGTTGTAGATTATTTGATAACCTTATGAATAGTTCTAGCTAGATGTATGATTTTGACTGTCTTATCGTATCTCAAAATATTTATCTTTGAGATAACATTTATTTGATTACAAATTCATTCTAAACTAATAAAAGGAGCAAGTCTACAATTTTTTTCTCATTTTTCTCTCAATTTATTCATAAATTTTGTAAAAATATGATATAAAACACAGTTTGATATCAATAATATCGGTTATGTATATCAAAAAATAGGCGTTGTGACAGCTTTTACCGTCAGTTAAGCCGTCTGACAAAAAACACCATCATGTGATTTTATATAAATTCTCTATTTTTTTAACATGTAAATCGAAATTTCTTTCCCAAGTCTTCATAAAATAAAGCGTCAATTAAGCCGTCATCAAGAAAATTAGACTCTTTTCTATTAGGAATTATCAACTATATCTCAAAGATAAATACTTTGAGAAAAAACCAAGAAAATCATGTTTTGATTTGTTTTTTGTTATAAAGGAAGTTATGAAGGAGATGTATCTAGTATGCTTGCAGGGGTTATCAGCTTATCGGAAAATTTTTCTGAATCATTCTTCGATAAACTTAAAGAAAAAGACATTGATGTGGTTCAATTGACACCCGAGGATTTTGAAGAAAAGATTTCAAAAATAGAGGTAGTCATCATTCGTGGAAATACAACCAAGGATGCAGCGGAGGTTTGCAACATTTTGATAAAGCTTAAAGAAAAATCAGATGCTCATGTGTGGACATTTTTATCAAAAACACCTCAAATGATGAGAAGTGTATATCTTCAATTAGGTGCATTGGGAATTGTTCCAGAGGATTGTCAAGAGGATGAACTGCAACTACTTATCTCTAACAACTTAAATAAAATTAACAATCTATCCAATGATTTTGGAAAAAATCAAGAAGGAATTAGTGGGGAAAAGGGGAAAGAATCACTTGAGAGAGTTGTGCTCAATTCTAGAAACCTTAGTGTACAAATTTTGGGAAATGAAGAAATTTCATTAACGAAAATTGAGTATAAGACATTATATGTACTTTATAAAAATTTAAATACTACTGTTACATACAGCGAAATATCAGAAGAAATATGGAAGAAGCAGATTCGTGATTCGAAAATTCGAATAGCAAATATCATTTTTCATCTAAGAAAAAAAATAGAAGCTAGCGGCATACTTCCCGATGTGATTCGCACGGTTCGATCTAAAGGGTATATGCTGGATTTATCAGGAGATATTAGAAAGCATCGAGAAGTGTAGATAATAGATTCGTATTTCTTTTCAGGAAAAGTTGAGGGAATAACATAATATGAAATCTAAGCATCCTCTCCTTTTTTGAAATTGAAATAGATTTGTATGTCTTTGAGACAGGCATACATAGAAGTATGAGAAAGGAGATGAAGTAACTAAATGAAAATCGGAAAAAAGTCTTGGGTACTTGGCTCAATTATCGTTTTATTATTGACGGCTGTACTTGTTATCTGGAATAACGACATATCCTTGATACGAGGAGCAGAAACGGAAACAATTGTTAAAACAAGGACGACTCTTGAAGAGGATAAGCTGCTTATTGATATATCGATTCCGAATCCTGAATCTGGAGAATATACATTTGATTTTGAAGGGGTGGATGAGGTGACGGCTGAGACGATAGAAGCCGGCATCATCAATAAGGATGAGGATAAAGTAGCTGTCTTAGACAATGGAGATGGTACATCGAAAAAAGTCGTTTTTTTTAGCGAGGATGCCCAGTCATTTGATTTGACCGTTGAAGTTCAAAAAAGTGATGATTCAGAGCAATCTGTAATCAGACTGTTTGATCCAAAGGGTGGATTGATTGTTGAAAGGAATCTTGATTTTACGGCTTTGGCGGAGTTTTCAGCTGCTAATGAACTGCGAACTGGCTCATGGTCAGGGGCTAATGTCTTTCCGACAGACTCAATCTCTTTATCGGATGTGTTTAGAAGTCCAATCGGTTCAGGGCCAAACCTGATGGATGAAGGAAGAGTTCTTCAAATCGTCGGGGGAAATTCCCAGACCGGAGCAATTTGGTCTAAGCGGAAAATTAATCTATTAAGAGATTTTTCATTTACCTCATATATCTACTTGGGGAATGGGAATAATGGAACAACAACTTCAAACAGCACAGTTGCAGATGGTATCACGATGGCTTTTCAGAATGATCCAAGGATGGAAACGACTCCTAATACAGTTGTGGGACCGGGGGGAGCGGGGCTAGGTATCTATAGTGTCAATTCAGCTAATTCCAGCAATTTTATTCGAAATGCTATTGCCTTGGAATTCGACCCCTTCAACAACGGAAATATCGATTCAAATGTCTCCACTAGTGGAGGGCATATTGCTGTCATGATTCCAGCAGGCCGAAATGATCAATCCGCAAACAGAACACACCATGGATTGCTAGTCGCTCCAACCAATAGTGCTACAGCAGCTGATCGAATGTCAAATGATACTTGGCGAACACTGGATATTCGATGGGATGCAGCAACACGAACACTTCATTATACAATTGATGGTTTTGGAAGTAACTCGTATACTGTGGCTAATTTGAATACAGCATTTGGCGGTACATCAGTGTACTGGGGATTTACTGGTGCAACAGGTCAGTTAATGATGGATGCCAGAATCGCCATGACGGAAATTCCAGGGAATACAACACATGATTTAAAAGTTCAGAATATTACTCAAAGCTCAGCGATAGATACTACTGTAAAAGCCTTCAAAAATGATACAGTTCGCTTCACCGATTCTATTGTACCCGATGAGGATGCAATTTTGAGCGGAGATGGAGCCTCTGTTGTAATCAACTTACCAGAGGGATTAGCATATAAGAGTGGAACAGTATTTTTTGACGGCAATCCTGTGGATGACAGCCAGTTGGAAATATCAAATCAAACAATCAAATTGTCTAATTTACAGCTAACAACTAGCCGGGCATATGATCTGACTTTTGATGCGGAGGTAACAACAGATGATGATGATATATCACTTGCTACAGTAGTAGAAGTCTTTTCTGCTTCGGGAGCTGCCTGGGGAATTTCTGGTGAAGCAGTTGTTACTATCCCCAATATAGGAAGTGTTACGTTTCATTATTTGAATGATTCGGGCACGCCGATTGCGGGAGTAAATAGTAAAACGATTTATGGCGAGCTTGGAGAAGGCTTTTCTGAATCACCACAGGCTATTCCGTATTATACGTATGATCGTACAGAAGGATCAGCTACAGGAAACTTTACCGATACACCGCAAACTGTCAATTTTTACTATAAGAGAAATCAAGTTTCTTTAACAGTCAGGTTTGTTGACGAAGAGGATAACAATTTGCGGACACCGATTACACAATTAAAAGATGTTGTATCAATCGTTGATTTGACTGGAGATACAGCTATAACTGCAGTAATCGATGATCTTTTGGGAGATCACTATGAAGTGATAGCCAGACCTGATGATGAAGATAGGCTGGAAATACCTGAAACTAATATCACTGTCAAATATGTCTTTAAGCAAACAGATATCTCATCTGTTTTGACGGTTGAATTTGTTAATGAAGTGAATCAGGTGCTTTCAGGATACACAGTCACTATAGATGCTCAGATTGGCGATACGATCAATCTGCTGCAGCAACCAAATGTGACAGCACAATTAGCAAATCTGGAAACTGCTGGCTACGAAATAGCTGAACGTCCGTCGAATGAAACTGCGGTAGCAATCAATGCAGCGACAGTTACTGTTCAATATAAAATACGAGGACTTTTGAGTTTGACTTCCGTACCTAGTGCGTTGGATTTTGGTTCACTCACATATAATGCAACTGCTAAGCGAGTAGAGAACCCCTATTTTGATGAAAACTTGGTGGTAACTGATACTAGAGCTAGTGCTGAAGATGGTTGGCACTTAACAGCTACATTATCTGCGCCGATGAAAAATCAAGATGGGAAGATATTGAACAACGCATTACGCTATGTCTATAACGGAGATGAAACAATTTTAGATAGTAATGCGGTACCAGTTTACTTGAATACCACAGGAGCCGCAGGGGTATTGAACATAAGTGATACTTGGGGAGATTCCGCTGGTACAGATGGTGTGAAACTTCAAATCGAATCATCGGATATTGTTTATACAGGAGATTATGTCGGCGTGATTACTTGGAAAGTGATGGCCGGTCAGCCTTAGAAGGAGAGAAAAAAATGAGATGTAAGAAAATAATCGTTCTATTCTGCTCCTGGGTTGTGATTCTAAGTATTTTTAGTACTCCAGTTGTTGTCCATGCGAGTGATGGAGCAGGAGGACAGGTAAAAACGGGTGGTAAGATCTCATTTTACGAAGGATCAACGACAAGTTCATCCACTGAGTCAACCACATCAGATGAACCGAATACAAGTCAACCGAGTACAAGTGAAATAACCGACTCCGCCACTGTGGAGAAGCCAGCCGGGAAATATCCCAGCACAGGTGAACTTATAAAGAATTACAGCTTTATCGGCAGCAGTATACTACTCATTTTATTGTCACTGCTCTTTTTACGTAAACGTAGAGAGGGGGACAAGCCATGAGATGTTGGGAGCAAAGACTTATTGGTTCAGCGATATTGCTGCTTTTGTCAATAAGTGCAACAGGTAATGCTGCTCAAGCAACGGAGAATTCCTTAGGAAGTGATGGATCTATAAAAGTAGAAGTCAGTGATACGACAGTTCCGGTTGATCCGGAAAATCCGGAGGATACAGTCAATCCTGGTGAAGGGCCATCGACAAAAGGTACATTACGTATTGATTATGCTTCTTCATTGGATTTTGGTGATGTTCAAATCACGGAAAGCGAACGAGTCTATAAAGGGTTGGCGCAGCAGTTTTTTAGCGACACAGCAGCTAGAGGCAGTTATATTCAAATTACCGACCAACGAACAACGTCCACAGGATGGACATTACAAGTGAAACAGAACCATCCTTTTAGAAATTCTGTGATTCAAAATGCTGATGAGCAGGAACTGATAGGCTCTGTTCTTTCATTGGATAAAGCTTGGGCTAACAGCAGTAGCTCCAGTGATGCACCTAATGTTACAAGAGAAACGATTGCATTAAGTGCAAATAATACGGCGTATGAGCTGGCGACAGCAACTGTTGGAACAGGTAGAGGTGTTTGGACAATCAGCTTTGGTGCTTCAAAAACCAATACCGATAATCAGGAAGCGACTCTAGCACCAGTTATTGATCAAGCAGGTAATCCTGTGATTGATGAACTATACAATAAACCGATGTACAGCAATTCTGCTATCACTCTATCTATACCTGAAAAGGTAAAAATACATCCGGTTTATTATGAAACAGAAATTACTTGGATTCTTGCAGCACTACCATAAAATTGTGATGCCCTCAGGGAAACCTGAGTATCAAATAGAAAAACACTACACACATATCTTAGGAGGAAAAACACATATGAAACTTAGAACATTATCTTCAGCTGCATTAGTAGCTGCACTGACAGTAGGAGCACTTTCACCAATGACGGCATTTGCGGATGCAACTGAGCTAGATTCAACAGGAAATGTTATCGTTGAAGAAGGCGGAGACGAGCAAATTCCTGGGACAGTCGATCCAGAAGATCCAGATGAGATTTTACCAGAACCAGATCCTGATGGACCAGACGAGAATACAAACCCGGATCTTGGTGCTTTGATGATTGAAAAAACAACAGACTTGGATTTTGGTACAATCAAAACTTCTGCAAATGAAGTAACAGCTTACGCATTGCCAATGAGCTTTGGTGGTGGAACTGAAACACGTGGTGCTTATGTACAATGGCGCGACATCCGTTCAGCAAGTTCTTTCGGCTACACAATATCAGCTAAAATGACACAACAGTTTACAGGAACAGACGCTTCTAATGTATTGACTTCTTCAACTGTTTCATACAACAACGGAATGGCAGTAGCACAAGGCGATAACACAAATACGGTTCCTTCTAACGTTTCATCAGCATTCACACTACAATTGAATGTTGCATCAACAGTTGTTACAGCGGATAAAGATGCTCAAGAAGGTAAAGGTCGTTATATCATTGAGTTTGGTCAAAGTGAGACTTCTACAACTGGAACTCCAGGAACAGATGCTGAATCTGTATTGCTGACAGTTCCAGCGGCAACAGCTTCTAACATGGCGGAAGACACATATACTGCTAAAATCACTTGGTCAATTGTAGCAGCAGCATAATTTACTCACTTTGTTGAGATAAGGACAGGAGTGTTTCGCTCTTGTGGATAGAAAGAAATATTGAGGAATCGTCGGATATTTCGATTTATCTTCAGGAGCAATGCTTCTGTTTTATATTCTGTTTATGAAAGCGTGAGTAGATCGGCTAAGCTTTTTGACAAAGAAGGTATGTTTACATAGAAATAAAGATGAGAATGAGGTTTTTAATTATGGAGAGACGGCTACATCCAATAGTAGTATTTACTTTTTTGACAATGGTATTTGTATCATTTTTTTCAACTGAGGGAGCAGTATTTGCTGACGAAAGTGGTGATGTGTCAGGAGCAACGGGCTTTACTTACAGCATCAATTTTCCAGATAATCAAATGGAAGAAGATATTGGCTACTTCAAGCTGAAAATGAGTCAAGGGCAAGAACAGACGATCCAAATTTCACTGAGTAATCCCAGTACAGAAATTGTAGAAATAAATGTAAGCTTGAACGGAGCTAAAACAAATCAAAATGGCGTGATTGAATATGGCGATTCTGATATTGAAAATGATCCGTCACTGAAGTTTGATTTCACTGATATTGTCACTGGTCCAGATTCTATTACACTCGAGCCGGGAGAGACAAAGCATTTGGCTATGAAGATACAAATGCCGGATACAGGTATTGACGGTGTGATAGCCGGAGGGATTCAGTTAATGAGGGCTAACCAAGACGAGCAAGCCTCCGACGAAGGTGGTTCTAGGATCATCAATCAATATGCATATGTTGTAGGGGTTCTTTTACAGGAATCAGAAGATCTTCCCGAAGCCGATTTGGCATTGAACAGTGTTTACGCAGATCAGGATAATCATAGAAATGCTATCTTTGTAGACTTCTCCAACGTAATTGCATCTTATTTAAATGATATGACAGTAGAGGTTCAGATAAATAAAAAAGGAAACAACAGTGTCCTTTACGAGCGGAAGCAGACAGCGATGCGAATGGCGCCTAACACATTTCTTAAATTTCCAATCAGTATGAATGGCGAACGAATGGCAGCGGGAGAATACACTGCTGCAATATTGGTAACATCCGGCAATCGTAAATGGGAATGGTCAGAAGATTTTGAGATAACAAATGAAGAAGCCGATAAATTCAATGAGCGGGATGTAGGTCTTGTTCAGGAAAAAGGGCTGGACTGGAAGTTAATAGCAATCATTGTTGTTAGTGTATTAGCAGTCATCGGGATTATTTTCTTTATTATTCTTATGATCAAAAAAAATCGACAAAGAGCAGATGCGCACAGAAGAAAAAGGAACAGGAAGAAAAAAGATTAGGAGCCGGGGATTATGTCAGTTTTAGATAGTATATTTATTGGCGTTGTTGTTGCTGCGATCCTCTTTTTCATTGGTACAGTTTATTTCCTTGTTCAATTTGCAGTGATTAGAAGAAAAATCCAAAAGCTATCGACTAGACGAGTGAAAAATAAAAAGAAGAAGCAGCTTAGGAAGAGGCTGAATCAACTCAAAAAAAAGAAGAGAAGAAGTGTAACTTCTTTCGTCGTTTTCCTTCTACTGACGATGAGTTTTTCCGGTGGTTCATTTTATATTTCCTATTATCAATCGAGAAATCTGACGACAGAGGATTCTGATTTGGTAGTAAAAGGATATTACCTACTTAGAGATTTTGAAGAACAGCTGTTAAAAGCTGGAAATCAGGAAGAGGATGAGATCAAGATCCAACAAAATATTCGTTATTTAGCTGCAACGTTAGCGAGCTATGGAACGAAAAAGGCAAGCAATGTCAATTCAAAGGAGGGGCAGCTGGCTCTTAACCGTTATTATACTTCACTCATGCAAATCGGGATGAATACGAGTACTCAGACCAAAAACTTTTTCGCCAATATGGATTTAGTCGGAGAATTTTTGAATGATGCGGATAGAATAAAGGAATATGAAAAAGCTGCATTTGAGTATTATCAGGTGGATGAATCTGCCCTTTTAGAAGAGTAACCAGAGCTATTTAATGATGGAAAAAAAGCAGACACAGGTACGAAAGAGAACAACTACCAGTGGAAATATCCAAACAAACACCTTGTTGTCTCAAAAAAAAGGCCGGAAGAAGCATCAAAGTCAGCCTTCTTTTTTGAAGGCTGGGAATAGGAAGAAAAAACGGAGCAGAAGTTTTGTCAAAGAGATATCCTTATCCGTTCTTCTTGGGCTAGTTTTGTCTGTCCTGCTTGCCTCTTTTTTCTTTACGTTGGTTACTGTTCGTGGTTTTAGTATGTCTCCAACACTAAGAGATGGCAATGTCTTGCTGGTAAGAAAGACAGATAGGCTCCAGCGGTTTGATTTGGCGGTTTTTTCAAGGGGAGAAAATACCCACGTTCGTCGTGTTATTGGTCTGCCTGGAGATAAGCTGCAGTATAAGGATGATACCTTATTCATCAATAATCAACCGTTGGATGAAAAATTTCTTGTAGAAAAGGTAAATCAGAGTCAAAAGAATGGAAAAAATTTTACAGAGGATTTTTCTCTTTCCATGTTAGGGGAAATGACAGTTATTCCGGATGACCGCTATTTATTTTTGGGGGATAATCGCCCCTATTCGACAGATAGTCGACATTACGGCTTAGTCAAGGAGGAACAGATTATTGGAATAGCTAAGGTGAAATTTTTACCATTAAATCAATTGCAGGGGTTCTGAGTGAGTAATAGATCAAAAATGGCAAGGGAATTTAATTTTATCTACAATTCAGAGCTTGAAATAGCCTTGTAGATACGGAGATAACGAGTTTCGAAAGGACAATCAAATCCGCTTCTATAAAAAAAGTTGAATAGTCGACTTTGCTAACTGAGGGATACTGTTGAGTTGGGGTCTGAAGAGTAAATCATCTCCCCCTTTTTCAATGAGGAGTGCTTCTTGTGAAAGCAGGGACAGGGTGTGTTTATTTGAAGAAAACATCTACCCCGCAAAGAAAGAAAACGGGATCTTGGTTCTTGTATGAATAGTAAATATGACTGTCTATTTTAAAAACATTCGTTATTCACGTAGGATTGATAGGGTTTTCAACAAAAATAAATTAAATCGCTTTTTCAGCTTGTAAATTCAAAAAATACGTGTTATTCTGATTACGTTAATGGATTGTTACTGTTAGGCAGGCAAAACCAGAATCAACTTATGTAGGCTATATTTAGTCGAAGCAGTAGGAGGATTCTAGGTTTTTTTATTTTGGAGTGGGGAGCGTTCATTATGATTATTGAAAAAATATTGAATAACAATGTAGTGATGGCGCGGAACAGTTCAGGCGAAGAAACTGTCTATATGGGAAGAGGACTAGCCTTTAAAAAGAAGGTTGGCGATGAGATCCAGCAGGAATTCGTTGAAAAAGAATTTGTGCTGAAGGATTCCGTTCTTTCTACACAATTTCAACAATTGTTTTCTGATCTGCCTTCTGAAGAGGTGGAAGCTGTAAAAAGAATTGTTGATCTGGCTGAGGAGCAGTTAGGCACAGAACTTTCTTCTAATGTGTATCTGACCTTGACTGACCACATTCATTATGCGATTGCTCGGGCGAGGGAAGGTATCGAGCTTCCTAATCCGCTAAAATATGAAACACGCAAGTTTTACCCTAAAGAATTCGATATTGCCAGACAAGGGATTCAACTGATCAATGAGCAATTTGATGTGGAATTCGCCGATGATGAAGCCGGTTTTATTGCTTTTCATATCGTGAATGGCGAGCAAGGTAATAACACGATGGAAGAAACGATGACTGCTACTGAGATCGTTGGGAATGTGTTGACGATCATCAGCAGATACTTCGGATTACCCTTCGACGAGGATTCCTTGAACTATCAACGAATGGTTACCCACTTACAATTTTTTAGTCAGCGATACCTAAAGGATGAGCTGAACAGTGAGGAAGATGAATTTCTTTACGAGCTGATTCAATCAAAATATCCAAAGGCTTTCCAATCGGTGCAGCGTATCAATCAGTACTTAGTGACGAAATACGATAAGCCCGTTGGCAAAGCAGAGCAAACTTACCTGACCATTCATATTCAGCGACTGGTGGGAGAAAAAAACGAATAATACTCAATCATAGGATTGTTACTGGTTATGCAGGCTAAACCCGGATTGAAAAGATAAGTGAGTACAACACTGCTTTGTACTGCTATTTTTTCAATTTGGGTTTTTCTTATATATAAAAACAGAAAGAGGGAGAACAATGAGTAAAAATCAAGAGACAGCGAAGCGCGTGCTTACGCTAGTAGGTGGAGAAGGAAATGTCAATAGCGTTGTTCACTGTGCAACACGACTACGTTTCAACTTAAAAGATGAAAGCGCTGCGGAAACAGAAAAATTAAAGAACGATCCGGATGTCATCCAGGTGGTTCAAAGCGGCGGGCAGTATCAGGTTGTTATCGGCAGTCATGTGAGTGATGTCTATAAAGAATTACTGGCACAAAGCGGTTTAGGAAACGAATCCAATGAGAAATCTGAAGGAGCAAAAGGCAATATCTTTAATCAGTTGATTGATATTATTTCTTCGATTTTCACACCATTCTTAGGTGCAATGGCTGGTGCCGGTGTATTGAAGGGGTTCCTGACACTGGCATTAACAATGGGGTGGCTGGCAGCTGATTCCGGTGTTTATCTGGTATTGTTTGCTGTTGCTGATGGTATATTCACGTATCTGCCAATCTTGTTGGCCTTCACTGCTGCAAAAAAATTCAATACGAATCAGTTTTTAGCAGTCTGTCTGGCGATGGCATTGGTTCATCCAAGCATCAATGCGTTGGCTGGTACAGAGTTGAGCTTCTTCGGTATCCCAGTGATTTTGGGTGCTAGCGGCTATACATCTTCAGTTATTCCAATTATTTTAGCAGTTTTTGTTATGCAGTATGTTGAACGCTTCTTCAAAAAGGTTGTTCCAAATGCATTGCAGATCATTGTTGTTCCACTAGCTGTATTCTTAGTAATGACACCATTGACATTCATTTTGATTGGTCCAATCGGGACAGTCGCAGGTAATCTGCTTGGTGGTGCCTATAACTCTATTTACGGCTTGAGTCCTTTACTGGCTGGAGCTGTTATGGGTGGTTTATGGCAAGTGTTTGTTATGTTCGGTATGCATTGGGGCTTTGTGCCGATCATGATGCTGAATCTTTCAGAAGCCGGCGGTGGGATCGATTCTATGATGCCGATGCTTTTACCGGCAGTAATGGCGCAAGGAGGAGCTGCGTTGGCTGTCTTCTTGAAGAGTAAAGATGTGAAGATGAAAGGATTGTCACTTTCTGCCGCATTGACGTCTATTTTTGGTATTACAGAACCTGCCGTTTATGGTGTGACATTACCATTGAAAAAACCATTTATTGCAGCCTGTATCGGTGGTGCAGTTGGTGGTGCGTTCGTAGCATTCAGCGGTGCGAAAAACTATGTCTTTGGTTTGGTTAGTGTCTTCAGTTTACCTGGGTTTATTGCTCCTGGTTCAAATGATACTTCTGGTGTGGTTTCAGCAGCGATTGGTACTGGGATTGCGATTATTCTGGCATTTGTTCTGACCTTTGTATTAGGATTTGATGATCCTGTTCAAGCAGAAGCTGCCGAAAAAACAGACGATGGTATAGGTGATGCAGCAATTTCCGGTGAACAAAAGATCGTATTAGCAAGTCCAATCAGTGGAGATATCCTACCTCTTTCTGAAGTAAAGGATGATGTGTTTGCTTCAGGTGCGATGGGCAAAGGCTTGGCAATCCGTCCGAACGACGGTAGTGTATATGCACCTGTTGATGGTGAGATCACAACGATTTTCCCAACAGGACATGCAATCGGAATCACTTCAAAGGATGGTATCGAGCTGTTGATCCATATCGGTATGGATACGGTTGAATTAAATGGCGAAGGTTTTGAGACTTTTGTGAAAACAGGTGATAAAATTACTAAAGGAGATTTGTTGGTAAAATTTGATGCAGTGTTGATCACAGAAAAAGGATACTCTGTAGAAACGCCGATCGTTGTGACAAATAGCAATGATTTTTTAGATGTTTTGGATTTGTCTCAAGAGAATGTTTTACATGGCGAAGATTTTCTAGTAGTAATCAAATAATTGATTTGGAGGAAGCAGACGATGAAAAAAATTACCGGTTTTCCTGAAGGGTTTTTATGGGGCGGAGCGACAGCCGCAAATCAGCTAGAAGGTGGTTATCGTGAAGATGGTAAAGGACTTTCTGTTGCAGATGCGATGCCGGGTGGCAAAGAGCGCTTAGCAGTATTATCCAGTGAAGAATTTGACTGGTCGATTGATGAAGAAAAATATGTTTATCCAAACCATCGTGGGATCGATCACTATTATCGTTTCAAGGAAGATATCAAGCTGTTTGCAGAGATGGGCTTCAAATGCTATCGCTTCTCAATTGCTTGGGCGCGTATCTTCCCGCAGGGAGATGAACTTGAACCAAATGAAGCTGGCTTAGCATTTTATGAGTCAATGATCGATGAGTGCTTAAAATATGATATTGAACCAGTCATTACGATTTCTCACTATGAGCTTCCTTTGAATTTAGCGGTAGCATACGGCGGTTGGAAGAATCGTCAGCTGATCGAATTCTTTGAACGCTATGCGAAAATAGTTTTGACACGCTTTCATAAAAAAGTAAAATACTGGATGACCTTCAATGAAATCAATTCAGCATTCCATATGCCTGTTTTAAGTCAAGGCTTGATCAAGCAGACAGGTGCTGGAGATAAGCAGAATCTATTCCAAGCGTGGCATAACCAGTTTGTTGCAAGTAGTTTGGCGGTAAAAATTGGTCATGAGCTGGATCCGAATCTGCAAATCGGCTGTATGATCATTTATGCGACAACTTATAGCTTAGATGCGAATCCAATCAACCAAATGGCAACATTGGAACAAAATCAGGAGTTCAATTTCTTCTGTACCGATGTGCAGGTTCGTGGAGAATACCCAGCATATACGAGTCGCATCTTCAAAAAATATGGTATTGATGCAGATAAACTGGAAATTCTTGATGGTGATTTGGAGCTGTTGAAGCAATATCCAGTGGATTATATTGGTTTCAGCTACTACATGTCTACTGCTGTAACGATCACTGAGCAAAGTGAAGAAGTCGGCGGCAATCTACTTGGTGGCGTTCGGAACCCATTCTTGGAAGCGAGTGAATGGGGCTGGCAAATCGATCCGGAAGGACTGCGGATTGCGTTGGATGAATTATATGACCGTTACCAAAAACCATTATTTATTGTTGAAAATGGTTTGGGAGCGATTGACAAGGTTGATGAGCATTTCTATGTTGCAGACGATTACCGTATTGATTATCTGCGTCAGCATATTGAGGCTATGGAAAAAGCCATTGAAGATGGCGTAGATTTGATGGGTTACACGCCTTGGGGTTGTATTGATTTGGTCAGTGCTTCGACAGGAGAAATGAGCAAGCGTTACGGGTTCATCTATGTTGATCTGGACGATAATGGAAATGGCACAATGAATCGCTATAAGAAAAAATCATTTGATTGGTATAAGCAAGTGATTGAGTCGAATGGTAAAAATTTAGCTTGATTAGTTGAACGTAACTAATCAACTAGATGTTAAATGAGAACACTTAAAGTAATGGTTGGTCGACTAACCTTGCTTTAAGTGTTTTTTACGTCCGGTAATCGGGTTAACATTTTCAGCATAAAACATTTCATGCTATATTTACTAGTGAAGCAGGAAGGCCAAACTCCTGGCTTCTAAGACTATGGACATTAGAGGAGGAAGACGATATGAAGAGAAATAGTCTGTTGTTTTTCATTTTATTATCCATTGCGATAGGGGTAGAGTATGAATTCAATGACTTAGGAGGATTGGAACTCTCGACAGGCAATTATTTAGAATTATTAGTCACGTTCTTCTTATTAGGTATATACATACTCCCGATTTGCTATTTACTTGTAAAATATGCCGGAAGATGGAAAATCCCGAAATATATCATTCCGTTGTCAATTGTCAGCGGAGCCTATGCGACCGGTTGGTTGGCAGGCTATGGGAATGATTATCTGCTGGAAGGTCTAAAGCATGTATTTGGCAGCTCAAAAGCATTGGAGGACTGGTCCGCAGCGTTGACAGCGCCATTCGTTGAAGAAGCACTTAAGCTCTGCTGCGGGCTCGTCATTTTGTATCTGTTGAATCGCAGGAATGTACAATCTGCCTTTATTGTTGGTGCGAGTGTTGGTCTGGGTTTTCAAATCATTGAAGATATCTCCTATATCGTGATGGAGGCACAAGAGTCTTTTCAGACAGTTGTTCCGAAAACTTTGGAACGTATCTCAGGGTCGATCAGCTCTCACTGGTCCTTGACCTGCATTTTTTCTGTAGCTGTTATTTGCCTGCTTTCAAAGAATCAGTCGATCCAAAAGAAAACGGTTCGATTATGGTTGGTAACGCCTATTTTATTCCATTTCATTTGGAATTCCCCAATCAATGATCTACCATTAGTCAGTGCAGTTCTGTCTGCATTTACAATCATGATCGTCATCCAAATTATCAAATTTGTAGAAGCCGATCAAAGAAAGATTCCTCAAATCAAAAACTGATCACAACAAAGAGATGACTGAACAAGTCGGAGGTATTAGGCGACTGTTCAGTCGTTTTTTTATTTATGGTTAATTAGTTAGTCATGTATTTTATTACTCAAATGAAGTGAATCTGGATTGACTGTTTTATCTTTGTTATGATAGTAGAAGAGATCAGCTGTGCTTATAGAGAAAAACCAGTTGATACTAAAACGAAAAAGTCAGGAGCATAGGTATGAAAGAAAGAGTATTTGAATTATTTAATGAGCATGAGATGATTGAACCTGTTACTGCTGAAACGCTCACAAAGGCTTTCGAAGGTCTTGATCAGGGAAAGTCTCATATATTGATATTAGAAGCGACGCCTTTGATTGAAAAAAGTCCTTTCATTCAGGTTGCATGGGAGAAGGGCATTTACGTGGTTGAAATTCAGTTTAAGGACGGCAAACAGTTTCAGCAATTCCGTAAAAAGACAGAAGATGTTAGGGAATGCCATGAGCTGTTTCAGAGCTACCTATCAGGGAAACTTCCAGAGCTATCTGGTTGGCAGGATGTGACTGCTGAAATCATTTATTATTATGACGATGAAGAAGAGGGGGTTGCGAAGAAGACCTCACATCCGTTTTTTGTCCATCATTTTACCCATGAGCTGTACTATAATATTATCGATGACTATGCACCGTTTGGTAATGATACCGGCAATGATAGCCTTCGTATGATAGAAGACCACTTAGCTAAAGAAGAGGATGTAGAGGATTTTGACAGCTTACCCGTCTATGTTGCGAACTCATGGAAAATTGAGTATCTTGATCCGATGAAAATGACGGATGATCCCGATCTTATTTCTAAAAATGAACAAATGATTTTTGAATCTTGTCAACTTACGATTGCGGTTGGCTTTGGTGTTATTAAGATCACAGGAGGGATTGACTCACCGCTTAAGGAACGAACGATTTGTGCATTGGCGCAAATGTCGACATTGCTGCCGGACGGGAAAAAAGCCTATCAATTACAGATCGATGATTTGAAAAAATTCCAAGCTTATGACGAGTAGCAGCTGTCCAATGGGCAATATCAAGGGCAGAACGAGGGGAGGACAATATGGGTACTTTTGAACAGTTTGATCAAGAATTGAGGGAACAATTGCCTTCAGTTATTGAAGAAGCTTTATCAGCGGAGGCAAATGATAAAATTTACAGTATAGCATTTGTTACGACGGATGATTATTATGGATTCTATGTAGCCTCTGATCACGATACGGAGAATAATCCACATAATATCTGGGAATTTTTTGAATGGAAGCAGGCAATATATCCTAAATTTCTTTATCAGACAGTTGTAGAAATTGTCGAAAGTTCACCAATCGACTTTACAAAAAGATCTGATGAAAAGTGGAACTTTGGGCAACAATTAATGGGTTTGTTGAATAAGCATATCCAGTCGCTTCAAAGTGAAGTGTTTGAAAAGCACGGCTATCAGAAAGAAGATATTCTGTTCTTTATGACCATGTCTGACGGTGATTATATGGATGAACTGCTAGTTGAATCGGTAAAGCTGTTCAATCAGTCAGAAACGATCGAGAAGTACCAGATTTCTTTGGAATGATGTTTTTCTATCAATCAAAAAAGCTTGTGTATCTGATATGGATAGAGTTCGTCTCATTTAGTGCTTCTTTGCTCTTGAATAATAAAAATCCTTCACGCAGCATCAGCTGCATGAGGGATTTTTTTGACTCTATTTTGCTGCTTCTGTAAAGCTTAATGCAAGCTCCAAAGCATTTTCTAAGCTTTGAATTGCTGCATTGACATCACCGACTGTTGATTTCAAGCTAAGCTGAACTCCAACGGCTCTAGTGATCACTTTGTTTAAATCGTTGTATACAGCAAAAGGTACTTTCCCTAAGATTTTTTTATCTCTTTCAAAGCGAGTTGCCCAAATTGCAGCATCCAACTTTTGTTTTACGGGATAAGTTGCTTTTGCGTTTAAGTCTAGATCAGGATAAGTTAGTACCTTCTCCATTAGGTTTTGTAGAGAAACGATTTGCTGTTCGATTTTTGATACGCTGGCAAATGGATCAGCTACAGTGATAACTGCTTTTGTGATTTCGACACCAAGTTCACGGTGTGCTTGTTCGACTTTGTTTCCTAGTTGCTCAACTGAAAAGGCAATCGCATTACTGATTTCAGTGATTAGCTGTAGACGTACGCCGATACTATCAAGATCGTAGATAGTTACCATATTAAAGCGCGCCTTATTTGCTGCAGCATTAACATCTTGCTCAAGATTATCCAACACAGGAATCAATTGATTAAGAGCGTCTTCATAGTCGGTACCGGCAACTTTATCTTCCAGGCCTTCCAGTTTTTCTCTTTCCTGCTCAATCACTCCTGCTTCATTTTGAGTGACTGCCTGTCCTTGCTCTGCAAATGCAGCTGTTACTCCTGTGCCAATGCTTGCCCCAAACAATGCTAATGTCAGCACGCTGATCAATGTTACTTTTTTCATTTTATTCCTCCTGCTTTCTATTGAGATTATTTATACTCGAAAAATTATTATAATAAATAAAAAGTAGAAACGCAATGTTTTTTTTACAAATAGTATGCGTTGTTTTTTGTATAGAAATGAATAGTCAATGATTTGCCTGCTGAGTTAGTGGCTTGATGCTTATGCTTTCTGAATTCTGTGCAAATATTTTAAATGCTTTCTATTTGTTTTTTTATGTGGGAGTTCTGTATTTTGTATGATTTTAATAAATAAAAAACATTCATTTTTTTGATTTTATCCGAAGGAAAATGATTGAAAAAAATAAATTTAATGGATTTTTATAAAGTTCTTTATGTTATTATTTTATTATATATTGAGGAGGTATTTTAAAATGAAAGTGAAAAAAATGTTTTTAAGAACATTGGTATGTGTTGGAATGTTGGGTTCTCTATTTATTGGGGGAACAGTATCGGCAGAGGAAAATGAGTCTGTGTATATCCCCGATTTTAATGTGAGAGATGCCCTAGCTGGTTCATTTCTAAATCAGCTTCCAACTCAATCCGATTTGGCCGATTTAGAAATGGATTCTTTGTATACGATTGCTGGTCAGGATCCTTTAAATGCTAATCTAAGCGGGTTTCAACATGTTGCTAACTTGAAAGAGCTGGTAGTTATGTATGGTACAAGTATTATGGATTATCGACCAATCAGTGCCATGACTAACTTGGAGTCATTGCATTTTAATCTTCCTGGAAGCGAATTTCCAAAACATTTTGCTGATTTAGATTTTGTCACAAACCTGAAGAAATTAAAATCATTTTCCTTTGAGAAAAATGTATTGGATTTGACACCTTTAGATGAGCTTCCTGAACTAACCGAGGTATCTATTGGCTACGCTTATGCTGCTCCGACCACAAGCACAGTGAAGCATTTGATATCAAACACAACGAGAGAATTGGTTTTTGCCAACCCAGTGACTTTCTCTAGTCATTTCGATGGTGGAGAGCTAATTGTAACAGATAGAGATAGATACACAGAGAATATTGAAGTCTCTCAAGATGAAAAAGTAATCAAAGTTTCTGAAATCCCGGCAGGATCAGAAAGTATTGTTCTCATGTTCAAAAATAGTAACTATTCTGAAGGTTGTTATGCAGATTATATTATGGAGTATGAAATTCCTTTAGTCTGGTATGACATGTAAAATTCTGCAATAGAATATAAAGGCTGCCTCCTTTGTCCATTGAAGACGAGGAGGCAGTCTTTTTCTATTACTTTTTTTCGAAATTTAATAGTATAGTAAGGAAAAATAATTTATTCAATAAACTGTTTCATGAAAAATGATTTTTTACAAAGCATAGAACAAAGAAATTAGAAGCAAGTATCATTTTATAATAGGATTCATAGATACTATGAGTTTTTAACAATTTACAAACAATTTACAAGTAATTCAGAAACAAAACGACGGTAAGATACAAACAGATCAAGAGAAAACAGTTACTAATTGAAGGAGAGAACAAAAATGATGGAAGAAAGAAATAAGGATTTTATCGGTTATGAGTATAAGGAAGCAACAGTAAATCGTTCATTGGAGGCATTATTTGTGGACAGCTATGCTAGTATGGGCTGGCAGTTAGTAGAAACTACGATGCCCATGCAGGGAAATGGAAAGATATCCATGCGATTCAAGCGTGATCGAAAAATTCGTAATAAGAGTGAGCTAACAAGACTTCAACGTCAGCTAGATGGACTTATTACGGAAATCGATCGGTTGGAGTTTTCCAAGAATACGAAAGCAGCTGGTACTGCTTATGTGCTCGGACTGATTGGTACAGCCTTTATGGCAGGCTCTGTCTTTGCTTATATAGCAGGATTGCTGGTGCCCAGTATTATTCTGGCGATTCCGGGATTTCTAGGGTGGATCATTCCTTATTGGGTGTATCGGAAAATTCGTCAGGAAAAGGTCAATGAACTCAACCCATTGATTGAACAACGATATGATGAGGTCTATAGTACCTGTGAACAGGCAAGTGCACTGGTTTAAGAGTGGTATATACGTTATTGAATGCTAGTCAAACAGTAACGATGACTATACAGATAAAATAAGGAGGAACCGAAATATGGTAAAAATAGTTATTGCAGCAATTGTGATCGTCGTAGTGTTGGCGGTAGGCACGTTTATTGTTAAAAGAAAAAAATGAGTTGAAGAAAGTAGTCAAATTGAGGCTGAGACATAAATAAATTTCCATGCCTCCTTTATATCTATAGCTGAGTAAGCGGTGGGACAGAAGTGGTTTTTTCGGAAATAAGCCGAGATTTGTCAGAGCTGAATACTTCTGTCCCAAGCTCATTTGGCTGTATACATAGTGTTATTCAATGTTTAAGACATAGGTTAATTTTAGAAAAAATCTGGGTCAAAGGAAGTGAGGATATGGTGGAGGTTATTTTGGCGGTAATGATTGCAGTAGTCATTGTATTATCTACACAGCAATTAGAGCTTGTTTTTAATGGATAATGGAGGTGGAAAATAGTGGATATACATCAAAATAGGCAGTATTCAGCAGCCATAGATCTAAAAAGAAGAGAAACAGCAAACGTCTTTGGAGTACCTGTAAATCAACGACTTTTACTAACGTACACTATTGATAACTTTCATGGTACAGCAGTTTTTTCATTAGATGGCATCGGAAAAATAGGCATTTGGAGCCCAAAGTCTCGAAGTGGTATTTTGTTGAGCTTTATTATAGAAAAAGGGTTCTTTCAGATAGAGAACCTGCCAAGTGAAGTAACTATTCTGGGGATTTCTTGGATAAGCTGATTTCTGAATGATCTAGCGACTGGGTGCCGTTAAAAATCGACAATGATTTTGAAGAAATAAATGCTGTATTTTAACAAAACAGAAACAATGCTATGCTATATTAAGTAAAACAGCTATTTGGGAGGTCGAAGATGAAAGAATGGATGGCTCGAATCATGGGGATTCAACCAAGGCTTTTACCAACCAGTATCTTATTACTTTTATCAGCAGGAGCCTCTTTATGGATTGTTTTATTGCCGGATACTATGAGCATCCCAACATGGGGAATCTATCCTGTTTTTGTTATGGCGTTCGGCAGTCTGCTGCTATTGATTTGGTCACTGATCATTCATGCTAAGGGTCATCCAATAAAGAACCTGATGAGACACTTAAGTGAAGAGAGCGCTCTGTTGACAAAATTTTTTAATGATTATTCGTTTCGAACGATAACAGGGGCGTATGGTTCTCTATTCTTCAATAGTCTTTTAGCGGTCTCGAAGGGCTGGACCGGAGTGGTTTCTTCCTCCTCTTGGTTTGTTATATTGGCAAGCTACTATTTGGCAGTAGCCGTTGTTCGTTTCTTATTATTGAAAAGTAGTAGAAAACTAAAAAAAATCACTGAACCGAGCATGCACAGTTCGTATCAATGGAAGACCTATCGTTTGAGCGGCATTTTTTTATTAGTGATCACACTCTTGCTTCAGCTGACAGTTGTTCACATTGTAATAGCCGGCAGTGGGCATATTTACGAAGGCGTGTTGATTTATGCGGTTGCTTTTTATGATTTCTATTTTTTATCGAAAGAGATCGTCCATTTGATCAAAGCACGGAAAACAAAAGATCCAATTTTAAAAGCGATAAAAGCCGTCAGCTTTATGACAGCGATGGTTGCAATGCTTTCTTTACAGACCGCAATGTTTGCTTCTTTTGGTGTAGAAACAGAACGTTCTTTTCAACAGCTGATGAATGCACTGAGTGGAACGGTGATCTGTCTGATCGGCTTATTTATGGGGATCCGTATGATTATTACTAGTAAAAAACAGCTGTTGCTATTGGCAGAAAATCAAGCTGAATAAAAGGTCTATGCTTAAAAAATGAGAAGTAGTTACTCAGGAGGAATGTTGATGATTCATATTTTAGTAGTGGAAGATGATAAAAAGCTTAACCAGATTGTATGCACGTATTTAGGTGATAAAGGATACCAAGTAAAGGGATGTCTTGATGCAAACGAAGCCTATGATGCAATGTATAGTCATTTGTATGACTTAATCATTTCTGATATTATGATGCCGGATATTGATGGCTTTGAATTTGCTCAGACGGTTCGTGAAATCAATAAAACGATTCCAATCCTTTTTATGACTGCCAGAGATGATATGACTGCCAAGCAAAAAGGATTTCAAGTGGGAATAGATGATTATCTTGTGAAGCCCTTTGATCTTGAGGAACTGGCCTTACGCGTAGGGGCCATTTTGCGTCGAGCAAATATCGAAGCAGCGAAGGAGTTGACAGTAGGAAATCTGGTATTGGATTCAGACGCATTGAGTGCGATTGTTGATGGGGCAGAGGTTGCTGTCACATTACGGGAGTTCAACATCCTTTATAAGCTTTTAGCCTATCCGAAAAAGACTTTTTCACGTAGTCAGCTGATGGATGAGTTCTGGGGGCTGGAAAGCGAAACAAGCCTGCGATCTGTAGATGTCTACATCACAAAGCTGAGGGATAAATTTTCTGAGTGTGATGGCTTTGATATTGTAACTGTACGGGGATTAGGTTATAAGGCGGTTTTACGATGAAGCAAAAGAAAGGCATGAAAATCGGTCGCTTTTCTTGGGTAGAGTACCTGATTCTTTTTTTCAGCTTAGGAATTTTATCTGCGCTTCCGGCTATCTTTTATGGTGGGTTTAAAACGCTTTTAGCACATGCAATGCCTTATCTGGCGTGGTATGTTTTGTATTGGTTGATTGTAACGGCAGTTGTTTGCGGGGTATCTGCATATGTTCGTTATCATTCCTTTGATAAGCCGATGCACACGCTAAGCGAGGCGACAAGGAAGGTCGCTGAAGGAGATTTTTCTGTTTACGTCCAGCCGCCAAATATCGTTGCCGAAAAACAGAATTATATTGATGTGATGATAGAGGACTTTAACAAGATGGTGGAAGAGCTGGGAAGCATAGAGACGATGAAAACAGATTTTGTTTCTAATGTCTCCCACGAAATGAGAACACCCCTGTCGATCATCCAAAATTATGCAACAGCAGTGAAAAATCCAGCTATCTCAGTAGAATTGAAGGAAGAATATTTAGATACGATCATTGACAGTACGCAAAAGTTAGCTGATCTGATAACGAATATTTTAAAATTAAGTAAGCTTGAAAATCAAGTGATTCAGGCGATACCTGAACCGTATGATCTTTGCCGGCAATTAAGTGACTGTGTGCTCAGTTTTGAGGAACGTTGGTCGGAAAAAGATATCGATTTTGTATTTGATACTGAAGATCAGGCTATGGTATGCGCAGATAAGAGTATGCTGGAACTGATTTGGAATAATCTGCTGTCAAATGCTATAAAGTTTACGGAGCAGGGGGGAAGTATTTCGTTGATCCAGAAATCCGAACAAAAGGATATTGTTGTTTCGATTACTGATACAGGTTGCGGGATGACAAAGGAAACGATGAATCATATTTTTGATAAATTTTATCAAGGAGATACTTCTCATGCGCTGCAAGGGAACGGACTTGGTCTGGCCTTGGTTTTGAGAGTCGTACAGGTTTCAGGTGCAACGATTTCAGTGAACAGTGAATTGGATAAAGGCACGACCTTTAATGTTAGGATACCTGCAGTAAAATAAGCTGGATTGGAGAGACCTATGAATCGAATAGAAAAAGAAGGACATCATTTTATTGGGTATGAATACAAAGAAATATCTACAGCCAGTCCAATGTTTTCTTTGTTGGTGGATTGCTACGGATACTTTGGCTGGGATGTAGATGAGAATACACGTCATGCTCATACCGATCATTTCATCAAGCTAAAGCGTGACCGCCGAATCATCAATAAAGCGGAGCTTACCCGATTGCAGCGAAAATTTGAAGCTGGTGTAGCTGATTTAGTAGAACTGGAAAAGGCGAAAACGACAAAAGCAACGATCGCCGCATTAACATTAGGGATCGTCGGTACAGCTTTTATGGCAGGATCTGTTTTCGCTGTTACAGCAGAGCCTCCACGGATTTTCTTAAGTATTCTATTAGCTATCCCGGCATTTATTGGCTGGATATCTCCATATTTTGTCTTTAAGAAGATGAAGGCGATTCAAATAGAAGCCTTGAATCCTGTCATTGAAGAAACCTATGACGCCATTTATTCCGTTTGTGAAAAGGGAGCAAAGCTGCTCCATAAATGATAGCATTGCTGTCACACACTACTTTATTGGGATGAAAAAACCGAACCGGATCATACGAAGATCAGAAAACCTGATTTTGTGTGATCCGGTTTTTTTGTATTTCTTGAACTAAGTAAACGTCCATCTCATTGATGTATCTTAAAAGTTGATCATAGACACCAACAATTAACTGCTGTTCCATTGAAGATGGGTGCTTGAAAACGTAAAATAGAGTTGAAAGGATGTGCAGTCATGAAAATGAACCTGGGCTCTGTTATTGCAGAGAAAAGAAAAGAGAAGAAAATCACACAGCAGGAGCTGGCAGAATTTGTGGGTGTTTCGAAAGCAGCTGTTTCCAAATGGGAGACTGGCTTGACATACCCCGACATCACGCTGCTGCCGTTGCTTGCGGCGTATTTTGATATGACGATTGATTCATTGTTGAATTATGAACCGCAGCTGACGACGAAGGAGATCCAGCATATTTATACCTCTCTTAAGGGCTCCTTTGAGACAAAATCACCAGAGGATGTGCTGACCTCCATCAGAAGCTTTGTTCATCGTTATTATTCCTGTCACCCGTTTGTCTTACAGATGGGGCTGCTGGTGATCAATCATATTGACCGCCTTCCGGGAGCAACGATGGAGGACAAAGTACAGCAATATATGAAAGAAGCAGGAGAATGGTTTGTCCATGTTCGCACAGAATCGAAAGATCCTGAATGTATCATCCATGCTGCAAAATTAGAGGCCTATACTCTGCTTACCTTACAGGAAGCTGATCGGGTTCTAGAGATATTGGGAGAGACACTGCCGACCAGTTTTCCAGTTGAAAGCTTGATTGCCGGCGCATTTCAAATCAAAGGAGAAAATGATCGAGCAATAGCGACACTTCAAAGTGCTTTATTTCAGTATATAGGTGTAATAATGAGTCTGTTCACGAATTATCTTCAGTTATTAACAGATGAGCCTGAAAAATTTAAGGAGACAGTTAAAAGAGGGGAACAATTGGCAGAGATTTTTGATTTACAGCAGCTGCATCCCATCCTTTTATTGAACTTCCAGCTGTCTGCTGCGTCCGGCTTTGCACAAATGAAAGATGATCAGGGAGTTGTCGTTCTTGAAAAGTTTACGGATGTGTTGAGTAGGACAAGCTTTCCAACAGGATTTCATGGAGATGCTTACTTTGATCAGGTGGATCAGTGGTTTGACAGTCTAGAAACTGGAAGCCAAACTCCGAGAGATTCTGAGATGGTCAAAACAGATATGATTGATTTTGTTTTGACCAATCCTCTATTCTTGGCTCTTAGTGATCAAAAAGATATTCAGAAGATAGTTCTTCGATTGGAGCAGCTGAAAAAAAGAGACTTGATCTGAGACGGAAAAAGAAATACTGCTTTGTAGTTTAACTGAATCTATAGGTAAAGAAAGTATCTTATTAGGATACTTATATTCCCGACAGTTTCCTGCAACTCCTTTGCTTCTGTTCCAAACTATTTCTATAATAAAGATAGGCAAAGTAATATAAATACTGTTTTTAAGGGGTTGTCATATCATGACTATATTATCTATTCAACAATTGACCAAGGTCTATTCCGGCGGTTTCGTGGCTGTCGATGATTTGAATCTGTCTGTAGAGGCAGGAGATATATTTGGTTTTATCGGGCATAACGGTGCAGGAAAAACGACGACATTAAAATCTGTTGTAGGAGCACTCCATTTTGATCAGGGAAAAATACTGATCGATGGACACGACATAGTCGCAGAGCCTCTTGTTTGTAAATCCCAATTGGCCTATTTGCCTGATAATCCAGATTTATATGATTATCTGACTGGCTATCAGTATATCAATTTTATTGCTGATATTTTCGAGGTACCAACGTCTCTTCGACAGGAACGGGTACAGCAATTCTCACAACGGCTGACGTTGACGGATCAGCTGGGGAATTTGATTAGTACCTATTCTCATGGGATGAAGCAAAAGCTGGCATTGATTGCGGCATTTGTCCATCAGCCAAAGCTATTGATCATGGATGAGCCCTTTGTCGGCTTGGACCCAGAAGCGACATACCATGTGAAGCAAATGCTTCATGAGCTTTGTGAGGATGGCAGTGCAGTTTTTTTCTCTACGCATGTACTGGAAGTTGCTGAAACTTTGTGCAATAAGATTGCCTTGATTGATCATGGGCAGTTGAAGAAATGCGGAACGACAGAAGAGGTACGCGGTACTCGAACATTGGAGGAAGTGTTCTTGGAGGTGGTCGGCGGTGAATAAATTCAAAGCACTCGTTCAACTGCAAGTAAGGGGCTATGGATTGAACAAGCTGCGTCATCAAAGTAAAACGAAGCTGACCGCAATTGTTATCGGGGCAGTTCTTCTGACGGTTCTTGCAATCAGCTATCTGTTGGGAATCGGTTTTCTGTTGATTGAAATGGGGCTGAAGAGTTATGTGCCGGGGATGATGGTCTTTCTGTCTTCGATAATCTGTTTAGTTTTAACTTTCATGAAAGGCAGCGGTTTTCTTTTTGGTTTTCGTGATTTTGATACCTTGATGGCTTTACCAATAGCACCTCAGATCATAACGATGAGCAAGGTTTTCAGTCTTTATTTGTTGAATCTTCTTTTTAGCTTCATTGCTTTAGTTCCTTCTATGCTGCTTTACTGTTGGCATACCCAGAGTATTTGGCCGTTACTTGGTACACTGGTCATTCTCCCATTTGTTCCATTGCTGCCGTTAATTCTGGGTGTGATTGTGACAACAGTAATTTCACTGATTGCCTCTAACTTCAGATACCAACAGCTTGTTGTCGTTCTCTTAAGTCTAGGTGGTGTAGTTGCTCTAATGGCGGGATCAATTTCTTTAACGAATTATGACAATGCCCAGCTGAACGAGTTACTCAAGAATGGGTTGCTTCAGCTGGAAAGTTCCTATCCATTGCTAAAGTTGATTAACAGTGGATTTTCAAATCAGCCGTTTTTGCTTCTGGTATTCATCATACTTTCAGTTCTACCCGCACTTCTTTTTTTAGCGCTGCTGAATCGCTATTATTTACAGATCAATGCAAAGCTGTCTTTACGCGTGAGAAAAAGTGTATTCAAACTTGAAACCTTCAAGCAACGTAATCTGTTTCGTAGTTTACTGGAAAAAGAATTTCGACTTTACTTTTCCAGTGCACTTTACGTAACGAACTCTATGATAGGAGTGATCCTCTTTTTGGCAGCGGCATTAAGTGTTCCCTTTCTACTGGATCAATTAAGAACTGCGCTTCCTGAAGGGATGACGATCCAGCAATTTTTACCTTGGCTGCCTTATGTTCCATGTCTTTTCTTAGGAATCACTACGACAACAAGTGCAGCTATCAGCATGGAAGGAAAGAGTGACTGGCAGTACGCCAGTTTGCCGATACCTATTGGTAAAATATACGCTGCTAAGCTGGCCGTTAATTTGCTATTGTTTTTGCCAGGGCTATGGGTAGGTTGTGTTGCATTGATTTTCTCCCTTTCTCTGACGGGATTTTCTGCATTTTTACTGTTTCTGTTTCCAAGCTGTTTTTGTATTTTTATGGCAATGATTGGGCTAAAGCTGAACCAGATGTATCCTAATTTTAAGTGGACAAATGAACAGCAGCCTATAAAACAGTCGATCCCAGTCCTTGTGACGATGCTTATTGGATTACTTAGTATTGTTTTGTCTGTAGGAGCGGCGTTTCTTCTCGGTCATTCTGGGATAACGATCCTGTTATCTAGTGCAATCCTATTGGTGATAAGCTATATTACGTGGCGCTCAATGCACAGAAAAAATGTGTTTGTCCACTCCTCTGTAAGTTAAGCAGTGTCATTTTCTTTAGAAAACAGTGGGGATATGTACTAAGGGAACAGCTTAAGATTTCTTAAGGTACTACTAAGCGAATATTAAAATATGATCTTCCTGCACATGATTAAATGAGAGTGCAGGGAGGTCATTTTATGTATAAAAAAAATAATTTTATAAAAACAATTGCGATGCTTATATTACTTATTCTTGTATTGATAGGGGTCAATCTCTTTTTATTTAATCGTTCTAGTGCTGAGCGTCCGTTTTCACTTTTACAAGATCAGTCGAATGCTGTTTCAGGGCAAAATTATTTGTTGAAACAAAGAGGAGGGAAGACGCTGAAAAGTAAAAAAGCAACAGAACGGATTGCAGTTGCTTCAATGACAAAAATCATGACGGCTCTTACTATCATTGAGAATGTCGAAAATCTTGAAGAGCTGGTGGAGGTACCACATGATATTTTTCCGGAAATAGAAGCGCAGGGGCTGGCGACAGCTGGTCTGATTCCGGGAGAAGTTATCAGCTATCGTGAGTTATTGTATGGCATCATACTGCCTTCGGGAGCTGACGCAGCCTTGGCAGCCGTGCGAGCAATCAGTGGAGATGAGCAGTCTTTTGTAGCTGATATGAATGAGAGAGCTGTTGCTTTAGGTATGAAAAATACACACTTTTCCAATGCGACAGGAATGGATGCACCAGATCACTATTCAACGGTTGAGGACATCATGAGGCTCTTGGAATATGCATTGGACAATGAAACCTTTTACCATGTTTTTACTTCTCTGTCTTATCAGAGCAGCGGCACTAATATGCACGTTGACGGGCTAACCTTTATCAGCACTGTTATCAGCCGTGATGAATCCTTAGAGCTGGACAGCGGTCGGATCATCGGTGGGAAAACAGGGTATACAGTTGATGCTGGTTTATGTTTGGCGAGTCTTGCAGAAGTAGAGGGGGAGGAATATCTGCTGGTATTAGCAGGAAGCGAAGGTGACAGCCTAAGTGAACAACATAACATAATCGAGAGCCGATTGCTGTATAATCAGATATAGAAGAGAATGAAGGAAGAGGAAACGAGTAGACTTCCAAAAAGCAAAAGAGAGGGATCAGTTCTTTTCTATACTTTGACTAGCGATATGGTTTACAGCAGCTGTCTGTTGTTTTAGTTTCAATATAAAAAAATTAAGCGAGCAATCGCTTTTTTTCTCTTTGTATTCTCATGTGTTTTATGTTAAGTATTAAGAGGGAAGTATTTTTTTATGATCTTTGATTCTGCTTTTCTAATTTTTTGATGCAAGGGAAAACAAGTTAAGTTAGCTACCTTTGATGAGAATGTACACATTCTATTTTCATTTGATGAGAAAAAATCTTTTGAAAAAGAAGCCTTCTCTTGCTATTCTTTCTGGTAAATGAGGAGGACAGAAAATGAATCTTCGTAAGAACGATTTTTTGATAAAGGCTGATTATGCTAAGGGGCTGGAAGAGTTGCTCCAACCGTTGAGAAAGGAAATGCTTGAAGCCGACTATCCGGGACTTCATCTCGGCAGCAGCGGAGCTGTTTATGATCAAAAACGGTCAGATATGGAAGCGCTTATCCGTCCCTTGTGGGGACTTGCACCCTATTGGGAAATGGTGACAGATGATGCATTAAGAGATGCTTATATTGATAAGCTGACAAAAGGCACCGATCCATCAAGTCCGTATTATTGGGGAGATATTGAAAATTATGATCAGTACATCGTAGAAATGGCGGCACTGTCGCTGACTTTGCTGCTGCATCATGATTACGTGTGGCAAGCTCTGACAGAAGAGGCACAAAAAAATATTTCTACATGGCTGAAGCAGGCATTAGAAAGAAAAATACCCAAAAATAATTGGACATTTTTCAAGGTATTGATTCGTGTTGCTTTGTTCCATTGCGGAGAAGAGCTGGATCGAAAAATGCTGCAGGAAGAATTGCACCTGATTGACTCTATGTATGTTGGAGAAGGCTGGTATGTGGATGGCAAGACGGCCCAAAGAGACTATTATATTCCCTTTGCCTTTCACTATTACGGCTTGATCTATTCTGTGTATATGAAAGAGGAAGATCCTACAGGCGCGCAACGGTTTATCGATAGAGCGAAGTGTTTTGCTCAGGATTTTATCTATTATTTTGATGAAGATGGAGAAGCGTTGCCTTATGGTCGAAGTCTGGCGTATCGTTTTGCACAGGGCGCTTTTTTCTCAGCTTTAGTTTTTGCTGATGTAGAGGCACGTCCATGGGGAGAAATCAAAGGTCTTCTTTCAAGCCATCTTAAAAATTGGCTGGCGCAGCCGATCTTTACCTTTGATGGCCGTCTTTCGATTGGTTATCACTATGAAAATATGGTTATGGCTGAAGGCTATAATGCACCGGGATCTCCTTATTGGGCACTTAAAACGTTTTTGCTTTTAGCTGTACCCGAGGATCATCCTTTCTGGCAGGCAGAACCTGTTCAGATACAAAAAAAGAAACGACGGCTAGTAAAGAATGGACAAATGCTGCTTCAGTGTGAAAAGGCGGGTCATCACGTATTAGGCTTTCCTGCTGGCTTATTCATTGAGGGCCAAGCTCATGCAGAAGCAAAATATAGTAAATTTGTTTATTCAACAAAATTCGGCTTTAGTGTTCCAAAAGCTGGAGTTCGTTATGAAGAAGGTGCTTTTGATAACACTCTGGCACTTTCTATGGATGCTTGTTATTTTCGAACAAAGGGAGAGACGCTGAATTTTGAGCTGTCGGAGGATCATGTTCGTCACTATTGGTCTCCTTTTTCGGGGGTAGAAATTTGTACAGAACTATATCCATTAGGTGAATGGCATGTACGGATTCACGAAATCAATACACAGCAGACCTTGTTTTTCAGAGAAGGCGGCTTTAGCGTTGGAATGAAAGGACGCCAAGCCCAGGGGACGGTTTCAGGAGAGTCTGCCTCAGTTGATGAAGGGAATCTGACATCTCATATTATAGGGATCGAAGGCTATGATGAAGCGATGATTGTTCAGCCGGAACCCAACACGTCATTATTTTTTCCAAGATCAAGCTTTCCCAGCTTAAAAGGGAAAATTTCCGCAGGAAGTCATCGGCTGATTTGTTTGGTCGGCGGAGAAATCAAGAGAAAAGAGGAAGCGAACGAATGATAAGAATAGAGCTGAAAAATCAACAGGATGCAACGATTAAAGGAAAAATTGACCATGAGAAGGACATTGACTTATTTGCTGCTGATGGCGAAGAATTGGCAGTTTTGGCTATCAAGGACTACGTTTACGAGGCCGGAGATAAAATTGTTGTAACAACAGATGAAGCAGACAAGTTTTTCGTAGTCCAACTTGACGAAACGCTGTCACCATCTTTGATCTATTTACCTCAAATGACATGGGAGTATACTATCCCTACAACCGAGGAAGCAAGAACAGCTTCTGTAGATACTGGTTTCCAGTCCAAACGTCACCACATAGTGGTTCGTAAGGCATACGATTTTGAAATCGAGAGCTATCAGAATCTATCTGTTAATACACATGATCAGAAAGAGGCATCGGGAGCCTATCCTCATGCCAGTGCGAATGTTGAAACAAGAGGAGAAGCAGTTTTCTTTGCAAAAAATGCAATCGATGGGAAATTAGGCAATCTTTCTCATGGATCTTATCCCTTTGCTTCATGGGGGATCAACCAACAAAAAGATGCAGCATTGACTATTACATTTGGACGTAAGGTCAAGGTAGACTGGGTACGCCTATTGTTCAGAGCAGATTATCCCCATGACAGCTATTGGACAAAGGTGACATTGGCGTTTTCCGACGGGGAGGAAATCACCGTTTCAACTGGCGATTCCCTTGTATTCCAGGATGTCAGATTTGCAGAGAAAGAGACAGAATCCATTACCTTGAAGGACCTGAAGAAAGCTGAGGATGACTCGCCGTTCCCAGCACTTACACAAATTGAGGTGTTCGGAAAAAACAGCTGATTTTCAGACTGGATAAATGAAAAAGAATAAAAGATGAAAGGTGAGTGGGGACAATAATCTGTTCCCACTCTTTTCCATACCCTAAATCCGAATAAACGGCGAGTCAGAAGCAGCTCCTGAAATGTACCTATCTGGTGCTTGTAGCTAAACACTTCTGTTTCAGCCTCTTTTTATATAGATTCTGTTAAGAGAATCATCACTCAATTCAGCTCTATAGGTAAGACAGGCAATGGTATTCCTCATTTTTTATGCAGGATTTATAGATGTTCAAAGACATTTTTTATAGAAAGTTCGCTTTTTTTATTTTTATGGGGTATAATAACATAAGTTAATATGTTAACAAGTTAAGGAGATGTAATAATGACTCTTCAAGAAAATAAAGTGCGTTTGATTGACTTAGGAAAGAATGTTACTGCCGAATGGCTAGAGAAGCAAATCGATTTCTGCATTCAGAAGCTTGAAAAGAATATGGAACGATACGGAACAGCATTTCCCTCAGCCTCTGCAACAAACGGAATCTATCGAATCAAACCAAATGATGATTGGACAAATGGTTTTTGGACAGGAATGCTTTGGCTGGCTTATGAGTGGACAGGAAACGACCGCTTTTTAAAACGAGCGTTAGAAAATATTCAGAGTTTTCAGCAGCGCTTAGATGATCATTTCGTGTTGGATCACCATGATATTGGTTTTCTTTACAGTCTATCTGCCGGAGCGGGTTATCGGATTACCGGAGATGAAGCCTGTAAAAAAGAGCTTTTACAAGCTGCAGATGTACTGACTGCTCGTTTTCAAGAGCAGGGCAATTTTATTCAGGCTTGGGGGAAATGCGGTGACCCTAAAGAATATCGTTTGATCATTGATTCATTGATCAATCTGCCTTTATTGTTTGAAGCAGCAAAAATATCCGGTGATGCAAGCTATGCAGAGACAGCTGAAAAACATTATCGAACACTTTTAGATACAGTGATACGTGAAAATGCAACAACCTTTCACACATACTATTTTGATCCTACCAATGGAAAACCTACTCATGGCGCGACACATCAAGGGAATAGTGATGACTCGATCTGGGCGAGAGGACAAAGCTGGGCTGTTTTAGGGATTCCCTTGAATGAAGTGAGTATGGGAGCGACAGTTGCCCCCGAGATTTACAGCAGCGTCGTAGATGTTTTTATTGAAAATCTGCCGAGCGATTTGGTTCCTTATTGGGATTTTGATTTCAACGATGCGCTTCCTTCTGAGAAAGACAGTTCCGCATTAGCTATTGCAGCATGTGGTTTGTTGGAGGCATCTAGTTTAGACGCCTATCCTGAGGCGGCAAGTATTGCTGCAGGGATGATCTATCAATTGGGCGAGCTCTATACGACAAAGGATTTACCGGAAAATGAAGGACTGCTTTTACATGGTGTTTATGCTCACGGAGAAGGCAAAGGAATTGATGAACCTAACCTATGGGGGGACTATTTTTACTTTGAGGCTCTGATGCGACTAGCGAAACCGGAATGGCAGAGATATTGGTAAGGAGAGAGAACATGGAAACATTTGAGATAAAGGAAGATTTTCTATTAGACGGTAAGCCTGTGAAACTGATAAGTGGAGCAATTCATTACTTTCGAATGACGCCTGCGCAATGGGAAGACAGCTTATATAACCTAAAAGCATTGGGTGCAAATACTGTTGAGACCTATATTCCCTGGAACATACATGAGCCGATTGAAGGTCAATTTGATTTTGAGGGATTGAAGGATATTGTTGCCTTTGTGAAATCCGCACAGAAAATGGAGCTGATGGTCATATTACGCCCATCGGTATATATTTGTGCAGAGTGGGAATTCGGTGGATTACCAGCTTGGCTGTTGAAGGAAAGCGGTATGAGGCTACGTTCAACAGATCCGCGGTTTATGCAGAGAGTCCGTCAGTATTTTCAAGTGCTGCTTTCTAAATTAGTGCCGCTGCAAATCACTCATGGCGGTCCTGTCATCATGATGCAGATTGAAAACGAATATGGCTCTTATGGCATGGAAAAGGAATATCTTCGTCAAACGAAACAGCTGATGGAAGAGCTGGGCATCGATGTTCCTCTGTTTACATCAGACGGTGCATGGGATGAAGTCCTGGATGCTGGAACATTGATCGAAGAAGATGTTTTTGTGACAGGAAACTTTGGTAGTCATTCAAAGGAAAATGCTGAGATTTTGTCCAATTTCATGAAGCGACACGAAAAAAAATGGCCGATCATGTGTATGGAATATTGGGATGGCTGGTTCAATCGTTGGGGTGAGCCAATCATCAAACGAGAGGCCGAGGATTTGGCTTCAGAAGTCAGAGATATGCTGGAAGTCGGCTCGTTGAATCTATACATGTTTCATGGCGGAACCAACTTTGGTTTCTATAATGGGTGTTCTGCCAGAGGAACAACGGATTTACCTCAAGTGACCAGCTATGACTATGATGCGCTATTGACGGAGTGGGGCGAACCAACAGAAAAATACTATGCAGTTCAAAAGGCTATTAAAGAAGTTTGTCCTGACGTATGGCAGGCAGAGCCTCGCAAAAAGCAAGTAATAGAATTGGGCAGATATCCAGTGACTGCAAGTGTTTCTTTATTCCAAACAAAGGACAAGCTTGTGGAAGGGATTCATTCTGCTTATCCGTTGACGATGGAACAGGCAGGAACTGGCTATGGCTATATGCTTTATTCAGTAAAACTAAAAAACTATCAGCATGAAAACAAGCTGAAGATTGTTGAAGCCGGTGACCGAATTCAGATTTATGTGGATGGTAGGCATGAAGCAACACAATATCAGGAAACCAATGGGGAAGAGCTGTTGATCAAAGGAAATACGGATCAAGAGGCGATTGCTTTAGACCTTCTTACGGAAAATATCGGGCGTGTGAATTATGGATTCAAGTTAAATGGTCCAACCCAATCAAAGGGGATTCGCGGTGGCATCATGCAGGACATCCATTTTCATCAGGGATATGTCCAGTATCCTTTAACGCTGGGAAAAGAACAGCTGGCGGCTATTGATTTTCAAGCTGGTCAGAATTCAGAACAGCCGTCTTTCTATCAAGTAACCTTTGACTTAGAACAGGTAGGCGACACATTTATTGACTGCTCGGATTATGGAAAGGGCGTTGTTTGTGTCAACGGCTTCAACCTCGGACGCTACTGGAATCTCGGTCCAAATTGTTCCCTTTATTGCCCAAAGGAATTGTTGAATCAAGGGAATAACGAAATCATTATTTTTGAGACCGAAGGAATTGAAATCCAGAATCTGCAGTTTTCAGAAAAACCGATTTTTAGCAAATAAAGAAGAAGTAGAGGCTTATTCAGCTTCTACTTCTATTTTTGTCTTGAAGTATTTCCAATGCTTATAACTGATAATGTACTCCGCAACACTGCGATCAGGTAAATAAGAATGCTTGATCTGCTTAACAGCCGGCTCACGAAAACTAAGATGTAGAAGATTCAAAAGCTCAGGATCATCTGGGAAGACAATCTCATTTGTCTCTGTTGATGCTAGAGAAAATAGGTCGATGCCGAAATCCTTTCGAACCTTTTCATAGACACTGGCATAAGCAGAAAGATCCTCTGAGAGGGGCTCTTTGACCAGTTTCTTTGGCAGGTGAGTAATATGAACAAGGAATGGGATATCGTCGAAGGAACGAACTCGCTTGATTTTATAGTAGGAGCTGCCTGCGGGCAAACCCAGTTCCTTTAAAATATCCGGCTCCTGTTCTTCCTCAATAGAGAGGACCTGAACTTTTTCGGTATCAAGAGAGTGCAGCTCAATATCAGAAAATTTTACGTTTTGAGAAATTTTCGATTTTGATACGAAGGTTCCTTTTCCTTGGATTCGATAAAGATATCCGGCATTTGTCAGCTCATTCAAGGCCTTTACTGCAGTAATTGAGCTGACCGAGTAATTTCGTTTGATATCTGCTTCAGAGTAGAATTTGTCGCCGGGGATAAATGTATGATTTTTGATCACTGATAGAAGATCTTGTTTGATTTGTTCATATTTAGGTATCACAAAAATGCCTCCTTTTCTATAATTACTGTCAATTTAAGGATAACATGTCAACTTAACTTTAGCAATCGCTTTAATTTAAAGTAATTGTACACTATAATTACTTGAGGATAAAATGAAAAAAAAATTCAATATATTAAGATATTAGGTTTACGAATGACTTAACATGTGATATAGTATGCATGTAAGCGATATAACATGTTAAGTGGAGGCGACCTGCACTTTTAGGAGGGAATCAAGTGAAGAATATTTTATTGATCAGTCATGGAGCGATGGCTGAAGGGGTCAAAGGGAGTCTGGAAATGATCGTCGGTCACTTAGAACAGATCCATACCGTTTCTTTAAAGCCCGATGGGGATAATATCCAGTTTGAAAACGATCTGCTTGCTAAAATGAAAGCCCTTAACGGACAGACATTGATCATAGCAGATTTAGCCGGAGGGACCCCATGTAATGTTGCAGTAAAGAACTATTTGGAAGACGATCAGGTAGAAATCGTTGCAGGTATGTCTCTTCCGTTAGTAATAGAAGCGGCAGTCAATTCAACTATCACAGCAGATGAGCTAGTCGGGCTTTCTAAGGACAGCATAGTGAATGTCAAAGCGAAGATGCAGCAGACGGTAGAAGTGACGGCAACAGAAGTGGAAACTGATTTTGACAAATACAAAGAATACGAAGGAAAAGCAAAGCTGGTGAATGTTCGAATCGACGAACGACTGATCCATGGACAAGTTGCAGGCATTTGGGCAACAAGTCTGGATACTCAGCGGATTATTGTTGCAAACGACGAAGCAGCAGCAGATTCTTTGCAAAAGTCATCTCTTCGAATGGCAGCGCCAACATCTATTCGGTTATCTGTTTTACCTGTATCGGAAGCAGCAGCCAATATTCAAAAAGGAAAGTACGGAAAGCAACGCATATTTCTATTGTTCAAGAATCCAGCAGATGTTTTAAGATACTTGGAGGCAGGGGGCAGCTTTGAAACAATCAACGTTGGGAATATGAGCTATAAAGAAGGTGCTCGTGAGGTAACGAAGAGCATTCAAGTCATGGAAGAAGAAGAAACGGTTTTTGAAGTGATTGCTTCCAAAGGCGTAAAAATCACAGCACAGTTAGTACCAAATGATCCATCAATCGACTTTATGGACAAACTAAGAAATTAATTTCAGGAGGAAAAAATCATGCATTTAGCTGCGTATCAAATCATTCTTATTACGATTTATGCCTTTATTGCAATCAACGATTCACTTATTTCAAATACTTTGACACAGCCGGCCATTGCCGGTATGATTTCCGGGATGATCATGGGAGACCTTAAAACCGGCTTGATGGTCGGCGGCACCTTGCAGTTAATGCGTTTGGGGATCGCGGCGTTTGGCGGCGCTTCTGTACCGGATTATTTCACTGGAGCAGTTTTGGGAACAGCCTTTGCGGTTATTTCAGGAAAAGGAGCTGAATATGGGATTGGTTTAGCGGTTCCTGTATCCTTACTGATGCTTCAATTAGATGTTGTTGCTCGTTTTTGTAACGTGTATCTGCTGCATAGAGTAGATAAAGCAATTGATAATATGCAGGTCAATCGTATTCCTCGTTTTGTTCTTTCCGGTTCATTCCTTTGGGGCTTGTCTCGTGCCATTCCAATTCTATTGATGTTGCTTGTTGGCGATGCGGCAGTTACAACAATTACTGAGAATACACCAGAGTGGCTGATGACAGGACTAAAAACAGCCGGTGGGGTTTTACCGGTTGTCGGTGTAGCGATTCTGCTGCGCTACCTACCAACAAAACAATACATTCCATATTTATTGCTGGGCTTTTTCTTAGCTGCTTATCTGCAAGTGCCTATGCTGGGAGTGTCAATTATCGGAGTTGTGGCGGCAATGCTGGTATTCAAGCGAGACAGTGATAAATCAGTAACGCAATCAGTTTCTGGAACAAGTACGTTCGAAGGAGGATTTGACGGGGATGAGTAATCAAAAATTAACGAAAAAAGAACTAAATGCAATTAGCTGGCGTTATATTCTAGGAAGTCAACTGAACTGGAACTACGAACGTATGATGAGTACAGGATATCTCTATGGGATTCTACCAGTACTGAAAAAATTCTACGGTCATGATGAGACGCAGCTCCAAGACATGCTGCGCACGCATAACCAGTTCTTCAATACAAATGCAATCTTTGGAAACTTGATCATGGGGATCGATGTGGCCATTGAAGAGCAGGACGGATACAAAGCGAAAGACACAATCGTTGCATTGAAAACAGCCTTGATGGGTTCACTTGCAGGTGTGGGAGACTCACTATTTCACGTGATTTGGGGAACGATTTTCGGTTCTGTTGCCGGAACTCTTGCTCAAAACGGTTCGGTTGTCGGCTGTGTGATTTGGATCATTGCCAATATTGCTTTACTATTTGCACGTGCGGCATTACTGCCGCTTGGGTATAAACAAGGAGTGAAGCTGGTAACGACATTAAAGGATAAACTGTCTGCATTTACAAATGCCGCAACGGTTTTGGGAGTTACAGTTATTGGAGCGCTGATTCCTTCCGTTGTTAAAGCTACTGTTCCATTTGTATACAAGAAAGACGGTGTTGAGTTGGTCATTCAAGATACCTTGGATGCTATCCTGCCATCACTGGTTCCGATTTTATTGGTGCTATTGACTTATTGGATGCTGGGACAGAAAAAATTGAATTCAACTAGAGTGATTTGGTTGATCTTGATTCTTTCTATCGCATTGAGTGCATTCGGTATATTAGGATAAAAAAGAAGCTGTAGAATACCTTGATCATGGATTCTGCAGCTTTTTTGGATCAATCAGCTTTGCTTTTGAGGGGAAATCTAAACATTCGTAAGTCAGAAATAAAGCTTATGGAAATCGGTAAGAGAAGACAACTAAGTTTATGTTTCCCAGAACATTGTATTGGGTCAATGATTCTGGAATGTAATAGCAGCTGGCAGCAGTAAAGGGGGGACCACGAAAACAGAGACACAGCTGAACAGCTGGTTAGCACTGGGGATGGGGAGCACTACAATTGAATGAAAAGGACGTGCAAAAATGATGACAAGTTACAAAAGTTCGATTTTATTGATTAGCTGTTCTATTTTGGCGGGAGCCGTTTTATGCAGTAGTGATACAGCATTCGCAGAAGAAGTAAATCATGGGCAGGCAGCGGCTCTTTATGAGTCTAGTGGAAAAAGTCTTGCTGAAGCTAGTTCAAGCTATCAGGAGCTTCAAAAGAAGTGGCGAGATCAGTTAGTCTCTGATCAATACGACGAAACAAGCCCTGAGGTTGTGCAGTATGTTCAAACACTATCGGCAGCTGCGGAAGATCTATATCAGAAAATGGATAAGGACCCAGATCGAACATTTCTTTGGGCGCTTGAAGCGGGCAATACGCCCTCCGCTGATTTTACGACTCAGTTTACCAAACTGCAGAAGCTGGCACTTGCTTATGGAACGAAGGGAACCAGCTACTATAAAGATCCGATGATCCTTTCGGCAGTTGAAGCAGGGATGGATTTCATGATTGAAAAAAAGGGCTATGACGGCAAGAAATATCATGGTAATTGGTGGGATTGGCAGATTGGTGTTCCACAGAAATTTATCAGTATCTTAATGGTTCTTGGCGATGAGCTTCCTCCTGAAAAAATGCAAAACTATACAACAGCAATCAGCGGCTACGTACCAGATCCGTTCAAACAGCTTTACACAAAACCGCAGGGCGTATTTATCGATTTGGCTTTTATTCCCAATTTTGTGACCTCGGGTGCGAATCGGACAGATTTAGCGCAAACTGTTCTAGGCTTGGGGATTCTACAGAAGGATACGGCAAAAATTCGTCAAGCATCTGATAGTATTGTCGATGTGTTTGAATTAGTCTCAAAGGGTGACGGCTTTTATGAGGACGGGTCCTTTATCCAGCACAACAATATTCCTTATACCGGCTCTTACGGAAATGTTTTGATAAAGGGTGTCGGACAGATACTGAGTATCACACAAGGCTCCGAGTTTGAAATGGCGCCGGAGGTCACTGCTTCTTTCGTTGAAAATGTGGAACGTGCTTTTTTACCATTGGTCTATCAGGGAGAAATGCTTCCGGGTGTTAATGGCCGTTCCATTTCAAGAGCACCGTCCAAAACTAAAAATGGTTACGGCTCAACGACTATGTATAATCTATTGATCGTTGCGAAATTTGCGCCGAACGAAAGCCAGAAGAAGCTGAAGGAAGCTGTAAAATACTGGATGAAAGAAAATCCGGATTATTATTTGACAAATACTAGGGATTTTAATGATTTGTCTATGACTCTTGATTTATTTGCCGATTCATCGATCATTGGAGATCAGCTTCCCTTTGTAGGTGCTAAGATGTATGCATCAATGGATCGATTCGTTCAGCGAACTCCTGAATATATGCTGAGCCTAAGCTTGTATTCCAGTCGTATTTCTTCCTTTGAAGCTGGCAACAAAGAAAATAAACGAGGCTGGCATACTGCAGATGGGATGATGTATCTCTATAATGATGATGAGGTACAGTTCAATAAGGCTTATTGGCCAACTGTAGATCCGTATCGATTGCCGGGAACAACGGTTGATACAGTACCGCTACAGGACGAAATTTCCGCGTTTACGACAGTGACCTCTAAGGAAAGCTGGGTAGGTGGTGTTTCCCTTGAGGATAAAGCTGTTGTTGGAATGGCACTGAATAAAGCTGGTACCAAGAATAATGGACAAGTTTTACCTATGAACTTGAAAGGTAAAAAATCATGGTTTGTCGTTGATGGGCAGGTTGTTGCATTGGGAGCCGGTATTACTGGAGACACAACAGCTTCCATAGAAACAGTTGTGGATAATCGTTTGCTGAATGATGGTTATGATTATCAGGTTCTTTCGAATAACGGAGCAATCACAGATCCTGTGGAGCAAAGCAAGAAGGAATGGCTGCTGCTGACGTCGGATCATGCCAACACTTCAGTCGGGTATTATTTCCCAAATGAAACAACAATTGATGTCATTAGTGAAACCCGTACAGGAAAGTACAGTGAAATCAATGAAGCCTTTCCGAGTACCGATGTCTATACTGGAAACTATCGTAAATTCCTGATCGATCATGGTAAGCAGCCAGCAGAAGCTGCCTATGCGTATGTTGTATTACCGGGAATCAGTGAAGCTAAGCTAACAGAATATGCTCTGGAGAAGCCAGTAACGATTTTAGAAAACACAGCAGATATTCAGGCAGTAGCACTGAAGGAAAAAGGCTACACAGGGATCAATATATGGAAAACTACTGGTGGAACGATTGCAGGAATCAGCGCAAATAAACCTGTTTCACTGTTGAAGCAGGAAACAGGAACCGAAAAAACCTATGTGTTGTCTGATCCAACACAATCGAATGCAGTAATGACAATCAAGCTTCCAAAGGATTATGGAAATATCCTGACAATGAGTGAAGGAATCACTTATGACAGTACGCAGGATACGTTCACAGTTGACTTCACAAACAGTGGAGGCAGCAGTAAGGAAATTGTTGTACAGTAGAACTTAAATCACCAGAGAAGCAAAGGTGAGTGGAGCAACAATCTGTTCCCACTCTTTTCCATACCTTAAATCCGAATAAACGGCGAGTCAGAAGCAGCTCCTGAAAAGTACCTATCTGGTGCTTGTAGCTAAACACTTCTGTCTCGGCCTCTGTTTATCTTCTATTATTAATACCGAAGAAAAATAGTTTATGACGTAAGACACATAGAAAAATTCGATGGCTGAGGAGGTTTACTTAGCTATCGAATTTTTTAGCTTATTTGTTCAAAAGAGCAATATTTTTATTCGGCTCTGTCATTATAAGACGCAATTTCTTTCGAATTTGTTTTTGATTTTCAATGTTCAATCAAAAAACCACAATCTTATGATTTTTGTACAGTTTTTTATTGACGAATGAGAGGATTAATGGAAGAATGTTATGGGATGGTCGAGGATCAAGAATCTAGTTCCTCGCAAAAGAGCTGACAGAAGAAATAGGAAGAGTCAGACTCAGTTTTGATCAATTTAAAACAAAGTAACAAGAGGTTCGTGTCAATAATAAGGAGGAGTACGATTGCTCTAGTCGTAAAGTTGTGTAGAGCAAATCGCTAACGGACCTGCAAAAAGAAGGGAACTTAAAACAAAGTAACAAGAAGTTCGTGTCAATAATAAGGAGGAGTACGATTGCTCTAGTCGTAAGGTTATGTAGAGCAAATCGCTAACGGACCTGCAAAAAGAAGGGAACTTGAAACAAAGTAATGAGAAGTTCGTGTCAATAATAAGGAGGAGTACGATTGCTCTAGTCGTAAGGTTATGTAGAGCAAATCGCTAACGGACCTGCAAAAAGAAGGGAACTTAAAACAAAGTAACAAGAAGTTCGTGTCAATAATAAGGAGGAGTACGAATGCTCTAGTCGTAAAGTTGTGTAGAGCAAATCGCTAACGGACCTGCAAAAAGAAAGGAACTTGAAACAAAGTAATGAGAAGTTCGTGTCAATTATAAGGAGGAGTCTTGGTGAGAGAGATTGGATTCGATTCAGAGAAATACCTTACAGAGCAATCCCAGTATATTTTAGAGCGAGTGAATCAGTATGATAAGCTTTATCTGGAATTTGGAGGAAAGCTGGTAGATGATAAGCATGCCAAACGGGTGCTGCCGGGATTTCAGGAGGATATCAAGGTTAAATTACTGCAAAAGCTGAAGGATCAGGCGGAGATACTGATTTGCTTATATGCAGGAGATATTGAACGCAATAAAATTCGTGGAGATTATGGTATTACGTATGATATGGATATCCTGCGTTTGATTGATGAGCTGAGAGGCTACGGATTGCTGATCAATAGCGTGGTAATCACTCGTTACAACAATCAACCGGCAACAAAGGTATTTATAAACAAGCTGGAACGAAGAAATATCAAGGTTTATAAGCATGAAGCAATCGAAAATTATCCGCTGAATGTTGAAAAAATCGTCTCAAGCGAAGGGTTTGGAAAAAATGACTATATCGAAACAGAAAAACCAATTGTTATTGTCACTGCTCCCGGGCCGGGAAGCGGTAAATTGGCTACTTGTCTAAACCAGCTTTATCATGAAAGCAAAAAGGGACATGCGGCGGGCTATTCAAAATTTGAGACGTTTCCTGTATGGAATGTTCCGTTGAAACATCCGCTGAATATTGCTTATGAAGCAGCGACAGCAGATTTAGGCGATGTAAATATGATTGATTCCTTCCATTTAGATTATTATGGAGACATGGCAGTAAACTACAATAGAGACATTGAAACATTCCCTGTGATCAAGCGGATTATTGAGAAAATCACTGATCAGGAATCTGTATATAAATCACCTACAGATATGGGTGTTAATCGAATCGAAGCTGGTATCATCAATGATGAGGTTGTTCAAGAAGCCTCTCGTCAGGAAATTATTCGTCGTTATTTCCAAACAGAAGGAGATTTTAAAAAGGGACTAGTCAATGAAGAAGCTGTGAATCGAATCAGTCTGATCATGGAAGAGGTAGGGCTGAAACCGGAAGATCGCAGTGTAGTTGCTCCTGCTCATGAATATGCAGAAAAATTTGAATCACAGACAAAGGACCCAGTTGCAGTGATTGCGTTAGAATTGCCCTCGAAAGAAATCATAACGGGAAGAACAACTTCATTAATGGAAGCTCCGGCTTCTGTCATACTGAATGCTGTTAAATCTTTAGCCAATATTGATGATGACATTCATTTGTTGTCGCCAATTACGCTTGAAACGATCCAAAAGTTGAAGAAAAATGAGATGCATATGAAGGAGCATTCGTTAGATGTCAGTGAAGTATTGATTGCACTTGCTATCAGTGCAGTAACTAATCCGACAGCACAGCGTGCCTATGAAAAGCTGGTGGAGCTTGAGGATGCTCAGGCACATTCTACAGTGCTGTTAAGCAAGGCGAATGAACAGGCGTTAAGAAAGCTAGGTATCGACATCACTTCTACAGCCGCTTATCCATCAGAACAGTTATACTATCAATAATAGAAGAGAGTGGGACAATAGTCTACTCTCAAAAAGAAAACAAGTCTGATTTTGATGATCAATATCAAAATCTGGCTTGTTTTTTCTTCTTTCCGTCTCTTTCTCTCCATGTGCTTCCCTAATTTCCTTAGATTTAGAGCCATCAGTGCCAAACCAACATCAATCTTCGCTCCTTGTTTTCCACGCAAGTGGAAAC